>CAXBEI010000001.1:0-1960306 GCA_963974765.1 uncultured Sphingorhabdus sp.
TTCGACAGGTTCACCACTAGGGGATTCGATCCGAACGTCATCGCCCGCCCGCCACTATATATCGCTAAACGACTTCAGCGCAGCCGGTGCGACGATATCACCCCATTCCTGCACGAAATGCCCCGCCTCCTCGATCAGCAGCGGTTCGGGACAGCCTTTGATCAGACCGTGCATCATCTTCATCACCGGCGGACCGAGCACCGGATCGGAGCCGCCGATGGCCATGAAGCTGGCGCCGGCGAATTCGCTGCTCCAGAAACCGGCGGCGCGCTTGCTCACTTCAACACCATCCATATCCGGCTCGACCGGCACCAGAGCCGGAAATTTCCGCGCGCCGGCCTGATAGCGGTCATCCGGATAGGGCGCATTATAAGCGGCTGTCTCCGCGTCGGTCATCTGCGGCGTGCCGCGCGCGATAATCTGTCCGGCGTCAAACACAGGAACAGTCAGCGCATATTCCTTCCACGCGTTAAAACCGTCGCCCGCACCGGTGCCGAGGCCCAGGGCGGTATTCATGATGATCAGCCGCGACAGCCGTGCCTTGAAAGCTTCGTCCACCGGCAAGGTCAGCCCGATCAACCCGCCCCAGTCCTGCACCACCAATGTGATATTGGTCAGGCCCAGCCGCTCGACCAGCGCCAGGATATGATTGCGGTGAAAGTCGAACGTGTAGCTATCGAGTTCGGTGGGCTTGTCGGAGCGCCCGAAGCCGAAGAAATCCGGACAGACCACCCGCCCGCCGGTGGCGGTAAAATGCGGGATCATCTTGCGATAGAGAAACGACCAGCTCGGCTCGCCATGCAGGCACAGGAACGTTGTCTCCGCATCCTCAGGTCCGGTGTCGACATAAGCGGCGCGCAATCCTTCATAGCCAAGCAGATCATCGACATAGTGGACCGGGAAATCAAAGTCCGGAATATCGGCAAAACGTTCATCGGGCGTGCGGAGGGCGGCGATCGTCATTGATAATATCCTTCTCGATTTGGCTCGGCATAGCAGAAGTCAGCAACCGCAGGATACCAAAGTTTGTCAAAGTTTGGGCCAACGAGCGCCTGTTTTGCGTGATGTTGGATAGAATATTGCGGATGACGGGCATTATATTTCCGGCGAATAGAGCATGCCATAACCGTGACCGAATGGACCGGGCAATGGTCTCTTTCCGCATGGACCCGTCATTGCGAACGCAGCGAAGCAATCCGGAGCCCCGCGTGCCGCTCTGGATTGCCACGTTGCCTGCGGCTCCTCGCAATGACGTTACACCTGAGCGTTGCATCAGTCGCCGTAATGGCGTTGAATGAACCGGGTTCAAAATTGCCTGAAAGAATTTTGGAACTTTACACAAACGACCCCTTTTGTTTTCTGCGACCTTTCCCTCAAGGCTCTGGAATATAAGGAAATAGATGCCGACCGAACCCTGCCTAGTGTGACCTTTAAAACGGCGCGCCGCCAAGCGTCGGAACATCAAGGGAGAGAGACAGCACAGACTCATCACGGCGCGGAGCATAAGCGCGACGGGGTGATGTAGGAAAGCGGGATTCGCACAAGGGAACAGGCCGATTGCCAAGACCATGGATGAAGCCGGGCAAGAGCGGTGACAAATCTGTCATAATTTTATGACCTTATCCTTTAAAATCCACCTCCATGGGCTTATCGTCCAGTCCTCAGGTCGCAGACTCACAAAAGCCAGAACGGCGGGTCACGGTTTCTAGCCATTCTCCCGTGGGCGGGATGAAGGAGTGTTGTGCGGTCGATTGGTGAACAGGGGTGGGGCGTGCAGCGCAATTTGCGCTTAGGCGCTTTTATGCGCGCCCTGGCCCCGGTGCTGCTGACCGGGATGCTCGCTGGCTGTGCTGCTCCGACCCACTATATGGGCATTGATCTTTCTAGGCCGGTCGATCCGAATAGAGTGATAGAATATGATATTCAAAATCAGGCCAAGCGGGCTAAATCTGGAGACAAATGGTCACAGTTTATTTTGGGTCTCTATTTCGAAGACGGAGTTCGGGTCGAGAAGAATATCGCAAGGGCGCTGAAACTATATGCCGCCGCCGGAAGTGGCGGTTCCGGCAAACAGACGATTTTCATCCCCCAAGATGGTATCGTGCAGGCGCAAGCGATCAATACAGGAAAGCCGACAAAAGGACTCGGGCTTGCCGAATACCGATATGCATTGCTCTCCACCCAATCTGAAAATTTTGCTGCAGGAACAGGCAGGGACGCATTGATGCAGCTCTCTGCCGCTGGCAATGATTATGCCAGTCTTGATCTGGCAAGACAAATTGTGCGCGACAAAGATGCCAGGCAGGATAACCAGAAAGCACACGACTATTATCAGGCTGCTCTGAAGTCCGGTTCTGAATTCACTTTTCAATGGCCCGAGGATTTTACAGGGATTTCTAAAATTGAAGCTATAAATCCCGTAGCAATCATGGAATATTGTAAGCTACTCTTGCAGGCAGGGTCGCAGGACAGAATGTGCAAGGACAGAAACAACACCGAAATTTTGGAACGTTTGGTTCGATTGGATCAGCTGCATGTGCAGTGCGCAAAGAAAGTAAAAAATCCGACGAGTTTTTCCGGCAATTATGTGTTTATTAGAGGTAAGGACAGCGCTTATCGGTGCCTCGTCAAAACCAACGAGATTGAGATCGATTTTACACTCAGCCCCTTGACGAAAAAACTTATCTGGCATTTCTGGGTGCTGGTGAACAAATTTGAGAGCAATGAACGAGCAGTTTCATACGCTGACTTGGCGGTCATGCAGCTATTCTTTAAGGAGAATTACAAAGATCTGTATTCAAGAGATAGAGATTATTACCGGTTCTCTTTCGTAACAGATCAATCCCTTCTTACCGTTGCTCTAAAAGACATATTTTTACAGAGCCACCCATATGCGAAGGCAGGATTAAGCCAACATGACGATTATTGGGCGGGCTTAGCCTGTCCCCGGTTTCGGTTAAGGAAACGCCATCAATATGAATTTGTTGGCCCCGTTGAATTAGCGATTTGCGATGCACAACGTGCCATGCGGGGCCGCAAAAAAGAACACCCCAGCAAATTATAACTTGTCGCCGAGGAATTAAAGATGAGAAGAGGTACGCGTGCGATTAATATAACCGGCGGTCCGATAAGCACTATTCGGTCACCGTCGCCGAATAATGGACAGGAACTACCGTGACAGTTGCAACAATCCCCGATCTGTGCCGAGACGAATGGCCAGACGGTCAGCGAACTTGGCGCGGATCAGCGTGCGGCCTGTCGTGAAATTGCCGAGCAGCTTGCCGCACTCGAAACACGCCGCCCTGCCTTGGCTTTTAAGAGCAGCCATGCCGCTCGCCGCGCTGGCGAGTGAAGCGCAGCGGGGAAGCAAGCAGGCACAGCTGGAACTCGGGATACGGTTTGAAGAAGGGCGAGGTGTGGAGCGCGATTTGGACAAGGCGCGGAAGCTTTATGCCCAGGCGGCGAGTGATAGCGGCGGGACGATCTGGGTCTATTCGCCATCGGTTGGCAATGGGACGAAGGGGCGGATGATTCCGGTAAATGCGGGACCGAAGCGGAGTGGGTTGGCTGAGGCGAAAAAGAGATTGGGGATGTTGGAGTGAAGAGTAGAATGATACTGCTAATCTTTCTGATTATAGCGTTACCCCTGCTTATCTACTTCACAATAAATTCATTCTTGGATTACACATTTGACAAAAAATGCAGTTCTGGAAAAAATATTGTTATTTACGATGCTAAAAATTTTTCTATTCTAAGAAATTACGCCGAAGAAGAGATGCCAAAGGATAAATACTTTCTGTGGGCAAATTCTGTCTATAAATTAAAAACGATTGAATCTAAAAATGTTTACGGGATAATTGAAAGTTCTGTGACCTATAGTATCAAAGGTGATGATATAGTGACTATCAAAAATTACAAAATAATTGTGCCAAATATATTTGATTCATCAGGTTTTGGTAAGGTAAAAAGGAACTGTTATTTTGAAAGAAATGATGAATACCCAGAGTATATTTCATTTCACTAAGCGCGGCACAGGAATAACAAATGAGTGATAAACAATACCCAAGAAATTTTTTGCGGTCTGCGCAGGATGCCTCACTTGCATACATGTCAAATAGGAACCACCGTGACAGTTGCAACAATCCCCGATCTGTGCCGAGACGAATGGGCAGACGGTCAGCGAACTTGGCGCGGATCAGCGTGCGGCCTGTCGTGAAATTGCCGAGCAGCTTGCCGCACTCGAAACACGCCGCGCTGGCGAGCGAAGCGCAGCGGGGCAGCAGAAAGGCACAGCTGGAACTCGGCATCCGGTTTGAAGAAGGCAGAGGTGTGGAGCGCGATTTGAACAAGGCGCGGAAGGTTTATGCCAAGGCGGCGAGCCATTGCGGCGGGACGATCTGGGTTTATTCGCCGCCGGTGGGCAATGGGACGAAGGGGCGAGCCATTGCGGTGAATACGGGGCCGGAGTGGTTTGGCTGAGGCGAGGCGTCGGCTGGAGGAGGTGGAGTGAGTGTAATCAATTTCTTGAACCCCATCGAGATCACGCTGTTAACAACAGGGCTGGTTTTCTTTGCCCTGTTTCGGTTGCGTCGGCCAAAGCGGTTTATTGGATGGTGCACTTTTGTTCTAGGTGGTGCGATTTTGTCTCTGGCGGTCAGCGAAATTGCTGTTGAAGGCATGCGAATTTACTATCGGCAGCCGCCGCCAGACTATTCGGGGCCTCTAGTCAAAGCGTACTGGAGAGGCGAGATTTCTCGCCTCGAATTGGATCGTCCAAATGTTATGTTAAAGTTGGAGACACAGTTTCCGATCCAATATGGTGTAGTGCGAACCCCGCAATGCGGCGAACGCGAGCCAATCCACAAATGTATCAACGACAAGGTCACAGCACTTCGCATGACGATAGCCCAATTGTCACAGTGCAAAGGAAAGCCGTCTACCGGACAGGTCTCCGATTATTTCAGCGAAGAAACTGACACGGCATATTTGGCATTTATCAATACGAGTGGACCAGTTCGAGCCTTTGAAGCCAATCCAAATATAACTGGACGCTCAGATAAAGAAGTCTGCGTTGAGTTTGAAAAAGTAGAAAAAGTCCCGAATGGCGTATTGAGTACCAAGGAAATAGGGTCAAAAATGAGCCTCGGTCGTACCGCGCTTTCAAAAAAGCAAAGAGGCTTTGTCAAATTTTCCTACGAAAATATCAACAAACTGTCAGTCTCTGAAGGTATTCCTGTAGTGAACTGTTATGACTTTCGGTTGTCATTTCTCGAGAAGATTATGACGGCGGTTTATGTGGATGTGAAGCCCAAAGAATCAATTGAACGTTGCGCTTCAAACAACCTAAGAGATTATTTTTATTACGGTAATCGTGGAGATCATACTAAATGACCGGCCCTACTTCCCAAAATGACCTTGATGATATGGAATTACCGGAATTACCGGAATTACCGTGACAGTTGCAACAATCCCCGATCTGTGACCGTAACCGGCAAGGCGCTTTTATTTTCGGAGCGGGCAGTAGCAGCTATTTGTCGGGATGGCGCGTCTTCCGGGCAATAATTTAGGTGACAGTTTACTAAATACACATAAATATTGTTATTCGGCATTTCCTTCGGACCGATCTTCTGCGCTTTCAGGGTACGGCCGGTCTGTTTTTGCAATCACTCGATAGATTCTGCTGATTTCGTCTGGCCCCGCAATCACACCAGATATTCATCCAGCGTCATCTGCAACCGCCGTATCCGGGCTTCCTGATAGTTGCCGAGCGACTGGGCACCTTTTTTCGAGGCCTTGGCGCCATCCCGCTGCATCGCGAGATTGTCGGTGTCCTGATCGAGGATATCCGCGAGAACAAAGCCTTCCACGCTGGTGTAGCTATCCTCTATCTCGAGTCGGACCGGCTTGGCGGGCGCCGGGCGCTCGCCATTTTCCGGAAGCGGCTGCAGCAGCAGTATCTCGTGCAGGCAGTGGTCGACGTCGATCGGGCGGAAGCGGTAGCAGAGGCGGATGTTGATGCCGGGGAAGAAGAACATATTGGGGAAAAGGAAATATTCGAGGCTGTCGATCATCTCGCTGGTCGAGACGCCGGACAGGTCGACATTGAACGCGCTGCCATGTTCCTGGCGCAGCATTTCGGCATGGACTTTCCGGGCCGAGGCGCCCTCTGGAAAGTCCTTCGGGTCGCGGCCGAGTTTCTCGAACAGCTTGGCCTCGCTGACCGGATGCTTCAGATGCGGGCTGGGCACGCCGATCGCGTGCATGAAACGGCTGACATTCTTGCCGAAAATATCATATTGCGCATTGGCATCGCCGGCGGTGTAAACCGCCTGCGAATGGGTTTCGAGCACATGATAGGCCTCGAGAAACGCCTCCATCGCCATTTTCCAGTTGGCCGGCAGGACCTTCTGCGTGTGCAACGCGACATAGCGGTCATCCATCGGCCATTGCTTGAAATGCTCCGGCAATATCTCGAGATAATCGGCCAGCGGCGGCGCGTCGTCGTCCATGTTGATGAAGACAAAGCCGCCCCACAGATCGCAGCGGATCTCGGTCAGACCGAAATTATCCTCATTCAGATGCGGGAAGTCCCAGCGGCAGGGAATTTCCCTGAGCGACCCGTCAAGGTTGAAGGTCATGCCGTGAAAGGGGCAGCGAATATGCGGGCGTCTGGTGCCGCTGCTGCCCGTGTTTTCCTCTGTCGCGAATTTCATGCCGCGGTGCGGACAGCTGTTAACAAAGGCCCGGATCTTGCCGTCATCGCCGTGCACGACCAGAATGGAGTAAGGGCCGACATCGTAAACGTGGCGATCACCGGGGGAAGGGACATGCTCCTCGCGGCAGGCCCATTGCCAGGTCCGGTTCCACATCCGGTCGATTTCGCGGTCATGGACAGCAGGGTCGATATAGCGGTCGAAGCTGATATCCTCGTCGCCGAGAAATTCATATTGCTCGCTGCGCATCGCGGCGGGCGGATTGTCGCCGTCGGCATCCATGATATCCTGCATCGACGGCCCCGGGCAACGCGCCTCGCCCGGCGCGAGTTGAGGGTCGGAAGCTTTGGTCAGATCATAGGCCATTTGCGGGCTCCGGTTTGCGGTTCATTGCGGTGCGGTCATAAAGCGGGTCGGACGGCTTGCGCGAACCGACGATCATCGGCGACCCGTCGAGGAAAGCGTCGGTGCAGGGATCGTCGCGCACCCAGTCGACCAGTTCCGACCGATAGGCGAATTTCCAGATACCAGCGCGTTTCTCCAGCCGGTCGACGTAGCGGCCGCTGATGAACAGGTCGCGCTTCTCACCCGCCTCGCCCGTCAGCTTGTGATAGGCCTGGTAATAGACTTCACCATAAGCCTGGTCGCCGGACAGTTCGATCAGATGCTGGCCGAGCATATGATGGTTGCGGTCATGCGTTTTCAGCGCTTCGATGCAGAAATCGGCAAAGCCGTCCGGGCCGCCTTCATAGATGCCGTAGCGCAGCAAGGCATCGTCCCAGAATTGCGCGCGGAGGAGGTCGCGGTCCAGCCGATCCAGCCCGCGCATATATAACGCCGCCAGATCGCGGATCGCCAGATTGGCCGTCAAGGCCTCCAGTTCGGTCGCCCTAATCGCATCTCTCCTGTTCTTTTGAGGCATAGTAGGAGCCGGACGGATCGGGTAAATTACTCTTATCGATAGCAGGAGGGTGACCATGGCGGACGACAGTCAAACAGGCGCGCAGGAACCGGGCCGCGTACCGGGCGCAGCGGAACTGGCCGATCGCGCCGCCATCGCCGGGATCATCGCCCTGCACTGCCGCGGCGTCGACCGGGCCGACGAGGCAACGCTGAAAAGCTGCTACTGGCCCGATGCAACCACCGCTTATGGCCCGGACGCCGTGACCGCCCACGGCTTCTGCGCCGAGCTTGTCCCGGCGATCAAGGCGTTTCGGCAGACCCACCATATGGTCACCAACATCCTCTACGCCTTTGACGGCCCGCAGGCGCGCGTCGAGAGCTATCTCGTCGCCTTTCACTATCTCGCCGGCCCCGATGGTGAAGACAGCGAAATGACCTATCTTGGCCGCTATCTCGACCGGTTCGAGAAGCGCGGCGATATCTGGAAGATCCGGCACCGCGAACCGGTGATGAGCTGGAGCCAGAATGCGGCCACTACCCATGATGCCGACCATCCCGCCCTGTCCGCGCTGCGTCAGGCCGCGCGCTTTCCGGATGATGTCGTCTATAAATAGCGCGCGAATCCACCGTCCGGAAAACCGCGCCCCTGCCCTGCGTGAACTTTACAGGACCACCCGCTTTTCTTTTCTGCGACCTTTGCCTCGATACCGCAGAAAACAGCCAAATTTTTCTAACAGCAACCGTGCCTAGTGTAACCTTTGCAACGCCCCTTCCCGGCGCGCCGGCGAGCAGCGACGAAGGCCCGCAAGAGTTTCGTCACGATGCGCAGCATAAGCGCAGACAGCCCGTGTAGGACAGCGGATAGTCCGCTGCGCCGGCGCCCCGCTGTGGTATTTTTGCACCAGAAACGGGGCAATCGCGACTTATTCAACTGCCGATGGAACGCCCGTGCGATTGGGCCGTTTCCTCTACTCGTCGATCTAGCGCGCCCTGTGTTTGGCGCAGCATCGACGGGAAGCCCGCAGCAATAGCGGGCATGACCGGAACGATCCTGTTCCATGTTTAGTTAGTTGGAGTAAATTTATGAAATCCCCCATGATTACCCCCCTGATCCTCGCTTCCGTCACCGGCGCCTTTGCCGTTGCCACCCCGGCCGCGGCGCAGTCCGACTCGACCTTCACCGGTCCACGCGTCGAAATCCTCGGCGGCTATGACACGTTGCGTTCGGGCAGCGACGTTGATGTCGATACCGACAATGACGGCATTTTCGAAAATAACACGCTCGACCAGTCGGTCGACGGTTTCGCTTATGGCGTCGCGCTCGGCTATGATTTCGATGCCGGCCCTGTCGTCTTCGGTCTCGAAGGCGAATATATGGATTCGACCGGTCGTCAGGAAGGCGATGAAGATATCAACGCGCCGTTCGGCTACCGCGTAAACCTGAAGCGCGACCTCTATGTCGGCGCGCGTATCGGTGCCAAAGTCAGCCCGACCACCTTGCTTTACGCAAAGGGCGGCTACACCAACACCGCAGTCGAATCCCGCTTCCAGGACCGCGCTGAAGCTGACGGCGTAAACCTCAACTTCGACGACAGCCAGCAGGTTGACGGCTACCGTCTCGGCGCGGGCGTCGAGCAGGTGATCGGAACCGGCGGAAACGGCAACGGCTCCGGCGCGTTCGTCAAGCTCGAGTATCGCTATTCAAACTATAGCTCGCTCAAATATAACGACACATTGTTCAACGACAGCAATGAAATCGGCGTCGACCTCGACCGCCATCAGGTTGTCGCGGGTGTCGGCTTCCGCTTTTAAGTTGGAGCTAGTCTAGCGATTGAGGGGCGTGCCGTTCGATGGACGGCGCGCCCTTTTTTTTAGGCGATAACAAAGTGGTATCTAAATGCGCATTCACCGCAATTCCTAATCTCTAGTAACCTAGGTCAAGAGTTCTGTTATCATGGTCGTAATGTGGACCGATGGTGTAATCATCGAGTTCCAGCTGTGGGTTCATCATCGAAGTTGTAAAGATGATCTGAAAGGGCACTTCCAGTTCTGTCGCTCTTTCCACTATTATCCGTTGAAATAGGTGACTGCGCTCAGGCTCCATTCCTTTGTCCTCAATATTATCAAACAACAAGAATTTTGGATGATAAAATTTTGGATCGTTTCCGGCGGCCAAGAGCAATGACAAGATTACGGTATTTTTCAAAAAGACATTGCTGCTTTCTGCAAAATTCATTTTGCCATCAACCGCTATTGCGTCATCATGGAAGTTCACCGAAGTATTTTCAGCGTTTTGAAATTCCTCTTGCCTGTCCATATCATCTTTCAAAATCGAACAAGCATATCGAGAAACATTTGTTAGTGCGATAGACCTACGCTTTGCTGCGGCCTGCTCAAAACCTCTAAGCCTGTCCTTCAAACCCTGTAATTCTGCTTGAAGCTCCTGCTTTTCTAGCGACAGAGCGTCCATTTGCTCCGCAAGTGTCAGTTTGTCATTAAGGTACGAAATTTCTTGATCAATTTGCCCAATTCGATTGTTCTTCTCAGCAAGATAAGCCTCCCGCGGTGCAGAACTAATGTCATAGCGAACCGAGTAGTCCGTTAGCAATTTCGCGTAGAGTGACTTCTCTCCTCTTTGTTTTGCTTTGGCATCTTTCAGTTCCATCTCTTTTTGATTGATAAGCTGATTAGTCTCGCGGGTTTGGAGCTCCACATCTAGTTTTATCTGAGCGTATTTGGCCTTTTCTTCGTCGGGATCAGTTATCTCTCCGCACAAATTACAAACATCACCTGTTGATAGCTTCAACTCAGCTAGACACGCTGGGCAGTGCGAGAACTCTATCGAACCAACCGTTTCTGAAGCATGTTCAGCATGTTTCAATTTGGCCGACAAGTTTTCCAAAAAACCCCTAAAATTGCCAAGCTCAACTAATTCAAATTGATGCTCTTCAATTAAGCTTTCCAATCCTTTTAGATCGGATTTGGTTTTGTTTATTGATGTCGCAAGTTTTTTTCTTTCTGCGAGAAATACCTTTGTCTGATTTTCGTCGATTTTTGAGTCAACAGTTTCAATATCGCTCTTCAGTTGTTTTTTTTCATCTATAAGAGATGTAATTGTGCTTCTAATCCAAATGGGAGAATGAAGGTTTTTTCCTTCGGGCATTGCCTTAAGGAGCCCCGTATATTCGGCGCTGACTTTTTCAAAAACCTTTTGTTTGTCTCGAATTGCAAGCGTGGTTTCGTATATATCGTAACCACTTATACCGCACATCAAATCACCTACCGCTTCCCGGATTGTTTGAGTGTCAAATGATTCAAATCGGAATAAACGAGAGGCAGGCGTCCGTTGATCAGCATATAGCAAGCGTAAAATCTGATGGTTAGTGATGTTCGCAGCGCCCTCACTTTGAGCTTCCGGCACATTGATCAAGTTAAACATAATCTGCGAAAAACTATGCTTGGATGCTTGTCGTCTAAGAGGTGCTTTTTGCCATCCTTCAAGCGAGTGCTCCTGTGCATTTTCAAGACTGCCGAAGAATATGTCTACAGGAGTGGTTTTTTTACCGATTGCTCGTTTCAACGTTACAATTCCATTCGGAGTCGCAACCTCGGCCTGCACTTCATCACATTCCTCAGCCTTGTCCTTCCAATCATCAAAATCACCCCCCAATATATAGAAAATAAAGTCTGCGATTGTAGATTTTCCGGACCCGTTTTCTCCCCTAATTATATTGACGCCTTCGTGAAACTTCTGATCATAGGCGAGGTGACCACGCCGGCTAACTTGCAGGCGCTTTAGTATCAGGAAGTTTGCATTTTCTACGGTCATCGTAACGGCCTCCTAAGACCGGTGCGTTCGCGCAACTCTGTGAGATCATTTTTACCGATCGTAGCAAAATCATTAGCCAAAAATGTAATCAGTTCGCGCTCTAGTTCTTGTAGGCTATCACTCAGCTTTTCTTGGACAAACCTTGTTCCAAATTCCGACAGTTCGATCGCACCGTCTTTAATGCCTTGCGTTGATACGATGCCTTTTCCCGCTAAGGCTTGCAGAGCCATTCGTTGAATATCTGACATTTTACGAAAAAGAACTGGTGGTTCAGGGTAACTGAGAAAGGACTTTTGAGGTTTTTCTATTTCCATTTCGGTGAATTTTTTTCTGACCTCCAGAGGCATCTTCGTCGAATGAAGCAACGGTGGATTTGCAAGGTAAAAATCTGCTATATTCAAGCGTTCGCTGGATGGTATCGTGTCGCCCCAATTTAGCAGAAGCAATCCCAAACGCCTCACCGTGTCATATATATCAAATTGCGGGTACCATAGCCTGCTTTTCATTTTTCGGCATCCCATCGAATGTGACATTGTTCCGTCAAATAATAGAGTGCGCTCAGTATCTCTTTCTCGTTGAACTTACTGTTCCCGATCATTTGACTCTCAATCGGCTGAATGACCTTGTCTTGGATTGCATTTAAAATTGCTTCTTCCCTCGCATCTTTGCAAATAAGTGCATGATAAATATGGGTCACAAACCTTTGCTCTACTTTGGATAGAAGGGCATCATGGTCGTCCTTTGCTGAGGTGTATAATCCAAGTTTTATGTATGAACGAGCAAACTTGTTTTGATACTCATTTGCCTTGCTATACTCGTGACCACGGTTGGCATCTATTAGTTTGCTTAAAAGATCCCGCCTGTCATCAGGGTGCTTTTTTTCGTAATCGCTTGAAAAACTTGAGCCGCCATTAGTCACGGCAGTTACAACCTTTCCCAAGTGGCGCCTTATTCCCATATAGACCAAATCGTCCTTATCTGCAGGCTTGCAGATTCCGATATGATCTTTGTCAACAGGAATGGGAGTAGCGCCCGAGACCCCTGGATCAGCAGAATTGGCGTCTACTACCAATGCAACCTTACAAGTTTTATATTTCTCAAAATAGACAACTGTTCGCAGGCTAGATGAAGAATCAGCATGGTCCTTATAAAATGCGTTGATGTCCTTCAGCGGTCCATTGTTCGATTGCAACGCGGTGATGTGACTTGAAGAAATCTTTGGCGCAATAAATTTTATGATGGAGGCCAATGATGCTCCTCGATGCGGCGTTGATAAAAAAACTACTAGTTTCAATGCATCGCAGATTTTCCCCCAATCCTCGTCCTTAGAATCCTGCGCTTTGCGTATAATCTGTTTAGCAAGAATTCCACCGAGGCTATGAGTGATGAACACACACGGGTTAGAGCCGATCCCTTTCGCACTCATATATTCAAGAACATTTGTAGCCCGATCATAAATGTCCATTTCCTTCTTCGCCCATTTTTCAAACAAGCCATTCGGATAACCGAGGGTGTAAATTGCGACGGATGGCAAATCAGCAGCAAGCCACTCTGGCCAGAAATTATCATTGTCAGCACACTTCCACGTTTCCTCAGGGCCTCCATTGAGACCATGAATAAAGATCACGTCTACGTTGGGGTCCTCGCACCCACATACCTGTCTAAAACTGAATTCTTCCGCCATTTATATTTGTCATTTCTTTGAAATCAGGACGAATTTTTAGAACTCTATAACAGTTTTTACTTGGATAAAAGGCCTTTGGCTGGACCGCGTCTTGACTTACCGACCATAGCTCGCATTTGCTGCACATACCAAGCCTCCATTCTCTTCCCTGGCATAATTTCAGTAGCTTCAGACGCCCTATTGTGCGACGCTGACATCAATGTGAATAAGCAAGAGCCCACCCCCCTGCACCTGACGCTTCCCAACCGCCTGTCCTATGGTCTTGGCGGGGCGGTTTATGCGGTGAAGGAAGCGGCCTATGTCATGTTCGTTCTGCTATTCTACACGCAGGTGCTCGGGCTGAGCGGGACGGCGACCGGGATTGTTCTGGCGCTCAGTCTGGTCTGGGACGCGGTGTCGGATCCGATGGTCGGCAGCTGGTCCGATCGCTACAAGAGCCGCTGGGGGCGGCGGCATCCGTTCATGATCTATGCCACCGTGCCGATGGGCCTGGGCTTTGTCGCGCTGTTTGCGCCGCCGGATTTTGTGCTCGACAGCCAGCTGTGGCTGGCGGGGTGGCTGCTGGCCTGTTCGATCTGGATCCGCACCGCGCTGACCTTTTTCTCGATCCCGCATTATACTCTGGTCGCGGAAATTTCGCAGGATTATCATGAGCGTAGCGCCCTGATGGGGCAGCGGACGGCCTTCGTCTTTCTCACCACTTTGCTGCTGCCCTCGGCCTGTCTCTACTTCCTGTTCGATGAAGGCGCGGGCGGCGATGGCCGCTTTGTCGCCAGCAATTACGTGACCTATGGTTGGCTGTCAGCAGTGATCGTCTGGATCACCGCGACGGCCTGTATCGCCGGGACGTGGAAATTTATCGGCCATACAAGGATCGATCCCGCCCGCGCGCCGTCGACGCCCGGCTTTGCCGGACTGTGGAGCGATTTTCTCTCCACCTTCCAGAACCGCAATTTCCGCAATGTGCTCGCCTATGATCTGGGCGCGACCGCGTCTTATGGCATCACCATCGCGCTCAACGTCATTTTCTGGACCTATTTCTGGGAACTGGGCGCAACCGAGATGGGGGTGTTGCTCGGCCTGTCCGTAGTGATCGCAGTGCCGATTGCGATGGTCTTTCTGAAGACGGCCGGCCGACGGATGCCGAAGCATGACATTGTCAAATGGGCGGTCGTGGTGATGATGCTGGACCTGTCCTGGCCCTATTTTCTGCGTTGGTTCGACCTGATCCCGGACAATGGTGATCCGGTGATCTTCGGGATCCTGGTCATCCAGAATGCGGTCTTCATGAGCTTCTTCATTCTGCGGATCGTCGCGATCGCGTCGCTGACAGCCGACCTGACCGACGAGCACGAAGCCGAAACCGGGCTGCGGCAAGAGGGCGGTTTCTATGCTGTGCTGCAGTTCACGACCAAACTTGGTGGCGCGGTCGGGCCACTTTACGGCGGCTTTGCGCTCGACATGGTCGGGCTGGAGGAAGGCATGCGACCGGGATCGGTCGAACAGTCAGCGCTCGACGCGCTGGTCTTGATCGGCGCCGCCGCCATCGTGCCGTTAATGCTGGTGGCGTTTGTCTTCACCTTCCGCTTTTCGATGACCGAGGAACGGTTGCTGCAAATCCAGGAACTGATCGCGCGGCGGCGGGACGAATGAAAAAGGGGAGCGCAATCGCACTCCCCTCTTCAAACTTCATCCTGACAACAGCGGCTCAATTCACCGCGTCGCTCTCGGCCTCACTCGCCCGGTACAGGAAAGCCACGCTTCTTGAGGATATATTTGACCTCCGGATCGCGACCGCGGAATTTGCGATAGGCTTCCTTGCGGTCGGTTTCATTGCCGGTCGCCAGCAGGATCGAGCGGAAGCGTTCTGCGGTTTCCGCGTCCCACGGGCTGCCCGCTTCTTCAAAGGCGGCCCAGGTGTCGGCGTCCATCGTTTCCGACCAGAGATAGCTGTAATAGCCGGCCGAATAGGCGTCTGACGAGAAGAGGTGATTAAACTGTGGCAGACGGTGCCGCATCACGATCTCTTTCGGCATGCCGATTTCGGTCAAGGTCTCGCGCTCGAATGCGTCCGGGTCGGTGACCGGCTCCACGCGATTGTGCAGCTTCATGTCGACGATCGCCGAGGACAGATATTCCACGGTCGAGAAACCTTCATTGAAGGTCTTCGATGCCTGGATTTTCTCGACCAGTTCTTTCGGGATCGGCTCGCCAGTCTTGTAATGGGTTGCGTAGGTCGAGAGAATATAAGGCGTCATCAGCCAATTCTCGTTCACCTGGCTCGGATATTCGACGAAATCGCGCGGCGTGCCGGCGAGACCGGGATAGGTGATGTCATAGTTGAGATAATGCAGCGCATGACCGAATTCGTGGAACAGGGTCGAGGCGTCGTCGAGGCTGATCAGCGTCGGCTCGCCTTCGCCGCCCTTGACGAAATTATTATTGTTCGACGAGATCGTGTAATTGTTCTTGCCACCGAGCTTGTACGCGTCCTTGTAGGTGGTCATCCACGCGCCGGACCGCTTGCCCTTGCGCGCATAATTGTCGAAATATTGCACGCCGATCACCTTGTCGCCGCGCTTGACTTCAAAGGTGCGCACCTCGGGATCAAACACCGGAATGCTGCCGGTGGTTTCGGTGAAGGTCATGCCATAGAGCTTGCCAGCCGCATCGAACAGGGCGTCCATCATCTTGTCGAGCTGGAAATAAGGTTTGATTTCCGCGGCATCGAGATCATATTTCGCCTTGCGGACCTTCTCCGCATAGAAACGATAATCCCAGGGCGCGATGGTGATACCAGCGCCTTCGGCATCGGCAATTTCCTGCATGTCGGCGACTTCTTCACCGACGCGGGCAACCGCAGCGGGCCAGACTTTCATCATCAGGTCCATCGCCGCTTCCGGCTCTTTCGCCATCGTATCGGCCATGCGGTAATGGGCGTGGGTCTTGAAGCCCAGCAGCTTGGCACGGTCAGCGCGCAATTTCAGGATCTTGGCGATAGTCGCGTTGGTGTCATTGGCATCGCCATTGTCACCACGGTTGATATAGGCGTTGTAGACCTGCTCGCGCAGATCGCGACGGGTCGAGTTCTGCAGGAAGGGCTGCATCACCGAGCGGGTGTTTTTCAGCGCCCAGCCGGTCTTGCCCTGCTCTTCGGCTGCGGCCTTGAGCGAAGCGACAAAGCTGTCCGGCAGGCCGGCGAGATCGGCTTCGTCGGTCAGGAAGATGAAAGTCTCTTCATCGGCCAGGACCTTGTTGGAAAATTCGTTAAATGCCTTCGACAATTCGGTATTATAGGCAATCAGCGTTTCTTTTTTCGCGCCGTCGAGCAGGGCACCATCGCGGACCAGCTGTTCGTAATTGCGTTCGACCAGACGGGTTTGCATCGCGTCCAGTCCGGCGGATTCGCGATTGTCGTAAACCGCCTTGGTTTTTGCGAGCAGCTTCGGATCGAGGGTCAGCTGGTTGAAGAAAGCCGAGACCTTGGGCATCCATTCGCCCTGGATCTTGCGGATCTGGTCATTGGAAAGGTTGCTGCTGTGCACGCCCCAGATGGCGAACAGGTCATTGGCTTCATTGCCGACCAGTTCCATCGGTACGGTGAAATTTTCAAAGGTCGCGGGGGCCGGATTATCGCGGATCGCGTTCACCTCGGCTTGAATCTTGTCCATGGTTGCCTGGAAAGCGGCAGGGAAATCACTGACTTTCACTTCATCCCACGGCGGCACGCCGTCATAGGGTCCGGTCCACGGCTGGAGAATGCTATTATCGCTTGTCTCGGCCGCTGCGGATTGCATTGCGCTCATTTTGTTCAATTCGGCTGTTGTCATTTTTTTTCCATGATTGTCGGCCAAAGCGGGTGTCGCGGTCGCGCCGATCAGCGCGGCGCTGGACACGCCCAGAAAGATTTTACGGGTGGTTATCGTGAATCGCATGTATATTTCTCCAAATAGGGAACCGCTGTCGCGGAACTCTCAAAAGCACCTGAGGTACATTTGGGGACGGTCTAGCCAAAGCGAAGCGGAAACGCAAAAAAGGTTGCGCTGGAAATCAATTATTAGACGAACGACTGTTTATTGACGATGAACGACATCGAAAAATATGGCTATTCCGGTCTCTCGGCCAGCAGAGCGCGCACCAGCGGCTGCAGATTTTCGTCATAGCGAGCCAGCATGACATGCTCCTCGGCATTTTCGAAATGGCTGATCAGCTGGCGGCCGTTCCAGTAATGCAGGGCAATGGCCGGCGGGTCGGCAACGATCATGTTGCGGCCATCGGGATGTTCGGGATCGATCGGGTTCAGATCGAGCGCCACCTGCGGCGCGGTCGAGGCACAGATCGCCAGGCTGATGTCACCCCACCATGTGGAAATATTGCGGTGCAAATGGCCGGTTATCATACCCTTGACCTGATCATGGCCGGCCACCGTATCGGCCAGCCGCGTGACCCAGGGTTCTTCGGGGTGGGTAGTCATCCACTCGATACCGCTCTCGACCGGCGGATGGTGCAGGATGAGGATCGTCGGCTTGTCCTCCTGCTCCGACAATCTGGCGGACAACCAGGCAGCACGGGTTTCGCAAAAGGCACCGCCGTGACGGCCCTCTTCCAGCGTGTCGAGAAACAGCAGTCGGAGTTCCGGCGTATCGACCTCATATTGAACAAAACCGTCGGGGGCCGGGACATCGGGGAATTGTTTGTGAAACGGCGCCCGCAGATCGTGATTGCCCAGACACATGTGAACCGGAAAAGGCACAACGGACAGCGCATTTTCCAGCCGCTGGTAGCTTTCCTGGTCGCCGCGATCGACGAGATCACCGGTTGCCAGCAACAGATCGGGCTGCGGGGTCATCGCGCAAATCGTCTTGATCGCCTGATCGAGTCGCTTGCGGTTGAATTCTGCCGGATTTTCCGGGTCGAAACCCAGGTGAATATCCGTGATCTGCGCCATTAACATGGACGCCCTCCCCTTTTTCCCCTTGCCCTATTTCCGGGCAATCTGTTTCTCCGGCTTTGTCTGTTTGTCTTTCTGCTGTTCCTTGATCAGCCAGGGTGTCCCGTCATCGGCGTGATAATCATGGCACATGGCGCAGGTCGACGGGACGTCGGATGTTTTCTGGAATTCGCCGCCATGACATTCGCGACAGGTCTTGATCCCCGGCAGCAATAGATCCGTCGCCTGCTTGGACGCCGGCGCATTGTGACAGGTTTCGCATTTTTCCTCGGTATGGGCGTCATGGCTGAACCAGCCCTTGTGCATATAGCGATCGGTCTGCGTCACCGGCTTGATGCCATAATCGACCCGCCCGCGAGCTGTCGGCGGGGTAATGCCGTGACAGTCGAAACAGGCACCGCCGCGAGAGAATACTTCGCTGATCGCCATATTGGCGCGGCTCGGCCGGAATTGCACGGCGCGGGCATAGTCGCTGGCGACGCGGATGTCGTTGCTTTCACCCGGACGACGACGCGCCATCCCGCCAAGATTGATCGGCCGGGTCGGCCCGGTGGAACGATAATAAGCTCTGAGATCGGCCTGAACCATGGCTGGTTCGCCGTGCCGCAAGGTCCGCACCGTGCCACCAATCTCGTCAAAGGCGAGGCTGTGGCACATGCTGCAGTCTTCCTTCATGTCGACCGGTTCAAAGCGCACGCCTTTCGGATCCGGCGTGTGGCAATCCTTGCAGACGAGCGAGGGACCGAAGTCATAATCTGCCGCCAGCCGGCGCCCCATTTGGGCGACACCGCCGGTTTTCGACAGATGCACGTCATGGGGGAATTTGAGGCCGTTATTCTCGGTCGGCTTGTCATCGAGCGAGACACGCTTGCGCGGCGGATTCTTGCCGCCCGGGCTGACCAGCACGGCTGGCCGGAATTGCGGATGTTCAATGCCGAAGTCCGACGCATTTTCCAGTTTTGTGTCGGTCAACCGTGCATCCATCCCGTTATGGCAATCCGCGCAGAATTTTTGCGCAGTCGGTTCCATAGCACCAGCGCCTTCATGCTCGCTGTGACATTCGACACACCTGCCCGGCGGCTTGTTGAAAGCCGAGGCGAATGCGGCGCCGATCTTGCCGAAACCTTCCGGCTCGCCGCGCGCGGTCAGCAGCCGCGGCTTGGCGGCATGGTCGTGCGCGTCATCTTCGTGACAGGTGAGGCAGGTCTTGTCCTGCACCGTGACAAAGGCATCGACATGACAGGCCTGGCAATCCTGCTCCAGCCCGTGATGCGCGCTGCTCAGCGCACCAGCCGACCACATGGTGTCGGCGTGGAACTGGTCGGGCCGTTCCTCGACGCCGCGCCAGGTTGCCCAGGTATAGATCGGCCAGACAAGAAACGCGGCCAGCACCAGAGCGATGAAACCCCAGGCGCTTACCCTTTTACCGGGGAGCAGGCCCTTGAGCGTGTAGAGCGTTGTTTCGCTGCGCGTTTCGGCGGAATCGGACAAGGCCTCAACCCGCTTGACGGTCAGGACAATATCATCGCCTTCCTCGCTGACGACGATGACATGGCCGCCGAAGCCGAGTTCCGCGCCGGCAGACGGGTCTATGGTGACAGAAATCCGGTGCTTGCCGTCGAGCGTAAAATTCTGGCCCGACGTGCTTTCGACAATGATCTGGCCATCGTCGCGCCTGCGGATGACAGCATGATTCGGATTGACCGCAAGATCGGGCAGATGGATCGCGTTCTCGGTGCTGCGACCAACGCCAATCTCATCCGTCGGAAACGGCTTGGACCGGGTAATCTCCCGACCGGCGGCGGTGGTCGTGATCTGGCGAACAATGAAAGTCATATCGGGCTCCCCATCCTACCAGTAGAAAAACACACTGATGATATGCGCGGTGAGCGAGGCGATCAGCGCGAAAGTCATCGGGACATGGACGAATAGCCAGACCTGCAGCATCGCCTTGAGCTTCAAATGGCGACGCACGCGGCCCAGCGTGGATTCCTTTTTCTCGAGCAGCGCTTCAACCTTGTCGAGCGGATCATCGGCGCCCATTTTCGGCTGATAGGCACGCTCGCGGCGCAGATCCGCCTGTGCCTGACGGGTTGCGCAATCGGGATATTTTCCGGAGATCCGCCGGAAGAAACCCCCGCCAAACGGGTCCTGTTCGAGGGACTGCAGCACCAGAGTCGCGTGCTCCGCCGATAGCGGCTGGGCCGCTTCGTGCAGTTGCCGGTCAAGCGAACGGAGATTTTCGAGCATCTCGGTCTCGGTCATCTCGTCGCGATTGTCGGACAGCGCCTTCGGGATAGTCACGTAGAAATAGATCCCGACAATGCCGGAAATGATCACGATCATCATGAACACATAGGCGGCAGTATGGATATTCCAGCCGAGCTGGAAACCCGTATGTAGCGTGCCGATCACGATCAGGCTGAGACCAAGATAGATATGCGCGGATGTCCACGCCTTGAGCGACCATTGACCAGGCGTCATCGCCCGCTTGCGGACGCCGAGCATGGTTAGCCAGAGGATCAGCAGTGCGCCGATCGTGCCCAGCGTATAGCCGTACCAGCTGCCGCCATTGTGCCGCGGCGACACATCGATGAACAGATAGCTGACGATGCAGATCAGCATGATCGCCGAGGATATTTTCAGCCAGCGGAAACCGGCGTGCCTGAGGAAACCGTCGTGCATCGCGACTTTCTTGCGGCCGGACGGGGCGGTGATGGCGTTGCTGGCCATTATAGGGCACCCCCCATTGCTGCGGGTTCTTGAACCGTTCGTGCTGAGCTTGTCGAAGCACCGCCTCTTGCCATCTGTCCTTCGACAAGCTCAGGACGAACGGGATGTTGCAAAAACAAACAGTTCACACCTCTTCCCCTTCGAGCTTGGAGACGGTGAGAAATTCTTCCGGCGCAACGCGGATCGCTGCCCCGGTCGGACAGGCGCGCACGCAGGCTGGCCCGCCCTTGATCCCGGCGCACATGTCGCATTTGATCGCTTTTTTGGGTTTCTCGATCGCAGGGTCACTATGGTCTGCGGCCCATTTCTTGTCCGGCTCGCCCGGCCCCGGACCGGCGCCAAAGAACAGCCAGTTGAGCAGGCTCGGTTTCTTCGGCGGCACCTTGTCCATGCGGATCACGCCATAAGGGCAATAGCGCTGGCAATTGCCGCAGCCGATGCAGCTGTCATCGATGAACACCTCGCCATCGGGACCACGGTGAATGGCATCGGGCGGACAGTCGGACATGCAGTGCGGATGTTCGCAGTGGCGACAGCTGGTCGGCACGTGCAGATGGGCATAGGTTTTGCCCGCCTCGCGATCGAGACGCGACAGGCCTTCGTGGCTGTCGGCGCACGCTTTTTCGCAATTGTCACAGCCGACGCAGAGATTTTCGTCGATCAGCAGCACGTCCGTGGCTTCGCCGATGCCATTGTCGACGAGGAAATTGGCGATCCCCGAATACATGTCGACAACACCCGAGAAACTGTCCTTTTTCGCTTCGACAAAAGCGTTGATATCCTGGCGCGCGGCCATGTCCTTCTTCGCCTTGCGCATCAGGTCGGGATGGGCGTCGAGCACTTTCTTGAACGCGTCGCCGCTGATCTTGATGACTTCCGACTTGATCGCCGCCTTCACCGTCGCGGTACGAAAGCCACCGGCGATCAGCGTCATTTCGCCGACATAAGAACCGGCCGGGAGATAGGATAGAAATACCGGTTTTCCGCCAATCTGTTTCTCGACCACCATTGAGCCGACGCGAATGACGTAAATATCATTGCCCTCGGCGCCTTCCTCGATAATCGTTTCGCCAGCGCGGATATTGATAATCTCGCTGGACTCGACGACCTCGGCAATATCTTCTTTGGTCAGGCCCGAACCGAACATCTGCAGCAATTGCCGTTCGGTGGAAATCCGGGTGATCGCACGTTTTGCAGCGGGTACCGACGCCTGCAGTTTCAGCGCAGCAGTACGCGGAATTTCGACCACTATGACATCATCTGCCGCCTTGATCGTTGCGCCGCGCCGTCGGCCCGAAATCAGACCGACTTCGCCGAAGATCGAACCCTGTTCAATCGGAACGGTGATCGAGGGATCCGTCGGATTGATTTCAACCAGAACCGAACCCTGCGCGATAGCGAAAAGCGAGCTTCCCGGATCGCTTCTTTCGAAAATCGTCTCGCCCCGACTGTAGCTCTGCGGTTCGCTGTCGAGCATGAATTCGCGCATCTGCAGCGGCGACAGCTCGTTGAGAATGGTAATATTGGAACGGAAAAATTCCAGCCATTCATCGACCGACCGGCCTCGGGGCAAGTCGCTGAACTTCGCTTCGAGTATCGGCTCATCGGCAGGCTTCAGCTCGGTGTTGCCGTTGATAAACTCGATAACATCATAGCCCTGGTTCATGCAGTGCTTGATCAGCGGATAGCCGGCCAGCGCGCCGATGACATATATGCCCTTCTTGGTGCTTTCGAACGCAGGGGACAATTTGGGATAGGCCTCGCGATCCTCGCTGGTAAATTCAATCCCGCATTGCTCGACAAATTTGCGCGGCGGTGCACTGCCCATGCGCGCGATGATCCGGTCGCATTTGATGGTTTCCTGACCGTCGCGGGTTTCCAGCACCAGCTCGCCATCCTTGACCTCGGCCGGCGTGGTCTCGTTGCGGATATTGACCTTGCCCTGCTCGCCCGCTTCCATCAGCAGCTTCACATTGGCTTTCTTGGCGCGGGCAAATTCCGCCGAGCGGTTGAGAATGGTGACAACATTATTCTGCGCCGCGTCGGCAGCGAGACCGAGCGCATTCTCGATCCCGGCATCGCCCGATCCGATCACCGTGATATGCTCGTCATAATATTCGCCGGGATCGTCGAGCTGATATTGGACCAGCTTGTTGTCGCCGCCGGGGCAGCGCATCAGATTGGGATTGCCCTGCGTCCCGATCGCCATCACGATGGTTTCGGCCAGCACCGTGTCACCATTTTTCAGGGTGATGGTAAAATTGCCTTCGTCGCCTTCAATCTTCACTGGCTCGGCCTGGTACATGACGTTGACGCCATGGCCGGCGGTCTGCTCGTCCCAGGTACCGAGAATGGCCTCGCGCTTGCCGGCGTCAAAATCCATATCCGAGCGCAGCACCAGCTGGCTCGGCGTTGCCATGACATGCTTGCCCTTCTGATATTTGAAGATGGTATCGGAAAGATGGTCGGTTTTTTCCAGCAAAACATGCTTGAGCTTCAGCTGTGCAGCGCGCCCAGCAGCGCTCATGCCCGCTGGTCCGGACCCGATTATGACTACTCGAAACTTGTCCGACACGCGCTTGCTTCCCCCTCTTGCTTCCCCCGACCAACGCACCCTCATACGTCAAAGCGATCTGGTTCAGCTTATTATTCGGCTGTAGCGCGACCCAAAAGATTGAACTTTGGCAGTATCTTACCAAAATGCCTCTTCATTGCCAGTGCAAAATATCACAGCAATCTCGACGCTTGTCAGGCAGGTAACGGCTCCGTATCTCTGCGCGGGAATATGATCACATGAAATAGCTCGAGGATAGACCATGGCGAAATCAGCTCCATCGATGAATATCAGCCGTATCGCGCTGATTATAGCGGCCTTGCTAGCGCTCGGAGCGGTCGCGGTGCAGGTCTATCGCAGCATGAATGACGAAACCGGCGGCAGCCCGACTGTTGCCGGTACCGAAGCCGAAGCGGCGCCCAGCGTTGACCAGGTCATCGATGGTCTGGAAAAAAAGCTGCAGGAAAATCCCGATGATGCGGAAAGCTGGCGGATGCTCGGATGGAGCTATTTCGAAACCGGGAAATTTGCAGAATCGGCCACCGCGATGAAACGCGCCACCACGCTCGACCCGGACAATCCCGAATATTGGTCGATGCTTGGCGAGGCTCTGGTGATGACGAGCGATGGACAGCAAGTGCCGGCTGATGCTGTCGCCGCATTCCGCAACGCTCTGAAACATGACGCGAAAGATCCACGCGCGCGTTATTTTCTCGCGGTAGAGAAAGACATGGCTGGCGATCATAAGGGCGCGATCAATGACTGGTTCGCACTGCTCGAAGACACGCCCGCCGATGCGCCTTATGCCGCCGATATCCGCCGGGTGATCGGACAGGTGGCAGAAAATGAAGGCATTGATGTCGCCGCCCGTCTTGCCAAGGCCGCACCCGCCGCGCCGACCGGCGGCATCACCACCGACGGCCCCGCGGTCGCCACGGCGGCGATTCCCGGCCCAAGCCGCGAGCAGATGAAAGAAGCCGCCGCCCTGCCGCCCGGCCAGCAGGAAGCGATGATCGCCAATATGGTCGATGGCCTCGACAAGCGGCTGCAGGCCAATCCCAAGGATGCCAATGGCTGGATCATGCTGATCCGCAGCCGGATGCAACTGGGCCAGACCGTCCAGGCCAAACAGGCACTGGACCGCGGCTTGAAGGCGTTCAAGAATGACGGCGCCGAGGCAAAGCGGATCAGGGAAGCGGCTGCAGCACTAGGGGTCTAGTCAATAACGTCCCACTTTCCAGAGAGGCTCCATCTCTACGAAAACCTAAGTTACAATCATTTACACGGTATGCCGTTGTGTTGTGACCTCTATGCTATATTGCCGGATTGGAATGAGGCGATCACCGGACTGATTTTCCATCCCTAGGGGAATGGAGCAAAAAAAGAATGTAGATATGGATTTGATAACAGCATCTTTACCAAACATGGCCGTTGAAAGCTCTTGAACGACCTGTCCAAAGCAAGGCTGGACCGCTTCGTTTCGATCGTCGCCAGAACCCGGCGGCAGATATCCCAGCATTTTTTTGATAATCTGGGGATCCCTGCTGCGCCCTGCCTCGATATCCTGCTGGCATTGCACGCTGCTGAAGGCGCGCCGTTGAGCGAAGCAGATATTTCTGATTATATCTCCAGCGGCACGTCTGTAACACGGAGATATCTGGAACTTATGGTCAACAAAGGGCTGATTGAAATGGACGACGACAGCGTCCGGCTGACCGCGAATGGCAACAGTGAATTGGCAGGCGTCATGTCGCAATTCCATGCGGATTTCATCGAGCAAATCTTGTAGCTTAGATTCTATAGTGAACCGCCGTCCACATCGCCCGGTGAAACCCTCGGGTCGATAGCGTTTGCTCTCAGAACAAAATTCCCGCTTCTCTACTATCGGTCCCCGGTTATCGGCAAGCTTCGCAAAGCCAGCGAAGAGATGATCCGACAGTCGCCAACCGTGCCATCGCCCGAACATTGCAGCATGAGCGACAATTCGTCGCGCAGCGCGGTGAGATCGGCAATTTTCTGTTCGACTGCGAGAAGATGCGCAGACGCGACTTCATCAACCGCATCGCAGGGGTCGTCATTGTCATCGGCCAGTGTCAGCAATTCGCGGACCGACTTCAGCGTGAAACCCAGATCCCGCGACCGCCGAATGAACATCAGCCGTTCCAGATGAGATAGCTCATAGTCGCGATAATTGGCCTGCGTTCTTGCCGGCTGAGGTATCAGTCCCTCCGCTTCATAATAGCGAATGGTCTCCACCTTCGTATCTGTCGCCTTTGCCAGTGCCCCTATTTTCATCGCTTGACCCTATAGTTACTACAGGGTGCATAACTAAGGACGAATCAGAAATTGTCCAGGGGAACATCATGGCTGGAAATTGTTGTGGAAGCGGAACGGACGACCAGGTCTCGCTGAATGATCCGCGCTGGCGGCTGGCCCTGTGGATCGCGCTGGCCGTCAATGCGGCCATGTTCGTCTTTGAGTTTGCTGCCGGTGCAGCCGCAGACTCACGGGCACTACAGGCCGATGCGCTCGATTTCTTCGGCGACAGCGCCAATTACGCGATCAGCCTGGTGGTCGCGGGCATGGCCCTGACCTGGCGCGCGCGCACCGCATTTCTGAAAAGTCTGACGCTGCTTGTTTTCGGGAGCTGGGTATTGGTGACGGCTATCTTCGCCTTCATCAACGGCACCACGCCGCATGCCGAGATGATGGGCATCGTCGGCACAATGGCGCTGGTCGCCAATGTCGGCGTTGCCTTGCTGCTCTACCGTTTCCGCACCGGAGACGCGAATATGCGCTCGGTGTGGATATGCTCGCGCAACGACGCCATCGGCAATGTCGCGGTGATGATCGCGGCGCTGGGTGTGTTCCAGACGGGCAGCGCTTATCCCGACCTCGCAGTCGCCGGTCTATTGGCGGCGCTGGCGATTAGCGGCGGCGGGCAGATCGTCTGGCAGGCCCGCGGCGAGATGCGGTCGGTTAGGGCGGCGGCGAAGAGGGCGGAGGAAAGGTGACGAGGGAAACGGCATCGCGTCGGTAGCGATATTATGAATCATTTCAGGATCCGCTGAAGGCGCAATGATCGCCCTGATATGGAGGTCGAATTTGGATGCACATCTCGCTATCTTAATCACCCAGCACCAAAGATATTGACGCCTTTCGTTATTTCTGTAATTACAGAAATAACGAAAGGCCGACTCACAATGGGCGTTGAAAAATATCCGGAGGCAATGGAGTTCATTCTTCATTGGGGAGAAATGGGGACACATTGGGGAGCCAATCGCTCAGTCGCGCAGGTTCATGCGCTGCTCTATCTCAGCAACCAGCCGCTCGACGCAGAGCGAATTTGCGAAGCTCTCGGACTGGCCAGATCGAACGTGTCAAATGCTCTCAAGGATCTGCAAGGTTATGGCGTTGTAAAACGGACGCATGTTCCGGGCGACCGCCGCGATCATTTTGTCGCAGAAACGGATTTGTGGGATATGTTCATGGCCATCAGCGCTGAGCGAAAACGGCGCGAGATTGACCCGATTATCTCGAAACTCTCCGAGTTGGAACAGCGCCTGGCGCAGAGCAACGAATTGCCCAGCCATATACGTGAGCGAATTGGCCGGATGCATGAATTTATCGGCACATTGACCAATTGGTATGAGCAAGTGCGTGGATTGAAGAAAAGCACTTTAATTGCGTTGATGAAACTCGGGAGCAAAGTCGCTCGTTTCATTCCTGGCTCTAACAAAAACAACACCGAATAAGATTGGGGGAAGAAACATGCCGCCTGCGCAGACTTACATTTATATATTTCTCAAATTACAGAAATTACAGAAACAATAGAATCGATCAGAAAGGAATTTGAAATGACCATCATAGCTTATAGCCTATATCTTCTTATCGCGATCAGCATGACCATCTGGGTTGCGTTCACGCTGTCGACCAATGGAAAAATCTATCTAATCCGTTGCTTTGGACATGATGATGAACTCGCGACGTCTATTAATCACTTGCTCGTTGTCGGCTTCTATCTCGTAAATTTCGGATTTATCGCTCTGGCACTTAGTGCCGCAGGAACGGTGGAGAATACGGTCGAAGCCATGCGCTTTGTAGGTTGGTATGTCGGCATTGCCACGCTTGTATTGGGTGCGATGCATTTTTTCAATATGACATTGATCAGTCGCCACGGGCGCAAGGTTGCAGACTGGGTGCACGAACAAGCAACCCCGCTATAACCGCGATCAATAAAAACTGAAGCGTTACAACAGCGCAAAACTGTCTAGTCCCGCCGGAAGCAATCCGGCGGGGCTTTTGTTGGGTAGCCACTTCTCATTCGGGAATGCCTACCTAAACAAGGGCTCGCCGAAACTCCTCAGCTTGCGGCTGTGCAGTGTTCCGGCTTCCGCTTCCTTCGCCAGCAGATTGATGGCGCGCAGTCCGATCGCGAGATGCTGACCAACCCGTTCCTGATAGAATGCATCGGCCATGCCGGGCAGCTTGATCTCGCCGTGCAGCGGTTTGTCGGAAGCGCAGAGCAATGTCCCGTAGGGCACGCGGTAGCGATAGCCGTTGGCGGCGACGGTTGCCGATTCCATATCGATGGCGATGGCGCGGGACTGGTTGAGACGCCGGGCAATCTGCTCAAAGCGCAGTTCCCAGTTGCGGTCGCCGGTGGTCACCACGGTGCCGGTGCGCAATTGCTGTTTGAGCTTTGATTTATCGATGCCGGTTTCTTCCTGCACCGCCTGGGTCAGGGCCAGTTGCACCTCGGCAATCGTCGGCAGCGGGATGCTGGGTGGCAGCACGTCGTCGAGCACATTGTCGTCGCGCAAATAGGCGTGGGCAAGGACATAGTCGCCGAGCCGCTGGGTCCGGCGGAGCGCGCCGCAATGGCCGATCATCAGCCAGACATGCGGGCGGAGCACCGCGAGATGGTCGGTGATCGTCTTGGCATTGCTCGGGCCGACGCCGATATTGACCAGAGTCACGCCGGGTCGGCCGTCACCGCGCACCAGATGATAAGCCGGCATTTGCGGCGGTTTGGCGATCGGCGGAGCGGATGGCTTGCCATCCTTGCCGGTCGTCCGGTTGCCCGGTTCGACCAGCATCTTCGCCTTGCCGGATTTCACCTCCGCCAGGCCATATTCGATAAATTCGTCGACATAGCGCTGATAGTTTGTGAACAGGATGAACGGCTGGAAATGGCCGGGATCGGTCGCGCAATAATGGCGGATGCGGTGCAATGAATAGTCGACCCGTTCGGCAGTGAACAGAGCGAGCGCCGATGCTTCCTCGCCCTGGAAAATCTGGCCGCCGTCGACAATCTCGTCATTGGTTTTCACCAGATTGGGCGTGTGGAAATAATTGGGCAGCTTTTCCTTCTTCGCCCGGTCGAGGCCGGCGCCGGCATCTTCCAGCGCAAAGGCCAGCGGAATCGGCGTGTCGGACAGACCGACCCAGATTTTCGCGGTGAACGTGGAGTCGATCCGTTGCAACTGGTCGAGCAGATAGGCGCGGTACAGCTTCGGTTCGGTAATCGTCGTGCGATAGGTGTTGATATCGGCGAGATGACCGGACGCCAGATGGCTGGTTTCGGTTGCCTGATCCGCGGGAATCTCGACACTGATTTGCGGGTACAGACCTTGCTGCCGGTCCTCTTTGGCCAGTTTCGACGTCGCATAGCGGCGAAAGCGGGCTGCCGTGATTTCTATTTGTTCGACGTAGAGTTTTTCAAGCAGGGCCACGGCTTCGGCAGGCGTGGCACATAGTGTGGAATCGGTTGTCATGAAGTCTCCGTTACAGTTTCAGTCCTTTAACGGAAAAAAGGGTCAAAGGGAAAAACTAACTACGGGACAGGTTGAGGAAGCGCGCCGCCGCCTCGAATTCCGCCTGTTTGAGATTGCGCATGGCAACGGCCACGTCGTCGCGGCCCCATTGCTGCTCCTGCCAAAGCTCTTCGAGATTCACGAGAGGCCAGAGCGTGTCGGTATCGTGGGTCTGTTCGACGAGCCCCAGCGTGGCGATCAGCGAGCCAGAAAGGCCGACAAGCGACAGCATCGCGGCGATGGTGAAGCCGTCCTGTGCCTCAACCACCTTGCCCAGACGCGCGATCGTCTCTTCCGGCTGCGCTTCATATCGTATGCCGTGGATCAGATTGAATCCGACATCATAACGCTGCCGTGCCCAGTCGAGCAGCGGATCCCAATGTTCCGCCTGATGGTCGATCAGCGCTTGCTGACCCTGATCAGCGCGATAGTAGAGCATGTCGCTGTCGGCAAAAGCGGCGATGCGGGAGACGATCCGGTCCCGCTCGCTTTCAACCTGATCCAGCGCGCCTTGCGCCAGTGCGGTCAGCGGCATTGACGCGGGGATGATATCCTCGCCCTGCGCCGCCCATTCGGCGGCAATCGCTTCGGCAAGACCCGGCATCGGAACGGCAAGCGGGTTACGCTGCGGTGTCTTCATCGGACGTCCGTCGAGCGAAATCGCAAAGGCGTCGCCGACCGGCGAAACCGACACATCCTTGTAGAAACGTTTCATGGCGCGTTCATGCCTTCTGCCGCTTTGGCGATTTCTTCTTCGGCGACCCGGGCGCGAATATATTTGCGGATGATCCAGACCGGCACGACCCACATTTGGGCAAGACCAAGAAAGACCAGCACATAGCCAGCCGGAGCGGGCACCGGCGGCAGCTTGTCCAGTACAATCGCCAGACCAAGCATCACCAGGACCACTCCAAGCAGGCGGATCAGGCTGATCAGCCAATGCACGGCTTTCGCCTGTTTTTCCTTCACGGGATCGGGAATATATTCATCCTGCATGTCTTGGTCGTCAATCGGCTCGCTCATCGGTTCAATATTCCATGCAGGTCCGCCATATTGGCCACCACTATTTCTGCGCCAGCGTCGATCAGTTCATGCTCGTCATGATAGCCCCAGTCGACCCCGACAGCGCGCACCCTGGCATTGACCGCCATCTCCATATCAAAGCTGGTATCGCCGATCATCGCCGTGGTTTCCGGCGCTGCACCCGCTTCGGCCATCGCCAGTTCGACCATCGCCGGATGCGGTTTGGACGGATGCCGGTCTGCCGTCTGCAGCGTGATAAAACGATCAAGCAATCCGTGCGCTTGCAGCACATGTTGCAGGCCGCGATCCGACTTGCCGGTTGCGACACCCAGGACCCAGCCGGATGCTTCCAATTCTTCCAGTGTCTGCAGCAATCCCTCATAAAGCGGCTCGTGCACACCGCCTGCCTGACGCAATTCGAAAAAGCCGTCCTTGTAGGATTGCGTCACCGCCGCGATTATTTCCTCATCGCCTTCGGGGAACAGGCGAGCCACCGCTTCCATCAGGCTCAGCCCGACAATCCGGCGCACCAGATGGTGATCGGGCGCAACCAGACCATGTTTTTCAAACGCCTGATCCATCGAGGCGCAGATATTGGCCTGGCTATCGACCATGGTACCGTCGCAATCGAACAGGGCTAGCTTGTTGCTCATGTCTCTCCAAATTCCTGCATCAGATGGGCCATGGCGCGACGACCGGTTGCATCCAGCGCCCTGGCCGCATTTTTGCGAACCGCAGCCGGTTTATTCTGGCCTAGCTTGGCGGTCGGGCGCCAGGCCAATATTTCCATTTCAAAGCCGACAATCGCGTCGACCATCCTGTCGAATTTTTCCGCATCCATCTTGTCCCGGTGCCAGGGCGTTTTCGGAGCCAGCTTTGCTTCATTCTGTGCGCTGAGGTCATCCAGCAGACTGATCAGGCCCTCGCGCTCCATCTGACGGACCGTGCCTTCCAGTTCCAGCGCCAGATAATTCCAGGTCGGCACCTGATCGTCGATGCCGTACCAGTCCGGACTGATATAGGCATCCGGGCCGTTGATCACGCACAGCGCCTTGTTCTTGGCAATATGTCGGGTCAGCGCATTGCCGCGCGACAGATGAAATTGCAGCGCGCCGTCACCGGTCGAAAAAACCGGCACATGCGCGACGCGCGGGCCATCCGGAGTCTCGGCAAAGATCATCCCGAACCCGATTTCCGCAATCATCGCCTCGAGCGCGGTCCGCTCGTCGGCGTCCTGATGATCATTGGCAGATTTGGGCCATCGGAAGGCGGGATCGGGATGCATTATTTGGGCTTCTTGTGGAGAGCCTGTTTGACTTTTGCCCTATGCGGCATGTTTTTCTTGTGCGTTGCCTTGCCGGCATTGGGCCGTTCACGCTTGGTCGGCTTGCCCGCCTTGGTCGGCTTGCCCGTCGTTTCCCCGCGACCGCGGCGCTCGCCGCGCTTGTCCTTGCGGATCATCTTGGCGTGGGCCTTGGCCTGTTGTTTGCGGACCATCTTGCCGCCCGGCTTCTTCTCGTCGAGCGGAAGATCACCCAGAAGCAGATCGAGGCCCAGATTGTCGATAGTTTCGGCGAAATGGGTCGGCAAATCTGCGGTCACGTCGAGATTGTGACCGTCGGGATGCTCGATCCGCAAACGCCGCGCGTGCAAGTGCATTTTGCGGCTGATCGTCCCGGTCAGGAACGCATCCTTGCCGCCATATTTGCCATCACCGACAATCGGATGGCCGATCGCCGCCATATGGACACGCAACTGATGGGTGCGGCCTGTATGGGGCTGTAGTTCGACCCAGCAGGCGCGGTTGCCGGCGCGTTCGATAATCCGGTAGCGCGACTTGGCCGACTGGCCATTTTCTTCGTCGACATGCATTTTCTCGCCGCCGGAACCCGGCTGTTTGGAAAGCGGCAGGTCGATCACGCCATCGGCGATTTCGGGCACGCCCATGACAATCGCCCAATAGACTTTGCGAACGTCGCGACCGGCAAAGCGTTTGGAGAAAAAGGACGCTGCCCCCGGCGAACGCGCCAGCAGGATCACACCGCTGGTGTCCTTGTCGAGCCGGTGGACCAGCTTCGGCCGCGATTTCGCATCATAGGTCAGCGCATCGAGCAGGCCGTCGAGATGGGTTGTCGTCTTGCTACCACCCTGCGTCGCCAGGCCGGGAGGCTTGTTGACCACGATCGCGGCCTTGTCCTTGTGGATCACCAGTTCGCGGGCAAAATCGATCTGGTCCTGTGACAGGTCCGATTTGGCTTTGGCAACGCGGCCCGGCCGTTCGATTTCCTGCGGCGGCACGCGCAAGACCTGCCCGGCCTGCACGCGATCCCCCGGCGAGACTCTTTTGCCATCCAGCCGCAATTGTCCGGTCCGCGCCCAGCGCGAAACGATATTGAACGGCACATCTTCCATATGCCGCTTGAACCAGCGGTCCACCCGGATATCGTCATCATCGGGAGAAACGGTGAATTGCCGGACATCGAGTGTCTTCAGCGCCTGCATCTGTTCCTTGGGCGAGCCCTGGGGCGATTCTTCCTCGGAGCCGCTTTCGGCGGTGGGGTCAAAGCCGCTCATGCCAGTGCCCTCACTGCCATCAGGCCGGCAAACAGGGCCAGCACGGAACCGACGACGGAGACCAAGGCATATATCAATGCGATGCCCCATTCACTGCGCTCGATCATATTGAGAACTTCCAAACTAAAGGCCGAAAAAGTTGTAAAACCACCAAGCAGGCCAACGCCAAGCAATAGCCGCCACGGCTCATCGACAAAATTGCTGCGGGCCAGCACACCGGCCAGCACGCCCATCAAAAGACCACCCGTAACATTAGCCACCAATGTTCCAATAGGGTAACCCACGGGAGCAAGATGGAAGACAAGTCGGCCGAGATGATAGCGTCCCGCCGCACCCATCGCACCGCCTGCCATGACAAGAAGGGTAGCGTTCATGGGCGTCCCTTAGTCGGCTTGCGTGGTTTTTCCAAGCATATCATTGGTCAGCCACAAGCGGATGGCCGTCGCGAGGCCCGGCGGTTGCGTTGCGGCGATCCGCTCGACGTCGATCCGGGCGACCAATGCGTTTAGCGGCAGACCCCGCGAATCGGAAGCCGATTTCAGCATATCCCAGAACAACGGCTCCAGCGAAATCGACGTTTGATGTCCGGCAATGGTGATGCTCCGCTTGACCGGCGGGTGGAAGAGCTCGGGCTGTTCTATATCCACCCGGACAATTCCCGCCGTACCAGTGTCTCCAGCATATCGATGCCGGGCTCGCTATCGTTGAGGCAGGGCAGATAGGCGAATTTCTCGCCGCCGCCGGATTCAAATTGCTCCTTGCCGCGTATCGCCAGTTCCTCGCAGGTTTCCAGACAATCGCTTGAGAAGCCCGGCGCGAAAATCGCGATATTCTTCTTTCCCTGACCGGCCAAGGCTTCCAAAGTCGTATCCGTTGCCGGTTCAAGCCATTTCGCGCGACCAAAGCGCGACTGGAAGGCCACGACCAGTTCCCGGCCCATCTTCTCCGACAACAGCCGCGCGGTCTTCTGGCAATGGCAATGATAGGGATCGCCGAGTTCCAGCGTGCGTTGCGGCATGCCGTGGAAGCTGGCGACGATAGCATCTGGCACAAAGTCGAGCGCGGCAATATCCCGCTCCAGACTGGTCGCCAGCGCATCAATATAGGCCGGGTCATCATGATAGGCTGGCAGAAGCCGGATCGCCGGTTGCCAGCGCATGGCGGCGATGGCGTCAAATACCGCATCATGGACGCTGGCAGTCGTAGCACCGCTATATTGCGGGTAGAGCGGCGCGATCAAAATGCGATCGCAGCCTGCGGCTTTCATCGCGTCCAGCCGGGAAGCAATGCTCGGATTGCCGTAGCGCATCGCCCAGTCGATCATCACGCCATCCATTTTCGGGGCAAGTTTTTCGGCCTGCTTGCGCGTGTAGGAAGCCAGTGGCGAACCATCTTCGGTCCACACCAGACTATAAGCTTCGGCTGATTTGGCCGGTCGGGTGTTGAGAATGATTCCGCGCAAAATCGGCTGCCAGATGATCGAGGGTATCTCGACCACTCTCTTGTCCGACAGAAACTGCTTGAGATAGCGTTTGACCGCTTTCTTTTCGGGCGCGTCGGGCGTGCCGAGATTGACCAGCAATAGGCCGATTTTCTTCGCCGCCACTGGCGGATGATCTTTTGGCAATGGTCCGGTTTCACGCATGATTTAGGATACTTCCCCGAAAAGTGGTAATTGCCGAAGCCTGACGCCGGTTGCCGAGAACAAGGCATTGGCAACCGCAGGCGCGACCGCCGGTACGCCCAGTTCCTCATAACCGACCGGTTCTTCCTCGCTTCTAACAAATTCGATCTGGATTGGTGGAATTTCAGCCAGCCGCGGCAAGGACAGATCGCGCAGCCGCTTGGCCGTCGGCAGACCTTTTTCAAAACGGGTCGCGCTGCCCAGCGCCATCGCCAGTCCGAAGACAATGCCGCCTTCAATTTGCTGCCGAGCGATATCGGGGTGGATGATCCGGCCGATGTCGACGCTGGCCGAAATGCGGCGAACCTCCAGGCCACTACCCCCTCTGCTGGCGCTGGCGATAACCGCAATATGGCCGCCGCGCATGCTGTGACAGGCGATGCCCTGACCACTGCGATCAAGGCCACCATCCCATGCGGCCATGGCGGCGACACTGGTCAGGCAACGGGCCAGCCGCGGCTGATTGTCCATCATCTGCATGCGGAAGGACAAGGGCTCGATACCCGCCTTTGCCGCCAGCTCGTCGATGAACGATTCGAGATAGAAGACATTGCTGCTATGGGCGTTGCTGCGCCAGCTGCCGGTCGGGACGCCGACAAAGGCGCTATGATGATCGACGGTCAGATTGGGAATATCATAAGGCACTTCGAGACCGGCCACGGCCTTGATATCGGCTTCCCCTATAGAAGATCGCATCGCATCGACATTGTCCATGCCATCGAACAGCCGCCTCGCCTGTTCGCGCGCGGATGGTGGGGCGGCAATCTTGATCTGCATCGCTTCCACGCGCCCGGCTTTGGCCATGGCCGCATCCAGTCGCGCCTGACTTGGTGCCCGGTAATGATCATGCATCAGATCTTCGGCGCGGGACCAGACCAGTTGCACCGGCCGGCCCAACTGCCTGGCGATCATGGCGACCTGTGCGGCGATTTCATTGTCGAGATTGCGGTCGAACGACCCGCCGCTCAGCATCGGGTAAAGCGTCACCCGTTCCTGCCGGATATTCAACGCGCGAGCAGCCGCCTGCACCGCTGCCACGGGCGCTTGCGTCGCCATCCAGAGTTCCAGACTGCCATCCTTGAACTCTGCCGTCGCTGTCCGAGTCTCGATCGGCGCGTGCAGGGCGGCGTCGGCGCGATAGCGCGCCTGAAACAGATTCTCGTCGGTAAAAGCGCCTTTGGTTTCGCCGCGGGAGACGAAGCGTGTTCCCGGCCCCTCGTCGAGCGCCTCTTGCAAAGACGCGTCGATCTTGTCGCTATCGGCCATGAAACCCTTGGTCTCGAAAACCGGACTCATCTTGTCCAGCGCCCGGTTGGCGGCCCACCAGTTGGTCGCGACCGCAGCGATCCATCTGCCGCCTTTGACCACGTCGATAAAGCCGGTGATCTTGCCGGCCCCTCCGCGGTTGAAAGATTTCAGCCTTGTCTCGCCAATCGGGCCCTGCCTTATCGCGGCAAACACCATGTCCGGCAGCCGGACGTCACCGGCAAAATTGGCCGAACCGTCGAGTTTGCTGGGCAGATCAAGGCGCGGAACATCCTGTCCGATCAGACTGCCGGCACCGGCCGTTCGCAACGGAACGGGATCGGGCAGGCTTTGACTTGCCGCATCGCGAACCAGTTCGCCGAAGCGCAGGGTCTTGTCTCCGTTGGCAATGATGCCATTTTCGACCGTACAGGCTTCCCATGAGACATCCCATTTGGCCGCAGCCGCCTTGGTCAGCAACACACGCGCTGCAGCGCCTGCCTCACGGAAACTTGAGGCGAAGGCAGGGATAGATGTGGAATCGGCGGTCAGCATGAACTGTTCGCGGATCGCCACATTTTGCGCGACCCACCGGACCGCAGCATTTTCAGCCAATTTTTCGGTGCCCGCGGGCATCAGCGATTCGGCCCATTGTTCGGCCAGCGGGATGTTGCTGTACAGCGGATTGATCGGCGCGGGCTCCACCGCGACCGTGCGCCAGTCGGCGCCCAGTTCGTCGGCAAGAATTTGTGGAAGGACGGTATAGACCCCTTGGCCCATTTCGCTCTGCGGCACGACCACCGTGACCTGCCCGTCCTCGGAAATTTTCAGAAAAGCGCCAAAAACCTGTTCATTCTCGGTCGCGGCGACATTCGGCTCATAGCTGCGCGGCCAGATAGCCCAGGCCACCACCAGACCGCCCAACGCGCCACCCCCGATCAGGAATTTTCGGCGATTCATTCCGGTCGATGAATTGTCGTCCTGCCCAAGGTCTGAATCAACCGCCACGATTCTACTTCAATAGACCCAGACGGGGTATTTCGATTTTCGGACAACGGTCCATGACAACCTTGAGATCAGCGTCGGTCGCGCGCTTTGCTGCAGGTTCATTGATCACGCCGAGCTGCAACCAGACCGCTTTGGCCCCGACTGCAATCGCTTCGTCAACCGTTTCACCGGCCGCCTCTGAATTGCGGAAAATATCGACCATATCAATATCGCCTTCGATATCTGCCAGCGATGCAACCACTGGAACGCCGTGCAACATTTCGCCAGCCAGAACCGGATTGACCGGGATCACATCATAGCCCTGGTTGAGCAGAAACCTGAATATCTCGTTGCTCGCGCGCTCCGGCTTGGCCGAAGCGCCGACCAGAGCGATACGCCGGGTCGATGTCAGCAATGCGCCTATATCCTGGTCGCTTTCGAGCATCATGATGATATTCCTTTCTGCTATTGGTTATCCAGCCATGTCGCGAGCTTTTTGGCAATATCAAGGAACGCCTGCCCGTGCGCATCATCGTTGCATGCCGGCGGTGTGCCGCCATCGCTCGATTTGCGAATCTCGATATCGAGCGGAATGCGGCCGAGAAAGGGCATGCCCATTGTCTTTGCAGCCGCTTCTGCGCCGCCCGCCCCGAAAGGATCACTAACCTCGCCACAATGCGGACATTGATAGCCGGCCATATTCTCGACCATGCCGATGATCGGGATTTTCGCCTGATTGAACAGATCAACCGCCCGGGTTGCATCCATCAGCGCCAGATCCTGCGGGGTCGAAACAATCACCGCGCCAACCGGCTTGTGATTCTGCATCATCGACAGCTGCACATCACCTGTACCCGGTGGCATATCGACGATCAGTTCCTCGACATCGCCCCAATGGGCGTCGATCAGTTGATCGAGCGCCTTGCCCGCCATCGGTCCGCGCCATGCGATTGCCTGCCCCGGTTTCGCCAGATGGCCCATCGACAGCACCGGCACATCATAATCATTGGGCACCGGGATCAGCTGCTTGCCTTCGGCCTCCGGACGCTTCCCTTCGCAGTGAAGCAGACGGGGCTGGGACGGACCATATATATCGGCGTCAACCATCCCGACCTTGCGGCCCATGCGCTGCATGGCAATGGCCAGATTGGCGGACAGCGTCGACTTGCCGACACCGCCCTTGCCGCTGGCCACGGCGATCAGACGGCGCTCGACTTTCTCGGCCGTCATCGCAATGTCGACTTTCTCGACACCATCGAGCGCCAGCAAACTGCCTTTCACGGCAATCTCGATCTGGCCGCGTTCGCGCACGTCCAGCCCGCCAACATTGAGCACCAAGGTAATGCGGCCTTCGGTGAATTTTACGGCGCTGAAACGGCCCTTGGCAACGTCGTCCAGCGCTGTTTCGATTGTGGAAATATCGGTCATCGGATCGACATAGTTACACTTTTCTCGGATTGACACTGTTTTTCTGGCGGCGTGCTACCTATAAAGAAACTATGAATGAAAATATTAACGGTGACGCGCGCCGCAAATCGATTTTGGGCTCAATATTGAACATGTCCGGCCCCTGGGGCAATAACGGCGACAGCGGCAATGGTGGCGGCGGTGGCGGTGGCCCTCGCAATCCATGGGGCAATCCTGCTGGCGAATCATCCGGCGGTGGCCGCAAGGGTGCCGGCTCTCTCGAAGAACTGTTTAAAAAAGGCACCGGCGGCGGCTTCAAGGGCGGCATTCCGAAGCGCCCCGGCGGACGGTCCTGGTGGCCTCTCATGGCAATCGGTTTCATCATCCTCTGGGTATTGCTGACCAGCATCCACCGCGTCAGCCCGCAAGAGCGCGGTGTCGTGACATTTCTGGGTTCCTATTCGCGCACCCTGCAACCGGGTCTGCACTTTTCGCTTCCCACTCCGATGGAGCAGGTCACAAAAATGGACGTCGAGGAAATCCGGACAATCGATATTCCGGAAGGCGAATCCGAAAAGCTGATCCTGACCGGCGACCAGAATATCGTCGATCTCGCTTACTCGGTGCGCTGGAATATCAAGGCACCAGAGCTGTTCCTGTTCCAGATCGCCGAACCGGAAGAAACCATCAAAGAAGTGGCGGAAGCGTCGATGCGCGCCGTCGTCGCCAATTTCACGCTTGATGACACCATTGGTTCTGAACGGTCCGAAATCGAACAGACGGTTGAAAGAAATATGCAGCAACTGCTCGACGGCTATGGTGCGGGCGTTGTCATTCGCGGCATCGCGATCAAGAAGGCCGATCCTCCGGCTTTGGTCAACGATGCGTTTAAGGAAGTGTCCGCTGCCCAGCAGACGGCGCAAACCTATCTCAATGAAGCGCGGGCCTATGCACAGCAATTGACTGCCCAGGCGCAAGGTGAATCCGCAGCCTTTGACAAGGTCTATGAAGAATATCGGCTGGCTCCGACGGTGACGAGACAGCGGATGTATTATGAAACAATGGAGCGTGTATTGTCCAAGGTCGACAAGACGGTTGTCGAAGTGAAGGGCGTGACGCCTTATCTGGCCCTGCCGGAATTGAAGAAACGCGCGCAGCAACCCGCGATTACGACCGTGGAGGGCAAATAATGGGACAGATCATGAAAAATCCCGTTGCGCTCGGCGTCATTGTCATTGCGCTGCTGTTCACCTTGCTGAACACGCTCATCATCGTCCCGGAAACACGGCAGGGCGTTGTTGTGCGCTTCGGTGAACCGGTTCGCATCATCAACCGCTATCAGAGCGGTGTACCCTTCGGCCAGACAGGCGCCGGACTGCTTATGAAAATTCCGTTTCTTGAACAGGTGGTCTGGATCGACAAGCGGATTCGCGATGTAGAGATGGAGCAGCAGCAAGTGCTGTCGACCGACCAGCTTCGCCTGCAGGTCGATGCCTTCGCCCGGTTCCGGATCACCGATCCGCTGCGCATGTATATTGCAGCCGGCAGCGAAGAACGCGTATCTGAGGAACTTCGACCAATTCTAGGTTCTGCCCTTAGAAACGAACTCGGCAAGCGTCCGTTTGCGGCTCTGCTGAGCCCGGAGCGCGGTCAGGTGATGGACAATATCCAGGCCGGCCTCAACCGGGTTTCAAGACAATATGGCGCGGAGATTGTCGACGTGCGGATCAAGCGGGCCGACTTGCCCGAAGGCACACCGCTCGACAGCGCCTATCAGAGAATGCGGACTGCTCGTGATCAGGAAGCGCGGACCATCCGTGCCCAAGGCGCGAAGCAGGCTCAGATCATTCGCGCCGAAGCCGATGCCAGCGCCGCCCGGACCTATGCCGAGAGCTTTGGCAAGGACGCGAATTTCTATGATTTCTACCGCGCCATGAAGAGCTATGAAACGACCTTCCAGGACGGTGGCGAAAACGGTCCGCAAAGCTCGTTCGTGCTGTCACCGGACAATGAATATCTGCGCCAGTTCCGGGGACGGTAAGGCATTTTGCCCACCAATCGCGAGATTATCGACGCCTATTACACCGCTTTGTCGGTGATGGACGTCGATGGTTTCGAAGCGCTGCACCATCCGGATGTGGTTTACAATGTGTCCGGCAACACGATCATCTCGGGCCGATATGACAGCTTCGCCGCGCTGAAACGGGTCTTGCCCGCCATATTCGAGGCACTGGATTTCGAGCAGTTCCGCTTTGCGGAAAAATGGCGGATGATGAACGACGGACCGGATGGCGCGACCGCTATCATGGAAGCCAAAGGCGTCTCCCGAAACGGTCAGCGCTATGACCAGCGCTACGTGCATATCTTTTCGCTCCGCGAGGGGAAAATTGCATCGGTCCACGAATTTTTCGATACGCAGCTGGCCAATGATGCGCTGGGCTTTTCGGAAAAGCCCCGGTTTGAAACCGACGGTCCGTTTGAATTCTGACGTCCCGAAAATCCGGAACGGCAGCAGTCGACTACAAATGTCGTCTTTTCTGCACAATGCCGGTTTTTTTCTACGAAACAACGATTCCCGGCTTGCGAAAGCGCTTTTGCACACCCAAATAGGTTTGCATCGGGAATGTCTTGCAGTTCTGCGCTTAAGATCGGCAGGCAAATATGCTAATATTCAATTTCCGTTCATGAAAATTGCGCCATTAATTCAGCGATTTTGAACGGATTTGGCGGCGACATCCATTTGCTCCGCCAGGATTTTGAGAGGAATATATATAGTGCGTTACGCTTATGGAATTTCAGCAGCCTTGCTTTTGGCCGGCAGTGCAGCAACTCTGGCTGGCATTGGGCCGGCTGGTGCTCAGACCGCCGCCAACGACAGCTCGGTGATGCGCAATGTCGTACCACGCGCAAATGCTCCGATGAGTTTTGCAGACCTGACAGAGCAATTGCAGCCTGCCGTGGTCAATATCTCCACGACCCAGCGGGTTCGTGTGAACACCAGCAACCCCTTCGCCGGCACACCTTTTGACGGCCTGTTCGGCAATCGCCAGAGCGGCGGCAGTGCACAGACCCGCGAAGCACAATCGCTCGGTTCCGGATTCATCATTTCGGCCGATGGCTATGTCGTCACCAACAACCATGTTGTTGCACCGGGCAATCGCAACGCAACGATCGAATCGATCACCGTGATCATGCCGGACCGCACCGAATATGAAGCAGAACTTGTCGGCCGCGATGCAGCATCCGATATCGCCGTCCTCAAGATCAAGGCCAGCAAGCCCCTGCCCTTCGTCAAATTCGGAGACAGCACCGGCGCCCGCGTCGGCGACTGGGTCATTGCAATCGGCAATCCTTTCGGCCTTGGCGGCACTGTGACCACCGGCATCCTGTCTGCTATCCACAGGAACACCGGTCAGGGCGGCGCATATGACCGCTTCCTGCAAACCGACGCATCGATCAACCGCGGCAACAGCGGTGGCCCGATGTTCGATCTCAACGGCAATGTCATCGGCATCAACAACGCAATCATTTCGCCAACCGGCGGCAATGTCGGGATTGGCTTTGCCATCCCTGCCGAAGTCGCCGCTCCGATCGTCGAAACGCTGAAAGCCGGACAGGCGATCGAGCGCGGTTATCTCGGTGTGCAGATCAGCGGACTATCCGAAGATCTGGCGGACTCTCTCGGTCTGGAGAAAAATCTGGGCGAATTTGTCCAGCGGGTCGAACCGGGTGAAGCGGCCGCAAAAGCCGGTATCCAGGCGGGCGACGTGATCACCAAGGTGAACGGCAAGACAGTCACACCAGACCAGACGCTGTCCTATCTGGTGACCAATCTTCCGATAGGCACCGATGTTCCGATCGAACTGGTTCGCAGCGGCAAGACGATCAAGGTCACTGCGAAGCTCGGCAAGCGTCCTTCCGAAGAGGAACTGGCCGGCAGCACATTCGATCCGGATGCTGAAGATGATGCCATGGGCCAGAATGATGATGGCACCAGCGCGCAGGCAACCGCCGATGCGCTGGGCTTGTCGGTTATCGATCTGACGCCGGCCATCGCGCGGCAGATCGGAGTCCCGTCGACGCAAAAAGGCGTGGTCGTAACGACAGTTAATCCGAACAGCGACGCCGCCCAGAAAGGCATAAGGCGCGGATATCTGATCACCAGCGTCAACCGCCAACCGGTGACCAGCGCTACCGAACTGGATCAGGCTATCAGCAAGGTGAAACGCTCGAACCGCGAAGCAGTTCTGCTGCAAGTTCGTCGTGGCGCGCGCGATCCGCAATTTGTCGCGGTCCGCCTCCAGGATAGCTAAACGCATATAAACACATGTAACAGAAATTGGCCGGCGCTTGACGCCGGCCTTTTTTTTGCGTCAAGTCAGGGCCAGCTTTGCAACATGATTGAGGAAATCCGCCGATGGCCGATGCAACAGAAATATTCTTGGGTCTCGGCGGCGGCGAGCGGCAGAGCCTCAACCTGTCCCGCGCTAACCGCCACGGTCTGATCGCCGGGGCTACCGGTACCGGCAAGACGGTCACGTTGCAGGGGCTGGCCGAGAGTTTTTCCGCCAATGGCGTCCCTGTCTTTGTCGCAGACGTAAAAGGCGACCTTGCCGGCATTTCCATGGCCGGTTCCACGCAGTTCAAACATGCTGACAAGCTGGAGGGCCGCGCCAAGGAACTGGGCATGGATGATTACGCCTATTCGGACAATCCGGCAATATTCTGGGATCTTTACGGCAAACAGGGTCATCCGATCCGGACCACGATCAGCGAAATGGGGCCATTATTGCTGGCGCGCCTGATGGATCTGAATGACACACAGGAAGGCGTGCTCAACATCGTCTTCCGTTTTGCCGATGAACAGGGCATGCTGCTGCTGAACCTCGACGACCTGCAGTCGATGCTCGCTTATACAGCGGAAAATGCGAAACAATTATCCGCCAAATATGGCAATGTCAGCAAGGCCAGCGTTGGCGCGATCCAGCGCCAGTTGCTGCAGCTGGACAGTCAGGGCGCGGGCCAGTTTTTTGGCGAACCCGCTCTGGAAATCGACGATTTCATCAAATGCGACGAACAGGGTCGCGGCTATATCAACGTCCTTGCCGCCGATCAGCTGATGCGCAGCCCGAAGCTCTACGCGACCTTTCTGCTCTGGCTGCTCGCCGAACTGTTTGAAACATTGCCCGAAGTCGGTGATCCGAAAAAACCGAAACTGGTTTTCTTCTTCGATGAAGCGCATCTGCTGTTTGACGACGCACCGAAAGCACTGGAAGACAAGATCGAACAGGTCGTGCGCCTGATCCGCTCGAAAGGCGTCGGCGTCTTTTTCGTAACCCAGAATCCGGTCGACATACCCCAGGAAGTCGCGGGCCAACTGGGCAACCGGGTACAGCACGCCCTGCGCGCTTTCACGCCGCGCGACAAAAAGGCGATCAAGGCAGCAGCCGACACGTTCCGGATCAATCCAGAACTGGACGTCGAGGAAGCGATTACCGAATTGCGCGTCGGCGAAGCGCTCGTCTCGACCTTGCTCGAGGATGGCGCCCCGTCGATCGTCCAGCGAACGCTGATCAAGCCACCCCGGTCGCGCCTGGGTCCGATCTCGGCGAAAGAACGCGCCATCATCAATTCAATTTCGCCCTATGAAGGCAAATATGATGAAGAGGTCGACCGGCACAGCGCCGAGGAAATTCTCGCGCAAAAGGCGATCGACGCCACGGCAACAGCCAAGGAAGTCGAAGAAAAGGGCGAAGAAGAAGTCCGCAAACAGCCGCGCAAGAGCAAAAGCATCTGGGAAAAAGCATTCAGTCGCGGCGCAAAGGTCGCCATGGGATCTGCGGCAGGCATGGCCGCCTCGACAATGCTCGGTAAAAAATCCCGGGCAAACCCGATGCGCACGGGCGTGACGTCGGCTGTAGGCTCAGTGGTTACCGATCTCGCCGGACCGGTGGCGGGACGTTTCGTCCGCAATCTGATTGGTGGTCTGATGCGTTGATAGCCGGCTCACCAGCCTGTTTTCGCGGCACCGACTGACTGACGCGCCTTCTGTCTTCTACCCGAAAAAGCGGGCGACAATATCTTTCGCCAAGCGGGTCGGGCGCAAGGTATCGGCATCGATACAGCACCAGCTGGACTGCACTTCGGCGAGCACCTCTTCACCGCGACGGATGATCGTGCTGTAAAATGCCCGCGCTCCGTGGACTTTTTCGAGCAGCACTTCGGCGATCACATCATCGTCCAGAAACGCTGGTTTCCGGTATGTTATCTCGTGCTTGAGCGCCACCCACAAATGATCGGCGACCGCTTCTGAAGGCGCAAATTTCTGCCAATGTGCGACAACAGCTTCCTGCACCCACGTAAGATAATTGGCATTGTTGACATGTCCCATGAAATCAATGTCAGACGCCTCGATGGCAATGCTGTGATGATGTGAAATACTGTTCATATCATTAATATATAAGATTAGCGGAGGCCGATTGATAGGACAAACTAGATTCACGCTCCGGAATCCGGGAGCAGGTCGTCATATCAGGCAAGGCCAAGCTTGAAGTTTTTGAACGCCAGTCGCCGTCCCACCGTGAAATTCCGGAATGCTGATGCGCCGTCAATCGTCGATAAAAATTCATCCACGGCTGGTTTGTCGGCATCGGGCAAATTCCGATAATAGTCCAGCGGCCGCTGCAGCATCCAAAGGCTGAACGGCGGCGCGATACGCTGTCCGGTTACACCCTCGACGGTAAAATCGGCCATCCCGACGGCGCGCGGAATTTCTATATCCGGATTGGCCTCGGCCCAGGCAGCAAACAGGTCCGCGGCTTTCTGCAAAAATGGCATTTGCTCCGCCATCATTTTTTCCAGCACGGGCATCAAAGTCTGCGGAATCTCGTCATCGGGCAGAAAATCTCCGGATAACGGCTGCTGCACATCAACCATCCGCTCGACCCACGCGGCAACTTTCGGCGCCAGCCGTTTCATGATTTCACCCGATGCAGGGTCGCGATATAAATGAGCGTATAGGGGCCCGATCAGGCCATAATCGCCAATCGAGGGACGTGAACCCAACAGATAATCATATTGGGCAAAATGCCGGTCAAGGTCGGCCAAAAGCGCTTCATAACTCGCCTCGATCGCAGGGATGGTTTGCTCGTTTATCCCCAATATCGGGCAAAAGCCCTTGAACGCCTGGCCGCGCTCGCGACCGATTGCCAGCTGCTCTTCCTTGCTGACTTCCGGCGCTGCAACTGCGCCAAATTCGCCGTAGACCCATTCTTCATTATAGTTCCAGCGATAGTGCATCGCCGGGATCACCAGCCATTCATCACCGAACACCTCCATCAACAGGGCCACCAGCCGCTGTGTCGGCGTAACGGGATAGACGGACGGCCCGCCGAGCTCCGCTTCGAAATGGTCGATGATCAGCGTTGTGTCCTGTAGCGTTTCGCCTGCGTCGGTCACCATCACCGGGATCACGGGACGGCCCACTTTCGGCACGATAATCGTCTTGTAGACTTCCGTGGTGCTGAGGATTTCCTCGTAATCCACCCCTTTCCAGTCGAGATAGGCCCGCGCCTTGCCGGAATAGAGCGACAATGGTCCACCGTAGAATTTATGTGTCATCAGCCGCGCCCCCGATAGGACGCAACGCCCTGGTCCGGCAGCCAGAGACCTTTGGGCGGTTCACCCGATTGCCAGAATATGTCTATCGGTATCCCACCGCGCGGATACCAGTAGCCGCCGATCCGCAGCCATTTGGGTTTCATTTCGTCGAACAGCCGCTTGCCGATGCCGACTGTGCAATCTTCGTGAAAGGCAGCATGGTCGCGGAACGAGCCTAGAAACAGCTTGAGCGATTTCGATTCGACGATGCTCTGGTCCGGCGCATAATCGATGACCAGATGGGCGAAATCCGGCTGGCCCGTCACCGGGCAAAGCGATGTGAATTCCGGCACGGCGAAGCGTGTGAGATAGAGCTCGCCCGCACGGGGATTGGGCACATAGTCGAGTATCGCCTCCTCGGGAGAAGCGGGCATCGAACTGGTCTTGCCTAGAAATTTCGGTGCTGGCGGTGCGGATGGTTTGTCGGTCATGCAGATTATCTAGTGCACGGGGCGCTTCATGTCATCACCTCTGCTGCATTCATCAATGGTTCACTGCTTTGGGCGGCATTTCGACCTGTAACTTTACAGGGATAGGGCTGTTCTTCAGACGATCATATATAATCGGGTCGGCATGGTTTTGACCGGCGCAATTTCGGGATTTCTCCTGAGCGCTGCCGCTATGGCGCAAACGTCTGGCGAGGATCCATTGCCTGCACCGCAAAGCCGGCCGTCAGTGCAAAGCTATTCGTTGCCGCCGGGCCCTGACAGCAATCCGAAGCAGAATGGCTTGCAGGGGCCGGTCGACGCCGAAATTCCGCTTACCGCGCCGACCAATGTCGCGCCGTCCACCGCCCCTGCAAGAGCGTCATCGCCGGTACCGGCACAGAGCGGTCCGGCGGCCAAGCCTGCCACCACCGACAGCACATCCAATCGGTTGCAGCCTCCGGTCAAACAGGCTCGGCTCAAACCAGAAGTAGATGACGATATATCCGCACCGGAATCAGGTTCGCCACCAGCGGAACCGATCGACGTGCTTAACGAACACCGGCAAACATCCGGGGCATCGGCGGATAGCGAATTACCTCCGACAGAAGCCGCAGCAGAATCTGTGCCGGAAAAAGCGACCAATGACTGGATACTTCTGGCCTTTGCGGCGCTGCTGTTCGCCCTGCTTGGGGCTTTTTTTCTTTGGCGGGCCAGCAGAGCCAAGCCGCAACAAGCAATTGTCACGGAGCCTGATCGTGCGAGTGCCAGTTCCACCGGTGACGCTGCCAAACCCAACGAATCTCTCCGGCCAGCCCTCGCCATCACTATCGGTTTCCTGCCGCGATCGGCGAATACAACTTTGTTCAATGCAGTCCTTGGCTTCGAACTCACGCTCTCCAACGATGGCGGCGAAGATCTAAGCGATATCAGGGTCAGCGGGACTATGGCTCAGGCCGACGATCATGGCACCCGCGATTCGGTAGCGGCCGGCCTCTCGCTCTTGCAAGCGACCCCCAATCTCACAACCGGAGAAACCGGAAAGATTGTCGCAGAATTTCGAGTCCCACTGGCCGGCATTCACCCGATTTTGTTCGGATCTCAGGCCTTGTTTGTCCCGCTGGTGCAAATATCGATAGAATTTACCGATGCTTCCGGCTTTCAGCATTTTCAGACCGCAGCCTTTCTGGTCGGTCAGGAACATCAACCGCCACGCCCCAAAATGGCGCCTTTCCGGTTGGATCTGGGGCCCCGCAGCTTTGCTCCCCTCGGTCATCGCCCGTTCGTTGCGGATTGAACTCTTCTGGTGAAGACCAGTGATCGATAGTGATCGTGTCGCGCTTCAGATGTTACCGTAACAATATGCCTTGCAGAAAAACTACATAAGCGGTGGATTCCCACTGCAATGCGTTATAGCCTCGACGCCTTGAAATCGAGTCGCTAAACGGCGGTTAGAGTAGCGCAAATAATTGCGGGCATGAGGAGTTTAATATGGAATTGCTGGTAACGACCGAATGGTTGGCCAACGAACTGGGTGCGTCTGACCTGCGTATCGTGGACGCGACAAAATTCATGGCGGATGCGGGGCGCAACCCGGCAGCCGAATATGAGGCTGGCCATATCCCCGGCGCGGTTTTCATGGACCTCAGTGATCTGACCGATGGCAGCAACCCGATTGATAATATGCTGCCGCCGGCTGAAAAATTCGCCAGCCGCATGCAATCGCTCGGACTTGGCGATGGCAGCCGCGTGGTTCTCTATGATGACAGCCCGATGAAGACAGCGGCTCGCGCATGGTGGATGCTGACCATGTTCGGCGCGCATGAAGTCGCGCTGCTCGATGGCGGTATTGCCAAATGGAAGGCCGAAGGCCGGCCACTGGAAACCGGCAAGGAAGCACTCCGCCACCGTCATTTCACCGTCTGGAAAGATGACAAGGATATCCGCACCAAGGCAGATATGCTCGCCAATTTGCACAGCAAGAATGAACAGGTCGTCGATGCCCGTCCTGCCGACCGGTTTAGCGGTGAAACACCCGACCCGCGCGGCAATGCAGCGTCCGGCCATATCCCCGGCTCGACCAATATTCCGCACAGCGAATTCTTTAACGCGGACGGAACCTGGAAAAGCAGCGACGAGATCAAGGCGATCTTCAGTGACGCCGGCGTCGATCTCTCCAAGCCACTGATCACAACCTGCGGCTCGGGCATGACCGCAGCGGTTGTATCCTTTGCAGCGGCGATTGCCGGTGCAGAAAAAACCGCTCTTTACGACGGCAGCTGGGCCGAATGGGGTGCCGACGCCGACACTCCGAAAGAAACCGCCTGAATATGCCGGCGCTGCTGGAACTTTAATTGGCCGATAACGGCTCTGGTTCAAAAAAGCCCGCGACCCAGGTTGTCACCGGTGGTCGCCGGAAAATATGGACCGGAGCCGTGGTCAATCCGCCCGTATGGCGGGGGAGCACGCATCTATATGACGATGTCGCCCATCTCCGCGACGGCCTGAAATCCAACGATGACGGCCGTTTCTTCTATGGCCGCCGCGGCTCTCCGACCCAATGGTCGCTCGCCGAAGCCCTGACCGAAATGGAACCCGGTGCAGTCGGGACCATGCTTTACCCGTCCGGTGTCGCTGCCATTTCCTGTTCCCTGCTCGCTGTCCTGCAACCGGGCGACGAAATCCTGCTCACCGACAGCAGCTATGATCCCAGCCGCAGCTTTGCCGACGCCTTTCTGAAGCGCATGGGCATCACCGCACGCTATTATGAACCGATGATCGGAGCGGATATAGCTGATCTGTTCGGACCGGACACAAAAGCCATTTTGATGGAAAGCCCCGGTAGCCTTACGTTCGAGGTTCAGGATGTGCCTGCCATCTGCAAAGCGGCTCATGCAGCAGGCGTAATCACCCTGCTCGACAATACATGGGCGACGTCGCGCTTTTTCCCGGCGCTGGAACATGGTGTCGATATCGCCATAACCGCCGCCACCAAATATATTGTCGGTCATAGCGATGTTATGATGGGCGCGGTCACCACCCACAGCAGATATTGGACCCGTCTTCGGCGCACCGCCCAGCAGCTGGGTCAGGTGGTCTCGCCCGATGATGCCTATCTCGCCGCGCGCGGATTGAGGACGCTGGACGTCCGCCTGCGCCAGCATGAAGCCAGCGCCCTGAAAATTGCCCATTGGCTTAAGGAGCGGCCGGAAGTCGGTCTGGTTCTCCATCCCGCTCTGCCCGATTGTCCGGGGCACGAGATATGGAAGCGTGATTTCAGCGGAGCTTCGGGTCTATTCTCGTTTGAGCTATCGGACGGTGACGACAGGTCCCGTGCCGCGTTCATTGACGCACTGACCCTATTCGGCATTGGTTACAGCTGGGGCGGCTTTGAAAGCCTCGCACTGCCGGTTGATCCGGCAAAGCATCGCACCGCCACCGAATGGGCCGGAAAAGGCCCGCTCGTGCGACTGAACATCGGGCTGGAAGACCCGGACGATTTGATAGCGGACCTTGCCAAAGCTTTTGAACATTACCACGGTGCCAAGCCATGATCGATAATGCATTCTCATATATTGAAGCTCTGACTCCTGACACACCCCGCAACGTCCAGTATATCGAAGGCGCCGTTGCCGCCGGACTGGTCATGCTGGCCCTGACTGCGGGCTGGTATCTCAGCAAATATATCGGTCCCAAGTTGCGCCACCTCTGGGAAGCGCGCGCGGGCTATGAGAGCGAACTCGCCGGTCGACGCATCCGCGACATGACACGCCGCGCAACCACATTCATCCTGTGCGGTATTTTCCTGGCTTTCTATCCCTGGCATCTGATTGCCCAGGTCGTCTTTTCGCTGACCATCGCGATAACGGTCGGCCTGTTCGCCAATGACCTGATCCGTGGCGTGCGGATGCCGGACTGGCTGGGGACCATCATCGGTCTCGCGCTGTTCGTGAGTATCGGATCGGGCCTGGTCGGCGGAATCGAACCAATTACGCTGGCACTGGACAAGGTCGGGTTCGGCATCGGATCGCGAAGGATTTCGCTACTCTGGATCGTCACCCTGGCGATGACCGCCGTTATACTGCTCGCGGTAGCCCGCGTGCTGATGAAGCTGGTGGCTTATATCATCGGCAATAGCGAGCTCGACGCCGCACAGAAGGTATTGGGCCAGAAGCTGGCCACCGTTGCCATATTGGCCGGAGCCTTTGTGCTGGGCCTCGATGTGGTCGGGATCGACCTAACGGCTCTGGCGGTCTTCTCCGGTGCCTTTGGTCTCGCCATCGGCTTCGGTATGCAAAAGACGATCGGTAACCTGATCGCCGGGATCATCCTGCTGATGGACCGGTCGATCAAGCCCGGTGACGTGATCGCGGTCGGCGATACCTATGGCTGGGTCAACAAGATTGGCGTGCGCGCCGTGTCCGTCCTCACCCGCGCGGGCAAGGAACATCTGATCCCGAACGAGGATCTGATGACACGCGAAGTGGAAAACTGGTCCTATTCCAGCCCCAATATCCGGATCAGCATCCCGGTTGGCGTATCCTATAATACCGACATGGATCAGGCGATCGATCTGATGAAACAGGCCTGCGTCGATGTACCGCGCGTGCTCAACCATCCCAAGCCTGTGGTCTGGATGCTCGAATTTGGCGACAGCAGTGTCAATTTTGAAATCCGTTGCTGGATCAAGGACCCGCAATCGGGGGTGGGCAACTTCAGGGCCGCAATCCTAAAACGGGTCTGGGATTTGTTCAAGGAACATGGCGTCGAGATTCCCTTCCCGCAGCGTGATGTCCATATCAAGTCTGTGCCCGAGGGTGGAACCGTCATGCTCGAAGCCGGTCCGAAACCGGTTGCAGCCCCGACAGAATCTACCGCACAAGACTGAAGCAAGATCGCACGATCCAGCGCCGGCGACGCAAAAGCGGACGCCGGATGATGCTTTATTAATCAACCCGATTTAAATTCGCCTAAATTTTAAGCGGCTGAAATCAAGTTTGTGGCGCAAGTGCAACATATGACGATTATGTCACCCTTCCTGTCATTATATTTCTTGTGCGGCGCAATAATATAGAGCAGCTTTCTTGCACAAGTTTAGAGACTGTTCGCGTTCGGGGCATCTGGCGCAATAAAAAAACAGCCTAGCAAATCCAGGAGGGGCGATACGCATTAACGAGAAAGGGATTTCCATGCGCACGTCTAATAAAATTACCCTTGGCGGAAAAGCCAAGTCAACAGTTCTCGGCCTCTCGGCCATTTTGCTGGCCTCTACGGCTGTACCAGCATTCGCTCAAGAAGCTGAATCTTCCAGCGGAATCAGCGTTTCCGGAAATGCCGCAGTTACATCCGATTACCGCTTTCGCGGTGTTTCGTTTTCCGATGGTGATATCGCCATTCAGGGCGGTATCGATGTCGCCCATGAAAGCGGCTTCTATATCGGAACCTGGGGTTCATCGATTGAGGATTCCGCAACTTTCGGACACACAGAACTCGACGTTTACGGCGGCTGGTCTGGCGAAGTCGCTTCCGGCATCACCTTTGACGTCGGCCTGCTCTATTATATCTATCCAAATGGCGAAGGTGGTATTGCTGGCCCGAGCGACTATTTCGAGCCCTATGCATCGATCTCCGGCACATTGGGTCCGGTTGAAGCAACTCTGGGAGCGGCATATGCGTTCGATCAAGCAGCAATCGGAGATGACGACAACCTCTATATCTATACCGATTTCTCTTCCGGTATTCCTGACACGCCAATTTCACTGAATGCCCATCTTGGCTATACGGACGGCACATTGTCGACAGCCACAGATGGAGACAATTTCGATTGGTCGGTTGGCGCTGACTGGGCAATCACCGAAAATCTCACTGCCAGCCTGATGTATGTTGGCATCGGTGGCGTCAAAGTGGATGATTTCACGGATGACACGGTCGTCTTCACTCTCGGCGTAGCCTTCTAAATTCACATCGTCACGCTGAAAAGGGGGCCGCTCGGACAACCGGGCGGCCCTCTTTTTTAACTGGCGGCGACAAGCTTTTGCGTCGCGGCGTGCCGGGGATGATCAATCACAGCCTGGATATCCCCTGTTTCGACAATCCGGCCCGCTTCCATCACCGCAATCCGGTGGCACAACCGGCGCGCCGCAGCGATATCATGGGTGATGAAGAGCAAGCTCAATCCATTCTCCACTTGCAGCCGGAGGAGAAGCTTCAGAATCTCCGCCCCGACCAGTGGATCGAGCGCCGATGTCGCCTCGTCCAGCACCAATAGCCGCGGCGCCGCAATGATCGCCCGCGCGAGCGCAACCCGTTGCGCCTGCCCGCCCGAGAGACTGGCTGGTAAGCGAGTCAGGAAATCCTCCTCCAGATCAACTTCGGACAAAGCTTGTCGGGCCATATCATTGCGTTCGACCTTTTTCAGATCGGGGCGCAAGTTGCGCAAAGGTTCGGTGACGATATCGCTGACCCGCCATTGCGGATCGAGGCTGGCGACCGGATCCTGAAACACCGGCTGGATCAACCGGCGCATTTCCAGACCGCGCTTGCGGCGCTCCGGGATCGGCGCGCCCTCCCACAGAACTTCACCTTGGGTAACGGGTCCGATACCGGCAATGGCGCGGCCAAGCGTCGACTTTCCGGAACCGGAGCCGCCGACGAGGGCCAGAGACTCTGCTTGCCGTATCGTAATATTAGCGTGCACCACGGCGCGAACCTTTCCCCGACGCCAACCGGGGCGAGGAAATTCGACGCCGACGTCTCTGGTTTCGAGTAGCAGATCGCCAGGCTGACTTAGCTTCGGAACCGCCTCGTCAAGGCGCGGCGTGGCGGCGATCAGACGCCGGGTGTATTCTTCCGCAGGATTGGCAATGACGGCGTCAGTCGGCCCAGTTTCCACAACCCGGCCCTTTTCCATCACCACCAGTTGGTCGGCATGGCCCCCGACCGAGGCCAGATCATGGCTGACCAGCAGCATGCCCAACCCCTGTTCGGCGCGCAATTGGTCGAGCAGGTCCATGATCTCGGCGCGCAGGGATGCGTCCAGCGCACTGGTCGGTTCGTCAGCGATCAGCAATTTGGGGCCATGCGCGATTGCGGCCGCAATCATCACCCGCTGGCGTTCGCCACCGGACAGCCGGTGCGGAAACTGGTCCAGCCGCTCGTCGGGCCTGGAGAGACCAACACGCTCGAGCTTTTGTGCCAACTCACGCCGCGACGGCCGCGCTAATCCCGCTTGCATCGTCGCTTCCTGCAGTTGCGCGCCAACGGTCAGATGCGGTGTCAGCGCGGTCAACGGCTGCTGGAACACAAATCCGGTCAGTCTGCGGCGAACATCGCGAAGCTGGGCGGTATTGGCGGTTCCGAGGTCGGTACCATTCAGTTTGATCGAACCGGTAGCGGAGCCCGGCGTTAGCCCGAAGGGCGTCAGGCAGCTCAGGCTCTTCCCGGACCCGGATGCGCCGATGATCGCCGTACACTGCCCCGCTTCTACGGTCAGGCTGACATTTTCAACCAGTCGCTTGCCCGCAATATCGACCGCCAGATTGCGAATTTCATACAGGCTCATGAGAACCGGTCCCGCAATCGTTCGCCTTCGATGGTCAGACAGACCAATATCAGCACGAGCAGGCCACCGGGCAGCAGCAAACCGAGCGGTGCCATATCCATATCGTCAGCCCCTTCCTTGACCAGGATGCCGAGCGAGGTCAGCGGTTCCTGTACACCCAGGCCGAGAAAGGAGAGGAAGCTCTCGACCATCACCACCTGTGGCACGGTCAGCATCAGATAGGCCAGCGCCACGCCGGCAATATTCGGCAAAATATGGCGCAGGATGATGGTGATAGAAGGCGTCCCCGCCGCCTCTGCCGCCAGAACGAAGGGCCTCTGTTTCAGCGCCATCACTTGCCCGCGGACGACACGCGCCATGGTCAGCCATTCGACCAGCCCGATCCCGACGAAGACCAGCAATATCGACCGCCCGAACACGACCATCAGCAGGATGACAATGAACATGAACGGCAATGCATAGAGACCATCGACAATCCGCATCATCGCCTCGTCAACCCGACCACCGATCCAGCCCGCGGTAGCGCCCCAGGCGATACCGACGATCAGGGAAACCAGCGCCGCGGCAATCGCGACCATCAGCGTGACCCGGGTTCCAGCAGCAAGCCGTGCAAGGCGATCCCGGCCAATTTCATCCGTGCCGAATATATGCGATCCGCTGAACGCCGGCGAGCGAACGGCATCCCAGTCGATCTGGTCATAGCTCCACGGGAGAAGGAACGGCAGCAACAGCGCCAGCGTTACGATCACCAGAACAAGGACAAGCGGAAAATGACCTTTTAGCAAAGCCTCACCCTTCCCGCATTCTGGGATCGAGCCAGCCATAGATCAGATCGGCAAACAGATTGAAGAGGATGATCAGCGCGGCGTAGAGCGTGACCACACCGAGCACGAGCGGATAGTCGCGATTGAGCGCGCCCTGGACAAAATAGCGCCCCAGACCCGGAAGGCCAAAAACGGTTTCGACCACAACCGCCCCGGTCAAAAGCCCGGCCGCTGCCGGACCCAGATAACTCGCCACCGGCACCAAGGCGGGCCGCAAACCATGTTTGAACAGGATTTTGGTTTCGGGAAGGCCGCGTGCCCGCGCGGTACGGATATGATCCTGCTTGAGCACGCTCGCCAGTCCGGCACGCGTCAGCTTGGCAATCGCCCCCGACACCGGCAGCGCCAGTGCCACGACCGGCATGATCAGCCATGCGACACCCTGACCAGTACCCGACACCGGGAGCAAGCCAAGCCATAAACCGAATAACAGCGCCAGCGCGGGTCCGGTGACAAAGGTCGGCAGCGCGGTGGCGACCGTCGCCAGCATCATGATCGCCTTGTCCGCCGCTTTTCCCGCTTGCACAGCAGCAAACAGGCCAGCCGTCACACCGATGATCAGCGCCAGCAATATCGCCAGCCCTCCCAGAGTCAGGGAAATGGGCAAGCCCTGCGCGATCAGCTCCGATACGGTAAAGTCCCGATATACCAGCGAAGGTCCGAAATCTCCCTGCACCAGCCGCGATACATAAAGCCACGCCTGTTCCCACAAAGGCCGGTCCAGACCATAAGCCTGCTGCAAAGCCGACTGGGTCGCCGGATCCAGCGGTCTTTCCCCGTCAAAAGGGCCACCGGGCGCCAGTCGCATCAGGAAGAAAGACGCCAATATGATCACCAATAATGTCGGGATGGCCGTCATCAGCCGCCGGGTGATCAGGGCAAACACCTGCCGCTAAAGCTCCATCTCCGCAAAACAGCTGCGCACTTCGTGAACAAACAGCTCCGGCACTTCCATCGCCGCGAAATGGCCGCCTTTTTCCGGCTCCCCCCAGTGGCGCAGATTCTTGAACCGTTGCTCTGCCCAGCGGCGCGAGGGGGTGATGATCTCGTTGGGGAAAATGCTGCATCCGGACGGTATGTTGACCGGGTCAACGTTGGGCGCGCCAAAACTTTCGCGGTACAGCCGCGCCGAGGAAGCGCCGGCGTTGTTGAGCCAGTAGATCATCACATTGTCGAGCAAATGATCGCAATCGAAATTTTCATCCGGAGCCTTGGCATCGTCGGCCCAGCCCTGGAATTTCTCCATGATCCACGCCATTTGCCCGACCGGGGAATCGGCTAGACCGTAACCAAGGGTTTGCGGCCGGGTCCGCTGGATTTCGGCATAGCCCGAACCCTGTTCCTGATAAGTCGCGAAATGCACCAGCGAAGCCTGCTCTTCCGGCGTGGGATTGTTCATAATCTCTTCGGAAGGCTGTCCGACGACGACCAGATTGACATGGATACCGGCACAATGGCCAAGATCTTGCGCCCCGATAACCGAGGTCACCATGCCGCCCCAGTCGCCACCCTGCGCGAAATAGCGGTCATAACCGAGACGGGTCATCAGCATATCCCATGCTTTCGCGATTTTTTCGAGGCCCCATCCGGTCGTGGTCGGCTTGCCGGAAAAACCATATCCGGGCAGCGACGGCAGCACCAGATGATAGGCATCTTTCGCTTCGCCGCCATAAGCCACGGGATCGGTCAGCGGGCCGATCACATCCATGAACTCGACGATGGAACCCGGCCAGCCATGGGTCATCAGCAAAGGCCGTGCGTCAGCCTCCGGCGAGCGGATATGCATGAAGTGGATATCAACACCGTCAATCTCGGTCAGATGATGAGAATATTCATTGAGCGCATCCTGACAGCGCCGCCAGTCATAGCTGGTCCGCCAATGTTCGACGATTGTCTTGACATAGTCGAGCGGGATACCCTGCGACCAGTCACCAACCGGCTCGGGATCAGGCCAGCGCACATGGCGCAACCTTATGTCGAGATCATCCAGTGCGGTCTTCGGGATGTCGATTTCAAAGTCTCTGATTTCGTTGTTCATCGGCTCGTCTCCTGAAACTTCATTTATATTCCTGCCCATCGCAGCTCAGCAGGCAGACTGGAAGCCGAATAATCAACCTGCAAAACTCTTCGTCGCTGGGGTCGCACCGCAATTTTGGAGGCGTGCAGGATCGGAGTGGAATAAGACCAGATATCTCCTGATTTTGCCAGACATTCTGCTTCCCCACATTGCACTATCGCGGAAGCATAATCTTCTTCCGCCAGCCGGCCAAGTTTGTGCGATCCCGGTGCAATCCGCAACGGGGCATTGTCCGGACCTACATCATCGAGGTGAATTCTTAGCGTCACCATGTTAGCGAGCAACTCAAAAGGTGGCTCTACATGCTGAATGCCTTGCTTCATCGTCCAGTTTCTAAAGCCCGGCACTTCTTTCCGTTCCGCAACTGCAATCGTGCGATCCTGGTGCCAATCCAGTGACCAGTTGGTTGTCATATTTTTGTCGAATAAAATGGCACGAACGGGCTGTGGGTTTGCACCCAATCTATCTCGTGCAATCACCCATGGCTTTGATTCCTTGCCGATCCGCTCCGCCAAACCGGCAATGCCTTTCAACCGAGCTCCCGCCCGGTCAGAGGGGATGGCATCGAGGATCGACAGAAGATCAAAAGCATCGATAACACCGGTGTACAATTTTGCGCCATCCTGTTCGAAACCAAGCTTCACATCGTCGGGACCGGCACTTCGCCCGAATAATCATAAAAGCCCTTGCCCGTTTTGCGACCGAGCCAGCCGGCTTCGACATATTTCGTAAGGATCGGCGCGGGACGATATTTCGGGTCGCCGAAGTCGTTCTGCAATACGCGCAGGATTTCCAGCAAAGTGTCGAGCCCGATCAGATCGGCCAGAGTTATCGGCCCCATCGGATGGCCGAGGCCAAGCTGCACGCCGCGATCAATATCCTCCATCGAAGCCGTGCCTTCGCCGAGCGCGAAGAAAGCTTCGTTGAGCATCGGCAGCAGGATACGGTTGACGACGAAACAGGGTGAATCTTTTGCCATAACCGGGCTCTTGCCAACGGCTTTGGCAAAATCGCTCGCCATGGCAGCGGTCTGGTCGCTGGTCGCCAGTCCGCGGATGACCTCAACCAAGCCCATCAGCGGCACCGGATTGAAGAAGTGCACGCCGACAAAGCGCGACGGATCTTTCACCGACTGCGCCAGCCGGGTGATCGAGATTGATGAAGTATTGCTGGCGAGGATTGCCTGATGGCCGAGAACTTCGGATGCTGCGGCAAAAATCTGGCGTTTCACCTCTTCCCGCTCGGTGGCTGCCTCGATAATGATATCGGCATTGGCCATAGGGTCGAGCTGGACGATCGGTTCGATTCGGCCCAATGCGGTTTCAGCCGCCTGCTGCTCGATCTTTTCCTTTTCCACCAGCCGTGCCAGCTGCTTGGCGATACCGGCCTTGCTGCGTTCGGCAATCTCCATGCTGACATCCGAAAGATAGACATGATAGCCTGCCTGAGCTGAAACCTGAGCGATACCGGCGCCCATTTGTCCCGATCCGATAATGCCAATTGCTTTCATTTCATGCCTTTCGAGCTATTAGTTCTGTTTGAACAAGCCACTAGCGATTGTCGATCAAACTGGCTAGATTGCAATTATGCCCCCTATCAATTTCATCGCCGGAATATTTGCGTTAATCACCGCCAGTGGCGCGCTACCGGCCCCGCAGCTGGGTGAGATCCTTACCTTCAAGGATTGGACCGTGGGCTGCGACAATGGTGGCAATTGCCAGGCCATTTCGTTGGTCCCGGATGACGGAGGGGCCGGTTTTGATGGCTGGGACGGACCGATCTCTATCGTACGGACCGCCGGCAGCGATGATATTTTCAAGATCCGCGTCCTGTTTCAGACCCAGGATATCGACCGCTACAGGATGAATATCGACGGCAAGCTGGTTGATACCGGACCGATTGTGCAAGGCGACTATCCGATTGAGATTGTCGGCAAAGATGCCGAAAAGGTGGCGAAGGCCATAATCCAGGGTAAACATCTTGTCATAGAGGGCCCCCGCGGTGAGAATATCACCCAGATCTCGCTCGCCGGTTCATCGGCAGCCTTGCGCTATATCGACGAGAAACAGCAGCGGGCCGGAACCGCTACGGCGCTGGTCGCTACAGGATCGCGCGCCTTTCAGCCCGCGAATGTTGAAATTCCGACGATCATCGTTGACCCATGGGATACTGCCAAGCTGGCCCCGGAAACAGGCGATATTGTCGCACTGGTCGAAGAGTCCCGATGCAAGGACGAGCGCTACGGACTGGTCGAGGATCAAGTCTTTCCGCTCGGCAAACGCGGCAATAGATTCCGGGCGCTGGTGCTGATTTCCTGTGGCTCGGGTGCCTATAATTTTTCCAGCGCGCCCTATATTGGCGAATATGTCGAGAATGAACGTGCCACCAGCGGCTGGACTTTTGCTCCCGCCAAATTTGACCGGCAGCCGAGCTGGGGCGGCGAAGGCAGTGATCCCTTGCTGGTCAACGCCAGCTGGGACGAACAGGACCAGACAATGAGCAGCTATGGCAAGGGCCGCGGTCTCGGCGATTGCGGGAGCGCAGAAAATTATATCTGGGACGGCGACATGTTCCGTATGGTCGATGCCAGCGCGATGCCGGAGTGCCGCGGTGCCTATGAATGGATCACTATCTGGCGAGCCCAATATCGCAAGCTGGAACAGACCGCAGCACCAGCAAAATAGACGTCAGGGCGCGTATTTGAGCGGGTGCGCTTCTACCAGCATGAGCGTGAAATAATCTTGCGCGTCGCTCCATTCGTGTAACGGCGTCCAGCCACCCGCCCGCAACATCAGGCGGGCATCGCGCAAGCCATATTTATGGCTGTTCTCGATGTGGATTTTCTGACCCTCGGCCATTTCATGGACATGCCCGTCGATTGAGAACCGGACATCAGCCTGTGCTTCGAGATAGATTTCCACTCTGGCATAAAGGTCGTTCCAGACGGCCAAATGCCGGAATTTGTCGCAGGGAATATCACCGTCCAGTTCGCGGTTGATCCGGTGGAGCAGATTGAGCGAGAATTGTGCCGTCACGCCAGCAGCATCATCATAAGCGTCAACCAGTGTCTGAATGTCCTTGATCCGGTCAAAGCCGATCAGGAGCTGAGCCCCCTCTCCCAGGGTTTCCCGCATGAAGCGCAGCAGATCCACCGAGGTGCGAGCGATCATGTTGCCAATCGTCGAGCCGGGAAAAAAACCAAGCTTCGGTATGTCGGCAACAGCTTCGGGCAGCGCGACGCGGGTCATGAAATCTGCTTCGACCGGATATATCGGCAGGTCAGGAAATTCTTCCTGAAGTAACGATGCGCTATGCTCGAGAAACTCGCCCGAGATGTCGATCGGCACATAGGCGGCCGGATCAATCGCCTTCAGCAAATGGGGGGTCTTGACCGAACTGCCGGAGCCGAATTCGATCACCGCGCGCCCCTTCCCCACGGATGCGGCGAAGGCGGCTCCGTTCGCCTTGAGAAGCTTTGTTTCTGTTCGGGTTGGATAATATTCCGGAAGTTCGGTAATTTCCTCGAACAATTCCGAACCGCGCCGGTCATAAAGCCAGCGCGCCGGAATGGCATAGGTCTGCTGCTCAAAACAGCGCCTGACGTCCTTGCGAAACGTATGATCGACGAGCGAAGTAGTCATGTCCATGGGGTCGTCCTTTGCGTCAAAGGTCTTTGGCGAGCCGCAGTCCACAGAACTGCCAGCGCTGGTGAGGATAAAAGAAATTGCGGTAACTGGGGCGGATATGGCCGGGCGGCGTAGCGATGCTGCCGCCCTTCAGGACAGACTGCCCCGACATGAATTTCCCGTTATATTCGCCCACCGCGCCTGCAGCAGGCTTGAACCCGGGATAAGGCAGATAGGCACTGGCGGTCCATTCCCAGACGGCACCGCTATTGGGCAGGTCATTGTTCGCGGCGACCTCCCATTCGGCTTCGGTCGGCAATCGTGCGCCTGCCCATGTTGCATAAGCATCGGCCTCGTAGTGGCTGACATGCTTGACGGCCGCCGCCAGATCGAGACTGTGATTGCCGGTCAGTCCGAACTCGTTCCACTCCAGATCAGATTTTCTGTTCCAATTTAGCGGCGCATCAATCGCCTGATTCTGCACCCAGGCCCAGCCGTCGGACAGCCAGTGGCGGGCATCGCGATAGCCGCCGTCTTCAATGAACGCGAGCCATTCGCCATTGGTCACCGGACGATTGGCAAGAGCATGGGGCTGGAGCAGCACCTCGTGGCACGGGCCTTCGCAATCAAAGGCAAAGCCCCGCCCTGCATGTCCGATCTGCTGGATGCCGGACTTGCCTTCAAGCCATTGCAGCGGACGGGGATCAGCGGCGCGAGCAGGCGTTTTGTCAGAATAAGCAGGCTTCAACGGGTTGCGGGAAAACAGATGGAGAATATCCGTCAGCAGCAATTCCTGATGCTGCTGTTCGTGATGCAGGCCGAGTTCGACCAGATCGAGCAATTCTTCGGAGAAGCCCTCCATCGCGTCCGCCATCGCCTTGTCGACATGGATGCGATAGTCGATCACTTCTGCAAGCGACGGCCGAGTCAGCAAGCCTCGTTCAGGCCGCGCGTGCCGTGCGCCTTCGGCTTCATAATAGCTGTTGAACAGATAGGGGTAAGCCTCGTCGAATAACCGATAACCGGCGACATGATCGCGCAGCAGAAAGGTTTCGAAAAACCAGCTGATATGGGCGAGGTGCCATTTTGTCGGAGACGCATCGTCCATCGACTGCGCGGTTGCATCGGCATCGCTCAGACCTCCGGCGAGTGCGACCGAATGGCGCCTCACATCCCGGTAACGATCCAGCAGAACGCTCGATCGGGAACCATCATGTGCATCAGCCGCGTGCGAAATCGGGTGTTGTGGTTGGCTGGCGATCAATCCTACTCCGGTGGCGGCTTTTATTCTTTTCGGAACATAGCGCGAACAATGATTAGGTCAACTACGCATATCTGCGCCAATCGGTTGCAATTATTTGCAATGCCCAGTATTTTTGCGTTCTAGCGCGATGCTCCCGGCACCCACAAAATATCATCCTTGCCGCCATTATTCAGCGCGCGACCCAGCACGAACAGATAGTCGGAAAGACGATTAACATAAGCCAGCGCCTGAGGGTTGATGGACATGTCTCTGCCAGCGGCGACACAGGTACGCTCGGTCCGCCGGGCAACAGCCCGGACAAGATGAATGGCCGCAGCGGCTTTCGATCCGCCAGGCAGGATGAAGCTGCTTAGCGGATTCAATTCTGCCGTGGCTGCGTCGATTGCCTTTTCCAGCCGTTCCACTTGCGAAGGAACCACTCTCAAAATCATTTCCGAGGGGCTAAAATCATCCCCGTCGACTGCCGGGGTTGCCAGATCGGCACCGAGATCAAACAGGTCATTCTGGATGATACGCAATGTCTGGACCAGCGCCTCGTCGGTGATTTCGCAAATCGCTACACCGAGCGCGCTGTTCAATTCGTCGACATCGCCTATCGCCGCCATGCGCGGATCATTTTTGGCAATGCGCGATCCATCGACCAGTCCGGTCGTGCCGTCATCGCCGGTTTTCGTGTAGATTTTATTGAGCTTTACCATCGGGAAAGCGGCCTAGCTCTGGCCACCAGCCACAGCCAGCAATATCACCACCAGGATGATCGCAATCGCCTGATATTTGACGCGGGCAAACATCATCTCATTCTGCTTCTTGTGTGACGCGGTAATGCCGTCTGCATCGACGTCTCCCGGTTCCATATTGGCGAAGGCGATCAGCCCGCGCACGAGTGCATAAACGACAGCGCCTGCGGCTGCGATGATCATCAATATCAAAATATAGCTCATATATTCACCTTAAGCCTGGGAAAGGGAGATTCCAACAGGGAAAATTCCTGCTCTGAGTTCTTGCATTAGCCTATATCCGTCTTCCCCCGCAGTCCGCAATACGGACAAAGAGGCAGACCCCCGGCTTTTCGACAGCTTTCCGCCCTCTTCATCGAGCAGAAGCGGATGATGGAAATAGGTCGGCGTCCGCAAATCCAGCAGCGCCTGCAGCAAGCGGTGGATGTCGGTGGAAGCGAACAGATCGTCCCCGCGCACGACATGGCTAATGCCATCGCGAGCATCGTCGAGCGTCACGGCAAGATGATAAGCCGCCGGCATATCCTTTGGCACCAGGATAACATCGCCGAGTCGTTCGGGATCGCTCGATTGCTCGCCGTGCCGTTCATCCGTCCATCTCAGTGGTCCGCTGATCGCCGCGGCTTTCGCCACATCAAGCCGCCAGCTGTGCGGCTCCGTTACCGCCCGCTTTCTGGCCAACTCCGGGTCCAGATGCCGGCAAGTCCCCGCATAGATCGGACCATCCGGCCCTTCCGGCTGCGGACCGTCTTCCTGCAATTGCCGCATGTCCGAGCGGGTACAAAAGCAGGGATATAGCAGGCCCATCACCTTCAGCCGGTCGGCGGCGGCGGCATAGCTTTCCAGCCGTGCAGACTGGAAAATCACATCCCCGTCCCATTCGAAACCAAGCCAGCGCAGGTCATCCAGGATCGCCGTGACAAATTCGGGACGACTGCGGCCGCCGTCGATATCCTCGATCCGGAGCAGAAATCGGCCACCCCGTGCCCGGGCGAAGTCATGCGCCACCATCGCGGCATAGGCGTGGCCCAAATGCAACAATCCGTTGGGGCTAGGCGCAAAACGCACCACAATATCTGGGTTTAAATGCGTGCTTGACGTCATAAGCCGGATATTGTTCTTTGTGTAACAGTCATGTCACGTTCTTAGGCATAAAGAGCAGACAGTAAAGGACAAGGGAGACAGACGCTTATGTATCACCCCGACCTGCAAAGGCATCCGGAAAGCTGCCCCTCGCTCGTCCTCAACGCAGACTATACGCCGCTGTCTTATTATCCGCTCAGCCTGTGGCCCTGGCAAACCGCAATCAAGGCCGTATTTCTTGACCGGGTCGATATTATTTCCAGCTATGAGCGCGAAGTGCACAGTCCCAATCTCGACATGAAAATTCCTTCGGTGATTGCGCTGAAAAAATATATCAAGCCATCAGAATATCCGGCTTTCACCCGCTTCAACCTGTTCCTGCGCGACAAGTTCGAGTGCCAATATTGCGGATCACCCGACAATCTGACCTTTGACCATGTCGTCCCGCGCCGCCAGAAAGGCCGCACAACCTGGGAAAATGTCGCCACTGCGTGCCTGCCCTGCAACCTCAGGAAAGGTGGTCGGACGCCAAAAGAAGCACATATGCAGCTCGCCAATCGACCGATCAAACCAACCAGCTGGCATCTCCAGGAACATGGCCGGGCTTTCCCGCCCAATTTCCTGCACGATACGTGGCATGACTGGCTCTATTGGGATATCGAACTGGAAAGTTAGGCCGGCTCAGGCCTTATTCCCGGAAATCAGACGTAGCGCATCGGCAGTTTTTGCGTATCTTTGCGCTTTTGCACTTTATCCAGCATATTTTCGACGACGACCACCAGTTCGTCGGGGTCAAACGGCTTTTTCAGATAATCCGTCGCACCCGCCTCCAGCGCAATACGTTCATCGACGGCGGACGATCTTCCGGTCAGCATCAGCACGGGTGTAGCGAACAGCTCCTGATGGTTGCGAATCCTGCGGACGACCTCGACCCCGCCCATTCCCGGCATGCTGCAATCCAATATGATCAGATCGGGGTTCTTCGCCTTGGCAACCTTGAGCGCAGTAATGCCGTCGCCGATCACGCCAATGGCATGGCCAGCATCCATCAGCGTATCACGAACGATCTCGGCGACCAGTTCGTCGTCCTCGGCATAAATAATTCGCGCCATTAGAAATCTCCTTGATCGGGCAAACTTGCGGAAACTGGTTAATTCATGTCCTTATCTGCTATTGACGGCGGTCAAGCCGCTTGGTGAAGCACTTTATCCGGTTCATTCAGCCTGCTTTTATCAAAATGACCGCCCGAGACGCGCGTTTGAAAATCGAGTTGACCCGCAGCCCGGCCGAATTCGTCGTCGCCGAAAACCGTCAGAACCCGCCGGTTCATGGGAAAATTGGGTTCATTGCCCGAGACGTCCCGGGGGGCACAAATTCCTCGCCGTTAACCTTGATATTTCCGGCAATGCTAACCGGTTCGGTTGGCTCTAAACTCTTTCGGATCCTGGCCGTACCGTCTCAGTCGCGGATGCCGAGAAAGCGAAACGTCTGCCCCAGGCTATTGAAAATGCCATGCGCAAAAATGAGCGGCATAATGTTTTTGCGCCCGAACCAGAGATACAGCATCGCAAAGGCAAAGCCCCCGGCCCCGGTAATCAGCGCGCCATGCATGCCCTGATAGTAATAATGCCGGTATCCGAAGAGAATCGAGGAGAACAGCGCTGCACCGACATCCGCTGGCCAATCTCCGCCAAAGGCACTGCTCGTCCGGTCGATCACGAAAGCACGAAACAACAGTTCCTCGAAAAAGGAACCGTGAGTCCAGACCAGCAGCATGATACCGATATAGGCCGCCGGATTGCCTTCAATATGATCAAATCGGCCACTCGTACCGACATCATCAAAAAATGCGTCTGCGAACAGTTGCATCGTCTGCGTTGCGGCTATGAATGCGACCATCGAAAGCAGTGTCAGTCCAATGGTCTTCCACCAGTTCTCAGGCCAGCGAAGCCCCAGATTTTTCCAGCGGAGCCCTCTGCGCCGCAACAATATGGTAGCGACAAGCATTGCCGAAAATGTTGATGCCGGACCGGCATACAGATAGCTGAAGGGTAGGACCGACTGCTTGACGATGACCAGCACCGCAAGGATTATCAGCAGATCGACGAAGGCACCCCGGTCTAACCGCGGCCTCGGCATTTCGGACACAAGCCGCCTGTTCGGTTTTTCTGGCATTCAGGCCTCTTTCCCAACCCGTGTATTACTCATATATAACACCTGAAATTATTATCGCAACCACACAGAATTTCTTGACCGTTACGACGGTGCAGTGCAGCATATAGGCATGACCCAGCCCCTCACCGTCCGCCAAAATCCAGACATCAAATATCTCGGCAAGTTGCTGGGCGATGTTATTCGCTCCTATGGCGGGGAGGAACTGTACCGGCGTACCGAATATATCCGGTCAACCAGCGTTGACCGGCATCGCGGTCTGGCCGATGCGGATGCGATTGATCCTGGTCTTGACGCGCTGTCGCTCGACGAAACACTCGCCTTTGTGCGCGGGTTCATGCTGTTTTCCCTGCTCGCCAATCTCGCCGAGGATCGCCAGGGCGTTGCCGCTGAAAAAGGCGCCACGGTTGTCGAGGCAATCGAACTGCTCGCCAGCGAGGGCGTTGACCGCGACGCGATCCTGAAGCTGCTCGACGACGCCTTGATCGCGCCGGTGCTGACTGCCCACCCGACCGAAGTGCGGCGCAAAAGCATCATCGATCACAAGTCCCGGATTGCCGAACTCCTTTTGATGAAAGACGAGGGGGAGTCAGAAACACCGCAAGGCGACATGCTCGACGCCGCTATCCTGCGCCAGATCGCCTTGCTCTGGCAGACCCGCCCGCTGCGCCGCGAGCGCCTGTTCGTCACCGACGAAGTGCAGATTTCGCAAAGCTATATGAAGGACGTGTTCCTGCCTGTCCTGCCCCGGCTCTACGCCAAATGGGAGCGGACTCTGGGCGCGCGGCTACCCAGTTTCCTGAAACTCAACAGCTGGATCGGCGGCGATCGCGATGGCAATCCCTTCGTCGACGCCGGTGCCATGGAAGAGGCGCTTTCGCGGGCCGCCGAAACCGTGATCGGCTATTATCTGATGTGCGTCCATATATTGGGCGCAGAGCTCTCCATTTCCACCGAGCTCGCGAAGGTACCCGACGCTGTAATCGCGCTGGCCGAAGCCAGTGGCGACGATTCGCTCAGCCGCAAGGACGAGCCCTATCGCCGCGCCTTGTCCGGCATCTACGCGAAATTGTCGGCAACCCATCTCAAGCTTTGCGGTCATGTACCGGGCCGCGCATCGACCATTACAGCCCAGGCCTATGACAATCCGCAGCAGTTACGCGAGGAACTGGTCATTCTGGCGCAAGGCCTCAAGTCGGCCGGCAAGGGTGTCTTCGCGACATCCGGAGCGCTTGGCCGCCTGATCCGGACAGTCGAACTTTTCGGTTTCCATCTCGCCACCCTCGACATGCGCCAGAACAGCAAGGTCCATGAACGCGTCGTCGCCGAGTTGCTGAAGCAGGCCGGAGTTGAAGATGATTATCTGGCGCTGGACGAAGCAGCACGGGTGAAGCGGCTCCGTGCCGAACTGGCCAACAACCGTCCACTCGCCAGCCCGTGGATCACCTATAGCGACGAGACCGCAAAAGAATTGTCGATCATCCGGGCCGCCGCCGAAGCGCACCGTAAATACGGCCCCGAAGTGATCACCAATTATAATATCAGCAACGGCGAAAGCGTTTCCGACATATTGGAAGTCTATGTCCTGTTGATGGAGACGGGCCTCTATCACGCGCCGACCGAGGACAACGCATCGCCGTCCTGCCCGGTGATGGCGGTGCCACTGTTCGAGACCGTCGCCGATCTGGAAAATGCGCCCGAAGTGATGACCGATTTCTTCGCTCTTCCGGAGATGCACGCACTCGCGAAAGGACGCGGCCATCAGGAAGTGATGATCGGCTATTCCGACAGCAACAAGGATGGCGGTTATCTGACCTCGACCTGGAGTCTGTTCAAGGCGAGCGACGCCCTCACCCCGATATTCGCCAAAGCCGGCATCAAAATGCAGCTTTTCCACGGACGCGGTGGCGCGGTGGGTCGTGGTGGCGGCTCGGCCTTCGGCGCGATCAAGGCGCAACCCAAGGGTACCGTCGCCGGTCGCATCCGGATCACAGAGCAAGGTGAAGTGATTGCCGCGAAATATGGCACGGAAGATGTCGCGGAAGCCAATCTGGAAGCAATGACTTCGGCCGTGCTGATCAATTCGCTGGAACCCGACCGGACCGACAGCAAGGTGCTGGCCGAACACGCGGCGGCGATGGACCAGATCTCGCAAGTCGCTTTCACCGAATATCGTGATCTGGTCTATGGCGACGACAGTTTCCGGACCTTCTTCCGGCAAATGACTCCGCTGACGGAAATCGCCAAGCTCAAGATTGGCTCGCGCCCGGCCAGCCGCACGAAGAGCGACAAGATCGAGGATTTGCGAGCCATTCCCTGGGTGTTCAGCTGGGCACAGGCCCGGGTGATGCTACCCGGCTGGTACGGTGTCGGACAGGCGCTCAATCGTTTTGAGGACAAAGCGAAGCTGAAAGACATGGCCCAAAGCTGGCCGTTTTTCCAGGCCTCGCTCTCCAATATGGAAATGGTTCTGGCCAAGTCCGATATGGGTATCGCCGCCCGCTATGCGGAACTGGTCGAGGATCAGGACATGGGCCAGGCCTTTTTCGGCCGCATCCGTTCGAGCTGGTATCAGACGCGCGACATATTGCTCGATATCACCGACCAGCCGCACTTGCTGGCGAAAAGCCCGGCGCTGTTCAACAGCATCGAGTTGCGCCTGCCCTATATCGAACCGCTCAACCATCTCCAGATCGAGCTGATGAAACGTCTGCGCGCCGGCGAGGACGATCCGCGTATCGGCGAAGGCATTCAGCTGTCGCTCAACGCGATAGCTACCGCGCTGCGAAATAGTGGCTGACTTTTAGCGACATTCGCGGCCCGCGCAGACAAATATTGTGCGCGGACCGGAAAGCGATTCTTCCGAGCATTTTTGTCAGTCGCCTGCGCTGTCATCCCTGCCTAGACTTCTCCGAAATCAGGAGAGATTCATGGCTGTCGAGACCAAGCGTAGTTTTTGCCGTTTTTGCCACGCAAGTTGCGCAATGATCGTCGAGGTGGAAGACGATAAGGTCAAATCCGTGCGCGGCGACAAGCAGGACCATCTGTTCCACGGCTATACCTGCATCAAGGGTCGCCAGCTGCCCGACATGCACAATCTTCCCGACCGGATGATCACCAGCAAGATCCGCCAGCCCGATGGCAGTTTCAAGGACATCTCGACCGCCGAAGCGCTCAAACTCGCCGGCGCGCAGATGAAGAAGATGGTCGAGGAACATGGCCCCCACAGCATCGCGGTCTATTGCGGCACCAACGCTTTCCAGAACAGCGCCGTTCTCGGAACCTCTTATGCCTTCGCCCAGGGCATCGGCTCGCGCAACTGGTATACCAGCGTCACCGTCGATCAGCCGGCGAAGGTCTTCACCACCGCCCGCTATGGTATGTGGATGGGTGGCGGCAATGCCTTCACCGAATCCGATGTCGCGATGTTTGTCGGCAATAATCCGATTGTCTCGCATTATTCCGGCGGCATGCCGACCTCCTCGCCCTCGCGCGGCCTGCGCGACGCGAAGGAGCGGGGCCTGAAGGTTATCGTTGCTGACCCGCGGGTAAGCGAAATGGGCAAACTGGCCGACATCTATCTGCCGGTAAAACCGGGTGAAGACCCTGCTCTGCTCGCGGGCATGCTCAACGTGATTTTCGAAGAGAAGCTCTACGACCAGAATTTCGTCGCCGCCCATGTCGATGGCGTTGCCGAACTGGAAGCCGCAGTCAAATCCATGACACCTGATGTCGCTGCAAAACGCGCCGGGGTTGACAAGGATCGGCTTATCGCTGCCGCCCGCATGTTCGCCGGCGCCAATAAAGGCCGCATCGTTACCGGCACCGGCCCGGAAATGGCCGGCAATGGCACGCTCACCGAATATCTGGTCGCCTCGCTCAATATCCTCTGCGCCCGTTTCAATCAGGAAGGCGAGCGGGTGTCCGCGCCAATGGTTTTCAATCCGCTGATGGGCGGACCGAAAAAGGCGCAGGTTGCTCCCAAAATGCCGACCTTTGGCGAAGGCTTTCCGAAATCGCGGATCCGCGGCCTCGGCCATCTCGGCAAGGAAATGCCCTGCAACGTCCTGGCCGATGAAATCCTGACGCCCGGCGAGGGCCAGATCAAGGCGCTGATCTCGATCGGCGGCAATCCCGAGATCGCCTTCCCCGACCAGCAGAAAGTCCGCCGCGCGCTGGACGAATGCGAACTGTTCATCCAGGTCGATCCGTGGATGTCCGCCAGCGCCAAGCGGGCCGACATGATTCTTGCGCCCAGCATGTGTCTGGAACGCGAAGACATCAACAATGTCTCCGATGCGTTCACCGAGGAAGCCTATGGCCATTATACCGAAGCGATGGTGCCCGCTCCCGGCGACACGATGGACGAATATGAAATGCTGTGGTGGCTCGCCAAACATATGGGCATCGAAATGAATTTTCCCGGCGGCCCCGTCTCAATGGAAGGATGTCCTGACAAGGCGACTGTTCTTGATCTTATTTCCGAAGGTTCGCTGCTCAAGCCGAGCAAGGCCAAGGCAGATGCTGCGGCGCTGGAACGCAAGGGCGCGGCGATCACTTATGAGGAATTACACCCCGTGGTCGGTCCGGCCGATCCGGATGCGCAGGAGAAATTCGATCTCAACGCCGGCGCCATGCCCAGCGAGCTTCTCGACTATGCCGCCAATGATCCGGTCGAGAGCGGCTTCGACTTCCGCCTGATTTCCCGCCGGTCCAAGCATCGCTACAACAGCAACGGTCACACTTTCCCGAAACTGGTCGAAAAAATGCCGACCAATCCGGCCTTCTTCAACCCGGCCGATCTGGCCGCAGCGGGCATAGAAGACGGCGCAATTATCGAAATCACGTCACCCACTGCGTCAATTTTCGGCCTTGCCAAAGCGGACGACAAAGTCCGCCAGGGCGTCATCTCGATGAGCCATGCCTTCGGCGACAGCGAAGCCGGCAAAGGCGATGTGATGACCAAGGGCGGATCAACCAACCGGCTGATCGTCGATGACGCTCACCTCGATCCAATCACCGGCCAAGCCATGCAAAGCGCGATCCCGGTCAGAGTGAGCGTGGCCTAGATCTGGAAAATGGTGGAGAATTCGATAGCTGGAGGGTCTGCGGCATCTTGCCCCGCCTCCCGGCTGTGACTCCAAAGACGCATGGCTCTTAATGTCCGCTCTCCAGATGAAGCGCGATCAGGCCGCTTGTGGCTGCCATCGTCCATCCAGAAATTGGCGGGCTGTGCGGTCGGCAGATCCTGCCAACCACAATGCGCCAATCATAAGATCTAGTTCGGGAGGATCGAATGGATCAAGTCCCGACCCCGGATAGAATGTGACTTCCCCGAATTTTGGCTTACCAGCGATTTCATAAAAATCGATGCGGGCAAAATCAAACTCACCGGCAACTTTTTCGGCGCCATCCAGAATTTTTGCCAAATGCTCGGGCGCAGATGGAAGATCGCGATCACCAAGCCGGGAAATCTGGTTCCATTGTCGATCAAATAATATCCACCGGTGGTCCGAATCGCGATCCAGATGAACTTGAATGAAGGCCGCCTTGCCGGCGAAAACGTAAATTTTATAGTCGATCGGAAGCTCGGCAGCGCTGCCCAGATAGGGTTCTGCAATATAGGCTCGCGGGATGTCGCGATAGGCCCACTCATCGAGCCACAGCCCATAAGGGGCACGCGTCCATCTGGCGGACTGTCGTCGTGCCTTTTGCCAGTCGGACTGATCGCGACAGACGATATTCTGATTGCACCCGTGGCTCGCCTTCAGGATGAATGGGTAAGGCCATGACGGATGTTCCGGCAGGGTCCGGCCACTCCAGTAAGTCGGAATGATCCATTCGCCGCCCAATAGATGTCCAATCTGCTTCTTTACCGCGATCTTGTCCGCCATCACCGGCATCATCGGATTGTGATCGTGAAGTTTACGCCATTGGACAAGCTCTGAAAAGCGCTGCGGATTCCGCAAGTCCGGCAATCGACCATGCCGCCACCAATATATAATATATATTCGCAAGCGGGCAGAAGGGATCAGCCAGTTTGGCAAAGCAGGCAGGAACCGCAGATTCACCGTTATCTTACGCATGATCGTCCGTCCGGTTCCTTCTGTCTTTATCTGTAATATCTGTTCATGCCCCAAGAGCGGGCATGAAAGCCAAGTGGTAACGACGGAATGGATCCACCTGCGATATGGAATCCGGTCTATCATATTTGCCAATCGACTTTAGCGCATGAATCGCGTCTTTCCTATCGGCAGGAAGAGGACCGGAAACATGCCGATGACGCAAGCCTATATCGATCAGATGAAACGCCTGATGGAATGGGAAGCCTCCCGCAAGGCGCCGCCCGAGGATTTCCCGCGGCTGCCGGATTTGCCGGCGGGTCGCTACACATCCCAGGAATATTACGATCTCGAGCAGGAACATCTGTGGAAGAAGACGTGGCTGTTCGCTGGTCATATTGACGAAGTCCCCGATCCCGGCTGCTTCATGAAATGGGAGCAGATCGGCGATCCGATCATCATCGTCCACGGCATGGACGGCGAAATGCGGGCTTTCTACAATACCTGCCGCCATCGCGGCGCACCGGTGGTCACCGAAGAGAAGGGCAAGGCGCCGCGGCTGATGTGCGGCTATCACAACTGGACCTATAAAACCGACGGGACTCTGGTCGGGGTACCGGAAAAACAGGATTTTGGGCCGGATTTTGACATGTCCTGCCGCAGCCTGATCCCAGTCAAATGCGAGATGCTGGGCAATCTGATCTTCGTCAACTTTGACGAAGAAGCAATGCCGCTCAAGCAATGGCTCGGGCCGGTCTGGGATGAGTGGAAGGAATTCCGTTTTGACAAGATCAGGCTGGCGGCGCGCCACTCATTCGACCTGAAGTGCAACTGGAAGGTGGCGATGGAAGCCAATATGGAAGTCTATCACGTGCCCTTCATCCATCCCGACACGGTAGCGCCCTTGGTCGACAGCAAGCGCAATGTGAACACCATCTATCCCAATGGCCATGCCCGGATGCTGGCCCCGGCACCGCAGCAGACCGACCGCGAGCATGTCCGCGCCATTGATAACCCACCTGACTGGCAGGAAATTGAAGGCGTCGGCGAATTTGGCCGGACCTGCACGCAAAGCTACACAATGTTCCCCAATTGGGTATCTCCGCTGAGCAACTATTTTGTGCCGCCGCTGATTTTCTGGCCGACTTCGCTCAACACGACGCGGATCGAGCTGGTGACCATGGCGATGGACTGGGGCGACGGGCCGGCGCCGGACCTCTGGACCGTACCGGACGAGAGCAAGCCCAATGGCCGCGACATGTCGCCGATCATCCTCGAAGACACCCAGTTTGGCGAAATGATCCAGAAATCGATGGAGAGCGACGGCTTCAAAAGCGTGCCGCTCAGCTATCAGGAAGCGCGCATCTACAGCTTTCACCAGACGTGCGACAAGATGATCGGCCTCAACCGGGTGCCGGAACATCTGGCCGTCGAGCAGGTGATCGGCGAGGAATGGGTCTATCCTAATGACCCCCGCGTCGCCGAGATGGAACAGATGGAAGCGGCAGAATAGCGGCTGAACACCGCCAGCACCACAGGACAACAACCGGGAGAGACTAATGGGACGCGTGCAAGACAAGATCATATTATTGACCGGTGGCGCGATGGGGCTGGGCAAGGCCGCTGCACAGCGCCTGATCGACGAAGGCGCGCGCATGATAATCACCGATCACAACGCCGAAGCGGGAGCCGCAACGGCGACAGAACTCGGCGACAATGCCGAATTTCTCGAGCAGGATGTCACCGATCCGGATCGCTGGGGCGAAGTGATCGCCCATGTCGAGGCTGAATATGGCCGGCTGGATGTGCTGGTGAACAACGCCGCGGTCACGGTTTTCGGTTCGATCGCTGATGTGAGCTACGAGGATTTCAAACGCTGTTACACCGTCGATGTCGACTCGATCTTTCTGGGTTGCAAGACGGCCCTGCCGCTGATGAGCAAGACTGGCGGCTCGATCATCAACCTTTCCTCCGCTGCCGCGATCAACGCCAGCGCCGATCTGGTCGCCTATAACAGCGCGAAAGCTGCGATCCCGATGCTGACCAAATCGATCGCGCTCTATTGCGCCCGCGAGAAAAACAAGGTCCGGGTCAACGCGGTACTGCCGGGCACGATCATGACTCCCAATGTTCGCAGCGTGATTGACGGAACGCCGAATCCGGCGGAAACCGAGGAATCCTTTCAACTGGCCCAGCCGGTCGGTCATATGGGCGAGCCCGACGACATTGCGCATCTCATCGTCTATCTGGCCTCGGAAGAGAGCAAATTCGCCACCGGAGCGGCATTTGCGGTCGACGGAGGCCTGAGCATCTAGCCTGTCAGGCCGATCAATGGATAAGGTCGATGTCGTTATATTGCAGCAAAGCCTAGCCTTTCGCGCACCAAATCCCTAAATGCACAACCATGCATTTTCTCGATCAAGCCAAAATCTATGTCAGCTCCGGTCAGGGCGGGCCTGGCGCTGTCAGTTTCCGGCGTGAAAAATATATTCAATATGGCGGCCCCGACGGCGGCAATGGCGGCAAAGGCGGCGATATCGTCTTCCTGGCGGTTGAAGGCCTCAACACGCTGATCGACTTCCGTTATGCCCAGCATTTCAAAGCCCCGCGCGGCAAGGGCGGCGCAGGCCGTAACCGGACCGGCGCAGGCGGCGAGGATCTCATCGTCAAAGTACCCGTCGGCACGCAGATATTGTCGGAAGACAAGGAACATGTGCTGCTCGATTTCACCCACGAGGGCCAGCAAGCGATGTTCCTCGAAGGCGGAATCGGCGGACGCGGCAATGCCAGCTACAAAAGCTCGACCAACCGCGCGCCGCGCCAGCACCAGCCCGGCGAACTCGGCGAGGAAGCGGCCGTCTGGCTGCGACTCAAGCTGATTGCAGATGCCGGTCTTGTCGGCCTGCCCAATGCCGGCAAATCGACTCTGATCAACAAAGTGACCAACGCCGGCGCCAAAGTGGGCGCCTATCCGTTTACCACCATCCACCCGCAGCTCGGCGTAGTCCGGCACAAGAGCCGTGAATTCGTGCTCGCCGATATCCCCGGACTGATCGAGGGCGCGGCGGACGGAGCCGGCATTGGTGACCGCTTTCTCGGCCATATCGAGCGGTGCAAGATTTTGCTCCATCTCATCGACGCAACCGGTGATGATCCGGTAAAAGCGTGGAAAACGGTGAGCAAGGAACTGGAGAAATATGGCGGCGGACTTGCCGAGAAGCCCCAGATTCTGGCGCTCAATAAAGCCGACTTGCTGGACGACGAACTGATGGCCGACATCGCCGATCAATTGCGCGCAGCCGGTGCGGAACATGTGCTCCCGGTATCTGGTGCCACCGGCGAAGGCCTGGACGCGGCTCTCGACAAAATTCTTGAAGCGGTTGGTGAAAACAGCTCGATCGAACGCAAGGGTCAGACAACGCTGACCTCAGGCAAAGAGGATGTAGCCAAGGATTGGTCACCACTGTGAGCGCCGCAAAGCCGGACACGATAGTCGTCAAGGTCGGGTCTTCGCTGCTTGTCGGCGAAGATGGCCAGGCACGCCGCGACTGGCTGAAAACGCTGGTTGCGGACATTGCCAAACGCCATCAGGCCGGTGACAATATCATCATCGTCTCATCGGGATCGATCGCGCTTGGCGCGCGCAGGCTTGGCCTGGAAAAAGGCGGGCGAGCCAGTCTGGCCGACGCCCAGGCAGCCGCCTCCATCGGCCAGATTGCATTGAGCAGCCTGTGGTCGGAACTGCTCGGAGAGCATCAGCTTACCGCGGCCCAGATGCTGCTCACGCTCGACGATATGGAAGATCGCAAACGCTATCTTAACGCGACCGCGACACTGGAAAAGCTGCTCGAACATCGCGCCATTCCGGTGATCAACGAAAATGACAGCGTCGCCACTGACGAGATCCGCTTTGGTGACAATGACCGGCTGGCCGCACGGGTGGCCCAGGCTGGTGGAGCGGATCGGATATTGCTGCTTTCCGATATCGACGGCCTTTACGACCGCAGGCCGGACAGTGAAACCAACGGACAATTTATCGGTGTGGTCGAAACGGTCGACGATTCGATCATGGCGATGGCAGACGGCTCATCCTCCTCCGGATTGGGTTCGGGCGGAATGACGTCGAAGCTGGAAGCGGCAAAAATCGCCAATCTTGCCGGGATCGAACTGTCGATCATCTCGGGACGCGAGGAACATCCACTGGATCGCTATGCGCTGACCAATGTCGGCACCTTGTTCAAGGCCGGCGACGGCGCCAATGCCCGCAAGGCCTGGCTGGGCGGGCGTCTTACCTCGGCCGGATCGATCACCATCGATGCCGGTGCAGAGGCCGCCTTGCAATCCGGCAACAGCCTGCTGGCGGCTGGGATCATCACGATTGACGGCCAGTTCGAACGCAGCGATGTGATCGAGATCAAGAACGAAGACGGCATGACGATCGCGCGCGGTCTGGCCGAATATAATGCGCTCGATTGCGCCAAGATCATTGGCCGGCGCAGCTCCGAACTGGCGCCGCTGCTTGGCTATGCCCCGCGCAGCGCAGTGGTTCACCGCAACCAGATGGTGATGGTCTAGCCACCATGACCGTATCCGCTCAAAAGACAGTCGCGATCACGGGCGCGACCGGCTTTGTTGGCAGCCGGATGCTCGATCTCGTGGTTCGGGAAGGATATGACGCGCGCGCCCTGACCCGGCGCAAGCAGGATGACCGTCCGGGCGTCATCTGGGTGCGCGGCGCGCTGGACGACAAAACAAGCCTCGCAACATTGTGCAGCGGCGCGGATATGGTTCTGCATATCGCCGGCGTCGTCAACGCACCTGACCGGGCAGGTTTCGAGGCCGGGAATGTCGCAGGGACACTGGCCGTCATCGAAGCCGCCAAACAGGCCGGGACCAAGCGCTTCATCCATGTCTCTTCGCTGGCAGCCACGCAGCCGCAGTTGTCAATCTATGGCGAGACCAAGGCCAAGGCGGAAAAACTGGTGAAGACCAGCGGCCTCGACTGGACGATCCTCCGCCCGCCCGCCGTCTATGGTCCGGGCGACGGCGAATTTCTGGATCTGTTCAAAATGGCAAGACTGGGATTCGTCACACTGCCCCCTGATGCTGACGGCCTTTTATCAGTGATCCACGTCCAGGATCTGTGCCAGGCGCTGCTTGCGCTGTTGCCGGAACGGGAAGATTTTACTGCTGAGATTTTCGAGGTTGATGACGGCAAACCCGGCGGCTGGACGCAGGCCGGTTTTGCGAAGGCGATAGGTCAGGCCATCGGCAAACGCGTTGCCACGGTCGGCATACCAAAATCCCTATTGCGTCTCGCTGCCAGGGCGGACCGTCTGGCCCGCGGCGACAAGGCCAAGCTTACCGCAGACCGAGTCGATTATTTTTGCCATGACGACTGGACGATTGACCCGCAAAAGCGCCTGCCGACGCAATTGTGGCAAGCGCAGATCGAAACGCGGCAGGGCCTGAAGGATACCGCAAAATGGTATCGCCACAACGACTGGCTGTAGTCAGGCCTGGAGAATCGGTCCGGCGAACTGTTCGTAAACATAGGTGATGAAGGTCAGCGTCAGGCCGATCAGAAATACCCGATAGGCCCAGCCGAGAAAACGGTATTTCTTTTGCTCCAGAATCTGCCCCATTTGATAAATATCGCGCAGCATCGCCCGATAGGTTGATTCCTGGGTGCGCAATTCCTTTTCCAGCAGGAGGTCGATGAACTCGTCTTCACTGACTTTCGAAAAACCGCCAAAGAACAGCATGTTGGGAGAAGTGTCTTTGCGCGGCCTCACCGATGGCATCACCGCCAGTGCCGCCAAGCCGGCGGACCCAAAGGCCGAAATAGCGAGAATCAGAAGCGGCAGGGAGATATTGCCGGCGTGGCTTTGGCCAATGGCGAGCGTGAACACGACAAAGGTCGCGCCAATCAGCATATTCGCCTTGTTATCCGCCATAACGCTCAATTGCACATGATGTCGCTGGGTGGTGCCAAGCGCGTACACAACTTCATCCGGCCATTTGCTGCCTTCGTCCATAAACACTATCCCCCAGGGTCGACTGCGATACGGCAGAAGCGTGGCAGAAAGCACATGCTTGGGCAAGCTAAGGCACGCATTGTGCCGCTTTTACGCCTTATTCACTTGCCAATGGTGCGCATGTCTTGGCAAAGGTCAGGAATAGCAATTTTGAAAGCATATTATGGCAAATCGCGACGAAATCATGACCAAGATCAGCGAATTGATCGGGCCGTTCAACAATAAGGGCGTCGATCTGGCCGCAGGCACGACCTTTCAGGGTGATCTCGAATGGGACAGCTTGACGGTCATGGACTTTGTCGCTGCCGTCGAGGACGAATTTGATATCATCATCACCATGAACATGCAGGCCGAGATCGAATCCGTCGGCCAGCTGGCCGATGCCGTCGCAAAGTTGATGGAAAACTAAAGCCATACACCCGTTCGCCCTGAGGAAAACTAGGGGTCGCACGAGCGGGTGGTTGGTACTTCGACAGGCTCAGGACTAACGGAAGTAAAGCATGACCGATCTACTCAGTAAATTTGACCCGCTCATTCAGGAGCGTGAAAATCTTCTCGCCACGGGCGTCAAGGACCCGTTTTCGCTGGTGATGGAGGAAGTCATCTCGCCCACTGTCGCCATTTGCGATGGCAAGGAGACCATTCTCCTCGGCACCTATAATTATATGGGCATGACGTTTGACGATGATGTTCGCCAGGCCGGTCTGAAAGCGCTGAAAGAATTCGGCTCCGGCACCACCGGCAGCCGCGTTCTCAACGGAACCTACAGCCTCCACCGCGATTGCGAGGATGCGCTGAAGGAATTTTACGACATGGACCATGCGATGGTCTTTTCCACCGGCTATCAGGCCAATCTCGGAATCATCTCAACGCTGGCCGGCAAGGGCGACTATGTCATTCTCGACATCGACAGCCATGCCTCCATCTATGACGGCTGCGCTATGGGCAATGCCGAGGTCGTCGCCTTTCGCCATAACGATGTCGAAGCGCTGGAAAAGCGCTTGAAACGCCTGCCCGCCGAAGCCGGCAAGCTGGTCGTCCTCGAGGGCGTCTATTCAATGCTCGGCGATGTCGCACCGCTCAAGGAAATGGTTCGCATCTGCAAGGAAAACGGCGCAATGGTGCTGGTCGACGAAGCGCATAGCATGGGCTTTATCGGCGAGAACGGCCGTGGCGTGTGCGAAGAACAGGGCGTGATTGACGATGTCGATTTCATCATTGGCACGTTCAGTAAAAGCGTCGGCACGGTTGGCGGCTTCTGCGTCTCCAACCACCCCAAATCCGAAATTTTGCGGCTGGTTTGCCGTCCCTATGTGTTCACCGCCAGCCTGCCGCCCAGCGTCATGGCCACGGCAAGCACCTCGATCCGCAAGCTGATGCACAGCGGCAACAAACGCGCGCATCTGTGGGAGAATAGCAAGAAACTGCACAAGGGCCTGCGCGATCTCGGCTTCACCCTCGGTACACCGGAGGCGCAAAGCGCGATCATTGCGGTGATCATGCCCGATCTCGAAAAAGGCGCGATGATGTGGCAGGCGCTGCTCGCCGAAGGGCTTTATGTGAACCTGGCAAGACCGCCAGCGACACCCGCGAATATGACTCTGCTACGCTGTTCATTATGCGCGGAACATACAAGCGAACAGGTCGACCAGATATTGGGCATGTTTGAAGCGGCCGGGAAAGCGGTCGGGGCGATTTGATGCCAGTCAGAAATAGACATCAGATTCAATTGTTTCTGATCGCTATTTTCTCTATTTTTGGCTTAGCTGCATGTGATGCCCAAAAAGCCCAAGCTCCCTCGGATGAACTCATAACAGAAACAAAGTCTATCGAAGTCTATCCTCACGCCAAGTCGGTACGTTTATTCATTGAAGACCGACCACTCAACGACGATGACTTCTTTGGTATGGGCAATGTCGATGGGGTCGAGTTGACTTCCGAGCAACGAATGATGTTTGAAAAAGCCATCTTTCGTCAAATCATCGTTCAACGTCCCGAAAGTGGCGAAGGTGCCTACGAAGAAGCATGTTTTATTCCCCACCATTTCTTCCGATATTTTAATGAATTGGGAGAAATGGTTGGCGAAATAGAAATTTGCTTTTGTTGCGATGGAGGGTTGGCCAGTCCGGCATTGATCGAACCTGCGGATGATCAGTGGGTCGAATATGACATAGCAACAATCAAGAAATTGGTTCAATCGATGGACCTTCCAACGGACGTAAACTGTAATGAATAATCCCATCCTCATCGAACAACGCGGCGCGATTGAAATCCTGACGCTCAACCGCCCCGAAAAGCTCAACACCATGAACGAGGAAATGATCTTCGCGCTGCAAGATTATTTCCGCGGGCTGCAAAAGCGTCTGGATGTCCGTGTCGTCCTGTTCCGCGCAGAAGGCCGCGCCTTTTGTGCTGGCCTCGATATCGGCGGCTGGAAGAATGACGGCTCGCGCGGGCAGGTCCAGCATGTCTGGAACACCCAGCGGTCCATCGCCACCGTGATGCAACTCATGCGGCAATGTCCTCAGCCGATCATCGCGCTGGCCCAGGGGGCTGCCTGTGGAGGCGGCCTCTCGTTGTTGCTCGCCAGCGATGTCCGCTTCGGCACGCCGTCGCTCAAGATGAATGCGGCCTACATCAAGATCGGTCTGGGCGGCTGCGATATGGGATCGAGCTATTTTCTGCCGCGCATGGTCGGCGCGTCAATTGCGTCGGAACTGATCCTGACCGGTCGTTTCATCCACGCCGAACGGGCAGAGAAACATGGCCTGATCAGCGAAATTGTCGACGAGGACAAGCTGCTCTCAACGGGCCTGTCGCTGGCCGAAGAAATGCTCGACACGGCGCCAATGGGTCTGCGCCTGTCCAAGGATGCGCTGAACCGCAATATCGACGCCCAGAGTTTCGAAGCGGCCCTCGCCATCGAAGACCGGCAGCAGGTGATGCTGTCGATGACCGAAGACAGCCGCGAGGCGGCCAAGGCGTTTTTTGCCAAGCGGAAGCCGGATTACAAGGATCGGTGACAAATCGTCATCCTGAACTTGTTTCAGGACCCCGTCACTCTTGCCACCATCTTCCGGTTCGGACGCCTGGGGTCCTGAAACAAGTTCAGGATGACGGCATCATTTACATGACGGAGTCATTTAAATGACGGTCTCACTTGATCGCCCCACCGGCAATCAGTCGCGGCAACATCACCAGCGCCCCCAGAATCGGCCATTTGCGTTGCCACGGCTTGATCACATAATCGGTCCCGGCATGGCGATTTATCTTCCAGGCGAGATAATCGATGCCGCCGGCATAAGTGGCGGACGCCTTGGCCAGCCTGGCGAGCGTCAAAATCTTGCCGTTGCGCCGCAATTGCCGCCATCTTTTTTCGACTGCCTCGCGAGAGGCGACAATCTTCAGTTTTCCGCCCCGCGCTTTGTCCCGTTCGGCAATCGCCGCCATCACGGCTGGTCCGAAGCTAGCATAACGTTCGGGATCGGAATCGACGACCGAATCGGAGCGATCCTTCCGCTCGGCGCGCAACTCCGCACCATAGGTCAGTTCAAAACCGCGTTTCCAGAGATCGACTATCGTATGTTCCGTATCGATATCCATCATCGGAAAGCTCATGTCGAACAGGGTGATCGCAGCGCCTTCGATCGCCTCGACCGCTTGCGCCTGCGCCGCTTCGTCCGCTTGCCAGACCAGCCGCGAGGGCTGTGCGAAGCGGGCCCAGACGCTGACCGCGCTGGCGCCAATCCGGTTCAACCTGTGAAAATCCTTTTGGCTGAGCACCGCCACCTTGGCGACCAGTCCGTCATGTTCCGCCGGAAATACATTGGGTGGCAACCGCTTGTTCGCCCCCGCCAGCCAGCTCTTTCCGTAAGCCGCTTCATAGTCCGAAACGATCAGATAGAAATCGAGCATCTGCCCGTCGAGCTGCGTTGTTCGCAAGCAGGAGCCGTAGAATAATACCGCCCGCGATGCGTCGCCATATTGCGCGGCAATCGAGGCCGCAAAAGCCGTAACCCGTTTGTCAACGGGCTCGGCCAGTTCCTGTGCAATTAATGATTTGAGATCGCTCACGCGAAACGTCCTAGCTCAGGCGGCTAGCCGAAGGAAGGATACGGGCTTGGTTGATTTCAGCACGATCGGGTGGCCTGGCTGGGCCGAGAAAAGTTCGCCGTCCATCAGCACATTGCTGCCCTCGCCTTCGATGCGGATCATATCGCCGCGCTCGAGATGGATGCCTTTCTGGACATTTTTGCCCAACCGTCCGAAAATCACCGACAGCAAAAAACGCACGATAGAACTGGCGCGCTGGTCAATCGCCAGAAACTGCATCCGGCCAATCGCATGCTGGTTTCGCATCGATCGTTTCATCAGCAGAAGCTTTTCCAGCGTGGTAACGATCAGCACGGCAAAATTGCCCTGAAACTGACCGTCGCGGATCAGCGATATCTTGACCGGCGTCGATCGTTTGGGCAGGAATTTCCCCCTTATGCCGAACAGGACCGATGCAAGCGCGGCAAAAACCGTCAGCACATGCGCCGCCGCGTTTGGCAGTCCCAGCGGGTAGATCTTGTGGCGGCAATAGAGAATAAACTCCGACAGACCGGCGCCGCCGAGAAACATGCCGAGCACGACCTTGCTATCCTTGCTGCCATCGGAGAGCGCGATAAGCTCGCGGTCGACCAGATGTTCGTGCAAATCATGCTTGGCCAGTTCGACAATGCGCTCGAGCGCTTTTAGCGGATTGCCTTCCGAACCCAGATCGAGCGCGATCAAATTGGTCTTGCCATTGGGCAGAACCGCGACCGGCGGCGGATTGTCACCAAAATGGCCACCCTGGTGCAATTCGGTCAATGCCGCCTGTACCGTTCCGTCGCCACCGTTGATGACCAGCACTTTCGGTTTCACCCGGGCAATGGTTTCCAGCGCCTTGGCAATCTCATCAACATGATCCACTTCATAGTGAAAAACATCGCTGTTCTTGACGCAATAAGAGCGCACTTCTGGCAAAATTGCCCGGTTTCCGGTCGAGTTCGGATTGGAAAGAAGTGCGACATTTGCCATGAATTAGCCCCAAATTGTCCGGCGTGCCCGGTGCATCACATATATTTCATTGTGATGCGGATGGATTTAACCTCATTGCCGATCGCAAATTTGGTTTTCTTGTAGCTTGGCTTGCCAAGGTTGAAGATGTTGATGCTCGGATTGTTCGACATCCCGCCACCGTCGCTGGTCAGGTCGGTCTTGCCGTTACCGTTAAGATCATGGCGCACGGCAATCGCATATTCGCCGGCCTGGCTGAACGGCAGGCAAAAGGTCATATTTTTCGCGCTGACGGGGGCTTCGATGCGAGACAACCAGGCGCCGCTTTTCAACCATTCGTCCTTGGTTCCGCGGTAGCTCTGGACGCGAATCCTTCCGGTCGTTTCCTTCAGACCTTCAATTTCGACTCTTACAGCAGGGCCTTTGCCCGACTGGCACCGGCGCATGTCATTGGGTATCTCGCGGCCTCCAGCGAATGCCGGGGCAGAAGATAGCAAAATAGTGGTCGATAATGCGATGGATGCCGCAAATTTCAACATGACGTAGTAACTCCTAGTCGTTATACCCGCGCCATTACTCCGGCACGGACAAGAATCAGCCCCCCGATCTACCGATTGTTATGGATTTGATTTGCGGCGAAAACATGGTGAGAGGGAGACAACAAGTTGAAACTGCTGACTTCCACTGATCGCTATCTGGCAAAATTGATCGCCGTGCCTCTGTTCAGTACTTTGGTGATCGCGGCCATGCTGCTGGTACTGGAAAAAATGCTGCGTCTTTTCGATTTTGTCGCGGCAGAAGGCGGCCCTGTCAGCGTGGTTTGGCGGATGCTGGCCAATCTGATTCCCGAATATCTTTCTCTCGGCATACCGATCGGTCTGCTGCTCGGTATTTTGCTGGCGTTCCGGCAGCTTGCGCTCAGTTCGGAACTCGATGTTTTCCGTGCCGTTGGCCAGGGTTACGGACGGCTGCTCCGGGTGCCTTATATGTTCACAATCGCCTTGATGCTGGTCAATCTCGCACTTGTCGGCTTCATTCAGCCACTGTCCCGCTATTATTATGAAGAACTACGCTTCGAATTGCGGTCGGGTGCGCTCGGTGCCTCCATCAAGGTCGGCGAATTCACCAATCTCGGCAGCCGGATGACCCTTCGGATCGAGGAAAGCCGCGACAACGGCACCAAATTGAGCGGGATGTTCGTCCGCGCCGAGAGCAAAACGGGCCAGACCGTCTCCGTCACGGCGAAAAACGGCCAGTTTCTGGCGACCGACGATCCCGATACGATCATCTTGCGGCTGACCGATGGCGTGCTGGTCCATGATGCCCCGAATTACGAAAAACCGCGCATCCTGAGTTTCAGCAACCATGATTTGCCGATAGATTTACCCGATATCGAGAGCTTCCGCTCGCGCGGCGGCAAGGATCTGGAATATACGATACCGGAGCTGGTCCGTGTCGGACAGGACGAAAACCGCCCGGTTGCCGAACGCAATGAAAGCCGCGCCAATTTCCACTTTCGCATGGTCGAGGTGGTGATGATGTTGCTGCTGCCGCTATTGGCGGTAGCGCTGGCTGTACCCCCGAAACGCTCCAGCTCCGCGCTTGGCGTTTTTCTGTCGATCATCATGATTGTGACCTATCACAAGGTCAACGAATATGGCGAGGATATCGGGGCGCTCGGTCTTGTTGACCCGATCATAGCCTTGTGGCTGCCCTTCTGCCTGTTCGCCGCGCTGATCATGTGGATGTATCATGTTGCAGCCCATGTTCCCGGCGGCCAGCCGATCGGTGCACTGGAAAAAGCCTTTTCCAAATTCGGAGGCGTTTTCAAGGGCTTGCTGAATTTCAATCGCAAACGCGCGTTGATGAAGGAATAGCCGGATATGAACTTTTTCCCCTCCCGGACACTGGCCATCTATATGGCGAAAATGTTCATCGTCCGGACGCTGGCGGTGCTTGCATTGCTCGTACTGGTGCTGCAGGCGCTCGACCTGCTCGGCGAAAGCGGCAAGATCATGGCCTATCAAGGCAATGGCGAAGCCGAGCTCTGGACCTATGTTTCCCTGCGCGCCCCGCAGCTGGTGGCGCGTTTCCTGCCCTTTTCCGTTCTGCTCGGGACGATCATCACCCTCGCCACCTTGAACCAGAATAGTGAAGTCATCTCGATGAAGGCCGGCGGTCTGTCCGCCCACCAGATCCTCGCGCCATTGATCGTAACCAGCATGGGCGTGGCGCTGGTCTCGTTCGTGTTCAACGAAACAATCGTCGCCCCCGCTACCGCACGATTGTCGCAATGGGAGAAAGTCGAATTCGGCCCGATTCCGGCGGAAAGCAACGTCCGCACCAATGTATGGGTGAAGGATGGCAATAATCTGATCAACGCGCGGACGGTGACCGGCCGCGGCAATGATGTCGTGCTGCAAGACATCACCATCTACAATCGCACCGAGAACGGACTGAAAAGCCTGATGCAAGGCGATGAAGCCCGGTTCACCGACAAAGGCTGGAAACTCGCCGACGTCACCCAGTTTGATGTCATCAGCGGAACCGAAGAGAAGAAAGCCGAGATACTGATCGGTGATTCGATCCGGCCGGACCAGTTCACGCTGACCAATGTCGATGCTGATAGCCTGTCGATTTTTGCACTGCACACAGCCATTGGCGAACTTGAGCGCGCGGGGCGCCCGACGATGAGCCTGAAAGCCGGCTGGTGGCACAAGATTTCCGGGCCGATGTCATCGATCCTGATGCCCTTGCTGGGCGCTGTCGCTGCTTTCGGTCTGGCCCGGTCCGGGCAGTTGTTTCTGCGCGCCGTTATCGGCATGGCGCTCGGCTTTGCCTATTTCGTCGCCGATAATTTCGCGCTGGCGATGGGCAATATCGGCGCTTATCCGACTCTACTGGCAGCCTGGGCGCCGTTCATGCTATTTTTCCTGATCGGCGAGACGGTGCTGATCCGGACCGAGGAATAGCCGCTTCAGTTTCTGCCGGCGCTGCCGCGCACCAGTCCCGTGATCAACTTCCATAGACTGCCGTGATCCGCCCGGTAGAATTTGGAATCGGACGGCAATTCAGCCGCGATACGCCGGTGCGCTTCGCCAAGACTATGATAGGGAACACCCGGCAGCAGATGGTGCAACGCGTGATAGCGCAGCCCAACCGGCGCCCATAGAGCGGGCAAGGTTGCTGGCGGCGGCACGTTGACACTGTCGAGATATTGCCCCGTCACGCTCATTTCCTGACCGTCATTCTCCCAGAGATGCGCGACCAAGGTACGGATCTGGTTGAGCACGACACTGCCCGACATCACGCCGAGGAATATCAGAAAAGCGCGCATTGGAATGACGTCGGTCGCAACCATGGCCAGCAGGGCAATAGCCCAGATGCTCGCGCCAATTTCGCAAGCAAGCCAGCGCCGTTTTAGGTCGCCTTCGGGTGGCTTGCGGCGAAAATCCGGGTTGATGATCAGGCCGGAATAGCGTTCGACCACAATCCTGCGCAGCGGCGGAACGATAGCGGATAGCGGCGATAATATCGCATAGCGGAACAGCAGCGCAACCGGTGCCAGCGCCGCGACAATCACGAATAGAGGCACCGACCAGGGCTTCATCAGTGCCAGCGGGAGATATTCCGGATCCTCAACCGTGCCATATTTCTTGGTCCGGTGATGGATGCTGTGAATGCCTTCATACATGAACGACGGGATCAGCATCGGTACGCCGAACAAGGCGTTCCAGGCGAAATGAAAGCCGGGCAGTGCATTGCGGCGGACGTGGGTCAATTCGTGAATGAAGCTGCCCGCGCGATAGAGAGCGAGGACCGCGATCAAGCCAAAGGCAATCGCGAGAACAGTCGACTGACTGATAATCGCCCCGGCGAGGGCGCCGTAGCCAACAACCACAGATGCCAGAAAATCAGCCCAGTAAATTGCGGCCTTGGGCGTGTTGAGATCACGCGTGACCTTGGCCGCAGTGCGGATCAGCTCGACATCCTCGGGAACTGGCACAGCGGCATTGATCCGGTGCGGATCTGCCGCAGCCGTTGGCGTATTTTTCGGAGAGATGGTTGTCGTACTCATAAATACCTGCATAATTGTTGGATGGCCTAGAGCAACATATCGTGGCGACATCATGGCAAGGACAAGACCGCAATGGCGCGCCTGCCCTTGACATTGCGTCTCGATTAACGCCACAGCCAGCCGCATATATAGAAGGATAAAACATGGCGGCCACTCAGGATATAGTCGTAGAACCTGTCACTACCAAGGCCCAGACCAAGCAGTTCATCGATATTGCCTACAAGCTCAACGCCAAGGACCCGTATTGGGTTCCGCCGCTGAAGTCCGAAATGGCCAATCTGATCACGCCCGGGAAAAACCCGTTTTTCGACCATGCAAGGGTCCAGTTTTTTTTAGCCCGTCGACAGGGCAAAGTGGTTGGCAGGATCAGCGCCCATATTGACGAATTGGCTCTGCAACAGCCGCCGGAACAAGGCATGGGGCCGGGAACCGGCAATTGGGGCTGGATGGAAGCCACCGACGAAGCGGTGATGCATGCCCTGATTCACGCCGCCGAAGTCTGGCTGAAGAACGAGGGCATGACCCGGGTTCTTGCGCCGATCAGCATGTCGGTCTGGGAAGAGCCGGGGCTGTTGACGCAGGGCCACGACCACAGTCCGATGATACTGATGGGCCATCACAACGCCGCCTATCAGGGCTGGATCGAAAGTCTCGGCTATAAGGTCGCCAAGCGGCTGGTAACCTATCATCTTCCGGTCGAGGACGGTTTCCCCGAACTGATCAAACGGATCGTTGCCTCTGGCGAGCGCAACAAACGACTAACCATCCGCCGGGTCGACAAGAAACATTTCGACCGAGATGCCGCGATCATCATGAATTTGCTAAACGATGCCTGGTCAAAAAACTGGGGATTTGTCCCGATGACCGATCGCGAAATCGCCCATGCTGGCAAGAGCCTGAAGCCTATCGTCCACGAACATCTAATCCGCATTGCCGAACTGGAAGGCGAACCCGTCGCGTTCATGATGACGTTACCGGACATGAATGAAGTGCTCAAAACCATGAAGGGCTCGCTATGGCCCTTCGGCTGGGCGAAGCTGCTATGGTGGCTGAAATTCCCCAAATCCAATTCGATGCGGGTGCCGTTAATGGGGGTTAAAAAAGAGCTGCAAAACAGCCGCCTGGCCAGCCAGATGGTGTTCATGCTGATCGAATATATCCGCCGCGATGCAAAGCTCCACTTTGGCACCAAACGCGCTGAAATTGGCTGGATATTGGAAGATAATCAGGGGATGGTGGCGATTGCCGAAGCGATTGGAGCGACCGTCAACCGCGAATATCTTATTTACGAAAAGCCGATCACCTAGGCGCAGCCGCGATCAATCGTCGTCGGGCGCCTCAGATGTCCAGATCGACCCACGCTGGCGTATGATCGCTGGCCTTCTCCCGGCCGCGATACTCCTTGTCGACACCGCAGCTTTCGAGGCGATCCGCGGCAAGCGGGCTAAGCAGCAGATGATCGATGCGAAAGCCCTGGTCGCGTTGCCAGCCGCCGCTGCGATAGTCCCAATAGGTCCAGATATTGCCCGCCGGATAGGTGACACCAAGCGCATCGGTCCAGCCGTCGTTTAATATGCGCCGATAGCCCTCACGGCTTTCCGGCTGCATCAGCGCGTCATTTTGCATCGCCTTGACCGAATAGACATCATTGTCGCGTGGGATGACATTATAGTCGCCGGCCAGCACGGCAGGCACTTCCTCGGCCCAAATTTCCGCAGCGCGCTCGCGCAAGCGCTTCATCCAGCGCAGCTTGAAATCGAATTTGGGCCCGGGATGTGGATTGCCGTTCGGCAGATAGATGCTGGAAACCCGCACTTTCGAACCGTCTTTGGCGCTGATATTGGCTTCGATATAGCGGCTATGCTCGTCTTCCGGTTCACCATCGAGCCCGCGCTTGACCTCTTCCGGCACCTGATCGCGCGCCAATATTGCAACGCCGTTGAAGCTCTTCTGGCCATGCCAGATCGCGCCATAGCCAATTTCCTCGAACTTGTCGGCGGGAAAGCCCTCGTCCTGTGTCTTGATTTCCTGCAGGCAGGCCACATCCGGCTTGGTCTCTTCAAGCCACTCCAGCAAGCGCGGCAGGCGCGCCTTGATGCCGTTGATATTGTAGCTGGCTATTTTCACTTAAACAGAGAAACTCGAGCCGCAACCGCATCCTGACGCAGCATTGGGATTAGTAACCTGAAAAGCGCTGCCGCCAAGCGACTCGACAAAGTCGACCGCGCTACCGCGCACCAGATCGAGGCTGATTTCGTCGACAACCAGCGTTACGCCAGCTTCCTCGACCGCGACATCGTCCGCTTCAATGCCGTCGGCGAGACCAAAACGATATTGAAATCCGGAACAGCCCCCGCCTTCGACCGCAAGCCGCAATATGGCTGCTTTGCCCTGTTTTTCGGCAATGGCAGCCACGCGTTTGGCGGCATTGGGGGTCAGGATGATATCCTGCTCGAGAGTTGTAAGGACCTGGTTCATGATCTTAAGATAGGGAGAATCAAAAGGAGCGGCAAGCCTTAAGCTCAAACCGCTCCCTTATGCACCCTCTCCCAAAGGTGTAAAATCGATCTTATTCGGCTGGGCCGCCCAATGCAACGCCGGAATTCAGCTTCTGCGCGATCAGGAAATCATTGGATTGCATGAATGGGATGGGATTGACCGCTTCGCCGGCAATCCGCACTTCATAATGCAGGTGGCTGCCAGTGGAGCGACCGGTCGAGCCCATGAAGCCGATCAGGTCGCCGCTCTTGACGCGGGCGTTTGCTTCGACATTGAGCCGCGACATATGACCATAACGGGTCTGGATGCCGTTGCCGTGGTTGATTTCGATATATTTGCCATAGCCGTTTACCCATTGGGCGCGGCCGATGATGCCGTCAGCTGTTGCATAAATGGGAGTGCCGATCGGTCCGGCCATATCGAGGCCCTTGTGATTGGCACGGCGACCTTTGAAAGGGTCGGAACGGAAACCGTAAGAACTGGTCAGCGTAAAATCTTTTACCGGCTTTCTCGAAGGAATGGTGAGTTTCACCGCTTCAATCTTGCCCTGGCCGCTCCAGTTGTTGAAAATCATCTTGAACGCGGGGTCCGCTTCGCCAAGAGCGCTTTCCGCTGCCTGGCTTTTCAGCACATCAACCGGGATGCTGGCTTCTGCGGCTGCTTCCGCTGATGCGGCGGTGGAAAAAATCATTGCCGATCCGAGAAAAGCAATGGCTGTGATCTTGCTCACAGATTTCTTGAATAAAACTACTATGTTTTCGGTCATATAATGATCGAACCTTTATTTGCGACCCATGAAATCCATGGCTTGAATTTTGTGGCGGAACCTTCGCCCCCGTTGTGCGTTTACGGGTGTAAATTCATTCGGGTTAATTATTCAACACCATAATAATATTCTTGGGTCAGACCGGCTGCTCGGCGCGCTGAGTCGTTAAATGGAGGCTTCAACCCGCCTTTGAAGTGGGTTTTTACAAGATGTTTCCAATGGTCATGCGGGGCCAGATTGTCTCTTTCGCAGCTATATTCGAACCATTTCGTGCCAAAAGAAACGTGGCAAATCTCGTCATTATAGATTCGATGTAAAACTTTTGCCGTCAGTTCATCGCCCTGCCGTTTGAAACGCTCGACTGTCTCCAGGGTCACATCCAGTCCCCTCGCCTCGAGCACCATCGGAACGATGGCGAGACGCGCCGAAGCATCATAGGCGGTATTTTTTGCGCTATCCCAGAGACCATCATGGGCGGGCAGCGCGCCATAATGACTGCCTTGATCCCGCAATCGGCGATCCAGCAAGGCGAAATGCATCGCTTCTTCCGCACCGACCCGCATCCAGTCATCGGTGAATTCTCGCGGGAATTCTGCACCGAAGCGGCCGATCATGTCGAAGGCCAGATCGATCGCGACAAATTCGATATGCGCGAGTGCATGGATCAGAGCGACCCTTCGGGGTACCGAGGTGCCTGTGCCGCGTCTCGGCATGTCGCGCGGCCGCATCAAGACCGGATGATCAGGGCGCGCCGGTATATCCGGCATGGCCTCGCCAAATCCGTGCGCCAGCCGCCCCAGCCGCCATTGCCGCGCAGCATGGCGCGCGGCCATCACCTTGGCCGTGGGATCAGCGGTCTGAAGCACGCGCAGAACCGCTGCGCCTACAGTGATCGGTTCAGTCATTTCGAAGGGTCTATGCCGCCTGCACCGCAGCCAGAACCTCTTCCGCATGGCCCTTGACCTTCACTTTCGGCCAGGCCTTGAGGACCGTGCCATCGGGACCGATCAGAAAGGTCGAACGGATGATCCCCATATAGGTCTTGCCGTACATTTTCTTTTCCGCCCAGACGCCGATTTTCTCAAGGAACGCCGTGCTTTCATCGGACGCGATATCGACGGTCAGTTCCTGCTTGTTGATGAAATTCTGCTGTCGTTTCGGCGAATCCGCCGACATGCCAAGCACCGCCGCGCCAGCTTTTTCAAATTCCGGCAGGAGCGCCGAAAAGTCCTTCGATTCCGTCGTGCAACCGGGTGTGCTGGCTTTCGGATAGAAAAACAGCACGAGCTTTTTGCCGGCATAATCGGAAATTTTCACCGGACTGCCATCCGGTGCAACCAGTTCCATATCCGGAATTTTATCGCCCACATCGATCATATTATGTCTCCTAGAATTTCATCGGGGTCCGGCCGCAAGTGCCTGTTCCACTCGTCAATAACGCATTGCCGCGCCTGATCATAGCCATCGAGCAGAGCATCCCAGCTTTCCTGTCCCGCAGCCTTGGCGATCAGGGCCCGGCTGGTTTCCGGCGGGAAGTCGCAATCCGGAGACATAAGGCGCAGGGCCACTAGCAAGCGCGTCATCAGCTCGTGCGCGGTAACCATGTCCTCACCAAGATGACCGGCGGCAACGAGCGCGCGGACCGCTTTGCCGAGTTGCGGGTAGAGCGCCTCTCCCGTTTTCAACTGCAGGAAGTGGACGATAAACTCCCAGTCGACCAGCCCGCCTTCCATCATCTTGGTATCAAGCGGGCCCTTGGGCGGCTTGTGCTCGACGATATCCAGACGCATTTTCCGCACAGCCTTGCGCAATTCTTCCGGTTCGCGCTCTTTTCGCAAGATCGAGCAAATCTCGCTCTGCAGTTCCGCACGGCTCGTCGGATCGCCATAGACGGGTCGCGCCCGGGTCAGGGCCATATGTTCCCAGGTCCAGGCGCTTTCCCGCTGATATTTGTAAAAGCTCTCCAGCGTTACCGCCAAAGGCCCCTGGGTTCCGGATGGCCGCAGCCTCGTGTCCACTTCATAAAGCGGCCCGGCAGCGGTCGGCACAGAAAGCGCCGTCACGATCCGCGCGGTCAGCCGGTTATAATATTGGGTAGCCCCCAATGATCTGTTGCCGTCGGACTCGGCGCCATGATCGCCGCTGAAAAGGAAGATCAGGTCCAGATCGGAAGCATGGGTCAAGGCTTCCCCGCCCAACCGGCCCAACGCCAGAATCAGCAGAGCACAGCCAGGAACCTTTCCGTGCGTCTCTTCAAATTCCTTGATTGTCGCGTCGGTCAGCACCTGAATCGCCGCTTCGGCCACCCGGGCATAGCCCGCCGATATATCCAGCGCATCATGATGCCCCTCGATCAGTTGCACGCCGAGCGCGAAGCGCTTCTCCCCAACCCGGGCCCGCACCCGGTCGAGCAGCATCTGATAATCATCGCCCGGTTCCATCCGGGCGAATTGTTCCGCAAGCTCATCCACCGACGGGGGCAGGTCAAGCGCGGTAGCATCGATCAGACCGTCGAATAATTCTGCGCGCTGCGCCAAAGCATCGGCCAGCACCGGTGCATGGCTGAGAATCTTGCCAAGCAGGTCGAGCAAAGCCGGCCTTGCTTCCAATATCCGGAAGAAATTGATCGCTGTCGGCAATTTTTCGATCAGGCTGTCCAGCCGCGCCAGCGCCTTTGTCGAATTGGGGGCCGTGGCAATCGCATCGACCAGATCAGGAAGGATAGCCTCGAAAGACTCTTGAGCCGCAGCGGACCGCAAGGCCGTCACCTTGCCGCTCCGCCAGCGCTTGATCGCCTGCAGAAAACTGTCGCCTTCGAGCAAATTTTTACTGGCGATTACAGAGGCCAGTTTCTCTTCATCAGTCGGCAGACGCCTGTCATCTTCCGGTTCAATCAAATCATCATAAATATTGCCGACCGCATCGACATGCGGGGCAAGCAGATCAAGCAATTGCTGGCCTATGTCGAGCCCGTGCAACCGCGCCACCCGGTCGAGATCCGCTGCAGCATCGGGCAAGCTATGGGTTTGCTGGTCGTTGACCATCTGCAGACGATGTTCGATGACCCGGTAGAGTTCGTAGGACTCGCTCAGCGCCCGCGCTTTTTCACCATCGATCCGTCCCGCCTTGACCAGCGCCGCCAGCGCATCGCGCGTCGCTGGCACCCGCAGATCCGGCTGCCGGCCGCCAAAGATCAGCTGGTGCATCTGGGCATAAAATTCCGTCTCGCGAATCCCGCCTCGCCCGCGTTTCAGATCAAAGCCCGGTCCGAATTTCTGACCCGCCGCATAATGATCGCGAATCTGCGCGGTGACCGAGCCGATATTCTTGATCGCTCCATAATCCAGCGACCGCCGCCAAATGAACGGATTGATCGTTTCGAGAAAATATTGCCCCAGCCCGGGATCACCGGCAGCGGCCCGTGACCGGATATAGGCCGCCTGCTCCCACGCCAGCGCGCTCGATTCATAATAGCTGATCGCCGCTTCGACCGGCAGCGCCACCGGACTGACTTCCGGCGAAGGCCTGAGCCGCATGTCGACCCGGAAAACATAGCCGTCCGCATCGCGGGCGTTGAGCGCCTCGACCAGCTGCTGGCCGATCCGCCGCGCTGCGTCACTGGGATCTTCCTTGCCACGCACCGGAATTTTATCGGGATCGTAAATGAAGATCGGGTCGATATCAGACGAATAGTTGAGTTCGCGGCTGCCATGCTTGCCAAGGCCAATGATCGAAAAGCCCTCCAGCGGCGCCTCGGGATAGCGGGTCGCATAAATATCGGCCAGCGCCTCATCCAGCGCCCGGTCGGCGAAATCGGACAAGCGCGTGATCACATCGGTCAGAGACAATTGCCCGGCCAGATCGCCAATCGCCAGTGTCAGGGCAAGGGCCCGCTTTTCGCGGCGCAATTTTTGCCGGACATTTTCGGCGCCTTCTCCCGCGCTGCCGACATATTCCAGCGCCGCCTCGAGATTCTCTGCGGCGAGCAGATCGGTCAGTTCGGGGAGTATTTGCATCGCCATGCCAAGATAAGGCGCATTGTCGCGGGCGCGGTCCAGCGCATCCTGCAGGCTCGTTTTGTCCGGCAGCCCGACAATCATGAGTTCAGATAGGCGCTGCGGAATTTTTGGGCAAAATCAGCAAATGTGCCCTCGGCAATTGCGTCGCGCATGCCTGCCATCAGCGATTGATAATAAGCGATATTATGCTCGGTCATCAGCATCGCGCCCAATATCTCTTTCGCCCGGATCAGATGGTGCAAATAGGCGCGGCTGTGGTTCTGGCAGACCGAACAAGCGCAATTTTCGTCGAGCGGCGCCAGATCCTCGGCAAATTTGGCGTTGCGGATATTGAGAGCCCCCTGCGCCGTAAACGCCTGGCCATTGCGACCGGACCGGCTTGGCAGCACGCAGTCGAACATATCGACGCCGCGCTCGACCGCCCCGACCAGATCATCCGGCTTGCCGACCCCCATCAGATAGCGCGGCTTGTCGGCGGGCAATTGACCCGGCGCATAGTCGAGCACATCGAACATCGCCTCCTGCCCTTCGCCAACCGCGAGACCGCCAATGGCATAGCCGTCAAAACCGATTTCAATCAAAGCCTCCGCCGAAGCCGCGCGCATTTCCTTGTCGAGCGATCCTTGCTGAATGCCGAACAAAGCCGCTCTCGCCGCATGCTCTTCGCCACTGTCAAAGCCGTCCCGCGACCGCTTGGCCCAGCGCATCGATCGTTCCATCGATGCCTGTGCTTCCTCGCGGGTTGCGCCATTCTTGGTGCATTCGTCGAACGCCATCACGATGTCGCTGCCGAGCAACCGCTGGATTTCCATCGACCGTTCCGGGGTCAGCATATGGCGCGAACCGTCGAGATGGCTCTGGAATTCGACGCCATTTTCGCTGAGCTTGGTCAGTTCCGACAGGCTCATAACCTGATAGCCGCCGCTATCGGTCAGGATCGGTCGATCCCAGTTCATGAACTTGTGCAACCCGCCGAGCCGCGCCACCCGCTCCGCTCCGGGACGCAGCATCAGATGATAGGTATTGCCGAGAATGATGTCCGCACCCGTTGCGCGAACGGTCTCCGGCTTCATCGCCTTGACTGTCGCGGCTGTTCCCACCGGCATGAACGCAGGCGTGCGAATATCGCCGCGCAACATGCTGATCTTGCCGGTCCGCGCCTTGCCGTCGGTTGCGGAAATGGAAAAGGAAAAGCGCTCAGCCATAGAGATGCCCGCTTTCCGCATTGAAACCAGATTTTACGGCCTCGATTTTGTGTTTTGCTATTGTTGGTGTAACCAATGGTCCGTCCTGTTCGAATATTTCAACATCTGTGCAGGATGGGCGCAGATTCTCAAAGACCTAAATCGGGAGTATTTTATGACAAAAGCAACAACACTTGGTTCCGCAGCGACCGCACTGATCGCGGCAGCCGCTCTTTCCGCCTGTTCCGGCGGCAACACCGAAGCGGCCAGCGAAGGCGCCGAAGCATCGAGCGGCGAAGTGACCGAAGTCGCGGCAGCGGACCAGGAAAAATGCTACGGCATCGCCCTGGCCGGTGAAAATGATTGCAAGGCCGGCGAAGGCACAAGCTGTGCCGGGACTTCCGTCGTCGACTATCAGGGCAATGCCTGGAAAAATACCGACGCCGGTGATTGCGAAGCCATGGGCGGATCGCTCACCGAAGTTGCTGACAATGACCCACCGGTCGCTCCAGCGGCGGCTCCTGCTGAAGGCTAAGCCTTCCGGAACTTGAAACAAAAAAAAGGGCGGCTCGATTGAGCCGCCCTTTTTTCATATCTGCAACATATGTGTCTAGCTTGGCAGACCGCTGATGGATTTCACTTCCATGAAATCTCTCAGGCCATAAACACCGCCTTCACGGCCGTTGCCGGACTGCTTATATCCGCCGAAAGGCAAGCCGGGAGCCGGTCCCCAATTGTTGACGATGACCATGCCGGCCTTCAATTGCGGCGCAACCGCGACGGCTGCCGCCGGATCGCCGGAAATCACGGCGGAGAGACCATATTCTGTGTCATTCGCAATCTCGATTGCCTCTTCGAGATTATCATAGCTCATCAGCGTCACCACCGGACCGAAGACCTCTTCCCTGGCGATCCGCATATTCGGCGTCACGCCACTGAACAAAGTCGGTTTGATATAATAGCCGCGGTTCACATTGGCCGGCAGATCGGTGCCGCCGGTTTCCAGCGTGGCACCCTCGTCAATCGCGGACTGGATCAAATCCTGGATCTTGCCATATTGAGCCTTGTTCACAACCGGCCCCATATGTCCGCCTTCAACGGTCGGGTCGCCGACTTCCTGACTCTCGACGATATTCTTGACCACGGCGATGGCTTCGCTGTTCTGGTCCTTGTGTACCAATACGCGGGTTGGCGCGATGCAGCTTTGACCGCTGTTGACCATCACCCCGGCAATGGTCGGTGGCAGGACTTCTTCCAGCTTGGCGCCGGGCAGCACCAGATTGGGCGATTTTCCGCCCAGTTCCTGATGCACGCGCTTGACCGTATCGGCAGCCGCTTTGGCCACCAGGATACCGGCGCGGGTCGAGCCGGTGAAGCTGACCATATCGACATCGGGGTGCGAGGAAATCGCCGCGCCGACGATCGGGCCGTCACCCTGCACCAGATTGAACACGCCAGGCGGAACGCCCGCTGCATCCATCACTTCGGCAAGAATGGCGGCGCTGCCGGGACATTCTTCGGATGGTTTCAACACCATAGTATTGCCGCCCGCCAGAGCCGGAGCGACTTTCAATGTGATCTGGTTCAAAGGCCAGTTCCACGGAGTGATCATGCCGACGACGCCGATGGGTTCATAGGCGATCATATTGGCGCCGACTTTTTCGGTAAATTCGAAAGTCTTCAGCGCTTCCAGCGTGCCCATGAAGCCGCCGAGACCGGCTGGAGCCTGCGCGGCATTACCCAGGCTGATCGGGGCGCCCATTTCGACCGCCAGAGAGGCAGCAATATCGGGCATACGCTTTTTATATTCTTCAATGATCCGTTCGAGCAGGGCGAGCCGCTCTTCGCGCGAGGTCTGGCTGAAACTCTTGAACGCCGTTTTCGCTGCGGCGACGGCGGCATCAACGTCGGCCTTGGTGCCAAGAACAATCTTCGTGCCCGGCTCTTCGGTTGCTGGATTGATGACCTGATGCGGCGTACCGCCGATAGAATCGACCCATTGGCCATTGATGTAATTTTGTTCGTAGCTATCCATTGTCATCTCTCCGTTTCGAAACTTTTATATTCTGCGTTATCATGCCCTGATTCGCTTTGCTAATCCACTAGCAACAAGGCCAGCACGATCCTAACGGTCCGGCAACAGCAGGCTGGAATCCCCATAGCTGTAAAAACGATAGCCCCCGGCAACCGCATGGGCGTAAACCTCTTGCATCGTATCCATCCCCATCAGCGCGCTGACCAGCATGAACAGGGTGGATTTGGGCAGATGGAAATTGGTCATCAGGCCGTCGATCGCGCGGAATTTATAGCCAGGCGTGATGAAAATATCGGTGTCGCCTTCGAACGGGCGGATGATGCCGTCTTCGCCCGTCGCGCTTTCGAGCAGGCGCAGGCTGGTGGTGCCGACTGCGATCACCCGGCCTCCGGCTTTGCGCGCTGCATTAAGGCGGTCGGCAGTCGCAGCATCGATCCGTCCCCACTCGCTGTGCATCTTGTGCTCGTCGGTTTCGTCAACTTTGACCGGCAGGAACGTCCCCGCACCAACGTGCAGAGTTAATATTTCACTGCCGACGCCAGCCTCGGCAAGCGCGGCCAATAATCCGTCGGTGAAATGCAGCGCCGCCGTCGGCGCCGCCACGGCACCCTTTTCCTTGGCGAACATCGTCTGGTAATCGTCGACATCGCGCTCGTCGATCGCCCGCTTGCTGGCGATATAGGGCGGCAGCGGCATGGTGCCTGCCCGTTCGAGCAGCAATTCGACCGGCTCGTCGCCAAGGAAGTGCAGAATGAAACTGCCGTCGTCCAGCTTGGCTTCCGCTTCTGCCGATACGTCCATGCCAAAATCTACGACCTCGCCAACGCGCAATCGCTTGGCGTTGCGAATGAAGGCCTGCCAGCGGCGAAGGTCGACCCGCTTGTGCAGCGTCGCACCGATCTTGGCCTCGCCGCGCGTCCCTTGCAATTGCGCCGGAATGACCTTGGTATCGTTGAAGACCAATATGTCTTTGGGGCCCAGCAATTGCGGCAGATCGCTGACAATATGGTCGGAAAGCCGGTCGCCTTCGACCTGTAGCATTTTTGCGCTATCACGCGGCACCGCTGGCCGCAGCGCAATCAGCTCCTGCGGCAACGCAAAGTCGAACAGATCAACGCGCACGGATTACTCTAGGGATTGATTGGCGCGTTCAGGTCATCGACCGAAAACGGCGCTTCGGAAATATTATCCAGAGCACTCGGCAGAACCGGCGGTTTATTGTCTGCGGCCACCGATGCCTGCAATATCCGGCTCGGATTAACCGGCGGCTCACCGCGTTCGATTGCGTCCACATATTCCATGCCGGCGGTTACGCGGCCAAACACCGTGTAATTTTTATCGAGGGAAAAACGCGGGTAAAAGACGATGAAAAACTGGCTATTGGCGCTGTCTTCGCTTTGCGCCCGCGCCATCGAGACCACCCCGCGCACGTGCGGGAAATTGCCAAATTCCGCTTTCAGGTCGGGCAGGTCGGAGCCGCCGGTACCGGTACCGGTCGGATCGCCGGTCTGCGCCATGAAACCTTCGATCACCCGGTGGAAAATAATACCGTCGTAAAAGCCCTGCCGCGTCAGCATCTTGATCCGCTCGACATGATTGGGCGCCATTGCCGGAAACAGCTGTATCGTTACCCGGCCACCGGTCGACAGATCGAGGTGCAGGATATTTTCTTCAGCGGGAACGGACGCAGGTGCCGGTGTCTGCTCCTCTGCTTCCTGCGCATAGGCAGGAAAGGAAGCCAGAAACAGGGCGGAGATGGTCAGTAAAAATTTACGCAGCATGGCATACTCATTTGGTATCGAGGGCTGGGAGAGAAACTGGTCTTTGAACGATTCCACCTTTCTCCGCAATGAATTGCTGGAAAAGCCTATTGATCGCCCTTCAAGCCTATCTTTTGTACCCTCGCGGTGATTTCATCGGCCACAAGCGGCGTCACGAACTTGTGGATCTCACCGCCGAACATGGCGATTTCCTTGACCAAACGCGACGCGATCGGCTGCAGCGAGACATCGGCCATTAAAAACACGGTCTCGATATCGCCGTTGAGCTGCTGGTTCATGCCCGCCATCTGATATTCATATTCAAAATCGGCAACAGCCCGCAAGCCGCGGACAATCACGCCGGCACCCTGTTTCTCTGCAAATTTCATCAGCAGCATGTTGAAACCGACGACCTCGACGCCATCGCCAAGGTCAGCCGTTTCCCGGCGCACCATGTCCAGCCGCTCTTCGTCGGTGAACATCGGCGATTTAGACGGGTTGGTGGTAACCCCGATCACCAGCTTGTCGACCAGACGCATGCCGCGCCTGATGATGTCCATATGCCCCAAGGTAATGGGATCAAAAGTTCCCGGATAAACGCCGATTCTCATATCCCGTCCTTCCCGCCTAGCGGTCTCTAGTAATTGTATATTCAGCAATGGCGCGGAGCAAATCCGCTTCTTCGCCATAGCCGTTCAAGTGAGATTTGGCCTGATCCACCAGCATCTGCGCCTGCTCTTTGGCCCGATCCAGTCCCATCAGGCTCAGAAAAGTTTCCTTGCCGGCTTCAGCATCCTTGTGGAGCGCCTTGCCCGCCTTTTCCTCGTCGCCTTCGACATCCAATATGTCATCGGCGATCTGGAAGGCGAGGCCGAGATCATGGGCATAGCCGCGCAGACTGGTCCGGCCTTCGTTCGCGACCCGGCCAAGAATCGCGCCTATTTCAACGCAGGCACCGATCAGCGCTCCGGTTTTCAGCTGCTGCAGCCTCGTCACGGTCGGAAGATCAAAAGTAGAATTTTCCGCCACCAGATCCATCATCTGGCCACCCGCCATCCCAGCCGGTCCGGCAGCCTTGGCGAGACAGGCGGTCATCTCGGCGCGGACGAACGGATCATGATGGGTGCGTTCGTCGGCGAGCAATCCAAAGGACAGCGCGTGCAGCGCATCGCCCGCAAGAACCGCGGTCGCTTCGCCGAAAGCGATATGGGTGGTCGGCTTGCCCCGGCGCAGATCATCGTCATCCATGCAGGGCAGATCATCGTGGATCAGCGAATAGACATGCAGCGCCTCGACCGCCGTGGCGGCGCGGATAGCGCAGGATTCATCAACGTTGAACAATCGCGCCGTCGCCATCACCAGCACCGGCCGCAGCCGTTTCCCGCCACCGATTGCAGCATGGCGCATCGCTTCATAGAGTTCGCGACGGGCGTCGTCCGGGACCTGCAAAAGCGTATCAAACTGCCGGTCGATCGCGGTGGCAACCCGCCCCATTTCCCGCAAAAGATCCGAATTATTGTTGGCCGCCACAGGCTCAGTCCGCGTCAAAAGCTACAGTGGCTTTTGGTTTGCCATCGCGATCGAGCGTGATTTTCTCGATCTTGGCCTGCGCGGCTTCCAGTCGTTGCTGGCACAGGCCACGCAATTTTTCGCCTTCGCTATAGAGCGCAATCGACTGGTCCAGCGGCACATCGCCGCTTTCGAGTTTGCGGACGATATCTTCGAGGCGCTTCAGCGCGTCCTCGAAATTCAGTGCGGAAAAATCTTCTTTGGTTTCGCTCATGGCGAAATTCAATGACGACGCTTTGGGCCGCGGTCAAGGGCTGGACTTCACTATCGTCCACTTCCGGTGTAGCTCCCCAAGGAAAAGCTGGGAGAAGAAACATGTTCATCGGTCATTTTGCGCCCGCCATGGTCGCCGCAACCCACCCCAAGGCACCGGGGCTCGGCACATTGTTTGTCGCCGGACAGCTTCTGGATTTCGGCTTTTTCGGTCTTGCTCTGGCCGGCATGGAGAAATTTCGGATCACCCCGGGGATCACCGAAATGGTGCCGCTGGACCTCTATGACATGCCCTATACCCATAGCCTGCTGGGCAGCGCGATCTGGGCTGCGGGCTTTGCCCTACTGATCTGGTTGTTCACCCGCAACCGGACCGGCGCGCTGATTGGCGGCGCAGTGGTGCTCTCGCACTGGTTTCTGGACCTGCTGGTCCATGCGCCAGACCTCACGCTCGCCGGATCACCGCCGAAAATGGGCTTTGCGCTGTGGAATTATCCGCTGATCGAAATGCCGCTGGAGATGGCGATCACCTTTGGCGCGCTTGCCTTCTTTGTAATCCGCACGCGGCCAATTGCGCCCAGCTCGAAATTTGTCTTAGTGCTTTTGGCCATATTGCTGGCTGCTTTTCAGGCCGTTAACTGGTTTGCTCCGGAACCCGAGGCCGCGACTCCGGCAATGATGATAACCGCCCTGATCGCCTTTGCCGTCGCATCCGCTGCCGCATTTCTGGTCGGCAAGACGCGCATGTTGAAGCAGGTCTGAGCGGGCAAGCGCAACGACAGGAAAGCAGAACAAAACCATGACCCAATATATCGCCGCCTATTTCATCGCCGCCATCGTCTTCGGCATTCTCGATTTTCTCTGGCTCAGCAATATGGCGGGGAGTCTATACCGGCCGGTGATCGGCGAGATCATGGCGGACGAGTTCCGCAAGGCCCCGGCGATGATATTCTATGCGATCTATCTGTTCGGGATCGTCTGGTTCGGCATCAAGCCGGCGCTGGCCAGCGGTCAATGGACCACCGCCTTGCTCAACGGCGCTTTGTTCGGCGGGATCGCCTATGCGACCTATGACCTGACCAGCCAGGCAGTCCTGAAAGTCTGGTCGACCAAGATCAGCCTGTACGACATTGCCTGGGGCGCTTTCGCGACCGGCGTAACCGCGGCGCTGACCGCCTATCTGGTGCTGAAATTCGTGAAGGCTTAACCGCCCGCGCGTCCAGCCTGCGGCTTTTTGGCAAGCGCCTGCATTCTTCCCGGCAGCAAGGCAAATATCTCGCGCTTGCGACTCGATGAGGCCGACCCCCATTCCCCGATTTCGGACAAAGTGCGCCCGCAACCGACACAAAGACCGCTCGGGCGATCGATGGTACAGATTTCATTGCAGGGCGATTTCACGCGGATAGCTGCTCGTCGATCTGGCCGAGCCGTTCCTTGCCGAAATACATCTCGCCATCGACATACATCGTCGGGATGCCAAAGGCCCCGCGCGCGACGGCATTTTCGGTATTGTCGATCAAGGCCTGTTTGATCGTCGGGTCCTGGGTCCTTGCCAGAAGCTCCGCTGCATCGAAACCGCCGTCCTGCAATATTTTGCCGAGCGTATCTGCATCGGTCACGTCCAGCCCGTCTTCCCAGATCGGAGGCAGGAGCAGTTCGATAAACTCCGCGCGCTTTGCAGGCTCCAACGCGACCAGCATCCGCAGCAATGTGATCGTGTTGAACGGAAAATGCGGGTTCATCTTGAACTTGGAAAGGCCGTGCTTTTTCAGGAAGCGCGTCATCTCAAGCATCGCATATTCATTCTTGCCCTTCACCTCCGCATCACGGATGAACGGCGGCGCATTGCCGGTCAGCTTGTGCATCCCGCCAAGAAAAGCCGGAGTGATTTCGATGGTCGCGCCATGTTTTTCGGCGATGTCTTTAAGCGGCTGCCAGATCAGATAGGCATTGGGGCTGACGAAATCGAAAATCAGCTCGATGGTCTTGGACATTGGGTTGCTCCTTTGAACCTATCCTTAAAGCAGCGCTCCGAAACATCAATTCCCTCTAGGCGAAATTGTCCCGCCTCGTTAAAGGGTCTTCATGACCACAGACACGCTGATTACCGAGCCCCAGATCTCCACCGAAACCGTGCGCGAGCATGGCCTCAATGCCGAGGAATATCAGCGCATATTGAACGCGCTCGGTCGGGAGCCGAATATCACCGAACTCGGCATCTTCTCGGTGATGTGGTCGGAACATTGTTCCTACAAATCTTCCCGTCTGCATCTGAAGAAACTACCGACCACCGGCCCGCAGGTCATTTGCGGCCCCGGCGAAAATGCTGGCGTCATCGATATTGGTGACGGTCAGGCAGCGATCTTCAAGATGGAGAGCCACAACCACCCCAGCTACATCGAACCCTATCAGGGCGCGGCGACCGGCGTCGGCGGCATCCTCCGCGACGTGTTCACCATGGGCGCGCGGCCAGTGGCCAATCTCAACGCATTGCGCTTCGGACGGCCCGACCATCCAAAGATGAAGCATCTGGTCAAGGGCGTCGTTGCCGGCATTGGCGGTTACGGCAATTGCGTCGGCGTCCCGACGGTTGGCGGCGAGACCAATTTCGATCCCGCTTATGACGGCAATATCATCGTCAACGCGATGACCGTTGGCGTGGCAGACGCGGACAAGATATTCTATTCGGCAGCCAGCGGCGTCGGCAATCCGATCGTCTATGTCGGCTCCAAGACCGGCCGCGACGGCATCCACGGCGCGACCATGGCCAGCGCCGATTTCGGCGACGATATCGAGGAAAAGCGTCCGACCGTGCAGGTTGGCGATCCCTTTGTCGAAAAGCTTTTGATCGAAGCCTGCCTCGAACTGATGGCCAGCGACGCGATTGTCGCGATCCAGGATATGGGCGCGGCTGGCCTGACCTCTTCATCCGTCGAAATGGCGACCAATGGCGAAGTCGGCATCATCCTCGACATGGACAAGGTGCCGTGCCGTGAGACGGGAATGACCGCCTACGAGATGATGCTCAGCGAATCGCAGGAACGCATGCTGATGGTCCTGAAACCCGGCCGCGAGGAAATGGCCGAGGCGATCTTCACCAAATGGGAACTGGATTTCGCGGTGATCGGCGAAGTCACCGACACCCGCCGGATGGTGCTGACCCACAAGGGCGAAACCGTCTGCGACATTCCGCTCGGCCCGCTCGCCGACGACGCGCCGCTTTATGACCGCCCGCATCTGACCCGCGAAGAATATGCCGCCCATATCAATATCCAGCCGATCGGCGATATTCCCGAGAGCACCGATGTCGGCGCCGATCTGCTCAAGATGATGGCCACCCCCGCGCTGGCCTCGCGCCGCTGGATCTGGGAACAATATGACAGCCAGGTCGGGGCCGACACCGCGCAGCGCTCCGGCGGCGACTCTGCTGTCGTCCGCGTGCACGGCACCAACAAGGGCCTCGCGATCACCACTGACTGCACCCCGCGCTATTGCAAGGCCGACCCCTTTGAAGGCGGCAAGCAGGCGATTGCCGAAGCCTATCGCAATCTCTGCGCAGTCGGAGCAAAACCGCTCGCAACCACCGACTGCATGAATTTCGGCAACCCCGAAAAACCCCATATCATGGCGCAATTTGTCGGCACCATCGAAGGCATAGGCGAAGCCTGCAAGGCGCTCGACATGCCGATCGTCTCGGGCAATGTCAGCCTCTATAATGAAACCAGCGGTGCCGACGGCGTCAGCCACGCGATCCTGCCGACACCGGCAATCGGCGCGGTCGGCCTGATCGACGATCTCGATACGATGATGACCATCGGCTTCAAGAATGAAGGTGATTTCATCGCTACCATCGGTTTCCACTATGAAGAGCTCGGCCAATCTGTCTGGCTGCGCGAGATTCACGGGCTCGAAGTCGGACCGCCACCCAAGGTCGACCTCAAGGACGAGCTATGGGCTGGCGAGATCATTCGCGAGCTGATCGCCGAAGGCAAAGTCACCGCCGTACACGACATCAGCGATGGTGGCCTTGCCGTCACCCTAGCCGAAATGGCCCTCGCGGGTAATCTCGGCGCGGAAATCGACAAGATGACCAGCGCTTTTGCCTTCAGCGAAGCACAGGGCCGCTATGTCATCACCTATCGCAACGAAGATGATCTGGATCGCGAGAAAGTACCGTTCGAGAAAATCGGCCAGGTGAAGGGTGATCAGCTGGTCCTGAACGGAAAGCCGGTTGCTGTTGCCGACTTGCGCAACGCACATGAGAGTTTCTTCCGCGACTGGATGGAAGACTAAGAGTTTGGTGTTGCAAGAGGTCTCAATGATTGAAGCAAATCGTCAACTGGACGTTGTCGCTCAATTTTGCTTGATCACAATTGCGATACTTTTTCTCTTCATTATCTACATTGTGTGTAGAGCTGTTTTTACGAAGTCCGAAGATTTGCCGACAAAGCCTGGCCATATCACCAATGCCACCGTGATATTGCAATGGGTAGCAGGAACCTCGCTGATTTTATCATTCCTCGCCATCTGCTTTGATGCCTACGACCAGCTCCTATTTTATGCTGTGCGCGGATCAATAGAATCTTATCATCTTACCGGATTACTTTTCAATTCGCTGGTTCTGTTCGGCATTGGTCTTTGGTCTGCACTGATGGCAATGATCGGCATCGCGATAATTTTCATGAAGAAACTTAGGTTCGAAAAATTAGAACAGACTTCATCCTCGACTGGATAGGAGAACAGCGCCTCGCATTGAATATAGCATCAAATGATGCTATAAAAGATGCATGAGAACCACTGTTACCATAGATGACGACCTGATGGACCGGGCGATGGAATATACCGGCATCAGCGAACGCTCGACAATTTTGCGCATGGCGCTGGAGCAGTTTGTAGCTATTGGCGCCGAAAAGCGTCTGGCGAAGCTGAAAGGCAGCTTACCCGATCTGGAAGCGCCGCCCCGCCGCCGACCGCCGCGTTTCGTCAATTCCGAATAACGCAACAATGATCATCATCGACACTTCGACCTGGATCGATCATTTCCGCGGTATCGATACATTGCTGGACAGCCCGCCAGCGCAATCCGTGAGAAGACTGCTCCATCCCTTCGTCTACGGCGAATTACTACTTAGCGGTCTGCCGAAAAACGGCGCTGTCAGGGAACATCTGGCAGATTTGCAGAACGCGCCTGTAGCCGATTCATCGGAAGTTGCCGCCTTTATCGAATGGGCCGGTCTGGCCGGCACAGGAGTCGGTTATGTCGACGCGCATTTGCTGGTCTCGGCGCGGATGCTGGACAACGGACGATTGCTGACTCAGGATCGCAGTCTGATGGAACAAGCGCTACGTCTGGATATTGCTTATATGCCGTGACCTCGGTCAATCGGACAAACCTTCCCCAGGCTTCTCGTCAGGGCAGATCGTGGTTTTGACAGTTTTGGCCTGACCGTCCCGCTCCAGCAAATTTTGTGATACATCTTTCCTCCCGATTGCGAAGCAATGGGGAGGTGGCCTGCGCAGCAGGTCGGAGGGGTTATGGCACGCACAACCAGACAGACCATCCTGAAGGCCAGGGAGCTGCGCAAGACCATGAGCAAGCCGGAGATCATGCTGTGGCAACAACTCCGCAAGAAGCCGCTCGGCATCAAATTCCGCCGCCAGCATCCTATCGGCTCCTATATACTGGATTGCTATTGTCCGTCGGCAAAACTGGGCATCGAGGTCGACGGCATGGCGTGATATGGGAAGTCGCCCGGAGCGCGACGAACGGCGCGACTGGGCGCTGTCTCAAGAGGGTGTCGAAACGATCAGAATATCCGCGCAAGAAATCCTGCAAGACGCGGAAGATGTTGGCGACCGGATATTGCGATATATTCAGAGCTTGCGCTAAACCTCAATCCCTCCGCCACGCTACGCGCGGTCCCCCTCCCCATTGCTTCGCAACAGGGAGGAAAACATCATCCTCCCTGTGCCGCAGGCATGGGGAGGTGGCGCGCCGAAGGCGTGACGGAGGGGCCATGGCACGCACAACTTTAGCGCCTTGCGGTTGATCGAGAAAATTCCAACCATGTAACCAATCGTCCCGCCGTGCGTTATGGGAGACAACGCGAAAGGACGAGCATCATGGCTTCAGGATATTCCGGCACACCTCTGGCAAAGAAACTGTCTCTCAAGGAGGGGATGCGCGTCTGGTTCTTGGATATGCCGGACAGCATACGCGCGGAAATCGAAGAATCCGGTCTGACCCTGTCCGAAGAGGAAGTCCCGACCCCCGGCATTCACTCTGCCCATATATTCGTGACCGAGCGCAACAACATGGAAACCCGTCTCGCCACCCTGCGCGAGATGATCGACCCCGCCGGTCAGGTCTGGGTGAGTTGGCCGAAAAAGGCGTCGAAAGTCGAAACCGATATCAGCGAAGACGCGATCCGTGATGTCGCCCTGCCGATGGGCTTTGTCGATATCAAAGTCTGTGCTGTGGACGAGATCTGGTCGGGGCTGAAACTGGTGATTCGCAAGGAATTGCGCTGATCAGGCCGCAGCAGTCTGTCCCGCTACTGCATAAGGGTCGATTCCCCGCTGGCGGCACATATCTATCGCCTTGTGATATAATATTGGCTCGCCGATATTCAAAAAAGCCCGAGCGTCGTCGAGTGGCATGGCCAACAGCTTTTCAATGTCATGATAGGCTATGCGTTTTGCTGCCTTGCCCAGCTTCTGGCCTTGCCGGATAGCCCTCAACACCGGAATACCGTGCGAAAGCTCCTTTTTCACTTCGAGCCCGCCGCCATAAGCAATGAAGATAATGCCCAAACTCGGGTCCTGGCTGTAAGAGAAAGCGAGCAAACAGTCTTCGCCGAGCGCATCCCGTCCATAGCCGGTCAATACATGAAACAGATCATGCGTATCACGCGTCCGGTTGCTATACCATTCTGTCAGATCGTCGGGTTGTTCCCGGCCATCGCCAAAACGCTCATATTCTGCAACCAGACCGGCGGCGGTCAGCCCTTCTTTTTCCATGAATCGGACATAGGCCTGTCCCAGACTGTCGGCAGGAAGTTTCCGGAGTTGCTCATGATCATCCAGCATGGCCGGCAGAGCAATATTTCGATCCATGATTTCGAGCGCGTGTGAAGAATTGAGAAAATTCCGTGTGTTACGGACGAACGAATTGCCCGCAAGGGCTTCGATAACGTGAAAAACCTCAGCCGTATCTTCCTTGTCCGCAATCAGCTTTTTGAAATGGCGCATGGCCTTGCGCGGACTGATGCGCGGTAGTTTGGTGCCGGGAGCCAGCAGCGGAAGCTCGGAAATTCTGGTCGTCATCACGGGTCTCCCAATATTAGGCCGAAATGGGACTTCCTCTCTGGACGCTGTCAACTCCGGCGTGAGTAAAACGAGGACGCCATTCCGGAATCGCGCAGATTAAGCCGTCTGCGCCAGCATATCGTATGGATCCACATTTTGCGCGCGAAATTGCGCGTGGGCCTGTTGATAGAAATGCGGCGTGTGAATATGCAACCGTTCGCGTAGCGCATCGAGGGGCTGAGCCAGCAGATCGGTGATCGATTCTTCGTTGATCTTGGGACAGGCCTTGCCCATTTTCTGGCCTTCGCGGATCGCGCTGAATATCGGAGCGTCGCTCTTGACCTGTTTCTTCATGTTGAGACCAGCGGCATAAGCGATAAAGACATTTCCCAATGACGGGTTCTGGCCATAAGTGAAGGCCAGCACACAGGCTTCGCCCAGCGCATCACGGCCATAGCCGGTCAACACGTGCAGCAAATCATGGGTGTCGCGCTGTCGGAAACCATACCATTCGATCAGATCGCCATATTTGCGCGGGCTGAACGCGTCATATTCGGCGATCAGACCGGCTGCGCTGAGCCCTTCTTTTTCCATGAAGTCGCAATAGGCGTGGGCCAGACTACCCGCTGGCATTTGCCGCAAGCGAGTATGATCGTCGAGCAGGGCCGCGAGTTCGGGTTCGCTTTCCAGCAGCCCCTTGCCCTTGTCACTTTCAACAAAGGCCTTGGCATCCTTGCGGAATCCCGGGCGCGGAAGCGATTCAAAAATATGGAACACCTGTGAGGTGTCTTCCTTGTCCTTGATCAACTCGCGGAAATGGTACAGCGCCTTGAGCGGACGAAAGCGGGATGCGGGCCGATCCGGATGGACGAACGGCATTTGCGAATCACTTGGTGCGGAGAATTTATGATCAATTTTCATACGATCTATATGTCGCTTACTAACATCCATGTCAATAGAGGATAGATGCTTTCCTACAGGCGGCGGCTCCGCTATCCAGCGACCATCCGGTTTCGGCCTGTGAAAAGGCTTTCTTGGCCCTAACTTTGACAAACTTTGCAACGGGAGACGGAAATTTGCAGCCGCATGAGACCCTGCCCTACACCGAACTGCCAGACTATTCCGACGCCGAACGCATAGCGCGGTCAGAGGCTTTTTATCAGGCGATCAAGACCCGGCGGACCTGTCGCTATTTTTCTGACGAGGCCGTTCCCCGAGCGGTCATCGCCAATGCCATCATGGCGGCTGGCACCGCGCCCAATGGCGCCAATCACCAGCCCTGGCATTTCGCGGTGATCGAATCGCCGGAAAAAAAGAAAGCCCTGCGCGCTGCCGCCGAAGAGGAAGAGCGGGCCTTTTATGAAAGCAAGGGCAGCGACGAATGGCTGGAGGCGCTGGCGCCACTCGGCACCGATGCCAACAAGCCATTCCTCGAGACTGCGCCCTGTCTGATCGTCATTTTCGGCCAGCGCAAAGGCGGTATGAACCCCGGCGAGATGAAGCAGAATTATTATGTCAACGAGAGCGTCGGCATTGCCACCGGCATGCTGATCACAGCCCTTCACGACGCCGGCCTCGCCACCCTGACCCACACGCCCAATCCGATGAAATTTCTGAACGAAGTCTGCGACCGTCCGGCCAATGAAAAACCGGTGATGGTATTGGTCGTCGGCAAGCCCGCTCCCGATGCGACGATCCCCGTCCACGCGACGATCAAGAAGCCGCTCGACCAGATCGCCAGCTGGCTATGACCGGACTACGATCACCAAATGCCGTTCGTGCCGAGCCTGTCGAAGCACAGCCAGTAACAGCAGCAGCTATCATTTGCCTCGGTCCTTCGACAGGCTCAGGACGAACGGCACGTAGATGAGCACCACCCCTCCCTCCCCCCGCTACCTCGAACTCGACGCCTTGCGCGGTTTTGCGGTTATGGGGATATTACTGATGAATATCGTCGGCTTCTCGATGCCGGAAATGGCCTATGTCAGCCCGGCGGTCTATGGCGGCACCGACCTGCCCGACACTATCGTCTGGGCGCTGTCTTACGTCTTTGTCGATGGCAAGATGCGCGGCCTTTTCACGATATTATTCGGGGCGAGCATGATGCTGGTCATCGAGCGGGCACAGAAAAACGGCGAGGATCCGGCGAAAGTTCACTTCTCCCGGATGACCTGGCTGGCGATTTTCGGCCTGGTGCATTTCTTCCTCTTGTGGGCCGGCGACATTTTATTCCTCTACGCCGCCGTCGGCTGCATCGCCTATTTCCTTCGCAACCTGACCGCAAATGACCTGATCCGGCGGGCCTTGCTGATCTTCACGCTCGGTTTTCTCGGCTATACGGTGATGTTCGGCAGCCTGTTATATATGCAATATCAGGCCGGCCTGCCCGGAGCCAGCGCCGCAGCAATCGAAAATGTCGCCGAGATCGTCGCCGGTTTTGACAGCTCGGCCGCCACCATCACCGGCGACATCGCCCTTCATCAGTCCGGCTTTGTTGCGATATTTCTCGACAAGATCCAGAATGACCTGTTCGGACCATTTGTCCTGCTGACCTATAATCTGGCGGAGACCCTGCCGCTGATGATGATCGGCATGGCGCTTTACAGGAACGGCTTCATCACCGGCCAGTGGACGGTCGAAGCCTATCGTTCCTGGGCTATCCGGCTGACCGTTATCGGCACCGCCATAGTGACGGCAATCGCCATTTATCTGATCGCCGGCGGTTTCGAGATACTGCGGATGGTCAATGCCAGCTATGCCTGGAACTGGCCGTCGCAGATGCTGATGACGATCGGCTATGCCGCGTTGCTGATCTGGCTGATCCGGACGTTCCGGAACGCAAGCTGGGTGGTGCGAATCGCCGCGGTGGGCCGCGCCGCCTTTAGCAATTATCTCGGGACCAGCCTGCTGATGACCTTCCTCTTCTACGGCTGGGGACTGGGATTATATGGATCGGTCGGGCGCGCGGAATTATATCTGTTCGTGCTGGCTGCCTGGGTGCTCATGCTGATCTGGTCGCAGCCGTGGTTAATCCGCTTTCGCTATGGACCGCTGGAATGGCTGTGGCGCAGCCTGGCGCGGCAACGGGCGCAGCCGATGCGCCTGTCATGAAGGATCGCTGACCGCTTCTGCCGGACTCGATTGTTCATCATCGGTGAACGCGCTGGTATAATTGGCGTTTAGCTGCTCGTACAGATTGAACCCGGAGACAATCTCCAGCCGGTCCCCGGCATCGTCCATCAGCCCTAGCGGCCGCCCATCCGGCGTATATGCAAAGTTCAGCAGATGGCCTTTCTGATCCCGGCGATATATCGAGCAAATTACCGGCGAGTCGAGACCGCCCATCATGCTGTGCATCACAATCGCTTCCGTCTCTGCTTCCAGAGAGGCATCGCTTTCCGGATCAAACGGTATCCCGGAATATCGATACACGGTCAGATGATCCGATGCTTTTTCTATGGGATTTTTCATGCAACTGGCTTTCCCGGCCTGTATTTCATCAGCCGCCAGGAAAACAACATGGACCGGACTGATAGCAACAAAGATGCCGCCCTTGGCATCGACCGGACTTACGGCTTTCGGCCCCGCTTGAATATATTCCCAATCGGCAAGAATGTCGGCAGGAATTTTTCCGAAAAGCTCCAGCGACGGCACCTCTCCAAGGGTCAACAGACCGTTATTGGCAATGCCGCCCGGCAAGGACTCTATATGTCCGATCAGGTCTATACCTCTGGTGTTCCAACCTGCTTCCGTTTCTCCGGTCGGCACCAATGCGGCGCGAAGCTCGCTTTCAACCGATTCCAGAAACTCTTCCAGGTCCTCGGCTATTTTCGATGGCATTATCTGCCAAAATTCGACAACCGGAAACGGTTCCGGAGCGGTCGATTTTCCCGCGTCTTCCCTTTCGACCATTAGCTGCGTCGATTCAGGCACATTGGCAGCATCGACCGACGTTGACGCCAGGGCCAGCGCAACCGGAACAATGGAACTGTATATTCTACGCATCACAAACCTCATGCTCTGGCCATGGGCCGGTTTAACCAATATTTCCTGTTTGGGAAGATTCCATCTATCGTTATTTTGATATTGCGATCTATTCTCATTAGCGATATACGAGTCGCAGAGAGGAACCGAAATGGTTGTTTGCGTCTGTAATGCGATTAAGGAAAAAGACCTGAGAGCCGCTGTCCGCAGCGGTGCGGACAGGCCTTCACAGGTCTATGCCCAGCTCGGCCGCAAGCCGAAATGCGGACAATGCCTCGCTTTCGCCCAGACGATTATCAAATCCCAACTTGCAACCGCTTAGCATTCTCTTTAGCAAATCATTGAAATAATTGCGTTTTCCATAAACGCCGCCCTTTCGCTTCATAGGGCAATGCTGTATAGGCTTTCCCAACAGATTCACTGTCAGTCGGGAAGGACGCTGCCATGAAGGGCGATACAAAAGTCATCGAGTTTCTCAACGAAGCTCTGAAAAACGAACTCACCGCAATCAATCAATATTGGCTGCATTATCGCATGCTCGACAATTGGGGCGTGACGAAACTGGCCGAATTCGAGCGCCACGAATCGATCGATGAAATGAAACATGCGGACAAGCTGGCCGAACGGATTTTCTTCCTCGACGGACTCCCCAATTTCCAGTTGCTCGGACGCCTCAAGATCGGTGAAACGGTCGAGGAAGTCCTCAAGGCCGATCTGGAACTTGAATATGAAGCGCTGCCGATGCTCAAGGATGCCATCGAACATTGCGAAAGCGTGCGCGACTATGTCAGCCGCGACCTGTTCGCCGAGATTCTCGAAAGCGAGGAAGATCACGTCGATTCACTCGAGCAGCAGTTCGACATGATCGAACGGATGGGAATCGAGAATTACATCCAGCTGCAGTCAAAATCGGTCGAATAGACCGGTAGCAAGGGTTTCAGCCGAACCGGCGACCAAAGCCGGTCGGCTGGCGTTCCTGGACCAGCGGACTGGCCCCCTTTTCCAATATCGCCAGAGTGTCCTCGAACATCGGTCGCAAGGCCACCACCAGTTCGATAAGCTCGTCGGGCGTCTCGTGATGCTCGACGCAAGCGCGTGCAGTCATTTCGATTGTTTCTGAGGTCAGACTCAGTTGCAGGCCACCCAGTTGCAGCGCCTCGCCTTTCAGCTTGTGCGCCGCCAGCACCATTGCGGCGGGGTCGTTAGCGCGCATCGCCTCTTCGATTCTGTCGACAGACTGGATGCCGTCTTCGCGAAAATAGCCGAGTATCCGGACAAAACTCGGGCCCAGTGCCGAACGGGTTTCGGCACAGATCTTCCAATCAATCAATTCGCTTTCCACTGGTCCCACCGAACGCTCCCGGAAAAATAGCGAAAATACGCTAACCTCCCTCAACCTAGGGCGAAACTGGTTAACACTTTGCTACCGGACGCGACAATAGCGGCGCAAATCTGACGCTTTGTTCAGCAAGCTACAGAAAAATCATTCTTTTTCATGATAGGGGTTTTTCGGCGCGCGGATGATCAGGCGCACCGGAACGCCGCCGAAGCCCAATTCGCGGCGGATGCCGTTGATCAGATAGCGGCGATAGCTCTCCGGCAGATCGTCGACTCGCGTCCCGAAAATCACGAAAGAAGGCGGCCGCGTCTTGGCCTGCGTGATATAGCGCAACTTGATCCGCTTGCCGCCGGGTGCCGGTGGCGGATTCTCGGAAATCGCATCTTCGAACCAGCGGTTGAGCTTGCCGGTAGAGACCCGCTGCGACCAGATCCGGCGAACCTCGAAGGCCGCCTTCATCAACTGGTCGATACCCTTGCCGGTAAAGGCCGACACGGCGATCAGCGGCACATCACGCACCTGAGCCAGTCCGTCATTGAGCGCCGCACGGATGCCGTTGAACAATTTGCTCGGCCCTTCGGCAACATCCCATTTGTTGATCCCGATAACGACGCAGCGACCTTCCTGGATCGCATGGTCGGCAATGCGCAGATCCTGCGCCTCCAGACCCTTTGTGGCATCGAGCAGGAGAACGACCACTTCGGCAAAGTCCACTGCGTGACGGGCATCGGCAACGGCCAGCTTTTCCAGCTTGTCATTGACCTTGGCCCGTTTGCGCATACCGGCTGTGTCAATAAGGCGGACCTGGCGGTCGGGTTCTATGCCGTCGAGTTTCTCGTCCTCGGTCAGCGCATCGTCATGCCAGACCCAGTCCACCGTGATACTGTCGCGTGTGATACCCGCTTCCGGACCGGTAATCAGCCGGTCTTCGTCCAACATCTTGTTGATCAGCGTCGACTTGCCCGCGTTGGGACGACCGACAATCGCCAGTTTCAGCGGAGCCGATTCATCGGTCGGCTCTTCGGAAGCCGCCGCTTTGAAATTCTCGACATAGGGCTGGATCGCCTGAAACAGGTCGGCGATGCCGTCGCCATGTTCGGCGCTGAACGGGATCGGGTCGCCGAAACCGAGCGCATAGCTTTCCAAAATTCCGGATTCTGCCGCTTTGCCTTCGGCCTTGTTGACCAGCAAAACGACGGGCGTCTTTGCGCTTCTGAGCCAGCGGGCGATTTCCTCGTCGAGCGGCGTCAGGCCAGCGCGGCCGTCGATGACGAATATCGCAAGCTCGGCTCCGGCTACCGCGAGTTCGGTCTGCTTGCGCATCCGCCCCGGCAGGCTCTTGGCATCCTCGTCTTCATAGCCGGCGGTATCGACGACGTTGAATTCGAGACCCAGCAGATTGGCGGCCCCTTCACGGCGGTCACGGGTGACCCCGGGCGTGTCGTCGACGAGCGCCAGCTTCTTGCCAACCAGACGGTTGAACAGCGTTGATTTGCCGACATTCGGTCGACCTATGATTGCGATATTGGGCAGCATGGAGCCGGTCCCTGTCCTTTGCTTCTGAGTCTCAGCGGAACGCGGAAATCCGGCCGCTGTCGTCAAGAATATATAGCATGCCACCCGCAACAACCGGTGGCAGCGAAACGCCATCGTCCAGTTCAAACAGCGTCTGGCTCGATCCCTCACCCGGCGAAACTGAAACGACATCGCCTTCGGTGCTGGCAACAATCAGACGATTACCGGCCAGGATTGGCCCCGTCCAGCTGACCGGGTTTTTCTTCTTCTTCTCGTTCTTGAAGGCCGCGAGCTGGCTGATCCAGCGGACCTTTCCATTCGGCCGTGCGATGCACAGCAGTTTCGCATCATCGGTCAGCACGAACACCCATTCACCCGCAACGACGGGGGTAGTAATTCCGGCAATATTCAATTCCCAGATCCGCTGGCCGGTAACCAGTTCATAGGCCGCCATACGGCCGCCCTGACCAAGCGCGAAAATACGGCCGCGATCGATCACCGGATCGGCATCGATATCGGATAGGGTTGCCACCGAGGTCGAAATGCTGGTCCGCGCCAGCGCGTCATTCCAGAGATTGCGGCCGTTTTCATAACGATAGGCAGTCAGTTCGCCCGAGCTATAACCGGCGACGACGGTGCCCTGTCCGGCAGCAGGCGCGGCGACGCCGAAAATTCCGGCGAGGCCGACCGTGCCAGCTTCATTCCACTGCACCGACCCGTCAGCCATCGAGAGCGCATAGATCTGGTTGTCCTGTGTCATCACATAGACATTGCCGTTGGAAATCGTCGGCGAGCCGCGCAATGGTCCAGCCGGACGCACTTTCCATATCTGGCTGCCATCCGCTACGTTCAGCGCGACAACATCGCCAACACCATTAGTAGCGTATACGACATTATCGAGGACGCTTGCGCCGCCGCCAAACCGCGATGAGGCTCCATCGCCCTTGACTTCGATCTGCGAGGACCAGATTTTCGCACCGGTCGCGGCATCAAAAGCATGAACCATGGCTTCGGTGTCGGTCACGAAGAGCCGTCCGCCGGATATAACCGGAGCTGCTGCCAGCCGTTCCCGTTTGGTGGTACCGCTGACGTTGGCAGTCCAGACCCGTTCGAGACTGCCCGGCAATGCAACATGGCCCATCGATTTGCTCGCGTTGCCGCCCGATTGCGCCCATTCGCTATTAGTGACAGGAGCCGGCAGGATCACGGCAATCGAGGCCAATGCTTCATCGACTTCCGCACCGCTTTCGCCGCTCAATATCGGAGTCCGCTTGCCGAGTGTCGGCGTGTTCTTCTTGTCTTCGCCGTCGCCGCCGCCCAGGATGCTGCAGCCGGACAGCAAGGAAAGGGCCAGCAGGCTGGCGATCATTGTCTTACCGGAAATCATTCCTTGGATTCTCCCTCAGTCGCTACCACGACAGGCGGCGCAACTTTTTTATCATCGCTGTCCAGTTCGACGGCGTCAATGCCCTCGACGCCCGCCATCTGCAAAGCACGTGACCGGATAGTGGCCGGAACGCTTTCATCTTTCGCAAGCTGGGCGAAAAGCGGGCCGGCCAGATCGGATTTGTTCAAATTCAGATAAGAGATTGCGACCATTTCGCCAGCGCTACCGAACCACGGGTTGCCGGGCACGGCCAGCGGCTTGAGCCGGTCAATCACTTGCTGGGGCTTGAGCGCATCAAATTCGGTCGCAGTCTGTCGGACAAGCGCCAGATCGCGAAACGGTTTCGGCAGACTGTCGTCAGCAGCGACCTTCGCATAACCGGCGATTGCCTTTTTCGGATCATTTTTTTCCAGAGCAATATTAGCCTGCAGCAATTGAGCCGCGGCGCGATAACCGCTCTGCTCGGCTGCCATCAAAGGCTCGAGCGCGGTCGCGGCACCGTCCAGATTATTCTGGCGGATGCTGTCGATAGCGGCGACATATTCCTCGCTGCGGAAACCGGAATCTTCATTCTGGCTATTCTGCCAGAATATCCAGCCAGCCAGCGAACCTAGGCCGATGATGATAGCAGCGAAAATCCAGATCCCGTAACGCGTGACAATATTTTTCAGCTGGTCCTCGCGCACCGCTTCATCGACTTCGCGCAGAAACACCTGTTCTTGCTGGTCCGGCTTCTCTTCCGGTGCTTTATCTTTGTCTTTGGCCAAGCTGGCTTCCTCAAATCTGTTTCGCGTACCCTGTTCGCCGGTCAGACGAAGGCAATATGCAATCGGCTGTCCTTTAGCGTCCGCAATAGCAAATGTAAAAGTCTATTGACCATTTCCACAGGCTGAACAGCGATCGGGTTAAAACGGAGAATTATGTTATTTTTTCGGCTGATAGAGCTGGTCCGGCCCCGGAAAGCTGCGCTCCCTGACCTCTCCGGCATATTGTTCGGCAGCCTGATCAATTTGTTCTGCAATATTGTGATAGCGTTTCACGAAGCGGGCGGTGCGGTCGAACATGCCGAGCATATCTTCGGTCACCAACACCTGACCGTCGCATTGCGCCGATGCGCCGATGCCGATGGTGATCGCTTCCACTGCCTTGGTCGCTTTGATCGCGATCGGCTCGAGCACGCCTTCCAGTACGATCGCAAAGGCACCGGCCTTGTCGAGAGCGACCGCATCACCGACGATCTTCTTGGCTTCTGCATCACTGCGTCCGCGCGCAGCATAGCCGCCGAGCACATTGATTGCCTGAGGGGTCAGGCCGACATGGCCGACCACCGGAATGCCCCGCTGGACCAGAAAAGCGACGGTCTCCGCCATCACTTCACCGCCCTCGAGCTTGACCGCGGCCGCCCCGGTTTCCTTCAGGATATGGGCGGCGCTTTCATAGGCTTTCTCCGGCGAGGCTTCATAGGAACCGAACGGCATATCGACGACGACGACGCTATGATAGCTGCCCCGGACCACCGCAGCGCCATGGTTGCACATCATCTCGAGCGTGACCGGAATCGTCGAATCGAGCCCGTAAATCACCTGCGCCAGCGAATCGCCGACCAGCAGCATATCGCAATGCGCGTCGAGCAGCTGCGCCGTCCGCGCGGTATAGGCGGTCAGCATGACCACCGGCTCCTCCGTCACCCCGTCGACCTTGCGGCCCTGGATTTTCGGAACGGACAGCCGCCGCATCGGCTGTGGCCGGGGAGTGGCGCGACTGGTTGATGTATCGAGTTTGAAGGTTGTGGACATGGAATATGTTTAGCCTCCCTTGTCAGATAAGACCAGTATCCTGTTGCCGCGATTGGCCATTGCCTTGAAAATAATATTGCGGCACACTTCTCCCGTCTCGCGACTCACCAAAATCTGATCTCCATTCATTGGAAATATTCATGCCTGTGGCCCGCAAGCCAGAGTCCATTTTGCTGTTCGTCGCCTTCATCGTGTTCATCGACATGATGGGCATTGGTCTGATCTTACCCGTCATGCCATCGCTAATCGAGGGGATCACCGGCACAACCATCGATCGCGCCGCCGAGATCGGGGGCTGGCTGCTATTTGCCTATGCGATGATGCAATTTCTGTTCACCCCGATCATTGGCGGCCTGAGCGACAGATTCGGCCGGCGACCGGTGTTGCTGGTCACGCTGTTTCTGCTCGGACTAGATTATGCGATCATGGCGTGGGCACCGACATTGATCTGGCTGTTCATCGGCCGGATATTGTCCGGGATCATGGGGGCGAGCTGGGCGGCAGCCAATAGCTGTGTCGCCGATGTGACATCGCCGGCGGAGCGCGGCAAATATTTCGGCATATTGGGCGGTGCCGGCGCGATGGGCTTCGTCCTCGGCCCCGGCATCGGCGGCGTGCTGGGCGAATATGGCGATCGGCTGCCGTTTATCGCCGCATCCATTCTTGCCCTGGTCGGGACCGGTGTCGGCATAATTATATTGAAGGAAACGCTGCCGAAACAGAAGCGCCGGCCATTTTCGATCACCCGGGCCAATCCGATGGGAAGCATCATCCAGATGAGCAAAACACCGCTTGTCCTCGGCTTTCTCTCGACGATTTTTGTCCTCCAGCTGGCAGCCCAAGCGCAGATTGCGATATGGGCCTATTGGCTGATCGAACGGTTCGACTGGAGCATCTTGAAGATCGGGCTGAGCGTCGCCTTGTTCGGCATATTGCTGGCGCTGGTGCAGGGCATTTTGACCGGGCCACTGATCAAAAGGCTGGGCGAAAGGCGCGCAGGCCAGTTCGGATTACTATTCGGGATACCCGCTTATCTGATCTTCGCCTTCGCGCCGAATGACTGGTTTGTGTTTCTGGGCATAATCGTAGGTGCGGCCAGCGGCTTCGCCTTTCCGGCGATGCAACAGATGATGAGCAGCCGGATCAGCGAGGATGCCCAAGGTGAGTTACAGGGATCCATTGCCAGCACGATCAGCCTGACCTCGATCATCGGCCCGGTGATAATGACGGGCGTATTCGGGGCTTATGCCGACAATGAAGGCCTCTATTTTCCCGGCGCGCCCTTCATTCTGGGCGCCGCACTGATGGTCGTTTCCATATTGATATACGCGGTCACCACCCGTCGCCACTATTCGGCAGCAGACACCGCCTGAGCCGGATTGTCGCTGAACAAGCCGTCGATGCCCGTCGCGAGGAAGGCACGGATTTCGCCTTTCAGGTCGCCCGGCTCGCGCGGATCGATGCCGCTCTTGAAATCGGTCGGCAGAAAATAGTTCTCCCGCCGGAAGGTCCATGGATGAACCATCAGGCCGGCCTTGTGCGCAGCCTCGACCAGCCCGGTCGGCTCGCCCAGCTGGCCAATCGCGTTACGGCCGATCACCATATCTTTTGACGGTCCGATTCCGACGGCATAGGTGGCCACGTCCTTCAAACCCGCCGCCGTGACCATGGATGCATAGCTTTGTCCGGCCATGTCGGGCGGCCCGCCTTCGCTCGCCATCAGCTGCACCAGCCGGACGTCGGTTTTCCTGGCCAGTGCCTTCAGATTGCCGACCTCGAACGACTGGATGAACACCGGATCATCCTTGCCATCATAGCCATATTGTTTGAGCAATTTGAGCATAGGTTCGTCATGGCCCAGTCCCAGGGCGTTAAAATAGCCGGGATGCTTGGTTTCCGGATAGACGCCAATCCGCTTGCCACTTTTGGCACCATGCGCTTCGAGCAGTTGCAGGACCTCTTCGAAGGTCGCTATCTCGAACCGGCCGTCATATTGCATATTCGCCGCCCGCAGATCGGGCAGCCGCTCCTTCGCGCGCAATGTCTTCAGTTCGGCGAGGGTAAAATCTTCGGTGAACCAGCCGTCATGCTCCGTGCCGTCGATCGTCTTGATGGTTTTGCGATCGGCAAATTCGGGCCTGTCGGCGACATCGGTGGTGTCGCTGATGTCATTTTCATGCCGGGCCACCAATATACCGTCGCTGGTCAGCACCAGGTCGGGTTCGATAAAATCCGCGCCCTGCTCGATCGCCAGTTGATAGGCAGCCAGCGTATGTTCCGGCCGTTCCCCGCTGGCACCGCGATGGGCAATGACAATCGGTGGTTCGCCGGACAATGTCGCTATATTCATGTTCGCGTCTCCCGCCTGCTCCGTCCCTGCTCCGCATCCAGCCAGCGCCAGCGCGAACAGCATCAAAAGAACAGGCCGGACGCGCATCGCTAACCGACCTCGACGCCGTTCCAGAAGGCAATCCGGCCCTCGATTTCGGCGGCGGCTTCCTTCGGCGCCGGATAGAACCAGGCCGCGTCCTCGTTGATCTCGCCCTCGACGATCAGGCTATGATAGGACGCGTCGCCTTTCCAGGGGCAGTGGCTGGTCTTGTCGCTATACATCAGATATTTCGACCAGACGGAATCGCGCGGAAAATAATGATTGCCCTCGACCATCACTATATCGTCGCTGTCCGCTATCACCGCACCATTCCATTTTGCCTGAACCATGATCCTGTCACCTTATATCTAAACCGGGCGGGGCCAACAAAGTTTATCAGCGCCGTCCCTGATATTTCCGAAGCCAGCAAAGGCATTCGACGATCAGGGTAAAATGGATAATCGCTACTGGCTATACGGCCATAAGGGCGGCTGGATTGCCAGGGGCTTCGCACCACATGGCAATTTCAGCCAACCGGCGACCCTAGCTGTTGCGCGCCGTCAGGCCCGCGGCTTCATAATCCGACGCCTTGAAACCGACGACCAGCTCGTCGCCATGTTCCAGCACCGGCCGTTTGATCATGCTGGGGTTTTCCGCCATCACCATCACCGCCGTATCATCGCCGATGTTTTCCTTCACCATGTCGGGCAGCTTGCGGAAAGTGGTACCGCGCTTGTTGACCAGCGCCTCCCAGCCTACCTGCATCACCCACATTTCCAGCTTTTCCTTGCTGATGCCGGACTTCTTATAGTCGTGAAAAACATAGTTAATGCCGTTGCGTTCCATCCAGTTGCGCGCCTTCTTGATGGTGTCGCAATTGGATATGCCGTACATCTTGGTTTCGTTACTCATGGGTCTGGTCCTGTTTCTGCTGCGCTTTGAGCCAGAGACAGATGTCATTCACCGGACATCGGTCACATTTGGGGCTTCGGGAAGTGCAGATTCGCTTCCCGAACTGAATTAGCCAGAAATGGCCGTCGCGCAAGGCCCAATCGGGACTGCGCGCTTCCAGCTGCTGCGCGGTCTTGTCCGCAGTCTTCGCATTGGTCAGGCCAATCCGGTGGCAAACCCGGTGCACATGGGTGTCGACGGCGATCACATCGGCGCCAAAGGTAAAGCTCATAACGATATCCGCGCATTTCCGGCCAATGCCCGGCATCGACAACAGTCCTTCGCGCCTATTCGGCACGACACCGCCATGTTCGGCCAGCAAATGCTCGCAAAATTTCCGGATGTTCCGGGTTTTCATATTATAAAGCCCGCAGGGTTTGATCGCTGCTGCGATGTCACGGTCGTCCAGCTCCAGCATGTCTTCCGGCGTTTGCGCGAGTTCGAACAGAGCGCTAGCGGCCCTGGCGGTGTTGCGGTCCAGCGACTGCGCCGAGAGCATGCAGGATATGCAGGACCGAAAGGCGTCCGGCTGGCCTTTGGGGCCCTTGGCGTCTTTGGTGCGTCCCGGCATGGCTTCCGAAAGGCGGCGGTAAACGGTCTCGACTTGCTGATCGGATATCATAAGGCCGCCCCCATCTCGCAATCAGCCCGTACAGGACAGGAGGGACAATCCGGTCGTTTCGGGCGGCAAAAAGTCTGGGCGAGGCGTTTTCCCAGAAGATGATGCTCGTCCAGATCTTCCGCCGACCATTCAGGCGGCAATAGCGGCGTCAGCTCGTCATAAGCGCGCGTTGTATCGGCCTTGGGCGCCACCAGCCCCATGCGCTGCACCACACGCCGATGCCCGGAATCGAGCACCAGAGCTTTGCGATTGAAGTGACTCGTGTTCATGATGCCGGCGCTGATCTTCCGCGCAATCCCCGGCAAAGTCTCCAGCCAGGCCATGGCTTCAGCCGTCTCCATGGGTTCAAGATGATCCAGACTGGCCTTGCCGCGCTGCGCGACAATTTCCTGTAAGCAGGCCTTTAACCGCTCCGCCGCCATCGCCGGAAATGTGGCGGTTTGCAGAAGGGCCTTCAATTCCTCGAGGGGAGCCTCTGCGACGCGCTCCCACGAGCCATATTCAGCGATCAGTCGATCGGTATTGTCATTGGACACAGCGGTTTTTGCCCGCGCGCCGATGACGCCTTGCACCAGCGTCCACATGGGATCGCGGCGCTTGTCATCCGGCCGGATCACCCGGCCGAACTGCGCGATCAGCCTGTTGTGCATCCGGCGCAATATTTCGGTGCGATGATCGGGTCCCAGGTCTAGTTGCATCAGCGGGATATGGGCGGACGATAGTCTAGTAGCAAGACTCCGAGGCCGGTAACCGCCGCCCCTTGCCGATCAGTCCAGCCTGCGACCAATGGTCACCACCGGCTGCACATCATAGCCCAGCGCCTTGTAAAACCCGATCGCCGCTTCATTATCGTCGCGCACCATCAATTGTATTTTCGGCGCATCGCGTTTGCGCAACCAAGCTTCGGCGGCTTCCATCATTTTTCTGCCTAAGCCGCATTTCCGGAAATCCGGCGCGACCGCGAGATAATAGACCCAGCCGCGATGGCCATCGAAGCCGGTCATGACGCTCCCCACTAACTGACCTTCTATATGCGCTAGCAATATCGCCGATGTTTCATTCGCCAAAGCCTGATGAAAATCCGCCGCCGGATCATTCCACGGGCGCGTGAGATCACATGCTCTCCACAGCCTAATCACGTCTTCGATATCGGACTCTTTGGCGGCGTAAATCTGCATTACAGTGCTAAGCCTTCACATAGCCTTCCGCCAATTGGCGGATGTCATCGTCCGGATCATACCATGGCGCGCCATCCGAACGCCAGATATGGGCATCGGGCCTTTGCGTGATTTCCGTATCAACACAGCCCATTCTCAGAAGAACCATATTCGCCTCCCGCCGCTCCGCAATCAATTGTGACCCGCAGCGCGTACAGAAATAACGGTTCTTCCCCGGCGATGATTCGAACCTGTTCAGCACATCCTCGCCACTGGTCCATTTGAAAGCGTCATGGGCAATCGGCATGACCGTGGAAAAGGCCGCGCTATGGGCTTTTCGGCAGGTATGGCAATGACAGTGGATGATCGGCCCATTGCTGCAATCTGCTTCATAGGTGACCGCCCCGCACAGACAGCTTCCGTGGATCATGTTCGCTTCCTCTCGCGCGCCGGATTGCTTCAGATATCGACGACAATCTTGCCGAGATGCTTGCCCGACTCCTGATGGCGGAAAGCATCACCCAGATCAGCGAGCGGGAAGGACTTGTCCAGTACCGGTTTCAGCCCATTGGCTTCGATCGCCGCGATCATGTCCTGTTGCTGCGCCCGGCTGCCCACGGTCAGACCCTGCACGCGCAGGTTCTTCCCCATTAGCAACCCCGTTTGCACGGGTCCGGCAAAGCCAGTCAAAACTCCGATGAGCGCAATATGCCCGCCGATCCGCGTCGCCATCATCGACTGGTCGAGTGTGCCCGGCCCGCCGATTTCAACGACGCAATCGACGCCCTTGCCACCGGTCAGTTCGAGCACTTTCGGTCCCCAGGCTTCGACTTCCTTGTAATTGATCAGATGATCGGCACCGAGCTCCTTCAACCGCTTCAGCTTGTCGTTGGACGAAGATGTCGCAATCACCGTCGCGCCGGCCGCCTTGGCAAATTGCAGCGCGAAGATCGAGACACCGCCAGTGCCCTGCACCAGCACCGTGTCGCCCGGCTTGACGCAGCCATCGACAAACAAGGCGCGCCACGCGGTCAGGCCCGCGCAGGTCAGGGTCGCCGCCTCGGCCGCGCTATAGCCGTCGGGTGCCTTGGTCCAGGACGTGACCGCGCCAACGGCCTGCTCGACCGCATAGCCGTCGATCCCGTCGCCGGGGACACGCTTGAAGCCGCCTTCGGGCGGCGAACCGTCGATCCAGTCGGGAAAGAAGGTCGAGACCACCATATCGCCCACCGCGAATTCGCTGACACCCTCGCCCACGGCAGTGACTTCGCCGGCGCCATCGGACATTGGAAGGCGGTTTTCGGCGGTCGGGATCATCCCCTTGACCACTGCATAATCATGATAGTTGAGGCTCGAAGCGCGCAACCTCACCGCGATTTCGCCGGGTCCCGGCGCTGCCGGATCGGGCAGATCAACCAGCTTGAGATTGTCGAGCGATGCGGGGGCTTGGAGTTGGATGGCTTTCATGGCGGGTCTCTCCTGGTTTTAATTGTTTGATTAAATTCAGGTCTAGTATGGCGGCGGCGGGTGGTCAACAATTGCCGGATCAAGCCCGCTCTCTTGACAAATAGTCACATAGGTGTCATTTTGACACCATGGCAAAGACGATCAAGATTGACGACGAACTGATGGAAGTCATCGGCCGCGAGGCCGAGATGATGAGCCGTTCGCTGGCCGGGCAAGTCCGCCACTGGGTGCGGATCGGGATGAGCATCGAGAAATCCCGTTTCTTCGACCAGTCGCGGGTGGTCGAGGCGTTGAGCGGGAAATTGGCGCTCGACGCGCTGACCGCTGGCGAACAGGAAGCCTATATCGACGGCCTGTTTGATGCCGCGCGGTCCGGCACGGTCGAGCAGGGCAAATTTTTCACCGGACGCAAGGCCAAGGGTCTGGGCGTCGGGCTGCGCGATGGCGAGATTAGCCGGGAAAGCGATTCCGCCAACTGATGGCCATTGTCGCCGGGCGCCCGACCCTGTTCCTGATCGCCGGGCCGAACGGCGCCGGCAAGTCGACCTTTTATGACACCGTGCTGGCGCCGCGTATCGCCGGACCGTTCATCAACGCCGATGTAATCCAGCGCGACGAGCTTAAAGACCCCTCGCCCAAAGCCTCCTATCGCGCCGCGGAAATTGCCGAGCAGAGGCGCCGCGACCATATGGCGGCGGGCCAGTCGTTCGTCATGGAAACCGTATTCTCGCACCCCTCGAAACTGGAGTTGCTGCAGGATGCCCGAGACGCTGGATATCGCATCATCGTGTTTCATCTGGCTCTCGCTTCCGCCGACTTGGCCGTCTCCCGCGTCACCGCGCGCATCGACGAAGGCGGCCACCCCGTGCCGGAGGAAAAGATCCGCCAGCGGTTCAAGCGCAACGCCCCCCTGATCCGCCAGGCCGCTCTGCTCGCCGACCGCGCGATGGTCTTTGATGCCTCTGCGCTAAACGAGCGGCCGGTGGTATTGCTGGAGCTGGCGCAAGGTCAGGTGGCGCGACGGGCTGGTGAGGTGCCGGAGTGGTTTGAGGGGATGTATGGGGATCTGGTTTGATGCATCGCTATAGCGCCCCCAGAAATTCTTCAACGGTCAAACCGGATTGCCGGATTATTCCCGCCAGCGTTCCTGCCTTCAACTCCTTGTGCAACGGAACAACGCAACCTATATCACCCTTTCGCATAACGACATGACTGCCCCGCTGGCGTTTCTTCTCATATCCAAGATATTCCAACGCCTTGATTGCACGCTTTCCGGAAACGACCGGAAGCCGAGGCATCAGGCAGCGATATTGAAGCTGGTTACGATGGGTGCACCATCAAATTTCATAGGAAATTCTTCAAGATACAGTTCCACCGCTTCACGCAAATTGGCCAATGCTTCTTCGATGGATTCGCCCTGCGATGTGGTTCCCGTTTCCGGATTATAAGCGGTATACCCGCCTTCCGATGCGGGGCTGAGAACAGCTGTGACTTGCATGCTTCGGTTCCTTCTAGAAGCCATATATAGCGTAGAAACATCAAATTTGCACCAAAAAGCTGGCATTTGGATTATTTGCCATTCCGAACCTACGTCAGAATGCCATGGCCGCACGATAACGCGCACCCGTCCTTCGACAAGCTCAGGACGAACGGGAGAGGTCGTTTGGCCTAAAGTGTTAAGAACATATCGTCGCAAAACCCCGTTCGTCCTGAGCCTGTCGAAGGACCGAGGCACTCACTAACAGCGGCAATCGGATCAACGACTGCTCAGGTCGACGAATAAATCGAACCGTCGCTCTCAACCATGCGGCATCTTGCGATGCCGAGCGCCGCGGGCAAATGCGCGCCGCGCACTTGCTGTTTACCGCGTCACTCCCACTCAATAGTCCCCGGCGGCTTGCTCGTATAATCATAAACCACCCGGTTGATCCCCTTCACCTCGTTGACGATCCGGGTCGAGACGCGGGTCAGGAAGCTGGCGTCGAAGGGGTAGACGTCGGCGGTCATGCCGTCGGTGCTGGTGACGGCGCGCAGGCCGCAAACGTTATCGTACGTGCGCTGGTCGCCCATCACACCGACGGTCTTCACCGGCAGCAACACGGCGAAAGCCTGCCAGATCGCGTCATAAAGGCCCGCATTGCGGATTTCCTCGAGATAGATGGCGTCAGCCTTGCGCAAGATGTCGCAACGTTCCTTGGTCACTTCGCCGGGAATGCGGATCGCGAGGCCCGGCCCGGGGAAGGGATGACGCCCGACAAACTGGTCGTTCAGGCCCAGTTCGCGCCCGAGATCGCGGACCTCGTCCTTGAACAATTCGCGCAGCGGCTCGACCAGCTTCATGTTCATGCGTTCCGGCAAGCCACCAACATTATGGTGCGACTTGATCGTCACGCTCGGCCCGCCGGTGAAGGAAACGCTCTCGATCACATCGGGATAGAGCGTGCCCTGGGCGAGGAAATCCGCTCCGCCGACCCGTCCCGATTCTTCGTCAAACACTTCGATAAATTCGCCGCCGATGAATTTGCGCTTCTTCTCGGGGTCGGAGACACCGGCAAGCCCGGCCATGAAGCGCGCCTCGGCATCAACCACAACCAGCGGTATATTATAATGGTCGCGGAACAGGGTCTCGACCTGCTCGCGCTCGTTCATCCGCAACAGGCCATGATCGACAAAGACGCAGGTCAGCTGGTCACCGATCGCTTCGTGGATCAGGATCGCCGCCACCGAACTGTCGACGCCGCCGGACAGGCCGCAAATGACTTTCTTGTCGCCGACCTGCTCGCGGATTTCGGCAATCTTGGCATCCTTATATTCCGCCATCGTCCAGTCGCCGGCACAGCCGCAGACATGGCGGACGAAATTGCCGATCATCTTGCCGCCGTCGGGCGTGTGCACAACCTCGGGGTGGAACTGCGTGCCATAATAGCGCCGTTCGTCGTCGGCGATCAGCGCGAAGGGCGCGCCTTCGGTGGTCGCGACGATCCGAAAGCCCGGCGCAAATTCGGTGACCTTGTCGCCGTGGCTCATCCACACCTGATGCCGCTCGCCGACCTGCCACAGACCGTCGAACAACACGCATTCTTCGCTAATCTCGATGAAGGCCCGACCGAATTCGCCGCCAAATTCACCGCCGGCACCCGATTCCACCGTGCCGCCGAGCTGGTGCGTCATCACCTGCTGGCCATAGCAGATGCCGAGGATCGGCAGGCCGCTTTCAAAAATCACATCCGGCGCGCGCGGGCTGCCTTCGTCCGGCACGCCGGCGGGCGATCCCGACAGGATGATGCCCTTGGGTTTCAGCCGGTGAAACGCCTCCTCCGCGGTGTTGAACGGAGCAATCTCCGAATAGACTCCGGCCTCGCGCACCCGGCGGGCGATAAGCTGCGTGACCTGAGAGCCGAAATCGACGATCAGAATGGTTTCTTCATGAGCTATGGACATGGCTTAGCCGCTTAGTGGGCCGCCCCTTTTGAGTCCAGTGCCTTTGTCGCTTGTCGCCTCGAAATGAGAGCCCGGCTCAGGCGGTGGCAAGCTCGCCGAGAAAGACCGCCAATATCACGCCGATAGCAGTCGCGACACCGGCCATATGATGATCTTCCTTATAGGCCTTGGGAAACACCTCTGTCGCCAGCGAGGCGACCACCGCGCCGGCGGCAAAGCAGCGGGTCGCGGCCAGAACATGCGGGGAGACGCCTTCCAGCGCGAAATATCCGACGATCGCTGCGGCCGACAAGATCAGCGCGGTCAAGGCCCAAAGGCCCAGCGTCTTGCCCTTCGACAGGCCGTTGCCGACCATCTGCTTGGCACCGCCCGCAGCTTCGGGAAGATTGGACAGCAGGATCGATCCGGCCAGCGCCGCCACTTCAATCGGCGCTGCCCCGATCAGGGCCACCCCGAGCGCGAGATTTTCCGGCACACCGTCGAGCGTGATCGCCGCCAGCAAACCGCCGCCGCCTTCTGCGCCCCATTTTTCGTCTATCCAGTAGTCGACAACCGAAAATATCACGGCCCCGGCCGCCACTGCGCCCAGCCCGACCCAGAGATTGCTTTGCTCGACAGCCGGCTGGATCATCTCGCTGACCAGCGAGACGATCAGCGCACCGCCGGCCAGGGCAATGACAAAGCCTTCGGTCTGGCTCGATAATTTGCCGTAAATGCCCCACAGCGCGCCCGCTATCAGCGCCGCCGAAACCACCACCACGACAAGAAAGGTCATCAACATTTCGGAATAACGCCTTTCCCCAAACTAGGTTGCCTCAACCAGATATCGGAACTGTGCCCCTGCGCAGGCAGGGGCCCATCTCCAAATATAGCGTTGCATCCCGACGGTACTTGTACACGCAATGCCGCGGCCACCGCGTGAAAAACAACCATTCTCTGACGCCGCACCATCGGGAGATGGGCCCCCGCCTGCGCGGGGGCACATTCTATCCGTCGACCATCGCCCGCAACTCTGTCTTCAATATCTTGCCGATATGGCTGCGCGGCAATTCGTCAATCAGACGCAGTTCCGAAACTCGCTGCGTCTTGCCGAGATTTTTATTGGTCGCGGCCTTCAGCGCCTCCAGATCCAGCGTCACCCCGGCATCGGCAACGACAAAACCGACCGGAGTCTCGCCCCATTGCCGCGACGTCACACCGATTACCGCGGCATCGGCCACGCCCGGCTGCGCCATCAGCGCTTCTTCCAGATCGCGCGGATAGATATTGAAGCCGCCGGAAATGATCATGTCCTTGGTCCGGCCCATCAGCGTGATAAAGCCATCCTCGTCGACCTTGCCGATATCGCCCATCCGTTGCCAGCGATCGCCATTTTCGTCATACCAGCTGGCTTCCTCGGTCTTCTCCGGCTGGTTTTTATAGCCCGACATCATCGTCTGTGATCGGCCGACCAGTTCGCCCATTTCGCCCGCAGGTAGCCGGTTGAGCTGTTCGTCGACGGTGATCACTTCGCTACCGCCCCAGGCAATGCCGACCGTTTGCAATTTGTCGGGATGCTCATGGCACAGCAACAGACAGACCACGCCGCCTTCGGTCATCGAATAAATCTCGATCAGCCCACCCGGCATCCGCTTCAGCACTTCCGCCTTCAGCTCCGCCGAGAAGGGTGCGCTGGTGCAATATTTATGGGTCATGCTGCCCAGATCAAAATCGTCAAAACCGTCATAATCCATCAGCCGCTGATATTGCACCGGCACCAGCATCGTATGGCTGGCGCGATGTTCCTGCGCCAGTTCCAGCCAGCGCTGGCAATCAAATTTGCCCATCATCACCAGCGTCCCGCCATAGGCAATGGTCGGCGTGAACAGCGCCAGCGTCGTGTTCGAATAGAGCGGCGTCGATAGCAATGTGACCTGCCCCGGCTGACCATAGCCGGTCGCCTCTCCGACCGCCGCATGATACCAGCGCATCTGTCGGCTGTGGACAATACCCTTGGGCGTGCCGGTGGTGCCGCTGGAATAGATGATATTATACGGGTCTTTCGGACCGACACCGAGATCGACCGGGACCGCGCCTTCCTCTGCCATCCAGTCGAAAATCATCGGTGCGTCATCCACCGCCTGATCGAGCATGACATGTTTGAGCGCAGGCAATTCCTCTCCGCTCTCCAGCAGCTCGGCGCGCTTGGCGCTATCAATAAACAGATGCATCGCGCCGCTATCCGCCATCATATTCGCCAGCTGCTTCGGCGTCGCCGAGGTGGTCAGCGGCGCCGCACAACCGCCCGCAACAATTGCACCGAGATAGGCCAGCGCATAACGCACCGTGGTCGTCCCGAGGATCGCAACCGCCTGCCCTTTCTGCAGCCCATCCGCCTGCAACTGCGCAGCAATCCGGTTGACCTGCGCCGCCGTTTCAGCCCAGCTCAGTTTCTCAACACTATCATCCAGCGCGATCCGGTCCGGCTGGTTGACCGCATGGGCGTTGATAAGATCTGCGATTTGGCCAAAGGGCTGTTCGAGATAGCGGGCGGGATCCATATGTTTCATCAAGCGATTAATTCCGCATATCGGCCTGAGATGCAATCGCTTTCCGCGCGGTTTGTTCTTTTGAACAGGTCGGGAAGATTTTCACGCGAAGACGCGAAGGCGCTAAGGGTGATGGTTATTGACGATGCGGCGGAGAGCCATCGTGCATGTTGGCGCACCGAAATTCAACAATGTGACCAGATCACCGTCATTGCGAGGAGCGCAGCGACGCGGCAATCCAGAGCGCCTCACCCCAATCAACAGCGCGTGCCGCCCTGGTTTGCCACGCTGCGCCCGCGATGACGCCTTTGACACAAATGTCCAAAACACCCACCTTCACGGTCCCAAGCACCATCCTCTTCGCGCCTTGGCGTCTTCGCGTGCCAAATATCGCTCACGCCACCTATAACAGGGTGTGGCTGAATTTCCTTGCCTCACCGATTGACTGCTTCGGACTCTTCATATCCACACCTACGGTCCGCCTTGTTCGTACAGTTCCTCGCGAAACCGCCGGCTGCCCGCAACCGTCCGTCCGTCGAACAATGATATCTCCAAATCTCCAGATCGCGTCGGCGTCAGCGCGGCGATCTTGCTGCGGTTGACCAGCCGCGACCGGTGCACGCGGACAAAGCCGCGAGCGGTAAGGCGCTCCTCCCACGATGCCAGCGTGCCGCGCACCAGATGGGATTTTTCCGCGGTGAAAAATTCGACATAATTGCCGGCCGCTTCGACATGGCTAATCTCATCAGGGGAGAGGAAAACCGCTGCGCCGCCATCCTGCAACTTGATCCGGTCCTCGGCGGGCGGCGATGATACGACCCGGTTGCGCTCGGCAATATAGTCGAAAATCCAGTAGGTCCCCGCAATCGCGGCATAGACTAATACATCCTTGCGCCATTCATAGAGCAGAGTGATCGCGACGCCGTCGTCGAAAAAGCCGTATCGCGCTCCGAACAGTCTGTACGCCGTCTCGCGGGTTAGGAAGATGAAACCGATATGGACCAGCGCAAAGGGGATGGTCAGACCGAAGTGGATAAGCAGGAAGGCGGGAAGATTACCATCCCGAAACGGCCATTTTTGCATCGCATGACCGATGAACGGGGCGAGGCCGACGATGATGATCGCGCTGCTAACCTCCCATAATATCGGTTCGATCCAGTGATTGCCGGCACCCTCCATGATATCCGATGTGGCATTGACGAAGGTCAGCACCAGAGCGGTAAAAAAGATCGCGAGCCATGATCGCCGGTTGACCCGGGCCCAGCCGTTCGTCCCTGTCTCGTCGCCTTTGGTCACTTGGAAATTCCCGTTCGTCCCTGCAGCCCGCCTTGTGCGGCTTGGTTATAGGCAGACGGCCAAGAGGGCGCAAGAACCCGGCCGAGAAGGAGACATACCCGCCATGACCAACCGCCGCTACGACCTCGACTGGCTTCGCATCATCGCCTTTGGCCTACTGATATTCTATCATTGCGGGATGTTTTACGTGTCCTGGGACTGGCACGTGAAATCGCGTTTCGCCAGCGATGCCATTCAGCCATTGATGATGCTGACCAGTCCGTGGCGGCTGACTTTGCTGTTCCTGATAGCGGGGGCCGCCACCCGATTCATGGCCGACAAAATGACCGCGAGGAAATTCATCGCGCTCCGGATGCGCCGGCTGTGGCCGCCGCTACTGCTGGCCATGTTCGTTATAGTGCCGCCGCAGTCCTATTTCGAGATTGTAGAGGCCTTGCAGGGCGCCAATGGGCTTGGGCCGGGCCACGCCACCTGGCTCGACAATTTCTACATTAAATATGCCACCGCTTCGGGCAATTGGTGCGATGCCGATGGCTGTCTGATAACGCCGACTTACAATCACATGTGGTTTGTAGCCTATCTCATTCTCTACACGCTGGCGCTTCTGCTGATCCTGCCGTTGCTGCGCCGCGTTCCGGTGGCGGCTAGCGCGCTTATCGCAGGGCCATTGCTGATCCTCGTGCCTTGGTTCTACCTGACCGCATTGCGTCTGACATTATTCCCGATTTTCGGCGAAAGTCACGATTTCCGAAACGACTGGTATTTGCATGCGCTCTATTTCAGCACCTTCCTGTTCGGCTTTGCGATCGCCAAGAATCAGGCCTTTTTTGATCGCTGCGTACAATTGCGCTGGATCGCGCTCGCCATTGCGCTGACCTGCTGGGCGGCGCTGATCGTCTATTTCGACGCCTATTCAGAAACCCCGCCGCCTGAATGGCTTCGCCTAGCCATGCGCGGCGTGCGGGAACTGGACGCCTGGTGCGCGATCATAGCAGCGATAGGCCTGGCGCACCGCTATTTGCGCAGCAATGACGGACCTCTACGGCAGATTCTGACGCAAGCCATTTTCCCTTTCTATCTGATCCACCAGACCATCATCGTTGTCGCCGGTCACTATCTCGACGAAATACAGCTCCCGCTGCCCATCGAAGCGCCGCTGCTGGTTGCAATCACCATGGCCGGATGCTGGCTCTTTTACGATCTGGGACGACGGGTGCCGTTGCTGCGCATCTGGGTCGGCTTGTCGCCGGCACGCGTTACGCAGTCAGCGCGGTAAAATACCGACAAGGTTTCAAAGCAGCATTATGGCGACAGATGCTGTAGTTGACCTTGGCCTTCTACCCGCCGACAGCCCTGCATAGGCACTCTCACACCGGCCATCATAATGCGTTTGACGCACACCGGAGCGGAGACGCCGGAGCTTCCGGAGCCGCCCGTCTGTCCGGGCCAGAGGATCGGGGTGGGGGCTTGTCATATAATTCGACAACATCACCGTAACCCAAGTGAAGTTGTCGGAGCGTGAACGGCAATCCTGCTGCCACCGTAATTTACCGTAATTTGAATTTCGGTCATCGCAATCTAGAAGAGTCACCAAAATTTCAAAGACAAGCGCAGCGGTGGCGCGACGAGAAAGCCGTCTGCGAGTAATTATAAAAAGGCTCAACACCAGTATCTGGAACGACATTAGATGAGTCCCATCATTCCATTTACCATTATCAAATATTGGCCCTGATCTGGAAAACCAATGGATAAAATACCCGGCAATTTGGAGGCATTCACATGAGTAAGAAATTCAAAGAAAATGCTACTGTAATTTGTTACGGTTCAGGCCTGTGTGACAAATGCAAAGGAAAACCGCATTACCAAGACAGGCTTTTCCGCTGCAAGGTTTGCGGGTGGGATGGTGCATGCGCTCTGGCAATGGCGGCGCATCTTATCAAAGAACACGAAATTAATGTCGACGAAAAAGAGATTGAACAAGTCGGGACTTTTGAACCTAGCGATCCCGCACCTCGGATAAAACCTGGCGACAAATATTTTGCGGTCAGTGGTTCGTCAGACACTTATTCCACCTACCATAGCACCAACAAGGCAACGGAGTGCACGCTCCTAAATGCTCAGTTGGGAGGAGGAGATTCGCAGTTGGTCCTGCGGGGATATAGGACGCCATATGATGCGGCAAATAATGAACTGTCAGGACTCGCCCCGCGCAAGCCTTGTTCCGAATGTTGCAAGGGCGTTGATGACCATTGGGTGCCGTTTCAAACCGGTTGGCCGGGCAAGATTGGATTCCGGGGATCGGCAGAGGTCTATCGGGAATTTTATCATCGACATCTCCGTAGTTCCTTTCACTTTGGTACCGAGGGAGATGACTTGTGTATGGCCAAGGGGACTTTAACGGTTGAGGCGATCCCCAACGCCTTGAGCAAAGTCGAGTTTCTGAAATACTCCCACGTGATGGATAGTTGGATCGAGGATTTTGACGATGAACCTCTCGAAGATTTTCCGGATGACATGTTGCCGGATTTGTCCAAATTGAAAGTTCGGATTTTTTCTGAAACACTCTGTCTGCTAGAAAATTCCTTCAGCGAAGAAGCAAAAGAGGCGATCGACGATCTTGGATATTATTTCCTCGAAGGGGGACAGGTAGATGTTGGAGATATTCCAGAACTGCCCGAGGGTTTTTTATTGGCAGAGGGCGAGGTTAGAGCACAAGTTGAACTCGATCTTGCCAGCCTGTCAGCACGATTGCTGAACGCGCATTTTCTATATCCCGATAAAGTTGAGTTCCCGACGTACATAGATTTGCGGATTGGCTGGTATGCCGATTGGTCGGAAGCGATTGGCGATGGCGTTGAGTGTAATTATGCAAGCTCTGAAATGGTCATTGCAACAGATTTCATTGGATGGGAGAGAAGCCCGACAGCAAAGGAACATGTGACCCGGGTGGTGGCAGGCCCGTCACAAAGCTCTTTGAAATTCGTATTGAATCCGTCAAGCAAATTGCGTTTGAAACCCGATCTCGACGCTGTTCCACAAGGCTATATTTCCACTCTGGTGGTAGATGATCAGTCCACCATAGCGGGTGAATTATTTGTGATTGGCTCCCGGGGAGAGGTCGACCGTATAGGCAGGATGGGCAGCAGCAAAAATGAGCCCTTTCAGCCCCCCGTAACCCCGCCAGCTATCGCTTGATGACCTGCGATCCCGGTGGGGACTCCGATGGTTGGGCTCCGGTGACAAGGAAATGGAATTAGGGTGACAAAGCGCTAATCTGTTTGGGCGCTGAGCATGAAGTTCATTGTCAGCTGATCATCAGTCGCCTCAGGCTACCCCGCGACCAGCACCACATAAGTGCTCTCGACCCAGCCGCTTTTGCACGGGCCGTCATAATTGCGTTTGGCACGCACCGGAGAGGATACGCCGCAGTCGACGGGCGCGCTCGCCGCGGGATCGGATGGCTTGTCGTAGACAATGCCGAACCATTGCTGGTCGATACTGCGGGTACAGATGTAAACGGTCTGGCCGGCGGCAAGGCTGTCGATTTTTTCGGCGGCGTCAAAGGGCGCGCTGAGCACCGGCAGCGATCCGCTGACATGGCGGCCGACCTCGCCGACCGACTGGCAGGCATCGAACCGCGGACCGCCCTCGCCGATACGCACCGGCTTGGCCGTGGGTCCCGTCTCGACCCGCTCGGTCCTACCGGTCGGGTTGTCGGCATAGGAACTGCTTTCGGCCAGATCGTCGCTGACCTGCGTGGATTCGGAGCAGGCGGTGGTTGCCAGACAAATAAGGGAGACGGCGAGCAGGGTATTGTTCATGGCCATGGTTTAGCGCAAAAGCGGGGCCTTTGGGAAGCTGCGAATAAATTGGACAGGAAGAGCCCTTGTGCAGAACGGATCGAAGCCTGTGCATTGGCCATTCGCATCTACTTCACAACAAAATATTACCTTTCCGTTCGTGCTGAGCCTGTCGAAGCACCTGCGCGGTCCCCAGCGTCCTTCGACAAGCTCAGGACGAACGGATTCTATAACAATCGTTCACAGCACAATCTGCGTCTGCGTCACCACCGCCACCAGCGTGCCGTCTTCCAGCGTGATCCTCGTCTGCCAGACCGACTGGCGCCGGCCCACCTTGAACGGCGTGGCTTCCCCGTAGACGATAGAGCCTTCGGGCGCGGCGTTCAGGAAATTGGTTTTGCTTTCCGATGTCGTGGTACCGTTTGATCCCTCGGGCAGATTGGCAAAACCGCCGAACGCGCCGAGCACATCGGCAAAGGTCATCACCGCGCCGCCGTGAATGCTCGGGCTGCCGCGCCCGTTTCCGGCGGTACAGAATTCCGGCCTGACAAGCATCTCGCCGCGCACGCTGTCCTTGTCCATCGCGGTAATGACGATGCCCATCGTTTTGGCAAAGGGCACCATATCGGCAGGATTGGTCATATATTGGGTCCTTTTCTCACATTTTTCGCGCAAATCGGAAAGAAGTGACCCGTTTTGCACAAAGATGTACCGGCGAAAAGGGCGTTCAGAGAGTCCTGCACAGACGCTCGCTGGCGACCGCTATTGCGCCCCTATCCATTTTGATAATCGAGACAGGCGGCGAGATTCGCTGTAGCAATCCGAAACCAATATATATCCTTGAAATGAAACGGTTTTAATATCTCGAAATCCTACATTTTCCTTGGGTTTGCCAGCCCCAGCGGCTATGGTCCCGGCATGAATGACATCAGCAAAAACGAAATGCCGGAAGATGCTTCCAAATCTTCCAATCAAAACGAATATGGCGCGGATTCCATCAAGGTTCTCAAGGGCCTGGACGCGGTCCGCAAGCGGCCCGGCATGTATATCGGCGACACCGATGACGGCAGCGGCCTGCATCATATGGTGTTCGAAGTATCGGATAACGCAATCGACGAAGCCCTCGCCGGTCATTGCGACCTGATCCTGATCACCCTCAACGCCGATGGCAGCGTCTCGGTCGAGGACAATGGTCGGGGCATTCCCACCGGCATGCACAGCGAAGAAGGCGTTTCGGCAGCCGAGGTCATCATGACCCAGCTCCACGCCGGCGGCAAGTTCGAAAATACCTCCGACGACAATGCCTACAAGGTGTCCGGCGGGCTTCATGGCGTCGGTGTGTCGGTGGTCAACGCCTTGTCGGAATGGCTGGAACTGGACATCTGGCGCGACGGCAAAGAGCATAATATGCGCTTTGAATTCGGCGATGCCGTAAGGCCGCTCAAGGTCGTCGGCGATGCGCCTACTGCGGACAACAAGACCGGTTTCAAAAAGGGTACGAAAGTCACTTTCTTCCCGTCTCCCGCCACCTTCAAGATCACCGAATTCGATTTTGAAAAGCTGGAACATCGCTACCGCGAACTCGCCTTCCTGAACAGCGGTGTGCACATCATATTGCGCGACGCGCGGCATGAAGAGGTGAAGGAAATCGACCTGTTCTACGAAGGCGGGATCGCTGCCTTTGTTCAATATCTCGACCGCAACAAGACGCCTCTGGTCCCCGAACCGATCGCCATCCATGGCGACCGCGACGATGTGATTATCGACGTCGCGCTGGAGTGGAACGACAGCTATTATGAAAATGTCCTCTGCTTCACCAACAACATCCCGCAGCGCGACGGCGGCACCCATCTAGCGGCCTTCCGCTCGGCGCTGACCCGGACGCTCAACAATTATGCCGAAAGCTCCGGCGCGCTGAAGAAAGAGAAGGTCAAGCTGACCGGCGACGATATGCGCGAAGGTCTGTCCGCCATCGTGTCAGTCAAACTGCCCGATCCCAAGTTCAGCTCGCAGACCAAGGACAAGCTGGTCTCCTCCGAAGTGCGTCAGCCACTGGAAAGCCTGATGGCCGACAAGCTTGCCGAGTGGCTCGAGGAAAATCCGCAAAATGCCACGATGGTCATCCAGAAGGTGATTGATGCCGCTGCTGCCCGCGAAGCGGCGAAAAAAGCGCGCGAACTGACCCGGCGCAAAGGCGCGATGGATATTGCCTCGCTGCCCGGAAAGCTTGCCGATTGTCGCGAAAAAGACGCGAGCAAATGCGAACTGTTCCTGGTGGAAGGGGACTCCGCTGGCGGCTCCGCCAAGCAAGGCCGCGACAGCATGTATCAGGCGATCCTGCCGCTCAAGGGCAAGATCCTCAACGTCGAACGCGCCCGTTTTGACCGGATGCTCTCGTCCAAGGAAGTCGGCACGCTGATCCAGGCCATGGGCACCGGCATCGGCCGCGACGATTTCAATCTGGAAAAGCTGCGCTATCACAAGATCGTCATCATGACCGATGCTGACGTCGACGGCGCGCATATCCGTACCTTGCTGCTGACCTTCTTCTATCGCCAGATGCCGGAGATCATTCTCAACGGTCATCTCTATATCGCCCAGCCACCGCTTTACAAAGTCGGCAAGGGCAAAAGCGAAGTCTATCTCAAGGACGACAATGCGCTCGACCAATATCTGGTAAATGCCGGACTGAGTGGCATGATCCTGCAAACAGCCGAAGGCGCACGGAGCGGTGAAGACCTGCGCGGCCTGATCGAACATGCCCGCAGAATGCGCAGCCTGATGACATATGTACCGCGGCGCTATGACAGCACCATTGTCGAGGGAATGGCGCTCACCGGCGCTCTCAATCCGGATCACGGCAATGCGGAACGGCAGGCCGCAGTCGACGCGACAGCCGCATGGATGGACAAGGTTGACGAAGAAGGCCGCTGGTCTGGTCAGGTTTCCGAAGAAGGCGGCTATCTCTTCCAGCGTTTCTGGCGCGGCGTCACCGATCATCACATCATCGAAGCGAAATTTCTGGAAAGCGCCGAAGCCCGCAAACTCCACCGCCTCGCCTCCGAAGAAAGTGCAACCTATAATAGCGGCAGCCGGCTGGTCAAATCCACCTCCGGCGATACGGAAACCGCTGACGAAGATGGCGTCGGGTCTGAAGGCACTTTGATCACCCGCCCCTCGGAACTGCTCGACACGGTCATGGCGGCGGGCCGAAAGGGCCTCGCGATTTCCCGCTACAAGGGTCTCGGCGAGATGAATGCCGAGCAACTTTGGGAAACCACACTTGACCCCGAAGTGCGCTCGCTGCTGCAGGTGACTGTCGAACAAGCCGATGTCACCGATGATATCTTCACCAAGCTGATGGGCGAAGTGGTTGAACCGCGGCGCGAATTTATCGTCGACAATGCGTTGAACGTTGCCAATCTGGACGTTTAGCCTCGATGACGAGCAGGATCGATGAGCCGCGTAACCGTCTGGTATGATGGCGCCTGCCCACTGTGCATCCGGGAAATCGCCCTGATGCGCAAACTGGACCGGCGCGATGCCATCACCTTCATCGACATCGCAACGACAGCTGCATCCTGTCCGCTCGACCGGCAATTGATGCTCGACCGCTTTCACGCTTCGGAAGACGGGCAGATATTGTCAGGCGCGGCGGCCTTTGCCGCCATGTGGCGTGCCATCCCGGTCATGCAGCCACTGGGCCAGCTTGCCCGCATTCCGGGCGTGCTGCCGATCCTGGAAGCTCTGTACAAACAGTTCCTCAGGATCCGGCCGCACATCCAGAAGCGGTTCAAGCCGATAGACTAGAGTCAGGACGCGGCGGCGACAGCCCCCATCATCAGTTCCTGATCCTTGCGGGTCGGATTGCCGCGCAGGCACAGCCCGCCGTTGACCTGCAAATTCTCGCCGGTCATGAAACATTCGTCGCTGGCCAGGAATACGGCAGCAGCTGCGATATCCTCGCTGGTGCCGATCCGGCCAAGCGGATAGCGTGCTTCGAACGACTCAACCAGTCCGGGCACCTGATCGACACCGGCCGTCATCGGCGTCCGCGTGAGACCGGGAGAAATGCTGTTCGCCCTGATCCCGCGATCACCAAATTCATGAGCAACGCAGCGAATGATATGATCGGTAGCCGCTTTCGTGCCCATATAGGCGGCATGGTCGTTGAGCATGATCGTCGCGGTGGCTGAACTGATCTGTATGATCGATCCGCCGTCATCCATCGCCTTGATCATTTCCTGATAGAATTGGAATGGCCCGACCAGCTGCAGCGCCGACATCGTTTCCAGCTCTTCCTTGGTGTTTTCCAGGAAGGGTTTGAGAAAGCCGAGTCCGGTTGCATTGATCGCGATATCAACGCCACCCATCTTGCTTTTGGCGCTCTCGCCAAGAGCCTTGATATCCGCTTCGCTGGTAAGATCGCAAAGCGCATAATGACCGCCAAGTTCTTCAGCGAAACGTTTCAGCTCGTCTTCCTTGCGTCCAGCAACCAGTACGTCAGCGCCTTCATCGTGCAGGCGCCTGGCAATCACCTGCCCCATATTGTCCCGACCCGCAGCTCCCAACACAACCGCTCTTTTTCCTTCTAGACGTCCCATGCAATCCGCTCCTTTGATTGATTTTCCGTGTCTTCTAACGGTCACTCTATGACCGTTGCCACTCTCATTATGGCTATTCATTATCCGCAAAAGAAAAGGCCGGGTACAGCAAGCTGTCCCGGCCAGTTTAGATCAACAGGAAGTTAATCAGAATTTAAATGCAGCTTCCACAAAAACCTGGCGGCCACGATTTTGTGTCCAGACTTCATCATCACCCACGCCTGGTTCGAGGAATGGACGACCTGCACTGGTATTGATCCAGATTTCGTCGGTCAAGTTTACGCCAATCAGGGACAATTTCCATTTCCCGTCTGGATCACCTACAGAAATCGAGCCATCAATCGACACATAGCTGTCCTGTACAGTGTCGGATGCTGAATCTTCGTTGGTGAAGTAAGATCCGCTATATTGAAGGTTACCGTTTAAGCCCACTTCCACGGCATCACCCATGGGTACGGTCCAATCAAATGCCGCATTTGCTGCAAATTTTGGCGCACGTGCCGCAGACCGGCCGTTAATATCTTCACCCGATGTCGTCACAAACGGAGCGGTAAATTCTGCATCCGTATAAGCGATAGAACCGGAAAGGTTCAAACCTTGTACTGGTGTGCGCCATCCCCATTCAACATCAACACCCTGCGTGGTAAGCTGGCTGGCGTTGAAGGTCTGGAACTGAACCGCTGCGGCATCAAAATTCTGCACCTGAAGATCATCAAATACATAATAGAAAACCGAAGTGTTCAAAGTGATTGTACGGTCCGCAAACTGTGTCTTAACACCGATTTCGCCGCCCAATCCCGTTTCGGAATCAAATTTCAACGCATCCGCTACGCTCTGACGAACAGCCGGGTCCGGATCGTTAAATCCAAGCAGGCTGTTCGATGGCAGCGCGCTATTGTCGATGCCGCCCGATTTAAATCCGGTCTTGAAAGACGCATAGACGTTGATATCCGGCGTCGCCTGATATTTGATCGATGCTTCTGGCGAGAAGTTCGAGTCCGAGAATTTGATCGGTCCCGAGAAGAAACCGCTGCTGATAAAAGCAGGCGTCGCGGACAGGAACGAATGAACATAAGGAACGCTGATCGTCGAAATCTTGCTTTCGTCGGTCCAACGCAAGCCGCCGGACAGCTGCAACTGGTCTGTCAAATCCAGTGTGGCACTGGCGAAAAATGATAATGCTTCGGTTTTGGTATTCTGTTTTTTATACCAGTCATAAGTGAAGCCGGTGACCGGATCGGGCGCCACGAAAGAGATGTTCACACCCTGTTGTGATGTATTGAAATCAATATCTCTGGTTTCGTAAAATGCGCCCAGCATGAAATTGAACATACCGTCAAAGTCGCTGGTGATACGCAATTCCTGGGTATATTGCTCGGTCTTGTTGACCGGGTCACTACAACCTGCGTTACCGGCAACACCAGGCGAAAGCTCACCGGTATAAGCATAACAATCGGTGTCTACTGCATCCAGGCTGAGATAACCGGAGACCGATGACAATGTCAGCGTCTCGCTCAGATCAAGGTCCCACTTCAATCGGCCAAAGAAAATGTCCGTTTTGCCGAATGGTATGCCATTTTCAAAACTCGTATTGTCGCCACCCGAGCCGGTTGGAACATTGCTGACCAATGCGGCAGCGCCGTCTGACATGCCATAAAGACCGTCAGTGGCATTACAATTTGCGTTGGAAGGAATAACGAGCGAACCGGACAGCAGGTAAACTGGATCGGCGACGCCATTGGCACCACAGCTTATGTCGGTATGGGAATCGGCACCATCGCTTCTGTTTCTGACGTAATTCAATTTCAGATTTGCGTTGAAATTATCAACCGGATCCCATTGCAGCGTTGCGCGACCGACAAAGTTGCTAAGACCCCGACTGTCTCTGAAACTACCGTCAGGATTGAACGCCGGCGTACCGGGTTGAACTTTCACATAGTCTTCAATGTCCTGATACTGCCCCGCCAAGCGGATACCGAGTGTGTCGGTGAGCGGTCCGGAGATATGGCCACCGATGGTGTAGCCATTTTCTTCAAATTCGTAGGAAGCCTTGCCAGCCACTTCCCAATCCCGGGTCGGGTTGGCGGAGCGGATGGCGAAAACACCGGCAGACGCGCTTTTACCGAAGAACAGCGATTGTGGTCCTTTCAAAATGTCGATTTGCTCGACATCAAAAAAACCGGCCTGAACGATCCGCATGGTGCTGACCTGAACGCCGTCAAAATCAAATGCCACGGCAGAGTCAAATGAAGCCGAGATATTGGAAGAACCAACCCCTCTCAAACTGATCTGACCACCGGAACCGGAACCACCGACCTGCACGTTGAGAGCGGGAACGCGGCTTACCACGTCGGCGATTTCATTGACCTGGAATTTTTCGAGCGTATCGGCGCCAATGGCGGTCACAGTCACCGGTACTTCTTGCAAGGATTCAGTTTGCTTACGGGCTATAACGGTGATCACGTTGCTGTCGTCCCACGCATCAGCGTCCTGCGCTAATGCTGGCGTAGCAATCCCGGCGAATGCCAAGGTTGCGACGGACCCCAATAATAGTGATTTGGCTGTCTTGCTTTCCAAGACTGAATTTTTATGTGACGGATCTCTGGTCATTCTTCTCTCCCTGTGGTCGATGTTTTTCGGCTGACGCCGGCTCGAAGATCGGTAGCGGTTATGCTCGCCTTCCATTGGCGCGGTCTTAAGCGTGAGTTCCGGATCGCTCTGCTAGCCAATTTGATAGCAAATGCGGAGAACTGTGATTTTTGCGCAACATTTGCTCGTTTTCCGCCATTAATCGGCAATGGCACTAGCGATAGTGCTAACGATTATAAGGATTGCACCGACCGATTTCTCGACGCCTATAGAGGGGTAACAGTTCAGAATTCGGAGAGAAGCAAAATGGATCGCCTCAATGGAAAAATTGCCATCGTAACAGGAGCCGGTTCGGGTCTCGGAAAAGCGATCAGCGAAACATTTGCTGCAGAAGGCGCTCGAGTCGTGCTGACCGACATTGATATGGAAGCCGTCACAAAGGTTGCCGAAGCAATTGGCGCCAATGCAATTGCGCTTCAACAAGATGTTGTCGATGAGCAACGCTGGGATGAGATATTCGCGGCAACGGCTGACGCATTCGGCGCGCCGCATATTCTGGTCAACAATGCCGGTCTCGTCATTCCCGGCACGATCGAGGATTGCTCGCTCGAACTGTTCCGCAAACAAACTTCTATCATGCTCGACGGTGTATTTCTGGGCTGCCGGACCGCGGTAAGAGCAATGAAATCCAACGACCAGCCGAGTTCGATCATCAATCTCAGCTCGATGGCGGCCTTGCAGGGCTATTCCCCATTCATCGCCTATAGTGCAGCCAAAGGCGGCGTCCGGTCGATGACAAAATCGGTGGCCCTGCATTGCAAGGAACAGAATTATCCGATCCGTTGCAACAGCCTCCATCCGGCCGGCATAGATACGCCGATGGTACGGCAGGAAGCGGTCGGTGCGGGTGGCGGAGCAACCCCGGCAACCGGAATGATAGAGATCGGCGAACTGGGTCACCCCAATGATGTTGCGGCTCTATGCGTCTATCTGGCCAGCGATGAATCGCGTTTCATGACCGCTGGCGAATATCCCGTCGACAATGGCGTGCTCTACAAACCAGCCTGATCTCAGGAGGCGGCCGCCCCCATTGCGGTCGCCATCTGGTTCTGGAATTCCGCGAGATCGAAATAGTCCCGCCATTTGGCGATCTTGCCGTTACGCATTTCGAACGTGCCCATCACGCGAATCGCAATCCACTGGCCGTTGACCCGGAACTTGTCGGTACGCTCGGTTAGCACCGTTTCACCCTCGGCAACGATATGGTGGACGATCCATTCCGCACCATCAGAGCCCATCCCTGATCCGTCGAAAAAGGCCCGGACAGCATCGATCCCGACGCACGGCTCCATCGGGATATTATGATAGAAAATATCGTCCGCCATCGCCGCGTAGATCGCGTCATAATCGAGCCGGTTCCAGGCGTCGATGAAGTCGAGCACCTGTCGCTTGCTATCCGACATGGCGAAAATCCCTTCTATTCTTCCGGCGAAACGTCGAGAATCATCTTGCCTTGGTTGGCACCGGAGAACAGCTTCATGAAGGCAGCATAGCTGTTTTCGATTCCCTTATCGATATCCTCGTCATGCCTGATCTTGCCCTCGGCGAGCCATTTGCCCATGTCCGCGATACCTTCGGCAAAGCGTGGTGGATAATCGCGAACGAGGAAGCCCTTGATCGTCGCCTGCCGCGAAATCAGATACCAGAGATTGCGGATACCAACCGGTTCCGGGCTGTTATATTCGCTGATCAGGCCGCAAAGCACGACGCGGCCATATTCATTGATCGCGCTAATTCCGGCGTCGAGAATTTCACCCCCGACATTTTCCCAGATGATGTCGACGCCATCGGGAGCCGCCGCAGCGATTTCCTGTTCCAGCTCGGCCTGGCTCTTGCCGCGATAATCAATCGCAGCATCAAAACCATAATCTTCGGTCAGGCGGCGGCATTTGTCCGCGCCTCCGGCAATGCCGACAACACGGCAGCCCTTTATCTTGCCGATCTGGCCGACCAGCGAACCAACCGCACCGGCCGCGCCGGTAACCAGCAAAGTATCGCCTTCCTTGGGCTTGCCATCATCGATCATGCCGAAATAGGCCGTCATCCCGACTGCGCCAAGCACCGACAGAAAATTGGTCGGCGACGGCACCAGCGAAGCGTCCACTGGCGATGTAAAACCGCCAGCTTCCACAACCGAATATTCTTCCATCGCTCCGAGACCGACCACCCATTGCCCGACCGGGAATTCGGGATTCCTGGACTCGACAACCCGGCCGACGGTGCTGGCGGTAACCGCTGCGCCCAAGGCAATCGGCGGCATATAGCTTTCGGCATCGCTCATCCAGCCACGCTGGGCGGGGTCCAGAGAGATATAATGATTGCGTACCAGACACGAACCGTCGGCGAGTTCCGGCAAATCTTCCTCGACCAGCGCAAAATCGCTCTCCCTGGGCTCGCCCACCGGGCGACTGACAAGCGTAAATTTGCGGTTTTTGGTCATGGATTATCCTTCGTTCGCGATTGTATGGGATTTCTTGATTTTCTTGGCGAGAGACCATTTGTGTACTTCGGTGGGTCCATCATAGACGCGGAAAGCGCGCACTTCGCGGAACACCTGTTCGACAACTGTGTCCCTGCTCAGCCCGGTGCCACCCATGACCTGCACGCAATTATCGGCGATCCGAAAAAGCGCCTCGGACACGGAGACTTTGACCATGGAGCTTTCAGTGGTTCCCAATGCGCCGGTGTCGAGCACCTGTGCACACCAGTCAATCATCAGCTCCGACTGCTGAAGATCAATCTGGTTCTGCGCCAGCATGAAGCCGACACCTTCGTGATCGATAAGCGGCTTGCCGAATGCGTGACGCTTGCAGGCATAATCGACAGCAATTTCCTGCGCCCGGTCACAGCTGCCCAGCCAGCGCATGCAATGGGTCAGGCGGGCGGGCGAAAGTCGCACCTGCGCATATTTAAAGCCTTCACCGCTTTCGCCGAGCATCTGGTCGGCGGGAACGCGAAGATTGTTGATTTGGACAACCGAATGGCTACCCGGCATCGAGCTGTCGATCGTATCCAGCACCCGTTCGATCGTAATTGCCGGATCGGGAAGATCGACAAGGAACATGGTCGCGCCCTCGGCCGATTTCGCCATGATAATCCCGACCTTCGCACCTTTTGCGCCGGTGATGAACGTCTTGCGACCGTTGATCACCCAGTGATTGCCGTCCGGTTCTGCGGTTGTCAGCATCATCGTCGGGTCGGAACCCGCACCATTGTCCTCAGCCGGTTCGGTCATGAAGAAAGCAGAGCGCTCCCTCCCCGACACCAATGGCTCGAGGAACCGCTCTTTCTGTTCGGGTGAGGCGCATTGGCCGAGCAGATACATATTGCCCTCGTCCGGCGCGAACGTGTTCACTGCCAGCGGCCCCAGTGGCGACAATCCGGATTTGCGCAAAACCAGCGCCGTTTCCAGATGGGTCAGGTGGCTGCCATCTTCACGGATATGCGGCGTCAGGACACCGGCTTCCTTGGCCAATGCGCGCATTTCCTGAACCAGACCGTCGGTCGGGCCATGGTCTTCGCACCGCTCGTCTTTTTCATAGGCAAAAATCTTGTCGCGAACGAATGTTTCAACCCGTTCAGCCATGTCCTGCGCCTCTGCGCTGATATTTTTGTTCATAGAATCTCCTTATCTTTGGAGAATCGTTACGGCAGAAACGCCTGGAGCGCCATATACTTGTGTATAGGCTGTTTTCGGATCGCCCTGTACCTGTCGCGCACCCGCCGTACCGCGCAGTTGGACAACATTCTCATAGACCTGGCGCAGACCCGACGCGCCGATCGGCTCACCACAGGCCAAGCAACCACCGTCGGTATTGATCGGCAATTCACCGGTGATATCGCTCCGCCCTTCCAGCAGCCATTGCTCCTGTTCGCCGGGCTTGCAGAAACCGTTTTCCGCCATATGCATGATTTCCGCTCCGGATTCCGTATCCTGCAATTGCGCGATATCAATATCTTCCGGTCCCATACCCGCCTGCTCGAAGGCGGCCTTGGAAGCTAATCCGGTTGCTGTTCCGCCTCGCTCGTTATCGATCGAAGCAGCAAATACTTCGAAAGATCCGGCTGGCCGCGTACGCATAACCGAAGACTTGAGGCGGATGATCGGAACACCCAATTCCCTCGCCTTTTTCTCGCTCGCGAGAATGAGCGCTACAGCTCCTTCGGCTGGCGAACAGAACATATATTTCGTGAGCGGATCGCAGATCATCGGCGCGTTCATGATCGTTTCCAGATCCACCTCGCTCCGCCGCCAGGCATGGTCGGTTTTCACCCCGTTACGAAATGCCTTTTCAGCGACCCGCCCCAAAGTTTCGCGGCTGATATTATGTTCGTGCAGATAGCGCATGATCTTCGCGCCAAAAAACTGGACGGTCAGCATATAGCCGGCTTCGCCATACCAGTTGGGCAGACCGTAAGCCGACGGATCGGCATTGAAAGCACCGCGCGGATGTTTGTCGAAGCCGACCGCCATGCCCATTTCATATTCGCCCGACTTGATCGCGCTGACAGCGGCATTGAGCGCCGATCCGCCGGTTGCACAACCGTTCGAGACATTGATGAACTGGATACCGGTAAGTCCCAGTTGCGACACCATATTGTCGGCACTGCCCGATGCCGCCGAGCCGCCAAAGGCGAACTGGACATCTTTCCATTCGATACCGCTGTCGGCCAGCGCCTGCCGGACTGCAAAAATACCCTGGTCCATGCCATCGCGCCCTTCTGTCCGGCCGAATGGGTGAATGCCTGCTCCTACGATACAAACGTCTGACATGATTATTCTCCCTGGACAGGTTTGAAGGCGTGAATGAGCTTTTGCTCTTCTGGCGGTGCATCGGGATCCAGCGGGATGACCGTGAATTCGACATTCATGCCGATTTCGACATCATCCGGGTCGATGCCGGTCAATCGCGATTCAACCATCGTCTGGCCAGGCAGACTGACATAAGCGACCACATAGGGTTTGAATTTTTCCGGGTCGGTGGGCCCGATATAGGGTGGCTTGGGCGGAAAACGCTGGACCGTATATGTCCAGACCGTTCCGCGCGTGCCAAGCGCCACCGGTTCGATATTGTCATCGGGAGTCAATGGCAGCGGAAAGAATATCTGGCCGGTTTCCCTGTTGCGCGCACCCAACAGTGCGCTCAGGTCATCGGTAAACAGATTGTCGGCAATCGGTTGTGCACTCACGAAGTTCTCTCCTTTTATGCGAATCCTATAAGGGGGAAAGCAGGCGGCAAATAACTGCCAAAACGGCTAGGGACGCGGGACGTCAATAACCCGGATGGACCGCCAGCATACCGCCATCGACCAACAGATCGCTTCCGGTGACGAAACTGCTGTCATCACCAGCCAGATAGACAGCAGCGCCAGCCAGGTCACTGCCCTGTCCAATTCGGTTCATCGGCGACATGGCAGCAGCCATCTCTACCATGCCGGGAACGCTTTTCGCTGCCGTGTCGATGATCGCCGTGTGGGTCGCACCGGGGACGAGATTGTTGCACCGGATATTCAATCCGCTCTGCGCGCAGTGGACGGCGACCGATTTGGACAGCATCCGCACCGCGCTTTTGGACGCCGTATAGCTCACGTCTCCAGGGAGCGCCGCGAAGGCGCTGGTGGACGCTATGTTAATGATCGATCCGCTCGAACCGCCAGAATTTCTCTTCATCGCGGCTATCGCCTTCTGGCATCCCAGCATCACGCCGGTCAGATTGATGTCGAGCAAATGGTGCCAGCTTTCCAGATCGACATCCTCGATATTCTTGCCAATCACGACACCGGCATTGTTGACCAATATATCCAGCCGACCATATTCGCTTTGAATCTTGGCCATCACCCGATCCCATGCTTCAGGGTCGGACACATCCTGAGCCATGAACATTGCTCCGACCTCGTCAGCAACGGATTGACCAAGACTTTCTTGGACATCGGTCGACAGGACTTTGGCGCCTTCCTGGACAAAACGCTCGACAGTCGCAGCGCCGATACCGGACGCTCCCCCGGTGACGATGGCGACTTTGCCCTCCAATTGTCCCGACATATTCTTCTCCCTATCAAATTCAGCAGAGGCTTATCTGGCCCCGACACTCTAGTTCCGGCATAATCTTAAACGAAAGGATGCTTGATGCTGACGCCGGAACATATGACGCAAATCGTGGACCAATATTTGGCCGCGATAAATGCAGGCGACATGCCAGCGGTAATGACGATTTATGCCGATGATGCGGAAGTCGAAGACCCGGTCGGCACAGAACCGAAGCGTGGCGACGATATTCTGGAATTTTATATCAACGCATTTTCCGGCGGCGCCAAGGTCGAGTTGACCGGTCCTGTGCGTATTTCGGAAAAAGCGGCCGCTTTCCCGTTCCGCGCCGAAATCAAACGGCCTGGAGATCAGGTTCTGATCGTAGACGTCATCGACATTTTCGAATTTGATCCAGCCGGCAAAGTGCGCAAGATGACGGCCCATTTTGGCCCTGCTAATGTGACCGTCAGAACCGCCTAAATCGCTCCGCGACTGATCAAAAGCCGGAATTTTTGGCCCAGCGATCACTGTGAAAACCGGCGTCGCCAAACATCTGCTGGGCGACATGCACGCGCTTGAAGTAAAGGCCGACATCATATTCGTCGGTAACGCCGATGCCGCCGTGCATCTGGATCGCTTCCTTGGTCGCAAGCTGCGCGACCTGGCCGGTCTTGGCCTTGGCCAGAGAACAGGTCATGCCGGCATTATCGAAATCCTGATCGAGATCCTTCAGCGATTTCAGCACCGCCGACTTCATCATCTCGATTTCGGTCGCCAAATGGGCAGCCCGGTGCTGCAATCCCTGAAACGAACCGATTTTCTGTCCGAACTGCTCGCGTTCCTTGAGATAGTCCGTGGTGACCCCGAACACCTGCTGCGCGGAACCGGACATCTCGGCGCTGAGTACGGCGCGGCCGGCAGACAATATGCCCTCCAGCGCGCCAAAGCCGCCATCCAGTTCGCCCAATATGTCATCGCCGGTAACTTCGAGGCCGTCGACCGAAATATTGGCAGCGTTGCGGCTGTCCACAATCGGTGTTTGCTCGCGCGTTATTTCGGGCGCATCTGCGTCGATCAGGAACAAAGTGATGCCGTGCGTATCGCCTTGCGCTCCCGATGTGCGGGCAGCGATGATCAATTTGTCAGCGACATGGCCGTCGGCAACAAAGGTTTTTGCACCGGAAAGGGTGAAACCGTTACCAGACGGTTCGGCTGAGAATGCGATCCGGCTGGGATTGTGCCGCGGTCCCTCATCGACAGCCAGAGCAAATAACTTCTCGCCGCTGCTGATCGCCGCGAGATTTTCCTCTTTCTGCTTCGCCGATCCATATTGCTGGATCGCAGTAGCGCCCAGAACGGAAGTGGAGAAAAAGGGCGAGGCGGTCAGGTTACGCCCCATTTGTTCCGCCAGCACGCCGGCACCGACATAGCCAAATCCGCTACCGCCATGTTCTTCATCGACGATGATTCCGGCCCAGCCCATTTGCGCCATTTCCGACCAGAGCTCACGGCAGAACCCGTCCGCGGGCTTGTCGTCGCGAACTTTCCGGAATGCGGAAACGGGAGCTTTCTCCGTCAGAAAACCGCGCGCGGCATCCTGCAGCATTTCCTGTTCTTCGTTGAGTATCAGCAGCATGTGTATTTCGCCCTATTCGCTCGGCAATCCCAAGACGCGCTTGGAAATGATGTTAAACTGGACTTCCGTGGTGCCACCGAGGATCGAATAGGCCCGGTTGTAGAGCCAGTTATTGGCGAGGCTGCCATATTCAATACCATCTTCACCGATGGTTGCCGCAGTCGTGCCTTCGATATCCATACGCAACTCGGTGCCACGCTTGGTCAGCTCGGAAGCGACATATTTCAGCATCGACGATTTCGCACCCAGACCGTTGCCCGCATTGGCTTCGTCGGTCATCCGCTCAACGGTCAGATTATAGGCCCAATTGTCGAGCTCTGCCTGCGCTATGCTTTGACGCAGAGCAGGATCGTCGAGACGTCCGGCGGCATCCAGACCGATTTTCTCGGCAGCAAATTTGCCAAGGCTTTCCGGTCCGCTCGTTCCGCGTAGCGGCGACATGGTGCCAAGCATACCGCGCTCGTGCACCAGCAGGTTCTTCGCCACATCCCAGCCGCGATTGACTTCGCCGACGACGGACGCGTTGTTGTCACCATAGCTTTTCGGCACTTTGACATTGTCGAAAAATGTCTCGCAAAATGGTGAATGGCCGGAAATGAGCACGATCGGCTTCACACTGATGCCCTCGCTCGCCATATCCATCAGGATGAAGGTTATGCCTTTATGCTTCGGAGCATCGAAATCGGTCCGTACCAGACAGAAGATCCAGTCGGAAATATCGGCATTGGATGTCCAGACTTTCTGGCCGTTGATCAGCCAATGATCACCTTTGTCCTCGCATTTTGTTTTGAGCGAAGCCAAATCCGACCCGGCACCCGGCTCGGAATAGCCCTGACACCAGCGAATTTCGCCGCGCGCAATTCCTGCCAGATGCTGTTCTTTTTGCTCATGGGTTCCATAAGCCAGCAAAGCGGGGCCGAGCATCGAAATACCGAAGTTGCTCAGCGGTTTACGTGCATTGATTGCCTGGCGCTCTTCTTCAAGAATCTTGGCTTCATCAGCGGAAAGGCCTGCTCCGCCATATTCCTTGGGCCAGGTCGGCACGGTATAGCCTTTGGCCAGCGCGCGCTCGAACCAGATTTTCTGCGCTTCTGACTGGAACTCCCACTGGCGTCCACCCCAGCACTGGTTTTCAGCGGTGATATCCCCGTCGCGCATTTCTTCGGGACAGTTTTCTGCCAGCCATGCCCGCACTTCTATGCGGAATTTTTCCGGATCGCTCATGACCTAACCTCTCGTGACAACCATGTCATATGTCAGCCTGCATGATGCGGGCACTGCGCATTTAGTTAGCGATATCATCGTCTGCATCAGTCCAGACGGAGCATTTGCTTGCCGAAATTCTGGCCTGCGAACAAACGCCGCAATGTTACGGGAATATTGTCAAAGCCTTCCTGGATATCTTCTTTGAAGGTTATTCTGCCTTCCTTGATCCATTGCCGCATGCGCTTTTGCGCTTCGGGAAATTCGCTCGCATAATCGGATACGATAAAGCCGGACATGCTTGCCCGCTTGAAGATCAGGTTGAAGTAATTTTCGGGACCGGCCGGCATGTCGCCCTGCTCGTAGCGTGAGATACCACCGCAGATTGCAACGCGCGCATACATGGCAATATGGGCCAGCGCATCATTGAGGATTTTGCCACCGACATTGTCATAGAAGACATTGATCGACTGGGCGCAATATTCCTTCAATTTCGCCCGAACATCGTCATTCTTATAGTCGATCGCCACGTCATAACCGACATCGTCGATCAGCCATTTGCATTTTTCTGCGCCGCCAGCGATGCCAATCGTCCGGCACCCCGCGATTTTGGCGATCTGTCCGACCATCGAACCGGTTGCACCAGCCGCGCCAGACACGACAACCGTATCACCCGGCTGCGGTCGGCCATGCTTCAACAATCCGAAATAAGCTGTCATCCCGGTGGTGCCGAGCGCTCCCAGATTTGCGGCAAGCAAATCATCATCGGGAACCTTGTTCAATTCACCGCCCGGGACATGCGCATAATCCTGCCAGCGCAACATGCCCATGACCTTGTCACCAGCAGAAAAACCGGAATGCCGCGACTCGATGACCGTGCCGACGCCCGATCCGCGCATCACTTCACCAATTTCTGTGGGCGCGACATAGCCGCCAATATTTTCCATCCAGCCTTTTTGCGCTGGATCGAATCCCAATATCTCGGTCTTCACCAGTACATGACCTTCGGCGCATGACGGCACTTCGGTGACCACTTTTTTAAAATCATCGTCAACGAGCCCGCGTCCTCTGGGACGTCCATTGATCAGCCACTGCCTGTTGTCGGTCATTTTTTCTCTCCATTGGAAGACTTGAAAACCTGTTAGACGGTTTTTTCGGGTCAACCGAACTGCCAGCTTTGATAGCTGGCGGATCGGGAATATCGATTGCGTCCAGCTTGCCTGCGGGTTTCTCGCACCTGATCCGCGCTTTTCCGCCACTGTCGCGGGAGCAAAAATGTTTGATTGGACGCAGCCTAATCGCGGCTCACTCCCTATAACAATAGTGGCGGGCCAGCCCGCTCGCGCTATGAAGTTTTCAAAGAAAGCGTCCCCTCCAGAGGGCCGCATTACAAAGGAGCAAAGCCATTGGCCAATAGTGACATGGCGGACAAAGACGTCCTCGTTGATATTTTCACCCGCGCCGACCTGATCATGCAATCGGATATCAAATTCCGGCAGATGATCGGAGCGGGTCAGTTGCAAATCGTTTATTACCCCGTGCGCGGCCAGGAAGTCGTGTCTTCGGCGATGATGGCAGCGGTGAACAAGGAAGATTATCTGGTCACGATTTATCGCGGACTGCATGATCAACTAGCCAAGGGCATTCCTTCCAAAGATCTATGGGCCGAATTTGCCGGCAAGATGGCAGGCACCTGCAAGGGCAAGGGCGGGCCGATGCATATTACCCATCCTGAAACTGGAGTGATGGTCACGACCGGGATTGTCGGCTCGGGCATCCCGATTGCCAACGGCCTCGCGCTTGCCAGCCAGCTCGACAAGGACGGCAAGGTCACCGTCTGCTGCTTCGGTGATGGTGCGACCAATATCGGCGCATTCCACGAGGGCCTCAACATGGCCCAGATCTGGAAGCTGCCAGTCATCTTCCTCTGCCAGAATAATCTCTATTCCGAACATACACCAATGGCCTTCGCGACCAGTTCGGATTCCATCAAGCAGCGTGGAGAAGGACTTGGCATGCGGTCGGTGCAAGTGAACGGCAATGATGCCAGCGCCATGTATGCAGCCGCGAAAGAAGCGGTCGAATATGCGCGGGCCGGCCATGGCCCGACGCTGATCGAGGCGATGACCTTCCGCTTTCACGGTCACTTGCTGGGCGATACCAGCCATTATATTCCGAAAGAGGAAATGGAGCAGGCAAAGAAGGACGATCCGATGCCAATCCTGCGCCAGCAGTTGCTAGATCTGCAGATCAGCGAAGCGGATATTGCCGCGATTGAAGCAAAAAATGCCGCGATCATAGAAGAAGCATCACAATTTGCGCTGGATGCCCCTTATCCTCCGGGCGATGAATATCGCATCGATGTACTCGACGTGGAGATTGCAGCATGAGCGAGAAACCAAAAGAAATCATGTTCGCCCAGGCCTGCAACATGGCGATGGCCAAGGCGATGGAAGACGACCCCAAAGTCATCCTGCTGGGCGAAGACATCGCCGACGAGCAAGGCGGCGGCGTATTCAAGGTGACCCTCGGCCTGTCCGAAAAATTCGGTACCGACCGCGTCCGTTCGACCCCGATTTCCGAACAAGCGATCGTCGGCGCAGCCGTTGGCTCCGCGATGGTCGGCTACAAGCCGGTTGCGGAAATCATGCTGATGAATTTCATCACCGTCGCGATGGACCAGATTGTCAATCACGCAGCGAAGCTGCGCTTCATGTCCGGCGGACAGACCACCGTTCCGCTGACCATCCGCACCACGACCGGTGCAGGCACCGGTCTTGGCGGTCAGCATAGTGACATGCTTGAAGCGTGGCTTGCCCACGTACCCGGGCTCAAGGTCGTTGCAGCATCCAACCCGGCCGATGCTTATGGCCTGCTTTACTCCTCGATCATGGACCCCAATCCGGTGATTTTCATCGAAAATACGCCCGGCTATTTTGTCAAGGGCCCTGCCCCTGCACCGGACCACGTGGTACCGCTCGGCAAGGCATCGGTACCTCGCGAAGGCACGGATATTACGCTGATCGGCTATGGCAGCAGCATCAGCAGATGCCATGGCGCTGCGGACAATCTTGCCAAGGACGGTATCTCCTGCGAAATTGTCGACCTGCGCACCATCGCCCCGTTTGATGAAGAAACGGTGCTGAAAAGCGTTGCCAAGACCAAGGCTGCAGTCGTTGTCCACGAAGCGGTCCGGAATTTCGGCGTAGGCGCAGAGATTTCCTCGCGCATCCACGAGGAACTTTTCTCCGAACTGAAGGCCCCTGTCGGCCGTGTCGGATCTGGCTATGCGCCGGTTCCTTTCTCACCAGCGATCGAGAAGGCCTGGATGTTCAACCAGGACGATGTCGAACGTGAAGTACACAAGATCTTAGGGTAAAATTATAATGGCAACAGAAATACGCATTCCCAAATTGGGCTTCAGCATGGAATCGGGCATTCTCGCAGAATGGTTGGTCGAAGATGGCGCGGATGTAACCGCCGGTCAGGAAATCTACGCGCTGGAAAACGAAAAATCGACCCAGGAAGTCGAATCGCCAGCCAGCGGAAAACTGAAGATCATCATCCAGGCGGATGGGGAAGAATATCCAGTTGGCGAATTAATCGGAACGATTGAGTAACCAAGGCCACGAGACTCCACAGCCCTATCACTATCGTTAGGAATGTTTGGTTGACTACAAAACCAAACAACGCGACACACAACGAATAATAATAAGCGTCGCAAGGAGTAGAGTTGGATGGCTGCGAATTTTATCGCCGAGATTCCCGAAATTGGTCGAAAACGATTCCGCGAGAATGTAGATAGTGTCACCATTACCAATCCAGCGGAGATCCGTCCCGCTGCAGAGGCCGTTGACAAAATCGCACAATCCTACGGGTTTCGAATCGCGGTGTCGGCCGATATTTCATCCAAGGCTCATCTCGTCGATGCCGAAGGGAATTTGATCAACAAGGACGTGTTTGGCTGGGTCGCCGAAGGCGAACGCTGGTGGGAAGACACCCGCCTGGCGCTGAGCTCTCCCCTGCCGAGGGCGTGCCGCTATGAGAGCGAACCGGTCTGGTGCAATGCCGAAGGATTTCACGGTCACTGGCCGAATGAATATCTCGACAAGATCGATCTGAAGGATTTTTACGCCCAATCCCAGACCTCCAAATCCCACATATTGATTCCCGTACATCTGCCCTTCGGCCAGATCGCGGCCGTCAGCTTCTCGACGCTTGAACATGGCATAACCGATCTCACCGAGGCCTATCGGCTCTATTCCGACTTTTTCGGGATTGTCACCGGCCGCTTTGTGACCGGCTATGTTCTGGCGATGCGCGAAAAGCACCGGATGCCGGCCAATTGCATCCTGTCAAAGCGCGAAGCAGAATGTCTGCACTGGGCCGCGATCGGCAAGACCGACAAGGAGATCAGCATGATCCTGTCGCTCAGCCATGCAACGATCCGCTATCACGTCAACCGGGCCGGGCAAAAGCTCAACAGCGTCAACCGTGGACAGACCATATTCAAAGCCGGTCAGCTGGGATATCTCGGCGCGACCGACTAGGGTCTATTTCCGCAATATGGCGAAGACCGCGGTCATCGTCATCAGCACAGCATCGCCGCAGACAATTTGCCCGCTGCAGTAAGCGGTGCGTTTGCTGATCCGGTCGATGTTCGTATAAGCTTCGACCCAGTCATCAAGCTTCGCAGCAGCGAGAAAATTGGTGTTCAGATTCATCGTTGCCACCGGCAAGCGAGGCCGTTCGGCTTCGTGAACCTGCAGGCTGAGCGCTACGTCAGCAAGCGTCCCGAGAATGCCGCCGTGCGCGACGTTGATATGGTTGATCTGCCCCTTGTGGATGCGCGTCCCCACGACGATGCAATCTTCATCGGATCGCACATAATAGGGCCCGGCCATGTCGAGAAACGGGCTCGAAAATTTCGCTCGTTCAAAACCGGCCGGGATATTATCAGCAGATAAATTATCCAAAGTCAGGCGACCGCCTTCTTCGGGCTTTTCGGTGGCTCTTCGGAATCCAGCCACAGGTTCAGCGTCTCGTGAAAATGTCGGAGTTTCGATTCCTGATATTGCGCGAACAGGGAGACCCCGTCCGGCTGGCTTTTCACGCCTTTTTGCATCGCCTTGTGATTGAGATAATCCTGATTGAAAATCTTGTTCAGATAGCTGCCAAATTCCTTCGCCTCGGTATAGTCATCGTGCAAATCGAGGAATGTACATTTCGCTGGTTCCGGACGCTCTGCGCCTTCGGGCAACGGGACCATGAACATGACTTCATGCAGCGATTGCTCCGGATTGTCGCCATCGGGGCGGAACCGGTAGAAGATCGGATTGAAGTCCGCCCACGGACTGATGTTCGGGAAAACGCTGTAGAAAATCGCATCGACGAGATCGGCATCGCTGATATCGTCAACCATATCGCCCCATGCCGGACGCATTTCCTCGCGCCGTGCCTGCGCCGCCTCGTCACGCATGGCATGAGCGGAAACATCGGTGTGGACCATCGGCATATTTTCATCATCCGGTGCAATCTTGCCACCGATCCAGTTGCACATATGCGGATCTGCAGATGTCACATCACCTTCGATATAATTGGCCTCCATATCGAAAATGCCGCTCTTGCCGTTCGGCAAAGAGACTTTGACCCGATTCTCTTCCAGCCGCTCGAACTTGTGCTTGCTGATCGGGTGGACGAAACTCTGGAAAGCTTTCTGATCCGGAAAGGCTGTCGGATCGGGATTGACCAGATCGGTATGCGGGCTGGGCTGACCATGGGCAGACATCGCCCGGGATATATTGTGCCAGACATCATATTTGCTGTTTGCGTCAGCAAAGGCCGGCATCAATTCCGGATGGGTGCCGACCACATGGTAGGATTCCATGAACGCTTCCTGGGCAATTTTCCAGTTGCACGGCAGCCGCTTGATCATATGCGCCGCTTTGAAACGCCGTTCGAACGGAATCTGGAAATGGCGATCAATGTCACCAAGGAAATCTTCGAGCGGTTCGCAATCGGGATCCGGATTGATAAACACGAACCCGCCCCACTCACCGACGCTTATTTCCTTCAAGCTGTGGGTTTCTTCGCTCACCGAAGGGAAATCCCACTGGCATGGCACTTCTTTCAACTTGCCGTTCAGCTCCCACGACCAGCCATGGAACGGACAGCGCAGCGCCTTTTGACCCTTCTTGTGATTGTCGCAAATCGCCCGGCCGCGATGCATGCAGCTGTTGGGATATGCCTTGATCTCGTCTTCCGAGACCCGGACCACCAGAAAGGAAAGTTCGGCAATATCGTAAACGAAAGTATCGCCGACATTCTTTATATCATCCTTGTGACAGGCCATTTGCCAGACGCGTTTCCAGAGTCTCTCGACTTCGCGATCATGCTCTTCCTTGGTCCAGTAGCGGCTGACCTCGACGGTAGTGACGCCAGGCTCCATCGGAGATTCTTCAAGAAAAACAGCGGGCGGCGCGACTTTGTCGCCTTCCAGCAATTCCGTATAGGAAATCCCGTTTGACCGATTATGTCCGGTTAAAGTCTCAACCATCATCTTCTCCTGAAAACTAAACGTCTTTGTTTCGATCAAAATAGCCTAAACAAGCCACTCGGCCACTAGTGAATCTGGCAGCATCGCCTGTTGTTTTTGAGAGGTTAGCCCCCGGCGATTACCTGTGTATCTTTGCATCATATAGAGACGGAAGCGAATCCGCCCCGAAGGAGAAATTTCACGTGAAGCTTTATTCCAGCCTAGGCCCCAATCCACGTTTTGCCCGCATGTTCATTCTCGAGAAGGGTCTCGATGTCGAACGCGTTCATATCGACATTCTCACGGCGGAAAACCGTCAGGCAGAATTCGCGGACAAGAATATTCTCGGCACGACACCGGTGCTCGAACTAGACAATGGCTTCATGCTCAGCGAGATCATGGCGATAGCCGAATATCTCGAAGAAACCCATCCCGAGCCCGTGCTGATCGGGTCAACCGCTCAGGAACGCGCCGAAGTCCGGATGTGGACCCGCCGGATCGATCTGGAGATTGCCGTACCGATGACTCTCGGCTTCCGCGGCGGAGCCGGCCGGCCGATGTTCGAACCGAGAATGGATGTGGTTGGTGCCGAAGGCGCAGCAGATCTCTCGCGTATGTCGGATAACAAATGGAAATGGCTCGACGGGCAGCTCGAGGGCAAAGACTATATCTGTCAGGACAAGTTCACCATGGCCGACCTGATCGCCTATTGCTTCATCCAGTTCGGCTATACAATCGGCTGGTCGCTGCCGGAGGGCACCGACAATCTTGCGAAATTTGTCGATCGCATCGGCCAGCGCCCGTCCTCGAAAGTCTGGCAGGACAGCGAATGAGCGGAAAGCCAGCCTCTCTCGCCAAGCTCGGTACGATCATGCAGATCAGTTATGTGCCGGACGATTATGACGCGGCGCTCGATTACTGGACGCAGAAAATGGGCGCAGGCCCGTTTTTCCACACCGAGAAAGTCGAGGTGGAAAATGTCAAATATCGCGGCGAGCCGTCCGATATCCAGTTTTCGATGGCTATTGGCTATTGGGGGGACGTTCAGGTCGAACTGATCCGTCCGAATAATGATGCACCATCGATGTTCAAGGACTGGCGCGAAAAGGGACTCCAGGGTGTCCAGCATCTCTGCCTGATCGTCGATGATCTGGATCATGCCCGCGCGCTGACCGAAGAGGCTGGCGGCGAAGTAATTCAGGAAGTCAGCTTGCCCGGCGGTGTTGGTGGCGCTTTTTATGCTGATTATGGTGGTGGTCCCGGCACGATCATCGAATATCTGCAAATTCCGCAGGCGGGCCTCGATGGCTTTGCCGCAATGCGCCAGATGCATCTCGACTGGGATGGCAAGACAAACCCCGTGATAGGAAAAGAATAGATGAGCGAAGCGCCAGAACGCCGCCCCGACCAGAAACCGATCCAGTGCGTGCTGGTCGCCGCCGGCAAATATCATGATATCGATTATGCCCGGCTGGAAGTGATGAAACTGCTCGCCGAGGATGACCGGATCCGCGTCCGCGTGTTCGAAGATTATGAAAATCTCGAAGCGATCAAGAATGCGGATTTTCTCGTCAGCTATACCTGCGACCTGAAGCCCAGCGAAGCGGCGCAGAAGAATATTCAGGACTTCGTCACGGGTGGCGGGCGCTATTTTGCTTTGCACGGCACAAACTCGGTACTGCGTTTTCTGGAAAATGGTCTGGTTGATGCGCCGGATGAAATGCCGGTCTTTGCCGACACGCTCGGCACCCGCTTCCTGTCACACCCGCCGATCATTCCGTTCACGGTCGACAATGCCCAGCCGGATCATCCGCTGGTCAAGGGTATCCCGAGTTTTGAAACTGTCGACGAACAATATCTGGTCGAGACCCGCGCCGAACTCGATGTGCTGCTCGACACCGAATATAATGGCACGGATGATATCAGTGGCTTTGTCCACAGCGACATCGAAAAGAGCCGCCATCCTGTCTTCTATATACGGCGGATGGGCGAAGGCGCCGTGCTTTATCTGACCATGGGCCATTGCCGCGGCCATTATGACATGGATCCGGTGATGGATTGGTGGCCTGAAGTGGATCGCTCCGGCTGGCAGCAGCCGATCATCTATGACCTGCTGCGCCGCGGCATCGGCTGGAGCTGCGAAACCGCCATAGCAAAATTCTAACCCCGATTTCACGAAACATATAGGAGAGACAAATGGATTTAGGACTCAAAGGCAAAAAAGTCATTCTAACCGGCGGAAGCCGTGGACTCGGGCGCGCGGCGCTTGAACATTTTGCAGCGGAAGGTGCCGATGTCGCCTTTTTCTCGCGCAATGCCGAGCAGGTCGCGACCGCGAAGAAAGAACTTGAAGCGCATGGCGGCAAGGTGATTGCCGATGCACTCGATATGACCGATCTCGACGGCTATGCAAAATGGCTGGAAAAAGCCGCTGGTGACCTAGGTGGCTGCGACATTTTCATCCACAATGTCAGCTCGTCCGGTGCCGGCGCAACCGGCGACTGGGAAGTCACCTTCAACACCGACATCCTCGGCGCGGTCAAGGCGATGGAAGTTCTCGAACCCTATCTGGAAAAATCCGATGACGGCAGCGTCATCTTCATGTCCTCCACCGCAGCGTTCGAAACCTTCGTTGCGCCACAGGCATTTAACGCGATGAAAGCCGCACTGATCACCTTCGGCAGCCAGCTCAGCCAGTCGCTCGGCCCCAAGGGCATTCGCGTCAACATGGTGTCACCTGGACCGATCAAATTCCCAGGCGGCAACTGGTCGCAGATTGAAAAGGGCATGCCGGAATTTTACGAAGGCACGAAAGCCGGCTTCGCACTGGGTGATTTCGGCACTGCCGATGATGTCGCCCGCGGCGTCGTCTTTCTCGCCAGCCCGGCGTCCAGCTATACCACCGGCGCGCATCTGGTCATCGACGGCGGCTTTACCAAACGCGTACAATTCTAAACTGAAAAGCTTTCCCCTCCTGCTGGAGGGGAAAGCTTGACCTGCCCTTTGGGCACGTCCCGATAACCATTGTGGGCATCAGTGCCGGCATGGCCGCCAAGCTACAAATTATCATTGTCATGATTTCCAACGATATTCCGATGATTTTATGATGCAAGCGCCCCAAAGCGCATTATATCCCGCGTCATGTCGACACCCCAATCAAAACTCGCCCCGTCATCACCGCTCTGGACAGCCATGCCCTATCTCGCTCTATTTGGCGGGATGGTGTCATTGGCGGTCGGGACCTCCTTTGCGAAACAGATGTTTCCGGTGATTGGCGCGGAGGGAACCGCCGCGCTGCGGGTCAGCCTGTCGGCCCTGATATTGCTCTGCGTCTGGCGACCCTGGCGCTTCAAACTGAGCCGGGCCGATGCCGGGCGGGTGCTCTTATACGGGCTCGTGCTGGGGCTTATGAACCTTACATTCTACCTTTCCCTGCGGACCATTCCGCTGGGACCGGCCATCGCGATCGAATTTGCCGGCCCCTTGGTTCTCGCCTTGATTCATGCCCGGCGCTGGATCCATTTTCTCTGGGTTGGCTTTGCCGTGGCGGGTCTGGGGCTTCTACTCCCTCTCCGCGGCGGCATACACGCGCTGGATCCCGTAGGTGTGGCTTTCGCAGCCGCAGCGGGGCTGTTCTGGGCGCTTTATATCATTTTCGGGAAAAGCCTGTCGCACATGCACGCGGGGCAGTCGGTGGCGCTGGGAATGAGCACCGCCGCTATCGTCATCCTGCCCTTCGGCATCAACAGCGCCGGAACGGCCTTGCTGTTACCCTCCGTCCTGTTTCTGGGCCTGGGCGTTGCCCTGCTATCCAGTGCCCTGCCTTATTCCCTGGAGATGATTGCCCTGCGCCACATCCCCGAGCGGACATTTGGTGTCATGCTGTCTGCTGAACCGGCGATAGGTGCGATTGCCGGCATGGTCATCCTCCACGAGCAACTTAGCGGCCTGCAATGGTTTGCCATCGGCTGTATTGTCATCGCCTCTATTGGCGCGCTCATGACGACAGAATCAGACAATCCGATCGTCACGCCCGGTGCGCCGGCATAGAGAACAGATTGCGCCGGCAAGCAAATTAAGAGGCCTGCTGAACCAGGCATCCCGTTCGGATCATGCATGCGCGAGCGCAAAATCCAGCGCCGCACAAACGGCCGCGACTTGCGCTTTGTTGCACTCTTCAGGCGTTGCGCGCTCGCTGTCCGGATAAACTTCGGTAGTTGTCCTGAACCGGGCATCGGTAATCGCCCCGCACATCGCATATTGGGCTTGCGGATATTCGATCACGCCGTGAGCGACTACGGGTGAGCCTATAATCATATTATTTTCATCCGGCGGAGCGATGTGCGTCACAGCTTCAACCGCGGAGATTATGGACTGTTGGAAGGCAGGTTGCGCGCCCTCGCTATCGTCAACCAGATAGAAACCGTCAGGCACGGCATCGGGCTCATAGCTGCTGCCATCTCGCGCGGCCAAGGCAGGACGAAACTCGGTCTCGTCGCTGTCGGTGGTTTCGTGCAGGTCGATATGCAAAAGAAACGGTCCCTTCTGTGCCGCAACCAACGCCATCAGCGCGGCGCACTCAACCGCTTCGCTATCTGCTTTAAAGTTGCGATTGGGATCCAATGCGTCGTAATTCCAGCGATTGACGCGTTCGTAAGCCCAGGGGCTGATGCAAGGCGCCACCAGCAGATTGACTTTGCCAGCATAGCTGGCTGCGCGGGTCTCAAGGAATTCAAGAGCGCCCATGATTCCACTCGTTTCATATCCGTGAACTCCGCCCGTTACCAGCGCGGAGGGCATATCCGGATCGTGAGGACCGTTGCGAAGAGCGAAGAGTGGATAAGTTTCACCAGCATAATCCAGTTGACCATAAGGGAGAATTTCAAATTGGCCAGCCAGAGCCTCGATCCGCGGCACCACGTCCTCGGCGTAGCGGCGCTGAACGGATTGGCTGGCCCGCCATTGCTTCCGCTCCTCTTCGCCCCAAGGCTGGCCCGGAATTCCAATCGGATAAAAGGGGGTGCTGTTCATTCTGGTCTCACTGGCTAGGTTCGCAAATCACGACTTGCGAGTTGCGCTGCCAATTCTAGACGAATTTCGACTGAGTGCCAGAGTTGGTGTCCGCTTTCAGAATAATATAGCGCCCGAAAACAAGCGGTTCATCTCTCCATCACTTCCCTTTGCCGGTAAAAGCTCCGATCCTCTGATGCATATCGGGACCATGGCCTTCGCTCTCCATCACTTCCCATTGCAAGCCTGCGTCGAGCGGACCGCCATCGGTCGCCTCAAGCAGGCGCTTGTTAGCGGCGTGAGAGAAACCGGAATTGGTGACGATCTTTTTCGCAAGCGCCACAATCTCGGCGTCAAATTGCGCGAGCGGCACAGCATATTCGACCAGACCGATACGTACCGCTTCCTCGGCGTTGATCATGTCGGCGGTAAACATCAGCCGTTTGGCGGTAGCGATCCCGACCCGTCGCGGCAGTCGCTGGCTCATCCCCCAGATCGGGGTGAGAGCCCATTTCGCATGGGTGTCACCGAAACGCGCGCTATCCGCTGCCAATATGAAATCGGCAGCCAAAGCAACTTCCAGCGCGCCGGTATAGCAATGGCCATGCACCGCCGCGATCACCGGCTTGGGCAGTTTTTCCAGCATCCGCAAAGTCTCGGAATGCCAGCCGCGCGAAGGCACCGCTTCGCCTTCCGCGATGTCGCCCAGGTCATGGCCGGCGGAAAAACATTTCCCCGCCCCGCGCAGCACTACGCAACCGATGCCATCATCTTTGCGCAGGTCCTCGACATGGTCGCGCAGCTCCTTGAACATCGCAACCGTCAAAGCATTGAGCTTGTCCGGGCGATTCAGCGTCAACAGCGTCCAGCCATCCTGATCTTCACGCAGTACGAGATTAGTCATGGCTTCACTCCCTTTGTCGGACACCGTACGTGCTGAGCCTGTCGAGGCACCTCTCGACGAGAAGTGCCCTTCGACAGGCTCAGGGCGAACGGTAAAATATCGGCTATATAATGCTATCGATCAGTTGACCGCCCGGTCCTTGCCCTCCCAATAAGGCGCGCGAAGGTCCTTGCGCAAGATCTTGCCTGACGGATTGCGCGGCAAAGCGTCGATAAAATCGATCGATTTCGGACATTTGAAACCGGCAATCCGCTCGCGGGCATCGGCAATCAGTTCGGCTTCGGTCAGTTCCTGCCCGGGCTTGAGCACGACACAGGCCTTTACCGCCTCGCCCCATTTTTCATCGGGCACCCCGATGACCGCGACGTCGGCAACCTTGGGATTGGCATAAAGCGCATTTTCGACTTCTGCCGGATAGACATTTTCACCACCCGAGATGATCATGTCTTTCAGCCGGTCCTGAATATAGAGATAGCCGTCTTGGTCGAGAGAGCCGGCGTCGCCGGTGTGCAGCCAGCCATCGGCATCGATGGTTTCGGCCGTGGCTTCCGGACGGTTCCAGTAACCTTTCATATTCTTGGCAGAACGCGTCGCGATTTCGCCAATCGTATAAGGCGGCAAAGTCTCGCCAGTCTCCGGATCGATGATCTTGAGCTCGACACCGGGGAGAGGCGTGCCGACCGAACGCATCTTCTCGTTGCCGTTCACGTCATGGTCTTCCGGATTAAGCGTGGTGATCGTCCCCGATGTCTCGGTCATGCCGTACATCTGGACAAAACCGCAGCCGAGCACATCCATCGCCTGTTTCATCAACTCGAGCGGGATCGGCGACGCGCCATAGGTAATATATTTGAGATTGGAGAAATCGACATCCTTGGCTCGTGGATGGTTGAGCAATATCTGGATCGCCGCCGGTACCATGAAGATTTTCGAGATATTATATTGCGCGATCAGATCAAGCGCCTGGGTCGGATCATATTCCGGCAGTACAATCGCGCTACCGCCGGTGAACATCACGCCCAGCCCGGTACCGGTCCCGCTGATATGGAAGCAGGGCATGGCAAGCAGTGTAATCTCGCCCGGAATCGGCTTCTGCCAGTCCATCAGATCCTCTTCGGTAACACCCGAACTGCGTGAGGAAAAAATCGAGCCGCTGGTCATGATCGCGCCCTTGGGATGCCCGGTGGTACCGGACGTATAAAGCTGCAGCGCATCATCTTCTTCGGTGCAGGACACCATCGGGTCAATCGCGTCAAAGCCATCACGCCATGACGGATAGCTGGCGAAATCGCCCTCGGCTTTCTCGCTGCCCAATATCAGTTCGACATGGTCCATATCCGCTTTGATTTTACGCACCAGATCATCGAAACTGGGGCCGATGAAGAGAATCTTCGCCTGACAGTCATTCAATATATAGGCGACTTCCGGCGGTGCCAGCCGCCAGTTGACCGGCACCATGACCGCGCCCAGTTTGGCCGCACCGACCAGGATTTCGAAATAGAGATGGCTGTTCTTGCCCATATAGGCGACCCGGTCGCCCTTGCCGACGCCTCTGGAGGCCAGAGCCTGAGCCGCCCGGTTGCTGCCTTCATCGAGTGCAGCGTAGGTCATCTCGTCATCTTCATAGGTGAAAACCACAGAGTCCGGTTGTTCCTGTGCGTGAAAACGCACAACATCGGCAATGGAGATAATGTCTTCTTCGATCATGCAATTGTCCTCTTCGCGCGATTCTGTGATCGGCTTTTCCATGGAATACATAGAGAGGCTGCGACATGATACAGCCTAGCAGATTGACTAGCCGCGATTCCCTGAATCCGGTGGCAACGAAACCACTAGCTGCACTACGATCAATCCATGCGCAAACTGGCATTGCATCAGATCACGATGATGGACGGCGGACCGGAAGGGCTTATGCGCTTCGCCGCCGAAGCCGGACTGGACGGAATCTGCCTGTTCACCGCCACACCGCTCGACGCAAATGGCATCCCCATGTTTCCGGTCGTGACAGCTGAGGCTGTGAATTCCTTCAAAAGCCTGCTTCGCGACAATGATATGCGAATCATCAATGCGGAATATTTTCCGGTGATGGCAGCACAGGATGTCGCAGCCTATTTACCGGCCATCACCCTGGCTGCAGAACTGGGCGCCAAGCGCCTGGTCAGCCACATCCATGAAACCGACCAGCACCGTGCCGAGGATCAACTTTCCAAGCTTTGCAATATGGCCTTCGACCAGGGGCTGGAGGTTGGCCTCGAATTCACCGGCTTTGCCGCCGGCTGTAACTGTCTGGACGATGCCGTCGCGCTGCATGGTCGCTTGAGCCAGCCCAATCTGAAGATCGCGATCGACGCGCTCCACCTTTTCCGCACAGGCGGCACGCTGGAACAGGTGCAGGCTGTCGACCCGGAGATCATCGGCTATGCGCAACTGTGCGATGGTCCGGATTTCCGGCTATCGGGCGATTATCTCGATGAAGCGATGAACCGGATGATCCCCGGCGAAGGTGTCTTCCCGCTGAGACAATTGGTCGCCTTGCTGGGACCGCATGTCGATATCGACATTGAAGTGCCCAATTTTGCCGGTCCTTCAGGTTCAGAGGCAAAAACATGGGCGCAACGCGCCGTCAACGCCAGCCGCAACCTGTTCGACTAAGACGGCGGGAACCTGGGAGCTTTGACCGGCGGCAAGTCCGACAGATCGAGCCAGTCATTTCCGGACTGGTCATAAAGGCTATCCAGCACCGCGAAAGGCAGCCGAAATGGTCGTCCCCAACCGCTATTCCACATCGCAACCACGCCGCTGCGCGCCACCGGATCGAATATCATTGTCGAACGGAAGCCGTCCACCGCACCGCTATGCCCGACCAGTTGCCGGCCGGAATAGGTGAAGCTCCGCCAGCCCAATCCGTATGACGGCTCCCCGAGTGCGCGAGCGAGATCGCCGCTATAGGGGCGCTTGGTCCGGACCAAATGCGCATGCGCCAAGGCCAGTGCCTCGCCCGACAGGACATCCTTGTTCTCGCCCATTTGCGCTTGCATCCAGCGCGCCATATCGACGATGTCGCTGCTTACCCCGGCGGCTGCAGGAACCCGCCAGTAGGATTCCGACAGGGTCCGCACCTGGTCACCACGATGCGGCCGCGCCCAGCTTTTGGCACCCGTCAGGCCGGTCATGCCAAATTGCGCGCTCTTCATGCCAAGCGGCCTGAACAACTGCTGTTGCACCGCATCAGAATATAGAGTTCCGGCGGCCTGACCCAATATCTCGCTCGCCGCATCAAAGGCGATATTCTGATAACTGTGACAGCTGCCCGGCACACATTGCAACGGCGCGTCGACAAGCTGCGTACGGAGCAGGCCGGGATCCTGGCCATCCTCCAGCTTGCTATCATAAGCATTTTTGGTGAGGCCGGTCCGGTGCGATAGCAATTGCGCCAGCGTGACCTGCGTCTCGGCATTGCCGGGCAAGCGAAGGGACGAATGCCAGCTGCTCAGCGGAGCTTCGAGATCTACTTTGCCTGCTTGCGATAATTTTGCCGCCAGCGAACCGGCGACGCCTTTTGAAACCGAGGCCCAGCGGAACACGGTATCCGGCATCACCCGCTTGCCGCTATCTTTGTCCGCCACACCGTAAGTACCGATAAAGCGGAGCTCGCCGCTCTCGACAATCGCCACCGCCAGCCCGGCCATTTCGGGCTGTGCCGCCAGCAGCGTGAAATCACGGTCGAGGCCATGATAATCAATTCTGCCGTGCCAGTCACCGGCTGCGACGGGCAGTTTCTTTTCAGCTTTCGGCTGGGTCAGCACGGGCAGCGGAAAGCCGGTTTGCCGCTCGACAAGCGTACGATAACCATACCAGCCGATGAGCAGCAGAGCCGCCAGCCCGAACAGCAGCGCCAGAGATTTTTTCACGTTCAGTATCTTATAAAGCTAATTCATAGGCAGCGGTGGTTTTCGCGGCGACATCCTCGGCGCTGATACCCGGAGCCAGTTCGATCAGCTTGAACGGACTGTCATGGTCGGGCCGCTGGAACACACATAGATCGGTAATGATCATGTCGACAACATTGGTACCCGTCAGCGGCAGCGTACATTCGGGAATGAACTTGGGGCTGCCGTCTTTCGCGCAATGATCCATGACGACGATGATTTTCTTCACGCCAGCAACCAGATCCATCGCGCCGCCCATGCCCTTGATCATCTTGCCGGGGATCATCCAGTTGGCAATATCGCCATTTTCAGCGATTTCCATCGCACCCAGAACGGTCAGATCGATATGACCACCGCGAATCATTGCAAAGCTGTCGGACGAACTGAAATAGCTCGAGGAAGGCAGTTCGCTGATCGTCTGTTTGCCGGCGTTGATCAGGTCGGGATCGATCTCGTCCTCAAAAGGAAACGGACCGATGCCGAGCATCCCGTTCTCGCTCTGCAAGGTAACCTCCACGCCCGGCGGGATATGATTGGCCACCAGTGTCGGAATACCAATGCCGAGATTCACATAATAACCGTCATGCAGTTCCTGTGCCGCCCGGGCGGCCATTTCATCGCGAGTCCAGGGCATATTCATCCTTCTTTGTCATCTGGTGTGGCTGTCGTTGCCTTCGTCGCTTCCACAAGAGGAGGCGGTGTCAGAAACCAGCCGTTATCGAACATATGATTCAACGTAATCGCTCCGTCGGGCTCCAGCAAATAGTCATAAAGCTCGTCGAAGTCAGCACGGTCGTCGCCCGCGACGGCGACAATACAATAGTTGCGCGCTGCATCCCAACGCCGAACCTGTTTGCGATCTTCCCCGCCGCGGTCAAGAAAAAGAAAATCATCCGATTCGGAATGTGAAAATCCCGCCTCGTTGAGGATGGCCGAAATCCTCGCGGATGCGGCAACCGGTTGATCGGACAGCCAGATCACGCTGATTTCGGCAGAATGCAGATTGTTGAGTGCCTCAACCAGACCGTTCTGCCGGTAAAGCGTCTCGGCTTTTATCAGGTCGCCACCGGTCGGACCATCAAGATCGATGAGCACGGCCAATGGCTTGCCCTCGCATTCCATGGTTTCCGGGTTGAAAATATCCACTCGCGGAACCAGCACCACCGATTCGACGCCCTCTCCTGCTTCCAGTCTCGCCGATTGTTTCAGAGCATGAGCCGCAAAATTGGCATAAGGTGAAGCGCCCGGCCCCGGTGGTGGGAAAATTTGTGAACCATCGTCGGCAGAGTTGTCGTCAAGATTCAGCTCGGCAATTTCAAAAGCGCCACCTTGTCCGGAAAAGCTGTCATCTTTCGCGGGCAATCCGGCCGCACTGTCGCCGTCAAGCCCGATCGTCACGGAACCTACCGGTATCGCCAGATCAATCGCACCGGATGCGACAAGTTCCTGTTTCGCCCGGGAGCGATCAATTTCATTCTTGCCGATCGTTCCCAGAGCCGCCAGCGGCAGCAGCGCAGCGACGCAACCGGAGAGCAGCGGCAGGGCTGTCAAAACAAGGAGAGACAGGCGGAATTGCGCCATCAGGCGTCTGCGCGCTCCCGGGTCATGCGGAATTCGATTTTCTTGTCATAGGGCGCGCCACAGATCAGGCGTTTGACATAAATGCCGGGCAAATGGATGCAATCCGGATCCAGTTCGCCGACTTCGACAATTTCCTCGACCTCGGCGACACAAATCTTGCCCGCAGTCGCCATCGGCGCGTTGAAATTGCGCGCGGTCTTGCGGAACATCAGATTGCCCGCCTTGTCCGCTTTCCAGCCCTTGATCAGACAAAGGTCAGCGAAAATGCCACGCTCGAGAATATAGGTTTCGTCATCGAAATCCTTATGCTCCTTGCCCTCGGCCACCTGCGTGCCGACACCGGTCTTGGTATAGAAGCCGGGGATGCCCGCGCCGCCAGCACGACACCGTTCGGCCAACGTTCCCTGCGGACAGAATTCGACTTCCAGTTCACCGGACAGGAACTGCCGTTCAAATTCCTTGTTCTCGCCGACATAGGACGCGATCATCTTCTTCACCTGCCGCGAGCGGAGCAGCTTGCCGAGACCTTCATTGTCGATGCCGGCGTTGTTGGAAGCGATGGTGAGGCCCTTGACGCCGTCAGTCTGGATCGCATCGATCAACCTTTCCGGGATTCCGCAGAGGCCAAACCCGCCAACACAGAGATGCATTTCGTCAAACAGAAGGCCCTCGAGAGCCGCCGCCGCATCCGGATAGATTTTTTTCATAAACATGCTTTCCTGACTGATTGCCCGCCGTCTAGCGCAGGAGGCGCACGAGCGTCCAGAATAGAATATGTTTGAAGATGCGAATCGGTTATGCGCACTCTCATGTTGCGCTTGCTTGCCTGCCTGTCACTATTCTTCTTTCTGGTGCCGGTCACTTACGTGCGCAGTCCTGCGCCCCCGGCAAATGACAGTCAGTATATCGCTCTCGAACCGATCGCGCTCGATGCCAGGACCCCTGATCGCACCCGGGTCGGGCGTCTCGCCTTTCTGGGCGGCTGGAAAATCACCAGCGACAATGGCGAATTCGGTGGCATATCTTCAATGCTGGCACTGCCGGACAACCGTTTCCTGATGCTCAGCGACAATGGCACGCTGGTTGGCTTCACCCTGGACGAGGCAAATAATCAGGCGATCCGGCCGTTCATTGCTCCCCTGCCCGATGGTCCTGCCCCGCCCAATGAATATGCGAAGAAGAACTGGGATTCCGAATCCTTTCTCCATGATCCAAAGACCGGCCAGTTCTGGGTCGGTTACGAACATCAGCACAGCATATGGCGCTACGGCCCCTCCTTTGCCCGGAAGGAATCCGTGAATTTTCCGAAAGTGATGCAGAAATGGCCAGACAATGGCGGCGCAGAAGCCATGCTTCGTTTGCGCGATGGTCGTTTTCTGGTTTTTTCAGAATCAGCAGAATATTCCAAGGGCGGCTATGAAGCGCTGATCTTCGACGCCGACGCGTCCGAACCGAATAGCAAAGCCGTGCTTATGGGCTATCGGGGGCCGAAAGGGTACAGGCTGACCGACGCAGCCATTCTTGATGACAAGACAGCCTTGATGCTGCACCGGCGTTTCACGCCATTCGACGGGGTCTCGGCGATATTATCCATTGCCCAATTGGCCGATTTCCAGCCGGGGAAAGTAGCGACATCGGTTCCGGTCGCCACGCTGAAACCACCGGTCAAGGTCGATAATATGGAAGCCCTCGCCGTCACTCGGGACGGCGACAAAATCATTGTCTGGATAGCATCGGATGACAATTTCAGCACGCTGCAGGAATCGCTGTTTTTCAAATTCCAGCTGTTGGATGCTGAAAACAGCGGGAAAAAGTCCGATACCAAACGCCAAAACGAAAAAGCCGAGGCTAGCCCCGGCTTTTCAACGTTCGAATCAGATTAATCGCTTAAGCGGTCGCAACCTGCTTTTTCACGATTTCCTTTTTGATGCGTTTTACACGCAGGCTCAACTTGTCGTCCTTGGTTTTCAACAACCAATTGTCGAGGCCGCCAACATGTTCCACAGAACGCAGGCCGTGGGTCGAAACACGGAGTTTCACGCCCTTGCCGAGTGTATCGGACAAAAGAGTCACATTTTGCAGATTGGGCAAAAATGTCTTCTTGGTCCGGTTTTTGGCGTGCGACACATTATTGCCTACCAGCCGAGTCTTACCTGTCAGTTCGCAAATCCGCGACATCGTAAAAGTCCAATTTCTTGTTATTGAGTGATTCCCAGCGGGAAAGAGCGGTCACCTAACCCTAATCGTGCCATGCGTCAAGCATATCGGAGGCATTTTGCATGATCCGGTTCAACTCCGGCTCACCTATGGTCTTCGTGTCGGTTCCGCGCTAATCCATATACATGTTGGCAGCAAAATATACCTCTTTCATGGGCGATGCGCTGGATTTGGCTCATGCGGCCATCACCATGGATGAAGTGCCGGTCGGTGCGGTGATCGTCCGGAACGGCAAAATCATTGGTCAGGGGCATAACCGCACCCGCATCGATCATGACCCCACTGCCCATGCCGAAATTGTGGCGATTCGGCAGGCGACAGAATTTCTCGGCAATGACCGGCTGGAAGACTGCGACCTGTGGGTGACGCTGGAACCCTGCACCATGTGCGCCGGCGCCATTGCCCACGCCCGCCTCCGCCGGCTTTATTATGGTGCGGATGATCCCAAAGGCGGCGCCGTTGACAGCGGTGTCCGGTTTTTCGATGCGCCGACATGCCATCACAGGCCCGAGGTCTATGCCGGAATAGACGGAGAGAATTCCGCCAAATTGCTGATGGAATTTTTCCGCGGTCGCCGGGATTAAAGCCTAGTGCACAAACCGCGCCACAACATCGCGGTAACTGCGACTGACCTTCACCTGCGCCCCTGACCCCAGCACCAGAAAACATTCGCCATTGGTGTGCGGTTTAACCTCGCGAACCTGGCTCAGATTGACGATGGTGGAGCGGTGCACCCGCTGGAAGTGGCGAGGATCCAGACGTTTCTCCAGATCCTTCATCGTTTCGCGCAGGATCAAGCTGTTGTCGGCGGTATAGATGCACATATAATCGCCAGCGGCGTCGATCCGTTCGATCGTATCGACATCGACGCGGAAAATCTGTCCGCGATCTTTCACATTGATCAGCTTTTCATAGCGATTCGCCGACGCGGGTTCTTCGGACTCGTCGATATTGGCCATTGCGTCGGGAGCCACTTCGCTGAGCACATTTTTCAGCTTTTCCAGCTCGGCACCGCCGCGCTTTTCCAGCAGGCGCTTGCGCACCCGGTCGATAGCGTCCGCCAGCCGGTCTTCCTCGACCGGCTTGACCAGATAGTCGATCGCTTCCGCTTCGAAGGCGCGGACTGCATGTTCGGAATAAGCGGTTACGAAAATGAACAGCGGCGGTTCGATTTCCATAATCCCCTGAACCACCGAAAATCCGTCAAATCCCGGCATCTGGATATCCAGAAACACCAGATCCGGTTTCAGCGTCTTGATCTTGCGAATCGCTTCGCGGCCATTGCGACACGTGTCGACAATCTCGATATCGTCAAATTTCTCGAGCCGGATCTGCAGGCCCTGAATCGCCAGCTTCTCGTCATCGACTAATATTGTCTTGATCGTCATGTTTTTAAATCCTTATGCTGAAATGACGCCATCGTCCGTGCATTTACCGGTTCCCGCTGATGGTCATCACTGGATGCATGCTCCCCAAAAATAGTCTCGTTTCTCAATTGTTCATCGGTGGCAGAGTGACCTGCCGATTCCCGTTCGATCTGTTCTCTGGTTTCAAATGGCAAGGCGATGAATACCGAAAAGCCTTCGCCAGGAGACGAACGCGTTTCAAATATCGCGCCTTCTCCATAGGCTTGGTTTAATCGCTCCTGAATATTACCGAGACCGACGCCGGTGGAATCCGATTTTCCGGTCGTCGCGCCAATTTTTCCTGGTCCGGTATCCGACACGATGATGCGCAATTTATCCCCGTCGCGATGGGCGGAAACCGAGATGTCGGCGCCTTCTTCCTGCGGTGTCACCGCATATTTGATCGCATTTTCAACCAGCGGCTGGAGCAAGAGCGATGGTAGCAACGCATCGCGCACCGCCGGATCGATATCGAAATGGGACCGCAATCGTTCCTCGAAACGCATCTTCTCGATATCTAGATAGAGATGCAGGGTTTCCACCTCCTGCGCCAGAGTCACCCGGCTGTGCACTTCGTTGACCAGCGTATGGCGCAGAAAGGACGACAGGCGCGACAGCATGGCATTGGCCGGTTCGGTCTGTCGCAGCAGCACCAGCGTCGAAATGCTGTTCAGCGTGTTGAACAGGAAATGGGGATTGAGCTGATAGCGCAGCATCGCCAGCTGCGCCCGGGTCGCCTGCGCTTCCAATTGCAGAAGCTGGTCATTTTGCTCCTCGACCCGGAGGAAGAAATTGATAGCGTAATACAGCGCCGACCAGGCACCAAGCAGCATGATGCCGAGGAATAGCGAACCCAGAAACAATGTGCCGAACGCGGTTTCCGACGCCGGATTCTGGATGAGAAAAACCCAGGCGTCGATGAAGGCATATAAAGCGGATGCAACCGTCAATATCGCGGCGGTGGTGCTCCATGTCACAATCGGACGGCGGTGAATCAGATTCTTGTAGATCACCGACAGCAGCAGGGAGATCGAATAGCCGGTGATCGTCGAGATAATGACCGGCACCAGAAAGCTCAGCGGCAGTCCGTTGGAAATCCCGCCGATCGCGCGCAAGATGAGTGCACCGGCCCAACCCGCGGATTGCAGGTTCCAGAATGCGCGGTTCTTGTTGCCAAAAAACGGCTGGGGACGAATTTCCATAACGGCCATCGCGCTATCTATAGCGGGGCATTGCCGCTTGGGAAAGAATCGCCTATCATTTGCGCAAATAAGACGACAAATGTTCCGTTTTTCGCCCCGAATGCAAAGATATTTGTATTATCCGGTGACAAAATGCGGCTGAAGATCGGCAAAAGATAAAGGAGAATATCATGGGTGGTCCAAACGAAGTCCGGGCGAAATTTCCTTCCATGGAAGAGGGCACACAGGAAGACTGGCAGATTATTGGCGGGCATTTTGGTCCCTTTGCCAGCAAGGTCGCCGACCGGGTGCTCGACCATTTGAAATTGCTCGACGGCGATTACGGCGGTTTTCCGATCGACCGGATGCAGCATAGCCTGCAAACCGCAACCCGGGCGCATCGCGATGGTCGGGACGAGGAATATGTCGTGATGGCCTTGCTCCACGACGTCGGGGATACGCTTGGCACCTACAACCATCCCGACATTGCAGCGGCGATTCTAAAACCTTTCGTCAGCGAGAAAAACCACTGGATCGCGGAAAAGCACGGCATTTTTCAGGGCTATTATTTTTTCCACTATCTCGGCCAGGATCGCGACATGCGCGAACAATATCGCGGCCATGAGCATTTTGATGATTGCGCGGAGTTCTGCGAAAAATATGACCAGACGGCGTTTGATGCCAATTATGACACCGCGCCGCTGGAGTTTTTCGAACCGATGGTTCGCCGCATCATGGCACGGCCGATTAACAGTATTTACGCGACCGTCGAATAGGGTCGGGCGGCAGAATCCTTCAGGCCGCTGACGATTCGCCAATTTCCCTGAGATGACGGACAACCATATCCTCGCGGCTGGTACCGTCTGCATCCGGCTTCAATTCTGATTCATCGATCCAGCACAGGTCGTCCATTTCCAGCACCCGGTCATCATGCCCGCGCATGGTGATTTTGCGGATAGGCTGGCGGTCGCGCGAATCGCACAAGATCGGATTGGACGGAACGCCGGTTTCCCATCGTTCGCCCCATTGCCGCATCGCGATCATCGTCGGCAACAGATCCTGCCCCTTGTCGGTCAGCCGATATTCGACTTTCCTTTTATCATGATCGCAGGGACGACGAGTCATGATCCCCGCTTCCACCATCCGGGTCAGCCGGTTGGCCAAGATATTCCGGGCGATACCGATCTCAGACAAGAAATCCTCGAAATGTCCGACACCGTTGAGCGCAGCACGCAATATCATGAAGCACCAACGCTCGCCGATGACCTCCAGTGATACGGGAAGGCTGCACTCACCGCCAACGAGACTCGATAGATCTTCTCTGATTTTGTCCATGCAGCCATTCCTAAACCAGTTTTCTGGTGAGTGCGAAAAAAATATACGTTTTTAGTTGCAACTTAAAACCTATTAATCTAGGTATTGATTCGCAACCTAAATTGCAACCGGAATTTTCTCCCCATTGGTCCGCACAACGGGACCTCGAAACTGACGAATAAGAAAGGAAATATCATGCTTCTCTCCCAAAGCCCACTTCGCGCCTCTATGTTCTTCTCCATCGCGGCGATGACGTCCCTCACCCTGTTTACTGCCACGACCGCTGAAGCACGTAGCACGCCAATTGCTTATACAGCCGAATTGCAAGCCCCCGTCGAAGCCGCCCAGGAAATTATCAAGGGTACGGTCATCCGGTGCGACGGCACAAAATGTATCGGCGGCAAAAGCAGCTCCGCGCCGCGAACGATCTGCGCCAAGATCGTCGATGAGTTCGGCCCCGTCGCCAATTTCGCTTATAAAGGCGAAGCCTTTGACGCCGAAGCGCTCGCCAAGTGCAACGACTGATTTGACAATCCCCGTCTGACCGGCCTTCTCGCTCCCCATGGCAGCCAGATTTCTGGCCCCCGCCGGTCAGCTTTAGCGCCGAAGCCATGACTTGCTTCCCTTCCCCGGAGACAAGCGGCGGCTTCGGCGCTCTTTTTTGTTGCCCCAGCCCCAAAAGCGCACCATCTTCACCATATGCTGAGACAATATGAACTGGTGGAACGAGTACGATCCTATGATCCCGATGCGGACGAGGACCTGATCAACCGTGCCTATGTTTTTTCCGTGCAAAGACATGGCAGCCAGAAACGGGCCAGCGGCGATCCCTATTTCAGTCATCCTATCGAGGTTGCCGGCCTGATGACCGACCTCAAGCTGGACCAGCAGACGATTGTAACCGCGCTGCTCCACGATACCGTCGAGGACACGCTCACCACCTCTGAGGAAATCAGCAAATTATTCGGCGCGGAAATCGCCCGGCTGGTTGATGGCGTGACCAAGCTATCGAAAATCGAAGCCCAGACGGATAACGAGAGAGCCGCCGAGAACCTGCGCAAATTCCTGCTGGCGATGTCCGACGATATCCGCGTGCTGCTGGTCAAGCTGGCCGATCGCCTGCACAATATGCGGACGCTTCATTTCATCAAGAGCGAAGAAAAACGGCAGCGGATCGCCCATGAAACCATGGATATCTATGCGCCGCTGGCCGAACGGATCGGCATGTATGAATATATGCGCGAGATGCAGTTGCTGGCCTTCGAGCATATGGAGCCGGAAGCCTATGACACCATCACGAAGAGATTGCAGGCAATCAAGGAAGGCGACGACGGCCAGGTCGATAAAATCGCCCAGTCGATCCAGAAAGCACTCGAAAGTGGCGGGCTGGTGGCGGAGGTCAGCGGACGGGAGAAACATCCCTATTCGATCTGGCGCAAGATGCAGGAGCGGCACGTCAGCTTTGAACATCTGACCGACATCATGGCGTTCCGGGTGGTGACAGACAATAGCGCCGAATGCTATCGGGCGCTTGGCATCTTGCACGAGAAATGGAAGATGGTCCCCGGCCGGTTCAAGGACTATATCTCCACGCCCAAGCGCAATGGATACCGGTCGATCCACACGACCATCATGCACGGCAATAATATGCGGGTGGAAATCCAGATTCGCTCGCAGCGCATGCACGAGGACAATGAGTTCGGCCTCGCCGCGCACTGGGCCTATAAACAGGGCAACCGGCCCGATGGTCAGGCCGGCTGGATCCGGGATCTCATAGAAATTCTCGATCAGGCGGAAGATGCCGAAGAGCTGCTCGAGCACGCCCGGCTGGCCATGTATCAGGACCGGATTTTCGCTTTCACCCCCAAGGGCACTTTGCTGCAAATGCCCAAGGGCTCGACCACCGTCGATTTTGCTTATGCCGTGCACACCGATCTCGGCAACCAGGCAGTTGGCGCCAAGGTCAACGGCCGGCACGTGCCATTGCGCACACAGCTGCAAAATGGCGATGTCGTCGAGATTCTGAAATCCAAGGGACAGGAACCGCAGCCAGGCTGGCTATCTTTTGTCATAACCGGCAAGGCGCGGGCAGCAATCCGTCGCAACGTCCGGTTCAAGGAACGCGACGAGATCATCGCCATCGGAACCGAACTTTACGAGGAAATCATCGAACGGCTGCCCGGCAAGATCGGCAAGCGCGCGATCAAGGCAGCGCTGAAACGGCTGGATCTGAAGGAACCGGATGACCTGATGATGGCGATCGGAACCCGCCAGCTCAGCGATCGGGCGGTGATGGAAGCGATCATTCCCGGCAGCGTCCACGATAATGACGACGAGCGGCTTTGGCCCGAACAGGATCGCGCGATTTCTATCAAGGGCCTTACCCCCGGCGTCGCCTTCAATCTCGCGGAATGCTGCCATCCCGTACCCGGAGACCGAATCGTCGGACTGCGGCGCAGCGGCCAGAATGTAGAAGTCCATACGATTGACTGCCAAAGTTTGGCGGATGGAGTCGATGCCGACTGGGTCGATCTCAGCTGGGGCAATGAGAGTGACGGTGCGGCCGCGCGGCTATGCGTGGTATTGCACAACAAGCCGGGTACGCTTTCCGAAATGGCGGGCATTTTCGGCTTCCACAACGCCAATATCCTGAACCTGCGCCTGTCCCATCGGGACGGTCCGTTTCATACGTTCGATGTTGATCTGGAAGTGCACAACGTCCACCATCTGATGCGGATATTGTCGGCCCTGCGCGCATCGGAAGCGGTCGCCCAGGCCGAACGCACCTGATTCGGACTTTCAGCTAGTCTCAAGGAGTAGGTGGTGGTCCGCCAGGGACGCCTTGCGCCTGCATTTGCTGCCGCAATTCTTCCATTTCTTCCGCTGAAATAAAGTCCAGCAGAGTGACATCAAAAATGAGCACACTGTCCGACGGAACCAGATCGCCGGGAGACGATTCGCCATAAGCCAGATCGGACGGGATCCAGACGCGATATTCGCCGCCCTTCTGCATCAGTTGCAGCGCTTCGGAAAAGCCCGGAACAACGGCGCCTACCGGCATCGGTGTCTGCTCATTGGCATCGAAAACCGTGCCGTCGCGCAGCGTGCCTTCATATTTGACCAGAGCCGTATCGGTGGCGACAGGGGATGGCCCCTTGCCCGCCTTGATAACTTGATATTGCAGACCTGATTCGGTTTGCACGACGCCGGACTGTTTCGCATTGTCGGCCAGAAACTCTGCATTGCCCGGTGGCGGGAACAGCTTCTCCCACCCTGACTGGACAAATTCGGTCGGACTGGTTTTTTCCGGAATTGCAGCGGCCAGTGCCGCCAGGAAAACAATGCCGAGCAGCAGACCAAGCAAGAACGGCCTGATAGGGGATGACGGTTTGGGGGCTTTTTGATTCGCGGCGATATCGGTCACAACCTACTCTCCAAAGACAAGTATAAGCTAGGTTATTATTGGCCTGGGATTTGGGGATTGCCTGGAGGGCCCTGCGCCTGCATCTGCTGACGTAATTCTTCCATTTGCGCCTGCGATATAAAGTCGATCAGAGTCACGTCGAAAATCAGCATGCTATTTGGTGGAATTTGCTCGCCGGGAGAGGCTTCGCCATAAGCCAGTTCGGACGGGATCCAGATGCGATATTCGCCGCCCTTCTGCATCAGCTGCAGCGCTTCGGAAAAACCGGGGACGACGGCGCCAACCGGCATCGGCGCTTGTTCGTTGGCATCGAAGATCGTGCCGTCGCGCAGCGTGCCTTCATATTTCACCAGAGCCGTATCGGTGGCGGTGGGCGAAGGCCCCTCGCCCGGCGTGATGATTTTATACTGGAGACCTGATTCGGTGGTTACGACGCCGTCTTCATCGGCATTGGCGGCCATGAACTGGTCGTTGGACGCACCGGTCACAACGGCATTCTGGGTTCCCGTATAAGCGAGCAGCAGTGCAGCGCCCACTATCAGCAACACACCGACCCAGATCTTGGTCAGCGAACCCTTTTTGATGGGATGAATCGGAACCGTCGTGACAGACATGGGCAGGCTACCTTATTCTAGTGGAGCCGAAGCGCTTAAATCAGGCCGTCGCGTTCCATGCGCTTGCGGTCCATCTTGCGGGCACGGCGCACGGCAGCAGCCTTTTCGCGAGCACGTTTCTCGGATGGCTTTTCATAGTGGCGACGAAGCTTCATTTCGCGATAGACGCCTTCGCGCTGCAACTTTTTCTTGAGCGCCCGGAGGGCCTGATCAACATTATTGTCGCGAACCATGATTTGCATAAGACTGAGTAACTCCGTTCAAATTTCGTAGCGGTCCAGAAGCAATTTCTTCCGGCCTATATTAGTGTAAAAGCCATAAAAAAGGGTTTGCCGCAGAATCAATCTGCTTCAATCTCGCGCCGCCTATCAATTTCTCGGCACCGAGGCAAGCTTTTACGCGATTCAAGTGCGCGAATGACAGCAGCTTTGGATTCGTCTTTTCACGGCTTTGCTATAGGTTGATGCATAGAGACTATAAAAACCGATTCGAGGAGAGAAAAAATGGCCACAGCGATCAATATCCAGTCCAGCTGCAGCGAAGCAGAATGGAAAGCGCGCCAGCGGCTTGCCGCCTGCTACCGTATATTCGCCTATCTCGGCTGGGACGAAATGATCTTCAACCATATCACCCTGAAGGTGCCGGACGAGGATGATGCCTTTCTGATCAACCCCTATGGCCTGCATTTCAGCGAAGTCACCGCTTCGACTCTGGTCAAGATCGATATCGACGGCAACACGCTCGACGGCTCGACCTATCCGGTCAACAAGGCCGGCTTTACCCAGCACAGCCTGTTCCACCGCGAACTGCCCGATGTCCATGCGATCATCCACACCCATACCACGGCGACCATGGCGGTCTCCTCGGTCGAAGGCGGACTGCAGCCGATCAATTTCTACGCCGCCGCGATTGTCCCGCGCCTCGCCTATCACAAATTCGAGGGCATCACGGTGCACGAAGACGAGGGCCCGCGCTTTCTCGCCAGCCTTGGCAAGAAACGGATGATGATGCTTGAAAATCACGGACCGGTGGTCATGGGCCGGACATTGGAAGAGGCGTTTCTCAACCATTGGGTGCTGCAGCGCGCCTGCGAAATCCAGATGCAGACTTTGTCGATGGGCAAGCCGGTGATGATCGGCGAGGAAGTGATCAAAAAGCATCTCGACAATCTGTCGCAAGCCTCGATTGATCCCATGCAGCAGGGCGTTCCGGAATTTGACGCAATGGTCCGACTGGTCGATCGCGAAGACAAAAGCTGGCGGGAGTAAAATATCCACGTTCGTCATGCTGAACTTGTTTCAGCATCTCTTATTGCATAAGCCACTCGCAGGAGGTCCTGAAACAAGTTCAGGATGACGAGCAAGACGCTATGACCAAATTTACCGTCAATGATCGCCCGGTCTGGTACCGGATGGACCCGGATACGCCTTTGCTCTGGGCGCTGCGCGATGCGTCCAATCTAACCGGCACCAAATATGGCTGCGGCACCGGCGACTGCGGCGCCTGCATGGTCGAGGTTGACGGCGAAGCGATCCGTTCCTGCCTTGTCACCATCGGCGAGATGGAAGGCCGTTTTGTCACCACCATCGAAGCGCTGTCGCGCGACCGCAGCCATCCGGTGCAACAGGCATGGGCGGCGGAGAATGTCCCGCAATGCGGTTTCTGCCAGTCCGGCATGATCATGGCAGCAGCGGTATTGCTGAAGAAAAACTCCAATCCGTCAAAAGCTGCGATTGACGAAGCGATCACCAATATCTGCCGTTGCGGCACCTATCCGCGGATTCGCGAGGCGATCCAGCGCGCTGGACGCGTGGCCAGAGGCGAAACAGTGCTTAGCGCCGCACCGCCGCCGGGGATTGATCCGGAAGACGCCGCCAAAGCGGTTCCGGCGCTTACGCCCGGGAAGTGAGTAGTTCACCCGCGAAGGCGGGTGTCCATCCAGGACCATCAAAACACGCAACAGCGGGAATTTTGAAGCGCATGCCGACCGCAAAGGACCGACCCCCTCCCCAATTGCGCGCTGGCTGCACTGTCCGAGATGGACCCCGGCCTGCGCCGGGGCACAGATCCCCTTAAAAACCAAATTTCACGGTCAGCCGCGCATTGAGCGGCTCACCGGTCGAAATATTGTCATTATTATGGACCGACGGATAATAAGTCTCGTCGAACAGATTCTCGACATTGAGCTGCACCTGCACCTGCTCGCTCACATCATAATAGAGCGCGGCATCGACCCGGGTGAAGGCCGGAATGCGAACGCTGTTGTCATTGGTGGCAAATTGGCTCGACTGATGGGTCACTCCGACACCGGCGGCAAATTGCTCCGTGAAATCATATTTCGTCCAAAGCGAAATCATATGTTCCGGTACTTGAAACAGCCGCAAATCCTGCCCGCTAACACTGGCCGCATTGCGCTGCTGGCCGTCGAGATAGCTATAGCCTGCGTTGATCTGCAATTGATCGGTGAGTTTACCAACCAGCTGGAGTTCCACTCCTTCGGTCCGCGATCCTGACAGGGTGCTATTGCCCTGATTGTCGAGCAGGATCGACTGGTCATCACGGTCGAGACGGAAAAGGGCTGTGGTCAGGCTGAGTCCCGATGTCAGATCCCATTTCACTCCGATTTCGTAATTTTCGAATGTTTCCGGTGCGAGATTGGCATTGCTCGGAGTCAGGGTCAGAAACTGGTCGCCCGAACGCGGCAGAAAGCTTTTGGCATAGCTCGCATAGATCGAGATATTTTCCTGCGGCTTATATATTGCGCCGAAACGCGGCGAGAATTTCTCGTCCGTCCGGCTGAGCAGCAAGCCGTTCTGGATATCATTCACATCAAGATCGAACCGGTCAAAACGCACACCGCCGATGATCTCGAAATGATCACCGATGCTGATCTGGTCCTGCACATAGAGGGACAGGAATTTAAGGTCGGACATCGTGCGGCGGTTGAAGACAGGAAACGTGAAGGCTGGCACGGCAATCGGGTCGGTCAGCGGAATCACGACCTGGTCATCACTGCTGGAGGCAAAGAATATATCCCGTCGCGCATTGGCGGATTTCTGCTGGCCGATTTCATAACCGAGCAGCAGGCTGTGGCCCAAAGAACCGGTGTCGCCCGTCCACAACAAATTCCCCTGGGTGATGAAATTCTCGCGGTCGGTGGTGTCGACATATCCGTCGAGGGTGACGGAATTGGCAACCGGCGTCAGCCGGATGTCGTTGCTGACCGCATCAACCGGATAGACGTTGCGATAGAGCTTGTCATAGTCGCCATATTGCGTGGTTGAACTGAAGCTCAGTTCATCACTGAACTCATGTTCCACGCGCAACTTGACGATATGCGCCTGCAGCGTGGTGCGGTTGGTTCCGGGCTGGCCGAACAATGTATCGCGATATCCGGTGAGCGGACCACATGGGTCCGCAAACGAACAGCTATTGCCAGCCGCGCGCAGCTCCGCCGGATTACCGCGGTCTACGCCGCGGTCATCATCAACATATTCGTAGGACAGCAATATCCGGTTATTGTCGTCCAGCTCGGCACCGAATGTCGGGTTTACCGCGATGCGCCGGCCATCGAAAAAATCACGATGGTTGTTGAACTCTTCATAAAGCCCATTGATGCGAAAGGCGGCCGTTTCGCTGACACTCAAATTCAGGTCGCCGCTGAGATAATAAGCACCAAAGCTGTCAACGCTGGCGGTAGCTTCGCCAAACTGACGATCGGCAATCGGAGATTTGGTCACACGGTTAATGATGCCGCCGCCACCGCCGCGGCCAAAGATCATCGCATTGGGGCCCTTATGGATCTCGACTCGCTCAATATTATAGAGCGGCCGGAAATATTGAACGTCATCACGTATGCCGTCGACGAAGAAATCGGCGGTGGTATTCTGGCCCCTGATGGTGATCTGGTCGCGGTTTCCTTCACCCTGGCCAATCGATGCACCCGGCGTGTAGCGAAGAATATCGCCAATATCCTGAAGCGCCTGATCGTCAAGCTGCTCGCGGGTTACAACCGAGACAGTCTGCGGTGTATCAATCAGCGGTGTGTCGGTTTTCAGGCCCGCGCTGCTGATCGCAACATAGCCTTCTTTTTCACCGGTTACGATAATCTCCTGATCATCTGCGAAGCCTTCTTCCAGCGCCTCTGCGGCAGCGACATGGACTGGACTCGCTGCAATCGCGGCGAGGCTGACAGAAACAAGGAAGCGCAACGGGCGGCGCGGAACAATATTCACAAACAATCTTCCTGACATTAAACTAGGCTGAACGGCCATCCTGCTAATGAGAATAGTTTTCACAAGCAATAGCCAAGCTCGCTTCCCTCGGGTTTTCTTTGAACCAACCCGCCAATTCGTGTTTATGAAGCTCTTTTGACGAATCGGGAAAGAATCATGAAAGCTACTATCTGGCACAATCCGAAATGCGGCACGTCCCGCAAGACATTGGCGATATTGGAAGAAACGCCTGATGTTGACCTGACCGTGGTCGAATATCTGAAAAACCCGCCCAGCCGTGCCAAGCTGGAACAGCTTTACAGCGATGCTGGAATGACCCCGCAGGAAGGCCTACGGGTGCGTGGTTCTCCGGCCGAGGAGCTGGGGTTGACGAAAGACGACGCCACAGCCGACCAGATTCTGGATGCGATGGCCAAGGAGCCGATGCTGATCAACCGGCCGCTGGTCGAGACCGACAAAGGGGTCAGACTGTGCCGCCCGCAGGATATCGTACAGGAAATACTCTGACACGATTTGCTTTCGGCGGATTTGATTAAAACAGACCGGGAAACACAATGTCGGTAATCGCAGTGTACAGCATGAAAGGCGGCGTCGGCAAAAGCTGCACCGCAGTGAATCTGGCATGGAACAGCGCCGTCGGCAGTTCGCGGCGGACATTGCTCTGGGACCTCGACCCGCAAGGCGCCGCATCCTTCATTCTGAAGGGTGATCGGTCGGAAAAGGACCGCGCCCGCGCCATGGTCGCCGGCAATGTCAAACCGGACAAGTTGATCAAGCATACGGAAATAGAAAATCTCGATCTTCTGGCGGCGGACGTGTCGCTACGCGGCCTCGACCGGCTGTTTTTCCAGATCAATAAAAAGCGGCATCTCGGCAAATTGCTCAAGCAAATGGGCAAGGATTATGACCGGATCATTCTCGATTGTCCGCCCGGCCTGACCGAGACCAGCGAGCAGATCTTGCGCAACGCCGATATTGTGATTGTGCCGACGATCCCGTCCCCGCTCTCGGAACGCGCGCTCACCGATGTCCAGATGTTCCTGAACAGCAACGGGAAAAAACACGCTCCCTTGTTGCCGGTATATACAATGGTAGACAGGCGCCGGTCGATCCACAATCAGGGCCTGGCCCGGAAACCGAAATGGCCGGTCATCCCGATGTCGAGCGCCGTTGAACATATGACGAAATTGCAGCAACCGGTCGGCAGCTTCGCACCGCGCAGCCCTGCTGCGCAGGCCTATGCCCGCATCTGGCGCGGTATTGAAAAACGACTGGCGAAAAAATAGGCTGGTAATGTCTGCTCAGGCGGACTTTTTACTATATTCCAGCCGCCCGGTTTCGAACGAGCTGAACAATTCCTTGGCATCGGCAGCGATCATCGGACGACCGAAATAATAGCCCTGGATTTTGCGGCAACCCAGCCGCTTGATCATCTGCACTTCTTCTTCTGTCTCGGCACCCTCGGCGGTCGTCGACATGCCCAGCGCATCCGCCATCGCGACAACGGCACGGATGATAGCAAGGCTTTCGGGAGCGTTTTTGGCAGCACCCTGAACGAAGCTGCGATCCACCTTGATCGTCGTAAAGCGGGTTTTGCGCAAATAGCCGAGCGAGGAGTAGCCGGTGCCGAAATCGTCAAGCGAGAGGTTGATGCCCAGAGCGATGATTTGATCGAGCACTTCTGCAGCGCCGTTACCCTCGTGCATGAAGATACTCTCGGTCACCTCTATCTCCAGGCGGCTGGGCGGAAGCCCGCTTTCCTCGAGTGCGGACACCACCATCGACAGGAAATTGACTTCGGTCAACTGGTCCGCGGACACATTGACCGCGACTTTGACCGAGGACGGCCAAGCCAGGGCTTCCTTGCACGCGGTCCGCATCACCCATTCGCCAATCGCGACGATCAGGCGCGCTTCTTCTGCTATCGGCACAAATTTCGCTGGAGAAACAACGCCAAATACCGGGCTGGTCCAGCGGAGCAGTGCCTCGAAGCCAACCACGCCGCCCGAATCAGCGCTGACCACGGGTTGGTAGTTGAGCGACAGTTCGTCATTCTCCAGCGCCTTGCGCAGAGCCATTTCCATGACTCGCCGCTCTTCCGCCTGAACATGAAGCTTAGGCTCATAATGGGTGAAGGCCCCGCCGCCCTGGTCCTTGGAGCGATAGAGCGCGAGATCGGCGCTGCGCATCAGCATTTCGACCGTGCGTCCGTCGCGCGGACCGATCGCTGTACCGACGCTGGCGCCTATATAGAGCGTGTGCTGGTCGACTTCATAAGGCCGCGAAAGCGTATCGATAATCTTTTCGGCCAGCAATTCCATATATTGCGTGTCGCTCGCCTCTTTGATGACGATGGCAAATTCATCTCCGCCGAGACGACCGCACAGCTCGTTGTCGGTCATGATCGACCGCAACCGGTCGGCTACGCGGGCCAGCAAACGGTCACCCACCGGATGACCAAGCGTGTCATTCACCGCCTTGAACCGGTCAAGGTCGATCATCATAAAGCCGCAGCGGCCATTCCACTTTTCGGCGGTTTGCATAGCCTTGCTGGCCGCGTCGGTCAGCTGCAGGCGATTGGGCAGACGGGTAAGCGTATCAAATCTAGCCAGCTGGGAAATCTTGTCCGCCGACTGACGCTGTTCGGTTATGTCCGACCCGACACCGCGGAAGCCATGAAACACGCCATTGTCATCGAGTTTCGGCGAAGCGGATAATTCCCACCACCGGGTTTCGCCATTGATCTGCACGGGCACCAGCATGTTGCTGAAGCTGTCGCGCCGTTTCAGCTTGTCCGCCAGTTCGTGCAAGGCGGTCGAGAATTTTCCGCTGTCCCAGGATTCCCCGGCGACCAGTTGCAGGAACGGCTTGCCTTCAATCTCCTCCGTCGGCTGCCCTATCGCATGGGCAAATCGCGGGGAAACGTGCATGATGCGGCGCGACGTATCGGTCTGCCAAAGCCAGTCAGCGCCGGTATCCTCAAATTCCTTGAGCAACAGACTGACCACTTCGCTTTTCTCGTTGAGACTGGCTTCCGCGATCCTTCTGTCGAGAAACGACCGGCCGCTCATCAGACAGGCAGAGATCAACAGCACCGCGATCGCCAGAGAGGCCAAAGCCAGATGGAGACTGCCGATGTAAAGCCAGCCGAAAATTGTTGCGGCGCTGGACGATGATATGAATAAAATGCTGCTGAGCGGCATATTTGACAACAGCATCGCGGAGCCCACCATCAGGCAGATGATGGTTGCCCATACCGGTATCATGGTCATCAGGTCCGAGCTGAACGCGAACAGCAGAAAACCCGCGCCCCACAGCAAGCCACCGGCGAGAGAAACGAGATAAAATACCGTCAGGTCAGAACGATTGATGGTTTTTCGCTGCCACGCAGACGCTTTGCGGTACAGAAGGTGAGCGTAAGTATATACCGCGGACAGACCCACGAGCCACAGACCAAGAAACAGAATATTGACCTGGCCGACACCCAGTTGCACGATCAGCAGACCGCACACGATCGCGGCGACAACCTTCAGCAGACCATGCTGGTTATTACCATTGAACTGCAGCGCACGGATGCGGCCCCAGTCGATCCCGTCGGGATCGGATAGGCCGAGCAGCACACTGACCGGGATTACCCGCGGCAGGCCGGATTGAGCGATTGTTCTTAACACCGCTCGTCCCTACAACGAAATTCTTAGCGAAAAGTAAGGATCGGCCTAAATATTTTCGCGATTTCCGATTAGACCATTTTCAACCGATTCAGGCAGCGATCGCATAAGGTTGAATATCGCCCGAAAGGTAAAGGTTTCGAGCCTTTGCCCGACTCAATTTCCCGGAACTGGTTCGCGGCAAGGTGCGCGGTGGCACCAGTTCGATCACACAATTCATGCCGGTAATGGCTCTCACCTTTTCCCGGATCTCGTTCCACAGCCGCAGCCGTTCGATCTCGTCCGAGGTCCGGCATTGCACGAGCACGGCGGGTGTTTCCTCGCCGCCCGGCGTGGTGATGGCGAAGGCGGCTATGTCTCCGGCCTTGAAGCCGGGCAATTGTTCCACCGCCCATTCGATATCCTGCGGCCAGTGATTTTTGCCGTTGATGATGATCATGTCCTTGGCGCGGCCGACAATGTAAAGATAGCCGTTCGACAGATAGCCCATATCGCCGGTATCGAGCCAGCCGTCGATCAGACAGGCATCTGTCGCCTCCTGATCGCGATAATAGCATTCCATCACCGCCGGGCCCTTCATCCAGACTTTGCCGACGGCTTTTTCAGCCAGAACCGCTCCGTTTTCTTCCCGGATTTCGAGCAGGGTATCGCGAACCGGCTTGCCGCAATTGACGATCGCGCGGAACCGTTTCGGGCGACTGCCGTCGCTCTTTTTCTCGCCTGAAAGCTCGGTTTCTTCGACCAGTTCCACTTCCATGCCTTCGCCCGACGGCATCAACGTCACCGCCAGCGTTGCTTCGGCGAGACCATAGCTCGGCAAGAAGGCCTTGGCATCAAAACCTGCGGACGCGAACGCATCGGTAAACCGCTGCATGACGTCGGGCCTGATCATATCGGCACCATTGCCTGCCAGCCGCCAGCGCGAAAGGTCGAACCGTTCCTGCACGTTGGACTGGCTGCCAATGCGGCGCGCGCAAATTTCATAGCCGAAGGTTGGCGAAAAGCTGCAGGATGTACCCGAGTTACGCGTAATAAGGTCAAGCCAGGACAAGGGCCGACGCGCGAAATCCGCGGTCTTGAGATAGTCGGTAGAAACCTGATTGGCGACCATCGACAGGAAGCAGCCGACCAGACCCATGTCATGATAGAAGGGCAACCAGGAAATACAGCGATCTGTGTCGTTGATCAGCATGCCGTGAGCGTGCGAACCCAGATTGTGCAGCAACGCCTTGTGGGAGACGGCAACGCCGTGCGGAAAACGGGTCGAACCGCTGGAATATTGCAAATAGGCGATATCGCTGCTGCTGGCTTCCGGCAATTCCACGTCTGGCGCATCCTGCTGCGCAAAGGCGTCCCAGCCGGCAATCGGGATCGACCGGGTCAAGCCGGCCGGGCCTGCCAATTCCGCAATCTCGTCCGGAAACAGCAACAGAGCGGGATCACAGCTGTCCAGCTGCACACCAATCTGGTCGATATAGCTTTCCTTGCCACCGAATGACGTTGGCAGTGGCAATGGCACCGGCAACGCTCCGGCATAGACAGCACCAAAAAACAGCGCGCAAAACTGCGGCTCGGTATCGGCAATCAGCGCCACCCGGTCACCCGGCTTTATACCGGCAGCGATCAGGCGTTTTGCCGCCGCCACTGCATCGTCCCGCAGTTCGCTGAACGGATAGGCCCGGACCAGCGACGCCCGCGCATCGTGAAAGTTGAAACCTTTTTGCCCCTTGGCTGCATAGTCCAAGGCATCCCCCAGCGTATCAAAATCGGAGAAGCGGCGAGGAAGTTCATCCAAGGTCGGGGTTGGTGTCAATTCGGTCATCCAATATCCATTTCCGGGAGGTCCAGCCTTCCCAAAATCAATCTCATTCGTTCTAAAAGGGAATAAACTGTCATTTTACATCCCATTCAGTCGCTTCTATCAACATCAATGGTGACCTCTGGCGTTTAAATTTCGGCCCGACTGTGGCACAAAAAGGGCAAACGCCATAGTTGAAGGTCAAATCGTTGAAAAACAGCGTTAAAACGTTAGATCAGGAGAGCTTGTATCGGCTGGCTATACGCTATGTCGAGCGATATGCAACGAGCCGGAAAAAACTGGCCGATTATCTTCAGAGGAAAATTCACGAGCGGGAATGGCAGGACGAGGCCCCTCCTGCGGTCGAGCAGCTGGTAGAGCGTTTCGTCGAGCAGGGTTATATTGACGATGCACTATACGCCCAATCCAAGGCGGCATCCCTCACTCGCCGCGGTTACGGAACCCGCCGCGTCTCGCACGCGCTTTACCAGGCCGGGATCAGCGAAGCCGACGGACGCGAAGCCTTTCAGAACAGTGAAGCGAACAAATGGGTCGCAGCGGATAAATTTGCCCGCAAGCGCAAGATCGGCTGCTATGCCGAGCGCCAGCAGGACGCCGACAAATGCCGCAAGCAATTGCAGGCTTTCCTGCGGGCAGGCCACGACTTCGACCTGGCATCCCGTTTTGTATTCGCCCGGCCAGGCGAAGAAATAACAGTGGAAGACTAGTTCGCGCCAGCACAAGTAGATTGCCCCCCAATAATGGGATTGGCCTCTTTGGCGTCAAGAATCGCCAGCCTAATAATATTATGATATATAGTGCCGACCGAGTCGGAATGTGTTAGATTTTTGATTTGGCGTAGTTTTGTTCGGAGATGCATAGTGGCAAGCTTGTTTGCGGAACCTGATCCAGCGGGTCATCGCGCGCCCCATGACAGCGAGGACGATCATCCATCAACCAGCAGCGAATTGCTGCGCGCCACCGGTCGCGTAAAATGGTTCGACAGCCATCGCGGCTTCGGCTTCATCGTCCCTGAAAATAGCGATTCGGACGACCAGAGCCCCGCTCCGCAATCGGATATATTGGTCCACTGGAGTCTGCTTGAATCCCTCGGCACACGCGAATTGCCGGAAATGGCGATTGTCACCTGTGAATATGCCGTCGCGCCCAAAGGGCTGCAGGCGACAAGAATTCTCGATATCGATCTTTCCAATTGCGGGCCGAAAAACGATGCGACGGCAACGATAGGCTCTCGTCAGGCGATGCACATTGTCGATGACGATTCCGCGTTCCTCAATGCCGAGGTAAAATGGTTCAATCGCGCCAAGGGCTATGGCTTTTTGGTGAGCGACGAATTCGACGGCGATATTTTTCTCCATATGGAAACGCTGCGTGATGCCGGAATTGCTGAAATTGCTCCGGGCCAATTATTGCTGGCCCGCATAAGAGACGGAAACCGCGGTCATATGGCCGTGCAAGTCTGCCTGCCTCCGTCGGACTGAAAAAGAGACACACCCGGATGATCAAGATTTCAAAAGCGATTGCGCTTTCCCTGACGCTGCTTAGCGTAGCCAGCATATCCGGCTGCTATGCCCGGACCAGCGATAGCACGGCAACCAGCCCGCAGAACGAACTGCCTGTTTCCGAGGCGGGCCTCAGGCAGGTTCCACTCAGCATCAGGACATCTGACACGACGCATGATTTCATTGTCGAAGTGGCAGAAAGCAACGCCCAGCAAGCCCAGGGCCTGATGTTCCGGACCCGGCTGGCACCCGACAAGGGCATGATTTTTCCTTTCTCCCAGGATCGCGTCGCGGGATTCTGGATGAAGAATACCGTGATCTCGCTCGATATTATCTTCGTTCGCCGGGACGGGACGATCGAATCAATCGCCGCCAACACCACACCCTATTCGCTGGAGTCGGTTCGCTCCAACGAGCCGGTTGGCGCGGTGCTCGAAATTGCTGCAGGCCGCGCGGCTGAACTGGGTATCCAGCCGGGCAACACCGTCACCTGGCAGCGATGATATCGACAACCGCCAACATCCGTCCTGTTTGACATTTTTTCATTGCGAAGCGCATGGCTGCGGGGCTAAGCGGACGCCATGAACATATTGGCGAAAATATTCACTTGGTGGGACGGCGCAACGATCGGCACGGCCCTGTTCAGCGCCCGCAACGGCAAACGCGTCGGCGAAGATGTGTTTGGCAATATCTATTATCAGGCAAAAAAAGCCGGAACCGGGCATCCTGCCGGGCAGCGCTGGGTCATTTATAATGGCTCCAATGATGCCAGCCGCGTGCCGCCAGAATGGCATGGCTGGCTGCATCACAGCTATGACGAGATTCCCGAAAGCCATTTGCCGCAAGCGCGCATCTGGGAAAAGGAACCGAGCGGAAACCTGACCGGGACCGCGCAAGCCTATCGCCCGGCCGGGGCACTGGAAGAAGGCGGTCACCGTGCCGCAGCAACCGGCGACTATGAATCCTGGAACCCCGCCGAAGCGGAATGACGGGCATGATGCGCCACTCCATTTCATTCTCGATGCTGGCGGCAATGCTGCTATTGTCGGGCTGTGGCTGGTTGAGCGACGATAATATCGATGAACGTGCGACCGGCCAGGCCGCCGAAAAAGGCGAGGTTGCTGCAACCGATGGTGACTTGATCGCTTCGGTGACCGAGCAGATCGGAACGCCAATGGCGGAACGGGTCGCCACGCTCGGATTCCTCAACAAGCGCAACGGCCTCACGCGGGATCTCGAGCTGCGGCCGGGCCAGTCGATCCGGATCGGACGTGCGATCGTCCGCTTGCGGGCGTGCGAGCGAACGGCGCCGTGGGAACTGACACCCGAACAGGGCGCCTTTGTCCAGCTTCTGGTCAACGACCGGCCCTCCAATCGGTCCGGCGAAGATCAATGGAAGCGGGTTTTCTCCGGCTGGCTGTTTCGCGAATCACCGTCGCTGAATGTTGTCGAGCACCCGATCTATGATGTCTGGGTCAAGAGCTGCGCGATGAGCTTCCCGGGCGAGGAGGATCCACCCGAGGATTCGGTCAATCCGACGGCACCGCGCACATCTTCGTCCAATCTGGCCAACAGCGTATCAAGCGCGCCGAATGAAACCGTGCCGGAAGTACCGGCGCCTCCGGTTGCTGCACCCCAGCCTGCGCCAGCCGCCAGACCGGCCCCGTCGACGAATAATCCACCGGAAGATCTGATCGGCGACCTGATTGCCGAAGCCGAAGACGGCGCATAGCCTCTTACCTTTCCAAGATTCTCCAGATAAGCCTCCTGGCTGATCTCAATCGCCCCCAATGATGCCAGATGATCGGTCATGAACTGGCAATCGAGCAGCGGAAATCCCCCGACTTTCAACCGGGCCACCAGCCACGCCAGTGCCACTTTCGACGCGTCGCTGGCGCGCGAGAACATGCTTTCACCGCAAAATGCGCCGCCAATCGCCAGGCCATAGAGACCGCCGACCAGATTTTCCTGTCCGGTTTCGGTATCGCGCAACCAGCATTCGACGCTATGCGCATGGCCAAGCTCGTGCAGCTGGTTGAACGCCTCTTCAATCTCTGCATTGATCCAGGTTTCCTTGCGATCGGCCGCTTCTGTCGCGCAAATCCCGATCACATCGGCGAAGGCGGTATCGGTCGAAACCCGGAACCGGTCCGATCGGATGGTTTTGCGCAGCGAGCGCGACATCCGGAAATTGTCGAGCGGGATGATCGCGCGGGCCTTGGGTTCCACCCAGAAGGTTTCCGGATCATCCCGGGCATCCGCCATCGGGAAGATGCCCGAAGCATAAGCTTTAATCAGGAGATCGAGATCAATGGTCATGAACGGGGGATAACGCGGCCAGAACCATTCGCCCAGACCGAAAGTGACAAAGATTCCCGGCCATCAAGCCGCCATCAGGACGCGGGCTTCCTCGGCAATTTTCTCCGCTATCGCTGCATATTCGCTGGCAAAGCCGGCATTGGTGCGCCAGGCCGCACCGATGCTGCGGGTCACCGACCAGCCTTCGACGTCAAGCAACGCGACATCGCCACCGCGGGCTAGTTCGGATCGCACATAAAGTTCAGGCAATATTGCCAGCCCGAGTCCCGAAGCGACCATCTGCCGGACGCTGTCGAGACTGGTGCCCTCATAATCACGCAGCAGATTCATGTCATGCTGCTGACACTGGCGCGCCACATCGCGATGCAGATGATGGCGTCGGTCCAGACTCAGCACCGGCGAGCCTGCCAGGTCGGCAAGCGTCAGATGTTTCTGCGATGCCAGCGGATGGTCGGGTGGCGCTACCAGCATCAATGGCTCCCGAAACAGCGGTTCGATATGCAGATTCTCGCCCTCGATCGGCAAAGGCCCGAGCAGCATGTCGATAGAGCCCTTGGTCAGTTCCATCGCCTGCAGATCGGGTATCCCCTCGCGCATGTAAAAGCGGAGGTCCGGGCGGCTGCGGTGCAGCGCCGCAATCACCGGTGGCATCAGATAGGGGCCGAGGGTCGGCGAAACCCCGAAGCGCAATATTCCTGCCAGACTGTCGCTCGCCCGTTCGGCGAGATCGCGAATATCCTTTACCTCGACGAGAACCTGACGCGCACGCCCGGCAATCTCGCGGCCCACAGGTGTCAACTCGGCACCATGGGTTCGCCGTTCGACCAAGGTCACTCCCAGTCTTTGTTCAAGCGTCCGCAGCTGATGGCTCAAGGTTGGCTGCGAAGCGCCTGCGGCTTGAGCAGCCTTGCCGAAATGGCCATGGTCGGCAACCGCAACAAGATACTCAAACTGGCGTAAAGTAGGCATAGCGCAATTCCACCTTATAGAGCAAATCTATCGATTCTTACGATTTCATTCGATTGGAGTTATCACGTGCTTTGCGCCATATCAACTCTATCGATGCTGAAGCACTATAGAAAGAGGATATGCCGTGGAACAATATACCAACAGCCTGATCCGCAAACATCGAAAACTGGGCGCCCGGATCGCGAGCAGAGACGACCATGTTGAACAAGCTCGGGAGCTGAAAGAATTACAGCGCAGCCTGGCCGAACGCATCCGCAAAATTCAGCGTGGAACCCAATATCACCGACCCGGTGAAACCGCATAGCCCCGCTTACCCTTCCCCCAACTCTTGGGGCGGCAGCACTCCCTCATCTGCTGGCCGCCCCGATTTTTTGTAACTACTATTCTGAAACGAGGACGATGCCCCGATGGTGAAAAAGATGAATGCAACGTTGCGGGAATTTATTGCGCAGGAAACCAGCGCGGGCATTATATTATTCTGCGCTGCCGTCGCGGCAATGGTCGCGATGAACAGCGCTTTCAATCCCTATTATCTGGCCTTTCTCGACATTCCGGTGGCTGTGCAATTCGGCGCCCTGGAAATTGCCAAGCCGCTGTCGCTCTGGATCAACGACGGCCTGATGGCGATCTTCTTCTTTCTCGTCGGACTGGAAGTGAAGCGCGAACTGCTCGAAGGGCAGCTTTCCAGTATCGAGCAGGCCTCGCTGCCCTTCATTGCAGCCATTGGCGGCATGGCGCTCCCCGCTCTGGTGTTCCTCTATTTCAACTGGACCGTGCCGGAGAATATCAACGGCTGGGCGATTCCGGCCGCGACCGACATCGCCTTTGCGCTGGGCGTGCTCGCCCTGCTCGGCAAACATGCGCCGGTCTCGCTGAAAATATTGCTGCTTGCGATCGCGATTATCGACGATATCGGCGCGATCATCATCATCGCGCTATTCTATACCGCGGAAGTATCGAGCTTCTCGCTGTTGCTTGCCGGTGGCGGTACCATATTGTTGTTCGCGATGAACCGGCTCGGCGTGATTCGCACCGCACCCTATATATTGGTCGGCGCATTCCTGTGGATATGCGTCCTGAAATCCGGCGTCCACGCCACACTGGCCGGCGTTATTGCCGCGCTGGCAATCCCGCTGAACGCAAAGGACGGCAGTTCCCCGTTAAAACATCTCGAGCATTTCCTGCACCCCTGGACCGCCTTTCTGGTATTGCCGATATTCGCTTTCGCCAATGCCGGCGTGTTCCTAGCGGGGTTGCAAATCGCCGATCTCATGGCACCGCTGGCGCTCGGCATCGCCGCCGGACTGGTCGTCGGCAAACAGGTCGGCGTGTTCGGCTTCATGTATCTGGCGACCAGAATCGGTCTGGTGAAGCGCCCGGCCGGCGTCACCTGGCTGCAACTTTATGGTCTCGCCTGCCTGACCGGAATCGGTTTCACAATGAGCCTGTTCATCGGCAATCTCGCCTTTGTCGATCCGGAGCAGATCGAAACGGTCAAGCTGGGCGTTATCAGCGGTTCGGTGATCTCGGGCCTGCTCGGATATTGCCTGCTGCGCTTCGCCTCCGCACCCGATCCTGCCGTAAAAGCAAAGCCGGCCTGACCGTTCCCCGCACTCAAAACAACCATATCGAATCTGTCGGCAATCGCTACAAAGCGTGATAGAGCGCAATCATGAAGCGACAATTCTATCTGCTAGCCGGACTGGCTTCGCTAGGACTGGGCGGCATCGGCATCATCTTGCCGCTGCTCCCCACGGTGCCGTTCATGATTCTTGCCGCCTTCTGTTTCGCCAATAGCTCGCCGCGGCTGGAAGCCTGGCTGGTCGAGCATCATGTCTTTGGCCATCATATCAAAAACTGGCGGGAGCGGCGGGCGATTACCCGGCGCGGCAAGTGGGCGGCGACGGTCGCTTTTGCGGTCAGTTGCGTGATGGCTTTGCTCTTTGTCAAACTGCCGTGGAACCTCATTCCGATAGCTGCGGCCCTGATCAGCGGAACTTGGATCTGGACCCGCAACGAGCCCGATTCGGGAAAATCACCGGAACGCGCCCCTGCCCATAAAGAATAGTTTTCGCTGCGCGCGAATCTGATATTCTCGTCCCGAATTTAGGAGAGAATTATGTCGCGGCAACAATTGTTGGAAATGACCCGTTCCCTGATCGAACATGGCAAGGCGGATACAATGGAACTGGTCGACGAAGTCGTCTCGGTGCCGGCATCCGACTATACCGATGAAGCGCGATATGAACGCGAGAAGAATCTGATCTTCAAACGATTGCCACTAATGATGGCGCCATCCTGCGAACTTCCCGAGCCGGGCTGTTACAAGGCGATGGAAGTCGCCGGCATCCCGGTGCTGATGACGCGGCAGAAAGACGGAACCGCACAGGCGTTCCTGAACAGCTGCACCCATCGCGGCAATCCGGTTGCCCAAGGCACCGGCAAGGCGTCCCGTTTCACCTGCGGCTATCATGGCTGGACCTTCAAGAATGATGGCGAATTGCTGGCCATTGCTTCGCCAAAAGATTTCGGAACCGTCGACAAGGCGGCTTTCTGCCTGCAAAAATTCCCGACGCTGGAGCGGGCTGGCCTGATCTGGGCGACTCTCGACCCGGACAGCACGCTCGATATCGAATCCTATCTTTGCGGCTATGACAGCCTGCTCGAACATTTCGGTTTTGACGGCTGGCATCTGTTTGATCAGCGGACGATTTCGGGACCGAACTGGAAGACCGCCTATGACGGCTATCTCGATTTCTACCACCTGCCCGTCCTGCACAAGGACACGTTCGGCGCCGATTTCTTCAACCGCGCCAATTATTTCGCCTGGGGTCCGCATCAACGCATCTCCTCGCCCTCGAAATTCATTCAAAAGACCGGCAGCGACGAAAAGCTGGATCTCACCGAGATCGACGAACAGGACTGGCCGATCGACGCACTGCTGCAGGGCGTCTGGACGATCTTCCCGCATATCTCGATCGCCAGCTTCTATGGCGGCGGCGGACGCGGTGCGCTGATATCGCAGCTGTTCCCCGGCAAGACCGTCGGCGAAAGCTTCACCACACAATTTTACGTGATGGAACATGAACCGACCGATGATGCGGTCCGGCAGGGTGCGCGGGAGCAGTTTGACTTTCTCGAAACCGTGGTCGCCGAAGAAGATTACAAGACCGGAAAACGCCAGCATGAAGCGCTGCAGTCCGGTCTTATCGACAAGGTCTGGTTCGGCCGCAATGAAGGCGGCGGACAGGTCTTCCACCAATGGGTCGACCGCCTGACCGAAGCCGATGACGCCGAACTGAACCGGATTTTCGCACCGCAGTTGCAAGCCGCCGAGTGATTCGGATCAGACCCCGGTTCAGGCGTTGCGATAGTCCCTGACCGGGGGCAGGGCCTCTTTCCATTTGGGTTGCTCGGCGCGCATTTTCTCGAGCATCTTCTCCCAACAGGCGTCGACCTTGCCTTTGCCCTTGAACTGGATATCGAAATCTTCCTCCGGACCAGAATTGGATCATGACGTTAACAGCAGTCACCCGGTCCGGGAAAGCCGGTAAAATGCCAGGCGCGATCTAGGGCATCTGATATTTGGCGACATAATGATCCAGTACCGCCGGATTGAGCCGGTTTTTGAACGAGCAGCCGATGCCCTGATTGCCATGACGGACCACCTCGGCCTCGAGCGCGCCAAGCCCCGGCAATGTTAGCCAGCACAAGGTACCGGGATGCGCTGTCTGCAGGGCGTCGCAAGTAAATCCGGCAAGCGACATGCCGGTCACTTCCACCGGAAAGCTGCTGGAACAGGAAAAGCGCATTTTACCCGGGATCGATACCCGGTGGTCGGGAGCGTATTGGCCTTCTGCGGATGCGGCAGCATGTGGCATCGGTGGCGGTTTGTGGATTGCGGAAATCGGTGACCTGCGAACCAGAGAATCTGTCATTTCTGTCTCCTTAGCGTGACATTCGCTACGGCGGTCGCTCCCCTGGTCAATGAAGAAACCGCGACAGGCACGGTTTCGGCCCTATCGGTAAACCCCCTCTTCCCGCTTCCGGTAAACATCGGCCCAGTGGAATTTAACCATGGTGTGATTTGGTCCTCCGGGGAACAATCACGCTTGCCGAAAGCCTCCTGGGAGGCTAAGGCGCGCGAACCGGCTGTATCGCAAGGGTGATACGGCCCGTGCAGGAGTGTAGCTCAGTTGGTAGAGCATCGGTCTCCAAAACCGAGGGCCCACGGTTCGAGTCCGTGCACTCCTGCCATTTTCTCCATCAACAACTGAAATCTTCATGACCCAGTTTATTTCCGCCATTAGCCTGATTGTTCCTGATTATGATCAGGCTATCGCATTTTATGTTGGGCTGATGGGTTTTGAACTGATCGAAGATACAGAGCTGTCCGAAGACAAGCGCTGGGTTCTGGTGGCACCGCCGGGCAGCACCGAAACGCGGCTGCTGCTGGCGAAAGCAACCAACGAAGCGCAGGAAGAGATTATCGGCGAGCAGGCCGGCGGCCGGGTCTTCCTGTTCCTCGAGACCTATGATTTTGAGGGCGATATCGCGCTAATGGAACGGGCCGGCGTGGACATTATCGACGGGCCCCGAGTCGAAAGCTACGGCAAGGTAGCAGTGTTTCGCGATCCCTTCGGCAATAAATGGGACCTGATCGAACGGCACTGAGCATTATCGTTCAATATCCAGCGCTCCGGCGATCATCCCCCATATCTGATGCGTCAGCTTCGCCGGATCCGGCCGCGGGTCCATGCCCATGGCGTGCATGATGCCGCTGCGGAGCGCACCGACAATAGCAGCGCCGGCGATGGTAGGATCGATATGGGTACCGATATCGCCGCGTCTGATGCCGGAATTGATATTGCGAATCGCCATTTCGATCATCTCGTCATGCCGGGTGGATTCGACCGCAGCCACTTGGTTGGTCAGGGCCATTTTTCCGAGGATGACGGGTGCCATGGGATCATTGTAGAGAAATTCGACCACCGCCATTAGTCGGCGTTTCTCGCGCACGCCCCATTTGATGTCCGGGTCGAAATACTGGTTTGCCACCTGGTTATAGCGATCATAGAACGCGTGGATGATCGCTCCGAGCATGCCGGATTTGGAACCGAAATAGTGATAGGCGAGCCCGACGGATACGCCGGCTTTCCCGGCGACATGCCCCATTTCCAGTTCGCCGTCGCCTTCGCGCAGTAGCAATTCCGCAGCCGCCAGGATTTTCGCGGCGCGCATGATCTTGCGGTCGGAGCGTTCCCCTGCCTTGCCTTCTCTCGTGTTACTTTGACCGGCCACAGCCCGTCTCCCCGGATATCCTGTATCGCAACGCCCTAGCGGATTTTTGAATTGAATTCAATTCAAAAATCCGCTAGGCAGCCCGGACAGACCAATGACGGAGCGGACGCATGAACATAGCGGACAAGATGGAAACAGCAGCGGTGGACCTCGCCCCCTATCTGCAGGGACGCAGCTTTAACGACGCCTGGGACCAGTTTCGGGAAGAAGGCTATGTCATTTTCCCCGATGTCCTCAGCCCCGAACAGCTGGAACAGCAGCGCGCGGCGCTCCAGCCCTGGATCGATGCCGACATCCGCGGCCGCAACAATTTCGAGGGCGACCGGTCCAACCGGATCTACGGGATGCTCGACAAGGACCCGGTCTTTGCCGACCTGATTTCCCATCCGCTGCAACTGGCCTTTGCCGAACGGGAGCTTGGCAGAAGCTGCCTGCTCTATGCCTGTCTTGCGATCAACCTGCATCCCGGCGAAACCGTCCAGCCCTGGCATTTTGACGACAGCCATTGCGGTCTTGCCCGGCCGCGCGACCCGCTCAGCCTGTCGACTTTCTGGTCGATCAGCGACACCACCGAGACCAATGGCGCCACCGAGATCATCCCCGGCAGCCACAAATGGGGGAATGAACAGCCGGCCGGGGCCAATCGCGGTTCCGACTTCCAGACCGGTGTCATCGACAAAAAGAACGGCGCAGACGATGGCCATTCCGACATGATCAAGGCGACCATGCCGGCAGGCGCGTTGATGATTGCCAAGGGCACCTTGTGGCATCGCGGCGGCGGCAACAGTTCGGACGACCAGCGCCTGATCGTCACGCCGCAATTTTGCAAGGGCTGGTGCCGCCCGCTGGAGCAGCAACTGCTGACAGTATCTCCGGAAAAAGTGGCGCGCTTGCCGAAACGGGTGCAGGAACTGCTGGGTTACAATATCCACCCACCGTTCATGGGCTATGTCGACGGTATGCACCCGGGCAGGGTTTTGGCCAAGCAAAGCGACTGACCAAGGGCCGTCGCGCGCAAACCGCCCGACAGACAGGAGAGAAAATGCAGCAAGCCCTGGAAAGCGACGCGCCGCTGATTGTCTATGTCGACATCAAAAGCCCTTATGCCTTTGTCGCCATCCGGCCGACGCTGGCGCTGGAAAAGTCGCTGGATATGCGTTTCGACTGGCGGCCGCTGACGCTCGATATTCCCAGCTATCTGGGTTCGGCGCGCAAAAGCAAAGGCAAGGTCGTCGAAAGCACCCGCAGCGCCAGCCAGTGGACGGGGATCAAATATGGCTATCGCGATGCGCGCCGCTATGCCGAGCGTCAGGGCCTGATGCTCAAGGGCACCGAGAAAATCTGGGATTCCTCGATCGCCAATATCGGCATCTCATGGGTGATGCAGAAAAATCGTGACCGGCTTGGCGACTATTTCGAAACGGTCTATCCACCATTCTGGCGGCGGGAGCTGGATATTGAAGATGTTGCCGTAGTCGAAGCCTGTCTGGAACAGGCTGGCATCGACTCGACCGGCTTTGCCGCCTTCCAGCAAGGCGAGGGCCGCGCCGCGCATGACGCTCTGCAGGCGCAGCTCCACCCGAGCGGCATCTATGGCGTACCGACCTATGTGTTTGACGGCACGATCCTGTTCGGCCGCGAGCATCTGCCTTATGTCCGCTGGCACTTGCAGGGACGCAAGGGTCCGGCACCCGATGTCGCTTATGAGATAGATAGCCTGGAGCCACTTCCATGCTGACCGTCTTCATCGATTTCAAATCACCCGCGTCCTTTCTGGCGCTTGAGCCGACATCGGCACTGGCACAGGAAACCGGCGTGCAGATAGACTGGCTTCCCTTCTCGGTCCGGCCCTTTTCAGTCCCCGAAGAACAAGCGGAAGAGACGGTTGGCGAGCGGCACCGCCGCGTCCGCGCCATTGCCCAGCGCGACACCCATTTGCATTATGCCAGGGTTCAGGGGCGGGATATGCATTTTTCGAACACGCCGGCGGGCAGTGATGCTGCCCTCGCCGCCATGGCCGGTATCGACGGTGACCCAGTGCCTTTCATCCGCGCCGCTTTCGCCGCATATTGGACCGAGCAGGCAAACCTCGACGACGAGGCTGTCGTGGCATCGCTGTTATCCTCGCTCGCTATGGCTCCGCCCGATTGGGAAGCGGCTCGCGAAAAACTGGTTTCCATCCGCGCCATGGCAGAGCAATCCGGAATTTTCGAATCACCTTCTTATGTCATTGCAGACCAGCTATTTGTCGGTCGGGAGCATCTTCCCTGGATCGGTTCGCTGATCGCGGCGGCACCAGTCGGGTAAAATCCGGTTCTTTTTCTTGCGAATCCGGGAATCTGCGTATAAAGGGCTGGTTCTTTCCGAAACCATGCATATATCCGAACACAGTCAAATGACTGACACCCGGAGTTTATGTGGAAACCGGCGAGAAAGTTTAGGGAATCAAGCATGGCGAAAGTCAATCCAGGCGAATTCATGAATCAGGTCAAGGCCGAGACCAACAAGGTCGTCTGGCCTACATGGCCCGAGACCGTCCGTACGGCGATCCTCGTGCTGATCATGACCACGATACTCGGCCTGTTTTTTCTCGGCGTTGATTCGGTTTTTAACGGGATTGTAGCCTGGCTCCTCAGCCTTGCATAAACGCCCCACTCAGATTTTTTAGGTTATTCGCATGGCACGCTGGTATATTATTCACGCTTATTCGGGCTTTGAACACAAGGTCAAGGAAGCCATCGAGGCCGACGCCAAGCGTCTGGGCCTGACCGAACTGGTCGAGGATATCGAAGTTCCGACCGAAACCATTACCGAAGTCAAGCGCGGCAAGAAGATCCAGTCGGAGCGGAAATTCTTCCCCGGCTATGTTCTGGCCAAGCTGGAAATGACCGATGATGTCTATCACCTGGTCAAGAACCAGCCCAAGGTAACTGGCTTCCTCGGCAGCAGCGGCAAGCCGCAGGCGATCAGCGAAAGCGAAGCCGCCCGCATTCTCAACACCAAGGAAGAAGCCGCCAACGCTCCGAAAGAACGGATCACGGTCGCTTACGAAATTGGCGACGAGGTCAAGGTCAAGTCCGGCCCGTTCAACAGCTTCAACGGCATTGTCGAGGAACTGGATTTCGACAAGAACAAGGTCAAGGTTTCCGTGTCCATCTTCGGTCGCGCAACCCCGGTCGAACTGGACTTCGGCGAAGTCGACCTGATCAGCTAGTTTTCATGCTCCGGATCTGATCCGGAGCACAACAGAATTTGGTGGCTTTCAGCCGCCGAATACCACCGCGGGAGGAAGTTTCGGCTTCTGTCTGACCGCTTAATTTGAGGTTTCGGAGGCCCGCTCATCCTGAGCTTGTCAAAGGACCGAAAGAATGAAAGGACAGCCAAATGGCTAAGAAAATTGATGGTTATATCAATTTGCAAGTACCTGCCGGTATTGCAAATCCATCCCCGCCAATCGGCCCTGCACTGGGTCAGCGCGGCGTTAACATCATGGAATTCTGTAAGGCGTTTAACGCGGCTACGGACAAGCTTGAAAAAGGCACTCCGATCCCGACCAAGATTACGGTCTATGGCGATCGCAGCTTCACCTTCGAAACCAAGACACCACCAGCCAGCTACCTGATCAAGAAGGTCGCCAAGCTGAAAAAAGGTTCCAGCGAACCGGGCAAAGTCTCTGGCGGATCGATCAAGTCTTCGCAGATCAAGGAAATCGCCGAAACGAAAATGGCCGACCTCAATGCCAACAGCATTGATCAGGCTATGAAAATCATTTCAGGCACCGCGCGCTCGATGGGCGTAGATGTGGTGGAGGGATAAGAACATGGCGAAACTCTCCAAAAAAATGCAGGCGATCAACGAAAAAGTTGACCGTGAAAAACTGTACAGCATCGATGAAGCTATCAAGACGCTGAAAGGCCTCGCTTCTACCTCGAAGTTTGACGAGACACTTGATGTCGCGATCAATCTCGGTGTCGATCCCCGTCACGCAGACCAGATGGTCCGCGGCGTGATCTCTCTGCCAGCCGGAACCGGTAAAACCGCCCGCGTTGCAGTATTTGCCAAGGATGCGAAAGCAGACGAAGCACGGGAAGCAGGCGCTGATACGGTTGGTGCTGAAGATCTGATGGAAGCCATGCAAGGCGGCGATCTCAACTATGATCGCATCATCGCAACTCCTGACATGATGGGCCTCGTCGGCCGTCTCGGCAAGGTTCTCGGTCCAAAAGGCCTGATGCCTAACCCGAAACTCGGCACGGTTACCCCGAATGTCGGCCAAGCGGTCAAGGACGCCAAGGGCGGCCAGATCGAATATCGCGTCGAAAAAGCCGGTATCATCCACAATGGCATCGGCAAGACCAGCTTCTCCGAAGCCGATCTGCGCAAGAATTTCGATGCGCTGGTCAACACTGTGGTCAAGGCAAAGCCAGCCGGCGCCAAGGGCAAATATGTCCGTAAAGTCGGACTGAGCACGACCATGGGCCCGGGCCTCAAAATCGATCTCGGCGAGATTGAAGGCGCCTAACTCGTCACGCGTCACCCCGGCCAAAGCAGGGATGACTTGAACAGCTTTCAGAAAAAGGCCGGGCGCAAGTCCGGCCTTTTTTTCATGCGCCATATTTTCTATAAGGACCGATATGACAATATTGCAGATCAGCGCGGACCTGTCCTACCGCCTCCCCGCGCCCTGCACGATATTGGTCCAGGTCGAGGCGGCAGCGACATCCGACCAGACACTCGTCGACGCGCATATCGATATCGGCCCGGCTGGCAGCAAATCCGTGGTCCCGGCTCACGACCGGATCGGCACCCGGCTATGGACCACGCAGCAGGAACAACTCACCGCCTCCTACACCGCGCGGGTCGCGATCGATCGCGCCAATCCGGATTTCACCACTCTGCCAGCCACCGCCCTGCCCGACCTGCCGGGCGAAGCCGTGCCCTATCTGTTCAATTCGCTCTATTGTTCGGTCCATGCCTTTGACCAGGTGGTCACCAGCGAATTTGCCGGCCTGAGCGGCGGCCCTCTGGTCGTAGCCATGGCCGACTATATCGGACAGACCATGACCTATGGCTCCGATGTCGACAATGCCAACAGCAACGCCGAGCAGAGCTTTGCCGCGCGCAAGGGCGTCTGCCGCGACTATGCCCATATAATGATCAGCATGGCCCGCGCCGCCAATATCCCGGCGCGCTTCGCCAGCACCTATGCGCCCGACGTCCAGCCGCAGGATTTCCACGCTGTGCCCGAAGTCTTCCTCGATGGCCGCTGGCACCTGATCGATCCCACCGGCATGGCTCAGGCATCCGACATGGCGGTCATCGGCATCGGCCGCGACGCCACCGACGTCTCCTTCCTCACCGCCTTCGGCAGCATGAATATGGTCGAGCAGCAGGTACAAGTGACACGCGCCTGATCCTCGGCGGTCACATTCCGGCTTTCAAACCGTGGCGTTTTTCCTGTAATATTGTCACCGAACAACTTCCGGGAGGAAAATATGCACAAGGGCTCCTGCCTCTGCGGCGCGATCCATATTGAAGTCACCGGCGATCTGCCCGAGGCCGACGCCTGCCACTGCAGCCAGTGCCGCAAGCAGTCCGGCCATTACTGGGCCTCGATCGACGTCCCGACCAGCGCCGTCACCATCATCGGCGAAGACCATATCCGCTGGTACCAGTCCTCCGAAAAGGTCCGCCGCGGCTTCTGCGACACCTGCGGCTCCTTCCTGTTCTGGGACCCGATCCACCACGACACAATCGCCATCGCCATGGGCTGTTTCGACCAGTCGACAGAGACGAAAATCTGGAGCCACATCTTCGTCGCAGAGAAGGGCGATTATTACGGGATTGAGGAAGGCGTGTTGCAGCGCGATCAATAAACCTTCTCCCGTGAGGGAGAAGGATACGAAGCCTTATTCGCGCAGCGGATTAGGCGCAGTTGGATGAGGGCGTTCTGCCCTCGACGGCTCGGAACACCCTCACCCAGCTACGACTAGGCAACAAGTTGCCAAGTCTCCACACCCCTCTCCCTCACGGGAGAGGGGAATAAACAGGCCGTAAATCGCAGCGGAACGTTGACATTGCGGAGAATCCCGTTAATGGCTCCCCTACAAATTGTGCTTCCGTCAAAAGAATCACAATTTCCGTCCGAGACAGCGGGTGAGGGGAATTTGCCTCTCTTAATTTCCAGCCTAGACGGGGATCAGTTTTTTCGTGTGGAGACACACGGGCACGCAGCCAGCGTTTTCCAACGCGGCAGAGCGACCAAAACCCCCCTTCGGATTATATGGAATTGGCTCAGGCTAATTCTTTCGCTCGTCACCCCTGCGCAGGCAGGGGCCTCGATGGTCCGGGACGTTTCTGGCCTGTCGAGATCCCCGCCTTCGCGGGGATGACGGTTACTAGTAAGGGACTGCGCGTCAAAACGCAGTCCACGTGAAGGAGCAAAATATGGATCGTGGTCAAAAGACCGAAGCGGTTGCCGCTCTGAACGCTATTTTCAAAGACGCCGGTGTTGTCGTGGTAACACGCAACCTGGGTCTGACTGTGGCTCAATCTACCGAGCTGCGGACGAAAATGCGGGACGAAGGCGCAAGCTTCAAAGTCTCTAAAAACCGCCTTGCCAAGCTGGCTCTCGAAGGAACCGACTATGGCCCGATAGCAGATATGCTGACGGGTCCGGTCGCACTTGCCACATCGGATGATCCGGTGGCTGCTGCAAAAATCGCAGTGGCATTTGCAAAAACCAACGATCGTTTGGAAATCGTTGGCGGCGCAATGGGCGACACCCTTCTTGACGAAGCTGGCGTAAAATCTCTGGCTGCCATGCCTTCGCTTGATGAACTGCGCGGAACGATTGTTGGATTGCTTGTTGCACCACAAACGAAAATCGCTCGGGTTCTTGTCGAGCCGGCAACCAGTGTTGCACGCGTACTCAGCGCTTATGCTGCTACGGGTGAATGAATTTAACTTTTCAAATATTTAGAAAATTGGAGCGTATTTAAAATGGCTGATATTGCAAAACTGGTCGAAGAACTTTCGAAACTCACCGTCATGGAAGCGGCTGAACTGTCCAAGGCACTTGAAGAAGAGTGGGGCGTTTCTGCTGCCGCTGCTGTTGCAGTTGCTGGTCCAGCGGCTGCCGCTGGCGAAGCTGCTGAAGAGCAGACCGAATTTGACGTAATCCTGACCGGCGACGGCGGCAAGAAAATCCAGGTGATTAAAGAAGTCCGTGCGATTACCGCTCTGGGCCTCACCGATGCCAAAGCCCTCGTCGAAGGCGCGCCTAAGGCGATCAAAGAAGGCGTTGCCAAAGCCGAAGCTGAAGAAATCAAAGCGAAGATCGAAGCAGCCGGCGGTACCGTCGAACTCAAATAAGCCTGACGGTTTATTGCAAAAATTTGGGGTGGTTTCCGTTTCGGAAGCCACCCCTTTTTTATAACAGCCGGAAGAGCAGCCTACCGGCGCAAAAGTCCCTCACCTAAGCTATCGGCACCATTTTGACCGGCATGTGATCAATCTCGTGCAGGAAACAACTGCCGGAATAGGTCAGCGGACCATCCTGCTCGACCCGGACATCGCGGCCGAGGATTTCCTCAAACAGCACCGCCAGCTGCATTTCCGCCAGCCGCGCACCCACACAGCGATGGACGCCGTGACCAAAGGCGATATGGCGTCGGGCATTGTCTCTGGTAAAATCCACAACATCCGGATTGGCAAACAGCTTCTCGTCGCGATTGGCCGAGATATACCAGAGGATGATTTTCTCGCCTGCGGGAATGATCTGGCCGCCCAGTTCGGTTTCGCAGGTCGTGGTCCGCCGCATATGGGTGACGGGCGATTGCCAGCGGATGATTTCCTGCGCGGCATTGGGCACCAGCGAAGGATCGTTGCGCAGCAGCTCGAACTGGTCGGGGAACATGTTGCAGGCCCGGACAAAGCCACTCATGCTGTTGCGCGTGGTGTCATTGCCGCCCACGATCAATAGCGCGATATTGGCCAGACGCTCCAGCTCGGGCATATTGCCCATCGCCTCGCTGTGGATGATCCGGTTGAGGATCTTGTCATTCGGCGCCTGTTTACGTTCCTTTTCAAACAGCTCGTCGAACTTGCCGAGCATCTGGTACATTTCGGCAAAGAAATTTTGTATCCGTTCCTCGCTCTGGTCGGGCGAAACATCGCTGGCGGTATCCGACCAGCGTTTCATGTCGCGCCATTGCTCCCAGGGGAAATCGAACAGCACGCAAAGCATGCCGATGGTCAGCTTGACCGAGACTTCCTCTACCCAGTCAAACGTCTCGCCAACAGGAAAGGCGTCGAACAGCTCTTTGGTACGCTCTCTTATTTCCGGTTCCCGCGCGAGCATCTCGCTCGGGTTGAACGATGGCTGTACCACCTTGCGCTGGGCCGTATGGGTCGGGGCATCCATGGCGATAAAATTGGGAAATTCATATTCTCCACTGCCGTCGGTGATCGTGATCCCGCCATGCTCGTAAGAGGATGAATAGGTCTTCGGGTCGAGCTCCACTTGCTGCACCAGATCATGGGTCACCACCGACCAATAGGGTCCATAGGGGCTGTCGGGCAAATAGCTGACCGGCATTTCGCGGCGCAGCCGGGCAAAAGGCTCCTGCCAGCGGTTTTCGGAATAGAGCGCTCCGTCACTCACATCAAAGGGCGTGATCGCCCGTTTTTCTATAACATCAGAATTGGTCATTGCTTTTCTCTCCTGCGTTGCAGATTATCCGATGATTGCGGAAAGGCAAGCCGTTACTTACACTAATGTTCATTAAAGCAGGGGCGACGAATATGACCGGCAATGACGATCTCAGGACCCTGGTGCGGACGATTCCAGACTATCCGAAGCCGGGCATCCAGTTCCGCGATGTCTCCACCCTGCTGCTTGACGGCCCCGCCTTTCGCCAGACCATCGACCGGATGATCGCGCTGGTTGATTCCGACAGTTTCGACCTGATCGCGGGTATTGAAGCGCGCGGTTTCATCGTTTCGGCGGCGATGTCCTATGCGCTGGAAAAGGGCAAGATCATGCTGCGCAAGCCGGGAAAATTGCCGGGCAAGTCAGTGAGCATCGACTATGCGCTGGAATATGGCACCGACCGGATCGAGATGCACAATGACGCGATCCAGCCCGGCCAGCGCGTGCTGCTGGTCGATGACCTGATCGCCACCGGCGGTACGGCATTGGCCGGCGTGGAACTGTTGCGCGGACAGGGCGCCATTGTCGAGCAGGCGCTGTTCATCGTCGACCTGCCGGATCTCGGCGGCGCGCAGAAACTCGCCGCCGCCGGAGTGAAACCGACCGCCCTGATGGCCTTTGCCGGTGATTGACCATATCGCGATCATCACCGGCGTGCAGGACGAGGCGGATGCCTTCCAGCGCGATAGCTCGGCAACGCGCATCGACAGCCCGCTGGGCGAGATTCGCCAGCTCGAACATGCCGGAAAGCAAGTTTCGGTCCTTTGCTCCGGTATCGGCAAGGTCCACGCCGGAGCCGCCGCGCTCTATATGCACAGCCAGTTCCGCCCGGACCTGTTGCTGGTGATTGGCACCGCCGGTCATGTCAGCAGCAGCGAGGGCGACTGTTTCTATCTCAGTGAGTCGCTGCAAGCCGACTATGGTACGCTTGAGAAATTCGGAGAGCATGACGGCTTCACCCATTATAACGCCGGTGCCTGGCCGATTGGCCCGTCGGACTGGAAACCCTTCATGTCCCATCCGATGCCCGAAGCTCTCGCCCTGCCCCGGGCACGGATTGCGACCGCCGACTGTTTTGTGAAATGCCCCGACCGCTCGGGCTATCTGCGCGATGTGCTGAAAGCCGATCTGGTCGACATGGAGACTGCCGCGGTAGCCCAGATTGCAGCTCTGCTCGACATCCCGTGGGCCGGAATCAAGGCAGTAACCGACGGCGCCAATAGCGACAGTTCCGGTGATTTCCATGCCAATCTCGAACGGGCAGCCAACCGCGCCGCCAGCGAGGCAGCGCGGTTGATTGAATTGCTTTAGCCGGCCCCGCCGGTTCTGAGCCTGTCTGTTCAGACCTCAACCCGTTTGTCCTGAGCTTGTCGAAGGACCGTCGCGGACGGATCTCAAGCAGCAGGAAAGTCTAGCTCGCCACCCAATTGCCGTGAAATCCGGGCGGAATGCGGTGCGGCAGATGAATGACAGCCTGCGGCTCCCCGAGAAAATCATCTGCGTTGAGGATTTGCAGCTCGGTCTTGTCCTGTTCGGCGTCGATCACCAGACCGATCAGCCAGCCTTCGTCTTCGGCGGCATCCGGAGAGCGGGGCACGAATATAAATTCTCCCGGATGGCGGCCCGGCCCGAAATCGCGCACCTGCTTGCTGCCGCTTTGCAGATCATGTTTGAACAATTCGGTGCCCGCCATATCGAGCTCGTCGGGGCGCCCGGCCAGCGCGATGTCATAGATATAGCGATAGGGCTTGGTCGCCGTCCGCTCGTCATAGCGCGGGAATTCCTGCGGCCGGTCATCGAGAATCTTGCGGTCGACTTTCTTCGCCACCGGATCGACGGTCCACCGCTCCAGCCGCGACCATTCGCCGCCCGGGCCAAAGGTCGTCCGTGCGTAAGTGCTTTCGTGCACCACGACATCGACAATCACCTTGCCATCTTCGTTCTCGAACGCACCAGCCGGATGATAGACATAGCAGGGTTCGACATCGCACCAGATGGTTTCCATACCCAGCCCTTCGCGAGGACAAAGACCGACCCGCGCGCCATGCTCAGGATTCCAGTCATAGGGAAATTCAAAACCGGCCAGCATCCGCTTCATCGAGAAGACCGCGGGGAGATCAAACACCAGCACATATTTTTCGGTAATCTGGCAATCGTGGATCGATGGCCCTTCCTTGACCGCAATCGGTTCCTGCCGGGAGACTCTGCCATCTTTGTCCAAAACTACGTGCCAAACGGTATCAAATGTCGATGCATTGTAACAAATTGCATGCATTTCGCCGGTTTTGGGATCAAAATGGGGATGCGCGGAAAAGGCGTGGTCCAGCGTCCCGTCAAACGGATTATGCGCGATCGTATCGAGCTCGTCGGTCAGTTCGACAGGAAAACCACCAGCCTCGACAATTGCAAAGGTCCGGCCATTCAGGCCGATAATATTGGTATTGGCGGTGTCGGTCCGCGGATTGCGGGCACCCGGCTTGCGCTCTTCACCAAGCGCATCACTGACCTTGTTCGAGCGGATCCAGCGGTTGCGATACCATTCAGCCTTGCCCCCGGCGATCCGGACACCGTGGGCCATGCCGTCGCCGACGAACCAGTGGTAGCTGCCTTCATCGGGCGCGCTGGCCGGATTGGGGCCGATCCGCAAATAGCGGCCGTCGAGCTGCGCCGGGATTTCGCCTTCAATCTCAAGGTCGGCCAGCGTTAGTTCTTCGGTCATCGGCTTGTGGACACCGGTCAGATAGGGATGCCCGCCTTCGGGTGTAGCCAGCCGCTTGCGGTTAAAATTCGTAACGGCGCCCATCACCGGGGTGACGGCGGCGCGGATGGTTTTTTCGATTACAGAAGCCATGGATAGTTCCTCCTAGTTGAAACGGATATCGGCGATTGTGGTGATTGCCATTGCCAGCAAAATGAGCCCGCCGGGATGCGGCCGGCGGAGCGCGGCGATGTTGGCGACTCCGGACAGCGCGAAAATGGTGGCGGCGACGATCGGCAGCAGATCGCTGCCGGACTGCAGACGGTTAAGCAGCACCGCTATGCCGAGTCCGCCCCAGGCCAGCGATGGAATATGAAAGACCGCCCGCAGGATGTCGCGCGTCGCCCGCGTGGCCAGCAGACCTTTCGCCTGTTCGCGATAAAGCGGTCCGAGTATGACCCGCTCGCCAAGCACCGAATGGGCGATCGCAACGATCACTCCCAGCATGGCAACAATGATCGCGTAAATTAACATTGGTGATGGCCCCTTCCGGCTTGGCAAATCGACTCGCGATGTTTATGCTGTTAACATGACGAACAATGGTAACAGTGTCAACATAAGAGTTCCGGAAAGCGAAACATGCTTCCAAATCTTCCAATGCCGGGGCGCCCGGTGAACGCGCCCTATCATCACGGCGACCTGCGCGCAGCGGCGCTGCAAATGGGGATGGAGCGGCTGGAAAGTCAGGAACAGCCCGATCTCGGGTTGCGCGCCCTCGCCCGCGATCTCGGGGTGTCGGCAACCGCGCTTTACCGCCATTTCCCGAACAAGGATGCCCTGCTCGATGCGCTGGCGCTGGAGGGCGTCAATCGGCTGGGACAGCATCAGGCAGAAGCGATGGCGCAAGCCGGTGGTGGCCATGACGGTTTTGCCGAAGTGGGTATAACCTATGTCACATGGGCGGTCGAAAACCCCGCCCTGCTGCGGCTGATCTACAACCGCGTCGGTCAGGTTGATCTGACCGACGATGATCCCGGCGCGATGGGCGAAGCCTTTTACCAGCTCCGCGCCGGCATCGCCGCGACGATGCCCGACGAAATGTCAAAAGAGCAACGCGCTACCGCCGCGCTCCACGCATGGTCACTGGTCCACGGGCTGGCCATGCTGATCCTCGACGGACAGGTAGCCTATGATCCGGCGATGGTACGCAAAGTGGTGCTGATGACCGATTTCAGAGACTGCTGAATTATCTCCCGGCCAGCTGAGGCTGTCCGATTGTACTTAACCTGCTTTTTACCTGCTTCTGCTAGCTCTCGAGCGCGAGCCACAAGCGGAAATCACAACAAAGCGAATGACAATTTATTCCAACATAAGCGATCGGCAGGGGAAGCTCCATTATGTGGTCATTTTTGGCCTGATATGCGTTTTGGCTGCGCTGGAACTCGCGCTCGCCGACCGCAAATATGGCTTGTTCACCGGCGGTTTTGGCCAGTCTCAGGCGGTTGATACGCTGGCCGAGCGCTGTCTCTTCCTTACGGGCTATATCTCCTCCATCGCGCTGCTGATCATCGGCACATGGTGGGTGATCGTCCGGCTGTTCCGCAGCAAACGGTCCTGGCCACCATTGTTCTTTCTGGTGACGATCGTGGGCGGCGGCTATGTGCTGCTGCTCGCCCTAACCTTCCAGCTGCACCAATATTTCAGCGATACGATGAGCTTTGCGCTAATGGCCAATCTCGGCGGCGGCAGCCTGACCGATGCGCTGCTTTTCGCGTCCAACGAAATTTTCCTCGGTGTCGCCGCGCTGGTGCTGGGCCTGATCGCCTATATCTATATATTCCGGCTGCTGTCCCGAAAGTTCCCGGTCCGCGCCAGTCATCTTATATGGCCAGCCCATGGCCGCCTGTTCGTCGGTCTATTTGTCTCCACCCTGATGCTCGCCATAGCGGTCCCCGCGGCATCGACCGATGTGCAAAATGGCCTGAACCGTACCCTCGCCTGGGGGCTGTTCACAGAAGCGGCCAACAAATTGACCGATTTTGACCAGGACGGCTATGGCTGGATTTCCAGCATGCCGGATCAACATCCGTTTAACAGTTCGCGCTATCCGCTGGCGCTGGATATTCCCGCCAACGGTATCGACGAGGATGGCTATGGCGGCGATCTGCAACTGGCGCCGATAGCACCGCAACCGCCAATCACATTGATATCGGGCAACCGTCCTAACCTCGTCCTGATTGTTATGGAGAGCGCGCGATATGATGTGATCGGCAAGCGGATCAACGGCAAGCCGGTTGCGCCCAATCTCGAAGCCATCGCAAAATCCGGTAGCTCCATCTCCCCGGTCTTCAGCCATATCGGCTTTACCACCGCGTCGCTCAAATCCCTTTTTGGCGGAGCCCTGCAACCGGCAGATGGATCTCCCTCGCTGTTCCGCGAACTCAAGGCCAGCGGCTATGGAATATCTGTTTTCTCTGGCCAGCCGGAAGATTTCGGCGGCATCTCCCGGACGGTCGGTATGCGAGAGAATGCCGATGTCTTTATCGACGGCGAAAAATTGAAACATCTGCGCGCCTTCAGCAACGGCGCGCAGGGTTCCATCCTGATCGACGAGAAGCATCTGCTCAAAGCCTTTGCGAAAGAATATCAGCAGCCGGCAAAATGGGAGCAGCCGCAGTTTCTCTATTTCAATTTCCAGTCTCCGCATTTCCCCTATTTTCACAAGGGCATGCCGCTCAACCTGACCGACAGGGCTTTGCCCCGGTCCGAAATCAACGCTGACAACCGGGATCAACTGCAGCAGACCTACTGGAACGCGGTCCATTATTCGGATCAGCAGCTGGGCGAGCTGGTTTCCCGGCTCAAGCGGGATGGCATATGGGACGATAGCGTCGTTGTCATAACCGGCGATCACGGCGAAGACCTGTTTGAAGACGGCTTTCTCGGCCACGGCCACAATATCAACATCCGCCAGAACGGCACATTCCTGGTCACAAACCGCCCCGGGGTCACCGTCGATGGCCCGATCGGAATGAGCGACTATCGCGCCATCATATTATCGCTGCTCAAGGGCGAGAAACCGGATATCGCGGCAAAACCGGTGCTGATGACCGTCGGCGATCTCGAGCGACCGACTCAAATCGGCTTTGCGGAAGGCGCATCGAAGATTACATCATTGCGGCTTGACACCGGCGAGGCCTGCATGGTCGAGAAGAAGCAATGCGCAAATGTCCACAAGCTGAGCGGCGCTTTCAACGACCGCGTCAATCGCCTGATCCGTACCTGGGGGTCTGCCCGATGGCAAAACAGAGCAAACCAGCAGAGCGATTGATCGCTATCGTCGCAATATAACGTCTCCAGCGCAGACAATCTCCGATACGCCCCCTTGACCAAAAGCCCGCATCTCCCTATATCCCGCGCTCACCACAGATTTCGAGACAGGGCGTGCAGTCGCGCGGCGCGCCAGAAGAAATGAAATTTGCACGGTTTTCAGGACGCTAAAAAGCTGCAGTTTCCCACTTTGGGAGACATGCGGCTTTTGTTGTCTTGAAGCGCCTCCATAAATTGATTTTCCGCCGGTTTTCCGGCGATGGCGAGAAGGCAAAATTATATGGCTACCCAAGCAGCTTCGGTCAAAACGACGGCTCCGACCCCCACCCGCAAGAAACGCATTCGCAAAATCTTCGGCGATATTCATGAAGTCATCGAGATGCCGAATCTCATCGAAGTTCAGCGCGAATCATATGAACAGTTTTTGCGTTCTGATCCCTCGATCGGATATGTGTCTGGCCTCGAAAAGACGCTGCGCAGCGTTTTCCCGATCCGCGATTTCGCCGGTACCGCCGAAATGGACTTCGTCAACTATCAGCTCGAAGATCCCAAATATAATGTCGAGGAATGCCGTCAGCGGGGCATCACCTATGCCGCGCCGATGAAGGTCACGCTTCGCCTGATCGTATTTGAAGTCGATCCCGAAACAGAAGCACGCTCGGTTCTCGATATCAAAGAGCAAGACGTTTATATGGGCGACATGCCTTTGATGACCAAGAACGGCACGTTCGTCATCAACGGCACAGAGCGCGTCATTGTCAGCCAGATGCACCGTTCGCCCGGTGTCTTGTTTGACCATGACCGCGGCAAGACCCACTCTTCCGGCAAATTCCTCTTCGCCGCCCGCGTCATTCCTTACCGCGGTTCATGGCTCGACTTTGAATTTGACGCCAAAGACATCGTCAACGTCCGTATTGACCGCAAGCGCAAGCTGCCGGTGACAGCATTGTTGCGTTCGCTCGGTGACGCCATTCTTGAAGTCAAAGAAAAGAAGCCTGATTTTAAGGTCGGCGAGATGGTTCGTGTCGCTGGCATGAAGCAGCCTGCAGAAATTCTCGAAATCGATGGCAATCTGATCACCATTCGCGAACCTATGGGCGCGATTGATTTCAATGGCGGCAAGATCGAAGACGAAGGACGCACCAAGAGCGCTGAAATCGTCAAGATCGTCAAGCAGGGCTATTCGGAAGAAGATATCCTCAACCTGTTCTACGGACGCATTGTCTACAAGCGCGCGAAAGACGGCTGGACCATACCTTTCGTAGCCGAGCAATGGCGCGGACTGAAACCGACCTTTGATATTGTCGACGCACAGAGCGGCGAAGTCGTTTTTGAAGCAACCACCAAGATCACGCCGCGCGCCGCGAAAAAGGCCGAATCCGATGGCATGAAAAACATCGTCATCCCGACCGAGGAAATTTTCGGCCGTTACAGCGCTTTTGACCTGATCAACGAGAAAACCGGCGAGATTTACATCGAAGCCGGCGACGAAGTGACCGCAGAAAATCTCGAGAAGATTGACAATGCCGGCATCGATGCGCTCGAACTGCTCGATATCGACCATGTCACAACCGGTCCCTGGATCCGCAACACGCTGAAGGTCGACAAGGCCGAAGACCGTGATGGCGCGCTGTCCGACATCTACCGCGTCATGCGCCCTGGTGAACCACCAACGCGCGAAACCGCAGAAGCTTTGTTCGAGGGTCTGTTCTTCGATCCGGAGCGCTATGACCTCAGCGCCGTGGGCCGCGTCAAACTCAATATGCGTCTCGAACTGGATGCGCCGGCTGATTATACCATCCTGCGCAAGGAAGACATTCTCGCTGTTGTCAAAACCCTCGTCGATCTGAAAGACGGCAAGGGCGAAGTCGATGACATCGATAACCTCGGCAACCGTCGTGTCCGTTCTGTTGGCGAATTGCTGGAAAACCAGTATCGCGTCGGCCTTCTCCGCATGGAGCGCGCCGTCAAGGAGCGCATGAGCAGCGTTGACGTATCCACCGTGATGCCGAACGATCTGATCAATGCGAAGCCTGCGGTTGCTACCGTTCGCGAATTCTTCGGCTCCTCGCAGCTGTCGCAGTTCATGGATCAGACCAACCCGCTTTCGGAAGTTACCCATAAACGCCGTGTGTCAGCGTTGGGCCCCGGTGGTCTGACCCGCGAACGCGCCGGCTTTGAAGTCCGCGACGTTCACCCGACCCACTATGGCCGTATCTGCCCGATTGAAACGCCTGAAGGCCCGAACATCGGTCTGATTAACTCGCTGGCATCGTTCAGCCGCGTCAACCAGTACGGTTTCATCGAAACGCCATATCGGAAAGTCGTCGACAATAAAGTGACCGACGATGTTGTCTATCTCTCCGCCATGGAAGAGCAGAAGCACACCGTGGCTCAGGCGAACGCCGAACTGACCGCAGACGGCAGCTTCGTCGAGGAAATCGTTTCCTCGCGTCAGGCTGGCGAATTCCTGATGGCGCCACGCGATATCATCACCCTGATGGACGTTAGTCCGAAGCAGCTGGTGTCTGTTGCCGCCTCGCTCATTCCGTTCCTGGAAAACGATGACGCCAACCGCGCGCTCATGGGATCGAACATGCAACGTCAGGCCGTGCCGCTGGTGAAAGCCGAAGCACCGTTTGTCGGCACCGGCATGGAAGAAACCGTGGCCCGTGATTCTGGTGCTGCCATCGCCGCACGTCGCGCCGGTATCGTCGATCAGGTGGACGCCACCCGTATCGTCATCCGCGCATCCGGCGCTGTCGAAGCTGGTCGGTCCGGCGTGGACATTTACACGCTGCAGAAGTTCCAGCGTTCCAACCAGAACACCTGCATCAACCAGCGTCCGCTGGTGAAAGTTGGCGAAATCGTCCAGCAGGGCGACACGATTGCGGACGGTCCATCCACCGATATGGGCGAATTGGCACTGGGCAAGAACAGCCTCGTCGCCTTCATGCCCTGGAATGGCTACAATTATGAGGATAGTATCCTCATCTCCGAACGGATCGTGAAAGACGACGTCTTCACCTCGATCCATATCGAAGAATTTGAAGTCATGGCCCGCGACACCAAGCTTGGCCCAGAAGACATCACCCGTGACATTCCCAATGTCGGCGAGGAAGCGCTCCGCAACCTCGACGAAGCGGGCATTGTCTATATCGGTGCGGAAATCGAACCTGGCGATATTCTGGTCGGCAAGATCACGCCCAAGGGTGAATCGCCAATGACGCCGGAAGAAAAACTTCTCCGCGCCATCTTTGGTGAAAAAGCGTCTGATGTTCGCGACACCTCGCTGCGTCTGCCGCCCGGCGTTGCCGGCACGGTCGTCGAAGTCCGTGTGTTCAACCGCCACGGTATCGACAAGGACGAACGCGCCCTGGCAATCGAACGCGAAGAAATCTCACGCTTCACCAAGGATCGTGACGACGAACGCGCCATTTTGAACCGTGCTACCTTCAACACGTTGAAAGACATGTTGATCGGCCAGACCGCAACTTCTGCGCCGAAGCCAATGAAGAAGGGCGCTGAAATCACCGAAGAAAGCCTGTCCGAACTGGAACAGGTCGACTGGTGGAAGATTGCGGTCAAGGATGATCAGGTTCAGTCCGATTTCGAAGCCACCCGTCAACAATATGACGAAGCGATCAAGCTGATCAACGAACGGTTCGAAGACCGTCGCGAGAAGCTGGAACGTGGTGATGAACTGGCTCCTGGCGTATTGAAAATGGTCAAAGTCTTCGTCGCGGTGAAGCGCAAGCTGCAACCGGGCGACAAAATGGCTGGTCGCCACGGCAACAAGGGGGTTATCTCCCGCATCCTGCCGCAGGAAGACATGCCGTTCCTCGAAGACGGTACGCCAGTTGACATCGTGCTCAACCCGCTGGGTGTGCCTTCGCGAATGAACGTCGGACAGATTTTCGAAACCCATCTGGGCTGGGCCGCACGTGGTCTGGGTCAACAGGTTACCGAAGCTCTTGAAGAGTGGAAATTGGCTAACCCCGATCCACAGGCTGCGCCTCCACCAGACGCGGTCAAGGAACGGCTCAAGGTCATCTACGGCGAGCAATATCATGAAGATATTGATAGCCGTGATACAGGCGAGATCGTCGAAATGGTCGGCCATCTGCGTCACGGTGTCCCGATGGGAACGCCGGTATTTGATGGTGCCCATGAAAGCGATATTTCCGACATGCTCGAACTGGCAGGTCTGGATCGCAGCGGTCAGGTCAATCTTTATGATGGCCGTACCGGTGACAAGTTCGATCGCAAGGTGACCGTGGGCTATATCTACATGCTCAAACTGCACCATCTGGTCGACGACAAGATCCATGCTCGCTCGATTGGTCCATACAGCCTTGTCACGCAGCAGCCTCTTGGCGGTAAAGCGCAATTTGGCGGACAGCGTTTCGGGGAAATGGAAGTCTGGGCATTGCAGGCTTACGGCGCTGCTTACACGCTGCAGGAAATGCTGACGGTCAAATCCGATGACGTGATCGGCCGGACCAAGGTTTACGAGGCGATCGTCAAGGGTGACGATACGTTCGAAGCCGGCGTTCCGGAAAGCTTCAACGTTCTGGTCAAGGAAATGCGGTCGCTCGGCCTCAACATCCAGCTCTCCAGCTTTGGTGACGATGATGATGAAGACGGCGACGGGATTGCGATAGCGGCGGAGTGAAGCGCTAGTTTCACGCCACGCAGCATTTCAAATTTGGGGCGTAAGCCCAAGAGGAATTAAGACATGAATCAAGTAACAAATTTTGCAAATCCGATCGCAAAACCGGAAACATTTGACCAGATCCAGATTGGTTTGGCCTCGCCTGAGCGTATCCGCAGCTGGTCCTTTGGTGAAATCAAGAAACCCGAAACCATCAACTACCGGACCTTCAAGCCAGAGCGCGACGGCCTGTTCTGTGCGCGTATCTTTGGTCCGGTAAAGGATTACGAATGCCTGTGCGGCAAATATAAACGCATGAAATATAAGGGCATCGTCTGCGAAAAATGCGGTGTCGAAGTCACGGTAACCAAGGTTCGCCGCGAACGTATGGGTCATATCGACCTAGCCGCTCCGGTCGCGCATATCTGGTTCCTGAAATCGCTGCCATCGCGGATCGGCCTGCTGCTCGACATGCAGCTCAAGCAGCTGGAGCGCGTGCTCTATTTCGAAAGCTATGTCGTTATCGAGCCCGGCCTGACGGCACTGGAAAAATTCCAGCTGCTGACCGAAGACGAAATGCTCGAAGCACAGGATGAATATGGCGAAGACGCTTTCTCCGCCGGTATCGGTGCAGAAGCGGTCAAGATCATGCTGCAGGACCTCGACCTGAAGCAGGAACGCGACGATCTGATGGAAGATCTGCGCACGACCAAGTCGACGCTGAAACCCAAGAAGATCATCAAGCGTCTGAAAGTGGTCGAAAGCTTCATCGACTCCGGCAACAAGCCGGAATGGATGATCCTCGAAATCATTCCCGTGATCCCGCCCGAGTTGCGCCCGCTGGTACCTCTCGATGGTGGCCGCTTCGCGACTTCCGATCTCAACGATCTCTATCGCCGCGTGATCAACCGGAACAACCGTTTGAAACGCCTGATGGAATTGCGCGCACCGGATATCATCGTCCGTAACGAGAAGCGCATGCTGCAGGAATCGGTCGACGCATTGTTCGACAATGGCCGCCGTGGCCGGACCATCACCGGTGCCAACAAGCGCCCGCTGAAATCCCTGTCCGACATGCTCAAGGGCAAGCAGGGCCGTTTCCGTCAGAACCTGCTCGGCAAGCGCGTCGATTATTCCGGTCGTTCGGTTATTGTGACCGGTCCGGAACTGAAATTGCATCAATGTGGTCTGCCGAAGAAAATGGCCCTGGAACTGTTCAAGCCATTCATCTACGCGCGCCTTGACGCCAAGGGCCTTTCGATGACGCTCAAGCAGGCCAAGAAATGGGTCGAAAAAGAGCGCAAGGAAGTCTGGGACATTCTGGAAGAAGTGATCCGCGAGCATCCGGTGATGCTGAACCGCGCACCAACGCTTCACCGTCTCGGTATCCAGGCGTTCGAACCGGTATTGATCGAAGGCAAGGCTATCCAGCTTCACCCGCTGGTCTGCTCCGCCTTCAACGCCGACTTTGACGGTGACCAAATGGCTGTCCACGTCCCGCTGAGCCTCGAGGCCCAGCTGGAAGCACGTGTCCTGATGATGTCGACCAACAACATCCTCTCGCCAGCAAACGGCAAGCCAATCATCGTTCCTTCACAGGATATGGTTCTCGGCATCTATTATCTTACAATGGATCGCAAAGGCGAGCCCGGCGAAGGCATGTTGCTGGCTGATATGGCCGAAGTGCATCAGGCACTGGAAATTGGCGCGGTGACCTTGCACTCCAAGATCACCACCCGGGTTCCGCAAACCGACGAGGAAGGCAATCCCATTCTCAAGCGTTTCGAAACCACACCGGGCCGCCTGCTGATCGCCGAATGTCTGCCGAAATCGCATCTGGTTCCGTTTGACATCGTCAACCGCTTGCTGACCAAGAAAGAAGTCGGCGACGTGATTGACCAGGTCTATCGTCACACCGGCCAGAAAGACACGGTCCTGTTCGCCGACGCGATCATGGGTCTTGGCTTCCGCCACGCCTGCCGTGCCGGTATTTCCTTCGGTAAGGATGACATGATCATTCCGGACTCCAAGGACAAGACGGTCGACGAGACCCGGACCCTGGTGGCTGACTATGAACAGCAATATCAAGACGGCCTGATCACGCAGCAGGAAAAATACAACAAGGTGATCGACGCCTGGTCCCGCTGTGGTGACACGGTTGCGAACGCGATGATGGACGAGCTGGCCGCGACGCCAGAGGACGAACATGGCCGCGAGCGCGAGATCAACGCGATCTACATGATGAGCCACTCCGGCGCGCGTGGTTCGCCAGCACAGATGAAACAGCTGGGCGGTATGCGCGGTCTGATGGCGAAACCTTCGGGCGAGATTATTGAAACACCGATTATCTCGAACTTTAAAGAAGGCCTGACGGTTCTCGAATATTTCAACTCCACCCACGGTGCCCGTAAGGGTCTTGCCGATACGGCGTTGAAAACGGCTAACTCGGGTTATCTTACCCGTCGCCTGGTCGACGTTTCTCAGGATTGTACGATTGTCGAAGAAGATTGCGGCACCGAAAATGCACTGGAGATGAAAGCCATCGTCCAGGGCGGTTCGGTTATCGCATCGCTTGGCGAACGTATCCTCGGCCGCACCATGGCTGAAGACATTGTCGACAGCAAAGACGACAGCGTTGTGATTAAGTCGGGCACGTTGCTCGACGAAGCGGCCATTGTCGTGATCGAAGAGCTCGGCATTCAGTCCGCGCGTATTCGTTCGCCACTGGTTTGCGAATCCAAGATGGGCGTCTGCGGCACTTGCTACGGTCGTGACCTTGCTCGCGGTACACCGGTGAACATCGGTGAAGCGGTTGGCGTTATTGCGGCACAGTCAATCGGTGAGCCAGGCACGCAGCTAACAATGCGTACCTTCCACATCGGCGGCGCGGCACAGCTCAACGAGCAGTCCAATCTGGAATCGGTTGCAGAAGGCCGTGTCGAATATCGCGACATGCCGGTCATCGAAGACAAGAACGGACGCTTCCTGTCCCTGGCGCGTAGCGGTATCATCGCCGTGATCGACAATGACGGTCGCGAGCGTTCTGCCGACAAGGTGCCTTATGGTACCAGCGTGCTGATCAAGGATGGCGCGGAGGTTCACCTGGGTGATCGTCTGGCCGAATGGGATCCGTTCACGATGCCGATGATCACCGAGAAACCGGGCGTCATCAAGTTCCAGGACGTCATCGAAGGCAAGACGATGACCGAGCAGACCGATGAAGCCACCGGTATCGCACAGCGTGTGATCATGGAATATCGCGCTTCTGGTCGCGGTGCCAATAAAGAGGACCTGCGTCCCCGCCTCACCCTGCTGGATGAGAATAGCGGTGAATCCGGTCGTTATATGCTCGCCAATGGCGCAACCCTGTCCGTCGAAGACGGTGCCAAGGTTGCTGCCGGTGACGTGCTGGCACGTGTCTCTCGCGAAGCTGCGAAGACCCGCGACATTACGGGTGGTCTGCCACGTGTGGCCGAACTGTTCGAAGCGCGTATTCCGAAAGACAATTCGATCATCGCAAAAATCGACGGACGGATTGAATTTGTTCGGGATTACAAAGCGAAGCGGAAGATCGCGATTGTTCCGGAAGAGGGCGAACCAGTCGAATATCTGGTGCCGAAGACGAAAGTCATCGACGTACAGGAAGGCGATTTCGTCAAGAAGGGCGACAACCTCGTTTCCGGTTCCCCGGATCCGCATGACATTCTTGAAGTTCTCGGGGTTGAGGCGCTGGCCGAATATCTCGTTTCGGAAATTCAGGAGGTCTATCGTCTGCAGGGCGTGAAAATCAACGATAAGCACATTGAAACGATTGTTCGTCAGATGCTGCAGAAAGTTGAAATCACCAATGGCGGCGATACCACGCTTCTTCCCGGCGAGCAGATCGATCTCGAAGAGATGCTGGAATATAACGCCAAGCTGACCAAGAAGCAGGAACCTGCTGCCGGCAAGCCCGTTCTCCTCGGTATCACCAAGGCGAGCTTGCAGACCCGGAGCTTCATCTCTGCGGCTTCTTTCCAGGAAACCACCCGGGTGCTTACCCAGGCGGCTGTCGAGGGCAAGAAGGATCAGCTGATCGGTCTCAAGGAAAACGTGATCGTTGGTCGTTTGATCCCGGCTGGTACCGGAGCGGGCATGAACCGTGCGCGTATTGCCGCAACCAGCCGCGATGCGGCACTGCGGGCGCAACAGCAGAAAATGCTCGATGCGATGCAGGCTGCGGCTGATCTGAAAGCGGAAGAAGTGGCAAATGCCGCGGCTGCTGCTCCTGCTGCCGACGCCGAGCCAACCGCAGCGGACGTGTTCGGCGAAGCACCGGTCGAGGAAGCCTTGATTGCTGCGGATAGCTCCGAAGAACAGCATGCTGCTGAACTGGCGCAAGGTGACGAAGCGGCAACGGGCGATTCCCACATGGCGAAAACCATGGGTGAAGGCATCGAAGCAAGCGACACCGAAGCTGCTCAGACTGAAGACGACAAAGACGAATAGTCTTCCCGGTCCGAAACTGAATTGAAAAAGGCCCCGCTGGAGACGATCCGGCGGGGCCTTTTTTTTCATCTCGATGCCACGAGAGCGATGATATTGGCTAGAACCGTATCTCGCAGACCGACATCTTGCCCTGCACCGTGGTCCGCCACTGACCGGTCCATTCACCGCCCTGGGAAGCCGCGACCGCCGGACATTTTCTCTGCGCATCCTGCTGGTTCCAGATCGGACCGGCATTGATATCGCGGGTCCGGCTGGCCGGAGGACGGCCCGGGCGCGATTTCGGCCGGGACACGGTCCCTTGCCGCGAACTCGACGTGATCCGGTACAGATCGGACATGGCACCGCCGTTCTGGCCATAGCCGACCCATTTGCGATGCAGGTCCAGTTGCAATTGGATATTGCGTGAACGGTCATCCAGATACACCGACCACTGGTCACGACCGGTTTCAGTGAAACGGAACGTGGCCTGGCCACGGTCATTATATTCGGCCCAGCGCCCCGGGCCGGTCTGCTTGAAACTACCGCCGGAGAAGAACACCTGCTGGACATTGCGTCCATCTGTCACGGCGCGCGGCGCCGGAGACGGCGCACGCACCCGGCCTTCGTTGCGATACGCGCTGGCGATGCGGTAGAAGTCGCGCTTCGGTCCGCCATTGTCGCCAAGCAGAATCCATTTGCGATGGATGTCGAACTGCAACTGCACGTTGCGCGAAGGATCGTTGAGATAGACCGACCAGTCATCCCGACCGGTCTCGTTAAACGTGAATTTCACCCGCCCGTCGGCGGCATATTCGGTCCACGTTCCCCTGCCGGTATTCCGAAAATGCCCGCCATTGAAGCGCACTTCCGAGACATTATACCCGTTCACACCCTGTTGCTGCCTCTGGGCAAGCGCTGCGTCGGAAAAGGTCAGGGATGTCGCTCCCAGCGCGGCAACGGTCAGGCCCATTGCCACCGCTCTGTTTAGAAATTGCATGGATTCTCCACTTTTGTTGGCGCGACCCGGAAGCGGGTTGGCACAAAGCGGACATGCTTATCAAGATTCTTCGGATTTTATCTGGCAGTCCGCCAGCGCATGGCTGGCGGACTGTCTGCTTGCCGATGGAGAAGCGGATCAGGCCGATGTCACTTTTTGGAGCGCTTGGTCGAGCGCCGCTTCGCCCCTCATCATCTGCTGATCCGCCGCAATAACCGTTACATCGGTGATCCCGACAAAGGCCAGAATATGGCGCAGATAACCGGAAGCAAAATCAATATCGCTGCCCACTTCCGTACCGCCAGATGCGATTAGAACATAGGCTTTCTTGTCCTTCAGCAGCCCTTCGGGGCCATTGGCGGTATAGTGAAACGTCTTGCGGGCGCGGGCGATCAGATCGATCCAGGCCTTGAGCGCCGCCGGCACCGCAAAATTATAGATTGGCGTGCCGATCACCAGCGTGTCGGCGGCAACCAGTTCATCGACCAGAGAATCCGACAAGGCCAGCTCTGCCTTCTGCGCGTCGGTTCGCTCGCTTTCGTCAGTGAAGTTCGCGCCCACCCAATCCTCCGTCACGAAGGGCAGAACCTCGGTAAGATCGCGGGTGACGATCTCGTCCGGTGCCAGCCTTGCGATCAAGGCATCGGTCAGGGCGCGAGAAGATGAGCCGGCTTTGCGGGCGCTGGCGTCAACACGAAGTATATTGCTGGACTGAGTCATATTATTGGTACCTTTTGCTTGGATTTGAGACAAAAATGAGAGGGACGCTCCGGGGCAAGGGGGATAGGGAGCGTCCCTCGGGACGCGGGGGAGTTAGTCTTGGGGCTCCCACGCTTCGACAAAGACAAATTCGGCCTGGTCAATTGCTTCGATCTGCAGCGACGAGACGTCCCGGATCGCCACGGAATCGCGAGCACCGACCAGTTCACCATTAACCCGAACCTGACCGGTGGAGCCGACCAGATAGATATGGGCGCCATCGGCAACCCGATGATCAACAGTCGTTCCTGCGCTGAGCGTAGCGCCATAGAGGCGCGCATCCGCACCGATCATCAGCGCACCGCCGTCGATATCCTCGTCAAAACCACTGGCGAGTATTTCCAGCTGACCAGACCGTTCGCCCTTGGGAAAGGCTTTCGCATCCCAGCGGGGCTCTCCGCCGGCTGCGCGGGGCTCTATCCAGATTTGGAACAGACGGGTCTGCTCGTCCTCAAGATTATACTCACTGTGCATCACGCCGGTGCCGGCACTCATCACCTGGACATCTCCAGCTTCGGTGCGGCCTTCATTGCCCATATTGTCCCGATGGGTAATCGCCCCTTCGCGGACATAGGTGATGATTTCCATATCCTTGTGGCCATGCATCGGAAATCCTGTTTTCGGTTTGATCTCGTCATCATTCCAGACCCGGATCGGACCGAAACCCATGCGGGCGGGATCCCAATATTTGCCGAAGGAAAAATGGTGCCGGGCCTGCAGCCAGTCGTGGTCAACATGCGCCAGCTCTTTGAATTCACGTTTCTCAATCATCGTCTTTCTCCTTTCCGGGCGGACTTCGTTCCGCTCGACTTGAGATGGAGATAGGATGATCCATTTGTTTCCAAAATAGACAAAATAGAATTTGATTGTTTCCATATATGATCTAATATTTGCCCATGGCCTTACCCGATTATGAAGCATGGGCGATTTTTGCGGCGGTTGCCCGGCTCGGCAGCTTTACCGCCGCGGCGCAGGAACTGGCGCTCTCCAAACCGACAATCTCGAAAGCGATCTCCCGGCTGGAACAGTCGCTCGGCACCGTCCTGTTCCACCGCACATCGCGCAAAATTTCGCTGTCCACCGCAGGCAAATCGCTTCTCCATCATGCCCAGCAGATTGCCACCGATGGCGAGGCTGCGATGGAGGCAGCTCGCGATACAACCCATCTATTGCAGGGGCAGGTACGTCTGGCCGCACCCCTCAGCTATGGCCTCTCGCATCTGGCACCAGTCATCGCCGACTTCATGTGCGCTTATCCGGAAATCACCGTTGATCTGCAGCTTAATGATGCCCGGATTGACCTGATCGAGGAAGGATTCGATTGCGCAATCCGTATTGGCGCGCTGCCCGACAGCAGCCTGAGGGCGATCAAGCTGCGCAAGATGGCGGGCTATTTCATAGCTGCACCGAGCTACGTCGAACGCAAGGGCGAACCCGAAACACCGGCGGACCTGAGCGATCATGATTGCTTCATCTATTCGAATACCTTGAGTCCCGAGCTGTGGCCGGTCACTGGCCCGGATGATCGGATAACCAATGTGCGTCCCAAATGCCGGTTCCGCAGCAACAACGGCGATGTCATGCTGCCAGCGCTGATTGCCGGACGGGGAATCGGATATTTGCCCGATTTTCTCTGTCGAAAGGCACTGGATGCCGGCGACCTGATCAACATTCTTCCGGGTTGTCGTATAGGCGATATCGCCATCAACATCGTCATGCCCCCATCCCGCTTGCGACCGGCCCGGGTGGATGCACTGGTGGACTTTCTGAAGGACAATTTGTGCTAGCCGAGAGTAACGGAACAGAGACCAGCTCATTTCGCTGTCCTACATCATCGGGGTTTTGTATCTTGCGCTGATGACCAATGAAATACTGATCAGCCCAATGGCGACAAGCTTGTTGCCGGTGGACATTTTAAATGGTCCGGGTGGCGCGTTTTTTGGCTAAAATTGCAGGACAGCAATATTTTTCCTTAACACTGTAAAGTTTGTAAAGTTCGTCAGGAAGACAGGCCCGAATATTAATGCCGCTGGAAACCATATTCCTTTTTGTCATCGCTGACCTGATGTTTTGTCTGACCCCGGGTCCCGCCACCATGGTGACCGTCAGCCATGCCCTGCCCCATGGTCCGGCAGGAGGCATGCGCGGCGCTCTCGGGCCGCTTGTCGGTGTGAATGTCGGCAATTTTATCTGGTACGCCCTGACCGCTTTTGGTCTGATTGCCTTGATCAACGCCGTTCCGACGGCTTATGCCGTACTCCGCTGGATCGGCGTCGCCTATCTGGCATGGATGGCGTTTCAGATGCTGAGGGGAGGCACCAGCGCTCTCGCCAGACAATCTGCGAAGAGCGCCAGTTTCGGCAAGGGATTTGTCAACGGTCTGGTGGTACATATGTCCAACCCCAAGGCGCTTCTATTCTATACCGCGTTCATCCCGCCATTCATCGATCCGGACGGCAATCTGGGCAATGCCGATCAGGCCCAGCCGGTGTTTCAGAAAATTGCTGCGGCAATATTGCTTGGCGCAGCGTTGATACTGGCCTGGTGGAACCTCACCGACGGCGTGATGCAAAGCGCGTTCAACCTGCCGCAAGGCGCAACTGGCTAGATATATATCATGATCCGAATCTGGTTTTCTCTACTCGCTCTCGTCTTTGCCGCGCCATTGTCGGCACAGGAAGGGCCTGATGGTGGATTCGACGCCGAAACGATTTTGGCGCTCAAGGGCTTGCAACTGCTGGACCAGCGAATGAATGCGATCGGTTATCGACTGGTCGATGCCAATGCACCCTATTGCGATCAGAAAATCGTCAGGACCGGTTTGCTACTCAATGATGTCGCCCAATATGCCGATCAGGAAACCGCCCGTTTTGCGCTCGGGTTCAATGGTTCGATAGGGATTACTGCGGTCGCTCCGGACAGTCCGGCCGAATCCGCAGAATTATCTCCGGGTGACACCCTGCTGGCGATCAACGCGATGCCCATCGACGACATTGCAATCGACGATCCCGAGTTGTCCAACGAACAGCCGGTCTATCGCAGGGTTGCGGCGATCAATCGGCTGCTGGAACATGCCCTTGCCGAAGCGAATGTCCAATTGACCATCTCGCGAGGCGGTATCAGCAGGACAGTTCCGATCGAGCCCGTATTGACATGCCCGGGACGATTCCAGATCCGGGTCAGTGCAGACAGGAGTGCAACCGCCGATGGGAAGATGGTCAGTGTCTCATCGCGTCTGGCCGAATATTTTCTGAGCAATGACGAATTTGCCGCGGTTGTCGCACATGAACTGGCGCATAATCTGCTGAAACACCGAGACCTGCTCGATGCGCAGCAGGTCAATCGCGGCTTTTTCGGCCAGTTGGGCAAGAGCGCCCAGCGGATCAAGGACACCGAGATCGAGGCAGACCGGCTGTCGGTCTGGCTGATGGTCAACGCCGGCTATGACCCGGAGGCTGCGGTCGGCTTCTGGACCCGCTATGGCAAGGAGCATGGCAAGGGCATTTTCTCTGCCTCGACCCATTATCGCTGGAAAAAGCGGGTGCAATTATTCGAAGAGGAGATCGCGAAAATGGCGGCGATGGAACCTGTCGACGGCAAATATGCGCCGCCGCTGCTGACCGGGACCGACTGACTCAGTCGTCGTCCTTGTAGGCGTCCTTGCAATTGCGGCGTTCCTGCTTGTTGCGCGCTTCATCGAGACAAAGGTCCCGCTGCTTCTTACGGTCGGCGAGCGCCTTGCGCCCCAAATCCTCTTCCCTCTCGGACTGGGTCTGGGTGGTCGCATCCACCGCGGTTTCGACCACGGTCCCGGCAACCCGGAAAGGTGCCGTAACAATCTTGCTGACGCAGCCGGACAATATCAAGGGAATGAGAGCCGCCGATAATATGGGTGATATGCGCATGATATACTCCTCAGCTACTTTGGGCCGGCGTCATGATAGCCCGGAAAGGTTCACGACTGAGCCAGCAATTTCTCCGCGATCACCCTTATGTCGCCACCCATTTCCGGATGGGCCAAAGCCATCGCCAGATTGGCTTCGACATAGCCCTGCTTGGATCCGCAATCATAACGCTTACCGTCAAAGGTCATACCATGAAACGGCTGCTGGCCGATCATCTGCGCCATTGCATCGGTCAGCTGGATTTCACCGCCCGCGCCCGCTGCCTGCGTTTCCAATATCCGCATCACTTCTGGCTGCAGGATATAGCGGCCGGGAAGGATCAGGTTGGACGGCGCGGTACCGGCCGCCGGTTTCTCGACCAGCCCCTTTACTTCGGTGATCGGACCATCGCGATAGCCCGGATCGATCACACCATAAGACGGCGTGTCCTCGATCGGAATCTCGAGGGCGCAAACGATATTGCCGCCAAGCTTTTCATAAGCAGTGACCATCTGCTTCATGCAACCGGGCGAGCCGACCATGAATTCGTCGGGAAGGAAAATGGCAAAAGGCTCGTCGCCGATAATATCCCGCGCGCACCAGATCGCATGACCGAGCCCCAATGGCTCCTGCTGCCGGACAAAAACACAGTCGCCGGGCTTGAGCCGGGTCCCTTCGAGCACCGACCGGTCTTTTCCCCGATCAGCCATATTGCGCTCGAGTTCAAATGCCATATCGAAATGATCCTCGATCATGCCCTTGCCGCGGCCGTTGACGAAGATCATCTGCTCGATTCCGGCCTCCAGCGCTTCGTCCACTGCATATTGCAGCAGCGGGCGGTCGACGATCGGGAACAGTTCCTTCGGCATCACTTTGGTCGCTGGCAGGAATCGGGTGCCCATTCCGGCAACAGGGAAAACGGCTTTTCTGATCGGTTTCATAAGTCTGTCCTAGTCCTTCAACTTGTTGGCGAAACTGGTCCGCAATTTTTGCAGTTTCGGCGGGATGGTAGCGACACAATAAGGGTTGCTGCGTCCCTCGTCGGCCCAATATTGCTGATGATAATCTTCCGCCACATACCAGGGCGCCGGTCCCTCGATGGTGGTCACAATCGGTTCCGCGCGGCCTTCTGCAGCCCGCTTTATTCCGGCTTCTGCTTCGGCGCGCTGATCGTCATCCAGCGGGAAAATCGCCGACCGGTATTGCGTACCGATATCGTTGCCCTGCCGGTTGAGCTGGGTCGGGTCGTGGGTTGCGAAGAAAATGTCGAGCAGATCAGCGTAACTGACCACTTCACCGTCAAATCCTATCTTGATCGCTTCAGCGTGGCCGGTCGTACCGGAACAGACCTCCCGGTAAGTGGGATCGGGCTTGGCACCGCCAATATAACCGCTTTCAACGGAACTCACCCCGGCAATGTCATTGAACACCGCCTCGGTGCACCAAAAACAGCCACCGGCAAAAATGGCTTCCTGCTTTGCCATAGAAACTCCTTTATGCGGTGACAGCATCGCCCCCGCTATTTGCGTTCTTATCAGCTTCATCGCGCCTGGCGACAAGAAGATACATGGCGGGTGTAACCACTCGAGACAAGAGGGTCGAACTGATCAGCCCGCCGATGATGATCGCCGCCAACGGTCCATATAATGCACCGCCCCATAGCGCGAGTGGCGTCAAACCGCCGATTGCCGTGATTGAAGTGAGCAACACCGGCAGGAAACGGACTTCACCGGCCCGCTCGATTGCTTCGCGCAATCCCATGCCCTGGTTCCGCAATTGCGCCGTAAAGTCGACCAGCAATATCGAGTTTTTGATCTCGATGCCGATCAGCGCGATAAAGCCGATAATCGCCATGACACTCAGTGAGTTGCCGGTAATCAACAGCGCCAGAAGCCCGCCGAAAGTCCCGAGCGGGATAACACCGGCAACCACAATCGTTTCCCGAAACCGCCGGAATTCGGCGACCAGAACCGCCAGAATCAGCATCAGCGCAGTGATGATCAAGGGACCGAAATCTCCGAAGGTCTGGCCAATTTTCTCGGCCTCGCCACCGACCGACCATGTATAGCCTTCGGGAAATTTGATCTGCTCCAGCCGCTCGACGGCGCGGTCATTCACCGTCGACGGGATTTCGCCGAAGTCGACTTGCGCCGTAACCAGCACCGTTCGCTGAAGCTGATAGCGCTGGATTTGCGGCGTCACATTGGTGAGCTTGGGATCGGTTATCTGCGACAGGGGCACAGGATCACCAGACCGCGTGGCGACGTAGATCTTGTCCAGCACCGACATCGGCAGGCTGCCCTCGAACGGGAATCGGACGGTCACCGGATAATCATCCCCTTCCTGATCGCGAAAGGAGGCTGCCTGTTCGCCGCTGATCGCCAGCCGGATGGCGCGACGTGGCTCGCCAGACGGAATATTGAGCAGCGCTGCTTTCTTTTCGTTCAGACCAATGTCGAGATCGATCTTGTCGGTCTCTACCGGATTGACAATATCCCGCGCGCCAGGCGTTTTCCGCAAGACGTCGGCGATCGTGCCGGACAGTTGCTTGAGCTTGTCCAGTTCCGGTCCTGCCACCCGAATCACGATGGGCGCTTCCACCGGAGTGCCATTCTGGAAAAGTTCGATCTTCACGCGAGCGCCGGCAATCTGGTCGAGTTGCTTGCGCAACCGATCGATCATCTTCGGTCCTTCGCTTGTGTCCCATTTATCGAGTACGGCCAGCACTTCACCATAGTTGACGCGCTCGGCCTTGGGGCCGACATTGTAAAATACCTGCGGATTGCCATTGCCGATATTCTCCGCCCGCACTTTTATGCTGGGTTCGGTTTCCAGGATTTTCGCGACTTCGGCAACGATTTGGTCCGTTCGATCCAGACTGCTCCCCTGCTCCGCTTCGACCGCGACCCGGAAATAGGGTGCATCGGCAAAGGGAAAAAGTGAAAAGCCCAATATCGGAACAATCGCGAATGCCGACAGGCACAAAGTCAAAGCCAGCGTTACCGTCTTGACCGGCGCGCCTAGAGCGATGTGCAGAAAGGGCCGGTAGAACCGCTGGATTTTATCATTGACCCAGCGCAGTGCCCGATTGCCTTCCGGGTCTTCATCCCGCCGCAGCATCCGGCTGGCCAGAAACGGAATCAGCGACAGGGAGATCAGCAGCGAGGCAATCACGGTCGCGATAATGGCGATGAAGAAGGACTTGGTATAGGCTCCGGCACCACCAGGCAGAAAGAGCAAGGGTACAAAGGCCAGCACCAGAACGGCAGTAGATCCGATGACCGCTGCGCGGATTTCCAGACTGGCATCAATCGCCGCCTGCGTACGCGTCTTGCCCATGCGCAGATGCCGCGCGATATTTTCTGTCACAACGATGCTGTCGTCCACCAGCAAGCCCAGCGATACAATGAAACCCGCTATGGAGAGCTGGCTGAGATTATATCCCATCGCATAAAGAACCAGCAGACCGGAGGCGAGCGACAGCGGGATCGATATCATGACGATCGCCGAGGATCGAAAGCCAAGCGGAAGCAGCGTGAATATGACCAAGGCAATGGCGATCGTAAAGTCGCGCGCCAATTCGCTCAAACGCCGTTTCACATCGCGGCTCTGGTCGAACTGCATGATCAGTTTGATGTCGGGCGGCAGAATAGAACGCTGAAGCTCCAGTTCGATGTCCAACTCGTTCTTCAGCCGCGTGACATCAACGCCGTCTTTTTGTGTTACCGTGAGAAACACGGCGCGCTGGCCATTGTGCCGGGTCCGGTAAATCTGTTCCTCGGCACCCCAGCTTACTTCGGCGACATCGCCAACGGTCAACAGCGACCCGTCCGACGCCCGCAGTGGCAATCCCCGGATGGCATCGAGGCTGCGGAATGCACCGCCAGCTTCGACGTTTAATCTTCGTTCTCCGCTCTGTACGGCACCGCCAGGAATATCGGCACCGCCCTCACGCACAGCATCGGCAATTGCGCTGGACGGAACGCGCAGTTCGGACAGGCGGTCCGGCCGGACTTCGACGCTGACTTCCGGCTGCGGCAGGCCAAAAATCCGCGATTCCCGAACGCCAGCATTACGCGTGAAGACATCCACCATATCGTCCGCATATTTTTCCATCCGTCGCCACGAAGCGGTTTCACTGACCAAAGCCACTTGCATGACCGCAGCTTCGGTCGTTCGGATTTTGCGATATTCAAGCTTCTGCAATTCCGGGGGAAGCTGATCGCGGATCGCGGAGACTTCGCGCACGACATCATCGAAATAGCCGTCAACGTCACCGGACCATTCGCTGAATTCAACGGATATCGAGGTTCCGCCGTCAGTGCTGGTCGACCGGACTTCGACAATATCGTCCAGCCCCTGAACGACTTCTTCAATCGGCTTGGCGACCGTTTCTTCCATTTCCTGCGCATCGGCACCGGGCTGGATCGCGATGATCTTGACAGCGGGAATGGGAAAATGGGCATCAACAGCCCGGGGAATATTATTGAATGCAGTAAGGCCCAGCACAACCAGAAGGGTGAATAGAACGAGGCTGAGTTGCCAGCGGGAAATGACGAACCGGGCAAGCATATCAGGCCCGACGATCCTCCTGATTCAAAAGCGCCATCATCGCGCTGCCCGGATGGGCTTGATCAAATCGCCGTCCCGCAGCTTCTCGACGCCGCGAGTCACAATGACCTCCCCTTCCGTCAGTCCAGATAGAATTTCGAGATATTTGTCGGTCAATTTGCCAATCTGGACATTGCGTTGCTTCACCCGGTTTTTATCATCCACCACAAACACAAGGCCTTCACCGGTGCGGACACCGAATATCGCATTGGCGGGGATCGCGAAGGTAGCCTCGGCCTCGCGGGACACTTGTACTTCGACCATACCCAATTGACCGGAACGCAAACGGTCGCTGGCAGGAAGCAGGAAATTCACTTCGAACGTCCCGGTCCGCGCATCCGCCCGCCCGTCCTTTTCGCTGACCACGGCATCAAGCGGCGTTTCGGAGACGGCAGACAGCAAGACTTTGGCCGGCATACCGACGTTTATACGGGCTGCGTCGGAATCGGTCATCGGAACCCTCAGCACAAAGCCCTTGTCGATTTCGCCCAGCACCATCGCGGTCATGCCGGCGGTCACAATTTGACCTGCATCAATATTACGGGACAGGATGATGCCGCTGCTCGGTGCGCGGATATAGGACGTGCGACTGGCAAATTCCGTGGCCTCGATCCGGGCCCGGGCTGCGCGCGCGGCCGCTTCCGATTGTTCGAGCCGGGATTTTGTTACCCAGCCTTCTTTGAACAATTTCTCGATACGGCCATATTCCGCTTCGGCACGATCGCGTTCGGCACGCGCGGCGCTAAGGTCCGCGGCAACCGTGCTGTTATCCAGAGCGGCGAGAATCGCACCGCGCTTCACTCTGTCGCCTTCTTCATAGCGGACCGACGCGACTTTACCGCCGGTGGTGAAACCCAGCGCCGTTTCCCGTCGCAAGCGGACAGTACCGGCGGCATTCAGGGTCTCGCTCTCGCTGGCTGGCTGGACCGTTGTCACGGCTGCCGGAATCGGATCGGTTGACTTGGGTTTTGCTTCCGGTTCGCTGACGCTGCATCCGGTCATAAAAACCAGACCGCCCAAAATCGATATTATCGTTCTGCCAAGCGTCATGTTGCGCACTACCACCCCTAATGAATTTGTCTTAAGTCGCTATCGGGCGCGGACCAATAGAAAATTGCAGAATCAAACCAAAAAGGGCCGGATTATTAAACCCGGCCCTCCAAATGTGTTATTAAAGAGTCAGTGTTAACTTTCTGTGCCGACGATCTCTTGGCCGGATCCACCCATGACCTTGTAGACGATACCTGCCAATATCGCCCCGACAATGGGCGCCACCCAGAATACCCACAGTTGCGTCAGTGCGATTCCGCCTTCGATCAACGCGGGCCCTGTGCTTCTCGCAGGATTGACCGAAGTGTTTGTCACCGGAATGCTGATCAGATGGATCAGCGTCAGGCCCAGGCCGATCGCCAGTGGCGCGAAACCTGCCGGTGCCCGGCCATCGGTCGCACCGAGAATGATCATCAGGAAGAAAAAGGTCAGCAAGACCTCGATCGCGATCCCGGCTGCCATTGCATATCCGCCGGGCGAATGCTCTCCAACGCCGTTGGAGGCCAGACCGTTTACCGCAATATTATAATCCGCATTGCCCGAAGCAATCAGATAAAGCGCGGCGGAGGCAGCAACTGCGCCTGTAACCTGTGCGATGATATAGACCGGAATTTCATGGGCCGGAAAGCGCCCGCCCATCCAGAGTCCGATGGTGACAGCAGGGTTTAGATGGCACCCGCTGATATGGCCGATCGCGTAAGCCATTGTGACGACCGTCAGTCCGAAAGCGAGAGATACGCCAAGCAGACCAATCCCGACTTCCGGGACGGCAGCGGATATCACTGCGCTACCGCACCCGCCAAAAACAAGCCAGAATGTCCCCAGAAATTCAGCCAAAGATTTTTGTACTGCTGTCATAATATCTTACCCCTCGCTCCGGTTTGCAGCGTCCTTCGCCGCCAACCATTTTGACTTTATCGCAAAGCGGCAGTTCCACCAAGGTGGCGACCTGTAATACTATGTAAACACCACGCTATTCCGGGGTTGCCGCACGTCTCAGACGATCATTCAACGCGATACCGGTGCCCTCATCGGGAACGGGTGCCACGGCAATTCGGGGCTTCCCGCTCGCGTCTGCATCGTGGAGCGCGGCGAACAAGTGGCTGGCGGCCTCTGCGAGGTCTGACACCGGCGACAGGTTCCGGTCTCCCGATACCGGTCCAAAGCCGATATGATATTCATCCGGGGCGGCGGTTATCGCATCGAGGCGTAGCGGTTTCGACGGCGCATAATGCGACAACATCTGTCCGGGTGCCTCGATTTTTCCAGTTTCTGCCAATATCGATGGTTGGCCAGCGATGTCTTCCAGTTGCGCCTGCGTGATCGGGCCAGGCCGCAAAATCCGGAAATTTCCGTCTGCAATTGCGATGATCGTCGACTCGATGCCCTGCTCACACGGGCCACCATCCAATATCATCGGTGCTTTACCGCCCAGACTGCGCGCGACATGGTCCGCTGTGGTCGGGCTGATCCCGCCGCTGCGGTTGGCCGAAGGGGCTGCGAGAAACAGTCCCGATTCTTTGAGCAATTCGCGCATCACCGGATGCGCAGGACAACGCAGGGCAATCGTGTCCAGACCAGCAGTCACGGCAGCAGTGACCGGGCAGTTTGCGGCCTTGGGTACGACGATTGTCAACGGCCCGGGCCACAGGGCCTCTGCAAACAAGGCAGAGAGATCATCGAATCGCCCCAGTTTTCTGGCCGCTGCCATATTTGGAACATGGACGATCAGCGGATTGAAATCCGGGCGGCCCTTGGTCCGGTAAATCTCCGCCACTGCCGCCGCGTTGGTCGAATCGGCGGCCAGACCGTATACAGTTTCAGTGGGCACCGCGACCAGTCCGCCCTCGCGCAAGCGGGCGGCAGCTTCGCCAATCGTCGCTGTGCCGTAGCGGCGCGCTTCATCGCCAATATGATCATTTGAGCCGGACATGGCCCTGCGCTATAGCCCAGCGTAAATTCAGGCAACAACGGATAGCAAATTGATGACTTTTACAGCCCCCGGTCGCGAACAGAATTTTGTACTCAAACATATCGCCGATATCGGCGAACTGGCGAGCCATGATCGCTTTGCCGGTGCGAGCGAGGATATGGTCGAGGCGATTGTCGAAGGCATAGGTCAATTTGCCGCAGGCGAATTTGCGCCGCTCAACCGGATTGGCGACACCGTTGGTGCGCGCTGGAACGACGGCAGCGTGACCATGCCGGACGGTTATAAGGAAGCTTATGCGCAGTTCGTAGAAGGCGGCTGGGCATCGATCGACGGACCAGAAGATTTTGGCGGCCAAGGCCTGCCCTATTCATTGTCGGCGCTAATTCTCGAAACTTGCGGAGCGGCCAATTTTGCATTCACACTCTGTCCGATGCTCAGCTTTGGTGCGATCGAGGCAATCCACGTCCACGGGTCGGACGAACAGAAAGCCCAATATCTACCCAATCTGATTTCAGGCGCATGGACGGGCACAATGAACCTCACCGAGCCGCAGGCTGGCTCCGATGTCGGCGCCCTGCGCTCTACCGCAGAGCCGATTACCGAGGGCGAACATGCTGGCAAATACCGGATCAAGGGTCAGAAAATCTATATCACCTTTGGCGAACATGATCTGACCGACAATATCATCCATCTGGTACTCGCGCGCACTCCGGGAGCGCCGGAGGGAACGCGCGGCATTTCTCTGTTCATCGTCCCCAAATTCCATCTTGATGCGGACGGCAAGCCCGGCGCACCCAATGACGTGACCTGTGTCTCGATCGAGCACAAGATCGGCATCCATGCCTCGCCGACCTGCGTTATGGCTTATGGCGAGCAGGGCGAGTGTATCGGTGAAATGATCGGCGGCGAATTTGGCGGCATGAAAGCGATGTTCACAATGATGAACAACGCTCGCATCAATGTCGGTTCGCAAGGCGTGCAGATCGCCGAACGGGCAACCCAGCAAGCCAGCCATTATGCCACGGAACGGGTGCAGTCGGCCCGTGCCGGAAGCGGCAACAAGGAACCGGTGGCGATTATCGAACATCCTGATGTGCGCCGGATGCTGTTGCGCTCGAAGGCCCTGACGCAAGCAGCCCGCGCCTTGCTCTATTATGCGACATCCAGCGTTGACCGTGCCACCCTCGGCATCGAAGGGGCCAAGTCCCGCGCCGAAATCCTGACCCCGCTGATCAAGGGTTATGGCACCGACATCGGCAATGAAGTCGCCTCGCTGGGCGTGCAGGTGCACGGCGGCATGGGCTTCATCGAGGAAACCGGCGCTGGCCAGCATTTCCGCGATGCCCGGATCGCACCGATCTACGAAGGCACTAACGGCATTCAGGCCGCCGATCTGGTTGGCCGCAAATTGGGTCTGGATGGCGGAGAGGCGATGACAGCTTTGATCTCCGAAATCCGCGCGGAGGCCGAAGGCGAAGAAAGCCTGCTAGCACTGGCCGACACCTGCGAACATATCAGGCAGTGGATGGCCGGCGGCGATGCGTCGATCGACGACAGGCTGGCTGGCAGCTATGCCTTCATGACGATGCTGGCGACTGCGACCTGCGGCATGCTGATGAAGAAACAGCACCGGATTGCGTCCGCCGAGCTGGCCGGAGGCGATGACAGTTTCCTCAAGGCCAAGCTGGTAACCACACGCTATTATCTTGATCATCTGGTACCGGAAGCGCTCGGCCTGAAAGCCGCGGCCATGGGCGGCGCCGATATATTGTACAGCCTGAGCAGTGCCGAGCTGGCTGGCTGATCATGGCCGACGAAGGCAAGAAGGACGTGCTGGAGCGCATAGCCAATGCGCTCGAACGACTGGCCCCGCCAGCCGCCAGTCCTGTTGATCTGTTATCGGGCGACGCGTTTCTGTGGGACGGGCGTACTCCCAAGAGGATTGCCCCATTCGAGCCGACCGATATCGATCTGCTCACCGGCATTGATCCGCAAAAGACCCGCTTGCTCGACAATACAAGCCGCCATGCACAGGGCCATGCCGCCCATGATGTGCTGCTCTGGGGATCTCGCGGGATGGGCAAGTCGGCGCTCGCCAAGTCAGTGGTCCGGGCGTTGCAGGCGCAGGGCAAAGATATTGCGCTGATAGAGGCACCGTCGGATCATCTGGAGACGCTGCCGGCTCTATTCGAACTACTCGCTTCGACCAAGCGGAGCTTCATTATCTTCATCGACGATATCGGGTTTTCCGAAGGCAGCAGCGAACCGCGTACACTCCGCTCGATGCTGGAAGGCGGCGCGAGCCAACGGCCCGCCAATGTCCGCCTATACATCACCTCCAACCGGCGCCACATCGTTTCGCGCCAGATGAGCGAACAGGATGATCCGGTAAACCCGCGCGACGCGGTCGATGACCAACTGGCACTGTCCGATCGTTTCGGCTTGCGGCTGGGCTTTCACGCCGCATCGCAGGATGATTATCTTGCGATCATCGCCCGCTATGCCGAGACCCATGGCCTGGACTATGATCGCGACGATGCTCTGCTATGGGCGAAACAGCGCGGCAGCCGGTCGGGCCGTGTGGCATGGCAATATATTGTCGAACTGGCCGGTCGCGCCGACAAGTTTCTGGCCTAAGCCTATTTCTCTGCCGCTGCGGCCGGTTTGGCAGCGCCCTTGCGCGAGACCCGCCAGATAATTCCGCCGACATCGTCACTGACCAGCAATGCACCGGTCTGGTCAAAGGCGACCATCGCCGGACGACCGCGAGCCATTTTCTCGTCGTCGACAAATCCGCTCAGGATCGTTGACGGCTTGCCTTCGGGCTCGCCGCGCTGGTTGAAATTGACATAGACGACATCATAGCCGGACAGCGGCTGACGGTTCCACGAACCATGGCGCGCGACAACCGCACCGGTGGCGAATGGCTTGCCGAGCGCCTGGCCATGGGAGAAAGCGAGGCCCAGCGGCGCGACATGCGCGCCCAGGGCATAATCCGGCCGACGTTCATATTGCCGGTGGTCGAGATTTTTCGGATCGACACGCGGGTCAACATTGCCGCCCCAGAAATGCCAAGGCCAGCCGTAATGCGAACCCCAGCGTACTTCGGTGAGATAGTCCGGCACCATGTCGCTGCCCAGCATGTCGCGCTCGTTGACCACGGCATAGAATTTGTCGGTGCCCGGCAGATAGGCCATGCCCACCGGATTGCGCATGCCATCGGCATAGATGGTCTTCTTGTTGGTCGCGAGCTCAACCCGCAAGATGGCAGCACGCTGTTTTTCGATGTCCATGCCGTTTTCGCCGATATTGCTGTTCGAACCGACGGAGATATAGAGATATTTGCCGTCATCGCTGGCGAGCAGATCGCGGGTCCAGTGATTATTCGGTGCCCTGGCATTCAGATTGGCAACCTTGCGGCCCTCGGCGGTGATTTTCGTATCGCCTTCAACATAGGGATAGGCATAGACTGCGTCGGTATTGGCGACATAGAGCGTGCCATCGATCAGCGCCATGCCGAACGGCGAGTTGAGATTTTCCAGAAAGGCAAAAGTCTCGTCCACCTTGCCATCCTTGTCGCTGTCGCGCAGCAGGCTGATCCGGTTCGCCGATTCGGTTCCCGCTCCGGCCTTGCTCATCAGGTTGCGCATGACCCAGCCTTCGATCCCCTTGTTGGTCCGGGGCGGGCTGTTGGTTTCAGCCACCAGCAGATCGCCATTGGGCAGGCGGAACATGCTGCGCGGGTGGTCCAGTCCCTCGGCGAAACGCTCTACTATAAGGCCTTCGGCTGCAACCGGGCCCTCGCCTTCGCCCCAGGGCTCCGCTTTTGCGATATTGATGGTCGGGAATTTTTCCGTACGGACATTGGTCAGGTCCGGTTCCACGCCGGTGGTCGCCTCGAGTGGCAAGCGGGCGGTATCGCCACGGGTGAAATAATATCCTGCGCCGACCCCGAGGACGATAAGCAGAATTGCGATATTTCTAATATGTTTCAGCATGAGCCGATAATAGGTGGCGTGAATCGTCCTGACAAGCGCGGTCTGAAATGCTCAGCGGCCTTTCCACCAGATCAGCAGCGCCGCCAGCACGCCAAGCGCCAGCCCGGCCAATAAGCCGGCAGAAGGCTGACCCATATAGCCGCCAACAAAAGCGCCGACAATCGCGCCAATCGCAATGAAGACACCGCCGCCATTGCGATTTTTCGGCACATCGCCGGAAGAATTGGAAGCATGTTCTGGATTTTCAGGATTCATGGCCGCAGCCCTAAACCACAACAGAGCGCATGACCAGAGCTTCCCATCGAACTTATGGTTAACATTCTGGTAACCCTAGCTTTTGAAGATATTTCCACCGGTCCACAGTAGAAGTCACGGTCAGGTTGGAGGCGAAGAAGCCTCCGGTAACAGGAGCCATTAATGCAATTACCCGTATTCATTGACTCCACCCATTACAGCGATGCCGAACGGCTGATCACCAACTATGGCGCGGAAGCCGGTCTGGAAGCAGCCAATCGCGCCGACAAGAGCCGGTCGCTGGGCAACCATCTTCATTATTGCAAATGGCGGCAAGTCGAACGGCTGTGCATCTTGCTGTCAATCGACCAGTCGGTCGGCACCGTGCACTAGGCGCTATCGGTCGGGGTTGCAGACGATATAGGCGGCCCCGTCTGTTCTGACCGTGCAATTGGGCCTTCCGCCAATATTGATTCGTCCGGTGCCATTATTGGTTATAATCGCCTCCCGCGTTACCTCCATCTGGCTGCTTGCCGGGCCGCGCTGGATGAGCGTGAGCTTCTCGACCGTCAGCTCCGGACTTTCAAACATGCTGGCCCCTTGCAGTTCGACCCGCGCATCACGGACCTTGCCAGCCATGACTACCTGACCACCGCCGGTCATCGCCAGATCCAGCCGGTCCGCATCAACCGCATCAATTTGCAATGTGCCAAAGCCGCCGAGACGAACGCGCGGGGTGCGACCGGACAATTTGTCGAGCGTCACTCGGCCTGATCCAAGATGCGAGATATTGCTGATAGCGTAGCTGCTGAGATACAGGGTAACCGGGCCGTCACCATCATAATTATCACCGTTCAGCGACTTGGGCCGCACCGACACGACCAACTGCTTGCCGTTTTTTTGCAGCGAAACCCGGTCCAGAAGTTCGCGGGTCTCGCCTTCCGCCCGGGCCGACGGGCCTTTGCCAGATGTCAGTACCACGTTAACACCATTGCCAATCCGGATATCGTCAAAGCCGAACAGGGAGAATTGTCGTTCCGCTGCCTCTGCCACCGCTGGCAGCAGCAAGGCAGCGGCCAGCAGCACTAGGAACCTCATGTTGGTCGCGCCTCGCCAAATTCCATCCAGCCGAGCCAGCGCGGCGTCTTCGGCGCATAATGGCCTTCGCTTGCCGTTAGCGTATAGCCATTGGCTTCGATCAATTTGGCCACCGGCCGGTGCAGGTGGCAACCGCCAGCGATATGTTTCCAGACCGGCTCAATTCGCCGCTGCCATTTTTCCGGCCCCTTGTCGGGCGCCCGTCCATGTTCGAGGAACAGGATCTTGCCGCCGGGTTTCAAGACCCGCCGCATTTCCGAAAGCACCTGCTGCCCGTCCTGCACCGAGCAGAGCGTGAAAGTGGTCAGCACCGTGTCGAAGCTGGCATCGGCAAAGGGCATGGCTTCACCAATGCCGTCGCATATCTCCATGTCGAGGCCGCGTTCGCTTGCTTCCTGACGGGTATAGTCGAGCAATTCTGCAGACGGATCGAGCCCGGTCAATTTATTGACTTTCGAACGGTCATAAAATTGCAGATTGATCCCGCCGCCGCAGCCGAGTTCGAGGACGTCGCCGTCAGCTTTCGGCACAATCATGCTGCGGTCTTTCATCACCGCAGGCTGCGAACATGCACAGCGGATCAACTTCGGAACCGCATATTTTTCCCATAGATTTGCCATCACCGGCAAATCTGCCACATGCGCGGCAGATCACCAAGCGATTTCAGCCTGTTGGCTACGTGATCAACCGCAAGTAATGTCGCCAGAGCCCATAGACCGCGACTTGCACTGTGCATCGCCATGGATCCGGACATCACCGGATCCCATGACCTTTGCGTCAACCGATCCGTCCGAGGATAGCTCGACATCGCCGCTGCCGGCGACCGATATGCTGGCGCTGCCGGCGTTCAGATCCTTGCCGCTGATATCACCGGAACCTGCAATCGAGATATCGATCGAGTCAGCCTTACCGGCCAGAGTCAGATTGCCCGATCCGGCGACCTTGGAATTCAGCGAAGCCGTTTCTATTCTGGCGACGCGGATATTGCCCGAACCGGCTATGCTCAATTTCGTGGACTCGGTGGTCATCGCGTCGATTTCCATATCACCCGAACCAGCCAGCTTGGCACTCCGCAAAGCGGGTGCGCTGATGTAAATCGTCGCGGACCCGCTATCGCCCCAGGACAGGCCGCTACTTTCGCGACCAATTTTAATCTCGTCGCCGGAAATCTTGAAGCGCAATTGCCCGATCGCCTCGTCATCACCCTCGGCCCGAATCGAATAGCCGCTGCCGGTGGTGAAGATGATATTGTCGGGACCAGCAAGGGTTATGCCTTCGAACGCACCCGGATCGCTATCGCTTTTACCGATAGGGCTACCGTCGGTAAAGCTGCTGCCACCGGTGCTGGACGCGGCATCACCGACGGCATTGGCGATCGAACCTTCGCAAGCCGCGAGTGCCAGTAGCGGTACCAAAAACAATATTTTCTTCATCCGTGCCTCCGTTGCTGTATTAACGTACTAATACGCCTGTAGCCGAAAGAGATCAAATTAAAAATTCGCTTTGTTCCGGACATGAAAAAGGGGCTGGCACATCGCTGTGCCAGCCCCTTTTGAATTTCGACGAACGCCGGAACGTTATCGATTAATCTTCTTTCACCTCATAATATTGCGGTGCAGCAATATTGAGGATTTCGAGAATCTTCGTCAGAGCCGTCGGCTCGTCGGTTTCTTCCATAGCTGCCAGTTCGCGAGCCAGGCGGCTGGATGCCGCTTCGAAAATCTGCCGTTCGGAATAGCTTTGTTCCGGCTGGTCATCGGCGCGGAACAGATCGCGTGTCACTTCGGCAATCGATACCAGATCGCCCGAATTGATCTTCGCTTCATATTCCTGTGCCCGGCGCGACCACATCGACCGCTTGACCTTGGGCTTTGCTTTCAGTGTTTCCATGGCTTCGCGGAGCGTCTTGTCCGAGGACAATTTGCGCATTCCGACGCCTTCTGCCTTGTTGGTCGGAACCCGCAAGGTCATCCGTTCTTTTTCAAAACGCAAAACATAAAGCTCGAGTTGCATGCCTGCAATTTCTTCATTTTGCAGTTCGACAACCCGGCCAACGCCATGTTTTGGATAAACAACATAATCGCCCACATCAAAGGACAGCACATTCGCAGCCATAAAAAGCCTTTCTTGGATCAATGGAAAAGAACGCTGCTAACGTTCGAATTTCGTACAACTTGACGAAAAAACCCTTCCGTACATATATTTAACGACCGAACACCACCCGCTTCCTCAGGTGTCCAGCCGCCAAGTGATGTATCTGTAGCAGATTCGTCACAAAAAAGCAATTTATCGTTGCATTGCACAACTTATCTTGTCCGGAAATGCCGGTTTCAGACATTCGGTGCTTGGCATTTCTTAGCCGCAGTGCAGCAAATTAACTATGGCCGGAGGAAAGGCCAGCTAGAATCCGAAATTAATCGCCCTGCCCAGGTTTCTCGGAGAAGAAGGCTTCGAACTTGCCTTCCATGCCCTTATACTCTTCAGCATCGGCCGGTGGATCGCGGCTGACCGTGATATTCGGCCACTCTTCGGAAAATTTGGTGTTCACCTCGAGCCATTTTTCCAGACCGTCTTCGGTGTCGGGCAGAATAGCTTCGGCCGGGCATTCGGGTTCACAAACACCGCAATCGATGCATTCGCTGGGGTTGATGACCAGCATGTTGTCGCCTTCGTAAAAGCAGTCCACCGGACAAACTTCTACGCAGTCCATATATTTGCATTTGATACAGTCTTCGGTAACAACATAGGTCATCTGGTCTTAAACTCCCCAATACCAGCCCGCCATTCAGGACGGTAGATTCGTCCTAGCTATTGCGCAATTTCTGACACGTCAACAGTTGGTTTGGCCGCTATTTCAATTACCAGTCTGTAATATCTCATAACAGGATTGCGCCTGCAAAGCGCTGCTGCGGCGTTCCGGCAGCGCGATGATGCGAATCACATGCACGTCATTGCCCTGCGGGACCGTGAGAATGTCGTCCTGCCGAACCTTGACATGGCCTCTTGCGATCCGCCTGCCGTTCAGCCGGACATGTCCTTTTTCTGCCAGCTTGCGCGCCATCACCCGGTTGTGGGCAAAGCGCAAATACCAGAGCAGCTTGTCGATCCGCAGCGCGGGGGGCGCTGCGGGGATGCTATCCGCTGCTCTGCCGTTCAAGCCTGCATCCTATTTTTTCATGCTGTCCCGAAGCGCAGCCAGTTCGGCAAAGGCTCCACCTGCGGTAGCAAGTACAGGCTCCGCTTTGCGTTTGACCGGCGCGCCTTTGCCCTTTTTCTGGTGCTTTTCACGGGGTTTGAACTGGCTCTGGTTCTTCTTGCGCGCCATGCCCTTCCAGCGCCAATATTGCACAGCCGCCTCCGGTTCGTGCGCATCGGGTGTGGCTTCAGCGGGCGCTTTCTCAGCACCGGCATCTGCCGCTACAGTCTCGCTCGGCACAGCTTCTGGCACAATGGCCTTTTCATCAACCGCTCCCGTCTTGGCAGTAGCAGCCTCGGGTGCCGCGCTGTCGGTGGTAACTGGCGGCTCGACCGGCGCCGGCTGGTCGGTGGTTTTGACAAATCCCCCCAGATCAAGCAGCGCTTCATGGCAGTCCTTCGACAGGCCCAATGATGTCGCCAGAGCCGGGTCGACGGAAAAAACCGCGCCCTGCTTACGGGCTTCATGAGCCTGTTTGACCAGCCGTTCGACCATGTCGACCCGGACATATTCATCGCTAATCTTGCGAAAACCGAGTCGGGCAGCGTGATCGGCAGCCGCGAAATTCCCTTCCTTGAGATGCACGGCATTATCCGGCGCCTGTTCGATCATCGGCTCTGCGTCATATGCTGCGAACAAAGCCGTCCGCCAGAGCACCGCACCCGGCTTCATCAGCGCGTGATGGAATATATCGAGCGCGCCAAATACCAGGCCAGCGCGTCGCGCATGGCCGCGCATATCATTGTCCAGGGCGCGGACAGCCTGATCGATTTCGCGGCGCGAGAGAATCCCGCCCGCATCGACAATCTGGGCAAACAGCGCGCGCACCGCCGCCGGGGTTTCCGGCTCGTTGGCCAGCGCGTCAATTTTCACCAGTCCCTGCAGATGCTTTGCCTTCATCGCATCGACCCAGGCCTTGACCCGGTCCATCACCTTCTGGCTGTCTTCGGAGGTCATATCCTTGATCGAGCGGTCGAACCTGATCTCGGGTTGCAAGAGAGTCTTGCCCTTGGCAAGGACCGCTAGCCGGCTATCGCCCCAGAGAATCGCCGGTTGCCCGGCGGCGTCGGGAACCAGCTCCAGAACGGAGTCCGGTGCCTTGGCAAGAGCGTCTGCATTATCCGTCATAATCCGTCCCAAATATCTTTCTGCCGCGGCCAGCAGCATTTTTCGATCTTCTCTCCGGCTATCGGATGGCACGACAAATTGAAAGCCCTTGAGTGTTCCTATTTCCTGTCCCTCGACCAGGACCTTGCCATTGCCATCGACCACGACATCCTGATGCAACATATCTTTCCGCAGACCGCGCATCAACACCCGTGTCCGTTTGTCGACGAAACGCTGGGTCAGCTGGCTGTGCATCGCATCGCTCAGCTTGGACTCCAGCGCGCGGGTGCGGTCGATCATTGCTTCCGGCTGCTCCACCCAGCGGGATTTCTGCGCGATATAGCTCCAGCTGCGGGCGGCCGCGATCCGTGCGCCCAGTGTCGCAATATCGCCCTGAACATTTTCGAGTCGCGATATTTCCTGAGCCATTCTGGCGTGGGGAATGCGACCCGATCCGCTGGCGAGATACGGCCAGAGCGAAGCGACAAACCGCGCCTGATGATCGGCGCCGACCTTGCGAAAATCGGGAATACAGGCAGCCTCCCAGAGCAGGCGTATCTTGTCCGGTGACAGGGCATGGCCGGCCACGGCCTGGTCCTGCGCTAGCCGTTTCAACACCGCCAGATCGACCGCTTCCGGTGCCGCGTGCAATCGCCGGCCTTGCGGCGCTTCCTCGAGCGACCGGATCAGCCGGTCGACCGAACCGAAATCCGGTTCGGCGTTGCGCCAGTAGAGCCATTCCAGCTTCGGGAAGCGATGGGATTCGAGGTTTTCGATATCTTCCGGCTGCAGTTCATCCGAGGTGGCAAGCCCGGTCAACACCCCGAAACTGCCGTCTTTCTGGTGCCGCCCGGCGCGCCCGGCAATCTGCCCGATTTCGGCAAGGGTGAGCTGCCGGCGGCGGCGGCCGTCAAATTTCTTCAGCGCGGCAAAGGCAACATGGGTGACATCGAGATTGAGCCCCATGCCGATCGCATCGGTGGCGACGAGATAGTCGACCTCCCCATCCTGGTACATTTTTACCTGTGCATTGCGGGTCTGTGGCGACAAGGACCCCATAACGATCGCCGCGCCGCCATGCTGGCGCCGCAGCATTTCGGCGATCGCGTAGACATCTTCCAGCGAGAAGGCGACAATCGCCGACCGGCGTGGCAGCCGGGATAGCTTGCGCGGTCCGGCATAGCTCAGGGTGGAAAAACGCGGACGGGTGACAATCTCCGCATCCGGCAGCAAGGCCTCGATCAGCGGCCGCAAGCTTTCCGATCCGAGGATCATGGTTTCTTCGCGTCCCCGCACGTGCAGCATCCGGTCGGTAAATATATGGCCGCGCTCGGGATCGATGCCGATTTGCGCCTCGTCGATTGCAACAAAGGCAAATTCGCGGTCCATCGGCATGGCTTCTGCGGTGCACAGATACCATTGCGCGTCTTTCGGGATGATTTTTTCTTCACCGGTGACCAAGGCCACGCGGTTTGCCCCTTTCAGCGCCACCACCCGGTCATAGACTTCCCGCGCCAGCAAGCGCAGCGGGAACCCGATCATGCCGCTGGAATGGGCACACATGCGTTCGATGGCAAGATGGGTTTTGCCGGTGTTGGTCGGGCCGAGAACGGCGACGAGAGACGACTGGGAGAACCGGGACATTATCTGTACAACAGCCGATCAGGCGCGCAGTTGCAAGAGGCTTGGCGCAAAAAACGCCGGGGCCGACCGGATAACCTTGATTTTACACGATTCACCGCATGTAAACGGCCTGCATGGCGGCTTAATTTGACTTTAACCAAGTTCCTGCACAGAGGTTGCTCATATACAGGATGCAAAGTCATGAATTTGCATCACCAAGGGGTTGGTTTGTTCAAGAGTATCGACGATATCGACATGCAAGTTCAGGGGTCTGCAGCCATCGCAGCCAATCCCCTGCCGTCGGCGCTCCCCGAAAAGATATTTTCCGGGAAAAATCTCGCCGAATGGCGTGAATATCTATCCGAACTCGACTGGGTGCCCGATCTGGGCGTCGAAATCGGCAGCCCGACCTGGTTTCGCGGCCTGGTAACCCTGACCGCCCTGTGCGGCTTTGCAATCAGCTGCCTTCCCGATTTTGGTCCGATTGCCGGACATCGCGCCGATCCTCTGAGCGGCTTTCGCGCCGATCAGGCCCGTTCGCAAATGATCGCGCCGCTGGCTTATGGTTCCGACACCGGCATAAGGATGGCGGCAACCGACGCGGTACGCCCGCTGGCAGAAAGCCCCGAACGACCATCAATCGAACTGGTCGCCACGCTCGGTCGCGGCGACAGTCTGCGCCGGGTATTGCAACGCGCCGGGGTCGCCAGCGACGAAGCCGCGCAGGCCAATGATCTGATCAGCGGTGCGGTTTCGCTCGGAGATATCAAGCCCGGTACCAAGATCGACGTCGTCCTCGGCCGTCGCCCGGCGAAGAATCAGGCGCGACCGCTCGACCAGCTCGCGTTCCGCGCGCGCTTTGACCTCAATCTCGAAATATTGCGCGATGGCAGCCAGCTGAAGCTCAACCGCAAGCCGATCCTGGTCGACGACACGCCGCTGCGGATCAAGGGCACGGTCGGCTCAAGCCTCTATCGCTCTGCTCGCGCCGCGGGTGCTCCGGCCGATGCAGTGCAGAAATATCTGCAGGTCATCGGATCGAAAATGTCCGTATCCCGCGATATTCGCAGCACCGACGAATTTGATATCATCCTGTCCTATCGCCGCGCCGAAACCGGCGAGGTCGAAGTCGGCGACTTGATCTACGCCGGCCTCGAACGTGGCGGCAAGGCTCAGGCACAAATGTTGAAATGGCAGAGCGGCGGACGCACCAACTGGTTCGAAGCATCGGGCGTCGGCCAGTCGAACGGCGAACTTGCCAGGCCGACCAACGGACGCATTACCTCCAACTATGGCATGCGCCGTCATCCGATCCTGCGCTATAAGCGCATGCACAGCGGCATGGACTTCGGCGGCGGCTATGGCGCGCCAATTTACGCGGTTACCGACGGCAAGGTGGTTCATGCCGGTCGCAAGGGCGGCTTTGGCAATTATGTCAGATTGCAACATAGCGGCGGCCTGGCTTCCGGCTATGGCCATATGAGCCGGATCGCTGTGAGCAACGGACGGCGCGTGCGCAAGGGCCAGATTATCGGCTATATCGGCTCGACCGGCCTGTCGACCGGACCCCATCTCCATTATGAACTCTACCGCGGCGGACGCACGATCAATCCCCGTTCGGTTAAATTTGTCGAGCGCGCCCAACTGGGCGGGCAGGAGCTGCGCAAATTCAAGGGCGAGCTGCAGAAATTGCAGCGCGTCGAACCGGGCGCTGCACTGACCACGCTGAAAAGCGCTTCTGCGCAAGCCGAGCCCGAACGCGAGATCAACCGGCTCAACAAGCCGCTCAAGAGCTAGGCCCGGACCACTCGCCGCCAAACAGTTTCACAGAAGAGTTGAGCGCCGCTGCCCGCTCGGCTAAGCCTTTTTCATGACACAACACGCTTCATTCCCGCACACTCGCCTGCGCCGCACGCGCACCCATTCATGGAGCCGGGACATGGTCCGGGAGACGCGTCTGACGCCCTCCGACCTGATCTGGCCACTGTTCATTACCGAAGGCACAGGCGTGGAAGAGCCGATCGCATCGCTCCCGGGCGTATCGCGCTGGTCGGTCGACGGCATCGTTGAACGAGCAAGGGAAGCCCGCGATCTCGGCATTCCCTGCCTCGCGCTGTTCCCCAACACACCGGCAGAAAAACGCAGCGATGACGGCAAGGAAGCGCTAAATCCCGACAATCTGATGTGTCGCGCCACCAGAGCGGTGAAGGATGCGCTGGGTGACGAGATCGGCATTCTCACCGATGTCGCGCTCGATCCGTACACCAGCCATGGCCAGGACGGGCTGCTCGATGACAAAGGCTATGTCGCAAATGACCGCACGCTCGACATGCTGACCAAACAGGCGCTGAACCAGGCCAATGCCGGTGCCGATATCATCGCACCATCCGACATGATGGATGGGCGGGTCGGCGCGATCCGCGACGTGCTCGAACTGGCGCATCACCATAATGTCCAGATCATGGCTTATTCCGCCAAATATGCCAGCGCCTTTTACGGCCCGTTCCGCGACGCCGTGGGATCCGGCGGGCTGCTGAAGGGCGACAAGAAAACCTATCAGATGGATCCGGCCAACAGCGATGAAGCGATTCGCGAGATTGCCTTCGATATTGCCGAGGGCGCCGACAGCGTGATGGTCAAGCCCGGCCTAGCCTATCTCGACATCATTTACCGCGCCAAGTCGGAATTCAACATACCGGTCTTCGCCTATCAGGTGTCCGGCGAATATGCGCTGATCAAGGTCGGTGCCGCAGCCGGAGTCGGCGACCATGACGCGCTGATGATGGAAAAGCTGCTCGCGTTCAAGCGGGCAGGATGCTCCGGTATCCTCACCTATTTCGCCGCCGATGCTGCGCGTTTGCTCCATGGCTGACAAAGCCGCCGATATTGTTCTGGAAACCGAACGGCTGCTCCTGCGCAAGTGGCGGAAGAGCGATATCGAGCCTTTCATGGAGCATCTCAACACCCGAAATGTGATGCGCTGGCTGGGCGGCGTGCAGAGCCGCGAGAAATTCGACGCCGCGATGGCGCGGCTTGAAGGCTATGACCGCGATTTCGGCCACACATTCTGGATTGTCGAGCGCAAGTCCGATGGAGAGATTCTGGGCTTTTGCGGTCTGAAGCGGGTCAATGCGCCGCAGCCGAAACTGACCGGTGCCCATGAAATCGGCTGGCGCTTGCGCGAAGATGCCTGGGGCCATGGCTATGCCAAGGAAGCCGCAACGGCCTGCATGGACGCAGCGTTCAGCCGCTGGAACGCACCCTATGTCGTAGCGCTGACCGTCGCCGGCAACGAACCAAGCTGGGGCCTGATGAAACGACTCGGCATGCGCCACCATCCCGAGCTGGATTTTCACGATCCCAATTATGGCGAAGATCTGAACCCGACCATTGTTTATAAAATCGAAGCTGATGTCTGGAATTCCAAAGCATGACCAACCCCCTCATCCTGCCGTTCAACGGCAAAACCCCGAAAATCCATCCCAGCGCCTTTATCGCGCCGGGATGCAAGATCATCGGCGATGTCGAAATCGGCCCCGAATCGAGCGTCTGGTATAATTGCGTGATTCGCGCCGACGTGAATTTCATCCGAATCGGCGCGCGCAGCAATATCCAGGATGGCACCACCATCCATTGCGACAGCGCGACGCCCGCCACACCCAATGGCAATCCGACAATCATCGGCGATGATGTTCTGGTCGGCCATATGGTAATGCTGCACGGCGCGACGCTGGAAGACCGCGCCTTTGTCGGCCTGAGCACGACGGTCATGGACGGCTGTGTGATCGAGGGCGATGCGATGCTCGCCGCCGGCGCGACCCTGACACCCAATAAACGCATTCCCTCCGGACAATTATGGGCCGGATCACCGGCGAAATTCATGCGCGACCTGCCGGAAGCCGCCATTGCCGGGATGCGCATGGGCGTCGCCCATTATGTCGAAAATGCCAAGGCGCACAAGGCGGCCATCGACGACCTGGCCTAGCGCAGCCGGTTCTTCATCGCCTCGATATCGGCCTGCTGCCGGTCCACTTGCGCCTGGACCGAGTCGCGCTGCGTGGCGATGATGGTGGTGCCTCCTGATTCGTCTTCGGCCGTCTCGCGTTCGAGCTGCTCGCGGTAAAGCGAATCGATATCGGCCAGCGCCTCGACCGAAGGACTGCGCTGTATCTCGAGCGCAGCCAGTTCCATATGCGCCACAACCCAGGATTCGCTCGACTCCGCCGAGCCGAGGGCCGCATCCACCAGCTTTTTGACGGCCGGAAGTCTGGCCCGGTATTTTGCATCCGCAGCGCTGCTGCTGGCCACAGCGGCGCCCAGCCTGGACTGCGTGTCCGCTGGCAGCGAAGTAATGGCGGTAGCGGGAGCAGCCGCTTCGTCCGTCACCGATTCGCGTTCATAGGGACGCTCCAGAAGCGACGGAAAATCGCCCTGCTGCATCGCGCAAGCCGGAAGTGCCAGAATCAGTGGGATGAAGAAAACGGAGCGCAACTGCATGGCCAAACTATTAGGTTCGCGAAAGCGTTACCGCAATGGTTTATCCGCAAACACGGTCCGGGGCACAAGTCTGCATCAGCTTTGCACTGCTAATAGCAACCGCCAACCGGATCGGAGATCGGCGCGGCGGTATATTTTTGGGCAGCACTTTCAATCGATCCGCAGCTGATATGAAAATCGGCCGCATTGCCGCCATTAATGGTCAGCTGATCAACCAGGCAGGCTTTCGATGCCCATCCGGCGGGAGATTTCAGATCAGCCGCTGACCGCGTCCATATGGTAAACCCATGGAGGGCACCGACCGATACCACCCGCCCGTCGGGATCAGCCTTGTCACCGTCACCGGGCTGGAACGGAGATTGGCAAATCCCCGGTTTCGGCACGCCGCGTTCGGCGACCCCGCCATTCCCGATCACATGGCTTTGCGGCAATTTCCACGCAGAATCCGGATTTTCCATATCGGTCAGGAAACGAATGCGTTGCAGATTATGCTGATGTCCGGCGACAATAGTGTTCGGACTGCATTGACCGCCACTGCACAAGGACGTCGGCTCTTGTCCTGCGGGTAGCGCTTCCTTCAGCATATCACGCCAGGCTACGGTCCATCCATAGCCGCCGCCGGCGAGATTCCAGACGGGTTGATGGGTCACCCACCAGACACTGGTTTGAGGGCCCATTTTTGCGCTGGCATCTTTGGAATATTCCATCGCAATCTTGAAGCTTTCGACAATATTGCTTTTCACCGGCTTGACGTTGCCGGTGCCCTGCCATGGCAGATTATGCTGGCAATCGTTCCTGCTGGTGAAATTTCCGCAATCCGGGGAGCTGTCCAGCATGACAAAGCGATGGGCCATATCCTTGGCTGTCATATGCGCCGGCAAATTCTTCTTCGGAGCGACATCGAAATACCACGGTTTCATCAGGGCGGCGGGGCCATCGTAAAAACCATTGCCATTTGACGGAGACGAGCCCCGCTTCGGACATGTGGCTGGCGTCAGACTGTCGCTCGGTTCGAACAGGAAAAGCCAGTCATCGCCATACCAGGTTATTCTGTCGGAACATTGTTCATGATTCCCGCGTGCGGGAGCGAATGCACTGGTCATCAGCAACAATTGTGCGGGTTTGAAAAATTCTGTCTGGAAAAAGGTCCATTTGTTCGAACCAAAATTATTTTCCTCGATATAGCGAAAATCCCCGACGTGGAAAACCAGATCGGGATTTTCTGCCGCTGCGCCAGCGGCGACCTGATAGATATTCTCGACATCAGGCTGGCAGGCCGAATCATCGCGACAACCGGTATCGCCGATACCGATGATCCGAATCTCGGCATCATATTTCCGACCGACATTATGTGGCCCGGGAAATTCCACCTTCTGCTGCCCGGACACCAGAGTCTGCATCCCGCTCGTGGCAGCGGCAACCGGTTTCAGCACCGCTATTGAAACGGGATTTCCCGCCTTGGTCAAACTGGCGCTGTTCCAGTCGCCTGCCATGCTGGCCTGACAAAGGGTGATCGGCCAGTCTGCAGCGTTCAAATTGGCCGGCAGCTTCCGGTTTGCCGGTGTCACCGGGCTGCTTGCGGTACCATCGGCTGTCCCGGTCAACAAATAGTCTGAGCAATTCTGGGCCGTCAGAGCCGGATTGGCGATTGCGAAACGGGCGACGATTTGCGGCGTCAGCGGATCGCTCGCGGACGGGCCGGCAACCACCGTCCAGGCGGCAATCACGGCATCCCCGCTAGCCGGGGACTCGACCGCCCTGGCAGGCTGGGATGCCAGAAATGACAGAATCAGACCCGAACAGATAGCGGTTGAAATTTTCATTGTTGAAATGGAGTGATAGGTCATGCTGCTTATCCCTATTGGTTGCTATCGATTAGCCCCATTTTCGCTGATCCATAGAATCAGGGAAATACGCAGGTCTCACTCATCGGCCGCTTGGCCAATTGGAAAAAGCGATATACCACAGGCGAATAGTCCCAGCGACCCGGAAATTTTCCGGCCACGCTGTGGCAATAATCGGCGAGTAGTCGGCGGAGCATCGGGTTCGGCATATTGTCGCACGAATGCGCTGGGCTTTTTGGTCGCTTTCGGGCTTAAGCTGGTTGACAGTGCCAGCTCCATCGGTTAGCTGCCCACTCTTTCCAGCGTGAGCCCAAAGACTCGCGTTAACGGCCTTGTGCGCTGGAACCATAAATTTGAAACGGAAAAATAGCCATGTTCGCAATTGTGCGCACCGGCGGCAAACAATATCGGGTTGCCGCAGGAGATATTATCGCAGTCGAAAAACTAGCTGGCGAAGCTGGTGATTCGATAACCTTGGATGACGTTTTGCTTGCCGGTGACGGCGACGACATAAAGGACGTCAAGGGTCTGACCGTTGCGGCCGAGATCATCGCCCAGGAAAAAGGCGAGAAGGTCATCATCTTCAAAAAGCGCCGCCGGCATAACTATCGTCGGAAAAACGGTCATCGCCAGCAACACACTGTGCTGAAGATCAGCGCCGTTGGTTCTGACAAGGCGCCAAAGAAAGCCGCTCCCAAGAAGGAAGCTGCTCCAGCCGAAGAAAAGCCGGCCGCGAAAGCCAAGGCTGCTCCAGCTGAAAAGGCTCCGGCCGAAAAAGCGCCAGCGAAAAAAGCTGCTGCGAAAACCGAAACAAAACCAGCTGCTGCCAAGAAGGCTCCAGCTAAGAAGCCAGCAGCCAAAAAGCCGGCTGCGAAGAAAGAGGACTAAACCATGGCACATAAAAAAGCAGGTGGTTCATCCCGCAACGGTCGCGACTCAGCAGGTCGTCGTCTGGGCGTAAAGAAATTCGGCAGCGAAGCTGTTGTCGCCGGTAACATTATCATCCGCCAGCGCGGAACGCAGACTCATGCGGGTCGCAATGTCGGTATGGGCAAGGACCACACATTGTTCGCGCTCGTCGACGGCAAGGTGGAATTCCACAAGGGCAAGCTCGGCCGCAAATATGTGTCCGTCGACCTCATGGCGGAAGCCGCAGAATAACCGGATAATCGATAAAGGGTTATCCTCCAGCAGGATGACCCGGCGGGTTCCAAGGAACCACCAATTTCAGGGAGAGGGTCATCCTCTCCCTTTTTTTGTCTCTCCCTGTCATAACGTCACGATCTTGTAATGGGTCCCCGCTAGCGGGGTAATCAATCAGGTCGGGGGCGTCGCGAATATGATGATGGAGAGTCCCGATGTTTGCCATAACACCAAGATTGCTTTTACGGCCCGGCTGGCCCGAGGATGCCAGCGCATTATTCAACGCAATCAATGATGAAGCGATCATCCGCAATCTTGCGAGCGCTCCATGGCCCTACAGACGCGATGATGCCGAACAATTTCTCGCCACCCCGCACCCCCTGGTTCATCCCAATTTTCTGATCTTTCGCCGCGATGGCCAGGCTCCCATATTGCTGGGCTGCATGGGATTTGGTGACAAAGGCGACGGGGATCTGGAACTGGGCTACTGGATTGCCCGCGATCACTGGGGCCACGGTTACGCGACCGAAGCTGGTCGGGCGGTGCTCGACATTGCCCGGACGCTTGGCCATCCGGAAATCAGGGCCGAGCATTTCGCCGACAATCCCGCTTCGGGTAAAGTGCTGAGAAAACTGGGCTTCAGGCCGACCGGCCGGTCTATTCCGCGCTTTTCAAAGGGCAGAGGGGGGAAAGCCGACGCGGCTCAGTTCACCCTGTCCCTGTCGGAAGACGATTCGGCAGATGGAATCATGCGAGACCTCGCCGCATAAAGCTAGCCTCAGGCGACTTTCTTCAGACGGCCTGCTCTGGGTCGCCCCTTGATCGGCATGACCTTCGCCGAGCCTGTCGCTTCGTCCATGATCGCCGCTTCATATTCGCTCTCGGCCAGCCGGATGAGAGGGCGGTCGTCGATATCCCAAGGGTGGAAACCCGGTTTGAAAAACTGCAGCAGCGGCCACAAGGTCCGCCGGAACGGCGCATCGCCGAGCAACGCATAATGGACCAGCCCTAGCCACGCACGCGGTCCCGAAATACCGTCTTGGCGCAGCAGATCCAGGACGCCTTTGGCCCGGTTCTTGGTAAAGCCAAGCGTGATTTTGGCCATGAAGCTGCAGCGGACAAGCCAGCATTTCAGAGGGTTCCAGTCCTTGGTCACATGCAGCCAGGTATCAAAGGCGACACCCTTATGCTCAACTTCTTCCGAAGCATGCCATAGCCAGAGTTTGCGCTGGTGCTCGTCGGCATGTTCAAAATGTTTCGGGTTGGCAATCACCTCTGCGGCCAGAATCGCGGTAATATGCTCGATGCACATGGTCGCCACTAGATGCGCGATTTCCGGCTTGGTCCGAATCGTGTTGACCACTCCGCAAATCGCCTGTTCCAGCCGGGTAATATCGAAATCACAGTCTTTCAGATGCTCGTTGAAGCAATGATGCTCACGGCTGTGGATCGCTTCCTGCTGGATGAAGGCGCGGATTTCCTGCTGCAATTTCGGCGGCACGCGCTTGCGAAATTTTTTGATCGATTCGATGAAAAATGTCTCACCTTCCGGAAAGGTCACCGACAGCGCATTGAAAAAGGCGGACGCATAAGGATCGCCGCCGACCCAGCGGCGCCGGCGGATCACGGCGCTGGAAAAATTCCGGTTACGGGGGTGGATATGAAGATCGGAAGGTGTCGCGCTTTTCTTCTGCGCTTTAAATTTGGCCGCTGCATGAGCGAGTGGTGGAGCGATGTCCATATCTGGCTATGTACCTCCCGGTATCCTGAAAAAATTGTGCGACCAACTTTTGGTTAAGCGCTGCTTAGACAAGGAAGGTTAAGGTTCGGCATCCCAGGATGCTTTACAGACGTGGTTAATTATCGGTTTATCTCACCGAAATCCGCAGAAAAGCTGGATGTTGCAATATGAACGGGCTTGACGCCCTATGGTTTATTTACGCCGGTAGCGGAAATACCATACATCATGACCCTGACGGCGCGCCTTGGCTTCATAGCGCGTTTCCGGCCAGCCACCGGGACGGATCATCCAGTCCTTCGGACTTTCGCACAGCCAGTCAAATTCGTCGCGCTGGTTCATGATCATGCAGGCCCATTCCAGATAGACCGGATGGTCGGTGCCGAAACGAAACTCGCCGCCCGGTTTCAGCTTCTGCGCGATCAGGCCGATCGGCCCATGATTCATGAAGCGCCGCTTGGCGTGGCGCGCCTTCGGCCAGGGATCGGGATGCAGAAGATAGACAAAGCTCAGCGCACCATCCGGGATCCGCTCCAGCACGTCGAGCGCGTTGCCCATATGCAGGCGGACATTGGCCAAATGGCCGTCACGAATATGCTGCAGGGCTCCGACCACGCCGTTGAGATAGGGTTCGCAACCGATAAAACCGTGATCCGGAAGCATATCAGCGCGGGAAGCGAGATGCTCCCCGGCACCGAAGCCGATTTCGAAATGCAGGGGACGATCGCCGCCAAACAAAGACTTGGACGACACCGGACCTTCCACCGGCACAGCAATTTGCGGCAGCAGTTTTTCGACCAGTTCAACCTGCTGATCGCGCAAGGCATGGCCCTGCCGCCGACCGTATAGCTGGCGAATGGTGGTCGGATCACCTTCTTTAAATGCGGTCATCGCTCGGAAACTTCTACGGGCAAGATCGTCTCTAGATAGCGGCTTTCAGCGCATCCACCAGATCGGTCTTTTCCCATGTGAAGAAATCACCCTCAGCCTTGCGACCGAAATGGCCATAAGCGGCGGTCGCGCCATAGATAGGCTTGTTCAAGCCGAGATGGGTGCGAATACCCTTCGGTGTCAGACGCACCAGTTCCGGCAATATTTCTTCCAGCCGCTCTTCGCTCACTTTACCGGTGCCATGCAGGTCGACATTGATCGACAATGGCTCGGCGACACCGATCGCATAAGATAGCTGGATCGCGCAGCGCTTGGCGAGACCGGCGGCGACGATATTCTTCGCCAGATAGCGCGTGATATAGGCAGCCGAGCGATCGACCTTGGTCGGATCCTTGCCGGAGAAAGCACCGCCGCCATGCGGGCTGGCACCGCCGTAGGTGTCGACGATGATCTTGCGCCCGGTAAGACCGGCGTCGCCGTCGGGACCGCCAATTTCAAAACGCCCGGTCGGGTTGACGTGAATCACCGTCTTGTCGGTGATAAAGCCTTCGGGCAGCACCGAGTGGAACACGCCCATCACATAATCGCGCAATTCCTCGTAAAGCGCCGGATTGTCGCTGTCCTTGTAATAGCCCGGCGCGTGCTGCGTCGAGACCACCAGAGCAACGGCCTCGACCGGTACTTCATTGACATAGCGCAGGGTCACCTGGCTCTTGCTGTCCGGCTCCAGAAACGGGGCTGCGCCGCTGTGACGATCCTTGGCCATCTGCTTTAAAATTTCGTGCGAATATTGCAGCGTGGCCGGCATCAGGTCCGGCGTTTCGTCGCTGGCATAGCCGAACATGATACCCTGATCGCCAGCGCCTTCGTCCTTGTTGCCGCTTTCGTCGACGCCCTGCGCGATATGCGCCGATTGCGGGTGCAGATAATTTTCAAATGTCAGATTCTGCCAGTGGAACCCGTCCTGCTCATAGCCGATTTTCTTGACGGTTTCGCGGACAACGGTCTGGATTTCCTCCTGCGCGCCCGGCGCCCAATTGCCGTCCGTATCGATCATGCCCGAACCGCGAACTTCCCCTGCCAGAATCACCCGATCGGTGGTGGTCATGGTTTCGCATGCGACCCGCGCTTCCGGGTCCTTGGAAAGGAACAGATCGACGATCGCATCCGAAATCTGGTCCGATACTTTGTCGGGATGGCCTTCAGAGACCGATTCGGAAGTGAATATAAATTCTGAACGCATGGCAAAATCCTGATTTTGGGCCGAAACGACATCAGCCGCAGGGACATAAGGAAAAGTTTATATCTACTTTAACGGGCGCGCACGCGGATGGCAATGGCAGATAGAAGCAAAATCAGCGCCAGAGCGAGTGACAGGATATTGCCGTAACGCGCAAATAGCGTGGGTGCCTTCGCTTGCGGCAGGCGGCTATCAATCCGGCCCGCCTCGCCCATCGGCACATGGGCTCTAACCGTCCCGTTCGCGTCGATCACTGCCGAAATGCCGGTCGGAGTCGAACGGATCACCGGCAGCCCCTCTTCGAGCGCCCGCAAGCGCGCCTGAGCCAGATGCTGCGGCGGTCCCCAGCTCCCGAACCATGCGTCGTTGGACGGGTTGAAAATGAAATCCGGGCGGTTTTCGCGGTCCACGACTTGGCCGGAAAAAATAATCTCGTAGCAAACCTGAACCCCCGCCTTGCCGAACCGGCCAAGATCAATCGAACTAGCGCCGGGACCCGGCCAGAAATCAAAATCCCCGGGTGCCAGACGCGACAGGCCAATAGCGGACAAAAGCGGCCGCATCGGCAGATATTCACCATAAGGCACCAGATGGGCCTTGTCATAGCGCCCGATCAACTGATCCCCGGAATCCATCGCAAAGACGCTGTTGCGGGCACCGACCGCACGTCCTTCCGCTTCGTCAAATTCGAGCTTGAGGGCGCCCAGCACCAGCACATCGCCGGGCTTCATCAGTCCGCCGAGCTGCTGGCGGACAAATTCCGGCGGGCGACCATAATAATAGCGCGCCGGATAACCGGTTTCGAGATAATCGGGAATAGCCGCTTCCGGCCAGAAGAGGATGCGCGGACTGTCATCTTCACGGAGCGTCAGTTCGGCCAGCTTGGAGAGATTCTGCTCTTCATACCCGGCCTGCCATTTATCCTGCTGGCCGATATTGGGCTGAACCACGGTGATCAGCGGCTGGTCCGATGAAATTTGCTGCTGGCCATGCGGGATCACCGAAAGCCCCGCAAAAACGATCAGGGGGAGAATCGCGGCTTGCCATCTTTTCGCGGCTAATAGCCAAAGACCACCGGCTCCCGCAAACAGCAGAGCGGATAGACCATAGGTTCCGATAAACATGCTGAGACTGGCCATCTGGCCAAGCGGGAGGGCGATCACCCCCAGCGGATTCCAGATAAAACCACTGAACACCCAGCTTCTCAGCCATTCTGTGATGATCCACATCGCCGCCATTGCCAGTACGAACGTCCCCGGCCTGTCCTTGCCAACCCAAAAGGCGCCCAAAGCAGCCAGTGCCGGAAATACCGCCAGATAAAGCGACAGCAATATCACCGCGAAATAGCCGAGCCACTCGGGCATCGCGGCCTGGAAAGTGAAGGCCTTGGCGATCCAGTTCAGACCGATGATGAAATGGCCCACCCCGAACAGCCAGCCGGTGAAAAAGGCCGCTTTGCGGCTCTGCGCCTGCATCACGATCGCCATCCACAAGGCCAGCATCAAGATCGTCAGCGGCCACAGGTTCAGCGGCGCGAAGCCGGTTGCGCTCAAGCCACCCGCGAACAGCGAGATTCCGTAGGGATGGCGGGCGATCATTTCATGGAGTTTTGACACCAGCGGCTTTTGCCGTGTTCGCGATCACCATTCAATTGCTAATTGCCCGAACAAGCATTTGCTTGCTATCGTCCGGACATGAAGATCATCACCCTCCTGACGCTTGCGCTGGCGCAACCTGCGGCAAGCCAGCCAGAACCGCTCAGCGAAAGCCGGCAGCGCGACCTTTCCTGCGTTGCCGTGCTGGCGATCATCGCCTCGGAACAGGAAAGCGGTGTGCCCAGCGCACTTGACTATCCTTTGCTCACCGAACGGGGCGCCACCTATGCCGGACTGATCGGTCAGCAGATCATGGACGAAAGCGGCAGAAGCAAAGAGCAGGTCCGCGACGATATGATCGCGGCGGTAGCAGCCCGGCAAGCTATGGCACAAGCCGCCGCCGATCCGGACGAGGCCGTGAGGAGCGAAATGGCCACTTGCCTGCCATTGCTCGATGCCGCGGTCCCGCCGAAGCCGAAGCCGGACCTGACCCAGTGTGCCGGGATGCTGCAACTGGCCTATGACGAGGTCCACGACCGGGAGGGCCTGTCCAAGACCGCGCAGGATCTGAAAACGCTGGCAGCTGTGCTCGACAGCCGCGCCCGCGACCGGATGCGCGCCGAGGGGCTCAGCGGTTCGGAGAGCGACATATTATTGACCCGGAGCCGCGAATCGATGCTGGCCGAAGCCAAAGAGCGGGAATCAGCAGGACTGGGTTCCAATCTGGATTTCGAACATTGTTTCACCCTAGCCGCTCCCGAAGACAAGCAGAGAAAATATGAACATTGAATCCAAGTCGCCCTTGCGGCCTTTCCATCTGGCCTTTCCGGTCGATGATCTCGACGCAGCCCGCGCCTTTTATGGTACGCTGATGGGTTGCGAAGAGGGTCGTAGCGATACCCACTGGATCGATTTCAATCTGTTCGGACACCAGATCGTCACCCATCTGGACAAGAATTTCACGGCCAGGCCGATGGTCAATCCGGTCGACGGCGAACAGGTTCCGGTGCCACATTTCGGCGTCGTGCTGTCCATGCCGGAATGGCAGGCTCTCGCCGACCGTCTGGTTGCAGCCGACATCGACTTTGTCATCTCTCCAACGATCCGCTTCCAGGGACAGGTGGGCGAGCAGGCGACTATGTTCTTTCAGGATCCGAGCGGCAATGCGCTGGAGTTCAAGGCCTTTGCCAGCGATGACCAGCTGTTTGCCAAGGGCTGAACAGCGTCCGCTAGCTTAGGCCGGCTGTTCGTTCTCCTGACGTTCCAGACCGTCTTCCAATTGCCGTTCGGCCAGATCCCGGGCGGCATTGCGGGCCAGACCGAGTGACCTGGACAGGCGTTCGCCAATCAGTGCGTCACCCAGCGCCATCAACACCAGCGTAATCGTATCCTCGTGCATCTCGCGATCCTGGTGACCGCCTTCGCCAATATCATCCACCAGCTTGTGTATCGCCTCGATGATGGGATCCAGCGCGTCTTCATTGCCGGTCAGCATCATCCACGACCAGAGCGCCGCAGCGCCTTGCTTGTCAAAAGCGTCGAATGTCAGATCAACAATATCACGAGCACAGCCTTCTCCCGAGCGGGATTTGACAACCGCCTGCGCAATCATCCCGCAAACTTCGTCGGACAAATAGACGGCAAGCGCCTTTTGCAGGCCGGAAGCCGAACCGAAATGGTGCAATAGATTGGCGTGGGTCCGGCCGATCCGGCCGGCGACAGCCTTCAATGTAACCGACTGCGGGCCGGTTTCGATCAGCAGATCGCGGGCCGCTGCCAGCGCCATGCCACGGCTTTCTTCCGGGGAGAGTCGTCTCTTTGCTATTGACATTTATGTAAGTAGCCTTATTATCATTGCTGTTAGCTATAAGCTGCATTTCGCATAATGGAAACATCTGATGAACATGCCTAATTCCCTCAGCGCCGAACCGGAATCCATTCACACCCCTACACCTGCGGATCATCAGATCACGCCCCGCGACCGCCGTTTCGGGCGGGAAGAAGGCTATGACCCCGGGAAATACTGGCAAAATGGCGATCCGGTCGCGACCGCTTTCTATAATTGCCTGTCGCTCACTTTCCCGCGCGGCGAGGCATTCTTCATCGAGAGTGTGAGAGAATTTCGCGATCACACACCGCAGAAATTGCAAAAAGAGATCCGCGCCTTCGTTCAGCAGGAAGTGATCCACAGCCGCGAACATCTCGCGCTGAACCGCCGGGTCGAAGAAAACGGCTATGACACCAGCCGGATCGAACAGCGGATTACCGAATCGCTCGCCATGACCAAGGGCCGGCCCAAGATCGCCAATCTGGCAGCGACGATGATCCTCGAACATTTTACCGCGATCATGGCGCAGCAGTTTATCGCCAACCCGCTGCACTGGAAAGATTCCGATGAGGAAACCGCCGACCTGTGGCGCTGGCATGCACTGGAAGAGATCGAGCATAAGGGCGTCGCCTATGACACCTGGCTCTACGCGACCCGGGACTGGAGCCGCTGGCAACGCTGGAAGGTGAAGGCGCTGATGATGCTCGTCATCACCAAAAATTTCTGGGGCAACCGCTGGAACGACACGCTCGATCTGCTGGCGCAAGACGGTATGACCGGATGGCGGGTGAAGCTCCGGCTGCTGAAATTCCTGCTCATCTCGCCGGGCATAGCGCGAGCGATCATCGTTCCGTGGTGCAAATTCTTCTTGCCCGGATTTCATCCGTGGAATGAAGATGACCGGCATCTGATCCAGCGCGCCGAAAGCGAATATGAAGCGGCGATCACAGGACGGCCCGCGGCCGCCTGACGTCAGGACCAGACCACAGCGGTCAATGCGCCGCTTTGTTCATATCCACTTTTTCGACCCATTCCGGAAAGAAGCTGGGTTCGCGGTTGGACCAGCCGGGCGCGGTGGCTGCGGCTTCGCTGATCGACTGCAGCAGGCCCTTGCGGGTTTTCGGGTGAAGATGCGGGAGCGAGGCTGCCGCGCAAAAGGCGCCGGGCAGCCACGGACGCGAATCCGGACCCAGCAGGCGCTCGTAGAGAAAACGAAAGGCGGGGAAACTGTGGATACGGCCCTGTCCCAGATCATAGGCAGCGAGCGAAATCAGCGAAGGCATGAACGCCTCGATACTGTCGATCGCGCAATCTTCGGGAATCGCTTTGCGAATGTCGCGGATGCGCCGGTATAGAGACATCTGGACCTGGATCCCGGCCTCTTCGACCTTGTCGCGCGACCATGTCTCCACCGCATCGGAACGCTCGAGCCCGACATCCAGCGACCGGCGGATATAGCGCTGGGTCGCGGAGCTGAAGCTCGCAAATTCTTTCATCTCGGCCAGCGTCATGGCGCCGGGGACGGATCGTGTTTCCTTGGTCATGTCTTCACAACTCCTCGTGGACTTATCCCACGAAGACATTTGACCCAAACATGGTTAGCAATTGGTTAAATCAGGCCTGATTAATTCGCCGTTGACCATCCAAAGTCGGAAAATTGCGCGCCAGGCTTATAAAGTTTCGACCAACCGCAAGCATGGTTCGACCGGTCACGATTCCCCTAGAGACAATTGATACCATATTGGCCTAAGCTGACTCGAAACCATGAATTGAACGCATATGAGAAAATTTGAACTGGGAAACCGCAGACCGTCGGTCGGACATCAGGTAGCCATCCTGTCGATCCTCGGATTCTGGTTTTTCTACATGATTGTCCTGACGCTGCGGGCGTCGATCGGTGACTGGCCGGCGCAAGGCGAAATGGTGATGCGACGGACTGTCGTAACCGTTTTCGGCATCGGTGCCACCTATCTGCTCTATCTGTTTCTCCGGCAGTTCGAGGACAAGGCGCTCTCCACCAGGATCGTCACCGCCTTTGCTGCTGCCATTCCCTGCGCGATCATCATTGCCTCGTTCAACCATTATATCTTCAACGTCTATTATCCGGAAAATCTGTGGGACGAAGCGCATGTCGAGGAAATGCGCAAATATATGGAGCAGGATAATCTGGCGTTTAAGGCAATTTTCGAAGATGCCACCTCCCGCTTTTTCTTCATCGTCAGCTGGACATCCCTTTATCTCACGCTGAGCTATGCCGGCAGGGTCCGGCAGGTCGAGCGCAAGGCCGCCCGCTTCGCGCAGGCCGCGCAGGATGCCGAACTGCGATCGCTGCGCTATCAGGTCAATCCGCATTTCCTGTTCAACACGCTCAACAGCCTCAGCACCCTGGTGATGCGCAGCCAGCCGGAAGAAGCCGAGGAGATGATCCTCAACCTCTCGAAATTCTATCGCACCAGCCTGTCGGGCGATCCATTGGAAGATGTGCCCTTGTCGGAAGAGGTACATCTGCAAAATCTCTATCTCGATATCGAGGCGGTGCGCTTCCCCGAACGGCTCCGGACAAAGGTCAATATTCCCGACGATCTGCTCGGCGTGCTGGTGCCCGGCCTGATCCTGCAACCGCTGGTCGAGAACGCGATCAAGCATAGCGTTGCGCATAGCAAACGCCCGGTGACCATTGCGATAAGCGCGCGGTCGGATGGCGACAATCTGATCCTGACGGTCGCCGATGACGGCGATCCGCGGCCGGTCGATCTACACGATGACGGCACGAGCAGCGGCATTGGTCTGGCCAATGTCCGGGACCGGCTGGAAACCCGCTTTGGCCAGCAAGCCGGTCTGCAGACTGTACGTCCGGCAGAAGGTGGCTATATTGCGCAGCTGACCCTACCGTTGATGCTGGATAATCCATGATCGAAGATATCGAACTGAAACCGCTGACAACGCTGATTGTCGATGATGAACCGCTGGCGATCGAGCGTCTGCAGCTGCTCTGCGCCCGGCAGCCGGAAATAAACCTGATCGGCACCGCCAGCGATGGCGAAGCGGCGCTGCGCCTGACCGAACAGTTGAAACCCGATCTTTTGCTGCTCGACATCGCGATGCCCGGCAAGGACGGGCTGGATGTCGCGCGGGCCCTGTCCGGCAAGGCCGATGCTCCGGCAATCATATTTGTCACCGCCTTCGATCGTTTTGCAGTCGAGGCCTTCGACGTGGCAGCCATCGATTATGTGCTGAAACCGGTCGAGAATGCGCGGCTGACATTGGCTATCTCGCGGGTCCGGGAACGCACGGCGGAACCGCGCGACGACGGCGCGGAAGAATCGCCCTGGGCAGAAGAATTCTGGGTGCCTTATAAATCCGAACTGCGCCGCATCGTCGCCTCCGAAATAGACCGGGTCGAGGCCGAACGCGACTATATGCGCCTGCACGTCGGTCCCGTCAGCTATCTGCTGCACCAGACCATCACCGGTCTGGAAGAGCGGCTCAATCCGGAAGAGTTTATCCGGCTGCACCGCTCGCATCTGGTCCGGCGCGACTGGATTGCCGGCCTGCGCCATGACGGCGGTGGCGTATGGATGGCCTGCCTGAAATGCGGCACCGAAATCCGCATCGGCCGGACCCATCTGGCAGAGGCGAAAAAACTGGCTGGCAAATAGCCGGTCCCGAATAGCCCGGACGCCTAGAAGCTGTAGCGCACCGAAGCGGTCGCGCTGGTTTCATCTTCGTCGACCACCGATATGCCGTCGCGAGCAATCTGCGCCTTGTGGGCGTTGACGCCCAGATTGGTCGACAAACCTCGGGCGATATCATAGCGAACGCCGAGCGACGCCGAGCTTTCCGACGTTCCGTCCAACTCGCCATAATGGCCGGCAGCGGACAGGCTGCTGCCCCATCGATTGATCCGTTCGTAGAAATCGTCAAATGCCAGATCGGCATTGCCGACACCGCGCCGCCGTCTCGTCGCTTCGCGCACCAGACCGTCGACATTGCCGAAAGCAAGGCGACACGAGATAGGCGCAAGATACACGGCCGCCACGACAGCACCGCTCTCAATCTGCTGTTCACCGGATTCAGTAAGAGCGGGCGAGGCAAAGCATCCGATTATGCCATCAGTGCCCGCCAAAGCGCAGACGTATGCCGCCGTTGAGAATGAACCCTTCCAGCGGCCCCCAGGCGTCGACGGTCCATTGTCCGCTCGCGGTACGCTGCGCGGCTACCAGCGGATCGTAACGCGACTGCCGCACATCGAGCAGATTTTCGGCATTGGCAAACAGGCTGATCTTGCCGAGCACAACCTCTCCCAACAGCCCCAGATGGACATAGGGACGCGAGCGGGTGCGGAATGGATTGTCCTCCAGTTCCTGCCGGCCGGTATAATAAGCCTCGATACCGATCCGGCCCTTGCCATGTTCCTCCCACATGCCGACCAGGCCGCCGGTGTGCCGCGGTGTCAGCGGCACACGCTGGCGTCCTGCACCGGTCGGGTCGGGCTCGGTCGCATCGACGAAGACATAGCTTCCGGTGACCGTGAAGCCGTTCTGCTTGAACCGCAGCAACAGTTCGGAGCCGCGAATCCGGGTGGTCCCGCTGCCGTTGACCAGACGAACCCGGTCAGCAGCGACGTCTTCAAGTCTGGTCGGGTTTTTGATGTTCGCGCCAAACAAGGTCAGATTGGCTTCCCACGGCCCGTCGGCATAGCCCATGTCGAGCGAAGCGGTCTGCGCGGTTTCCGCTTCCAGATCACCGAGTGGCTCCAGCCGCGACAGGCCGGCGGCCTCGATCCCGTCGACAAAGGGTGTCGGCGCGAAGAAACCCCCGCCGATCGATCCCCTGACGGTCCAGTTGCCCGGCTTGTACAAAGCCGACAGTCGGGGGCTGAACTGCGTGCCGAACTCGTCATGAAAGTCGACCCGGGCGCTGGCAGCAAGCGTGAGGTCATAGGTCGCCTCCTGCTCGATCTGCGCGAAGACCGCCGGGACCTTGTAGCTATAGTCGAAGGCCGGAAAGCTGACCGAGCGGAAGCCGTCTGACTGGTAAGCCACACCGCCCACCCAGGACGTGCTACCGCTGGTTCCTGCAACAGAAGCCTCGACGAAAGCATTGCTGTGCCGGTCATCTTCGACAACCGCGCCAAAGCGATGAAGATGCTCCTGCCGCATGGCAGAGGCTCGCAAATGCAGACTGACAAGCTCGCTAATCGGCTTTTCCGCGACCAGCCCGGCATCATATCGCTCGGTATCCTGCGCTTGCACGAACGTCGTGCCGTCGGGGACAGTGCGTCCCGGAAGCGTGCCGCCCACCCGGTCCTCGGTCATCGCGCCGAGCGTGACGTACAGGGAAGAGCCGTCCTCGCCATTCCACTGGAAGCGCGGTCGGGCAGTGAAGCGATCATAACCAGCCATATCATACCAGCCGTCGCCATCGAGATCCTGACCGCTTTGGCGGTGCGCTCCGGCGGTCAGGGAAAGGCCGCTATTGGCGCTGATCGGCCCGGCCACATAGGCGGTCAGATCCTGCCCGTTGCGGGTGGTGGCATTGGCGAGAATATCAGCTTCGAACTCATCGCCCGGCCGCTTCGAGACGAGATTGATCACGCCGCCCAGCGCCGATGCGCCGTAGAGCGCCGATGCAGCCCCTTTTATCACTTCCACCTGCCCGAGATCCGTTGGCGGAATCTGCAGCAGCCCCAGCGACGCCGCCTGACCGCCATAAAGCGGAAGATTGTCGGCCAGCAATTGCGTGTACCGTCCCTCAAGCCCCTGAATGCGAATATTCGCCGCCCCGAGCGCTGGCGAGGTTACTTGCACACGCACGCCGCCAGTCTCGTTGACCAGCATGGCGATGTTTCCGGGCCGCATGATCGCCTTTTCTTCAATCTCTTCACCGGCAATGACTTCGACGCGGATCGGTTCGTCCTGGACCCGGCGATTCAGCCGTGTGCCCTGGACAATGATATAGTCATTTTCCTCTTCCGGCTCATCGTGGACCTGGCCTGCCTCGACTTGACCAGTCACTTGCGCAGAGAGCGGCATCGGGAGGACGAAAACAGGCAAGGGGCAAAGCAACAGAAAACGCAGACGGCTGGGGATCACGACAACAGTCCTTTTTGAACAATAGCAACGCGGCGGCCTATGCACCCTCTAGTGGCTATAGGGTCAAGCCATCCTGAAAAGCGAATGGCTGAATTTTACGTGGCAAACGGCAATGACCTCGCGGACATCTTCAACATATCCGGCAAGATACACCCCTCTTTCCTACAATGTACCATATCGGTTATATATCGTCATTTCTAACAACCAGAGAAATGGATAAGGATATGATCGACCAACCGTTCCCCAATGATGCTCCCCAACCCCCGACACCAAGCTGGACCCCTGAAAAACAACGTGAATTCCTGGAAGCGCTCGCCCGCTGCGGCTCGGTCAAGGCGTCAGCCGCCTATGTCGGAATGAGTCGCGAAGGCGCTTATCGCTTGCGCCGACGGCAGGAAGGGCGCGCTTTTGACCGGGCGTGGGACGCAGCGCTGATCCATGCCCGCGATCTTTATGCCGAAACTCTGCTCGAAACGGGGCTGCATGGCTGGACCGAGACGGTCTGGTATCACGGCGAGGAAGTGGGTGAGCGGACGCGCTTTTCCGCCGGACTGCTGCTCGCGGCGCTGGCCCGGCTCGATGCCAAGGCCGATGGTCTCGATCTGGCCGGCGAGCCCGCGCGCGAGGCGGCGGCAGATTTTGATGCAATGATCGAAGCAATCGGCGAAGGCGATGATTGCTCTGCCATGCTCGAGGCGCAGGATCGCGCGGCGCAGACCCGGCGGGCACCGCCGCGGAACCCCTATATGGCCGGATCAAGCGATGATGAGTTGCTCAACCGGCTCGAAATGTTCCAGGAACGCGAGCGGATCGCCGCAATGGCGCCGGAAGATGTCGATACGTCCGATCTGGATCCATACGAGGCGGACGACTGGGATGATCTGCAATGGGCGCGCGCCGAGCGCAGCGGCATGATGGATCAGCCGGGTTTTTGGGAAAAAGCCAATCCCGACGGATGCGATGATGACGACCGCGACGATGACGACTGCAACGATGGCTCTGATGATTGGAATGACCCGGGTGAGGGTGGCCCGTCTTTCCACTAAAGGGGGTGTGACCCGTGTGACCCTGAATAGCGTCGACACCCCCTGTTCAGCTTCGCACGAGAAACCCGTCGACAAGCAATCCGCGACAGGCCTATCCTGCTTTTTCTTTCGCCACCATCATCGGACCCTGCCTTGCTATTGAATATTCTCATCATCCTGTCGGTGATCGCCACCGGTTTGCTGCTGCTCGCGCCGCGCTTGTCAAAGTCGCAGGTTTGGCGCGCAACGGTGACGCCACTGGCCTCGATCATCGGCAGCGGATTCCTGGTGCTCGCGCCGATATTGGTGTCGGATTACGGCTATATCGCGCCGCTGATCATGGCCGGACTATGTCTCGGTGCCTATCTGTTCGGGGCGGCGATCCGCTTCAATATCTTTCACCGCAATGTCCGCGAACCGGTCCGGAACGACGGGATCGACCGGCTGGAAATTGCCGCTTCCTGGGCGCTGGTCTTCGCCTTCACCGTTTCGGTCGGCTATTATCTCAATCTGTTCGGCGCCTTTGGCGTCAGCCTGACCGCGTTCGACAGTCCGGCCAATGCCAAGCTGCTGACCTCGGCCATCTATATACTGATTCTGATCGTCGGCTGGACCCGCGGGTTCAAGGCGCTGGAAAGGATGGAATATAGCGCCGTGACGCTAAAGCTGGCGATCATCGTCGGACTGCTGGTCGGACTGACCTGGTATTTCTATCAGAAGGCAAGCGCCGCGACGCTCTTCATGCATCCGCCGATGCTCTCGGGCTGGCCCGCTCTCACCCTCGCCTTCGGCCTGATCATCACGGTGCAGGGTTTCGAAACCTCGCGCTATCTCGGGCGAAACTATGATGCGACGACCCGGATCAAGTCGATGCGCCTCGCCCAGATCGTCAGCGCGGTAATCTACATGATCTACATCGGACTATTTGCCTATAGTTTCGAGCGGGAGCAATTTGCCCTGACCGAGACCGCGATTATCGACATGATGGGGATCATCACACCGATCCTGCCGCTGCTGCTGGTCGCCGCTGCGCTGGCGGCGCAGTTCAGCGCCGCTATTGCCGACACCAGTGGCTCGGGCGGACTGGTCGAGGAACTGACCAAGGGCCATGTCAAGGCGCGCACCGGCTATGCGATATTGGTCGGCATCGGCCTGCTTTTGACCTGGAGCGCCAATATCTTCCAGATCATCGCTTATGCCAGCCGTGCCTTCGCGCTCTATTACACGCTGCAATCGGTGATCGCGGCGCGGCGGGCCTTCCTGATAAAAGGTGAACGGCTAAAAGGTTTCGGATTCATCCTGCTGGCGATGCTCGGCGTGATGATCGTGTTGTTCGGCAATGATGTCGAATCGTCGAACGCGTGAGAAAGCGGCGAAACGGTCCACCCGGGCAAGCCGGCTAGGCGATGACCGTCCGCGGCCGCGCCTGCCGATAGGTGCCGAGTATCCGCACGCTGTTGCAGTGGAAGCCGAGTTCGGCGAGCGCCCGGTCAATCGCCGGATCGCCGGGTGCGCCCTCGATATCGGCGAAAAATTCGGTGGCGGCGAAGCTGCTGCCCTGCTGGTAGCTTTCCAGCTTGGTCATGTTGACGCCATTGGTCGCGAAGCTGCCGAGCGCCTTGTAGAGCGCCGCTGGTATATTTTTGACCTGGAATATGAAGGTCGTCATCAGCGGACCATTGGGTTCGGGTTTCGCCGCTTCCGGAGCGAGCACGACAAATCGGGTGATATTATGCGGCGCGTCCTCGATCGCGTCGGCAATCGGCTGCAGGCCGTAAATCTGCGCGGCAAGCTTGGGCGCGATGGCAGCGGCATGCGGGTCATCCTGCTGGGCAACGAAGGCGGCAGCGGCGGCGGTATCGGCATAGGCCACGGGGATGATCCCGCGTTTGCGGAGATAGTGGCGACACTGGCCGAGCGCCTGCGGATGGCTCATCGCTGTGCGGATCTCGGCATCGGCCGACCGCGCCATCAGGCAATGGCTGATCTGCATGAAATATTCGTCGACGATATGCAGGCCCGATTCGGGGAGCAGAAAATGGATGTCGGCAACCCGGCCGTTGAGCGAATTTTCGATCGGAATGATCGCGCTTCCCGCCGTGCCATGTTTGACCGCATCGATCGCATCCTCGAAGGCGAAGCAGGGAACCGGCAGGCCGTCCGGCGCATAGTCGAGCGCGGCGAGATGGGAATTGGCACCGGGCGCGCCCTGAAAGGCAATCGCCAGCTCCGGCTTTTCAGCGCCTTTTTCGGTCATTTTCCTGACCATTCCCAATGCGTTTTTTGGAAAGCTGTCCATCTCGTCCCTCTTTTATGCTGCTGCGATAGTCGAACCGGATGCAGCGGGGCAAGAGGGAAGTGGCCCGCCCGTCAGGGGCTTGTCCATTTCGCATGGGCCGTAGCATAATTTACGGTAATTGAGGCCTTGCTTTGGCCCGTTGCTCTCTTTACAGACAGCACAAATTTGGCAGGCCCATGGCCGCCGCTCACTCAGGGGTTTGAGAGACAATATGAGCAACAATAACACCATCGCAGGCTGGGTCCTGGCTGGCGGCATCGCTGCCCTCGGTTTTTCCATTGTCAGCGGAAAATATTTCCACGCCGGCAAGCACGAACGTCCCGAAGTCATGGGCTATGTGATCGAAGGCGTTGAATCCTCCGGTGGCGCTGCTGATGCGGGTCCGTCGATCGAGACCCTGTTGCAGACGGCCGATGCCGCTGCCGGTGAAAAGGTCTTTGCCAAATGCGCGGCCTGCCACACGATCAACCAGGGCGGCGCCAACGGCATCGGCCCGAACCTTTATGCATCCATGGGCAAGCCACACGGCCACGTCGCCGGCTTTGCCTATAGCGACGCGCTGAAAAGCATTCCCGGCAACTGGGACTGGACGAGCATGGACGCCTGGCTGACCTCGCCGCGCAAATATGCCAATGGCACGAAGATGACCTTTGCCGGCCTCGGCAAGGCTGAAGACCGCGCCAATCTGATGGTCTATCTGAACGCGCAGGGATCTAACATTCCGCTCCCGGCTGCACCGGTGGTCGAAGAGCCAGTGGCAGACGAAGCGGAAGCAGAAGCTGGCGTTGATGCCGAAGCTGAGGAAGCTGTAGAAGCGGACACAGCGGCGGCTGAAGAATAAGACGAAGTCCGGATCGCCCGGAAGCCTGAACGGGCTAGTCGCAGTCCAGTTCGTAAAATTGCTGGATAATCTCCCAGGCCTCGTCAGCAGTTTCGACAAACTGGAACAGCTCGAGGTCCTTGCGGCTGATCGTGCCTTCGTCGGCCAATGCGTCGAAGTTGATCACGCGATTCCAGAAGGTCTTGCCAAATAGCAAGATCGGCAGCTTTTCCATCTTGCCGGTCTGCACCAAAGTGACCAGCTCGAGAAATTCATCAAGCGTGCCGAAGCCACCCGGAAAAACCGCCACCGCTCTGGCTCGCAGCAAGAAGTGCATCTTGCGCAACGCAAAATAGTGGAACTGGAAACTTAGCGACGGCGTGACATATTCATTGGGCGCCTGTTCGTGCGGCAGGACGATATTGAGGCCAATGGATTCTTGGCCAACGTCAGCCGCACCGCGATTGGCCGCTTCCATGATTGAAGGCCCGCCGCCGGAGCAGACCACGAAATCACGCTTGCCGTTTTCCGAAATACCGCAGGCGCTCGCCAGCCGCGCCAAATTGCGGGCTTCGTCATAATATTTGGCTTTGTCCTTCAACCGCTCGGCGATTTTACGCGATTCGTCATCAACCGCTGCCTCGACCAGCGCATCAGCCTGATCTGGCGACGGGATACGCGCGGACCCGTACATCACCAGGGTCGAGCCTATGCCGGCTTCGTCGAGCAGCATTTCCGGCTTGAGCAGCTCAAGCTGAAAACGGACGGGGCGCAATTCCTCGCGGAGGAGGAAATCGGTGTCCTGAAAAGCCAGCCGGTAGGCCGGATCGCGGGTCTGGGGAGTTCCGAAATCTGCTTTTTCAGCAAATTCGGCTTCTTGCTTGGCACGGTAAAAACGACGGTCGTGGAGATCTTTATTGGTCATAGCCTTGCCCTAAAGCATAGATATGGGGCTGGCCAGTGGCCTTATCGCCCTATCGACAATATCCGTTTCCGCTCATGTCGAGATGGAAATGGTCGCGGTGCGCTGCATTGTAATTGGGACTGAGAACGGTGCCAAAGCGCTTGCAGGCGCTGTCATGGATCGCGGCGAGGAACTGCATTTCCCGGCGACCGCTTTTCCAGTTATTCTCGACCGTGATCCGGCGACCGTCAGTGAGTACGAAAGCGGAAACGTCGATCGCATTGGCGTGCGCGTGCTGCGACAATTTGCCCGACCCGGCGATATTGCGGCAACTGTAGCTGCCCATGGTCTCAATCCGCTTGAGATCGCTGCCGAGATATTTGCGGGCCGCGCGCTTGACGGCATATTCGGTCCAGGCTGCAAATTTGCCGGCCAGTTCGCATTTGACCGGACCGAGATTGGTAACATCAGCACCGACATCGAGCAGCTTGATACTGTCGATCTGGCTGCACCCGCCGCTGAACTGGCGGTTGGGTAAGGGAGAGAAGCGGACGTTCGCCTTGCCAAGATCGCTGAAACACTGGCGGGCAGAGGGTGTGGGATCGAAAGATCCCAGACCCGCCGAGGCCTGAGGCCGCTGCGCTTGGCCACTGCTGCCTGCCGGAATTGCTCCGCAAGCGCTAAGCAACAACGAGCCGAGAACCAAAAGTCCGATGGTCCGCCCGCGACGTCCAATATTCAGTTTGATATCCATGACGAGCGCAATGACAGAAGATGGTTAAATTCAGACTGAAACTCATGGTAAATGAAACCTTACCGGCGACCTGACGCGAAGGATGCGACAAATTACTACAAATTTATACTAGACCACCGCGTCTACAAAACCCATGATCAGTCCATGCCCTTTCTGTCGTGCGTGGACTAGAACTATATGCCCAATGGCGCGACAGAAGCCAGCAGTGCGAAACGCTGCAAACCGACTAGAATTGGAGACAATGAACATGAAATATTCCGCAATCACCGCCGCAGCAGCAGCTCTTATTGCCACTGCCGGCTTCTCGGCCCCTGCCCTCGCCACCGGCAAGATGACGTGCGACGCCGGACCGGAATCCGGCTGGAAAACGCGCGTGGAGCTGGAAGCCGCTTTGGTCAAGCAGGGCTGGACGGTCAAAAAGTCCAAGGTCGATGGCGGTTGCTATGAAGTCTACGGCACCACCCCCGAAGGTGATCGCGTAGAGGCCTATTTTCACCCGGTATCATTGGAAAAACTGCTGGTTTCAAAGCGCGGCAAAATACTTTTCCAGAATAAATAGCCGGTTTCATCCGCAACCAAGATCACGCTTGACATGCTGCGGCGCACAAGACAAAGCGGCGCCGGGCCACGCGGTCCCAACGCCGCGCGAGCTCTCTGTAAGGAGAAGCGTTAAAATGACTGATACTAATGTACCGACGCCAGAATTGCGTCCTGACTGCCCGAATTTTTCTTCGGGTCCTACAGCCAAATTCCCTGGCTGGTCCCTCGACAAAATCAACACCATCGCCATGGGTCGCTCGCATCGTTCCGCGACCGGTAAGGCTCGCCTGAAATATGCTATCGACCTGAGTCGTGAGCTATTGGGCATCCCCGACGACTATCTGATCGGCATTGTGCCGGCTTCCGATACCGGAGCCGTCGAACTGGCGATGTGGAATATGCTGGGCGCCCGTCCGGTTACCGTCGCTGCGTGGGAAAGCTTTGGCAACGTCTGGATCCAGGACGCTGTAAAGCAGCTCAAACCTGCCAATCTGACCGTCCTCGAAGCCGACTATGGCGAAATTCCCGACCTGACCACGATCGACAAGGGTGACGATATTGTCTTCACCTGGAACGGTACGACCTCGGGCGCAAGAATTCCCGATACGGACTGGATTGCCGCCGACCGTGAAGGTGTCACCATCAACGACGCAACCAGCGCCGTCTTTGCCCAGCCTATGGACTGGTCAAAGCTCGATGCGACCACCTTTAGCTGGCAGAAGGTCATGGGATCGGAAGCCGCTCATGGTATGCTGATCCTCAGCCCGCGCGCCGTCGAACGGATTGAAAGCTACACCCCGTCCTGGCCGCTGCCGAAAATCTTCCGCGTGAAGAAAGGCGACAAGCTCAACACCGCGATTTTTGAAGGGGCTACGATCAATACGCCTTCGATGCTCGCGACCGAAGATTATATCGCTGCGCTCGAATGGGCAAAGTCGATCGGCGGCTTGTCCGAACTCCACGCCCGCGCCGACCGCAACGCCAAGACCGTTCACGACTGGCTCGAAGCCACGCCGTGGATGCGCAATATGGTCAGTGATCCGGCAAAATGGACCAACACCGGCGTCTGCATGGTGTTCCAGGGTGACTGGTACGACAGTCTTGATGACGACGCCAAGGCGTCCGTGCCGAAGAAAATCGCTGCAATGCTCGAAAAAATGGACATTGCGTATGATTTCAACGGCTATCGCGATGCGCCGCCGTCGCTGCGCATCTGGTGCGGTTCGACCGTCGAGCAGGAAGACGTTCGCCGTCTGCTGCTCTGGATCGAATGGGCGTATGCTCAGGTGAAAGCCGAACTTTCCTAATATTCGTGTCGCCCCGGCGAGAGCCGGGGCAAGACCAATGTCTTGCGATAGCGTCATTGGTCTCTAAGCCGGCCCGCGCCGGCGAGAACATTCCGACAAGGAACATATGTCATGCCAAAAGTACTTATATCCGATAAAATGGACCCGAAAGCCGCCGAGATCTTCCGCGAACGGGGCTGCGAAGTCGATGAAATCACCGGTCAGACACCGGAAGAATTGATGAAGATCATCGGCGAATATGATGGCCTCGCCATTCGCTCTTCGACCACGGTCACACCCGAAATCCTGGCAGCGGCGACCAACCTGAAAGTCGTCGGCCGAGCCGGTATCGGTGTCGACAATGTCGATATCCCTGCAGCCTCCGCCAAGGGTGTCGTGGTCATGAATACACCATTCGGCAACAGCATCACCACCGCAGAACATGCTATCGCGCTGATGTTCGCGCTCGCCCGCCAGCTTCCTTCGGCCGATGCTTCGACCCAGGCCGGCAAATGGGAAAAGTCCAAGTTCATGGGCGTCGAACTGACCAGCAAAACTCTCGGCCTGATCGGTGCCGGCAATATCGGTTCGATTGTCGCCGAACGCGCCATCGGTTTGCGGATGAAAGTTGTCGCTTATGATCCGTTCCTGACCGAAGAACGCGCCGTTGAAATGGGTGTTGAAAAAGTCTCGCTTGACGATCTGCTAGCCCGCGCCGACTTCATCACCATGCACACGCCGCTCACCGACCAGACGCGCAATATCCTGTCTGCCGAAGCGCTGGCCAAGACCAAGCCGGGCGTTCGTATCATCAACTGCGCGCGCGGTGGCTTGATCGACGAGGCGGCCTTGAAGGAAGCGCTCGAATCCGGTCATGTCGCAGGCGCTGCGCTGGATGTATATGCGCAGGAACCGGCCAAGGAAAATGCCCTGTTCGGCACTCCCAACCTGATCTGCACTCCGCATCTTGGCGCTTCCACCAGCGAAGCCCAGGTGAATGTCGCGATCCAGGTCGCCGAGCAGATGGCGGACTATCTGGTCAATGGCGGCGTGGAAAATGCGCTCAACATGCCAAGCCTCTCGGCTGAACAGGCGCCGAAGCTGAGACCCTATATGGCGCTTGCCACGCAGCTCGGTTCTCTCGTCGGCCAACTCGCAGCCGACCAGATCAAGGGTGTCGCCGTTGAAGTGGAAGGTGCTGCGGCCGAACTGGATCAGAAACCAATCACGGCAGCAGTGCTGGCCGGTCTGATGCGGGCCTATAGCGACACAGTCAACATGGTCAACGCACCCTATCTGGCGAAAGAACGCGGCCTCGACGTCCGCGAGATTCGCCATGAGCGCGAAGGCGACTATCACACGCTGGTCCGGGTATCGGTAACCACCGACGAAGGCGAAAAATCGGTTGCCGGCACCTTGTTCGGATCTTCCGGACCAAGACTGGTCGAGATGTTCGGCATCAAGGTTGAAGCCGATATGGAAGGCGACATGCTCTATATCGTCAACCGGGACGAACCCGGTTTTATCGGTCGCGTCGGTTCCACGCTTGGTGAAGCGGGCGTAAACATCGGCACGTTCCACCTTGGCCGTCGCAGCGATGCGCCGGGCGGTGAAGCGGTATTGCTGCTTTCGATCGATTCTCCGGTGGAAGAGCCAGTGCTATGGTCCGTTTGTCAACTGGAAGGCGTGAAGACAGTCAAGGCGCTGAAGTTTTAATTCTGTAGCAACGTAGCAAAGAAAAAGGATGGCCTGAGCGGTTGCTTGGGCTATGGAGCAGGGCCATGCAAAAGCCATCCAATCTCTTGCCCGAAGGGTTCCACGACGCGCTGCCGCCTTATGCCGAGGCGGCATCGCGACTGGAACGCGATGTCCTAGATACTCTGGCCCGCCATGGCTATGCCCGGGTAACGCCACCGCTCGCCGAATATGAAGATGGCCTGACCGAGCGGATGCAGGGCGCTTCCCGTAACGATCTGATGCGCCTGGTCGATCCGATTTCTCAACGCACCTTGGCGCTACGCCCCGACATGACTGTACAGATCGGTCGAATTGCAACAACCAGTCTCGCCGACCGGCCGCGTCCACTAAGGCTGAGCTATTCCGGCCAGGTTTTGAAACTGCGCTCAGGTCAATTGCAGCCAGAACGTAGCCGGTTGCAGATTGGCGCGGAACTCATCGGCAGTGATAGCGTCATCGCCGCCAGCGAAATTGTCTCGGTTGCGATTGAAGCACTGGAACGCGCGGGCGTCTCCGGCATCACAGTCGACTTCACCATGCCCGACCTGATCGACATATTGGCGGCAGGCCCGTTACCATTGAACGAGACACAGATCACCGAAGTGCGCGGCGAACTGGATATGAAGGATGCCGGCGGCCTGAGCGCTATTGGCGCAACTGGCTATCTCCCGCTAATCGAGGCGACAGGCCCGTTTGACGAGGCAATGGCGAAATTGCGCAAATTCGACACAGGTGGCCGACTCGACTCTCGGCTCGATGGCGTTTCCCAGATCGCGGAAAGCATTCGGGGCAAAGCCAGCCTAACTCTTGATCCGACCGAACGACACGGCTTTGAATATCAGAACTGGTTCGGCTTCACACTTTATGCCGATACATTCATCGGTGCATTGGGTCGCGGCGGCAGCTACGAAATCATGAGCGCAGATGGTGGATCCGAGAAAGCTGTCGGCTTTTCACTTTATCCCAATCCGTTAATCGAAGCTGGTTTTGGAGCAAAGGCGAGCGACCAGATCTTCCTGCCCCTTGGCCACGACCGATCAGCGGCAGCAGCGTTAAGAGAAGCGGGCTGGCGCACAGTGGCGGCCCTGTCAGACACTGACCAGGCCGAAGCACTTGGTTGTTCCCACATTTTGAACGGCGATCAGCCGGAACCATTATAAGAAAGTGATTCAATGGCCAATGTAACGGTAATCGGCGCACAATGGGGTGATGAAGGCAAAGGCAAGATTGTCGACTGGCTGTCCGAACGCGCCGATGTCGTGGTCCGCTTTCAAGGCGGTCATAACGCCGGCCATACGCTCGTCGTCGATGGCGCGGTCTACAAGCTTTCGCTGCTGCCCTCCGGCATTGTCCGGGGCGCCCTGTCGATCATCGGCAATGGCGTCGTGCTCGATCCCTGGCATCTGCGCGACGAGATCGAGAAACTGACCGGTCAGGGCGTCGCGATCAACACCGACAATTTCGGCATCGCCGAAACCTGCCCGCTGATCCTGCCGATCCACCGCGATCTCGACGCCATGCGCGAGGACGCCAGCGGCAAGGGCAAGATCGGCACCACGCGCCGCGGCATTGGCCCGGCCTATGAAGACAAGGTCGGTCGCCGCGCGATTCGGGTTTGCGATCTCGCCCATCTCGACGATCTGGGACCGCAGCTTGACCGGCTGTGCGCGCATCATGACGCGCTCCGTGCCGGGTTTGGCGAACCACCGGTTGATCGCGAGCGGCTGCTGAATGACCTGAAGGAAATTGCCGACAGTGTTCTGCAATATGCCCAGCCGGTTTGGAAACGCCTCAATGAAGCGCGTCGCGACGGCAAGAGAATCTTGTTCGAGGGCGCGCAGGGCGTATTGCTCGATGTCGATCATGGCACCTATCCGTTTGTTACAAGCTCCAATACAATTTCCGGTACCGCTGCGGGCGGCTCGGGCATTGGGCCTTCCGGAACCGGCTATGTGCTCGGCATTACAAAGGCTTATACGACGCGCGTCGGTTCCGGTCCTTTCCCGACTGAGCTGGATGACGATATTGGTCAGCGGCTTGGCGAACGTGGCCATGAATTCGGTACCGTCACCGGTCGCCAGCGGCGCTGCGGCTGGTTCGATGCGGTTCTGGTGCGGCAAGCTCTGGCCGTATCCGGAGTGGCCGGCATTGCCCTGACCAAGCTGGACGTGCTGGACGGCTTCGAAGAGCTCAAAATCTGCGTCGGCTATGAACTCGACGGTGTGACTTATGACTATCTGCCACCGCATCATCAGGATCAGGCAGCGGTTAAACCGGTTTACGAGACGCTGGAAGGCTGGAACGAAACCACCGCCGGTGCCCGCAGTTGGGCCGACCTGCCGGCGCAGGCGATCAAATATATCAGGCGGGTCGAAGAGTTGATCCAGTGTCCGGTGGCTCTGGTGTCGACTTCGCCGGAGCGCGAAGATACGATATTGGTGACGGATCCATTCGCGGATTGAAGTTGCAGCTTTGTCTTGAACAAAGATTCTGGAGGCGTCGTAGTCAGTAAGATAGAAACGGGCAGAAAGCAGGCATTGTGCCAGTGAATATATCCTTATGTTAGACGAAACCAGTTCGGAACTGACCCATCTGATTCAGCAGAGTACCAAATTGCGGATCTGGGCCCGCTCACGACTTTGGGCACAGGTGCTCATCGCGATGGTGATTGGCATCGGCACCGGCATGCTGCTGGGCCCGACCGCCGGACTGGTCCCGATTTCTACGGCCAATATGATCGGAGACTGGCTTGCCCTGCCCGGCCAGCTTTTTCTCGGCCTGATCGCGATCGTTCTGGTGCCCTTGGTTTTCGCATCCATCGTCAGCGGACTTGCCGGTGCCCCTTCTAATCAGGCGATGCGAAAGCTGGGCATCCGGCTCGGACTGTTCATCATCTCGACCACCTTCGCTGCCGCCTGGATAGGCATTTATCTGGCTCGCCTGTTCGAGCCGGGTAGCGGACTGGAAATGCCGGTAGAAACGGTTCAGGCCGATGTTCAGATGTTCGACATCTCCAGATTACCGGATCTGGTCGCCGGCGTGCTGCCTACCAATCCGGCCGCTTCCGTAATCCAGGGCGATTTGCTGGCAATCGTGATTCTTGCAGTTCTGACCGGGGTTGCCGCCAGCCAGATTCAACGAGAGAAGGCGGAACCTCTTCTCTCCGTGCTCGATTCACTGATGTCCATTTCCATGACAATCGTAAAATGGGCGATGCTTTTGTCTCCGCTCGCCGTTTTCGGCTTGATGGCACAGCTGATGATCCAGATCGGGCCGAATTCGTTGCTCGGCCTACTCAACTATGTCGGCACGGTCCTTCTCGGGCTGGCGCTTCTCTTCCTGATCTATGCCTTGCTGCTGAAGCTGATCGGCGGGCTTGAATTCCGTTCCTTTTTCAAAATAGCCGGCCCGAACCTGCTACTGGCGTTTTCCACTTCCAGTTCATCTGCGGTCATGCCGGGTACAATCCAGACCGCGCGTCGGTTGCATGTCCCGGACGATGTAGCGAACCTGGTGGTTCCGCTGGGGGCGACGATGAACATGGCGGGCACCGCTCTCTATCAAAGCATTGCCATATTGTTCCTGGCGCAAATATCGGGCGTCGACCTAAGTCTGGCAGAAACATTGCTGCTCGTCGGCACTCTGGTGGCGTCATCGATCGGAGCGCCGGGAACGCCCGGCGTCAGCATTGCGATACTGGCGAGCGTGGCAGCTGGCTTCGGCATACCGGCTTCTGGGCTGGTTATCATTCTTGGCGTTGATCGGCTGCTGGACATGTCGAGAACCGTTGTGAACGTGACCGGCGATATTACAGCGGCGGTGCTGATGAAAAAGGCGCTCACCTGAATCATTCTGGTTCGGTCATCGGGTCAGACCATATTACAACGGCAAGTCTTACCTAGACATCGTCCGCCGAGATCATTTCCTCACGGTCGATCTCGCCCGTCATCGCCGCCACCGTCACTGCTACCGCAGCATCACCGGAGACATTGGTGGTCGTCCGCATCATATCCATGATCCGGTCGACGCCAGCAACAAAGGCGATGGTTTCGAGCGGGACGCCCACGCTGCCGAAGACCAAGGCCATCATGATCAGGCCTGCACCTGGAATACCGGCGGCACCAATTGCACCCAATGTCGAGGTAATCGAGATCAGGAGATAGTCCCCCCAGCTCAGATCAACGCCGAATATCTGGGCACCAAACAAGGTGGCCAAACCCAGATACATGGCGGTACCGTTCATGTTGATCGTCGCACCCAGCGAGACCACGAAACTTGCGACCGAGTTCCGGACACCAAGGTTGCGTTCGACACAGCGCAGGGTCACCGGCAGGGTCGCGTTGGACGAAGCTGTGGAATAGCTGACCGCGATCGCATCCACGATACCGCGGAAGAAGTCGATCACCGGCAGTTTCGCGACGAACTTGATCATCCCCGAATAGACAATGCCGATGATCAGCAGGCAGCCGAGATAGTTGAGCCCGACCAGTTGCGCCAGCGATATCAGGGCGTCGGTACCCAGCGTGCCGGCAACCCATGCCATCAGCGCGAACACACCAAATGGTGTCAGTTCCATCACGATCATCGTGACTTTCTGCATCACAATAGCACCGCTATCAAAAATCTTCGCCAGCGGCTTGCCGTCTTCCTTGGCCATCAATATGCCGATGCCGATCAGCAGAGCGAAGACGATCAGCGGCAATACGCGAACATCGGCCATCACCTGCACCGGACTGTCGGGGACGATAGAGAGGATCATATCGACGGCGGTCGCATCATTGGGTGCAGGCGTAGGCCCCATTTCAATGGCATCGGTGTCGACGCCGTACCCCGGTTTGAAAAATGTGCCGAGCGCGAGTCCCAGCCAAGCCGCAATCTGTCCGGTAATCACGAACAGAACCATCGCCCGTCCACCAACGCTGCCCAGTTTTTTTAGATCTCCGAGCGCCGCCACGCCGGCCACCAGCGAGAAGAAGATCAGCGGGACGACCAGCATCTTGATCGCCTTGATGAAGAAATCGCCGATCCATTTAATGGTTTCGGATTCAGGTCCCCAGATCAGGCCGGTGATGACACCCAGAACAAGTGCCGCGATCACCCGTTGCCAAAGCGGAATCTTGAACCAGAATGCCAGCATGTAATGTTCCCCGTATTTTCCCGGCCCAAGCCTATCGTCAGCAGGAGAGCGCGGCAAGCCTTTAGGGCTGAACTACATCCAGAAGCTGATTGCCAGACAGGTCGACAGTCCGACGCCAAAGGTTAGCGGAATGCCGGCCTTGAAAAAATCGGTGAACCGGTAATTGCCCGCTGCGTACACCAGCGTATTGGTTTGATAGCCGATCGGCGTGGCAAAGCTGGCGGAAGCCGCAAACATGACCGCGATGACCAGAGGCCGTGGGTCGACGCCCAGATCATTGCCCAGCGCGATGGCAATCGGTGTAATAATGATGGCGACTGCATTGTTTGTCACAATCTCGGTCATGATCACCGACAGGACATATATAGCAAAGACCAGTCCCCAGGGCGGCACTTCCCGCAAAAAGGGCGTCAGTTCGGAAACGAGCAGGTCGACACTGCCGGCCTGCTGCAGGCCCAGACCGACCGCGAGCATACCGAAAATAAGCACCAATACATTGCCGTCGATCGACCCCCAGGCTTCCTCGGCATCAATACAGCGCGCCAGCAGGATGGCGCCGACCGCGAGAATAGCAGCGACCGCCAGCGGGATCACATTGAGTGCGGCAAGAACCACCACTGCGACAAGAGCCCCGATAGCGATTGGCGCCCTGTCCCTGCGAAAAGCACGAATCTTGGTTTGACCGACACCAAACAGGTTGGGGTTTTGATACATGCGATGGATGTCTTCGCTGGAGCCGGTCACCAGCAACCGGTCCGCTGCATGAATACGCGCATTGGTCAGGTCGGAACGCGGCAGATTGCGATAACGGGTCATGCCCAATATCCGCACATTGAGCTGCGACAGGAAGGGAATGTCATACAGCCGGTTACCGATGCTGGGATGACTCGGTGCCACCGTGGCCTCAACCAGTTCTTCGCCCAACGGCCCGGCGTCGCCCTTGTGAACTATGCCCACCTTGAAATCTTCCGATTCGCGCAGCGAAATCAGCTCGGCGAGATCCAGCTGCACAACAATCCGGTCGCCCGCCCGTAGTTCGTGAAAATCAAGATCATGGCGGATATAGCTGCTCAGCCGCTTGACGGCCGTAACTTCAATGCCCGCACGGCGCAATTCGGCCACGGCAGACAGTTTTTTATCAATCGCAGATGCTCGGTTGCGGACAGTCAGTTCGGTAAGAAACGCACTTTCGTCACTGCTGTCAAACTGACCTTTGACATCGCCGCCCGGAAGCAGCCAGCTGCTGAACAATACCATCATGATTGTCCCGGCAACCGCGGCGATCAGGCCATAAGGCGTGATTTCGAAGATGCCGAATCCTGCCAGGCCTTGATCACGTGCGACCGCATCGACGATGAGGTTGGTCGAGGTGCCGATCAGCGTGGTCGTACCGCCCAATATGCAAATGAAGCTCAGCGGGATCAGCAGTTTCTTGGACGAGAAGCCGGTCGCCCGCGAGAGGCGCAGGATGATCGGAATCAACACGATCACCACCGGCGTATTGTTCATGAAGGCGGAAGCGACAAAGGCGCCCAGAAACATTTCCGCGACCGCCAGTTTGGGGCGGCGCTTGGCGCGCTTGATAATGAAACCGGCAATGGCATCGATGGTGCCGGTGCGTAGAAGAGCACCCGACAGGATGAACATCGCGGCGATGGTGATCGGCGCCGTGTTGGAGAAGACCGAAAACAGGCCATCGGAATCGATGATCCCGAGGAACAGGAACATGCAGGCGCCGAGCACCGCGACCACGGCCGCGGGAAAGCGCTCCATGATGAAGCCGGCGAACAGAAACACAAGGATCACCAGGCCGATGACTGCCTTGTTTGCCTGAATATATTCATCGATGATATGAAGAATAAGGTCGATCATGGTTCAGAAACAGCCTTCAACAGAGCTCGGCGGGCGAGGAAGCGCGAGAGGCAGGGTTGCTATTTCCAGAAAATTTTTCATCCACATTGCGCCCTGTGCATCATTTTCTGATCGGCAAGGACCAACGCCATCATCGCTTCGACTACCGGAACGCCGCGTATTCCCACGCAAGGATCATGGCGGCCCTTGGTCGATATTTCGGTCGCCTCCCCTTCGGGTGAGATGGTTGCTACCGGCGTCAAAATTGAGCTGGTCGGCTTGAACGCTACCCGACAAAAAATCGGCTGGCCGGTGGATATACCGCCAGCAGTGCCGCCGCTATGATTGGAGTCAAATCGCGGTCCGTTGTTACCGGGACGCATCGCGTCAGCATTTTCTTCGCCGCGTAATCGGGCGGCCGCAAAACCGTCACCAATTTCGATCCCCTTGGTCGCGTTGATCGTCATCATCGCAGCGGCAATCTCGCTGTCCATCTTGGCATAGACCGGCGCTCCCCAGCCAGCGGGCACTCCGGTCGCCTCGCAGGCAATGATCGCGCCGACGCTGCTGCCATCCTTGCGAGCACCATCGACCAGCGCTTCCCAGCGCTTCGCGGCTTCAGCGTCAGGGCAGAAAAACGGGTTGTTGCCGATTTCATTGGCATCAAAATTCGCCGGATCAATGGCGTCACCGCCGATTTCGGCGACCCACGCACGGATCGTCACGTCCGGAATCACCAGCCGTGCCACAGCACCGGCAGCAACCCGCGATGCAGTTTCGCGGGCGCTGGACCGGCCACCGCCGCGATAGTCGCGAAAGCCGTATTTCTGGTCATAGGCATAATCGGCATGGCCGGGACGATAGGCTTTGGCGACTTCGTTATAATCCTTGGACCGCTGATCGACATTCTCGATCATCAGCGAAATCGGCGTGCCGGTCGTCTTGCCTTCGAAAACGCCGGAGAGGATTTTGACCTGATCCGGTTCCTGGCGCTGGGTCGTATATTTCGACTGACCGGGACGCCGCGCATCGAGAAACGGCTGGATGTCCGCTTCGCTCAGCGCCAGTCCGGGAGGGCAGCCGTCGACCAGCGCGCCAAGCGCAGGTCCGTGACTTTCTCCCCAGGTGGAAAAGCGGAAAGCATGGCCAAAGATATTAAAACTCAAAACTCGCTCTCCGCGCTGATAAATTCAATATTATTGTCGAAAGGACGGTTCACGAAAAACCGGCGTTGATCAATCCAATGTGATATCCGGTGCGTCTTCCTGTTTCATACCGACTGTATGATAGCCTGCATCGACATGATGGGTTTCGCCGGTGACGCCAGAGGAAAGATCGGACAGGAAATAGAGAGCCGAAGCGCCGACATCATCAATGGTGACGTTGCGCCGCAGCGGTGAATTCAGCTCGTTCCATTTCAATATATAGCGGAAGTCGCCAATTCCGGAGGCTGCCAGTGTTTTAATCGGTCCGGCGGAGATTGCATTCACCCGGATTCCGTCAGGGCCGACATCATGCGCCAGATATTTGACCGAGGCTTCAAGTGCGGCTTTCGCTACGCCCATGACATTATAATGAGGGATGACTTTTTCGGCACCATAATAGGATAAGGTGAGCATGGATCCGCCCGCGCTCATCAACGCAGCGGCGCGTTTGGCAACAGCGGTAAAGCTGTAGACGCTGATATTCATGGTCATTAGAAAATCGTCGAGGGTCACATCGTAATATTTACCGCGCAGCGCGTCCTTGTTGGTGAAGCCGATCGCGTGGACGACAAAATCAATCTTGCTCCAGCGTTTTTCAATCTCGGAAAACGCTGCATCAAGCTGGTCCATATCGCTGACGTCGCAATCAATCAGGAAATCGCAGCCCAGTTGCTCTGCCAGCGGCTTGACGCGCTTGGCCATCACTTCGCCCTGATAGCTGATCGCCAGTTCGGCTCCGTCCGCAGCCAGGCGCTGTGCGATACCCCAGGCCAGTGACTTGTTATTGGCAAGCCCCATGATCAAGCCGCGCTTGCCCTTCATTAAATCACTCATCGCCCCGGTCTCCTGAAATCAGATAATCGCCGCTGATAAACACTATCCGGATGATTTTCCAGCGGATCATTCACTAACCCCGTTTCGCGAGGGCCGTTCGGCCAAAGCAGCGTTTATCTCGGCGCCGATTACCATGCCGAGCCCGACGAGATAAAAGAATATCAATGTGATAATGACACCGGCAAGGCTGCCGTAAGTAAGCTGATAATTTGCAGCATATTTTAGAAACACCGGTAATAATCCGGTGATCAGCAGCCACCAGCCGCTGGTAAAAACCGCTCCCGGCCATTTGGGATATTGGCGCGGTCGATATTGGCGCGGCGTAAGCAGACGGAACAGAAGATAGAGCGTCGCGAAAAGCACAAGAAACGGAATGGCGTTGGAAAGCGAAACCCAGAGCGCATCGCTTTGGACAGCGGGAAAATAGGTGCCCAGAAATCCGCTGATACCAGCCACCACGAATCCCGCGCTAAGTGCCAGCATCGCAAAGAACACCGAAAACAAAATGAGCACGGTCGATGTCAGGCGATATTCCCAGAATGCGCGCTGAGCCTGCACGCCATAGGCACGGTGGAGAATCTCACGGATTGTCTCGATCAGACTGGTCGTGGTCCACAGTCCGACGATCGCGCTGAGCCAGAGCAAAGGTCCGGTGCGTGCGGTCATCGCGTCTCTGATCGGATCATGCAGCGCGCCGGCAACCGAAGGTGGAACCGTCTTTAGAAAGGCCTCGACAAAATCGGTGCCGACAGCTGTCTGGCCAAACCCCCCGACAATTGCCGCAGCAACAATGAAGAAGGAAAATACGGCAAGCAACGACAGATAAGCGAAATTTCCGGCAAAAGTGAAGCCGTCATAATAGACGCCCACTGCGGTTCGCTTGAGGATGATGAAGGCACTGGCAACCAGATCTTCGTCGGTCAGATTTTCGTTGGCATCAACGCCGGATTTTACTGACTCTTTCGCAACCTGCCGCCGGGCTTCGGGAGAAAGCTTAGACATGGAAAATCCAGGCCAAGCCTATACACCCATGCCGGCACGGGGATTGTCTTCCGGATCCCAGTCCTTGACAAATTCCGCGAGCTTTTCATCTTTTTTCGGCAAAGTGATCATCAAAGTGACCAGCTGATTTCCGCGAACACCCGATTTCCCATGGAAGCCTTTGTTTTTCAAACGCAGCGTCTTGCCCGAATCCGATCCGGCAGGGATGGAAAGCATCACCGGTCCATCCACCGTGGGAACCTTGATCTTGGCGCCTTCCACGGCCTCTTTCAGGCTGATCGGCAGTTCCAGCGTGATATTGTCACCATCGCGTTTGTAAAAAGGATGGGAGTTAATATGGATCGTGACAATGGCATCACCATTGCCGCCCGGTCCTTGCCGGCCCTTGCCGCTAAGCCGCATTTGCGTGCCTTCCTCGACACCCTTGGGCAGGCTGAGATCAATGGTCTTGCCATCTTCCAGCGTGATACGCTGTTTCTGGAGCGTTGCAGCAGCAATAAATTCGACTTTTAGCCGATATGCAACATTGGCACCCTTGGGTGGCGGTGCACTACGCTGGCGGCCGCCAAATGGCGAACTGCCGCCGCCTCCACCGCCAAAAAGGCCTTCAAAAATATCGCCAAAATCCGCGCCGGCATTGCCGAAATCATGTTGCTGGCCGCCAGGACTGCGTTGATATCCGCCGCCACCACCGCCAAAGCCGAAAGGCGCAGTGGGATTGCCTTCCCCATCAATCTCTCCGCGATCGAACTGGCCCCGCTTTTCCTTGTCCAGCAGCAGGTCATAGGCTTTGGTGACGTCGGAGAACCGCTCCGTCGCCTTGGGATTATCCTTGTTTTTGTCCGGGTGCAGTTCCTTGGCGAGCTTGCGATAGGCAGACTTGATCTCCTTGTCGCTGGCACCCTTGGCAACACCCAATGCTTGATAGGGATCTATCATTATTTGACCTTTTTCAAATCCTTACCGTGCAGAGATTGGCATTTATCGCCAATTTTCAACTCTACTGTCTTATTCGGGCATAACGGCATCTGCAACCTTGTTGTGCCGCGTGAAACGCAGCAGCAGATAAAGAACCAGCCCCAATGGCCCCAACATTAGAACAAACAACAAGATAGGTATCTGCACCCAGCGTGCAAACCCGTATTTATCCGCATTGCGCGCAACCCATAGACCGACAAACAGATCAAAGGCGAGATAGTGGATCCATCCCACCGTCGCTCCGCCCGGGCTGGCGAGCAATTGCTGGACACCCGCCAGAGTTGAAAAATCTGGCGTTCCCCCGCTGCCACCATCGATGAGTCCGGTCATTAACGGAATGATGATTACTGCATAAGTGCAGGCCAGAAGACCGATACCGCCATAAAACAGACCGGTCATTATAGATTCCCGGCGCGGTGCAAATGCCAGAATCAACCACATCAACAACGCATAATTATTGGTGATTGTAAAAACCAGATCCCAGTTCATAATAGCCCTCTTTGCCGTGCTTCTAGCAGAAAACTGCGCTTTGTCGCCGGACAAAATTTTGTTTGTTTGCCGGTCGCCGACAGGATGTTAGGGGAAGCTCCATGACCGATCCATTTTCCCTTTTCGAGACCTGGTTTGCCGAAGCGCGCGAAACCGAGATCAATGACAGCAATGCGATGACCATTGCCACCGCCGATGCCGACGGACAGCCTTCGGCGCGGATGGTGCTGCTGAAAGGCCATGGTCCCGATGGCTTTGTCTTTTACACCAACCAGCAAAGCCGCAAGGCTGGCGATATCGCGGAGAACCCGAAGGCCGCGATCTTGTTTCACTGGAAAAGCCTGCGCCGCCAGATCCGGATTGATGGACAGATTTCGACGGTAGCAGATGACTTGGCCGATGCTTATTTTGCTACGCGCAGCCGGGATTCTCAACTCGGTGCCTGGGCCTCGGACCAATCAAGGCCGCTCGCCGATCGCGAAACCTTTGAAGCCAGATTCGCGGAAATGACGGAGCGATTTGAAGGCAACGATGTACCGCGCCCCCCGCACTGGTCGGGCTATCGTCTGACGCCCGCGCGTTTCGAATTCTGGCAGGACCGGGCGCACCGTCTGCACGAACGGCGGACTTTTGTCCGCGACGGTGACGAATGGACGGAAGGACTGCTCTACCCATGACAAATCTGCCTTATTATCATGTCGACGCTTTTGCCGACCGCCCCTTTACCGGCAACCAAGCAGCGGTGATGCCGCTCGAAAGCTGGCCTGATGACTCCGTTCTGCAAGCCATTGGCGAGGAAAATAATTTCGCCGAGACCGCCTTCTACCTGCGCGACGCAAGCGGTGCAGCAGATTACGAACTACGCTGGTTCACGCCCACCGTGGAAATCGCGCTATGTGGTCATGCAACGCTGGCCAGCGGCCATATCATATTGTCACAGGATCCCGAGCGGCGGCAGGTAACGTTCCGGACGAGAAAAGCAGGGATATTGACCGTCAAGCGCGACGGTGATGGCTATGCGCTAGACCTCCCGGCCTACGCCCCTGCGGCAAAAGAAATGCCGGAGATTGTCGCACTGGTCGGTGGCAGCCCGGTCGAAACCCAGTTTCACGAAGGACGCTATCATGTCCTTCGCTATAAAAATGCTGACGAGGTACTGGCGCTCAAGCCAGATATGAAGGCGCTCGCCGCGCTCGGCAATGCGCAATTTATCTGTACCGCACCCGGCAAGGACACCGATGTGCTCAGCCGGGTGTTCGTCCCCGGCGGCGGGGTAGACGAGGATAGCGTTACGGGTTCAGCGCATGCCGTACTCACGCCTTTCTGGGCCAGGCAATTGGGCCGCGACAGCTTTACCGCTTATCAGGCAAGCCAGCGCGGCGGCTATGTCAATTGCCGGCGCGACGGCGACCGCGCCTGGCTGGGCGGAGAATGCGTGACCGTTGTGGAAGGCGTGTTCCGCCTGTAGCAAGCCGAAGGAAGCGGACGTTTAGCCCCTAATCGGGAACAGCGCCATGATCCGGCCAATTTGCGCGCTCATCGGTGCGAGGACATCATCTTGCGTCTTGCCGAGCCGGACCACCGTCAACTGTTGCTCGGGCGAGACAACAATCTGCTGTCCCAGATGGCCAAGAGCGGCAAATATCGTGTCAGGTCCGTTGTCAGGAAATAATATCTGGTTGCGGCCCGCGGGACGTTTCTTGTTGAGCCAGATATGCCCGCCATAAGCTGGATCGTTTGGCGACGATTTTTTCATGAATCTCACCCAGCTGACCGGCAGATGCTGAGCGCCTTTGCGGGCGCCGTTGTGACGCAGGAATTCTCCGAACGTGGCATAATCGCGCGCGGTGGCATGAAGGAAACTGCCGCCCAGAAATGTACCATTCGGATCGAATTCGGGATAGGTGCCACCCATTCCCAGAGGCTCGAGCAGTCGTCCCCGAATGAAGCGCAAGGTGACATCGCGCCGGACCAGCGGGTCGGTGCTCTCGGTCAAAGTACGGGTAATGATGTCGGAAAGAATGATGCTGGTGGCGCTGCTATATTCGAACGTCTCGCCCGGCTTGGCTTCCATCGGGCGGGCTTCGGCATAGGCGGCGGTATCTTGCGCGCCATCCATGAACAGCATCCGGTTGGTATCTACCTCGAAAACGGTCTTCCCGTCCTCTCCCGCCACTTCCGTATGATCCAGACCGGAGGACATATGGAGCAAATGGCGCAGGGTTATGTCGCCGCGCGGGTCGCCGGGTCTTTGCCAAGCGGGCACGGGAGCAGGATCATCAAGCACCAGCCGCCCATCCGCGACCAGAAATCCGATCAGCGCACCGGTAAAGCTTTTTGCCATCGACCAGCTAATGAACCTTGTGTCTTCATCATAGCCCTCGCCATAGCGCTCAGCGATGATTTTTCCCTGGTACATGACCAGAAAAGCGCGCGTCTCCGACATTTCCGGATCTTCGAACAAAGGCGCGATTGCCGCATCGAGCCGCGTCTTGGCAACCGGGCTATCGTCCGAGATATAGACCAGTTCCGCAGCGCTTTTCTGTGGCGCTACCTTGGTTTCGCCATTCCCTCCACAACTGGAAAGGGCGAGCATCAGGGCCGGTATCAAAGCGAGTTTAATCTTGTGCATATTGCATCGTTGCACCAATAGAAGCCGCTATGGCAACTGTAAAAGACACTTCCAGACCGCCCCGAAGCAGGATGCGGATCGCGCTATTTGCCGCTGCGCTGTTCTTGTTCATCCTGGTCGCTTTGTTCGCGTATAATTACAAAAGCATCAGGGGACAGCTGGACGTCGGCACCGGTTATGGAGCGCGGGTTGCCTGTTCCTGCCACTTTGTCGGCGGACGGGATATCGAGGATTGCGGCAAGGACTTCGAGCCGGGCATGGAAGTGATCAGCTTGTCATTGGATGAAGAGCGCAAAAGGGTGACGGCCTCTGCCTTGCTGATGGAGACGGCTACTGCCGAGTTTCGCGAAGGCTGGGGCTGCGTGATGCTAACCGACGAACAGGTACAGGCCGAATAGGCCAGCGTCAGGACCTAAACTTCGGCACCTGCCAGCCATTGCTGCTCAACCGCATCGGTGCAGTCTATCCAGCCACCGCCCAACACCCGTTCTTTGTGATAGAATACAGCGGCTTGCCCCGGAGACACGCCGAATTCCGGATTGTGGAATTGCAGCTTTTCCCCTTCCAGCCGGGCCAGAGTCGGCTTCGCCATCGAACGGACTTTAACGTCGACCGGGCCAGCATAGTCGCCGCCGATCCAGTTGATGTCGCGAAGGGAGGCTGACGCAATCGCCAAAGCGGCTTTCGGGCCGACAATCACGCGTTTCGCTTCCGGCTCCAGTCGAATCACGTAGAGCGGCTCGGCCTGTCCGCCGATTTCCAGTCCCTTGCGCTGACCGACTGTATAATGGATGAGCCCTTTGTGCCGGCCCATGGACGTACCATCTATATGGACGATCTCGCCATCATCGTCCGCTTCCGGACGCAATTTGCGCACGACGCTCGCATAATCGCCATTGGGAACGAAACAGATATCCTGACTGTCCGGCTTGAAGGCTACCGCCAGTCCCATATCTTCGGCTATTTCACGCACTTGGCTTTTCGGCATATCGCCCAGCGGGAAACGCAGATAATCCAGCTGATCCTGGGTGGTGGCAAAAAGAAAATAGCTCTGGTCGCGCGCCGGATCGAGCGCGCGGTGCAATTCGGCGCCGTTGGGCGTCTCAACACGTCGCACATAATGACCGGTCGCCAGGCAGTCAGCGCCGAGTTCGCGGGACAATTGCAGCAGATCTGTAAATTTTACACCCATATTACACTGCACGCAGGGGATCGGTGTTCGGCCGGCCATATATTCGTCTGCAAAGACATCCATTACCGAATCCTTGAACCGGCTGGCGTGGTCAAAAACATAATGGGCAATGCCAAGCCGGTCGGCCACAGCGCGGGCGTCGCGAATATCCTGTCCGGCACAACAGCTGCCGACCCGCCCCACGGCTTCGCCATGATCGTAAAGTTGCAGTGTAATGCCAATGGTTTCCGCGCCGGTACGCGCCGCCAAGGCCGCCACGACGCTCGAATCGACACCGCCCGACATGGCCACCACAATGCGCTTGCCTGTCAGGTCATCGCCCAGCTGAAAATTTCCGCTAATTTTATCCATCATCACAATTGCACCCCTTAAAGAAATCCCGCCGCTTGCGCCAGCGCAGCGAACATTTCCCTTTCAGACCTCCGATATGATCCATTTTGGCACGAATTGGCTCGATACAAGGAAGGATTGCTTAACTTCTCCTAAGGCCTCGTAAACATCCCTTTTACACTAGCTTATATCTTCGCTGCTAGACCGGCGTCTATGGAAATGAACTTCCCCCATAAAGGCTTGCAATGGCCAGAGCTTGATCAAGAGCAAGATGTTCCCGCCCAGCTTGCGGATCATCAGGCTTTGCTTGCGAAAGCCATTGCCAGACAGACATCCAGCCAGTCGGCTCGGAAGTTTGTCGCAGCCAGACAAGGTCCGGGAGGCGGCAAGAGGGCAATCCACGCTTCCTTCATGGATGAGCGGATGGCTTTTTTCGCCGGAATGCCTCGTTCGGACATGACCGGCCAAAGGGAAGAAATATTGTTCAGGACCGGGAGTTTTCGGCCTGATCTGGCTCAGCAGGAATTTAAAAAGATGCAAGAATAATCGAATTTATGAACGCGACGTTTACCTTGGCAGTTCAGGTAATCGAAAAGCTCTGCCGGTACGAAGGCCAGACGTAACGGGAAACGGGGTAAAATGCCGAAAGGCAAAATTGAGGGTAGTATGATTGAAAACCAAAAAATAAAACCAGCGCAAGTTGTCGGGCCCCTTGGCGAACCGCTCACCATTGATGATTTGCCGAAACCCGGTACGACTCGCTGGGTAGTCCGCCGCAAGGCGGAAGTCGTTGCAGCAGTAAACGGCGGCTTGCTGACCGTTGATGAAGTTTGCGACCGCTATGACCTGTCTCTGGAAGAATTTGCATCCTGGCAACGGGCTGTTGACCGGTCGGGCATGCCCGGACTGCGAGTCACCCGAATCCAGCATTACCGCGACTTATACGAGCGTCAGCAGAAATATTAACCGGTATCTGCCCGGCATAATATTCCAGACACGATATATTGAATAGGGCCGCCGGGCATGTTCCGGTGGTCCTTTTTTATTCCTTCAAGTTAAAGCAATAATCGTCTATGTAATTGTATTCGCGAGTGTAAAGAATTTATATTCGCTTATAATCAGGAGGTACATATGGGTTGGATTATTGCATTGATCGTTGGCGGTATTGCGGGCTGGTTGGCAAGCATGGTCATGGGGCGTGATGCTTCCATGGGCGTTTTCTGGAATATCATTGTCGGCATCATCGGATCGATAATTGGCAATTTTGTCGGCGGCTATTTCGGCTTTGGCGGCAGTATTCAGGAATTTTCGATCATCGGTTTGTTCACCGCTTTTGTCGGTGCGGTGGTTCTGTTGCTGATACTCAACGTCATCCAGCGCGGCCGGGTGCGCTAAAACTCGCTCTTCAGCAGGAAATTTTGGAATGGGAAGGGCCGGTTCGTTCGCGAATCGGCCCTTTCGTACGATGATGTTGATCGTTGATCGAACCGGGGCTTGAAAAACTGGCCGAATCCTGTTCCGGCTTGCTGCCGGTGCTATATTTATGTAACACAGCTGATGAAAATCCGGACTGACCGGAAAATCAGCGATTCTTTTGTGTATTGCAGTGCGAAAATGCGATAAGAGCCCGACTGAAGAGTAAAAAAATGAACTATGAATCCACCATCCCCAGCGAAGATATCGCAACTCTCGACGATGTCGAAGCGCGCAGCACCAATCGTCGACGGCTGATCATCACTGTTGCCGTCGTAGTGGCGTTGCTGCTGGCCTATATCGGCTATAATTATTTTGCCGGTGGTGCCGTCGAAGATGATGCAGCGAGCCAGGCGCCGATGGTCACGGTCATGAGCCCCGGCAAGCAGCAAGTTGTGCGAACCATCAATGCAACGGGGACCTTGGCAGCGCGACGGGAGATCCAGGTTAGCGTAGTCGGTGAAGGTGGTCGCGTAACCAATGTCTATGTTGACGCTGGCGACTGGGTCAAACAGGGCCAGATCATGGCGAGCATCGACCAGTCAGTCCAGTCACAGCAAGCAGCGAGCCTCGAAGCATCGGTTGGCGTGTCTCGCGCTGATCTCAATCTGGCGCAGGCCAATCTTGATCGCGCGGAGAAGCTTGTCGACCGGGGATTTATTTCAAAAGCCGATATTGACCGGTTGACGGCGACACGTGATTCCGCAGCCGCCCGTCTACGCGTATCTCAGGCACAGTTGAACGAAGCCCGTGCACGCAACGGCCGGCTGAACATCGTCGCTCCAAAGGCTGGTTTTGTTTTGGAACGCAACGTTGAACCGGGTCAAACTGTCACGCAGGGTAGCGGGACGTTGTTCCTCATGGCACAAAATGGGGAAATGGAATTGCAGGCGCTGCTCGGCGAAAGCGACTTGGCCAATATTTCCGTAGGCACCGTTACACAGGTCACTCCCGTCGGGACCGACAAGGTTCTCACCGGACAAGTCTGGCAAATTTCTCCGACCATTGATCCGCAATCGCGTCAAGGCATAGCCCGTATTTCGCTGGGCTATGACAGCGCCTTGCGGCCAGGCGGCTTCGCCAGCGCGCGTATCCAAAGCGGAACATCCGAGGCTTCGGTCATACCTGAATCGGCTTTGCAAAATGATAGCAAAGGAAGTTTCGTTTATATCGTTGGAGCGGACAATAAGGCGGTGCGGCGCGACGTTACTGTCGGTTCGGTATCCAGCGCCGGGCTTTCCGTTACTTCCGGTTTGAACGGGAATGAAAAGGTAGTGCTCCGTGCGGGCGGCTTCCTGAGTCCTGGCGAAACCGTCCGGACAGAGGTTCAGAAAAATGCTGGCGGCGCCTGATTTGTGCGCGAATTTGAGGCCTGATCGATGAATCTACGCAATATATCTGCCTGGAGCACACGCAATCCGGTCGTGCCGCTGGTACTGTTTGCCGCGCTGCTGTTTGCCGGCTTGCTCAGCTTCAACCGCATGGATGTCGTGGACAACCCGGATGTCGAATTTCCGGCTGTGTCCGTTCGGATATCCCAACCCGGTGCCGCACCAACGGAGATTGAAAACCAGATCACTCAGAGGGTGGAGGCTGCGGTCCGTTCGATCAGCGGCGTCAAGAATATCAGCTCGACTGCCAGCGAAGGCAGCAGCAGTACATTCGTCGAATTTGAAATTGGTGCAGACGTAAACGACAGCGTAAACGAAGTGAAAAATGCCGTCGACCAGGTCCGCGGATCCTTGCCGGACGGCATATTGGAGCCGCAAATATCCAAAGTAGACGTGGCAGGCGGACCGATAGGATTCTTTGCTGTCAAAGCCGACGACATGACCGTCGAACAGCTCAGCTGGTTTGTCGATGACACGGTTGCCAAGCAACTGTTGACCGTCAACGGCATGGCAGAGGTCAACCGCTTTGGCGGCGTCGATCGGGAAATTCGTGTTATTTTGAAGCCAGACCGGATGCAGGCGCTGGGCGTGACCGCCAATCAAATCAACAGCGTGTTGCGCCAGGTGAATATAAATGCTGCCGGCGGGCGGGCCGAAGTGGGCGGCACCCGGCAATCAGTCCGCGTTTTGGGCAATGCCGATGATGCCTATGAGCTATCGCAAACGCAAATAGCCCTGCCCAACGGCCAGATCGTAAAATTGAGCGATGTCGCTGACGTGACCGACTCTTTTGGCGAGCGCAGTTCGATCAGCAAGGTCAAGGGCGTGGAGGTTGTCAATTTCTCGATGGACCGGGCGCGCGGCGCTTCCGACGTCACGGTTTACGATGCGGCGATCGAAATCATGGACAAGATCGAGGCAGAAAATCCGGGCATTGAATTCATTCCGCTTGGCACCAGCGTCGACTATACCAAATCGCAATATAAGAGCTCGATGCTGGCCATGATCGAGGGCGCCATTCTGGCGGTGGTCGTGGTTTTCATCTTCCTGCGTGACTGGCGCGCAACGGTCATCTCGGCAATTGCCATTCCATTGTCGGCGATCCCGACTTTCTGGTTCATGGATCTGCTGGGGTTCAACCTCAATTTTCTCTCTCTACTGGCGCTCGGCCTGGTTGCAGGTGTGCTTGTCGACGATGCCATTGTGGAGATCGAAAATATCGTGCGCCATATGCGCATGGGTAAAACCGCCTATCAGGCATCAATCGACGCCGCCGACGAAATCGGACTCGCGGTCGTCGCCACCTCTTTCTGTATCGTCGCTGTGTTCTTGCCGGTCGGGTTGATGCCTGGAATATCCGGTCAGTTTTTCAAGAATTTCGGAATTACGGTCGTTGTGTCGGTCCTGATGAGTCTGGCCGTCGCGCGTATGATCACGCCGATGATCGCAGCTTATTTCCTTAAGGCCAAAGGCCATGCCGAGCATGGCGAAGGCGTCTGGATGGATCGCTATATGCGCTTGCTGAATTGGGTATTGGACCGTTCCGAATCTGATCGTATTCGACAGACGCTGGTCCCCGCCAAAGCAGCATGGTGGCAATATCTGATCGGCTTCATTCTTTTCGCTCTGATCTTTGCAGTGTTCGTCGGCGTGGCACAAATGGTCGGGTTCATGATCAATGATCTGATTGCCGTTGTGATACCCAGCGACTTTTTACGGGCGCTATTGAGCCTCGTTTTCGCTATTGCGGCTGGTCTCGCGGCGGCCACTTTGGTCGCTATGGTCATCCGGAGGGTCGCGAGCGCTTTGAGCAGCAGCTTCGCGGACTGGTATGCTTACCGCGCCGGCCGGTTCCGCGCCCGGGCTCATGATCATCGCATATGGATGATGGGCGTCGGAGTGGTCGCCTTTGGCATAACCGTGATATTATTTGCGATTACCCCCCAGGAATTTCAGCCGACCACAAATCAGGACACCAGCCGGGTCGAAATTGAGGTGGTCCCGGGTACGACCCTTGAGCAGACCGAAAAAATCGCCGACCGGGTATCAGACCTGATGTACGCTCAGCCGGAAGTCGAGCGCGCCCTGACGCGCGTTCGCGAAACAAATGCATCGGTCTTCGTTTCTTTCAAGGCCAAACGCGACAAGACGTCGATCGAGTTTGAACAAGGCATGTTACCGGAGCTTCAGAAGATTCCCGACGCTCGGATTTCTTTCCAGACACAAAATGGCGGTGGCGGGACCGGACGCGACATCTCCATCATGCTGACCGGGTCAGATCCCGACTTGCTCGATTCCACTGCAGCGCAGCTGGTCGAGCAGATGAAAGACATTAAGCTGGTCCGCGCGCCGCGTATTGCATCGGACCTGAGTCGGCCGGAGATCATCATCACGCCCTATATGGATCTGGCGTCTCAGCTTGGTATCACCACCGCTACGCTCAGCCAGACCATCCGCATCGCGACCCTTGGCGAGATCGATCAAAATGCAGCGAAATTCTCCCTTTCGGACCGGCAAATTCCGATCCGGGTGATGTTGCCGCTCGAATCGCGCAATGACCTGACGACCATTGAGAATCTGCCCATTCCGATCGCCAGTGGTGGCACTGTTCCCCTCAGCCGCGTAGCCGCGGTGAGTTTCGGGTCCGGGCCGACTTCGATCCAGCGCTATAATCAGAACCGCAGGACATTCGTTGGTGCCGATCTGGCGCCGGATGTCATCAAGGGCGAAGCGATGGAGAAAATCTTCAAGCTTCCGATCATGAAGAACCTGCCCACCGGCGTTTCCAACGAAGCCTTTGGCGAAGACGAATGGCAAGCGGAACTGGCAGTGAATTTCATGATCGCGCTGATTGCCGGCATTTTGCTCGTATTTGCGACATTGGTATTGCTCTACAAGCGAGTGATGTCACCACTGGTCAATATGGGTTCACTGGCTCTGGCACCGCTCGGCGGCATATTCCTGGTCTGGGTCACTGGCGATTCCCTTTCCATGCCGGTGCTGATCGGCGTACTCATGCTGCTCGGCATTGTCAGTAAGAACTCGATTTTGCTGATCGACTTTGCGATCGAGGAAATGAAGCGAGGAGTTCCGAAATACGAAGCCATCATGGATGCCGGGCACAAGCGCGCCCAGCCGATCGTCATGACCACCGTGGCCATGACAGCCGGTATGGTACCGACTGCGCTCTCCCTGTCGGGTGACGGCGCATGGCGTGCCCCGATGGGTACAGTGGTGATTGGCGGCTTGATAGTATCGACTTTGCTAACCTTGGTAATCGTGCCCGCAGGGTTCAGTCTGGCAGACGGATTCGAACGGCGCGCGGGCCCGTGGCTTCGCAACAAGATGCTGACCTACAAGACCGGCGATGATCGCCATGACCGGTCCGATACAGAGGTCCAGCCCGCCGAGTGAAGCCGATATCGTCACAAACAGGTAGCCCGGACGGACCGAGATTCACCGTCAAGACCACTAATGCCAGCCGTGATATGAAAATCATCGCCACCGGCATGCTGGTGGTAATGGCGATCATCTATTTTTCTGCGAAAAGCTATGAAGCGGTGCATCCGGCGCTTGGATTTGTGCGCGCCTTCGCCGAGGCTGCAATGGTTGGCGGTCTGGCAGACTGGTTCGCTGTCACCGCCCTGTTCCGCCACCCAATGGGCATTCCGATACCGCATACGGCAATCATCCCGCGCAACAAGGACCGGATCGGCGACACGCTGGCCAATTTCCTCAAGGATAATTTCCTGATTTCACGCCTGGTTGCCCAGCGCATGCGCAATGTCGACCTGGCGAGTGGAATTGGACGCTTTCTGCAATCACCGAGCGGTGGAGAGGGCCGGCTGAAATTCGGCGCGTCCCGGCTATTGGGTGATGCCATTGCCTCGCTGGACAAGGATCGCCTCGGCACCATGTTCAAGGGTGCGGTCAAAAAACAGGCCGTGGGCCTCGATATCGCGACGCCGATGGGGCAGATATTGGAAGCGGTCATGGCTGAAAAGCGTCATGGCCCGTTGATCGATTCCACCATCCGCTGGGCCTATCGTACGCTCGATACCAACGAAGCGGTGATCCGCAATATTGTAACCGACCGCGCCAATGCGGTGATGCGCTGGACTGGTCTGGATGACCGGGTCGCCAACGAGGTGCTGGACGGTCTTTACAAATTGCTCGCGGATATGGCTGCCGATCCCCATCATCCGGTTCGTGCCAAGACCGAAGAAAGCCTGGAACAACTGGCCGCCGAACTGCAGCAAGACCCGGAGCTGCGACAGAAAGTCAACGAGTGGAAACTCGAGATGATCGAAAACCCCGCCATTGCGTCATGGCTTGATGGCATCTGGGAACAGGGCCGGGAAGCACTGCTGCGGGCGGCGCGTGATCCCGATGCAGCAATGGCCGGCCAGTTCGGTGATGCGCTGATCCAGCTGGGCAACAGTCTGCAGCAGGACAAGCAGCTCAATCGACAGATCAACCGGTTCGGCCGGCGTGCAGTTATCGGTGTGGTCTCTAGCTATGGCGACAATATCGTCAAACTGGTGTCAGAGACGATCCGCAGCTGGGACACGCAAACTATTACCGACCGCGTCGAAAATGCCGTTGGCCGCGATTTGCAGTTCATCCGCGTGAACGGCACTATCGTCGGCGGACTGGTCGGACTGTCCCTTCATACGCTAGGATACTGGATCTAGCGCGAGAGCAGCAACCGTGCCTGCCCGGCAATTTGCGCCAGCATGGCAATTGACGGTTTTGGCGTTTGCTGTGCTCGGTCCATGATCTTTCGGAACTGGGCCACGCGGTCGATATTGCGATCGCCCCAGCTTTCGACAAATTGCTGCATGTCCTTGCCCCGGGTCCGGCGCAGGAAATCGAGACGCATCTGCTGAAAATCACGCGCCAGACCTGCAACCAGCAAACGATCCCAGGGATCGGACGGATTGATCCGGGTTGCGGTCATTTGCGCCCAGTCGAGGCCTAGCTGACTACCAAGCTGGGTGAAGGCTACCGCTACATCCAGTGCATCGATTTCCCGGCTATGGGCCAGATAGGCGATGCCGGCGGCACCGTCATTCTTGTAGATATTGGCGATCTTGTTCGCGATTTCAGGTGTTGCGCCTGCTTCGACCAGCGATTTCACCTGTTTGGCCGCTTGCAAGTGACCTTCGGCGGTTATCAGATTTTCGACATTTTCGTTGAGCACAGTAACGCCCGGCGCAAGCATATTGACCGTATCGTCGATCCGGTCGTCCGAAACCCCGATTCGCATCAGATCCGCCATGTGCGAGCGCAGCACATAAGCGAGACGGTCAAAGAGAGTGATTCTGATATCTTCCGCAATCTCCGCTACTTCCAGTGCGTGCCATAACCGGTCGGCGTGGAACAGACGCTCTGCCATGACGAAGGCGCGCGCCACCTCTCCCAATGTGCATCCTTCTTCCTCGGCCAATTCGAACGGGTCGATCAGCCCCAGCCGGTTGATCATCCGGTTTGCCAATTTGGTGGCGATGATCTCGCGGCGCAACTGATGGTTGAGAATGGCCGATTCATGACCTTCCTGCATTGCGGCTGGAAATGCCTGCAACAACTCGCTGTTCAGTCCGGGATCATCACCCAGATCGCTGTTTTCGATTGCATCCTGCAGCGCGAGCTTGGCGGTCGAAATCAGAACAGCCAGTTCCGGCCGATACAGGCCCCGGTTTTCCTGGCTGCGGCGGATCAGGTCTTCGTTGCTGGCCAGTCCTTCAACCGCCCGGTTCAACTGCCCATGTTCCTCAAACTGCTCAATCAGGCGAATATAGGAAGGCAGCGATTTCGCACCACCCATTTCAGCGATTGATAGCCCCAATGCCTGCAGCCGGTTATCTTCCAGAACCAGCGCGCCGACATCATCGGTCATTGATTTGAGCAACGCATTCCTGACGTCGGGCTGCAGCTTGCCGCTGGCCAGTTCCGCATTGAGCGCGATCTTGATATTGACTTCATGATCCGAGCAATCAACCCCGGCGCTATTGTCGATAAAGTCGGTATTGATCCGCCCGCCCCTGGCAGCGAAAGCGATACGTGCGGCCTGGGTAATACCCAGATTAGCCCCCTCGCCTATCACCTTCACGCGCAGTTGCTGGGCATTGAGGCGAATCTTGTCATTGGCCGGATCGCCAACCTCGATGTGATTCTCTGAAGCAGCCTTCACATAGGTGCCGATCCCGCCAAACCACAGCAGGTCGGCTTCGCATGCCAATATGGCGGTCATTAATTTGGATGGCGTCGTCTCGACGTCTTCGGGCAGGCCGAGCAACTTGGCAGCCTGTTTGGAAATCGTGATCGTCTTCGAGCCGCGTGAAAATACTCCGCCGCCCTTGGATATCAGATCCTTGTCATAGTCATCCCAGCTGGACCGCGGCAATTCGAACAGTCTGCTCCGCTCGATCCAGCTCGTCGCCGGATCGGGATCAGGATCGATGAAAATATGTCGGTGATCAAAGGCTGCCACGATTTTCAGGCTCTTCGAAAGCAGCATGCCGTTGCCGAACACGTCACCGGACATGTCTCCGACACCGACAACGCGGATCGGTGCGGTCTGAACATCCACGCCCGTTTCAGCAAAATGGCGCTGTACCGAGACCCAGGCGCCCCGCGCCGTGATCCCCATGGCCTTGTGATCATAACCGTTGCTGCCTCCGCTGGCGAATGCATCGCCGAGCCAGAAACCGCGATCGATTGCGATCTGGTTGGCGATATCGGAGAAGCTTGCCGTGCCCTTGTCGGCCGCCACCACGAAATAGGGATCATCCTCGTCGAGCCGTTGCACCTGCGCGGGTGGCACGACTTTGCCCTCGACGATATTGTCGGTCACCGACAACAGGGCGGAAATGAAGATCTTGTAGGCTTCGACTCCCTCGGCGAGAAACGCGTCGCGGTCATCTCCCGAAGGCAATTGCTTGGCAAAAAAGCCACCCTTCGCACCGGTCGGTACAATCACCGCATTTTTAACCCGCTGAGCTTTCATCAAGCCTAGTATTTCGGTGCGGAAATCATCCCGGCGGTCGGACCAGCGCAGGCCGCCCCGGGCCACCGGACCGGCTCGCAAATGAATGCCTTCGACACGCGGACTGTAGACGAATATTTCCCGCCACGGCACCGGTGCCGGTAGCTCGGGAATTTTGGCGCTTTCAATCTTGAAGGCAAGCGCTTCCCCGGCCTGATAGGCAAAGGCGTTGGTGCGCAATATTGATTCAATAACCGCGCGGAACAAACGCAAAATGCGGTCATCGTCAATTGCATGAACACTGACCAGAGCAGAATCCATGTCGCGTATCGCTGCGCTTGCAGCTTTCGCACGGTCGCCTTCAAAATCCGGATCATGCAAGGCACGGAAAAGCGTTATCATCGCAGCTGTGACGTCCGGAGCCTCTGCCAAAGCTTCGACAACCGTGACCAGACCATAGCTTAGCCCCGTCTGGCGCAAATAGCGGAACCATGCCCGCATCCACACCGTCGAGCGAGCGTCGATGCCGGCGGTCGTGATAAGCTGGTTGAAGGCGTCATTTTCAGCCTCTCCGTCCAGCACGCTGGTAATCGCTGCCTCGATTTCGTCGGATCGGGCGATCAGGCTGTCGCAGCGTTCCTCGGATCGCAGCTCAAGCAAAAAATCGTGAATGAAGCCCAACCGGCCATCCTCCAGCGGAGTCGGCACGGATTCGAGCACCGTAAACCCGAAATTCTCCAATGTCGGGACAGCATCCGAAAGCGGCAGCGCACCACCCAGATGATAGATTTTCAGCCGCAGCAGATCATCGGCATCGCTGGCAAGTCGATACAGCCGGGTCGAACGCTGCCCGCCCCGCTCGAGCTTGAACAGCCGCATGATGTCCTTGGCCGCCTCCAGCGCGCCATAGGTCGACTGATAAGTGCCGGGAAAACAATTGGCGTAACGCTGCGCCAAGACTGCCGCCCGATTTTCCTGCCCGGCTTCCCTCAGGTTGCGTTCGACTTCCGGCTTCCAGCCGCGCACCATATTTTCCAGTTCCTGATCAAGCAGGTCCGGGTCCGGAATTCTGCCATCCGGTCCCATGTCGAGCGTGTAACGCAAGGAGGATACACCACCCTCTTCAAGCGTACTGGACCAGCTCAATATTTTCGCGCCGGTTGCTTCTGTCAGCATATTTTCGACATTCTGCCGGCGCGCGGTCGACAGCTGCTCACGTGGAAGCCATACAAATGCAAACAGATGGCGGGCGAGCGGCGAGATCACGCTGTGCAGTTTCGGGCGCGGCCGATCGATCAGGGACATCGAGATCAATGCCAGTTTTTCAAGATCATCCTGCGCAAAGGTGATCAGCAGATCATGCGGTAGTGATGTCAGTGCATGGGTCAGACTTTTCCCCGCATGACCCGCGGTCGAAAATTCGAACTTGTCGAACAGCCGGGTGAGCTGTGTGCGCAAAACCGGGATATTTTCAGGTGCAGCGGCTAGCGCGGCACTGGTCCACATGCCGGAAATGATCGATAGCGCGGCTATCTTGTTCTTTTCCCTTTCCGGTATAATGATCAAATCCATCAGGACATGACGATGCACCGTGGACAGCTGGTTGGATTTGATGATTAGCGGTGCTTGCCCGCCATTTTCAAACCACTCAAAAGCGCGTCTCCGGCTTTCATCGGAAAGTATCGGCTGTGGCCGCATCCGGGCAATGCCGATCTGTTGTGTGCGGCGTCCCTTGGTATCTACTCTTTCATGGCCGAGCAATGTGAGGTTGCGATCAAGGAACCAGCGGAGCAGAGTCGCCCCTTCGCCTTCTGGCAGGCCGTCGGCATTTTCACCCAATACGATCTGCAACTTCAACCAGTCGGCAACGGCAGCGGCCACATCCTTGAGGTTCGCGCGCAGCGCCTTGACCAGTTCCCGGCGAATGCGGGCATCGGTTCTCTCGAGTTCGATATAGATTACCGATTCCCGTTTCTCCCCACCGGATGCCTGTTCGATAAATTCGATCAGCTGGCCTTCGGCATCGCGCCTTACAGCGACAACCGGATGGATCAGTCGTTCGATATTCAAGCCGAAACCGGCAATGGTCGCGCAAACCGAGTCGACCAGAAACGGCATGTCGTCGTTTACGATCGCGAGCCGCAAATGTCTGTGATTCTTCTGGCCACTGACGCTTTCCAGCGAAAGGTTCGCTTCGTTGCCACGGCGTTCCTGGGCGGATCGCAATGTGAATCGCGCAGCCTCCTCGCAAGCCTTTTCGTCAAAACCGATATTTTCGCCCGGCAAGGCGCTTTCGCGAAAAGCGGCTACCAGCACCTTTTCGAGGCTATCGGTTTTTGTCCGGGCTGGCTTGGATTTCCGTTCGCGATTGGTCGCCATTTTTCCCCCAAGTGGATCGAGACGGGTCAGCAACCCGTCGGCATGCCCACGCTATGCGCCCAATCCGCTACACGCTCAAGAGGCTAGCCGTTCCTTTTCGGAGGAGGATAAGAGATTATTATCGATAGTGGTATTTCTGTTACATATGCAACTAGTTCGGATGGCAACAGCTTTGCTGCTTCGCCAGGCGCAATCAGATTTCCGTATGTTTCAATGCCTGACTAGTGAGCTTGTCATTGCCGCGAACCGGCCCGACGATGGACAATTCTCCATCCGGCCCCTTGCGGGCAACCAGCACGACAAATTCGGAGTCGCCAGGGTCAATATCCTGCAATTGCTGCGACGGCGCCGAGCGCAGTTTCGCCAGCACATCTTCTCCGGCTGACCTGAGCTTGTTAAGCAGACCGGAGGTCCGCCCTGCAGCGCGTTCGGCTTGGACAATCGCTTTCAGACCACCATCATGCTGGCCGAGGAGATCGCCGAGCGCCCCTTTGGGAAGGGCGTTGCGCTTCGCATATTTAAGCACAGATGCATATTCGGTTAGGCGCGTCTTGTCATAACGGGTGCCAAATACCAGTTTGACAATCGGAGTCATTGGCGCGCGTTCCTGCACCACCAGGCCGCTATCTTCGAGCAGCATCTCATATTCGCCTGGAAACAGCTCGGTCATCAGGTAAAAATCATAGGCATGGCTGATCGCGGCATAAAGCGCCGCACGACTGCGCTGTTCGTTATGCTCGGCATGGTCAGCGCTGCTCCTAGCAGCGGACAACCAGTCGGCCAGACTTGCATCCTCGGCCGGCTGGTCTGGCGATTCCGCTTCTTCTGCTATGATTTCAAATGCGGAAGTGAGTTCCAGTTGCGGAGTCGGTTCCCGATCATCCCGATTGGTCGCATTCGGTCCGTCTTCCCAGACCGGGCCTGCCACCTTCCGTTCCGGAGCGGAGAGCATCGCATCAGACACTTCCACTTCAATTTCCTGCTGGACGGCATCGGCGGCCACTTCTTTCCAATTGATGACGCCATAGATAAAATCGATAGTGTCATCATCGGTCGAGAATGGCAGCAAGATGCCGCGATACATGATCGTGATGCCCTGGTGATTGACGAATTCGGCTTCAAAGCCGATCGGCGCCTGATTGGCAATAATCTGCAGATAATGATCGGTAATCCGCGACAGCAGCGAACGCGCCGGCACGTCGGCAACTGCAGTGATCGAAACATCGATCTTGCACTCTTCGCGAAGCTCGCGGCCGAGAAACTGGATCGAAGGATTTTCCACGCCATTGGTAAAATCGAGCAGAACGCTGTTCGGCCCGAAATCCTCGTCTGATTCGGGGGACAGATCCTCGACATTGGGAAATTGCCGTTCGCCGAGCAAGCCGGCCCAGAAATTATAGGCACGCACATGCATGCGGCGCTCATCCTGACTGATCGGCGGCGGCGCCTCTACAGCGGCGTCGTCATCGTCAAAGACCGTGTAATCAGGCACCGAAGCCATGTCCTGGTCGCCAAGTTCGCTGTGATTCCGTAGGTTTTCCATGCTGCCCCATTGCGATTGCATCAATTCCACACTGGTCTGCACCGCACATGGTAAATATATAGTAAATTTCGCGATGACGATCGTCAGGCCTGATTGGCGCGAAGACCCGAACCAGCCGGCGACGACTGTTCGAAATATCAACCGCGCGGACTTGTCACAGCAAAGCTCTGCTGTTAATGGCGCGCGATCAATGGAAATTGCTTGAGCCTGATCCTCATCCATTTCATCGATGCCGCTTTAGCTCAGTTGGTAGAGCATCGCATTCGTAATGCGGGGGCCAGAGGTTCGAATCCTCTAAGCGGCACCACCCATTTTCCCATTTCCGACCGTCTCCGCGCCTGCTACGATATGGCGTATTTAATGTTTATTTTTCCGTAGCTTACGTGAGGATCGGTGATCAAGCCTGCGAGCAGGCTGGGATTGCTGGACTTCTTGCCCAAGGCATTGTCGCTGCGGTTGGCGGCGAAGATGTTTTGCCCCTCATCAAACAATAGCCCTCGCGGTATCTCGAGAGTGACGTTCTTACGAACCGAACGCATAGGATGGCCAATCTTCATCATCGAAGCGGTTACTTCGGAAGCGCGCCGCGAGCCTTTGCTGAGTGGCAGTTTTCCACCGCCACAGGTCTGGAAACAGACAGTATGCTAATAGCCCACCATCCGACGTTTCAAGCTCTGCCGAAAGGTTGATAATTAGCCAATATGATAAGCTACAAACTGTTACGAGCTCAGCCTAAACGACCGATCAATCGAACGTGCAAAGTTCCAACCTATATTGCCATTTCACGGAAACTTAACTCTGGCCATCGTTCGAATATCAGCACAACTACATCTTGTTAACGTGACAATGGCGAATAGGCCCATGAGCGCTCCCGCTCATCACGATCGCGAAAGGCGGCGATTGTATCGGACAAAGTCAGCGTGAGGTCGATTGGGTCAAGGCCAGAAAGTAGGGCTCGCTTTTCTTCACTGTCGATTTCGAAGGTCCAGCAACCGCCCACTTCGTCTTGCAATTCCTGCTCTTCAAGGTTTACCGTCAGGAGGGAACCAGGTGCCGCGGCGAGCCCGCGAGCGATAGGTTCGACAATCGAGGACGCGAGCACGACCGGCAACACACCATTGGCCAGACAATTTTTGCGGAAGATCGGGTTAAATGAGGGCGCAATAATCGTTTGAAAACCATATTCCGCGAGCGCCCAAACCGCATGTTCGCGGCTCGACCCACAGCCAAAATTCTCACCGGCGACTAATATCCGGGCATTCTTTAGTGCCGGATTATTGAGTATGAACGCGGGATCGGGATCGCGTTCGCCAATCGACAAATAGCGCCAACCAGCGAACAGGCCGTCCGCCAGACCGCTTTTCGATACTTGCCGTATCTCTCGCGAAGGAATGATTGCATCAGTATCCACATTGTCCCGCATCAGGGGAGCTGCAGCCGCTGTGAAGGTGGTGAAGGGCTCCATCTTAGATCTCCAGCTTACGTGGATCGGCGATGTGCCCGGAGATGGCCGAGGCGGCAACGGTTTCCGGCGAGGCGAGATGCGTGCGCGTGCCGGGCCCCTGACGGCTTTCGAAATTGCGGTTGGTAGACGACACCACCCGTTCTTGCGGGCCGAAACTTTCTCCCCCCGCGAAAAAACACATAGAGCAACCCGATTCGCGCCATTCGAAGCCAGCCTGCTGGAACACGCGGTGCAAGCCTTCTTCCTCCGCCTGACGTTTGACATTGCTCGAACCCGGAACGCAGATCGCCTTCACGCCGGGCGCAACTTTTCGACCGTCGAGTATAGCCGCAGCCCGTCGCAGGTCGCTAATCCGGCTGTTGGTGCATGAACCGATAAAGGCCGCGTCGATTTTCAGCGACTCCATCGCTGTGCGTGGCTCCAGACCCATATAATGCAACGCACGTTGGTAGCCTTCGACCATAGCCTTTCCAACTTCATCAGCGGCTGGCACAGCACCGTCGATCGCCACCACTTGTTGCGGCGTGGTGCCCCAAGTGACCATCGGCGCGACATCACTCGCATCAAAGGTCAGTTCAGTATCAAAGATCGCGTCGGCATCGCTGCGCAGAGCGAGCCAGTCGTTCACGGCGCGGTCCCAATCGTCCCCGACTGGCGCGTACCGCCGCCCTTTCACATAATCGACTGTGGTTGCATCGGGTGCGATGATTGCGCTGAACGCGGCAAATTCCGTACCCATGTTGCACAAGGTCAGCCGCTGTTCGATATCAAGTGCCTCTACCGCGCTGCCCGCATATTCGACGATATGCCCGGCGGCGCCGCCGACACCGAAACGGCCGAGCAAAGCGAGAGCGAGGTCCTTGGCCGTTACCCCAAGTGCGAGCCTGCCCGAAATAGTGAGTCGCATTCGCTTGGGCCGTTGGACACGCAAGGTCGATGTGGCGAGTGCATGTTCGGCCTCGGTCGATCCGATGCCCCAGGCCAGCGCGCCGAGCGCGCCCTGCGAACAGGTATGGCTATCCGGGCAGATCAGAGTTGTACCAGGCAGTACTATGCCCAGCTCGGGCGACATGACGTGGACAATGCCCTGGTCGGGGCTGTCGAGGTCAAAAAGCCGAATGCCTGCGGCCCGGGCACCCTCGCGGGTCGCAACAATGAAATCCTTGCCGGTTGGCATCAGCGTCTCACTGGTACGCCCTGGAAAGGTGTCGACGATATGATCCATGACCGCAAAAACATGATCGGGATCACGAACAGGAATATCACGTGCAAGCAAGCTTTTCAGCGCTACTCCGCCCGTTCGCTCGTGGAGCAAAATGCGGTCGATGAGGACAAGATCGGCCTCGCCCGCTGGGGGACCGATCGTATGACCGTCCCAGATTTTATCGAATATAGTCCGTTCCAAGACGCCCTCACCTAATTGAAATCGATACCATTACTATTTTCAGCCCGCGGCAAATCATGCCGCAAGCCCATCCTTTTCCCGTCGATTTCAAGCGGAAGGGCAGGAAGTTTCGCGCGGCTGCCATCGTCGAGAGTTACCTCGACAAAACCACCGCTGGCGAGCAGGTGCTGATCTTCGAGCAGATCGTCGGGACGCATGATTGGTGCGTAAGGCAAGCCGATAGATTCCAGCCTGCCAACCAGTTCATCGCGTGTCATGCCGCCAAAAAGCTCCCGAATCATCGGGAGGATATGTTCGCGCTGGCGCACCCGCTCATTATTGACCGCAAGCTTCGGATCGGCGGCGAGATCGTCCAATCCCATCACCTCACAAAAGGCCACCCATTGAGGATCGCTGACGACTCCGACAAAGAGCTGCTCATCCTGATTCACCGTTTCAAAGACGTCATAGACCGCCCAAGCCGAAATGCGTGAGGGCATCGGCGGCGCGGTCGTGCCAGTTACTGCCTTTTGCGCTATATGCTGGCCTACCAGAAAGGCCGTTGTCTCGAACAGCGAGCATTTCACCTCGCCGCCCTTATCGGTCCGGTGCCGGCGTTCAAGCGCAGCAAGGATACCGATGACCCCGAACATACCCCCGGTTACATCGATCACCGAAGCACCGGCACGCAAAGGCCGTCCGGGAGGACCGGTCATATAAGCCAGTCCGCCCATCATCTGCGCGACTTCGTCAAGTGCGGTGCGGTTCTCGTACGGGCCAGTGAGAAAACCCTTGGCGCTACAATAAATGAGACGCGGATTGCTCTTTGTAAAATTTTCCGGTCCAAGCCCGAGCTTCGCCAAGGCACCCGGCCGGAAATTTTCGATCATTACGTCGGCTTCATCGATCAGACGGCGGGCTTCGGCGTTACCCTGCTCGCTTTTGAGATCGAGGCAAACGCTGCGCTTGTTGCGATTGAACATAGGAAAATAGCCGGCACCCGAACCCAGCAGACGGCGGGTATGATCGCCGCCTTCCGGTTCTACCTTGATAACGTCAGCACCAAGATCACCCAGCATCAGGCCGATCGACGGGCCCATCACCATATGGGTGAACTCGACAACTTTTATCCCTTCCAACGGCAACGGCTCCATTATATCCCTACTCTTTCAAACATAATCAGTAACATCTTGTCTCTCGACATCGTGAAGTTATTTGATATAGATATAGGACATTAAAGCAAGCAGAGGTTTATGTCCAAACAGATTTTTATTAGCGAAGTGGGCCCACGCGACGGGTTACAGAGCATTACGGCAGTCATGCCGACTGCTGCCAAAAAGGCATGGATTGCAGCCGAATCAGCTGCGGGCGTGCGCGAGATAGAGGTTGGAAGCTTTGTACCCGCCACATTACTGCCCCAGCTTGCCGATACGGCCGAGATTGTTGCCTTCGCCAAGACAATTCCCGATCTGACCGTTGCTGTACTCGTGCCAAATCTCCGCGGCGCACAGGATGCTTTACTGGCGGGCGCCGACAAAATTACCTTGCCGCTTTCGGTTTCGGAATCGCACAGCCTCGCCAATCTGCGCCGCACCCACGATCAGGTGATCGAGGAAGCGACCCGTATCGCTGCGGCGATTGCCAGTTTGCCGGAAGGCAGACGCCCGCATTTTGAGGGCAGCCTCTCGACCGTCTTTGGGTGCACCATTGAGGGCACCATTCCCGAATCCCAGATTTTGCGCCTGGCCGAACGATTGATGGAGGCAGGCTGCGACGAGGTAGGTCTCTCGGACACCACGGGCTACGCCGATCCGCACGCTGTGAAGAATATGGTAAAGGCGGTGCGCGGCGTTGTCGGCGACCGGGCGCTAACCGGCATCCACCTGCACAACACGCGCGGCCTCGGCCTTGCTAATGTGCTTGCCGCGTTGGACGTCGGGCTCACTACTGTTGACAGTTCGCTCGGCGGAATAGGCGGCTGCCCGTTCGCGCCAGGGGCCAGCGGCAATATCGTAACCGAGGACCTCGTCTTCATGTTACAGGCGATGGGACTCAAAACGGGAATCGATCTCGAAAAACTTCTGGCAGTGCGAAAAATCGTACAGGAAGCGCTGCCGGGAGAAGAGCTTTACGGATTCACACCAGATGCCGGACTGCCGCTAGGTTTTGAAGGCGAAACTGACCCAAAAGAACTGGAAACCACGATATGACGATCGGCACCAAGATGATCTGCGAGAACAAGACAGCCCGTCAGTTGTTCGAAGAGGTAATGGCCAACCCGGCCCGCAAGAAATTCGGCTTCGGCGAGAAGCTCGCGATCGTCAACGTCGATGTCCAGCAGGCCTATACCCGGCTCGACATGTTCAAGACATCATATGAAACCGATCCGCGCCAGATCGAGCATATCAACACGATCTCCCGCTTGGCGCGCGACAGGGACATGCCGGTGATCTGGTCGCACGTTGCCTATAAGGCCGATGCTGGCGACGCCGGGATCTGGGGCACGCGGACCGATACCGAGGATTCGCTGCAAAACATCAAATATGGAAGCGAGCGACATGCTTTCGATCAGCGTTGCGCCATCGACGAGAATGACCTCGTCTATACCAAGCGGATGCCGAGCGCCTTTTTCGAAACACCGCTGGCCAGCTATCTGTCGTGGCACAAGGTCGACACCGTCGTCGTGACCGGAGGTTCGACCTCGGGCTGCGTCCGCGCAACTGCCGTTGACAGCCTGAGCTATGGCTACCGCACGATAGTCCCGATCGAGACTTGCGCAGACAAGCATGAAAGCTATCACTTTGCCAATCTGACCGACCTGCAGCTCAAATATGCCGATGTCGAACCGGTGCAGGCGGTGATCGACTGGCTGGAGGCCCGCTGATGCGCGAAGGCGAAAAAGATCCCGGACTCTATGACTTCCGGCCCTATCGGGACCGCACAAAGATTAAATGGCCCGAAGGCAAATCGGTCGCGGTCTGGGTCTCGCCCAATCTCGAATATTACGAGATCGATCCGCCTGCCAATCCCCAGCGCAAGAGCTGGCCAAGGCCGCATCCCGACATCGTTCCCTACGGGCATCGCGACTACGCCAATCGCATCGGTCATTGGCGGATGGCGGAGGTCATGGAGAAGCATGGCTTCAAGGGATCGGTTTCACTGTCGGTCGCGCTGTGCCAGCACCATCCAGAAGTTGTCGCCCATGCCAACGCGCTGGATTGGGAGTTCTTCAGCCATGGAATCTACAACACCCGCTACAGCTACGGTATGGACGAAGCACAGGAACGCGCGATCATCGAGGATTCGATTCGGACCGTCCGCGATGCGACGGGGCAGACGATCAAAGGCTGGCTCGCTCCGGCACTCACCCATACACCGCGCACGCTCGACCTTCTCGCCGAATATGGCATGACCTATACCTGTGATCTCTATCATGACGATCAGCCCGGGCCGGTCCACGTCAAGGATGGACGACTGATCTCGATGCCTTACAGTATCGAGGTCAACGACCATTATGGCTTCTTCGTCTACAACATGTCCCCGCGCGAATATGCTGACACGCTGATCCGGCAATATGAACGGCTCGCAGCCGAGGGCGAGCAATCGGGCACCGTCATGTGCATTCCGCTGCACAGCTATCTGATCGGCCAGCCGCACCGGATCGGGCCGTTCGAGGAGGTGCTTAGGCATATCGCCGCCGACGGGCGTGCCTGGATTACCCGGTCGGGCGATATTGCCGACCATTTTCTCGCCAACGATTATTATGACGCGACCGCGGCAGACGCCGCCCGCTATGCGAAGGACGCCGGATGAGCCTCGACCCCTCCTATCTTGAATATCCCAAGCGCCGTGAAGGCATGGACCACGACCTCTATATTCCCTCTCCTCTGCCCACACGCAAACCGGTTACATGGCCTGATGGCAAGACGGTGGCGGTCACGCTGCTGGTCAACCTCGAATGGTTCCCGATTACACCGGAAGATGCGCCTTTTCGCGCGCCCGGTCATATGGTGACACCTTATCCCGACTATCGCCATTATACGGCTCGCGAATATGGCACACGGGTTGGCTTTTACCGCCTGCTCGACGCCTTTGCGAAGGCCGGAGTACATGCGACTATCGCGGTTAATGCCGCCATTGCCGAACGCTACCCTTCCATCATCTCCGACATCCTGGCTGAAGGTCATGAGATCATCGCCCATTCGACGGACATGAACGGAACTATCGCGACCGGCTTACCCGAAGCTGAAGAGCGCGCACTGATCGTTCAGGCACGCGATGCACTGGCCGAGGCGATGGGCACGATACCGCGGGGCTGGCAGTCGATCGCACGGTCGCAAAGCTGGAATACGCCGCGCCTGCTGGTCGAAGAAGGCTTCGATTATATGTGCGATTGGGTGAACGACGATCTGCCCTATCTCGCGACAACCGAAGCCGGCCCAATCATCAGCGTACCATTCAACCACGAATTGTCCGACCGGCAGATGATAGCCCTGCAACAGCATTCAATGGCGGACGTAGCGGGGCAGATCGAGGACGCGTTTGACTGGCTGATCATGGAGGCGGACCGGTTTGGTGGTCGCGCGTTACCGTTTACGATCACGCCCTATATCACTGGCCTGCCCCACAGGATGGACGCTTTCGAACAGCTGCTCGGAAAGCTGGCCGGATCCGGCAAGAGCTGGTTCGCGACCGCCGGCGAAGTCGTGGACAGCTGGCAGGGCCAGACGGATTGAACCTAGCCTAGTCGTTCGCCTGGGCACGGGGATCTATAAGAACCCGTAATGCGCGCATCAGCAATGCGTCGGTCGCGTCCTGACGTTGTTCGGCGACCTCTCCCTCATAGCGGATATCGCGTAGCGTCGCGACGTCCTCGCCGCGCATTTCCGCGACCACCCTCTCAAGCCTATCAATCTTGTCATTGGCGACCGACAGCTCGACGAGCAGCGCCAGAGCGATATTGAGTGTCTCCTCGGCTTCGCGATTGTCGAGGCTTTGGGGACGTTGTCCACGCGCAGATTCGATCAACGCGGCAATGGCTTGAGCTTGGTTTGTCATTAGAGAGGTTTCCTGCCGCTGATTGCATACCAGCGATTATTTGCCATGCCATGTAGCGCCGAAAGATCATGTTCGACGACATTGTCGTCGGGAAACCCGGCGGCGATCATATCGACCTGCAGATTGGCCGTTGCATAGGTGTTCCAGTGCACCTCACCGTTAAAATGCGTGTCCCAATCGCGCTCGATTTCATGCACAAGTGTCGGCTGGTTGCGGATAGCGACATCCTGATGAATGACCACGCCTCCAGGACGGACCAGACGGAAAGACTCGCGTATCATCGCGCGACGCTTTTCCTCACCGATTTCGTGCATCAGGTTGTGCGAGACAACAAGGTCAAAACTTTCGTCTTCGAAACGCATGTCCGAAGCATCCATCTGATGGAAATTCACGGCAACGCCAAGCGACTCCGCACGGGCATGGGCATAGCGCAGCATGCCGGCACCCAGGTCGACCGCATGAATTTCGACGTAAGGCCATTCGGCGGGATAGGCGGCGGAGGCAGCTCCCGCTGAACAGCCGATATCGAGCATCTTGGCCGGTTTGAACCCGTCAAATTCTTCATTGAGTAGCCGCATGATGACACCCGCTTTGCTGTCGCCGCGACCGATGCCCTGGCCGAAGGAAAAGACATTGCCACCACATTCGTACAGCGCACCGGAAACAACATCATAGTCGCTGCGATTCATCGCATAACCGCCGGGCTGGAGATGGATGTCGACATCCGCCACTTCCGGCGAGGGATCATAGGACGAATCCAGCGAGAGGCTACCAAGCTTGTCATCGGCTTCGATCAGCTCCTTCGTCGCCTGCTCCATGCGTTCGAGATCACGATAGGTTGGCTCACCGACCGAAACCCATATCATCTCCTGGGCTGACCGGTTAGCGGCGCTCCACATCCGATAGCCGGGGGACATCAGAAAGGCTTCGCGTACTTCTTCGTGCGATTGAGGCTGACGACCATGACGTTCGGCGAACGCGGGAGCGGCTTCGGTTTCGAATATCCCGACGTTTCTTGGCCTGACCTTGCTATTTAGCAGCCGGCGCAGCGAAACAACGGCGTTCTGCCTACTGCCCTCCTCGGCAGTCGTGCGGGGAAGAACGGCATGTTGAACGTCACGAACCTTCATCTCAAACTCCTTGTTTCGCGCGAAAGCCAGATTCCATATCTCGGCTATATTGTTCTATCTATATCACAAATCAACGCGATTCGATCAACTCAATTAATTCGCCGGCCGGCCCGGTCAGAACAAGCGAGCGCCGGCCGCCGTAACAGGCTCCTGCCGAGATCGCCTCGGGTCCATGCGCAAGGTCGACAAAGGGAGAAAGGCTGGCAACCTCGAAACTGACAATTGCATTGCCGGGTGGCAAATACCCTTCGACCCGGGGCCGAACTCCGGCGATATAATCACCACCTGTCGGATATTCGTCGAGCTCGATCAGGTTCCCGTGTTGTGCCATCCCGATTGCGCTGAGCGAAAAGGCGTGATCAGCAGGAAGATTCTGGGCATGCTGAAGCACTCCTACCTTGCTCTTGCGCACCGGTCTTTCCCGTAAACTGAAATGATCCACATACCAGCGAAGCATCGGGTCAAAATCGGATCCTGCCGCTACGACGATAAATGGCCGACCGACAAAGCCCGAAGGCCCCGGCAGGATGGATGTTTTCCGGTCGCCACTCTCCATTGTAAAATAGAGGCATTCACCACCCGGACCCTCGACCTGCATGGCGACGATCGACGGCATAAACTGGAGCGGACTCGGCCCTGCGAGATGTCGAAAGGGCGAAGCCTCCAGCCGATCCGCCAACTCATAGACATTATCCACAATGATTTCGAATGCCGTCCAGCCAAAGCTGGTCAGCGGTGAATAGTCCGGCAGGGCTGGTGCTTCGATAAGTCTGATAAAGACATCGTCTTCATTTTCAGGATGCAAGGTACAGAAGGCGGCACCGGCCACCGCCGGCGCACCCCAGCGCTGGGCGAGGGTCTGATCGATCCGGCCTCTTTCCAACACCCGGTATCCAAGCAGTTCGCTATAACAGGATTCGGCGGCGGCGATGTCTGGAACGGTCGCAGTCGTGCCAGAAATCCTCAGCAGCTGCGGTTCCGTATCACTGGTCCAGTCGTTCATTATCCAGATTCCCCACTATGATGCTGGCATCGTAGCGATTTAATTGTTATATTTCTATATCAATAATCCAAGAAACCGGAAAGACCGTCAGATAATCTGCGGTTCCAGAATACGGGGAGAATTCAGATCGAGGCGAATCTGATAGCGATCGGGACGGAACTGGGCGAGGATGTGCTGCACCGGTCGTTCATTCACGTCAAAAACGGTCCGGCTGACTCTCAGGATCGGGGATCCAATATCCACCTGCAGGCTGGCCGAAACAGCGGCATCCGCAAGCGTTGCCGAGATCGTCTGATGGGCCGCGCCAATCTGCGCACCCGCCTGCTCGAGCAACGTCAGCATCGGCGTCGTTTTGAGATTGGCACGAGTCATTTCCTTGCCGAGATCGGACGGGATATAGCTTACAAAATGGCCAAGCGGCTCGTCGTCGAGCCAGCGGGTGCGAACCACGCGCAGAAGTTCCGTGCCGGTTGGCAAATCAAGCGCTTCGTCAATCGGTGGTCGCGCAGAGACCATATCCACCTCAAGCAGTTTGACCTGCGTGGCGCGGCCAAAATTGCGCAGAGATTCGAGCGCCTGCTCGATATTGCCGTGGATCGGTCGCGCCGGCGACCGAAAAATAACATGTGTGCCGACCCGTCGCTTGCGTTCGACAAGTTGATGGTCAGCCAGCTCTTCGAGAGCGCGGCGCGCGGTAATGCGCGACACCTTATATTCTTTGGTCAGTTCCTGCTCGGTGGGCAGCCGCGATCCGAAGGCCCGCTCGCCGCTCGTAATCTCTTCCCGCAACTGCAGGAATATCTGGTGGTACAATGGCACCGCTTGCCCACGATCCACGCCTGCTTTGCCGCCGCTCTTTTCGGTCACTTGTTCTGTTCTCCCCTTTCAAGACGAGCGGCTGGCTCTAAAGATCGCATGTTAGCGATTCCGTTTCAAATCTTTGCCACCATTACACCTAAAAGGAAACCCACATGTTATCGCATAAACCGACACTGAATGCCGCTCTCGCCCGTTCTGCCCTTGATGCGGCGCTTCGAGCTGCAAGCACAAACGGGCTGACAATGTCCGTCGCCGTCGTCGACGACGGCGGCTATCCCCTCTGCCTCGAACGGATGGACGGAGCCGGTCTGTTGACGGCGAAAGTCGCGAGCGAGAAAGCTCGAACTTCTGCGCTGTTGCGCGCACCGAGCCGGGCTCTGGCCGATCGCGTTGCCGCCGACCCGGCCCTCCTCCGTCTGACCGACTATCTGCCTATGACCGGCGGATTGCCGATCATGGCTGAAGGGCGTTGCATCGGTGCCATCGGTGTCTCCGGTGGAACGCCCGAGCAGGACGAAAAAACCGGTCAGGCTGGAATCGGTGCTTTGCACCTGGATTAATTGTCCTATTCAGCAGCAGGAACTGGAAGCGCGAACAGCGCGCCGACCAACCCACTCACCCCGAGGAACGTGCCAGCGGCGATCAGCGCCGCCGGCATGCCCGTATAATCGGCCATGACGCCCCAGATCGCACTGCCCAGCGCAACGCCGCCGAACGCCGTCGTCTGATAGATGGCGAGCACGCGACCGACATGGCTGCGGGCGATCGCAAGTTGTACCGAGACGTTGAACATCGAGAGGGTCGTCACCCAGCCTGCACCCGCCAACAGATGTGCGAGAATGGCAATCGGTATCGAACGGCTGAAACCCAGCAGCACCAGCGACACCGCAACGGCCATCACGGCAACCGCAATCAAAGCACCTGCGCCATAACGGTTTCGGATGGGTATGCTCGCGATTGCGCCGACCATCGCGCCGCCCCCGAAACAGGCAAACAGCAGTCCCAGCAGCTGCGCACCACCGCCCAGCCGTATCGCGACCAGTGGCATGAAGGCCCAGATTGCAGAAGCGCCGAACCCGAATGCCAGCGTGCGCAAAACGAGATTGCGTACCGGCGCCTGGGAGAATGCGTAGCCGAACCCGCCGCTCAATATGCGGAGGAAATTGGCTCGCGGTGCTGATACGGCATCGAAGCCTTTCCAGCGCGCTAGAACGCCGATCACTCCGATATAGGAACAGGCGTTGATCATGAACGCGACGCTGGCGCCCGCAGTCGCGACTATCCCGCCACCGACGACCGGCCCGATGCTGCGCGCGATATTGTTGCCGAAGACATTAGTCGCTACCGCCGAGGGGATCTGATCGCGGGGCACAAGTTCGCCGACCGAGGCCTGCCACGCAGGGGCATGCAGCGCGGTGCCGCAGCCGATCAGGAACGTGAAACCCAGCAGCAGCGCGGGCGTCAGCATATCGAGAAAAGCGCATAAAGCGAGCCCGAGCGACAGGACGAGCATCAACAATTGGGCCGCCAGCATGACATGTCGACGGTCGAACATGTCGGCCAGCGCCCCGGCCGCGACCGCGAAGAGCATCACCGGCAGATTTGCCGCTGTCTGAACCAGCGCGACCATCGCCGCTGATGCGCTGAGCGCAGCCATGGTCCAGCTGGTCGCGACGATCTGGATAAAGCCACCCAGTTGAGAGACAACGGTGGTTGCCCACATTGCGCGGAACAGGGAGTGGCGAAGCGGCCCGGGCCAGCCTTTGTGCCGAGCGAACCTGCTCAGTGCATTTCCTCGCCGCCCGACACGTTCATCGCCTCGCCGGTGATATAGCGGGCTTGCCCCGAGCATAAAAATGCACAGGCATTGGCCGTATCTTCAACCTCGCCGACCCGGCCAAGCGGAATCCGGTCCCGCATTGAGGCGAGATAATCCTCGACGCTTTGCCCGCGCTTTTCAGCCATATATTCATTCTGCCAGGAGCCAAGGCCGGTCGTAACATGATTGGGGCAGACCGCATTCACGGTGATCTGCTCTCCGCCATATTCGATAGCGGCCGACCGCGTGAGACCGACAAGCCCGTGCTTGGAAGCAATATAGGAGGAGGTCAGCGCCGAACCCGATTTCGACCCGCGGCTTCCTACCGAAACCACCCGCCCCCGGCCCCAGCCCGGCTCGATCTCCTGAGTCTGCATCTGTCGAATAGCGTGTTTCATGGCGAAAAACCCGCCACGCAGGTTCACGTTTATTACGGTGTCCCACATGTCCTGCGTTGCATCGACAAGCGGGCCGAAAAGATAACCAACCCCCGCATTGTTCACCAGAATATCCAGCTTGCCATAAGTTTTGACTGCATGGGCGATGAGCGCTTCGACCTGCGCCTCTTCCCGCATATCTGCCTGAAACGCGGTGACATCCGGATTGATCGCGCGAATCCCCTCGGCAACCTCCGCCATCTCGTCCGATGCACCGACGCCATGTTCCGGGGCTAGGTCACCATTGGCCGCACCCAGATCGTGAATGACCAGTTTGACCCCGTCACTGGCGAGCTTGCGGGCGATGGCCTCACCCAGGCCCTTGTGGCGACCAGAACCCGTTACAACGGCGACTTTTCCTTCAAGATCTGGATACATGCCCAATTCCTTTTTTCAAATTTCCATAGCGAGTCGATAACCTTCGCTCGTTGCACTCAGCGCAATACGCGGTGCTTTGGCGTCACCGATATTGTGAACGGTTATACCGGCTTCCCGGAGCGGCGTAGCCAGTGCATCATCAGGCGTCCGGGCGGTGGCATAGGTGAGAAAGGCGACATCCGGGATCACACCTTCTTCGCCGCTGAAAACATTCTCATACGCGACCTCGCCCTCTTCGAGCCGCGACGTCGCCAGCGGGCGAACCGAAGTCAGAATATGTGCGCCCTTGCTATAGAGCCGCTGATAAACGCCCTGCCGGACGACCAGCGCCTCGTCTCCAGCCAGCCTTTCGCGCGGCGTAAGGATCACGACCCTGTCAAAACGCTCGATAAGCAGTTCAGCCGCGTCATAGACGAAGGCGCTGCCATCCTCATCATAAAGGACAGCAGTGCCGGAATTGTGCGCCTTGTGATCAAGGAACAGCGCCGCGGCTTCTCGCAAATCGGGCACGATATCCTCTTCGCGCCATTGCTCAGGCAGGCAGGCAGGCCAGGCGGGAGTCGAACCTGTCGCCAAAATTGCAATCTCCGGGTCAAAGGCGAGTATACCCTCGATCGTCGCGCGATAACCCAATCGCATTTCTGCGCCGTGACGGCGTGCAGCCAGTTGCTGGTAGTCGTAAATGCTACTGAGTCCCTCCCCGCCGGGCAAAGCCGCGTGGAGCTTGGTTTTGCCGCCGGGTTGTTCCGAGGCCCCAAAGATACAAACCGTATGGCCGCGCGCAGCGGCGACCCAACCCGCCTCCATGCCAGCCACGCCCGCGCCGATCACTGCCACGCGCTTTGGATTCTGCGCGATCGGAGGGGTCCAGTCGGCCTCGTCACTCTCGCCCACCCGCGGATTGTTATCGCAGAGCAGCCCGCGGCCCGAAGTGATCATGTGCCAGCAGGTATTGCACGAGACGCAATAGCGGATCTCCGCCTCGCGCCCCTGCTCCGCCTTGACCGGCCAGGCTGGATCAGTAATCAGCGGGCGGGCGAGCATGACAAGATCAGCGAGTCCGTCACGAATTATCCGCTCGCCTTCATTGGGATCAGTGATCAGGCCGAGCGCACCAATCGGAAGACGCGGCGCAGCTGAGCGGCCCAACCGATTTATGGTGTCTACATAGGGGGTCCGAGGCCCATGATTGTCGGGAAGATGGGTATAGAGTGAATCCGAATGGCTACCCCAGCAATATGTGAGATAGTCCATCTCGCCCTTTTGGTGAAGCAGCGCGGTCACGGCCTCGGCCTCATCGAGCCCGATACCACCCTCGGAAAAATCTTCTGCCGGCAATTTGGCACCGATCAGGAAATCGGCCCCGCAACGGCTGCGTATACCCTGCATTAGCAGCACAAGCAGCCGCGCCCGACCGTCCAGATCACCACCAAATTCATCCTCGCGGCGATTGGAGCGTGCAGACAGGAACTGGTGGAAGATATGACCATGTCCGGCCGATATCTCCACGCCGGCGAATCCGGCATCGGCCAGCATCCCGCACGAAGTAACGAATTCATCAATCATCTGGTGAACGTCACCGGCCTCCAGCACCTGCGGCACCGTCCAGCTCAGATCGTCGGGCAGTGCCGAAGCGCCCCGTGCGGAAAGGTTGCGATGTCCGGCGCGAAAACCACGTCCATTGTCCTGGATCTGGCCGAGCATCAAACTGCCTTCGCGCGCCACTGCTTCCGCCCAGCGCGGCAACATATCAGCGTTCAGGCCTGACAGAATCTGCGGGCGAGTGGGGAGCGTCTGCCAGCTCAACATGGCCATCGGTTCGCTGATCAGCATCGCTGCGCCGCCTCTGGCGCGGTTCGCAAAATAGGCGATTAACCGGTCCGTGACGCGACCATCTTTGGCAAAATGGGTCGACGTGGAGGCATGTACAATCCGGTTACGAAGTTCCCGGGTTCCAACCTTCAGCGGCGAGAAAAGATGTGGGTATGCAGTCACGCTCAATCGGGTTCGTGAAACCGCATCACCCGCTTGATGAACGCCTGGCTCCAGGCTGAACGTTCGGCCTCGCCTTCTGCGTCGGGGCGATAGGCCTCGATCTCATCCCGGCTGATCGTTCCCTGTTCATCGAGTAGTCTTTCGATCGTGTCTGTACGTTCACGAAGCGCGTTCGTCTCAGCCATCAGCTCAAGCAGGAAGGTCATCATCTGATCGATCGCGGGATCGTCAAAAAAGCGCGATCGGGCGCCTTTGCTCGAACGGGGCAGCTTTACGTCTTTTGTCGTTTTGTCGGCGCTATTGTCTGCCATGGAATCCTTATCCGGGAAAATAGAAAATGGGCGGCATCAACGCCGCCCATTCTCCAATACACCAAATTATTAGAAGTCGTAACGCAAACGCGCCATCCAACGACCCGGTTCACTGAGATAGGGGTAGATCAGGAAGGAGGTCATGTAGAGATCGTCAAAGCAGTTGTTGCATTCGAGACCGAGCGACCAGCCCTCGTCCGAGCGCAATGTAATCCCGCCGTTGACGACGCTGTGGCCGGGTTGATAGCCCCGCGGATCGTTCGAAGTCGAAACCCAAGTTGAACTGATGTAATTCCAGTTTACAGCAGGCTGAATTGACAGTCCATTGCCCAGGTCCCAATTGTAGCTAGCACCTACCGTTGAAGTGAAGGACGGAGCGCGTGTCGGTTCCGCGATCTGCCCATCGGGTGTGATGATGCTGACGTTACATGCAGTCACGTCACCGGCCACACAGTTCGCCTGCTGTGCACGTGTGATATCATTGACATTCTTGAAGCTCGCGTCCTGCAAACCAAACGACCAGAAGACGTTCAGTCCGTCAATCGGCGTCGTCGAAAGCTCGACTTCAAGTCCATAGTTTTCCATGTCCGCAACATTGCGCGTCAGATAGGTTATCGAACCCGTCAACGGATTGAGGCCGCCGCCCGGAAGCTGCTGATCATAATCGGTAAAGTAGAAACCAGTCAGGTTTACCGTAAGACGACGATCGAACCATTGCGAACGGACACCGCCTTCGAACGACCAGATCGTTTCGGGTGTGAAGGCCACTGCATTGTCAGGCGAATAGGCCCGGGCGTTCCAGCCCCCGGATTTAAAGCCGCGTGTTGCCGACGCGAACAGCATGACATCATCGGCTGCTTGGTACTGCAACGCGAAGCGTGGCGTCCAGACCTTGGAGCGCTGCTCGACCGGTATGCCGAGATCAATCAGATCTTGCGTGTCGAAAGGAACCGCCGAAGAGGTCAGTGGTAACGAGTTCACATTGGGTGAATAGGCAATGGTTTTCTGTTCATCCGTGTAACGCACGCCGGCCGTAAACGTCAGCTCGGGCGTCAGATGAAAGTCGCCCTGGATATAGCCGGCATAGGCTTCCGTATCATTGGACATGACCCGGTCACCATTCAGGAAAGCCGTTCCGCTGGACAGAATCAGCAGGTTCGCGAAGTCGGTTTCGTTGGTTTCGTTAATGTAATAGACGCCGGCGACATAGTCGAGAAGGCCGTCAAAGGCTTCACCGCTGAATTTGATTTCCTGGCTGAACTGACTGTGCCAGCTGTCGCTTGCCAGCGGAATACCGGCGCCGGGCGAAGCCGACACGAGGTTCACGCCATCAATGACAACGCCGGTTGCGCCGGCGAGACTCTCCGTCAGGAATTCCTGATAAAGATGACGATAGCCGGTAATGACATTGAGCGTGGCATTGCCGCCCACTTCAACCTCGAGATTAGAGCTGACGGAATAGCTTTCGGCGAGATTGCCGGCAGTGTTGTCAGCGAGCCGCGAGGAAACCAGATCGCTGCCGAGCGGGGTTTCGGCACTGATTTGTGTGTATGTAATGCGCTGATCGGTCGTCGGATCGTAGAAATGCGGGAGGTTGGCGTTTGAATTATGAATATAATCGGCCGAAACGTCCCATTTGACGGTGTCGGAAAGGCGCGCCTGAACAGCTCCGCGAAGCCCCCAATTCTCTTCCCCGTTCAACTTGTCCCCGGTGCTCAGATTATTCACATAGCCATCGGATTCGATATAATATCCGGAAAGTTTGGTGAGTAGCTGATCCTCGATCAGCGGCACATCGACCGAAGCGCGCAGCTGAACGCGGTTGAAGCGGCCGTAACCGACCTCGGCAAAGCCGCCGAATTCTTCCTGTGGACGTGCCATTATGACGTTGATCGCACCGCCCGTGGTATTGCGACCAAAGAGCGTGCCCTGTGGTCCGCGCAATACTTCGACGCGCTCGACGTCGAACAGCGAGAAATTGTTGGCGCCCTGACGCGAGACGTAAATGTCGTCGATATAGGTGCCGACGGGTGGGTCAAAGGTCGAGATCGACTCCGAGTTGGCGAGGCCGCGCATCGAATAAGCGTTGGCAGTGCCGACTGCCGTATTGTGATGGCCGATAAGATTGGGAACATAGTTGACGAGATCCAGCGTATCAGTGACCTGCCTGGCTTCCAGTTCCTGCGCACCGAAGGCAGACACGGCCAAAGGCACTTCTTGCAATGATTCCTCGCGACGCTGCGCGGTGACGATGATCTCTTGCGGCGCATTGGACGCCTCTGCATCATCGGTTTCGGCGACTTGTGCCAATACCGATGTTGACGAAAGAAGTGTCGCGCTGATCAGAAGGGCGCGCCCCGTAGTTTTGTAATTCATCATTATAGCCTTCCCTGGTGTACAGATCTTTCTAGTTCAAACCCTGTGAATGTCGCTCATCGGGTTCGACCTGAAACTCATTTGTCCTATTTATATATCAATATTATCTATAGTCCAATAGTTTTTGTTTTTGAGCAAGATTCACTCAAAATATCTCTTTTTATCATTATGTTAATGCTAATTTGATTGCACAAAATCAGGGTATATACGGCCGATCAGATTCAATCAGCTGATTCAGAAACCGAAAATTGTCTTAGATACGGTAACATAACCGCGCTCCATTCTGCGGCCCGGTCAAGCACCATGCCCGGGCCGCCAGGCAATTCTGCATAAGCCCAGTCCGGTCGCACCTTAACAATCTGCTTTCCCCAAGGATAGATCGGATCCGTCCGGCTCGCGATAACGAGCGTCGGACAGGAGATTCGCGGCACGTCTGCCCGAAAATCGTAGAGCGGGATCACGCTGTGGCCATGTTCCTTCCAGGGACCATGGAGGAAATAGGTAAGTACCGAGATATGGATAGTCTCGTCGCTCCAGTCAGGGTCACCCTTCTCCCGAACCCAAGCCCAGCGATCGGTGATGTGGCTACCGTCGGGCGAAATCTCCTGACTATCGGGAAATTTCCCGATCCGCGATGCTCTCTCTTCCTTGGTATAGAATGGCGCATTGTCCAAAATCAACGCTTTGACCAGTTCTGGATGCTCAGCAGCCAACCTGCCCGCAGCAAGACCGCCGCCGCGATGGCCGAGGACGATCGCCGGCCCGACGCCAAGCGCCTTCAGCAGCGCAGCCAGATTCTCGGCATAGCATTCGATGCCCGGTTGCTTGGGCGGATCCGACATGCCGTGCGCCGGCAGATCAATTGCGATCGCGTGAAAACCGGCCTGAGCAATGATTGGCAACACATGCCGGAACTGGAGCGATGACCAGGGCGCCTGATGGACGAGCAAAACCGGCACGCCCTCGCCGAAACTGCGATAATGGAGCTGTCCGTCGGGTCCATCGACATAGCCGCGGCGTTCGCGCGGCAAGGCGGTCATGATGGGAAGGGTCATTGCGTCACCTATTTCTTGGATAAGGGAATCAGCGATTGACCGAGCAACCGGCCAAATGTCATCGCGGGTGTCACCATCATGCCGCCGCATGCGGCCTTACCCATGGTCTGACTGGATCCGAGTATCTCGCCGGCCGCATATAGATTTGGGATCGCGCTACCATCGGGACGGATCACGCGCAGAGCATCGTCGACAGACAGACCGACTGCGCTTGAGATCGCACTCGCCTGCATCCGGATCGCCCGAAAGGGCGGCTCGATGATCGGCAAGGGCTTGTGGACGCGCCCAAAAAAGTCGTTGCCGGTGAGAACGCCGTAATTGTAGCCCGAAACGCTGGCGGCAAGACCCGCGGCATCGATACCGGCTTTATTCGCGAGTTCACCGAGTGTTTCGCCCGACAGGAAGGCCGGCCCGGCTTTGTCGAAGGCCTCGCGCATCTTGTCATGCGTCCAGTCGTTGATCATTGGCGGCGCTTCTCGGAAGATGCGTTCGTCAAAGACGATCCAGTATCTATAGTCAGGCTGCCCAAACAGGGCCATTTCACGCGCGTCGACGCTTTCAATATCTTCACGGACGAAGCGATTGCCAAAGGCGTTAACATATATTTCCCAAGGCTGGCGTCGCTCAGGAAAGTGCTCGATCCGCGCAGTCATTCTGGCAGGGAATTCTTCGGTATCGAACAATGTACCGAAGTTGACGAAGATATTTTCATGCCCCCGGGCATAACCGCCAGCTGCTTCGCCCAGCTTCATCCCGTCGCCGCGAGACAAGAGCCACGGAGCCGCATTATACTGCGGATAGCCGTTGAGCGCCTCGAACATTTCAGGATTGCCGGCATAGCCGCCGCAAGTAAGGGCTACCGCGCCCGCCTCATAGACCTGTTCAACGCCATCAGGTCCGGTTGCCGCAACTCCGGATACGGCTCCCTCGGGGTCGGTGATTAGCCGCGTCGCAACATAGCCAAGTCTGAGTGAGATCGCATCTTGGCGGACCAACTCCTCAACGATCGGCACAAGGACATTCTTTATGCTGAGGCCCCCTTCTTCACCCCAATAATAGCGGGCCTCGCGATAGGGTTCATGACCGAGACCCTTTGCCGGATGTTCGGGCAGCGGTGCGAAGCCTTCTTCCATCAGCCAGTCGAACGTCGCAGCGGCATTGTCGACTGCGAGGCGAACAATGGCGGGATTGGCCGTGCCCCGGCTAATCCGCATCACATCCTCATAATGAAGATCGGGCGTATCGGATATTCCCCGCTCCTGCTGAATCTGCGTCCCGGCGGCACTCATCTGTCCCGTTGCAACCCAAAGAGAGCCGCCCAGTTGATCGGCACTATCTAGTACCAGAACCGATGCCCCCCGCCGCGCCGCGAATATCGCTGCTGGCAGGCCAGCGGATCCGCCGCCCACGACAATCAAATCCCAGTGCGAACACCCAGCCGCACCAGCGCTTGCTCTGCCGCGCGAGACGTGTTTTGCACCAGTTCGATCGTCGAGCATCCCCACGCCTTCCGCACGCCGCCCATATATCGGTGGCTATTTGTGCTAATGGTAAATCAATTAATCAGGCGACAGCCCCCTTGGGCCCGAGCGCCGCAGCGGCCGTCTCCTTTTCGTCCATCGCGGTCGTCAAGACCGTCATTTCCTTGGCGAGTATACGGTAATGTTTGAGCCCGAAAATCATCACCAGAATCGTCGGTATTCCCACGAATAGGACAAAGCCGCAAAGCACGACTCCGATCGACCTAGGATCGCCGGACCAGTCGGTTGCGGCGCCGATCAGCGGCGGCCCGATCAGCGGGCCGACCAACGTGATCACAGTGTTGAAGATAGCAACCGAACGGCTCCGCATCTCCCCCGGTGTAATCATCTGCAACGCGGCGGGGCCGCCCGCAGTTGCGGCAGATTTGCCGATGAATGCGATAAACATGGCCACAACAGCCAATTGCGCAGTCGGCATGACTGGATAAAGCGCACTCATCGGGACGGTGATGCAGAGGCCGAGAATCAGCGTGTACATCCCGCCCATATCACCATCTCGGCCAAGCCGCTTGCTCGCCCATAACGCAAGCGCGGTCCCAAGGGGGCCGGCTGTGAAGTAAAATAGGCCGGTGACTGCACCGGTTGTCATCACGTCCCAGCCATATACCCGCGAGAATAAAGGCACATTCCAGAAGGTCAGCGTCGCCATCGCAAAATTACATGTCGCACCGGCAAACAAGACGCCAAAACCCTTCCACCGATCAAGCATGTAGCGCACCGCGCTGATCTTCGAACCGCCTTCCGCGTTGGCTGCGATCGTGTCGGTCTTGGGAGGCTCCTTGATTGTCATCAACAGTAGCGCGAACAAAATTCCCGGCGCGCCGACCATGAGGAAAGTCATCTGCCATGGTGCGAACATATGCCCGAACAACTCAACATCGCCAACGTCGTGCAGCGCCGATACCAAAACCCCGCCGGCGAGGAATGCCATACCGGCCCCGAGATAGGGCCCGGCCATGTAAAGGCTGATCGCACGCGCGCGTTCGTCGCGTTTGAAATAGTCGCTGATGATCGACACCGAACAGGGACTGACCACCGCTTCACCAAGGCCCAGACCGAGCCTGAAAATCAGCAGCGGCAGGAATGACATCGCGAAACCGCTCATCGTTGTCATCGTGCACCAGATCACGAGACCCAATATCAGCAACCATTTGCGGCTCCATCGGTCAGCGAGCAACCCCAAAGGTATCGCGACCGCGACATGAAATATGGAAAAGGCCGGGCCAAGCAGAAGGCCAATCTGGAAATCGCTCAGACCCATCATTTCCTTGATCGGCTCGACCACTAGCGAGAGAATGAACCGGTCGAAATAGGAAAGGATGAAAACGAGGAGGAGCAGCACCACTACATACCAGCGATACCAGCCACTGTTTCGATCAATTTTCACAAAGCATTCCTTACCAAGGGCGCTCACGCGCGTTTCATTGAGATTTCGTATATCGCCCTAGGACGGAAGACTGCTGCCGAAGACATACCAGGCACCCTTGCCATGGCGCGGGCGACCGGGCTCATCCCAGCCGAACGCCTCTGCCCGGTCGGGATAGGTACCAAGATCAGGCAGGAGCTGGGCAAAATTTTCGGCCGCGCCAAAACCCGCCTCTTCCAGCAGGACAGCAGGATCCTGCGCACGGAAATCGGTGTAATTTGGCTCGTTATTATGCTCGGTATCCCAGTTCCAGAAGAAATCTTCCCAGGCATCGACAAGGCAGGTTGCGGGCAACTCCTGATGGACCATGACACCCCCTGGCCGGAGCAGGCGGCGGCATTCCTTCAGAACTTTACGTGTCGCTTCAACCGTGATTTCGTGAAAGAAAAAGCTTGAAACGATCAGATCAAAATGCCCGTCCGGAAAATCGAGCGCCTCGGCATTTTGCTGGCTGAGGTGTAGAGCGATACCTTCATGTTCCGCAATAGCATGGCCGTAGCGCAAAAGCGGTGCAGCGACATCAACGCCATGCGCTTCCGTGCCGGGAAAGGCTTCGACATAGGGCACAAGATTCTTGGCCGACGAGGTCCCGATATCAAGGATGCGAACTGGCGCGAAATCAGGACGTTCGTGCTTTAGCCAGCGGCTGATCACCTTCGCGACGCCGCCCCAGCTGCGATGACTCATACTGGCAGAAAAGACACGTGCGCCGAGGGAAACAACGGCCCCCTGGGCCACATCATCCTCTACCCACTCACTGTGAAAGCAACCCGGTGTCAGATGGACATCAAGCCGGGATACATAATCGGGAATGGCCAGTGATGGATCGAGCTTCAGCGAGCCCCCGGCCGGATTGCGTTGTATCGCAGCCTTAGCCACATTGATCATTCCGGGTAGCGCGCGCTCGATCGGCTCTTGAACAGACTGAAAACACATTTCCTGCGCATTATAACGAAGCGTACTATAGAAACGATAGGAGGCTTCGTCCTTCATCACCTTTTCAATCGCCACCGCATCCCCGATCAACTCACCCTCGGCTTTGTGTGCCGGTGCGACACGCTCGTCAAAATCCTTGCGGACCATTTCGGGCATTTCCTGGATAGCGAAACGGCGAAGCGCACTACAAAAGCGTTGTCGGCCCCGTTCCTCGAGATTCGACTCAGACAGCGCCTCAATGTCCGGAATGGCCGAGTTTTTATGCTTGAACAGCGCGTCTACTGTACTGACCATCAATCTTCCTATCGATCCCCGGGATGCCGTATTTCGTGAATGCCAAATCTTCCTTGCGATTTTCGCGGCTTGTAATTACAGCTGCTGAATAGTCTTATATCTAAGACAAATCAGATTGCAAGAGTTTGAACAAGATGAAACAGGTAAAACCCATTATAATCGTAGGTGCGGGACCCGTAGGTCTTACAGCAGCCATGCTGCTGCAGAAACGAAAAATCCCGTTTACCCTTTACGAAGCAGAGCCGGAATTGCCCGATGATCTGCGCGCATCGACCTTTCACCCGCCCACGCTCGACATGCTCGAAACACTCGGGGTCGCTGCGCCGCTGATTGCGCAAGGACTGGTTAGTCCAACCTGGCAGATCCGCATGCATCCAAGCGGCGAACGCGCGGTATTCGATCTAGGCGTAATCAGCGATGCAACGAACCATCCCTATCGGCTCCAGTGCGAACAATCGAAGCTTTGCCGGATCATGCTGGACAAGTTGATCGCCGAGGGCGCAGATATCCGCATGGGCGTCAAAGTGGAAGGCGTAGAGCAGGACGATCACAGCGTCCGCGTCGCGCTGCGCGATTCCAAAAACGAGGCAACAACCGATGAAGCCGACTTCCTGATCGCCGCGGACGGCGCACGCAGTGTGGTTCGCTCGGCGCTTGGCTTTCCGTTCAAGGGCAAAACCTATCCCGAAACGACTATACTTGCGACGACGCGCTTTCCCTTCGACGAACATCTCGAAGGGCTTTCCAACGTCAACTATGTCTGGAAGGAGGGCGGTACGTTCAGCCTGCTTCGCCTGCCGGACCTGTGGCGCTGCAGCCTGTACCCAGATGGTGAAGAAAGTATCGAAGATGCACTGGAACCGGCAAGCATCGAACGCAAGCTGCAGGAGATCGTGAAGGTCGACGGCGGCCACAAGGTCGATCAAATCCGTCCCTATCGCATCCATATGCGGATCGTGGACGATTATCGGTCCGGTCGAGTACTACTCGCCGGTGATGCTGCCCACCTGAATTCGCCATCTGGAGGGATGGGCATGAATGGCGGCATTCACGATGCTTTTGAACTGGTTAATACGCTTGAAGAGATACTGAACGGGGCGGCCTTGGACCGGCTTGATCGCTATACGCGCCGACGGCGGCCCATCGCGGAACAGGAAATCCTCACCCAAGCTGATCGCAACCGCGCGCGCATGCAGGAACGCGATCCGGCCAAACGACTCGAATCGCTCCAGGCATTGCAACGCACGGTCGCCGATCCGGATGCCGCGCGCGAGCACCTGCTGCGCAGTTCGATGATCGCTGGCTTACGCAAGGCAGCAGAAATCGCATGACCGGGCGGCGTTACGATTATGGCCGGGACGCGATGATCGGCATCGGCACGCCCCAGGCCAATCCCACGGTCGAGGCGGAAATGAGGATTATATTGCCTCCCGCCTGCGCCCTTGTCGTCAATCGCCTAACCAGTGCTTCGAACGATCCAATGCAGCGGCTGCGCGACTATATCGAACGACTGGACGTGAGCGTCGAGGATTTTGATACGCTGCGCCCGGATGCCTATGGCTTTGGCTGCACCGGCTCATCCTACATGATCGATACGGATGCAGAAACACGCATCGTCGAGCGGATCCAGGAGCGGCTCGGCTATCCCGTAGTCACTGCAACCGCCGCGATCCGCTGGCAGTTCGCAAAACTGAGTATAAAGCGTATCGCTCTCGCTTCCCCTTATCCGCCCGCCTTGTCCGAAGCGGCTAGCGCCTATTGGAGCGGCGCTGGTTTCGATCTCGTCGAGGTTCGCCGGATCGATACAGGCAGCGGCGATACTCGCAGCATCTATGGGCTGGGCAGTGAAGACGCGCGACCAGCCGCCGAGGCGATGTCCGGGCTCGACGTCGATGCCGTGCTGTTAAGCGGCACCGGGATGCCCTCATTGGCCCTGATCAACGACATCGGCAGCAACGGCCCGGCCATATTTTCCTCCAATCTTTGCCTCGCCAACCGCTTATGTGACCTTGTCGATGTGCCGGTGCCAAAAATCTCCGAATGGAGCGAACGCCTTGCCGAAGCCCGCGAACCAAAAAAAGGAAACCCTGCCCGATGATAACCGCACCCACTGCCATTATCGACGGAGAAGCCATCGCCGGAACCGGCGCGCCAATCTCCGTTATCGATCCCGCGACCGAAGAGGTCATCGCTGGAATCCCTGATGCCGAGGATGCACTGGTCGACCGCGCTGTAACATCTGCGCGCGCAGCGTTTGAACGCGGCAAATGGCGGAATATGAGTGTCGCGGAGCGCCAGAAGATATTGCGCAACTGCGCCGATGCAATCGATGCGGCCGCTGATGAAATCGCCGATCTCGAATGTGCGAACACGGGCATCCCCTATAGTCAGGTTCGCGGTCGACAGGTCGGTCGTTCCGCCGATAATTTTCGGTTCTTCGCAGACTATATCGGCCAAATGACGGCTGAGCTCTACGAACAGGATCCGAACTATCTGACCTTTGTCCGGCGCGAGCCGGTAGGCGTAGCTGCGCTTATTTCCCCTTGGAACTCACCAATCACGCTAGGTTCGATGAAAGTCGCGTCGGCCATCGCCTTTGGCAATAGCTGCGTACTTAAACCTGCCGAACAGGCACCTTTGGCACTCTCCAAACTGGTTGAAATCATTCAGTCAGCCGGGCTGCCAGAAGGCGTACTGAACCTCGTCAACGGCAATGGTGCGACGGCGGGCAACCGGCTGGTGCGTCATGCCGACATTGACTGCATTTCCTTCACCGGCGGTACCGAGACCGGGCGACGGATCATGACCGCGGCCGGAGAAAATCTGAAACCGACGATCATGGAACTCGGCGGCAAGTCCGCGAATATCATTTTCGAAGACGCCGATTTCGAACAAGCGTTAGACGGTGCGCTGATCGGCATTTTTACCAACAATGGCCAGCAATGCCTCGCTGGTTCCCGGATTCTGGTTCAGCGCAGCATCGCCAAACGCTTTATCGAAGCTTTTGTCGAGCGGGCCAAGGCAATCAGGGTCGGCTCGCCGCGTGATGCCTCCACTGAAGTCGGGCCGCTCGCCTCAAGACGCCATTATGAGCATGTGATGAGTTTCGTTCCCGAAGCGAGTAAAAATGGTGCCAAATTGCTGGCCGGCGGCAAACGCCCCGCCGCATTCGACAAGGGCTTCTATTTCGAACCGACCATTGCCCTGGTCGAATCCAATGAAGACCGGCTCTGTCAGGACGAAATCTTCGGGCCTTTTGCATCGGTGCAGGTCTTCGATACTGCAGAAGAAGCCTATGCCATCGCCAATCGCTCTCGTTTTGGTCTGGTCGGCTATGTCTGGTCGCAGAACATCGCCACCATCATGGAGGCGCAAGCGAAAATCTCGGCTGGCACGGTCTGGTGCAACACACCAATGATGCGCGAATTGCGCGCGCCCTTCGGCGGCTTTCGTGAATCGGGCGTTGGAGCCGAGGGTGGTCGCGCAGCAGAGGCTTTCTACATGCACCAGAAAACGGTCAGCATGCCATGCAAGCCGTTGACCCTCACAAAGCTCGGCGAGGGACAAACGGCGTGACGACACTACATGACGATATTTCGGCGTTTCTCGCCACTTATTTCGAGGCGTGGAACGGCTATGATGTGCCTGCCATGCGTTCGTTGTGGGACGAGAGCGAAGAGAATCCGACCTATCTCGCCGAGGAATGCGAACCGCATCACGGCTGGGATGAGATCCTTGCCTATTGGGGAGTCGACCGTTCGAAATCGGAACGACTACTAACCTGGCATGATCTTCATGTCACACAGGCTAGCGACGATGTCGCGATCGCCTTCTTCCATGCGAACTGGAGCACCTATATCCCGGGTAACCGGCTCTATCCCAAACCGTTCGGCGGGCCGGTCCGGATCACTATGGTGCTGCGCAAGACGGCTGCCGGGTGGCGCGCCATCCATTACGCTGAATCTCCACTCGCCTCGATCGTCCAGCTGCGCGAAGCCCACGAAGCGGCGGTCGACCCTGCGCTCCATGAGAGACTGGCTGCCAAAGGCATCGGTTACTGAGCGGTTCCTCCACAATCAGAAAGAAGACCGAGCATGACAACTGCCATTCAAACCATACCGCTAAAGACGATCGATGGCAAAGAGACCACGCTTGCTGACTATGCAGGCTCCGTTCTTCTCCTCGTCAACACTGCCTCGAAATGCGGGCTCACCCCTCAATATGAGGGCCTTGAATCATTATATCGCGCGAACAAGGACAAGGGATTCGTCATTCTCGGTTTCCCGGCCAACAACTTTCTCGCTCAAGAGCCTGGCACCGAGCAGGAAATTGCCGAATTCTGCACGCTGACCTATGATGTCACCTTTCCGATGTTCTCGAAAATCAGCGCCGCCGGCGATGATCGCCATCCGCTCTATGCCGCATTGACTGCTGAACAACCCGAAGCGGCAAGCCCCCATGGCAATGCCATGCGCGAACGTCTAAAGAGCAAAAATATACCGATCTGGGATGCGCCCGAAGTCCTGTGGAATTTTGAGAAGTTCCTCGTCTCACGCAAGGGCGAAGTCGTTGCCCGGTTTGCACCGGACACATCGCCTAACGATCCAGCTATTGTTGCCGCTATAGAGAGCTATCTCGCATAGTAGATCTTCTTTTAAGACATTTTCCCATTGCGGGATATCGACGACTACTCTCGTTCGTAAGTTTCATCAGTCTGGTCGGTGTTTATAAACCGCGGAATCGCATCGTTCTGGATATGAATATAAATCCTAACCGCGGCAATATACCCAACCAGCCCATAGCCATCCGCCAATGAGCAAGGTCCCTCCAACTGGCGTTACCGCGCCAATGAAACCGAAGTTCAAATATCATTCCCGCCTAAGTCGTTCGACTGGATTAATGTCACCAATCGACGATATATCTGACAATTTCTTGCGAAACCTCGACTTGATTAGCCATGGCTCAAGAATGCGTCCTACGATGTAGAGCGTCGCGAAGATCGCCGCCAAAATATAGGCGGTCTTGGGCGAGTATTTTTTATATTTGTCTTTTTCTTTGTCATTTTTGTCCGGTTTTTCCGGTGCGGGTGCACCCAATGCTTCGTCAAACCAGTGCAACTTTACATCCTTGGCCTCTTCGTCATCCTTTTTCGATTTATCGGCATCTTTTCCGGACTTTTCCGCTGCTTCGACTTTGGATTTTTCATATTCACCAATAGCGACATTAACCTGACCCAGGGCCAGAAACAGCAATGGTGCCAGAAAGCAGGCGAGCAAAGCCGGGCTGGTCACATTATATGAGAGCACCGAACGACCATCCCGTTCGCCGACTGTCAGCGTGCCGCGGGTAAAGGTCGCCAGCTTGTCCTGAGCAGCGGGATTATGCTTCCTGAATGTTAGCGTATCGCCGTCTATCTCGTAGCTAGTACCATTTGTCTGGAACAGCGGATCAAGCTTGTCGAAAGCACTTGCCGGGGACATTGGCGTTTCGAGGGGCAACGAGCCCTTCACACGCCAGATCCGGTCAATGAAAGGCAATTTCACTTACAATTCCTCTAGCAATTTTCAGGAGACAGGAAAGCCTGCCGCATCGCAATACTCAGTGGCAAAGATGACCCATGCTGAAAGAAAGTCGTTTCAGGCAGGGACAAAATGGCCAATTATTCGGCCGGTATCGCGGTCGGCGGCTGCCCTCGATCCTTGATCCGCGACTTGATCGACTTATAGCCTTCGGTGAACGGGAAGGTCATGGTCTCGTTGATCGGCATGCGCCGTCCGCCTTCCATGCCGAGCAGTTCCGCTTCACCGTCGACACAGGTCCCGAAGAGGCGGTCGAATATGATCCAGCTGGCGCCATAGTTGCTGCGCGTCGCTTCATAATCTTGCGAGTGGTGCACGCTGTGATGCTCGGTGGTATTGAACAGGAAGCGCCACCAGCGCGGGCTATTGAAGCGAACGTTGATATGCTGGTAAATACCGACCGTCAGACCGATAGCGCCTGCGAGCAGAAAAGCCCGCGGGATGAAATCGAAGAAACCGCCGATGCCAAGCCCGATCAGGAACAGTTCGATTGGATTGCCGACCGCGCCCTTGTTGATGTTCAGCTGGGTGATGTAGTGATGCGGCGCATGGGTCAGCCAGAGCGGATACCAATTGTGCATGCCGCGATGCATCCAATATTGACCAAATTCGAAAATCAGCGAGATCAAAAGCGCCTGCACCAGCAGCGGCAATCCGGTGAACCATGCGAATTTGTCCCAGTCAAAAGAGCCCTGAATGGCTTCAATAATGACGCCGTCGCCGATGTAATTGTCGACCATGCGGAGCAATGTGTAACCGAGCCCGACATAGAACAGGTCGGTGGCAAATTCCTTCCAGGTGAGCCGCCAGCTATCGTAACGCGGATTGACCCATTCGAGTCCCAGCAGGAACAGCTTGAAAGCGATCCCGATCATGATGGCCGTGGATGCTACAGCAATGGAACTGGGTGCATAATACCAGAAAGCGAGCACGGCAAAGAGCACGGTCGGCTGGAAATATGTGAAAATGAATTGCTTGGCCGGTCCGCCTTCGACCCTGCCGATGTTTTCCCATCCGACAGTGACTGGCGCATCAGCTCCAATGATCCTGTTTCCTACCCGAACTCCGTTCATACCGAGACCTCCCTGTGGTGAGGCCCGAGGCCCCAGAATCGCTGCTTACCCGCCGTGTAACCGGCCCGGTATGCAGTTTCTCTCCTGTGAACGACTCTTATTTTTTAATATGACTGCCATGGTATTGATATTATCAAATACGTCAAGCGTAATATTTGCATATTCAAACGTTGTCCAATTTTCTCCGGATCAACGGATGACCAACGTGCTATTTCGCCTCGATAAAGGCGCGCCAGCCGCCAAGATCGGTGATATCCTGCGCGCCTGCTGTGGCACGCGATTCGGCGACAAAGCCTTTGACGCTGCTGCCATCGGCCAAGGTGACGGTCCCGATTGCGAGCGGGGCGGGAACTTCTGCCACGAAGCTGCCGAAGGCGGCGACATCCAGCTCATAGACTTCGACCTTGATGGCAGCTCCATCCTCGCTGTGCACCAGTGCCGGCTTTGGCGGAACGCTGTCAGCGATCGCGTACAGACGATAGGTGGGAGCGGTTTCGAAGGCACCGACAAACACCGCATCGCGCGAGGTCAGTTGCCAGTGCAGCGGCATGTCTTTCAAATGGGCCCCGACGACGGCCAGTTTCACGCTTTCCATTTTTCCCTCCAGATCGAGTGCGGGCGGAGCAGGCAAGTCTGCTTCCGCGAGATAGGTGTCCGCTGCGTCAAGCAGTCCATGGTCGCTGTCGGCAGGACCGATCAAAGTGATACCGAAGCCGGTTCCGTTCGCACGGGTGCCGGCAGGCACAGCGACCGCTGCCATGTCGAGCAGGTTCACAAAATTGGTGTAGAAGCCAAGATTGCTGTTCAAGGCGATCGGCGCCACTAGCAGTTCGGCGACGCGATAGGTTGTGCCGGTGGTGGGAAAGGCGAGCAGATCAACCTCGGCCCATAGCCCGTCCGCCTGACGCTTGAGTTCGGCTAGCCGGTACATTCCCTTGAATACATCAACAGCCTTTTTGTTCAAACCGGCCTCGGTGATCTGGCGCACCGTTTCGTGGATCGCACCGGGATTGCTGGCCAACAGATCCTCTATGGCCGCCGTTCGTTCGGCAACCCATGGGCCATTGTAAAGAAGGCTCGCCGCTTCGTTGAGGGGCGATATGTCGAGTTCGATGATTTCCGCATCGGTTCCCAAACGGGCGATCGCCTGGTCGTAAAAATATTCGGACTGGCTGTCCCCGAACCAGGCGCGCTGGTCGCGGCGGGGCACGCCGATCCGTGTGGGTTGAATCGACCGATCGGCTAGCGGCTTCGAATAGGGGTCCTCCGAATCAAAGCCGGCAATCACTTCATCCACCAGCCGGGCATCCGACAATTTGTCGGTAAACACTGTGATACAGTCGATGGTGCGACACGCAGGTATGAGGCCGTCTGTGCTCCAGCGACCCTTGGTCGGTTTAAGACCGACAAGATGGTTGAACGCTGCGGGTACCCGTCCCGAGCCGGCTGTATCGGTGCCCAGTGCGAAACCGACAAGGCCCGCCGCAACCGCGACGGCCGACCCCGAACTCGATCCGCCGCTGACATAAGCCAGATTATAGGCATTGCGTGGGATGCCATAAGGACTACGGGTGCCAACAAGGCCAGTCGCGAACTGATCGAGATTGGTTTTCCCGACGCAAAGGGCTCCCGCCTCGAGCAGCTTTGCAGCCACGGTCGAAGAAGCGGCCGGGGAATAGGCATAGGCCGGACAACCCGCCGTGGTCTCAAACCCGGCGACGTCGATATTGTCTTTTACTGCAAAAGGCACGCCAGCCAGCGGGAGCTGTTCTCCAGCCGAAATACGGGCATCGATCTTGCGGGCAGCAGCAAGCAAATCAGTGGGCTCGGCTCGGCTGATCCATATTTGCGGTTGCACCGCATCATAAGCGTGAAGACGAGCGAGCGTTTCCTGCGCCACTGCAAGCGCGCTTGTTTTTCCGTTGTTCACAGCCGCCGCGATGGCCGCAGGGCTTTGCCGGTCGAGCATGGTCATTGGTGCTTCCTCAGCGCCAGCATCGGTGCGCCCGGTTCCAGCGACTGGCGCTCGCTTATATAGAGCGCTGCAATGGTGCCATTATCCGGGCTTTCGAGCGGGCTTTCCATTTTCATGGCTTCAATCACGGCGATAACATCTCCAGCCTTAACCTTGTCACCTTCCGCAACCATGAGCTTCCAGACGCTACCGCCAAAAGGAGCCTCGATCAGGTCAGTGCCCTCGGGCAGTTCGATCGCGGGCGCAACGGGGCCGCCAATTGCCGGGTCCTCTGCCAATTGTGTGATACGGTCGAATTCTCCGCTTTTTTGCCATTCAGCGCGTTCGGCCTCAAATGCGGACTGGCGTGTTGCTTCGAATATCTCGATGGATTCGGCATTTTCGGCGAGAAAGGCACGATGGTCGGCGAGACGGAATTCCGATTCCTCGACCCGGATCGACCGGCGGCCATTGGGGAAATCTCTTCTCCATTCGACCAATTCTTCGGCGCTCACGCTGAAAAAACGGATTTGATCGAAGAAGCGCAGCAGCCAGGGCTTGCCGTCGACAAAGGCATCGGTCTGGCGATAGGTATTCCAAACCTGAATGGTACGGCCGAACAGCTGATAGCCGCCAGGGCCTTCCATACCGTAGATGCACATATAGGCACCGCCTATCCCGACGACATTGGGCGGAGTCCATGTGCGGGCGGGATTATATTTGGTGGTGACCAGCCGGTGCCGGGGATCGACGGGCGTTGCCACGGGCGCGCCGAGATAGACGTCGCCCAGCCCCATAACGAGATAGCTTGCATCGAAAATAATGTCCTCGACAGCATCCGCGTCAGGCTGGCCATTGATGCGCCGGATAAACTCGATATTGTCCGGGCACCACGGCGCGTCATCGCGGACAGCGGCCATATATTTTTCGATCGTTTCGAGCGTGGCCGGGTCCCGCCAGCTGAGCGGCAGATGCACGATCCGTGACGGAACCGTAAAGTCCTCAAGATCGCCCATTTGATTATCGGCTTCCATGAGAGCAGCAAGCGCGCCCCTCTGGTCAAGAATATCGTCATCAAAATGAAGTTGCAGCGAACGGATGCCGGGCACGATATCGATCACGCCTGGCAAGGCCGTTTCCTCGAGCAGCGTCATCAGGGCATGAACGCGGATGCGCAATTCGATATCGAGAACAATCTCTCCATATTCGACCAATATGTTGCGGTCGCCCTGCTGCCGGTACACCGTGCGGGGGCGTAGCCCCTGGGCCGGTGTGTCAGCGAGGATCGGGGAAAGATCGGCGATCTCGCGCTGCGGGCCGGTGCGGGATGGATTCGCCGCAAGTTCCAGCGGAGCACGGTCCGCAGCTTTGGCATCATCAAGCGTGACCGGTATGAAACGCAGGCGGTCGCCCGGGGCCAACTGGCCAATTTTCCACTGATCCGCGGCGATCACCACGAACGGACAGACAAATCCGCCGAGCGAGGGTCCATCGGGGCCAAGGATGATCGGCATATCGCCGGTAAAGTCGACCGCGCCAATGGCATAGGGATTGTCGTGGATATTGGAAGGGTGCAAGCCCGCCTCACCGCCATCGGCCCTTGCCCATTGTGGCTTGGGTCCGACCAGACGCACGCCGGTGCGGTTGCTGTTATAATGCACACGCCAATCGGCATCGAGGGTCGCGCGGATGTCGTCGTCGGTGAAAAAGTCCGGCGCACCATGAGGACCGTATAGGACACGGAGAGTCCAGTGGTTCCCGAAATCCGATATTTCGGCAACCGGCGCGGGCGCGCTGACCTCCGCTTCCGCCAGATGCAACATATCGCCTGCCACCAGCTTTCGAGCGGCATGGCCGCCGAATTGACCCAGTTCGAACGTGCTGCGACTGCCGAGATAGGATGGAATGTCTAGCCCACCCGCGATCAATATATAACCGCGCATGCCGCCGCCACTGACACGACCGAGCGCGAGAGTCTGGCCGGCAGCGATGTCGAGCGGAACGCCCCGTTCCACTGGCTCATCGTCCAGCCGGGCACCGAAATCGGCGCCCGTGATGCAGATGCGCGCGGGTGCGTTGAAATAGAGGGTCGGACCTGTAAACGTGATCTCGAGCCCTGCCGTACCTTCCGGATTGCCAAGCCGCTGGTTACCGATACGAAAGGAATGGTCGTCCATCGGGCCGGAAGGTGGCACGCCGACCGACCAGAGACCAATGCGGCCCGGCCAGTCCTGAACCGTGGTTGCTGTGCCACCGGAAACCACGCGGATGCTGTGCGGATTATAGACGATAGTATCCAGCAATCTGGTCGCGACCTGTCCGGAAATGAAGCGATCATCGCGGACGACGGCACGCAGCCAGCGGAGGTTGGACTCAAGACCGTCCACACGGCTTTCGTCGAGCGCGGCCTGCATTGCCGCAATGGCTTCCTCTCTCGTATCGGCGTGAACAATGAGCTTGGCGATCATCGGATCATACCAGGCGCTGATCGCGCTGCCGGCCGTACACCATGTTTCGGCACGAATAGATTCAGGAAAATCGATGGCGGTAATCGTGCCGCTGGTCGGGCGATAATCCAGCGCAGGATCCTCGGCATATAGGCGGACCTGCACCGAATGGCCTTTTGACACCGGTGGCTCACGATCCAGAAACGAAAAGTCCCCCGCTGCCCCGCGGATCATCCATTCAACAAGATCGATGCCCATCACCTCTTCGGTAACGCCATGTTCGACCTGCAACCGGGTGTTCATTTCCAGAAAGAAAAATTCCTGCCGCTCGGCATCGAAGAGGAATTCGACCGTACCGGCGGAAAGATAGCGGGCAGCCGCGCCCAGGCGGACCGCTGCGGCGATCAGTTCGCGCCGCACGTCCTCGCCCAGATCCGGCGCTGGTGATTCCTCGACGACCTTCTGGTTCCGTCTCTGTAGCGAGCAGTCCCGCTCGCCGAGCGGCATAACCCGGCCGGTCCCGTCGCCGAATATCTGCACCTCAATATGGCGAGCGCGGGCGATATAGCGTTCGAGGAACACACCGGCGTCGCCGAAATTCCCTGCGCCGAGACGAGCGACGCTGTCCCAGTTCTTGCGTACCGCCGACTCATCCTCGCAAATATGCATGCCAATGCCGCCGCCGCCAGCGGTGGCTTTCAGAATGACCGGATAGCCGATCTCGTTCGCAGCGCGCGCGGCATCATCCTCGTCGCCAAGCAGGCCGGTGCCGGGCGCGAGGGGCAAACCGTGCTCTTCCGCCAGCGCCCGTGCGCTGTGCTTCAGACCGAATGTTCGCATATCTTCCGGCGTGGGGCCGATGAAAACAATGTCGGCAGCGGCGCATGCTTCTGCAAATTCGGCATTCTCGGCCAGAAAGCCGTAGCCGGGATGGATGAAGCGAGCACCGGTTTCACGGGCAGCCTTGATAATCGCGGCAATGTCGAGATAGCTCTCGGTGGCCGGCGCGGGGCCGATGCACACGGCATGATCCGCCTGCGATACGTGCAGGGAGTCGGCGTCGGCCTCGGAATAGACCGCAACCGATCGCATCCCCATGCGCCGTATCGTTCGGATGATTCTGGTGGCTATCGCTCCGCGGTTGGCAATAAGAACCGTTTCAACGCTCATGCGGTAACGATCATTCGCACCGGAGTGGGATTGAAACCGTTGCAAGGGTTGTTGACTTGCGGGCAGTTCGACACGACCACGACAAGGTCCATTTCCGCGCGCAGATCGACCGTCAGCCCCGGGGCCGAAATACCATCGACAATCCCCAGCGCCCCGTCTTCCTCCACCGGCACGTTCATGAAGAAGTTGATATTGGAAACAATATCGCGCTTGCCGCGCCCTTCGATCAGATTGGCCTCAAGGAAATTCTCGACACAGGCATGCTGGCTTTTGGTGTGATGGCCATAGCGCAGCGTATTGGACTCGCAGGAACAGGCACCGCCGATCGTGTCGTGATACTCGACCGAAGTGGCCAGAATAGTCATCATCGCGCGCCCCTCGTTCGACCGCAGGACAGTGCCGGCGCGAAGGAACAGATTGCCTTGTGCTGCAACGGTATCCTGCGCGCTATAGCGTTCGGCGTCGTCAGCGGATGAATAGAGCAGAAAATCGACCGCCTGATTGCCTTCCAGATCGACGATGTGAAGGGTTTCACCGGCAGCGAGATGATGAAGCCAGGGGGCCCGGGCGGGCACGATTTCATCATGAACAATGGTACCGGAAAATTCGGGAGTTTCTAGGGGAGTTGTCATTTTGGAGGCACTATCCCTTCCTAGCGACGGAAATAATCTTCAACATTTTGAAAGGCACGCAAGCCCTCTGGGGTAGCAGTACGAATATTGTCATCGTCGGGCGTCACGGCACCGCGCCATGCTGAGACGCGCAGCGGGGTCACCGTCCACTCGTTGCGCGGATCGAGAATGTGCGGGCAATTGGCGATAACGACAATCACATCCATCTCTGCGCGCAGAACCAGTTCCCGCCCGGCATCAAAGGGACCAACTATCGGAGTGATAGTCCCGTCCGCCTCGATCTTCGTTCCTTTGAAAAAATTGACGCACGGGTGGACGTCACGTCTTTGCAAACCGTATTTGGCGGACCCCAGCAAAAGACGATCGCGGCCGTTGGGAAAGGCACTGCTATTGTTGCCCTCTCCATATTTGGCACTGTTGGTTGCGGCGTTGGACGTGCCGCAAAACGCATCATGCGTAGCCGCCTCGTCCTGCAAGATGCTCATCATCACCCGCCCCATGTCGGACAGCAGCAACTTGCCGGCACCGAGATAGGCATTCCACTGCACCTTCACCGTGTCTGCGATATTCAGTCGTTCGGTCGGCATTTCGGCATTGAAAATCAGGACTGACGCGCAGGCGTCACCTTCAAGGTCAATCAGGCGCAGGCGCGAACCTCTTGCCAGCTTGCGGGTGGCATAGCCGCCCGCGGCTATCGTTTCTTCCCACAACAAATCTTCGGCAGCCACATCGGCGGGCAGATCATCGGCGACCGGAGGCAACACCGGCATCGTGTCGACCTTCGTGCCGGCCATTGCCCGCGCATGATCGCGCGCCGCCATAGGATCCGCCAGTGGCTTGGTCATGCCGCGGCGCTCCTGGTCTTTCTGCTCTTTTCAGTTGCTTCGTCCTGTTCGTGAAGCGGCGGCAGCAAGGCTGTGGTGGTGACAAGTCGTAACTGATGCACCCCGCGAATGCGCCGCAAGGAATCGCAAAGTCCGTCGAGCCGCACCGCTGGACCCTGTACCAGCAACACCTCGAGCGACTGGTCATCCTCGAGGAAAACATGTTGTGAGGAGATGACTTCTTTTAGATAATGTAGCTGCGTCGTAGCGAGCTGTTGACGCACGCCTGCGTGGTCTCCGCTATAAACCAGCGTAATAGTCCCGGCGAGCATTTCTTCGGGCCGCGTCAGCGCTTCGTGCTCTGCCAGCGCATGACGGATCAACTCTGACATCAGCTGGGACCGTGACGGCAGACCGCGCTCTGCGACCATATTGTCGAGATGAAGCAATAATTCTGCAGGTAGGCTCATGCTGAGCCGGGCTAGTTTGGTGGGTTCCGATATCATGATTTGCTCCTCTCAGTTATTATTAGTTGTGTCAACAGTAATACTGTTGACAATTTCGACACTGCAATTGCTCACCGCACCGATGCCCATATCTTCCGGTAGTGCGTTCTTTTTCTCGATCGGAATATCGTAGGCCACGGACGCACCATAGCGGTGCGGGGCGTGCGGATCCTGGCGCAATTTGTCCAAGGCCAGGACTCTGGTTCCAAGCGAGAACGCTTCGCGGATATCATGGGTAACCATGATTATAGTCAGGGAATATTCGCTCCACAACCGCGTTATCAGCGCGTGCATATCCGACCGGATGCCCGGATCAAGCGCGCCGAAAGGTTCGTCGAGTAACAGGATACGGGGCCGCTTTATAAGCGCCTGCGCGATCGCCAGTCGCTGTTGCATGCCACCGGACATCTGCGCCGGGTAGAGGTGCAGGCTGTCGGTCAGACCAACCGCCGCCAGCATCTCTTCCGCTTCCATAACCGCTACGCGCCGCCGCGCTCCGAATAGCCGCGCCGTTAACGGCGCCTGGGCACATTCGAGGCCGAACAATACATTGCCGAGTACCGTCAGATGCGAAAATACGGAATAGCGTTGGAACACGACGCCACGGTCAGGCCCGCATTCGGGATTCAATGGAACATCGTCGAGCAGGATCGAACCGGACGTCGGTGCTTCCTGTCCCAGTATTACCCGAAGCAAGCTGCTCTTGCCTGCCCCTGAAGGGCCAATGATGGAAACAAAAGAGCCTTCTTTAATCTCGAGGTTGATGCGCTCCAGAACCACCTTGTCGCCATATTCGACCCACAGGTTTCGCAAGCTGAGTACCGTACTCAACGGCTTGCTCCATGTGCCCATGGAAACAGGCTGCGACTGGAGCGGGCGAGAAGAAAGTCCATCGCCACCGCGATCAACGCGATCCACGCTACATAAGGGAGAATAACATCCATGGCGAGATAGCGCCGGACGAGGAAAACACGATATCCCAGACCAATGTCGGACGCGATCGCCTCGGCAGAGATCAGGAATACCCAAGCCGGCCCAAGCGACAGGCGCACCGCCTGGATCAGCCGTGGCATGGCTTGGGGTAAAGCGACCCGCAATATCAGCTGCCAGGTGCTTGCCCCCAGAGTCTGCGCCTTGACGATCTGTTCTCTCGGCAAGCCCCCGATGTGGGCAGCGATATCGCGGATCATGAAGGGCGCGATACCGATGACGATCAGCGCCACTTTGGACGCCTCCCCAAGACCGAAGGCAATGAACAATATCGGCAGCAAGGCAATGGGCGGGATGACCGCTATGCCGGTCACCAACATGCCGAAGGTGGCGCGCACCGGCGGCAGGATTCCAATGAGCAATCCTACCAGTAGCGCCGACAGAGTCGAAATGCCGAGCCCGAGTCCGAGCCGCTGGAGACTGGCAAACGTGTCCGCCCAGAAGAGTAACCGGCCCGTGAGCTGGTCCGGTTCAAACAACAGTCCCCACATGGCCTGGACCATTGCACCGGGTAGAGGGAGAAGCTTGTCGCTGGGATTGATCGAGTGGCGCTCGGCCGCCGCAAACAGGTAGATCATGACCAGTATCAAGATCGGAATGGAGCCCAAGAGCAGATTATTGCCTCGACTTATGCGACGATTTACCCAGCGCATGATACTCCTATCCCGATCTTGCTGTTTCCATATGTCGTCAGATTACAGCGCCCCATCAACGGCCATCTGCATATATGTCTCGTCGAAGCGCAAGGTGACATTATTCTTATCCCCCAGCGTTTTGCCGCCCGGGAATGCCATACCCACAGCATCAGCCGACTTCGCGCCCTGACCGAACAGTCCCTGCGAGAAGCTGAAGTCGCGCACGCGGGTCATCGTTTCGATCAATGATTTATCCGATGTTGCCGCAACGGCAGACTTGGGATCCGCATAAAGGAAGGTGGTTGCAAGCTGACCGTCGAACATTTCCGGCGTTGTGCCGGCGAGTGCAGCCATTGCCGCTCGCGCCGCCTTGCCTTCTTCATCCTGCTTTTGCATCAATGCGGTCGTTTCGTACCAGATTCCTGCGAGCGCCTTGCCAAGATTGGGATTGGCCTTGAGCGTTGCGGTATCGACGACCAACAGGTCGAGAATCTCGCCGGGAATATTGGCCGAACTGAACACCAGATTCGCGCCTGGCGCCTGCTTCATCGTCGACAACTGTGGGTTCCAGGCGACCGCGGCGGTCACTTCCTTCGACAGGAAGGCACCGGCTATATCCGCGTCCGAAGTATTGACCGTGCTGACATCGGTCATCGACAGGCCGACCGCATCAAGCGCGCGTGCCAGCAGATAATGAGAGACCGAAAGTTCAACGAGATTGATTTTCCGGCCCTTGATTGCGTGAAGGTCGTCGGTGCCTTTTAAAAGCACACCATCATTGCCGTTCGAATAGTCGCCAACGATGATTGCGCTGGTGTCCTTGCCGCCTGCAGCGGGGATGGTAAGCGCATCCATATTGGCGACGGTAACGCCGTCAAGTTGGCCAGCGGTATACTGGTTCACCGATTCCACATAATCGTTAACCTGAACGATATTGATCTTGATACCGTATTTGTCTTCCCATTTCTTAACGATACCGGCCTGTTCCGCATATGGCCAAGGCATCCAGCCGGCATAGATAGACCAGCCAATATTGAATTCAGTGCGTGGCGCTGCCGTTTCCTCGGCCGTTGGCGAGCACGACGTTATAATGAATGCACATGCCAGCATTGCCAATGCCCCCGCGCGACGTATCCCTTTGATCATGATTCGATTTCCTTTCGCAGTTGCAGCATTGCGCTAAAACGACTCGTTGTCCATCTAAATTTATTACCATTGATATATTTAGTAATATCCGTATGTTTCCCAAATACGCATGCCGAATCATCCGGAAACCGGGTGAAACGCTGTGGCTCGGGGGAGTATGCATCGAAAGCAGTCGGTTAACGCCGCACTGGAACCTTAGTCAGGAGTATTCGATGCCGCAAACGTCCGCACCAGCCCTTAATCCGACTGCCTCCGGCAATGGCAATGCCGCGTTGGGATATAATCCGCCTGGTGTCCGCAATACTGATTCAGCGGTGCCGCTGCATCCTTCGGAACCCGTGGTCCATGATTATAGCAGCGACGGTCCGGCTCCCGGCAGACTTGCCTTCCGCTGGACCTACGGCTCCAATGTCGCGGCCAAGAACCGCGATCCACGTGTGCAGGTGGTGCAATATAATGAGGACAGTTTCGTCCTGCGACAAAATGTCTGTGTCCATTGGGAAGCTCCTTTCACCTATCTGCTATTTGGCAACAAGGGCGCTCTGCTGATCGACAGCGGCGCGACCGCCAACGCGAAACATTATCCGCTGCGCGAGACAGTCGATGCGATCATCACCCGTTGGGGTCAGGCAAGAGGACGAAGCAAGGTGCCGCTGACCATTGCCCTGACATCAGGTGAAGATATTGCGCAAAACCAAGGTCTGGTACAATTCGCCGGACGACCCGATACAAATATTGTGCCCACGCCGTTTGATGTGATGAAGCAACATTATGGATTGCGGAACAGCTGGCCCTCCGGCACCGGCGCAATCGATCTTGGCGACCGCGTGATCGAGGTTATCCCCACGCCCGGCACCCATAAGGATGGCGTCGCATTTTACGATCCCTATTGCCAGATCTTGTTCACCGGAGACTTCCTGTATCCCGGCAAGATCAATATCAGCAATGACCGCGACTTCGTTACATCGCTCGAACGGCTCAAGACTTTCGCGGCGGACCGTTCGCCCAAATGGATTCTTGGTGGCCATATCGAGATGATGTTCGCGCCAGGCAGATATTACCCGCGCTTCGCAACCTACAAGCCTTATGAAAGGATATTGCAGCTGGAACCGGACGTGATCGACGAAGCGCTGCAATATGCACGCGAAATCCGCGGCAAGGACATGTTGCTCATCCGGCCGGATTTCGTGCTTTTCAATGGAGTCAGCCCCGACCAGCGGACACCGGTCTGGCCCGAAGGCGTGCCCCGGATCAACCCGCCCCGGCCGTTTTAAAATCAGAGAGGACTTTCATGGATCGTCGCACTTTCATATCATATAATGCTGCTGCCGCCACGGTTGCGGTTGCCGGTAATGCGCTCACCACGTTCAGCAGTTCGGCAATGGCCACCACGCGCCCGGCGCCAGTAGATTTCAAAAGCAATGTTCCCGCGCCAGGCGGCTTTCCCAAACGCTGGATCTGCGGTTCGGCTTCCTGCATGGACAACACGGATCCACCGGTTCAGGTCCACTGGTATAATGCGCACACCGCGATTCTGCGCCAGAACAAAGCCTATAGTTTCGAGGCACCGTTCACGCCGCTTTATTTTGGCAACGACCGGGTTCTGCTGCTTGACGAAGGATTCACCACGCTGCGCAATGACTGGGATCTGCGCGGCGTGATAGACGAGTGTATCGCGGACTGGTGTTCTCGGAACGGTCGCGATCCGGCGAGTCTGGAACTGCTGGTTGCCTTCAGTCATCTTCACTCGGACCATTATGCTGCAGTCAACCAGTTCGCCGACCGGCCTAACACCCGGTACATGGGCCTGACTCATGAAGAAATGCTCGGCTTCTGGGGCATGACCAATTACCCGGAAGAAAGCGTGACTCTCGATCTGGGCGGACGCGAGATCGAGATCTGGGGATCCCCCGGTCACGTAGTGTCGGAATTTGCCTATTATGACAGTTACACCCAGATTCTCTACACCGGCGACATGTTCTATCGCGGGCGGTGCTACATCACTTACTGGGAGCCCTGGTTCGAAAGCATGCAGCGGCTGATCGACTTTGTCGATACACACCCGGTAACCCACGTCATGGGTTGCCATGTCGAGATCAGCAAGGATGGCAAGGACTATCCCTATGGGCTGACCCACCAGCCGGACGAAGCTCCGGTGCAGATGACGGTACAGCAGCTCCGCGAGACATTCGCCTTTGCGAAAACGATCACCGAGCCGGGAATCTATTTCACCGGCACGGTTTTCCTCTGCAACCAGACGCGCAGCACGACCACCATCGATTCCAACCCTTATCGTTATTAACGTGCCGATACCGGCACTTCGCAGGAGTATTCACATGAAACGTTCGATCGCCCTGATGCTGCTTATTACCGCGGCCTGCTCTCCGGCAGATCAGCCACCAGCTGATTCTCCAGCCGCGCTGCAACCGGCGGAACTGGTAGAGCAAGAGATTGAAGTACCGGATTTTGCGGATTTTCTCGCTGTCGACGGTAACACAGTGTGGGCCACCAATCGGGGCCGCGTCGAGCAATGGTCGACCGAAGGCATGCTGGCGTCGGTCAAGATGCCGCGCCCGTGCGGCACGATGGCGATATTCGCCGATTCGCTATGGGTAGCCAATTGCGAAGATGCGAACCTCTATCGAATCAACCTGGATACGGCGGAAGTGGAAGCGATGATTGCCACTGGTATTGCCAATCCCAAAGGTGAAACAAATGTGGTCGCGGGCGCGGGTTCGATCTGGGTGCCGAACGATGCGGAAGGAAAAATCGCCCGCATCGATCCGGAGACAAATGAAGTGATCGCAACCGTCGATGTTGCCCCGCAAACCTTTTTTCTCGCTTATGGCCTGGACGCATTATGGGCCGTCAGCAGCGATGGACAGTCGATCGAGCGTATCGATCCGGCGACCAACAAGGTGACCGGCACAGCCGAGCTCGGCAAACAGCCCGGTTTTCTCGCTGCCGGCGAAGGCGCTGTCTGGGTACAGGAACAGGGAGACGGCACGGTTGCGCGGATCGATCCCGAGACTGTTACGGTGACTGGCCGCATCAAAGTCGGCGATAGCTTGCTTTATGGTGACATTGACACCGGTGGTGGCACAGTCTGGCTGCGGACAACCGACGATCAGACCTTCGTCGCCATTGATGCGGAAACTCTGGATATCCTCGCCCGTCCGGGTGCTGCCGCTGGCAGCGGTGCCATACGCTATACGGCCGATGGCATCTGGACGAGCGCGCATGACGTACACTCTATTTCCTGGTGGAGCAGCCCCGGGGCAGAAACCGAATAAGGAAAGCGTCTGCCTGTGGTCGCCTGTCCTGATTCGCTGTCCTTATTTTGAAGCTTGGCAAAAGCGGAAAGCCACGCAGCCGCTAGCCATGTCCAGCGCGCCGGAGGCGACCGCTAAACACCAAAAAAACCGGCGTTTTCGGGCATTTGGAACATTTATTGTGCACATGCTAACAAACCATGGTTATTACTCTTGACGCATTAGGTAATATCTATATCGTAGGGAGTGTCGCGTTTGAGAACGGCATCCATTGGGAGAAGAAAACCTGAGGCATTAGGCCGATCTCCGGCCTGATAGGAGGTTTTCTATGGGTCAATCGTCAGATCGCGAGGCAGTAACAGAGAACGGGCCGGCCAGCGCCGCTACTGTTCGCTCCTGCACAATATCCGCTCCTGACAAGAGCGAGAACCTGGTCAAGCGGACATTGGTCAACCTGATCCCTCCCGCAACTGTAATCGCTGTCGTCCTGTTCTGGATGTTTGCGCCCTCATCCATAACCGATAGCCCCTGGTCGATAGTTGTCACCGGCCTTGCCATAAGCTTTTTCGTGCTGGGCCTCGAGCAGCTGCTCGAGCGCCACGAGGGCTGGCGCCTGACGCGCAAGGAATTTGCCACCGATCTTTTCTATCTGGCACTTCAATATACCGCGATCGGCTGGGCAACCGAGACGCTGGCGGACAAGCCATTGGCCTCGTTCAAGGAATCGATCGGAATCAGCACGGAATGGGCAATGCAGATGCCGTTCCTGTTGCAGGTCGCTCTGGTGATCTTCCTATATGAATTCGGCCAATATTGGATGCACAGGCTGATGCACGATTGGTACCCCGCCTGGCTGACCCACGCGCCGCACCATCACATCACCCAGCTCAATGCGATGAAAGGATCTGTCGGCAATCCGATCGAACTGTTCCTGATCAGTCTCAGCGTGATCGCGATCTTTGATCTCGACACGGCTGCACTGTTCTGCGGCTTCAATGTGCTCACCGTGGTGTCCACTTTTGCACATGCCAACGTGCGTTCGAACCCGCCTGCATTCTATTCCTTTTTCTTCACCACCATCCGGCACCACAGTCTCCATCATACCGCGTTGAGCTACGAGGATACGCGCTGCAATTATGGAAATTCCCTGATCCTGCTCGACCGGATTTTCGGCACTTTCCGCGACGGAGAATCCGAAGAGGTGGGCCAGGATGACCGCAAACGGCTGTCGATCTACGAACAGTTCGTCTTCCCGTTTCAACCGTTGATCAACAAATTCGGTGCCACGCGCGACACAGTATCGCCGGCCAACATTCAAGGAGGAGAACACTTAGAAAAATAAGTTCGGGATCGCAAAAATCGGGCGGAATCATAACCGCCATTTCAGAAGCGCCGGCTTGAAAACCGAAAAACGGTAAGCGGGCGAACTGGAAGATCCTCAAGACCAAGTCGCAGGATGAACGACGTACGTCTGGCCCGCGGGGGCATTTAAAATGAGGGATAAGAATAATGATAAAGGACGCAAGATTTAAGTTAGGCCTGCTATCAGCGACCATGTTGACCAGCACTTTGGTCGCCACACCTGTTCTGGCACAGGAAATGACAGAAGATATCGCTGCTGAAGAGGCCGGTGCCGACAATATGATCATTGTCACCGCAACGCGGCGAGCGACGACAATCATGGAAACACCGGTCAACATTTCGGTTGTCAGTGCCGAGGATCTCGAACGCAACCGGATCGACGATGTGCGCGATCTCGCCGATTTCACACCTGGGCTGACAATTTCAGACACGGGCCCTGGCTCGACAGGCACGATCGTCCTGCGCGGTCTCAATGCATCGGGTTCCGGTGATGCCGGTGCGACCTACGACGACGCATTGGGCATCTACCTGGGCGAAGTCCCCCTATATTATGACTTCAAGCTTATCGATATCGAGCGTGTCGAGACGCTGCTCGGACCACAAGGGACGCTATACGGCCTCGGGACATTGGCCGGCGCGATCCGTTACATTCCGAACCGCCCCAATGTGAGCGAAGTCGAAGGAGAGGTCCACGGTCGCGTCTACGCCAAGTCTCACAGCGACTCCTTCGGTGTGCAGGTTGACGGTATGATCAACATTCCGATCGTGCAGGATCATGTCGCATTCCGTTCCGCCACCGGCTATTATTTCGATCCCGGCTTCATCGATTATACGACTCTTGTCAAAGAGCCGGGCGTATCGCTTCCGCAACCGGATGGTCCCGACAGCATCTCTCCCGAGGGCTATGCTGCCAATCTCACCAGAGAAAAGGATCTCAACTACGAACGGACATTCACCACCCGCAACCAGTTGTTGTTCCAGACCACCGAAGATTTGAAGCTGATTCTGACCTACGCGTATCAGCAGACCAAGACGGGTGGCGGACAGTCAAACAGCGCCGGCGTGCTCGGGACTGGCCGCTATGAGAATGCCAGCCGTTTCACGGAACCGGTCAAACGCGATGCTCATCTGTTCAGCGCCGAAATCAACGCCAATGTCGCGGATATCTTCGATATTGTTGCCACGGGTGCCTATACCAAGGTCAATTACCACGGCCAGAGTGACGTGACCGACCTGCTGCTCGACCTGGATTACGACTACGAGCTTTTCCCCGCTTTCGCCGGATATACCGAGTCGGATACCTCCCGCAAGCAGAAGAATGCCGAAATCCGCCTCGTTTCAAGGCACGGCGGCCCGTTTAGCTGGGTGCTTGGCGGATTTTATAACGAGAATGAATATCAAAGCGATTATGCCGAGCGTATTCCGAACCACCCGTGGGTAGACCCGGTGTCCAATCCCGAAGCCCTTGAATATGTCAGTTATGTTAGCTCTAAAGTGACCGAGAAGGCGATCTTCGGCGAAGGCACATTCGAGGTTACGCCTGAATGGCAGGTCACTGCCGGCGCGCGTTACTTCAAATATAGCTCCACGATCGCTGGCGCGGCAGCCCTGCCGGTGCTGGGAGATCCGCTCAGTCCTTACGATCTTCCCGTGAACGGCGGGGATGCAGGGGAAGACGGCTGGGTATGGAAATTCAACACTTCCTATAATTTCAGCCCGAATCTGATGGCATATTTCACCTACAGCAAGGGTTATCGCATCGGCGGTCCGAACCGTGTCGCGCCGTGCCCGGATAATATCGCACCCGGTCAGCAGATCATCTGTGCCTTGCCGGAAGAATTGCAATATGGACCGGACACGACCAAGAATCTTGAACTTGGTATGCGGGCACAATTGTTCGACAACATGCTATCGTTCAATTTCAATGTCTTCCAGGTCAAATGGCAAGGCATCCAGGTCAATTCGTCGACGCTCTACGGTGCAACTGGTATTACGGTGAATGGCGGATCAGCGGAGTCGAAAGGTTTCGAGACTTCGTTCCAGTTCAAGCCGACCCGGGAATTGTCGATACAGGGAACATATTCCTATACCGACGCCAAATTGACCGAGGATGTACCGGGCATCATCACCATTCGCGAGACACCGGGGGATTATTCCAATCGGTTCGCACAACTTGACGCTTTGGCAGGTGATCGTCTGCCGGGCTCGGCCAAGAACACGGCCAGCCTCGGTGTAACCTATACCAAACCGGTCATGGATGGCGAAATCGTTGCGAACTGGACGGCAACCTATCGCGGAAATGTGGTGTCCCGGATTGGTTGGGATCGTGCCTTTGGGGACAAAATCCCAAGCTATATCCTGAACCGCGCGTCGATATCTTATGACACAGATCAGTTCACTGTCGGTCTGTTCGTCGACAATGTTTTCGACAAATATGCAGTGGTTTCGGTCGCCAATGACCGCTCGCGAATTGGCGTCAATGACGGTATCGCCGTGCGCTATTACCGGCAAGCCGTCGTCAATCCGCGAACCGTCGGTCTCGAAGGACGGTTCAAATTCTGATCGTCTGAGTTAACGAATAAAGCAGAGGGGCACTTGTCGGAAACGGCAGGTGCCCCTTCCATATGAGCGGCGCGTTTCGCTGCGGACTTTCCAGCCCGGCGATGCTCTATTCTATCGGGATACCCTGTTCCTCGAAAAAGGCTCGTGCTGGCTGCAGCGCCGCTTCGTGCGTGCGCCATTTTCCAACCGCGTCGGCATTGAGGGGGCGGCGAACCTGTGCGGCGCTGGGCGTGGCCACGGCCGCGCTATTTTCGTGGAACGTCAGACAGGCTTCGTCCCAGTCGAGACCGCAATGCTCCAGAAGGCGTCGGGTCTGCTCCTCCTGGTCCGCAACCAGATGTTCATAGGATAGCTGCAGCACCAGCCCGGGGAAGACCTTGTCCCACATCGCCATCAACCGATCAAAGCGCGCATAGTAACGCGCGGTGTCGAGAAGGTCATATGAGTAGGCATAATAAGCGGACTGGCTGGCAAAAAGATTTTTATAATTGCTCCAGACGGTGTCCATAGGGTTGCGGCGCAGACAGACGATTTTCGCATCCGGCAAGGCGCGCGCAATATGACCGATATAGAGAAAATTGGCCGGCAACTTGTCGGTAAAACGCGCCGTGCCATCATGTCTGTGGTGGTCAGCCTGTTCGAGATAGGCATCACCGATTGCCGCCGGATCGATTTTGCCACTCGCCATCACCGTTTCCTGGTCGATGACGGTACGCGACGCGGTAGCAGCCAGTCGCTTGACCGCAAGCGGCATCGCCTGCAGTTCACCCGCCGACGCCACATCGGGGTGTGAAGAGAGAATGCGATCGACCAGAGTGGTTCCCGTACGGGGCATGCCGACCACGAATATCGGCGCCGCGTCGGAACGTCCTGAGCCGGCGTGGAGGCTATGGTTGCGCTCGGAAAACAAGGTCTCGATCGCGTCGAATATAGCCGCGTCCTGCGCGAAATCATATCGGAGCGAGCGCTTGTGCTGGTCGTTGGCCGTCGAAAGATGGCGGAATGATTCCGGGTCGCCGATATCTTCCAGTTCCTTCGCCAGCGCATAGCGGATGCGCAGCCCGTCGCCGGGCTTCTGTGCTTTTGCAAGAGCCGCTTTCAGCCTCGGGACATGATTGGATTCTGCTGTTTGCCGGGAGGCTATGGCAAGGGCATAGTGGGCTCGCGCATTACCGGGATCTGCGGAAATTATGGCTTCATAATGGGTAAGGGCATCCTCGACCCTGCCGGTGAAGCCGCTCGCGGCCGCGAGATTATAACGATAGTCGATATTATCCGGTTCTGCCGCGACCGCCGATTGGAAAGGCTGGACCGAGCCCTCATGGTCGCCCAGCCGGGTAAAAACGCATCCGATCGTATCGAACGTGCGCGCGTCACCGGGTGCCAGCGCCATCGCTTTTCGCGCGGCATCACCGGCTTCACCATCACGCCGCAACAGGATGAGCAACTTCGCCAGCTGTGCCAGATGTTCCGCTTCGGGCCCGCGCGCGACCGCAGCCTCGACAAGGGGCACGGCTTTTCCGATCTGGCCGGCTTCGGCAGCAGCAATCCCCAACAGAAAATAGCCTGCAGGTTGGTCCTCGTCCGCCGATATCATGGATTTGGCGGCAGCCGCCGCAGCCGGTATATCGCCGCGCTTCAACGCTTCCCTCGCTTGTACTTCCAGCGTCAAAACGGAGTCGCGATCCACCGGATGTCGGCAATCAGTACTGACTCTGAACATATCGATCGGGAGTGCGCTGCGGAATAGTCCATTGGTTTATCTTATTAGCCGCTAACCGGGCACTGTCAAAGCGAACCGGCTGGTCAAACGTGAAATCAACGGTTTATCGTAATAAAATTCCTTCTTTTCGTAATAAATTGTGATAGATTGATTTTGCGTGCAGCACGGATCGTGAATCGCCGGTTTTATTGCCATAATTGAAGAGGTTTGAGATGTTCTTGGAAGAAATTGGAATCATTCCCTCGCGTGACAAAAATCCGGTGCGGGCCGAGAAACCCACTTCAATTGTCAACCTCACGCGCCGCGGATTTGTTGCTGGAACCGGTCTGTTCGTTGTCGCCGTGACGCTCGCGGGATGTTCCAACACAGAACCGACTATCGATGCTGAAAATATGAAGACCCCCAAAGCGGGTCCCAGCCCGCTGACCGATGTGGAAGGCGGGGATGCGACGCCGGCATTGTGGATTGCGATCGAAAAAGACGGGACAACCAAGATTACCTGTCATCGCTCGGAAATGGGCCAGCAAGTCTGGACCGCCATGGCTCAGATCATTGCCGATGAACTGGAAGCGGATTGGGACAATATCGAAATTGTTCAGGCCGAAGGTCATGAACGCTACGGCGACCAGAACACGGACGGATCGCGTTCGGTCCGCTATAATTTTCACCGGCTGCGCCTTGCCGGCGCGGCGATGCGGCAGATGCTCGTGGCTGCTGCTGCGCTTTACTGGAAACTGGAACCCTCCCAATGCAGCGCCGAGATAGGAAAAGTCTTGAACAGCGAAAATGGCGATACCCTGTCATACGGCAATCTGGCCGAACTTGCCGCCAAGCTGCAGGTTCCGGCAGAAGCCGATATTGTCATGAAGCAGCCAAAGGACTGGCGCTTCATAAACAAGGAAATTCCTTCGCTGACTGTCCCGCTGATCACCAAAGGAGAAGGGACATTTGGCATTGATGTCGATGTGCCAGATATGGTCTATGCCGTCATTGCCCGGCCACCCCAGGTCTTTGGCCGAACCGGATCGGTCGCCGATGCCAAGACGCTGGCCGTTCCCGGCGTCATGCGAACCGTAAAACTTCCGGACGCAAAACCCCCGGCGATGTTTCAGCCGCTCGGTGGAGTGGCGGTGGTCGGTGTCGATACATGGGCTGCGATCCAGGGACGCAATGCGCTGGAGGTCGAATGGCTGGACGGACCCAATGCAGGCTATGACTCGGACAATTTTCGCAAGGCAATGGAAGCAAAGGCAAGGCAGCCGGGCACTGTTCGGCGCAGCCGGGGCAATGTTGGCAAGGCGCTGGCCGCTGCTGACAAAAATATCACCGCCGAATATTATACCCCGCATCTCTCGCAATCGCCGATGGAGCCGCCTGCGGCGACCGCCCGCTGGACCGGTGACAAGCTCGAATGCTGGGCCTGCGTTCAGGACCCGCAAGCAACCCGGCAAACGCTGTCCGACTTGCTCGACATCGACAAGGAAAATATCACCGTCCACGCCACGTGGCTAGGCGGCGCGTTCGGGCGCAAGTCGAAACCGGATTTCGTTGTCGAGGCCGCTCTTGTCGCACGTGAGGTGGGCAAGCCGGTCAAGGTGACATGGACCAGAGAGGATGAGGTCAGGCACGGTTTCTATCATTCCACGAGCGCGCAACGGCTCGAAGCCGGGCTGGACAGTGAAGGCAAATGTACCGCCTATCGTCATCGTTCCGTTTTCCCGCCTATCGGGTCGACTTTCAACGCCGCCACGGACGAGCCATCCGACGGCGAAATGGGCATGGGCGCGACCGATGTGCCCTTTGCCATCCCTAATTTGCAGGTCGAATCCGGCACGGCCAGGGGCCATTTGCGTATTGGCTGGTTGCGGTCCGTTGCCAATATCTACCACGCCTTTGCCGTCCAGAGCTTTGCCGCGGAAATGGCGCATGCCGCTGGTCGGGACCAGAAGAACTATCTGCTCGAGCTGATCGGCGAACCGAGACTGATCGACCCCAATGCAGAGCAGGCAAGCTACAGGAATTATGGTGGTTCGGCCGAAGACTATCCAATCGATACCGGCCGGCTCGCCAATGTCGCCCGGCGAGCAGCCAAAATGGCCGAATGGGGAAGAAAACTTCCCGATGGCCATGGCCTCGGCATCGCGGTTCACCGGTCATTTCTGACCTATGTCGCTACCGTGATCGAAGTGAAGGTTGCCGCCGACGGGACTCTGACTATTCCCGGTATATGGCTTGCGGCGGATGCCGGAACGGTGATCAACCCGCGACACACAAGAGCGCAAATGGAAGGCGGCACAATCTTTGGCCTGTCCAACGCCCTTTACGGCGAGATAAGCGCCAAGAATGGCGCTGTCGTGCAGGATAATTTCCCGAGCTGGCGAGTCATGCGGATGGGCGAGGCCCCGAAAATATTCGAAGTCGAAATCATTGCGTCCAACAGCCCCCCTGCGGGCGTAGGGGAACCCCCGACGCCACCTGCAGCGCCAGCGCTGGCCAATGCGATTTTCAATGCTACCGGGCAGCGTTTCAGAAGCCTGCCGCTGATAGGCGCAAATCGCGACACGCTGGATATTCCGGCAATCGCGAAAAGTTGATTGAGGAGCATTTCATGGCAACGACACTGAACATAAATGGCAAGAATGAATCGGTCGAGGCAGCCGCAGGGACGCCCTTGCTCTGGGTGCTTCGCGACCATCTGAAAATGACCGGCACAAAATTCGGATGCGGCATCGCCCAATGCGGCGCTTGCACAGTCCATGTAGATGGCACACCGACCCGCGCCTGTATCACCCCGCATGACAGTCTCGACAAGGCCAAGATCACAACCATCGAAGGATTGGCAGGATCTGCAGCCGACGCGATCCGCGATACATGGGTAGAGAATGATGTGCCCCAATGCGGCTATTGCCAATCCGGCCAGATATTGGCCGCCACCGCTTTGCTTAGCGACAATCCCGCCCCGACGGATGCCGATATCGATGAAGCGATGAGCGGTAATATCTGCCGGTGCGCTACATATATGAGTATCAGGCGCGCGATCAAACAGGCGGCAGGGAAACTCTAGCCAGGATTCTTTTTGTCAGGCTTGTTTTTTGCGCACCACCAAATATTTCCACCCTCTCTCAGATGCAGCTTCAAGCTTGTTTAGCCAGCCGGAAACTGGGAGCAATATCTTTTCACAGTGGAAGCAGAAAGCTTGAACTCGTTTGGCAAACGATAACACGATGAGATTATGTGCTCCGCGCCAAGCAACAGCAAGGGAGATATTGGGGCACGAAATCAACCTCCGCTAAACCCGGTGATTTCATCTGATCGATGCAACGCACGGACAATGTGCACGGCGCTTTCAACGCCCCGTTTCATCCGTTCGTTCTGGCCACAACATCTGTCGGTCAAGAAGCTCGCGATTTCCATTTCTATTGTCATCGGTTGCTTGATTGGAATCTCCCTACCAATCCCGTTGAATTGGAACAGCACGAGAGACATGTTCATCGATTCAAGAACCACGCGGTAGGAATGAATGTGCCGGAGCAATAGACCTTCTTCGGGAAGACCAGAGTGAACAGAGTGGAAGCGAAACAATATCATTAAAACTGCTTATGACGACCACCTTTGATCGTTAGCTTCAGTTTGACCGGCTCTCATGAACTGCCAGATTGGATCGTTCTGAAAATGTATATATATCCTAACCGCGGTAATATATCCAACCAGCCCATAGCCATCCCCCAATCAGCAAGGTCCCTCCAATTGGCGTTACAGCGCCGAGCCAACGGGGTGCGCCAAACGCCATCGCGTATAATGTAAGGGCGAAAACGGCAGAGCCGACAAGAAGCAAGATCGCTGGACCTCTAGCGAGGCCCATCATCGCCAGAGCAGCAACGGCATGGAGCAATTGATAAAGCCCGCCCGTTCGCAACCATTCCGCTTCCTGTTGTCCTGATGCAGCATGAGCCCCGAAAGCACCTGCAGCAACTGCCACCGCTGCCGAAATAGCTGCAAAAAATCCGATCAGCACATCTGCTCCTTCTCTTTCCCGAACAAGGGAACCGTGACTTGGTCCACACGCCGCGTGTTTGATATTTCGCAGCCTGATTGAGCCAAAGCGCCCGTGACTACCAATAACCCTGCTATGTCGATCAAGTCCCCTGATATCAGGCAAATCACACTCGAGACCTGTTCGCTGCAAACTGCTTCACGCACCATCACTCTCACCTTGGTAAAACGCGCTTATCTATAGCCCGGTACAGAAGCGATCAGCCATTTGCACAATTATCTGCGGACCGGTCAACCGTTTCAAATTCCTATGCGATTGCGGACACCAGCCAGACTTTACCTTTCATCATAACGCCTTTTCCGGGGATGTGATGCTTGGCGAAAACTTCGGCCAGTTCCTTGCTGGCTGCCTCCATCACCGCGTCGCCCTTGTCACTCAATGCACGGCCGACCGCCATCGAGGCAAAGGCAAATTCGACGGCTTTTTCTGGCGTTGCGCCAATCCCGCCGACGGGTTGCAGACCTTCATATGCGATAACATCGACATTGGTAAAGCCGCTGCCGTCCAGTATCTCGCCCAGATATTCCAGATCTTCAAACGCAAACGGTCCCGGCGCGCGGGGTACTGCTGGCGGAATTTCGACGTGATTTCTGACGACGCCCATCATTTCCATCATCCACAGATTATCACGCGGCGGTCCCCATACCGCCAAATCGATACGCCCGCCTTTGCGGACCAGGCCGTGGAGATTTGTAAAGGCGCTGGTCGGATCTTCAAAAAACATGCTGCCGAAGCGGGAGAAGAGACGGTCATAGGGCGCATCCGGCAATTGGACCGTGGAGGCGTCGGCGCAGGTAAATTCTATATTGGACGCGTCGCTTTTTGTTGCCCGCTCCCGCGCGGCGGCAACTAGATCGGGGGATATATCCAGACCCATGACCTTGCCGGCAGGTGCGACCGCACTGGCGATGGCAAGCGTCGTGGCACCGCCACCGCAACCGAGATCAACCACCGTCTCGCCGTCTTTATAAGCCGCGCGGGCCAGCAGGGCTTCGCCAATCGGGGCGATCATTTCTTCGAACAGGGATAGACTGGCCAGCCATTTGAGCCCCATCTCGCCGGCCCAGTCTTCCGGTTTCAGTGCTTCGGGTTGCTGATCCTGATTGGCGTTGTCATTGCTCATGATAATTTCCCTATCCTATAATATTTTTGCGAAGCCGGCGGTTCCTGTTCCGGTCATCGGTTTTTTCGCTGGAGCGATCGTCTTTGTCGCCGCCTCCATGATCTGCTGCGGATCAGGCTCATCCGTCAACAAGGCCTCCATCGTTCTCACACAGAGGCGGGAGGCGTCATCGGCAAGATCGTACCAGATCTGCTTTCCCTCACGGCGTGTTTTCACGACATCGGCCTGTCTAAGGGCTGCCAGTTGCTGGCTCAGCGCCGGCTGACCAATGCCTGTTGCGGTGTCGATGTCGCTGACGCTGCGTTCGCCACGCAACAGAAAAGACAGGATCATCAAGCGCTGCGGCTGGGCAAATATTTTCAGCTTCTCGGTTGCAGCATCGGCCTGGTCCCGACTTTCGAAAATTGCCGTCACGGGGCCTTCACCACATGGCAGAACCAGTCGTCTTCGCGGCTGATATCACTGTCCAACAGCGGCGGTATTGCGAGCACATCATCGCCAGGCTGCCAACCTTCCGGGATCAGCACATCCTGCCCGTCGGCGAGCTGCAGGGCTGCCAGCATACGGAGCATCTCGTCGACTGAACGCCCGACATTGTGCGGATAGCATGTCGTCGCCCGGATGATGCCCTCCGGATCGATAAAATAGCTGGTGCGCATCGCCGCCGAGTCGGCGGCATTTTCGTCGATCATGCCAAAGGCTTGACCGACGGCCATGCTCGGATCCTCCACGATCGGGAAGGGTATCTTGACGTCGAACTTATCCTCGATGGCGCGGGCCCAGGCGAGATGGGCGTACAGGCTGTCGACAGACAGACCCAGCAAAGCGCAGTCCATCGCTTCAAACTGGTCCTGATGGCGCGCCAGAGCGACAAATTCGGTTGTACAAACCGGCGTGAAATCGGCCGGGTGCGAAAAGAAGATCAGCCACCGGCCGCGATAATCAGACAGTTTTTTGACCCCGTGGGTTGTGCGCGCCTCGAAATCCGGCGCCCTCTCACCGATACGCAATGACCCTGACTTTACCTGCAACGCGTCTGACATTAATTTCACCTCTCCCGAGAATTGGCAGTGTTCACATGTTGACGCAACACATATAATGTATTACATAGTTTATGTAAATATGAATTTGAGGAATTACCTATGACTGATTCGACACTGATTCATGCAACGGAACAAATCTCCCGTGCGCAGCAGCATCTCCCCGTTATCAAGGCTTTTTTCGATCAGCCGACGTTCACGGTGACCTATGTCGTGCATGACAAGGAGACGAAATGCGCGGCCATCATCGACAGCGTATTCGATTTCGACCCGGCTTCCGGCCGGACCTCCTTCGAGTCCGCCGACGAGGTGATTGCCTATGTCGAGGAACAGGGCCTGACGGTTCAGTGGCTGCTCGAAACCCATGCCCATGCCGACCATCTGTCGGCTGCGCCCTATCTGCAGGAAAAGCTCGGCGGCAAGATTGCCATTGGCGAACATATCGTGACGGTACAGGACGTATTCGGCAAATTGTTCAACGCCGGAACCGAATTCCAGCGGGACGGATCGGATTTTGACCGCCTGTTCGCTGATGGCGACACGTTCAAGATCGGCAATCTCGAAGTGACGGTGATGCATGTGCCCGGCCATACGCCGGCCGATATCGCCTATGTTGTCGGCGATGCGGTCTTTGTCGGCGATACGATGTTCATGCCGGATTACGGGACAGCCCGGGCCGACTTCCCTGGCGGTGACGCACGCCAGCTTTACCAGTCGATGCGGCGTCTGTTGTCGCTGCCCGACACAACCCGCCTGTTCATGTGCCATGACTATCTGCCGGAAGGCCGCGACGAATATGTGTGGGAAACCACCGTTGCGGAACAGCGGAAGAACAATATCCATGCCCATGACGGCATTACCGAGGACGAGTTTGTCAAAATGCGGACCGAACGCGACAAGACGCTGAATATGCCGCGGCTGATCCTGCCATCCGTCCAGGTCAATATGCGGGCCGGCCATTTGCCGCCCGAGGAAGATAATGGCGTGCGCTACCTCAAAGTACCGTTGAACGGCGTCTGATGCTCGCTGCATTTCCCCACGCCATGCCGCTGGAAGGCCTGATCGGCGGACTGATGATCGGTGTCGCCGCCGCAGTGATGCTGCTCGGCCTCGGGCGCATCGCCGGAGTCAGCGGACTGGCGGCGCGCGCCACCGGCATTGCCGATAGCGGCGCCCCGCGCGGCATAGCCATAGCCTTTGTTATTGGCTTGCCGCTGGGAGCCTTCATAATCTCCCAGATCACCGGCGGCATCGAAACCCGCTTCCCGTCCTCCATCATCCCTTTGATCATCGGCGGTTTGCTGGTTGGCTATGGCACACGCCTTGGCTCCGGCTGCACCAGCGGCCACGGCGTTTGCGGCATGTCGCGCCTGTCGCCGCGCTCGTTGATCGCCACGGCGATTTTCATGGCCAGCGGTTTCGTCACGGTCGCGCTGATGCGTGCGGGAGGTTTCCTGTGAAGCAGATATTGGTCGCTCTTTTCGCCGGAGCGCTGTTTGGCGCAGGCCTCGCCTTCTCGGGCATGGCCGATCCGGCGCGGGTACAGGGATTTCTCGATCTCTTCGGTCATTGGGACCCGACCCTCGCCTTTGTAATGGGCGGAGCGATGATTCCTATGGCGTTCGCCTGGATCATTCAGCGACGGCTCGACAAGCCTTTTGCCGACACCCATTTCTCGCTGCCCGGTACTACGCTGATCGATCGTAAACTGACGATCGGTGCGGTCCTTTTCGGTGCTGGCTGGGGCATTAGCGGCCTCTGCCCGGGGCCTGGACTGGCTGACTTGGCGATCAATCCCCTGCCCGCGTTGGCATTTGTCGGCGCATTGCTGGCGGGCATGATCGCGCATCGGGTGACAAGTTAAGTAGAGACACGATAGTGAAGGATGTCCAATGACGAACAAGCCACAAATTACGAAGTTGAACGACGCCGTTAGCGTATCGCCGCAGCTTAAGCTTGAAGATGTCACGACACTGGCGAAAGCCGGCTTCAAATCGATCATCTGCAACCGGCCCGATGACGAGGCGGGCGACCATCCTCGTTCTGCTGCCGTGGCAAAGGCAGCGAAAGAATCCGGCCTGAAATTCGCATATGTCCCGGCAGTCTCCGGTGCGATCACCGATCAGGATGGCGAGAAAATGGCTGTCGCACTCGCTGACCTGCCCGCCCCGGCACTCGCCTATTGTCGTTCGGGGGCGCGGTCGACGAAATTGACCGAAATGGCGCAGGCAAATTCGGCAAAAACACCGTCACAATCCAGCCGCTTCAACGTTGTCATTGTCGGCGGCGGATCCGCCGGTATCGCGACCGCTGCCAGCATGTTGAAGCGCAACAAGAACATCTCGCTCGCGATTATCGATCCGGCCGACGATCATTATTACCAGCCGGGCTGGACAATGGTTGGCGGCGGCGCCTTTTCTCCCGAATTCACCCATCGCAAAGAAAAGGATCTGATCCCTGCCCGCGCGCAATGGATAAAATCAGCGGTCAGCTCATTTGATCCCGGGAATAACTCCGTTGCCACAGCCGACGGACAGGAAATCGGCTATGACGTGCTGATCGTCTGCCCGGGTATCAAGCTCGATTGGGAAGCCATTGACGGCCTGCCGGAGACTCTGGGTAAAAATGGTGTCACGTCCAATTACCGCTTCGATCTCGCGCCATATACCTTCCACCTGGTCAAACATCTGACCGGCGGGACAGCCTTGTTCACCCAGCCGCCGATGCCGATAAAATGCGCCGGCGCGCCGCAAAAGGCGATGTATCTGTCCTGCAGCAAATGGGAGAAACAAGGCGTTCTGGGCAATATCGACGTGCAGTTCCACAATACCGGCGCAGTGCTGTTCGGTATCAAGGAATATGTGCCCGCCCTGATGGAATATGTTGAGCGATATGACATCGATCTGAAGCTGGAATCCAAATTGGTCGCAGTCGACGGTCCGGCGCAGATTGCAACATTCGAACAGAAACGTGGTGAGGAAACCAAAAGGGTCGAGGTAAAGTTCGACATGATCCATGTCGTTCCGCCGCAAGTGGCGCCCGACTTTGTCCGGTCCAGCCCGCTGGCAGCCGAAAGCGGTTTCGTCGATGTCGATCCCGCCACTCTGCGGCACAGCAAATATGCCAATATATTCGCGCTCGGCGATGCCTGCAACGCCCCCAATGCCAAGACGATGGCGGCCGTTCGCAAACAGGCCCCGGTCGTTGCCGTCAATGCGCTCGCCGCCCTCGAGGGCAAGCCGGCGGTCGCCGATTATGACGGCTATGGCAGCTGCCCGCTGACCGTCGAACGCGGCAAGGTCGTGCTGGCCGAATTCGGCTATGGCGGCAAGTTGCTGCCGAGCTTTCCGAACTGGCTGATCGACGGCACGCGGCCCTCGCGACTGTCTTGGCTACTGAAGGACACGATCCTGCCGCCGGTCTACTGGCATGGCATGCTCAAGGGCCGTGAATGGATGGTCAAGCCCCACCGAATCGGTGCGGAATAAGCAGAGCCGTGAAAATTTCCCGCTATTTGCCGATCCTCGATTGGGGCAGTCGCTATAACAGCACGACTCTGACCAACGACGGCGTCGCCGCCATAATCGTCACGATCATGCTGATCCCGCAAAGTCTGGCTTATGCCATGCTCGCAGGACTGCCGCCGGAGATAGGACTCTACGCCTCGATCCTGCCGCTGATTGCCTATGCGATATTCGGGACCAGCCGGACACTGGCGGTCGGACCAGTTGCGGTGGTGTCATTGATGACTCTGACTGCCGCGAGCGCCATAGCCCCGCCAGGCAGCGCGGATTTCATCGCGGCTGCTTTGGTATTGGCATTGCTCTCGGGCCTGTTCCTGCTGCTTCTCGGTATCTTCAAGCTAGGCTTTCTCGCCAATCTGCTGTCCCATCCCGTGGTATCGGGCTTCATCACCGCCAGCGGTATCATCATCGCGACCAGCCAGCTGAAATCGATTTTCGGCATCAAGGCGAGCGGCGCCGCCATGCCTGAACTGGTTTCCAGCATTGCCGCGACGATCGGGACTACCAATATACCAACGCTGATCATCGGCATCTCCGCGACGGTCTTTCTCTTCTGGGTGCGCAAGGGACTGAAGCCATTGTTGATGCGTATCGGCCTTCCGGCGCGGCCCGCTGAACTGCTGGCCAAGGCCGGGCCGATTGCCGCCGTTGCCGTTTCGACCATTGTAACGATATTGTTTGACCTTGAGGCAAAAGGTGTCGCGGTCGTTGGCAATATCCCGCAGAGCCTGCCCCCCTTCTCCGTACCACTGATCGATATGGAATTGTGGAAAACGCTGGCGATACCGGCGCTGCTGTTGAGCATCATCGGATTTGTCGAATCCGTCTCTGTCGGCCAGACGCTGGCCGCCAAGCGCCGTCAGCGGATCGACCCGGATCAGGAACTGATCGGCCTTGGCGCGGCCAATATCTCGGCTGCCTTTTCGGGTGGCTATCCGGTCACGGGCGGCTTTGCGCGGTCGGTAGTGAATTTTGACGCTGGCGCAGAGACACCGGCTGCCGGCGCCTTCACCGCAGTCGGGATCGCGTTGGCGGCGCTGTTTCTCACACCGCTGCTCGCGTCACTTCCCATTGCTACTTTGGCCGCTACCATTATCGTTGCCGTGCTCAGCCTGGTAGATTTCAAAACCCCGCAAACCATCTGGCGCTATTCGAAAATGGATTTCGCTGCGATGGCGGCAACCATTGGCGTCACCTTGCTCGCAGGCGTCGAACCGGGCGTGATCGCCGGTGTCGGTTTAAGCCTGGCGCTTTTCCTGTGGCGCAGCTCGCGTCCCCATGCCGCCATCGTCGGACGGGTTCCCGAGACCGAGCATTTCCGCAATGTAAACCGCCATAAGGTTTTCACCGACCCCCGGATTCTGACTATCCGTATCGACGAAAGCCTGACTTATCTCAACGCCCGCTGGCTCGAGGAATTCATTCTCGAACAGGTCGCCGAACAAAAGAGCGTCCGTCATGTCATATTGATGTGCTCGGCGGTCAATGCGATTGATGCCTCGGCGCTGGAAAGCATCGAGGCGATCAACCACCGGCTCGAGGATGGCGGCATTTCGCTGCACCTGTCGGAAGTCAAAGGTCCGGTGATGGACCGGCTGGAACAGTCGCATTTTCTCGAACAATTGTCGGGCAATGTTTATCTTTCGCAAAACGAAGCCTATTCTGCACTAATTGCAATTGCGGACAGCGAAGACAAAGCCGACACAGATATTGATATTTGGAGCGCAAGAGGCCTGATATGATAGAAAATGATCTCGCAATCAATTTGGCCAGGGTGCAATTTGCGTTCACCATCAGTTTCCATTTCCTGTTCCCCGCCTTCACCATCGGTATCGCCAGCTATCTCGCGGTGCTGGAAGGCCTCTGGCTGAAAACCGACAATGGCGTGTACGCAAACCTCTACCGCTACTGGCTGAAGATCTTCGCAGTCGTCTTCGCCATGGGCGTCGTGTCCGGCATCGTCATGTCCTATCAATTCGGCACCAACTGGTCGGTGTTTTCCGACAAGGCCGGACCGATTATCGGCCCCCTCATGGCCTATGAAGTGCTGACCGCCTTTTTCCTTGAAGCCGGTTTCCTCGGCGTAATGCTGTTCGGCATCAACAAGGTCGGCCGGAAACTCCATTTTGTCGCGACACTAGCGGTGGCAATCGGCACCTTCATCTCTGCTTTCTGGATATTGTCGGTCAACAGCTGGATGCAGACGCCGGTCGGTTTTGCGATCAACGAGGTCGGTCAATATGTGCCCGCAGCCGGTTGGTGGGAAATCATCTGGAATCCCAGCTTCCCCTATCGCCTGGTCCACACGGTGCTGGCGGCTTATCTGACCACGGCATTCGCGGTCGGCGCAGTCGGTGCCTGGCATCTGCTGAAAGACAAGACCAATCCCGGTGCCCGCAAGATGTTCTCGATGGCGATGTGGATGGCGGCGCTGGTTGCACCAACCCAGATCTTCATGGGCGATCTGCACGGTCTCAATACGCTCGAACACCAGCCTGCGAAAGTGATGGCGATGGAAGGCCATTATGAAAGCCACCCCGATGGCGCGCCGCTGATCCTGTTCGGCATTCCCAACAGCAAGGAAAAGCGCGTCGATTATGCCATCGAAATACCCAAGGCATCGTCGCTGATACTCAAACATGATCTGAATGCGCCACTGGCCGGGCTTGATACGATTCCCGATGCAGACGAACCACCGGTCGGCATCGTCTTCTGGTCGTTCCGGATCATGGTTGGCCTTGGCTTTGCGATGCTCGGCATCGGCCTGTGGAGCCTGTTCGCCCGGTCGCGCAAGAAACTCTATGACTGGCCCTGGCTGCACCGCGCGGCTCTGGTGATGGGGCCGTCCGGCTTTATCGCCGTGCTGGCCGGCTGGGTAACAACCGAGGTCGGACGCCAGCCGTTTACCATCTACGGCTTGCTGCGCACCAGCGAGAGCGCGGCACCGCTTGATGCCCCCGCGGTTGCCGCTTCGTTGCTGGCCTTCGTGGTCGTCTATTTCATCGTCTTCGGCGCCGGCATAGTCTATATCTTCAAGCTTGCCGCCAAACCGCCCGAAGCCCACGAACCGACGCCGGACGATGCCCCCATCCGCTCCGCAGGTATCACTCCTGCAGCGGCGGTGCTCGAAGGGGATCACGAGGAAGGAGCAGCGACATGAGCGGCACCGAACTAACCGTCATCTGGGCGGGCATCATTGCCTTTGCCGTTGTTGTCTATGTTATCATGGACGGCTTTGATCTCGGCATCGGCATCTTGTTCCCGAATTTCAAGGTGGGACAGGACCGAGATATGGCGATGAACAGCATCGCACCGGTATGGGATGGCAATGAAACCTGGCTGGTATTGGGCGGCGGTGGCTTGCTGGCCGCCTTCCCCCTCGCATATGCGATCATCCTGCCTGCGCTCTACGCGCCGCTGATCGCCATGTTGCTGGGCCTGGTATTGCGCGGCGTAGCGTTCGAGTTTCGCTGGCGGGACCCGTCTCACCGCGCACGCTGGGATTTTGCCTTTACCGCCGGATCGGTCATCGCGACTTTTGCCCAGGGCATTACGCTGGGCGCATTGCTGCAGGGCATCACGGTCGAAGGCCGCGCTTATGCCGGCGGCTGGTGGGAATGGCTGACCCCGTTCAGCCTGCTTACCGGCTTTGCACTCCTGGCTGGCTATGCGCTGCTCGGCTGCTGCTGGCTGATCTGGAAAACCGAAGGACCGTTGCAGCGCCAGTGCTACAGCTATGCCGGGCGCCTCGGCATATTACTGCTGCTCGCAATCGGTATTGTCAGCATTGCAACACCCTTTCTCGAGGAAGAATATTATAGCCGCTGGCTCGCCTATCCCGGTATCATTGCCACTGCCCAGATTCCGCTCGCGACGCTGGTCATCTCGGTGCTGTTTTTCCGCAGCCTGTCCAAACGACAGGAAGCCGCACCCTTTTTCTACGCGCTCGGATTGTTCGGACTAAGTCTCGTCGGTCTTGCCGTCTCGATGTGGCCCGACGTCATTCCCGGCCGGATCACGATCTGGGAAGCGGCGGCGCCTTATGAGAGCCAGATGTTCATGCTGATCGGCGCGGGCATTATGGTGCCGGTCATTCTCGCCTACACCGCATGGGCCTATTGGGTTTTCCGCGGCAAGGTCGGATCGGACGGTTACCACTAATGGCTTTTGATCCGCTCTCGTCCAACGGCAAAACCGCCGATGGTGCGCCCTTGCCCAAGCGCCTGCTCTGGATGCTGGCTTATTGGGCGATGGGCGTGGCGGTCGTCGGTACGGTCGGCTATTTCATCCGCTTCTGGATCAAGACCTGACTCGCCGCCTAATGCGCTTCGTCCCAGCTCTTGCCCGTCCCGATATCCACATCCAGCGGTACTGATAATTTCACCGCCGGTTCCGCCGCGCCCGACATCACCGACCGGATAACCGCGCTGGCGGCTTCCACATCACCCTCGGGCAATTCGAAGACCAGTTCATCATGCACCTGCATCAGCATCTGGACGTTACTCAGTCCAGCCTCGGCCAGCGCTGGCAGCATCCGCGCCATCGCACGCTTGATGATATCGGCACTGGTGCCCTGGATCGGCGCGTTGATTGCGGCCCGTTCGCTGCCCTGCCGTTCCGCCTGATTGGGGGACTTGATCCGCTCGAACCAGGTTTTGCGACCAAATAAGGTCTCGGTATAGCCGGTTTCCCTCACCGACTGCAGCGTCGTCGAAATATACTGGTTGATCCCCGGGAACCGCTCGAAATAAGTGTCAATCATCGCCTGCGCTTCGTCCGGATCAACCTCGAGCCGCTTGGCCAGGCCCCAGCGCGAGATGCCATAAAGGATAGCGAAGTTGATTGTCTTGGCACGGGCACGGGCGTCGCGGTCTTCGGCGCCGAACAGTTCGCGCGCGGTGCGATTATGAATATCCTCGCCGTTGGCAAAGGCTTCCTTCAATGTCTCTACATCGGCGATATGCGCCGCCAGCCGGAGTTCGATCTGGCTATAGTCGGCGGCAAGAATGACGTTGCCGGGCGCGGCGACAAAGGCCTGTCTTATCTGCCGGCCGATCTCCGTCCGGATCGGAATATTCTGCAAATTGGGTTCGGTCGAGGACAGCCGCCCGGTCTGCGCGCCGCTCAGACTATAGGAGGTATGAACCCGTCCGGTTTTCGAATTGATCTGCTCCTGCAGCGCATCGGTGTAAGTGGATTTCAGCTTCGCCAGCTGGCGCCAGTCGACGACCTTTTGCGCAATCGGCTCACCATCGCCGGCCAGCCGCTCGAGCACGGTTACATCGGTCGAATATTGCCCCGACTTGCCCTTTTTGCCGCCCTTCAAACCAAGCTTTCCGAACAATATTTCACCCAGTTGCTTGGGGCTGCCAATCGAAAACGGTTCACCGGCCAACTCGTGGATTTGTGCTTCCAGCTTTTCCATTTCTTCGGCAAATGTCTTCGACAACCGCGCCAATTCTTCACGATCAACCATCACGCCGGTGGCTTCCATCCCGGCAATCACCGGAACCAGCGGACGATCGACCATCTGATAGACGCGGGTTGCCCGTTCCGGGACCATCCGCAGGCGCAGGATTTCCCACAGGCGGAGCGTGACATCGGCATCCTCCGCGCCATATTCGGTCGCTTTGTCGAGCGGTACTTCGGCAAAGCCGATCGCCTTCTTGCCGGTGCCGGTGATCGATTTGAAGCTGATGCACTCATGACCGAGATGCAGCTTGGACAGTTCATCCATACCGTGGCCGTGCAGGCCCGCATCGAGATTGAAACTCATCACCAAGGTGTCGTCAAACGGGGTGATCCGGATATCATGCTGCGCCAGCACGCCCATATCATATTTCAGATTCTGCCCGACCTTGAGCACCGCATCATCCTCGAGCAGCGGCTTCAGCCTGGCCAGCGCTTCGTCCAGACCAATCTGATCCGGTGTCTCGCCGAACATATCGCCGCTGCCATGACCGAGCGGAATATAGCAGGCCTCGTTGGGACCGGTGGCGAGACATACGCCAACAACGCGGGCGGTGACGCTTTCCAGACTATCGGTCTCCAGATCGACCGCGCAGACGCCTTGTTCGGTCGCGCGCGCGATCCACTGGTCGAGCGCTGCAACCGTCTGCACACATTCATATTTTGACCGGTCAATTGCGGGAGCGTCAGGCATTTTTGCCACCGGTCCGGCCGCGGCACTTTCCGCAACATCGGGATTTTGCGGTTCGGCATGGCCGTCCCCGCCAAGCTTCTTGAGCAGGCTGTTGAACCCGTGGTCCGCCAGAAATTCGCGCAGCGGCCCGTCGGGAATATCCTGGATCAGGAAACTTTCGAGCGTATCGGGCAAGGGACAATCGTCGCGCAACGTAACCAGCACCCGCGACAAACGCGCCTGCTCGGCAAATTCGATCAGATTGTCGCGCATCTTGGATTTTTTCATTTCCGGCGCGGCGGCGAGCACGCTTTCGATGTCGCCAAATTCGTTGATCAGCTTCGACGCGGTCTTCGGGCCAATTCCGGGAACGCCCGGGATATTATCCGAACTGTCACCCATCAGCCCGAGCACATCGCCCAGCTTTTCCGGCCCGACGCCGAATTTCTCTTCGACCGTGGCGCGGTTCATCCGCGCATTTTTCATCGTGTCGAGCATGTCGACCCGGCCTTCGTCATTGGGTTCGATCAGCTGCATCAGATCCTTGTCGGACGAGACGATCGTGACATGCCAGCCCTTTGCCAGTGCAGCCTTGGTGTAGGAGGCGATCATATCGTCGGCCTCGACATTTTCTTCCTCGATCAGCGGCAGCGAGAAAGCGCGCGTGGCATCACGGATCATCGGAAATTGCGGCCTCAGGTCCTCGGGTGCCTCGGGACGATTGGCCTTATACTGGTCATAGAGATCATTGCGGAAACTGGTCCCCGCCTTGTCCAGCACCACCGCCATATGAGTCGGGCCGTCTGCCTTGTTGAGTTCGTCGGCGAGTTTCCACAACATCGTCGTATAGCCATAGACTGCACCAACCGGCTCGCCGCGTATATTGGTCAGCGGCGGCAGGCGGTGATAGGCGCGGAAAATATAGGCCGAGCCGTCAACGAGATAGAGATGGTTTGGTTTGCTGTCTGTAGGGTCCGTCATAACCGCCAGCACTAGCAGCGCCCGCAGGCTTCGTCATTTCAAATTCTGCCTCAGCGGAAATTTGAATGGGCGACAAACGGTTTGAAATCCTGCACCCTGTCATGAACGGGACGCGGCTTGGCGCTCATGCCGGGTTCGAACAGGGCCACCTGGTTGCGCCCGCGCCGTTTGGCAGTGAACAGAGCGGTATCCGCATTGCCCATAAGGGTTGCACGATCCTGATGCGGGGCGATGTCGGTCACACCGATGCTGACGGTGATCACATGGCGCATGTTATGATGCGGTTCGAAAATCGTATTCTCGATTTCGTGCCGGATGATCTCGCCAATGATCTGGCCTTCCGGCGCACTGGTGTCGGGCAGGAACATGCCGAATTCTTCTCCGCCGATGCGGCCGACCAGATCATTTTTACGCAGGATTTTCCGGAAGACACCGCCCAGCAGGATCAGCGCCTTGTCGCCGATCGGATGCCCGAAATTGTCGTTGATCTTCTTGAAATGGTCGACGTCGATAATCATCAGCACATTGGCCTGGTCATCCACACGCAATTCATCGAGCTGGCTGAAAAAACTGTCCCGGCTTAGCAGGCCGGTCATACCGTCGAAATTTGCCCGCTGTTCGAGCGCCTTGTTCGCCTGACGCAAATCGGTTTGGGTTTCCTTGAGCCGGTTGGTTAGACCGACAAGCTTGAACCGCTGTTTCGACATATGGAGGCCCAGCGGAATGGTAATCGCCCAGGGTATCAAAAACGACATGTTGATCGCAGCCCAGAACCGATCGTCCATACCGAAAAACAGCATATATATGGTTCCCGTAAACGCGACCGATAACAATGCCGCGATTGCCGAAATGACGGCGGTCTGTCGAACGGGCGACAAGCTGGACATTGTTGTGTTCATGAAAACGTCAAATAGCGGACATATATTGAACGGCTGTGCAGATGAATGGTTAACGCGCTGGTCGGAATTGGCAGGGATATTGTTCGGATTTGGGGCAGTCCCGCCGGTGACCGGCGTCTGCCGTGGCGTTAATCGGCTAAAATCCCCTGTAAGACAGCCCGGTTGTCGCGCAGCACCATTTCTGCAAAATCCATGAAGGTGCGGTCCTGCACAAATTGTCATGGCCCAAATTCGCACCAAGGCTGTGCAATCGAGCGCTTTGACTTCCGATTTTCAGCCGCTAGAAATCTTGCATTGGCTCGATATCTGCCGCACGCCCCCCAAAAGATAAAGAAACCGACCAGGAGACTGCCGAATGACCATACCGATTATCGCGGCCGTCGCAGGCGCCGTTCTCGTCATCCTGCAGGCCATATTGATGATCCTTGTCGGCATGCACCGCATCCGGAACCGGATCAATCTGGGCACGGGTGACGATCCGGCGCTGGAGCGCAAAATCCGGCGGCACGGTAATCTGGCGGAGAATGCCGCACTGTTTATCGTTGTGCTGGCGCTGGCGGAAATGACCGTAGTGCCGAACAATGTCGTAGCGATCATCGCCATCGTCTTCATAGTGGGTCGCATCTTGCACGCGATCGCCCTGTCGACGGTCGCCGGATCGCAAGGCGCCGAAACCGGCAAGATTTTTCAGGCCTTCCGCGCCATTGGCGCGTTTGCAACATTCGGCAGCTTTATCGCGCTGGGCGGCTATCTGCTTGCCGGCATATTCTAGATATTTACCCGAAACCCGATTTCACAAGGAAACAATATGACCACTGCCCTCTCCCAGATTCTCAAAGGCTCGACCGCTCAGGCATTTCGCGGCCTGACCACTGTTCTCGCCAAGGCCAAGGAAACAGCAGAAGCGGCCGGCACGGCGGAAGAAGCTTATCTTGGCGCGCGTCTGTTTCCCGATATGAGCGACCTGAAATGGCAGGTCCAGATGATCACCGAATTTGCCGTGCGCGGCGCGGCCCGTATGAGCGGCACAGCGCCCGATGATCTGCCCAGTTTGCCGATGGAAGGCGAAACATTCGATGCGCTGATCCAACGGATCGCCGAATGTGCGGAGAAGGTCGCCGCGACCGATGACGCGACGATTGACGGCAATGCCAACATGAAAATCACCATGCCGGTCGGGCCGGAACAGACGTTGGAACTCGACGGCCAGACCTATGTGCTAAGCTTCTTCCTGCCCAATCTCTATTTCCACGTCACTACCGCTTACAACCTGCTGCGCATGCAGGGCGTCGCGATCGGCAAACGCGAATATATGGGCATGTAAAGCAGGGTCAGTTGGCCCGCTGCGGCCCGCGCCCGTCCTGCCACCATTCCTGCAGCCAGCCATATGGGCGCGCCACCGCCCGGCCGCGCTTGTCGCGCCCCGGTTCGAAGCGGAAGCGTTGTTCGATCAGCTTGCAGGTGGTGGCATCGAGAGCGGGGTGACCACTGGACTGCCGGATCCGGCAATCGCTTGCCCGGCCATCAACGCCAACGGTGAAATGCGCCACGACATTGCCGCGATTACCAGATTGCCAGACCGATCGCGGTATATCCTTGCGGCTGATCGTCCCGGACAGATAGCGCGGCCCGGTGACAACGCCGCCACCGCCATAGCCGTCGCCCTGTCCGCCACTGCCAAAGCCGGGTCCGGCTTGATCAGAGGCACCGGCTTTGTTTTCATCTCCTGGTCCGGCAACCGGTGCTGCAATCACAGGAGATTCAATATCGAGTTTGATCACGGGTATCGGCGCCACGATCTGGGTTGGCGCGGCCTTCAGATTTTCTGGCGAGGACGCCTCTTCCACGGCTTCCGCCGGTTTCTCGGCAGGGACAGGCTCCGGTGGCAGCGGAGGCGTAACATTGATGACCTTGAAACTTGCCGTCACGGTCTTTGCAACTTCCATACCCATAGCGCTGACCAGCGCATAGCCGATGACGGCATGAAGGGCGATCACGCCCGCCATTGATTTGGCGCGCTCCTGCCAGCCATATTCCGTCAGATAATCCATCCATATTATCTAGCATGGAAAGCATGAATATATTCTGGCCGGCGCCAGTTCCGGTTTGTTGCCGTGCGCATTTTCTGTTACATTACGGCTGTTCGTGACTGGCGAGATCAGGATGGCATACCATCGGGGAGCGGACGGATTTTACAGCCGATCGCCTGGGCACATCTCGAACTTTGGAGTAGCCCCATGACCGACAGCCCGAAACCCTTCCATATTGTCTTCCTGCTGTTTGACGGCATCACCCAGCTGGATTTCACCGGTCCGGCGCAAGTGCTTTGCCGCATTCCCGGTGCCGTGGTCCACACTGCGGCGAGAGATATCAAGCCGATACAGACGGATAGCGGCTTTGCCATTCTGCCCTCGACCAGCTTTGCCAATTGCCCGCAAGCCGATCTGCTTTGCGTCCCTGGCGGATTTGGCATCAGAGATGTGATTCAGGATGAAGCCACGCTGCAATTTTTGCGCGATCAGGCCGCTGGAGCGAAATATATAACCTCGGTGTGTACGGGTTCGCTTGCGCTTGGCGCGGCGGGTTTGCTGGAGGGCAAGCGCGCCACCAGCCATTGGGCCTATACCGGTCTGCTCGAAAAATTCGGGGCAACGCACGAAAAAGCGCGCGTGGTACAGGATGGCAACGTAATTACCGCTGGCGGAGTGACCTCGGGCATCGACTTTGCATTGACCGTGGTTGCGGAGATTGCCGGGCGACCGATGGCCGAATCGATCCAGCTCAGTCTGGAATATGATCCGCACCCGCCCTTCAATAGCGGCCACCCCGACGTCGCCAGACCCGAAACGCTCACCCTGATGCGTGAGCGGGTTTATGACAAGCAGGCCTCGGATCTCGCAGATATTATTGATAGGCAATAGTTTGGGAATTTTGATTTCCGCTTTTGCGCTTATCGCGTAAGCGCACACGGAAATGAGCAGACCAGACCCCATCGCAAGCGATGCGCCCAACCGCATCAGCGAACTCAAACTTTTCCTCTTCGCGCTGTCGTCGGCGGCGGTGGTAGCCAATGGCTATTATATCCATCCGCTGATCACGCCGGTTGCCGAAGAATTCGGGGTCAGCGGCGCGACCATCGGGCTGGCTCCGGCGCTCAACCAGATAGCCCTGGCACTGGGTATATTATTGCTGCTGCCGCTGGGTGACCGGATCAACAACCGCAAGCTGGTGACCATATTTGTCGCCGGGCAATTTCTCGCCATGCTGGCGATGGCGCTATCCGGAAGCTTTACAACATTTGTCGTCGCGTCTTCCTTGCTCGGCTTTGTCACCATAGCGCCCTATCTGCTGCCCGCTTATGTGACCCGGCGGGTTGCGCCCGGACGGATCGGCCATGTTACCGGGATCATGACTGCGGGTGTGACACTGGGAATATTGGGCAGCCGGGTCGGCGGCGGCTTGCTCGGCCATTATTTCGGCTGGCGATCGGCCTATTGGGTCGGGGTGGCGAGCATGGCGTTGCTGGTGATCCTATTGCCGCTGATCATGGAGCGCAGGCGGGATGAAAAACCCTCCGGTGTGGAGCCACCGCGCTACGGCGAATTGTTGCGGTCGCTTTGGCCGATCATGAAATCCCTGCCGGAGGTACCGCTCGGCGGGTTGATACAGGCGCTTTCCTTCGGACTTTTTCTGGCGCTTTGGCTGGCAATTGGCCTGCATTTGCCGCGCAACGGCTATGGTGTCGACACCGTTGGCTATCTGGCGATCATCGCCATAATCAATGTATTCGGTTCACCCTTTGCCGGCCGGTTCGCAGACCGTATCGGAGCCGAACGCGCGCGCATCTATTTCTCTCTTGCACAGCTGGTCGGTGTCTGCCTGCTCCCCTTTGCCGGCGATAATCTCTGGCTTTTGGTGGTCGCGGTTATTTTCAACACCATTGGCGGCGCATCGGTCGATATTTGCAGCCGAACGATCCTGTTCAGCCGCGCGCCGGAAATCAGGACCCGGCTGATGACCATCTATATCGTGATCATGTTTATCGGCGGCGGCATATCCAGCTGGCTCGGCGCGGCGACTTATGAATATGGCGGGTGGTCGGGCATTTCTGCCATGGCGATGATCTATGCGCTGACCATCATGGGACTGTCGCTCTGGGGATTGCGCTTCCGGCAGGCCAAGGCCTAGATTTTAACGAGCACCTTGCCGATATTGCCGCCGCTAAACAGTTTCCCATAAGCGGTCAGGACATTCTCGATACCGTCGGTGACATCGAATGGCGTGTCGATCAGGCCTTGGTCGAGCCATTGCTTCAGCTCCAACGTCAGCCGTTCGCCCTGATCGGCAAAATCGGGCGAGAAAAAGCCTTCGATACGCAACCGCTTCATCAATATCTGGTCGAACTGTTCCGGCCCGCGTCCACGCCCGTCGCCTTCATATTGAGCGAGCAGACCGCAAAGCGCGATTCGGCCGTAAAGCGCCATATTGGGCAGGACGGCATCCAGTATCGGCCCGCCGACATTATCGAAATAGGCGTTGATGCCGCCTTCGACCTTCGCCAGTTCGGCGGCAATATCGTCATTCTTGTAATCGATCGCCTTGGTGATGCCGAGCTCGTCTTCCAGCCAGCGGCATTTGTCGGGCCCACCTGCCAGACCATAGACATTGGCACCCAGAATCTTTGCGACCTGGCAAGCCAGCACGCCGGTCGACCCGGCAGCAGCAGAAACCAGTACATTGTCACCGGCCTTCACACCCGCGGTTTCCTGTATGCCCCACAGCGCGGTCCAGCCGTTGAAGCCAAGCACCCCGAAATGCTGTTTGATGTCGTCGATATTGTCATCGACCTTCACCAGCCCTGCCAGCTCCGGTTGTAACACGCTATATTCGGCCCATTGCCCGAAGCCGCGCACCAGATCGCCCTCGGCAAAGCTGGGATGGCGCGAGGCTGCAACATGGCCGAGCACCAGACCGACCATCTTCGTGCCCAGCTCGAGCGGTGGCTGATAGCTGTCCTCGCGCTCTGTCATCCACATCCGGGTGCCGGCGTCCATCGACAGATAAGCCGCTCTGACCAGCACTTCGCCATCGGCAAGCTCCGGCATGGATTCGCTTTCGAGCGAAAGCGAGCCCGACACATCCTGTGCTTCGGGGCGTCTGTTCAGTTGCCAAAAACGGTTTGTGGTCATGGTCGTGCCCTCGCGAAGGCGGGGCCCATCTCCCGCTTGTGCGTTTAGACGCAATTTCAGGAGATGGGCTCCCGCCTGCGCAGGAGCACAGGAATTGTCGGCAAATTAAAGCAAATCGCCCTGTTCGATACTATCCTTATTGGCGGGAAGGCTGAACAGCATTCCGTCCTTGCCGAGTATCATCGGGCCATCATAAGCGACATCGGCGCCTTTCATGAAATAGGCGTCGAGATAGCCGAGCGGCAAAGCCGGCACGATATGCGAAAAGACCAGCATTCTCGCCTTCGCGGCCTGAGCCGTTTCAGCCGCTTCAACCGGCGTCGTGTGATAATCCGGGATATCCGCCATGATCTTGACCAGCCGCTTGCGCCCGGCTTTTTCAAAGGCGGCTTCCAGCGTGCCGACCATCTCGGCATTCAGCACTTCATGGACCAGAAGATCGCAGCCATTGCAGGCTTTTGCAACAATCGGCAGTTTCACCGTATCGCCGCTGAACACAACCGAGCGGCCTTGATAATCGAAGCGATAGCCGACCGCGGGTGAGATCGGTTTGTGGGCTACGGAAAAGGCGGTGATCTTGATTCCATCCTTCTCGTAAACAACCATCTGTCCCGGCCCGTCGGGAAGAGCAAATGGCTTCGCTGCCCCGCCAGCACCGGTCAACGACATCGTCGCTTCGCCGTGATGGGCGATACGATATTGCACATCGGCCGCATAAGCCGCGTTCAGACCATCGACGATTGCCTCCACTCCTTCCGGCGCAATCACCGGCAATGGAGCTTCCCGACCACCACCAGCCCAGCGCTGCAGCATCAATTCGCCCATGCCATCGATATGATCGCTGTGAAAATGGGTCAGCAACAGCGCCTCGGTCGCGCCGGGATTGAGGCCCATCAGGCCCAGATTGCGCACCGCGCCGCCGCCGATATCGACAATGAACATCTTGCCGTCGATGATCACCGCAGAGCAGGGACCGGCACGGGTCGGATCGGGCAGCGGCGAACCGGAGCCGCAAAGCGCCACGTGCATGCCGTCTGGCAGATCGCCGAGGACATCGCGCGCCACCGCTGTTTCAACCGCGCGGGCAAAGAGCCGCTCCCCGATTTGCTCCTGAAACAGAAGGGCAACGCCCACCCCGAACAGTATCAATATCATCAGACCCAGGCCCAGCTTTTTCATCGATATTCCTCCCGTTTTGGTCAGCATTCCACCAAATTGACGGCAAGTCCACCTTGCGAAGTTTCCTTGTAGCGCTCGCTCATATCCAGTCCGGTCTTGCGCATCGTCTCGATGACCTCGTCGAGGCTGACGCGATGGGTGCCGTCGCCGAGGATCGAGAGGCGAGCGGCCTCGATCGCCTTGACCGCACCGACCGCGTTGCGTTCGATACACGGCACCTGCACCAGCCCGCCGACCGGATCGCAGGTCAGGCCAAGATTATGCTCCATGCCAATTTCGGCGGCATTTTCGACCTGCAGAGGAGTCCCGCCCCAGGCTGCGGTCAGTCCGGCCGCCGCCATCGAACAGGCAACACCGACTTCGCCCTGACAGCCGACTTCAGCGCCGGAAATCGAGGCATTTTCCTTGAACAGGGAACCGATTGCCGCTGCTGTCAGAAGGAAAGTCTCGACGCCCGCTGCATCGGCCTTTGGCGCAAATCTTTCATAGAATCGCAACACCGACGGGATGATCCCGGCAGCCCCGTTAGTTGGCGCGGTCACCACCTTGCCGCCAGCGGCATTTTCCTCGTTCACCGCCAGCGCCCAGAGATTGACCCAGTCCAAAATGGTCAGCGGATCGGACAAGGCGCGTTCCTGACGCTCCATCAGGCGGGCGTGGATCAGGGGCGCACGGCGTTTGACCCGAAGGCCGCCCGGCAAGATACCGCCCTGCAAAATGCCGCGATCGATACAGGCCGACATCGCATCGGCAATGGCGCGAATATCGGCGCTTATCTGGTCATCGGATTTTCCCGTGCGCTCGTTGTTGCGCATGATATCGGCAATGGACAGCCCTTTTTCTTCTGCAATCCTGAGCAAATCGGCGCCCGAGCAGAAAGGGTGCGGCACATCCCACAATCCGCTTTCCGGATTGTTGCTGCCGATCTGGTCCTCGTCGAGGATCGCGCCGCCCCCCACGGAATAATAGACCCGCGTGTCGATGATATCGCCGCCGGAATAGGCATTGAACCGCATCGCATTGCTGTGGAAATCGAGCCGCTTCTTCTCATCGAAGATCACATCCGTTTCTTCGTCAAAGGCGATGTCATGCGAGCCGTTCAGGCTTATTTTCGCAAGGGAGCGGATTTGCTCCACCAGGACATCTGCTGCATCCGGCTCGATATTTTCCGGCCGCTGGCCAGAAAGCCCCAATAGAATCGCCCGGTCCGTCGCGTGCCCCTTGCCGGTCAGCGCCAGCGACCCGAAAAGCAATGTCTCCAGCCGTGTCACCCCGGCCAGCTTGCCGGTCTCCGCCAGCCGCTCCACGAACATCGCTGCCGCCGACATCGGTCCCATCGTATGCGAACTCGAAGGCCCGACGCCGATCTTGAAAAGCTCGAAGGTGCTGCAGACCATAGCGCGTTATCCCTCACACTACCCGGCACTGGCCGGGCTCCATCTCCTGAGCAGCGGGCTATACCAAGGCGAAAGCGTGGATGATAGCTATTGTAACCAAATTGCGTCGTCGACGCTGCTAGCAGCGGACAGACAACGGGCCGGAAGTTTCCTTCCAGCCCATATCATTTCGATAATTTCTAGCCCGCCTCGGTCATCTCGTAGAGCGTGAACTCGGCAACAGCTCCGGCGGTTTTTTCAGACCAGCGCTGCAATCCCGGCCCTTGCATATGGTCCTGCCAAAGTTCCCGGCTTTCCCATTCTTCCTGAAACATGAAATGGTTCGCGTCGAGATTATCCTGATAGAGGATGTAGGAGATGCAGCCTTTCTCGGCACGCGTGGGGGCGAGCAGCAGATCAAGTTCGGCGATCACCAGATCGTGTTTCTCGGCTACGGCGTGGATATGGGCGTTGATTACCAATGTCATTCTATGTCCTTTTCGTCGGGTTATTTCAGGAACCGAAATTCTCGAGCACGATCTTGCCGGTCGCCCTTCCGGTTTCCAGCAACGCATGAGCCTTGCGTAGATTTTCGGCATTGATCGGGGTGAACACTTCATTGACGGTCGAACGAATTCGGCCGGCGTCAATTTCATCGGCGACATAGCTGAGCAATTTGTGCTGTTCGATCATGTCGGGCGTCTGGAACATAGAACGGGCAAACATGAATTCCCAGACCAGACCCGCGGCCTTGGTCTTGAGCACATCCTGGCTTAGCGGCTTTTCATTTTCAACGATCGTCACGATCAGTCCCTGTGGCCGGATCAAATCGGTAACCGCATCCCAGTGGCCGTCGGTATGGTTGAAGATCGCAATATGATCGACATATTGCAGCCCCAGCGCCTCGACCTGCGGGCGCAGCGATTCACGGTGATTGATCACATGATCGGCGCCAAGGTCCCGCACCCATTGCGATGTCTCTTCGCGGGAAGCGGTTGCTATCACCCTCAGACCAGCGGCTTTTGCCAGCTGGATCGCAATAGAGCCAACCCCGCCGGCACCGCCAATGATCAATATTGTCTCGCCTTTGTTGCCGCCGTCGCGGTCGAGACCGAGCCGTTCGAAAAAGGCTTCATAGGCGGTGATGGTGGTTAGCGGCAAAGCGGCTGCGGCGGCAAAGTCGAGCGATTTCGGTTTGCGACCGACAATTCTTTCATCCACCAGCTGATATTCGGCATAAGCGCCAGACCGCGTGATATCTCCGGAATAATAGACTTCGTCTCCGGGACTAAACAGGGTGACGTCCGCGCCAACAGCCTCCACGACACCTGCGGCGTCCCATCCGAGAATGCGGGGCGTTTCCTCGACGTCATCCTTGGGCGCCCGTACTTTTACATCGACCGGGTTGACCGCGATGGCGTGAATTTTGACCAATATATCGCGGCCTTCGGCGACCGGCTTGTCCAGTTCCACGTCGATCAGGGATTCCGGATTTTCGATGGGCAGGTAGCGGGTTAATCCAATGGCTTTCATATCTGGTATCCTTTTTCTGACGCCGGTCCGCCGGCTGTGGGGTTTCAATACAATATTCTTCTGGATGAATAATTGGTTAGTTTTTGAAATCACTATTTGATATATTCAAATAATGGATTGGGATCTTCTTTCGCTGCGATTATTTCTCCGGGTGGCTGCACTGCGTGCGATCGGCAAGGCGGGGCAAGAATTCGGCTTTTCTCCCGCCACGGCAACGCAGCGCCTGCAGGCCTTGGAAGCCAGTCTTGGCGTCAGCCTGCTCAACCGCACCACGAGGTCAGTCACGCTGACCTTGGATGGCGAGCGCTTCCTGACTCACGCCAAGGGGATCATCGACGCGGTAGAAGAAGCGCGGCTCGACATCTCCGGAGGCGAGACGCGGATCAAGGGCTTGCTGCGGGTCACCGCATCATCGACATTCGGCCATCGCTATATCGCCCCGCATATCGCTGAATTCATGGCCGATCACCCCGAAGCGGAAGTGCAACTCCACCTGTCTGACAATGTCGTGGATATTGTCGAGCAAGGCTTTGATCTGGCCATCCGGGTGGGCGCACTGGCGCCGTCCAGTCTGCGTGCGCGCAAACTGGCGGAGAGTCCCCGGGCGCTCATTGCATCGCCCCGATATCTTGCGAGACACGGAATGCCCGCAAGTCTGGATGATCTCAAAAAGCATAACTGCATATTGCAGGGCAGCGGTCAGAACTGGCTTTTTCAATTGCCCGACCAGAGGCAGAAGAAAATAGCGGTGTCCGGATCATTTCAGAGCAACAGCGGAGAGGCGGTCGCCATAGCCGCTCTGGATGGCCTGGGAATAGCGATGAAGTCGCTGTGGGATGTTCAGGACCATCTCGAGTCCGGGCGATTGACGATCCTGTTGCCCGAGCATCGCATCTTGCCGGACTGGGACGTCTGGGCGGTGCGACCCGCTTCACCGGTGTTGCCTGCACGGACAAAATTATTCACCGGCTTTCTCGAACAGAAGTTCAAAACCCTTCCAGCGCGGCCATAAAAAAGGGCCGGAAGTTTCCTTCCAGCCCCTCTTGTTGGTTTCAGCCTTAGCTGGGTGGTTGGGTTTAGAAGCCCATTCCGCCCATGCCGCCGCCCATGCCGCCCATGTCGGGCATGCCGCCGCCGCCAGCTTTGTCGTCTGATGGCATTTCTGCCACAGCCGCTTCGGTGGTGATCAGCAGACCGGCAACCGAGGAAGCGTCCTGCAATGCTGCACGAACAACCTTGGTCGGATCGATGACGCCAGCTTTGACAAGGTCTTCATAAACATCGGTCGATGCGTTGAAGCCGAATTCCTTGCTCTTCTGGTCCAGCATCTTGCCAGCAACAACCGCGCCGTCAAAGCCCGCATTTTCAGCGATCTGACGAACCGGAGCCTGCAGCGCTTTACGAACAATGTCGATGCCGCGGGTCTGGTCGTCGTTGATGCCTTCAAGGCCTTTGAGAGCCGAAGTAGCGTAAAGAAGCGCAGCACCGCCGCCTGGGACAATGCCTTCTTCAACAGCAGCACGGGTTGCGTGCAACGCGTCGTCGACACGGTCTTTCTTCTCTTTCACTTCAACTTCGGATGCGCCGCCGACTTTGATCACGGCAACACCGCCAGCGAGTTTCGCCAGACGTTCTTGCAGTTTTTCTTTGTCATAGTCGGAAGTGGTGTTTTCGATCTGGTTGCGGATCGCTTCAACACGTGCCTTGATGTCGGCTTTCTTGCCAGCGCCGTCGACGATCGTGGTGTTATCCTTGTCGATCGTGACATTCTTGGCTTCACCGAGCATGTTCAGCGTAACGCTTTCCAGCTTGATGCCGAGATCTTCGGAGATCATTTCACCCTTGGTCAGGATCGCGATATCTTCGAGCATCGCTTTGCGACGATCGCCGAAACCAGGAGCCTTGACCGCTGCGATCTTGAGTCCGCCGCGCAGTTTGTTGACTACCAGAGTAGCCAGCGCTTCGCCTTCAATATCTTCAGCAATGATCAGAAGCGGACGGCCGGCCTGAACAACAGCTTCCAGAATCGGGAGCAATGGCTGCAGGTTGGTCAGCTTCTTTTCGTGGATCAGGATGTAAGGATTTTCGAGGTCCGCAATCATCTTGTCCGGGTTGGTGATGAAGTAAGGCGACAGGTAACCGCGGTCAAACTGCATGCCTTCAACAACGTCGAGTTCAAAGTCGAGACCCTTGGCTTCTTCAACCGTAATCACGCCTTCTTTGCCGACTTTTTCCATCGCTTCAGCGATTTTCTCGCCAACTTCGCGATCGCCATTGGCAGAAATAATACCAACCTGGGCAATTTCATCGCTGCCCTTGACGTCTTTCGAACGCTTCTTGAGATCCGCAACCACGGCCAGTACTGCCTGGTCGATCCCGCGCTTCAGATCCATCGGGTTCATGCCGGCAGAAACGGATTTCATGCCTTCCTTGACGATGGCCTGAGCCAATACGGTAGCGGTGGTGGTGCCGTCGCCAGCAACATCATTGGTCTTCGATGCGACTTCACGAAGCATCTGCGCGCCCATATTTTCGAACTTGTCTTTCAGTTCGATTTCCTTGGCAACCGATACACCGTCCTTGGTGATGCGCGGAGCGCCAAAGCTCTTGTCGAGCACAACATTACGACCCTTGGGGCCGAGGGTTACTTTTACGGCGTCAGCCAGCGTGTTCACACCTTTAAGGATGCGTTCCCGGGCGTCGCGGCCAAATTTTACGTCTTTAGCAGCCATGATATTTTCTCCTGCTTAAATGATTGAAATTATGACGGGGTAAGCAACTACTTCTCGATAATTCCGAGAATGTCGCTTTCCTTCATGATGATCAGCTCTTCACCTTCGACGGTGACTTCCGTGCCGGACCATTTGCCGAACAGAATCTTGTCGCCTTTTTTGACATCGAGCGGAGTAGATTTGCCATTATCGTCTTTCAGGCCATTGCCGACTGCGACAACCTTGCCTTCAGATGGCTTTTCCTGGGCGCTATCCGGAATGATGATGCCGCCAGCAGTCTTGGTGTCCGCTTCAACGCGACGCACCAGTACACGGTCATGTAATGGACGAAATTTCATAGATTTCCCTTTCTTGTCCAATCCAAATCTCTTCAGACCAGCCGTTGCGGCTGGTCGACAGAGCAGAATTTGTGTGAATTAGCACTCTCTCCTTTCGAGTGCTAACGAAGCCCATGTAATAGCTATTCATCCGCCGTCAAGGGAAAGGGCGGAAAATATTTCTCTCCATTTTTGTTAGATTTCCAAGGCCTTGCGATTCGTTTTGCCGGTAATCCGTATTGCTACCGAGGCCTTGTGTAACCGGATTGCCGGTTGCGGCGAATGTCAGTGTGAGCCCGCTTCGGCTGGTTCGGACTAGGTCCCCCAATTTCTAAAGAGGAAAATTTCATGTCTGCTTTAATCAAAACAACCGCCGCAGCCGCCGCTCTGGCTGCTGCTGCAACCATGTCCCTGTCTGCCACCGCTGCCCAGGCGGCGGGTGCCAAGGAAAAATGCTATGGCATCGCGCTTGCCGGCAAGAATGACTGTGCAGCCGGTCCGGGTACCAGCTGTGCCGGAACATCGACCACCAACTATCAGGGCAATGCCTGGAACTATGTCGCCAAGGGCGAATGCGCCAAAATCGGCGGCACGCTGACCGCACACAAGGGCAATGCGAAACCGGTTCCCAAAAAGGGCTGATTGTTCCCCGCCGAATGGCGGGGTCCATCTCCCGGTCAGGCGTCCAGACGCATTGGCAGGAGATAGACCCCCGCCTGCGCGGGGGTGCAGTGCAGCTTTGTTTATTTTTTTTGATGAATGCATTACATTCCGTGGATGTCCGCAATTCCTGATCCTCACGTTTCATCGGTGGTGACTATGCCGCAATCCCTCCCCCCATCGGGTGGCATAGGTCTCAAGTCGGTACATTATAGCAATGTGCTGGATGAAGCCCCGGAAGCGAAATACCCATCCTGGGTTGAGGTACATCCACAGAATTACTTCGGCGATGGCGGTCCGGCACACCGCTGGCTCACTGCCATCGCCGGGGTTTATCCCCTGAGCTTTCACAGCGTCGGCCTGTCTCTGGGCAGCGCCGACGGGCTCAATAGCGCTGATCTCGACAAGCTGGCGGCGCTCTGCGATCGCTATCAGCCGGCGATGGTGTCGGACCATCTCAGCTGGAGCGGCAATGCCCATGACCGCTACCCCGATCTACTGCCGATTCCCTATACACAAGAAGCGCTCGACCATTTCGCCGGTGAAATCGGCAAGGTGCAGGATCGCTTGCAGCGTCCTATCCTGATCGAGAATCCTTCCCGTTATCTAAGCTATCGCGACGACGAAATGAGCGAGACTGATTTTATCGACGCACTCTGCCGTCAGGCAGGGTGCGGCCTGCTGTTCGACATCAACAATGTAGAAGTGACCGCGACCAATGTCGGGCTGGATATGGAAGCCTATATCGACGCGATCGATCCGGGAATCGTCGGCGAGATCCATCTTGCAGGCCATGCGACGGAAAAGCACGACAGCGGACCGCTGCTGATCGACGATCACGGATCGATTGTCAGCGACACCACCTGGAACCTCTATCGCCGTTTCATCGAACGCTCCGGACCGATTGCCACTCTGATCGAATGGGACACGGACATTCCGGAATATGAGGTGCTGATGGCAGAAGTCACCAAGGCTGAGACCATCCTGGGCGCCCCCCTTTCGGAAAAGCAGCGCCATGCCCTCGCTCACTGAAGGCCAGTCGCGCTTCATTGCCTGCCTGCAAAAAGGCCCGGCCCATTTTCCCGATGATATGTTTGCCGAGGACAAGGCCCGCGCGCTGCTGGGCCTGAAAGCCCACGCCAACACGATTTCCCACGCCCGGCTGGTGGCGCTGGAAGACTGCTATCCCCGGCTGCACACCCATATGGGGCACGAACAATTTCACGCCGTCTCGCGCGATTATGTCGAACAGAATCATATCATGACCTGCGACCTCAATCACATCGGCGCCGGTTTCGCCGCTTTTCTGGGCGAGCGCCAATATGGCGCTACCGAGATTGATCTCGCCCGGATAGAATGGGCGTGGCTGGAAAGCTATCGCAGCGCCGAAGCCATGCCCCTCGCCTTGGCCGATATTGCCACGCTCGCGGAAGCCGATCTGCTGGCTTTCCCGGTCGTCCTCCATCCGGCTATGCGTCTGCTGGAACTGGCCGGCCCCTTGTCACCGGAGCTGCCGGAGCTGGCGAATTTTGATCCGCAAGCGCTGATGATCGCCCGCCCGGAAGCGCAGATATTATTCCATCCGCTCACCGCTGTAGAGCAAGCCATTGCAGAAAAAATTGCCGATAGCGCGACCATGGGTAACCTTTTGGAACATGCTCTCGAATTGAGTGATGAAGCCACGGCGATGCAGCATATTATCAAGCTGATCCAGGCCGGGGCGCTGAAGCGAATCAAGGGGTAGAGAAATGACCGATATGATGAAGAAGCTGATCGCCATGATCAGCGGTTCCGTGCCGGAAGGCATCGCCCTGCTGTTCACGCGGGTTGCGCTTGCCGGCATTTTCTGGCGCTCGGCGCGCACCAAAGTCGAAGACGGCAGCTGGCTGCAGATGAGCGACACGACGGTTTTCCTGTTTCGCGAAGAATATGGCATGCCCTGGCCGGAAATCACCGGCCTGCTGGCTACCTATGCTGAGCATTTCCTCCCGATCCTGATTGTGCTGGGCCTGTTTACCCGCATCGGTGCAGCCGGTCTGCTGGTCATGACATTGGTCATCCAGTTCTTCGTCTATCCGGAAGCCTGGTGGCAGACGCATATCATCTGGGTCGCTCTGGCCGGCATATTGATCGTGCGCGGCGGCGGGATGTTCTCGCTGGACCGGTTGATCGGTCACAAGTTCGGCTGATCCAGTGATCGCCAATGAAGAAACTTTTCGGCGCCTGATGATCAAGGCACAGGGCGGCGACAAGCTCTGCTATTCGACTCTGCTGACCGAATGCGAAAAATGGCTGCGCCGCTATTATGCCCGCAAGATCAATCCGGCGGCGATTGACGATCTGGTGCAGGAAACGCTGATTTCGCTGCATCGCAAGCGGGCGAGCTACGATCCGGCGCGAGCGTTTCTGCCCTGGCTCGCCGCCATCGGCCGCTACCGCTGGATCGACAGCCTGCGCAAGATTTACCGGCACGAACATGACCAGCTTTATGAAGAGATGGTCGCCGATCCGCAGGACGAAACGGTAACCGCCAAGGTCAGTCTGGAACGGCTGCTCGGCATGATCCCGCCAAAGCAGGCAGAGGTAATTGGCCTGGTCAAGATTGAAGGCCTCAGCATCAACGAGGCAGCGGCGATGACCGGCCAGTCGGAATCGCTGGTCAAAGTGAATATCCATCGGGGGCTGAAAAAGCTGTCGTCGATGGTCGAAACAGAGTGATAGTAGAAGAGAATATATGATGTCGGACATGATGATAGATCGTCTCGTCGAAGAACTGACGCCGGTAAAGCCGTTGAAAAACCGCGACGGGCTTGCCCTCACGCTGGCGATTGCCGCAATTCTTGCGGTGGCGGTTGCGATGATTGCCGGGATTCGCGGCGACATATTGATGGGCATGCCGCATCCGATGTTCTTTCTGCGGGGCGGCGCCTTGCTTTTGCTCGGTGTGAGCAGCAGCTATGCCGTGATCGCAATGAGCCAGCCAGCCGTTGGCAACAGTTTCAGGGGCTGGATCTGGGCATTATTTGCCGCATTGCTGTTTCCGGCCACTGCCGCTGTGATGGCGATGTTAGCCGCGCCGGATAATATGGCGATATTGGTGCCGCGCTATGGCGTTGAATGTCTTGCTATCAGCATGCTGGTGGGTAGCGGTATCGCAGCAGCACAAGTCTTCTGGCTCCGCCGCGGCGCGCCGGTTGCTCTGGAACGCGCGGGCTGGCTCGTCGGCATGTCGTCCGGCGCTCTGGGCGCGGCGGCCTACAGCCTGCACTGCCCGTTCAACAGCATATTCTATGTCGGCCTGTGGTATTCTCTGGCGGTGGCATTATGCGCGATTCTCGGCCGGTTGGTCATCCCGCGTCTTATCCGCTGGTAATATTCGGCCTCGATCCCATATAGGACGGGTCAATCCAGTCAAAACGGGGATATGAATATGCAGTTTGCGCGGGCGGCGTGGAGATTTCTGGTCGCAATAAAGGATGGCATGGTATTGATCGCCATGTTGCTGTTTTTCGGCGCGCTTTATGCTCTGCTGTCGACTCAACCCAATAGCGGCGCAATCCGCGAAGGCGCATTGCTGCTCGACCTGAACGGCGTGATTGTCGAAGAGCCCGCAGCCCCCACGTTTGAGGATTTTCTGGCCGGCAATGCTGGCAACAGCCCGCGCGAATATCGCTTGCGCGATGTCGTACACGCCATTGATGCCACCGTGGAAGACGACAGGGTCAAAGCGATTGTGCTCGATCTCAGCAGTTTCGTCGGTGGCGGCCAGACCAGCCTGACCGATATTGGCGACGCGCTCGCCCGCGCCAGGAAGGCGGGAAAACCGATTTATGCATTCGCCAGCTTCTATAGCGATGACAGCTACCAGCTCGCCGCCCATGCGACAGAAATCTGGATGGATCCGATGGGCGGAATCATTTTTGCCGGCCCCGGTGGCAACCGTCTCTATTATAAAGGCCTGATCGACCGGCTCGGCGTGACTGCCAATATATATCGTGTCGGCACCTATAAAAGCGCGGTCGAACCTTATATGCGCGCCGACCAGTCGGACGCATCGCGAGAAGCCTCCGAAGCGCTTTATGGCGTGCTGTGGGACAGCTGGCTGACCGAATTGAAAAAATCCCGGCCACAAGCGAACGTCAAGCCATTTGCCGACGATCCCGCTGCGTTCATCACCGCTGCCGGCGGCGACTATGCAGCCGTCGCAATGCAGCAGAAACTGATCGACAAGCTGGGTGACAAGACCGCCTTCGACCGCTTTGTTGCAGAACAAGTGGGCGCGGACGAAGAGCCCTCGCCGGACAGTTTCAAGAGCATCGATTATGATGATTTCGTTGCCGCACATCCGGTCGAAACTGACGGCTCCGCGATCGGTGTGATAACCGTCGCCGGCGAGATTGTCGGCGGCGATACCGGCCCTGGCATGGCCGCCAGCGGACGGATCGCGGAACTGATCTACACCGCGCTGGACGAAGACGACATCAAGGCTTTGGTGGTCCGCGTGGATTCCCCCGGTGGCTCGGCCTTCGCCAGCGAGGAAATCCGTCTGGCGTTGCTCGAAGCCAGAGAAAAGAAACTGCCTATCGTCGTTTCGATGGGCGATGTTGCGGCCAGCGGCGGCTATTGGATCGCGACCGCAGGCGACCATATCTTCGCCGAGCCCGACACAATTACCGGCTCCATTGGCGTATTCGCGGTTCTGCCCAGCTTTGAAAAAGCGCTCGCCAAATGGGGGGTCACCGCCGACGGCGTGCAGACCACGCCGCTATCGGGCGAGCCGGATTTTGTCGGCGGTTTCAGCGACGATCTCAATGCGATTTTGCAGGCCGGTGTCGAAGACAGCTATAGTGACTTCATCAAACTGGTTGCGGCAGCGCGCGGCAAGACGCCGGCAGAAGTCGATACGATCGGACAAGGCCGCGTCTGGGATGGCGGGACCGCCCGGCAACTGGGCTTGGTCGACGGCTTTGGCGGCATGCCGGAGGCGCTCGCGGAAGCCGCCAGGCGCGCCGGTCTGAAGGAAGGCGATTATCACGCCCAATATCTTGATCCGCAGGTCAGTCTCTCATGGCTGCCGTTTGAAGGCATTCCGTTCGTCCGGCAGGAAAGTGCACCGGTCACCGGCGTGATCGGCTGGGCCGCACAGCGCCAGAAGGCAATTTTCGCTCAAGCCATGACAACCGCTCAGGGCCTGCTGGTGCGTGAAGATGTACAGGCATTATGCCTCGAATGCGGCACTGCAGTGCCGCGGAACACAAAAGCTTCCGCTGGCTGGATCGACCGGCTGCTAGGCTATTCCTTCTCTTCGGCACCGCGATAGGCGGGCAAAGACAGGCCCTTGATGATCGCAAGCGCGCGCAATGCAAATCCCGCGGTAAAGGCGATCAGCGCAGCGATGAATCCCTGCACCCCGATCTGCACCAGCAGAACGAACACGGAAGCAGCAAGCGCTCCTGCGGTCACGTAAAGCTCTGGACGGATGATGATCGACGGTTCTCCCGAGATCAGATCGCGGATCACCCCGCCAACGCTCGCGGTAATAATCCCCATGATCGCGGCGGGGACCGGGTCAATCCCCAGCTGCATCGCCTTGGCAGCGCCAAAAACCGAATAGGCGGCCAGTCCGATCGCGTCGAACCAGTCGACCGCTGCCGGTCGCCAGAATTTCACCGGCGTGACCCAGACCAGCAACGCAATCCCCAGACATAATATCGGCACCCGCGCGTCCTGCACCCAGAATACCGGCGCGCCGATCAACAGATCACGGACCGTGCCGCCGCCGACACCGGTGACGAGCGCGAAAAAGCCAAAGGTCACCAAGGTCTGCCGGTTGCGCGCCGCGACCAGGGCTCCGGAAATGGCAAATACCGCAATCCCGAACAGGTCGAGCCAGCCGAGCGCGCTATACAAGAAAACGGAATTCATGATGCTTTCCTTCGTCTGCGCCGCGTGAACAGCATGACAAAGCCGAGTATCGAACCCAGCAGGGCAATGGCTACCGAGCCGATCAGGATCGGATGGCTGGTATCCTCACGCGTCTGCAGGTCCATGATATGCAGCCCCCACATGAAATCGAATGCCCGCCAGAATTTGGTCCGCACGGCAAGCAACTCGCCGCTGTCCGCATCGATATAGAAGCGTGCATCATCGTCAAACACGACCTGCCACGATGGCCGCCCGCTGCGCTGTTCCATCGGTGCCTGATCCTCCGCAAATAATGTAACGGACCGGATTTCCGCCTTGTCGGACCGGGCCGCGCTCGCCAGCATATTGGCCTCGGCGCCCGAAACCGGTGGCAGCAACGCGCCGGTTTCGGCATCCGCCCGCCGTTTGCCGCCATCGGCATAGGCAATCACCCAAAACGGGCCCATGCTATTTTGCTGCAAGGTCAGACTCTTCGCCTGACGACCCTCGAGCAAGGGCGGCACGGGCTCTATCGCGTCTAGCGCCGGTGTCTCGCTACGCAGATGATTGCCGCGAACGGTTTCGATCGGCTGCGCCACCATCAGCAATCCGCTGGCGGTCCAGATGATGATCGGGACCCCGATCAGCCAGCCCAGCCAGACGTGCCAGCGCATGAGTTTATGATGTTTCATACGCGGTGCTCCGACTGTTCCCCGGCGAAGGCCGGGGCCCATCTCCCAATCATGCGGCTGGGAATTCTAGCTGGTTATCGACGTCAGGTCCCGCAGTAAATATCCATTGCCCTTCGAGAGGAGACCCGGAGATGGACCCCGGCCTGCGCCGGGGCACCGCCCTACATATGGATCGGCTTGCCCTGCACCGCCATCGCCGCTTCCTTGATCGCTTCCGAATGAGTCGGATGGGCGTGGCAGGTATAGGCAATATCCTCGCTGGTCGCGCCGAATTCCATCGCCTGCGTCACCTGCGCGATCATCGTGCCGGCGAGCGACGAGATGATATGGGCGCCGAGCACGCGGTCGGTTTTGGCATCCGCGATGATCTTCACATAGCCTTCGGTGTCCCGGTTGGTCTTGGCGCGGCTGTTGGCGGCGAACAGGAATTTGCCGACCTTATATTCGACGCCACTTTCCTTCACCTCTTCCTCGGTTTTGCCGATACTGGCAATCTCGGGATAGGTGTAGACAACGCCGGGGATCAGGTCGTGATTGATGATGCCCTGCTGTCCGGCAATAAATTCCGCCGCAGCAATGCCTTCATCCTCGGCCTTGTGCGCCAGCATCGGGCCGGGGGTCACGTCACCGATAGCATAGACGCCGGGGACTTCGGTCTGGAAGTCATGCCCGACCTCGATCTGGCCGCGGTCGTTGGTTTCCACGCCCGAGTTCTCCAGCGCAAGGCCATCGATATTGGGCTTGCGGCCAATCGCGACCAGCACGACGTCGGCTTCCAGCGTCTCGCTGTCCCCGCCCTTGGCCGGTTCCATGGTGATGGTCGCTTTCTTGCCCTTGACCGTGCAGCCGGTGACCTTGGTACCCGTGCGGATATCAAAGCCCTGTTTCTTGAACATGCGGGCGCTGTCCTTGCGGATATCGCCGTCCATGCCGGGCAGGATCTGGTCGAGATATTCGACCACGGTGACCTTCGCGCCGAGACGCAGCCAGACGCTGCCCAATTCCAGCCCGATCACGCCGCCTCCGATGACGACCATATGACCCGGCACCTTCGGCAGTTCGAGCGCGCCGGTGCTGTCGACCACGACATGCTTGTCATTGTCAATTTCGACACCCGGCAACGGCGTCACCGACGAGCCGGTGGCGATCAGGACATTTTTCGCAGTGTAGCTCTTGTCGCCGACCTTGACCGTGTGGCTGTCTTCAAACGAACCATGGCCCTTGATCCAGTCGACCTTGTTCTTCTTGAACAGAAACGCAATGCCGCCGGTCAGTTCTTCAACCGCCTTCAGTTTCTCGGCCAGCATCTGCTTCAGATCGAGCTTCGCGCCGGTCAGTTTAACACCGAATTTCTCCAGCGCGCCGCTATGCGCCTCGTGATAAAGCTCGGACGCGTGCAGCATCGCCTTCGACGGTATGCAGCCGACGTTGAGGCAGGTGCCGCCAAGCGTCTCGCGACTCTCGATACAGCCGGTCTTGAGACCGAGTTGCGCCGCGCGAATCGCCGCGACATAGCCGCCGGGGCCGGAGCCGATTATCAGAAGATCATAGTCGAAATTGTCGGTCATAGTTCACCTCTATACTCGTCATCCTGAACTTGTTTCAGGATCTTGGGGGATCCTGAAACAAGTTCAGGATGACGAAAAATTCTACAAATCAATCAAAAGCCGTGCCGGATCCTCGATCGCTTCCTTCATCCGCACCAGGAAGGTCACCGCTTCGCGGCCGTCGATCAGACGGTGGTCATAGCTGAGCGCCAGATACATCATCGGACGGACGACAATCTCGCCATCGACGACCACGGCGCGATCCTCGATCCGGTGCAGGCCGAGCACCGCCGACTGCGGCGGGTTGATGATCGGGGTCGACATCAGCGAACCGAACACACCGCCATTGGAAATGGTGAAGGTACCGCCCTTCATATCTGCCATGGTCAATGTGCCATCCTTGGCGCGCTTGCCGAAATCACCGATCGTGTTTTCGACATCGGCAAAGCTCATCGACTCGGCGTTGCGGATGACCGGAACGACCAGACCGTTGGGCGCGCTCACCGCGACCGAAATATCGGCATAATCATGATAGACGATTTCCTCGCCATCAATCTGCGCGTTGACCGAGGGCACGTCTTTCAGCGCCATGCAGGCCGCCTTGACGAAGAAACCCATGAAGCCCAGCTTGACGCCGTGTTTCTTGGCGAACAGCTCTTTATATTTGCTGCGCGTCTCGATCACTGCGGTCATGTCGACATCGTTGAATGTGGTCAGCAGCGCTGCGGTCTCCTGCGCCTCTTTCAGCCGCCGTGCGACCGTCTGGCGCAAGCGGGTCATGCGGACGCGCTCTTCGTTGCGGTTGCCGCCCTGCGAAGATGAGGCCGATGGTGCCGCCGGTGTCTGCGCGCTGGTCGATGTGGCGGCATCCGCTTGTGGCGCTTGCTGCGCACCGGATTTCACATATTGCTCGACATCGGCCTTGGTCAGCCGGCCATCCTTGCCGGTGCCGCTGATCTGGCTCGGGTCGACACCATGTTCGAGAACCAGCCGGCGGACCGACGGCGACAGGGTGATGCTGGCTGTAACCTCGTCCTGTTTGTCTGCAGCCTTGGCGGCAGTGACAGAAGGGGATTTTTCGGGAGGATCGACAGGTGTCTCCGCAGCTTTCGACGGGGCCGCGCCGCTAGCCGCTTCGATCATCGCGATGACCGCGCCGACTTCAACCGTATCGCCAACCGCGACCTTATGTTCACCCATCACACCGGCTTGCGGCGCCGGCACTTCCAGTGCCACCTTGTCGGTTTCCAGGCTGGCAATCGGCTCATCGGCAGCGACCGCATCGCCAGGCTGCTTGAGCCATTCGCCCAATGTCGCTTCGGTGATCGATTCGCCCAATGCCGGGACTGTTACTTCTATAGCCATGTTCTACTACTCTCTTTTCAATCCTGTACGGGATGCCCGAGTGCTTCAGCGATCAACCGCTCCTGCTGCTGCTTGTGCCGCGAGGCCAGTCCGGTTGCGGGCGAGGCCGCAGCGGCGCGTCCGGCATAGACCGGTTCGTTTGGCCCGACATCCGCCAGAGCCAGAGCTTTCTCCAGATAGGAGCGGACAAAATGCCAGCTGCCGTTATTCTTCGGTTCTTCCTGGGCCCAGACCAGCGTCTCGAGATTGGTCATCCGCTTCAGACGGACCACCAGCGGTTCGCCGGGGAACGGATAAAGCTGCTCGATCCGGATGATCGCGGTATTCTTGTCGCCCGCCTCGTCGCGCGCCTCAATCAGATCATAGGCGACCTTGCCCGAGCAGAGCACAACGCGCTTCACATCCTTGTCGGCAGGCGGATTGGTGTCGGACAATATCCGCATGAAATGATGGTCGCCCTGGAAGTCTTCCGCTTTCGATACCGCCAGCTTGTGCCGCAGCAGCGACTTCGGCGTCATGATGATCAGCGGCTTGCGGAAGCTCCGCAGCATCTGCCGGCGCAGCACGTGGAAATAATTGGCCGGGGTGGTGATGTTCGCAACCTGGATATTGTCCTGCGCGCAAAGCTGCAGGAACCGTTCCAGCCGCGCCGAACTATGCTCCGGCCCCTGGCCTTCATAACCATGAGGCAGCAACATCACGAGGCCGTTGGCGCGCAGCCATTTGGCTTCGCCCGAGGCAATGAACTGGTCGATCATGATCTGCGCGCCATTGGCGAAATCGCCAAATTGCGCTTCCCACAATACCAGGGTTTTCGGATCGGCACCGGCATAGCCATATTCAAAGCCAAGCACGCCATATTCGGAAAGCGGGCTGTCGAGCACTTCAAACCGGCCATGACGAACCGTGCTCAGTGGCACATATTTTTCTTCGGTATCCTGATCGACCCATACGGCATGGCGCTGGGAAAAGGTCCCGCGCCCGCTGTCCTGACCTGACAGGCGAATATTATAGCCTTCGGAGACCAGTGATCCGTACGCCAGCGCTTCGCCGGTTGCCCAGTCGAAATTCTCTTTCGTCTCGAACATCTTGGCTTTGGCGTCGAGAACCCGGCCGAGGGTCTTGTGAATGCGCAGACCTTCGGGAACCGTGGTCAATGTCCGGCCGAGACTGTCGAACAATTTCGCGTCGATCGCGGTTTCCGCATTGCGGCGCGCGGTTTCCGGATCGGCCGGAATATGCAGACCCTGCCAGCGACCTCCGAACCAGTCGGCCTTGTCGGCCTTATAATCGGCCGCAGCCTGAAATTCGGTTTCGAGATGGTCGGCAAAGGCGCTGCGGGTCTGGTCTCCCCAGTCGGCGTCGATCACGCCCTCCTCGACCAGCCGCGCTTCATAGAGCTTGCTGACCTTGGGGTGCTTCTTGATCGCTGCATACATGATCGGCTGGGTGAAGCTCGGTTCGTCACCTTCATTATGGCCAAAGCGGCGATAGCACCACATGTCGATCACGATATCCCGGCCGAAACGCTGGCGGAATTCCATCGCGATCTTGCAGGCGAAGGTCACCGCTTCGGGATCATCGCCATTGACGTGGAATATCGGCGCCTGCACGCCTTTGGCAACGTCCGACGGATAAGGCGAAGAGCGCGCAAATTGCGGGCTGGTGGTAAAACCGATCTGGTTATTGATCACGAAATGGATGCAGCCACCGGTATTATAACCACGGATGCCGGAGAAGCCGAGGCACTCCCAGACAATGCCCTGACCGGCAAAGGCGGCATCACCGTGAATGAGTACCGGCAGGACCTGGTCATGTTTTTCCAGATCGTCGCGCGCAACCTGCTGGGCGCGGACCTTGCCGAGCACAACCGGGTCAACCGCTTCGAGATGCGACGGATTGGGCACGAGGCTCATATGAACATTGATGCCGTCAAATTCGCGGTCGGTCGACGTGCCGAGATGATATTTCACATCGCCGGAGCCGCCGACATCTTCGGGGCTGGCGGAACCGCCATGGAATTCGTGAAAGATGACCTTGTAAGGCTTGGCCATCACATTCGCGAGAATGTTCAGACGGCCACGGTGAGCCATGCCATAGACAATGTCGCGCACGCCGGACTGACCGCCATATTTGATGATATTTTCCAGCGCCGGCAGCATCGATTCGCCGCCGTCGAGGCCGAAACGCTTGGTCCCGACATATTTCTTGCCGAGGAAATTTTCATATTCCTCGCCCTCGATTACCTTGTTGAGAATCGCTTTCTTGCCTTCCGGCGTGAAATGGATCTCGGCATCCTTGCCCTCCATCCGCTCCTGCAGGAAACGTCGTTCCTCGATATCGGATATATGCATATATTCGAGACCGACAGGCCCGCAATAATTGGCCCGCAGCACGGCTTCGATTTCGCGGATGGACGCGGTTTCAAAACCCAATACCCCGCCCAGGAAAATCGGCTTGTCCATCGATTCTGCGGTAAAGCCATGGAATTCGGGAGTCAGATCGGCCGGCTCTTCCAGCTTGGACAGGCCCAAAGGATCAAGATTGGCACCCAGATGCCCGCGCACCCGGTAGGTACGGATCAACATCATCGCCCGGATGGAGTTTTCCGCTGCCTGCGCGACCTCTGCATCGGACATGGATTTGCCGGACTTCTCGACAGATGCCTTTATCTCGATCCCCATTTGCGTGGGATCCAGCGCGCTGTTCAGCTCGTCGGCATCATCAACCGGCCAATGCTTGCGCTGCCAGCTCGGGCCTTGCTCATGCTCTGAGCCGATAAAATCCTGATCTTCAAAACCCATAATATACTACCTTGTGTACCAGCCCCTTACTGTTCACCGGCGAAGGCCGGTTCCCAGAACTGCAGTGCACTATCATCTGGACCCCGCCCTTCGGCAGGGAACAAATCTCAACGTCCATTTACGTCACAATCACCAACTACTTCAGCCCGGTCCTTCAATGTTCACCGGCGAAGGCCGGTGTCCAGAACTGTCCTGTCCGATCGTCTGGACCCTGCCCTGCGGCAGGGAACAGAATCACTTCACAATATCATCCCACAAATCCCGCCAGTCGGGATTCATCCGTTCGATCCGCTTGAGCTTCCACTGCCGGTTCCAGTTTTTCATCCTACGCTCAGTTGCCCTCGCTTCCTGAATGTCGTCATAACCTTCATACCAGACCAGTAATTTGCAGCCGTGCTTCTTCGTAAACCCTTCGAACAGTCCCTGACGGTGCTCGAAGACCCGCTTCGGAAGATCACTCGTCACACCCAGATAGATCGTCCCATTCCTTTGGCTCGCCATGATATATACATATCCCGGCTTGCCCATTTCTATTCACCGATCGGACTGTTCACCGGCGCAGGCCGGTGCCCAGAACGATCGTGTCCGATCGTCTGGGCCCTGCCCTGCGGCAGGGAACAATATGCTTAATCTTTTCCGTCAAACTTAAACCAGCTCCTTCAACATCGCATCCAATGTCGTGCCCAGCTCACTCGGCGAAGGCGACACGCGGATACCCGCGGCTTCCATCGCTGCGATCTTGTCTTCCGCGCCGCCCTGACCGCCCGAAACAATCGCACCGGCATGGCCCATGCGGCGTCCCGGAGGCGCCGTAAGGCCAGCGATAAAGCCAACCATCGGCTTGGAACGGCCCTTCTTGGCTTCGTCGGCAATGAACTGCGCCGCTTCTTCTTCCGCGCTGCCGCCGATTTCACCGATCATGATGATCGACTTGGTTTCATCGTCAGCCAGAAACAGTTCCAGCACGTCGATGAAGTTGGTGCCGTTGACCGGGTCACCGCCGATGCCGACAGCCGTGGTCTGGCCGAGACCAACCGCCGTGGTCTGGTGAACCGCTTCATAGGTCAATGTACCGGAGCGCGAGACCACGCCGACCGAACCCTTCTGGAAGATGCTGCCGGGCATGATGCCGATCTTGCATTCGTCAGGAGTCAATACGCCGGGGCAGTTGGGACCGATCAGGCGCGACTTGCTTCCCTGCAGCGCCCGCTTGACGCGAACCATGTCGAGAACGGGAACGCCCTCGGTAATCGCAACGATCAGTTCGATCTCGGCGTCAATCGCTTCAAGGATCGAGTCCGCTGCGAACGGAGGTGGAACATACACAACCGAGGCCGTCGCGCCGGTGGCGTCCTTGGCTTCTGCCACAGTATTGTAGTTCGGCAGACCAATATGGGTCGTGCCGCCCTTGCCCGGCGTAACGCCCGCAACCATCTGCGTGCCATAAGCCAAAGCCTGTTCCGTGTGGAACGTGCCGGTATTGCCGGTCATGCCCTGGGTGATCACCTTGGTGTTCTTGTCGATTAGTATACTCATTTCAAATTTCCTTGTTCAGGGAAGACAATCATTCTTGCAATTAGCTTTTGTATCGGACCTTCGGAGTGTAAAATAATCAGGCCAAAGTCTGTTTTGTAGCTCATCATCATAGCGTTGCCCTGTGAGGGCATTCCGTCCAATTGTGTGACAATTTGCTTTCTTAGTACCGATAGGACTTCTTCATTATCGATGCTGCTATTCAACATACAGCCCGACAGATGCCCCTCATGTGTCCCGGTTCCCATTAAAACAACTCCCGAACTGGAGTTGCCAAATATTTTCAGTTTCGAATCAACTTTTTTGCCGTCTTCTTCAACGCTGGCCAATTCCCATCCTTGAGAGATCAACCTGTCGATACTGACACCATGCTTACCCATTGCAGTAATGCAGGCCTGTGCAGCCGAAATGAATTCTACCGATGAGGCGTTTCTATTAGGCCCCCATTTGGACATGGGCTCAGCATGGGCCACGTTGGCCATGAAGAATATGGACAGCGGCGCCGCCACCGAGAGTAGGCGAGCTAGTCCGATCACGCCAGGCTAGGATCCAGTGCCTTACAAGCCGCCAGCAATTCCTTCACCGCATCGACCGATACATCGAAATTGCCCTGCGCTTCTTCGCTCAGTTCGATCTCGATGATCTTCTCGACACCGTCTTTGCCGATGATGCACGGCACGCCGACATAGAGATTGTCGACACCATATTCGCCGGTCAGATGCGCGGCTGCTGGCAGCACGCGACGTTTGTCTTTCAGGAAGCTTTCCGCCATCATGATCGCGCTGGTTGCGGGGGCATAATATGCCGAGCCGTTGCCGAGCAACTGGACGATTTCGCCGCCGCCGGAGCGGGTGCGCTGGACGATCGCGTCGATATTTTCCTGCGTGGTCCAGCCCATCTTGATCAGATCGGGGATCGGGATGCCGGCGACTGTCGAATAAGCCGGAACCGGAACCATGGTATCGCCGTGGCCGCCGAGAACGAAGGCGGTGACATCTTCAACCGAGACGTTGAATTCGTCAGCCAGGAAGTGGCGGAAGCGGGCGCTGTCGAGCACGCCGGCCATGCCGACAACCTTGTTATGCGGCAGACCGGAAAATTCGCGCAAGGCCCAGACCATCGCGTCGAGCGGGTTGGTGATGCAGATGACGAATGCGTCCGGGGCGTGGGTCTTGATACCTTCGCCAACCGCCTTCATCACTTTCAGATTGATGCCGAGAAGATCGTCGCGGCTCATGCCGGGCTTGCGCGGCACGCCTGCGGTCACGATGATCACATCGGCGCCGGCGATATCGGCATAGTCGCTGGTGCCCTTGAGATTGGAGTCGAACCCGTCGACCGGAGCCGCCTGGCTCAGATCGAGCGCCTTGCCCGCTGGCATGCCCTCGGCAATATCAAACAGGACGACATCGCCCATTTCTCTGGAAGCTGCGAGGTGGGCGAGCGTGCCGCCGATCATGCCTGCGCCGATCAGCGCAATCTTGTTACGGGCCATGTGCGAAATTCTCCTAATATAGAGTCGAAAAGTAACTTGAGCGCAGGATTAGGCCCCTGTTCTGACAAATTCAACCGCAGAAAGCACCAATTTGACAGCTATCTTTGCAATTGGTTCGCAGTAGCATTAGTGGCGCGGCACTTACGTCATCCTGAACTTGTTTCACGACCCCGGGAGGGGGATCGCCGTTGGAGGTCCTGAAACGGGTTCAGGATGACGAAGAACAGCAAACATGCTTCCAATTCTTCCAAATTTTTGCGTTGCAAAGCGAAATTGAAATGCCATGATGGCGGCCTGACGTGCACAGCACGCGGACGATTTAGGAGAGACTATATGCTGACAAAAGGCGACGAATATCCGCTGCACCAGACGCCGGAACCGATGGCGCTATCGGGCGGAAACCGCAATTTCTACGACCGCTATTTCTTCAACGGCTATAGCGCAGACGGCAGCATCTTCTTCGCCGCAGCCCTCGGCGTCTATCCCCAGCTCGACATCATGGACGCCGCCTTTTGCGTCAGCATTGACGGCAAGCAATATAATCTGCGCGCCTCGAAGAGAATGTCCAGCGAGCGGCTTGATCTGACGGTCGGGCCGATCACCGTCACGATAGTAGAGCCTCTTCAAAAGCTTAGACTGGTCGTTGCCGGCAATGACAGCCCGATCACCGCAGACATTACACTCACCGCCCGCCACCAGCCGATCGAGGAACCCCGCTTCATCCGCCGCGAAGGCCCGCGGCTGATGATGGACTATACCAGAATGACGCAGAACGGCGACTGGTCGGGCACAATCACCGTCGAAGGTCGGGACATTGATATCGCCAGTTGCCGCGGCACCCGCGACCGGAGCTGGGGCATCAGACAGGTTGGAGCATCCGAATCGCAGCCACCGCCAGCGGGCGAATTCCCCCAATTCTGGTGGCTCTGGACCCCGCTCAATTTTGATGACCATGCCTGTTTCTTCCACAGCAATGACGATGGTGACGGCCTCCCGTGGAACCGGCGCGGTGTGGTCGATACAATCACCGGAACGACCGAAGAGTTCGAACCGAATGCGATCGATCTCAGCTATTACAGCGGTTCCCGCCGCATCAAACAGGTGACACTCGAAACCGGCACCGGGTCGCTCTCGATCACACCGCGCACAGGCGATGCCGCTCGGACATTCTATATGTCCGGCCTTGGCTATCTCCATCCTGTCTGGGGCCACGGTATGGATCACGGCGACCTGGAGGTCGCGCATGATGTCATCACTCTCGACCCCGCACCGGCCATCGATATGACCACCATCCATATCCAGGCGCTCAGCGATGCAGTGCTCACCGTCGATGGCCGGGAGCATCGCGGCATTGGCGTGGTCGAACAGCTGTTCATCGGCCCACACGCAACCAGCGGCCTGGCGGGCATCATGGACCCTGCCGCATGAGCCGCCGCTTTCCCGTACGTCCCGAAGAATTCGAGACCGCTTTCATCGAGCAGGTTTTTGACGCCACTCCCGGCTCGCTCAAATCGATGACTCATGAACCGGTGGGCACGGGCCAGGTTTGCGACAGCTACCGCTTCACCTGCGACTGGTCCTGTGGTGAAAATCCGGCGACCTTCATCGCCAAATGCCCCAGCGCCGACCCGGTCAGCCGGGGCGCCGCCGCGATCTTCCATCTCTATGATATGGAAGTCGGCTGGTACCGCGATATCGCCGACGATTGCGGCGCGCTCTGTCCGAAATCCTATCACGCCGATATCGCCGAGAACGAGCAGGAATTTGTGCTCCTTCTCGAAGACATGGCACCCGCTTCGCAAGGTGATCAACTGGCAGGCGCTTCGTTGATTCAAGTGAAGACAACATTGGTGGAGGCCGCCGCCCTCCATAATTTTCAACCGGCCAGCGGGTTTGACAACCTGGAATGGCTGAATCATGCCACCGGCAACAGCCAGTTTCTCGAGACCAGCTTGCCCGCGGGCTATCCAGTCTTTCGCGAGCGATTCTCCGCCTTGCTCTCCCCTGAGATATTGGACCTCGGTCAGCAACTGGTTGACCGCATCGGTTCCTATATTGCGCATGAACCGCCGGAATTGACCGTCACCCACGGGGATATGCGGCTCGACAATATCCTGTTCCATGCCGATGGCCAGATTGCGGCGCTGGTCGACTGGCAAACCTGCTCTCTCGGCAACCCGGCCAATGACGTGGCCTATCTGATCGGAACCAGTTTCGCCGATCCGGCCGAACGGCGCGAACAGGAGGAAAAACTGGTCGAAACCTATTTGTCAAACCGGTCGAATTCGCCCGCTTTTGACCAATTCTGGACCGAATATCGCCGCCATGCCTTTTCCGGTTTCATCATGGCCATCAACGCTTCACTGCATGTAGAACAGACAGAGCGCGGCGACAGAATGTTCGCAGCAATGGCAGAGAGGCCAGCACAAATGGCGATCGATCTCGATAGTTTAGACCTGCTCTAGACCGCAGCCCCGTGACCCAGAGCAAGATAGTCATCCGATTGCATCTCGAGCAGACGCGACGCAGTCCGCTCAAATTCGAAAGAACCGTCGCCTTCCGGATATAGCGAATCCGGCTCGGCATCGGCGCTGGCCAACAGCTTGACCCGATATTCGTAGAGCGCGTCAATCAGCGTGACAAAGCGCGCCGCCTCGTTGCGATTCTCTTTGGATAGCACCGGTATGCCGACAATGATCACACTGTGATAATGGCGGGCAATCGCCAGATAATCCTGCGCACCCCGGGCTTCTGCACAAAGCCGTTTGAAAGAGAAAACGCCGACGCCCTTGAGCGATTTCGGTACGGTCAGCATCCGTCCGCCCTGCACTTCAATTTCGGCCGACGGCACATGGGCACGATCCTCCGGCGGATAATCGGTCAGGCGGAAGAAGGCTTCGCTCAACGCCTTTGTTGCCGCCTCGCCATTGGGTACATGCCAGAGATCAACGTCGCCCAGCCGCTCGCGCCGGTAATCGGTCGGGCCGTTAAGCGAAATCACATCAAGCCTGGTCTTGAGAAGATCGATAAACGGCAGAAAATGCTCGCGATTGAGACCGTCCTTGTACAGATCATCGGGCGGGCGGTTTGACGTGGTGACAATCGTTACCCCCGCCTCGACCAGCCCGGTGAAAAGCCGCGACATGATCATCGCATCGGCACTGTTATTCACCACCATTTCGTCAAAAGCGAGAAAGCGCGCTTCGCCTGCCAGAGCCTTGGCCACCGGGATAACCGGATCGCCCTGCTCCTTCTTTCGCTCTTCATTGAGCCGTGCGTGCACATCGAGCATGAATTCGTGGAAATGCGCGCGTTTTTTGCGATGAATGTCGAGACTATTGTAGAACAAGTCCATCAGCATCGACTTGCCGCGCCCGACTCCGCCCCACATATAGACACCCTGCGGTGCCTGCGGTTTCTTGCCGAATGCGCGCCATAATATGCTGCCCCGTGGCGGCACGGCTTCCAGCTCCTTTTGCAAACGGGCCAGCCGTTTGGCGCAAGCTTCCTGGTCGGGGTCTGGTTTCAGTTCCCCCTGCGCGATCAAAGCCAGATAGCGCTGGTAGAAAGAACTCATTGCAAGTCCGTTTTCTGGCGCGGCGCCTTTTTCACAATGGCGGTGAATGAGGCCATATTATCCTCGCCATTCTCGCCCTGCACAACCAGCCCGCGCATGAACAAAAAGCGCCCCGTCTCGCGCGTAATCTCTACCTGTGCCTCGAGCGGTTCTTCCATCCGTGCAGAGCCAAGGAAATGCGTCTGCAATTCCAGTGTCACAGCATAGCCGGACGGACCGAGTTCCAGCACCCGCATTGCGGCAAACAGCGAACAGTCGATAAAGCCCATCATCGTTCCGCCATGGACCGCATCACCAAGATTGCGGTGCTTGCGTTCGGGAAACATTCGAACTCGAGCGACTTCATCGCCCAATCCGTCGCCACCGCGCCGTACAACCATTTTTCCTAGAAAACTATTATAGCAATCCGGATCATTCAGCTGCCATCTGTTCCAACCCGGATAGTCCGGATCAGGATCGCTGATGATGAAATTACGCTCGGCTTCGGTCATGAACTGGCGTCTGCGTCCGAATCAGATTTCGCGCGAAGCGGTCATCTTCTTGATTTCAGCAATCGCCTTGGCCGGGGACAGACCCTTGGGGCATGCATTGGCGCAATTCATGATTGTGTGGCAGCGATAGAGCCGGAATGGATCTTCCAGTTCGTCGAGCCGCTCTCCGGTCATTTCATCGCGGCTGTCGGCGAGCCAGCGATAGGCCTGCAACAGAATCGCGGGGCCCAGAAACTTGTCGCTGTTCCACCAATAGCTCGGGCAACTGGTCTGGCAACAAGCGCACAAGATACACTCATAAAGCCCGTCGAGCTTATTGCGATCTTCCGGCGATTGCAGCCTTTCCTTGCCCGATGGCGTCGGTGTAACCGTTTTCAGCCAAGGCTGGATAGAAGCATATTGCGCGTAGAAATGGGTAAAGTCAGGGACCAGATCCTTGATCACTTCCATATGCGGCAGCGGAGTGATGGTCACCTTGTTCCCGCAATCTTCAATTGCAGTGGTGCAGGCCAGGCCATTTTTGCCGTTGATATTCATTGCGCAGGACCCGCAAATGCCTTCGCGGCACGAGCGGCGGAAGGTCAAAGTGGCGTCCTGTTCCGACTTCATCTTGATCAGCGCATCGAGCACCATCGGCCCGCATTCGTCCGTGTCGATTTCGAACGTGTCATAGTGCGGGTTCTCGCCTTTGTCCGGATCGTAGCGATAGACTTTGAATGGGCGCTTTTTTCCGCCGGTCAGCGCCTGATGCAATTCACCGGTTTTGCGGATTTTGCTATTCTTGGGGAGCGTAAAAGTAGCCATGTCTATCGGATTCCCTTGTTCTGCGGATCGGCATAACCAAGAAGTGCTGCTTTCTCAACCGTTTTGCACTGCAAAAAAGACTAGTCGGCTTCCGATTCATGCAATCACTTGTGACGCTCGAAAAATGCGACCATGTCATCCAGCACCGGGGCCTTGTGACGAAATGGCTTGGCCAGCGCCATCATGATCTCGAGATGGTCGACATCGGGATATTCAACATATTCAGCGTCACCGCCTGCTGCGAGGATTTTATCGCGCAAAATCTTGCTGTTGCGTGGTTTGACCTGCGTATCATTTGTACCGCTAGACAGCCACAGCGGCGGAGCATCGGACCGGACGAAATTGACTGGCTGTGTCATCTCCGGTTCGGGATACTCGCCAAAGCTCTGCTTGGTGGTTTCAGAATCAAACGGATAAAAGTCATACGGCCCGGCCAGCGCTGCCACGCCTCTGATCAGATCCGGAGATTTACCCTCGCGCCCTAGCCATTGTCGGTCGAGCGCCAGCATCATTACATTATAGGCACCGGCAGATTGCCCGGAGAGGAATATCCGCGCTGGGTCACCCCCAAGCGCCTCAATATTGTCGTCCACCCATGCGAGCGCCTTGGCGCTGTCTTCAAGAAAACCGGGGAAACGGGTATCGGGAAACAACCGGTAATCCGGCAGCACCACCATATAGCCACGATTGGCCAGCGCCCGGCCGGTGAACGCATATTGATCCTTCGCGCCGTCGCGCCAGCCGCCGCCATAGATGAAAACGACAACGGGAAGTGGCTCGGTTGCAGCTGTTTTGGGAGTCCAGATATTGAGCCCTAGGCCTAGCCTCTCGTCGTAAACCTGATCCTGCACGAGCAGCTGGGAATCGCTGTCGCCCGGGATGACATTATTGACCATATCCAGTTGCTTGGGGCCCGGCTGCGCAAAGAACCACCATGCAAAGCCGCCGCAAGCGAGGAGCAGCATTCCGATGATGACGAGCCATTTCATAGACTGAGCCTTAGCCAGCCGCTCAGGCGCTGGCAATGGCGCCAATCGATCGGCTGATCGTGATCCGGGACGTCATCTGATATGCAAGGCCGTTGGCAGCCGGGCTTTACTTCATACGATCGCGTTGAGCCCCTGCGGACGGGTAATTCACAAAGCCGCTCAGCAATAGAGAGACAGAATATGCGGGATTTTGCGATAGGAAGAAGCGGGTCCGTCTTATCATGAACGGGAAAAGTTGAAATTTGTGTCGCGAACCATGTTCTCCAGATGGTTCAGCAGCGGCGATTCGCTTGTCCGCGTGGTTCGCAACAGCAGCGGGCTGTTTTCCGCCAAAGGCGTCGGTGCGGTCCTGAGCATTTTCTATCTGGCGATATTGTCCAGTATCATATTGTTCGTCTTAAGCCGGACAGTAATCAGCAAACCCCGGCAACCCGCTCCAAAATCCCGCAAGCCATAAAAAAAGGCGACCCGCAGGCCGCCTTTTTCGCAATTTGATGTGGTTTCGATTAACGCTTGGAGAACTGGAAGCTCTTACGCGCTTTTGCCTTACCATATTTCTTCCGCTCGACTTTACGGCTGTCGCGGGTCAGGAAGCCTTCTGCCTTGACCGCTGACCGCAGAGCCGGCTCATATTTGGTCAACGCTTGCGAAATACCGTGCTTGACCGCACCAGCCTGTCCCGAGAGGCCGCCGCCTTTAACGGTGACGACGACGTCATATTGACCTTCACGTTCGGTGATCGCGAAAACCTGATTGAGCACCAGACGCAGGGTCGGGCGAGCAAAATAGGTTTCCTGATCGCGGCCATTGACCGTGATCGTGCCTTTGCCAGGCTTCAGCCATACGCGGGCAACCGCATCTTTCCGGCGACCGGTCGCATAAGCACGACCGAATTTGTCCAGCTCTTGCTCACGCAAAGGCATGGTGGAGACGGGTGGCTCAACGGCTACAGTTTCGGCATCCGCGTCAGCAGCAACTGGTGCATCGACTACGGCTGGACCGGCGATATCTTTAAGATCAGCGAGATCGGTTTTTACGTCAGACATTATGCGCCCACCTTATTCTTACGGTTCATCGAAGCGACGTCGAGCGCCACCGGGTTCTGGCCGTTATACGGATGCTCGGTGCCAGCAAAAACGTGCAATGCACGCATCTGGGCGAAACCAAGTGGACCCTTCGGGATCATCCGCTCGACAGCTTTTTCCATAACGCGCTCGGGGAAACGACCTTCGAGGATCTTTTCCGCCGTCGTGCCGCTGATGCCGCCGGGATGGCCGGAGTGCTTGTAATAGGTTTTCTGCTTGGTCTTATTGCCGGTGAACTTCACCTTCTCGGCGTTGATCACGATGACATGATCGCCGCAATCTACGTGAGGGGTGTAGCTTGGCTTATGCTTGCCGCGCAGGAGGTTGGCGATGATCGATGCAACCCGGCCAACGACCAGATCTTCGGCATCAATGATATGCCATTTCTTTTCGACATCAGCTGGCTTGGCCGACTGTGTCTGTTTGGTGATACCCTTCATGGGGTGGCTCCTTCTTGGAGAGTGAGATTCAAAAATAACAAAAGCCGGACACGAGGATCCGGCCGACTGCGGCGCTATTGGCGCTGTTTTTTCTGCAAGTCAAGCGAAAGCGGGGCTTTGCTAGCGGGTATAATGCTACCGCGAGTAGTTTTCGCCCTCTCACGCACCTTATGCTCAACGCTGTTGGGTAACCGGTGGATGATAGCCCAGATTTATAAAGTCAGCGACAAGGAAGCGCTCATCGTGGCGTACGACCAATCAGATGTACGCCCCAGACCGTCGATGCAACAACCAGCGCACCCACCGCCTGATGCAATACCGCCAGATGGATATCGATGCCGGTCATCACCGTTGCGATGCCGAACAGTATCTGGCTGCCGAAAGCAATGTGGATCGCAATGGAAGCGCGGCGATCAATGGGCCGGACTTTCCGGGCGAGAAAGACAAGGAAGCCGACCGCAACCCAGGCCCACCATCGGTGGATGAAGTGGATCAGATAGGGGTCATTATTAAGCGCATTCCAGATGCCGCTACCCCAGTTGATCCCGCCAGGGACGAAATAGTCGTTCATCAGCGGCCAGGTGCTCGACACATAGCCAGCATCCAGACCCGCAGTATAAGCGCCAAACAGCAGCTGGAAAAAAAGAACCGCCAATACCGTCAAGCCAAGCCCGGTCATCCGAGCCGGCTTTATGTTGCCAGCAGACAACTGGCGCAGATCAAGCGCCGTCCAGACCAGACCGCCGAGAATGAACAACGCGGTGAGCAAATGTACAGCCAAGCGGAAATGGCTGACATCCGTCCGTTCGCTCAGGCCGGAACTGACCATCCACCAGCCGATCGTGCCCTGCAGCCCGCCGAGCGCGAGCAAAGCCACCAACCGCCAGCCATATCCCGACGGGATCGCCCGCTTCATCGCAAACCACAGCAGCGGTAGCGCAAAGGCCATGCCAATCAACCGCCCGAGCAGCCGGTGCACCCATTCCCAGAAATAGATATATTTGAAATCCGCCAACGTCATGCCAGCCGGACCGTTGATCTCCAGATATTCGGGGATCTGCTGATATTTTGTGAATTCCGACAACCAGTCCGCTTCACTCATCGGCGGCAACGCACCGGTCACCGGCTTCCACTCGGTTATCGACAGCCCGGATTCGGTCAGCCGGGTGATACCGCCGACGACAACCATGATGAACACCAGAAAGGCGACGGAATAGAGCCAGTTGGAAATGGCGATGGGCCGGGGGCGTGCTACGCCTGTCGGCGGGTTCAAAGCGATCGGATCGGTCATTGGCCGCTATTTGGGATCAAAACCATGGCCTGACAACCAGAAACAAGGGAACTAACCGCAAAAAGCCGGAAATATCCGACCATATCAGAAATGATATGTTGTATCTTAACAAGCTTCTTCCTATATCCAGCGCACGCAACCAACAAGTGAGACAGTGAGTCGTGTTTACGACAGCGAAATTTTGGGACAGAAACGGTCTGATGGTCAGCGATGGCCTGTGGGACCGTATCGCCGTGCTCATTTCCGGCCTGTGTCTTGCGCATTGTGTCGCAACCATTGCCTTTGTCGCCCTCCTGTCTTCTGCGGGCGGCATGTTCCTCAACCCACTGGTCCATGAAATTGGCCTGGGGATAGCCATTGCGCTCGGTTTTTTTGCTCTGGGACGCGGCGTGTTGGACCACGGCTATATCATGCCGGTTGCTATCGGCAGTCTGGGGCTGGGAATGATGATGGGCGCGATCACGCTTGGTCATGAAAGCGGACATGATGGCCGCGAAGTCCTGTATACCATGCTGGGCGTCGGTTTGCTCGCGCTGGCCCATGACCTGAACTACCGCGCCACCCATTAATCTGCTGCCCATTGCCCTCGCGGCGAAACATCCCTAAATTGCCCTTATGGGAAAACATGATCATCATGAGCATCACGGCGAATCTTTAGCCGACGCCGCGCGCGCCAATCTGGAAAAATCCGGAGAGAAATGGACGGATACGAGAGCCGCTATTTTTGAGGCGCTCGCCGGATTCTCTCGCCCGGCATCAGCATATGACATTGCCGAACTGGTTTCTGCTGCGCGCGGTAAACGCGTTGCACCGAATAGTGTCTACCGGATACTCGACCTGTTCGTGGCGAATAATCTCGCCATGCGGATCGAAAGCGCCAATGCGTATCTCGCCAACAGCCACCCTGGCTGCGAGCATGACTGTATTTTCCTGGTCTGCGACAGCTGCGGAGAGGCAACCCATATTGATGACGACCCCCTGTCCCAGCAAGTGCGCAAAGTAGCAAAAAGTCAGGGCTTCAACTCCATCCGCCCGGTGATCGAGGTGCGCGGCATTTGCCAGAAATGCAGTTGATCCAATCCGATTGTCAGCAAATGTTAACAAGCAGCCTGCTGAAAGTTCGACAGAGCATCGCGATGCCGTTAGAACTGGAAACAAACAGGGAGTGAATATGCCAGTTTCGAATACACCATTGCTGGATGATGTCTCCTTTCCAGCCGATTTGCGCAAATTAAAGCCCACGCAGCTCCGCCAGTTTGCCGATGAACTGCGCTCCGAAGTGATTGACACGGTATCCACAACCGGCGGCCATCTCGGCGCTGGCTTGGGCGTTGTCGAGCTTACAACCGCGATCCATTATGTCTTCAATACGCCGGAAGACCGACTGATCTGGGATGTCGGCCATCAATGCTATCCGCACAAGATCATTACCGGTCGCCGCGACCGGATCCGCACCCTGCGCCAGGGTGGTGGCCTCTCCGGCTTTACCAAGCGCTCGGAAAGCGAATATGATCCCTTTGGCGCGGCGCACAGCTCGACTTCGATCAGCGCTGCTCTCGGCTTCGCGATTGCCAACAAACTGAATGACAAGCCCGGTCGCGGCATTGCCGTCATCGGCGACGGTGCGATGAGCGCCGGCATGGCCTATGAAGCAATGAACAACGCTGCGGCGGCTGGCAACCGTCTGGTCGTTATTCTCAATGATAATGACATGTCGATCGCGCCGCCAGTCGGCGGGCTTTCAGCCTATCTCGCCCGGATCGTATCCTCCAGAGAATTTCTCGGCGTTCGCCAGCTGGCACGGCGTATCGCCAGAAAACTGCCCAAGCCGCTGCATGACGCGGCGCGCAAGACCGACGAATATGCCCGCGGCATGACCATGGGCGGGACATTGTTCGAGGAACTGGGCTTCTATTATGTGGGTCCGATTGACGGCCATAATCTCGAGCATCTTATCCCGGTTCTGGAAAATGTTCGCGATGCGGCTGAAGGACCTTGCCTGATCCATGTCGTCACCGAAAAGGGCAAAGGCTATAAATTTGCCGAGGAAGCCGCCGACAAATATCACGGTGTTGCCCAGTTTGACGTCGTGTCCGGCAAGCAGAACAAGGGCCCTGGCGGCGGACCGCCTGCCTATCAGAATGTATTTGGTGAAACGCTGGCCAAGCTGGCCGACAGCGATTCGCGCATCTGCGCGATCACCGCAGCCATGCCTTCGGGGACCGGTGTCGACAAATTTGCCAAGGCGCATCCCGACAAGGCCTTTGATGTCGGGATCGCCGAACAGCATGGCGTAACCTTCGCCGCCGGTCTCGCGGCGCAGGGTATGCGGCCCTTTTGCGCGATCTACTCCACCTTTCTGCAGCGCGCTTATGACCAAGTCGTCCACGACGTGGCGATCCAGAATCTGCCGGTCCGCTTTGCTATCGATCGCGCCGGTCTGGTCGGTGCGGATGGCAGTACCCATGCCGGATCTTTCGATGTCACCTATCTGGCGACACTGCCCAATTTCGTTGTGATGGCCGCAGCCGATGAGGCCGAACTGGCCCATATGACCTATACTGCGGCCTTGCACGACAGCGGTCCGATCGCCTTTCGCTACCCGCGCGGCAACGGCACCGGTGTCCCGATTCCGGAAAAACTCGAACAGCTGGAAATTGGCAAGGGCAGGATCGTCAAGCAGGGCACAAAGGTCGCGATTCTGTCGCTCGGCGCCCGGCTCGAAGAAGCCAAGAAGGCAGCAGAGCGGCTCGAGGCCAAGGGGCTCAGCACAACCGTCGCCGACTTGCGCTTTGCCAAGCCGCTTGATGAAGAACTGATCCGCAAATTGCTTACCACCCATGAAGTTGCAGTGACGGTCGAGGAAGCATCCGTTGGCGGCCTCGGCGCGCATGTCCTGACCTATGCTTCTGATAATGGCCTCACCGATGCAGGCCTGAAAATCCGCACTATGCGCTTGCCAGACGTGTTTCAGGATCAGGACAAGCCGGACGTGCAATATGCCGAAGCAGGACTGGATGCGGATGGTATTGTCGATACGGTGCTCAAGGCGCTGCGGCACAACAGCGCAAATGTCGAAGATGAAGGGGCAAGGGCCTAGCCCATATTGCTGCTTGTGATTGCCGGAAACGGTCTTTAGGCGATTGCGACATGCCACCCGAACTCTCCCATATCGATCACTGGATTTTTGATCTCGATAACGTGCTCTATCCAGTCGAGTGCGATCTGTTTGCGCTGATTGATATCAGGATGGGCGAATATATCGCTCAGGCTCTTGATTGTGATCTGGTCGAAGCACGCAAAATCCAGAAGGGCTTTTTCCATGATCACGGCACGACGCTGGCCGGGCTGATGCACCATCATGGGACCGACCCAACGGATTTTCTGGATTTTGTCCATGATATCGAGATGGACAGGCTCACCCCGGCGCCCTTGGTGCGAACGGCGATCGAAGCGTTGCCTGGCGAGAAGCTCGTTTTCACCAATGCCGACAGACCCTATGCCCAAAAAGTACTGGAGAGACGGGGCCTTGATGGCCTGTTCCACCAGATGCACGATATCCACGACACCGGCCTCATCCCCAAGCCGCAGGACGGCGCCTATCACAGCATGATCACCGCCACCGGCATCGACCCCGCTCGCGCGCTATTTGTCGAAGATACGGCGCGCAATTTGCGTCCGGCGAAAGACTTGGGCATGACGACAGTATGGATCAACACCGGCGCAGAATGGGCTGGTCGCGAGCATGATCCGGCCTATATTGACCACGAAATTACCGATCTGGAAAGCTGGGTCACCGGCCTCCACAAAGCGAAGGAAGAACAACCGACATGACCGCAGCATTGCAGACCATCATCGACGACGCCTGGGACAAACGTGAGTCTCTCGGCCTGACAACGCAGGGCGAGGTCCGCGAAGCCGTGGATGCAGCGCTCGCCATGCTCGACAATGGCAGCGGCAGGGTCGCCGAGAAAAAAGATGGTCAGTGGGTGGTCAATCAGTGGCTGAAAAAAGCAGTGCTACTCTCCTTCCGGCTCAACGATAACAAACTGATCGACGGACCAGGTGGCGTCAATCACTGGGACAAGGTGCCCAGCAAATTTGCCGGCTGGGGTGAAAACCGTTTCCGCGAAGCAGGTTTCCGTTCCGTGCCGGGCTCGATCGTTCGTCAGGGCGCACATATCGGCCGCGGCGTCGTTCTGATGCCGAGCTTTGTCAATATCGGCGCCTTTGTCGATGAAGGCAGCATGATCGACGGCTGGGCCACGGTCGGCAGTTGCGCTCAGATCGGCAAGAATGTCCATATTTCGGGCGGCGCGGGGATCGGCGGCGTACTTGAACCCTTGCAGGCTGGCCCGGTGATTATCGAAGACGGCGCGTTTATCGGCGCACGATCGGAAGTCGCCGAAGGCGTCCGGGTGGGCGAAGGCGCAGTGCTCTCCATGGGTGTCTATCTCGGCTCTTCCACAAAGATTGTCGACCGCGACACGGGCAAAATCTGGATCGGTGAAGTGCCGCCATATGCCGTCGTCGTGCCGGGAACCTTGCCGCCAAAGATCAATGTTGATGGCGCACCGCAACCGTCGCTCTATTGCGCCGTGATCGTCAAGACGGTCGATGCGCAGACCCGGTCCAAGACCGGCATCAACGAATTGCTGCGCGACTGATGGCGACCGGGGTGGATCAGGTGAAGGTTACGCTGGAACCGAATGACCACCCCTATCGCAACGGCGCCTGGACCCCGGTTTTCGAGGAACTCGACACAGAGGATCTCGAAATAATCGGGAACATTCCGGACGATATTGACGGCCTCTACGTCCGCAACACTGAGAATCCGGTGCATGGCAGCATTGGTCGTTATCATCCCTTTGACGGCGACGGGATGATCCACACGATTCGCTTGCAGAATGGCAAGACGACCTATCGCAACCGCTTTGTCCGGACCGAGGGCTTCGAGGCCGAACAGATAGAAGGCGGACCTTTGTGGGTCGGGATCATGGGCAAGCCCGACGATTCCAAGCGCAGCGGCTGGGGTGCGCATGGCAGCGTCAAGGACAGCAGTTCGACCGATGTCGTCGTCCACGCCGGCGCGATCCTCTCGACCTTCTATCAATGCGGTGAAGGCTATCGGCTCGATCCGGAGACGCTGGAGACCCTCGGCACGGCGGACTGGGTTCCTGAGGACGGCATTTCCGCTCACCCGAAGGTCGACGAGGCCACCGGCGAATTGCTGTTCTTCAACTATTCGACCACGGCGCCCTATCTCCATTATGGCGTTGTCGGAGCGGACAATGCGCTCAAGCATTTTGTGCCCATAGAACTGCCCGGTGCGCGCCTCCCTCATGACATGGCATTCACCGAAAATTTCGCGATTTTCAACGACTGCCCGCTCTACTGGAAGCCGGAACTGATCGAACGGAATCTCTATATTCCCGCTTATCATCCCGATGAGCCCACGCGCTTCGGCATCATCCCGCGCATGGGCCAGCCCGAGGATATCAAATGGTTCGACGCAAAGCCGACCTATGTGCTGCACTGGTCCAACGCTTATGAGGATGGCGATGAAGTGGTGCTCGACGGCTATTTCCAGAATGAACCGGTGCCGGCACCGCTGACCGATTTCCCGGCGGGCTATGAAAGCATGGGCGCGAGCATCGACCTGCACAGCTTCAAACCCGAGCTGCATCGCTGGCGTTTCAATATGAAAACCGGCGAGACCAAAGAAGAGACATTGTTCAACGACTATCCGGTCGAATTCGGGATGATCAACCAGCAGATTGCTGGCCAGCCCTATCGCTATGTCTATAGCGTCACCGGCGAGCCGGGTTGGTTCCTGTTCAACGGGCTGACCAAACATGATCTGGAAACCGGCCAAGCGGAACATTTTGCCTTCGACGAGCAAAGGTTCGGGTCCGAAGCGCCTTTCATCCCGCGCGCCAACGCGCAGTCGGAAGATGACGGCTATCTGATCAGTTTCATCACCGATATGAAGCAGGACCGGTCGGAATGTATCATCATCGATGCCAAGAATTTTTCGGCGGGACCGGTTTGTACGATCATTTTGCCGCACCGGATATCGAGTGGCACTCATGCAACCTGGGCTTCGGCGGAGCAATTAAGGTAACACGTCATGCGAGCGAAGGTTGGCACCCAACCCAATATCGCGATTCAAACCAAGCTCGGCTTAGACCCAGCCTCCGCTGGGGCGACAGGTTAGTCAAACAGCTCTCCGCCCACTTCTTTCCCGGCAGGCGGCGTCAGACCGAGATGCTGCCACCCGCGATCATTGAGCGTCCGGCCGCGCGCGGTCCGGGCAATCAGGCCGAGCTGGATCAGATAGGGCTCGATAACTTCCTCCACCGTGTCACGCGGTTCGGACAGACCTGCCGCCAGCGTTTCCACGCCAACCGGGCCGCCTTTGTAGACATCAGCAATCATGAAGAGATAGCGCCGGTCCATAGCGTCGAGGCCGATGCTGTCGACCTCCAGACGGACCAGCGATTCATCAGCGATTTTCCGGTCGACAAGTCTGGTTCCGGCAACATTGGCAAAATCCCGTACCCGGCGGAGCAGGCGGCCGGCGATCCGTGGCGTACCTCTGGCGCGGCGGGCCACTTCGGTGGCACCATCCGGCGCGATATCGAGATCAAGCAGCCGCGCGGCACGGTGGACGACCAGTTCCAGTTCCTCGGTCGAGTAGAAATTGAGCCGGACCGGGATGCCGAAACGGTCACGCAGCGGCGTGGTGAGCAGCCCTTGCCGCGTGGTCGCGCCAATCAGGGTGAAAGCGGGCAGATCAATCCGCACCGAACGCGCCGACGGGCCTTCGCCAATGATCAGATCGAGCGCGCGGTCTTCCATCGCCGGATAGAGCACTTCCTCGACCACCGGATTGAGCCGGTGGATTTCGTCGATAAACAGGACGTCGCCTTCTTCGAGATTGGTCAGCAGAGCCGCGAGATCGCCGGATTTGGCAATGACCGGCCCCGACGTAGCGCGAAAACCAACCCCTAGTTCGCGCGCAATGATCTGTGCCAGCGTGGTTTTGCCCAAGCCGGGAGGCCCAAAGAACAGCACATGATCCAGCGCCTCGCTACGCCCCTTGGCCGCTTCGATAAACACCCGCAGATTGCCGCGCGCAGCTTCCTGCCCGATAAATTCGTCGAGCGTTTTGGGGCGCAGGGCAGCGTCGATGTCTTCGACCTTGCGTTCAGGAGATTGGAGGCGGTCTTCAGTCATGAAGGGGGCCTAGGCTATCTGTCATTCCCGCGAAAGCGGGAACCCAGTTCTTTGGATAACCAATGGATAATATTTCACGCGAAGCCGCGAAGGCGCAAAGATAGTGCGGCAAGCCCTGCCCCCTTTGCGCCTTCGCGGCTTCGCGTGATCCATTAAAAACTGTGACGTTATATGTGCTGGGCTGACAGCGTACGCGTTCATTCGCCTGCATCACCGCGCCGCCTTCTTCAACGCGAGCCGTACCAGCGCATCCAGTGTCGCGCCGTCCCCCGCCTCGGCATCCGCTGCCGCCACCGCAGCGCTCGCATCCGCCGGTTTGAAGCCGAGATTTTGTAGTGCGCTGACCGCATCGGCGCTGTTGTTCGATGGCGCGTGGACCGCGCCGCCTGCTCCAGTAATTGGATCGGTCGCAATGCCGCCGACCTTGTCTTTCAATTCATTGACAATCCGCAGCGCCAGTTTCGGCCCGACGCCATTGGCGCGGCTGACCATGGCCTTGTCGCCCATTGCTATGGCGCGCGAAATTTCTCCCGGTTCCAGCGCCGACAATATCGCCAGCGCGACTTTGCCGCCAACGCCCTGCACCGAGATCAGCAGCCGGAACCAATCGCGCTCCGAGCCGCTGGCAAAGCCCATCAGGCGCATGTCGGTCTCGCTGACCTGCATTTCCGTATAGATGGTCGCGCCATCGCCCTTGCCGCCAATCGCACCAATGGTGCGCGACGAGCAGAAAACCAGATAGCCGACGCCCTGCACATCGAGCACGATATTATCGGTGCCGATTTCGTCGATGGTGCCGGTTAGTTTTGCGATCATCATATCGGGTTAGCCCGAGGCCTTAAACAGGGCAAGGGAATAGAAAAGCCCCTCCTCTTCAGAGGAGGGGTTGGGGTGGTGGCGAGGCTAAAAGCCGAGCGCCCGGCATCAAGTCTCTCACTGGCATCGAGCCAGTGAGAGACTATCCCACCCCAACCCCTCCCTTAAAAGGGATGGGCTTTTCTTTGTGACTTTGTCGCTTCGTGCGAAAAAATCCGTTCGCACTGAGCTTGTCGAAGTGCACCTATCGGCTGGAGGCGGTCCTTCGACAGGCTCAGGACCAACGGTGCTTTACCTGCTTATCTCTTCCGGTGATGTGCGTGGGTGATCGCCACGGCCAGCGCATCGGCGGCATCCGCGCCGGCCAGCTTTACGCCGGGCAGCAGGATCTTTAACATCGCCTGCACCTGATCCTTGTCGGCATTGCCGACACCGACCACCGATTTCTTCACCGTCCGCGCCGAATATTCGCCGACTTCGATCCCGGTTCGCGACGCGCCAAGCAGCACCACGCCGCGCGCCTGCCCCAGTTTCAGCGTGCTTTGCGGGTTGCTGTTGACATAGACTTCCTCGACCGCCGCGCCATCCGGCTTATATTCCAGCAGCAAATCGGTCAGTTCGAGGTCGAGCTTTAGCAAGCGGCTGGCCAAGGACATTTTGGTATCGGTCTTGATCTGGCCATTGGCGATATGGGACAGGCGATTGCCGTCCGCCACAATCACGCCCCAGCCAGTGGTGCCGAGACCCGGATCGAGGCCGAGAATGATCATCTTAAATGGGTAGTCCGATACGCCGACCGACAAAAGCCATTATCATATAGAGGCTTACCGTTAGCAAGCACCCGGCCGCCAGCGACAGCCAGAAGCTGATACCGTTGCGCAGCATCATCGGAATCAGCAGAAACATTGGAAGAGATGGAAGCACATACCAAAATGTCGCCTCGGCGTGCAGCGCCATATTTTCCGCGTCAGGCCGCGCATACCAGAGAAAAATCATGCCCAGTATCGAGATCAAAGGCAGAGAGGCGACGAGCGCCCCGAAGCTGGGCTGGCGTTGGGCGATGGTTGCCACCAGAGCCACGATCACTCCTGCGAGTGCGGCCTTGGCGGCAAATTCCCACATCACTCGGCGTTCAGTTTTTCCATGATTTCGTCGGACACATCATAATTGCCCCAGACGGTCTGGACGTCGTCATCGTCTTCCAGCATGTCGATCAGGTTGAGCAACGTCTCTGCCTGCTCCTGGTCGACTTCGACCTGCACCGAAGGGCGCCAGGCCAGTTTCACGCTGGCCGCTTCACCAAGGGCCTTTTCCAGGGCGCCGGACACTTCGTGCAGATCTTCCATCGCGGTCCAGATTTCATGGCCGTCGTCATCGGAAGAAATATCTTCGGCGCCGGCTTCCATCGCGGCTTCCAGGACTTTTTCCTCGTCGCCGGCGCTGGCCGGATACTGGATATAGCCGACCCGGTCAAAACCGTGCGAAACCGAACCGCTTTCACCCAGATTGCCACCATTCCGCGACATAATCGTACGAACATTGGTAAAAGTACGGTTATTATTGTCGGTCAGCGTCTCGATGATCAGCGACACGCCGCCGGGGCCAAAGCCTTCATAGCGAATCTCGCTATAGTCATCGCCTTCGTTCGCCGTCGCTTTTTCGATGGCGCGGGTGATATTATCTTTCGGCATCGACACCGCTTTGGCGCTGTTGACCGCAAGCCGCAGGCGCGGATTGAAATCCGGATCCGGCATGCCGGACTTGGCCGCCACGGTTATCTCGCGCGAGAGCTTCGAAAATTGCGCCGCACGCTTCTTGTCCTGAGCGCCCTTGCGGTGCTTGATATTGTTAAATTTACTATGGCCTGCCATTTTACCTCAAATTCCCGAATTATTATTCCACGATTACCGCGGTTCCCGATGCCGATACCATCAGCATCGAACCCTTGTCGCCGACGACCTCATAGTCAAGATCGACGCCTACAACCGCATTGGCGCCGACCTTCGCCGCCTCAGCTTCCATCTCCGCCAGCGCTTCATCGCGCGCGCGTTTCAGGACATTTTCATATTTGCCAGAGCGCCCACCGACAATGTCGGTGATGCTGGCGAACAAATCGCGGAACAGATTCGCGCCGACAATCACTTCGCCAATAACGATCCCGCGATAATCGCGAATCGCGTGGCCCTCGATACTGGGTGTCGTGGTAACGATCATATTGCTTGTCATATTTTTCAAATTCCGAGCCTGTAACCAACTGCTGTTAATCTCCTGCGGCTGTTAGAGCAACCGCTGAAACCACGCAACGTCGCGCCAGCCTCCCATTTTCCAGCCCACTTCCTTGTATGTGCCAACCAGTTCAAAATCCATGGTCCGATGCAAGGCTATACTCGCGTCGTTTGGCAGGGCGATTCCCGCAAAAGCAGCATGCATTTTCTTGGCTTTCAGTCGAACTAACAGCGCTTCATACAAGCTCCGTCCGATACCGCGCCGATTATAGCCAGGATCGACATAAACAGCGACATCGCAACTGGTTTGATAGGCCGCCCGCGTACGATGGTCAGAACCATAAGCATAGCCCAGCACCAGCCCATCCACTTCCGCGACCAGCCAGTCGTGCGAGTGCAGCGCCCTGGTGATCCGGCCAGCCATTTCTGCATCATTGGGCGCGTCCAGCTCAAAGCTGACCCAGCTGTCGTCCACGAACGGCGCGTAGATTTCGGCACAGCGTGGCGCGTCAGCAACCGTCGCAGGCCGAATATCGATCATCAGGCCAGGCCAAGCGCCGCTTTATAGGTGTCGAGAATGGCTTCCATTTCCTGACGGTCATGGGCTTCCATTTTCCGCAGGCGAACGATCTGGCGCATGATCTTGGCGTCATAACCCTGCGATTTCGCTTCGGAATATACATCACGGATATCGTCCGCCATGCCCTTTTTCTCTTCTTCCAGCCGCTCGATACGTTCGATAAACAGACGCAGCTGGTCTGCGGCAACATTGCCTTCGCTCATTCTTTATTCCTTTGAAATATTTTATTCGGACTCGTAGCCCGTCTTTAAGATGCGTCGGCGTTTTTGGCCACGCTTTCCTTCATCTTTTTGAGCCGCTCCGCGGTTGCTTCGGTCTGGTATTTTTGCTTCCACTGATTAGCGGGCATGCCGTGGATTGCCTCGCGGGCTTCGTCCCTGGTCATCGAACCACCCGCATCAACCGTCGCCTCCATCACCCAGTCGGCGAGACAGTTGCGACAGAAACCGGCCAGCCCCATCAAATCGATATTTTCTGCGTCATGGCGGTGCTGCAAATGGGTGACCAGTCGGCGGAAGGCAGCGGCGGCGGCAGCATCGGATATTTGTTCGGTCATGTTCGTTTCCGTTGTTTTTTGTTTTTAACCTGTCATGATTTGCGAATAGGCAACAGACAAGTAAAGCGCCACTAAGGAATTTGAAAATGGCATCGCCGATCTTCTCCCGTAACCGCAAGGTCAAAGTGCTGGCTACGCTCGGTCCGTCCAGCGGCAGCCCCGAGATGATCGAGAAAATGTACCGCGCCGGTGTCGACGCTTTCCGGATGAATATGAGCCACGGCGAACATGCGGCCCATGCCGCCAATGTCCAATCGATCCGGGCGCTGGAGAAGAAAATCGGCCGGCCGATTGCGATCCTCGCCGATCTGCAGGGGCCGAAGTTGCGCATCGGCACATTCGCCAAACCACCGGTGATGTTGAGAGAGGGCCAGCGCTTCACGCTCGACATGCTCAAGGAGAAGGGCGACGCGATGCGCGTCAGCCTGCCGCACAAGGAAATATTGGGCACGCTGCAGCCGGGTCACACATTGTTGCTGGACGATGGCAAAATCCGGCTGGAGGTGACCAAGGCCGATGGCAAGAGCGTCGAGACGAAAGTGATCGTCGGGGGCGAAATTTCCGACCGCAAGGGCGTCAATGTTCCGGAAGTGGTGCTGCCGGTCAGTTCGCTCACCGACAAGGATCGCAAGGATCTGACCTTCGCGCTGGGACAGGATGTCGACTGGATCGCGCTCAGCTTTGTCCAGCGCCCCGAAGATGTCGCCGAAGCCCGTCGCCTGATAGGCGGAAAAGCGGCATTGCTCGCCAAGATCGAGAAGCCCGCGGCCATCGACCGGCTAGACGAGATACTGGAACTGTCCGATGCGGTGATGGTGGCGCGCGGCGATCTCGGCGTCGAACTGTTGCCGGAGCAGGTGCCGCCACTGCAGAAAAAAATCGTTGCCGCTGCCCGCAAGCTTGGCCGCCCGGTGGTTGTCGCCACCCAGATGCTCGAATCGATGATCAAGTCGCCGACGCCGACTCGCGCCGAAGTGTCCGATGTAGCAACCGCCATTTATGACGGCGCCGACGCGATCATGCTGTCAGCCGAATCCGCCGTCGGTGACTGGCCGATCGAAGCCGCGACGATGATGGACAGGATCGCTGCACAGGTGGAAAATGATCCGTCTTATGCGGACCGGGTGCATTTTACCGAAACCATACCGGATGAAACAACTGCGGACGCGCTGGCGGCGGCGAGTTACAATATCGCCCGCACGATCGAGACGTCGGCGATCGTCTGCTATACATCCTCCGGCTCAACCGCGCGCAGAATGGCACGCGAACGTCCTTCTGTGCCGCTGCTGGTGCTCACGCCCAACCGCCATACAGCGCGACGGGTCGGCCTGCTGTGGGGCGCCTATGCTGTGGTTACAAAGGATGTTAGCGACTTTGAGGAAATGATTGCGAAAGCCAAGCGTATGGCCTTGCGGCACAAGCTGGGAGAGGCTGGCTCCCGACTGATCGTTTGCGCAGGCGTGCCCTTTGGCACCCCGGGATCGACCAATTTGCTGCATATCGTGCGGCTGAGCGGAGACGAACTCAAGCGCAGCTAGAGCAGGCGCAAGGTCTTCAGTTCGCTTTCCAGTCCGGCGGCATCGCTGAAATGATGTCCGGGGAGCCCGATTGCCTCACCTGCCTCGATATTGTCCAGCCGGTCGTCAATGAAAAGACATTGGTCGGCGCGACGATCAAAGCGTTTCAGCGCCAGTTCGAAAATCGCTGCATCCGGCTTGATCAGCTTTTCTTCGCCGGAAATGACAATATCGGAGAATAGCTCGAATATCGGCGCCGAGGGCCGGAACTGGGCCCAGGATTCGGCACCGAAATTGCTGATTGCGAATAGCGGGACGCCACGGTCGCCAAGTGCATGAACAAGATCCAGCATGCCTTCGACCGGCCCCGGGATGGTTTCCGGGAACCTTTGGGAATAGGCAAAGATATGATCGCTATATTCTGGAAATTCCCGGCTGCGCTCCGCGACCATGTCGGCAAAGGGACGACCCGCATCATGCTGGAAGTGCCATTCCGGCGTCACGACATGGGCCAGAAACCAGTCCAGCTCTTCCGGGTCGTCAATCAGTTTTGTGAATAGACAGCGCAAGTCCCAGCGATACAGGACATTGCCTATATCGAAGATTACGGTGTCAATTATTGGGATGGCAGAACCCCCGCCACAAACAGGCAGTTAGCCCTGGCGTGCCTTGAACCGGCGATTCGTCTTGTTGATCACATAGGTGCGACCACGGCGACGGATAACGCGGCAATCCCGGTGACGGTTTTTAAGCGACTTCAGTGAGTTGCGGACTTTCATTTTGGTACCACGCCTTGATTTTCTGAATTTCTTGAAAGCAGCCATGCTGCGTTGAAGCAGGGCAATTAAGGTCGACAGCCATCAAAGTCAAGCGAACAGCTTTATTCTCCGCGAATTTCGATCAGTTTGCGCTCCCACGCCAGTGCATGGGCGACAATTTCATCGAGATCGGCATGTTTCGGCTGCCAGGGAAAGCGCTCCATGATCGCCCGATTGTCGGAAATCAGCGAATCGGGGTCACCGGCGCGCCGCCCTTCCATTTTCCGTTCGATTCGCATGTTGGTGACCCGGTCAACCGCATCGAGAACCTCGAGCACCGAAAAGCCGCGGCCATAGCCGCAATTGAGCAGATGATTCTGATTCGGGTCGGCAATCAGTGCTTCCAGCGCCAGCACATGGGCAGCAGCCAGATCGGAGACATGGATATAGTCGCGGACGCCGGTCCCGTCGGGCGTATCATAATCTGTACCAAAGACAGCGACACTGTCGCGCTTGCCGAGCGCCGCTTCCACCGCAACCTTGATCAAATGGGTGGCCCCCGCTGTCGACTGCCCGGTCCGCGCCTGCGGATCAGCGCCGGCGACGTTGAAATAGCGCAGCGCACAGAAATTCAGGTCATGTGCCGCCGCCACATCGCGGAGCATATGCTCCGTCATCAGCTTGGACATGCCATAAGGATTGATCGGCAGCTGCGGCGTACTCTCGCTGACCGGGCTTTCCTCGGGGATGCCATAGGTCGCTGCGGTCGATGAAAAAATGAAATGATGGACGCCGCCGTTCACTGCCGATTCGATCAGGCTGCGGCTCTTGGCGCTATTGTTGTGATAATATTTGAGCGGGTTATCAACCGATTCAGGCACGATGATCGACCCCGCGAAATGCATGATTGCGCCGATATTGTCGTCCTTGATGATCCCCGCGAGCAGGTCGGAATCCTCGATATCACCTTCATGAAAGGCCACATCTTCAGGAACCGCCCAGCGAAAACCGGTGGTCAGATTGTCGATCACCGCAACCGGCCAGCCGGCATCGCGCAGGGCCAGCACTGCGTGGCTGCCGATATAGCCGGCCCCGCCGGTGACCAATATGGTGAAGGGTTTCGCCATGGTTTCTTAATCCCCCTGTTGTTCAATATCGGCCATTTATCACGTCCATATCTCCAACCGGTTAAGCGCGGGTGGCCATGGATGCAATTTTTTTGCCACAGTCCTTAAGATTATGCGCTAATATGCTACGGGGCAAGTTGAGGAGTTAGTATTATGGCCGGTTTTCAATCATTTGCGACATTGGCATTGGCAGGATCTCTATTGTCGGGATGCATGGCGATGACCCCGCCGGTTGATGTCACGCGTTTTCACAACGCCCAGGTGGCCCCGATTGTACCGGGCAGCATTACCATCAAGGCCAATGTCACGGATGACGGCCCTGGCCGCAGCATCGAATATGCCAGCTATAGTGCGGCATTGCTCCGCGAGTTGCAGCGCGTTGGCTTCACCGAAGCCCGCGATAATGCCGGAAACAGCGACTATGTCGCACGCTACACGCTCGAAAGGGCGGTATTGACCGCCGGCGGGGCGCGGTCACCCGTCTCGGTGGGTGTCGGCGGCAGCACCGGCAGTTACGGGTCCGGCGTCGGCCTGGGCATTGGCATCAATCTCAGCGGGCCGCCAAAAGACAAGATCGTGACCGACCTGTCTGTTCGCATTGCCAAACGCATTGATGGCAATGTCGTCTGGGAAGGCCGCGCGTCGATCGAGGCGAAGGAAGGATCACCGGCATCACAGCCCGGTCTGGCGGCAGCGAAATTGGCCGAAGCGTTATTCAAGGACTTCCCCGGAGAGTCCGGAACCACTATCAGGGTAAAATGAGCATAAAAATCACCAGCGCATTCGATAGCGGCAATATCGAAGTCCACGCCCTAGAAGGCAACACGGCAACCCTGTCTATCCGCAAGGACAAGGACAGCGAGTTTTTCCAATGGTTCCATTTCCGGGTGGCCTGCGAGATTGGCGACGAACTGGAACTGAACATTGGCGGGCTGAAAGACTCGGCCTATCCGCAGGGATGGCCCGATTATAACGCCTGCGTCAGCGAAGACCGGGAATATTGGGGCCGCGCGGCGAGCAGTTACGACGAGGAAAGCGGCACCCTGTCGATCCGCTATACCGCAAGCAGCAATATCGTCTGGTTTGCCTATTTCGCGCCGTACAGCATCGAACGCCACCATGATCTGATCGCGGAGACCGCCGGATTTGAAGGTGTCACGGTACGGACGCTTGGGCATAGCCTGGAAGGCCAGCCGATCGACTGCGTCGAAATAGGCAGCGGCGACAAGCAGGTCTGGCTCTACGCCCGCCAGCATCCTGGCGAAAGCATGGCCGAATGGTGGATGGAAGGTGCGCTGGAAATGCTGACCGATCCCGCAGACCCCAATGCACGCTTGCTGTTGCAGCATTGCCGCTTCCATATCATTCCCAATATGAACCCGGATGGTTCGTGCAGAGGGCATTTACGAACCAATTTTGCCGGAACCAATCTCAACCGCGAATGGCACGAGCCGAGCGCCGAAAAATCTCCGGAAGTGTTGTGCGTGCGCAATGCGATGGACGAAAGCGGCGTGAATTTTGCGATGGATGTCCACGGCGACGAAGCGATTCCGGCGGTCTTTATTGCCGGCTTTGAAGGCATTCCGTCAATCACCGACGCACAGCTCGAGAAATATCACGGCTATCGCAACCGCCTCGCCCAGCGCACGCCGGATTTCCAGACCAGACTGGGCTATCCCACTGCTGCCAAAGACAAGGCCAATCTGTCGATGTCGACCAATCAGCTGGCCGAACGGTTCGGCGCAGTGGCGATGACGCTGGAAATGCCGTTCAAGGACAATCACGATCTACCCGATGCCGAACAAGGCTGGTCACCCGAGCGGTGCAATTTGCTGGCTCGTGAATGTCTTGCAACGCTGGCCGAGATGATCGACGATATCTAGAGGAGTGGCGACAAGGGCAGCGCTCGAGCGCGCAACCGCAGCCGCAGCCGCAGCCAGATATCAGACGCCATATCCGATGAAGATATTATCGGGATCATAACGCCGTTTGAGCGCAGCAAGTCGCGCTGCTTCATCGCCAGTAAAATTGCCGGCACTCCGCTTCATCGGCGGCATATTCATGAGTGATGAACTGCGCCCATCCGTGATCGTCCCGGTCGAGCACCTTTGGAACCTTGATATGCAGAGGCTCATCAAGCTGCCCGTTCAGCCATTGCAGAAATTCGCTAAGCGCGGTGTCGATCGCGAGCGACCGCGGTTTATAGACAATCTGCCCGGCATCCGTGTCGATAATGCTGACCGTCTTGCCGCCATTATGCGTGTCGCCCTGCCCCAGAGACAGGCCAGTCAGCGAAACCGTATCGCGCCCCAACATGGCGGCAATTTGCGACCGGTCGGCGCACCAGGCGGCAGGTGCAATTCCAGCAGCCCTATCCGCACAGTGGACAGCTTGACGCAATAGCGTTCTTGGATCCGTTGAGATGTTCCAGTTCCTTGGCCATGAGTGGAAACATCCCTTCAAATCAAAATACAGTCGAGATCGTGGAAGTCGGTCCGAGCGACGGCTTGCAGAATGAGCAAGCTATCGTCGATACTGCAAACAAGATTCGGCTGATTGAAAAGTCAATCGCATCGGGCAGCCGGCGCATCGAGGTGGCGAGCTTTGTGAACCCCAGACGCGTTCCACAAATGGCCGATGCAGACGAGGTTTGCGCCGCACTCCCCGATCGAGACGACGTCACCTATATCGGTCTGGTCATCAATTTGGACAAGCTGATCGCTAGCAGTGACTGGTTGTCTGGAATCATGGGCAAGAAACTGCCCGGTTTGGTGGCAATCGCACCCGCCTTTCCGCAACAAGTACAATAAAGGTATAGAATATGGGTTATCGTTTGGGCGTCGATGTAGGCGGTACATTTACCGATCTTTTGCTGTTTAATGTCGAAAGTGGCGCGTTTTGGAGACATAAAACCCCCTCTACCCCTCACGACAGTTCCGAAGGCATTCTGACCGGCGTAACCGCCATCTGCCAAGAGGCGGAAGTTGATGCGCGGGATATCGAATATTTCCTGCATGGAACCACCGTCGCCACCAATGCGGTGCTTGAAGGCAAAGGCGCGAAGGTCGGCCTGATCACCACAGAGGGCTATCATGACATCATGCAAATCGCGCGCAGTCTGGTGCCTGGCGGGTTGGCGTCCTGGATCGTGTGGCCCAAGCCGCAGCCTTTGGCAGCACTCGAAAACACGGTAACGGTCGACGGCCGCATGGATGCTCACGGCCAGGAGTTGCGGCCGCTTAGCGAGCCAAGCATCGCTAGCGCCATCGCCACGCTCAAGCAACAGGGCGTGGAGGCGATTACCGTGTCGCTGATCAATGCCTATGCAAATGGTTCACACGAAAAGCGGATTGGCGCGATGGCGCAGGACTTGCTCCCCGATATTCCCGTTTCGCTTAGCCACGAGGTGTTGCCGGAGATGCAGGAATATGAGCGCACCTTGACGACCGTTGCCAATGCTGCGGTGCGGCCTGTCGTCAGCCGCTACATTTCCAGCTTGCGTTCAAAGCTGGCTGACAAGGGAATCAAGGGCAATCTGTCGCTCTTGCGATCCGATGGCGGCTTGATGACATCACAAAAAGCGGAAGAGCATCCGGTCGACATCCTGATGTCGGGCCCTGCAGGCGGCGTTACCGGCGCGATCTGGGTGGGCCGCAATGCCGGGTTGAAGAATATTCTGACCCTTGATGTCGGCGGGACGTCGACGGACGTCGCGCTGATCGAAAATCTCGAGCCGCGGCGGGTACGAACCACTGAAGTCGGCCATTTGTCAGTGCGTGCATCCTCTCTCGATGTAAAAACCGTCGGCGCCGGTGGCGGCTCCATAGCCTATGTGCCTGAACTGACGAAAGCTCTCCGGGTGGGACCACAATCGGCCGGAGCGGTGCCAGGACCAGTGGCCTATGGCAAAGGCGGTGAAGAACCGACGGTGACCGATGCCAATGTCGTGCTGGGATATCTGCCGGAAAACCTGCTGGGAGGCAGCTTCAAACTCGATCGCGAAGGTGCTACGAAAGCCGTCCAGAAAATTGCTGACGCCTTGGGCATAGGATTGATGGAGGCGGCACGCGGCATCATCGATATCGTGAACGAAAATATGTTTGGCGCGTTGCGCATGATCTCTGTCCAGCAAGGATATGATCCGCGGCATTTCGCCCTCATGGGCTTCGGCGGTGCTGGTCCGCTGCACGTCAATGCCGTTGCAAAGTTGACCGGAAGCTGGCCTGCAGTCTCTCCGATGTCGCCAGGCGTGTTGTGCGCGCTCGGCGATGCTACAACCCGGATGCGGACAGAAACTGCGCGGTCCTTTTCGAAATTTGCATCTGACACGGACTCCGAGGAACTCATCCAATTATTGTCGGAAATGGCAGCGCAAACCCGCGCCGAGCTACTTACCGACGGTGTCGCCGAAGCCGATATCAGCAGCGAATTCGAAGTCGATGTCCGCTATGCCGGGCAAGCGTTCGAAGTATCATTGACCATAACCCCCGAAATGCTCGAGCAAGGCGGAATTCAAGGGATTCTGGATCGTTTTAACGAGGAACATAACCGCCTTTTCACGTTTAACATGGATACACCGCACGAAATTGTGAATTTGCGGGCCGTCGCGCTTGGCCGTTCACTCAACCTGCCTTCCGCCGAACTTCCGAAAGGCAACGGAGATCCGTCTGCGGCAAAAATACGCGATCACAAATTGTGGATGGACGGCAAGGAGCAGGATGGCGCGATCTATGACCGGTCCAAACTGACCCAGGGCGATATCATTCCCGGGCCTGCAATTGTCGTCGAAATGGACTCGACGACGCTCATCGAATCCGATTGCGTGGCTCAGGTCGATGCGGTCGGAAATATTCTGATTAATCTGGCGGAGGGGGAATAAAATGCCCGCAACTATCATTGAAACGAACAACACCCCCTTTGCCAAGAAGGACATTGATCCGGTCACTCTCGATATTATCGAGAATGCCCTTCGAAACGCTCGTGTCGAGATGGACGCGACGCTGGTGCGCACGGCAATGTCACCCGGAATCCGCGAACAGGGCGATGCATTCCCGCTGATTGCCGACCACAAGGGAAAAATGATCGTGGGTCAGTTCGGGAGTTTTATCGACGGCTTTTTGCGCCAGTTTGATGGAACGCTTGAGGATGGTGACATGGTCCTCCTCTCCGATCCCTATAGCTGCGAAGGTGCAGTCAGCCACAATAACGACTGGCTGGTGCTACTGCCGGTCTTCAAGGATGGTCGTCTGATCGCCTATACAGCCATGTTCGGTCACCAATCTGATATTGGCGGAAAAGTGGTCGGCTCCATGCCGATCAACGCAAAGTCTGTTTTTGAAGAAGGCGTCCGCATTCCGCCGGTCAAAATCTGGCGCAAGGGTGAATATAATGATGACCTGATGAAACTGGTCATGCACCAGACACGCAAACCCGACTGGTGCCAGGCCGATCTGAATGCACTGGTTGCGTCCTGCCGGGTAGCCGCCCGTCGCGTTATCGAGATGGCCGAACGATTTGGCGACGATATATATATCAGCGCCACCCAGGAATTGCTGGCACGCAACCATCGCGCGATGAAACAGCTGATCGGGATGGCCATCGGTGAAGAAAAAGTAAGCTTCGAAGATTATATCTGCGATGACGGCATGGGTTATGGCCCATACAAAATCAAATGCACGATGTGGCGTGACGGCGAAAAAGTGATCCTCGATTTCGATGGCACCGACCCGCAAAGTCAGGCTTCGATAAACTTCCTGTTGAACGAGAATATGTTCAAGATGTTTTTCGGCATTTACATGATCATGATCTTTGATCCGCAAATTCTGTTCAATGACGGATTTTACGAGCTGATCGAAGTCCGCATCCCCGAAGGTTCGTTGCTGAAACCGCAATTCCCCGCCGCTCTCTCGGGTCGGACCCATGCCCTGGGGCGTATTTTCGATATATTGGGTGGCTTGTTGGGTCAGAAAACTCCCGAATTCCTAAACGCAGCAGGCTTCAGCTCTTCCCCCCATCTCTTCTATTCCGGTTATGACAAGCAGGGAGAATGGTTCCAGCTATTCCAGATCGGCTTCGGCGGCATACCGGGCAGACCACTGGGCGATGGCCCCGATGGTCACTCGCTCTGGCCAGGATTCACCAATGTTCCGAACGAATTCCTGGAACGCTATTTCCCGCTGGTAATCGAACGCTATGAAACGGCCGCCGATAGCGGCGGTGCTGGCTTGCACCGCGGCGGCAACGGCATCCATATGACCTATCGCTTCCTGTGCGAGGGGACTATTTCTATCCATGACGATCGCTGGTTCGTACCGCCCTGGGGCGTCAATGGCGGCCTCCCCGGCAAGCGTGCCCGCAAGATATTGGAAAAGGCCGACGGCACCCAGGAAATCGTTGGCAACAAGGTCGAGGAAATCCATGTTGGCGAAAATGACCAGTTGCACTTCATCACCTGGGGCGGAGGCGGCTGGGGCGATCCGCTCGAACGTGATCCGGAACTGATCGGCAAGGAGGTTGTCCAGGGGCTGGTAACAGTCAACGGTGCCCTCGATTATGGCGTAGTCGTCGACGAGCAGGGTATCGTCGATGTCGGCGCAACCGAGGATCTGCGCGCGTCGATACGGGCTCAACGACCGGAGTTATCAACGTTCGATTTCGGACCTGATATCGAAACCCTCCGGGCAAATTGTGAACAGGAAACCGGACTACCCGCACCGATCCAGCCTGTCTGGCAGACAATGAAAGAACCGAAATGACCGTAGCAAACACAGGCGCATTGAAAGATATCCGGGTTATCGAGATGGGCCAGCTAATCGCCGGACCGTTCTGTGGCCAGCTGTTGGGCGATATGGGCGCAGAAGTAATCAAGGTCGAACCGCCTGCGGTTGATGGCAAGGGCGGGGGCGATCCGATGCGCAACTGGGGTCGCGGTGAAGATAAATTGTGGTGGGAAGTAGTCTCAAGAAACAAGAAAGCGGTGTCAGCCAATCTTCGCGTTCCGGAAGGTCAGGAACTCGTCCGCAAGCTGGCGGCGACCGCTGACATCCTGATCGAAAATTTCAAACCCGGTACAATGGAAAAATGGGGTCTGGGTCCGGACATTCTGCACGAAATAAACCCGCGCCTGATCATCGTTCGGGTTTCCGGATATGGCCAGACTGGCCCCTACTCGTCTCGCGCAGGTTTTGGCGGAATTGGCGAAGCTATGGGGGGATGGCGCTATATCGTTGGCGATCCTGACCGCGCGCCCAGCCGTATGGGCATCTCCATCGGCGATACGATGGCCGCCAGCTATGGCTGCATGGGCGCGCTCGCAGCGCTGCATTCGCGTGAAACCACAGGCAAGGGCCAGGTTGTCGATAGCGCCCTGTACGAGGCCGTATTGCAAGTCATGGAAAGCGTCGTCCCGGAATATGACTATTCCGGTTATATTCGCGAACGCTCCGGTTCGGTATTACCCGGCATCGCGCCATCGAATGTCTATAAATGCGCGGACGGAGAATATCTGATCGGTGCCAATCAGGACGCAGTTTTCGCGCGGCTTTGCCAGGCCATGGATCGGCCCGAACTGTCCGCAGATCCAAGATATATCAATCACGTGGCTCGCGGCACAAACCAGACCGAGCTGGACGAGCTAATTGAAGAATGGACAAAAACGCTCAAAGTGGACGAGTTGGAGACGCTGATGATTGCCCATTCCATCCCGGCGGGCAAAATGTACCGGGCACCGGAAATGATGGATGATCGCCATTTCGCGGCGCGCGAAGCGATTATCGAGCTGGAAACACCGCGTTGGGGCACATTAAAAATGCAAAATGCTTTCCCCAAATTGTCCGGCACGCCAAGCACGGTACGAACCCCTGCACCCGATCAAATCGGGCAGCATAATGCCGAGATTTACGGAGAATTACTGAACATCAGTGAACACGCGCTGGCCCAGTTGTCCGAGCAAGGAGTGATCTAGCATTGCGGCAAGGCCTATAGGCGGTAACCGCCGCGCAAGCGCGCGTGTTGCCCGCCAGCCTCGACAAAAGCCGTGATACCAGTTGCTGCGACCATCACCTTCTTGTTCGATCAATGGGTGCAGAGCCTGATGACAGATTCTGGCAATTGGAATAATCCGCCAGTGATCTGATATTTCTCTAACGTGGTCATTGATCCACATTATCTCGAGCCATAGACAGACGCGATTTGATCAGACCACCGCGCAGACGGTTTTCAGTTCAAGATAATTATCGAGAGCCGCCTGCCCGCTATCACGGCCGAAACCGGATTGCTTGGTACCGCCAATAGGCAGCGCGGCATCAAACATCAAATGGCTGTTGATCCAGACCGTACCGGCCTGCAGTCGATTGGCCAGCCGCATCGCATTGGACAAGCCTTCGGTCCAGATACCGGCAGCCAGCCCGAAATTGCTATCATTCGCTGCGGTCAGTACTTCGTCGATATCGTCAAAGGGCGTCGCGACCAGCACCGGGCCGAATATTTCTTCGCGCACCACATTCATGTCGGCTTTGACATCGGTAAGAACCGTGGGCTGAACAAAACTCTCATTCGCGCCCATTGTTTCGCCACCGCACAAAACAGTTGCGCCCGCGTTGAGACCATCCTCGATATAGCCCGCTACGGTCGCCGCATGTTTTTTTGAAACCAGTGGCCCCAATTGCGTCGCGGGATTGAGCCCGTGCCCCATAACCATGTTGCCGGCGGCTTCAACAACGCCTTCGACGACCTTATCAAAAACCGAACTATGCGCATAAAGGCGCGAACCGGCGACACAGACCTGGCCACCGTTAAAGAATATCGCGTTGGCAGAACCGGCCGCCGCTGCTGCAATATCTGCGTCAGGCATGACAATCACCGGAGATTTGCCGCCCAGTTCCAATGCAACCCGCTTCAGATTGCTTTTGGACGCTTCCAAAATGGCACGTCCAGTGTTTGTCGAACCGGTAAAAGCAATTTTGTTAACTTGCGGATGCTCGGCAAGGCGCGCACCTGCTTCGCTACCATAGCCTGTGACCAGGTTGATCACGCCATCCGGCAATCCCGCTTCTGCCATCAATTCGACCAGGCGAACTGCGGTCAGAGAAGTGTCTTCCGCCGGCTTCAACACGATAGTACAGCCAGCCGCCAAGGCTGGGGCCAGTTTCATCACGGTCAGAACCAGCGGGCTATTCCAAGGAACAATTGCTCCGACCACGCCCACAGGCTGCTTCAAGGTATAAGCGAATATCTCTTTACCTTCGGGTTGGTAGTTGATCGAAGTCGGAATGGTCCTTCCTTCAATCGCCAAAGCAAGGCCTGCAAAATATCTGAACTGCGCGATCGCACCGGGAATTTCGGCCCAGCGTCCGACATGAAGCGGTTTGCCCTGGTCCAGGGTTTCCAGTTCCGCCAACTCGTCGATATTGGCTTCCATAAGGTCCGCAATTTTATTCAATGTTCCGGACCGTTCCATCGGCGTCATCGTGCGCCAGGGACCGGCGTCAAAAGCCTTCCGCGCTGCGGAAACGGCCAGATCGACATCCTCGGCCGCCGCCCTGGCGACCTCACCGATCACGGCGCCGGTTGCCGGATCACGTGTCTCGAATGTTGCGGAAGACAGAGCATCGACCCATTGCCCGTCAATGAAAAGCTGGTGCTTCCCGCGATTGACGAAAGCCTGGGCCGCCGCAGATAACGCCGGGGCGCTAATATCTATATCCGCCATTATTTCATTCCTCCGCCCGTCAACTGGCCCGGAATATGGCTTTCGTGAATTTCGGCATAATAATCAGCAATTTCTTCGCGAGTAGCCCACCAGACACCATCAAGGCCTTTGGCGAATTCGATAAACTCCCGCACCGCCCGAATCGTGTTCGCGCGGCCCGAAACATGAGGATGAAAACCGACATTCATAATCCGGGCCTGTTGCTCTCCTTCTTTGTGCAACACGGACAGTTCCTCGATCAAAAGATCGCGATATTCGTCTGTGGTCCGCATGTTCCGGGTCACTATGGTAAAGTCGTTGATCACATTGGAATAAGGTGTCGCAACGATCGGCCCTTTGTCGGTCCGTATCATATAGGGCTGATCATCATTCATGATATCGCAGTAAAACTTGAAACCCTCTTCCGCGAGAATCGAGGGCGTGTTCAGCGTCCCGCGCAGGGACGATGATAGCCAGCCGACAGGCCGCTTGCCGACATGTTTTTCGTAAATCTCGATGGATCGCTGGATGATCTCCCGCTCGGCAGCCGGATCATCATGAAAATCAGTGAGCAGCTCGCCCTGCTCGTAATTGTGGGCAATCAGTTCCCAGCCACGCTCCAGACATGCGTCCGTCATCGCCTTGCGTCGTTCGAACGTCACCGCGTTGGTGGTACAGCTTGCCTTGACGCCCAATTCATCAAACAAATCGAACATCCGCCAGATGCCTACCCGCTGACCATATTCGCGCCAGCTGTAATTAGGATAGTCGGGAATACGTCCAGCCAAAGCGTTTGGCAGCAGCGCCGGGCCTCCAGCATAATATGGTAGATCCGTGTCCTTCGTAAGATCCCAGGTTTCAAGGTTGAACGTCAATATCAGTGCGACTTTTGCACCATTCGGCCACTGCAGTCGGCCGCGCTGCGGCATTGGCACATAGTCATATTCAAACATCTGGTAGTGCTCCTTGATTTTGACCTTCATGGCTTAGTGCCACCAATGCCCGATCGAATAAACCGTTTGTGGACTCCCTATTGGACGGAGCGCACCAATGAATTGGCTCCTTATCGACAGGCGATCAACAAAACCGTCCATAGTGGTCACATTTGGTCGCGTGGCGTCCACACAGCTTTTTCCCGAATGACGGCTGAGGCCGCTCCAAGTGATTTCCTAGGGCGCCGAATCTCTTGCGATTTCCATATCCCTTTGGCCCCAATGTCCCGGTCCAGCTCTCGTCCAATAATTGATTGTGGCTCTAGTTCGGTATGGATGTGCGATCGCTCGGCAACATGGATTGGCGCAACATGTAGTTGCGACGCTTGACCGGATCCTCGACCAGCTGCCGCATTGCATCCTTGCGCAAACGGTGCTGCTCGGAATCACCTTCCTTCATAAACTCCATATTCTGGATGGTTTGTGCCTGAACCAATTCTATGGTTGCGCTGAGCCGTTCATCGTTAAACGAGTTCAACAATACATCCGGATCCCCCTCGCCCTGCAAAATATCGACCATTTTGGGGCACAGGTTAAAGGCATCATGAATTCCGCTGTTCATACCCAACCCGCCGAGCGGGTTGTTTAGATGCGCCGCATCGCCAATAATCACCACCCGCTTGTCACGGAGGCTTTTGGCGACCCGTTGATGCACCCGGTAAATAGTCCGATGGTCCGTAGACACATCTGGCTTGGCGATCAGCCCCGAGAATACCTTCTCTTTTTTTGCATCGGAAAGCAGATAGCTATCGGCCTCGTTTTCTTCGGCCGGCACAAGCACTCGCCAGAGCGAGGGAACGCGCAACAAGACCAGCCATTCCATCGGATCGGACACATAATTTACGTAATCAAGATCGATAATGTGATCTTCTAGTGCTTCCGTGGTTGTCAGACAGAGAAACTTTTCTGGATAGGTAAAGCCTTCAAACTCGACCCCCATAAGCTTGCGAACAACGCTGTTCGCGCCATCTGCGCCGATTAGATATTTGGCCTCGATCTCGAGAATATCGAAGGGCGTCTCTATACTGACTTCGACGCAATCCTCTTTCTGTCGATAACCTAGCATCCGGTGATTAAACAGTACGGTGGCTTTCGGTTCTGCTTCGATTCGTTCGGCCAACATGCGCGCCAGATGATATTGTTCGCATTGTATCCGAAACGGATATGCAGTGACGTCCGCAAGCTCGGACAAATCGAAGCGAAAGGTTTCGCCGCCGCTGCGTTCGCGCCATTGAAAAACAGGTGCCTTTAAACCCATTTCGATCAATTCGTCTGCGATACCAAGCGTATCCAGCATCTCAAGCGTCGACGGATGGAAGGTCGAAGCCCGCAGATCCTGAGTCCCTGCTTCTCCGGCATCAATGACGGTGACGTCAATACCCCTCCGCGCGAGGTAGTAACCGGCAACACAACCAACAGGCCCGGCGCCAACTATTACGACATCTGTTTTCTTCATTTATTGTGACCGTCCTTCATTGCTTGGACGGCGTTCATGCGCGAGCGGTTATAAGAGCGCGAGATATTCCCGATATTTAACCGCCTGTCGGCACATTTTTTCTGTTCAGCACAATCCTCGCTCTTTCAACAAGGCTGCACATGAGAGTTGAGCATCTCCAAAACGAATATCTCAAAACCGTGGCCCCTGGACCCTGCCCTAAGTCAAATACCGGCGGCGACACGCTTGCGTTACGGCACGAGCGCTCCCTGGTAGAAGCAACGTGCCCTACCCGCTCTGCGATAATAGTGACCACATCACTTGCCGCATTTGCCGCTTTCCATGAAACAGGGTGCAATTGCGTTTCGTAACTTGTCGGGACGGCTGCTTGGTCACCAAGTTTGCAAGAAAACTGGTTCCGTACAGGGAAAATAGAAGGATTTATCCATGGCATTGATTGGCTCAAAAATGGTTGAAGACGGCCGGACAGCCCGAGAAATTTTTGAACAGCTTATGGGTAATCCTGCGCGCAATAAATTTGGATTTGGTGACAAACTGGCCATCGTCAACGTGGATTTGCAGCAATCCTATACCCGTACCGACATGTTCAAAACCGCCTATGAGACCGATCCACACCAAATCGACTATATCAATCGTATTTCCTCCCTTGCCCGCGCAAAGGATATGCCTGTCATCTGGAGCCGCGTCGCTTTTAAGGAAGATGCCGCTGATGCTGGTGTCTGGGGAACCCGCACCGACACCGAAGATTCCCTCCAGAACATCAAATATGGCAGCGAGCGACATAAACTCGATCCGCGCTGCGAGGTAGAGCCCGATGACCTTCAATATACCAAACGCATGCCCAGTGCCTTTTTCGAAACACCGCTGGCAAGTTTTCTGACTTGGCACAAAGTTGATACGGTAGTGGTGACCGGCGGCTCCACATCAGGCTGCGTGCGCGCGACGGCAGTCGATGCGTTAAGCCATGGCTACCGGGCTATCGTTCCGATCGAAACCAGCGCTGACAAGCACGAGAGCTATCATTTTGCCAATCTGACGGATCTGCAAATCAAATATGCGGATGTCGAACCGGTGCAGACCGTAATCGACTGGTTAGAGGCGAAATAATTCGAGCGGCACCGAACCCCCCATCCCTGGCGATATCATGTGGAGAAATTTATGTCGTTGAAACCGCGCCCCGCGCCCGATGCCTTGGGCTACCGGAAATTGTTCGGGGTGCTTGGTCCGTCGACCAACACTGTGGTTCAGCCTGATTTTGACGATATGCGGGTCCATGGTGTCACCAACCACTATAGCAGGATCGTCGTCGAGGACGCGCAAGCGATTTCCGACGAAACCTTCATGGCTGGCACGCTGGAGATATCGAACAATACACTGGACGCCGTGCGTGGCGTACTGACCTGCAACCCCGACTATCTGGTGATGGGCATGTCGGCCGTGACTTTCTATGGCGGCGCAAAGGGTGCGGAAAAATGGCGGGATAATATTGAGGCCGAGGCCGGCCTTAAACTGTGCACAGGTTCACAATCGCTGATTGAAGCATTTAAGGCCTATGGCGGCGTGAAAAAGATCGCCGTGATTTCCCCTTATTATCCTTCTGCCAACAAGCAGGTTGCAAATTTCATGTCGGATTACGGCATTGAAACGGTCCGTGATATTTGCTTGCGTTGTCCAAGCTGGACATCGATTGCTCAGGTTCCGACAGAAACATTGCGCGACAAATTGAAGGAACTCGACGGCGATGATGTGGATGCATTGGTGCAAGTGGGCACCAACCTGTCGATGACCCGCCTTGCAGCCGCAGCCGAAACCTATCTTGGTAAACCGGTTATCGCAATTAACACCGCCACCTATTGGAACGCCTTGCGTCAGAACGGAATTGATGATCGGGTGTCCGGGTTCGGCAGGTTGCTCGAAGAATTCTAGCGATTATGACATGGAAGCCGACTTATGGCCGACATGTCTGATTTCATCAGAATTTTAGAGAAAATGGGTGCGGATCAGATGCTGGCCGTGCAGAAAGAATTTGGTGCTATTCTCGGGAGGCGTGGATGAACGAACTGGAAGATAAATATCAAACGGCAGGCTTTGGTGGTTCGCTAGAACTCGGCAACCGGCCAGCTTTGGTTCTGGTTGATTTGGCACGCGCTTATATAGATTCTTCATCGCCACTCTATCTGGGTGACGAAAGCGCCTTTCTTGCCAATATTGAACTGGTCGCAGCAGCCCGCGGTGCCGGTATTCCTGTTATTTTTACCCGCGTGGAATATATGCACGGTGGTAGTGATGGCGGACTATTTTACAAGAAGGTCTCTGCTTTGTCCTTGTTCCAGAAGGGTGAGCCCATGGCAGAGTTTGATCCGCGGTTGTGCCCCGAAGCCGAGGATATCATTGTTACCAAACAATATCCCAGTGCCTTTTTTGGAACCTCTCTAGCCGCCACATTGACCGCCATGGGCATAAACAGCTGCATTATATCCGGTTTTTCGACTTCTGGCTGTGTGCGTGCCAGCGCATTGGATGCCCTGCAAAATGGCTTTGTTCCGATAGTCGTCAGCGACGCCTGCGGAGACCGTGATCCCGCTGTTCAAAAAGCAAATCTGTTTGACCTGGGCGCAAAATATGCCGAGGTCATATCTCTCTCAGCTGCGAAAACTTACTTGTCTTCAATCTGAGCCAAATCTTGAGCGACGTTATTGGCCGTGGCCTGAAGGTCGGTCAAGAATTGCTCCGCCGCTTTGCTGGCGTTCATCGCGGACGCAAAATATATCAGACCGATAGTGCCGGCAATTATTCCATTTTCGCGCATGATAGGAACGGCAATGGAAGATGTCTTGCCATCATCAGCGGTATAGGTGTTGCGGTTATGGATAGCATAGCCATTTTTGCGAATCTCGCTTAGAAGAGAGCCGTCGCGGACCAGCAAAAGACCGACCTTGGACGTATCATTGTCGGTCATTTTCCAACCCTCAATGATCGCTTCACGTTCTTCGTCATCGCAATGGGCAATATAGGCCTTTCCTGTCGCACATTCGGATATTGGCAACGTGTATCCAGGATAATAGTTGGTAAATGTCAGCGAGGTCAGGCCATGGGTTGAATCACGCACCATCATGCTGGTCCCAACGCGAGTCGCCAGTGAAATCGGCCAGTTCAACTTGTGCGTAAGGGCTACAATATGGTCGCGCGCAACGGTGACCAGTTCATCTTCCGCTTGAAAGCCAGTGGATAATGTCTGCACCAGGCCGGTTACCCGGTACCGCTTGCGCGCCGGCTCTCGCTCGATAAAGCCTTCGTGGATCAAAGTCTGGACGATGCGGCAAGCCGTAGGATAGGGAATATTCGCTGCTCGCGAGATTTCCATCATCGAGATCGGGCCAATGCGGTTCGTAGCCTGAATGACGGCGATTCCCCTACTGATGGCCCTTATCGGAACTCCGCGATCAAAAGTCTGTTTTACCATAGCCGACTGTCCTTCTTTTGAATTCATATCTATCCAAGTGCCAGCTAAAAGCAATCCGCTGTGCGGATAAATGACTGAGGCGGGGCTTTGTCTAAGCCCATATCATTCAATAGGGCCTCGAAAGAAAATAACAGATCCCGGGATTATATTTCCCGAATTTCGGAACATATCAAATTTGATTAGCGGTCACTCGTGAAACGTATTTTGCATAACTCTCATTAATCAAAGGGGGTTTGCCATAGCTTGAATCGCGGCGACCTGGAATTGTGACATCGGTAAACACATGAAGGAAGTTGGAATGGCATTATTGAAAATTGAGCGACGCGACCATATCGCAATCCTTACCCTTGATCGAGCGGTCACAATGAACGCGCTCGGCCTGAATGGCGATGGCGCCGAGTTTCGCGAGACTTGCGATGCCATCAATATGGACCAATCCATCCGCTGCGTCATCCTGACCGGTGCGGGAAAAGCATTTTCTGCTGGTGGCGATGTGAAGGCCATGCTTGCTCGCGAAGGAAATTTCGCGGGCAATGGCACCCAGATCCGGCAAGGCTATCGGAGCAATATACATTTAATTCTTCGAGCGCTCGAATCTCTGGATGTCCCCATCATTGCTGCAATTAACGGCCCTGCCATAGGCCTGGGCTGCGATCTCGCCTGCCTTGCCGACATCAGAATCGCATCTGAGAAAGCCAAATTCGGCGTCACTTTTCTTAAAATTGGTATCATTCCGGGCGACGGTGGTGCCTGGGTTTTGCCACGCATCATCGGTATGAGCCGCGCGGCCGAACTATTTTACACCGGAGACGTTATCGACGCGGAAACGGCAATGGATTGGGGACTTGTCAGCCGCACCACGCCACCTGAAGGATTGCTCGATACGGCTATCGAGCTTGGCCAGAAAATTGCCAGTCAGCCGCCCCACGCATTGCGGATGACGAAAATGCTTCTTCGGCAAGGGCGCAAGGTCGACTATGATACGATGCTGGAAATGAGCGCGGCGACGCAGGCCCTTTCACATCTGACCGAAGATCATATCGAAGGCGTTTCGGCGCTTCTCGAAAAAAGGTCGGCGGTATTTACTGGAACGTAGCGATGCTGGCACCTGTTGCCAGTCCCACGTATTTCCGGGTTGATCGCCTGTCGAGAAGAAAACGACTCGCTCTTTACGGACCCGGCCCATGGAATCTAGTCTAGCCTCCACTATGGCTCCGCGTCATATCCCGTAAGATTCGATATCCGTCTCCCTAGCTACGATCGGTTCCAATATGCCAGTCAATTACAAACGTCGGAACATCTTGCGCGGCATCGCGATTGGCGGAGGCGTGACTGCGCTAGGAACGACCACCGGCTATGCGATGTATGAAAGCGCCGATTTTCCCGATGACTGGGACTATATCATTATCGGAGCTGGCTCGGCGGGATGTGTGCTGGCCAACCGCCTGTCTGCCAACCCGGACAACCGCGTTCTGTTGCTTGAGGCAGGGCAAAATGTTTCTGACGCGGAAGTTTCATTCCCGCCCGCATGGCCTGGATTAGCTGGTGGAGCTTATGACTGGGATTACCAGTCGACCGCCCAACCCGGCCTTGATGGTCGATTCGTAGCACAGCCCCGTGGCAAAGGCCTGGGCGGCTCGACATTAATCAATGCGATGGGGTTTCAGCGGGGCCCCGCGCAAGCTTATGATAGATGGGCGCAGCAGACCGGAGATGACCGGTGGGCCTTCGCTTCCTTGCTGAAATATTTCAAGAAGCTGGAGACTGCATCAGGCGGCGCCAGCGAATATCGCGGCGGCAATGGACCTCTCAACGTTTTGGAATTGGGCGGAGTCAAAGACAAAACTCCACTTGCACAAGCCATTTTTGATGCCGGAATTGCTGCGGGACATCCTTTCAATCCCGACTGGAACGGCGCCCGTGCCGACGGAACAATCTGGTCACAGCTGAGCATCAAGGATGGAAGGCGGCACACGGCTTCGTCTGCCTATCTCGATACGATATCGGATCGTGGGAACCTTACGATCATGACCGAAGCGACGGTGAGCAAACTCAGGATCGAGAAAGGGCGCTGCACGTCCGTGATGGTCACAATATCCGGCCAGCACAAGACTCTCACCGCAAGGCGTGACACGATATTAAGCGCCGGTGCGTTTGATTCGCCGCGCCTGCTGATGCTCTCAGGCATTGGCGACAAACACCGGCTTGAAGCCGCAGGTGTAGCTGTTGTGCATCATCTGCCGGGGGTGGGGCAGAATCTTGCGGATCATGTGCTTGCACCGGGGCTGTTGTTTGGTTCCAACCGAACCATCCCGGCTTCCCGGTATAATCACAGCGAATCGATGGTGGTAGCGCAAAGCCGGCAATCAGCCGGTTGGTCCGACCTGATGATCATGGGGCTTAGCATCCCCTTTGTCAGCCCGGATTTCGGACCGCCGCCTACCAATAGCTTCGCCTTTGTCCCTGCACTGACCCATCCGAGAAGCAGAGGCAGCATAACCATCAAGAGCCCCGACATGAATGTCCCCGCCGTTATCGATCCGGGCTATCTGAATGATGATTCCGATGTTGATGCACTGGTGGACGGTTTTGAAATCGCGCGGGAGATCGCAGCGGCAAAGCCTTTGGAAAGCTGGATCGCAGAAGAGCTTTTTCCCGGTCCTGCCGTGACCGATCGCAAAGCTCTCGCTTCCCATGTCCGCAAGGTGGCGTCACCATTTTTCCACCCCGTGTCCAACTGCGCAATGGGGCTGCCGCATGACGAACTTGCGGTACTTGATATCGCGTGCAAGGTCCGCGGCATCGATGGCCTACGTGTTGTCGATGCGTCTTCATTTCCGTCGATACCGCAGGCGATGACCAATGCAGCCGTTGTGGCTTTTGCCGAATGTGCATCCGATATCATAATCGATGACACCTGATATAATTGCTGCTGGCAATCCGGGGGCCAGCCGGCCTGTTACTCGGGGTTGTCACTCCAGTTGGCGATGACAAATCGAGCCAGCTCGTCGTTGAAGGCACTCGCCTGTTCCGCAAACGGAGAATGTCCGGCACCTTCAAAAGCATGCGACTTGATCGTCGGAGCTGCTTTTACAAATGCCTCTAGCGCTGCCGGTGAAACGGATGGATCTTCGCTGCCATGCAATATCAAAGTCGGCATTTCGCCGAGCAAAGGTACCAGATCACCATTGTCTGACGGGTGCTTGCGCAGCGCCGCCTGGGCATAGCCCGGCACCATCATCCCCAACATACGCGCTTCGTCGATCCACTCGGGCGGGGCTTCCGCTGCTGTCAGCATCGTCAAGAATATTTCGACCGCTGCGAGTTGATCATCAAACGACGTGCTTTTCCGCAGCTCCTGCAATTTCATTAGTTGCGCGAGAAGCTCGGGATCGGGACCACCGGCGGGTGGCGTGAAAGGAATAAATCCGCCCAGTGCTCCGACCATCACCAGGCCCGATATATTTTCATGTCCATATTCGCGAAGATAGTCGGCAGCGACCAATGTGCCATAGGACCATCCGACTATTACCGGTTTTTTCAATTTTGCCGCATGCATCACCTTGGCCATATCCGCAGCCCAGATCGCCGGGTCTGCATATGCTTCGGTCTGCCATGGCTTGCCGGACATCCCGTGGCCGCGAAGGTCGAAAGCGACCATTCGAAAATAGTCTGAAAGACTGGACTCCATCTGAGGAGAAAAGCTCGCAGTACCCATGCCAAGTCCATGAACAAAAAGTATCTCGGGCCCTTGCTCTGGCCCGGTGATGGTGACCGCTAGCGGAACACCTCCCTCACCTTCAACATAGAGTGTTTCGGCAGAGGCTGGTGCAATGGAACATTGGACAATTGCGAGCGCGAGCGCTGCACCGACTGTTCTCAACATTGTTATCAGTTTCATTTCTATCGCTCCTGTCTGCAGCTTCCATAAACGCCCTCGGCCGGCTGAAACCCAGAACAGCCTGTAAAGTAATTCTTCGGAACCAGCGTGAGACTATTCGTAGGCCCACTAGCGGAGAATGCACTCAGTTCGCGACTTTATCGAGGCTGCATTTAGTGAAAGGGTAAGCACAAGAGACAATCCATAAGTTTCTTTCTATCCGCTGATAGCTATTTTGGATTTGAGCAAGCGGCCGATCCAGTATCTTTATGATCCACATAATCCTGATAACCGTTTTGCCTATGCTGAACATATCCTGGAATTCGTTGTCGTCGATCAGTTTTTATCTGATCTTAAATTATTGTGGACCCTTATTATGTCAGAAAATACTTTACTGTGCGGACAGCATGAAATGATGCCGCAGACGACGCATGACGAGGCGTCCCAGCTCGGCTATGTTCGCAGCTTGCGGCGATTGATCACATCGCAACTGACGCCAGGCCACAAGCTGGTATATGACGCGCGGATATCGAAGGAAATCGAGAAAGACCTCGGACGCCCGGCGAAACATCGCAACGAAGTGAAACCCTATCTCGAGAAGGACGGCTATCACCAGATGTGGTCGGCCATGCTGCGCACGACCCAGGAATTGATGTGGAATGCGGTTTACCGCTGCGTCGATCGTCAGGCAGGCGAACTGAACAGCAAGTTTCAGCAATTTAAAAAGATTCAGGGTCCCGGTTCCCTGACCATTGATCCTGACTTCACAATTCCGCCCTATAGTGACCGGGTTGACAATCACACCCAGCCCGGCGGCTATCACAGCGAAATTGCCGAGGATGATGTCACTGCCGGCGCTGCCTACGAGCAGAGTATCCATGTCTATATGATGGGCGGGATGGGCCGGTTTAATGATGATGTAGGCAAAATGCTCGGCCATTATGTGGAATGGAAATATCCCGATTTCCGGCCGCTCAAAATTCTCGATATCGGCTGCTCCGTCGGGCACAGCACGCTGCCCTACACCGAATTATATCCGGAAGCAGAAATCCATGCCATCGACCTCGGTGCGCCGCTGGTTCGCTATGGCCATGCCCGCGCACGATCGATGGGCAAGGCCATTCATTTCTCTCAGCAAAATGCCGAAAGCACCAATTTCGAAGACGAGAGCTTCGATCTGATCGTCTCGCACATCATGATCCACGAGACATCGACCAAGGCACTCACCAACATCCTGAAGGAATGCCGACGGTTGCTGAAACCGGGCGGACTGACCGTACATCTCGAGATGTTGCCATTTTCCAAGAAAACCCCGTTGCAGCAATATCTGACCGACTGGGACAGCGTCAACAATCACGAGCCATTCATCGGCAAGATGAATGATCTGGATATGAACGAAGTACTGCGTGACTCCGGCTTCAGCGAAGACGAACGGTTCGTGGAATTTGTACCAATCGGATTTGACCAACCGGACAAGGGCTCGCTTGATTATACCCATCTCATCGGCACAGAACGCCATATTTTCGGTGCCCAAAAGGCCGGCTAAGCCGATGAGCGGCGCTGTCTGCGAATGATATCGGGTGGCGATGCAATTTGGTGAAGACCAATGTCGCGTCTTGAATGCCAAAGGCGCATCGTCACATAATTGTTCTTCACATTCGTGAATCGGCTTCGATAAGCGGCGCATCCACTGCCAATTTATAGTCAAAGGAAACACCCATGGCCGCTTATTTTATTGGTACGATTGATATCGAAGACGCCGAGACTTTCGATCTTTACCGATCGCTCAATCCTTCGATCGTCGAGGCTGCAGGCGGCAAGTATATCATCAAGGGCCAGCCCGTTTCGTCACTGGAAGGCGACGATTTTCGCAGCCGTTTTGTCATGATTGAATTTGCCAGCGAAGCGGCTTTGCAGCGCTTTTACAACTCTCCCGAATATGTGGCACTCCGGCCTTTGCGGGAACGCAGCTCGAGATCGTCCATCGCCTATATCAACACAGACAGCGCCTCCAGTGATTGCACAGCGTACCAGATCCCGAGATTCGGAGATGATGTCGATCTGAAACCTGTCACGTCGACCATGGCGGGACTTGCTGCGGACGATCTGCGCATCCAGCCCACCCTGATTTCGCTAAACCCGGTCGACTGGAAAATCCGTTCCGGCATATTGGCCGCGCTTCCCTTTACCTTCCCCTACACACCTGGAGCCGAAGGCGTTGGTGTCATTGAAGCGGTTGGTGCAGATGTTAAGGGGTTTCGCCCCGGTCAGCGCGTAATGGCATTTTCCAGCCTGCTACGGGGCGGCTGGTTCGCGAACAATGTCGATGTCTCCGCCAACCAGTGCGCGCTGGTACCCGATGACATGTCGGACGAACAAGCTTGCGCGCTGAGCGTACCGCTTCTTACGGCGCATCAGGCCATCAAGCTTCATAACGGAACTATTGAGCGGGCATTGGTGATCGGCGCCTCCGGTAGCGTCGGCTCCATAGCCACCAAGCTTTTAAGCCAGATCACCAAAAACGTTGATGGAATCTGCTCCCCAAGCAATGCCAGTCATGTCACCAGTCTGGGCGGGAATGTTATCGCTCCGGAACAGGCTGCAGAAGGCCAGTATGACTTCATACTTGATGCTGCAGGCGGACCAATGATCGAGACGGCTTATCGGAGCCTCGCCAAGGGCGCCACACTGGTTTCCATCGTCCAGCCGGTTGATGAAGCCCGGGCGAAAGCGGCGTCTGCTCAGGCTATTCGCTATTCGGCGCAACCGGATGGCAAACAGTTGGCAGATTTGATGGCAGAACATAAGGATCTGCCCGCTCCGCGCGTTGCGTTGACTCTGCCACTAGCTGAAATCAACACCGCCCTGCATCTGTTAAAATTCGGACGGGTCCGCGGCAAGATTTTCCTGAAACCTTAAGCAGACTAGACGAAAGCCCACTCAACTTTGTCGCCGCTATGCTTTAGCGGCCAGTCCGGTGCGTTCATAATTCGCTAGAGCGGATCGAAGGGCTGCGCCTATCGTTGAGATGTGCGCTTTTTCGACCCTGATCATTGGTCGCTATCATCCTTACAGTTCCCCACAAAACAAAGCGGCCCGGGCATTTCTGCCCGGGCCGCTTGTCCGATCAAAGACCGGTTAGCTTGATTTTCAAGCCTCTTTTTGTGTGCCAACGATAGTGTAGTAACCAATACCGATCACGACACCCTTGGCTTTTTTGGCCTTCATGATTTCCGGCATGGTCTTCGGCAGGTGAACGCTTTCAATCTGCTCCATGAAGAAATTCTGTTCGGGAAAACCGGCATCTGCATACAGACCGGCCAGATTCTCGTCCTGCAGTCCGCCCATATAGGGTTCATTGTTATAATGGGCGTTCCACTCGCACAGATACTGGCCATATGGGTCGGTTGCACCGACGACATCCATATGGATCATTACCCCACCTGGCTTGAGTATACGGTGGCATTCGTCAACAATGTTTTTGAGCGCCTTGTGGGATGTCTCGTGCATCAAGATATGTGACACAACGAGATCAAAGGATGCATCGGGGAAATTGGTCTTTTCCGCGTTTTGCTGAGTGAAATGGACCGCCTTGCCAAGCGATTTGGCGCGATAATGCCCATATTCGAGACATGGCGCAGCCACGTCCAGAGCGTGCATTTCTGCATCAGGATAAATATCCAGATACGGAACCGAACTATGACCGATGGTGCAACCCAGATCCAATATCGACTTGGGCTCGAGGTCAGGAAAATTATCCTTGATCCACGTCGCAAGGGAAAGGCCCATATCATCGGCCAGCGGACCGGTCTTGCCATGGAAATAGACGTTCACGGTACGATCAAACTCCGCTCCGGCGAGAAAGTCGCCGTCTTCAGTCTTGGTATGATAGCCGCCCGGCTTGCAGTGAATGTCGGCATGCGTGTGATAGTCTGGAATTTCCAGATCGGGATCCAGCGTCAACGAACCAGCAGCATTATCAAGTCTGGCCGCCTTTTCCTTAAGAGCAGGCATTTGCCGTTCGATGCTCGGGCGTACCGTATGGTACATCATTTCCTGGCTGGTCCGCATAAGCGAAGCCCACATATTGTTAAATGGCTGCGCGTCCAGCGCTTCACGGACTTCCTTGCGGGTTTCGGGCGGTCTGCCGAGTTCCTTTTGAAACTGTGGTACGATCTTCGAATGATAGAGAATGTCATTGCCTGGCATCACTTTCTCGTAAAGATGTACCATGAAACTGCGCAAAAACGCCTGCTGCGATAGTTCATCATGATTGGCTTCTGGATACATATCATGCACTGGCTTGTTCATTTCTCACCTTCCGGTTTTGACATCACTAAGAATCACTCTTCCCGCCAAATCTGAGCCAAATTATTCCCAGACAAGGGCGGCACACAGAAAACCTGTGTTCTAATATATTTTATACGTCACGATATGGCGATGACCTATAAGCAAATTACTATTGAGCAATTGAAGGGTTCGATTGGACAATATGCCGTCCCAATCCATAGCCTTCGTATATACTGGAATCTATCTCTTACCGAGCGGAAAACTTCATGAAACCAACCGACGAATTTGACTATATCATAGTTGGTGCCGGCTCTGCCGGGTGCGTTCTCGCGGATAAACTGTCGCAAAATGGCCGCTACACAGTCGCTGTAGTCGAAGCCGGCGGACCAGATTCCTCCCTAGTGGTGAAAATTCCAGCGGGTGCCATGCGAGCGTCCGGTAATCCGGATTTCGACTGGTGCTACATGTCCGAGCCCGATCCGACACGCGATCAACGCACGGATGCCTGGCCACGCGGACGAGTGGTTGGCGGTAGCAGCTCCACCAACGGTCAGCTTTGGGTCAGAGGCCAAGCCGAAGACTACGACGCGTGGGCAGCCCAGGGAAATCCAGGATGGTCCTATGACGATGTACTGCCCTATTTCAAGGATCTCGAAAGTTACACCGGCTCGTCGACCGATGATTTGCGAGGGACAGAGGGCCCGCTTCATGTAGAAATGCTGCGCAAACCCCATTTGCTGAGTTCCGCTTTTGTTGCAGCCGCCTCTGAAACCGGCATTCCTGCCATATCGGATTATAATGGCGCAAACCAGGAAGGCGCATCAATAGTCCAGGTGACACAGAAACGGGGTTGGCGGCAAAGTGCCTCGAAAGCGTTTCTTCGAGGCGCCCTAAAGCGGAATAATGTTCATCTGATCGTCAACGCGCTGGTCCGCAATATCGATATTGAAGACAAGGTTGCGCGCGGCATTACCTATTCGAGCAACGGAGTGACCAAGTCGCTGCGAGCCCGGCAGGAAGTCATTCTGAGCGCAGGCGCAATCGGTTCGCCGCAACTGCTCATGGTGTCAGGCATAGGTCCCGGCGACCATCTCAAGGATCTTGGCATTGACGTCGTCGAGGATCTGCCTGGAGTTGGCCAGAATCTGCAAGAACATTCCGGGATATGGGTCGTGCAGGAAGTCGTCGACACGGTCCGCACCGTTAACCAGGATTACAATCTCATGGGGGTTGTTCGAAACGGGCTGCGGTTCCTGATCGACGGCACGGGGGCAGCGGCCAGCCCGCCTGCCCAGGCCACAGCATTCATCCGGTCCGGACCACAGGAAGCTACGCCTGACGTCCAGGTTCTGTTTACGCCTCTCGGCTATACCATTGAAGGCCAGGACGTCGTGCCGATGAGCTCGCCCGCGATGATGTGCGTGCCGACGGTCTGCCATCCGGACAGCCGCGGGGAAATCAGGCTGAACACCGCCTCGGCGGCAGATTCTCCTCTCATTTTCCCCCGGCTATTGAGCGATGACCGGGATTCGGCTCGCCTGCAGGCGGCGTGCGAGTGGGTGCGCAAGGTTTTTGCGGCACCGTCCATGAAACCATATGCAAAGTCCGAGCAGTTTCCCGGCCCGCAGGTGCAAAGCGATGCTGACTGGCGCGAGCTTTTTCGTGCGGCCGCCGGACCGGTCTTTCACGTGACCAGTACGTGCAAGATGGGATCCGGACCCGACAGCGTCGTGGATTCCAATCTGCGTGTGCGAGGAATCGACCGGCTTCGTGTGGTCGACGCTTCCATCATGCCGCGTATCACCAGCGGCAACACCAATGCGCCGGCCATGATGATCGGCGCGAAAGCCGCCGATCTGATTTTACAGAAGGCCTGAAATATTTTGCCCGGAACGCTACTTATGGGAAGCATTCCGGGCAATTTTTAGCAAATCTCACAACAGCATATCGCAAATCCATTTCTGAACCCGGTGACTGTCAGTGCGGCTTTTATTTGTGCGCCGGGTTTGCTTCCGGAGTCGCTCCAAGCGGAGTCACGTTCAACTCGGTCAGCTCATATCTGAGCGCCGGTCCGGGACCAAAGCGAACATCGGCGCGGACGACGATCCGGCTACCTTTGGTTAGCCAGACTTCCGACCCGCTTGCCATCCGGAAATGGTCGGTAGGAATGTCATAGCCTTGCGGCATCGTAATCGATTCTTCGCCGACAAACGAATAGGTCGTCGGACGGAAAATACCGGACATAGTACCGCCGAACGAACCACCCATCCAGAAGACTTCCCGTGATTGGTCGCCTGCTTTTTCTATATCGTAATTGAGGAATGGCAAGCCATCCGCGACAACCGGACCCGTACCGATTGCTCGTGTTTCCGGAGAATTTTCGGAGGCGACGGAAGAAAGCTCAATGCCATCCGAAGGCGTTTTAAGGCCCTTGGCGGAGTGAAAGGCTTGATCCACGCCATCTTCGGTTTGCAGCACATAAGACGAGCCTAGCGCCTCGGACATCGAACGATTGTGCATGAATGCCTCACGGGGAACTCCGTCCGCTTCGACGACGATCGTTGCATGCCGAACTTCGCCGGCTCTAGCAGTCTCAGATGCGACCTGAAGGACTCGCGATCCGTCTTTGTGGATGAAAAGATTCCAGTAATCCGCACCGCAACTCGTGCCGTCAGGCGCCGTACAGACGGTTGTGCCACGGTATAACCGCTGCAAATTTGTTTCAGACTCGGTCGTTTTATGCGTCTCTTCAGCACCTGCAGTGCCGCCAGCTAGAGCGGTCAGCATTGCCAGAGAAACAAGTTTCATGCCTGATTTCATGGCCGATAATTTTTGCATGTCATGCTGTCCTTTCAAACGTGATCCTGCCGCCAGATCCTAGCTGCGGTCAAAAATTTCAAGAGCAGCGCGCTCGCCTGATTCCATGGCGGATTCCATACCCACTTCAAGCCGTTTCGTATGCTCGCCCGCGAAATGAAGCAACCCGTGCGGCTTGACTAATGCTTGCGCATATCGAAGCGTATTGCCTGCCGGCAAGGCGCCGCTGCAGCCTGCATTGAATGGCTGCTCAGCCCAGGAGTGGATTCCGCTGACCTCAAGCGCTCCGGCTGTGGAAGGCCGCAACCGCTCGATTTCCTTGATAACAAATTCGCCGCGCTCCTTATGCGGCAACTGGTCGAGGCGGTTAGCCTTCAGTCCAGTCGACAATGCCACCAGCCGGTCGCGGGTTCCGTCATAGTCAAAAGCCTGCCGGACCAGGTTGATCGGACCGTCCGTCCATAATGAGGCATCCATGCCGTCATCTTCCCAGAACGGTTTGTTGACGTTCAAATAAATGAATGTCGTGTTGGCATAAGGCGTCATCGCCACGGCTTCCCGCTGATCACCAACGAGATGCGGATAGATCGAAATCCGGCGCAGCACGGTGAGGGGGACAGCGGAGACAACAAAACTCGAGTTATAGCGCGTGCCGTCAAGACAGGTGACTTCGGCTATAGTACCGTTCATTTCTATCCGCGCAACGGCTTTATTGCGCTGAACTGAGTCGCCGAGAGAAGCGGCCATGGCTTCAGGCAAGCGCTGCGTACCGCCAACAACACGTGCGCTAACAGCGGCCGACTGCTCGTGGGAATCTCCCTTGACGCCGTCGCTGCTTGGAGCCTTAAACTCCATGAAGTTGCGGGGTATACCTTGCAACATATCGAGAACCGAGGCGCTCCAGAGGTCCGGAGCGATCAGCCCCTCACCGATCAACCGCATCGCGGCTGGAGAAGCGCCAAGGCGCTGCAGCCATTGGCCAAGAGAGATATCATAAGCGCCAGCAGCCTCTTGCAGCCACTCGGCATTGTTCTGGAACGGGTCGTTTTTCACGAGAAAACTGCTCATGAGCTGAGTCGGTAACAAGTCGCGTTCCGCACCCACGGTTTTATTCAGATCGGATTTGGACCAGTTTTCATTGCGGACAAGTTCTCCACCAACTGAAAAAGTAAACGGTGCATTCAGGTTTGCGCCTTGACTGAGTTCAACTCCCAGGCGCTGCGCCATATCTCGCACACGCGCATATTGTGGCCCGATCTGATTAGCTCCGAGTTCTGGGCGTCCTTCGATGTGATCTCCGGTAAAGGCTCGCCCACCGATTCTGTCAGAGGCTTCCAGGACCGTTACGTTATATCCCGCATCTTTCAACATGATTGCTGCGTTCAGGCCCGAGAAGCCTGCACCTACAACGATTACATCGGATTTTTCAGCGGTCGCGGCCATTGCGCTTCCGGGAAAGGCTGCGGCCTGCATCGTCGCTGCAGCGGCGACGGCGGAGGTGGAGACAAATTGCCGACGATTCAATTTCATAACAGTTTCTCTTCTCTACCGTAGCTCGGATATTACAGATAAAAAAGGCAGGCGGCCGATAGATCGGGCCGCCCGCCCCGTCATTCGGGTTTAGAAGTCAGCCATCAACCTGAAACCGACTTCGCGCTTTTCGGGCAGGGTCGCGAAGGCTTTGCGACCTGTGTTTGCGGCGCCGAAGGCAATCCCGGTATTGCCGGCAGCCGACAAGGTTTTATCCTGGAACAGGTTTTCAACAAACGCTTCTACACGGAAGTCTTTAGTGACATCGGCACCAACGCGGACATTGACTCTCCAGCTATCGTCAATCTTGTTATAGGCGAAATTGTCCTGATAGCGCTCGCCCGAGTAAAGTGCATCAGCGCGAACATAGAGGTCACCACTTTGGATCGGGAAGGCGTATGAAGCACTTACCGCGCCTGACCATTCCGACACATTAGCCGGTTGATTGCCAGCACCGGAAATGGATGAGGTTGTTCCGAAGGCAGTACAAACCGGACCGGTTGTCAGCGCAGCCGTGCCGGGGCACAATACCTGAGTGGTTACGCTTCCTGCGGCACCAAGTTCCTTCAGTTCAGCATCAACCCAGCCGACGCTACCCATGATCTGCAAACCTTCAACCGGATTCAGGATGATTTCGAAATCAATCCCTTTATATTCCGAATTGCCGTCCAGATTCAGGGTCGTTGCACTAAACGGGCTCAGAATGAACGTGTTGGAAAATGGCTGGTTATCCCATTCCATATAATAAGCAGCGATGCTGTAGCTAAGCCAATCGGAAAACCGTTGCTTGACACCGAATTCATAGCTCGTGAGACGCTGGATTCCGGTAAAATCGCCAACCACTGTTGGATCCGGCAGAAGGTTCAGGCCTGCCGCTTCCGTGATTCTGGAAAAATCGGTAGCGTTTGTGGCAACCGAGTTCAACGAACTTTGCGACCAACTCGCGTAGATGTTGAGATCAGAATGAGGCGAATAAGACAAGATCACCCGTGGCATGAAGTCGGTGTAGGAATTTTCTGAATCAATCGTTGCAAGCGCGTCCGGATTGCCCGCAGCAACGCCAGGAGCGCCGACATAAACCAGTGTCTGCTTGTCATCCACCCAGCGACCTTCACCGGAAATGGTGAACTCGTCAGTGATATCGAAATCAACCGTACCAAAAACACCGAAGGCTTCATTGTCCTGGAAATTGGTTTGGAATGCATTACCGTTACGATATTTTTGCTCGTAATAGCTAACGCCGATTTCGTAACGGAGCCGTTTGGTTTGCTCCGATGCTACGCGCGCTTCAAAAAATGTATCCTGAGTCCAGTTTCCAAGAGCCGATGGAAAGATGAAAGCGGAAGGCGCTGTCGGATCACCTGTTTCACCGTAGAAGAAGTCCTGTACGCCGACCAGCTCTGCTTCACCACGCGATGCAAGACCTTTAATAGTATGCCCGGTGCCAAGCTCCCAGTCAAAGCTCAGATTGGCGCGCCATGCACCATATTCATTGCCAAGACCGTCTGGCATTAAATTCGTAAAGCCAGCCATGTCCGGATTGAGCGAAACAGTACCCGTTTGACCCGTAGCGGAAGCTTCGATCACAGACGCGTCAGGAATGCTTCCACAAAAGATCGTTTGCGTGCTCTGGCTGAGGTCAGTGGTGAAGGGGGTCAGTGCTCCGGTAAGTCCGTTGATCGAACTGCCGCTATATATCATGTTACAATCGCCGGGAGCGACCGTTGCGTTCACGCTTTGCGCGTTCGATGTGTCTTCAGAATCGACATAATAGCCTGTTGCTTTCACACGGAATGTCGGCGTGACTTCGAATACCGCTGTACCAAAAATCGCAAAGTTGTTTTCTTCGCCGTTCGGATCACCGTTCAGATACTCATAATCAGCGCCCTTGCGTTCATAGGTAGTAGCGACACGCAGACCGATAGTATCGGTGATGGGGCCGCCAATGGCTGCAACGCCACGATAGCTAACCTGTTCGCCTCTTCCGGTACCAATGCCGAGTTGAAGCTCAGTGCTGACTTCCAGCTCGTCGCCGGGCTCTTTTGGTACAAAGTTGACTGCGCCTGAAAAGGTATTTCGCGCAAAATATGCATTTTGCGGCCCCTTGATGACCTCGACGCGTTCCAGATCAATCATCGGAATGAAGCCGATGCCTTGAGAAACATAGGAACCATCATAAAATACGGCGCCAGTTCGGGAAGCTGCGCTATCTACTTGTTGCGAAATACCGCGAAACTGCAGCGCTGAACTGGAGCGACCGCCAGCCTGGCCATCAGAATTCTGAAACTTGAAACCCGGCGTATAATCAGACATATTCTGGATATCGCTTACACCCGCAGCATTCAACTGATCCTGCGACAAAACCGATATGGCGATAGGGACTTCGATCACCGATTCTTCGCGGCCGCGGGCAGTAACGACGATCACATTATCATCATTCTCACTCTCAGTCGCTGTTTCCGCGAATGCGGGAGCGCTTGAAATCACTGCGACCGCTGGAGTGAGCAGCGTGAACAATGCAACGCTATTGAGAAGACTGGAAAGCTTGGCAGGTTTTGGCATATCTATTTCCCCGTTTTGTACGTACTAATAATTTCATGCGGTACGATAAATTCCCTTGAGCAATTGGACTGCCAAAGATGGCATATTGTGGCAATTTCATTACGTCGATGGTTTAATAGGAATTGCCTATTTGCAGTAATTCCTGAATTTTCTATTCTTGGTGACAGCATCTGTTTGCACCGCATCTGGCGCAATCCCGGCCCCGCGAAGATAGCCAAACCGACTTCATCCACTCGTGTTTTCAAGGCGTGAGAAATTGACCAGAACATGTCATTTTCTCTCTATATCCCCAGAAAACGGCTGAATTCCAAGGCTAAGAAAAGCGGACGCACTAGGAGCTAAATACGGACACATCAAGTTTTAGGAGTTATTACCAATGAAATCTTCAGGTCGAAAAGTGCGCATGGTTGCTGGCGGAACATTCGTCGCGGGCATGGCAGTGGCTATGCTGGGTCTATCCAGTCTCTCCGCACAGCGGACAAATTTGGCCGCTGCAAAACCGAGCCAGGGCGACAGGCTGTGGTTTCAATGCAGAGCCTGCCACACGCTGAAAGAAGGCGAGCCACATAAACTCGGACCAAATTTGCATGGCTTCATCAACGCCAAGGCCGGGACCCGCAAAGGTTTCAAATATTCAAAAGCTTTGAGCAATTCTGGCCTGGTCTGGAACGAGCCGACTCTGGACAGATGGATTGAAAAACCCAACGATGTGCTGAAGGGGCATCGGATGAGTTACGTTGGCATGAAAGATGGCGGTAAACGGGCGTTGCTTATCAAATATATGAAGAAGGAAACCCGTTAAACTCGTCCATAAAACTATCGTCCAGGCAACCGTGATATCCCCCCCGTCCGGATTGGCCTGTGTTCGTTTCAGGGAAGCTTTTGTCAGGAAGCTTCCCTGAATCAACAGACGGTTGGATGACGAAGAATGGCTGTGGCCCGCGCTGGCTTCAATTGAACTCTGCCGCAGGCGGTGCCCGAACGGTCACCGCCTTTTTCTCGACCAGATTTTCATAATCTGCAGACCCGCGCCGATCGCAGCGGTTTGCGAGACCGTTTGGATATTTGACCCTCAACCTGTCACCGGTTTGCAGATAACCAGCGGTGCCAGAAGCCACTCTTGCCTATCAGGCGAACTGATCCAGATACGCCATCGCTTCACGCATGCCGGAAGTGGCTGCTGCTTCCAGCCCTGCTTCATAATCGCGCGTATGTTCACCCGCAAAACGCAACCGGTCCATATAGGGTTCGGCCAGCCAGGGGAACATGCCCCGCGCATCGCCCGGCCGCATGATATATTTATTGCCTTTGACGAATTCGTTCTGGCCCCAGCTATAAGCACCGACCGGCGTGATTGCGCCCTTCATTGATGGCCGCATCTTTTCCAGACGCGCCTGGACAAATGCCATCATTTCCTTTTCGGGCATCGTATCAACTTTCGCTGCCGCAGCGCCGTTCATCCAGACGTCAAGCCAGCTGACCTTACCGTCCTCGTCGTGGTTCGCCATAACCCGCTCGACGACATCGTCACTAACCAGTCCGGCCGGATGACCATCTTCCTCCCAATATGGTTTGGTGGGAATGAAAAAGACGTGGGTCGTCAGCGTATAGAGGGCATCATCAATCGCAGCTTTTTTGGGACCAGTCGGTGCCGGCGTAATCGCAATCGAACGCAGGACCGAATAAGGCACGGTACAAATGACGCTCTTGGCTCTTATCTTTTTCCCGCTGGCCATCGTAACGGATGCACCATCTTTCTCGACATCAATTGCAACCACCGGATCACCCAGCATCGGCTCCGTTTTCAAAAGCGTTGCGATCCGCTCGATCATTGTGAGCATTCCGCCTTTAACATTGTAGAATCCTGCTGGACCGTTTGACGCGTCGTACACCTCGCGCACTTTGTCGCCCTTTTTGGGAGTATCTATGCCGGCAAACTCGCGCATCTGAAACAGAGCCGATGTCTGCCCGAGACCCATCGTGTTCGAGGTAAGATCGATGAGACGCAATGCCTCGTCAGAGACGCCATTTTCCTTGAGATAGCGATCCAGCGCAACATCATATGCCAGCATCTCTTCCGAGTTCCAGTTTGTGACATCCTTGATCTTGTTATTCTTCATCAGGATCGGGAATTCGAGCTGCTCGGGCAAGATGCTCCGCTCACTGCCCACAAGACGATTGGCAGAGGACGTTTCCCACGCATCGGGATGAACAAATTCGCCGTTGATGTGGTAGCTGAACTTCTCTTTCCCCGGAGGAGCGATGAAAGGAACATCGGCTTCATATGCATAAGAGAGCAAATTGCCGTAATTCGGCCCTACCGTAGAAGCTCCGCAATCAAACGAACCATCTTCGGTCCTAAGGGTGAAGCACCTTCCCCCGAGTTGTTTGTCGGCTTCGATCAGCTGGACGTTTACGCCTTCGGCCTCCAGCCTGAGAGCAGCGGAGATGCCAGCTATGCCGCCACCAATCACCAGAACATCTGTTTCTCTGGTTGACCATGTGCTTTTGGGCGCGCAACCCGCAACGAGAGCTGCAGATAAACCGCCTATTATTACTTGACGCCGGTTCGCCTGAAATATGGATTTTGACAATGTCTTTCCTCTCTCGTGTACATGGTTACTCAAATAGATAATTACGCAGCCAAACTTAGCGCGGCGGTACTTTAACTCGCTGGGTTTGACGCAGTTCGTCGTCCATTTCCCCACCGAGGAAATCCAGTATGTCGGTCATCACCAAATCTGTTTTTTCGATATAGGGATAGTGCCCCAGGCCTTCATATTTCCGTATGAGCGTCGGCGCCCCCGTCATCCAATGTTCGATGACGTCTGCCTCGAGATGCATCACTGTCGGATTGGCCTTTCCCCACAAAATGAGCGTCGGAGCCGTGATATCGGCGAAGATCTTTTTGGGATCGCCGGTCTTGAAATTATAGGCTCCGGGATCGGCCTTTTCGGCTCGACGATTCACATCATAGGCCAATGTCACGAGCCAAGGGGGCGGGGTGCTTGGCGCTATGAAATTTCGCCCCAGGAGGTTGGCCCAGAATTCCGGCGGCTTGATCTTCATTTTCGACCATTTGCGCTCTTCCGGTCGGGAACGATTGGGGTCGCTTTGCGCGGTGCGTGGCAAGCCCGCTGAATTGATCAGAACCAGTCGGCTGACACGATCAGGAAAATAGGAAGCATAGCGGGATCCCGCGATCGCACCGCTAGAAGTGGCAATAACATTCACCTTGTCCAGATTTAACGCTTCCAGCAACTTTGCTACCACCTCTGCATTGCGGTTGAAAAAGTCCACGCGGCCACCGTTGAGGCTCTTTCCGTCGATACCGCTAAGCCCCAGGCTGGGAAAGTCTGGCCGGATGACCCGATAATTGGCCTTTACCAGCGCTTGAGCGACGTCATCCCATGCTCTGAAATTCAGAAAGGAAGCGTGCAACAGCAGAACCGGCTCGCCCTCCCCTTCGTCGGCATAATGCAGCGGAACTCCGTCCACATCCATATATCGCGATGCGCTGGTTTCATATTTGGCACGCAGATCGGCCAGACTGATCGACTTGGGTTCCGGATTCGGCGTTGCATATGCAAACACAGAACCAAGCGCCAATGTCGCAAGAGCGAGCAACCAGACGATACGCAGTATCAATCGGAAATTGGGATTAATTGGCGCCTTCGTAGTCAAATCTGTCATATATCGCTCCTCGGTGATGAAGGACAATGGCTCAGGGTTGCCATTTCATTGTGAGCTTAGCAGAGAGCGCCCATTCATTTGAGCTGTTATCCGGCTTGACCTCCCTGATCATCGTCAGTTCGTTACCGTTTCGAATATGCGTATAGCGCGAAACGGGAGGATTTTTGTCTGTTTCATGGGTTTTCTGCACGGATTGACGAGCAGCCGTCCAATGCTCAGCATCGTCATACTCCAGACGCGCAGACTGGAAGAAATAGGCTTTTTCCATCCCGCCGTAGAAATAGGACATCTGCATCTCTTTGGGCTGCTTCGTGGGAAAAATGACCTTGAGTGTCGAGAAACCCGTACCATCATCCTGAAAAAAAACGTTCGTTTCCATCAAAACATCTTTTTCGGGCTGGCATTGAAACCCTGCATCGAACCGCGATGTGCGGAAAAGGCCGGTCTCGTTATACTGTTCGAATTGACCGGTCCAATTGCCGGTCAATGTACACATTGCGGCAATATAATCGTGAGCCGGCGTTCCCGAATTCGTGGCGAAAACCGGCGTAACGCTGAGCGCCAGACCAAGGGACAATTTTGTTTTAAGAAGATTCATGTAGCACTCCGGAACTGGCCGCTCACTATATTAACACCAAAAAATTGATGTTGGCCCAATACAGCAACTGATCGGACAGCGGCCAAACTCATCCGATCGCGCCTCGCTGACGCAAAGCCTCAACATCCGATTCGCCGAAGCCAAGATATTGCTGCAGAACGGTATCGGTATGCGCTCCCAACGATGGAGGCGGCTCAACCGGTTGACCAGCGAATGGAACCGGCTGCCCTACAGTGCGAAGGCCGTGGCCATGGTCGATAACCTGCAATCGAGCCCGCGTCTGGGTTGATTGCAACGCATCGCCGACCGAACGAATGGGACTATGGGGGATGCCGGCGGTATCAAACATATCTTCCCAGTCTTCGGTGGACCGGGCCTTGAGGACCGGCATAATCTCTGCGAGCAGATCTTCGCGATCTTCCACCCGCCCCCTATTGGTCTGCCATCGCTCGGTCTGACCAATGTCAGGGCGTCCCAGACATTGGCAGAAAGCCTGGAACTGCCGATCATTGCCCACTGCAACCACAATATGCCCGTTTGCCGTATCGAAAACCTGATATGGCACGATGCTGGGATGTGCATTGCCGAGCCGCTGCGGCGAATCACCGGTCGCGAGAAAATTCATCGCCTGATTGGCAAGTGCCGCCAGCTGACAGTCATGCAGTGCCACATCTAGATGAGAACCGACACCCGTCGCCTCTGCCTTGCGTAGCGCCGCCAGAATGGCTGTCGCGGCATATAGGCCGGTAAAGAGATCGGATACCGCAACCCCCACCTTCATCGGCTCATCCCCCGGACTACCTGCAGGCTGACCCGTGATCGACATCAAGCCGGTCATCGCCTGTATAAGATAGTCATAGCCCGGGCGGTGGCTATTCGGGCCGGTCTGGCCAAATCCAGTGATCGAGCAATAAACGATTTGGGGATGGTCAGCGGAAACCGTCTTGTAATCGAGGCCATATTTCGCCAGCCCATCGACCTTGTAATTCTCGACCACGATATCGCACTGACCAACCAGTTTCCGGATCAGGTCGGCTCCCTCGGGAGAGGCAATATTTATAGCTACGGACTTTTTATTACGGTTTGCCGTGTGAAAATATGCGGCTTCACCATCGACCGCATATGGCGGCCCCCAGGAGCGGGTATCGTCTCCCGATCCAGGCCTTTCTACCTTGATAACGTCAGCACCATAATCGGCGAGCAGTTGCGTCGACCAGGGACCGGCCAAGATTCTGGTCAAATCCAGCACCTTCACACCGGCTAGAGGAAGCGAGGCAATATCATCCATGCAATTGGTGATCCCTAGAAGTAAAAATCATCAATGATCCAAACCTTCCCGAACAGGCGATCGCTCGCCGATGGCGTTGAATTATGAGCGCTTACATTCAGCGAAATGCGCTCAAGGATGTTGCAATCCCGCATCATTTGATATAATAGTATATCAATATATTCTATCTGACCAGATAAAATCGCAAAAGGCTCGATGAAGCCGGATAATTTATTGTGAGGGACTCTAATGCCACAAACGCTGACACAGAAAATCATCGCCCGCGCATGTGGTCGCCCTACGGTGAAACCGGGCGAAATCGTGACGGTGAATGTTGACCTGCTCATGGGGCAGGATGCCTCTGGACCGCGGCGTTGGCGCCCTCGGCTCGAGGAGCTGAATGCCAAGCTTTGGGATCCTTCCAAAGTTGTCGTGGTCTCTGATCATTATGTTCCCGCGGTCGATGCCCAATCCGCGGAAATCCTCAATATTTCCCGGCGCTTTGCCCGCGATTACGGTGTGAAAAACTTCTTCGACATGCAGGGAATCTCGCACGCAATCATGCCGGAACGCGGACTGTTGCGCCCCGGTATGTTCGTCGCCGGTGGCGACAGCCATACTCCCACCGCCGGTGCATTCGGCTGCTATGCGGCAGGATTCGGAGCAACAGACACGACGGCCATTGCCATCACCGGAGAGACCTGGACCACCGTACCGGAAACCATCAAGGTACAAATTGACGGTGAACTTGGCCCCGAGATTACGGCGAAAGACGTCATGCTTTGGCTGTGCCGTGAAATGGGTATGGAGAATAGCTTCAAGTCGGTCGAATTCATGGGTTCCACAGTGAGCGCAATGTCAATGTCCGAACGTCTGGTTATGTCCAATATGGCGGCGGAACTCGGTGCTGAAGCGGGCATCATCGGAGTCGACGAGATCACGATCGAAGCACTGAAGGCGACCGGCGGAGATTATGAAGGAGCCGAGACCTGGGTCGCCGATCCGGATGCGCAATATTATAAGACAGTCACGCTGGACGTCACCAAGCTCGGCCCGCAAGTAGCGGCGCCGCACGCACCGGAAAATACTGACGACGTGGGAGCATTTGCCGCTGTCAAAGTCGATCAATGCTATATCGGCGCCTGTGTCGGTGCCAAGCTGGAGGATCTGCAAATGGCAGCGTCGGTTTTGCGCGGTCATCGAGTGTCACCAGACACCCGCTTGCTGGTGGCACCGGCAACCGTCCGCGTTACCGAAAAAGCTGCAGCTGACGGCACGCTTGCGACCCTGACAGCCGCGGGTGCCATATTGCTACCGTCGGGATGCGGCGCCTGCGCTGGTATGGGCGCAGGGATTATCGCCGAAGGAGAGGTTTGTCTCTCCACCACCAATCGTAATTTTCAAGGCCGGATGGGTCACAAGGATGCCTCGGTCTATCTCGCATCGCCTTATACGGTGGCGGCATCGGCCGTAACCGGACGTATTAGCGACCCGCGCGAATTGCGCACAAGCACACGGAATGCAGCATGATCATCGAAGGACGCGCCTGGAAATTTGGCGATAAGATCGACACGGATGTACTGGCGCCAGGCTATGCCATGAAATTATCCCCCGAAGGACTGGCCCAGCACTGCCTGGAAGCAGTCGATCCGAATTTTGCCAAATCGGTGAAACCGGGCGACATTGTCGTAGCCGGCGCCAATTTCGGCCTCGGTTCGAGCCGCGAACAGGCGGCAATATCTCTTGCAACTTTGGGCGTTGGGGCCGTGCTGGCCAAATCCTTTGCGCGCATATTCTACCGCAACGCCATCAACATCGGCTTGCCGGTTGTAACGATCGACCTGACACAGGAAATCGCCGCCGGAGATCTCTTGAAGCTTGATCTTGCCGCGGGCACCATGACCCGTTTGAAAGATGGCTATCATCGTGAATTGCAGCCCATGCCGCCCCATATCATCGATATTCTCGAAGCGGGCGGTCTGATGGCGCAGCTGAAACAGAAAAGAGGCCTCTAGATGTCTCTACTCAAAGCACTGCAGGGACCCGAAGTGGTGATCGCACCGGGCGTCTACGACGCGCTGACCGCGCTTCTGGCCGAGCAGGCCGGGTTCCGCGCCGCCTATATATCAGGCGCGTCGGTCTCCTATACGCTTCTTGGCCGTCCGGACCTCGGCTTCGTATCACTCTCGCAACTGGCCGAAGCCGTCGAGCGCATGCGCCAGCGGGTCTCGATAGATCTGATCGTCGATGCGGATACCGGCTTCGGCAATGCCTTGAATGTCATCCATACGATCAAAATCCTCGAACGAGCTGGGGCCAATGCAATCCAGCTCGAAGATCAGAAAATGCCAAAACGGTGCGGCCATTTGAGCGGCAAGCAACTCGTCAGTTCGGCCGAAATGGTTGGCAAGATCAAAGCCGCCACAGATGCGCGCACCAGCGAGGACACTCTGATCATCGCCCGCACCGACGGCATCGCTGTCGAGGGACTGGGCGCGGCACTGGATCGCGCCATGGCCTATAAAGAAGCCGGAGCGGATATATTGTTTATCGAAGCCCCGCAATCTGCCGAAGATATGGCCCGGATAGTGAAAAATTTTGACGGCACCATCCCGTTGCTGGCCAATATGGTCGATGGCGGAGATCCGGCTGTGCATAATGCAAATGCTCTGCGCAAAGCAGGCTATTCCCTTGTTATCACAGCGGGCAGCTTGACCCGCGCCATGGCCTTTGCAGCAGAACAATTATTACAACAGCTGCGCATCGATGGAACAACTGCCGGCAGCAGCGAGAACATGTTCAGCTTTGCCGGCCTCAACCAGCGTATCGGCCTACCCGAAATGCTCGAGCGCAGCGAAGCTTACGCACCGAACAATGACGAAATTCAGGATCAGGAGAGCAAATGAGAGACCCCAAAATATACGGCCACTGGCCCTATCGTGATCGCCCCAAAGTGACATGGCCCGGCGATAAAAAGCTTGCCTTCTGGGTCGCGCCTAACATCGAATATTACGAGCTTCACCCGCCGAAAAATCCGCACCGCAGCCCCTGGGCACGCCCAAACCCCGACATCGTCGGATATGCGTATCGGGATCATGGCAATCGCGTCGGCAACTGGCGTCTTATCGAGGCGATGGAAAAATATAATATCCCTGGCACGGTCAGCCTGTCGGTAGCGATGTGCGATCATTTCCCCGAAATGATCGATACGGTTAATGACCTGGGCTGGGAATTCTTCTCCCACGGCGTTTACAATACACGCTATGCCTACGGGATGGACCGGGCGCAGGAGCGCCAAATGCTCCAATATACCATCGACAGAATCAAGACACAAACCGGTCAGCAAACACGCGGCTATCTCGCGCCAGCGCTTACGCATACGATTCATACCATCGAACTGCTGGCCGAACTCGGTTTCACCTATTCCTGCGATCTATTTCAGGATGATCAGCCTCAGCCGCTGAATGTACCGGGCAACCCGCTTGTATCAATGCCCTATTCGCTCGAAGTGAACGATCACTACGCTTTCAATGTGTTTGGACTGTCCCCGCAACAATATACCGATGTGCTGAAACGCCAGTTTGACACGTTGCTGGAAGAAGGCGGCACATCTGGCACGGTCATGTGTATCCCGATCCACGCCTATCTTGTCGGCCGGTCGCACCGCATCAGCCCGTTCGAAGAAATTCTCCGCTACGCCGACGAACATAAGGATGACATCTGGATAACAAAGGCCGGTGACATCGCTGACCATTATCTTGCCAACCATTATGATGACGCCCGCACCCATATTGCCCAATTCGGAGGTTCAGATGCCGCTTGATCCCAATTTTCTGCGTTACCCGATGCTCCGCAAGGGGATGGACCATGACCTATATCCAGCGGCCAATATGTTTGAACAACCGAAGGTCTCATGGCCAAACGGCAAATCTGTCGCTCTCATGGTCACTGTGGCTGTCGAATTCTTCCCTCTGACTCCCAATGACGGACCTTTCAGAGCGGCCGGGCATATGGCCACCCCTTTCCCCGATTTTCGGACGTTCACCGCGCGCGATTACGGCAACCGGGTGGCAATTTACCGCATCATGGATGCCTTGACCGCCGCCAATATACCGGCGACAGCATTCGTAAACAGTGCACTGATCGACCGCACACCACAGCTTGTGCAGGATATCCAGTCGGCAGGCTGGGAAATCGCCGCGCATGGCGAAGACATGAACAATATCCATTATGGCGACATGCCTCTGGAAGTCGAACAGCGCCAAATTGAATCCTGTCTGGCCGCCTGGTCCGAATATGGAGACACCCCGAAAGGCTGGATGTCGCCAGGCCGGGGCCAAAGTGAAGACACGCTCAGCCTGCTCAAGCGCGCCGGTATTGAATGGACAGCGGACTGGGGCAATGACGACATGCCCTATGCGATGAATGATGGCCCGGTTGCCATGCCCTATACCGATGAGATGGAAGACCGGAAATGCATCACAATACTCGGACAGAATGAGGAAGTCTGGTCCCAGCAAGTGATCGGTGCGGCTGATCTGCTGGCAAAGGAAGCGCAAGCGCACGGCGGTCGCATTTTGCACCTTGCGCTAACCCCTTATATTATCGGGCAGCCATTCCGGATCAAATTCTTGCGGGATCTGCTGACCGTTCTGGCGGCGCGCGACGATCTCTGGTGCGCGACTGCATCCGACATCTATGCGTCGTGGCAGGACCAAATCGCGTAACGCACGAGTAACAACGGCCCGTCGATTGCTTCGAAATATCGGAACAATCGACGGGCCGTCTACTATATATTGTCAGCGAACGGGGCGCCAAGGCCCCCAGTGCCCGAAGGTGCCTTTCAGAGCGTTTCGGGAATACCGTCGAGCAAAACGGTTTTAGCCTCCAGAAACGCCTTCAGGCCAGCAACACCGCCTTCACGGCCAATTCCCGATTTCTTGAATCCGCCAAAGCCGATGGTGAAATCATTCCTCGGGCCATTTTGTCCCATGGTGCCGGTGCGCACGCTGCGTGCAACATGATAAGCTTTTTCCAGATCGTTGGTGAAAACGGCACCGGAAAGCCCGAACTGGGAATCATTGGCGATATCGATCGCATGAGCCAGATCATCATAAGGGATCACGCAAATGACGGGCCCGAAAATCTCTTCCTGTGCGATGCGCATGTCACTGGTGACATTGGCAAAGATTGTCGGCTCCATGAAATAGCCCTTGTCTAGATGCGATGGGCGCTTGCCGCCGCTCGCTAGCGTCGCCCCTTCGGCCACTCCGGCTGCGATCAGTTCTTCGATACGCTCAAGCTGGCGTTTCATTGCAACCGGGCCGATAATCGTATTCTCGTCGAAGGCATGGCCGATTTTGACCCCTTCGGCGATATCCTTCATCTTGCCGACGAGTTCGTCATGCCGCTCCCGGCTAACCAATACCCGCGACAGCAATGCGCAATTCTGACCGGCGATAGAACAAATGCCATCGACCATCATTTTGGCGACCGTATCAAGATCATAGTCGTCGAGGATGATTGCCGGCGACTTGCCGCCGAGCTCCAGCGAGCATCTTGCGATGCGTTCGCCGCAGACCGATGCAATCCGCTGCCCTGCGGCAACACTACCAGTGAAGCTGACCTTGTCCACACCGGGGCGCCGAACGAGATAATCGGAAACCTCGCGATGTGCACAAATCAGATTCAGCACACCCTTCGGGAGCCCGATCTCTTCAGCACATTGTGCCATTATATAGGCTTCAAGCGGCGTCTCGGGAGCTGGTTTCATGATCACGGTGCACCCGGCGACGAGGGCCGGGCCAACCTTGTTGAGCATGGTGTTAATCGGCACATTCCACGGAGCGATCGCGGCAACGACGCCAACCGGCTCATAAACCAGAAAGCCTGTGCCTTCGCCTGCGATTTCGCGCTGTTCGACGAAATCCATATTCTCGGCGATCTCGATATATTGATCCATCGCATTGGTCAGAAACGGAGCAAACATCTTGGCCACGTTATAAGGCATGCCGATCTGATAGGTCCAGCAAAGGCCCAGTTCTTCGGTCCGGGCGACGATGGCGGCTGAAAGCTTGCGCACCCAGTCATTGCGTTCTTCAACAGCCATCTTCGGCCAAGGCCCCTTGTCGAACGCCTCGCGCGCCGCTGCGACTGCCTGATCAACATCAGCGTCAGTTGCTTCGGCAACGTGAGCGATCACTTCTTCGGTATCGGGGGAGACGACCGCGATCCTATTGCTCTCATGGGGCTCGACCCATTTTCCGCCGATATAGAATTTGTCGACCGGAAGCTCTCTCAGGTCGAGTTCTGGATGCTGATCACTCATATATTTATCCTTCCAGGATCTGGGGGTGGTGTTGGCCGTGCTGCATCTGTTCAAAAATTAACGACAAGCTCGGCTGAGACTTCGCTCTCTTCAGAGCTGGCCTTTTTTCCAACAATTATGACCACATCATTTTTGAAGACAGGCTATCGATGATACAAGCGCCGTTGATCGATATTCTGTTTCTATTCGCTCGACGATCAGAACCGCGAGGACATTTGGAAATAGGGGCCGACGATGCCTAGTCGTTTGCCTCTGATGCCGGCAGAACGAGCGTATATTCATAACGGTCCGGTCTGAAATACATGGTCGTGTGCTGCACCGGCAGCAATTCTGCTGTTTTGAACACGCGCACAGCTTTGAGCACCGGCTGTCCGGCCTCGAGGCCAAGGCTCTTCGCCACGCTCTCATCAGCCGACGCAGCGTTCATTCGTTGATAGGCTTCAAGAGGAGGATATCCGGCGTCGGTCAGAAGCTGTAACAAAGACGTTTGTTCTGCTCCCTTGTCCGGGAACCGTGCTGCCACATTGGTCGGAATATAAGAGACCGAATATACATAAGGCTCGCCGTCCACCAGTCTCCGGCGCAAAATTTCTAGCGCTGCAACACCCGGATCCAGGTCCAGATCACCAGCCACTTCCGTCGGCGGCACCGCCTCGGCTTCCGACAATAGCTCGATATCCGTCGTATTCTCTACGTCGTGTAAATTTTTCATCATCTCGCCGAAATCGGCACGCATGATGCCTCTTGATTTCTGGGCTTTGACGATGGTCCCCCGCCCGCGGTGACGGGCAATAAGCCCCTCCGCTGCCAGTTCGGACAATGCCCGTTTAATCGTGATCCTCGAGACACCCAGCTTTTCACACAAGGCTATTTCGGTGGGGAACTGATCACCGCGCACGAAATCGCCCGATGCGATCCAGCTTCGCATGACCGTATACGCCTGATGATACAGCGGGACGGGGAGAGCCGCATCCAGCCTTTGGTCGCTGTGATTTGCCTTGCCGTTCTGGCTGGCTATTGACGACATGTATGATGACCTCGAGGATCGTGAAACAATGCGATGTATGGGAAGCTATAGCTGCTGAAGCCGGCAAGCGCTATCGCAAAACCGGCTCCTGCAGATCAGCAAACAGCTTATTCCATTTCCGCTATACCTGAACCGCTTTGTCTGGAGTCTCGGCGATTTTCTGTTCATCCAGATCATAAAACAATAGCCCGACGAACATCACCAGACTGCAAAGCCCGGGAATCCACGCCATGCCGAGTGTCATGGCGAATAAGGCGGATTCAGGTTGCGCAGCGTCCCTTGGGAGGCTGTTGTCAAAACCATAGATTGTCAGCAACGCGCCGATAAGGAGCGGGCCAGCCGCGTACATGGTCTTTTCCAGAAAGCTGAATGCAGCAGACGCTACGCCTTCCCGGTTCAGGCCGCTTATTCTGCGGTCATATTCGATCACATCCAGCACCATAGACTGGCCACAGATCACGATCCCGCTGATCGTTCCACCCAAGGCAGCCGCGCGCAGATATAGTAACCAATCGGGCTCGGTGGGTGTTGCGAGCACCCAGCTCAGGAATGCCATGGATTGCAGGATCAGGCCGAACATGAAGATTTCTTTTTTGCCAAAGCGATTGATAAGCATCAGCCAGGGGCGAATGCTCAAAAGCGAAGCCCCCATATAGGCGATGCCGAACGGGAACAGCGCCTGTTCGCCCTTCTGGAGAACCTGGACAAAGAAGAAGAATGTCGAGGTTCCGCCCGCCGCCAGCTGGAGGAACTGGACGACCTTGATACCACCCAGAACCATGAACGGCTTGTTCACGAGAAAGAATCTGACTTGTTCTTTCAACGGCACTTTGACCGCTTTCAAATTATTGACAAAACGGGCTTTGCGGGTGCCGATAACACAGGTCATCATGGCAAAAAATGCAATGCCGGCCAGGAACCAGCCAACGATTCCATACGCCGCTTCGTCGCCGCCGAGACGACCTGCGATCAATCCTGCAATAGCTGTCCCGGTAAAAGTTCCGAGCACCAGGAACAGGGCGCGGTAGGACATGATGGTTGACCGTTCGGAATAACTGTCCGTCATTTCGGCCGGCATCGCGAGATAGGGTACGTTGAACGTCGTCAGCGCAAGCGCGAAAAATAGCAGAAGGAATTCGATATATGCTGCCTGTGCAAAGCCGCTTTCAAATGTTGGCAGATTGAAGAGCATCACCATAGAGGCAGCACAGAGGAAGCTGGAGCCGAACAGATAAGGCCGCCGCCGCCCCCAGCGTGTATTGGTGCGATCGCTGATCCAGCCCATGATCGGATCAGATACGACATCGAATATCTTTGATGCGAAGATCAGTGCACCGGCAAGAGCAGGCGCTATGCCGATTATGCCGACCAGGAAAAACAGATAGAGGCTGGTCAGGCTGTTGATCATCATGACGGTGCCCAGAGTACCGAAGCCCCAAGACAGATGGATTGTATTAGGCAGAAACTTTTTGATCAGGAGTCTCCTTAAAGTACCACCAGCCAGCGGACTGCACGGTTAGCGTGCACGACGACAGACAGATGCAAATTCTATCGCATCACAATCAAATGCCGGATCATTCGCAGTAAATGGTCCGGCATTTTCTCGATCATTTTTATAGTGATCCACTCTCTAGACCAAGTCTTTCAGAGCGATCGTGGTCTGACTTGTTCAAGCGGGCTTCACAGCCTTGATTGACCCAGTGCCCCACACCGCTGGTGGAAGCGACTCGTCAACGACAAAGCCTGCCTTACGGATGATTTCGGCAAAATCCCGGGACTCGAAATCAGCGCGCCACACTTCGTTATTGATGGCGCGGTCGTTGAAAGCCCAGAATTTGTTACTGACGGTTTTCTTCGGCGCCTGCTTCCCGGTCGGATGGTCGATCGGATAGAATATGCCGCCCGGCCGCAATATGCGGAAAGCTTCCGCCACGATCTCATCGGTAGCTGCAGCATTCACTTCGTGATGCAGGATGTTGGAAGCGATCACGTCAAAGTGGTTATCGGGAAAACCGGTCGCTTCTGCTGCGCGTTGCGCGAAGAAACAGTCAATACCCAAATCAACAGCCCGCTTGTGCGAAAAACGCACCATAGGGCCAGCGATGTCGATGCCAGAAACCTTGGCAGCCGGGAAACGGTTCTTCAGGCCATAAGCCAGACGACCGGTCCCGCAGCCCATATCCAGTGCGCGTTCCACCTTGCCATCGTCGGGCAGCGGTACACTTGCGGCCATCAGTGCAATGCGTTCGTCCTGGATATTGCTGCCAAACAGAGCCTCATATAGGATATTACCGTAATGGTAATTTACATAGCCCGCCAAAGGATTGCCGACATAACCACCTTTCTGAAGGTGGATCTCATGCTTGGCATAAGCTGGCATATGCATATCGGGATTGAGTTCGATACGGTTTGGATATTTCGCCTCTGCCGCTTCCATCTCGCCAAAATATTTCTCTGATTCCCGGCCCAATGTTTCTTCCAGGCCACCCAGCATCAATTCCTGATTGCTCAGCCATGTCCGCATGCGCAAGGCCATCAGAGGGTCGGACCGGATATCATCAAGAAGCGGGATCAAATCGACATCCGCGTTGGGATCGATACCCTTGTCCGCCAAAATTGCGTTCAAACGCTTGGTAGACTGTTTCTCGAAATCATTGATCGACCAGGCGAGAAAGCCGGCGTGGAAGTCCATCTGGCCCGCGGCATCGGCGTTGGGCAACATTTCGTCAAATTCAATCGGCGCCTTGCCCGCTTTGGCATCTGCAGCCGGCTTGCCGGAAGCGGATGCGACTGCCCTGCTCCCGCCAAAAAGCCATGCCAAAGTAGAGCTATATGCAGCACCTGCGAATAGTGTCCGGCGATCCATCATGATTCAATCTCCCTGCCGCAGACTATCCATGCCGGCACCATATTGTGTCCTCGCCTCGCCAGTCTTCTCGAGCGAGCCATAAACGCGCTTGATAAACTGGTCGCGCTGCACCCGCCAGGCTTTCTCTTCTTCAGCGCTCGGCTTGTACTGGTTCACTTTCTCCAGCGAGATACCCTGGCTTGTCAGTACTGATTCCAGCACTTTGATCCGCCGTTGTGCGCTCCAAACTTCGGAACCCATGGCCACCATGGAAGTGACCAGTGCGTCGATCGCCGGGTGGTCAAAAAATGCTGCCTTTTCCACATCATAGGCTAAAAAGTCGGTTGTGTGCGTCTTGTGCTTGCCGTTCTGCGATACCATTATGCTGCTCCAATTGACGAAAATTATTTCATAAGATCAGTTGAACACACGCTATTCAAAACACAGCCCGAGTGTCCAATATTTCATGCCTATCAAACCATTGATAGAACCGCTTGCGTGCTTAGATTGGCACCGACAGGGACCCCGTCACCATCAAAATCCACAGGCTCCAATTGTTTTGGATACCCGTCGACCGCGCTACGACATCCCCTCGAAGGCCGTAGATTCCAGTTCAAAATATTCTCTGAATTCGGCGAGGGCCGCGATAACCTTGGCCAAAGCGGGCTCCTCGATAAATGCCGGCTCTTCTTCCATGACCGATCCTGCAAGAATGGCCAGTTCGAGGGGCTCAGCCGGAGCAGGCAGAGGGAATACAGATGTGCCGGTCGGAATCGCCAAGATGCCGACGACATGGCTCGGCGCAATGCCTATAAGTCCATTCCGCCTGACGGCTTGCAACATGGTCAGCCAGCAGTCGGTTTCGAGCGAGACATCATATTCATCGCAATGCTCATCAAGACATGCGTCGATGATCGCACGACTCGGTACATTCTTGGTCGGCAAACATAATTGTCCGGAAGAAAGCTCAGACCATGACAAACGGGCCGGCAAGGTCGTGTCACCCTCGCCATATTTGAAAGCAACATATGTTTCCGGCGCCAGCGGGAAACTGCGCAAAGTCGTGTCATCGACGCTTGAGAGGTAAGTGATACCGAGGTTTAAATTTCCATGCGAAACCCCGCGGGCCACCTCCGGCGCGGATAATGTCTGGATTTCAGCGGAAACCGGAATGTCTTTAAGGCGCAGAAAAGACAATAAAAGAGAGGCCAAAGGAGAAGCCGACGGCACGATTCCTACCGACACAGAACCCTCGCCAGCCTGGCGGATTCGCGAAAAATCCCGCTTCAGTGCGTCGCAGTCCTCAAGGACACTGGTCGCCCACTCCTCGACCCTGTCGCCAAAACGCGTCAGGCCACGGAAGCGATGATCCCGAACAACCAAAGGCACGCCAAATTCATCTTCGAGCTGCCGGATCCGGGCGGAAAGCGTCGGCTGTGTTACAAAACAGATATCCGCTGCACGGGCGAAATGATGTTCCTTCGCCAATGTAACGAAATATTTCAGTTGGCGCAGATCCAATATGGCTCTCCCTAATATCAGCAGATACCACTTATTATATCAGGATATGCGCATTTGCGCCAGAAAATCGCCGGAATATCCGCGATGCGACTTATAGCGGGGAGGAATGTTGAGGAATAAACCGGTCGGCAATCCGGCCACCGGCCTTCATATTAATGCTATCGGTGCATGGATATGTCATCGCTGACCAAAAGACAAATCCACCGGGAAGGAACATAGCAAGATTACGTCTTGCTGGAGCCCGCACTTGTGCGGACTATAGCTCCGCCCGGCAAGCAAGGGGACCGACTAGCTCTCAGCCGGTACATCTCGCTTCAAACGTTCTAATTCTTCCGTGACAATTCTCATAACGCGGGCGAGATATTCCCCGCGACGCTGATCACGCTCTTTCTCGACCTCTTCGGTGATCTCGAAAGCATCAACATTCTCCGCAGTTGGCCAGATTTTTGCCTTTGCCAGCTTTTCGTGCGTATCAAGACGGTCATATAGAACGGAGACTTCTCCGGTCAGGGCCATCACCATCGCCAATACTTTATCAACACTCGGATCATCAAAGAAATATGGCCGGCGCCCCTTGGCAACCTTCGGCCGTTCCATGGTTTCTACTGACATTCGCTTATCTCCTTGAAAGGCCGAAATCTAGATCAGGCCACAACTTGTAATATGCTCATAGTTCTACTTGCATCCCCTGAGCGTAACAACCGGAACATTGCTAGATTGATTCTATGGGTTGATTTGGTATCTCTATCGGACAGAAAATTGACTGGCCGGCTATCGAGATTTTCTGCAGGATAACTCGTCGTCATTCGGCGGTATATACCTCCGGTCACACCCCGGACCCGAGCGCCGCCATCTCACCGATACGACAGGAGAGCGCTCCTAGACGCCGCCATGTCTCTTTTGCAGCGCCACAACGTCGTCCATACCCAGCAAACGGGACATCTCGCCAAAATTGAAATGGCCCTTGCCTTCACCATTGGCATCGCCCGCTTTCAGGTCGGCGTAAAAATTTCGAGCGGCTTCCGCGGCCGCAAGTGGCGCGCCGGCAGGATAAATCACAAACTTTACGCCCAGCTTTTGATATTCCGCCGGTGCCAGAACCGGGGTGAAGCCACCGTGCGCTGCGTTGATCAACAACGGCTTGCTGAGCCTGCCCGCCGCTTCGGCTATTTCATCCAGACTTTGCGGCGCTTCCAGAAACAATATGTCCGCACCATTTTCAGCATATTGGTTCAATCTGGCAATGGCAGAGTCCAGTCCTTCGCTGCGACGCGCGTCACTACGGGCTATTATCAGCATGTCGCCATCAGCCCGCGCTTCCACAGCCACTTGCAGACGACGGATCATTTCGCTGGCCGCAACCGAAACGGCCTGACCGACATGTCCGCAAATTTTCGGAAAGCCCTGATCTTCGATCTGCATTGCGGCAATACCAGCCACTTGATACCCCTTGACCGCATGAGCCAGGTTGGCAAGGCTTCCGAAGCCGGTATCGGCGTCGGCAATGACCGGGGCATCGCTTTTGGCAACGAAAGCAGCGAAAATCCGTATGAAGTCGCTATAGCCCGCAATCCCGACATCAGGCTCACCCATCGCAGAAGCTGTGCCCCAATAGCCGGACGCATAATGCGCATCAAAACCAGTCGCATTCGCCATCAGCAAACTCATATGGTCATAAATGCCCGGTGCCGCGATAATATTATCGGCTGCCATTCTTGATCGCAGTTGCGTTCCACTCATGTTCGGATCACCCCTTGATCGAATAGCGTAAAAAATTCATCCAGCACCGACTGGTCTTCAATGGTCGCCGGAACGGTAGGCACTTCCCCGTCAACTATCTGACGAATATTGCGGCGTAAAATCTTGCCGGATCTGGTTTTCGGTAGCTTGCTGACAACATATACCCGCTTGAAGCTGGCCACCGGGCCAATTTCCCGCCGCACATCCGCTACCAACTGTTCTGCCAATTCAGCTTCATCAATTGCTGCTCCCGCCTTTAACACGGCAAAGCCCGCTGGCACCTGGCCCTTCAATTCGTCGTAAACGCCAACAACGGCACATTCCGCCACCGAGGGGTTCGCGGCCAGTACTTCTTCAATGGCAGAAGAGGACAACCGGTGGCCCGCAACGTTGATGACATCGTCGATACGTGTCATTACGAAAACAAAACCATCCTCATCGATAAAGCCTGCATCACCCGAGAGATAATAGCCGTCGTAACGCTCCAGATAGGCTTCGACATAGCGCTGTTCAGCATTCCACAATGTTGGCGCCGCCCCTGGCGGGAGCGGCAGTTTTGCAACGATAGAGCCTGTTTCATTCGGCCCCACCGGAACACCTTCCTCGTCAAGACATTCAATTTGCCATCCCGGCATGGGCACGCTGGTTGATCCTGCTTTTACCGGAAGCGCTTCAATTCCGAGCGGGTTGCCGCAAATAGCCCAGCCGGTTTCCGTCTGCCACCAATGGTCCACGACGGGTTTGCCCAGAAGTTTTTCGATCCAGTATAGCGTACTCGGGTCCGTCCGTTCTCCGGCGAGATAGACAGCACGCAGACCGGATAGATCGTGACCTGCGGCCAACGCACCCTCGGGATCGGCTTGCTTGATTGCCCGGATCGCCGTCGGTGCGGTAAAAAAGCTGCGCACATTATGCTTGGCTATAATATCCCAGAATATGCCTGCATCCGGGGTGCCGACCGGCTTGCCTTCGAATACGACGGTCGCGTTGCGATTGAGGAGCGGACCGTAAACGATATAGCTGTGTCCGACGACCCAGCCAACATCACTCGCGGCCCAGTAAGTTTCACCCGGCTGGCAGTTATACAAGCCGCTCATCGTCCACGAGAGCGCCGCCAGATATCCGCCGGTATCCCGCACAACGCCCTTTGGCTGACCGGTGGTGCCGGAAGTGTACAAAATATACAGCGGATCCGTTGCTGCGACCGGAACGCAATCTGCCCGGGAAGCGTCCGCTACTTCCTCATACCAATCCAGGGCATTGCTTGCAGTCACGTCGGCAAGCTGCTGCTCGCGTTGCCAGTATATCGTGGCACCTATTTCATGGTCCGCAAGGGCATAAGCCTCTTCAAGAATTGGCTGATAGGACAATATCTTTGCCCCCTCGATCCCGCAGGACGCGGCCAGAACCAATTTGGGCGTAGCGTCATCAATACGCACCGCTAGCTCCTTGGCTGCAAATCCGCCAAAGACAACAGAATGCACGGCACCAATTCTCGCGCAAGCGAGCATGCCGATAACGGCCTCGGGCGAATTCGGCATGTAGATCAGAACGCGATCACCTTTATCGACGCCGTGCTTCTTCATCGCTCCGCCAAGTCTCGCCGTTGCGTCCTGCAATTCCCGGAAACTCATTTGCCGGGATGTTTGCGTCACCGGACTTTCAAAATAGATGGCGATCTGATCACCGAAGCCCGCCGCGACATGACGATCGACGCAATTATAACAGGCATTCAATTGCCCGCCACCAAACCAGCGAGGGATCGGACCTTCGCCATCGGCGACAACGGTGTCCCATTTTTTATCCCAGTCCAGATTTCCGGCGACATTGCTCCAAAACTCCGGCGCATCGTCAACCGAAAGCCGGTGTAACTCTGGATAATTTTCAAATTCTGGATTCATAGAATCCCACTCGCCGATTTCCTCGAATAATCTACGCTACTAATAATTCCTGACCGTTGTGCGACTATAATAATTGTCTGCGTTGAGCCCCCGCATGCCAAAGACCATAGAATTTGTAAATCCGATCGCAAAATTCCGTTTGGGATATCGGATAATTGATTGTTGCCACTCCTGCGCTTGAAATGCTCGGTTTCCTCGAATTTCGTAGCGCAAACGCATTTCGTGTCGGCGGCAAAGCTAACCGAGAAGGTCCCGGACCAGACCGAAACAGGAAAGTGAACCTTGTCACGTTATGACCATTTTAACAGAGACGCGGCGGGTCAATGTCGGCGATTCCGAGATACATGTTGAGATAACCGGCAGTGGCCCCGCTTTGTTACTGGGCGCCGGACTTGGCGGCCGCGGGATATTCTGGGCCAAGCAGATACAGGAGTTCGCCAAGCATTTCCGGGTGATTACCCATGATCATCGTGGCTGCGGCAAAAGTTCTCCCGGCAAAATCGTCCACGGTGTCGGGCATATGGCCGATGATCTGCTCGCGGTGATGGATGCCCTGCATATCGACTCTGCACATATGGCAGGTCACTCGACAGGCGGAGCGATTTGCCAGCATATTGCACTAAAACATCCCGCAAGGATCAACAGAATCGTACTCAGTTGTAGCTGGGCCGGGCCTGACGAGTATTTTCTACGGTTGTTTCAGATGCGCCGGGAAATCCTGATCAACTGCGGCCCCGACGCCTATTTCACCTCCGGCACATATCTCGCTATGCCGAGCAGCCATTTACAACCACAGATGCAAAACTCGCGGGCATTCATGGAAGAGCGTATGTCGGCCTTCCCTGGGCTGGAAGTCGAATTATCCCGTCTGGACGCCGTGGTCAGCCATGATCTGCGTGACCAGATACACGGGATTTCGCACGAAACTCTATGTATCGGCGCGAAAGATGACCAGATCACGCCGCCCGGATTTACCGAGGAACTGGGAGAGAAAATTCCCAATGCCGCGACACATCTGCTGGAAAGAGGCGGGCATTTTTGCCCGATTACATCGACAGATGCCTATTCGGCGCGTTTACTCCAGTTTCTGACGCAATAGGAGACCAAGATGAGCAACGACATCACCAAAGGACAATCGGTCATCATAGGACCGGATGAAGGACGTTCGCTTTGGCAGCCGCTGCCGTCTCGCGGCTATGTCGACGTCAACCTGACGCCCGACAACATGGTGTATGAATCATTCTCCAGCGGCATACAGGTCATGCCGCCTGGTTGCACGGTGGGTGAACATGGCCACAAGCAAAACCACGAACTGATTTTTGTATATGAGGGCACCGGCGAAGTAAAAATCGACGGCGAGCTATCGGAATTCGGTCCCGGAACTACAATATTGTTCGGACGGAATTGCAGCCACTGGATCAAGAATACGGGTGAAACCGACCTCAAAATGTTCTGGGTCTACTTCCCGCCAGGACTGGAAGAATTATTCTACGCGATCGGCAAAGAACGGAAACCCGGCGATCCGATGCCAGAACCCTTCGAACGGCCCGACAATGTGGAGGCCATCAAGGATACGTTGCACTTTATGTCTTCCGAAAGCACCGACTGATGCGGATCATCACACGATCTGACGTGGAGCGCTTGCTGCCGGTAGCTGCCTGTGTAGATGTCATGCGAAGCGCCATGCTGGAAACCTCGCGCGCCAATGTGACACTTCCGATCCGTCATTTCATGCCTATTCCCGATAGTTCAGGAAAGCTGGCGATCATGCCGGGTACGCTGGGGGCGCCGGCGTGTTTCGGTATCAAGCTGGTCTGCAAATATGACCGGCCGCATGACGACCCACTGGGAACACATGTCGGAATGGTAATGCTGTTTGACAGCGATAAGGGGATCCCCCTGGCGATGATCGAGGGCAGCTCTCTCACTGCGATTCGTACATCTGCGGCAAGCGCGCTTGCCACGGATATACTGGCGCGGAAAAATGCCGCGCGGGTAGCCATTATCGGCAATGGCGAACAGGCAATGCGCCATGTTCACGCCATGCGCGCTGTCCGGGAAATCGAGCATTTCACGGTCTGGGGGCGCGATCCGGCCCGGACGGAGGCTTTTGCCGAAAAAGTGGCTGAAGATACCGGGATAGAAACCGCGACTGCAAACAATGTCGAGTCCGCCGTCGCGCACGCGGATATTATTTGCACGACCACATCGGCAAAAGAGCCGATCTTGTTCGGCAAGCATTTGAAACCGGGTCAGCATATCAATCTGGTCGGCGCGGCTATTCCGACAGCGGCAGAAGCAGATGACGAAGCAGTCGCCCAATCACGCTTCTATGTCGACTATCATGATGCCGCCATGGCTGCTGCCGGTGAATTGCTTGGTGCGATCAGCCGCGGAATAATAAGCGAAGACCATATTGTCGGCGAGATCGGCAATGTCATAGATAGCACCGCGCCCGGTCGCAGCGATGATGGCGAGATTACCATCTATAAATCACTGGGCGTCGCATCGCAGGATCTGGCCGCTGCCCACGCTATCTGGAAAATGGCGGAAGAGGACAACAGCGGCGCATCCGTCGATCTGCTTGATTAGAGCTTAATTGCCCGAACGGGTGGGCGCGGCATTGATAGGATTATCTGCAACTCGCCAAGGTTGCGCCTACCCACCCGGAATTATCAGCCACGATTGAAGAAGGCCTCACGCGCTTTTTCGGTCGGATTGCCTATTTTGAGGTCCTCCGCCATCACCTGCATGCCCCGTTGTGCGCCGGGACGGCTGTTGATCGCCGCCAGCCAGCGCTGGACATTGGTGAATTCGCTGACATCGATGCCATGGAATTTCTGTTGCTTGTCGATCATCCAGGGGAAGGTCGCCATATCGGCCAGCGAATAATTGTTACCCGCCAGATATTCATGTTCGCCGAGCCGCCGGTCGATCAGGCCATAGAGCCGCTTTGTTTCCCCGCAATAACGGTTGATGCCATGTTCAATCCGTTCCGCGGCATAGCCGTTGAAATAGCCGCACTGGCCGAACATCGGCCCGACATTGGCGCATTGAAAGAACAGCCATTGTGTCACCAGCGACTGCTCGACCGGATCGGCGGGCCAGAACTTGTCGTATTTTTGCGCCAGATAAAGCAGGATCGCTCCCGATTCAAAAATCGCATGCGGGCTTCCGTCCGGACCATCATGATCGACAATGGCCGGGACCCGGTTATTTGGGCTGATTGCTATAAATTCGGGGGTATGCTGCTCTCCCGTCAGTATGTTGATCGGTTTAACCGTATAGTCCAGTTCCATCTCTTCCAAGGCGAGCGAGACTTTATGCCCGTTGGGCGTCGGCCAATAATAGAAATCGATCATCGTGCATGTTCCTTCTGTAGCGCGAGCACTTCCTGGATCGCCTGCTGGCATCGCTCGGCGCTGCTATCGCCTTCAAAATCCTTGTTATAATGGGATTTTATCGAAGGCCGTTCGATGGCTTCATCATACCAGTCGGACAATGCCGGACGGTTCTGGCGCCAATTGAAATCCGGATGGATGGGGTCTTTCGCATCGTAAAATTCTACCCGAAATCCGAGATAGCTGATCGCATGCAGCATGGATGCATGACCAACGTCAAACGTCGACCAGCCAGCTTTTGCGTCCTGCTCGAGCTTGTCCAGTGCCGCTATATATTTGGGCCATAACCGTTGAAAAACGCTCATGTTCCATTGCTCTTCGGGCTGCCATTGCTCGGCAACCATCTGCACGGTTGTTTCAAATATCGTATCGCCTGTGGCCAGCCGGGTGATGGCATCCCAGCGTTCAGGGCCCGCTTCGGGATACATGCGTCTGGCAACCGAAATCGAGTCCAGATATTCGCACACAGCCTGACTGCCATAAATGACCTGCCCTGTTTCGGTTGCCAGCGTCGGCACCTTGCTGAGCGGGTTGATAGCGGTCAAATCATAGGCATCACCCTGATCTTCGCCATCGAGATTCTTGAACGGAAAAGTCGCGATGAAATCGATATTGTCCCAGTGGCCGCATTCATGAGCGGTCACGAGAACCTTATGGACGAATGTATGAAACGGCGAATAGAATAGTCTGATCATCAGTGCGCTCCTTTTTCTTATGTTATTTTAGATATTCGCCTGCGCCGATCCGGTCCGCTTTCGGGCCGTTTAGATTCAGTCGCGGCCCCGACTTCAGCGCTCTCAGACTGTGGTCCAAGGCCTCGCCGACCGCAGCCAATGCAACCGCAGGAAACAGGGCCAGACTATAGCCGATTTCTTCGACCGTAGCCGCATCGGTGACTTCGTCACCGATGCGCAGAAGATTATGCAGCAAAGGTACTTTTCCGCCCAGTTGCCGCACCAGTTCTTCCATCTGTTCGCGTTTGGTGAGCGACTCCACGAAGATCATATCCGCTCCGGCTTCTGCATAGGCATGGGCGCGATCCATTGCCGCTTCGAAACCTTCGCTGCTCATCGCGTCACTGCGCGCGCTGATGATGATATCCTGATCGACAAGCGCATCGCGCGCGGCCTTGATTTTGCCGACCATCACTTCTGTTGAAACCAGTGGCCGGGATAAAGGTGCGGCCGCAGCCTTTACCTCTAGCTGATCTTCCATCTGCAGCGCCGCTACTCCGGCGCGTTCAAACAGCTTGACCGTACGCGCTACGGTATAATCATTCCCGAAACCCTGATCGACATCGACCAGCAACGGGATCGAAATTCGTTCGGTTATCCGCCCGACAATTTCAGTGGTCTCGGTTAATGACATTAGCCCGATGTCGGGTCGCGCAAGATGCGTCGCCGCCAGCGAGGAGCCTGACGCAAATACTGCTTCGAAACCAGCCGCTTCGGTTCTGTAAGCGCTCAACGCATCATAGATGCCGGGAGCGATGATGATTTCACGCTGCGCAATCCGCGTCCGCAATTTCCTGGCTAAGCTCATTGCTGCTTCAGTTCAAAGCTGCCGGCCGGCGCGATGGTGCCAACGGGAGAAGAATCTGCTGTTTGCATGGCAATACCTCAAATAGCGTCCATCCAAACAACGGGTCCTACGGGAACCGGATGGCAAAATGAAACTTGCCGATACAACCCAGCAAAAATTCCGTCTCAATCATCGGAACATTTGTCCAACTGGTGGACATTCGCCCGCGATTTTTGGCTAATGTTGAAAATTCGACGCTAGCCAATAATCAGCAACGGGCTTTCAATGAGAGATTTGAAAGTTGCCAAAAACTCCGCTGCAACCGCTCCGTCTATCGCCCGATGGTCGAAACTGGCAGTGGCGGACATTATCGTCGCGAGTGCCATTTCTCCGTCCACCTTCCAGGGCTGTTCTATGCCTGCGCCAATACCGAGGATGAGTGCTTGCGGGGGATTGATCACCGGGAACATCTCGTCGATGCCAAACATCCCGAGATTGGAGATGGAGGCCGTGCCGCCTTCATAATCAGCGAGCTCCAGCTTGCCGTCGCGCGCCTTTGCAGCAAGTGCCTTGCTCTGCTCTGCAATAGCGGACAGGGAAAGTGATGCGGCATCCCGGATAACCGGCGTAATCAGACCGCCGTCTATGGCGACTGCCATCGAGATATCGGACCGGCTAAAACGGTGCAACATGTCACCGCCGAACTGGACATTGGCGTCCGGTACTTCGGCAAGCGCCTTGGCCAAGGCCTTGATCATGAAATCATTGACCGAAAGCTTTATTCCCCGCGCTGCCAGACTGATGTTGAGCTCGCTGCGAAGCTTGAGGAGCGGGTCGAGATTACAGCGGACAGTCAGGTAAAAATGCGGAACCGTTTGCTTGGATTCACTCAACCGTCGGGCAATGGTCTTGCGCATTGTCGTGAGCTTGACGCTCTCGACCGGAACGCCCGCTGGCGGATCGTAGATGACAGCGACCTGGGGCTCATTTGCTTGCGCGATGATGGTGGATGGAGGCGATAATAATGACGGCAAGCCAAGGTCGGCTTTGACGATTTTGCCGCGCGGCCCCGATCCCTTCAGACTGCTAAGCGAAAGCCCCGTGAAACTGGCGATGCGCCGGGCGAGCGGGGTTGCATTGACGGCCTGAATATCGTCGTCCGCAGCAATAGCTGGTGCCCGCACTGGATCTGCAACGGGAGCAGGAGCTGTTTCCGGAGTGGTTGGATGTGGCAGTTTCTGCTCTTCCACCGAAGATTCAGCATCAACCGGAGACTTGGGCGCCTTCAGGGTCGGCACCGCTGCGACTTCTTCGCCGTCTTCAGCCATGGTTGCGATAATCGTGCCGACAGGAACATCGTCAGTGCCTTCTGCAATGAGAAGCGAGGCGATACGTCCCTCGTCAACCGATTCAAATTCCATCGTCGCCTTGTCGGTTTCAATCTCTGCAATCACATCGCCTGATTTAACCGCATCGCCGATTGCGACGAGCCATTTGGCCAATGTGCCCTTCTCCATCGTCGGCGACAATGCAGGCATTTCAAGTTCAATCGCCATTTCAGTTCTCCAGAAACAGTTCAGCGGCTGCATCGATGATGGCCTCTGCATCAAGCCGGTATTCGCGATAAAGGTCGAGCAAATCGCCGGTCTGGCCGAAACGGTCGGTGCCGAGCGGGCTAACCCGCATGCCCTTGACTCCGCCCAGCCAGGACAGGGCGCCCGGTGAGCCATCCAATATTGTGACCAAGCCGGCACCGGGTGCCAGCGCCGACAGCAAATGCTCGGCATGGGAAGGCGCCATATCTTTTTGCGCGCCATTCCAGCGGCCGGCACGGCGCGCAGACCATCCGCAGTGCAGCAGATCGGGCGAGGTGACATTGAGAAGCCCCAATCCCGGCATGTCTTCCGACAGGCTTTCCCATGCTTCCAATGCCTCGGGCGCAACGGCACCGGTGAAGACAATGGCGACCTCAGCCTCCGGGCCGGGCTGACGTAGCCAGTAGCCGCCTTTCAACGCATCCGCCTCCCAGGCGTCACTGCTGCGTTCAACCTGCGGCACCGAGCGCGTGCTCAGCCGCAGATAGACAGAACTGCCATCCGGCCTCTGCATATGTTCAAAAGCATGGCGCATCATCAGCGCCACCTCGTCGGCCCACGCCGGTTCGAAATAGTCGAGATTGGGCTGTCCCATGCCAATCAGCGGCGTATTGATTGACTGATGCGCGCCGCCTTCACCGGCCAGCGTCAGGCCGGACGGCGTTCCGACCAGCAGGAAGCGTGCGTCCTGATAACAGCCATAGTTGAGCGCATCGAGACCGCGGGCAATGAACGGATCATAGACCGTGCCAACCGGCAGCAGCCGTGTGCCGAAATGCGGTGCAGAGAGTCCCAGCGATGTCAGCATTAGAAAGAAATTATTTTCCGCTATCCCGAGTTCGATATGCTGGCCCGCCGCATGGGCGGCCCATTTTTGCGCAGAGGGGATTTTTGCCTGCCGGAACACATCGGCCACTTCCTGACGGCGGAACAGGCCGCGCTGGTTTACAAAGGCGCCAAGATTCGTGGTCTGCGTCACGTCGGGAGCAGTGGTCACAATACGGTTGCCGATTTCTTCATCGGATTTGGCGAGGTCAAACAATATTCTGCCGAATGCCGCCTGCGTCGACAGTTCGTCGCCATCGGGAGTCGCGAATCGAGAGGGTACCGGAATAGGCTCTGCCTCGCCCTCCGGCGGCGTCCTGGCAAAGGCGCTGTTTTCCATAAAGGCCTTGAGTTCGGTGGCCATATTATCGCCAAGTCCCGCATAAGGCTCCCATTCATCCCCCTCGGATATGCCCATCCGGTCCCGCAGACCGTGAATCTGCGACGGGTTCATCATGCCGGAGTGATTATCCTTATGTCCGGCCAGCGGCAGGCCGAAGCCCTTCACCGTATAAGCGATAAACATGGTCGGCAGCTCGTCATCCGCCGCATCGAAAGCCTCGGCCAGACTGGCCATGCAATGACCGCCCAGATTGGTCATCAGCGCAGCAAGCTGGTCATCATCATAGCTGGCGATGAGCTTCTTGACGTTCGTCTTGCCGCCGATGTCTGCGAGCAACCGTTCGCGCCACGCCTCTCCGCCTTTGTAGGTCAGCACGGCAAAATCGGCGTTCGGACAATTGTCGATCCATTCCTCGAGCGCCTTGCCCCCCGGTTTCTTGAACGCCGCCTGCTGAAGCTTGCCATATTTAAGCGTGATCACCCGCCAGCCACATGTCTCGAATATATCGTCAAAGCGCCGGAACATCCGGTCGGCGGTGGTGCTGTCCAGCGACTGCCGGTTATAATCCACGATCCACCAGCAATTGCGGATATTATGTTTATAGCCTTCGATCAGGCACTCATAGATATTGCCTTCATCCAGCTCAGCGTCACCCATCAGCGCAATCATTCTGCCCGCGTCTTCGTTTTTCACCTGCCCGTGTGCAATGAGATAGTCCTGCACCAGACTTGAGAAAGCCGTGACGGCAACGCCTAGACCGACAGATCCGGTTGAAAAATCAACGGGAATACTATCCTTGGTGCGCGAGGGGTAGCTCTGAACACCGCCAAGACCGCGGAAGTTTATCAGATTGTCTCGTGACTGATTGCCGAGCATATAGTGAATGGCATGGAGTACAGGACCGGCATGTGGCTTGACCGCGACCTTGTCCTGGGGTCGCAGCGCATGGAAATAGAGCGCCGCCATGATTGCGGTCATCGACGAGCAGCTCGCCTGATGCCCTCCCACTTTCAAGCCATCGCGCTTGGGCCGTATATGATTGGCGTTATGGACCGTCCAGGAAGAAAGCCAGCGCAAACGCGCTTCAAGCGTTTCCAGCACATTTATGGTTTCCGCGTTAGAACGCTGCGCCGTTTTCACCATTTTCAAATCTCCGGGTCTGGTTCGTCGCTTATAGACCCTTCCAGCCAACATGTCCTTGCTAATGGTTGCGCTATATTCTAATAAATTGGCACAAATATACCATATATCAATATATTTAGGCAGATTATGTCAAATAATGAACTGGATGAATTTGACAGGCGGATATTGGACGCACTGCAGACCGATGGCCGTATGACAAACAGCGATCTGGCAGAAAAAATCGGACTATCACCTAGTCCATGCCTTCGCCGGGTTCGTCAGCTTGAATCAAGGGGCATGATCTCAGGCTATGTGGCATTGGTTGACCCGCAAGCCATCGGCCTTACCGTGTCCGCCTTTGTGCGCGTTCGGCTCGATCAGCAAGATGACCGGCACCTGCGAGCCTTCGAAACGGAAATTGCCGATTTTCCGGAGGTAATGGAATGCTATCTGATGAGCGGAGATGCTGATTACCAGCTGCGGGTAATGGTGGAATCGCTGAATGCCTTCGAGCATTTTCTGCGCAACAAGCTGACGATGATCGGTGGTGTAGCGCAAGTCACCACCAGCTTTGCCCTGCGGCCAATCATCTACAAGACGGCATTGCCGCTTGGACACTGAACTCACGGGACCGAGTCAACACCGGGGACATTGTGCTGCGTTGATCCGGGACAGCAAATTTGCCCTTGCCCTCGAGGCATCAAGGCCTTCGTTGCTATTTGGCTGCATCCGGAAAGCCGCCATGACGACCAGCCGACCGACCATCTAACATACTCATTCTGAAAGAAAATAATGGCGGAGCCGGAGGGATTCGAACCCTCGATAGGTTGCCCTATACACGCTTTCCAAGCGTGCGCGATCGACCACTCTGCCACGGCTCCGCAAATACTGTCCGACCCGTGAATCCGGTCGAACGTCAGACAGCGCCGCTTCCCTAATGCCGGATTCGCGCTTTCGCAAGCGATAGTGTCGGGTTAGGGTGCGCGTTAGGAATGAAACCCGTTCGCCCTGAGCTTGTCGAAGGGTCGATTTCACCAGGCCCGATGCTTCGACAAGCTCAGCACGAACGGAATTTTGGGGATGTCTTTATGAGAAAAATCGGCGCTATTGTTTCACTATTCGCTCTGCTGGGCGTGATGCCCGCCCTCGCCCAAGAACCCGAAACAGCCGAATTCCCCAGTCCCAATGCCATTGTCGATGCGGCCCCGGCCAGCGACTGGGTGACAATCGCGCCGAGCGACCTGCTGGTCATGGACCTCGCGCCCGATGCCGAAGGCAACGCCCGCCGCGTGGTCATCCAGCTGATGCCGGCACCTTTCTCGCAAGGCTGGATCCGCAATATCCGCAAGCTCGCGGCGGCGCATTGGTGGGATGGCACCAGCATCAACCGGGTGCAGGATAATTATGTCGTGCAATGGGGTGATGCCGGTTACGATAATCTGGAATCGGGCGAGACCGAGCAGAAGCCTTTGCCGGAGGGTTTAGAGGTAATCGAAGAAGAAAAATACGGTGTCACGACCGAGGAAGCCCTTAAAAGCATATTCAATTTGGATTCCAGCGAAGAGACTCAAGAATTTCTAAAATTCGTCAGCACGCCAGATGAACCTGAACAGCCACTTAATATGCCTATAATACTGAAAGCTATTGATACTGACTCTTACGCGAAGCGTGTTACCTTCGTTGAAGGGTGGCCCCTGAGTCAGGATCGCCTTGGGCTTAACGAGCTGAATTGGCCAATCCACTGCTACGGCGCAGTCGGCGTCGGCCGCAACTATTCCCCCGACACTGGCAGCGGTGCCGAACTTTACACCGTGATCGGCCATGCGCCGCGCCATCTCGACCGCAATATTGCGGTGGTCGGGCGCGTCATCGAAGGGATCGAGCATCTCTCCAGCCTGCCGCGCGGCAAGGGGCAGTTGGGATTCTATGAGGATGCAAGCAAGCGCGTGCCGATTACATTGATCCGGCTGGCCAGCGATTTTCAGGCCGCCGAGCAGCCGCGCTTCGAGTATCTCTCCACGGAAGGCGCAACCTTCGCCAAATATGCCGACGCCCGCGCCAATCGACGCGACCCGTTTTTCATCAAGCCTGCTGGTGGTGCGGATATCTGCAATATCCCGGTGCCGGTGAGACGGGTGACGGGGGAGTGAGCTTTGTTCCCCGGCGAAGGCCGGGGCCCAGAATATTCCTGACATCGCGTTTTAAACCACAACGGCAGGACTCGACTGGAGCCCGCCCTCCGGCGGGGCACGATTTTGCCTTTCCTACATCCGGTAATTTGGATTAGTCTGACCTTATGTTCCAGTCCCTTTCCTCATCCAGCCATCGACCATTTTCAGTCATTTCCGGGCGCCGATCGTTCTTCGCGATAGGGGGTGTGACCCTGTGTGACCCAAAGATTGTTTCCCGCCGCAGGGCGGGATCCAGAACGGCCCCACCTTTGCCTTTTAAACCGCACCGGCAGGATTCGACTGGGCCCCGTCCTGCGGCGGGGAACGAAAACCGTCTTTACAGGGGCAGAAAGCTTATTTTTTCTTAACAGTGTAAAGTTTGTAAAGTTCAGCAAGGAAAGAGTCGCATGAATAGCTATTTTCGATCAGCGCAAATCGCCTTTTGGGCCTTGGTCACAGCCTGCTTTTCCATGTCCTCTGCGGCCCTGGCGCAAGAAGAAGTGGCTGAACAAAGTCCCACCGAAATACTCGCTGCTGCACCAGCAGAACACTGGCTGCCGATTCCTCTCACCGACTTGATGGTCCTCACCCTGCCCGACGCCGCTGACGGGACAAAACGCCAGACAGTAATCCAGTTGCTCCCCGCCAATCTCTCCGGCGGCCATGTCCGCAACGTCCGGACCTTCGCAAAAACCCGCTGGTGGGACGGCACCAAAATCTACCGCGTTGCCAAGGATTTTGTCACCCAATTCGGCGGAAATCCCGATGCAAAGACGCTGCCGAAGGGGCTAGAGAAGGTCCCGGAAAGCGAATATTTCAACGCCGCGCTCGGGGTGAAACGCGACGCCGATATGGCGGCGCTGCAGGCGGCGGTCGACTATAGCAACGAATATCAGGGCACCGAAATCCGCCCGCTGATGACAATGATCTACGAAAATGGCGGCGCGCAGAAAGTCGGATTCGGCGGCGGCTGGCCAATTGGCAGCAAGACCATCGGCGGCGAGACAAAATATTTTCCGCTCACCTGCCGCGGGTCGCTGTCACCCGCCCATTATGATCCGCCCGATGCCGGAACGGGCGCGGAGATATCGGTGATCACCGGTGAAGCGGCGCGTAGCCTCGACACCACATTCGGCATGGTCGGGCGGGTGATTGACGGGCTCGAGCATCTGCAGAATCTGCCGCTTGGCACCGGTCCGGGCGGCTTCTACGCCGACAAATCGGAGCATATCAAGATTGCCTCGATCCGGCTGGCCAGCGAATTGCCGCTCGCCGACCAGCCAGCTTATGAATATCTCGCCAGCTACAGCCCTGCACTGCTGCAATATATCGAGGCTCATGGTGGCTACGGCAATATCTGCACCGTGCGGGTGCCGATTAGGAAAGTTTCAAAATAGGGTAATAAAATTACAACTCATCTCGCGCGATGCGTCATTTGCTGGTAATGATATGCGGTTAGACTCGATAGAACAGGAGCTCCTCCATGCGCGTTGGTACCCCCAGAGAAATCAAGAATCACGAATATCGGGTCGGCCTGACCCCCGAATCGGTCCGCGAACTGACCGCCAATGGCCATGATGTACTGGTCGAGACCGGCGCCGGACTTGGTATCGGTGCGGAAGATTCCGAATATATCGATGCCGGCGCAACCATTGCGCCGACCGCCGCCGACATCTTCGAAAAATGCGAGATGGTGGTCAAGGTCAAGGAGCCGCAGGCTATCGAACGGTCGATGCTCCGCGAAGGCCAGATATTATTTACCTATCTTCACCTTGCGCCCGATCCAGAACAGACTGCCGACCTGGTCAAATCCAAAGCCATCTGCATTGCCTATGAAACCGTAACCGGCACCGGCGGACTGCCCTTGCTCAAACCGATGAGCCAGGTCGCTGGCCGTATGTCGATACAGGCTGGCGCGACCGCGCTGGAAAAAGCCCATGGTGGTCGCGGCATATTGCTCGGCGGCGTCCCCGGCGTTGCGCCCGGCAAGGTGACGATCATCGGCGGCGGCGTGGTCGGCTTCAACGCTGCGCAAATGGCCGCTGGTCTCGGCGCGGATGTGACGATCCTGGATCGTGATCCGGATGTGCTGGAATCGGTCGGCACCCATTTCGAATCGCGCGCCAAGACGCGCTTCTCGAACAAGGCCAATCTGGCCGAATGCGTCGCCGAAGCTGATCTGGTGATCGGAGCGGTCCTGATCCCGGGTGCAGAAGCGCCCAAGCTGGTGACTCGCGAGATGCTCAAAACCATGCGGCCCGGCTCGGTCTTGTGCGATGTTGCGATCGATCAGGGTGGCTGCTTTGAAACTTCCAAAGCAACGACCCACGAAAATCCGACTTACGTCGTCGATGATATCGTCCATTATTGCGTCGCCAATATGCCGGGCGCGGTCTCGCGCACCTCGACCTATGCGCTCAACAATGTGACCCTGCCCCATACGCTAGCGATTGCCAACAAGGGCTGGGAAGCGGCGCTGCGCGATGATCGCCATCTCGGCGAAGGGCTGAATGTCTGGAATGGTCATGTGACCTACAAGGCCGTCGCCGAGGATCTGGGTTATGACTATATGCCGGTGTCGGAGATTGTGGGATTGAAAGTCTGACGGCGATTGGGGACGGATATAATATTGTGCACCTGCGTAGGCGGGTGCCCATCTCCAGAGGGTGCAGCCGGTCGCAATAGCAGGAGATGGATCCCGGCCTTCGCCGGGGCACAAAGAGAAAGAAGCAACAAATGGCAGCAGCAGACCAGAAACCGCTCGGCTCGGGATTTCACGCAAAAAGCGAACCGCACGAGATACTCGCCGGCATCGACCTGACCGGCAAGACCGCGATCGTCACCGGCGGCTATTCCGGCATTGGTCTGGAAACCACACGGGCTCTGGCGGATGCAGGCGCGACGGTGATCGTGCCGGTGCGTGATCCGGCCAAGGCGGAGGAAAATCTCTCCTCGATCGAGGGCGATGTCTCTTCGGCAAAAATGGATCTCGCCGATCTTGATTCGGTGCGCGGCTTTGCCTCTTCGGTCTATGACAGCATCGATGCGCTGGATATTTTGATCAATAATGCCGGTATCATGGCCTGCCCGCTGGAACGCGTAGGACCGGGCTGGGAAAGCCAATTTGGCGTCAATCATATGGGCCATTTCGCTCTGACCAAAGCGCTGTTGCCCTTGCTCGAAAAAGCTGCGGCACCCCGCGTTGTCGCGCTTTCGTCGACAGCCCACAAGCGCAATGGCATCCTCTGGGACGATATCCAGTTCGAGAATAGCGACTATGAAAAATGGGGTGCCTATGCCCAGGCGAAGAGCGCTAACGCGCTGTTCGCCAATGCATTGAGCCGCCGGATGCAGGCCTTTGGCGGCCGCGCCTTCTCGGTCCATCCGGGCGGAATTTTTACGCCGCTGCAGCGCCATCTGCCGAAAGAAGAGCAGGTCGAGCTGGGCTGGCTGAACAAGGATGGCAGCGTGCCACCGGCGGTTGCCGATATTTTCAAAACGCCGGCGCAGGGCTGCACCACCAGCCTGTGGGCCGCCACTTCGCCGCTGCTCGACGACATGCCCGGCGTCTATTGCGAGGATTGCGATGTCGCGCAGCTGATGGGACTGGACTCGCTACCTTATGAGCATTGCGCACCGCATATTACGGTCGACGCGGATGCCGAGCGGCTCTGGGAGATAAGCGAGAAGCTGCTCGCCGCTGCATGATGGAGACGGAAGACCAGAATGCCAAGGAATATGCCGGTCTGCTGCGGCGCGATGCGAGCGGCTTTCTGTTGCAATGCGATGATGGCCATCGCTACCGGCTCGAACTGCTGCGCACGCCGATTGACGAGGTCGAGAAGCGGGTGGTGGTGACCGGCCGGATCTCGGATAGCGCGACTCTGGAAGTCGACGGGATCCGGCTGGCATGAATTTTGACCGCGCAAAACTCGGCGACATCGATGCGCTCCACGCTCTGGTCGAAAGCGCCTATCGCGGCGAAAGCGCCCGACGCGGCTGGACCCATGAAGCGGACCTGCTCGACGGACAGCGGACCGATGCCAATGCGCTGCGCGAGATTATTGCTGCGGACAATCAGATCATCCTGCTCGCGAAGAACGGCGATGCCATCGCCGGATGCGTCCAGCTCTCCCGTGTCGGCGACGGACTCGCCTATCTGGGTCTGCTGACCGTCGATCCGGCTTTGCAGGCCGCGGGACTGGGCAAGCAATTGCTGGCCGAATCGGAACAATTTGTCCGCGAACAGTGGCAGGCAAAAGCGATCGAGATGACCGTCATCCGCCAGCGCAATGACCTGATCGCTTATTATGAACGCCGCGGTTACGGGCGGACGGGCGAACTGCGCCCCTTCCCGCACGGTGACCCGCGCTTTGGCTTGCCAAAGACTGCGGAGCTGGAATTCGCGGTGCTGCGCAAGCCGGTCTAGGCGGCCTTGCCCTCCAGTGCTTTCTGACGACGGCGCTGAACCGAGCTGCCCATGCCGAGCGCTTCGCGATATTTGGCGACCGTGCGCCGGGCAATGTCGAAGCCTTTGTCCTTGAGCAAGGCAACCAGCTTGTCGTCGGACAGGATTTTCTTGGGATCCTCGTTATCGATCAAGGACTTGATATGACTCTTCACCGCCTCTGCCGACGCCGCCTCGCCACCGGTCGAAGACTGGATGCCGCTGGTGAAGAAATATTTGAGCTCGAACGTCCCGCGCGAACAGGAGAGATATTTGTTCGATGTCACCCGGCTGACCGTCGATTCGTGCATTTCGATTTGCTCGGCAACATTCTTGAGTGTCAAAGGCCGGAGATGCGCTACGCCCTTGCGGAAAAACTCTTCCTGCTGCTTGACGATTTCGGTCGCAACCTTGACGATCGTGCGCTGGCGCTGATCGAGCGCCTTGACCAGCCAATTGGCGTCCGCGAGACATTCGTTCAGCCACTCCTTCGACTGCTTGTCCTGCGCCCCGTCTTTCAATTCGGAATAATAGCTGCGGTTCACCAACACTTTCGGCAAGGTCGCGCTGTTCACTTCGATGATCCAGCGGTTGGCTCGTTCGGCGATAAAGACATCGGGCACCACAGATTGCACCGCACCGCCACCGATCTTGCAGCCCGGCTTCGGATCATAGTTGCGCAATTCGCTGATCATATCCATCAGGTCTTCGTCATCGACACCGCAGATCCGCTTGAGCTGAGGCAGAGCGCCTTTTGCCAGCAAATCCAGATTATCGATCAGCCGCGCCATCGCAGGATCATAGCGATCGGCATCCTTGGCCTGCAGCACCAGACATTCAGCCAAATCGCGCGCGCCGACACCGACAGGATCGAGTGTCTGGACGACGCCCAATATGCGCTCAACGTCTACCAGACCGACGTTAAGCCGCTGGGCCAGCTCCAGCAAGTCCGTCTGCAAATAGCCGCACTCGTCGATCTGATCGATAATATGCTGCGCGACGAACAAATCCATACCGGAAAGAACCGCTCCGGCCTGATCCATCAGATGATCGGTCAGGGTTATTTCAACAGTCAGCATATTCTCGAAGTCCGGCGCTTCACCCCCGGTCGCCGAGCCGGAACTCTGACCGTTCAAACCCAATTGCCCGTCGAGCGCCCCGTCGCTCTCAGAAAGACTAGTACTGGCAAAGCTGTCCGTGTCGCCTTGCATGTCGAGTGTAGATTCGGATTCCGATGGACCGGAAGACAATATTTCGTCGCTCCCCTGCGCACCGGGCTCGCTCAATATCTCGCCATCGGGCGCTTCGCCACTCTCGGTCGAAATTTCGCCGGTATCAAGAAGCGGATTCTTTTCAACCTCGTCGGAAATGAAGGATTCCAGCTCGAGATTGGACAAGGTCAGCAGCTTGATCGCCTGCTGCAATTGCGGCGTCATCACCAGCGACTGGCTTTGCCGCAAATCGAGGCGAGGCGCGAGTGCCATGGCTAGAGCGCGAAGCCCTCACCCAGATAGAGGCGGCGAACATTGGCATCCGCAACCAGATCTTCAGGGCTGCCAGCGAATAATACCTGACCGTCATAGATGATGCAGGCGCGGTCGACGATATCGAGCGTCTCGCGCACATTATGATCGGTGATCAACACGCCGATGCCCCGCTCGCGCAGTTGGCAAACCAGATCGCGGATGTCGGCGATCGACAGGGGGTCGATGCCGGCAAAAGGTTCATCCAGCAGCACGATAGAAGGGCTAGCGGCGAGCGCGCGGGCAATCTCGCACCGCCGCCGTTCGCCGCCTGACAGCGCCATCGCCGGCGAACTGCGCAATTTCATCAAACCGAATTCATCGAGCAGCCGATCAAGCGTCTCCGCTCTTACCGTAGCATCGGGCTCCACCATCTCGAGCACCGCCATGATATTCTGTTCCACGGTCATTCCGCGGAAAATTGACGTTTCCTGTGGGAGATAGCCAATGCCCAGGATCGCCCGGCGGTACATCGGCAGCGACGTAATGTCTTCACCGTCGAGCATGATCCGCCCCGCATCCGGACGAACCAGACCCATGACCGAATAGAAGCAAGTCGTTTTTCCTGCTCCGTTCGGGCCTAAAAGACCGACGACTTCGCCGCGACCCACGGACAGTGACACATCGGAAAGGACCGTGCGCTTGTCATAGCTTTTGGCGATCGAAACAACCGCCAGACCATGTTCCATGGCATCGCTGGCCATGGCGGCACCCGGATCCGCCATTGTCGCTGCTTCAGTCACGGATGTATCGTTCATCATTCGTCCTCATTTGCATGATCTGTCTTGTCTACAAGCTAACAACATGCCCCAATCTTATCGGAATTGGCAAGCTTTGTGCATGGAAGATCGAAATGAACCTCTACCGGTCGGGACTTCAGTCTTTCCGCTGCGGAACCGTGAAGGTACCGGATACCCGTCCGCTGGAGTCCTGGGAACCGACTGAAGAGCCGCCGGTCGAGCGCCCGTCTATCGTCGACCTGCCCGATTCGAGATCGATAATGACCCGGCCACCGGAGAGACGATTCGCTCCCTGCGTGAGCGTAACATTGCCGATCAGGGTTATTAGACGTCGATTAAGGTCATAAATGGCGACATTGCCGGAGGCGGTGTCGCCGGCTTTGCGAATGGTGACGCCGCCTGACGCGTCGATCCGGTCAATCTCGATTCCCCCGGTGCTGCGATAGGCCACCGTCATGCGCGCTGCGTTGAGCGTCAGTCCGGCCTGCTCGACACGAACCGCACCCGACAGGACAACACGGTCGGCACGATCCTGAACCTCGATCCGCCCCGCGTTGAAATTCACCGGCGCATTGCTGTCATGGCTTCCGAAAACCTGCGCAGGGGCCGAACCCGCGAATAGAAAAAATGCCGACGCAAGGGCAAACGTGCCAGCGGACGGGGAAAGAAAAGGGTTTAATTTCATCTAGGGTCTTCTTAGTCCATTTTGTTCGATCCGCAAACGCGCATTGCCATCAAGGCTTACAGTGCGCTCAGCCAAATCCGCTTCGAGCCGGTCTGCTCCAAAAGTTCCGATATTGGTCCGTCCTTCCACCGTGCCTTGGCTTTGCAGCGTACGCTGCTTAAGATCGACGGTGACGTTGCTGGTAGAAAGGCGGTAGCCGCTAGCCGCTTCGACTTGCACCGGACCCGGCACGCGGACATTTTCCTGATCCATATCATAGCTGCCTTCGCTGGCACGTATCTGGGCAGGGCCTTCCTTCAGCAATATCCGGGCAGAAAGATCCTTCAACTCGACAACTGCTTCAGTCGAGCTCTTCTGCACGGCGGAGCCCGCTTTTAATGAAAATGGCCGGCCTTCGCTGTCCTCGCCCCGATAGAGCGCCTCGGTCACCCGCATGCGTTCCTTGGCGACATCAACGCTATTCTTGTCCAGCACGAAACTCAGTTCGCCGCTTGTCGTAAACGGAGCCAGAGCGAGCATCGCGCCCAATAGTCCAACTCCCACAGGAAGAATGAAACGCAGCAATTTTACGTTTCGGTCATGCGAACCATTGGGAGCGGCAAATTCCTGGCGCTTCGTGCGGACAGGGTTGACGGTGGACACCATGGCTACACCATCACCCCAGGGTCATTGTCGCAACAACCGGGCAAGAATATTGGCCGTTCAGGCATGTGCGAAAATATCTGTTTCCGGCCAGCCAGCCAGGTCCAGTCTCGCACGGTCCGGCAGAAAATCAAAGCAGGCCTGTGCGAGAGCGGTTCTACCCTCCCGTTCAAGCCTAATCTCCAGCTCATCCTTCAACCTATGTAAAAAGCGAACATCGGATGCGGCATATTCCCGCTGGGCGTCGCTCAGTACAGGATTGCCCCAGTCACTCGATTGCTGCTGCTTCGAAATATCCTGACTGAGAAGCTCGCGGACAAGTTCCTTCAGTCCATGGCGATCGGTATAGGTCCGGATGAGTCGCGAGGCGATTTTCGTGCAGAATACCGGCTCTGCCATCACGCCCATATAATGTTCGATGGCAGCAAGGTCAAAGCGCGCGAAATGATAAAGTTTCAACCGGTCGGGGTCGGACAATATCGCCCGGAGATTGGGAGCAGAATAATCACTATCGGGGCCAAAACGGATAAGATGCTCGTCACCCCCGCCATCAGATATCTGGAGCAGGCACAGGCGATCACGGGGGGTCTGGAGTCCCATGGTCTCCGTGTCCACAGCAACGGCGCCAGCATCTAGCACGCCAGCCGGAATATCTTCTTCATGAAAAAAAACTGCCATTAATATTTGCCTGTCTAATTTATCTCTCAGCCAACTTCATTTTCTCAACCATGGTACCGGCATGACACCTTAATCGGGCTTCTGGTTTTGAACCCGGGCCGAACCTCCGGCTGCGAAAATTGACAGCAGCGCATCATTGAATATGCTATGTGCCGCAGGCCGGTTCAAACAGCAAGTTTAGTTTGAGCTTCGATACGCATCGAAAATGCGGGGATAAGATAGGGGTTTGACAATATGACACAGAAAATACCTGAACCGGTGGCTCCCGGCTTCGATCTGAACAAGGCAACGATAATCTCGCTCCTCTATATCGCCGGATTTTTTGTCGGTATCACCGGTTTGGTCGGCTTCGTCTTTGCCCTGATATGGAAAGACGAGGTCGCCGGAACCTGGGAAGAAAGCCATTTGCAATTTCATGTCATGACATTTGTCATCGGGTTGGTGGTCGGGATTATCGGTGTGATTCTGTCATTCATATTGATCGGCATTCCGATTCTTCTGGCCCTCGCGGTCTGGATATTGGTCCGCTCTGTGGTCGCGTTGCTGAAAGCGCAGAAACATGAACCGATTGCCGATCCGAAAACCTGGCTTTTCTAAACAGGCTCGCTTGAACATCAGTTTTGCTCCGGCAGCTACCAAAACACCGAATTCATTCGCTTATTCCCCCATTTTTCTATATGGAGGGCCCGTGCGGTAATAGGATTCGCGCAAAACAATGCTCCGGAGATCGTCCGCTGCGACATTGGTATTACTAGATAGGGCGAATTGAAAGTGACGATTTAAGAATGGGTTTTGACAGAAACCGGCGAGGTAGAGGCCGGGACAAGCGCGACGGCTTCGGTGACGAAAACTTCGATGGATATCAAGGTGATAACGGTCCGCCCGTAGAAAGATACACGCGTCCGGACAGTGATTCCGGTGGCGCCAGACGGAGCGGCGGAATGCCGGATCAGGTTGTCGGTGAAAGCACCGGAACCGTAAAATTTTTCAATGCGCAAAAAGGCTTTGGCTTCATCGTGCAAGACGGTGGCGGCGAAGATGTTTTTGTTCATATCAGTCAAGTGGAACGCGCCGGTCTGAAAGGCCTCGCGGAAGGCCAGACTTTGCGCTTTTCGCTGGTTGACCGCGGCGGGAAAGTTTCCGCTTCTGACATTCAGATCGAAGGCGACCTCATCGAGGTTCCGGATGGCGGAGGCTCACCTCGCGAAGATCGCGGTGGCGGCGGTGCCCCTCGCCGGGAACTAACCGGGGAAAAAGCCACGGGTACCGTGAAATTTTTCAACGGCAGCAAAGGCTTCGGCTTCATTCAACGTGATGACGGCCAGCCTGATGCATTTGTCCATATTTCAGCCGTAGAGCGCGCCGGTATGCGCGGGCTGGAAGAAGGCGACAAGCTGGAGTTTGAACTGGAAGTGGACCAACGCGGCAAGACTGCTGCGGTTAATCTGGTCGCAAAATAACGGCTTACACCACATCAAATTTAGTGAAAATGGCGGGCTTTGACCCGCCATTTTTTTGCGCTGCGAAGGCCACATAAGACCTTCTGATCATCCGGGCACAGAAAAGCCCGCCGGATTTCTCCGGCGGGCTTTATTAAGTCTTTGCGCCGTTAAAAGCGGAAGCTGATCGCGCCCGAATATACCTGGCTGGAAACATCCGACCGGCCAACCGTTGAATCGGCGGAGAGGTCAAACGAGACATTGCCCATATTGTAACGCAAGCCAACACCGACTTCGCCCCAGTTCTTGTCCCTTCCGGCCAGCGCGAATGGAGCTACCGCACCATTTCCACCAACGAAATTCGCACCGAAGCTATTCGGGTTATCCTCGAATTCGTGGACATAATTCATAGACGCGCGCATCTGTAATTTCCGGCCCGGCTTGGATTTGAACTCGATACCGGCCAATCCCTGGATGCTGTCATAATCGGGACGAATGATCGTCAAAGCCGGTCCGCCGCCCTGTTCGTCCACATTGCTGAAGTTGATCTTCGCTGCACGAGCCCGAATACCGGGAGCCGCGATCACATCGAACATTTCAATCTCTTTCGACAGGCCGAGTTCAGCGGCATATACCATGCTGTCATCGTCAGTCGTCAGATTGAACGTTTGCGCACCAAGAGACACGGTACGCAGTGTCTCAGCATTATAGGTACCCAGCGTGGCTCGACCGTCCAGGATAAGACCGCCGGAGAGATCTTTCCGGCCGTAGATCGAACCCATGATCGCTGTTGATTGCGCCGAATTGCCCAAGGCAGCCGTCGCATCAACATCCGAATAATAAGCCGAGATCCCGATGAAGGATGATTCGTCGAGATAATATTCGAGACCACCGGCGATGAAGAAGCCGTCAAACTCGTCTTCTCCGTCAGAGCCCGCCGCAGGATTGGCGAGTGGCATGGAACCGCCATCGCCATTCACAAAACCACCCGCGAGATAAACGGCCATGTCCTCGTTGACATTGCCGGAACGGACTTCGGTATCATCTGCATTTGCAGCTGCATCACTCAGGGCGCTAGCGCCATTCATCGCAATCCCACCCAGTGACGTGGCCGCCAATTGCATCGGACGACCGATCACAGCGACAGTGCCGCCATTCGAAGACCGGTCACCGAGGCTGATTCTGTTTTGGTAGAAATCGGAAACGTTACCGAGGAACGCTTGACCCATGGCCTGAACAGTTGATTCCGTTGTCGGAGCCCAGCTGTCAAAAGTGGCCTGGATGGTACCGGCATCGGTAAAGTCCAGGAAGGTGAACAGGCCTGAAACAGCTGCGTTACCGCGGTTGTTATCCATAAGGCTGGCAAAGCTGGTCTGGACCGGGTTCCCGGCATCGACAACATTCTGATAGCTCTGAGCGCTGATGGTTACATCAACGGCATTTGCACTATAGCTGAAGTCCGAAAGCAGGATTGCAGATATCTGTGCGGCGCCATCAAACTGGTCGGTCACGCCGCCAGCTGCCGTTACGATACGATAGGTGCTCGGGGTTGCCGTCTGGAAACCGTCGATCGGCGAGAACACCACTGTACCGCCTACATTGGCTTCATCACTGACTGCCAGAAGATCCGAATCTCCGGATGCACCAATATCAATCATCAGGGTGGAACCGGATGATAGGATGACGTTACCGTTCACGGTCAATGTACCGATCGTGCCGACCGAACCGGGGGCAATACCGCCCGCGATGTTGGTCAGGAAGGGTGCATTGATGGTACCCGAACCCGAGAGCAATCCGGAAAACAGCGAATAGTCACCAACACTACTCAAGGTTCCATCGACTGCGATCCGGCCAGCGGTCTGGTTGACGTCGATCAAGGCAGAAAGACTAGATCCGGCATTGATCATCAATCCGGCTGAGCCTCCAACATTGAGGCGATCAATTGTCACATCGCTGTTCAACGAGGTCGTGCCCGCCTGATCCAATGTCACTTCGAAATAGCGCGCCTTTACGCCGCCCGCCACGTCTGCATCGATATTATCGGGAACAAAATCGGTTGCTCCAGCAAGGCCATTATCGAGGGTCGCAGCTGGGAACGGATCACCTTCCGCCTGCGGAGTTTCTTCCGCACCCTCTGGTCCGCCATTGGCGGCGATTGCAACAGGCGTTGCGCCGCCACTGATGGCAATGTCACCAACTGGAGTCGCGCCGCCGCTGATGGCAATATCCTCGACCAGCGTTGCACCGCCGCTGATAGCGACATTTTCAACGATCATGCCGTCGCCGCGAATGGCGGCATTGGCGATCAGCTGAGGCGATCCTGCCGATTGCGCGGAAACCGCAGCAACCTGCACGTCATCACCAACTGTGGCTGCCTGTGCGTTGGGAATCTGTGCAACACCGATGGAAGATGTTGGTGCCGGTGTTGGCGCTGGCGTGGGCGCAGGACGGGCTGGCGGCGTTGGGGTGCCGGTTGCCAGATCGAGACATTCGTCTCCGACATTATCGCCCTCAAGGTCGAAACAGACTTCACCAAATTGCGGTGTGGACTGCGTGACGCCGCCCGATTGCGTATCAGGGAAGCCATTTACCACGTTGCCGTTTTCATCAATGATGCGATAGGCCGGATCGAGGTCGGTCTGCCAGTGAGTCGCATCTTCCCAGTCGCCGTCGCCCGCTTTTGCGCTGACATAACGATAGGGATTATTCGCTGCTATATAGTCGGCGAAGAGGAACAGAGGTTGGTAAAAGCTCTCTGTGCCGTAGGAACTGAAAACCTGCTCGCCAAAGAAACGGGAGCCGCCGGACAGGACACCGATCTGCAGATCTTCGGTCGACAGATCGTTGTTTGCCGCATCAAGGATCAACGGACCGCCAGAGTCGCCACCAGCCGTCGTGCCTTCGACTTCGAGAGGCTCATCTTTGTAAAGATTAAAGTCGAATGGGTTGGTCTTGTTGGGATCGTCAAAGTCGAGCCGGTAAAGCACCTGTGGCAAATCGCCAAATGGATCACCGAACAGGAACGTGTTTCTGTCATCGAAACTGGTCAGGGCGCCGAGCATATTTTCAGCAGATTTGCGGCGCCAGTCAATGCCCAAATTATCGCCGGCGGTACCGCTGCCGGTGCGGCCATAGCCGGTAATTTTCACATGATAGCCAGTGCCATCGACGTCATCAATCGCACCGGGATCGGGAAGCGGCGAGAACAGCAGAGCCCATGTCGGGATATTGGCAGCCGGATCCGAAAGCGTAGCCAAGGCAATATCACCTTCGAGAAAACCAGCACCTTCGGCACGGGCTACGGAATCAGGATGATAGGCAATCTGGCTGATATTATAGACGAACAGATCTGGGTTGGAAGCAAAACCATTGTCGAGCCAGTCGATGAAACCGGGAAGAGAATTACCGTTAAACGAGAAAGCGGACTGGATCGCACCATTGGTATCATAGGCGCTTTCCGGCAGGTCATTCACACAGTGCGCCGCGAACAGAACGGTCCGTGGGTTAATCAGCGTACCGGTGCAGACAAAACCGTCATTGCGAAAAAACTGGCCAACGCCGTTCACGCTATCTGCCGGGTCGCTGATATCTGCCGGCGTGTAATTGTCATTCGGCACAATGGCCTGTGCCGGTGTTGCGAGTGCGAGCGTGGCAATCACCCCCGCTGCAGCAGTCCGCAAAAGTACCGATCTGCTTGAATGTCCGAAATTCCTGTTCATCGAAGAATGCCCCTTGCAATATTTAGTCAGAATAGACCCCTGCCATTACTGTGCTTGTTTTCGCCATATGAATCAAAGCGAAATTTGCAAAATTTTTGGCGCCAATTGACAAAACGTTGAATTTATGGGGTTTTCTTGAGACGAAAATCCAAATTTTGGTTACATCTGTGATGATTCCGCAACAGAAATGTTCCGATATTGGCCAGAAAAACTTCCGCCGCCTGTTTACATAAGTAAGCAAGCGGCGGAAATGTGGTTTAACTGGCGTTATCTGTTCGGGTAGGCAGATAATAGCTGCTTTTGCTTAATCTTTCTGCGCGATCTCGAGCAGAAACCAAGCGCGTTCTTCGGCCTGGTCGGTCCAGTCGTCGAGCAGGCCGTCGGTAGCATTGTCACCGGCCTCTCCCGCCAGTTCCTTGGCTTCGCGGAGCGTTTCGACAAGCTTCAGATTATCCGAACGCAATTCATCCAGCATATCCGCCGCCGCAACCTTGGCATCGTCATTGTCGGCAATAGTCTGCCGCTTGGCGATATCGCCGATGGAGGTAAGCGTACGATGTCCGTTTTTACGAACACGTTCGGCAATCAGGTCTGTAGTGCCGAGTATCTGTGCCGCATGCTCGTCGAACATAAGGTGATAGTCGCGGAAATGCGGACCGGAAACGTGCCAGTGGAAGTTTTTGGTCTTGAGATAGAGAGCAAAACTGTCCGCCAATATTCCGTTCAGCGCTTCGGCTACCGCCTTTTTTGCATTGTCGCCTGTGGTCATAATCATTCTCCTTTTCGGATTCATCAGTCTATGAAAAGGAGATTAGAATATATTGACGGCCCGATATAACCGGAAGTTTTGCTATCTAAGATTGATAATATCGATCTAGCAATCCGAACAGCATTGCCGGAACGGCGTCAGAATATGCCCCATGCGCCAAGTGCCAGAATCGCGCCGACTATAAGAAAGCCGACGCCGCCTGCATAGCGGACGGGTGCCATCGGGACATGCTCGGCCAATTGCCGGTGGAACAATATGGCGGGCACGCAGGCAATCATCACCCCGATCCATCCTCCGGCTGCTGCAAAAGCCGCCATGTCGGTTCGCGCGGCGGTGGCCATCAGAACAAATTGTCCCTTGTCGCCCAGTTGCAGAATGAAAAGGCCGAGAAACGAAGTCCAGAACGGCCCGAACTTCCATTTTTCCAGCAAGTCGACCGGACGGCGCCATGCCACCATGCCAAAGCCGGCAAATATCAGTGACAAGGCATAGAAAAGCTGCAGCGCATCTTCGCTGATCCACTGGTGAACCGCTGCGCCGGCGATGGCCGAAACCACGCAATTGCAGAGAGTGGCGAGACCGAGGCCCAGGATGATCGGGGACACACGGCCATATCTGATTGCCAAAGCGGCACATAATATCTGTGGCCGGTCGCCAAATTCAGCGACGGCCAAGGCAAAAAGCGAAGTTAGGAACGCATCCACTATCCCCGTCGCTAAGCCTGTCCGCCGAGACGAAGCGCGACATTGGCCATCAGCGCCTCGGTCATCGCCGGGTTCATCTCTTCAATGTCGAGCGTCGCACGCATCGCTTCTAGATAAGAGCGCGCGATGGTTCTGGCACCGCCATTCTGCATGGCTGGTTGCAATGCACTTTCCAGCGCACAGCTGAGGTCGCGGAGCGCCAATAGTCTGTGCTGCATCGCTTTTTGCCGGACATGGTCCAGATGCATAAGAAATTGCAGCGGATGATGAACCGCCAATTCTGCCGGCAGATCATCAAGCAAGTTCAGCATTTCGGCCTGCACAAATAGATTCTGATCCTGATTCATCGCAACTGTCCCTGTTTCCCCGTGACCATGCAAAAACATGGTTAAATAGTGGTAAACGAAACAGCATTTGCCGCCTTCGGAGCTACGAAGGCTTTTTCTTGACATTCATCGGGCTTTTCACCATTAGCGCGGGGAACGAATGCGGCGCCGGATAGCGTCGCTGTTTTTATTTCAGCTTCTGCCTTAAGGAATGCACCATGGCGAAACCAGCCAATGTAAAGATCAAACTCGTCAGCACGGCGGACACAGGCTTTTTCTATGTGACCCGCAAGAACCCGCGGAATCTCACCGAGAAAATGGTGCAGCGCAAATATGATCCGGTTGTGCGCAAGCATGTCGAATTCAAAGAAGCCAAAATCAAATAAGCAGCTTTTGGCTTAGCTTTAGCGGTGCAGAACCTTCTGTACCGATTCGATGAATTTCGCGACCGATATCGGCTTTGAGACATAAGCCTCTGCTCCGGCACTCAATATCCGGTCTTCGTCACCCTTGCCGGCATAAGCGGTCACGGCCATGATCGGTATGATCTTGAGTTGACCATCTTTCTTGATCTGCTCGATCAGTTCCAGACCGCTGACATGCGGCAGCTGGATATCCATCACTATAAGATTGGGCACGAAGCTCCGCGCTTTTTCGAGCACTTCCCGACCGTCGCTGACCGGTTCGACGACAAAACCATGAGCCCGCAGCAGATCGCAGAATAGCTTGAGGTTCAATTCATTGTCCTCAACCACCAATACTCTTTTTGCCACTACCGGATTTGCCCTTTCAAACTTGCTGCCGAACCATTAGGCGAAAGCGGCAATGGAAACAAATCCCAATCTCGGGCCGGATAGCGAAATCCCAGATAGCGAAATCATCGCCCTGCAGGCGCTCGGATGGGTGCTGCAGGATCAGGATCGCGCTGAGCGTCTGCTGGCGTTGACCGGTCTGGATCCCCGCGAACTGCGATCAGGCCTTGAAGATCCGACAATGCTGGCGTCCCTGCTTGGCTTTCTCGCCAATCACGAACCCGATCTGGTCGCTTGTGCAGAGGCCATCGGCGTTGCCCCTGCGAAATTGGCTGCCGCAGCGCAGCATTTAAACTCTCCCGGAGAATTTTATGAGTAAAAAGCCGCTTCTGATCAGCGACTGCGACGAAGTCTTGCTGCATATGGTGGTGCCCTTCCAGCAATGGCTGGATAGCGACAAGCACATCCATTTCGACCTCGAAAACGGTAGCGATTTTGCAAACGCCCTGCGCCACAAACATGACGGCACCCAGGTTCTCCCCGAACAGATCTGGCCAATGCTGAAGGAATTTTTCGATAATGAAATGCATCGCCAGGGCGCTATCGAAGACGCTGTACAGTCGATCAACAAACTCGGTGAAATTGCCGATGTTGTGATATTGACCAACCTGCTGGACGATCGCCGCGAAGCCCGCGCCGAGCAGTTGAAGGCCGTCGGCATCGATTTCCCCGTCTACACCAATCAGGGCGGCAAGGGCGAACTATTGGCCGCTATTCTCGCCGAATATGAGCCCAGTGTTACGGTCTTTGTCGATGATCTCGGCCATCAGCATGGCAGCGTCGCCAAACATGCGCCCGACGTCTGGCGCCTGCAGATGGTTGGGGAACCGATCATGGCGAAACATATCAAGACCAATCCCGCCGCCCATGCCCGCATTGATCTTTGGAACGAGGCGACGGCCTGGATCTCGGATAAGTTCGACAATGCCGCACCGGCTCCGGCGATGGACCTGCCATCGCAAGAGCTTGACCCTGCCAACCATGCGTGAGAGTTTTGCTTTATGACCGACAATATTGAGAAAGCCCTGACAGCGAAGGGCATTGAATTGCCGACACCGGCAGCCCCGGTTGCCTCTTATGTTCCCGCCGTCGAAGCGAATGGCATGCTCCATATCAGCGGCCAGGTGTCGATGCAGGATGGCAAGCTGATTACCGGACGGCTTGGTGACAATATGTCACTGGAAGACGGGCAACAGGCCGCCAAAGCCTGTGCGCTGATGATCGCGGCGCAGATCAAGAAGGCGACAGGATCGCTCGACCGGGTCGACCGGATTGTCAAACTCGGCGTTTTCGTCAACAGCACGGCAGACTATATCGACCATCCCAAGGTTGCCAATGGCTGCTCCGACATGATCGAAGTGATTTTTGGTGCTGCGGGACTGCATGCCAGAAGCGCAGTCGGCGTTGCGGCCCTGCCGCTCGGCGTTGCGGTGGAGGTTGACGCCATCATCGCCCTGAAACCCGAGTGATCGGAACGCTGCTCGACAATGCGCTCGCGCCCGCTCCGGCGCCCGGCCGCGTAGCATTTCTGAAAGGCCAGCCCTATGCGCATCGCGGGCTGCACGGCAATGGCGTGCTGGAAAACAGCCCCGCTGCCTTCGCCGCCGCGATCAAACTGGGCCACGGAATCGAGTGCGATGTCCAGGCAGCGGAAGATGGCCGCGCCTTTGTCTTTCATGACTATGATCTGGACCGGTTGACGGATCGAACGGGGCCAATAGGAAAATTGCGGTCCGAAGATATTGATCGGATCGAACTGAACGGCGGCCACGGCAAAATTCCGCGTTTAAGGGAAATATTGGCGCAAGTCGCTGGCCAAGTGCCGATTATGATCGAAATCAAGTCGCGTAATCTGAGGGTTGGTCCGCTTTGCCTGTCGGTTCGCCGCGCTCTGGAAGGCTATGGTGGCAAGGCGGCTGTCATGTCCTTCAATCCGCTGGTTAGCGCCTGGTTTCGCAAGAATGCCGACCATATCGTCCGCGGGCTGGTGGTCACGGAAGAGGGCAGCAAGAACTGGCGCGGGCGGATTGCCCGCCACCGCAATCTCTGGACAGCTAGGCCGGATTTTCTCGCCTATGATATCCGCGACCTGCCGTCCCGCTTTGCCGCTGCGCAACGCGCGCGCGGCCTGCCAATTGTCACCTGGACCGTACGCTCTGCCGAACAGGAGGAGATCGCGTCACTATATGCCGACGAACCGGTTTATGAGATGCCGGAGAACTGATAGCATTGACCCTGATGTCCGATTCCTCAGCTGCCCCTAATGAAATTCTTGCGCGCGTTGCCGATGATATCGCCAGCCTGCCGGCGGACCAGTGGGATAGCTGTGCGGGGTCGGCCAATCCGTTTGTCTCCCACGCCTTTCTGTCTGCGATGGAAGAATCGGGTAGCGTTGGCCCGGGTACCGGCTGGAAATCCCTGCCGATCATCATAGAAGATGAGGCGGGTGAAATCGCGGCCTGCCTGCCCAGCTATCTAAAGTCGCACAGTCAGGGCGAGTATATTTTCGACCAGCAATGGGCCCATGCCTATGAACATGCCGGTGGCCAATATTATCCCAAAATCCAGATCGCCGCGCCATTTTCACCGGTGCCTGGCCCACGCCTGCTGTTGCGCGACGAATCCCTCGCTGTACCGCTGTTGCGAGCGGCCGAGCAACTGGCGGAGAATAACGGAATCTCGTCGGTGCACGCGACATTTGTCGATGAGGACCAGCTCGACAATTTTCGCGCAGCGGGCTGGATGATCCGCACCGACAGCCAGTTCCACTGGCGCAACGACGGCTATGAAAACTTCGATGATTTCCTCGCCGCCTTGTCTTCCCGGAAACGCAAGGCGATCCGCCGGGAACGGGCCAAGGCTCGGGAGGAGGTGGACATTGTTCATCTATCGGGAGATGAAATCGAGCCGCATCATTGGGACTATTTCTGGGAATTTTATCAGGATACCGGAATGCGCAAATGGGGACAGCCCTATCTGACCCGCGATGCTTTTGATCTTTTGCACCGGAAAATGGGCGACAAGCTGCTGCTGATATTTGCCATGCAGGACGGCGTCCCTGTCGCGGGCGCGCTCAATGTTATTGGCGAAGAAACGCTTTACGGGCGCTATTGGGGCTGCACGCGCAATATCCCGTTTCTGCATTTCGAGATTTGCTATTATCAGGCGATCGATGCCGCCATCGCGCGCGGATTGAAGACAGTCGAGGCCGGAGCACAAGGCAGCCACAAGCTGGCGCGAGGCTATCAGCCGGTGCCGACATGGTCAGCCCATTATATCGTCGATCCCGGATTCCGCTCGGCGATTGCCGATTATCTCGAACGCGAGCGGCAGGCGGTTGCTGCCGATATCGAATTTCTGGCCGATATGGGGCCGTTCAAAAAAACCGGATAGTTTAAAAACGGATTAGATTCAGGCCGCCCGGCGCGAAGTTTCCTGCAGCCAGCTGCGCGCTTCCCGCTGTGCTTCGGCAATTTCGCGCGCAGTCATATCTAGCGATATTTCTGCGCGGCACATCTTGCTTTCGTCGTGTCCGGACAATGCTGCCAGATTAAACCATTTATGCGCTTCGATCAGATCTACCTCGACGCCATCTGATCCGGTGGAATAGACCACACCCAGATCAAAATATGCATTACTGCTGCCATGCGATGCCTCGGCGAGGCGGCTTTCGATTAGAAAGGCGGCGCTTTTCATGCTGTTGCCCATATTGTCAGTCCCTGTTCCTGTTGCCGCATTTCTTGGCGACAGGCCGACTTTCAACGCAATGTCCTAAAGAAATGGTTAACGCGAATAGCAGAAACTCGGTTTGGCAGCTTCAAAACCCCACGAAATCAGCTGTTTTTTCCAATTTATTTGGTTAACAAAAGAGCGCTGTAACCTTAGGAAACAGGGATGTTGTCGATCAATCGGGTACTGCCGATACGGGCGGCGGCAAAAAGTCGGGCCGGTTTTGCAAAAATATCGAGAACCGCCAGCCTATTGGCATCGCGAAGCTCGAGATAATCGATTTTGTGAAAGCCGGAGCCCAGTATATTTGCTTTGGCGGCCTCCAGTATATCGGCAATATTACCGCCGGCCGCGATCGCATTGGCCGCTTCCCGCATTGCATCGGGGAGCGCAACGGCATTGGCCCTTTGCTCTTCTGTCAAATAGGCATTGCGCGAGGACAGGGCCAGGCCGTCCCGGTCACGGACCGTCGGCACACCAACTATATCATGGGTGAAATCCAGATCGCGTGCCATCCGGCGGATGACCGCAAGCTGCTGATAGTCTTTTTCACCAAAATAGGCGGCGTCGGGGCGGACCTGGTTGAACAATTTCGCCACCACCGTGGCGACACCGTCAAAATGGCCCGGGCGAGCAGCGCCGCACAGCCCGTCGCTGATCCCGCTGACGCTGACATTGGTGGCATAGCCATCCGGATAGACCTGATCGGCGGTAGGGGCCCATAGCAATTTGATGCCCGCCGCTTCTAGCAACGCAGCATCGGCGGCTTCCTGCCGCGGATAGGCATCAAGATCCTCTCCCTCCCCAAACTGGGTTGGATTGACGAAGATCGATGCCACCACTGTGTCGCATTGTGCCATCGCCACTTCCACCAGCCGCATATGCCCCGCGTGCAGCGCCCCCATGGTCGGAACCAGCCCGATTTTGGCTCCAGTTTGGCGAAACGCCGCCAAAGCGTCCCGCAGCGGGTCAAGCTGTCGAACAATTTGCATGCATCACTCTTTGCGTTTAGATTTTTCTGTAAAGCTCGTGTAAGCTATGGGACGGTGCATCGTCCTTCGCAAGGGCCAAGAACAGGGATATTGACCAAAACGTGACCAGCAGTGCGTATCATATTGTCTTCGCCAACGAGAAAGGCGGGACCGGCAAGTCGACCACCGCGGTCCATGTCGCGGTTGCCCTGGCCTATCAGGGTCACAAGGTCGGAATCATCGATCTCGATCCGCGCCAGCGGACTTCCTATCGCTATCTGGAAAATCGCGACGCGACGATGAAGCGACTGAACATTGATATTCCGCAGCCATATTATGAAGTGTTCGAAGACGACAATCTTGCCCGGCTCGAGCAGCTGATGGCACAAATGTCCGACAATGTGGATTTCCTGCTGTTCGACACACCGGGTCGGGATGACAAATTCGCCCGCTTTGTCGCTACCAGAGCGAATACATTGGTCACGCCGATCAATGACAGCTTCGTCGATTTCGACCTGATCGGACAAGTTGATCCGGAGACCTACAAGGTCCGGAAACTGAGTTTTTACGCCGAACTGATCTGGGATGCGCGCAAGGCGCGGGCCAAGGCGGACGGCACGACGATCGACTGGGTGTTGTTGCGGAACCGTACCCAATATGTCGAAGCGCATAATATGAAGCGGATAGTCGCCGCTCTGGCCGAACTCTCGCAGCGTGTCGGCTTTCGTATCATTCCAGGGCTCAGCGAGCGCGTGATCTATCGCGAGCTTTTCCCGGCCGGGCTGACGATGCTCGACAAGAAGCATCTCGGCCGGCTTGCCACCAGCCATCTGGCGGCGCGTCAGGAATTGCGCGAATTGATCAAGCATCTGGCGCTGCCGCAGACCGCAGAACAGATGGCCGACGGCGCCGCTCCCGCCGCGACGAAACCCAAGCTGGTCGCCTGATTGATGATGCCGCTGCTCATCTTTGGCGGCGCGATTCTCGCCTGGCTGATATTGTCAGGCAAGGCGAAGACGATGACCACCAACCAGTGGCTGGCGCTGGTCGTCGCTCTATTGGGCGCGAATTTCCTGCGCGGCGGTAGCTGGATCATGGGCGGGGCGATGCTCGCCGGCGCGGCCTTTCTGAGCGGCTGGCGCATATTGATACCGGCGCGCAGTGTCGAGGAACCGAAGCGCAAACCGCGCAATTTCGAACTGGACCGGGCGCGATCCTTATTGGGCGTGAGCGACGATGCCGGCTTTATCGAGATCAATGCCGCCTGGAAGCAAAGGCTGGCGGAACATCATCCCGACAATGGCGGCGACGAGCAGCTCGCGAAAATGATCAACCGGGCGCGCGACCTGTTGCTGGAAGAATTGGAAGCATCTTCGCGCCCATAGCCCTCCCGTCACATTTTGACAGTAATGCTGGATTTTCAGGAACCTGCGCCTTAGAAACAAAGGCCAGTCCAACCAGCCAAGGCGATGACCATGAACGCTCCGACATCCCACCAGTTCCATTCCACTTCCCTGCGCGAATATGACATTCGCGGCATCATCGGAGAGACGCTGGGAGCGGAGGATGCCTATGCCATTGGCCGGGGTTTCGGGACGCTTATCGCGCGCGAAGGGGGCACTGCGGTGGCTACCGGATTTGATGGACGCGAGAGCTCGCCGATGCTCGAGGAGGCGCTTGTCCGGGGTCTCAACGATGCCGGAATCAATGCCATTTCTGTCGGAATGGGCCCCACTCCGATGCTCTATTATGCCGAATCTGTACTAAAAACGGTCCAGGGCGGCATAATGATTACCGGAAGTCACAATCCCGCCAATTATAACGGCTTCAAAATGGTGTTTCAGGGCCGCCCGTTTTTCGGCGCCGACATTTTGGGACTGGGCACGATGGCAGCCAGTGGAGACTGGGATAGCGGAACGGGCACGCTCGAGCGGACCGATATTGAAGATGAATATGTCGAACGCCTGCTGAAGAATTTTACCGGTGATGCTTTCAAGGTCGGATGGGATTGCGGCAACGGCGCGGCGGGACCGGTTATCGAAAAATTGACCAAGCTACTTACCGAGCGCGGCGCAGGGGAGCATCATCTTCTCTACACCGATGTCGACGGGTCCTTCCCGAATCATCATCCCGACCCGACCGAGGAAAAGAATCTCGCGGATCTGAAGGCGCTGGTTGCCGAGAAGAGTCTCGATTTCGGCGTGGCCTTTGACGGCGACGGTGACCGCATCGGCGCGATTGACGGTGAAGGCCGGGTAATCTGGGGTGACCAGCTGCTGCAAATCTATGCAGAGGATGTGCTGAAGAGCGAACCCGGCAGCACGATCATCGCCGACGTCAAAGCGTCCCAGGCCTTATATGACCGGATCGCGGAACTGGGCGGCAAACCGCTGATGTGGAAGACCGGCCATAGCCTGATCAAGTCGAAGATGAAGGAAACCGGATCGCCGCTCGCCGGCGAAATGAGCGGCCATGTGTTTTTCAAACATGATTATTACGGTTTCGATGACGCGCCTTATGCCGCGATTCGCCTGATCCAGGCGGCGACCAATATCGGCAAGAGCGTGACCCAGTTGCACAGCGACATGACAGATATGATCAACACGCCGGAAATGCGCTTTCAGGTCGATGAAAGCCGCAAGTTCCCGGTGATCGACGAAGTGTTGGCGCGGCTGTCGGCCAGTGGCGCGGACGTGAATGATATTGATGGCGCCCGGGTGAACACCGAAGATGGCTGGTGGCTATTGCGCGCCAGCAACACGCAGGATGTTCTGGTAGCAAGGGCCGAAGCGAAGTCGGAAGAAGGCCTCGACCGGCTGATGGCGCAGATTGACGAGCAGCTGGCACTATCGGGTCTGGAGCGCGGCGAGCAGGCGGGGCATTAGTCCCCGGCTGCCGGTTGGCAGATACGCTCCGGTCGATTGGCATCAAATGAAGGTCGCGCCGTTGGTTCCCGGACCGACCGCAGAGATCACCAATATTGCCGAGCAGAACATGGCGGCGAAACCGGCGGCGATTTCCTGACGTAAAGTGAAGCGGGGCATGATATTTTCCTTCCTACTGGTGGGCGTTATGCGATCAGGGCAGCGGAATTTTGCACAGCCGGGCCGACACTGGCGACAACCAATACGGCTGCGGAGAAAAGAGCGGCAAAAGCGGCGGCTACCTGGTTCTGGATATTTACGTTGGTCATTTTATCGTTCCTTTGTGCCTAAACTGGTGCTTCGCGGTTGTTGTAGCGAAGATAACAACAGCTCTGCATGGGGCGTGCCAGTTTCAGTATTTGATTATATTTCAATGGTTTATGCCTTTATCGCTCATGAGTCATATTTGCGCGATGCCGACTAGTGGGGATTATTCCCAATATTTGGGTTTCACTGTTCACCTATAAGCGGCGCGGCAGATGGAAGGGCCGAACAGGCAGGCGCAAATAGCCCAACCATCGCCTCCCGAATTCAGCCCCCAATCCATTTCTTATCGAAATGCACTATGGTCAGGTCCGATCCATTCGTTCAGGACAGTCTGAAAAAGGGATGGGGATTTGCGGATCATGGACCCGTATATTTATGTGGCGATTGTCTGCGCACTGGCTCTGCTCGCTTATTATTTTACGCTGCTGATGGCAGGACTGGCACGCGGCCGTTTCCAGATCATACCGCCATCGCATAGCGGCCCGCCGGAATATGAACGCCATGTCCGGGCGCATCAGAACACATTGGAGCATCTGGTGCTATTCCTGCCCGGTCTCTGGCTCTTCGCTTATGTCGTCAGTCCTTATTGGGCCGCCGCTATCGGACTGATCTGGCCATTCATGCGGGTCGGCTATGCTCTGGGCTATCACAAGGCACCGGAAAAACGGCTGCGATGGCTCTACGCCAGCATGCCGCCCATCTATATTTTCGTACTTGGCACCTTGATCGGTGGCATCGTTCAACTTGTGAGAGGGTGAGACAAAATATGACAGAAATATATGATCTGGTAATTCGCGGCGGCACCATCGCCGACGGCAGCGGCGGTGCTCTTGTCGACGGGGACATCGCGGTCAGCGACGGCAAGATAGCGGCGATCGGACAGGTGTCCCGCCAAGGCCGCGAGGAAATTGATGCCAGCGGCAAGATCGTCACCCCCGGCTTTATAGACGTACACACCCATTATGACGGCCAGTGTATCTGGGCAGAAGAGCTCAGCCCCTCCTCCTCGCACGGCGTGACCACCGCGATCATGGGCAATTGCGGCGTCGGCTTCGCGCCCTGCCGCAAGGAAGATCACGATATGCTGATCAACGTGATGGAAGGCGTCGAGGATATTCCCGGCGTGGTGATGTCCGATGGCCTGCCATGGAACTGGGAGACATTCCCGGAATATCTCGACGTTGTCGACAAGGGAAAGCGCGATATCGATATCGCTGCCTATCTGCCGCACTCCCCCTTGCGCGTTTATGCCATGGGCGCGCGCGGTGCGTCTCGCGAACCGGCCAATGATGATGATCTGGCGATGATGCGCAGATTGGCGCGGGAAGCGATGGAAGCCGGCGCGATCGGTTTCGCGACATCGCGGCTGTCGATTCACAAGACCGCCGATGGCGGCTCTATCCCGACATTCGAGGCCGATGTGGCCGAGCTGGAGGCCATTTGTGGCGGCATGAAGGATGCAGGCACCGGCACCTTCCAGGTGGTGCTCGACGCCTTTGTCGGCTGGGACAAGGAATATCAGGTGATCGAGCGAGTGGTCGAAAGCTCCGGCCGGCCCGCGACCTTCACGCTGGCGTCCGGCAATGACGGCCCGCCGCGCTGGCGCAAGGTGCTGGATATGATCGACCGCACCCACGCCTCCGGCGGCAAAGCGACGGCCCAGATCATGCCGCGCCCGATTGGTCTGATTGCCGGACTGGAACTGACCGTACATCCTTTCATTCTCTGCCCGAGCTGGGCCAGGATTGCCGACCTGTCCGTAGAACAGCAGGTTGCGGCGATGCGCGACCCCGAACTGCGCAAAGCCTTGCTGAGCGAGGAGTTTGAGCCCGGCCATCCGTTCAACGCGCTGGCCCGCGACTGGAACTGGCTGTTCCCGCTCGACAATCCACCCGATTACGCACCGCCGAAGGAAATGAGCATGGCCGGACAGGCCGCAGCCAAAGGCTGCACGCCGCAGGAGATTGCCTATGACCGGTTGCTCGACACCGACGGCAAGGGTCTGTTCCTCGCCGCACTGGGCAATTACGAGAATGGCACACTGGCCAGCGCTCACGAAATGCTGAGCCATCCGCATTGTATTCCCGGTCTGGGTGACGGCGGTGCCCATTATGGCGCGATTTGCGACGCCAGCTACTCGACCTATTTGCTCACCCAATATGTCCGCAATCCGGGAGCGCAAAGCTTTGAACTGGCCGAGGCGGTGCATATGCTGTCGCACAAGGCCGCCAAAGCGGTCGGACTGGACCAGCGCGGCCTGCTGAAGACCGGCGCAAAGGCGGATATCAACGTGATCGATCTCGATAATCTGCAATTGCACCTTCCCGAAATCGTAAAGGATCTGCCGGCGGGCGGGCAGCGCCTGCACCAGCGCGCAACCGGCTATGATGCGACGATCGTGTCGGGCGAGATTATCCGGCGCTTCGACCAGTCGACAGGCGCGCGGCCGGGGCGGTTGATACGAGGCGCGTGACAAAAAGCCCGGGCGGCTGATAATGGGTCGGGATGACAGACGAAATTCCCGAACCCACGCGCTCCGCCTGGGAAGACCTTCCGGAACAGCTGGCCGAGAGGTTGGTTCAGCTCCGCCAGCTGATTCTGGAAACTGCGAGCGACAATCCGGCCATCGGTCCGCTTGAAGAGACGACCAAATGGGGGGAGCCTGCATTTCTGACGTCGGCCACCGGGTCCGGCACCACGGTCCGGATCAATCGCCACAAGAAATCGCCCGACAAATATGCGCTTTATGTGCATTGCCAGACCGATCTGGTCGAACGCTACCGGCAGCTATATGATGACGAACTGACATTTGACGGCAATCGCGCTGTGGTGTTTGACAGCAAAGAGGAACTGCCCGTCGATGCCGTCAAACATTGTCTCTCCATGGCCCTGTCCTATCATCTGCCGAGGGCGCGCTAATCCATCCATGCTCCATATCGTCCACCATCCCGATTATGTAGCGCCGCGCCCGGCAAGCGGCAGCTTTGTCTTTGATAAATATCAGCTGGTGATGGAGGCCATCCGCGCCCATGCGCCGCGGCATCAGGCCCATCGGCCCCCGCTGATGGAGCGCGCGTGGATCGAGGCGGTTCATGACCCGGACTATGTCGAGCAAGTGCTGACCGCGAGTGTTCCACGTGAAATAGAACGCCGGATCGGATTTCCGGTATCGGCGGATATTGCCAGCCGAGTGCAATATACATCGGGCGGCACCTGGCTGGCTGCACAGCTTGCGCTGAAACATGGCTATGCGGCGAACAGCGCCGGGGGCAGCCATCATGCCCTAGCCAACACCGGCGCCGGCTATTGCGTGTTCAACGATCTCGCAATCGCCGCCAACCGGCTCTTGGCGGAAGGCGACGCACGCAAGGTTCTGATCGTTGATCTCGACGTCCATCAGGGCGACGGCACCGCTATGTTACTGTGTGGCCGCGAAGATGTTTTCACTCTGTCGATCCACAGCGAACGCAACTTCCCCACCCGCAAGGCATGCTCCAGCCGCGATATTGCGCTGCCCGATGCGGTGGAAGATGAGGCCTATCTCGCGATACTGGATGTGACTCTACAGGAGATTCTCGAGAGCTTTGCACCCGACATGCTGCTCTATCAGGCAGGCGTGGATCCGCATGCCGATGACCGGCTGGGCCGGCTGGCGCTCACCGATGCGGGACTGGAACAGCGCGACCGCATGGTCATCCGCATGGCCCGCAACCGTGGCATACCGGTGGCGAGCGCGCTCGGTGGCGGTTATGGCCGCGATCATGGCGCGGTAGCCCTGCGCCACGCGCGCTCGATGATCATGATGGCAGACGAAGCGGATCGCTACGCGACTATTCGCTAGCTTTTTCCTGCTCCACCTGACCCTGTTGCATATCGGAGAAAATGCTCCAGATCGCGATGAACAGCGCGGCTACCAGCGGGCCGATAACGATACCGTTGATGCCGAACAGCTGCAGACCACCGAGCGTCGAGATCAGCACGACATAATCGGGCATCCGCGTGTCCCTGCCGACCAGAGTCGGTCGGACGAGATTGTCGACCATGCTGATCACGAATATGCCGCAGATAACCAGCACGATAGCCTGCCACACGTCTCCGGTAATGAACAGATAAAGCGCGACCGGGGCCCAGACAAAGCCCGTACCAATCGCCGGAATCAGCGAGAATATGCCCATCAACACCGCCCATAACAATGCGCCCCGGATATCGAGTGCCCAGAATACGAGGCCGCCGAGACTGCCCTGGATGATCGCGATGATCAGGCTGCCCTTGATCGTCGCGCGGATGACCACCAGGAATTTTTCCATGAGAATCCGCCGCTTTTCTTCGCCGAGCGGCACCATCTGTTCGATCCGGTCGCTCAGCGCGCGTCCGTCGCGCAGCAGAAAGAAGGTCAGGTAAAGCATGACACCGAGGCCGAGCATGAACTGGAACGCGCCTTGGCCAACGCTGAGCAGCTGCGTCACCAGAAATTCGAGAATGGCGGAAATCGACTGTTCGATCTCTGCCCGGATGCTGGCAAAATCGCCATAGCCATAAGCGGCGAGCTGATTCTGCAGCCATTGCGGCAAGGAATTTTCAAACGCCGCAAAGACAGCACCGAAATCGATTTCCCCGTCCTGAATCCGCAGATAGATGGTCGCCGCCTCCTGCGCCAGGGCCATGCCGAGCAGGATCGCCGGAACGATGACCAGCAGGAGAATGAGGATCAGCGTGATCGCCGCGACCAGATTGACCCGGCCCGGCAAATAACCGAGCAGGCGGTCGTAGACCGGCCGGAACAATACCGCGACGACAACACCCCAGACGACAGCGCCGAAAAACGGCTCGATCAGCACCGCGAATGCCAGCGAGACGATCACCAGAAGGGTGATCATGAATCCCCATTCGATGCGGTTGTTCGATGTTGATCGGTTGTCCATCTTCGGCGCTCTTGTTGGGCCAGCTATCGCGGCCGCGTGAAACCTGCTCTGTCCGGCAGATACGGGAATATTCCGGAGCGGGCAAGGATCAGACGTCATTGCCAGTCGTATTATCCGCACTATCTATACTATAGGACGAGCGCGCATGCGCAGGGATAAAGGCAAGACGGAGCAGGATCAGCGCAATGGCCGATGATAAAATTCCGTCGATCCTGAGCGACTGGTTCGCCGAGCGCGGCTGGAGCGTTCGACGGCATCAGCTGGAGATGCTTGCGGCGGCCCGGGCCGGGCGTCACGCGTTGCTGACGGCGCCGACCGGAGCGGGCAAGACACTGGCCGGGTTTTTGCCAACGCTGGTGGAGCTTGTGGAACAGGCGGCCGAGAAACCCGTTCGTGCTGAGCCTGTCAAAGCATCTGGTCTGACGCAAACGGCCCTTCGACAAGCTCAGGGCGAACGGAGCGATCTCCACACGCTCTATATCTCGCCGCTCAAGGCGCTGGCCGTCGATGTGCAGCGCAACCTGTTGACGCCGATCGAGGAAATGGGCCTGCCGATCACCGTCGAAACGCGCAGCGGTGATACGCCGGCGGGTCGCAAGGCGCGCCAGCGGGTCAAGCCACCACAGATATTGCTGACCACGCCGGAGTCGCTCAACCTGCTGCTCAGCCAGAAGGAAAGCTTCGCCCTGTTCGCCGGACTCAGGCGCGTGGTGATTGACGAGGTGCACGCCTTTGCCACCGGCAAGCGCGGCGATCTGCTCGCTCTGTCGCTGGCGCGGCTGCAGACAATCGCCCCGGCAATGCAGCGGGTCGCCTTGTCCGCCACGGTTGCCGAGCCGGATGATTTCCGCGCCTGGCTCGCGCCTTATGGCGATATTGACACGGTGACCCATGTGCTGGGCGCAGAAGGCGCGCCCGCCGATCTCTCGATCATGTTGCCGGAGACGCCCGAGGGCGATCCGGTGCGCGTGCCGTGGTCGGGTCATGCCGGCACCTATGCGATCCCGCAGGTGATGGAGCAGATACGCAGCAACCGGATGACGCTAATCTTTTGCAACACCCGCTTTCTTGCCGAATTCACCTTCCAGCAGCTGTGGGACATCAATGAGGGAAATCTCGCGATCGGTATCCACCACGGCAGCCTGTCCAGGGAAGCGCGGCGCAAAGTCGAGAACGCCATGGCGTCGGGCATGATGCGGGCGCTGGTCTGCACCGCATCGCTCGATCTCGGGGTCGACTGGGGCGATATCGACTGTGTGATCCAGATGGGCGCTCCCAAAGGTTCGTCGCGGCTGCTGCAACGGATCGGCCGGGCCAACCATCGGCTTGATGTGTCGTCGAAGGCGCTGCTGGTGCCCGGCAACCGTTTTGAATATCTCGAGGCACAGGCGGCGCTCGATGCGGTCAACGAAGGCCGCCGCGACGGCGAACCGTTTCGCGCCGGTGGTCTCGATGTCCTCGCCCAGCATGTGATGAGCTGCGCCTGCGCCGGACCGTTTCAGGAAGATGATCTGCTCGACGAGGTGCAAAGCGCCTTGCCCTATAGCGCGCTGAGCAAGGAGCAGTTTGACCGCGTGCTGAGCTTCACCCGCGACGGCGGCTATGCGCTGAAAGCCTATGACAAGTTCAAGCGACTGCGCCGCGATGCCAAGGGCGTCTGGAGCCTGACCCATCCGAAATTCGCCGCGCAGCACCGGCTCAACGCCGGAATAATCGTCGACAGCGCGATGATGAATGTGCGGTTCAAGAACGGCCGCAATCTCGGCAAGGTCGAGGAAGGCTTCGCCGCCATGCTGTCGGTCGGCGACACGTTTTTCTTCGCCGGCCTCAGTCTCGAGCTGATCAAGATGGATGCCAGCGATGTCATCGTTCGTGCGGCGAAAAAAGCAGCGATGATCCCGAGCTATGGCGGCGCGAGACTTCCGCTGACCACCCATTTGTCCGACCGGGTACGCGGCTTTCTGACCGACCGCGCGGGATGGGCGCGCTTCCCCGATGATGTCCGCGAATGGCTGGAGATGCAGGACCATCGTTCGGTGATGCCCGAGCCGGGGCAATTGCTGGTCGAGACCTTTCCGCACAAGAAGCTGCATTATATGGTCTGCTACAGTTTCGAAGGCTGGAACGCGCACCAGTCGCTCGGCATGTTGCTGACCCGACGGATGGAGGATCGCGGGCTCAAGCCGGTCGGCTTTGTCGCCAATGATTATGCGCTGGCCTGCTATAGCGTCGAGCCGGTCACCGATCCCGCGCCCTTGTTCAGCGCCGACATATTGGAGGAGGAGTTTTTCGACTGGATCGAGGGATCGCATCTGCTCAAACGCGCCTTCCGCGAGGTGGCGGTGATCAGCGGTCTGGTCGAGCGCCAGCATCCGGGCAAGCGCAAGACCGGCAAGCAGGTTACCTTCTCCACCGACCTGATTTTCGACGTCTTACGCAAATATGAGCCGGATCACCTGCTGATGCAGGCGGCCTGGGCCGATGCACGCGCGCGAATGACCGATGTCGGCCGCCTGGGCGACCTGCTCGACCGGGCAGCGGATTCGATAATCCATGTCGAGCTGGAACGGGTCAGTCCGCTGGCGGTGCCGGTACTGGTGATGATCGGCCGCGAACATGTTGCGCAAGGTGCCACCGATGACGCGCTGCTGATCGAGGCGGAATCGCTGATCAACGAGGCGATGAAAATCGACTAGAATGCCAGCGCGTTTCCCGGGATTTGGAGAGACGAGCGTTATAGCGTAGGGTCGGCGGATGGCTTGTTTGACAATGCTGCTTCCTGTCTGCGCGTCGCTATTTGCGGCCCAGCCTGCGGCGTCCCTTCCGGTCGAGCCGGAAACCGAAGCCCATATTTCCGATACTCTGCCCGAGCAGTTTCTCCAGCCGGATGCCGAACAGATTGCGATTGCACAGGACCGCCGCGAACGGATGACGGTGTCGGTCACCATTGCGGATGATGGTCCCTATGAATTCATTATCGACACAGCCTCGCAGCGGACTATCCTTTCCAGGGAGATCGCTAGCGCGCTGGCGCTTGATATCGAGGATGAGGTCACGATTATCGCGCTGGCCGGTACAACCGTTGTGCAGACCGTCTATGTGCCCAGCATCACCGTTGGAAAACGCAGCTATGACAGTTTGATCTCACCGACATTCCATTCCACCAATATCGGCGCGGACGGCGTCCTCGGTCTCGACAGCCTGCAGGGACAGCGGATCCTGTTCGATTTCGTCGGCAAGAATATCTCGGTCGAGGACACGGACGAGAAACTGAAAAGCCGCTCGCGTCGCGAGATTGTGGTGACGGCAAGACGGCGCTCCGGCCAGCTGATTTTCACCAATGCGACGATTGCCGGAGTCAGGACCAGCGTGATCATCGACACCGGCGGCGAGCTTTCGATCGGCAACAAGGCGCTGCAACGACGGCTACGCCTGAAATCCTCTGCGTTGCAACAAACCATGCTTGTCGACGTAACCGGCCGTTCGATCGAAGCCGATTACGGGATCGCGGAAGAGCTGCTGATCGGCCGCGCCCGCTTCGGGATCATCCCGATTGCCTTTGCCGATATCGCTCCGTTCAAGGCCCTGAAGCTGGACAAGAAACCGGCATTGTTTCTCGGCATGGACGCGCTGCGCAAATTTGACCGGGTGGCGATCGATTTCGCCAACCGGAAAATCTACTTTCTGCTGCCGGAAGATGCCTGAGAATATTTCTGGTCGGGGCTGGACTGTGATTGTGCTATAGCTGTGACAAGTCGGACAGCAGATACTAAGCTGTCGCTGCCCGGCGCGAACAGATTGGAGAGACGATGTCAGCCCTTTTTACCAGCATGACACCCGCTATTCTGGCCTCGGTGCTGACGATGGCCTATCCCGTTCCCCTCGGCCAGTCGGTGAAGCCCGGCAGCCTGACCAGTCCCGAAGGCGAGATTGTCGATATCGATCAGGATCGCGCCAAACGGATGACCGTTCCGGTCAGTATCGAGGGCAAGGGACCCTTTTCCTTCGTCATCGACACCGGTGCCGAACGGAGCGTGATCTCGCGAAAAATTGCCGACAGTCTGGCGCTCGAAGGGGAAGAACCGGCCGAATTGATGAGCATTGCCGGCACCAGCATGGTCGATATGGTCTATGTGCCCCGCCTGACCATGGGACAGAAAAACTATGATGGCCTGATTTCACCGGTTCTGGCAGCCCAGCACATCGGCGCCGATGGCATATTGGGACTGGACGGTTTGCAGGACCAGCGCATTTTGTTCGATTTTCTCACCAATCAAATCATCATCGAAGACGCTGACGAAACGCGCGGCCGGCTGAAATCACGGGAAATCATCGTCACCGCGAAACGCCGTTCCGGCCAGCTGATTTTCACCGATGCCACGATTGCCGGTATCGAGGTCAATGTGATCGTCGATACCGGAGCGCAGATGTCGATCGGCAATCTGGCCTTGCGGCAACGGTTGCAGAGACGCGCCAGGGAACTGGATGATGCCGATCTGCTGATATCGGTCACCGGCGAAACCCTGGGCGTGGAATTTGGCATGGTTCGCGATTTTCGTATCGGCCGCGCCCGGTTCCCGCGCCTGTCCGTGGCCTTCGCCGATTCGCCACCATTCGAACGCTTCGGCCTGGCCGACAAGCCGACCCTGCTGATGGGGATGGACGTACTGCGGAAATTCGATCAGGTCGCGATCGACTTTCCCAGACGAAGAATCCACTTCCTAACCCCCAGGAACACCCGGAAATTCGTCGACCAGCCGCTAAACAGCAAGATCCATTTCTGACGGGTTGGCGACACCCGGTGGCAGGGTCGAGGTTGGTCACTGTCGGGCTCCCGCTTGCACTGTGGGATGAGAATTCGTGGCTGCTGCTAATGTTGTTTCTGACAATTCCCACTGCAGACATGCCGAAACGGGCGATCGGCCAACACCATCTGGCCTGATTGGCACCTCCTTGCCCCACCCCCTTGAAATTCAAACCTATTCGGGTACCGTCAAGCCGTAAGGTCGCAGACCCACAAAAGCTGACACAGCGGGTCACAGATTATAGCCATATTCCCGGCGGCGGGATGAAGGAGTTTTGTGCGGTCGAGCGTTGAACATTGGAAAGATTGGCGGCGTGACAGGCGCTATGCCGATTCTCTATGCGTCTCGGTCTTGATGCTGGCCGGCTGTGCGGCACCAACCAGCTATATGGGCATTGATATCAGCAAGCCTGCTCCTGCTTTTACGCTTTCCCCGGAACAGGCTGCCTTTTTCCGAGCACAGAATTTGCTGTATGATAAGGCGCAGGCGGCGGGATGCATTCCGAGCAAGCCAGTGGACAAGGCGGCTGATGCACCGGTTGGCGAAGGGATTGTCGAACCGGATGCGGGCCAGCGAACCGCCTGTCGTACGATTGCCCTGCAGCTTGTCACACTGGAAATGCGCCGCCCTGCCCTGGCCTTAAAGCGCAGCTATGCCGATATGCCGCTCACCGCGCTGGCCAGTGAAGCGCAAGGGGGAAGCAAGCAGGCGCAACTGGAACTGGGCATCCGCTTCGAAGAGGGCCGCGGCGTGGAGCGGGATGTCAGCAAGGCGCGAAAACTCTACGGATCGGCGGCGAGCGATAGCGGCGGGACGATCTGGGTCTATTCGCCACCCGTGGGCAATGGCACCAGCGGGCGGACAATTCCGGTTAATACCGGACCGAAGCGGAGCGGGCTGGCTGAAGCGAAGCGGCGGCTGGAGGGGTTGGAGTGAGTGTGGAAGCAATTTGGCTGCACAATCATGAAATGAAATTTCAGCTCCGAACCCAGTGGCAGATCGTCGATTAGGGCAACGACTGATAAGGGTTTGCAGATTGAACCGATCGGAGTCGCTAAGATGCTGTCAGCGATCTAGCCAACCGCGTCCATTCTGAAAACCGGCTCCTCGTCTCCGCTCTGCCATTGCGGATATTTTTGCATGGTGGTGGCAAAAAGCGGCGAGGCGAGATGGTCGGCCAGCCATTTCTGCAAGGCGGGTAGCGGCAATGCATCGAACCAGTCGCGGTCATTATTGGCGAACTGGCGGACGAAGGGGAAAATGGCGTGATCCACCAGCGTGGGCTTCGTGCCGAGCAGCTGTCCCGATTGCTGAATCAGGCCGTCCAGCTTTTCGAGAAAGGCCAGTCCGTCGGCGCGATGCTCCAGCGGGTCGACATTGTCATAGCGGGTTGGATATTTGTAACGGTCGAGCGCCTTTTTGAACGGACCGTCGGACTCCGCGATCAATTCGGATTCGGCAGCGCTTCCCTGCAACCAGCCGCGCGGGTCGTTGCGTTCCAGCGCCCAGTGCATGATCGACAGGCTTTCGTCGATCACCTGCCCATCGGGCAGCACCAGCACCGGAACCGTGGCCTTCGGCGAGGCGGCGATCATCTCTTCGGGCTTGTCGCGCAGCACGACCTCGCGCAGGTGGACCGGAGTTGCGCTGACCAGCAATGCCATCCTTGCGCGCATCGCATAGGGGCAGCGCCGGAAGCTGTAGAGGACCGGCAATTCGGTCATTCGGTGCCGAGATGCTGCCGCCCCTCGGCAGCGGCTTTCTCGACCTGGCGCTGGCGTTCGCGATAGCGGGCGCGCTGGTCGTCACTGCGCTGGTCGATGCAATGCGGGCAGGCTTCGCCGGGGATATAGTCGGGCGAGGCGCGGTCGGCGGCATTGAGCGGCATCCGGCAGGCATAGCATTGGTCATAATCGGCTTCGACCAGCCCGTGGCCGACAGCGACGCGCTGGTCGAACAGGAAACAGTCGCCCTGCCAGCGGCTTTCCACTTCGGGCACATGTTCGAGATATTTCAGGATGCCGCCCTTGAGATGCTGGACATCATCAAAGCCCTGCGCCTTGACATAGGCCGTCGCCTTTTCGCAGCGGATGCCGCCGGTGCAGAACATCGCGATCTTCGGTGCCTTGTCCGAGTCCTGCCGCAGCTTTTCGGAAAAATCATCGAACCAGGCCGGGAAGTCACGGAAGCTCTCGGTATTGGGATTGATCGCGCCGTCAAAGCTTCCGATCGCCACTTCATAGGCGTTGCGCGTGTCGATGACGATCGTGTCCGGATCCGCGATCAGATTGTTCCAGTCGGCCGGATCGACATAAGCGCCCTTCTCGGTCGCGGCATCGACACCCTCGACGCCCATCGAGACGATCTCTTTCTTCAGCCGGACTTTCATCCGCAGGAACGGGATATCGCTGGCTTCGGAATATTTGACCTCGAGATCGCCGAAACGGGGCAGCAATCGCAGTCCGTCGATCACCGCATCGATAGCGGCGGGCGCACCGGCGATGGTGCCGTTGATGCCTTCGCTGGCCAGCAATATCGTGCCTTTGAGGCCATGCTCTTCGCATAGCGCCAACACTTGCAGGCGCAGCGCAGCGGGATCGTCGACCACGGCAAAATGATAGAGCGCGGCGACTTTTACGGGGGATGGAGATTCGGTCATGGGAGCGCATATAGGGCGGCTGCGCGAGAAATTCCAACCCGGTGGCTTGCATAGCGCTTATGTTCATCGCATAGCAGCTCCATGGTTCCCCTTCTGTTCGCCCATCATCGTTTCGTTATCGTCGCTCCTGCGGCGCTTTACTGGCCAGCGAAAAACGCCCTGCTGGTGGCGGATCTCCATCTGGAAAAAGCGAGCTTTTACGCGCGCCAGGGGCAGATGCTGCCGCCCTATGACAGCCAGGCGACGCTGGCCGAGCTGGGCGCTCTTGTCAGCGAAACCGGCGCGACGCGAGTCTTCTGTCTGGGCGACAATTATCATGATGGCGAGGGCGAGGCGCGGCTGGAACCGGAAGCGGCCAGGCGACTCACGGAGATGACCAGCGCGCTGGAGTGGATCTGGATCACCGGCAATCACGACCGCGATGTTGCCGGCCTCTGGGGTGGCAAGGTGGTCGACGAATGGATCGGCGAGCGGCTGGCGCTGCGGCACGAAGCCACTGCAGGTAGCGAGTTGCCGGAAATATCGGGTCATTATCACCCGAAAATCCGCATAGCCACGCGCGGGCGTCATCTTTCACGCCGCTGTTTTGTCAAAGGTCGCCATCATCTGATCATGCCGGCTTTCGGGGCGCTGACCGGCGGCATGGCGGCGCAGGACCCGGTGATCGAGGCCTGCGTCGGCGGACCGGCAGAGGCGATCATCGGCCTGAAGGAAAAGCCGGTCTGCTTCCCGCTACCATTCCGCAACACGGCGATAGACAAGGTCGATGATAGCCAGCTTGCATTGCCTCTGGCCACGACGGGCAGCTGACTGCTAACGGCACGATCATGGAAAAGTTCAAATCCTATCGCGACCAGCTGGACGCGCTCGACAAGGCGGGGCGCAAGCGGCGACTCTTGATTCCGGCCGGCAAGGATTTTTCGTCGAATGATTATCTCGGACTCTCCCGCAGCCCCTATCTGAAAGACGTCGCGCAGACCGCGATTGCCGATGGCATCGCGCACGGATCGGGCGGGTCACGGCTACTCGGCGGCAATCATCCCGAACATGAAGCGCTCGAGGCCTTTGCCGCGGACCATTATGGCACCGAAGCCAGCCTGTTCTTCGGATCGGGATTTGCCGCCAATACCGCTTTGTTCGCGACCCTGCCGCAGACTGGCGATCTCGTCCTCTATGACGAGCTGATCCACGCCAGCGTCCACGACGGCATGAAGCTGGGCCGCGCGGCCTTCACCCCCTTCCCGCACAATGATTGCAATGCACTCGAACAGGCCATTCAGGAGTGGCGCGCATCCGGCGGCACCGGTACCGTCTGGATCGCGGTGGAAAGCCTGTACAGCATGGATGGCGACCGGGCGCCGCTGGCCGATCTTGCAAGAATCGCCGATGCGCATGACGCGATGCTGGTGATTGACGAAGCCCATGCGGTGGGCGTTTTCGGCGAGGGCGGCATCGGTCTATCCGGCGATATCGGTAGACAGGATAATGTCATCATATTGCGCACCTGCGGCAAGGCGCTGGGTGGCGAAGGCGGCATATTGACCATGCCGCAAATCCTGCGTGAATTTTTCATCAACCGCGCCCGCCCATTCATCTTTTCCACTGCGCCGAGCCCGCTGACCGCGCATATGGCGCAGCATGCGATCGCCCATGTCGCGGAGACCCCTTCCTTACAGGCCGGTCTGGCCGAGCATATGGCGCTTGCCCGAAGCTGCTTTGAAGGCCTGTCGCTCGGCGACCATCAGGACAGCCAGATTTTCCCGGTCATTCTCGGCGAGGACCGTTTGGCGGTGAGCGTTGCCAATATGCTCCAGGGCCAGGGATTTGATGTCCGCGCCATTCGCCCGCCGACCGTGCCGGCCGGAACCGCCCGTCTGCGCATTTCACTGACCCTGAACGTGACGCAGGACGATATCCGGAATCTCGCAGCCGCATTGCAAGAAGCGCTGGCACTGGCGGAAGCGGCATGAGCGGGGCATTTGTCATCACCGGCACCGATACCGACATCGGCAAAAGCGTCTTTGCCGCAGCCCTGACCGCAGCCCTGGACGCCAGCTACTGGAAACCGGTGCAGGCGGGACTCGCGGATGGCACCGATAGCGAGACGGTAGCGCGAATCGGCGGAGTCGATCCTGCCCGGATATTGCCCGAACGCTACCGGTTGAAAATCCCCGCCTCGCCGCATTTTTCGGCAGCGCAGGAAGGCATTGTCATTGGTCTGGACGATCTCGTCGTCCCGCAAGTAGAGGGCCCGCTGATTATCGAGGGCGCAGGCGGCGCGCTGGTTCCGGTCAATCCGGAACTGCTGTTCGCCGATCTCTTTGCCCATTGGATGCTTCCGGTCATCATCGTTGCGTCGACCAGCCTCGGGACCATCAACCACAGTCTGTTGACCATCGAGGCTTTGCGCAGCCGCGGCGTGCCGATCCATGGCATCGCCTTCATCGGCGCAGAAAATTTCGATAGCGAGCAGACCATCTGCCGGATTGGCGCCGTGCGGCATCTCGGGCGCTTGCCGATGATCGACGAGCTTGCACCGGAAACATTGCGCGAAGCCTTCGACGCGCATTTCAACGTTGCGGACTTCCTATCATGAGCATCAATATCTGGCATCCGTTCACCCAGCACGGTCTCGGCGAACCGATCCCGGAAATCGCGCGGGCCGAGGGTGCGTGCCTATATCAGGCGGACGGCACCCGAATCATCGACGCGATATCGAGCTGGTGGGTACAGACGCACGGCCATTGCCATCCGAAGATAGTCAGTGCGATCCAGGAACAAAGCGCCAAGCTGGACCAGATGATCTTTGCCGGATGGACGCACGAGCCGGCGCGCGACCTGGCCGAGGGGCTGGCGGATTTCCTGCCGGAGTCACTCGACCATATATTCTTCTCCGACAGCGGTTCGACTGCAGTCGAAGTCGCGCTCAAGATGGCGCTCGGCTATTGGCATAATCGCGGCGAAGCGCGCCAGAAAATCCTGGTGATGGAACATAGCTATCATGGCGATACCATCGGCGCGATGTCGGTCGGCGCGCGCGGCGTGTTCAACCAGGCTTATGGGCCGCTGCTGTTCGATGTCGGCACCATAGCTTTTCCGGAAGACGGAGCTGAACAGGCAACGCTCGACCAGCTGGAGGCCTTTTGCAAAGACAGCGATAATCCGCCAGCGGCACTGATCGTCGAACCGTTGATCCTCGGCGCGGGCGGCATGAAAATCTACGGACCCGATATATTGAAGCAGATGGCAGCGATCTGCCGCGCGCATGATGTATTATTCATCGCCGATGAAGTAATGACCGGCTGGGGCCGCACCGGCACCGTCTTCGCCTGCGAACAGGCGGGTGTCGAGCCGGATATCTTGTGCATGGCCAAGGGCCTGACCGGCGGCGTCATCCCGCTCGCCGTTACCGCTGCCAGTGATGCTATTTATCAGGCGCACTTCTCCGAAGATCGCGCCCAGATGTTCTTCCACTCGAGCAGCTTTACTGCCAATCCGATTGCCTGCGCAGCGGCCAATGCCAATATCGCTATCTGGCGCGACGAGCCGGTGCAGGAGCGGATCGACGGGATCATCGCCTTACATCGCGCCTTTGCAGAGCGACTGAAGCTAAAATCGAATGTCAGCGGCCTGCGCCAATGCGGCACGATATTGGCCTTCGAAATCGATGATGGCGCAGGCGACTATATGTCCAGTCTGGGGCCGCAACTTCTGGCGTTTTTCCGGGATCGCAACATTTTACTTCGGCCATTGGGCAATACGATCTACATCATGCCTCCTTATTGTATTGGCCGCGAGGAACTGGATTCCATCTATGGCGTTATTGAGCAAGCGATCGGCCATTTCGGCAACGCCTGAACCTCAGGCCCCGGAAAGTTTTTTGCATAAGCCCGAAAAACCGGCCAAGGATAGTTCATGGAAATAATTGATTCACTCATGGTCAAGATTGCGCTGATCGGCCTGCTCGGCATCGGCGCCCAATGGATTGCCTGGCGGACCGGTCGTCCTGCCATCGCGCTGATGTTGATTGTCGGCATAATCGCCGGGCCGGTTTTGGGCATTATCGATCCGGAACGCGATTTCGGCGCGCTGCAGGAACCGATCATCAAACTGGCGGTCGCTGTGATTCTGTTCGAAGGCGGACTCAGCCTGAACTTTCGGGAATTGCGACAAGCGGGCGGCGCGGTGTCGGCAATGGTGCTGGTTGCCGGTCCGATTGCCTGGGGACTGGGTACGGCAGCGGCGCATTATGGTGCCGGTCTGTCCTGGGAAATATCCGCCCTGCTCGGCGGCATCATGATCGTTACCGGTCCCACCGTGGTCGGCCCGATGCTGCGTACGCTGCGCGTGCCGTCGCGGGTTCGCAACATTTTGAAATGGGAAGGCATTGTCAACGATCCGATCGGCGCTCTGCTCGCCGTCGGCATCTACGCCTATATCACCTATGAAGGCGCTGATGCCAATATCGCCGTCATCAGCATGGACGTCCTTGCCGCAAGCTTCATTGCCGGATTGATCGGCGCTGGCCTTGGTTTCGCCCTGACCTGGCTGTTTCCCAGGGGGATGGTGCCGGAATATCTGAAGGCGCCGTTCCTGCTGGTTACCGTAATCGCCGGTTTTGTCGTCGCCGACCTGATCAAACATGAAACCGGACTGATCACGGTCACGGTGATGGGCATCGTCATGGCCAACCGGCAAATCTATTCAAGCCAGGCGCTCTACCGGTTCAAGGAAGATCTGGCGGTGTTGCTGATCTCCGGTGTGTTCATCATTCTTTCGGCGACGCTGGACTGGGAAACCGTACAGCAGTTCCGTCCGCAATTTATCATCTTCCTGATATTGCTGCTGTTCGTGGTGAGGCCGGTCTCGGTACTGGTCGCCCTGCTGTTCAGTTCGGTGCCCTGGCGCGAGCGGTTGTTTATCGCATGGATCGCACCGCGCGGTATTGTCGCTGTCGCAATCACCGGCCTGTTTGCGATTCGGCTGGTCGATTACGGGATGCCGGGCGCGGAGGCGCTGGTACCGCTCAGCTTTGCCGTCGTCATAGCGACGATTTTTGCCCACGGCTTTTCCGCATCCTGGGTCGCCGAGCGACTGGGGATATCCGAAGGAAAAGGCGAAGGCGTTCTTATTGCAGGCGCCAATCGCTGGTCGATCGCCTTGGGTAAAATGCTGAAATCCCTCGATATAGATGTTCTGGTAACCGACGACAGCAAGTTTGCCCTCCGCCGGGCCCGCAGCGAAGGCCTTGAGATCCGTCAGGGGGACGTGCTTGACGAGGCGCATAATGACAATATCGACATGGGCGAATTTCAGCATCTGATCGCAGCCACCGACAATGATAGTCAGAACCAGTTGATCACCGCCGATCTCGGCCCGGAAATGGGCTATGAACAGATCAGCCGGCTGGCCAATGACAGCCACAGCAAAAGCCGGGTCGGCCATGGCCGGCTGTTGTTCGAATCCGGGGCAGATTTTGGCACATTGCTCGACCGTGATCTGGCTGGCTGGAGATTCAGCAAAACCAATATCACCGAGAAATTCACCGCCGAAGATTATCGCAAGAATCTCGAAGAAGGCGAGGAACCGCTTGCCGTCCTCAAACCGGATCGCCGGCTGTTATTCTTTGCAACGGATGCGCGGCCAGTGATCGAAGACGGTGATGTCGTGATCAGCTATGTCAGGGCAGATACGCCGGAAGAACGCAAAGCCGATCGAGCAGCCAAGGACAGCGAAAAGAACGGCGAAAAAGGTGACGGAAGCTAATTATCCGGCTTGAGGCGCGCGCTCACCGAACAGAGCCGTACCGACGCGAATATAAGTAGCACCAAGCTTGATCGCCTTTTCAAAATCTCCGGACATGCCCATGCTGAGCTGATCGAGACCATTGTCACGGGCAAGCTTGGCAAGCAGAGCGAAATAAGGGACCGGGTTTGCATTATCCGGCGGGACTGCCATCAGGCCGGCGACCGTTATTCCGGCCGTACGCGCTTGAGCGAGCAGCTCGGGAACAGTCTTGATATCACAACCGCCTTTTTGCGATTCTTCGCCAATATTGACCTGCAGGAAACAGGGAATGTGCCGGCCCTGCCGGTCCATCTCCCTGGCCAGCGCCTTGATCAGGGAAGGCCGGTCAAGCGAATGGATATAATCAAAAAGAGCCACCGCTTCCGCCGCTTTGTTCGATTGCAACTGGCCGATCATATGCAGCTCGATATCGGGATATTCCGCTTTCAATGCCGGCCATTTTTCCATCGCTTCCTGCACCCGGTTTTCCCCGAACACGCGATGGCCGTCCTCCAGCAAAGGCCGTATTTCATCGCTGCTGCGGGTTTTCGACACGGCAATAAGCGCAATATCGGACGGCTTGCGGTTCGCTATCCTCGCGGCCTTTTCGATTTTGCCGCGGATGTCTTCGAGTGGTGGGTTTGCCAAGTGTGGATCTCTCTCAATCATTCTCTTTCGCCAAGTCTGCGTCTATAGGCCTGCTTATGTTACGAGACCAGCCCTGCCCCCTCTTGCCGGACCAGACAGGTTCGACCCTGCCGCAGATATGGCTGTTTACCGACGAGCGGAATGATGCGTTTCTCGAGCAATCCATCCGGCGATTGCCGAGGGGAAGCGGTATAGTCTTTCGCCATTATCATTTGCCGGAAGCATCGCGGCGGACGCGGTTTGAAACTGTCAAGAAACTCGCCCGGCAGCGGGGGCATATGCTGTTTCTGGCCGGAGCACCATCGCTGGCCCGGCGCTGGAGAGCCGATGGCGTGCATGGCCGGACGCGGCGTCCTGTGATGGGCGGATTGCTGCACAGCGTACCGGTTCATGATGCCAGGGAAATCCAGCAAGCCAATCGCGTCGGTGCCGAGATTTACTTTCTGTCACCGGTTTTCGCCACCCGGTCGCACGTAGGCCAGCGGCCGTTGAATGCTTTGCAGACCCGCCGCCTTGCTGCATTGTGCCATGGCGCAGTGATATATTTGGGCGGGATGAATCGCCACCGCTACCGGGCGCGCAGAAATCACCTGACCCACGGCTGGGCCGCGATCGACGCTTTACGCTAAATCGGGATTGTTAGAAGCGGAACTGGGTTCCGACATAGACGGCCTGGCTATCCTGACGATTGTCGGTCAGTGGCGCCATCCGGTCACGCTCGTTGTTAATCCGGACACCGGCGGTCACTTCGAGATTGCGGGTCAGCGAGTAGCTGCCGCCAACATCGAGTGTATAATCTTTCTGGCTGGCATCCAGCGCGCGCGGTGCGGCGTTGATCGGTGCAGAAGCATCAATCGACATGCGGGGATTGAAACGGCTCTTCTTGCCGTTATCTTCTTCGCCCAGCAGTCTTTCTCCGCCGATTTCGGAAAGATCCGGCAGATTGCCGGCCAGCTTCTTGACCGGAATCGCGAAGCTCTTCAGGCCCTTTGCAGTGCCGAGGCTATATGCAACCGGAGCAATTTTTGCCGCGCTTGTGACACCCGATCCGGGTGCGGCAGCGAGAATATTTTCGCGAATCGAAACAGCGTCCGACTTCTGGCGAACCACCACGGTGACCGAACGTTCGCCGTCACGAGTGCCACCGGATGGTGTGAATTTGAAGCTCGCATTTCCACGCAAGGTGCTCAGATTATATTTGGCTACGAGATCAGGGTCGGCACCGGCAACGGTGAAGGAACCGATCGATCCGAGGGTCTTCAGCGATACTATTGCGTCATCACCGGAAAGGACTTTTGCCAAAGCAGGAGTCATGGCAAGGCCAGAGATCGCGAGTCCCGTCGCTAACCAACCGAAATGACTGACCTTTTTCGTCATGATGAAGCCGCTTCCCCTTAATATGACCTTCGATATAACAAAATCCGCTGATCTGCACGAGTCAACAGACTGTTTTTGTCCGATTTTCCCAAACTAGCGTGTTTCTGTTGCAGTTCGGTTACGCTTTTGTCCGGACATCGTTTCACCAACTAGCATAAAAAACATGAACCGGAGATGATTTTGCGGCCATTCAACTGGGGTTCAGTCCGTGCTGCACAAGAGCGAATCATGCGCTTATGCTTGCCCCTCGCGGCAAAGCATTTATAGAGAGCGCTGAAATGATATCATGTCCGGAGCAAATCCTGCAAAAAGGATGACGTACCGGCGCAAAATGCAACCAGGAGCGCTTCATGTCCCGCCTCAAAACATCTCTATTCCTGCGGTCTGCAACCGCTAGCCTGCTGACATTGTCTCTGCTTTCCGCTTGTGGTGGCAAAGAGCGGCCGCAAGCCGACATCGCCGCCTCGCAGGTCACGACTATCGGCGTGAACAGCTATTTGTGGCGTGCCTCGCTTGATGCGCTGTCGTTCATGCCACTCACCCAGACCGACAGCAATGGCGGCGTGATCCTGACCGACTGGTATGTGAACCCGCAGAATCCGGGCGAGCGGATGAAGATCAATGTCTCGATCCTCGACCAGGATTTGCGCGCGGATGCCTTGCGCGTCGCAGCGTCTCGCCAGGTTGCCACCAACGGCACATGGGTGGACGCACCGGTTAAGGCTGCGACCACACAGAAACTGGAACAGATCATTCTCACCAAGGCCCGCGACTTGCGGCGCGGTGCGATCACCAACTAATTTTCTCTACCATATAATGGGGCCGCAATGACCGATCAGCGATTCAATCCACTGGCGGCGGACAAACGCTGGCAAAAGCGCTGGGACGAATCGCGCGTGTTCGAAGCGGACGACGCAAGCAGCAAGCCGCGCAGCTATGTGCTCGAGATGTTTCCCTATCCGTCGGGCCGCATCCACATGGGCCACGTCCGCAACTATACGATGGGCGACGTGCTCGCCCGCTTCCGGCGGATGCAAGGCTATGAAGTTCTCCATCCGATGGGCTGGGACGCCTTCGGCATGCCGGCGGAAAATGCGGCGATGGAAAAGAAGGTCCATCCCGGTGAATGGACCAGAGCCAATATCGCCTCCATGCGCAGCCAGTTGAAGACGCTCGGCTTTGCCTTTGACTGGAGCCGCGAACTGGCGACCTGCGACCCGGATTATTATGGTCAGGAACAGGCGCTTTTCATCGACCTGTTCGAAGGCGGCCTGGTCTATCGCAAGGAATCGGCTGTCAACTGGGATCCGGTCGACATGACCGTGCTAGCCAACGAGCAGGTAATCGACGGCAAGGGCTGGCGTTCCGGCGCCCAGGTTGAAAAGCGCAAGCTCAGCCAATGGTTTCTGAAGATCACCGATTTTGCCGAGGATTTGCTGGCCGGACTGGATGACCTGAAAGGCTGGCCGGAGAAAGTGCGGCTGATGCAGGAAAACTGGATCGGCAAGTCGCAGGGTCTGCAATTTCATTTCGATCTGGCGGAAGCGCAAGGCGATATCGCCAGCGTCGAGGTTTTCTCGACACGGCCGGACACGATTTTTGGCGCGAGTTTTGTCGCGCTGTCGGCTGACCATCCGCTGACGCAAAAACTTGCTGGTCAGAATGACGCACTCGCTGCCTTCGCTGAAGAATGCAAAGCTGGCGGGACCACCGCAGCCGAGCTGGAAACGATGGAGAAGAAAGGCTTCGATACCGGCCTGACCGTCACTCATCCGCTCGATCCCGACTGGCACTTACCGGTCTATGTCGCCAATTTCGTGCTGATGGATTATGGCACCGGCGCGGTATTCGGCGTGCCGGCGCATGACCAGCGCGATCTAGACTTTGCCCGCAAATATGACCTGCCGGTCAAGCGCGTGGTTTCCGATGGTGACGAAACCGGTGCCGAATATGTAGGTAACGAGGCCTATACCGGACCCGGAAAGATCGTGAACAGCGCGTTTCTCGATGGCATGACGATCGAAGCGGCGCAGCAGACCGTTATTGATCGCGCGGGGTCCGAAGGCTGGGGCAAGGCCCAGACAACCTGGCGGCTGCGCGACTGGGGCGTTTCGCGCCAGCGCTATTGGGGCACGCCGATTCCGATCATCCATTGCGATTCGTGCGGTCCGGTGCCGGTTCCAAAGGCTCAGCTACCGGTCGTCTTGCCGGAAGATATTGATTTTGAAACGCCGGGCAATCCGCTGGAACGGCACGCGACGTGGAAACATGTCGACTGCCCCAAATGCGGCACAGCGGCGCGTCGGGAAACCGATACGCTCGACACATTTGTCGACAGCAGCTGGTATTTCCTGCGCTTCGCCAGCCAGCCGGATGACCGGCCCTTTGACCCCGAGGTGGTCAGGCAATGGCTGCCGGTGACGCAATATATCGGCGGCGTCGAACATGCGATCCTGCACCTGCTCTACGCGCGCTTCTGGACGCGCGCGCTGGCGAGCATCGGCAAGCTGGACTTTGCCGAGCCGTTCGAGAGCCTGTTCACCCAGGGCATGGTGACGCACGAAACCTATAAACATGGCGATGGTAGCTGGTTGTCTCCCGACGAGGTCGAGAAAAACGGTGCTGACTGGGCTGTGATTACCGATGGTTCACCAGTTACCACCGGCCGGGTCGAAAAAATGTCGAAGTCGAAGAAAAATGTCGTCGACCCCGACCCGATCATCGAACAATATGGCGCCGATGCAGTGCGTTTCTTCATGCTCTCCGACAGCCCGCCTGAGCGCGATCTGCCGTGGTCCGAGGCCGGTATTGAAGGCAGCTGGCGGTTCGTCCAGCGGTTGTGGCGTCTGTTCATTGCCGTCGCCGACAATGACGACACCGGAGAAGACAAGGCGCTCCGCCGCAAGCTCCACCAGACCGTGGCCGGAGTCGCTGGCGACGTCGAGGCGCTCTCGTTCAACAAGGCGGTGGCGAAGATATTCGAACTGGTCAATCTGATCGAGAAATCCCAGCCGTCTGCAGACCGGACCATTGCAATCAAGTCGCTCGCGCGGATCGTCGCGCCGATGGTGCCGCATATTGCCGAAGAGGCTTGGGCTTTGTTTGGCGAAAGTGATCTGATTGCCAATGCGCCCTGGCCGGAAGTGGACGAAAGTCTGCTGGTCGACGACGAAGTCACGATTGCGATTCAGGTCCGCGGCAAGCTCCGTGATACAATCACCGTGGCCAAGGGCAGCAGCAAGGAGCAGCTCGAAGAACTTGCTCTGGCCTCCGAGAAGGTGCAGCGTAGTCTCGACGGAGCGGAAATAAAAAAGGTGATTGTCGTGCCTGATCGACTGGTCAACATCGTAATATGAAGTCTGTGATCGCCCGGATCACCCTGGTGGTGACATTGTCGGCAATGCTCGCTGGCTGTAATTTGCGGCCGCTCTATGCCGGTGGCACCAATGGCGTGGTCGCCCAGCAGCTGGGCAATGTCGAGATTGAACCGATTGCCGGCAAGGCTGGCTGGCTGACCCGCAATGCGCTCAAGGATCAGCTCGAGGCTTTCGAGGGGCAGCAGGCAAAATATCGCCTGACCGTTGCGCTGGAAGACAAGATCGCCGGATTTGGCGTGCGCAGCGATGACCGGATCACCCGTGAGCGCAGAACCCTGCGCGCCCGTTATCAGCTGGTCCGTCTCTCTGATTCCGTCGTTGTACTTGATGCCACAGCCGGATCGGATGCCGGTATCGACGTGGTATCTTCCGAATATGCGACTCTGGCTGCGGAGGATACCGCGCTGGAAAATCTGGCGACCCGCGTTGCCAACCAGATTGTAACCCGGCTTTCTCTGTTCGCCCGGGAAGAGGCCAGCGCGTCACCGCAGCCATGAAGGCAAAGCCGGAAGACATTGTCAGGCGCTTTCATGCCGGTTCCGATCAATTTCGACTGATCCTGTTATGCGGACCCAATGTCACCCGCTGTCAGGCACTGGTCGAGGAACTGGTCAAACCGCTGGCGCAATCCGCCGAGCGGGTCGATCTGACCATAAGCGATATCAACGACGGGCCCGCCCGGCTCAATGACGAAGCCAATTCCGCTTCGCTGTTCGGCGACAAACGCTATCTCATATTGCGGCTGAACAGCGGCGAAGCGGTCAGGGCCACAGCGGCAATCGACAATCTTCTGGCCAGCGACACAGCCGGCGATCCGGTGTTTGTCATTGCCCCCGGCATGGGCGACAAAACCGCGCTGGCGAAAAGCATCATCGCGGCGCCGGATGCATTGATCGCGACCTGTTACGAGACGTCACCGGAACAGGCGGCAGCGGCCATCCAGACCATGGCAAAGACCGAAGGCCTTCGATTGAGCCGGGAAATGGCCCAAGAAATCGCCGCGCTGACCAGCAATGATCTGGTGCTGGCGCGGATGGAAGTGGAAAAGATCGCACTCTATCTGGATGCGACGCCGGAAAACCCGCTCGCACCGGAAGCCAATATTCTGCTCCTGCTCGGCGCTGAAAATGACGAAGAAGATATCAATCTGCTGATCCATGCCGCGCTCAACGGAGATGCGGCCCGGCTGGCGCAGGAGATCGCTGCTGCGCGTGCGCAAGGGATCAGCGAGATTGGCCTGATCCGGATCATGCTCCGCCATCTTACCAAGCTCGCGGAACTGCGCAGCAAGGTCGACAAGGGTGGCAATGTCGATTCCGTTGCCGGACATCCCAGCGTCTTCTTCAAGGAACAGAAACATTTCAAGCGGCAGCTGCGAATCTGGTCATCCGCCCATATCGCGCGACTGATCGAGCGAATCCTGCAACTCGAGATCGCGATGAAAAGCAGCGGTCAGCCGGATCAGGTGTTGCTGGAGGAAGAGTTGCTGCTGATTGCCCGGAAAGCCGCCAGCGGTCGTTAGGGCCAGATTCCGGATTCACTCATAGTCGGCGGTAATCGCGATCCGGCCGCGAAAACTGCCGCTGGCGTCTCCCCGAATGCGCAATTGGCCGCCAAAGGCAAAGATCAGCCGTCCCGACGGATCAAGCCTCGCCAGCGTCGGCAGATTGGTTTCCAGCCGCTCCAGCTCAGCCGTCGAACCATTGGGCGCGCTCAGCTGGATCCGCTCCGGCAGGTAAATTCGCACGCTCCGGCCCGGTTCGCCGGTCAGACGGCCTTCTCCGTGCAGCGCCATGCCGCCGAGATTGGCAATGCTGCCGCGTATTTGCTTGTTTCCGGACATCGGGTCGATACTGACCACGCCGCCGCTGCTGCTCAACAAGGCCATGCGCGAGAAATCGAGATTGGCGGTAATTTCGATCTGCAAGGGAATTTCCGGTTTCCCGCTAACCGCTTTGGAAAGACTGTCAGTCTGGGTACTGGCAGCACAGAGACGGCATTGTGCCTGCAATTCCGCTGGCTGAAACGCCAGGGATGCCACCAATATTGCCACGATCAACAAGGATTTAACCACCATCTTCATAATTCGATATACTGCCGAAATATGCCTAATATCCGGTTAAGCATCATATTTGCGCGGCACGACTCTCTTCGCCAGATCCCTTGACCGGCTGCAATCAAATGCCCATTTAATGCAAATGGAAAAAACAATATTGAGCGACGAACAATGGCGGCAGCAACTGTCTCCGGAACAATATCATGTGTTGCGCGAAGCGGGTACCGAGCGGCCCTTTACCGGGGCGCTCAATACCGAATATCGCGATGGTGAATTTTTCTGCGCCGGATGCGGCAGCAAATTGTTTGAATCGGAAAGCAAGTTTGACAGCGGTTGCGGCTGGCCAAGCTTCTCCGCGCCCGCCGATTCCGAAGCGGTCACCGAGATCGAGGACAATAGTCTTGGCATGCGCCGGGTCGAGATACGCTGCTCCACCTGCGACGGGCATCTTGGCCATGTCTTTCCCGATGGACCGACCGATACCGGGCTCCGCTATTGCATGAATAGCGCGGCGATGGCTTTCGAACCCAAGGACGACTGACTTTTTTCTGTGCTTCCCTGTTCAGCCTGCAGTAAGGCACCAGAACGCTAGAAAATCTCTAGTCAGTATTTAGTGGGTGGATCAATATGGCGCGGGCCAAAAAACGCAGCAATAAACAGGGCCCAGTGCGCAAATGGCTGTGGCGGCTGACCAAGACCGGTCTGGTCGTCGGGTTGCTGGCTGCAATTGCCTTGGTGGTTGCGGTCCTGGTTGTCCGTTCGTCGCTTCCCGGCTTCGAGGATCTGAAATCCTCTCCCAACGGCCAGATGATCCGCGTGCTGGATGTAAACGGCAAAGAGCTGTTTTCGATGGGGCCGAGCTACGGCGAGTGGCTGAAATATGCGGACATCCCGGAAGTCATGAAATCGGCGATGGTCGCCGTCGAAGACCGGCGCTACGAAAGCCATCCGGGCGTTGATCCGATCGGCATCGCCCGTTCGCTTCAGGTAAGGATGCAGCGCGGCCATTGGGCCCAGGGCGGGTCCACCATCACCCAACAACTGGCGCGCAACGTGTTTCTGAACAACAACCGGACCTTTGGCCGGAAAGGCCGCGAAATATTGCTCGCGCTGGCGATGGAACGGAAATTTTCCAAAGAGCAGATTCTCGAGCTTTATCTGAACAAGGTTTATTACGGCGGCGGCGCCTATGGCATCGATGCCGCATCGCGCCGTTTCTTCGCGCACAGCGCCAGAGAGCTCAACCTGGCCGAGGCCGCGATCATCGCCGGTCTGGTCAAGGCTCCCTCCCGCTACTCGCCCACAGCCGATGCCACAGCGGCAATCGGACGGGCAACCGTGGTCCTGGAGGTGATGCAGGACGCCGGTGCGATAACCGCAGCCGAAGCGGCGAAAACCAATCCGGCATCGGTGAAGCTGGCGCCCGAACCACGGCAAAATAGCGTGCGCTATTTTACCGACTGGGCGCTGCCGCAACTGGACTTGTTGATCGACGAGAGCGTGGAGCCGATCGAAGTCTGGACAACGCTTGATCTCGATATGCAGCGAGTCGCCACTGCCGCAATCCAGTCCGGCGTGCCAGCCGGCGCCCAGGGCGCATTGGTGGCAATCGACCGCGATGGCGCTGTGCGCGCGATGGTCGGCGGGACGGACTATGTGACCTCCAACTATAATCGCGCAACCCAGGCCGTCCGCCAACCGGGTTCAGCCTGGAAAGTGTTCGTCTATATGGCGGCACTGGAAGCAGGTTACACGCCCAATGACACGGTGACCGACGAGCCGATTACCATTGGCAACTGGACGCCCCGCAACAGCGGAGACCGCTATGCCGGTGATATTGATGTCCGCACCGCTTTTGCCTTTTCCAAAAATACCGTCGCGGCGGCGATCGGTAATGATATCGGCACGTCGTCCATCGCCAATATGGCGCGTCGCTTCGGCATCACCACCCCGATCAACACCAATCCGTCGATGGTGCTGGGTACCTCCGATGTGCGGCTGCTCGACATGACCCGCGCCTTTGCATCGATCAGCGCCAAAGGCATCGCGATCACACCGTTCGGGATTACCAAGGTGCAAACGATGAAGGGTGATGTCCTGTACCAGAGCAAATTTGACGGCAGCCGTGTACTGGTTGACCCCTGGGTCGCAGCCGGCATCACCGATCTGATGCAGACCGCCGTCGCCACCGGCACCGGGCGGGCAGCGCAGATTGGCAGACCGGTTGCGGGCAAGACCGGAACAACCAGCAGCAACAAGGATGGCTGGTTCCTCGGCTTTTCCAGCGGACTGACCACCGGCGTCTGGATGGGCCGCGATGATGCGAAGCCGGTAGGCGGATTGCAGGGAGGCCGAGCTCCGGCCAGCGTCTTTGCGCAGTTTATGAAAATGGCGGTGGCCAATCGCAAGGTCGAGAAATTCGACACCGAACTGGTATTGCCGGAATGGCAGCTGGAACCGGATGAAGACGAGCTGTTCGGTGCGCCGGAAGACGGCATTTATGTGGACGAAAATGGCATGCCGATCGAAACCGGTCGCGGGATTGAATATGATCTGGAAGGCGGAGAAGCCTCAGATAGTCCGCGTCTGGATCAGGACTGGATCGATTCGGTACTGGGTCGCGGCGAGGATCCCGCTCCCCGCAAACCGGAACCAGCACCGGTGAAGAAACCGAAACCGCAGCCTCCGCAAAACCAGCCGGAGTCGCTGCTGCCCGAAGCCGCCCGTCTCGAACCGCAATAACAGCCCGGTTCAGCCGGCTGGCGGGGATTGCCGCTCCGCGCCCACCATATGCAGGCCACGGCCATGATCCTTGAGCCACTGATCGGCGACAAGGCGGTCCGATTCATATATCTGGTCGAGCAGGGCATAAAATCGCCGACTATGGTCCATATGCGTGAGATGGGCCACTTCATGTGCCACCACCGAGCGGCGGACATGCGGCGGGGCCATGACCAGCCGCCAGCTCAACCTGATCGACTTGCGACCGGAACAGCTGCCCCAGCGGCGTCGCGCATCGCCGACTGCCAGGCGTGGTAAATCGGTCCCGGATCGGGTGCAGTAGAATTCCAGATCTTCGGCAAAAATTGTCCGCGCTTCGGCCTTGAGCCAGCGTAGTATCCGGGGCTCAACATGTTCAGCCGGCCCGCCCAGCCTGATCTCGCCTTCCACTATCAGCGGAGCCCTGGCAAATTCCGGTGACCATCTGATGACATAAGGCTCGCCCAGAAACGCGATCTGGCTGCCATCCTCTACCGGAACCGGGGGAACGGCTTCGGCAAAGCGGGCATTGAGCCAGTCGGACTTTGACTGGGCGAAACGCAGCGCCTGATTTTCAGATGCGTAAGTGGGCAATGTCAGGCGGACGACGCCTTTGACCGTATCCGCCGAGACAATGATCGACCGGGCCTGTTTGGATCGCCGCAACTGGAGAGGATAGCTGACCCCGTCGAGGCTGATGGCGAGCGGTTCGGAACGCGATGAACTAAAGAGGCGCATCGAGAATATGCTGTTCAAGCGGCCCGGCCTTGCTTTCCGGGATGACCTTTCCCCGGATTGACTGTCCAGCCGCATGGATCGATTCACGGTCACCGGAGACCAGATAATGCCATTCCGGCAATGGCAGGCCCCGGGCACGCATCTTATAGGCGCAACTGTCGGGCAGCCATTCAAATTCTTCCAGCTTGTTGCGGGTCAGCCGGACGCAATCGGGGACATGGAATTTGCGATGCCGGTAATCGCTGCACTGCGCGCTCTGGAGATCGAGCAATTTGCAGGCGATATTGGTCATATATATCTGGCCGTCATCCTCGTCTTCGGCTTTCAGCAGACAGCATTTGCCGCAACCATCGCACAAGGCTTCCCACTGGCCCCGATCCAGCGATTCAAGCGGCTCTTCCCAGAACGGCTGGTCGGCGCCTAGCGCACCCATCGGGTTATTTCATCCGCGACCTGCTGCGGCGTGCCGTCAAATGGCAACAGGGCCAGCGGCTCTCCCTCCGGGCCGAACAAATAGGCCTGGCGGCTGTGATCGACGAGATATTCGCTGGAGGATTCGTCTTTTCGGATATCATAAATGATCAGATATTTTTTCGCGACAGCCGCAATTTCCTCGGCGCTTCCGGTGAGGCCGATCAGCCGCGGATGGAAAGCAGACACATATTGTTTCAATACGGCAGGCGTATCGCGCTCGGGATCGACCGATATAAAAATCGGCTGGATTCTCTCGGCCAGAGCAGGGTCGTCTTTTTCCGCCTGCTTCAACCCCAGCATGATATTGGCAAGATCGACCGGGCAGACATCCGGGCAATAGGTATAGCCGAAGTAGATGATTCGATATTGGCCCTTGAACTCGTCTTCCGAGGTTTTGCCGCCATCCTGGTTGGTCAGCGTAAATGTGCCGCCGATATTCGCGCCCGCAAGCGGCGGCTCCGCGCCAGCCGACGCGCCTCCGTCAGACGCGGGGTTGCAGGCAGCCAGAAGTGTCAGTAATCCTGTGGCAAGGATCATTTTTACGACATTATTGATATTGTTCATTACGGGGCCAGACATGGTCTGCTAGTTGATCAATTTCAACAGATAATTGATCGACAGCAATTGCAGTGGATCGGTGCGAATAGTCACCGGTCATTAAAACGGGGCTAAAAATGTTCAAGAAAAAACCTTCGGTCACTCGCTCGTCCGGGAAGTTCGTCAAATTCCTGCAGCTTGCATGGCTCGCTGTTGCCGCTTTTTCGATTTCCGCTCCTGCTGCCGCCCAGTTTTCGGAAAGCTATAATTTTCTAAAAGCGGTCAAGGACAGGGATGGCGAGGAGGCGACAAAGTTTCTCAGCCAACCGGGATCGGTGATCGTCAATACACGCGACCGCGCGACCGGAGAGACGGCCTTGCATATCGTTGTGGCGCGTCGCGACAATATCTGGGTGGGCTTCCTGCTGCAAAAAGGTGCCAATCCCAATATCGCGGACAAAGAAGGCGTGACGCCACTCATGCTCGCCACCCAGCTCCGCTTTGTCGATGGTGTGAGAACCCTTCTGGCCAAGAAGGCGAAGGTGGACGAGACGAATAAACAAGGTGAAACGGCCCTTATTCGCGCGGTCCAGCTCCGTGATAGCGAATTGGTCCGTCTGCTTCTTGCCAACGGTGCCGACCCGGACCGCACCGACTCTCTCGCCGGCAAATCAGCCCGCGATTATGCAACGCTGGATCGCCGTGCCGCATCGATATTGGCAGAGATTGAAAAAGCGGATGGCGAAAAAAAGACGGAACCGGAAGGCCGGTTCTTTGGACCGGAAGGCTAGCCTTCACTCGTTAACCGTCCGGTTCGTGCAGTCGCCAAGCCGGACTGATCCAACCATCTGAGACCGCCGTACGCTGCATGGCGCGGCGGGCCAGTCGCATCGTCTCGGTCTTGCGCCGCGCCGGAGCAAGCGCAGTGGTCGCAGCCGACCGCACCATTTCCGCATCATAGGCGTCGGCGATGATCAAACCGGTGCGATCGGGCAGGAAATCCGGTCCATCGACCGGAGATGCATCAAATCCTGCCGGTAAGGCCCAGTAGAAACGATCACAATAATCCAAATATTCGGTCCATTTGGCGTCGCCCAGCAAATCGCTGCGTGCGACCTTGATCTCGACGATGACAATCTGTCCCTTGGCATCAATCCCCATCAGATCCGCCCGGCGCCTGTTCCGCAAACTGACTTCGGGCAGCACCATGATATCGTGCCGCATGAACATCCGGGCGACGCCGCGGGCAACGGCCTGCGCGCCGGTCAGTTGATCGGTGGTCGTCAACAAGCCGGAAGAATCATCGATTGTTGTCATCGCAATTGACTAGAACATAAAAAGAACAAAATAAAGGCCCCCATACGGGAGCCTTCATGAGTTCGGTTATGGCCGTGCGTCTATTGATAGAAAATATGATTATCTATCGTAGCCAGCCGCTTGAGGCGCCAGCCCGGCGAGACATAGCGTGCATGAAAGAATAGCGCGCCTTCAACCGAGCTTTCCCAGCCATCGTTCATCGCTATTTTTGCGATTGCCACAGCATTGCGCCATTGACGATGTCCGGTCCGGATCGAAGGCATTTTGCCGCCACGGATGAAAGAAAACTGCCGGCGCTGATAAACGACACCGCAGATGCTATCCGGAAAGCGCGACGATTCGACGCGCGCCAATACGACCCGGGCGACAGCAAGCTGGCCTTGCAGGGATTCGCTCTTGGATTCAAAATAGACGGTTCCGGCCAGACAGTGCATCTCTTCATCGAGAGAGCCTTCTACGGATTGCTGGCGCACCAGCTGCCGCAGGGATAAGGCGCCGTCGTTGATGAACTCGCCGCTATCATCAAAATCGCGTTCGGCTTCGCCATTGGCAATCTTGTCTGATTCCACGACATCCTCGGGAATCTCGGCGACCACTTCCTGTTGATCGGCAAAAATAATGGCTTGATTCGCTTCATCAGCTTCCAGCAGGGCCGGATCGACGAAAATTTCTGATTCCGGTGTCTCGTCGCTTGCTTCCAGAGCGAAGGACACATCGGTGACGGACAATGCCGCAATTGTAGTAATGGCAAGCGACAAGGCGCTTGTTGCACGAAAAATTTTGCTCATTAACCCGTATTTTTATGCGGTGAGACCAGAGCAGATCATGACAAACTCGTCAAAACTGCAAAAAATAGATCCAAAAAATCAAAGCGGAGACCTATTTCTGTTCCCCCCGTCTGCGTGTTTACTGCCTGTCATTTCGACAAACGAACAGCAACCTGCGCATCAAAGTTGAGCGCCAAATATGGTTTTGGCGAATAAAGTCAAGTTTACTGACCCATTAGGGCGATGAGCCGTTCCGCATCCGGGATGTCCAGTTCAATTAACCACATATCGGAGTCAAACCGGAATCTTTGGGCAATATATTCTGATAATTCTCTTTTGTTATCAGTGCTTTGCGGCCATATTTGCTGCCAATTGGGCTCACCGTCCAGCGATGGCATATTCTCCAGGAGCCTAGGGTTCTCGCCCTTTTCTACGCATTGAATGAGAATGGCTCCGGATATTCTGTCGCCCTTTTTCAATACGGCGCCAAATCCGCCATTCTGGTTCACCAGTCTGAGAAGGGTCTGGACCTTCATTTCCGCGGAAAGCCGCGGTTCAATCATCTTTTTTATAGCCGGGCAGTGATGCCAGAGGGATGTGCGAGCGCATGAAAGTCCCGGTACCGCGGGCTATTTCCTCGCCTTCGCTATCGATCAGCCGCGAATCCGCGACGAATACCCGCCGTTTACCACTAACCCACCGGCCTTCCGCAATGACCGGACCGGACTTGAGCGGCTTGGTAAAGAGCAGATTGAAGGCAGTCGTCAGGATGAAGCGGTCGGACACCAGGCTATTGGCAGCGTAAAAAGCGGCATCGTCGAGCATTTTGAAATAGGCTGTGCCGTGCACTGCACCGGCGGCGTGATAATAGCGCTCATCCACGGTAAAAAAGATGCGCGCCACGCCAGCTTCCGCGATTTCCAGACGGGAATTGAACAGCCGGTTTATCGGAGCTTCGGCATAAAGCCGTTCCAGGGCCCGGAAATGTCCCTGCGCGCCGCCGCCGTTTTCCGGATCCTCTGCTGGTTTATCGGTCATAGTCAAAAATCAGGCGGCCCGCTGTTCGCGCTGCTTGTTCAACAGCGCATAAAGCGCATCCTGACCCGATGCGCCGCGAAGCTTCGTCACCATATGATCATCCCGCAAGAAGCGGGATACGGCGGCCAGCGCCTTCAAATGCTCGACGCCGCTTTTTTCCGGGGACAGCAGCGCAAATATCAGATCGACCGGCTTGCCGTCATGCGCGTTGAACGGCGCTGGTTCGGCAAGGCGCAGAAAAATGCCGACACAATGGTCGAGGCTGGCCAGTTTCGTATGCGGTATGGCGACCGATCGCCCGAAACCCGTTGACCCCAGGGCCTCACGAGCCTCCAAACCGGTCCGGATGGCATCGCCATCAAGACGATAGCATTCCTGCCCGATACGGCCAATTGTGCGCAGAATATCGCTCTTATCGCCAATGTCCTGACAATCCCGCACGGCAGCGAGTTCCAGTCTAACGGACAAATCAGTCATGAATCTTTCCTTTTGTCCCGGTAAAACTCAGCCAATTCGACAGCCATAGCAAAATCTGGACGTTAGCACGCGATAAACCGGCCGTTATGAATACCGGTTATCCGCCCGCCTAAAGCGATACGACTCTATCAGCTATTTGGTTCCACCCAACCGATTGTGCCATCGGAGCGGCGATAAACCATATTATGGGTACCAGTGCCAGAGTTTTTGAACAAAAGTGCGCTGGTATTGCGCAAATCCATCATCATCACGGCGTTGGACACGCTCGCTTCCGGGATATCGGTGCTGGTTTCGGCGATGATTGGTGGAGAGTCACCATTCACTTCGTTTTCTTCCTCGTCTTCAACCGAGTCAAAAACCCGATAGGCCGCTTCTTCCTGCTTCGCAGCATATTGCGCCTGAACATGATGATCATTGAGCCGGCGCATATAACGGCGAAGCTGCTTTTCAATCTTGTCGGCAGCTTTCTCGAACGCCTGGTGGGCGTCGCCAGCTTCGGCATCGGACTTCAGGGTCAGACCCTGCATCACATGAGTCACGATATCGCATTTGAAATGGGCGTGGGGTGCTTTGCTCACGGTGACGTTCGCTGAAATAGCCTTGGCAAAATATTTGCTGGCAATCGCGTTCATCCGATCCTCGGCATGGGTTTGCAACGCATCGCCGGTATCGACCTGATGTCCTGAAACACGAACTTCCATAATCACTCTCCTTTTGAATTCTGTGCCGTTACGCAAACGGCGGTACAGTTAAACCTCGGTCCAAAGAGGGTCTTTTATGCCCTCGATAAAAATCTTGTGCCTTGCCAGCTCATCGTCGTTGGCATGATGCTCGCGCGGAGCCATGAATTGTTTCCGCTCTGTCCGCTGTGATGTGGGTCGCATATTCTGAACAGAGTCACGCTTCTTTATATCGTCTGCCAGGCCAAGGCCGATCTGCCGGCCGCCCGTCAACTCGATATAAAGCTGGGTCAGCAATTCCGCATCGAGCAGCGCACCATGTTTCACCCGATGGCTGCGATCGATACCGTAGCGCGAGCACAAGGCATCAAGCGACAATTTCGCGCCGGGATGTTTGGATTTGGCGATCGCCAATGTGTCAATCATGCGGAACTGGGAAATCGGCTTGTAGCCGCACAAAACCAGCTCGGCATTGAGAAATTTGAAATCAAACTGGGCATTGTGAGCAACAAGCTTCGAATCCTCCAGAAAGGCCAGCAGCTCTTCCGCACCGGACGAGAACAGTTTTTTGTCCGACAGGAACACGTCCGAAAGGCCGTGCACATTCTCGGCGGCCTTTGGCATCGGCCGTTCGGGATTATAATAGCAGTGGAAGCTCTGGCCGGTTTCGACCCGGTTGATCATTTCGATACAACCGATTTCTACCATCCGGTCACCATTTTGAGGATCAAAGCCAGTAGTTTCGGTGTCGAAAATTATCTCTCGCATAAGCTCAATATCGGACCGATCATTGGGTTACGCAAGAGCCGCTTTCAGTTTTTGAACAAGTTTACGTACCTGCTGACGTGTTTCTGCGTGCGGCAGCGATGTATCGATGACGGAATCAGCCTTTTGCCGTTTTTCCGCGTCCGGCAGTTGCAGCGCTTTAATCTGCTCGAACCGCTCTTTTGTCATGCCGGGACGGGCGAGAACGCGATTGCGCTGGTCGTCTTCCCCGGCCGAGACCACCACGATATGATCAACGCCCTTAGCGCCCGATTTTTCAAACAGCAGCGGGATATCGAACAGGATCAGGGGCCGGTCCCGGTGTTTTTCGAGAAAGGCGAGCCGCATTTCACCAACCGCCGGATGAATCAGCCTTTCAAGCCGCTGCAGGGCAGCGGCATCACCGAGCACCATGGCTCCCAGTTTCTGCCGGTCTACACCATCGCTGCTCGTGCTGCCCGGAAACAGCGCTTCGATCGCCTCCACCAGTGCGCCGTCCGGTCCTTGCAACTCGTGCACAGCGGCATCGGCATCGAACAAGGGAACGCCTTCTTCAACAAACATTTGTCCGACCGTGGATTTCCCCATGCCGATGGAACCCGTCAGTCCGACGATGAAAGGTCTGTCCCGCTCCATCAGGCGATCAGCAATTTTCTGAGTTGATCATCATCTTCCATCGGCGGTGTTGCGCCGAAAAACAGCTCGAACGCCAGGGCAGCCTGGCCGATCAGCATGTCGAGTCCGTCGACCACCGCCAAATCGCGCTTTTTGGCCGCGCGCAGAAGTCCGGTCTTCAGCGGCGCATAGACAAGATCATAGACCAGCGCATCAGTCGGCAAGGAATCGAGATCCAGCTCGAGCGGCGGCTTGCCCGTCATCCCGAGCGGGCTCGCGTTGATCAGCAGATCTGCCGCGGGCAATTGCGCGTCCATGGGCAGGACACTGCCCTTGGCCGACGCCTGCATGAGCAAGCCGGTTGCTTTCAGTCCGTTGCGCGCGACGATGGTGATTTCACCAATGCCGGCCTGTTTCAGGGCGAATAATACGGCCCGCGCTGCGCCTCCTGCGCCGATAACAACAGCGTGTTTTCCCGACCAGTCGGTATCGGCAATAGGAGCGAAAAATCCAGCAGCATCGGTATTTGTACCCATCAAACTGCCATCGGCCTGCCGGACAATCGTGTTCATCGCACCGATCTTCTCGCGGACGCCCCCGGGATCAGCGACGAGATCGAGCATGGCGATTTTATGGGGAAGTGTAACGTTGCAACCGCGCCACGCCGGATCAGCGCGACGCCGCTCGATATAGTCGGGCAGTTCGTCGGGCGTGACATGGCAAGCGCGGTAATCCGCCTTGATCTCCAGCCGTTCGAGCCAGAATTTATGAATCAGCGGCGACTTGCTTTGTGCAATCGGATCACCAATGACATCGGCGTAGGGGATATCTATATTCATGACGGCAAAATACCTCGGATGCGGAGATAGTCCAGCAAATGCAGGAGCGGCAGACCCATGATCGTGAATTGGCTGCCGTTGATTGCCGAGAATAGTTGGACGCCTCTCCCCTCGATTTCGTAGCAACCGACGCAATATCGGATATTGTCCCATTCGGCTTCGACATATTGCTCGATAAACTGGTCGCCCAGCACCCGCACCGAAAGCGTCGCGATATCGATATGCCGCCACGCGGGAACGCCCTGTTCGGCAATGACCGCGGCACTGAACAGCTTGTGCTTCTTGCCCGACAGCAATTTCAGTTGCGCAACTGCATCGGCAGGGTCGGCCGGTTTGTCGAGCATCGTGCCGTCTTCGAGCGCCAGTACCTGATCGGCACCCAGCACCATTCCGGCTCCGATCCGCCCAGATAGCCGGACCGCCTTTGCCTCGGCCAGCGCATCGGCGAGATTGCGGGCAGTCACACCCTCGCTCTTCAACCCGTCTTTCAGGGCATCTTCGTCAACATTGGGCGCAATCGCCTCGACGGCAACACCGGCGGCGGTCAGCATGGCGAGCCGCGCCTTGCTTTTGGACGCCAGTATCAGCTGAGCATCACGCATCACCGCTGTCCTGCTCGATATCGGCTGCGCCGACGTGACGTTCATTATAGAGATTGATGATTGCCGCCGCCGATTCCTCGATGGAACGCCGCGTCACATCGATCATCGGCCAGCCATTGTCAGCGAACATCCGGCGGGCATATTGGGTCTCGGCCTTGACCTTGTCTTCATTGACATAGTCGGTTTCCGGAGCCTGATTCAGCGACAATAAGCGGTTACGCCTGACCTGCACCAGCCGCGAAGCCCCCGTGATCAGGCCGACCACCAGAGGACTTTTCAGATGATAGAGCGAATCTGGCGGCGGTGATTCCGGCACAATCGGAATATTTGCGGTCTTGTAACCGCGATTGGCGAGATAGATGGATGTTGGTGTTTTCGAGGTTCGCGATACGCCGGCGAGGACGATATCGGCCTCTTCCCAATTTTCCCATCCGATCCCGTCATCATGGGCAATGGTGAACTGGATCGCCTCGACCCGGGCGAAATAAGCCGCATCCAGGATATGCTGGCGGCCCGGCCTGGCCTTGGCTTCCTGACCCAGCATATTGGACAGGGCATCGGTCACCGTATCAAGCGCCGGAACCGATGGCAGGCCCAGATGCCGGCATTCGCGTTCCAGTTTCGCTCTGATATCGCGGTTGACGATGGTGAATATGACCAGGCCGGGATTGTCCGCCACTTCGCTCAGGATTCGGTTGAGATGCTTCTCGGACCGGACCATAGGCCAGAAATGCTTGATAATCTCGACACCGTCAAACTGCGCAAGCGCCGCTTTCGCGATATTTTCCAGGGTCTCTCCGGTTGAATCCGAGAGCAGATGGAGGTGAAGTCGGTTCATGCCCTAAGCTTTGTGATTTCACGGGTGATAAAGCAAGGGATGAAGTTGTGGATAACCGGTCCGGTGATATTCTTCCCCGACTCCCGCAGATTCATCCACAGCCCGCCAACATTGATCGATTCCATCAACAGTCTGTGGATAACGGGGATCAATTTTGGGAATCGGTTAAATCTTCGTTTACTGCTGCCTGTCAATCTGTTTGTAATTGCGGCGCTGGCAGGTTACCGCCTTTTCCACGCTCTATCATCAACAACAATTTATAATAATCTATATAGATAATAATAAGGGTGACCGTCTTTCTATGCCGAATGGAAATGATTCACAGAAAATTTTGCTCCAGACATTGCTCGGCAAGAAGACCGATCAAACGCCGGTCTGGCTGATGCGTCAAGCAGGCCGCTATTTGCCGGAATATCGGGAGTTGCGCGCCCAAAAAGGCGGATTTCTCGAACTTTGTTACGATGCAGAATCTGCGGCAGAGGTCACGTTGCAGCCAATCAAGCGTTTCGGTTTTAACGGTGCGATCCTGTTTTCCGATATTTTGATCGTCCCGCATGCGATGGGCCAGAAGCTCTGGTTTGAGGCAGGCGAAGGACCCCGGCTGGCACCAAGGTTGCTGGATGCGGCTTTGGGCTCTCTGGAGGGTGCTCCCGAGCATTTTGAGGCTATATATGCAACGGTTCGAGCAGTCGCTGCACGGCTCGACGATAAAACGACCTTCATGGGCTTTGCAGGAAGCCCGTGGACCATCGCAACTTATATGGTCAACGGGCAGGGCAGCAAGGACCAGGCTGCAACCCGTCGCTTTGCCTATCGCGATGAAGCAGCTTTCGGCGATTTGATCAACGCGATCGTAGAGAACACGGTCACCTATTTGCTCGGCCAGATCGAGGCTGGCGTCGATGCGGTGCAGCTATTTGACAGCTGGGCCGGATCCCTGTCGCCAGCGCAATTTGAAAAATGGGTGATTGCGCCCAATGCCGAAATCATCGCCCGGTTGAAGGCGGTCCATCCGGATCTGCCGATCATCGGTTTTCCCAAAGGGGCAGGCGCCAAACTGGTTGCTTATGCCAACGAGACCGGAGCGAGCGCTATTGGTCTTGATGAAACCGTCGACCCCGTCTGGGCGCACGAGAATCTGCCGACAGATCTGCCTTTACAAGGCAATCTCGATCCACTGGCCCTTATTGCCGGTGGCGATGCGCTGATATCCGCGACGCGGCATATTTTACAGGTTTTTGAAGATCGTCCGCATATTTTCAATCTGGGCCATGGGATTTTACCGGACACGCCCATTGAACATGTTGAAAAGCTGCTTACACTTGTCAGGCAATGAATGAAATTTTGTCCATGCTCTATCTCTGGTTAAAAGCGGCCCATATCATCTTTGTCATCTTCTGGATGGCAGGTCTGTTCATGATGCCCCGTTTCTTCGTCTATCATCAGGAATGCGCCGTCGGTTCCGACGAGGATGGCAAGTGGATCGAGCGCGAGGGCAAGCTGCGCAAGATCATTCTCAACCCGTCTTTGATCATTGTCTGGGTTGTCGGATTGGCGCTCGCCTATAATATTGGCGCGTTCAGCCAGGGCTGGTTTCACGCCAAATTGCTCGTCGTGCTGTTGCTGACTGGCTATCACGGCTGGATGATCGGATATGTGAAAAAGCTGGCCAGAGGCGAGCGGACGATGTCGGACAAGGCTTTGCGGCTGGTCAACGAGGTCCCGGGTGTGACTGCGGCGATCATCGTGATCTTGGTGATCATCAAACCGTTTTAGTCCGAGCTTTTTAACGTATCGAGAGAACGTACAAACCGCCATTTTAAAAAGCTGAAGCAACTGATTCCAATCACTGCGTTAACAAGTCCAAAGATGAAATGTTTTAGCGCTTCTGACAATGGGCCTGCGATGTATCCCAAGTCGGCTACACCAGCTATTCCGGCGTGTTCCAAAACACTTTGGATTTGGATTGTCGTTCCCAAAATTCCAAATAAAATCGAAAATATTGAGAGATATTTAAATAGATCAATCTCAAACTTGCAGAGACTGGGATAGCTTTGAGTTCTCTGTTTTTTGAAAAAAACAAAATGTAGAAAAAGAAAGAGGATTACAGCTAATATAACCCAATGAAAACTATGTAAGAAGAGCTCAGTGATTGTTGGTCCCTCAACTGGGGGATCATAAAACCCAAAATCGTTGCGCGGTGCTTTCACTGATCTTCTCCCCTTTGAAGTCGTTGAAAATCTACATTTGACATGGCTAACCGGCAAGCGTAATTGAACGTCCAAAGCCCGTCCGGGCGACGTTTCATGTGAATCCAAGACGGCAAATAGCTGCGCACATGCTGAATGAATAAATAACCTCCTGACATATCTGGATAAAACTCCATGCATTTAAAAGAATTGAAACAAAAATCGCCCGCCGATCTGGTCTCTATGGCCGAAGAGCTGGGCGTCGAGGGTGCCTCCACCCTGCGCAAACAGGATTTGATGTTCGCCATTCTCAAGGAACTGGCGGATAATGACGAACAGATCATGGGCGTCGGCACGATCGAAGTGCTGACCGACGGCTTTGGTTTCCTGCGTTCGGCCGATGCCAATTATCTCGCCGGTCCTGACGATATTTACGTTTCTCCCAATCAGGTCCGCAAATTCGGATTGCGCACCGGTGATACCGTCGAAGGCGAAATCCGGGCGCCGCGCGATGGCGAGCGCTATTTTGCGCTGACCAAGCTGATCTCGATCAATTTCGACGATCCCGACGCCGTCCGTCACCGGGTCAATTTTGATAATCTGACACCGCTTTATCCGGATGAAAAACTCACGCTCGACAGTCTCGATCCAACGGAAAAAGACAAGTCTGCCCGGGTAATCGATATTATCTCGCCGCAGGGCAAGGGCCAGCGCGCCCTGATCGTGGCGCCGCCGCGTACCGGTAAAACCGTGCTGCTGCAGAATATCGCCAAGGCGATTACCGACAATCATCCGGAAGTTTATCTGCTGGTCTTGCTGATTGACGAACGGCCGGAAGAAGTGACCGACATGCAGCGTTCGGTGAAGGGCGAAGTGATCAGCTCGACCTTTGACGAGCCCGCGACCCGCCATGTGCAGGTGGCAGAAATGGTGATCGAAAAAGCCAAGCGTCTGGTCGAGCACAAGCATGATGTTGTCATTCTGCTCGACTCGATCACCCGTCTCGGCCGGGCTTATAACACCGTCGTTCCAAGCTCCGGCAAGGTGCTGACCGGTGGTGTCGACGCCAACGCCCTGCAGCGGCCGAAGCGCTTCTTCGGTGCAGCGCGAAATATCGAGGAAGGCGGTTCGCTGTCGATTATCGCCACCGCATTGATCGATACCGGCAGCCGGATGGACGAGGTTATCTTCGAAGAATTCAAGGGTACCGGCAATTCGGAAATCGTGCTCGACCGCAAGGTCGCCGACAAGCGAATCTTCCCGGCGCTCGATGTCGGCAAATCCGGTACGCGTAAGGAAGAGCTGCTGGTCGAGGACGAAAAGCTCAAGAAAATGTGGGTTCTTCGCCGTATTCTCATGCAGATGGGCACGATCGACGCGATGGAATTCCTGCTCGACAAGATGAAGGACAGCAAATCCAACGACGATTTCTTCGACAGCATGAACCAGTAGAATTGCCGGATTGCCCTAGTGATTTTGGAACATGCCATATTGCAGGTTCGGCCGGGGCAGTCGGAGAGTTTCGAAGCGGCGATGGCGAAAGCCAGACCGCTGGTAGCCCGGCAGTCCGGTTTTCAGTCGATCGAATTGCGGCCATCATCGGATGATCCGCATCGCTATTTGTTGCTGATCAAATGGGACCGGATTGAATCGCATCGGGAACGATTTCGGCAGTCAGACGATTATCAACAGTGGCGCATCTTGCTTCATGATTTCTACGACCCTATGCCGGTCGTGAACTATTACGGACGATCTATTTTCCATGATTGAACTTCTTCCGATTTTATCCGCTGCCGCGACCGGCCTTGGCTCTGTTTCAGATATCTGGGCAGCGATTGTCCATGATTTCTCGAATATCGGTTCGCCGGCTGCCCTTGCCGCTTTCGGGCAGGTGGTACTGATCGATCTGGTATTCGCGGCGGATAACGCGATCGTGGTTGGTGCGCTGGCCGGCGGTCTGCCGGCAGAACAGCGGCGTAAGGTCATTTTGATCGGTATTGCCGCTGCGTTGATCCTGCGGATATTGTTCGCGCTGATCGTGGTTCAGCTTTTGCAGATCGTTGGTCTGGTGCTGGCCGGTGGCTTGCTTCTGCTCTGGGTCGGCTGGAGTTTTTACCGCGAGATTTTCCACAAAGGCGAATCTCCGGGTTCGGAAGAGATTGAAGGTGACGAACATAGCGGCGTAAAGGCCCAGAGAAGCTTCTGGGCGGCCGTATGGGCGGTAACCGCAGCCGATGTATCAATGAGCCTCGACAATGTCCTCGGCGTGGCTGGAGCGGCGCGGGAGCATCCCGGCATCCTGGTGATAGGCCTGTTGCTCTCCGTCGCCCTCATGGGTCTCGCCGCTAATGTCATCGCCAAATATATCGAGCGCTACAAGTGGATCGCTTATCTGGGTCTGGCGGTTATCGTCTATGTCGCTGGCAAGATGATCTATTCCGGCTTGGTCGGTGACGAGCAGACGATCGGGGTGCTGACGCTGTTTGGGTGATTGTTGAACCAGACCTATAATTCAAATAGGCTATGATCGTGTCTGACCAAATGATCCCGATTGCCATCATCAATTCTCGCAGCGAAACCATGGTTGTTGCGTCGCTTCTGGATGCAGCGGGGATATTGGTTCATATTGGCGGATATAATCACGCTGCAGTGTCGATCTGTCCGCTAGCTTTGGGTGGATTTCGGCTGACGGTTCCGGCATTTCAACATGTGCAAGCTAGTGCAGTCATTCTCGATACACCCGGATTTGGCGAGTTCAGCTACAGCTATGCTTTGCGACGTGCAGTGGTCAAATTCCTCCTACTTTGGGTCGGCATCATCGCCTTGCTGGCCATTCCCAGGATTCTCTATGATCCGGAATTCTGGATACCAAGCCTTGTCATCATCCCGCTTTCTGTTTTGGGGATTCCGGTTAACCCACAAGGTCACAGCGAATATTTTCTTGATGTAAGCGGAGAAGCCTAACCCTTCATCTTCTCCAGCATCTTGCCCATTTCTTCCCAGACCTTGTTGATCGCCTTGAGCGGCCGGACCATCACCTTGAAATCCTGAATCTTGCCTTCGTCATTCCAGCTAATGATATCGACGCCATTGACCTGAACTCCGTCGAGTTCGAGTTCAAATTCCAGCATTGCCATATTCTGCGATTCATCGACAATTTCGCGGACATAGCGAAAGCTGTCGTTGGCGAGCACCACATCGGCGGCGCTGAGATAGGCAACGACCATCGGCTTGCCGGCTTGCGGCGTGTGGACAACCGGCGAATGAAACACGGCATCATCGGCAATCTGATCGGCCAGGCCGGTGCCATTCTTGTCTTCGAAATGGTCGTGCCAGACTTTCAGATTGTCGCGTGCGCTCATGCCAGATGCTCCTTGAAAAAGGCTTCGGTACGGCTGTCCGCCAATGTCGCGGCGGCTTCGTTGCGGCGATTGCCGAATTCAGCGGCAAAGCCATGATCGAGACCGTCATAATCGTGCAATGTCACTTTGGGATGATCATCCAGTCCGGCGTGCATCGCAGCCTGTGCATCGGCGGGAACAAACCCGTCGGCGGTGGGGATATGCAGCATCACTTCGTGGGCGATGGCGTGCTTTTCGCCGAGCAGACCGTCGATACCCACGCCATAATAGCCGACAGAGGCCCGGATATCAGTGCGGCAGGCGGTCATGAAGGCGAGACGACCCCCTAAGCAATAGCCGACGCAGCCTACCTTATGGCTGCCAATGGCGGTCTGTGCGAAATGGATCGCTGCTTCGATATCGCGGATACCTTGATCCTGGTTGAATTTACCCATCAGGTCGAGCGCTTGCTGAAATTCAGCCTCGACATCGGCGTCGAGATCGGTGCCTTCGTTGATCCGCCAGAACAGGTCCGGAGCGATGGCGAGATAGCCTTTGCTGGCCCAGTGGTCACACTTCGCCTTGATGCCATTGTTCACGCCGAATATTTCCTGAATGACGATGATTGCGGCGCCGATTTCTCCCTGTGGTCGTGCCATGTAGCAGGGGATTTCGGCGTCTCCGCTCAATGTTTTTACGTGTTCGATCGCACCCATCTTGTGGTTCCTTTGCATCATGTCTTGATTCTTTGACCACAATATCCCCATATCAGCAGCAGGCAAGGTTCAACATCAACCTGTTGGGTGAGGGGGGAACTCGCTTCAATGGTCATACAGAGGAAGTTATAATGAAAGTTACCGTTGAACTGGATTGTACACCGGAAGAGGCGCGCCGATTGATTGGTCTGCCCGATGTTGCGAAACTGAACGAAAATTATGTTCAGGAAATGTCGAAATTTCTGCAGGGGGCCAATTCGGTCGAGCAGTTGCAGAATTTCACCAAGATTATCGCTCCGATGGGTGAAGCGGGCCTGAAGATGTTTTCCTCCTTTTTGACCGGCGCAATGGGCGCGGCATCGGGTGGTGGCAAAACGTCATCGGCCAAGAAAAAGTCCGATTAGCCGCCGTTTTCTGCCATAATGAACGCTGATGATACCATTTTCGCCTTGTCGAGCGGGCAGCCACCGGCGGCGATCGGAATCCTGCGGATCAGCGGCCCCGGTGCAGGAAAGGCGCTATCTTCCCTAGCGGGCAGTTTACCACAACCGCGTGTTGCAATGCTGTCAAATATAACCGATCCGGTTAGTGGTGAACTGCTGGATTCAGCCTTGTGCCTGTGGTTTCCGGGACCCCATAGCGCTACCGGCGAAGATCTGGCCGAGATCCACTGTCATGGCGGCCGGGCGGTTATCCGGGCAATAGAAACGGCGCTGGAGCAGGTGGATGGTCTGCGCAGGGCCGAACCGGGTGAATTTACCCGCAGGGCCTTCACTCATGGCAAAATGGATCTGGCGGAAGCCGAGGGTTTGTCCGATCTGCTCTTTGCCGAAACCGAGTTGCAGCGCAAAGCGGCGGTGCGCAACGCTGGTGGCGGCTTGTCGCGCAAGGTGGAAGAATGGCAGCAGAGCATATTGCAATTGTCCGCACAGGTTGAAGCCGAACTGGATTTTTCCGACGAGGATGATGTCGCCCCGGCGCAGGCATCGATGTTCCAAAATGCCGCCCGTTCACTGATGAAAGATATGCGCGATCTTTTGAAGCGCCCGCGAGCGGAAAAATTGCGTGATGGCATAAGAGTGGTGCTCGGCGGTCCGCCCAATAGTGGTAAGTCGACGTTGCTCAATGCGCTGGTCGAACGCGAAGCGGCTATAGTGTCGGATATCGCCGGGACCACGCGCGACGTGATTGAAGTGCCAATCGCGCTGGGCGGCATTCCGTTTCTCTTCATTGATACTGCCGGCGTTCGGGAGAGCGGAGCAGAGACCATCGAGCAGATTGGCATTGATCGCGCCCGTCAACAATTTGCGGCGGCCGATATTATTTTGTGGCTTGGCGACGAAGGGCAGGGGCCTGCCTCGGATAATCTCGTCGAGATCAGTTCCCGCTCGGACCATCCGGACCATAATCCGAAAGCCGCGAGCGCATTCACATTATCGCCGGTCAGCGGGCAGGGTATGGATGCTCTGGTCGATTATCTGATCGTGCGAGCGAAAGACATTCTCCCGGATGGTGACCAGGTCAGCGTGAACGCCCGGCAGGCGGATCGTCTGACCGCTGCTTGCAACAGTCTGTCCGATATGATCAGCGAACCCGATTATCTGATTGTCGCGGAGCATCTCCGGATGGCCCGCAAGGCCCTCGACGAAATCACTGGCAAGGCGAGCACCGAGGATATGCTCGATGGCCTGTTTGGAAAATTCTGTATCGGTAAGTGATTGTTCCACGTGGAACAGCGACCCCGCACCGGTAGATTTTGACCTGCAATCCGGCTTCGGCTATGGGCCGCGCTATGACGCATACATTCGACATCATTGTAGTGGGCGGAGGCCATGCCGGTTGCGAGGCAGCCGCTGTTGCCGCGCGCATGGGCGTGTCGACTGCGTTGGTCAGTTTCACGCGCGAAAGCATCGGGGCGATGTCTTGTAATCCGGCTATTGGCGGTCTTGGCAAAGGCCATCTGGTGCGGGAAGTCGACGCTTTTGACGGACTGATCGGCCGCGCAGCCGATGCTGCTGCGATCCATTATCGCATGCTCAACCTTTCCAAGGGCACAGCGGTGCAGGGACCACGGGTTCAGGCGGATCGCAAACTCTACAAGGCCGCAATCCACCGGATGCTCGACGCGCAGGATGGTCTGACCATCGTCGAGGGTGAAGTGGCCAGTCTCATCATTTCGGACTCGCGGGTCAGCGGAATCGTCATGGCGGACGGATCCACGATTGATGCCAAGGCCGTCATCCTGGCGACCGGTACATTTCTCAACGGCAAATTGTTCCGCGGCGAAGACCGACTGGAAGGCGGTCGGACAGGCGAGGCCGCTTCGGTTTCGCTTGGACAACAGATCCGCGATGCTGGCCTGCCAATCGCTCGTCTAAAAACGGGGACGCCGCCGCGCATAGATGGCCGGACGATTAACTGGGCAGCCCTGCCCGAACAGCCATCGGACGACGATCAGTGGACGATGTCGCCGCTGTCGAAAGGGCGCACGGTAGCGCAAACATTTTGCGCGGTCAGCCGGACCAATGCAGAAACGCATGAAATCATTCGCGGTTCGCTGGACCGGTCGCCGTTATTCAGCGGCGCGATCGACGCACAGGGGCCCCGCTATTGCCCTTCGATCGAAGACAAGATCCATCGCTTTGCCGATCGCGATTCACACCAGGTATTTCTCGAACCGGAAGGTCTTGATACCAATCTGGTCTATCCGAACGGCATCAGCACGTCATTGCCTGCCGACGTCCAGTTGGCTTTCGTGCGGAGTATGGACGGTCTCGAGCAAGCCGATATTATCGTTCCAGGCTATGCAGTGGAATATGACCATATCGATCCGCGCGCCCTCGACCGTTCGCTCAAGGTACGTGATCTAGAAGGGCTTTATTGCGCCGGCCAGATTAATGGCACCACCGGTTATGAAGAGGCAGCAGCTCAGGGATTAATCGCCGGCATCGGTGCAGCTTGTTCGGTGCAGGGCAAGGATGCTCCTGCGCTGGATCGCGGCACCAGCTATATGGCGGTGATGATCGATGATTTGGTCTTGCAGGGCGTTACCGAGCCTTACAGAATGCTGACGGCCAGAGCGGAATATAGGCTTCGGCTTCGGGCCGACAATGCGTCAACCAGATTGACCCCGATAGCGATGGCTTTGGGTTGTGTTGCAGAGGAGCGGACCGTTTGGTTCGGTGGCCGGCAGGCAGCCCGCAATGACATTTTCAAGGCGCTGGAAGCCGTCTATTCAAGCGAAGATCTGGTGAAGCTCGGGATCAATGTTCGCCGCGACGGTACCAAGCAGAGCCTGTTTCAATGGCTGCGTTTTCCCAATATCACCATCTCTTCACTGGAAGATCTGGAGGCATGTTTGAAACCTGGAGATCCCGCCCTGCTGGCAGAAATTGAAGAAGACGCGCGCTATGCGCCTTATCTTGAGCGGCAGGAATCGGAGCTACGCGATCTCCGCGCCAACGAACAAATCCGGCTTGGCGATGATATGGACTATGCCGTGATCGCGGGACTTTCCAACGAGATGGTCGAGCGGCTAGCGACGGCTCAACCGGAAACCCTGGCTGCTGCGTCGCGGATAAGGGGCATAACGCCCGCAGCGCTCGCCGCTATTCTCGTGCACGCGCGCCGACGGGACAATAGGAATATCGCTGCATGACCGAAGAAGAAGCGCAAGCCTGGCTGCGCGCAGAATATGATGTTTCACGTGAAACATGGCAGCAGCTCGAAACGTTTAGCGCCTTGCTGCGCGACGAAATGCAGCGGCAAAACCTCATTTCAAAGGCAAGCGCTGACAGTCTGTGGTCGCGCCATATCGTCGATAGTGCCCAATTGCTACGCTACGCGCCAACGCCTGAGCCAGGCAAGGTCTGGCTTGATCTGGGTACTGGCGCCGGATTTCCCGGGATAATAATTGCGATCCTGACTCCCTATCGGGTTCAGATGGTGGAATCGCGGAAGCGCCGGGCAGAATTTCTGAATGATGTGGTCGAGAAAACCGGCATAGGAGACCATGCACTGGTGATCGCTGATCGTCTGGAAAATGTCGAAAGCTTTCCAGTTGATGTCATAAGTGCCCGAGCTTTTGCACCCCTGGAACGGCTCATCGCACTTTCGCACCGTTTTTCCACAGAAAATACGGTTTGGCTATTACCAAAAGGCAAAAATGCGGTAAGGGAGTTGAAAGGCCTGTCGCCAAAACGGCAAAAAATGTTTCACGTGGAACATAGTTTGACCGATCCGAACGCCGGTATATTGGTGGGAAAGGGCTAGAAACCTAATTTCTAGGGTAGAACTGCAGATGGTTCGTATCGCAATAGCCAATCAAAAAGGCGGAGTGGGCAAGACCACCACAGCAATCAATATGGCCACGGCACTGGCCGCCAGCGGCTGGAAAGTCCTGCTGATAGACCTCGATCCGCAAGGTAACGCGTCGACCGGGCTCGGATTGTCGCAGGGCGATCGCGTCAACAGCAGCTATGATCTGCTGATCAATGACGTATCGCTGGCTGACTGCATCAACCAGACCAAGGTCCCGGGACTGGAAATTGTTCCCGCTACCGTCGATCTTTCCGGTGCCGAAGTGGAACTGGTAGAATTTGAAGAGCGGACGCATCGGCTGAAAAAGGCTCTCGATTCTGCTGATAATGGACGCTGGGATATCATTCTCATCGACTGCCCGCCATCATTGGGCTTGCTCACACTGAACGCAATGGTCGCCGTCGAATCCCTGCTGGTGCCGCTGCAGTGCGAATTTTTCGCGCTCGAAGGCCTGAGCCAGTTGCTGCAAACGGTCGAGCGCATCCGCGCCCGCTTCAATCGCCAGCTGTCGGTGATGGGTGTGGTCCTGACCATGTATGATCGCCGCAACAAGCTGACCGAACAAGTGTCCGATGATGTCCGGGCCTGTCTGGGGGACGTGGTGTTTGAAACCGTGATCCCGCGCAATGTCCGTCTATCCGAAGCGCCGAGCCATGGCCTGCCTGCGCTGATCTACGATTATCGTTGTAGCGGTTCTGTCGCCTATATCGACCTCGCGCGCGAACTGATCGGGCGATTGCCGGATCGAAAGGTGGCCGCTTGATGGATGACGACCAGGTCTTGAACGAGACGAACAAGAAGGCACCCAAGCGCGCAACCGGGCTGGGCAGAGGGTTGAACAGCCTGTTCGGCGAAATCCAGCGGGAAGAACCGATTGAAACCGGCGAGCCGGTCGAAAGTGAACGGGAAACGACAGCGACCGTTATCGACGGTCTGCGCTCGATCGCTATTTCGGATATCCGACCCAATCCGGATCAGCCGCGGCAGACTTTTGATACCGATGCTCTGGACGAACTGGCCGACAGCATGCGCCAACGCGGTGTGATTCAGCCAATCGTCGTCCGGCCGCATGGCAAGACTTTCCAGATCGTCGCCGGCGAGCGGCGTTGGAGAGCCGCACAACGGGCCCGTCTGCACCAGATCCCTGCCGTCGTTCGCAATCTCAACGATGAAGAAACATTCGAGATCGCGATTGTCGAGAATGTCCAGCGCAAGGACCTCAATGTCATCGAAGAGGCTGAAGCCTATGCGCGGCTGAGCAATGACTATGGACACAGCCAGACCAGGCTGGCCGATATTGTCGGAAAATCACGCAGTCATATCGCCAATCTGATGCGCTTGCTGGAACTGCCGGCCAGCGTGAAGGCTTTGGTGGTCGACGAAAAACTGACCATGGGCCACGCCCGGGCTTTGATCAACGCGCCCAATGCCGAAGAATTGGCACCGCAAATCGCCAAACAGGGTCTGTCGGTTCGTGATGTCGAACGTCTGGTCCGCAAGTCGCTGGCGGTCAAAAAGCCGAGGTCTGCAAAAAAACCGGCATCCATGTCGGAGACCGATGCAGACATCCAGGCGCTGGAAGCGCATCTCGGGGATCTGCTCGGGCTGAATGTAAAAATCCAGTCGAACGGGCAGGGCGGCACTATGGCAATTGAATATGCCAATCTCGATCAACTCGACCTGATTTGCCAGCGTCTCACCGGTGAGCATATTTAGAATTCAACCAAGACGATCGTCAACTTCCGTCGAAGCAAGCGGGGCTACACTGCTCGAATTTGACGCATTAACCGTATATTATCGTTATATATCAGCTTCTTAACATATTAAGCTCAAATTAACCATAAGTTACAGCAAAGCCTTATTCTTTCCCTTGGATAAGAGCGGCTGAATGCTGATACAGGCGATGGTAGGCCAGTGGGTTTGGCCTGACTACACCGCATGTGTCCTTTCAATAACGTAACAAAATATAGGGACCAGTAACTATGTCGAAATTTATCAAAGCCGCTTTGGCGTCTTCCGTGCTTGTGGCTTCTGTCATGGGTGCAAATGCAGCTGAAGCTGCCACCGCTTCCGCCGATGCACGAGCCAATATTCTGAAACAGGTCAGTGTCGATTCGAACGATATCGATCTCAACTTCGGTACGATCATAACCGGCGCTACCGCTTCAACCGTCGCGATTACGCCTGCCGGGTCGGCTACTTGCGGTACCGGCCTTGTTTGCTCGGGTACGCCGACCGCGGCCGGCTTCACTATCAATGGCACGTCCGGTGCATCCGTTGACATTTCTGTCGACTCTTCGGTGACGTTGACCGGCCCGAGCGGAACCATGACCGCTGCGCTGACATCAAGCGCTGCCACCCTCCTTCTTGACGGAACCGACACCTTCGCTGTCGGTGGCACATTGAATGTCGCTGCCAACCAGGCTGATGGCGCATATGCCGGTACATTCAGCGTATCCGTTGATTATCAGTAATAGCTGATCGGGTGGGCCAAGCGCCCGCTCGCAGTTTTTAACACAGAAGGCCCGTCTGCAGCCCAGGTTGCAGGCGGGTTTTCACGTTTGGACGTTTCATCCGTGCTTCAGGATAAGGTGTCAAATATTCGCTATGGTTAGCGCTTTGGTAACCCTCTTTGCTCATAAGCACGATGTGGGAAAAGGCTGTGAAGCCGGCCTATCCGTATGACCAGCAAGGCGGAGATTATCATGACCATTCAGGGTTTCAAGACGTTTAGAAAATACAGCATTGCGTGGGGCGCCATCGCGTCCGCGTTATCATTGTCCTCGGCACCGGCATATGCCGCGGGCGATCTACTGGTCGCTCCGACCCGTGTGGTGCTCGACGGGCAGCGCGGTACCGAAGTGATTTTGAACAATATCGGATCCGAAACCGCAACTTACCGGATTTCACTGGAACTGCGTCGGATGACAGCCGACGGGCGCCTGGAGGATGTGCCGGAAGATCAAGTCAACGAGCTCGAAACAGCGGCGAAGGCGATGATCCGTTACGCGCCGCGCCGGGTTACCCTGCCGCCGAACCAGCCGCAGGCCATTCGTCTGGGTGTGAGAGCGCCCGAAGGTCTTGCCGACGGCGAATATCGGGTGCACCTGCTTTTTCGCGCCATTCCGAAAGCCCGTTCGGTGACCGATCAGTCGGTTACGGAGGGCGGATTAACGATTGCGCTGACGCCAATTTATGGCGTGACCATCCCGGTCATTGTTCGCTACGGAAATCTGCAGGCAACGGCCGCCATCGCCAACGGGCGCATGGAGCAGAATCCGGACGGGCAATCCTTTGCCTTCGATCTAAGCCGGTCCGGTGATCGATCTACCTATGGTGAAATCCGTGTCACCAAAGCAGGGCTGGACGAGCCGGTCATGGTCGCCCGCGGTATCGCCGTCTACCCCGAAGTGGCGATGCGGACGGTCACCTTGCCGGTGCCGCCGGAAATAGCGGCCCTGCTGACCGGACCGATTACGGTGGAATATTACGAGAGCGCCAACGACGGTGGCGGGCTTATCGCCAAAACCGACATGGTTCTTAGATAAGAATTTTATATCAATGACTTAGTATGGCACCAAGCCTTCACCAAGTCATGATGTAACCCATGATACAGCATTCAGATATAATCGGCCGGGGCTTGAATGCCCTGGTCAAAGCCGCAGGGATCATCACGATCTCGGCGGCTTCGCTGTTTCTGGCGACCCCGGCCAATGCAGTCAGTGACTGGTCTGCCAGCGATGATGACGCATTACTATTTGACCTGCGATCGGGCAGCTATCGTCTCGGCGATGGTGTCAGAGGCTATCAAACCGACACCGGTGTGTGCGTTGATCTCGCCGATATCATCATTGCCATGGATATTCCGCTCCGTCTCGACAAGAAGTCGCGCCGCGCAACTGGCTGGATCTTCTCCGAGAGCCAGACGCTGACGATCGATCGCGATAGCGCTATAGTACAAAAGGTGAACGACAGCAAAAAACTGCTGCCCGCGCAGATCCGCGATGTTCCCGAGGGCTGGTGTGTTGATGTGAAGAGTCTGTCGGACTGGTTCGCAGTCGATTTCATTCCGGATCTTTCCAACGCGCTGCTCACCGTTGAATCCGATACCCAGTTGCCGTTCCAGCGCGCGCTGGAGCGCAAGGAACAGGCCGCAAAAATCCGTCCTCGCAAGAGTTTCGACCTGTCCGGCCTGCCGCAATCATCGGAAGCCTATAAGTTCTGGCGCACACCATCGGTGGATGCGGTAGTATCGGCCGGGGGCCTGAGGGATAAACAGTCGGGCCAGAAATTTGACCTCCGCTACGAGCTTTATGCGTCCGGGGAGGTCGGCAAGGCGAGCTTTGATGCACGGCTTTCCTCCGATAATGTTGGTGTGCCGGAGAGCCTGAGGGTCAGGGCCTACCGAACCGACCCGAAGGGCGAACTTCTCGGGCCGTTGCAGGCGACCCATTTTGCATTGGGCGATGTATCGACCTTTTCCACGCCACTGGTTTCCCAGTCTGTCGCGGGTCGAGGGGCATTGGTCACCAATCGCCCGATCGAACGGCCCGACAGTTTTGACCGCACCAGTTTCCGGGGTGAATTGCCCAGCGGTTGGGACGCCGAACTCTATCGCAATGGCCAGCTGCTCGCCTTTGCCGAAAACCGTAGCGATGGCCGTTATGAATTTGTCGATGTGCCTCTGCTTTACGGCCAGAACCGCTTCGAGGTGGTGCTCTACGGGCCCCAGGGGCAGATCAGGCGTGACGTGCAGGTCATTCCGGTGGGAATCGACTCGATTCCGCCCAGACAGACTTATTATTGGGCCGGGATTCACGAAGCTGGCGAGGATCTGATCCGGCTCGGGGAGTTTTTGCCGACCCGTCAGGCGGGCTGGCGTGGCGGCTTCGGGCTGGAACGCGGAATCAATGCCAAAACATCGGTCGCGGCGTCCTTTTTCAGCCTGCAAATCGACGGCAATCGCCATGATTATCTCGAAGGATCGGTTCGCCGGGCTGTGGGGCCGACATTGGTAGAGCTTTCGGCCGCCTCCAACCTTGGCAGTGGCATGGCGATACGCGGTCAGTTGCTCGGCCAGCTCGGTGACAGCTATATCACCGCCGAATCCATCTGGGCGCGCGGTGATTTCATCTCCGACCAGATCGAAAAAAATGCGAAATCGCGGCACAGTCTGGCGGTTGACCATAGTTTCAAGATCGGCAGCAAGATCGTACCGGTCCATATCGACGCGCAATATGAAACGCGCTCCGACGGCCACGATAGCCTGGATGTAACGGGGCGCATGTCATTCAATCTCAATCGTCTGTCGTTGACCGGCGAACTGAATTGGGAGCAGCAATATAGCGATTTCGGCCCCGATCCGCCGACCCGTCTGGGTGCGCGGCTGCTCGCCAATGGCCGGATCGGCAAGGTCCGCCTGCGTGGTGAAGCGGTCTACCGCCTGGCTCCGGAAAAACGCTTCGAACAGGTCAATTTCACCGGCGAATGGCGCGCCGGAGAGCGCTCCGACTGGCGGGCGGAGCTGGGCTATGATGCCGGGCTGGATCGCGGACGCGCGGGAATCGGGATCATTCGCCGCTTTGAACGCTTTTCGCTGACCGCAACTGCCGAAGCCGCGACGGATGGCTCGATGGCGGCGGGACTCAATCTCGCCTTCAGCCTGGGACCCGACCCGCGCAATGGCAAATTTCGTTTCTCGAGCAACAAGCTGGCGAATAATGGCCAGGCTCTGGCAATCGTATTTCATGATGAAAACGGGGACGGCATTCGCCAGCCCGGGGAATCGCTGGCGGAAAATGTCGAACTGACCGCCGGGCAGGCGGCGGCCTTCACCGCTACCGATGCGAGGGGCCGCGCCGTCATCGACAATCTGCAGCCTTTCCGGCCGGTGTTGATCGGGATTGACAGCAGCAGTCTGCCCAACCCCTATGTGCAGCCAGCCCTGCCCGGTGTGGTGATCACGCCGCGGCCCGGTATCGCCATGACGGTCGAGCTGCCGCTGGTCAGTGCCGGTGAAGTGGAAGGCACGTTGATGCGGAGGGGCGGCGGTACGATTGCCGGTGTCGGTATGGAACTGATCAATGGCGAGGGCCGAGTCGTTCGGGAAACCCAGACCGAGTTTGACGGCTTCTTCCTGTTCGAGGGTGTTCCTTATGGCACCTATACGGTCCGTATCGCGAAACTGTCGGCGCAGGCGATCCAGGTGCCGATGATATTGGCGGCGCGCGCCGTGGTCGACAACGATAATCAGGTTGCAAGACTGGGCGCGGTGACGGTCGGCTCCAATGCGAATATGGCGGGCAATGACAGCGACCGGCCGGACCGGAAAATCACACCCTAGCCAGCGCGCGCTGCCGTTCTTGTAACCTCTGCGCTTTCTGTTACTGATTCTGTTTTCGCGTAGATCGGGAACCGCACATGCAAGTCACTGCCAATGGCATCAATATTGAAGTAGAAGATCACGGCAACCCAGAGGATCCGGCAATTTTGCTGGTCATGGGCTATACCGCGCAGTTGATCTACTGGCCGATGGATTTCGTCAACGGACTGGTTGCAGAAGGCTTCCGGGTCATCACGTTCGACAATCGGGATGTCGGCCTCTCGTATAAATTTGACGGCGTGCGGCCTCCGCATCCGATCCGGCAGATGGTTGCCAAGCGCTTTTTCCCCAAACGCCAGATGGCGCCCTATAATCTGGGCGATATGGCGAGAGATGCTGTCGGTGTGCTCGACGCGCTGGAAATTGCCAAAGCGCATATTGTCGGTGCTTCGATGGGCGGTATGATCGGTCAGCTGATAGCGGCCGATCACGCCGATCGGGTGCTGTCTTTTACACCGATCATGTCGTCGACCAATGGCCCGGGCTTACCCGGCGCCAGTGCCGAAGTACGCAAGGTGTTGATGCAGACGGCCCGGGCAAAAGCGCGGACTCCGGACGAGGCTCTGGAACTGGGACTGGCTTTCTCGTCGCTTATCGCATCGGAGGAAGGCCGCAGCCGCCCCGATGAACGTCGGGCGATGATGAAACTGGCGCAGGAACGGGGTTTCTACCCGCCGGGCCCTAAACGCCAGATGGCAGCGATTATCGATACCGGCAATTTGCGTCCGGTCGCCCAGCGGATTACCGCGCCGACGATGGTGATTCACGGTGCGGATGATCCGCTTATTCCGTCTGCATGCGGAGAGGACATCGCGGCCAATGTCAAAGATGCCCGCTTTGAGCTGGTCGTGGGGATGGGCCATGATCTGCCACCGAGCAAATTGCCCGCGATTGTCGACCTGATCGCAGCGCACTGCAGCGCGGCTTAGAAAACCGGCATTTACGCAGGGAGCGGTAAGCAATAGATGACTGCCCGTCCGGTCATCCTGATCTCGCGCGGCTGCTTTGGAAGCAAGTCGCCATCCACCTGAAAAGCGGCCCGCCGGGACGGTTCGTCTGCCGCAATTATCGAGAGGCGACAGGCGGGTAGCGACTGGACAAAATCAAGCCGCGCCGGATCCCGGCCAAGCGCGACTGCTGCCAGAAAACGGAAAAAATCCCGGCGGCGGGCCCGTGTCAACGCGATGACATGGAATATATCGGACGCCAGCTCTGCCGATGGCGCCAGTGTCCAGTTTCCGGCATAATGATGGGCCTTGATTACGTAGAAAGCGCCGCTGGTCAGCTGTTTGGTCATTCCGTCAGGCGATTCCACCGTCAGTGAAAAGCGTAGCTTCGGCCAGTCGCCGAGCAGCTTGATCAGCGACCAGGCATAAGCGGCTCCGCCGATGCGTTTTTTGAGCGCCGGGCTATGCCGGGCGACAGCCTGTCCATCCGGGCCGGCACTGATACAGGCGACAAAGGGTTGATCGTCGCTGGTCACCAGCGGGGCTTCCAGCCGTGCGGTTTCCGGGGAAAGGAATCCCGCCATGATTTCTCGCGCAAATATTTCCGGATCGCTGGAATAGCCCAGTTCCTTGGCGACCAGATTGACAGTGCCGGCGGGACACACGCACAGCGGTTTTGATAATCCGGCCCTGACCATCGATGCAACGACCAGCCGCAAGGCACCGTCACCGCCGGACACGCAAACAAGGTCGCACTCCGGCAAAATCTCGAACCGTCCGTCTATCTCGGTCCGGCCCAGGCGCACTTGCGCCCCGCACGCCTGAAATGCCCGGGACAGAACGTCCAGCCGGGCTTCGTCAAACGTACCCGAGGCCGGGTTGTGGATAAGTTGGACAATCATCGTCCGTCCATGCGGCGGATGGTGGTGATCCGTCAATGGTCGAGGTGGCGACGAGCCGGCCGGTGAAGCCCGGTCGGGATTTAGGCCGGCACCTGCAGCCGCTCCAGGGCGATCTCCTTCGCCGCCTTATACCCGGCTTTGCCATTGGCGGCGCGCGGGACTTCGTCAACCAGGACAATGGCGCGCGGGGCCTTGTAGGCCGCGAGTTTCGAGCGGACATGTTCATTGAGTGCCGCTTCGTCAAAGCTCGCGCCTTCCGCTATGGACAGGACCGCCGTCACCTTCTGACCAAAGCGGTCGTCGGGCAGACCGATAACCAGACAGTCGTAGACGCTGTCATGCGTCTTGAGCGCTTCTTCGACTTCTTCGGGAAAAATCTTCTCGCCGCCGCTGTTGATGCAGGCGGAACCGCGGCCGAGCAAAGTGATCGAGCCATCGGCCTCGACCGTCGCGAAATCGCCGGGTATCGAATAGCGCACTCCGTCGAATGTCTTGAAGGTCGCGGCGCTTTTTTCTTCGTCCTTGTAATAGCCCAGCGGCACCATCCCGCCGTTGCAGATCAGGCCCATTTCACCGGAGCCGGGCGCGACCGGCTTGCCCTCTTCGGTCAGCACTTTGGTTGTTTCATTCATTTCGAACTTGGCGGTTTGATCGCTATCTATATTTTCGATCGTCGTGATTGATGAACCCATGCTGCCCTCGGTCGAGCCCATGCTGTCGACAATCGCCATATGCGGTAAATGGCGTAGCAGGCCCCGTTTCACTTCGGTCGACCACATCACGCCGGAAGAGCCCATCATCTGAAGCGATGATAAATCAAGGGTTTGCCCTGCCGCCTTGGCATCATCGAGTGCCGCCAGCATCGGTTTGGCAAAGACATCGCCGACGATTGTTATATCGGTGGCTTTCTCGGCCTCGGCCAGTTGCCAGAGCGCCAGTGGATCAAAATGGCTATTGTCGGATAATATCACACAGCCGCCCAGACTGTGCGGAACCATGGCTCCGATCCACATGCCCGTCCCGTGCATCAGCGGGCAAGCGGGAATGGAGCGCGAGGTTGCGTCTAGGGTGTGCAGTTGCTGGATCAGCGCCCCGAACCCGTTGGCGTCAACCGGCGGTTCAATCATCCGCATTTCGAAACCCTTGGCGAGCAGGGCGGTTGCAAAACTTTTGTGATCATACATCACGCCCTTGGGCATGCCGGTCGTGCCGCCGGTGTAGAGCATGTAAATGTCACCGTTCGACCGTTCGATCACCGGCATCGGCTCGGTACTCAGCAAGGCCTCTTCATAGGCCACGGCACCTTCGAGATGCTCGCCCGAGCCATCGTCGATTTCGAGGAATAATTTGACCTGCTCAAGCTGGTCCCGAATCGCGGCAATGCGCGGTGCGAATTGCGCCTGGAAGACCAGGGCTTCGCTGTCGCTATTGTTGATGACGTGAGTCAGTTCCGCTTCGAGATAGCGGTAGTTGACATTGACCGGGCAGACGCGCGCTTTGAAGGCACCGAACTGGGTCTCCATATATTCCGCCGAATTATAGGAATAGATCGAGAGCTTCGCTCCGGGCTCGAGGCCATGGCCGGTCAGCAGCTGTGCGACCCGGGCCGCGCGATTTTCATATTGTGCCCAGCTATAGCGTTTGTCGCCGTCGACGATTGCGGGCTTGCCGGGAATTGCTTTGGCAATATTTTCCCAGATATCGGCCATTTGCCAGGTCATGCGATTCTCTCCTTATTTTTTGGAGAGAATAGCCAGATCGCAGCCATACGCAACCAGATCACCGCGTCAGGGTTCCATTGAAGCGATCTATGGTTGCGGGCGAGCGGCGAGTTCGGCGAGAATGGCTTCGCTATGTTCGCCCAGCGCCGGACTGGGACCGCATGGTGCCGGCTTGCGGCCGCCAAAACGAGCCGGGGATGTGACATGCTGAACAGCGCCGAGGAGCGGGTGGTCGCTCTGTTCAAATATCCCGATGGCCAGCGCCTGCTGGTTGGCGGGCAGGTCTTCCAGTGACAGACAGGGGGCAGCCGGCACATCATGTTCGGCGAGACCGGCGACCATCTCGGCGCTGGTCAGGTCTGGCTTCTGGCTGGCGATGATGGACGCGAGCTCCGCCATATGGACACTGCGGTTGGCCATGCCCTGATATTTTTCTTCCGTTTTCAAATCCGGTCGACCGACGATATCGAAGATCGCCGCCCAGTGATCGTCGGTCATCGCGGCATAGGCGATGGCACCGTCCGTGGACCGAAGCGGGAGTTGGTAATAGTCGGCGAAGGGTGCACCATGGGTTACATCGTCCGCTTGCAAGGTGAGATGCATCCCGCCGTCCGGCCAGAGAAAGGCAACGCAACTTTCCAGCATCGACAGATCGATATGCTGGCCGTTACCCGATCGCTCGCGGGCAAACAGGGCGGCGGTGATTGCTTGCGCGGCGGTATAGGCGGTAATCTTGTCGCAGATCAGGGTTTTGACATAGGCAAAGCTCTCGGGGTGGCCTTGTAGAGTCATGAACCCTGCCATCGCCTGCATCACATGATCGTAGGCCGGGCGACCGGACAGCGGGCCTTCGTGGCCGAAGCCGGTGATGGCGCAATAGATCAGGTCCGGCTTTTCTTCGCGCAACGCATCGCTACCCAGACCAAGCCGGTCCATAACACCCGGCCGGTAATTGTGGATCACGATATCGGCTTGCAAACATAACTGCCGGGCGTGTGCCACGTCTTCCGCTGTTTTGAGATCGAGTGTGATCGAACGCTTCGCCTGATTGCAATTGTGGAACAGTCCGGAAATACCGCTCTTCTGGCTGCCCAGCCAGCGCATCGGATCGCCGATGCCGGGCGGCTCGACCTTGATCACGTCCGCGCCCTGCTGGGCAAACATCATCGTCGCTAGCGAGGCGGTGACCATCGTGGAAAACTCGATGACCCTGATTCCGGCCAGTGGTTGTGTCGGTGTTATCTCTGTCATGCGATCCTCAATCCCGGCTCCGTCTCTGCAGAGCGCGCCTGACCATATGGCGCAACCGAACCTGCGACAAGCTCAGGATGAATAGGACAGCGTCATTCGCCGAGATTGGTGCTCAGTCTTTCATAAGCGGTGAGGAAATCTTCCTTGAAACCTTGTACCACTTGCCCCGCCGTCATCTGTTCGTTCATCAGGCCGACGCCTTGTCCAACCCAGTATGTAGCGAGATCCTTGGCGCCCTGATTGTCGCCCTGACTCAGCTTGTCGAGCACCCGCAGCGGCGGTTCTGCAACCAGCGATTGCAACGGCATCGGCAGCGGTGACGGCGCGCCTTCTGCTTGCCAGGCATCGGTCCAGGGCGAGCGTAATTGCCGCGATGGTTTGCCGGTGCGTGACCGCGCCCGTACTGTATCGCGCGACGTGGCGGCGAGCATTTTCTCTTTCACCACCGGATTGGTTTCGGCTTCGACCGTGGTCAGCCAGACTGATCCGCACCAGACGCCGCTGGCGCCCATGGCCATGGCCGCAGCCATCTGCGCTCCGGTGGCAATGCCGCCCGCCGCGAGTACCGGCGTGTCATCGCCAATCTGGGCGAGCGCGTTGCAGACTTCGGGGATCAGCACCATGGTCGATATATCGCCGGTATGCCCGCCCGCTTCGCCGCCAACGGCAATGATGATATCGACACCGGCAGCGACCTGACTCATCGCATGATCTCTGGTCCCGACCAGCGCCGCGACCGGAACCCCGTGCCTTTGCCCCATTTCCAGCATCACCTGCGGCGGGATACCCAGAGCATTGGCGATCAGCTTGATCGGATGGCGAAAAGCGACTTCCAGTATCGCCGTCGCCGTGCCACCGCGCAGATTATCGGTGAAGGCGACCTGTTCGCGGCGCACCGCTTCGATGTCTTCCGCGCTGCGCTCCGCATCGACGCCATGACGCTGCATTATCTCATTGGTAAATTGTTTATGTTCGTCGGGGATCGACGCCAGCACGGCCTCCGGATCAAGCTGCTCGCCCTTTCCTTCGACCTTGTTCGGAACGATGATATCCAGCCCATAAGGCTTGCCATCGACATGCGCGTCGATCCAGCTGAGCTCCTCTTCGAGCATTTCCGGCGAGCAATTAACGCCGCCGAACACGCCCATGCCGCCGGCGCGGGAGACAGCGGCCACGACATCGCGGCAATGGGAGAAAGCAACCAGCGGAAATTCGATTCCGAGCATGTCGCAGATTTTATTGTTCATTGGAATCTCTCCGTTCGTGCTGAGCTTGTCGAAGCATGAGTGCGTGTGCCCTGCCCTTCGACAGGCTCAGGGCGAACGGCAGTTATCATGCCTCGTCGCTTTCTTCATCTGCGACAATCTCCAGAATAAGATCATCGGCGGCGATCTGCTTGCCCGGCGTGGCCGCGATGGTTTCGACCGTGCCGTCGATTTCCGCGAGTATCTCGTGCTGCATCTTCATCGCTTCGAGCACGGCGAGCTTGTCGCCCCTGGCAACACGCGCGCCGGTCTCGACCAATATATCGAGCAACAATCCATGCATCGGCGCGACGACAGTGCCGCCACCACCGGCATCCTCCATCGCGCTTAGTCCGGTCAGGTCGGTGACCGTCAGTGATCGTTTCGGCAGCGCCAAATACAGGGTGCGATGGTCGCTATAATAAATGGCTCCGATGGTGCGCCCGTCGACCCGTAATTTTGCACGATCGGCGGTCAGGCTGATCAGGTCGACCGCGACTCTCTCTTCGCCGGAGCTGACGCGATAATGGCCCGGCTTGTCGACATGGACATGGATGGTCTGGGCATCCTCGACATCGGCATATTGCGCCACGGTTTCCAGCGTGCCGGTGTTCGACCAGTCGAGCATTTCCGGATTGACGTTGAGCGCCAGCCGGTGCGCTGCCTGTTGCCGCAACTTGTGATGGATGACCGCAGCGATGGCATAGGATGAGAAATCATGGGCGCCGAGATCGACTCCGCCTTCGCCGTAATTTTCGGCGATGAACGCGGTGGTGGCCTCGCCTTTGACGAAATCGGGCCGGTCGAGCGCATCAATCAGGAAATCGCGGTTGGTCTTGGGACCGAACAGAGCGGTTTCCGACAGCGCCGTGATCATCCGCCGCCGCGCTTCTTCGCGGGTAGCGCCATGGGTGATGATCTTGGCGACCATTGAATCGTAAAAGGGCGATACTTCGCTGCCGCTTTGTATGCCGCTGTCGACGCGTGACAGGGTGGAGGGTTTCCACAAATGGACCGGGCCGGTGCTCGGCAGAAAATCATCCGCCGGATCCTCCGCATAGAGCCGCACTTCCATCGCATGGCCGGTGAGCGTAATGTCCGCCTGTTCGAGTCCCAGCAAGTCGCCTGACGCGACTTTGAGTTGTAGCGCGACCAGATCCAGACCGATGACTTTCTCGGTCACTGGATGTTCGACCTGCAGCCGCGTGTTCATTTCCAGAAAATAGAATCCGCCCGCCTGATCGAGCAGAAATTCGACCGTGCCGGCACCGATATAGTCGACAGCCTTGGCCGCCTCTACCGCAGCCGCGCCCATTTGCTCTCGCAGCTCTGGCGTCATGACGGGGCAGGGCGCTTCCTCGATAACCTTCTGGTGGCGGCGCTGCACCGAGCAATCGCGCTCGCCTAGGTGGATGGTGTTGCCCTGACTATCGGCAAAAACCTGAATCTCGACATGGCGCGGCCTGATAATCGCCTTTTCGAGGATCAGTTCGCCATTGCCAAAGGCATTTTCCGCCTCGGAGCGCGCCAGTTTGATCGCATTGGGGACGTCTTTCAGATCATGCACCAGTCGCATCCCGCGACCACCGCCACCAGCTGCTGCCTTGACCATCAGCGGCACGCCTATTTTCTTCGCTTCGCTAATCAGCACGTCATCGGCCTGATCATCACCCTGATAGCCGGGCACGCACGGCACCCCAGCGGCAATCATCGCGCGCTTCGACCGCGCCTTGTCGCCCATCACGTCGATCGCTTTTTCCGGTGGCCCGACAAAGATGATATCGGCGTCGGCACAGGCTTTGGAAAAGGCAGCATTCTCGGAAAGGAAACCATAGCCGGGATGAATCGCCTCCGCGCCGGTGTCCTTTGCCGCCTGGATGATTTTGGCGATCAGAAGATAGGATTCATTGACCGGTGCGGGACCAATGCGCACTGCATCATCCGCCATTTTGACATGAGGCGCGTCCGCATCCGCATCGGAATAGACCGCGACCGTGCGGATGCCCTGCTCCTTGGCCGTGCGCATCACCCGGCAGGCAATTTCACCGCGGTTGGCGACGAGGAGTGTGTTGATTCGGGTCATATATATACCTCGTCATGCTGAACTTGTTTCAGCACCCCGCGGGATGATGAAAGGGAAAGATCCTGAAACCAGTTCAGGATGACGAATATGGAGCGGCGCTGAATTCTCATTCCGGTTTTACCACCCAACTGGGTTTGCGTTTCTCGAAGAAGCTGGCGACGCCTTCCTTGGCCTCATCGCTGACCATGCGATCGGCGAAATTTTCAGCTGCCAGACGGATCACTTCGTCGCGTGGCTTTCCGGCGATCTGTCCGAGCAATTCTTTGGTCGCGGCGACGGCACCGGGCGCTGCGCCGAGTACCTGTTTGCGCAACTGCATCTCGGTTGCTTCCAGACCCGGCACATCGTCGGCGATGAAATCAGCAAAGCCCAGTTCATGGGCTTGCGTGCCGTCGAACCGGGCGGCGGTCAGCATCAACCGGCGACCGGTGGCATAGCCGAGCTTTTGGATGACAAAGGGGGATATCTGGGCCGGTGACACGCCAATGGCAGTCTCGGTCATCGCGAAACGAGCGCCGCTTTCGCAGATCACGACATCCGCGCAGCAGGACAGACCGAATCCGCCGGCCATTGCCGCGCCTTCGATCAGCACGATCACCACTTGCGGCGCTGTGTTGACCAAGTCAAAAATCTCCGCTGCGCCGCTCGACATCTTGATGATCGCCGCACGGTCGCCGCTCTGCTGGAAATTCTCTTTGAAATTCTTGAGATCCGCCCCGGCGCAGAAGACGCCGCCGCGTCCCCGCAGAGTGATTCCGCGCACGGACCGATCATCGCGAACGCTTTTCAGCACCATACCCAGATCCGCTACCAATGCATCGCTCAACGCATTGCGGTTCTCCGGCTGGTTGAACCAGATGGTTAGCCAGCCTTTTTGCAGTTCGAGTTCGAGGGTTTCTGTTTCAGGAAGATTGGTCATATCCGTGCCACTCCGAATGCATTGGGATGAAGCGTCCGGTTTTGCGCTTCAAAGATCGTTTCCAGCGCGAAGCCCAAAACCTTGCGGCTATCGCGGGGATCGATAACACCATTGTCGAGCACCCGGCCGGAGGTGAAGAAGGCGCTTTCCTGCGCTTCGAAAATATCCTTGATCCGTTGTTCCTGCTTGGCAATCGCCTCTTCGTCGGGCTCGACGCCTTTGCGCTTGGCTTGCACCCGCGCGACATGGCTCATTGTGTTGGCAGCCGATGCCCCCGCCATGACGCCAGTTTTTGCATTGGGCCAGCTGAACAGGAAATCGGGTTCGAAGGCGATGCCGCTCATCCCGTAATTGCCCGCGCCAAAGCTGGCGCCGATATAGAGAGCCAGTTTTGGCACCCGGACATTGGACACAGCCTGAATCATCTTGCTGCCCAGCTTGATCATGCCCTTATGCTCTGACTCGGTACCGACAATATAGCCGGTGGTGTTGTTGAGGAAGATGATCGGCAATTGCGACTGGTCACAAAGCTGGAAGAAATGGGTGGCCTTGGCCGCCGCTTCGGGATCGAACGGGCCGTTATTGCCGATCAGTCCGACCGCATGGCCCATGATGCTGGCCTGCATGCAGACGGTGCCGGGACCATAGCGCGGCTTGAATTCCTCAAAGTCGGAACCGTCGACGATCCGGGCCGCGACTTCGCGGACATCATAGGGGATGGTATAGTCGACTGGCACGACCCCGGCGATTTCGTCAATATCATAGACCGGCTCTTCATAATCATTGCGGCGGATCGGCGTGGTATTTTTGTTCCAGTCGATCCTGCCCATCGTCTCGCGCGCAATCGCTATGCCGTGGGCATCATCATCGGCAAGATATTCAACGCTGCCCGTCGTTGAAGCATGCATTTCGGTGCCACCGAGTTCGCGATCATCCGCCACTTCGCCGGTGGCCGCATGGACCAGTGCAGCGCCGCCGAGCGCCGCCATGCCATTGTCGCGAACGCCGATCACATAGTCGGACATGCCCGGCATATAGGCGCCGCCCGCGGTTGAAGGCCCGTGCAGGACGACCATCGTCGGAATACCCGCTGCGCTCAGCCAGGCGAGATTGCGGAACAGCATGCCGCCGTGCGCCCAGAGCTCGACCTTATATTCCATCAGGTTTGCGCCTGCGCTTTCAACCAGATGGATGAACGGCAGTTTGAGATCCTGCGCTATTTTCTGCGCGCCCTTACTGGCATCCCAGCCTCCGGTTGTCGCCGCGCCAGCGCGGATGCCGCTGTCATCGACCCAGATCATGCAGCGCACGCCTTTGACAAAGCCGATCCCCAATATCACGCTGCCGCCGGGGATGCTGGTATCAGGATTGCTGTCCTCGACCAGATAATTGGCCATATTGTATAGCTGCAGCCACGGCATGCCGGGATCGAGCAACCGCTTCAATCGCTCGTGCGGGGTCAGCTGGCCGCGTTTTTCAAAAGTCGGCCGCCGTTTTTCCGACGCTGCAACGGCACGGTTTTCGAGGCTTCGGAGATGATCGATCAGCGTCAGCATATCTTTGCGGTTCTGCGCAAAGCTCTCCGAACCGGTGGCAATCTTGGATTTAAACTGGGGCATTGGTGCAGCGCCTCTTTCCGATTTTACCGAGCGGACTATTCGCGATTTGACACAGAGAGCCCACAAAGGTTAATTGAATAGCATTCGGTATTTTCGAGTCAAGCTCAATAAGGGACAGGTTTTGGCGACTAAAGCGGTCAATCCGGAAACCCAGCGGGTCAAGCTGGAGCGCAAGGAACGGGCGATTCTCGATGCAGCACGCGCTGTATTTGTTGAACATGGTTTTGACGGCGCGCGGGTGTCGGAGATAGCGCGCCGCGCTCATATTGGTGAGGGCACGATCTACAGCTATTATGAGTCCAAAGCCGAATTGATGCTGGCAGTGCTGCAGCAATTCTGGGACGGGCTGACCCGAGAGGCGGAGGCGGTCATGGCGTCAACAAGGACCGAACGGTTTTACGACCGTTTGCGGGCCCTGGCACAATATCATCTGAATATCCTGATTGTGAATGCGGATTTTATCAATCTCAGTTTCGCGCTGCGTCGCAACAACAGCGAGGTCAGCGTTTCGCGTGATCATCTGCGCCAATATGTTGCGGTCTTCGACCGGCTTTTCCTCCGTGGGCAGGATCGAGGCGAGCTGAGACGGGATGCGGTTCTGTGGCAGGCGCGGGATATCTTCTATGGTAGTCTGGAATATAGCGGGCGGTCGATCGAAATGACTCTGGATGTTGATCACAAGATGCGGGAACAGGAGCCGGTCGTCGACCAGATTGTGGCGCTGTTCCGGTCGCATTACGGGGCGATCGATGGTGTTGGCGGAACCGATAGTTCTACTTTTGACCAGCTGTCGCAAAAACTCGACCAGCTTTCCGACAAGATCGACACTCTTTCAAAACGGCTTTTGTAATCGACAAAAAAAGAGCCCCCGCAGGAGCTCTTTCTTATATTGTTCTGATCAAACTCAGGCCGCTTCGTAAAAGCTCTCGCCCTTGTCGGCTTTCTCGCGGAAGCTCATCGGCGGTTTGAATCGCTCGCCAAATTTCTGTGCCAGATTGTCGGCGATACGGACAAAATTGTCGACGCCCATCGTATCGATATGGCTCATCGGACCGCCGGTCCACGGCGCAAAGCCCCAGCCGAAGATCGCGCCAAGATCGGCCGATTGCGGATCGGACACAACGCCTTCGTCGAAACATTGCGCGGTGGCGATCAGCTGGATGAACATCAAACGCTGTTTGACCTCTTCGACATCCGGCTGGTCTTCGGCCAGCGGGAAATGCTCGGCCAGACCGGGCCAGAGTTTTTTCGATCCATCGTCGGCATATTCGTAGAAGCCACCACCAAAGCGCCGACCGCGCCGGTCGATCTTGTTGACCATGATCTCCATCAGATCCTCGGTGCCGCTCGGAACGTAGGCGTCGCCCATTTCTTCCTTGGTTGACGTCATGATATCATAGCCGAGCTGCAGGGTCGTTTCATCAACCACGGCGAGCGGGCCGATCGGCATGCCCATCGCTATCGCGGCATTTTCGATCAGCGCCGGTTTCACGCCTTCCGCCACCATCAGCATCGCTTCATTGGCATAAGGCGGGAACACGCGGTTGGTGTAGAAGCCGCGGACGTCCTTGACGACAATCGGAACCTTGCGGATTTTCGCATTATAATCGAGCGCAACCGCCAGAGCCTTGTCACCGGTTTCGGCGCCAGGGATGATTTCCAGCAACGGCATTTTCTCGACCGGCGAGAAGAAATGCATGCCGATAAACTGGTCAGGGCGCTCGCTGTTCTTGGCCAAGCCGGTGATCGGCAGGGTCGAGGTATTGGAAGCAAAGACAACATCCTTGCCGATGACCGCTTCGGTTTTCTTGATCACATCGGCTTTGACATCGGGGCGTTCAAATACCGCTTCGATGATCAAGTCGACAATTTTCAGATCGTCATAATTGTCGGTCGGGGTGATCCGCGCCATGAAAGCGTCGGCTTTTTCTTGCGTCATCTTGCCGCGCTTCACGCCCTTGTCGACGATCTTCTGGCTATAATCGATGGCTTTCTGGGCTTCTTGCATATTGCGGTCGAGGACGATGACATTCATCCCGCCCTTCGCCGTCACGTGGGTTATGCCCGATCCCATCAGGCCGGCACCTAGCACGCCGACGGTCTTGATGTCCGATGCCGGAACGCCCTCTGGACGGGCTGCGCCTTTTTCTGCGGCCTGCTTGTTGATGAACAGGGTGCGGATCATATTCTTGGCTTGCGGACCGGACAGCAGCTTGGTGAAATATTTGCTTTCCACCCGCAGCGCGGTGTCCATTGGCAACATTGAACCTTCATAGAGACAGGACAGGATCGCCTTGACCGCTTCGTAATTGCCCTTGCTCTGTTTCAGCGCAATTGCCGAGGAACCGAGATAGAGCGGCACAGCGCGGGGATCCATGGATCCGGCGCCGCCGGGGAATTTATAGCCCTTCTTGTCCCATGGCGCGGAGGCCTTGGGATTGGCCTTGACCCACTCTTTCGCCTTAGCGACGACTTCGTCCGCAGGAACGACTTCATCCACGATTTTCTGGGCGAGCGCTGCTTGCGGATTCATCGGCTGGCCCATCATGATCGCCATGCCTGCCGCCTGAAGGCCTGCGAGACGTGGCAGGCGCTGGGTTCCACCGCCGCCTGGCAGCAAGCCAACCTGTACTTCGGGCAAGCCGAGCTGAATCTTGGGATTGTCGGCGCAAACGCGATAATGGCAGGCCAACGCAAGTTCGAGACCGCCGCCAAGCGCAAGGCCGTTCAGGGCACAAGCGACAGGTTTGGCGTGGGCGGTACCCTTGAGAAGATCCTTGGCGCTGTTTCCGCCGGTTTCCATGCGGCGGAGCAAGCCATTCAGCTCCCATGCGCTTTCAAACGCTTCGGCCATGCTGTCGGCTTTTGATGCGCCAAGCATGTTGAGATCGGCACCGGCGAGGAAGCCGGACTTCTTGCCCGATGTAATCACCGCGCCCTTGATTTCGTCCTTGCTGATCAGCTCTTCGGTAAAGGCCTTGAAGTCGGCGATCAGTGCCTGATTCCAGACGTTCATCGACTGGCCGGGAAGATCGATGGTGACCAGGGCAATGCCGTCGCTGTCAATGTCTACCGTGAATGTTTCGTAGCTCATATTCTATTCCTTTCATGTTCTCCTGCGAAGGCAGGAGTCCATCTCCAGCTTGCTGTGCTTGGCACGAACGGGAGATGGGCCCCTGCCTGCGCAGGGGCACTGCAATCCGTGGTTTCTAGTTCACCCGTTCGATGATCGTGGCGATGCCCATGCCGCCGCCGATGCAAAGCGTCGCGAGAGCAGTGGACTTGCCGGAGCGTTCCAGTTCGTCGAGCACGGTGCCGAGGATCATCGCCCCGGTCGCGCCGAGCGGATGGCCCATGGCGATTGCTCCACCATTCACATTCATCACGCTATGGTCGACGTTCATCGCATCCATGAAGCGGAGAACGACTGCGGCAAAGGCCTCGTTCAATTCCCAAAGATCGATATCGTTGGCCGTCATACCCGCGCGTTCGAGGGCCTTCTTGGCCGCAAATTCCGGGCCGGTCAGCATGATCGTCGGTTCGGAGCCTATGGCGGCCATCGAGACGATCCGGGCGCGCGGTTTCAGGCCGAATTTTTCGGCCGCGCCTGCATTGCCAACCAGCACGGCTGCGGAACCGTCGACGATGCCGGAGCTATTGCCGGCATGGTGGACATGGTTGATCTTCTCGATCTCGGGATGTTTGAGGATTGCGACATCGTCAAAGCCGGGCATCTGTTCGCCCATCATCTTGAATGCGGGGCCAAGCGCGCCGAGCGACTGCATATCGGTTTCGGGGCGCATCAGTTCGTCGCGGTCGAGTACGACTTCGCCAATCACGTCGCGGATTGGCAGGATTGATTTGGCGAAGCGCTTCTCGTCCCAGGCCTTGGCGGCGCGTTTCTGGCTCTCGACGGCATATGCATCGACATCATCGCGGCTATAGCCATATTTGGTGGCGATCAGATCGGCGGAAATGCCCTGCGGCACAAAATATTCCTGAAACACCAGACTGGGATCAGCCATGCCGCCGAGGCCGTCGCTGCCCATTGGAATGCGCGACATGGATTCAATTCCGCCGCCAACAGCCAGATCGGTTTCACCGGAGCAGACCTTGCCCGCTGCGATATTCACCGCTTCCAGACCCGAACCGCAGAAACGGTTGACCTGAATGGCAGATGTCGTGTCGGCATAGCCGGCCTTGAGCGCTGCCATGCGGCTGATTACCGCGCCTTGCTCGCCCACGGGAGAGACGCAGCCAAAGGCGATATCTTCGATTTCATGGCCCTCAAGTTCATTGCGGTCATTGACCGATGCCAGCACCTGTGCGGCGAGGTCGAGAGCGGTGATTTCATGCAGGGCGCCATCATTGCGGCCCTTGCCACGCGGCGATCGCACGGCGTCGTAGATAAAGGCTTCTGTCATTCGGGGTTCCTCTCGTTGGAAGAATTGGAAGGATGTAGCGCATAGCTAATGCTGCGCTGCAGCACAGTCAAGCAGTTTACGTAAACGTCAAGCAGAGCGAGAAGCGAATCGCCCCTCACCGGTGCATTTCCGCTATAAACTATTCGAGGATGGATTGATATTTCTGGCTGAAAACGTCGCGGCCGATGATGTAGCGCATGATCTCGCTCGACCCGGCATAGATGCGGCTCATCCGCGCGTCGGTGAAGATCCGGCTGATTTCATATTCTTTCATATAGCCGGCGCCGCCGTGCAGCTGCAGCCCGAGGTCGGCCATTTCCCACTCGATTTCGCTGCCCAGCATCTTGCCCTTGGCAGCCATGTTGGCGGTCAGTCCGCCCTGGTTGTGGATATCGATACAATGGTCGACATAGACTTGAAACATGTCGATTTTTGCATCCATTTCGGCCATTTTGAACTGGGTATTCTGCATATCCGACAATTTCTTGCCAAAAACATCCCGATCCATGACAAATTCGCGCGTGACGTCAAAGGCCCGGCGTGCCGATGCGGCATAACCAACCATGCCAATGAGCCGTTCCTCGGCCAATCCTTCCATCAGATGGATGAAGCCCTTGCCCGGCGTGCCCAGCGTATTTTCTTTTGGTACCTTGACGTCATTGAAGAATAATTCGGCAGTATCCTGTGCATGCAGGCCGATTTTCTCCAGATTCTGTCCGCGTTCGAACCCTTCCATGCCGCGTTCGAGGATCAGCAGGACCATCGCGTGCTTGTCTTCGACCCCGTCAATCTTCGCTGCAACGATCACGACGTCGGCGTTGATGCCGTTGGAGATATAGGTTTTCGATCCGTTGAGCAGCCAATGGTCTCCCATGTCTTTCGCCGTGCTCTTCATCCCTGAAAGATCGCTGCCCGCGCCGGATTCGGTCATCGCGACCGCGAGGATCGTTTCACCGGTCACGCATTTCGGCAGAAAGCGCTGGCGCTGTTCTTCGTTGCCGATATTCTGGAGATAGGGTCCGACCAGCCGGCTGTGCAGGGTGTTATACCATTCGGAGCAGCCCGCCCGAGCGGTTTCCTCGATGATGATCTGCTCATAGCGGAAATCATTGTCGCCCATGCCGCCATATTTCTCGTCCGGCCAGATCATCAGAAAGCCCTGGTCACCGGCCTTCTTGAATATTTCCCGGTCAACGATGCCAGCTTCGCGGAATTCGTCCATTCGGGGCGCGACTTCGTCGGCGAGGAAGCGGCGATAGGCATCGCGGAACATATGCTGTTCTTCGGTAAATTTGCGCATGGAATGGTCCTTTGGTCTGAGGAGGGTAGAGTGCGCGCTCAAAGCCCGCCATTTGTCGCCAATCTTAATGGGAGAAATTTAATCGGTCAATTAAGAAACAGGCGGGTTGCACAAGGCCGTTGCAATTGCCGGCTAATCATCGGTATGGCGTTCCGGTGGAACAGACAAAAAAACCTTTCATCCTAGGGCTTGGCGGCACGACCAGCCCCATCTCCTCTACCGAAATGGCGTTGGCGATTTCATTGCAAGCCGCTGAAGCTGCCGGAGCAGAAACCGAACTGTTCGGATCGGATCGCCTGATGGCGCTGCCGCATTACCGTTCGGACCCCGCTGGTATCAATCAGACCGGCAAGGATCTGGTAGAGTTGGTGCGCCGCGCCGATGGCATATTGATATCGAGTCCAGGCTATCACGGTACCGTCTCCGGTCTGGTCAAGAACGCCATCGACTATATCGAAGAAACATCGACCGATGATCGTACCTATCTGGATGGCTTGCCCATCGGGCTGATCGTGACGGCGCATGGCTGGCAAGCGGTCGGTAGCACGCTCGCGGCGCTGCGTTCGATCGTCCATTCGCTGCGCGGCTGGCCGACTCCGCTCGGCGTCGGAATCAATGCATCCGGGGGAATGTTCAGTCAGGGCATTTGCACCGACGAAGGCGTCAACGAGCAGCTGAAACTGGTTGCCGAGCAAGTGATGCTGCGCGCCGAAGCACGCTGAATCGTTCCGGCGGTGCCATGCCGTAAAAGGCCGGACGCCATATTATATCCATCTTGAATATCTAGCGGGTCACTGGCCCGTATTTGCCGCGCCTGCAGCGGACACGGTCTATCTGTCGCTGTCGGAACAGGTCACGCAATGAAAAACGGCGGCGCTTTTCAGCACCGCCGTTTTCATATTTTTGTGTGTCCGGCGAGATATTGCATCACACCGGGTTACCTAGCCTATCGGCTTAGTAGCCGAAGATCAGCGAGAGGCTCGCTGCGCGCGGAGCGCCGATCTGGACGAATGGTGCGCTGGCGTCCAGGTCGCCGCCGAAGCCGCCGACATAGAGTTCGTCGAACAGGTTGGTAACGTTCAACTGAAGCGCAACATCATCGCCGAACGGATTTTGCGTGATCGTCCAGCGAAGGTCGAGGTCGACCAGCGTGTAGCCGCCAACGGAACGGTCGTTGATGTCATTCACCCAGCGCTTGCCGGTATGTTTGACCTGGGCACCCAGTTCGAAGTCACCAAAGCGTTGCTGCACCCGGGCACCAACGGTCCAGAGCGGGGCGCCGCTTTCGTTCTTGCCGGCAGTGAAGGCAAAGATCGGATCACCGAGAACCGTACATTGTGCGAGCCCGGCGGCAAGGTCGTCATCATCGCAGTTGCCGGTCTGAACGTCGTCCTTGATTTCGGACTCGTTGATCGAACCGAAGACATATACCATCGTATCACGTGTCGGTGTCCACGCGATCGAACCATCAAGGCCATATTTGTCGACGCGACCAAGGTTCCGGAAAACTGTTTCTTCGAGAAGCGGGTTGTAGGCCGATGCGAGCCGGTTGTTATAGCGTGTAAACCAGCCAGCAAACTGGGCCTGGATGTTGCCGGTCCGATAGCGAAGCCCCAAATCGAGGCTGTCGGTTGTTTCGGGTACTGGCTGCACGCCCGGAGCATCCTCTGGGAAGTAGAGCGAGTCATAGAGCGGATCGGTTGCCGGAACGGAAAGACCCTTGGCGTAGTTCGCAAAGACGGATGCGCTACCGAAAGCGTAGGTCAGGCCTACGTTCGGAAGGATATCATCATATTTATATTTCCGCGATGTGGGCAGGGCCGAACCGCTTGGTTCGTTGGTTACCGGATCGTAGACATAGGGGTTTGCCGCTTCATAGGCCGCGCTGGTACCGCCGATACAGTCGAGGAAACCGCTTGCCGTAGTCGTGTAGCAATTCTGGTTCAGTTCGCGTGTGAAGAATGGCGCGCGCAGCCCGACAACCGCAGTAAGGTCGCCGAAATTGCCCCGATATTCACCGGAAACCTGGTGCAATGTTGCGTAAGATTGACGGTCGCGTTTGTTGAGTTCGAAGCCATCGACGGTTACCAGGCCGTCGTTAACCGGGAAAACATCAGGAATGTCGCCGTTGAGAAGCGCTACCGAGGTCTGGCCCGTCTGACGGTGGTTGGCGTCGTCATAGGTATAAGCGAGACGGAAGCGATGGTCCGGATTGAGCTCGTAGGAGAGGTTGGAAATAACACCGAAGCGCCGGGTGCGGGTCTGGCTGGGATCAAAGCCGCTGACTTCGTCCAGAACATCGCCGTCACCGTTCAGGTCGCGTCCGTAATAATATCTCCCGCTGATGAAACCGGTCATTTCGACGCCGCCGACATTGCGGGTCTGCTCGAGCAGTTCTTCATTGCCGCCGCCGTTGGCCTTCACATATTGGTAGCTCGGGTCGACCGACAGGACTAGACCGTCCGCCAGGGTGAAACGCGAGGCACCGCGAATGTTGCCCGTGTTCGAAGGATTGAAGCGACGATCAAATTCGGCACCACAACCATTGGCTTCCTGGGCCGTACCAGCTTGAGGCGCATCAACCGTACATGGATAATCAATGTCGTAGAACCGGTCTGCCCGTGTTTCCGGGAATTTGTCCAGGGAGAAGGAGCCAAAGAAGTTGTTCCGGCTTTCGTTATAGTGACCTGCGATAGCGATGAAGTCGCCATTGCTGCCAATATCCTGCCAGATGCGAGCATTATACTGCTGCTTTTCGACAGTGCCGTAGTTGTTGAATGGGTTATTATAGCGAACATAGCTGGCCGAAGCAAAAGCCTTGGTGCCGAAACCGGTAAGGTCGCCGGTGTCGATCATTCCAAAGCCGCGCATGTAAAGGCGGCTGCGGTTATCATTATCGCCTTGAGCGAATGTGCTACCAACCGACAGCGTGCCGGTGAGCTTGAACTCGTCGCTGGGCTCGCGTGTACGAAGGTTGATCGTGCCGCCGACGGCAGAAGCGGTCGGGCTATCAACGTCGGTCACGCCGAGGTTTACATTGACCTGCTCGATGATTTCCGAGTCGACCTGCTGGCTGGTATAAAGCGCATAGTTGCCCGAATCGTTGAGCGGCAGACCGTCAAGCGTCTGGGAGATGCGATCGTCGCTGAAACCGCGGATCGTGAACGAACCGCCGGAAGAACCCCAAGGGTCGTTATTCTGGAAGCTGACACCGGGAACAAGGTTGATGATATCATTGACCGATTGGCCAGGGCGCTGGCGCCGAATGATTTCTTCGTCGAGAACCTGCTTCGCCTTTGGTGTATTCGGAATTTCCACGCCGCCAACATCGTTGGTACGGCCGCCCGTGACGATAATCACGTCTTCTTCAAAACCGACGGTACCCGTCGATTGAGCTGCCGCTGACGTTGCCATCAGGCCGGCTGTGGAAAGGCTGACGACGCTAGTCGCCAAAAGATATTTGATTTTCATGATGTGAATTCCCCGTTCATGAACCGCATTAAAAGAAAGTCTTGTGATGATTGCTGGCAAAATTTGTGCACTGCCAGACCAACGCACGAGCAGCCCTAGGAGCCATTAATGACAGTTTTGTCTCAATTGAAACGGGAAATGCCGCAGTGCAGCATTTTCTATTTATAACGGAGCGATACGGCGTGGCCGAATTAGTGGCAGGCTGATCGAATTCAATTGGGTGCCTCTGCTTAGGGCACTGATTTTACGGCAATATTTTTGACAAGATCAGGCGAAGCGGCTGTTCATAGTGCGATTCTGACTGTTGCGAATTTATCACGATATCGGCATGAGTCTTTGAAGGTTCTACATGCAAATCGTGCATCGGTCCGACCTGGTTGGCAAATTGTTCGTGCACCGACTGCGCCGTGCGGCCCCGTTCGCGGACGTCCCGTTCGAGCCTGCGGGCGAAGCGAGTGTCGGAATCGCATTCGACGAAGATGCTGATATCGAGCAGATCGCGTAGCGGCTGGTGCTGCAGAATCAATATGCCGTCGAGCAGAATGACCGGGCGCGATTCGGTGCGCCGGGTTTCCACCTTGGGCATATGGGTCGGGAAGTCATAGAGCGGCCGGTCGATTGCCTGCCCGCTTTTTAGTTGCGCGAGCTGTCCGCACAGCTTGTCAAAATCCACTGCGTGGGGGTGATCGAAATTGGGTCCACCCTTCCCCTGCGGAGCATCGCCCAGGCCGAAGAAATAGTCATCCTGCGGCAGGATAACGCACTGATCGGGACCGAGCGCCTCGAACAACAGCTGTGTCAGGGTCGATTTGCCGGAACAGCTGCCGCCGCTGATGCCGACCACTTTTGCCGTCATGCCAGTCCGATTTCGCGCAGGCGCTGCATCAGATAGTCGTGCGCGGTGATTGGTTCCGGATAGAGGTCCGGGTGTTCGTCATCGACGCAGCTCGGCAATGTCTCGATCGCATAGTCGGGCCGGAAGTGGAGAAAGAAGGGCATGGAGTAGCGCGAGAAGCCGCGCCGCTCGGGTGCCGGGTTGACGACGCGGTGGGTTGTCGAGGGCAGGCGGTTGTTGGTCAGCCGCTGCAGCATGTCGCCGATATTGACCGCCAGCTCGCCCGCTTTGGGGGTGACCGCTCGCCATTGGCCGTTCCTGTCGAGCAGTTCCAGTCCCGCTTCTTCGGCACCGATCAGCAGGGTGATCGTGTTGATATCCTCATGCGCTCCGGCGCGGACCGCTGGCGAATCTTCCGGCACGGGCGGATAGTGGATCAGCCGCATTACCGAATTTCCATCGCGCACCGTGTCGACGAAGAAATCCGGTGCCAGTCCGAGGAAACGCGCGATTGCCTCGAGAATGCGCGCGCCGGCCTTGTCGAAGGCGGCGGACATTTCAAGATAGGTCTCGCGGAAACCGTCGAGTTCTTTTGGCCAGATATTGGGCGGCATGACCGGCTCGAACGGATGGCCCGACGGCAGGTCGCGGCCGATATGCCAGAATTCCTTGAGATCGCTGATGTTGCTATCCTTGGCGCTTTCAGTACCGAACGGCGTGTAACCGCGGGCGCCGCCACCGCCGGCTATGTGATAGGAGCGCTTGACCTCTTCTGGCAGGGCAAAAAAGGCCCGCGACATGGCTTCGGCCCGTTCGATCAGCTCTGCCGGGATGCCATGATCGGCGACCACGGCGAAGCCCCAGTCGGAAAAGCTGCGGCCGATGCGTTCGGCAAATGCGTCGCTGTCTTCGTCCGCCATGGCGAGCGAAACGGCGGCCAATGTGTCTGGGTTCTGGGTCATGCTCTTAAAATGCGCTCTCGTGCTTCTTTGTCAATCGGGATGAATCAGCCGAGCGACAGCAATATGCCGGCGAGCGCCGCGCTCATCAGATTGGCGAGCGATCCAGCGGCCAGCGCGCGCAAGCCGAGCTTGGCAATGACCGGACGCTGGTTGGGTGCGAGCCCGCCGGTGACGGCAAGCTGGATGGCGATGCTGCTGAAATTGGCAAAGCCGCATAGCGCGAAGATGACGATGGCATTGGTCAGCGGCGAGATGCCGTCCTGGATCTTGCCCAGTTCGATGAACGCAACAAATTCGTTGAGCACGACTTTGGTGCCGAACAGGCCGCCTGCTCCAAGGGCCTCGTTCCACGGCACGCCGAGCAGAAACATGATCGGGGCAAAAATATAGCCGATGATCATCTGGAAGCTGAGATCCGGCATGCCGAACCAGCCGCCAATGCCACCGAGCAAGCCATTGGCCAGAGCTACCAAAGCGACAAAGGCGAGCACCATGGCGCCGACCGCGACTGCCAATTTAACCCCGGTTTGCGCGCCCATAGCTGCGGCCATGATGATATTGGCCGGTTTCTCGTCTTCATATTCGACCGCGACAAGCAGCTCTTCGGGAGCAGGGTCTTCCGGATTGTCGGGCATGATGATCTTGGCCATCAATATCCCGCCGGGCGCCGACATGAAGGCGGCGGCGAGCAGATAGTCGATGCGGATACCCATCGCGGCATAGGCGGCGAGGATCGTACCGGCGACGCCGGCCATGCCGACACTCATCACGGTGAACAGCTGCGACTGAGTGAGGCTGGGGAGATAGGGACGGATGACCAAAGGCGATTCCGACTGGCCGACGAAGATATTGGCTGCTGCACAAAGCGATTCGACTTTCGAGATGCCGGTGATTTTCTGGATGCCGCCACCGACCCATTTGATGATGAATTGCATCACGCCGAGATAATAGAGGATCGAAATCAGCGCCGAGAAGAAGATGATCACCGGCAGCGCGGCAATCGCGAAACTGTTGCCGCCAATCGACGGATCGGCGAGCGGGCCGAAGATGAAATTGGTGCCCGCCGAAGCATAGCCAAGCAGATTGGAGACGCCGAAGGCCATCGCCTCGATGACCCGCTTGCCGGCGGGAATATAGAGTACGATCACGGCAATCCCGGCCTGTAGCGCAAAGGCTGCGCCGACAACGCGGAAGCGGATATTTTTCCGCCCGGTCGACAGACCAAGGGCAAGCAGCAGGATCAATGCCATGCCGGCCATACTTGTCAGGATCGGTATCATCGGACTCTTCCAGTCAATCTTTCGGGTGGGGACTGGCTCACCAGGTGAAGCTGCCAGTCTCGGTATTGCAAGCGGCGGCGAGCCGGTCGAGGCAGTCGTCGATATTGTCGGAGACGATCAGATGTTTGCGCCGTTCGGCGGAGACGAATCCCTGTTCCGACATTTTGTCGAGAAAATCGATCAGCGAATCCCAGTAGCCGCCGATATTCAAGATGGCGAAGGGCTTGTTATGATAGCCGAGCGCGTTCCAGCTCCACGCCTCGAACAATTCGTCCATCGTGCCGACGCCGCCGGGCAAGGCGACAAAGGCATCGGTGAGATCGGTCATCTTGGCTTTGCGATCGTGCATATTCTTGACGATGTGGAGTTCTGTGACACCGGTATGCGCGACTTCCAGATCTTTCAGCATTTCCGGAATCACACCATGGACCCGTCCGCCCTCGGCGAGCACGGTGTCGGCGATAATCCCCATCAGACCGAGCCGGCCGCCGCCATAGACCAGCTCGACATTGCGCGCGGCCATGGTCTTGCCGAGCAATATTGTCGATTCGGCATAGGCCGGGTCTTGCCCGGCATTGGCGCCGCAATATACTGCCAGTCTCTGCAAATTATCCCCCGATAGCGCGACACAAGAGGCCGCGATCTGCTGCTTTTGATATTCTTTCCCCTATAGAAAAAATCACACTTGTGACTATTTCTTTTTTTTCGCCGCCGTTCGCGCTAGGCAATTGCGATGACCGAAACATCGAAAACCAACCTCATCCCGCGATCTCTATTCGTATTTGCCGTGCTCTACGGCGGAATGACCTGCATTGCCGGAATATTGGGCGCGAAACAGGTGGCGATCGGGCCCTTGGCGGTAGAATCCGGCATTTTCCCTTTCCTGCTGCTTGTGGTCCTGTCCAGCTCGGTCGCCGAGCTGCATGGCCGGGATGTCGCCAACCGGCTGGTCCGCTTCGGCTTCATTCCGCTGATCACCGCGATCATCCTGATCCAGATCGTATTGGCGCTGCCGACCGATCCGGGCATGTATGAACCGGCGAAAGAAGCCTTTCCGATCATATTGTCGCAGGGCGCTCGGCTGATGTTTGCCGGCATTATCGCTTATGGCGTGTCGCAATTCCTCAACGTCTATATTTTCTCCCGCCTCGCCAATATGAAGGGCGCGATGCTCGCATTGCGCGCCGCCATTGCCAGCGCCCTGTCGCAGATTGTCGATACGCTTATTTTTATCACCATTGCCTTTTACGGCGAACGGCCAATCGGGCAATTGCTGCTCGGTCAGGGGTCGGCCAAAGTGGTATTGTCCTTCCTGCTGGTACCCTTCCTGATCGTATTTTTCGTGAAACTGGGGCGGAGACTGGATCGCGAATGAAGGCTCTTTCGGCCTGTCTTTGCACTCTCTTTCTTGGTCTTGTGGGCTGTGCGCCCCAGACGGTTGCATCCCCTCCCGAAGGCGCAACCATAGTTTCCATCGTTGGAGCCATTCACGGCCAGCATCGCAGTAGCGAGCGTTACTCGCTAGAGGTGCTGCGACAGGCGATTGTCAAATTTGACCCCGATGTAGTGATGGTGGAACTGCCACCCGAAAGCTACGAGAAGGCTTCCGCGAACTTTGATAAATTTGGCCAAGTACGCGAAAGCAGGGCCGATGATTTTCCGGAATTGACCGATGTTGTTTTTCCGCTGCGCAAGGACTTGGGATTCGAGATGATTCCGGTCGCTGCCTGGACAGCGGACATTGCTGCCGAACGGCGCGCAGTGGAAAAGCGGCTTGAACAGGATCCTGCACGCGCAGATGACTGGTCAGAATATCAGGCGGCGATCCGGCGCTATAACAAGGCTGTTTCGGGCCGCTCGGATGACCCCGCTTTCCTCCATTCCAGCGCCTATGACGAAGCGGTCAAAGCCCGTCAGGAAACTTATGAGCGCCTGTTCGGTGACGATCTCGGGTCTGGCGGATGGCGCGCGATCAATGCTGCCCATCTGGCCCATATCAATGCCGCTCTGGATGCCGTCTCGGGGCAGGAAAAACGTGTCTTTATCCTGTTTGGCGCGGCGCATAAATATAAGATCGTAGAAGGATTGGAGGTGAGAGAGGATGTCTTTCTGACCGATTCCGCTCCTCTGTTTGGAACATAGCTAGCTGATTTTACCGAGCATCAGATTCGCCCGAGCCAGATCTTCTTCGGTATCAATATCCATAAGCATTTGATCATCGCCCGCCACCAGATGGGCATCTGTCAGCATCCTGCGGGCACCAGCATCCCCTTCCAGTTCCATCAGCCTTTTCAGCGCTGCGGACGGAAATATGGCTGGCGGCATCGTCTGCCCGCTGCGGGAGGAGGCGATCGGGCTTGTCCGGCCCGATTGTTCGAAGGCCTCGATCAACTTGCCGATATGGTCCCGGGTCACAAATGGCATGTCGGCCAGCATGATGCACAGCGCTGTTGCACCGGTGTCGATGGCGTGCGCAGCGGCGAGCCGGACGGAGGTCGCCTGACCTTGGGCGGCGTTTTCATTGGTGATCACACGATATCCCAGATCACTCCATTGCGCCGCGCAGGGATGCACAGGGGAACCGATCACCAGTTTTTGCGAGAACGGCATGCCCGCGCCCGTACCGGCTGCGTGCAGGCCGAGCATCTTTGCGCCAAGCAATGCGGCCAGCTTGTCCTGATCGCCGAATCTGCGGGATTGTCCGGCTGCCAGCATTGCCAGCATGATGCCGGAATGTTTGCTCAATTGACGGTAGCGCTTTCGATATAGGCGATTACCGCTTGTCGTTTCGCTGAATCCGCGATTGCTCCGGCAACCATCGTCGTGCCCGGCACTTTTGCCGCTGGATTGGCGATAAAGCTATCCAGTTCTGTGGCTGTCCAGGTAATGCCGGAGGCCTTCAAGGCGTCCGAATAGGCAAAGCCGGGGACTGCTGCTGCCGCCGCGCCGACGATCCCGAAGAGATTGGGACCAGCGCCATTGGGCGCGCCCTGTTCCAGACTGTGGCAGGCGGAGCAATTGGCGAAGGCAGCTTTTCCATCGGCGAGCAGCGCGCTGGCTGGAGCGTCCGCATTGGTCTCTGCCGCGGCAACCGCGACGGCTGGTGCCGCTCCGGGTTCGCGAACGATGATCTGCTCCACTGGCCCCGGTGCCGGATCGGCGCCACAGGCGGCGAGCAGAAAAACGGAAAGGTAGGCAAGGGTTCGCGCTGTGGTCATGTCTTGACTCCGATCAGGCAAAGCTGTGTTTGGACAAAGGCAGTTCGCGGATCCGCGTACCGGTGGCAGCGAAAATCGCGTTGGTGACAGCGGGCGCAATCGGCGGCAGGCCGGGTTCGCCACCACCGCCCAGACGCTCGTGATCGCCGTTGATCAGCGCCACTTCTATCTCGGGCATCTCGTCGATGCGGAGCATCGGATAGTCGTGGAAATTGCTTTGCTGGACCGCGCCATCCTTGACCGTGATCTCGCCATAAAGCGCTGCGGTCAGGCCATAGACAATCCCGCTTTCCATCTGTGCGGTAAAGCCGTCGGGATTGATGACAAAGCCGGGATCGGCGGCGACATAGACTTTGGTCACCTTTGGCTTGGGCCTGCTCATATCGACTTCGGCGACCTGTGCGACAATCGACCCGAAGGAGGGCACAAAGGCGATCCCCCGGCCATGTTTTTCAGGCAGCGCGCTGCCCCAGCCGGACATTTTCGCGGCGGTCTCGAGTACCTTCAGATGGCGCGGCGATTCTGCCAGCAATTCGCGGCGGAAAGCATAACCATCCTTGCCGGCGGCATGGGCCATTTCATCGACAAAGGATTCGATGAAGAAGCCGTGCTGGCTGTGGTCGACAGAACGCCAGGGGCCAAAGCGGAGATGCATTGGCACGTCGACCTTGCGGATCTTGTGACTGGCGATGTTGTAATAGGGTATGGTTGGCGCGTCTGCGGGATCAAACAGATGGGTGTGGATATTGTCCCAACTGACGGCTTTGCCATCCTTGTCGAGCCCGCCCCGGAAACGACTGGTTGCCGAAGGCCGGTAATGGTCCTGCGCGGTATCTTCTTCGCGCGACCAGATCATCTTGACCGGATAGCCGGTCGCGCTGGCGATCCGCGTCGCCATGGTGATATAGTCGCTCGTAGAACGGCGGCCAAAGCCGCCGCCGAGATAGGCGTTGTGGTAAGTCACATCCTCGAACGCGAGACCGGCCGCATCGGCCGCTGCCTGGCGCGCATTGACCGGCGCCTGATGGCCCGACCACACATCGCATTTGCCATCGCGGACCCATGCGGTGCAGTTCATCGGCTCCATCGTCGCATGGGCGAGGAAAGGCACTTTATACTCGGCTTCGACCTTGGTCGCCGCACCGGCAAAGCTCTTCGCGACATCGCCTGCTTCGGTCTGCATATCGCCGCCGCCTTCACCGGCTTCGTCGAGATAGGTGGCGTAACGGGCGAAGATCGCGTCGTGATCGAGGCTGTCACCTTCGGTCTTGCTATATCGGGCCTCAATCGTGTTCAGCGCCTGCTGTGCCTGCCAATAGCCATCGGCAACCACCGCAACAAAATCGCCCATGTTGAGGATTTGCAGCACACCGGGCATGGTTTTGGCGGTTGTTGCATCCATGGATTCAACCGTAGCGCCGACGACAGGAGCGGCCTTGACCGCTGCATATTTCATCCCCGGGACATCGGCATCAATGCCGAAAACCGCACTGCCATCGACCTTTGCCGGAATATCATGACGGGCCTTTGGCTGACCCATTATTCCGTAATTTTCCGGTGATTTCAGCTTCGGCTTTGCTGGCAGGCTTTGCTCCGCTGCGGCACGGGCGAATTTCGCAAAGGGTTCGGACTTGCCGCTCTTGGCGTGCGAAATCATGCTGTCCGCTGTGGTGATTTCGCTCGTCGGAACTTGCCATTCGCTTGCTGCTGCCGCCACCAGCATTTCGCGGGCGGCGGCACCGGCGGTGCGCATCGCGCGCTGGCCGGAGGCGCGCACCGAATAGCTGCCGCCGGTAAATTGCAGACCCATGGCCTGTGCCAGTTCCAAAATGCCGCCCGCGACGGTGGGTTCGAACAGCGCCGGGACTTCGAGATCGGGAAACAGGAAATCGCGGCCGATCGAATCGGATACATATTGCTTGTCGGCCGGTGCTTCGAGGATCTGCACCTTGTTCCAGTCGGCATCCATCTCGTCCGCCAGCATCTGGGCCAGCGCGGTATAGACTCCCTGCCCCATTTCGACATGCGGGATGACGGCGGTGACAATATTGTCGGTATCGACCTTGACCCAGGCATTGAGCAGCTGTTCATTCTCGCCATTGGTGAGCAGTGGGCCCAGCTTGTCGACGGGATTGCCCTGACGGACGGCCACGCCGACAACCAGAGCGCCGCCAGCTGCCACACCGGCGCCGATGAAAGCGCGTCTTGACCATTTGCCCATGATCTAAGCCTCCACTTTCGCGGCTTGTTCGATGCCCGCGGCAGCCTTGATTGCCTGGCGTATCCGGCCGTACATGCCGCAGCGGCAGACATTACCGGCCATTGCGGCGTCGATCTGCGCGTCGCTCGGATTGGGGTTGTTTTGCAGCAATGCCGTTGCCGACATGATCTGGCCGGACTGGCAATAGCCGCATTGCGGGACCTGTGCTTCGATCCAGGCCTGCTGGACTTTATGCAGGGTTCCGTCTTCGTCGGCGATGCCTTCGATGGTTGTGATCGATTTGCCCTCGGCTGCTGAAACCGGCGTCGAACAGCTGCGCACCGGTTGGCCATCGAGATGCACCGTGCAGGCTCCGCACTGGGCAATGCCGCAACCGAATTTGGTGCCGGGCATTTTCAGATTCTCGCGCACGACCCACAATATCGGCGTCGCCGGGTCGGCATCGACCTCTTTGGTCTGACCGTTGACGCTTAGCTTGATCATGCAAATTTCACCCGGATTATTGAATAGCAATATGCAACCTATAGGCAGATACGCCGCATATGCCAACACGCCTGTTGGCTGACACCACCCGATGATTGCAAGTCAGGCAAATACGTCGGCCAGTGCGTCGGTATTGCCGCCCTCTTTCACTATACGAAGGTCAACATAGACCGCAGCAATGCCCGTGCCCTGTATCGCGCCAGTCAGCGTGTTAACAACCAGCCCGACGAGCATGATGGCGACAGGTCCGGCAAAAACAAATGGGATCATGAGCATGCCCAATATCGACGAGAGAATGATGTAAACCACGAACAGCAGCACGATCCAGCGCTTGGACCCCTTGGTCAATTCCGCACTGCGCTTCAGGGAATCGATGATCCCCTTGTCTTCGGCCATCAAGACAGGCGAGGCGACAATCCACATCAGCGCCAGAATAAGGCCCGGGATGATGAGCAATATCATGCCGGCCATTATGCCCAATGTCATCAAAACGCCGAGGCCGATCAACGGCAGCAATTTGCCGATAGCCTGACCGATGCAGTCGCCCAGGCTGACCGGTTGACCGTTGAGGTCCTTGACCGTGGCGATAATGAACGTGGCCTGCAGCAAAACCGATAATATCATGACCAGCAGCCATCCACCTGCGGCTGCGGCAACCATGGACGGGGAACTGAACATCGCCATCATCGCGTCCGGATCGCTGCTTGCGGTTGACGCGCCGGTGGCCAGTTGAACAACGGCCTGGGGCAGTGCGACAATCAGGAAGGACAAGCCGATAAAAATTACCGGATGGCGCATGATAACACCGAAAGTGTTATTCAGAACCCGTCCAATATCCAGATGCTCTGCTGTGTCGGCCATCTCATATCCCCCTCATTTTCACTATTCTGGCAAGTTGTCACAAATTCCGGCGGAGGTAAAGCGCAACAAAACAATCATCTTGGCACTTGCCCGATCCACTTGTTTCTGCGACATCTTCATTGTGGCAACGGACGCACAAGTACAGGGTGACAGTAACACCGCTTCTTTCGACCGTGCCTGGGATGACGTCCGCGCCGATGCGAATGTCCAGTTCACGCCAACCCCCGCGCCCGAACCGCCGGTCTGGCCGCAATGGTGGCTGGATTTTCGTGAATGGCTGGGCGAAGCGCTCATGCCGGTGATGGAAGCCTTTGCGGCGGCATGGCCAATATTACGGATATTGTTGCTGCTCGCGCTGGCCGCGGGCGTACTGACTTTGGTCTGGGTGATATTGGCACCCTATGTCGAGCAATGGCGCCGGCGAAAGCCGGTGACTGAAGAAATCTGGCAGCCCGCTCAGGAGGTGGCCCGCGAGTTGCTTGCGGAAGCAGAGGCGCTGGCCGCCAGCGGACAATTTGACCAGGCGGTCCGCTTGCTGCTCCACCGCAGCATCGCCGATATCGAAAAGCACCGCCCGGACCTGCTGCGACCATCCAGCACGTCGCGCGAGATCGGGCGTTTTGACAGCCTGCCGGACGCCTCGCGCGCGATGTTTGCGGTGATCGCCGGCCAGGTCGAACGCGGGCTGTTTGCCGCCTTGCCGATAGACGAGAAAGGCTGGCAGGAATCGCGCGATGCCTATGCCGATTTTGCACTCAGGGAAACCTGGCGGGTGGCGGCAAGCGGATGAGCGTCCAGGCCAATCCCTTTCAGCGCACGACAATCATGGTCATGTTCGCGGTCAGCTTCGCGGCTTTTATTGCCCTGCTTTACGGACTCGGCATGGGCGACCCGCTGGCGTCGGGCAAGAACGGCGATGCGCACGGCGCGTCCAACAGCATTGTCGGCTACAAGGCGCTGGCCAGTCTGCTCGAAAAAACCGGCGTGCCGGTGCGATATTCGCGCTCCCCGGCGGGCATGGATGATGAAGGGCTGCTTATCCTGACGCCCGGACCGTTTACACCCACCGACGAAATTGACGCTGTTGTCCAGCAGCGTGCTTATATCGGACCGACGATGATTATCTTGCCGAAATGGCAGGTCGGCAAAAGCGAGAAACTGAAAAAGGGCTGGATGTTGCGCGGAGGTCTGTGGGGCGGGGATCCGGGCGAGGAAATGCTGAAGGATCTGGCCGATGTCAGCATCTCGGTTGATGACAAGGCCCGTGCCGGCAGGCTCGTGGCTTCGGCGGTCGGCGGGCGTGTAAAAACGCCGGAAATGCCGGTCAGCATCAAGGGTGATTTCATTCGCACCATCGTCCGCGGGCCGTCGTCCGGAAGCGCGCTGGTCGCCTATCTCGATGATGGCGGCGTCTATGCGCAGCTGGACAGACTCGATGAATCGCAGATCACCGATGAAGACGAGATAGACGAGGACTTTTATCCGGTGGTGATTGTCGCCGATGCGGATCTGCTCAACAATGCCGGCATGGCCGACAAGTCGACCGCGCGCCATGCCGTTGCGCTGATCAAGGCGGCCTCGACGGCCAGCGACGGTGGCGTGACATTCGATCTGACCTTCAACGGTCTGGGGAGCGCGGAAAATTTGCTGACCCTGGCGTTCACACCGCCGTTTCTTTCGGCCACGCTCTGCCTGATCACGGCAGCACTGGCTGCGGCGTGGATGGCCTTCAACCGCTTCGGTCCGCCGATCCGGGAGACACGCAGTCTGGACTTCGGCAAAGCCGCGCTGGTCAACAACAGCGCCGCCTTCATCAGCCGGATGCAGCGCGAATATCTGGTGACGGACCGCTATGCCGAAATGATCCGCGCGCAATCGGCCGAGGCGGTCGGGATCAGCCCGTTGGCCGGTGAACAGGAAATCCACGACAAGCTGGATGAACTGGGGGAGAGCGAAGGCAATCGTTTCTCCGCCTTGTTCCACCAGCTCGTTCGCGCCAGCAAGCCACAAGAAATTGCCGACGGGGCCGCGGCCCTCTACGCCTGGAAAAAGGAATTTATCGGATGAACATCGACGAACTGAAGATGCTGGCGGACAATATCCGCGGCCAGGTGGCCAAGGCGATTATCGGGCAGGAAGAGATTGTCGATCATCTGCTGATCGCGCTATTCTCGTCCGGCCATGTGCTGCTCGAAGGACCACCGGGCACGGCCAAGACTTTCCTGGCGCAATGTTTTGCGGCCACGCTGGGTCTCGATTTCGGTCGCGTCCAGTTCACCCCCGATCTGATGCCGGGCGACATTATCGGGTCCAATCTGTTCAATTTCCAGACCAGCCAGTTCACCCTGACCCGCGGCCCGATCTTCTGTGATCTGCTGCTCGCCGACGAAATCAACCGGACGCCGCCGAAGACGCAGGCAGCGATGCTCGAGGCGATGCAGGAACGGTCGGTGACGATTGATGGCGAGACTCATGCGCTGAGTGCGCGCTTCATGGTGGTTGCCACCCAGAATCCGATCGAGCAGCAGGGCGTCTATCCGCTGCCCGAGGCCCAGCTTGACCGGTTCCTGTTCAAGCTGCTGATCGAATATCCCGATGTCGAGGAAGAGAAAAAGATCGTCAGCCAATATGGCGCGCGGATCGGTGCGCCGGTGGCGAAGGACTTCGGTATCGAACAACAGGTCGATAGCGCGACGCTGACTGCGGCGACGGAAGCCGTACAGTCGGTGAAGCTGGTCGAGGATGTCGTCGACTATGTGGTGCGGCTGATCCGGGCGACCCGCGAAACCGCCGATCTGGAAAATGGAGCCAGCCCGCGCGCCGCGATCATGCTGGCCCATGCCGCCCGCGCCCGCGCGGCAATCTCCGGCCGCGACTATGTCATTCCCGATGATGTGAAGGCGCTGGCCCCGTCGGTGTTGCGCCACCGGACGATATTGTCTCCGGCTGCAGAGATTGAAGGCCGCCAGATCGATAGCATTATCAACGGGCTGGTTGAGCGGACGGAAGCGCCCCGTTGAATTTCTACCCGACCGGGCGAGCCGTCTGGCTCATTGCGCTGGGCGCGCCGATAGCTGCAATTCTGGCGGCAATCGTCCCGGCTTTATGGGCAATCGGTGCTGCCTGGGCACTGATGCTTTTGCTGCTGCTCCTGCTCGACGGGCTGGTCGCTGCCAGGGTCAATGATGTGCGGCTGGCGGTGGCCAATAGCGCCGAAATCGGGGCTCCGCTGCAGCTGGCGCTGGCGGCGGAATTTTCCGGCAGGATCGCGCCGCGCAACCTGTCTGGCAATCTCGGACTGGACGAGCGCCTGGCGGAAGATGGGGCGGTTGCCTTTTCACTGGAACGCAACGCTTTGGCAGATGGCGCCTTTTCCGGTCAGGCCACTATCGTTCCTGTCCGCCGGGGGACCGGTGAGATCGGCAGGCTCTGGCTGAGATGGAAGGGGCCGCTTGGTCTGGCCTGGCGCCAGATCCAGAAGCAAAGCACGCAGAGCGTGGCGGTGATGCCGAATATTGCGGCGATCCGCAGTCCGACCATCCAGATGTTCCTGCGCGATTCTGTTTTCGGTCTGCTCGCCCGCAAAATCCGGGGTGAAGGCAGCGAGTTTGAAGCGCTGTCAGAATATCAGCCGGGCATGGACCGGCGCAGTATCGACTGGAAAGGATCGGCGCGGCACAGCAAATTGCTGGCCAAGGAATATGACGCCGAACGAAACAACCAGATCGTGTTCGCGCTGGATTGCGGTTCCGCCATGTGCGAGCCGATTGACGGCCTGCCACGGATCGACCGGGCGGTGTCGGCAGCGCTGCTGACCGCCTATATCACGCTGAAGGCCGGCGACCGGACCAGCCTGTTCAGCTTTGCCGGCAAACCCGAATTGTCGACGCCCTTCCTTTCCGGTAGCCGCAATTTCTTCAGGCTGCAGCAGGAAGCCGCCACTATCGATTACCGGCATCAGGAGAGCAATTATACATTGGCGCTGTCGACCTTGCAGAGCCGGCTGCAGCGGCGCTCGCTGATCATCATTTTCACCGACTTCACCGACCCTACCGCAGCCGATCTGATGCTCGAGGCGGCGGCGCGGCTGATCGACAAGCATCTGGTGCTGTTCGTGATATTGCAGGACCGGGAACTGACCGGAATTATCGACAATCCGCCGGAAAGCGCGGAGGATGTCGCGCGGGCGGTGATGGCGCAAAATCTCCTCGATCAAAAAAATCTGGTGCTGACGAAACTCCGGCATATGGGCATTGATGTCATCGAAGGCGCGCATCAGGATATCGGAACACGGCTGATCAACGCCTATCTCCACATCAAAAGGCGGGGCAGCCTGTGAGCAGCGAACAGGTCCTGAACGCAGCGGTTCTGCGCAGCGATCGCTTCCGGCTGGAACGGGAAGCGGACTGGATCCGGCTGGAAGAAATTGTCACCAAAATGGAGAAGGGCAAGGCCAGCCGCCTGTCGGATGACGATGTGCTGGCGCTGCCGACGCTCTACCGGACATTGCTGTCCAGCCTGTCGATCGCCCGTGAAAATTCGCTCGACGCCGGCCTGATCGACTATCTCGAGGGGCTAGCGCTGCGCGCCTATTTCATGGTCTATGGTACGCAGAGCAGTTTCGGGCGCTGGCTGGGCAGCTTTTTTGGCGGTGACTGGAGCCGGGCGGTGCGGGCGATACAATTTGATATCTGGGTTGCCCTGGCGGTGATGATCGCGGGCGCGGTGATCGGCTATATTTTGGTCGCCGGGGACAGCGACTGGTTCTACGCGCTGGTACCGGGAAATTTCATGGATGCCCGGGTTCCGGGGGCGAGCGAAGAAGCCCTGCGCGGGACGCTTTTCGGCGCGCAGGATGAGGGCGGCCTCGCCGTGTTCGCCGCCTTTCTGTTCAGTAATAATGCGCAGGTCGCGCTGCTTGCCTTTGCGCTGGGCTTTGCCTTTGCCATCCCCAGTATATTGCTGCTGATCCACAATATGGCGCTGCTCGGCGCGATGCTCTGGGTCTTTGCCCAGCGGGGGCTGACGGTTGATTTTGTCGGCTGGCTTTCAATTCACGGAACGACCGAGCTGTTTGCCATCCTGCTGGCTGGCGCCGCCGGAATTCATGTCGGCCGTTCGATCGCCTTTCCGGGTGCCAAATCGCATCTCAAGGCGGCGAGCGATGCGGGCAAAAGGGCCGCCCTAGTCATGGCTGGCGTCATCGTCATGCTGATCTGTGCCGGTCTGCTCGAAGGCTTCGGCCGTCAGCTGATCAACAATACCGCCGCTCGCTTTGGCGTTGGCGGCGGCATGTTATTGCTGTGGCTGGTCTATTTCATCGGCTTTGGCCGGGAACGGCGGGGGCCAGACGCATGAGCGGGAGTAAAGCCGTCGAACCGTGGATCCGTCATTCCGCCAATCCGAAGCTGGACCGGATCATGGTCACCCCGGAAGGTGTGGCGCTGAATGTCACGATCGCCGCAGCGGGGGCAAGGGCGGGTGCATTGTTGCTGGATCTGGTGATAATACAACTTATCTCAACGCTCATCACGCTTTTAAGCGTCGCTTTGGCAATTCTCTTTCTGGGTGGCGGAGCTGATTTTCTGGCAACGGACGGGCCATTCGGACTGATCAAAATCTTCTATTTGATAACGAATTTTCTGTTGCTGAACGGCTATTTCATATTTTTCGAACTGGGACATAAATCTGCCACTTGGGGGAAAAGGGCCGTCGGTATCCGGGTGGCGAGCCGGGACGGCAGTCGCCTGACCGCAGAAGCGATTATCGCGCGCAATATCGTCCGCACCGTTGAACTGTTTCTGCCTCTGTCATTCATGGGCTCGGTTGAAGCCGGTGGGTCGCTGGTTGATATGACCGCCTGGGCGGGACTCCTCTGGGTGTTGATGTTCATGCTCTTTCCGCTGTTCAACAAGGACCGGCTGCGCGGTGGCGACGTGATCGCCGGAACCTGGGTGATCCAGAATGTTAAAAAGAATCTCGGAGATATTGTCGCGCCCTCGGCGGCGGCGATAGCGCCCGACGGGGCCGCGCCGACCGCACGCTATCAGTTTTCCGACGCAGACCTGTCGGTCTATGGCGAATATGAGTTGCAGACGCTGGAGAATGTCCTGCGTAGCGATCAGGATGACGCGCTGGAAAAGGTAGCGGCGTCTATCTGTCAGAAAATCGGCTGGGAACCGGGCAGCGGAGACGAGCGAATCTTTCTCGAGGCTTATTATACCGCGTTGCGCGCCCGGCTGGAGCGCAGCATGAGATTTGGCCGGCGCCGCAAGGACAAGTTTTCGGCCGAGGAACAGGCGGGACGATAGCGCCGATCCGCCCTTGCCGTAGCGTCAGCTTAATTGCTCGGTTAATTGCTTGTTTTGCGCGGTTTTCAGCTTATAGTCCGGCCAAATTCTGACCAAGGAGCACTCCCATGAATCTGGAATTCACAGAAGAAGAAAAGGCCTTTCGCGCCGAAGTGCGTGAATTTATTGAAAATAACTATCCCGAAAATATCGGTACTCGCGGTGTGCAGGATGACCTGAGTCCCGAGGATATGGTCGCATGGCACAAGATTCTCGGCAAAAAGGGTTGGTCGGTTCCGGCTTGGCCATCCGAATATGGCGGCACCGACTGGACGCCGACGCAGCGCTATATCTGGGGTGAGGAAAATGCCCGGAAAAACACGGTCATGCCTTTGCCTTTCGGCGTTTCGATGGTTGGCCCGGTGATCTACACATTCGGCAATGAAGAACAGAAAGCCGAACATCTGCCCGGCATCCGTTCGGGTGACGTGTGGTGGTGTCAGGGCTATTCCGAGCCCGGCGCCGGTTCCGATCTGGCTTCGCTGAAGACCACCGCGGTGCGTGATGGTGATGACTATATCCTCAACGGCCAGAAAACCTGGACCACATTGGCGCAGCATGCCGACTGGGGTTTCTTCCTGTGCCGCACTGACCAGGATGCACCGAAGCCGCAAATGGGCATCAGCTTCATTCTTGTCGACATGAACACGCCGGGTATCGAAGTGCGTCCGATCAAGCTGATCGACGGCGGCTATGAGGTCAACGAAGTGTGGCTGACCGATGTTCGCGTACCCGCGACCAATCTGATCGGCGAAGAGAATAAGGGCTGGACCTATGCCAAGTTCCTTCTCGCGCACGAACGTTCCGGTATTGCCGGTGTCGCGCGGTCGAAGCGTGGCGTCGAGCAGCTCAAGGAAATTGCCGCAGCCGAAATGCTGGATGGCAAGCCATTGCTCGAGGACATGGGTTTTGCCCAGAAGATCAGCCAGCTCGAGATTGATCTCTCGGCGCTGGAAATCACCGAGCTGCGGACGCTGGCCGGCGAACAGGCGGGCAAGGGTCCGGGACCGGAAAGCTCTCTGCTCAAGGTCAAGGGCACGGAAATCCAGCAACGGCTGACAGAGTTGACGCTGGAAGCGGTGGGCCATTATGGCGCGCCCGATTTCCGCAGCTTCCCGGATGACGGGTCGAACGACTTCCCGATCGGGCCGGACTATGCCCATCACGCGGCACCGACCTATTTCAACATGCGCAAGACGTCGATCTACGGCGGGTCCAACGAGATCCAGCGCAACATCATCACCAAAATGATCCTCGGCCTTTAAGCGGACCGACAGAGGGGAACCACTATGGATTTCGATTTTACCGACGAACAGAATATGGTGCGTGACGGAATTTCGCGCCTGATCCGTGAGCAATATGATTTTGATACGCGCCGCGGCGTGATCGCCAGCGAATCCGGCTGGCGGCCCGGGCTCTGGGCGCAACTCGCCGAGCTCGGCATGCTGGCCGCGCCATTTTCGGAAGAAGATGGCGGATTTGGCGGCGCGACCGAAGCGATGATCATCATGGAAGAATTCGGCAAAGGCCTCGCGGTCGAGCCGTTCATTCCATCCGTGGTCTGCGCTGGCGGTGCCTTGAAACATGGCGGCAGCGCTGCGCAACGTGAAGAATATATCGGCGGAATCATTTCCGGCGAGATGGTGTTTGCCTTTGCCTATGCCGAACCGCGCGGTCGTTATGATCTCGCCAATCTCGAAACCACGGCAAAGGCCGATGGCGGCGATTATGTCCTTAACGGTCACAAGGCCGTTGTAATCGGCGCACCCTGGGCGACGCATCTTGTCGTGACCGCGCGCACATCGGGTGGACAGAGCGACAAGGACGGCGTCTCGCTGTTCATCGTCGACAAGGCAGCGCAGGGCGTCAGCACGCGCGACTATGCGACGGTCGATGGCCGCCGCGCTTCGGAAGTCTATTTTGAAAATGTCAAAGTCTCCGGCGATGCCCTGATCGGCGAGGCGGGCAACGGCCTGCCGCTGATCGAGAAAGTCGTCGACGAAGCGACGGCTGCGGTTTGCGCCGAAGCGGTTGGTGCAATGAAGGTGACCAACGAAACGACGCTCGACTATTCCCGCCAGCGCAAGCAGTTCGGCACGCCGATCGGATCCTTCCAGGTGCTTCAGCACCGGATGGCGGACATGCTGATGGAATATGAGCAGTCGGTTTCGATGTGCTATCTGGCGACGATCAAGCTCGACGAAGATGACGCGACGCGCAAGAAAAACGTCTCTGCAGCCAAGGTACGCATTGGTCAGGCAGCGCGGTTCATCGGCCAGTCGGCGATCCAGACCCATGGCGGCATGGGCATGACGGACGAACTGGCAGTCGGCAGCTATTTCAAGCGCCTGTCGATCATCGAAGGCGAGTTCGGCAGCGTTGACCATCATATGCGGCGGCATATTGCGCTGACTGCGGGTTAACTGAACAAAGCCCGTTCGTCCTGAGCCTGTCGAAGGATGAACGGGGCAAAGAGCGCTGTCTGAAATGTGCTTCGACAAGCTCAGCACGAACGGCGTGGTCGTTATGAAATTTGACCCTATCATTTAAGGGGATAGAGCCACGCTGGTTCTGTCCCCTTTTTCACGCTAGGCCATCATCATCCTTTGGAGAGGGTGATGATGAACAAAAATTCCAGTCCGGCCTCTGGCGGCATCTATCGATATTATGTCCTGATCATGCTGATGCTGACCTTCATGTTCAACATCACCGACCGTTTGGTGATGTCGATATTGATCGAGGACATCAAAGCCGAATTTGTCCTGAGCGACACGCAGATTGGTCTGCTCGCTGGTACTGCCTTTACAATATTCTATCTGCTTCTGGGTATTCCCGCCGGCCGGCTGGCCGATCGCACCAATCGCCGTACCATGATCGCCGTTGCCGTATCGCTGTGGAGCGTCATGGCGGCATTATGCGGCGCGGCGACCGGTTTCTGGACGCTGTTTCTGGCCCGCCTCGGGGTCGGCGTCGGAGAGGCCGGTGGCGCGCCGCCGTCGGTGTCGATCATCACCGATTATTTTGCCCCGCACGAGCTGTCCCGAGCCATGGGTATATTTGCGGCGGGCGCGGTATTGGGGCCGGTACTGGGCTACTCGGCGGGCGGCTATCTTGCCGCGGAATATGGCTGGCGCTGGGCTTTCATTCTTCTGGGTCTGCCCGGCGTGATCCTTGGGATCATCATCTATCTGACGATCAGGGAGCCGGTTCGCGGACGCTATTTTCAAGGCGATCCCAAAGCATCCGGCACAGAGAAACAGGAGCCATTCAGGACAGCCATGCTTTCGCTCTGGCGCAACTCCATTGTTGCCCGGGTGATTTCAGCCAATGCTTTCGCCAATATCCCGTCTTTTGCCTTTGCCATCTGGCTGGCGCCGATCCTGATCCGTAAATTTGAAATCACCCAGGGAGAGGCCGGGCTTTATCTTGGTGCAGTTTTGTTCATTGGCGGTGTCCCCGGGATGATATTTGGCGGATTCCTGGCCGACTATCTTGCCAAAAGAACGCCGAAATGGCGGCCCTGGTATTGCGCCCTGGCCCTGGCGCTGACCTTGCCTTTCTGGGCATCCTGCTTGCTCGCCGACAGCCTGCAATGGACGCTGGGACTTTATGTCGTCGGTTATATATTGCTCGTTTCGACCCAGGGCGCGGCCTATTCGATGATCCAGGCCGCAGTAAAACCGACCGAACGGGGCACGGCTTCTGCTGTGGGCAGTCTGCTCGCCAATCTGCTGGGCTATGCGATCGGGCCAGCGTTGATCGGCGTGATGAGCGACGGATGGGCCGATGATTATGGCGCCATGTCGCTGAGCTACGCCGTCATGGTAACCGCAGTGGTCAGCCTGATCGTCTCGGTCTGCCTGTTCTGGTGGACCAGCAAGGCGATGACCGACCAGCCATCGGCTCTCGCGCTACAGCAATAGACCCCCGTCTGCGATGATCGTCTGGCCGACAATATAGTCGGCGAGCGGCGATGCGAGGAACAGCACCAGTCCCGCCATGTCATCCGGATCGCCAATGCGGCCGAGCGGGATCGACTGGATGGTTGCTTCGCGGCGTTTGGGATTGTCGGTGGTCACCTTGGTCATCTTGGTGGCGATCAGGCCCGGTGCAATGCCGTTGACCCGGATGCCGTCCGGCGCCCAGGCCTTGCCCAATGTCCGGGTCAATCCGGCGGCGCCAGCCTTGGAGGCGTTGTAGCCGGGGTTGCCGACGGTCGCGTGAAATGCTGCGGTCGAGCTGATGATGACCAGCGAACCCTTCGCCTCTTTCAGCAGATCGTAAAATTGGCCGGCGCAGGTCATCAGACTGTTGAGATTGACCTGAACGACCCTGGCGAAATTTTCCGGCTCGAATTCGGCGCGTTTGTACATGACCATGCCCTGCGAGCACACGAGTATGTCGAGCTCGGTGAATTTCTGTCGCAAGGCGATAATCGCGGTATCATCTCCGGCGTCGAGCTGGTGATAGGTCAGGCCAGCCAGATCGGAACTTTCGTCATAATCCGCTTCGCTGGCGCGTGTTCCGGTGACATGTACCTCGGCCCCACAGCCGCGAAAGGCCTGTGCGGTGGCATTGCCGATGCCGCTCGAGCCGCCGATTATACAAACGGTTTGGCCGGTAAAGTCGATGGATGTGTCTAACATTATCTTCTCCTATGCAATTGACTATTGGCCGAGCATTTCGGGATCGTCTAGAGCTGGTTGCACAATCTACCCCGGAGCAGAGACATTATGGATATTCCCTTTTCGCTTGAAGGCCGCACCGCTCTGATCGCCGGTGCTTCATCAGGTTTCGGCGCGCGTTTCGCCAAGCTGTTTGCAGCCGCTGGCGCTAATGTCGTGCTGGGTGCCCGGCGAACCGACCGGACCGACGCTTTGGCCAAAGAGATTATCGATGAGGGTGGTCAGGCACTGGCGGTTCCACTGGATGTCACCGACGAGGCTTCGATCATCGCCGCTTATGATGCGGCGGAAGCGAAATTCGGTACGGTCGATACGATTGTCGCCAATGCCGGCGTCGCCGCGACCGGGCGATCGACCGAAGTCCCGGCGGACCGGCTGCAGATGCTGCTCGATACCAATTTCAAGGGCGTCTATCTGGTGGCGCGTGAAGGCGCCAAGCGGCTGATCGCCAGCGGTAGCCGGGAGAAGGAAAATGGCCGGATCGTGATCATCGGATCGATCACCTCGCGGCTGACCGGCGAAGGCGATAGCGCTTATGCCGCGAGCAAGGCGGGCGTGACCCATCTCGGCCGCAATCTGGCGCGCGAATGGGTGAGGATGGGGGTCAATGTGAACACCATTCATCCCGGCTATATTCCGACCGAGATCCAGGGCGACTGGTACCAGACCGCGGGTGGTGAGGCGCAAATTGCCGGTTTCCACCGCCGCCGCCTGCAGGATATCGAATCGCTCGATCCGATGATGCTCTATTTTTCTTCCGATGCATCGCGGATGGTGACGGGATCGGATATCATCGTCGATGACGGGCAATCTCTCTGACAGACGGATGATCGGCCCTAGCTAAACAAAGGGTGCCGGGAGGAAAATAATCCTGTCATAGCCTGTCCATGGTAGAGGACATCCGCCCCAACGAGGGCATCGAGATTTCGGCAGATAATGCATCTGCTTCGCGGCGACGTGCAAATTATGCGCTCGCTGTCCTGTTCATTGTCACCATGCTCAATTTTCTCGACCGGCAGGTGATCTCGATTGTCGCCGAGCCGATCAAGCGCGACCTTGGCCTTTCGGACACGCAGCTTGGCCTGATGACAGGCCTGTCCTTTGCGATTTTCTATACGACGCTGGCGATTCCGCTGGCTGCGCTGGCGGATCGCTGGAACCGCAGCCGGATTATCGCCATTGCTATCGCCATATGGTCCTTGATGACGGTGCTTTGCGGACTGGCTGGCAGTTTTGTGCAGCTGTTCCTCGCGCGCGTTGGCGTCGGTATTGGCGAAGCTGGATCGGCGCCTGCGTCGCACAGTCTGATCGCCGATCTGTTCCCGCCGGAACGCCGGGCCGGAGCGCTCGGCATCATGGGCGCAGCGGTACCGATCGGCGCATTCATTGCTTATGCTGGCGGCGGCTATATTACGGAAATGTTCAGCTGGCGGGCCGCGTTCCTGCTGGCCGGCTTGCCGGGGCTGATCATCGCGCTGGTAATCTGGTTCACCGTGCCCGATCCGCGCGGCAAGGTCAGCCTGGCCAAAGCCTTTCAACCAGCGGCAGGCGAGATGACCTTGCGGGCAGCTTTGCTCGAACTGTCGCGCAAACCGGCCTATTGGCATCTGGTTGCAGCAGGCGTGCTGGTACAATTCATATCTTATGGCCTGGCCAGTTTCTACGGCGGACTGTTTGTCCGGGTGCACGGCATGAACTATGGCGAGCTTGGCTGGAAACTGGGCGTGATGGTCGGGATAACCGGTGGCTTCGGGGCCTGGTTTGGCGGCAAAACCGGCGATCTTATCGGCAAGCGGGATCCTGCGCTGCCGTTGCTGGCCAGCGGACTGGTTCTGGTGCTCGCTGCTCCCGGCATGATTGCCGCCATCTATGCCGAGAACGCCAATGTCGCGATTGCCCTACTCGGATTTCCGACTTTTGCCGCGACATTCTATTTCGGCCCCAGCTTCGCTGCGGTCCAGTCATTGGCCAGCGACCGGACCCGGGCCATGGCAGTGGCAATCTATCTGATGTTGGCCGGCCTGATCGGACTGGGCATCGGTCCGGTCTTTGTCGGTGGTCTGTCCGACTATTTCGCCGGCGGTAACCGCGATCTGGAAGCGAGCGCATTGCAGCAGGCGCTGATGGTATTGGCTCTATTCAACCTCTGGGCTGGCTTCCACTATTGGCGGGTCTGGGTGTGGATGAAGCGCCAGCGGGCCTAGGCGGTCACTTGCCCCCGGTTACATATAGACACTGGCCGGTAACCCAGCTCGACGCCGGTGAAGCCATATAGACCACCGCAGCGGTAATATCCTCTTCCCGGCCAAAGCGGGCCAGCGGGATCTGGAACTGCTTGAGCAGAGCCGCGCGTTTTTCTTCGGAGTCGATGCCCATGGATTCGTCGAAATTCTCGGTCGGGATCGGGCCGGGCGCCACTGCATTGACGCGAATCTTCGGTGCGAGCTCGAGCGACAGGCTGGCGGTCAGGCTATTCACTGCCGCCTTGGACGCGCCATAAGGGGCGTTCTTGACCTGTCCGCCGATTGCGGCGCGCGAGGAGATATTGATGATCGCGCCGCCCTTGTCGCTCATGCGATTGGCTGCGGCGACGGCGCCCATCCATACGCTTTTCAGATTGAGTTCTATCTGCGCGTCCCAGCTTTCTTCCGGGGTGCGCGTCAGATACCGGGGCGTGCCATCTGGCAGACCGCCGGCATTGCTGACCCAGATCGTCAGCCGACCCAGTTCCTCGACCGCGCGGTTGGCGAGATTTTCCAGAGCGGCGCGGCTCGTCACATCCGTCGGAACCGCAATGGCGCGGCGGCCCATGGCGCGAATTTCCCCGGCAACCTTTTCCAGATCATCGGCAGAGCGCGCGGCGACCGCCACATCGGCCCCCGCTTCGGCCAGCCCGAGCGCAATCGCCCGTCCGATTCCCTTGCCGGCGCCAGTGACAACCGCGACTTCGCCGTCGAGTTTGAATTGATCCAATATGCCCATTATTTCATCCCCTTGATCGTATCGGTTATTGATTGGCCCTTTGGGCCGCCGCACGGCCAGCAATATAGCCAAATGTCAGCGCCGGTCCCAAAGTCCCGCCGGCTCCGGCATAGACGCTGCCGGTCGGCGCGCTGATCACATTGCCAGCGCCGAACAGTCCGGCAATCGGTTCGCCATCGACATCCACTATCTGTGCCTGCGCGTTGGTTTTCGCGCCGCCATTGGTGCCGAGGGCGCCCATCTGGATTTCCACTGCATAAAAGGGTGCTTGGGTCAGGCCTCCCAACGTGGCCGCCGCCCCGTCGCGGGAGCGGTCGCCGTAGAAACGGTCATAGTCGGTTTTGCCGCGACCGAAATCCTGATCGTCCAGTTGGTCGGCCAGTTCGTTGAAGCGGTCGACTGTGGCCGTGAGATTTGTCGCATCGACGCCGATCTGGGCCGCGAGCTGTTCGAGCGAATCCGCTTGGGCTACCCAGTCCGGCAGCGGCGTGCCGGGCATGAAGGAGGACAGCGGATAGCACTCCCGATATTGCGAATCGAAGATCAGATAGGCGGGCAGGTTGGGATAGGCATAGGTCGCCGGATCGAAGGCATGGAAAGCTCCGGCCAGCGCCGAGTAATTTGCGGCTTCGTTGCAGAATCTCTTGCCTTCGCGGTTGACCATGATGCCGTGGGGCAGGGTCCGCTCGATCAGCACCGGCATGTTGCGGGTCTCGCCACTCTGCCATTGCGCTTCGGGAATCGCGAGGGTCGGAACCCACCAGGCGCTGGTCATATTGCCGAGGCCTGCGCCCGCCGCCATCGCCATTTTCAGGCCATCGCCTTCATTGGTCGGCGGAGAGGCGGGCGCATCGAGCGGCCCGCGCAGGAAAGCATGTTTCAGCGCGTCATTCCATTCGAATCCGCCGGTGGCCAATATCACGCCGTTTCGCGCAGTGATTGTTTCCTGCTTGCCGTCGCGTTCGACAATCGCGCCGGTCACACGGCCATTTTCGACGCAAAGCCGGTAACCGCCACAACCGAGAACCGGTTCGATGCCGCGATCCAGACAGGCCTTGAGTAGCCGCCCGACGAGAGCCTGACCCCAGCCGCGCAAATCTTCTGCATTGCGCCGCTGCAATTCCTCGGGATCAACCACCCCGCTGCCGCCACCGAGCGGCGTTTCGCGCAGCATCATTCGTGGCGATGGACCATGTTCGAACACACGGTCTTGCCATTCGCCGAGCGATTTGAAATCAAACAGTTCATTGTCGAGGGACCGACCGCCATCCGCCTTCGCGCCGGGGCGATCCTCGTAATAATCCGGATAGTCCGGCATCATCGTCAGCTTGATCGCCTCGATGTCGGTCAGGAAGGAGAGCATTTGCCGCGCTTCGGTAACAAAGGCACCGAGCACATCTTCGTTCATCTCGCCATGATCGAGCGAAAGAAAATAGGCGAGTGCCTCGGCGACACTGTCCTCTTTGCCCTGCGCCGCCATCTGGTCGTGATCGGGGAGCCAGACCACGCCGCCGGATATCGCTGCGGTTCCACCGAGCCGGTCCTGCTTTTCGATCAGCCGGACCGAGGCACCGGATTCGTGCGCCGCCAGCGCTGCGGTGAGGCCCGCTGCCCCCGCACCGATGATCAGAACATCTGTATTGTTGTCGACGATCGCACCTCTCCCGTGACTGGATTGGCGAACAGTCTAGGGGCTTGGATAAGGTGCGACAAACCGCACTTTGGATAGCGACCAGATGCTAGGCGGCAACGGTTCCCGGTTGGACAGGTGCCGGGAGTCCGGTTTCTTCCAGACAATTGGCGCGCAGCGTTTCGATATCGGGGCCGAAGTTGAACGGTCCGTCGGTCTCGACGGCCTTCTCTGCCATTTCGGACCGCAGGCTTTCCGTTGCCGGACCATCGACACTGCCGTCCTCGGCAATGACGACGCCATAGTCGCGCGCGCCTTTCACCGTCACCAGTCCCTGGCGGATTTCCAGCGCGACCAGTTCGGGATCACGTTCCAGCGGGTTGCCCCAGCCACCGCCGCCCCAGGTGATGAAGTGGAGCAGATCGCCTTCGCGCACCTCGATGCCATCCTGCTTGTTGCCGACAACCTCTGTTGATCCGTCGGCGCGCTCCAGTATCTTGGTGGCGCGGTCGCCCGGCTGGCCGCCGTTGACGCCCCAGGGATAGGTGAACCAGCGGTCGTCATGAATCGCCACCGTTCCGGGTTCGAGGAACCGGTAGGTCATGTGGATGCCATTGCCGCCGCGGAACAGTCCGGCACCACCGCTGTCGGGCTTGGCTTCATAGCGCTCGATCCTGAGCGGGAAATATTTCTCGAGAAACTCGTTCGGGACATTGGTGAAGCCGGGCCACAGCGAGTGACCATCCGGGCCATCGCCAAAAGGCCGGCCGGGAATACCGCCAAAGCCGATCTGGAACAATTGGAACCATTCGCCGGACTTGTCGAAACCGGAATACATCAGATGCGGGCTCGAGGAGAATCCTGCGCCGTTCAGGAACTCCGGCTGGCGCTGACCGAGCAGACCGCCCAATATGTCGAATATCCGCCCCAGCGCATGGGTGCGTCCGGCGAGCGCAGCGGGATATTTCGGCTTGAGCAGTGAGCCTTCAGGAATGCGCACATCGACCAGATCATAAAAGCCGTCGTTGAACAATATCTGCGGGTCGAAGACCATGATCATGTAAATGCCGAAGAACATCTTGAACATATTCTCGTTGAGGAAGAAGTTGATCGAGCTTGGCGCCTGCGGATCGGTGCCTTCGAAATCGAGAATGACCTTGCCACCCTCGCGCCACATCTTGCAGCTGATCTTGTAGGGGCCAAAGCCGACGCCATCGTCACAGATATAGTCGGAGAAACTGACCGGTTCCTCGCCGATGCTGGTTTCGATCAGATGTTTCATCGCGCGATGGTTGCGGGCCAGCAGCAGATCAGTGGCGCTGGCAAATTCATCCTCGCCAAAGCGCCCGCACATTTCGTCGACCCGGCGGGCAGCGACCCGGCAGGACGCGATCAGTGCATTGAGATCGGCAGCGCACCAGTCCGGCTTGCGGCTCTGGTGCAGGACGACCTTGACCATCTCTTCGTTATAGACGCCCTTTTGATATATTTTCACCGGCGGAATCCGGACGCCTTCCTCGAACACGCTCTTGCTGTCGATCGGGATCGAGCCGGCGACCTTGCCGCCAATATCGGACTGGTGGCCGAACATCGCGGTCCATGCCACAAGTCTGCCGCCGCGATAGACCGGCAGCAAAACCAGCCAGTCATTGTTATGGCTGACGGCGCCGTCGCAGCTGTACGGATCGCTCAGGAAGATCATGTCGCCTTCCTCGATCGTGCCGGGATAGGAGCGCAGGAAGCCGTCGATGAAGCTGCCGAACTGGCCGACCACCATCTTGCCGGCGCGGTCGGCGATCAGCGGAAAGGCATCGCCTTGCTCCCTGATACCGGGCGACATCGCGGTGCGGACCAAAGTGGCGTCCATTTCGATCCGGGCGTTGCGCAGGGCATTTTCCATGATGTCGAGGGTGACCGGATCAACCTCGACCTTGTTGAACGGAGCTTTGTTGGTTTCAATAATCTGTGCGGGCATATCAGGCTCCTTCCACCAGGTTGATGATCAGATTGCCATGGTCGTCGACCAGCGCTTCGCAGCCGCTGTGGACGAGAGTGGTGGAGTCCATTTCGGTAATAATCGCGGGACCGGCTACGCGATTGCCGGCTTTGAGCAGAGCGCGGTCATAAATCACCGCATCCTGCATCTTGCCGTCCATATAGAGTTGATGATCGCGGGTCTTGGCGCTGGATGGGTCGGCTTCGCCTTTTTCGATAGTCGGCGGCGCGACATCGGCGCTCTTGCCCAGCGCGACGGCGCGGACGTTGACGATCTCGTGCGGCGTCTCGTCGAGATTGAAGGTGAATAATCGTTCGTGCTCGGTATCGAAGCGTGCGATCAGGCTTTCTATGGAAAGGCCTGCCGGTTCTACCGACAGCGGGATTTCAAAGGCCTGACCGGCGTAGCGGATATCAATCTCGTAAAGCAGTTCGATATCCCCGGGCGCGACGCCCTCGGCTTCCAGCTCCTGTTTGACCTGCGCGCCGAGACTGTCGAGATAGACGGTGAGCTCGTCATTGGTGGTATTCTGAACCATCTCGTTGAAGCTGCGCTGGGTTTCAACGCGCTGGCGGGTGGTCGCGTCGCCATAGGCGCAAAGCACCCCGGGCGATGGGGGAATGATCACCGGCCAGCTGTTCATCAGCTTGCCCATCGCATTGGCGTGCAGCGGTCCGGCGCCGCCAAAGCCCATCAGGGCAAAGTCGCGCGGATCATAGCCCTGTTGAACGGAGACCAGGCGCAGCGCGCCGAACATATTTTCGTTCACAATATCGATGATGCCGGCGGCGGCGTCCATCAGCGCGATGCCCAGCGCATCGGCTATCGTTTGAACTGCTTTGGTCGCGCCCTCCCGGTCCAGCTTGAAACTGCCGCCGAGCAACGATTCGGGCAGATAACCGAGCACGACATTGGCGTCGGTTACAGTCGGCTGTTCGCCGCCTTTGCCATAGGCGACCGGTCCTGGCTGGGCGCCGGCGCTTTCCGGGCCAACGCGCAGAGCCTTGGTCAGTTCGGGAACGAAAGCGATTGACCCGCCGCCAGCACCGACGGTTTTAACGTCGATTGACGAAGCGCGAACATTGAGGTCACCGACCGAGGTTTCCCGCTGCAGCCGCGCCGCGCCATTTTCGATCAGTGCCACATCGGTCGATGTTCCGCCCATGTCGAGCGTGAGTATATTTTTCACCTGCGCGCTTTTTGCCACCCAGACCGCACCAGCGACCCCGCCAGCCGGTCCCGACATCAGCAGGTTGACCGGTGCCTCGGCGCTTTTCTCGGCGGACATCAATCCGCCATCGGAACGCAGCAGGTTGAGCTTCGCCTTTGTGCCCCAATCCTTCAGCTCCTTTTCCAGATTGCCGACATAGCGCGCCACAGCCGGGCGCACGGCACTGTTTGCAACCGTGGTGAGAGCGCGCTCATATTCCTGCATTTCGGGCAGTATGTCCGACGAGATGGAAATGGGGATATCAGGGAAGACTTCGGCGCAGATTGCAGCGACGGCTTTTTCATGCCGGCCATCAACATAGCTGTTCATCAGGCAGATGGTCAGCGCTTCTATTTCCTCGCTGGCTTTCAACCGTTCCAGCCGGGCGCGCATTTCGGATTCGTCCAGTTCGCGGACGGTTTCACCCTTGGCATCCATCCGTTCTGGCGCTTCGATCGTCCGTTCCAGAGCGGCCATCGGTTCGGGCTTGGGCCAGATGATCCAGGCGGCGAGGCCACCGGGCACCAGGCTGCGGGCAATCTGCATCACATGGCGATAGCCCTCGGTGACGACCAGGCCGACCTTGGCGATTTTCTTTTCCAGCACGGCATTGGTTGCGACCGTCGTTCCGTGCAGGAACAGGTCGATTTCGCCGGGAGAAATATTCTGACGCTCGCACAATCCGCGGGCGCCATTGATAACCGCTTGGGATGGATCTTCCGGGGTCGATGGCACTTTGTCCCGGAACGTCTTCCCGGTGGTTTCGTCAATCAACAGAAGATCAGTAAAAGTTCCGCCGACGTCGACACCTAATCGATACCCCATATTTCAATCTCTCTCTTATATATTTGTCATTCAGGCGTCGGCTCTCGCGACCAGAGACGGCAATGGCCGGCCGAGTATGGTTTCGAACCACTGGTTGGTGGCTATGGCCTTGCGCAGATCAAGATCATGGCTGACGCCGGAGCGGTCGAGCAGGTTGATCAGATCTTCGGTCGCGATATTGCCCGTGGCATTGGGCGCGAACGGGCAGCCGCCCAGTCCGCCAAGGCTGGAATCCAGTGTCTCCACGCCCGCCTGAACAGCGGCCCAGGCATTGGCGATGCCGGTGTTGCGGGTGTCATGGAAATGGGCGCGCATGCCGATATGGTCGGGAAGCAATTCCCTGAGCCGTCCGAACAGGTCGGTCACTTGCGCGGGCACGCCGACGCCGATGGTGTCGGCCAGCGCGATTTCCATCGGGTCTTCGGCGGCCATTTCTTCGGCGATATGGAGGACAGTCTCGGGATCCACCGCGCCTTCGAACGGACAGCCAAAGGCCGCCGAGATGGTGACCTGCGCTTTCAGCCCTTCAGCCTTGGCAAAGCGGATCATCTCGCGATTCTCCTTTATGCCCTGCTTTATGGTCTGTCCCTGGTTCTTCTGGCCGAATGTATCGCTCGCGACCACCACACAGCCGGCTTCGTCGATGCCACGTTTATTGCCTTCTCTTGTAGCAAGGCCACGCAAGACGCCGCGCTTGTTCAGGCATAATCCGATATAGGAAACATCGTCGCGATCGGGCAGGCCGGCGATAACCGCTTCGGCATCTGCCATTTGCGGAACACGACCGGGATGGACAAAGCTGGCCACTTCCATGCGCTTCGCTCCGGCGTCCAGCATGCGCGTTATAAGGCCCAGCTTGTCCGCCGTCGAAATGATCTCGGCTTCATTCTGCAGTCCGTCCCGTGGACCGACTTCCAATATGCTGACCGCTGTTTGAGTATCTCTGCTCATATAAATTGTATACAATCCTGTTGCTGCTTTGTATAGGAGAAAGGATGATGCGGGAGTATTTTTTATGACGCAAGGGGCGTTGACAGGTTTGCGGCTGATCGAAATGGGTCAGCTGATCGCGGGGCCGTTCTGTGGCCAGCTGATGGGTGACCACGGCGCCGAAGTTATCAAGATAGAGCCGCCCAGGGTCGGCGATGCGATGCGCAGCTGGGGCCAGGGCATTCCGCTCTGGTTCTCCGTTGTCGGTCGCAACAAAAAGTCGATAACCCTCAATTTGCGCGAGAAAGAGGGGCAGGAGATCGTCAAGAAGCTGGCTGAGAAATCAGACTTTCTGCTCGAGAATTTCCGCGCCGGAACCATGGAAAAATGGGGGCTGGATTACGAGACGCTCAGCGCGATCAACAAGGGGCTGATCATGATCCGCGTGTCCGGCTATGGCCAGACCGGGCCTTATTCGCACCGTGCCGGCTATGGCGGCATTGGCGAGGCGATGGGCGGCATGCGCTATATCATGGGCGAACCCGACCGGCCACCGAGCCGTGCGGGGCTTTCTATCGGCGATTCGCTGGCCGCAACCTATGCCTGTCTTGGCGGGCTTATGGCATTGGAACATCGGCACAAGACCGGTGAGGGTCAGGTGGTCGATTCGGCGATCTACGAAGCGGTGCTTGCCAATATGGAGTCGACGGTGGCGGAATATACGGTCGCCGGACATATCCGCGAACGGACCGGTTCAATCCTGCCGAAAATCGCGCCATCCAACGTCTATCCGACCAGCGATGGCAGCATATTGATCGGCGGCAATCAGGACAGCGTCTGGAAGCGGATGTCGGCGATGATGGGTCGCCCCGAACTCGGCGAGGATCCGCGCTATGCGACTCATATCGCGCGTGGCGAAAACCAGGCGGAACTGGACGATCTGATCATGGAATGGACCAGGACCATATCGAGCAAGGACTTGCTGGATATGTGCGAGGAACATGGCGTGCCGGCGGGCAATGTCTACCGGGCGCCGGAAATGCTCGAGGATCCCCATTTCAAGGCGCGGGAAGCGCTGGTGGAAGTCGACCATCCGCAATATGAGCATTTCGTGATGCAGAATGTCGCGCCAAAACTGTCCAAGACGCCCGGCCATATCGACAGCGTCGGTCCGGAACTGGGATCCCACAATGAAGCGATTTATGGCGAATTGCTCGGCATGGACAGCGCCAAAATGGACGATCTGAAAGATCGCGGCATCATCTGACAATCAGTCTTCGACCACATTCCTCGTGGCACCGCTGAAGCTGTGAAAAGCGCGGCGGATATGGCTGGTCATTACCGCGCCGGCCCAGACCTGATCCTTGGCGGCGAACGCAGCGATCAGTTCATCATGATCGGTGCCTGACTGGATCAGGTCTTCCTGTGAATATTGATTGGCCGTGCGGTTGACGACCGGCTGTTCAACCAGTGCCGGCAGCAATTTGCTCAATCTTGGCGATTGCGCGCATGCGAGTATCAGATCGTGAAACTGCCGGTTGGCATCGAGAAATGTGGTTATGTCCGGCTCCGGCCGGTTCACCGAATTGGTCAGCACCTCATTTATTTCACGCAAACGGCGCAGGCTGTCCGCATCCATCCGCAGTGCTGCCCTCTCGGTAGCATGGGATTCCAGCATCGCCCTCAGGGTGAACATTTCGTCTATTTCATCGTTCGACCAGTCGGCGACCGAAAGCCGTTTGGAAGCGCTGCGCACCAGCAGCATTTCATTTTCAAGCCGCTGGACGGCATCGCGCACCGGCGTTCGCGACACTCCGGAAATCTCGGAGAGCCTTTCCTCGGTCAATTGCATACCCGGCCGCACTTCTCCGGACAGAATGAAGCTGCGTATTTTTCTATAGGCGCGATCAGAAGCACGGCTCATCAACAGGCTCTTGGCGCAATAAGGGCTGGTGGGCAAGTCCTGACGACGCCGGTAATTTCCGCTTGACGGACTGCAATTGTATACAATAGAACGCCATTAGGGAGTTTTATATCACCATGACCAATGCCGGCAGCGCCATGAAACGGATAAAAGTCATCGTTCCGATCCCGATGGACGAGGCTGGCGTCGCCGCTCGCGCCGAACAATTGCCCTCAGATTTTGTCCGACCGGGTTTCCAGCCCGAATTTGTCGCCGTTCCCTGGGGTGCCGCTCTGGGCGACAGCTATCATGACACTTTGTTGATGGACTGGACCGTTTTTCAGGCCGGGATCAAGGCCGAGGAAGAAGGCTATGCCGGCGTCCTGATCGACACGGTCAGCGACAGCGGCCTTCGCGCTCTGCGTTCCCGTCTGAATATCCCGGTGGTCGGGCCCGGCGAGGCGGCTTTTGCCGCCGCGATGATGCTGGGCAAGAAATTCACCGTGCTGACAATGTGGCCGGAATGGTTCCCGCTCTATGAAAAGACACTCACCGAATATGGCTGGTGGGAACGCGTGGCGTCGCTGCGCTCGATCGACACCCGGCCCGACGTCACCGAATTGCTCGCCGGCAAGGAAGAGGTGATCTTCGACAAGCTCAGGGAAGAAGCAATACTGGCGATGGAAGAAGATGGTGCGGATGTTATCGTACTCGGCTCGACCACCATGCACCAGTCAGCCAAATATCTGGACGAAAACCTGCCGATTCCGGTGCTCAACCCGGGGCAGGTCGCTTATAAATTTCTCGAAACGCTGATCGAACTCGGTCTGACCCACAGCAAAAAGGCATTCCCGACTCCAGAAGTGCCAAAAGACGAAGATATTCGAAAGGGATGGTATTGATGACTGACTGGACACCCGGAATGGCAGGCCAGGTGCCGCTGCCTTATCCCTTCTATGTAGACATCGTCACTAAGCGCTATTTTGACGGGGTCGACAACAAGAATATGACCCAAGTGCTCAACTGTTTCGCTCCGGACGCCGTGCTGCACGAGGCAACTTCCGACACAACCCACAACGGCCGCGAAGCGATCCGGGCGATGTTCGAGAAGCTGTTCGCCGACTTCGAGCAGATCTGGCACGGCAATTTTGTTCATACAGCCGATCCGGAATCCAATGCGGTCTGTTCGCAGTTCACCGTACTGATCACCCCCAATGGCGGCGAGCAGCTACGCTATGAAAATTGCAATCGTTTCTATTGCAAGGACCGCCTTTTCCAGGACGTGACCGTCTATATGAGCGGCGACAATCTGCTGAAAGAGGGAGACGCCTGATGCAATATGAACCCGGCCTCTCCCGTGACGAACTGATCCAGCTGGCAACCGAGACCTATTTCGGCAACGTCGACGCCAAGAATATGGAGGCGGCGCTTGACTGTTTCCACGACGGCGCACTCTTCTGTGTCCAGACCGATTTCACCCGCCATAGCGGCAAGGAAGAAATCCGGCGGATGTTCGAGGATTTCTTCGGTGCCTACGAGACCATCGTCCATCGCGATTTCACCTGCACCGTCGATGAGGCCAACGGCCGGATTGCCGCCAGCTTTGTCGCCGAGCTAACCGATGCCGACGGGGGTGTCACATTGCTTAACAACACCAATTTCTGGAGAGTCCGGGACGGTAAATTTCAGGAAGTCTACGTCTATATGAGCGGAGCCAATGTGCTCGTCTAAATATATTTGACGGGTCAAAAGACCTGCAAATCATTCCATTCAGGGAAGGAAGAAAAATGCGTCGCACGAAAACAGCTCTTTCACTTTCAGCCGGTTTCGCCGCGCTGGTAAGCTTCAATCCGGCTCTTGCCCAAATCGATGGCGAGCAAGATGCCAGTGAAGCGCAAGACAGCAATGTGATCATCGTGACCGCCCGGCGGCAGGATGAACTGCTCGCCGAAGTGCCGGCATCGGTTACGGTGTTCACCGCCGAAATGCTCGACCGCACCGGCGTCCAGCAGGCAGATGAATTTGTCCAGCTGACCGCTGGTGTGACAATTGTCAGTGGCACCGCAGAAGCGGGCGACACCCAAATCAACATCCGCGGCATCAACGGTGCGCGCGACGCGGAAAGCTCGGTTGCGCTCGTGGTCGACGGCATTCTCAAGACCAATACGGCTCAGCTCAACCAAGATCAGGGCACGCTACGCCAGATCGAAATATTGAAAGGCCCGCAGGGCGCGCTCTATGGCCGCAATGCTGCTGCTGGTGCGATCGTCATCCAGACACTCAAGCCGAGTGACATATTGGAAGGCGGCGTGAAGCTCAGCGCCGCTGAAGATAATACCTACAAGGCCTCCGGTTATATTTCGACGCCGATTGGCGACAGCGCTGGTCTGGTACTGTCGGCTTCTTACAACACCAGTGACGGCTTTTATCGCAACAGCTTCCTCGACAACCGCAAGGTCGTCGATGACCAGGAAACCTGGTCGGTCGATGGCCGTTTCATCGCCGAACTGGGCGATGCGACCGAAATCGACGTGAAGGCGCGCTATGCCGATCTTTCGGGCGCCTCGATCAATTTCAACACTGCCTTCCATCTCCCCAATTTCGCCGGAGTCGATCCGGCCTTTTTCGAAGATGTGAACGATCATGAGTTCGGCTATTATTCAAACATCCGCCCGACCAACGACCAGACCACATTCGAGACGTCGGTCAAACTGACTCACGAATTTGAAGCGATGACGCTGACCGCCTGGGCCCTGTACAGCGACGTCGACCAGTCACTGACCGCCGATGGTACGTCGGCAGATTTTGCGCGCTATACTTTCCCCGGCGCGACCCAGGCATCAGTAGACGCATCCAACAGCTGTTTTGCGACTACCGCCCAGCTCACCGGATATCCGCTCAATGCACCGACCTTTGTCGGCAACAATCCGATTCCGTTCATCTTTGACCCGGTCAATGGTTCAACCCTTGGCGCCTATAGTCCGACCACCTGTGACGGCACCCAATATCAGATTCGCGAACAGACCGATATCAGTGCCGAAGTGCGGCTCTCTTCCAATGGCGATGGGCCACTGGCCTGGCAGATTGGTGCTTATTATCTGAACATCGACCGCGACGTCGGGGTCAGCCTGGGGGCCGACCTCGGACAGGGCGTTATCCGGCAATTGTACAATGATGCCGATAGCAGCAATCCGACGTCGCAACTATTTTCCGATAATTTCAACACCAATGTTTATGCTGCCTTCGGTTCGCTAGACTATGAAGTGGCCGACAATTTCGACGTCAGTCTGGCGCTGCGCTATGATATCGAGCAGCGGGAGGTGTCCAGCCGGGTGCCATTGGTAACCGATCCGATCACCGGTGATCCGATCAATCCGGGGCAGGCTTTTGGCGCGATTCCGGACCAGAAGGAAACATTCAAGGAGCTGCAGCCAAAGCTTTCGCTGCGCTATGGTCTGACCGACGACCTGAATATTTACGCCAACTGGGGCATTGGTTTCAAATCAGGCGGCTTCAACAACCAGGGAGCTGCCGCGATTGTTGATCAGAATTTCAACCAGTTTCTCGGCACAAACGTGCTGATCAATGATGTTTACCGCAAGGAAACATCGAGCGCGTTCGAGGCTGGCATCAAGGGATCGGCTGCCAATGGCGCGATCACTTTCGATCTTGCCGGCTATTATACCAAAGTCGATGACATGCAGTTCTTCGAATTTTTCGTTGGTGCCTTTGGCTTGCTCAGGGTGGTCTCGAATATCGACAAGGTCGATATCTACGGGGTAGAATTTAACGCCAATGCAGAGATTGTCGAAGGCTGGGATATTTTCGGTTCGGTCAATCTCACCGAAAGTGAGATCAAGGCCAATGCTTCCCGTCCTTATACGGTTGGCAACAAGTCACCCCATACCGCAGATTATACAATTAACCTCGGCACCCAGATGGTTGCACCGGTCGCCAACAGTTTTGATCTGGTTATGCGCGCCGACTATCGTATCACCGGTCCGACCTGGTTCCACACGGTCCAGGAAGACACTGGCCCGACTCTGTTCAGCGGCCTGTTGCCCGGATCAGCGCTGGCGCTCCCCGCATTCGTCGGCGACGGCGACATGTCGATTACCGAGCGCGATGCCTTTGGCGTGCTCGATCTGCGTTTCGGACTGGAAGGGGACAACTGGAATATCACCGCCTTTGCCGACAATCTGCTCGACAAGCGCTATCTCAACGACGTGATCACCGCAGTCGAATTTGGCGGGTCGTTTATCTCGCCCGGCGGCCTGCGTCGCCTGGGTGTCGAAGTCGGCTATAAATTCTGATGATCGCGCTATTGTAGCGGTGCCTGGGCGCTGAGCGGTTCGTTGCCGAGCGCCAGATGCAGGTTGATCCGGTTTTCGATGCGCGCGCGCCGGGTCTCGATCGCACGAGTCTCGGCAGCGATCGCCGTGGTCTGTGAATTGATCAGGTCGAATATCGTCGAACGCCCATTGATATAGCGGCTGCGCGTCAGGATCACCGCGGCGCGCGCTTCTTCGGCGGCGGTCGCGGTGGCGTCGACTTGGCGGGCCAGCGTGGCTTCGGCATCGAGCCGGTTCTCGACTTCCTGATAGGCGGTCAGCGTCGCCTGGGCATAATCGAACAAGGCCGAACGCGCCTGCTCTCCCTGCCGGTCGGCTTCGGCGAGCAGAGCGCCGCCCCGGAACAAAGGCTGTAACAGACCGCCGGTGATCGCATTGATATAGGTGCCCGGGTCGAAAAGATCGCCGAAATTGCCCGATGAGCTATCGGCGTCGAAGCGCAAATTCAGTTGCGGCAACATGGCGTGGCGGGCATCGGTCGCCCGCAGGCCCGCGGCTGCGACCCGCGCTTCGGCTGCAATCAGATCGGGACGGTTGGCGAGTAAAGAAACCGGCGCGGTGACGGCGGGAAGCGCAACGGGTGTGATCAGGTCGGATGCGCCCTCGGCTTCCCCTGCAGGATAACGGCCGGTCAGCACTTCCAGCGCCCGCGCGCTATTGGCTGATGCGCGAATTGCCGCCTCCAGCCGGTCTTCGCTGTTCGACACGGCAACCTGAGCCAGCCGGACATCGAGCCGGGAGGCGAGCCCGGCGCGGAACCGGGCATTGGTGATGCGCAACGTATCCCTGCGCCGTTCCAGATCGCGGGTACCAAGATCGAAGGTGAGCGCAGCGGCACTACGATCATACCATGCCTGAACAACCGCGGCTGCCAGCGCCTGTCTGGCCGCGGCAAAATCGGCAGCGGCAGCCCGGGCATCGGCATTGCCCGCTCCGGCCAGCGCCAGATTGCGGCCCCAGATATCCACTTCCCAGCTTGCCGCCAGCGCGCCATCATAGACGGTCGCGGCATTTTCGGCATCGGTGACCGAAGCTGACAGATCGACCTGCGGAAACAGACCGGCACGCGATACCCGCATCGCCGCCCGGGCTGCGCGCAACTGCGCCAGCACCGACTGGAGATTGCGATTATCGGCAAAGGACTCGCGCACCGCCTGTTCGAGACCTTCATCGGAGAACGAACGGATCCAGCCGTCCGGATAGATCGCTGCGATGTCCGCGTCTCCTTCGTTGACTGTCGCCAGATCGGGGCGCGATGCCCAATTGTCGGGCGCATCGGGAACGACAGTCCGGTCGAGCTCCGGGCCGCCGCGAATGGCGCAGGCCGACAGAAACAGCAGCAGGGCGAAGGATGACAAATGCCGGTTCATGCGATTCTATCCTGCCGATTTTGTCGAGAAGGCGGCGGCATTTTCTTTGTCTTTGTCATCCCATGTCACCGGCTGGCCATCGCGTAGCCGCTCGCCGCCGCGCACGACGATCAGATCGCCAGCGGTAATTTTGCCCGAAATGGCGACCCGGGCACCATCGGGCTCGCCGACCTGCACATCGACGCGTTTCGCGGTCTTGTCTTTGGGATCAATGACATAGACAAATATTCCGCTGTCGCGCAGCACCAGCGCGTCGCGCGGCGCGGTGAGAACCTGGCGTTCAATCCCGGTCGGCACGGTGATCGATATCGCGCTGCCCATTTTCAGATTGTGTGTGCCCATCGGTGCTCGCACTTCCAGGGTCCGGCTGATCTCGTCGCCGGTTTCGATGACCGACCGGATGCGCGATGTCCGGCTTTCCCCGTTGGCGAGGATATTGATCTCCTGACCGGCGGCCAGCGATCCGGCGGAGGCGATGGGAATGCGCACTCTGGCTTCCGATCCGGTCCGGCCGATGATTCGCGCGATTTCGCGGCCCGGCGTGGCATATTCGCCGACCTCGATCTTGCGCTCGACCAGCTGGCCGTCGAACGGGCTGAGGATGCGGGTGCGGGACAGATCGAAATTGGCCGTCTCCAAGGCGACCTGTGCCGCCGCCAGTCGCGCGCGGGTCTGATCGCGGGACGAAACGGCTTCATCCAGCGATGCTTCCGACTCGGCTTCTTCCTTGAGCAATTGCTGCAGCCGGCCGACCAGCCGGTTCTGATAGGTCAGGTCGGCTTGCAGGCGCCGGACTTCGGCAGCCGCGGAATCGCGCGCCAGCCTTGCGCTGCGGCTGTCGATCACCGCAATGACCGTGCCCTTGCGGACCCGTGCACCGATATTGAGCGTGGATTGAATGCGTCCGGCAACTTCCGACGCGACGATCGAATCGCGGTCCGCGACAATATCGCCGGGGGCGGTGAAATTGGGAGTCAGGGCGGTCTGCTCGATCTTGGCCAATGTCACAATCGCCGGTGGCGGGCCGGCCTGGTCGGGGCCGCCCTGCTGCCCGTCGGCAGGGCTCGAGGCGAAGAACAGGAAATAGGCCAATGCGGCCAGCAACAGGGCGCTGCCTATTGCGAACCAGCGGGCATTTGTTTTGACCAGATCGGGGACAAAATCGGGAAGGGCAAGAGTCATTCGGCGGGCTCCAGTGCTGGTGTGCCGGTTAGCTTCGGCGGCAATCCTTGGTCAGTCGGACCGGCTTGTCTGGCACCGCCGAGCTGGATCAGCGCCGGCAGCAGGACCAGTGTGAAAAGAGTGGAAACAAGCACACCGCCAACGATGATGACGGCAAGCCCGCGATAAATGGCGCTGCCCGGGCCGGGCACCAGCGCCAGCGGCAACATGCCCATCACCGATGTGCCGGTGGTCATCAGGATCGGCCGCAGGCGCAGCCTGAGTGCGGCGTGAGCGGCTTCCGACCGGGTCATGCCTCCGGCTTCGCAATCGCGGGCCTGGGCCATCAGCAGAATGGCATTGTTGACGACGATGCCGAGCAATATCACAAAGCCGATCATCCCGAGCAGATCCAGCGGAGTCGGCTTGAACAGGTTGAGGATCTGGATTCCGATCACGCCGCCTACGGTCGCCAGCGGCAGGGCGATGACTACCAGCGCGGAATCCCGGGCGGAGCGGAAGACCGAGGCCATGATCACGAACAACAAGGCCGCCGCCAGCAGGAAATTGCCGCTCAGCGTCGATATCGCCTTCAACAACGCATCGGCGTCGCCACCGTAGCGCAGCGTGCCGGCAGGAGGCAGGGCATTGCGGATCGGCCCCTCCGCCGATGCCTCAATCTTCTCGAGCGCCTCGCCAAGGGCGACGCCCGGTGGCGGCGAGACGTTGATGGTCAGGGTTTTCCGGCCATCGACATGGGCGATCTGGGTCGGGCCGACACCGCGCAACAGGGTCGCGACTTCGCCCAGCGGCACCGCCCCGCCATTCGGGGTGACGATGGGAGCGCTTTCAATCGCTTCGGGGTCGACCGCTTCAAGGCCGCGCATGATCACGCGCATTCGCTCGCCCTCCGACACATATTCGCCGAGATAGAGTCCGTCACCCATCGCCCGCACCGCGCGCCCGACCTGATCCCGGGTCATGCCCAGTTCGGCGATCCGCCGGTCATTGGGCGTGAGCCGCAATTCGGGCACCACGACATTCGGGTCGGGATTGGCCCTGACCATCGCGCCGGGAATAGCCGCGTTGATCGAGTCCGTCGCCACCAGGGCTGCCTGTCGCAGGGCTTCGTCATCTTCTGCCTGCAGATAGAGTTCGATATTGCCGTTGCCGCCAAAATTTCCGAACAGGCTGCCCTGTGCGGCAAAGGCCTGGACATCGGGGAAGCCGGACAGAATCTCGCTGTTGACGATGCCGACCATCTCTTCGATCCGCGACTGGTCCTTGATCCTGATGCCGGTGTTCAGGCCCCATGGATTGACGAACAGATAATAGTTGAGCAGCTCCGGCTGCTTGTCGCCCTTGAGATAGGGGTCGAGCCGCTGGACGACCTCTTCGGCGATTTCCGAGCGCGCTGCCTCCAGCGTCTGTCCGGAGGGCAGGCCGACCCAGGCATCGACGGCATCGCGTTTGACGTCCGGCAGATAGTCGGTCTGCGGCCAGAGAAAATAGGAGATCAGTATCGGCGCGATAATGAGCGAGGGAATCCAGATTCTGCGCTTGCGCTCGCTGTCGATCAGACTGAAAATCCTGTCCGCATAGCCGTCCCAGCGCCGTTCATTGTCGTCCATCTCGAGATCACCGGCGAAATGGCGCGCAGCGGCTGGCAAGACGGTCACGGCAACGATCAGGCTGGCGATAACCGAAATCGCGATGGTCAATGCCAGATCGGCGAACAACTGGCCTTCGACATCCTTGATGAACATGATCGGGATGAAGATCGCCACGGTGGTGGCGGTCGAGGCGAACAGCGCCGGCCAGACCTGCGAGACGGCTTCCAGCGCTGCGGGGCCGGGCTCGGCGCCCTGTTTCCTGATGCGCACGAAATTTTCCATCACCACAATTGCGGCGTCGAGCACCATGCCGGTGGCAAAGGCGAGGCCGGCGAGCGAAATGACGTTGATCGATCGCCCGGCCATGCCGAGCACGGCAAGCGTGGCGAGCAGGCAGATCGGCACGGTGGTCGCGATGATTATGGTCGCTCTGGTGCGCCGGACGAACAGCCAGAGCAGACCGACAGCGAGCAGGGTTCCGAGCAGCAGATTGCCGCCCAGAAAGGACAAGGCGCGTTTGATGAAAACCGACGGGTCGAAGCTTTTTTCAATCCGCGCTCCGATACTCTGCAGCTCGTTCTGGTTGAATGTCTCGACTTCGGCGAGCACCGCGTTGATCGCGTCGAGCGTGTTGCTGCCCGGCTCGCGGATGACCTGCATGCCGATCGCCGGATTGCCGTTTTGATAGGTCGCGCCAAAGGCTTTGTCCGGCCCGACATTGATATCAGCGACATCGCGCATCCGGATGACCGTCGTTCCGCGCTGGGCGACGGTCAGGTCACCGATCTGCTCGGCGGTGAAATTGCCCTCAAAGCGAAGCGCATAACCGCGGCGACCGACATCGACGGTTCCGCCGCCGACATCCTGAAAGCGGCCAACCGCGCCGGACAATTCCTCAATCGTCAGATTGAGCTGGGCGAGCCGCCAGGGATCAAAACGGATGCGCAAAATCCGTTCCCCGGTCGGGGCCTGAAGATCGACGCCCTGCACGCCCTCGATCGTTTCCAGTTTGGGAATGATCGTGTCGCGCGCGAATCGGGCGAGTGCCTCACTGTCCATATTGCTGTCCGGCAGAGCCTGCATGAACAGATAGATCAGCGATTCTCCCTGCTGGCCATTGCCGCCGCCGACAACCGGGCGGTCCGCATCCAGCGGCCAGTTGCGTACCTGCTGCGCCCGGCTCGACACTTCGGCAAAGGCCTTGTCCATATTGGTGCCGAGGGCAAATTCGAGATTGAACCAGACATTGCCGTTGTTGGACCAGCTGTTGATGGTTTCCAGTCCGGGAATGCCACGCAGCTGTTCCTCGATCGGAATTGCTATTTCCGCTTCCATTTCCTTGGGACTGGCCGCGCGCCAGCTGGCCTGCATCGAGAGCTGTGGCCGTTCGATATTGGGGAAGAGCTGGATCGGTGTGGTAAAGGCGGAGACGATTCCGATCAGCGCGATGAGAGCCAGCCCGGCGGCGATAGCAGCCGGATAGCGCAAGGCGATATTGGTCAAGGTCATCGCAGGAACCCTGCGACAAACTTGCCGTTGATATACTGCTGCTCGCTATCCCTCATCCAGGCTTCTCCCGTCCCAAAACCGGCACAATCGCTGTGAGGGAGAAGGCCTAAGGTAACAAAAGAAACCTTATGAGCCGCTTTCGACCAAATTCGACCCGCTTTCGATGAACGGCAGTATCAGCAAGAGCAGGCAGCAGGTAACGCGGCGGCCTGACGGCCGGTAAATCTAGGCCCGCGAAGCTTTTGCCCGGGATGTCTGGCGAGTGACGTCATCGGCGAACAGCTTCTCATAAACACTGATCGTCTGGTCGGCGATTTCTTCCCATTGCGGAAAGCGCGCGGCGTTTACGCGAAATCCATCCGGATTGGCGTTGGCCCGGACCAGTGCGCTGACCATGCTCCGGATATTGCCGGGACTGAAATAATGTTTGGCATTGAGCCTCAGGTCCCGGTTTTCCGGGAGATCGCTCAGCAGAAGCGGGCAGCCAAGGCTGATCGCTTCGAGCAGCGTGTTGGAATGTCCTTCCCGGATCGACGGGTTTACGAAAAAGCGCGCGCCGCGGTAGAGTGGGGCGAGGCCCGAGCGGGGCAGGCTGCCAAGCATAATGATCCGCTCGTCATCCAGCTCTTCTATCTGTTTGCGATCGGTCCTTTTGCCCCAGTCCCCGACGATCACCAGCTGCATGTGCGGCTGGCTTTTGGCGAAGATGCGAAAGGCGGAGATCAGGCTGTGGATGTTCTTCTTTTGCGATATCTGGCCGACGAAGAGGATATAATCTCCGCTGACCGGCGCGGGACGCTCTTCCGGATAATGTTCGGTTCGGTCGAGCGCATTGCCGATCACATGGATATTTTTCCTGGTGCCGGCGCCATGCAGTTTTTTTGCCAATGCGGGGGTAACGGCGATGGTTACGTCCGCCCAGCGCAACTGATATCCCGCCCAGTGCATAGCCCATTTCCGCGGCCCACTCGACGGGCGTGCGTGACAATTGGCGCCGTAGCTGACGACAATCTTGCAGCGGGTCAGCTTGTAGGCCCAGAGCAGGAATGCGGAATTCAGGCAGGTGAAATGGACAATGTCAGGGCGGGTCCGGATCGCTTTGAACAGTGTCGCGATGGGATAAAGCGACCGGTCGATTTTCGGAAAACCCAGCGACGGAGCGCGCCAGAGGGACACGCCGCGATAGTCGTCGCTTTGCATATGCGGCTTCATACCGGCAACGCACACCTTCCACCCCCGGCTGGCAATCAGAGGGAATAGCCGTTCTGTATTTTTCTCTACGCCGCCCTCAACATCCGGGATGCCGCGCGCGCCGACGACCAATATCGATTTCACTATCCGTGTTTCCTGCTGGAGCCAGAATAGTACGCCATATCGCACCAAGCAGGTTAACAAATTCAAGCGTGATCGAGTCAGTTGGCCGATATAGCCAAAGATCGGGCACCAAATTGAGACAATGGATCGCTTTTGCCGCGAAAAGATATTTTGCGGGAGGCTTTTGATTGGGTTATGGCCGTGACAACAAGGTTAAAGACATGTTGACCACGAATCCAGCAGGCAAGATGGAGCGAACCACGATGCTTGAAGACCAGACTGATCAATTGAGGCCGCCACCCTCTGTCATCCGGAAGATATTGACGCTGGATCCGCGTCGCGTGGAATTCAGGATTCGGGGCTTTGACCTGGCCGAAAAAAGCCATGAAGAACGGCTGGAATCGATCGGCAAGACCTTTTTGCGCGGTTATAATCTGATATTGTCGGCCCGTTCGCTGGCCGAGTTCGAACAGGCAATGGCCCAGGAGCCGGCTTTGCTGCGCGGCTTTTTTATCGAAGGGGGAGCGATGGGCAGCGCGCTGGTCGATTCCCTTCCGTTTCGCCGGCCGATGCTCGGGAAGTTCCGGGCGCGGTTCGAGAAGCGCTATCCTTTGCTGGTCCATGCCGGCACCGGGCTGGCGATGTCCAAGCTTTCCTGGCGGGAAACGGCGATTGTCGGCGCGCTGGATCCGTTTTACCGCTGGCTGGCCTATGACGGAATGGGCTATCACAATGTCTATTTCCAGCAGGAAAAGACCCTAAACAGTCCCAAGCGGATATTGGCAGGCTATGCCTCGCAGGCCTATGATCAGGGTGTCGGGCGCGGCATCTGGTTTGTCAGCGGCGCCGATATCGGCAAGGCGGCGGCTCTCGTCGACGGCATGGCGGCAGATCGAAGGGCGGATATCTGGTCCGGAATCGGTCTGGCCACTTGCTATGCCGGTCCGGCGGACGAGAATATATTTCTGGAAGGCTACCGACGGGCCGGAAAGCATGGCGAGTGGTTTGCCCAGGGCATAGCCTTCGCCTGCAGCGCGCGCATGAATGACCAGAGCATGCCAGAGACGATCAGCGAGGCAATCAAGACCCTGTGGGGCATGGCGCCCGAAGCGCTGGCAGCGCTGGTAGAGGAACTCCGGCAAAGCAATGCGGACGGACCGCGTGCGGATCATCCGCGATATGAAGCATGGCGGCATAGCGTCGCGGATGCTTTTGTCCAGAGCATCACCGAGCGCACGCGCGGCGAAGGCGAGGGCATTTTCTTTCCGCAAGAGGAAGAGCAGGAATTGGTGTCTTCGCGCTCGGGCTCAGCCTCTCCAGAGACCGTCGCCCGTTCCTGAAAGGCGCCTTTCAGCATAAAAATGGCTCACTCCCAAATCGGCAGCTTCAGGGAGCAGAATTTGAAAAGCGGACAATCGAGCCGTTGCACAAGTGCGCGGCTAACCTTCGATCAGATCAGCGACCTCTCGCAACTGGCGGCGCAGCCATGTCTGTGCCGGATGGCCACCCAGGCGCGCGTGCCACACCATATCTATGCTGCGGTAGGCAGGCGGGGCGGTTACCGGGCAGGCGGTTATCGCCAGACCCATTCGTTTTGCGAAGACCTCGCCCATCGGTTTCGGGCAGGCCATGATCAGGTCGGTCGCTTCAAGAGCCAGCGGCGTCGGTGCGAAGGTGGCCATTGTGAGAACCACCTGACGGGTCCGCCCGCTCTGCGCCAAAACATCGTCGACCCAGCCACTCGGTTCGCTGCGCGTGCTGACCAGCAGATGCTGTGCGCCCGTATAGGCATCCAGATCGAGCGGGGCGCCCGCCAACGGATGGTCCGGCCGCATCACGCAGACCCAGTCCCCGTCGAACAACGGTTCCGATACAAAACGGTCTGGCGGATCCGGCCAGCTGATCAACGCAATGTCAGCGGCCTGGGTATCGAGATATTCGCCCGAATTTATGCTCGCGGTAATGGTCCGTATCGACAGCCCCGGCGCGGTTTTCCTGATCCGCTCGAGCAGCGGCGGTATCAAAGTCATCAGCCCGTAATCCTCCGTCGCGATGGTGAACGAACGCTGCGAAGTTTCGGGGTTGAAGGACGCGCTATCAAGGGCATCCTCTATGCCGCTGAGCGCTGCCTTTATCGGGCCGCTCAATTCCAGCGCCCATGCCGTTGGCCGCATCCCGCTCGGGCTTCGCACGAACAGCTCGTCACCAAGACGCTCGCGCAAACGGCTGAGAGCATTGGAAAAGGCCGGCTGCGACAGGCCAATATCCTTTGCCGCATGGGTTACATTGCGCTTCCGCATAAGCGCTTCGAATACAACCAGAAGGTTCAGGTCCAGAGAACGTAAATTCATATCATGAATAATAGTCATTATATTATTCAATTTCAACAAATGATCCGGAGCGTCCATATCCCTTCTCGACGGGAACAGATTGTTGCCGTCGCAAAGAAAGAACAGACTGACGGCTTGAACCAGATTCAGGCCCACCCTTTGGCGGCGGCACCTATCCCTCCCTCCCGTGCCGCCGCCATCCCCCCGGGGTGCAGTCTCTCCCTCAGGCGGCAGCGCGTCCCCCAACTCTCCTCCCCCAAGCGCTGCCGCCATCTTGAGGGGAAATTCAACCAAGGAAAAAAACATGACCGAATTTACACTTTATGACGAAACCAATGCTCCGGAAGACAGCCAGATATTGCTGGCCCAATCAAAAAAAAGCTTTGGTATGGTGCCCGGCCTGCACGCGGTGATGGCCGAAGCGCCTGGCCTTCTGGAAGCCTATAAGATTGTCCATGAGCTGTTCGCCAATTCCAGCTTCGATAAGGATGAAATCACCGTCGTCTGGCAGACCGTCAACGTCGAGAATGATTGCCATTATTGCGTTCCCGCCCATACCGGCATTGCCAAGTCCATGGGTGTCAGCGACGCGATTACCGATGCGCTGCGCGATGAAACGCCGTTGCCCAATGCCAGGCTGGAAGCTTTGCGCGATTTCACGCTGAGCGTGGTCCGCGATCGCGGCAATGTCGCGGAAGAGAAGGTGCAGGCGTTCCTGGAAGCAGGTTTCACCAAACGCAATATTCTCGAAGTGGTTCTCGGCTATTCGCAGAAAATCATGTCGAACTACACCAATCATCTGGCGCATACGCCGGTTGATAAAGCCTTTGAAAAATTCGCCTGGGAAAAAGGTGGCGCAACCGCAGCCGCCTGAGCGGGTAGCAAGACCGGGACGGCGGAATGCGCGCCGTCCCGGTCTATCGCTCTAATTCTGGAACATGATATGGAAAATCCCGACGCTGCGCCAATAATTGTCTTCGACGTCAATGAAACGCTTCTTGATATCACCACGCTTGAACCCTTGTTTGACCGGCTATTCGGTGATGTTGCAATGCTACGCACATGGTTTGCCGAGTTGATCCTCTATTCGCAGACGATGACCCTGTCGGGGATCTATGTGCCATTCGGCGAGCTGGCCGCAGGAACATTGTCCATGGCCGGTAGCAACCGTGATATCGCCGTCTCGGACGCCGACATTGCCGAACTGAAAGAACGTCTCGGCAACATGCCCGCCCATCCGGATGTCGTTCCCGCCCTGACGCGCCTGCGCGATGCGGGCTTCCGGCTGGTCACATTGACCAATTCCGCGGGCTCGCCTTCACCGACGCCACTCGAAAAGGCCGGGATCGACCGTTATTTTGACCGTCATTTTAGCGTCGAAGCGGTGCAGAAGTTCAAACCGGCCCCGCAGACCTATCAATATGTGGCGAATGAATTGGGTGTTGAAACGGCAGTTCTGCTGATGGTCGCCTGCCATTTGTGGGATATAGTCGGCGCCCAGGCTGCGGGCTGCAAAGGTGCATTTATCACCCGGCCGAACAATGCCATCCTCCCCGCCGAGGGGCTCCCCGTACCGGATATTGTTGTCGGCGGTCTTGGCGAACTGGCCGATCAGCTTGCCGCGCGATCATGAAGCGACGTGGCTCGATGTCCGCTTGCCAGTGATCATCTCCAATGAACAGAGGGTTTGCTAGCGGACCGGAAGTGAAAATTGCACCGCGACGCCTGCTGATTCGAGATTTGTGCCGACGTCTGACCGCCTTGCCTAGACATCAACAGAGCTACTCAACGCATTGGCTACAAGCGGATATGGAAACCTGAAATTAATATGCAGATCCAAATTTTGCGGCGTTCGCAAATAGAAAGTCTTATAAACCCCTCTATGGCTACAGAGTAACCGGAATCATCCTATGACTGGGGTAATCACCCGGCCGCGAGCTTTCGTGTGCCCCTCGCCACCTGCATTCGGTGGGTTCCGCTAACCTCTACCGTGCGAGAAATGCGCGAGGGAATGAATAGCCATTCGTTCGAAACACGTTCGGCCTGGACATCGAGCACCATATAGCCCCGCTGGCTTGTATCACACCATGCCAGATCAGGGCTGACATCGACAAACCCTTCGGCGATCGCAATCGGATCACCATGGAACCGCTTGTCCATACCAAGCGAAGACACGCCTTGCACGGCCAGTTCCACGCCCACTGGCTGACCGCCATGTTCGAGGTTGAAGGCCCAGGCATTGTGACTGTCGCCGCTGAGGACCACGAGATCGGCATTTGCCTCTTGCGAAGCTTCCAGCAAACGCCGCCGCGCCGCAGGATAGCCTTCCCATCGGTCCATCTGATACGGCACATCTATGGCAGAAAGACGCGAGGCCATCGTCATTTCCCCGAGCCGCTTTGGACTCATCCGATCATCGGGACCGAAGAAGTTTGAAAAATCTCCCGGCATACGGCTCCGCCCCATGATGACCTGCTGCGCCAGAATTTGCCACTTCCGGCCCGATGCCGTGGATGCGGCAAGCTCGTCAGCGAGCCAATCTTCTTGTTCGGCACCCATCATTGTGCGGGCCGGATCATTGAGTGGCCCGTCGCGAAATGCGATGGCGGCGGCTCCAATATCTTTGTCGCTGCCGCTGATAACGTCCTTTAAATCAAGCTGCTCCGAACGGCCAATGAGCCGGGTTTCCAAACGGAATAGCGTCGCAAGGTCGCCAATCTGATATTCGGAATAGGGTTTGTTCCGCATCGGCAGCCATTCGTAAAATGCCTGCACACCGGCGGCCATTCGATCTCGCCAGCGGCCTTCCTTGGCCGGATCATGATTGGCCGCGCCGTCGGTCCAGCTGTTGTTTACGGTTTCATGGTCATCCCACATGACGATAATAGGGAACCGACGGTGCAATTCCTGCAAAGCGGGATCGGCGCGATAGCTGGCGTAGCGCTTGCGGTAATCGGAAAGACTGACGGCCTCATGCGCGGGCTCGATGCCGCGGAGTTCTGCCATCCCCTCGAGCGCGTCGGATCGATCCAGCTTGGATTCGTAAATATAATCACCTAGGTGAACGAGCAGGTCGAGATCATCGCGGGCCGCGGCATGGGCGTAGGCATTGAACCAGCCCGATGTTGCATTGGCGCAGGAAAAGACGCCGATCCGGAACTGGTTCAGCGGGCCTTCGGGCAAAGTGCGTGTGCGACCGACGGGAGAAATTTCGCCACTGTCAGCGCGGAACCGATAATAATACCAGTGTCCCGGCATAAGATTTTCGGGCCGGGCATGAACGCAGAAATCTCTGGCCGGTGCGGACAGAGCGGAAGAGCGAGAGACTATCCGCTTGAATTGCTCATCTTCTGCAACTTCGACCTGCAGCCAGACAGGTTCTGCGTCGGGCGACACATATCTTGTCCACAATGTCACGCTCCGCTGTCCCGGATCCCCGCTGGCGACGGAGTGGGTAAATGCCGGTCGCGGAGCCGCACTGAGCGATCTGGGCATGAACAGGGTCGGGCTGATTGCCGAAGCCCGCAGGAGCGAGCGCCGCGATACGGCGGGCAATGGCGAGGACGGCAGTGCAATTTTTTTCTTGGTCATGATCGCCGGCTAACGCGCTGGCGTGACACATTCATTAAACGTCCGAACTATTAAAAACCGACCAATAACTTTCATATTTAATACATGTTACGGCAATCAGGCCGTCATTCCCGACCGCTAGCTGACGCCCCACAACTGGTTCACTCAAAATTGGGGATAATAAAAATGGGTCGTGAAATTCTTAACCGCAAAGGCCGCCGCACACGCTTGCTCCGTGCCGCCATTCTGGCTTCTGTCGTCTTGCCTGGAACAGCAATTGCCGGCGACGTGGTCGGGACAATAAGCAGCGCATCGCTCGATCGCCCGGCGCGCGGAGTCACCGTGATGATCGAGGAAACCGGTCAGTCGGTCGGCACCGATCAAAATGGCCGCTATGCGATGCTCGGCCTCGAGGCTGGCACATATACGCTGCTCATCCTGCAACCGGGTTACAAGGACCAGAAAATAACGGTCACGGTGCCGCAGCAAGGTTCGGTAACCGCCGATGCCAGTATCGAACTGGAAGGGGAAACCACCAATGGTGCCATCGTGGTCACCGGCGCGCGGACGTCGCGCTTGCTGGCGATTGAACGCAAGCGGTCCCTGCCCGTCATCTCGGACATTGTATCGTCCGACGGTATCGGCAAGCTGCCCGACTATAATACCGCCGAAGCATTGCAGCGGCTTCCGGGAATCTCGGTCGAGATCGATCAGGGCGAACCACGCTATGTTGTCATTCGCGGTGTTGACCCCAACCTGAATCAGGTAACCATCGACGGAAATATTGTCGGCATTCCTGAAGCCGAAGGACGGCGCGTGGCGCTTGACACAATTCCTTCGGATCTGGTGGCTGCCATCGAGGTCGTGAAGACGGTTACACCCGACTACGACGCCAATGCCATCGGCGGTTCGATCAATATCGTCACGCCGACGGCGTTCGACCAGAACAAGCCGTTCACCTATCTTTCCGGCCGCGGTATTTATAACGGAGCGTCTGACAAGCTCGGTTTCGCTGCCAGCGCGATGCACGGACAGCTGGTCGGCCCCAACGAGGATTTCGGAATTGTCGCCGGCATAAGCTATTCAAAACGGTTCATCGACAGCCAGCTGGTCGATCCGTTGGGCTGGACAGAAGTTTCAGACGGTTTTTTTGCCCCTACCGGGATGCGCTATTTTGATTATTCGATAGAGCGGGAACGTATTGGCGCAATCCTGAACCTCGACTGGCGACCAAGCGATACGGTCCATCTTTATGTTCGCAATATCTACAATGAATTTACCGACGTGGAGGGACGCGACCAGTTTGATTATGACATGGATCGCGGCGACATCACATTCCCGGCTCCGAACCAGGTGACCTATTCATCGGGCCGGGCATCGCGTGAATTCCGCCAGAACGAACAGACTCAAAAGCTCTATAATATTTCGCCAGGAGCGGAATTCAGCTTCGGCAATGTCGATCTTGCCCTGAACTATACCTATGCGCACGCACAGGAACATACACCGGTGCGCGACGATATCGAGTACCGGTCGGGCAGCGTGGCAGTTTCAACTATCCTAGTCGAAGGAGAAATGCCCACGTTCGTCGATGTCGATGAAGTCTTGTTCGATCCGGCATCATTTCCACTGCGCCGCATTCGCCTTCGTCGAGAGACAATCGACGAGGATCTGCACGCCATCAAGGCCGATATCAAAGTCAATTTTGCCGACGTGAGCGACAGCTTCCTCAAATTTGGCGTAAAATATACCGACCGGACCAAGGACCGTGACAATTATCAGGAGCTTTGGGAACCAGCTGCCGACGTCACATTTGCCGACACCGGCACCGCGCTAGGCGAAATTGCCGATTTCTATGATGGCGATTACCGGTTCGGCCCGGCGATGGATTATGCCGGAACCCTGGATTATTTTTTCCAGCAGAATCCTGGTTCGTTGGTGCTCGATGAAGAAGCCACCGGTTTTAACGACCGGGCGTCGGATTATCGTATCAATGAAAAAATCTATGCCGGCTATGTGATGGCCAGCATGGAATTGGGTGACCTCACCGCAATTGGCGGCGTCCGGATCGAGCGGACCGAAGGCACTTATGATGCATTTGCCATCCGCGATACCGATGGCGACGGTTCAATCACTGTATCTGATATTACGCCGTTAAGCTTTGAACAGACCTATACCCACGTCCTGCCCAGCTTGGCGCTAAACTATCGTCCAATGCCGAATGTCGCCATTCGGGCAGCCTGGACCAATACCATCGGCCGCCCCAATTATAGCGATGTCGTGCCAACGTTCGAGGAAGAGGATGGCGAAGGCGAGGCGGGCAATCCAGGACTGGAACCTTATACTTCGATGGGACTGGATTTTTCGGCCGAATATTATCCCGATGCAGAGAGCATCTTCTCGCTCGCCATGTTCTACAAGAATATCAAGAACCCAGTTTACACGCAGCGTCTGGTCGACACCAGTTTTGCTGGCATTGATCTGCTTGGACTATCACAGCCACAAAATGCTACGGATGGAGAATTGTTCGGGATCGAAGCCAATGCGGTCCGGAGATTCACATTTCTACCCGCTCCGCTTGACGGGCTCGGCATCTCGGCCAATGTCACCTTTGTCGATAGCAATGTGAATGTCCCGGGACGGACCGACGATTTGCCTTTCTTCCGCCAGTCCAAGTGGATTGCGGGTGGAGCCCTGTTCTATGAAAAGGGACCGATTGAGGCGCGCGTCGCACTCAGCTACCGCGATGCCTACCTCACCTCTGTCGGCGGAACCAGCGCGAGTGATGGCTATGCTGCAGGGCGAACCGTATTGGATGCGCGCCTGTCCTACCGTGTCATGAAGGGAGTGGAAGTTTTTGGCTCTGTTTCCAATATCACCGAGGAGCCATCGATCGGCTATCAGGCAATACGCAATCAGATAACGGCGCGTGAAGCGTATGGCGTCAATGTCGATTTCGGGTTCAGCGCCAGTTTCTGATCCTGCAGGATCGAGCGTATGTCGTCTGGCGAGTGGTCAAAATGACCGCTCGCCACTCGCCCTCTTTCTGATCTAATTTCTGCAAGCAAAGGACCATATTGTGATCAAAGCCTCTCGATTAATGCTCTTGTTCGCGTTCCTGTCCGCATCTGCAAGCGCGACTGGCCCGAACTTTGGCGAACCGGTGCTGCGTCAGCATGATGGTAAAAGCGTTCCTGCCCCGGTCCGGCTCACAGCGAAGACGCTGACCGTCTATAATGCCGTTGAAGCCGATCAGGCGGCCGCGGCGGACGAGCGCCATTTCTACGCCATTGATAACAGCACGATCGGCAAGTACATGTTGTCAGACGGTTCGCCTGTCGCCCGGTGGAGCGATCTGCCGTCCCCCGGCATCGAGCATCTCAACAGCTGCTATATTGAGGCAGCGCAACTCTGGTGCGCAAATTCCAATTATCCTGCCGCGCCCATGGGCTCATCCATCGAAGTATTCGATACGAAAAAGATGGAGCACCTTGCCAGTCACAGCCTGGGCATGATGGAGGAAGGATCGCTCACCTGGTTCTCGGCCACGGAAGACGGCTTTCTTGCATCCTTTGCCCATTATGACCGGCGCGGGGTTCCCTATAAGGACCATCGCTATTCCAGCGTCGTGACTTTTGACAAACAGTGGCGGCGAACAGGTGGATGGATGTTCCCGCAAGCGATAACGGATCTCATGGCTCCCTACGCCGCATCTGGCGGCGCGATCGGCCCTGATGGCAGACTATATGTATCCGGCCACGACCGACCCGAAATCTATGTTCTGGAAGCGCCCACAAGCGGGCCATATCTGACACATGTTGCAACCATTTCACTCGAGATCGAGGGCCAAGCCTTTTCGTTTGCGCCAGACAATAGTCAGATAATTTATGCGGTGGATCGTAAATTGGGTCTCGTCAAAGCGATAGAGCTGCCCAAAATTCCATAGTTTCGTGGATCGAATAGAGCAAAGCTGCGCTCTGCCGTCTGTGGGCCAGAGCTTTTCTACATTGCGTGTTCACCATATATCCACAGTCCCGATAGCACTCAAAAGACCAGTCCTAAATTGGTGCCCATCTTTGGCCGCTTGCCTGCACAGCCATTACGGTTCTCCGGTGAATGTCTGAAATGGTGCGGTCGAGAAGACTCGAACTTCCACGGGGTATTAACCCCACAGCGACCTCAACGCTGCGCGTCTACCAATTCCGCCACGACCGCACTGTCTCTAGCTTGGGACACTCGTGTCCCGGGTAGGCGCGAGCCTCTAGCAAAGGGGTTGAGTGGCCGCAACAGATATTCGTTGCTATGTGACTTGTCCGTTAACCGGCTTGGCGATTATGTCCCGCAAACGTACATCAGCCGGTGCTGGAGCCGTTGCGTCGTCAGAAAAACCGGCAAACACGCCTGTTAACCTTCTATTGACCTTGTTCGCGCTGATCGAAGTCCGCTCTACCCTGATCTATGGACAGTGTGTTTCTCTTTTTGCTCATGCTCGGGTCAACGCCGGACCGGCCTCTGGTCGAGGCTTCTTCCATCTCCACACGCGTGCAGGCAATGGCGAGCGTCAGGATTTTGCGCGCAGAAATGATTGATTTCGGAGCGCCGATCGATCAGCGCGGCGTGCAGGTTGCGAGCGATGGTCGCCATATATTCCAGCTTGCCCCGCTCCGCTCGACCGGCAAGGTTGAAAGCGCCGATGGCCGGATGATCCGGCTGCAGGAATTTCACTAATTCGGTTGAAGGACGCGTTTATTCGCGGCTCTGGTCAGCCCATCCGACTTCAAGCTGGCTGGCCCCGCGCGGCACGTCGAGCTTGGCCTCGTTGAAATTTATCTTGGCACCGGGCGCGAGCGATTGCGCCGGCGCCTTCATTTTCCAGCTGTAGACAATGCGGCCGCCGGCATCGCGCAGGATCACCAGCATGGGCGGGATCGCCTCGTCGTTGGTCGTGGGGTTGATAATCGTTCCGCTGGCGGCAAAATATTCGGTGCCGTCGGGCAGGGTCCGGCGATCCTGTTTCTGGCTCAGTTCGATGAGCAGAGGGGTTTCTTCGCTCGAGGCAAATTCATAGTTGGAAATCCACTGCGGCGGCCCGAAATAATAGAGTGCGGCACCCAAAGCCAGTACCAGGGCGGCAAAGGCAACGGCAGCCATGGTCCAGAGTTTTGCCGGATTGCGACGCGGCTTGAACGGTGGCTCGTGAGCGAAGCTGCTCTCTCCGGAGGTGTAGCCCGGGGTGACAGAAATCGGCGGCGGCGGAGCCGAACGGGAGACCGGAGAGACGGGCGGATTGGGCTCCCAGTCCTGATCGGCTGCGGGTTCCGCTTTGGTGGCCGGCGGGGACTGCACCGAAGCGCCTGCATCGGCCAGCTCCTTTTCCGGAACCGGCGCTGCTTCCAGAATGGCCGGCTCCTGAAACCAGCTATGGCGACAGGACGCGCAGCGTACCGAACGACCATTGGGCCCAATGGCGCTGTCGGGTACGAGATAACGGGTTTTGCAAGCCGGGCAATTCAAAATCATGACGCCCCTCTAAACACGCCATGACGATAAACTGCAAGTGGCTGCTTGACCGATTTGAGACCGAATCGGGTTTTTCCGCGTTTTCCTGCTGATTCGACTGTCGTTGCCCGACAGCGGAGTTGATTTGGGGGGTGTTAACCGCCTATTGGTTGCGCGACCGGGCAATATTTCGCCGCGATATTGGAATGTAGAGCATGAAGGACGAAATTGTTCGATTTGAAAATGTCGGTCTGCGCTATGGTGCGGGCGCGGAAACCTTGGCTGATCTCAATTTCACGCTGTTTCCCGGCAGTTTCTATTTTCTCACCGGCGCGTCCGGCGCAGGCAAAACCTCGTTGCTGAAACTGCTCTATCTGTCGCAGCGTCCCAGCCGCGGCGTGATCCGGCTGTTTGGTGAAGATGCGGTGACGATGCCGCGCGAACGGCTGCCGGGTTTTCGCCGCCGGATTGGCGTGGTTTTTCAGGATTTCCGTCTTGTCCCGCATCTTTCTGCCTTTGACAATATCGCGCTGCCGCTGCGGGTTGCCGGCGTCCGCGAAAAAGATCTCGAGATTCCGGTAGCGGAGATGCTTGATTGGGTCGGTCTCGGTGACCGGGCTTCGGCCCGGCCGGCGACGCTTTCGGGCGGCGAACAACAGCGCGTGGCGATTGCCCGGGCGGTGATCGGCAGGCCTGAAATATTGGTGGCAGACGAGCCGACCGGCAATGTCGATCCGGAAATGGCGATCCGCTTGCTGCAATTGTTCGAGGCGCTGAACACGCTGGGGACCACCATCGTCGTGGCGACTCATGATATCCACCTGCTCAGCAAAATCCCCGGCGCCCAGATGATGCGGCTGGAAAAAGGCATGCTCGCCGATCCGACCGGATCGCTGCGCCATCCGCCGCGTCCCAAAGACCAGCTGCAGTAGGGCGCATGTTCAAATTTTTCGCCATCCCCGGTCACGACCGGCGCCTGATTCCCGAAGGCCGCCTGTCCGGTCCGATGCCCTGGGTGATTGCGATCATGATTTTCCTCACCGTATTGGCCGCTGCTGCCGGACTGGCAATGACGCGGGCGATCGGCGATGTCTCGGACGAACTGTCCAGTCGGGCAACGGTGCAGATTATCGAAGCCAATCCGGAAACCCGCAGCCGACAGGCGACCGCTGCTGCCGAACGGTTACGGGCCCTGCCGCTGATCGATGAGGTGCGGGTGCTGCCGCCCGAAGAGATAGAGGCGCTAATCGAGCCCTGGCTGGGCACACAGGATCTGGCCGACGATATTCCGCTCCCCGCGCTGATCGATCTGAAACTGGTCCGGGTTGCGACGGAGGCGGAATATCAATCCTTGCGTGGCGCGCTGCAACCGGTCGCACCGGGAGCCCGCGTGGAGCCGAGCAGCGGTTATATCGCGCCGGTCATTGCGCTGGTGCGTTCCTTGCAATGGATTGCCTTCGGTCTGGTCTGCCTGCTGGCTCTGGCGACCGGCGCTGCGGTGATCATTTCGGCGCGATCGGCGCTCAATACGCACACCGAAACCATTGCCGTCGTCCATTTGCTCGGCGGAACCGACCAGCAGATCAGCCGGTTGTTCCAGCGGCGCATCGCTCTGGACGCTTTGCTCGGCGGCCTGATCGGACTGGTCGGCGGCACCGCGATCATCTGGCTGATCAGTATCCAGCTGACCGCGCTCGGCTCCGGGCTGGTGGAATCGGTCGGTCTCGACTGGTGGAGCTGGTTGATAATTGCCGCCATTCCGATATTGGGGATGTTCCTTGCCATGGTGACCGCCAAATTAACGGTTATCGGCGCCCTGAAAAAGATATTATAGCCCGCTGAATGATTTTGCGCCTTTTCTCTTTCCTGATCCTGCTGTGGATCATCGGCTTTGCCTGGTTCGCCATCGATTTGCCGCGTCCGGCAGACGACGATGCCCACACCGGTTCGGTCGTCGTCCTCACCGGCGGTGCTGGCCGTATCGACCGCGCGCTCGATATACTCGAGGCAAAAACCGCAGGGCGCCTGTTGATCTCCGGCGTCGATCGGGATGTAAAGCCGGCGGAACTGGCGGCTGAATATGACCGGCCGGACGAATTGTTCGATTGCTGTATCGACCTCGGTTTCCAGGCGGTGGACACGCGGTCCAATGCCCTGGAAATAGCCCGCTGGGCCGCGCGCCGGGGCGACAAGTCGGTGCGTCTGGTGACGTCGGACTGGCATATGCGCCGGGCCCGGCTGGAGCTGGAAAGGGCGATGCCGTCGGAAGTCCGCATCCTGGCTGATGCGGTGCAGACACGGCCGTCACTGGGTACGTTGTTCACCGAATATAATAAATATCTGATGCGCCGTCTGGCCGCTCTCGCGGGTGTCTGAGATGCTGGCCGTGATCCGTTCGCTGCTCTTCATGGCGGTCTTCTATCTCGGCTCGGTTCCGATCATAATCGCGACCTTTGTCGGCGCGTTTTTCTGGCCGAAGAGCATCTATTACATGGCGCAATATTGGAGCCGTTACCATTATCTCTGCGCCAGGCTGATTCTCGGCATCCGCGTCGAGGTCAAGGGCGAGATACGCAACGAGCCTCTGCTCTACGTGTTCAAGCATGAAAGCATGTTCGAAACTATCGATTTGCTGCGGATTTTCGACAAGCCGGTGGTCATTGCCAAGAAAGAACTTCTGGTCATACCTCTATGGGGATGGGCCGCGACCAAACATGGCCTGCTCGGCATCGATCGCGACGGCGGTGGAGCGGCGATGCGGCAGATCATCAAACAGGCCAAGAAAGCCGTGGCGGAAGGCCGTCCGATCGTGATCTTTGCCGAAGGCAGCCGCGCCCGTCATGGCGAGAGGCCCGAGCTACAGACCGGTTTTGCAGGCATATACAAGCTGATGGGTATCCCGCTGGTGCCAGTGGCGCTGAACAGCGGCCTTGTCTCGCCGCGCGATACATTTGTGCAGAAAAGCGGCGTCATCACCTATGAGGTGCAGCCGGAGATCGAACCGGGCCTCGATCGCGACGATATCCGCGACCGGGTGCACGCCGCGATCAATATGCTGAACGATTGAACGCAGCTGATTTTCCCGTGACCGCGACGCCATTCGAGCGTTTCGCAATCCACGATTCCGAATAGAACAGGGCTGGCCAAGTACCATCTAAGGGAAATTACGTGGTTATCCGCTGTCGATGGCAGGTTAGGGCAGTCAGACATGGCGGGGAATATACAGGCACCAGATAATATTTCCCTTTTCCCGCACTCTATATCCGGAGAAGATGATATGAACGAGCAACTAACACCCACTGTCCGCGAAGCGGTTGGCGTCTTTCAATCCGAAAGCGCGCTTCAGGCTGCGGTTGATGATCTGTTGTGCCATGGTTTCGATCAGTCAGAGCTCAGTCTGCTGGCTCCGGTGTCGTCCGTTAAAAAGGAACTGGGACACAGCTTCACTTCGGTAAAAGAACTGGAAGATGATCAGGCCGTTCCTACCACCGCCTATATCTCGACCGACGCAATCGGTGATGCAGAAGGCGGTGTTTTTGGCGGGCTCGTTTATGTCGGCGCGCTGGCCACGCTCACCGCAGTGGTGGCGTCGGGCGGCGCTATTGGCGCGGCGATCATAGCAGCTGCTGCCGGCGGCATCGGCGGCGGTGCCATTGGCGGGATATTGGCCAAGCTAATCGGAAAGCATCACGCGGATTATGTCGAGGACCAGCTGGAACGCGGCGGCTTGCTCCTGTGGGTGCGGACGTGGAATGCTGCTGACGAAAAACACGCCGTGGAAATTCTGGCCAGTCATAGCGGTTCGGATGTTCACGTGCATGAACTTCCCGCCGCTCATGATGTTCTGGAGGATCGTTATGGCGGCGACACATTCGCCGGCGAGCTGCAAGCCTATCGCGGCGTGCCTTATTCCTATCTCCCGGACGGCGAATATTATATTTCAGGTGAAGTTCTGCCCACGGAACGGGACGTCAAGGCGCGCATTGACCGGGATATCTATCTCGAAACATTGCGGTCCGAAGCGAAAGAGCAAGGCTGGGATATCGAAGCGCTGCTGGGCAATCCCGCCGGTGTATTTCAAGCGCCGGCCAAGCTGCTGGCCACCGACCTGCCGGATGCCATCAAGGCCGATATTCTCAAACGCTGGGCCTATGGCGAAAAGCAGCTCGAAATCGCATCGGATGATGGCATGAAACCGGCTAGAAACGGTGATCGCCTCCAGGAAATCAATCTGGCGCTAGAGCGGCTGTAAGCAGCCCGGGCATTCCGGTCCATCCCCGGTAACAGCCGGCTAGCGTCCTGCTTGCCGCTTCCCAAAAAGAATTGGCCCGGGTTTCCAGACAGGTAACCCGGGCCTTTCAACATGGGGCACCTGAATTTGCGGAATGAGGGAGGGAGGCATTCCCGGATTCCGCCAGATGTGCCCGGTTGATTACATCGCCTTTTTGAAGGCGGATTGGGTTTCCTCGAGCGCTTTGTCGAATGCAGCGCGCGATGCGGATAATGCGTCACGCACGGCCGCCCAGGACGCATTGCCTGCCTTGTTCAGATCTTTCAGCTTGGCGATGGCAATGTCCTCATTTTTCTCCAGCTTTGCAACGGCAGCATCCACTTCTGCCTTGCTTCTCGCCTGCAATGTCTTCGCCGTCTTCTTGACGCGTTCCATGGTTTTTTCCCAAGCGTCTTTCAGTGCCTCGATACGGACCTGAAAATAGGCTCTGTCTTGTTCGTACATTCCGGCAGCGGCATCAAAATAGGCCATGACATTATCTTCGAACGCAGCCCATTCGGCTTCCAGATCCTCGCGGGCCTCGGCTGTTACCAACTCGCCGATTTCCTGATTTTCGGCAACCCATGCCTGATATGCGTCACGGTTGGCCTTCATCTTGGTGATCGCTTCATCCGCCTTGGCGCGGGCCTCTGCCTGCACATCCTGTGCTCTTGCTTCAAAGTGGGCGACGGATGCATCGATTTCGTCGAGGCGGTTCTTGGCCCGTTCGATAAAGCTGTGAATATGGCTTTGAGTGGTCATTTGATTTTCTCCTTGGGGTTAGCTTCGGGGGGAATTGGGTTCTGTCGATCAAGCCGCGCTTTTTGCGGTCTCTGGAGTCTCGGTAGATTTGCCAATGGCTGTTGCGAGCATCACCAGTGTCCAGCCGGAGATGAGGATGTTGATTCCCGCCAGCACGCCGAGTGTCCAGAGCGCCGAAATTGGCAGCTGCCACCAAAGCAATATGCCGACGGCAAATGCCGCGACGCCATTGAACAACATCCAGCCCCAGCCGGTCAACGGGCGCATCTTGAAGGCAAATATGGCTTTCAAAATGCCTTCGGCGAGAAAAGCCGCTGCGACAAAGATGGTCAGAACAAAAACCGCTTCCATTGGCCATATCAGAAGCATGACACCAGCCGCTAGCCAGACTATGCCGACGAGCACGGCGAGCAGGATCCGGCTCCATTTGTGAAAGCTGAATGCCTGGATGATCTGGGCCGTTCCGGCGATCACCAGCAATATGGCAACGCATATCGCTACGCCGAGACTGGTGATCATTGGAAAAATTATCGCACCTGTACCGGCAAGGATCATGATGATCCCGGTTGCCATTACCCAGCCACGACTGCTCGATATATGCTCGGCGAAAACCGAAGAATCATCTTGGGTCGTGGTGGTCATGGTCTTTCTCCAGTTATGGCATCGGTGGCGTTTAAGAAACTCGATCGTGGTAAATCCTGACTGTGTTGAAGTCGGATTGATCAAATTCGCGGCGTCTGTTTACGAACGGATGTTATGTCCCAAAATCCGTAAATTCACTTAGACGGTCGCGTGCCATATCGATTGGAAGCGCTGCAATTCCCGGGCAAGCCGACAGGCCTCTTGCGAACCCCGTTTGTGGAAATTACGTAGTTACAAATCGATGCCGATATTGTCTGGAGGCTCCACCCGAGGCGATGATTCTTTCTCGCCACAAACATCTTCAAGGAGCCCATGGCATGAAAAAGACAATATCGACAATTAGCACTGCACTGGCCCTTTCTCTCGCGGTTCAAGGCTGCACCCAGAATGCAGAAAGTGACGATCAGGCAGAATGCGCCACATCTGAAGATGACGCGATGGCAGGCGCCCAGGAAAGCATGGATGCTGCGAAACATGATGCGAGCAAGGCGGCGATGGAAGCCCATAATGCCGCAAGAATGTCGGTGACGGCGGCCAAGCTGGCGGTCTGTTCCGAAGCACAGAAGGACAAAGAGGCTGCCGCCCAGATGGCGATCAACGCGGAGGCGGCCGCCAAACGCGCACAAGCCAAGATTCTGACGGCCAATACCAAATTGGATCTGGCGGCGAATGAAAATGCCAGAAAAGCCCAGGATCTGGTCGAGCAGGCCGTGGCTGCAACGAGTGCAGCGGTTCTCGAAACCAACGCATCGCTTATGGCCGGACTGGAATCCGATACGGCCGCTGCAAAACAGGCAGCAGATGCAGCACAGAAAGCTGTGATCAAAGCCGCAGCCGCGACTGCTGATGCTAGTAAAGCTGCCCAGGTTGCGGCAAAGGAAACCTGGGAAAAAGAAATGCAGGAAGGCGGGGCAGACGAATAACGGTCTGACCAAGCAACCCTGCGTACAAACAAGAGGAAATACAGATGCAAGGATTTGTCGACAATATCGAAGCTCTGACGGAGCAGAATGATGACTTCCGCCGCGTGCTCTACACGGGGCATAATCTGCAACTAGTGGTCATGACGCTTCAGCCGGGCGACGAAATCGGTATGGAAGTCCACGACGACCGCGACCAGTTCTTCCGGATCGAAGAGGGCAGTGGCGAAATCTGGATCGATGGCAAGGCCAATAAGGTGAAAGCCGATGATGGCGTCATTGTGCCACAAGGGGCCAACCATAATGTCGTGAACACCGGCACCGAGCCGCTCCGGCTTTACACCATATACGGACCGCCCGAGCATATCGACGGCACCGTGCACGCCACCGCAGCCGATGCCGAGAAAGAGCATGAGCATTTCGACGGCAAGACCACCGAATAGCGGCAGCTTCCTTTTCCAGTATCAAGATAGGTGACGGCGACCATGCTGCAGCGGCACATTGGTCCCGTCACCTGATCCGGATATTAGCGGCCCATGTCGCGCTGGATGGTGCGGCTGGCCATGTAGAAGTGGAACACCGCCCATAGATAGAGACATTTGAACAGGACCATAGACCATTGCAGTCCGTCCGCATTGGCCGAACTGCAGGCGGCTTGAGCGGCCACACCGATGTTGCTTGCCTTGCACGCCTCCAGCGTCAGCGCCGGATCGATTCCAGACAGGAATGTCGCATTCAATATGGTGGATAGACCGCCAATCAGGGGCGGCCCAAGGCCGTAACCCAACAGGTTCACGATGAACAAGGTCACCGCCACCGCCGTTGCTCTCATCCGGCTGTCGACCACGCCGCTCGGTACGGCGTAGAGCGGGCAGAGATAGGTATAGAGCAGCATCTGGCCGACCATCATTAGCGGGATTGCCAGCCACAGGGACTCCGCCAGATAGCCGACCACATGCATCGGTATCACGCCGATCAGCGCGAACATCGGTATCAGGGCCAAGGCCTTGGGAAAACGCTCCGCATATTTGTCGGCCAGATAGCCTGACATATATGTGCCGATTGACGCCATGACCGCCAGGGCCAATGCGAATTTCACCGACGCATCAAATATCGACAGTTCATGGGTCCGGATCAGGAATGACACGAAAAACTGGCCAACGCCGTAGTTGACGAACGAGGCGATGGTGACGCCCATGGTCACGTGCCAATAGGCCGGTTTTCCGGACAATATCTTCAATACTTCGCGAAACCCGACTTGCTCCTTATTCTGCATTTCGACCGGGTCGGTATAGCCGCGAGGCGGTTCCTTGATCGTCAACTTCACGATCAACGCAACCAGGATGCCGGGTACGCCGACAACCACAAAAGCAACGCGCCAGGCTTCGATATTCTGCCAGTCCAGCGCATTGACTGCCCAGGTCCAGTTCCAGCTGTTGAGCATCGCCGCGACCGTGGGGCCATCAAGGCTCCCGACAATGAAACCGCCAAAAACATAAGCGACCATGCCGCCGAGCGGGATTCCGAGCGCGTAGACCGAGACGGCGGTCGAGCGTTCCTTGGGAACGAAATAGTCGGCGATGATCGAATTGGCTGGCGGAGAGCAGCCTGCTTCGCCGATGCTGACGCCGATACGGAATATGAACAGAGCGATAAAACTGGTCGCAAAGCCGCACAAAACAGTCATCAGGCTCCACAAGGCCACCGACCCCGCAATGATCCATACCCGATGGTTCTTTTCTGAAAAGCGCGCGATCGGGATGCCGACAAATGTATAGAGAATCGCAAAAGCCGGACCACCGAGCAGCCCCATCTGCCAATCCTCAACCCCGAAGCTTTCCTTGATCGGCTCGGTCAATATGTTGATGATCGTGCGATCAATGAAGTTGAAAATATAGACGGTCAGCAAAATGCCGAGAATATAATTGCGGTAGTTTTTGGTGCCATATCCCGTTTCCGGGCTCCCACCATTGTTGGAATGTGCGACACTTGTCGCTGTAGCTTCGACCAAATCCGGACTCCTAATGTGTTTCCCAACTGATTGTTACCGCTGGGTATTTCTGTATCGTACCGACTTTTACAGCATTGTATATGCCATTGTAACAGGCGATTTTCGGCCAGCTCAGGACGAACTGGTTTATTCTAAAGCATGTTCGCCGCCCAAGGGCGGCGCCCGGAACAGTCCTGTCCGATCGACGGGACTCGGTCCGACGGCAGGGCACGGAGACGGGAGGCGCAAGTGCCGCAACAATCCCTGAACCCGTGACTTAAATAACGCTGTCCTACACGGAACTCGACCGTTTAATATCGCCAATGATCCTGCGGCGCAGGCAGGACTGGCTCTTTGACAATCTTGGTACAATCACCGGGTTTACGGATGCTCGCCTGTTTTTGGCAGGCCGGCTCGGACGGCAATTTGGAAGGTCACACTAGACGAGCGGTCGCGGACCAATAAAGGCTATAAATCTGCGGCTTCGGGGCAAAGGTCACGGAAAACAAAAGCGGTCGCCACTGTAAAGTTTCTGTGGAGCATATCAACGATCACGCGTAGGCCAGAAACATCCTGAGGATGGCTTTGCGTCTTCGTGGCTTAGTGCGAATCTGATCGTTGTGCTGCGATTAAAAGCCTTCAATCGTGCGTCCGACCGAAATCGGCAGCGGCGTCGTCCTGGCCTTCCTCGATAATCCGGCGGCGGATCGCGCGGGTCTTGGTGAACAGGTCGAACAGTTCGTCGCCCTTGTCCCAGCGGATTGCACGTTGCAGGGCCGAGAGATCCTCGGAGAAGCGCTGGAGCATTTCCAGCACCGCATCCTTGTTGGACAGGAACACATCGCGCCACATCGTCGGATCGGAAGCGGCAATGCGGGTGAAATCGCGGAAACCGCCGGCGGAATATTTGATCACTTCGCCGCGGGTCACATCTTCCAGATCGGAAGCGGTGCCGACGATCGTATAGGCGATCAGATGCGGCAGATGGCTGGTCACCGCGAGGACAAGATCATGATGTTTGGCGTCCATGATCTCGACATTGGCGCCGAGCCTTTCCCAGAAGGCTTTGACTCGCTCGATATCGCCTTCGGCGGCGTCTGACGGGGGTGTGAGGATGCACCAGCGATCCTGAAAAAGCGTCGCAAATCCCGCATCAGGGCCGCTATTCTCGGTGCCGGCGACGGGATGGGCAGGGATGATCCGGGCATCTGGCAGCGCCTTGGCCAGAGCGGCCAGCACGCTTTCCTTGGACGATCCGACATCGCTGATGATCGCTTCGTCCGGCAGGTCGGCGGCGATATCGGCGGCAACTTCTGCCATCACGCCGACCGGCACGCAGAGGATCACCAGATCGGCGTCGGTGACTGCTGCTCCGGCGGAATCGCTGACGTCGTCGCAAAAGCCCAGTTCGATGACTCGCGCCCGCACCGCGGCATCGGCATCATAGCCGGTGATCCGCGCAGTCGGCATGGTCTCGCGCACCGCATGGGCAATCGAGGAGCCGATCAGGCCAATGCCGATGATCGCGATATTGGCAAAAGGCAACATCAGTCGGAGGCTTCCAATATCTCGCGCAACGCCTGGGCGACCCCGCGGGTTTCTTCTTCGGTGCCGATGGTGATGCGCAGGCCGTTGACCAGTCCCTGTCCGGGCAACCAGCGGACCGCATAGCCCTTGTCCATCAGCGCGCTATTGGCCTGTTCGGCGGTAACCTTGCCTTCGAACAGAACCAGCAGGAAATTGGTGTGGCTCGGCACGATCTTGAGACCGTGGTTGCCGAGCGCGCCCATTTCGTCGCTCAGCCATTGTCGCCATTTGGCATTATGCTCGCGGCTGCTGATCACAAAGTCTTCGGAGGCGAGCGCGGCGACGGCGGCTTCCTGTCCCGCAGTGGTGACATTGAACGGCAGCCGGATCCGGTTCATCGCGCCGATAATATCGGCATGGGCATAGCCCCAGCCAATACGTTCGGCGGCAAGTCCGTGGATTTTGGAAAAGGTGCGGGTGACCAGCACATTGGCCTTGGTGCTGGCGAGTTCCATCGCGCCGTCATCCTGCCCCTCGTCCATATATTCGGCATAGGCGGCATCGAGCACCAGCAGCACATGGCCGGGCAGGGCGGAATGCAGGCGGGCAATTTCTGCGCGCGGTGTGAATGTGCCCGTCGGATTATTGGGGTTGGCGATGAAAATGACCCGGGTCTTGTCGGTGACCTTGGCGAGAATCGCATCGACATCGGTGCCATAATCTCTGTCATCGGCAACAACCGGCGTGCCGCCATAGCGCCGCGCGGCAATATCATAGACGGCAAAGCCATATTTTACATAGATGATCTCGTCGCCCGGCCCGCTGAAGGCGTTGGCGGCCAGATGGAGCACATCATCGGAGCCGGTGCCGCAGATGATCCGCGCCGGATCAAGCCCATGTTTGGCGGCAATCGCCTCGCGCAATTTGGTCGAGCCGGGATCGGGATAGCGGTCAACCGAACCGGAGGCCGCGTTCAGCGATTCTGCCGCCGCCGGACTGCAGCCCAAAGGGTTCTCATTGGCCGACAGCTTGACGATCTTGCGGCCATCCGCGCCGGTCGATTTGCCGGGCACATAGGGCGCAATGCCCATGATCCAGTCTTTAGGTTTTGGTCCGCTCATTGCCTTGGTCCGCTTGTCAGAAGATAACATCTGTCGCCGGACTAACCTTTGCGGCCTGTCAGTCAACCGCATTATCATTTGACGCTCGGGATTTCGCCGCTTAGCTCCCGTGTTGATGACTGATGATATACGTTTTGGATTGGACAGGAAGGTCCGCCTGCTGGGACCGCTGCCGCTGGACAGCGGGGCGGAGCTCGCGCCCGTCGATCTAGCCTATGAAACCTATGGCACGCTCAATGCGGATGCCAGCAATGCAATCCTGATCTGTCATGCGCTGACCGGCGACCAATATGTCGCCTCGAAACATCCGCTGACCGGCAAGGACGGCTGGTGGGTGCGGATGGTGGGTCCGGGCAAGCCGGTGGATACGGACCGTCATTTCGTCATCTGTGCCAATGTGATCGGCAGCTGTCTCGGCAGTTCCGGACCAGCGACGGTCAATCCGGCGACCGACAAGCCCTGGGGCATGGATTTTCCGGTACTGACCATCGCCGATATGGTGCGCGCGCAGGCTTTGCTGATCGACCATCTCGGCATAGAGCGGCTGCACGCCGTCGTCGGCGGCTCGATGGGCGGGATGCAGGCGGTCAGCTGGGCAGCACTCTATCCCGAACGCGTCGGCTCGGCGGTGATCATCGCTTCTGCCGCCCGCCACAGCGCCCAGAATATCGCCTTTCACGAAGTCGGACGGCAGGCGATCATGGCCGATCCGCGCTGGCGCGGCGGCGCTTATTATGCCGATGACGATCCGCCGAGCAGCGGCCTCGCCGTCGCGCGAATGGCAGCGCATATCACCTATCTCTCGGAAGCCGGCCTGACCGAGAAATTCGGCCGGCGGCTGCAGGACCGTGACGCCAAGACGTTCGGCTTCGATGCGGATTTCCAGGTCGAATCCTATCTCCGCCATCAGGGGATCAGCTTTGTCGACCGGTTCGACGCCAACAGCTATCTCTATATCACCCGGGCGATGGACTATTTCGACCTCGCCGAGGCCCATGGCGGGTCGCTGGCCCATGCGTTCAAGGACTCGCAAACCCGCTTCTGTCTGATCAGCTTCGACACCGACTGGCTATACCCGACCAGCGAAAGCCGGGCGATTGTCCACGCGCTCAACGCTGCCGGCGCGGCGGTCAGCTTCATGGAATTGTCGAGCCCCTTCGGCCATGACAGCTTCCTGCTGGAAAACCCCGAGATGAACCGGATTGTCGACGGGTTCCTGAAGGCAGGGGAAGGGAAATGACCGCAGGTCCGATTCTATTCCGTCTTTCGCGCCATTTGGGACTCGCACAAAGCCACAAAGGCACAAAGAAGAGATCGCCTGTTCTTCTCTTCGTGCCTTCGTGTCTTCGTGCGCAAAAATCTTCTGTCTTCCGTTTCATCGAGCGCGCCGCATGACCAAACTCCGCCCAGACCTGCAGATCATCGCCGACAATATCGCGCCCGGCAGCCGGGTGCTTGATATCGGCTGCGGCGATGGCGCGCTGATGGCAGCGCTGCGCGACGAAAAGGGCTGCGACGCCCGCGGGCTGGAGATTGAGCCGACCAATGTCGCGAGCGCGGTCGCCAAGGGCCTGTCGGTGGTGCAGGGCGACGCCGACACCGACCTCAGCACCTATCCCGATGGCAGCTTCGACTATGCGATTCTCAGCCAGACTTTGCAGACCACCCACCGTCCCGACATCATGCTCGATCAGTTGTTGCGGATCGGCAAGCAGGCCTTTGTCAGCTTCCCAAATTTCGCCCATTGGCGGATCCGCGCGTCGCTGCTGCTCGGCGGCCGGATGCCGGTGACCCGGCTGATCCCGCAGACCTGGTATGACACGCCCAATATCCACCATGTCACCATCGACGATTTCCGCGCTTTGGTGCAGGATGGCAAATATAAGCAGGAAGGCCAGTGGTTCCTCAGCGGCGACAAGCAGACCGGGCGCAGCATGGCGAACCTGCTGGCGGAACATGCGGTTTTCCTGTTGCGGGGATAGCCTGTCCCGGGCACCGTCATCCCGGCGAAGGCCGGGATCCAATCCAATGGTAGTGAGATGCGGGTGCTCGGTTTAGGCCCCAGCCTGCGCTGGGGTGACAAGGGCCATCTTGACATTGTACCACTTCAGGTACAAATAAAGTCCACCATGTTGATGGAAAATTTCTCGAAGGCCCGCGCCAATCTCAAAGCGTTGATGGACCGCGTCGTCGCCGACAAGATTCCCCTGAAAATTACCCGTCAAAATGGAGAGGCGGTAGTGATGATCTCCGAAAGTGAATGGGCCGGTATGGAGGAGACTATCTATTTATTGTCTTCACCAAAAAACGCCGAGCGCCTGCTCGAGTCGATAAGGCAACTTGATGCCGGAGAGGGTTTCGAGCCTGAGCTTTTTAAGCAGTGAATGTATTATTCTCCGGGAAGAGTTGGCCGGAATATCGATATTTCCAGGAACATGATCCAAAACTTTCCGAACGAATATATGCGCTGATAGAGGAATGTCGCCGAATGCCTTTTCGGGGTACCGGCAAGCCGGAGCCATTGCGCGGCCAGCTGAAAGGTTGGTGGTCCCGTCGCATAAATCGCGAGCACCGGCTCGTCTATCGCGTCCGTGGGGAAGGAGCAGAGCAAGTTCTGGAAATAGCGCAATGCCGATATCATTATTGAAGAGGCCGGGTTTATAGTAAACACCGTCATCCCGGCGAAGGCCGGGATCCAACCCAATGTCACAAATGCTCGCGAACTTGGTTTAGGCCCCAGCCTTCGCTGGAGAGACGGTTATATGGGTGGAGCGCTCCGGGACACCCTCACCCCCGCTGAACCTCGTCCAACCCAAACGCCGCCAATATCGCCAGCCCGCTCATTCCGGCCATGATCGCCAGCACCATCTCGCCGCCAAACCAGTTGGCGACCAGGCTGAACAGGCCGCCGGCGAGCAATAGCAAGCCGATGATCGTGTTGGACAATGCGGTATAACCGGCGCGCGTGTCCTTGTCGGCCATGTCCACCAGATGGGTCGACCGGCCGAGGCGCACGCCCTGATAGGCGATCATCAGGCCGAACAGCAACACCGGCAAGATGAAACCGCCGCTCAACGTACCGGCGAAGGCGAGCCAGCTTGTCGCAATCAAAATGACGGTCGCCACCATTGCCGAGAAGACCAGCACCTTGCGGCTGGACCGGTCCGACAGGCGGCCCCAGACGAAGCTGCTGCACAGGCTGGCCAGCGCCGAGGCGAGGACCAGAAAGCCGAGCTTGCCATAGCTGTCATCGCCCGCGCTGCCGACTGCGATCATGAACGGCGGGGCCAGCGCGGTGGCGGTCAGCAGTCCACGGGTCAGGATGAATCTCCGCAGTTGCGGATCGTCACCGAGATAGGCAAGATTGTTCCAGGCTTCTTTCAGCCCGGATTTGCCCCCTTCGGTCGCGCCGGCCTGTTCCTGCAGAGTGGCGAACAGCAGCGCGCTCAGCACCCATGCGCCGCCCGCCAGAAACAGTCCGGCGGTGACAAGCAGCATCCGGTCGATCAGATTGGACGATAATATCAGCGCATAGACGATCACCGTCACCGAGGCGATCGAGCCGGCCAGACCGGTGGCGGTGCCGCGGCGGGACTTGGCGATCGTCTTGCCGAGCACATCCTTGTAGCAGACTGAACAGACGCTGCGCGCCAATGCCAATATGCCCAGCGCAATCACGATGGCCCAGCCGGCAGCGACCCCGGTCAGGCTGATCGCGATCAGGCCGATGGCAGCCGCAGCCAATCCCTGAACCGTTGACCCGGCCGCCCAGGCCCATTTGCGGCGTTCCAGCTTGCGCAAGTAACCGGCGGTCAGCAACTGCGGCAGCAGCGCCCCCGCCTCGCGCACCGGCACTAGAAGACCGACCAGCGCCACCGGCGCGCCCAATGCGGTCATCAGCCAGCTCAGCACCAGCTTGGGGTCGACCAGCCCGTCGGCGCTCTTGGTCAGCGCCAGCGCGCCGACATGTCGAAAGAAATTGCCCGGTTCCTGCTTGCAGGCGCTGTCCGGAATATCCGCGCAGGCGCGGCCCTCGTCATCGATGATGATCGACTGAAAGGCTTTTTCGGTGGTGGATCGGGTGGACGTGGATTGGGCAATTGTCGATTGGCTGGCCATGGATCGACGCTAACCGACTATCGCTCCCGTGTCGCGCTGAACTTTAGGTCAGGGTTACGCTCTTCCTGATAGCCGACATCCCAGGCGGACTTGGCCATGAACACCAGATTATCGTCGCGGTCCCTGGCCAGCGAACTCTGATTGATATTGGCAAAGGCGTTCAAAGTCGCTTCATCACCGCTGATCCAGCGGGCGGTTTCAAACGGCGCCATTTCCAGATAGGCATCGACCTTATATTCCGCCTCCAGGCGCGAGACCAGCACTTCGAGCTGCAATTGCCCGACCACACCGATGATCCAGTTGGCACCGATTTCGGGATAGAAGACCTGAACCACGCCTTCTTCGCTCAGATCATCCAGCGCCTTGCGCAACTGCTTGGTCTTGGTCGGATCGCGGAGAATGACACGACGGAGAATTTCGGGCGCGAAATTGGGCAGGCCGGTAATCCGGACCTGGTTTTTCTCGGACAATGTGTCGCCAACCCGCAAGGTGCCGTGATTGGGGATACCGATAATATCGCCCGGCTCGGCGGTGTCGGCAATTTCTCGATCCTGCGCAAAAAACAGGATCGGCGAGTGGATCGCGATAGGCTTGCCGAGCCCCGAAGGTGTCAGCTTCATGCCGCGCTTGAACTCGCCCGAGCAGAGCCGCATGAAGGCAATCCGGTCGCGGTGCTGCGGGTCCATATTGGCCTGGATCTTGAAAATAAAGCCGGTGACATCGTCGCTTTCCGGATCGATCGGCGCCGGTTCGGCGGGTTGCGGACGCGGCGATGGCGCATAATCGGCGATCGCTTCGATCAGTTCCTCCACGCCAAATTGCTTGAGCGCCGAACCGAAGAAAACCGGCGTCAAATCGCCACTCTGATAAGCTTCGAGATCGAAGCTGCTATAGCCACCCTGCGCCAGTTCGCCTTCACTGGTGAGCCGTTCGAGCGCGCTTTCGCTGAGTACATCGGCCAATTTGGGATCATCAAGACCGGAAAACTGTTGTGTCACGCCGTCATATTGTTTGCTGTCGCCGGTCGGCTGATGCAGCTGATTGTTGACCAGATCATAGACGCCCTCAAACTGTCCGCCCATGCCTGCGGGCCAGCTCATCGGGCAGACGTCGAGCGCCAATTTGTCTGCGACCTCGTCGAGCAGTTCGAACGGATCGCGGCCTTCGCGGTCGACCTTGTTGATGAAGGTGATGATCGGCACATTGCGCATCCGGCAGACTTCAAACAGTTTCAACGTCTGCGCCTCGATGCCCGACGCAGCGTCGATCACCATGATCGCGCTGTCGACAGCGGTCAGGGTGCGGTAGGTATCCTCGGAAAAATCCTCATGGCCCGGCGTGTCGAGCAGGTTGAAGACGATGCCGTTGCGCTCGAAGGTCATGACGGAACTGGTCACCGAAATCCCGCGCTGCTGCTCGATCTTCATCCAGTCGGACCGCGCGCGCCGGTTGTCGCCCCGCGCCTTGACCTCGCCCGCCAGGTGGATAGCGCCGCCCTTCAGCAACAGCTTCTCGGTCAGCGTCGTCTTACCCGCATCGGGGTGAGAGATGATCGCGAATGTCCGGCGTGGTTTGGCTTTCACAAGAATATCAAACTTTCAACAGACAAACGGGATGTAAAGTTGGATGCCAGCAGGCCTGCTTTTGCATGAGATCCGCGATTTGAAGTTGCTCGGTATTTCCAATCCATTTTCGGTTACGGGCAAATCAGAGAAATTAGGGTGAGGAGGGGTGTTGGATGGTAACCAAAGAGCCTGCCACCTCGCGGTCTCTGTAGTTGCACTGAAAACATTCACACCTTTTTCAGCCGGAAGATCCTCCCTCTCAACGATAAAATCTCCAGCATCCGTAAGCTGGCCAGAAACTACGGTAAAGACTGGACTTGGTGCGGAATATGCTCCGGTGGGCAATTTGATGGTATAATTAATTGTACAAGTCGATCCAGGTGGGGGGATTTGCTCACATTTTATGGTGAAGCCGCGCAATCGATATCTCCCGGGCTTCATTCGATATACTTCTTCTTTGGGATCAATCATATTGCTTCCCAGCAATGGAACACCCGCGCCTCGCTCAAATCGAAAATTTGAGTCCGAGTCCGTACCATCTTCATTTAGCTTCACGAAATAAACGAAAAGAGTGTCAATATATTGCCGTTGAATTCGGATCGACAATCTCACGGCTCCTTCATCTGACTTCAATTTCGATGACTTTTTGATTGACTTAGGTTCACTAACTCCAGCGATTGCCGGTTGAAGGGCGAAGCTGCCGAAAAACAGACAGCAAATGGCTGCAGCTAGAAATCTAGAAAATACTGGTTTGCTCTTTCTCAACAACGCTTTTACCCCCTCAACCCCGCACCGAGTTTCGATGCATTGGCAACAACCTTTTCGGTCAATCCCTTCAGGTCCTCTTCGGTCAACGTCGCGTCTTGCGGCTGCAAAGTCACTTCCACCGCAAGCGACTTCTTGCCCTCACCTACGCTTGGTCCCTCGAACAGATCGAAAACCCGCGCATCGGTGATCAGCTTCTTGTCCGCGCCCTTGACCGCGCGCACCAGATCGCCCGCTGGCAGGTCCGCATCGACGATGAAGGCAAAATCACGGGTCACCGCTTGCAGCGCCGGTGGCGCAAAAGCATCGCGCATATGGCCCGATTTCTTCTTCAGCGGAATCGCATCGAGGAAAATCTCGGCAGCAACAGCCGTGCCCTTGAAACCCATCGCCTTGGTGGTCGACGGGTGGAGCACGCCATATGCCGCCAATATCTTCTTTGGCCCGAGCCGCAACGTGCCGGACTGGCCGGGATGATAATGATCCCCTGCTTCGGCGAAATCCATCAGCTTGTCGACTGGTGCGCCAGCCGCATCCAGTATCGCGATCACTTCCGCCTTGGCGTCATAAGCGTCGAATTTGGTTGCTGCACCGGACTGCCAATTGCGCGCTACCTTCTCGCCCGCCAAGATCAGACCGATGGTCGGATGTTCGCTGCTTTCCAGATAGCGGCGCCCGACTTCGAACAAACGGATCGACGATGCGCCGCGCGCTGCGTTGCGCTGGGCTGCCGCGATCAGGCCGGGCAGCAGCGAAGGCCGCATGACCTTGAGATCTTCGCTGATCGGATTGGCAAGCGACCAAGTGCCGCCTCCAAAAGGCGCGGCTTCTTTGTCGGAAATGAAGCTCCAGTTGACGACTTCGTTCAGGCCGCGTGCCGCGGCTGCTCGCCGCGCCTTGCGTTCGGCCAATTGCTCGGGGGAAGCGGTGGGCTTGGCCACGCCCGGCTTGCGGGGAAGCGGTACCGAGGGAATATTGTCCAGCCCCTCGATGCGGATGACTTCCTCGACCAGATCCTGCCAGCCGGTGACGTCACGCCGCCATGTCGGCACAGTTAGCTGCCAATTGCCGTCGACGCCAAAACCCAGTGCTTCCAATATCGCTTTCTGCCGGTCCGGAGCAACGTCCAGTCCGCCCAGCGAAGCGCATTGTTGTGGATCATAAGCTATGCTGTGCTGTTCCGTTGGCGCTTTGCCGACACGGGTAATCTCGCTGGCATTGCCGCCGCAAAGCGCCTGCACCAGCGCCGTTGCGATCTCGACGCCCTCGTTCAGAAAGGCCGGATCGACACCGCGCTCGAACCGTTGCCGCGCATCGCTGGTCAGCATCAGCTTCTGGCCGGTGCGGGCGATATGGGCCGGATCGAAATAAGCGCATTCAATCAGCACATCGGTCGTATTTGCGTCGGTGCCATTGGCTGCGCCGCCCATGATGCCGCCAATGCCATGCGCGCCGGCCTGATCGGCGATCACGGTCATGGTCTCGTCGAGAATATATTCCTTGTCATTGAGCGCGACCAGCTTTTCGCCAGCATGGGCTTTGCGCGCCACCAGTCCGCCTTGCAATTTGGCGACGTCATAGACGTGCAGCGGGCGACCCTGATCGAGCGTGACATAATTGGTGATATCGACCAGCGCCGAGATCGGCTTCTGGCCGGCGGATTTCAGCCGCGCCTGCATCCAGTCCGGCGAAGCGCCATTGGTCACACCGCTGACGGTGCAGCCGTAAAAGGCGGGACAGCCTTCCGGATCGTCAATCGCGATATCCGGTCCGGCACCGTTGCGGGCGATGTTGGTGATGTCCATCGGCTTCAGCGTGCCGAGCCCAGCGGCCGCGAGATCACGCGCAATGCCGCGCACGCCCATACAATCCTGACGATTGGGGGTTATCGCTACATCGATGACCGGATCATCCAGCTTGGCATAGTCAGCGTAACTGGCCCCAACTTCACTGGCCGCACTTTCCGGCAATTCGATGATGCCGTCATGGTCCTCACCCAGTTCTAGCTCGCGCGCCGAGCACATCATGCCGAAACTCTCGACATCCCGGATTTTCGCGGGTTTCAGCGTGAAATCGCTGCCCGGAATATAGGTTCCCGGCGGCCCGAACACACCGATCATCCCGGCTTTCGCGTTCGGCGCACCACAAACCACCTGCCAAGGTTCCGCCGCACCATCGTCAACTTTAAGCAATTGCAACTTGTCGGCATTGGGATGCGGGCCGGCTTCGATCACCTTTGCAACACGAAATGGTCGCAAGGCATCGGCGGGGTTTTCCACGCCTTCCAGTTCGAGACCGATGTCGGTCAATTTGTCGGTGATTTCCGTGAGGCTTGCGTCGGTATCGAGATGGGCCTTGAGCCAGCTTAAGGAAAATTTCATGCGCCGACTCCTCCGCTCAATGTGGGGACGTCCAGTGCGTCAAAGCCATAATGATCGGCCCAGCGCAAGTCGCCGTCGAAGAAAGCGCGCAGATCGTCCATGCCATATTTCAGCATCGCCAGCCGGTCGATCCCGCAGCCAAAGGCGAAGCCCTGCCAGACATCGGGGTCGAGCCCGCAATTGCGGATCACATTGGGATGGACCATGCCGCTGCCCAATATTTCCATCCAGCCGCCATTGTCGCCGCGCGGGTCTCCGCCGATGATCCGGCGGCCCTTTTCAACCGAGAAGCCGACATCGACTTCGGCTGATGGTTCGGTAAACGGGAAATAGCTCGGGCGCAGGCGCAATTCGATATCGTCGCGCTCGAAAAAGGCGCGGACAAAGGTTTCAAGCGTCCATTTCAGATGACCCATGTGAATGTTCTTGTCGATCACCAGTCCTTCGACCTGATGGAACATCGGCGTATGGGTGGCATCGCTGTCGCTGCGATAGGTCCGGCCAGGGGCAATGAGGTAAATCGGTTCGCCAGCACCGTCGGTCTGCTTGGCAACATCCATCATCGTCCGGATTTGCACCGGAGACGTGTGGGTGCGCAGCAATTTGGCCATGCCGTCATCATCGGTCTGCGGGAAATAGAATGTGTCGTGCATCGCACGTGCCGGGTGGGTCTCGGGAATGTTGAGCGCGGTGAAATTATGCCAGTCGTCCTCGATCTCCGGACCGGTGGCGACGGAGAAACCCAGATCGGCGAATATTTCGGCCAGTTCGTCCATGACTTGGCTCACCGGATGGATGCTGCCTTTTGGAGCAGCGGGTGGCGGCAAGGTCAGGTCAAGCTTTTCAGTGGCGAGCTTTGCATCAAGAACGGCTGTTTCCATCGCTTCCTTGCGTGCGGCGAGAGCATCGGCAACAGCCTGTCGCGTGCCGTTGATCTTCGGGCCCTGTTCCTGGCGCTCTTCCGGCGTCATCTTGCCCAGTGTTTTCAGCAGCAGCGATATCTCGCCCTTTTTGCCGAGCGCAGCCACGCGGATTTCCTCCAGGGCATCGCCATCGGCTGCTGCGCCAATCTGCTCCAGATATTTGTCCCTGACCGCTTCGATGTCGCTCATCATATTGTCCCGTTTTTTCTCGTTGCCCGTCTAGCAAGACTTGGGAAAAACCCAATAAAAAAGCGCCGCGAGATTGCTCCCCGGCGCTTCTTTGAAATTATGAAAATGCTTAGGCTTTCGCGAGAGCATCCTGCGCCTGTTTGATGATGCCGCCAAATACTGCCGGTTCATTCATCGCCAGATCGGCCATCACTTTACGGTCGAGTTCAATCCCGGCCAGCTTGGTGCCGTGGATGAATACGCCATAGGTCATGCCTTCAGCGCGAACCGCAGCATTGATACGCTGGATCCAGAGTGCGCGGAAAGCCCGCTTCTTAACTTTACGATCGCGGTAAGCATATTGGCCGGCTTTTTCGACAGCCTGCCGCGCGATGCGGATGGTATTTTTGCGACGGCCGTAATAGCCCTTCGCCTGAACCAATAATCTTTTATGTTTGGTACGAGTTGTCGTACCCCGTTTTACACGTGCCATATTCTATATCCTGTAAGTTTGAATGTCGCTGCGGCGGGAATTAACCCAGGCCGTATGGCGCCCATTTCTTGACTGTCCGAGCATCCGCATCACACAATTTCTTGGTGCCGCGGTTCTGGCGGATATATTTGCTGTTATGGCTCATCAAACGGTGGCGTTTGCCGGCTACGCCGTGCTTGACCTTACCGGTTGCGGTGATCTTGAAGCGTTTCTTCACACCACTTTTGGTCTTCAACTTGGGCATTTTGGTCTCCTCTAGATGGTACCGTTACGGACACTTGTGGCAGCCCAACACTGGCCAGAGCGTCACTTCGGAAGGGCGGCTTTAGCTAGATTCGCCTGAATTGCAAGCGATATCGCGACGGAAACGCCATCAATGATGGCAAGCAATAGCCTCCAGCACATCATCAATCCGCGCGTGATCGCCGATGGCCAGTACATGACCGTCTGATTCCGCGTGGAGTGGCTCGCCGTTCCAGTCGCACATCATCCCGCCGGCGCCATCGATAATCGGGGCGAGAGCGGCGAAATCGTGGAGTTTCAGACCCGCTTCGCAAACCACATCGACATGACCGCTGGCGACCAAGCCATAATTGTAGCAATCACCGCCATAGATGATCTTGCGCGGCGCAACTTTGCTGGCCAGCCCCATGAAATGCTCGGCATCATGCTCGTCAAACAGATGCGGCGACGTGGTAGCGAGGACGGCATCCTTGAGTTCGCGGCAGCGCGCGGATTTTGCCGGCTGGCCGTTGAATATGGTCGGGCGGCCGATAACGCCGACCCAGCGTTCTTTTGAAATCGGCTGATCAATAATGCCGATCAGCGGAAAACCCTCCTGCATCAGCGCAATCAGCGTCCCGAAGATAGGGCGCCCCGCGATGAAGCTGGTTGTGCCGTCAATCGGATCCAGCACCCACTGGCGCGATGCGCCTTCGTTGCGGGTGCCATATTCCTCGCCAATGATGCCGTCATCAGGCCGCTCGGCTTCGATGATCGCTCGCATCGCCGCCTCGGCTGCGCGGTCCGCTTCGGTTACCGGTGAAGAATCATCCTTGGTTTCCTGATCAAATTTGGCGCGATAAAACGGACGAATCGCTTCGCCAGCGGCGTCAGCCAGCTTTTGCGCGAGATCGATGTCTTTTGGTGTCATTGGTTGTCCTTTAATATCAGAAAAGGCTTTTAGCGAGCATCAACCACACAATGACCAATATCGCTGAAAATGCGGGAATGCCAAGCGCGAACCATATTTTGTAAAGCCGGTAATATTGCGCCGTCAAGGCCACTTGATTTCGTGCGGCATCCCTCGCCAGATTGCGTAAGCGGATTTGAATATATACTACCGGGAGCCAGCACAGGCCAATGAAAACATAAAGAGCTAGGGACCAGAGAATCCATGGAGTCATAATCGGCCAACCGAGCAGATGAGCGAGCCAGAAGCCGGTAATGGGCTGAACGATCACCGCCAGCGCCGTAAACAGAAAATCGGCGATCACGACTGTGTCTGCGACATGCGCGATCAGTTTTGCATCTCGGGTACGGTGGGCCATCAGCATGAAAAACGCTATGCCGGCCCCTGTTCCGATCAGAACCGTTGCTCCGATGATGTGGAGCCATTGGGCGAAGAGAATCGTGGGGCTCATCTCTTGTCCAATGCAATTAGGCAGGTGATGGACAGACCCATGGCGGCAATAGCCTTGATCAAAGGAGCCAACGGATCAAGCCAAAGCCCGGGAGTCAATATTACTCCACCGGATAAATAGACGAGGGTGACTATTATAGTTCCCGCGAGTGCCCAGCGCACAGTTTTACGGAACAGCAGGCTCAAGCCGAGAATGATGTCCGCGCACGCCCCGCTGACTACGAGCAATTTTGCGGTCAGTGGCGAAAGCTGTGATTGTCCTAGCAGGGCGACTGCCTCGTCAGCCTTGAACAGGCCCAATATCCCGGACCCCAGCCACAATATCACAAGTGCCGCCAGAAACAGGGGCATGGCCAGCATCAGTCGGGCGTGAACTCGATCTTGCTTGCCGGCTGGAAAATCATTGAGAATTTCGTTCAGGGCCTTGGCCGGGCGACCCAATATCGCATTGGTTTGACGAGAATCTCCTTGCACGCCTTCGATAAGCGAACAAACTGCGTTTGTCCGCAGAGGGGAGCGCCATCCCAACCAACCCAACCCATCCGAAATGTTCGCGGTCAGCTTGATCAAAAATGGATTAATCGGGATATGCCAACGTGCCGGAGCGAAATTCAGCCATTCGCGATGGCGCGCAATGATGTAGTTAAGGGATTGCGACCCTTCCTCAACCAAGTCGTGCGAGCCGGCGAATTCCTGCGGTGTTTTGACGGCTAGCGCCACCGCGTCCACGACTTCTGATAGGGATATTGTCTGCAATTGGCCCATCTTCGAGAGATGCGGTGTAAAATAAGGCATGGCGCCGATCATCCGGATAAGCTCGGTGCCACCATAGCTGTTGCGACCGATGACCAATCCAGCGCGAAATATGATCGCGTTCAACGAAGATGCGAGCAAATATTCGTCAGCGCGTGCCTTGCTTTGCATGAAATCAACCTGAGCCCGATCGGAGGCTCCGCACGCAGAAATCTGGATGAAGCAGGAAATTCCCGATGCTTCACAGGCCGAACCCAGTGCGATAATCGCGTCGGCTTGCGTCACAGTCACGTCATTCCCGGGGCTCGACTGTAAAATGCCGCTCGCATTGATAACGACATCTATATTACGCAATATCGGCGACCAGCTTTGCGGGTCGCAATATTGCCCTAGATCACCCTGCTGCCACTCTATTTGAGGAAGAATGGACCGCCCGTAGGAGATGTCGCGCCCAAAGCCGATGACTCGATGCCCGGCGGATGAAAGAGCATTGGCGATGGTGCTGCCGATGAAACCATATGCGCCCAGTATCAGAATCGACTTTGGCGGTTCATCCATCCGATGATCAATCAGACAGTCTCTTCAACGAACATCCTTCGGTGTGCTGCTCTGCAAGATCTATAGCTTCAGTAGTCATTGGTCGTCGGCTTCCGCTTGGCTCGGTCGCCAGGTCCATAGATAAAGGATCAGGCCGGTAATAATGAACATGGCGCAGCCGGAGAGAACCCAGGCATTGGCATACCAATAGTCACCCCAGGTAAATTGACCCGCCATGATCTTTGTCCAGCCGTTGAAATGCTGCATCCCGGCGACGACCAGGCCCAGAACGGCAAGAGTCGAGGCTATCCATCGGTTGAGCCAATGCATGGGATTGGCCAGAAGAAGCAGGCCGAGCAGCCCGATGATCGTTCTTTGTGCGCGGCAATAGGGGCAGACATATACCCAGTCGGCCCATTCGGTAAACCAGGCGAACAGGGAGATGAAAATCGCCAATATTGCGATGTGAACGCGATATTTTAGCAGCAGTTCGAAACGTGGCATTGGCGTCTCCCGATATTGGAATTCCCGGTCGGGATTAGTCCCAAAGGCTGCTGACCGAGCTTTCGTCCGCGATCCGCTTGATCGCTTCGCCGAGTAGCGGGGCAATGGGCAGGACGCGTATTCTATCGGAATCGAGCGCCGATTGCGGGGTCCGGATGGTGTCGGTGATGATCAGCTTGCGCAGCGAGGAGGCGTTGACCCGCTCCACCGCTTTGCCGGAGAGAACACCGTGGGTGATATAAGCGGCGACATCGGTTGCGCCTGCCTCGATCAGGGCATCGGCGGCGTTGCAGAGCGTGCCGGCGCTGTCGGCGATGTCGTCAATCATCACACAGAAGCGGCCCTTCACGTCGCCGATGATGTTCATTACTTCGGAGACGCCGGCCTGCTCGCGGCGTTTGTCGACGATCGCGAGCGGCGCGTTGTCGAGACGCTTTGCCAATGCCCGGGCGCGAACCACGCCGCCGACATCAGGCGAGACGACCATGATATCCTTGTCGCTATGACGCTTGAGGATATCTTCGCTGATCACCGGCGCGCCGTAGAGGTTGTCGGTCGGGATATCGAAAAAGCCCTGGATCTGTCCGGCGTGAAGATCGACAGTCAATACGCGGTCGGCCCCGGCTTCGGTGATGAGGTTGGCGACCAGCTTGGCGGAAATCGGTGTTCGTGGTCCGGGCTTCCGGTCCTGGCGGGCATAGCCGAAATAGGGGATCACTGCCGTGATCCGCTTGGCCGAAGCCCGGCGCAGGGCGTCGATGCTGATCAGCAGTTCCATCAGATTGTCATTGGCCGGATGGCTGGTCGACTGGACGACAAATACATCTTCGCCGCGGACATTTTCGTGGATTTCTATGAAAATCTCGTCATCGGCAAAGCGTTTGACGCTCGCGTCGGTGAGCGGGATGTCCAGATATTGGGCGATTTCTGTAGCCAGCGGCAAATTGCTGTTGCCCGACATGAGTTTCATAATTGCGTTCCCCCGATTCAATGGCCCGCAAGAATCGTCAGCGGAACCTCATGACAATTTCGTGACCCTGTTAGACAGATGGCCGGCGAATCAAAAGTCCGTATTTGCGTTAATTTCGATTGCTCCGCACAGTGGCCCTTCCTATCAGGGCGCGATGACGGAAAAGCTTACCATTACCATGGCGCAATTGACGCAGAGCGTTGGCGATTTGCGCGGCAATGCCGACGCGATGATTGCGGCGCACGGCGCGCGACCGGATAGCGATCTGATTGTGTTCCCGGAGTTGCAGCTGATCGGCTATCCACCGGAAGACTTGGTGCTGAAGCCATCCTTGTGGGAGCGCGCGGAAGCAGAGCTCAATCGGCTGGCAGCGGCGACCGCGGGGCCGGGGCCGGCCATGTTGGTCGGATCGGTGTTTCGCGAAGATGAAAAACTCTACAATGGCATAGCGCTGCTCGAAGGCGGGCATATCAAGGATATCCGTTATAAGGTCGAGCTGCCTAACTATGGTACCTTCGACGAAAAGCGGCTCTTTTCCTCCGGCCCATTGCCGGAACCAACCATCTTCAAGGGCTGTAAAATTGGCCTGCCAATTTGTGAGGACGTCTGGTTCCCGGCCGTCTGCGAACATCTGAAAGCGCAGGGGACGGAGCTGTTCATTTCGGTCCATGGCAGTCCCTATGAAATAGAGAAAGACGATAAGCGCCTCGGCCAGGTGGCGACGCAACGGGTGCGGGAAACCGGAATTCCGCTGTTGTTCCTGAACCGGGTTGGCGGACAGGACGAGATTGTCTTTGATGGCGCCAGCTTCGTGCTTAACGGTGACGCCAGCCTCATGCATCAGCTGCCCGATTGGGACGAGACAATCGTTGATACGCACTGGTCGCGTAAACACGGTGCATGGACTTGCGCGCCGGGGGACATACACCAGCTCGATGACCATCCTGCCGATATCTATAATGCGATGATAGTTGGCTTGCGCGACTATGTGAACCGCAATCGCTTTCCGGGGGTTCTGCTCGGTCTGTCGGGCGGGATCGACAGCGCATTGTCGGCAGCCGTGGCAGTCGATGCATTGGGCGCGGACCGGGTCTGGAACGTGATGATGCCGTCGCGATTCACCTCGCAGGAAAGCCTCGACGATGCCAAGGGCTGTGCAGACATGCTCGGCACCAGACTGGATACGATACCGATTGGCCCGGCGATCGAAGGCTTTGACGCGATGCTCGAGGATAGTTTTGCCGACAGCAACGTCGATATTACCGAAGAGAATATCCAGTCCCGGATTCGCGGCGTGACGCTGATGGCGCTGTCGAACAAGTTCGGTCATATGCTGCTGACCACCGGCAATAAAAGCGAGATGAGCGTCGGCTATGCCACGATCTATGGCGATATGGCGGGCGGCTATTCGGTATTGAAAGACGCCTATAAGCTGACCGTTTTCAAGCTCAGTTCATGGCGCAACCGCAACAAGCCGAGTCTGGGCCTTGGCCCCGATGGACCGGTGATGCCGGAAACGGTGATCACCAAACCGCCGAGCGCCGAATTGCGCGAGGACCAGAAAGACAGCGACAGCCTGCCGGACTACGAGATTCTCGATCCGCTGCTGCATGGGCTGATCGAGGAAGAATTGTCGGTCAATGATCTGGTGTCGCGGGGATTTGACCGGGAAACGGTGATCCGGATCGAGCGGCTGCTCTATATTGCAGAATATAAACGCCGACAGGCCCCGCCGGGCGTCAAGCTCGGCACCAGAAATTTCGGCCGCGACCGGCGCTATCCCATCACCAACGCATTCAGGACCGTATGACCATAAAAACCCGCTTCGCTCCGTCTCCGACGGGCCATCTTCATGTCGGCAATATCCGGACCGCGCTGCACAACTGGATGTTCGCGCAGAAAGAGGGCGGCACATTTCTGCTGCGGCTCGATGATACCGATGCCGAGCGGTCGAAGGAAGAATATGTCGAGGCGATCCGGGCTGACCTGGTCTGGCTAGGGCTGGCTTCTGACGAAGAGCAAAGGCAGTCGGCGCGCTTTGACCGTTATGAAGAGCATCTCGCGAAGCTGAAGGCCGATGGCCGGGTCTATCCTGCTTATGAAACAGCGCAGGAACTCGATCTCAAGCGCAAGATTCAGCTCGGTCGCGGAAAACCACCGATTTACGATCGCGCGGCACTCGATCTGACCGCAGAACAGGTCGCTGCCTATGAAGCGGAAGGGCGGAAGCCGCACTGGCGCTTCAAGCTGGATCACGCGACGCCGATCACCTGGACCGACCTGATCAGGGGCGATCAGAATTTTGATCCCGCCTTGCTATCCGACCCGGTCATCCTGCGCGAAGATGGCAGCTGGCTCTATATGCTGCCCTCGGCAATCGACGATATCGAGATGGGGATTACCCATGTCGTGCGCGGCGAGGATCATGTGGCCAATACGGCGGTGCAGATTCAGATGTTCCAGGCGCTTGGCGCAAAGCCGCCCGAATTTGCCCATGAAGCGTTGCTCGTCGGCACCGAAGGCAAGCTTTCCAAGCGGCTCGGCTCGCTTGGAGTCAGCAGTTTCCGCGAGAAGAATATCGAACCGCAGGCGATTGTTGCCTTGCTGGCGCGTATTGGGACCAGCAACCCGGTCGAGCCGATTGCCGATGTAGCGCAACTGATTGAGACATTTGACTTTGCCCGGTTCGGTCGCGCACCGGCGCGTTTTGACGATGAAGAGCTGGCGCAGCTCAACCAGAAGATCGTGCACCTGCTCGACTACCCGGATGTGAAGGATCGACTGCCGGAAGCAATGGATGACGAAGCCTGGGCGGTGATCCGGCCGAACCTGCATGATATGGGTGATGTCGACCAGTGGTGGCAGGTGGTGACGGGGCCAATTTCCCTCCCCGAATTTTCGCCGGAAGACCGGGAATTTCTGGCCGTTGCGCATGGTAAATTGGAGGAATTGGAAGCATCTTCCGATCTCTGGAAGGATCTCACCGGCGCGCTCAAGGAGGCTACCGGCCGCAAGGGCAAGCCGCTGTTCATGCCGCTGCGGCAGGCACTTACCGGGCTCGATCATGGGCCGGATATGAACGCTTTGCTGCCACTAATCGGTCGCGAAGTCGCGCTAGAAAGACTTTTAAAAACAATTAGTTAGGCCGTTTCTAACGGTATAATTTCCGCTCGCGCGCCCCCGTGTTTGCAATTTATAATGTAATAGTATAACATTACAATTGGCGCTGGGGCGAGATAGTCAAACAGGCACGAAGCCGCTCCGCCGTTGTTGAGGATGGTTGAGAGGATATGAACATGAGCTATGTATCTGTTTACGAAAACAAAACGCCCCGTTCCAAAGGCCTGATAATGACAGGCGCCGTTCACGCGCTGATTATCGGTGCCGTGATAGCGATGCCCACAATCGTAGTGCCCGAGAGGTTCGAGGGCACGCTTATCGCCCTTTCGGAGGAGGTCGAGACGCCACCCGAGCCGATGATCGAAAAGATACAGCCGGAAGTTAAGGCCGCCCCGCAAACGCGGCAAATCGCGCCGGACGTCCCGATCGTCAAATTGCCTCCCGTTCCGAAAATCCAATATGCCAAGATCGAGCTTGGCAGTAATTCAGAAGGAACAGGTGTCGAAATACCGCTGGAACCAATCACAATCATGCCTGACCCGGTGATCGTCGGCGCTCGCCTGAACACGCGCTATGCGGAGCAGTTCCAGCCCGCTTACCCGACCGGCCAGTTGCGGCTCGAGCGCGAGGGCGAGGTCAGCGTCCGGGTGCTGGTCGGGACCAACGGCCGTGTGAAACAGATCGAACTGATCGATTCGCCGCATGTCGATTTCTGGACAGCAACGCGCAAGCAGGCGCTGAGCAAATGGCGATTCACGCCGGCTACCAAAGACGGAACACCAATTGAAAGCTGGATGACGCTGAAAGTTCGCTTTGAAATCAACAGCTGATCACCGCGCCGGGTGGCCGGCCCGGCCTTTCCCGTGGCAATTTTGCGGGAAGGGCTGGTCATCCGGCTGTGTCCGCACTATTTGGACGACATGGGAATGTTGAAAGATGTATCGGTTAGCGGCGGTTTTGGTGACCTGGTCGCCGTTTTTCGCCAGAGTGAACCGGGGGAGCGCCTGCTCCCGGCGGCGATGGCCATTGCCTGCACGTCGTTCATTTTGTTCCTTTTCTGGCTCGATCCGCAGGTAAATACTTACACTTATGTACCGCAGGAGGTCATTTATGTCGAAAACTGGACAAATGACCGCACCGACGAGGAAATTCTGCAGGACCGCTGGGAAATCCAGTGTCTGAAGGACGAGCTGGAAACCAAGCGGCGCGAAGCGGTGAAATCGCTCGGCCGGATGTCCGGCATGGATGTCGACCAGATTGAACGTGACGCGATCGCCGAGCGACTGGCGCGCGGTGAGGTAGAGGTGGAACGCCCCGCCGGTCTGCAATGCTGACCCCTCCCGGCGACGCGCATTATATGGGAGCAGCCCTGGCTCTATCCGAGCGGGGCCGTGGCCGGACCGGTGCCAATCCCAATGTCGGCTGTCTCATTGTCAAAAACGGCAATATCATCGGCCGTGGCTGGACCCAGCCGGGCGGCCGTCCGCATGCCGAGGAAATGGCGCTGGCAGAAGCCGGAACCGCTGCAAAGGGCGCGGAAATCTATGTCACCATGGAGCCCTGTGCCCATGATAGCAGCCGCGGCCCGACCTGCAGCAATTCGATCATTGAAGCAAAACCGAAAAGGGTGATTGTCGCGACTCTCGATGCCGACGAACGGACAAGGCGCCGCGGTATTGACCGGCTGGGCGATGCCGGCATTCCGGTGTCGGTCGGCATCCGGGAGCCGGAAGCAAGCCGCGCCATGGCCGGCTTTCTCTGCCGCGTCGAGAATGGCCGCCCTTTTGTCACGCTCAAACTCGCGATGTCACTGGACGGCTGTATTGCCATGGCCGACGGGTCGAGTCAGTGGATTACCGGCGACCGGGCACGGGCGCATGCCCATCTGGAAAGGGCGCGCAGCGACGCTATATTGGTTGGTGCAGGCACGGCAAGGATCGACCGGCCGGGGCTTGATGTCCGGCTCGACGGACTGGTTGACCGCTCGCCGCAACCGGTCGTGCTCGGCACCGACAAGGACAAGCCGGACCATTGGCTGCAGCTGGAAGAGCCCGCCGCGATTGCCGGTCTTGCCGATATCAACTGGCTGCTGGTCGAGGGCGGCGCAAAAACCGCGACCTCTTTCCTGGCGGCCGGTCTGGTCGACCGGCTCCTGCTTTATCGCGCACCGATCATCATCGGTGGCGGACTGCCATCCATTGCCGATATTGGGCTGGAAAAGCTCAGCGAGGCGCATGGCCAGTGGCGGCGCACCGAGCAGCGCGACCTGGGACAGGATATGCTTGAGATATACGACCGCACCGCCTAGGTTCCGCTCGATTTACAGCAAATAGGCACAGCAAATAGGATCGCCCATGTTCACAGGCATTGTTTCAGATATCGGTACCATCGAATCGATCGACCAGCGCGGCGATCTGCGCGTCAAAATCAAATGCGGCTATGATATGGACGGCGTCGATATGGGCGCGTCGATTGCCTGTTCCGGCGTCTGCCTGACGGTGGTCGACAAAGGCGCCGACTGGTTTGCCATTGATGTGTCGGGCGAGACTCTTTCCTGCACTGCCGAGGGGCAGTTTACCGCCGGCCGGCGGCTTAACCTGGAACGGGCGCTGAAGGTCGGCGACGAGCTGGGCGGGCATATCGTCACAGGTCATGTCGACGGCGTCGGCGAAGTGGTTTCGAGCAAGGCTGCCGGTGATTCCCGCGAGGTCGTCATACGGGTTTCAAAAGATCTGGCGCCTTTTGTCGCCGCCAAGGGATCGATCACCGTCGATGGCGTTTCGCTCACCGTGAATGCGGTGACCGACGACGAAGACGGGGTCACCCTTTTTACGCTCAATATCATTCCCCATACTGCGCAGGTGACCACGCTCGGGGAACTCGAGCCCGGTCGTGCCGTCAATCTCGAGATTGATATATTGGCGCGCTATCTGGCGCGGATGGAACGGGCCAAGTCTCTGGGCTGATTCGAGTCCTATTGAACCCGTGACACCAAGGACGAACGGCAGTTGGCTGATGTGCCGCGCAATGACAGTCATGCCGTCAGTAATGAGCTTGTCGAATCCCGTTTCTCGTCGATATGCGCCATTGGACTTCGCTCGCCCTTCGGGCCGACAGGCTCGGGACTAACGGTGAAAAAGCATCATTTCTGCGCCAGACTGGTCAGAACGGCAGCCATTTCTGCTTCTTGCTGAATTTCATATAGCCGATATTCGCGCCGAGCCGCAGGCCAGCGCCCAGCCGTACCGGGATCAGCACCTTGTCGCCGCTGCGCAGATAGCTGACGTGGAAGCCGCCGATGAAATAGGCCGCGCCTTCGCCAGCCGGGAAGCGCTGATACAGCTCTTCGCTATCATAGAGATTATAGACCAGCACGAAGGTATTGGCTGCATTGCCGCCAAAATCAAAGCCGATGGAGGGCCCCGTCCAGTAGACCGGGCGTTCGCCCTCTACCTTGTGGTAGAGCTTGCCCGAGCCGTAACGCAGGCCGACAATGAAGGCCCCGCTGGCTTCGCGTCCGGCAATATAGGCATTGGGCCGGCCCTGTTTCTTGAGAATATCCTCGATCACTTCAGCCAGGCCTTTCGCGCCTTTGCCGAAAACGCCTTCGGCAGCGCCGATCAGGTCATCGTCCTGATAGGTGTTGCCGTCATCGGTGGCAGCGGCGACGGAATTGCCGTTCTGGGCAGCGGTCGTCGTTGAACCGGAGGGCGCGATAATATCCGCGTTGATATCGCTATCCATCGGCGCGTCCTCGACCATCGTCGGACGAGAGTCGCTGGATTCAAAATTCCCGTCATAGTCGGGCGCAGCCAGATCGGCATCGATCACGTCATTCGGATCGACGGTTTCAACCTGGGCATATGCGGGTGACAGAGCCGGTCCACTGGCAAGGGCCAGGACTGCAAATAAACCCAATGATTTCTTCAAGCATAACCGTAACATGGGTAAACTCCTTCCCGTTACCAGCCAAATATCGGCTCTCGGCCGTCGGGTATGACCACGCAATGAACGGACGACGAACGGACTCGATTCTGCGGCGGTCCGAGTCCCGTCGTCGCAATCGGCCCCGTTCCGGAATTTCCGGCGTGATTTACAGCGGCCCATTTTTCCCGTTGCAGCCAGCGCTTTCCATGGTTATAGCGCCCTCTCTAGCCAAGCTGCGTGGACACGTGGGTGAGCGGCTGAAACCACCTCCTTGCTAAGGAGACAAGCCTTTACGGGCTTCGAGGGTTCGAATCCCTCCGTGTCCTCCACTCTTCAAATTCTTGACATTATTAGACTATTGCAAGTCCCCGGGGACTAAGCAAAGCCTTGCCTGCTTTCCCCAATCTGCCGGATGCGCGCTATTTCTGACGAATAGATCAAGACGGCGGCAATTATAAAACGCGGCGCAACCCCAAAAAGCTCGACGTGATCGCTTTTCGCGGACATAGATAGTTCGACAGGACGCTCTAGGGGGACCGAAATCTTCGGTTTAAGGATTGTCTGCACAGGGGGATTGAATGAAAAAACTGATTTTGGGGGCTTCGTGCCTCATGCTTGCGGCTGCCAATGCGAACGCTCAGGAAGTTACAGCCGAGGCTGCGCAAGCTGCTCCCATGGCCGTAAAAGAAGTAACGCCGGTAGCGGCTCCGGCGACGAGCAATGCAGTCTTGCGCGCCGGCACGCCTGTTTCCCTGACGCTTATGGAAGAGATTACCACGAAGAAAAAGGCGGCGAAGGTCGGCCAACGCTTCATTCTGGAAGTATCCGCCCCTATCGAGGTTAACGGTGTGACCGTTGTGCCGGCTGGCACGCCTGCCTGGGGCGAACTTGTCGGCGTGCGCAACAAGGGCATGTGGGGCAAGTCGGGAAAGCTGGACGCCAAATTGCTCTATCTGCGGGTTAACGGGCGCCAGATCCGGCTTACCGGGTCCTTTGACGATAAAGGCGTGACCGGTACTGCCGGTGTCGTCGGCGCGATCGCTCTCGTTCCGATCGCCGGATTTTTCATGACCGGAACAAGCGCCGTTTTCCCAAAAGGCGGCGCGGTTGGCGGCTTCATTGATGAAGATGTCGAACTGGCGATCGCCAACAAAGCACCACCACCGCTCGAAGTAGAAGAAGCGACGCCGGCGCTGGCGGTCGAAGCGGAAGTCGCTGCACCTGCAGAATGAACCAGCCGGGCCTTCGCTGAAATAGCGAAGGCCTTGGCCGGGACTTTGCTGTCTGCGTCGCTTTGAAATCCGGGCTTGATCCAGACGCCGGTCGCAATGGTTACCGGTCCAGAGAGTAGCGGATACCGCCGCTTGGACGCATCTTTCCAAATGAGATGCCACGGCGCCTTAGCTTTTCCGGACGCCCATTCCCGCAATCTGAAAGTGGGATTAATCGCAAGTGTCGCTCCAATTGCTTCACGGGCTGGAATGGACCACCTCGCTATCGCGATCATCATGACAACCTGTGGCACTGGCTTCCGGTCTGCCAAGCCTCGGTATGTTGCTCCCCCCGGAAATCAGATGGACATCTGTTCAGAAATGCCCGGGACGCAAAGAGATGTGAATTAATTTGACTATCAGTTCATGCCCTATCATCAAATTCACAAGCCATTCCCATTTGCAGTTTAGAATATTCAGACCATGATGAATGACAAGAAACACAATGGTATATCACCCAGTCGCAAGATGACGGACCGCGCTACGTTGCTCGTGCTCGGCGCATTCATAGTCGCTATTTGCCTTTTGGGGGGCAGCGCCCGCGGCGATGCGGTGCAATTGATTGTCCTGCGGCCGGTCTGTTGCCTGCTCGCCGGATACGCTTTTTATCGACTGGGGACGCAACAAGTTAAGGGGCTTGTGCCGCTTTATGCGGGTCTTGGCATTCTGGGCCTCTGGATGATCATCCAGCTCATACCCTTGCCCTATCAGCTATGGTCCGAATTGCCGGGCCGGGCTTTGATTGCGAAGCTCGATGTCGCCAGCGACCAGGCGGGCTTGTGGCGCTCGCTGTCTTTTTCGCCTTCCCGGACCGCCAATTCCCTGGCCGCTCTAATTGTCCCGCTGGCCGCTATTCTGCTATTCCATATTTATCCCAACCGACGGAAAAAAGACTTTCTCTCGCTGATAGTCCTGATCGCATTCTGCAATGCCTTGCTCAGTATCCTGCAGATACTCGGCCCCAGTGGAGGGGCGCTCTATTTTTACGAATTTACCAATGCATCCGAAGCGGTCGGATTTTTCGCCAATCGTAATCACTCCAGCGTATTTTCTGCGGTATCGCTATTAATCATAAGCTATATATATGCGCAAAACTGGAGGTTTCTCCGCTTCAAGATGAAGTATAGCAACATCGCACTGGTAACGATGTATCTGATGATCTTCATGTCGGCCATTTTAAATGGTTCGCGCGCCGGGTTCCTGTGTGGCGGCATGGCGCTTTTTATCGGCCTGATATTGTTCAATCTGAGACCTGAGGACGCTGCGGCGCACAAGAAAAAACAAGTCAATAAAATCGGTTCGATCATCGCTTCGATCGCCATCTTCGCGTTTAGTGCCGTGCTGGTCTTGCTGTTCTTTGTGTCGGATCGTGTGCCTGCCGTCACCCGTCTTATCGAATCCGACAATATGTCCAATTTACGGACAAGCGCGATGCCGACATTGTTGGAGATGATTGGCACATATTGGCCTTTCGGTGCCGGATTTGGCACGTTCGACAAGGTCTATTTCATTCACGAACCGAGCGAATTGCTGATGCCCAGCTATTTCAACCAGGCGCATAATGACTGGTTGCAAATTCTCATCGAAGGCGGGGCCCCGGTGGCCGTGCTGGCCGTTGCCGGTGTCTTGTTCTATATTGTCAGCGTACTGAAGCTGTTCTCGTCAACGTCCAAAAATCGGGCACACTTGCTTTTCTGGTTCGGGATCATGGCCATATTGGCTGTCGCCAGCCTGGTCGATTATCCTCTGAGGACACCGATATTCAGCGCGGTCGCTGTCTGGATCGTGGCTTTGCTGTTCACCGCCCGGCACAATCCGGAAGCGCTTGGCTTCAGCAGGAAATCATAATCTGCCGTTATATATGACCTTGATCCGAGCGGGGAATCCCGTGGTCAACAGGATCCGGCGAGTCCGACATCACCACCTGTTCGGAAATAGCGATGGTTCGAGGTTGCCTAATCGCAAATTGCTGTTTACGGCTGAATTCCGTTGTGTGGTTTAGAGAGTGAAAATGAAAATCCAATTGAAACAATTGTTCATTTTGGCGGTATCAGGAGCCATGTTGAGTGCTTGCGCAACATCGGGGCCGCTCGCTCTGGCTAGTGATGTTGAATTGACGACATTAAACGAACTACCGGCTAACCCCGCTGCGACGTCTTATCAGATCCGCCCGCTTGAATCGCTGGAAATCCGGGTTTTCGGTGCCGAAACTCTCTCTGGTACCTACTTTACCGATGAGCAAGGGCGCGTCAATTTTCCTCTGATCGGTGCCGTTGAAACGGATGGGCTGACGCCATCCGGAGTAGAGGGAGTGATCGAAAACCGGTTGAGAGGACAATATGTTTTGCAACCGCAAGTTACGGTTCGTCCAACCAAGCAACCGGAACTTACCGTTTCAGTCGGGGGCGAAGTAAAAAAGCCGGGAACTTTCCTGTCTTCCAATTCGCAAACTCTGCTCCGTGCCGTGTACAACGCGGGGGGCTTGTCAGATTATGCAAAATCGGAAGAGGTCCTGGTATCGCGGACCGTTGGAGGCCAGAAATATATCGGCGCCTACAATCTCAAAGCGATCGAGCGGGGCAATTATGCTGATCCTGTGATATATCCGAATGACATTATTTCCGTTGGCGATTCCCCTTCAAAACGCTTCCTTCAGGCTGTTTTGGCATATGTTCCGCTTCTTTCTACAACTGCGATCATGATCGACAGAGTAGGGCGATAGGTTAGTAAAGATTATGGCAATGAACAATCAGCAAGCAAGATCATCAGTTGGTGATCGTGATGAATTTGAAGCGGGAGCTTCGGATTCCATAAGCCTCCATGATCTGGAGCGTTTCTGGCAGCAGGCGATCAACCTGCGATATGTGATACTGGGCATCATTGTCTTTTCGCTGGTCGTCGGATTGATCATGACGCTGCTGCAGACGCCGCTGTACCGGTCGACGGCCCGAATCGAGATCAGCCAGATTGAATCTGATGTGACCAATATCGGTGATGTGGAACTGCAGAATATCTCGAAGGACCGCCAGTATTTTGCCACTCAATATGAACTGCTCCAGTCACGGAGTCTTGCCAACAGAGTTGTCAGTGCCGGCAATCTGACTCGGGACAAGAGTTTTCAAAATGCTTACGGCCTGGGTGAAAACGGTTCCTCAGACAATGCCGCAGCGGGTATCCTGCTCGCGAATATTACTATCGAACCCATTGAGTTTTCGAACCTGGTCGATATCAAATTTTCCAGCCCCGATCCCAAGCTGTCTGCAGAAATCGCAAATCTCTGGGCGCAGGAATTTTTGGGAACAAATTTCGACAAAAGATTTGGCTCCAATGTTCAGGCCCAGAAATTTCTCGGCGATCAAATTTCGGAAATGCGGGAAAAGCTTGAACTGTCCGAACAAGAATTGATCGACTACGCCAATGCAAACGAGATTGTTAACATCACGCCGATTGCTAGCGAAGACGGATCTACAGGTGGCGGGCAGACACTCGCTTCGTCCGAACTCTCCGCGTTGAGCGGCGATCTGGCCCGTGCGACCGCAGCACGGATCGAAGCCGAAAGCGCATTGCGGGCGAGCGCGGCGGCAGCGAGTTCCGGTGGTGCATCGGCTATCCTGAAATCCCGTTTGTCCGAGGTACAGGCGAAGCTTGCCAGTCTGAAGTCGCAATTTGGTCCGTCTTATCCGCAAATCGTTGCGCTGGAAGCAGAAGAGGCATCGTTGCGATCTTCGGCGCAGGGGGCTTCGAATGACATATCCAGAGAATTGCAGGCTAATTTGCGGAAGACTGTGCTTCAGGAGCAGGCGTTACAGAGAGAATTCGATCGCGCGAAGTCCGGTTATCTGGGCCAGCAGGGGCAGGGCGTCAGATACGGAATATTGAAACGTGAAGTCGATACCAATCGTCAACTTTATGATTCGCTGCTGCAGCGTTTCAAAGAGATCGGTGTCGTCGGCGCAGGCAAAAACAATATGGTATTGGTCGACAAGGCCGAAAGTTCCGGGCGGCCTTATGAACCGTCTTTGAGCCGCAACCTTTTATTGGCGTTTTTATTCGGTGCCTTTGCCAGTGGAGCACTGGTAATCCTGCGCGAAACAATGGATCAAAGCATTCGCAACCCGGCCGATGTGAAGCGGGTCCTTGACCTGCCTGTTCTGGGCCTCATTCCGTTAATTCCGGAAGATGCCATTAACGCGCAGCTCGATGACAAAAAATCCGAATTGAACGAAGCCTATCAGGCGACCCGGACGAACCTTACATTCCTTACCGACAAGGGTGCTCCCGGGACACTGATGTTCACCAGTACCCGACCGGATGAAGGCAAGACGCTCACTGCCGTGGCTGTCGCGGAAAGCCTTGGTCATCTGGGCAAGCGCGTGCTTTATATGGATGCCGATTTGCGCAATTCGGGCTTGCACGAAATTTTCGACAATGTGCCAAAACCGGGTACCGGACTGAGCGGCTTTCTGGCCGGTAGCGACGACTATCTACAAAGCATCGTATCGCTGGAATCACACCCGTTCGATATTCTTCCAAGTGGCCGAAAACCGCCTAACCCCGGTGAATTGCTGGCTGGGCCGCGGATGCAATCGCTGCTTGAGAAGCTGCGCACGACATATGATCATATTATCATCGATAGTCCGCCCGTGCTGGGATTGGCCGATGCGCTTGAAATTGCTTCCGTAGTCGATGGTGTTGTCTTTGTGGTTGAAGCCAACAGCGGAAAAATCCGGACGATTCAACAAGCTCTGAGCAGGCTTGAAACCAGCGGCGCTCGAATATTCGGTGCTATTGTCACGAAACTGGATGATCGCAATCTGAGCTACGGATACGGATATGGTTACGGCTACGGGCACAGCTATGGTGAAAAAGACGATAGTTGAACGATGGCCAACTCGCTGATCCAACCAAGATGAATTGGCTGAAAGCAACAGGCCTGTCTATCGGGGCCGTCTTCCTGAGCAGTGTTCTGGCCATGCAAGCCTTCACGAATGTGCTGGCTAATGATCAACCTGCCCTGGCCGCAAGCGTTTCACCTCTAAACGGATTTGCGCTCGAGCGTGTTGCCTTGGACCGTCTCAACAGCCAGGCCGACGGATCGCTCGAGCCCTTGGCCAAAAGGATATTGGCAAAGGAACCATTGTCGCCGGTAGCGTGGACAATATTGGCCCTGGCGCAGCAGGACGTTGCAACAAAAGATACGATTCTGCTGGCAGCATCCGAACTCAATCGAAGAACGCTCATGCTGCAGTCAAACCTGCTGCTTTTATATGCCGCGAGAGAAGATTTCGGCAACAGCATTGCTGTGCTCAATCAGATCCTGTCCGTTTCGCCGGAGCAACAGGAAACGATGTTTCCGATCCTGATCCAGGCGCTGAAGGATGACAGATCGATCCCGGAATTTGTTCAGGCATTGAGCAACAAGCCGGGCTGGTCTGACACGTTTTTGAAAGCTGCCTCGGGCGACCGCGAGGCGCTGGCGAATTTGACGCGTTTGCGAATGAGTCTGTTTGATACGCTGGTTGTTGAACCTGATACCGACAAAGCCATCATCAGTGCGCTGGTCAAGGCAGGTCAGCTGGATTCAGCGGCTGCGCTATACCGCAAAACTGCAGAACCATCTTCTGGCGGGCTGGCCGGTTCAGCCAAGCGGCAACAGAGGCTCGACTGGAGCACCGAAATGCCCCCGTTCGACTGGCAGTTAAATGATGGTTCCGGTGAGCGTGCGCAGATTGTCGACGAACCGGAGCGACTGGAGTTTTTTGTCAGACGGGGCAAGGCAGGCATATTGGCCGAAAGGATTTTGTCCGTGCCGCCATCTTTCACGCTGAAGATCAAGCACAATGTTTCGCCGGTCGAACAGCTTGAAGATGTCCGGATCGGACTTCAGTGTGAAAAAACCAAGACCGCATTTTTTGATCAGCCGCTTACGAAAACTCCCAGCATATATTCTGTCGGTCCGATTCCGCCTGGATGCGAGGTTGTCCGCTTGTCCCTGTCGGCGCGGGCCTGGTCGGACAAAGAAAATCTAAACGGAGAAATATATTCTATCGAGCTGAATTCGCGATAGAATTTCGTGGCCGGTTTTTTCCGGGCTAGCGTCGACTGCGATGCCGGTGAACGACTCGCCATCTCACTTAACTGCCTGTCAGCGGGCGGTTTCCAACAGGCCCAGGATCCGCTCGATAACCTCGTCTTGCTGATCATCGGTCATGTCGCTTCCCGACGGCAGGCAGAGCCCGTTCGCAAATAGCGTCTCGTCGACACCGGCGCCATGATAAGGGGCGCCAGCATATAGCGGCTGCATGTGCATCGGTTTCCACAACGGCCGGGCTTCGATCTGATGTTCCAGCAGCATCAGACGGACATCCTCGCGAGATACGCCTGTTTGTGCGGGATCCAGGGTCAAGGCCGTGAGCCAACGGGTGGAGCGCTGTCCCTCGGGTTCGGGCATGAAGGCTATGCCGGGGCGAGATAATGCGGTGCGATAGCGTTCACAGATCGCTCGCCGCCGCGACACGCGGTCATCCAGCACTTCCATCTGGCCGATGCCAATTGCTGCACAGATATTCGACAGACGGTAATTGTAGCCGAAGGTGGAATGCTCGTAATGCGGAGCGGGATCACGCGCCTGGGTTGCGAGGAAACGCGCCTCGTCTGCCCATTGCTTGTGCCGGGTGACCAACATGCCGCCGCCCGAAGTGGTGATGATCTTGTTGCCGTTGAACGACAGGATAGCCGCGTCGCCGCCGGTCCCGGCCTTGCGTCCGTCCAGATAGGATGCGCCAAGGCTCTCGGCGCTATCGAGGACAAGCCGGACATCATATTGCGCCGCAAGGCTTTCCAGCGCCTCAAGATCGACGGATTGACCATAGAGGTCTGTCGGAACGATGGCCTTGGGCAGGCGGCCTTCCCTGGCAGCCACGGCCAATTCTTCCGCGAGCCTCCCGATGTCGATGGTCCAACTGGCCGGGTCGAGATCAAAAAACCGGGGAGTCGCGCCGAGATAATTGACCGGAAAAATACCACCGGCAAACGTCATCGACGAAATCCAGACCTCATCCCCTTGCCCGACTCCTGCTATGCGCAAGGCGAGGTGCAGGGCGGCCGAACCGGACGACAGGCCAACGCAATGTAGATCCGCACCGAGATAGTCGCGGACAGAGGCCTCGAAGGCGTCAAGCTGTGGACCCAGAGGGGCAATGAAGTTGGAGGCAAAGGCCTCGGCGACGTAGGCCTCCTCCCGGCCGGACATATGGGGGCGTGAAAGATAGATGCGCATGATTAGTCCTTGATTAAGGGCCGTGCCGGATTGCCGACAACGGTTTCGCCAGGCATTACATCACGGGTGACAACCGCGCCCATTCCGACGGTTGCACCGGCACCAATGGTGACGCCCTGTCGCAATATCGCACCGGAACCGATATAGGCGTGCTCGCCGATAGTGACATTGCCGTTGACCTTTGCTCCGGGTGCGAACGTGACAAAATCCGCGATCACGCAGTCATGTTCGACATAGGAATAGAGATTGGCGTGGAAACAGCGTCCTATCGAAATATTCGATGTCAGCGTCACGAAAGGCGACAGGCAGGCACCGGCGCCTATCACGACTTCGTCCATTTGCACAACCGATGCCGCCCGGGCTTCAATTAGCGGAATGGCCGATTCGGCGCATTTTTCCGCGAGATTCTCGCGAATTTTTGATGCGCCGATTGCTATGGATACGGACTTGTCCTTGTTGTCGCGTTCCAGAAAGCCGCGCCAATCAACAATGTCATGGCTGTTCACGCGACCAGGTGCCTGCCCGTCGTCGATGAACAGCAGTTCCGCCTCGGGATATTGCTCCCGTAAAAGGGGCATGATCCCGCGCCCGCAACCCGATGCGCCGTAGACGCCGATCAACCGTCTCATGACCGCGAACCCCTGAATTTCGGCATTGTCGCCTCCCCTGCAGCCGAGATGCCTTCGCGCTTCAGCACCTTGCGGATTGTCAGCCAGATGATTTTCAGATCAAGCCACAGGCCGCGCTTGTCAACATACCAGACATCGAGCGCGAATTTTTCGTCCCAGGAAATCGCGTTGCGCCCGTTGATCTGCGCCCATCCGGTGATGCCGGGACGCACATCGTGGCGGCGGGCCTGTTCGGGCGAGTAGAGCGGCAGATATTCCATCAGCAGCGGCCGCGGACCGACAAGGCTCATGTCGCCTTTCAGCACATTCCACAGTTCCGGCAATTCATCCAGCGAGCTGGATCTGAGGGCGCGGCCCAGCGGGGTCAGACGTGCCGTATCGGGCAACAGTTCGCCGTCCTTGCCCGTCGCATCACGCATGGTGCGAAACTTCATCATTTCAAAGGGCTTGCCATCCTTGCCGGGCCGCGTCTGGCGAAACAGTACAGGCGACCCCATCTGTCGGCGAATCAGAACGACCAGTATCAGCAAAACAGGCGACAGAAGCGCGAGGCCTATGCCGGCGCCAAGGATGTCGAATATGCGTTTCACCATAAGCGGGCCCGAATCATATCAGAGCAACCGGGGTTCGAACGGCGTCTCGTCGCCACGATCATGACAGCTGATATCGAGGGATTGAAATCCACTTGCGGTTCTCCGGCCTTCGGCATCGTAGCACAGACTGTTTTCACGCTATATTTCCCCTGTGCGATCCCGAACATATCGCGGCTTACTCCGCCGGTGTCTCGCCCTCGATTACTGCGATCATGTCCCGGTTCACCCGATGCACATCGAACCGTTCCTTCGCCAGGCGATGTGACGCCTCTGACATCTTTAACAACTCTCCGCAAGACGCGCTTGCCAGCCTGTCCATGGCCTGTGCCAGCGCCTCGGCATCGCGCGGCGGGACCAGAACCCCATTGTTCCCGCCGTCGAGCGTTTCGCGGCAACCCGGCATGTCGGTAGTGATGATCAGCCGCCCCAGCGCCAGCGCCTCGAGCAGCGAGCGCGGAACCCCTTCGCGATAATAGCTTGGCAGGACTACCACATGGGCCTCCCGCATCAGCGGTCGCACATCGGCGACCTGACCATGCCAGGTCAGTATCTTCTCGGCCTGCCAGGCGTCGATCTCTTGGGCAGTCACGCTGTCCGGGTTGCTGTCGAGCCCGCCGACCAGATCGAATTGCACCAGCGGGTGGCGCTCGCGGGTGCGGCGCGCCGCCTCGGCAAATTCGCGCACCCCCTTCGAGGCGATCATCCGCGCGACCAGCACAAAACGCAGCGGACCCTCGGGCAGCGGCACGCGGGCAAAACGGTCGAGATCAATGCCCGAGCCATCGACAACCTTGGTCTTTGCATCGGTCCCCAGGATTGCACGGTCGCGAAACAGCGCCAGATCGTCGCGGTTCTGGAACACGACGGTATCGGCGCGATTCAAGGCCGCGCGATACAGCCCCGAGACCAGCGCCGTCAGCAAGCGTTGCTTCGCCCCGTTGCCCTCGTTGAACGAGAGACCAAGCCCGGTGATCAGCGCGACGCGACGCGGCACGCGCGCCAGCCAGGCCGCCAGCGTACCCCAGACTACAGGTTTGACCGTATAACCCATTGTCACGTCCGGTTGCAGTCGCCGCAACAGGCGGGTCAAGGAGATCAGCAACCGCAGATCGGCGATTGGCGACAGACCGGTGCGGTCCATCGGCACATCATGCGGGATGATCCCCATCTCGCGCAACTGCTCCGCCTCGGCGATTCCCGCCCCCAGGCCCGGCGCAATCGCATGCACCTCGTGCCCGCGGGCCAGCAACGCCTGCAGAAGCGGACCCCGGAAATTCAGCAGCGAACCGGCAAACCCGGCGATGATTACGAAGCGCACGGGATTATCCAACGCTCCGGTGCGCCACGCCGGCTGGAAGTCCGGCTATCTCCGATCGGTATTGCATGGATTTTAGCCCTTCCGCCAAACCACGCGGTTCACGAAATCGGTGTAGCTGTGGATGATCCGCACTATCTTTTCCGACACATTGTCGGCGCCGTAATCGTGCACCAGATGCAGCATCCGGTCGTCTCCGCGGGGCTGCGACTGCAGGATATCCAGCCCCTGCAATACGCGCTCGGGGTTCATGCCGACCATCATCACCGCCGCTTCCTCCATGCCTTCGGGCCGTTCATGTGTTTCGCGAATATTGAGCGCGGGAAAGTTGAGGATTGAGCTTTCCTCGGTGATCGTACCGCTGTCCGACAGCACGGCGCGGGCGTTCATTTGCAGGGCGTTATAGTCGGAAAATCCGAAGGGTTTCATCTGCTGCACGCGCGGGTCCAGCTTTGTCCCGGTGGCTTCAATCTTGTTGCGAGTGCGCGGATGGGTCGAGAGGATTACCGGCAGCCCGAAGCGCTCGGGCAGCATGTTGAGGATCGCCACCAGCCCCTCGAACTGGCGCGGATCCTCGATATTCTCCTCGCGATGCGCGCTGACCACGAAATAACCGTGCTTTTCCAGACCCAGCTGCTCCTGGACATTCGAAGCCTCGATCCGGTCGCCATAGGCGGCCAGGACTTCGCGCATCGGACTGCCAGTGACGATAACGCGCTGCGGGTCCAGTCCCTCGCGCAGCAGATATTCGCGCGCGATCTGGCTGTAGGTCAGGTTGATGTCGGCTGTATGGTCGACGATCCGGCGGTTAATCTCTTCGGGTACGCGCATGTCGAAACAGCGGTTGCCGGCTTCCATGTGGAAGGTGGGAATTTTCAGGCGCTTGGCGCTGATCACCGCGAGGCAGCTATTGGTGTCGCCCAGCACCAGCACCGCATCGGGCCGGTGTTCGGCGAGCACCTTTGCCGATTTTGCAATGATGTTACCGATCGTCTCGGCCGCGGTTTCGCCTGCCGCTTCCAGAAACACGCCGGGCTGCCGCAGCCCGAGATCCTCGTAGAATATCCCGTTCAGTTCGTAATCGTAATTCTGCCCGGTATGGATGATCAGATGATCGCAATGCCGGTCGAGCGCGGTCATGACGCGTGATAGCCGGATCAGCTCGGGCCGGGTGCCGACGATGGTGGCGACTTTGAGTTTCTTTGTCATGGCGATTGCTCTTCCTGCACGCGTAAAATGACTGCCGATATTTTGTAATTCCGGGCCAGGTAACTTAGGCCCGAGGCACGCGATTTCGCTCTTTCGACCCCGCCACGAAGCGTGAGCATCCGCGCGATATCACCAAATATTGATATGATGCACTGGGTGGGTGTTCTTGTCCGGCGCAAGTCGGACCATCGTCCGCTATCCACCAGGATTTCGCTCTCAATCATCGTGGTACCCGGGAACAGGGCATGAATGTCTTTTGGCGAAGGGCGGAACATGGTGTCAATCGGGTCAAGATGATAGGGATAATCATGCGGCACCGTAACGATAATATAGCCGCCCGGCTTTATAAAGCCCTTGCAGGCGGTTGCGAATGCGGCGGGGTCGACAAGATGCTCAAGCAGATTGCAAAGCAATAGTGACTTCGCATGACTATCTTGAAGCTTCGCACCGACAGCCGGATCGAAAATATCGCCGACTATTTCGACGCCTTCGGCATCGCGAAGGTCGGTCGTGATAATCCGCACGCCACGTTCCCGCAGAGGAGCGTGGACAAACTGCTCGATATGAGGCTTTGCAACTGTTCGGAATTCGAGGCTGGAGGAACCGATCTCCAGCAACGGCGACAATTCCGAAACATCCATGTTATCCAGTTGTTTTTGCAACCATTTTGCTTCGATCACTCTCATATATATTGTCCTGCAAATTGCATCATTGCGTCAGCGGATGCGAAATAGTGTCCGGGCGCTCCCGATCGAACAGTTCGTTGGCCCAGAGCATGCAGATCAGCTCGTCCTCGCCGATATTGGTGATGTCATGGCTCCAGCCCGGCACGGTTTCCACGACCATGGACTCCTCGCCGTTGGTTTCCAGCGAATGGGTTTCGCCGCTGTCCATATTGTAGAAGCGGAAGCGGGCACGGCCTTTCAGGACCAGGAATTTCTCGGTCTTGGCGTGGTGGTAATGGCCGCCGCGCGTCACCCCCGGCCCAGCGGTGAAAAAGCTGAACTGGCCCGAATGCTCGGTGCGCAGCATTTCGGCGAAGACACCGCGCTCGTCGCCGTGTCGGGTGACGGGATAGGCAAAATCCGCGACCGGCAGATAGCTGATGTAAGTGGCATATAGCGCGCGTCCGAGCCCGGTGCCGGTCTCTCCCACTGTATGCGTCTGGCGTATCGCGCGATAGCCGCGCAGCCGGTCAGCCAGTTCCTGCAGCGTAATGCTATATTCGGGCGCAATCGCGGTGATCTGGGCACCGTTGCCCGGAGCCGCAAGCCAGGCCAGCCAGCCATCGATCACGTCATCGACATGGACCAGCCGCACTTCGGCATCGGGAGCGGCAATGGTGATCGGCAGATCGCGAGCAATATTGTGGCAGAAGGTAGCGACGACCGAATTATAATTCGGGCGACACCATTTGCCGAATACATTGACCAGCCGGCAGATATTGACCGGTGCGCCGCTATCGCTGGCCAGCGCTTGCAGATGGGCTTCGGCGACGCACTTGGTACGGCCATAGGGCGTGTCACGATCCACCTGGATGGTCGAAGCGGCGATGACGGGAATGGCATCGGACCGGTCGCGCAACAGCGCGCACAGGCGTGCGGTGTAATGATCGTTGATCTCTTCGAATTCCGCTTCCGTTTCCGGCCGGTTGGCCCCGGCCAGATGCACCACGGCCTCGGCCTGCTGCACCATACTGGCCAGATCCGCGTCGCTGGTGTCCCGGGTGGCGCCGAGCACTTCATGCCCTGCTTCGCTCAGGCGCAGCGCCAGATTGCGGCCAATGAAACCATTTGCTCCGGTAATAAGGATGTTCATGTCAAACCTCGGAATCCGCCGCGTTGCCGGCCAGTGTCGACCGTATGAAAGGAAGCTGCAGGAGTAGCTCTTTCATGCCCGCGACATCAAGCTGATGCGTGTTCTCAGATGTATAGTCGAAGGCTTCGCTGATCCGGCTTTCCCCGGATTCGACATAGACGCCGTAATTCAGGTCGCGCATGTCTGCCGGGACGCGGTAATATTCGCCCAGATCGACCGATTGCGCCAGCTCCTCGCGAGAGAGCAGGGTTTCGTGTTTTTTTTCGCCATGGCGGGTGCCCAGAATGTTGATCGGATGATCGGGTTTTTCAAACAGCTCCAGCAGCGCCTGGGCGAGAACCTTGATGGTCGCGGCCGGCGCTTTTTGCACCAGCACATCGCCGGTCGAGCCATGTTCATAGCCGAACAGAACCAGATCGACGGCATGATCCAGCGTCATCATGAAGCGGGTCATGTCGGGGTCGGTGATCGTCAGCGGCTCGCCCGCCTGAATCTGGCGCACGAACAGCGGGATGACGGACCCGCGCGAGGCCATGACATTGCCATAGCGGGTGCAGCAGATCGTCATGCGCTCGGAATCAATAGAGCGCGCCTTGCCGGTGGCGACCTTTTCCATCATCGCCTTGGAGGTGCCCATGGCATTAATCGGATACACCGCCTTGTCGGTGGACAGGCAGATCATCCGCTTCACGCCGGAGCGATGGGCCGCATCAATCGCATTGGCTGTGCCCAGGATATTGGTGTGCACGGCTTCCAGCGGAAAGAATTCGCAGGACGGGACCTGTTTCAGCGCGGCGGCATGAAACACGAAATCGACCCCGTGCATGGCATCGGTCAGGCTGTCACGGCTGCGTACATCGCCGAGGAAGAATTTGATCTTGTCGCTGCGATAAAGCTTGCGCATATCGTCCTGCTTCTTTTCGTCCCGGCTGAAGATCCGGATTTCGCGGACATTGCTGTCCAGGAACCGCCGCACCACGGCATTGCCAAAACTGCCGGTACCGCCGGTAATCATCAGGCAAACATCATCAAACATGAATATCATTCTCCATAAGGGTCCGGTCGGGGCCGGGCGCATTGCATTGCGCTAGCAGACGGACAAGGGCTTCGCTGTGAATATTATAGTCAAAACTGGTTTCGGCTGTCGCACGTGCGGCGCGGCGCATGGCCGACAGACGCGCCGGGTCCAGCGCCACGGCCCGCTCAAGAATTTTCACCAGATCGCCGGGGTCAGGCGAGGGGCAAACCAGACCATTGGCGCCATCGTCGAGATGTTCTGCCAGATCCGAGGTCAGGTTGGTGATCACCGGCGTCCCCAGGCTCAGGCTCTCGCCGAACTTGGTAGGGAAGCCGGCGCTCGACACCCGATTGATTTGACGCAAAAAGATGCTGAAATCGGCGGCGCGGGTGATCGCGACCGACTGCTCGTGGCTCACCCGGCCATGCAGCGTCAGCCCGGGGGGGACGGTATCGCGACCACGGAGGCTGGGCAGTGCCGACACTTCGTCTGCGGTGGGACCGGCTATATCCAGCAGGATGCGATTGCCCCCGGGGTCGAGCCGCATCAGGGCTGTGATCACCGTATCCAGCAGATCGTTCGAGGCCGAACCGCAATAGGCGAGTCGCAGACGGCCATCCGGAGACAGCGTTTCGAGCGACGGCTCCAACGCCGAGGCATCCAGAGTCGGCGGCACCTGCGCCACCGGAAGCCCGCGCCGGCGGTAATAGTCGGCCAGATAGGACGAGATCGCGATCACCCCGTCCTGCCGGGGGATCAGAACGCGCATCGCGAACTCGATATTCCACAGATAGGGCGATTTCAGAAAACCAAGCGGTCTGTCCGCCGTATACCATTCGACCGCGTCAAAGATCAGCGGTATATTCCGTCGCCGGGCCATCCCGCTCAGCTGCAATAAATAGGGCGAATATCCGCTGTACAATATGATGGCGGCAGGTGGCGTCGGCGCGCGCGCAATCCAGTCCCGCGTGCGGCTCCCGGTAAAGATGTAACGCGCCCGTTTCAGCGCGCGCGGCAGATGCTCGGCATCGCGCTCGCCGGTCGAGGCGAGGCTGATCCCGGGCGCAAAGGGGCGCGCATCGCTGCCCGAGCGGTCGATCTGCGCCGAAATGATCGTAACCCGATAGCCAGCCGCGACCAGCGATTGCGCATTGCCCAGCACGCGGCGCGCGCCCGCCCCGCCCTCGGGGAAGGAGAAGGGGACGACATAGGCGATCCAGGGCGGCTGTTGCGGGCTTGCGGTCACTATTCGCTCGTCTCCCGCGAATATTTGGTCCGCCACATCCCGAGGTCGCGGCCCAGCAGCTTTTCCAGCCGGACAATCTGCGGCTCATAATGATCGCGCAATCGCGCCACCGCCTCGGGTTCAGGATCCCGGACCTGAGTATTCGCGACATAGTTCCGGGTCAGGAAACGCTTGCGCAACGACTTGCGAAAAGCATCTAGCCGCGGCGCGTTCAAGGTCCGGCGCAGCGGCCCGAATGCATAGAGGCGATTGAGTATCCGACGCAGCGCCGGATAGCGTAGCGCGGTTGCGACATTGCGTTTCATATCCGGCTCCACCGCGATCGTCTCCAGCCCGAGGAATTCGAACAGCCGGTTCGCCTGACTCTGGAAATCGGCAGCAATGTCATCGGTTAACAGTATCAATATGTTGTCCGCTCCGAAAAGGCCCGCCCAGATTTCATAAATATCGGCGTAGTGACCGGGTTCAACATACATGCACCAGCGGAAGGCATCCATATCGGATTTGCTCGAATAATAGGTTCCGGTGCGTGCACGCAGCCGGTCTTCTTCGGTGATTTTTGGTCCGGCTGACAGGGCGCGGTCAATCGCTTCGGCAAAGCCCAGCTGTTCGAGCTGACCCTTGTTGTGCGACATTCCATATTGCGAATAGGCGCGCGCTATTGGCTCCCGGAAAGTCAGTAAAATCTTCAGGTCCGTGCCAAGCGTTTCGGCAATGCGTTTTGCAGTATCGAAGCCAAACCCCGTCGCATAGCCGATCGACATATCGCCAAGAATCTTCTGGCTGCCCGCATTGGCGAAATGGGTGGTCGAATACCATTCGAGGCCCTCGGCAAATCGCTCGTCGGTGTTGAAGAAACTGGGCTCCTTCTGCCGCGGCAAGAACACGTCCGGATGGGTACGCAGCATCGCGTTAATCGTTGCCGAAGCGGATTTCGGCACACCAGCGTGAATGAAATTGGGAAGCGCGTTTCGTGGCAAAATCAATACCTTATCTCGAGGCGGTTTTGTTCATGCGGAAAAAAGCCGCCACAGGCAGTCGTTTGTTAGTGCAAACTTCTTTAGTTGGTTACCAATAGAGAACATCTGGGAACTCCCGCTGCAGTTTTTCTCGATCAGCCTTGTAATATTTCTGAAGCAGTGATTTCGATTCAGGCGTCAAAATATCCTTGCGCGAGATCGGATGAGTGAACGGCCACTTCCCGAACATGAAGGAAAAGCCGCGACCGATATTCCGCAACAGTTGCGACGGACGATATTCCTTGCGCGAACGACCGAGCGAGTAATTATAGGTCAGGGCGTTCGGCAGCTTGCGGAAAAAGGCGCGTCGATAATCATAGCTCCCAATGTTTTTTTCGCGTTTCTGCTGAATTTGATCGGGGTCAAACGGCACTTGGAGGAAGGTGCATAGCCTCTGCGTAACCGTGCCAAAATCTTGCTGTACCGCATTCTGGCTGATGAAGAAAATACTGTCTGCGCCATAGACTTCCCGGACATGTGTCAGGCTGGAGTGATAAATTCCGTTTCTCAGCAGCGCTGTTCCTAATATATGTTTTGACAAATAATCGCCGTGAAACATCGCGTGGACCGCGCGGTTTATTTCCATGACCGGGATCTTGGCGCTGTTCATCAAATGGAAGTAGTGGGACACAAAACGGCTGACTGGCTCCCGGCAGACCATGATCATTTTGCAATCCGGGGAATGGTGCTTGAGCCGGTCGATGGCCACTATATCGGTGAACATGGTCGGCCGTTTTATTCCCTTTAGCTGCCCGTCTGCCGCGCCGGAAAAATCAAGCTGGCGCGCAACACGACCCTGTTCGAAATCAGGCGATTCAAAACATGCCAGTTCACCAAGCGGCAAATATAGTGCCGGGTGATTATGCAAATAATGTTGCACGGCCGTGGAGGCCGATTTCTGCACGCCGATTATGGCGAAATCTATCCGGGTATCGGCGCCGCGGGTAGTCATTTGCTGACCTTTCCATGTAATAGCATTTCAATCATATCCAGTTTATGCGCATCATCCAGCAAGGCGGCAGGCAAGCGGTCATTGGCTAACGTTTCGCGGAGCGCGTCATCTGTCATAATCTTGTGCATCGCATCAAAAATCGAATCGGCATCCTGCTCGGCGATCAGGCCGGTCTCGCCGTGCACGAGTTGCTCGTCGACTCCGGATACGCGGGTGGCCACGATCGGCTTTCCCATTATTTTGGCTTCGTTGACGACGCCGCACAGGCCTTCGAAATTCGACAGCATTGCCACCAGATCGGCATGGGCATAAGCGGGGAAGGGGTTTTCGATGCGTCCAAGTAGATGCATATGCCGGTCCAATTCCCGCGCGGCTATCTCGGCTTCTATGTGGTCACGGTCGGGGCCATCGCCCAGCACGAACCAGTCGAAATCCAGACCCGCGTCCACCAGCCGGCGCGCAACCTGTGTCATGCGGGTAAGCCCTTTGGCTTTTTCATGCAGGCGACAGACCGACATGATGCGCAGTGCATCCTTGCGCCGGGGAGGAAAGGGGTCTGACTCGCCCCTTGCCCGCATGCGCATTTCGTCGGGGTTCAAAATATTGTAGATTACATGCGCCTTCTGGGCGGCTTCGGGTATTGCTGCAATTAGCGAGTGACGTGCAACGTCCGAAACACAGACAAAGGCTGTGAATGCGCGAAGATTGTGCCGCACCCGACTCGCTATCTCTTGGCTTCTTCCCAATTGTGACAGATCGTTGCGAATGAAATGCAGCTTTGCCGGCGCCCGTACCATATGGCGGACGACCCAAGTGGGGGCACCGGTCATACCGACAACCGCCCCGTCATAGCGGCGGAGGGCAAGACGCAAGGTGCCGAGTGCACCCCAGACGCCGCGCAGCGCCCGGACCAAAGGATGGGAGGACTGTTTTCCCGGACGCAAATGGACGACTTCGATTGCAGGGTCCAGCCGCCTCTCGAGCGTGCCTCCACCCTCGGTCAGTACTAGCGTGATCCGCCCGCCACGCTTCTGCAGGGCATTGAGGAGGCGTAGGGTCGACATTTCGCCGCCGCCAATGTTAAACTGGGAAAGATGAAAAAGGATTTTCATTTTCTACTAGGTCTTTGCGCGTGCGATGCACCGGACTTGCGAGGATTTTCTGCTTAGTCGTGACCAAAGGCGGGAAGCCACATGAAATAGCCGCAAGCCGCCATATTGTATGATCAAGGGCCATTTTGGTGGCCAACGATGTTTCAATTCGGTGGCTTCGACTACATCAAAACCACAAGTCTTCACCAGATTTCCAAGGTTTGCCGCGCTCCAGGAATATAGATGGAAATCACGATCGGCTTCCCGATAAGGATAATGGGTGCGGTCGCATGGGACAACAATCATCAGAATGCCGTCTTGCTTCAGCACCCGCCGCATTTCGCGGATCTGTTTCGCCGGGTCTTCGACATGTTCGACACAGTGATTGGAAATCACAGCATCAAACGAGTCGTCAGGATATTCGTCGATTGTGGCATGAACCGTCAGACCTCGCGCCCGCGCGGCTTCGGCAGCGTGCGGATTAATTTCCACACCATTTTTCCCACCCAGGACAGTGAGCAGAGCACCATCACCGCATCCGAAATCGAGAATTTCCATCCCGTCTTTCAAATAGGGTTCGAATTTCCAGGCATTGGCCTGACCGCGCAATAGGCCATGCCGCCCCTGATCGGTGAAATATGCACGATCATAATGTTCACTTGCAGCCTCATATTGGGTCTGCTTTTTGTTCCAGCGTGTATTCACCATCGAATTTTCTTTCTTTTAGGAAGTTAACGATCTGACAACTGTCGGCATACGCCAGTTGCGAAGGGATCGTCGCAGTCGGCCCAATAGCGAGCCGGAATAAATCTTGTGAAATGCCGCCAGCACGCGCGGATCTTCGGGAGGCAGTGCGGGGTCCAGAGCCGAACCTGAAGGCGCCAGCGCCGTATGCATCCGGTCATGCGCTCCAGTATGCGTACCGCTGCCGTCAAAACCAATATTCTGCACGAGATTGCGTACGGGATAAAGGGCCACGCGGTCATTCAGAATATGCCAGAGGTTGAACATGATCGACCACGAATCAATACGTCCTTCGAGTTGCCTACTCAGCCGGTCGAGCTTGTCCGACCCGGTCGCCATGAACCGCTTGCGCAATGCGGGGTCCTGCCACAAACGCGCGGCTCCCCGACCGGTCCAGTCAACCGTTTCCCAGCGGTCGCGCCAGGTTGCCCAGCTATGACTGCAGCTGCGCGGCACCGCGTAAACATCATGCGCGTAGCCCGTCGGGGGTTGCGGAAGCGGACAATAGCCCGTGACTGACCCCACTTCAGCAGTTTGCGCATGTCTTTCCAGCGCATTGTTCATGAAACGCAGGAAATCAGGGGCAACCAGCAGATCATCCTCCAGCACGATTACCTCCTCGTGCTGATTCAGAACATGGGAGACGCCTTCGATGATCGACCGCGCCAATCCCTTGTTCTTGTCCGCTAGAACAAGCTCGACCTTTGCAAAACCTCGCTGCCAGTCCGGCTCGGCGAGCACGGCACGCACTGCAGCGACCTTGTCTTCCGCAGCAGCATTTTTCGGCCCATCCGAGAATATCCAGAGCGTGGTATCGGATGCTCCTTCGGCTGCGGCCAAGGCAGCAAGCGTCTGCTGCAGATGATCGGGCCGAGCATAGGCAAACAGCACGACCGGTGCGAGCGGGCGGGTCATGTCGGCTGCCCCGCGATAACCGCGCGATACACGTCGACCATTGTTTCGGTGATAAACTCCGGGTCATGCGTTTCGCCGGCCCGAACCTGTGCTGCCTGCGACAAACCTTCGGCCAGTTCATCATCCTCAAAAATGCGCTGCAACTGCCAGGCGAGCATGGCCGGATCACCCGCGCGATAGAAGAGCGCCTCTTTCCCGTCCTGTGCCATGGATGGCACGCCCCCGACATAGGATGGCACCGCCGGAACGCCCATCAGCATGGCTTCGGCCAGCGTATTGGGGCTGTTCTCGATCAGCGAAGACAGCACCACTACGTGCGACCGGCACATCCGCTCGGCCATGCTCTCGGCATCGAGCTGACCCGTAAAAATCACATGGTCCCGCAGCCCGAGATCCGAGATAAGATCCATCAAATAGACTGAATAGCCAACCAGCCGCTGCGCCGACATTCGGGACAATGACCACGGATTGCGGCCTGCGATATAAAGCTTGGCATCGGGGAAATTGCGATGGATCTGGGCCAGCGCCCGCACTGCAAAATGCACGCCTTTCAGCGCCGACGCTCCATTGCCGACAAAGATCGAATAAGGCTCGCATTCTGCGCGTGACCAGTTTTTTTCATAGAACGCGTCGCGCAGGATCCGCGGACAATGATGATATTCAGCCTCCGGATTCAGCATATTGGCCTGGGCCCGGTCCCAGATCGTACGTCCCAGAATATGGTCGGCCATGGCGATGGTTTCGCGCTCGCCGCGCAGACGAGGCAGAAATTTAAGCAGATTGTTGGCCAGCAGCGCCAGTCCCACCAATATATGTTGCGGATGCCGCAGATTGAGAAAATCTCCGGCCGAAAGATGGCCGAACTGATAGGGTTTGTACCCGTTGATCACGCCTTGCAATGAGATTAACCGACGGCCGGACCAGCTGGACAGGAAACGACGAGTATAGGCCATCTCGGTACCTTCGACATGCAATATATCGGGCGCGAATTCGGCCAGAACACGGTCACAATCGGTTTGCTTGATATCATAGCTGTCCCCCTTGGTCTGAGGGATCGCGAAATAGTCGATGCCGTCCTGGTGGATATGCTGAAAGCTTTTCACCGGCGCGCGCATCGCCACGCCCAGCCGGAGGCCCTCGACTCGAGCCAGGCGACTGGTGGTGACGGAAAGCCAACCGCCGAAAGGGGTTTCGGGCACACCCAGGCGGGCGGCCACAGCCGGCAGGACGATATTCGATGTCCAGAGAATGGAGATGGGCGTTGCAGTCATGCCGGAGACACGAGCCCAGGGGCCGACGCGGCTGGCCGGCGTCGTTTGCGCTTGGTCTCGAATTCCTTGGTGATGGCGCAGGCAGCCGGGTACATGATGAAAAGCACGACACCGACTGCCATCGTAACGCTGTTCAACAAAGGAAACAGAATCATGACGGTCAGCACACCGCCGGTCATGCTGAGCATGCCGGGGAGCCGACGCAACATCCTGATCGGAAGATAGAGCATCAACCCCATATAAAGTGCCCCGAAGAACAGGCCCCGCTGAGCAAAGTTGTCAAGATAGGCCGAATGGTTCCCGACACCCTGATCTCCCATCACGCCAAAAATCGGGTTGTGCAGGAAAGAATTTATGCTGCGAGAATAGCGCTCTGTTCGATCTGCCACACTGCCGGTGGAATCTCCGACATATAGCGACATCTGCAGATCGCGCAGCTTGTGCACGAAACTCGTCCCTTCCGTGATTGGGATCAAGAATTCGATGATCTCGCTCAGGAAGAGCTGTCCCACGACAACAAGGAACAGGGCGATCAGCGGTCCCATGAACAAAAATCCAGAGTGCGGTCGCAAATACATCACCGACACCACCAGCGTCGCCGCCATCACGATCACGGCAATCGTGAAACCCGCGCGCAAGACCAATATACCGCTCAGCGCCAGCATGACCGGCGGCAGGAGACGAAACAGGCGTGGGAAAGCACGAAGGAAGCGCGGCGCCGAGGACATATCGAACTGGCGCCATCGGAAGATCATCACCACCAGAATCGGTACCATGACGAGCGTGGAATAGATCAGAGAATAGCCCCCGACACCCTGCTGCATCAATTCCGTCGCTTCCTCCGATGACCGGACAACGATTCTCGCGGCATGCGAACCGAACGTATCGAAACCCCGAAGAGTGCTGATCCACCAGATCGGCAGCGTCAACATCATCGTCCAGAAAACCGGCGCCAGGCTTTTCGGATCATTCCGACGGCTTTCATAGACGATCAACAGCGTCAGCAGGATATATAATTGAATGTGCGACAGCAAATCCCAGTCGCCTGGCTCAAACCATAACATCAGGTCGTAAGCGATGTACAGCAGCGCTCCCAGCACCGGCCACGTGGGCCTCAGAAAAATGCTATTGGGACGCAAGATTTCGAGTACCGCCCAGAGAATGATCGCGAGCAGCGCCAGCACCCGTACGGCCGGTATCAATATCAACGGCGGACTCATGATCCACAGGCATACGATAGCCAGCGCGATATTCTGCAGGGTGGTGATATTTAATTTCATGGCAGATCAAGACTCATGTGAATGGGACCAGCAATCGAATCAATCAGACTTCTGGGCAACGAGATCGCGAAAATCGGGGCTGTCGCGCAAATTCTCTTCCCAACTGCCCGAGGCCACGATCCGCCCCTGTTTCATGACGATGATCCGGTCGCAGGATTTTACAGTGGTCAGCCGGTGAGCGATGACCAGAAGCGTCTTTTCGCCGGGGAGAGCATCGATGGCCGTAACCAGTTCGCCTTCCGTCACCGAATCCAGCGCGCTCGTGGCTTCATCGAACACAATCAGATCGGCATCGCGGTATAGCGCCCGGGCGATACCGATCCGCTGCCGCTGGCCGCCGGACAGACGAACACCATTTTCTCCGATCGACGTATCATATCCTTGCGGCATCTCTCCGGTGATAAAATCGTGCAACTGCGCGATGCGGGCCGCTTCCTCTATCCTGGCCTGGTCGGCATGGCCTGCTTTTGCGCCAAGAGCAATATTCTCGGCCACAGTGGCGTCCGATAGGAAAATATGCTGCGGGACATATCCGATTGCCGTTTGCCAGGCCCGGATATCTTCGTCGGCGAGCCTGACGCCATCGACAATGACGTCCCCGTCACGAGGGCGCAACAAACCCAGGATGAGATCGGCCAGAGTGCTCTTGCCCGCGCCGGTCGTTCCGACAATGCCGATCCGCTGACCTTTCCGAATTTGCAGATTGATCCCGTTCAAAGCCAGGCCCTCTGCGGTCGGATAGCCAAAGTGCACGTCGCGAAGCTCGAGCGATTGGTTAAGCCTTATGGAACGTTTCGACGGTTTCGCGTTCAAGGCAGCATCGGCCTGCATCGACATGTCTTTGTGAACGCTGGATACCGCAGCCACGCCGAACTTCATGGTGCTGCTCGAATTGTAGATTTTCTGGACTTCCGGCATCAACCGCTGGGCACCCAGGGCCAGGATCCCCAGCTCGGGTAGAAAGCCGGTCAGCAAACTACCATCGGTCAAGGTGTCTTGGTCAAAATACAATAAGGGCAAAAGAATAATCGCCACGAAAACGGTTGTTTCTACCAAGAAGCGCGGCGCCGTTCTGATCACGTTCGCGCGCGATTGCATCATCGCAGCCTCGCTGGAGAAACGGCTGTAATTGGAAAGATAGAATTTCTCCGTGCCGGCGATCTTGATGTCCTTGATGCCGCTCAGAGCCTCACTTGAGATCCGGTATCGCTCGCTATTGGCCTTTATTCGGCTGACCCCCATCCGCCCCAGCAAACCGCGAGTTAACAGATAGACAATAGCATAAGCTACAACGATGACCGACAGCGCAAGAAGCGTGATCATTGGCGCCAATGCCATAAGCACTACGATCACAGACACGGTCCCCAGTACACCCGCCGCCAACTCGGCGGCAGGCCGGAAAAACTGCTGCACGACCTCGCGGGTTTCATTCAGAATGCCTTTGGCCATATCGCCGGTATTGCGGCCAAGAAAAAAGATCATTGGCTGCGACATGAAGACCTCGAGCAAGCGGACACTGATCGTGTGGATGCGCATCTGCGCGAAGCGCTCAACCATGTAGACACGAAGAATCTGCAACATCGCACTGGACAGCAGCAATGTTATGGCCGCCATTCCCAGCAGAAACACGAAAGTCATATAAGAAGGCTCGCCGAGCAGTTCGTTGGCCCAGTTCAGCCAAGCATTGGTCTTGATCACTTCCGGGCGAGTCAGAACCAGCAGAAACGGGTAGACCGAGGCAACACTCAGCGCCAATGTCAGAGACGATGTGAGAAATACCGCTAGAACTATGTAGGCGTTGCGCCGCTCGCGTGGTGTAAGCAGGCTGAACGCCATGCGCAGTGGCGTTTGGCTACTTTTGCGAGCGGGCTCAATGCCGGATTCGTGTGCTGACTTCTGCTCAGCTGATATTTTCATCTGTTTTCTCCGGCATGTTTCTGCAGCCATAACCCAACCTGTTCTATACCATGTCCCATCGTATGAAGAACCGCGCCGCCAGTGCCGTGGCGCTGCTGCTTCCGGCGCCACAAGGCGCGCCAGCGCAGGGGTTTGGTGAGGCGGGTTGTACCATCCAGAGCGATCGCTTCGGTCCCCGAAAAGGGCAGGAACCTTACAGTCAGGTCGTCGGCGCTCCCATAGCCCTGCAATATTTTCTCTACCGCTTCGGGTGTAAATTCATCCGCGCCACACGGCAGCTTTTCTTCGATGCCCTGCGCTTCGAACCGTTCGGCAAACGGGCGATGCGCAATATCGATCCGTACCGCGCTGGTCGCCTTCAGCCCTTCAGCCAGCCCAGCGATCGCAACAGCAAAATCTTGGTCGATGGCGGCGCGCGCCCGCATCTTGGGCAGCAACTCGTTGAGCAAATGACTATGTTTCTGGGCATGGGTATAACATTTGCGAAAAATATCGCGATTGCTCTGCCCGAAATCATGCAGCCCGACAACGTAGGGTACCCGTGCCCAGGGATATCCTCGCGACCTCATGCCTTCCATCGCTGTCGTTTCCGGACGCAAAGACAGACCTTCCTCGGGAATCAACTCAATCATTTGTGGCAATAAAGATGTGCGAAACAGATGATTCCCTGCCTCGCGAAGCGTCACGAAAAGTTTATCGAGCACCAAGCCCTGCAGTTCGAAGATATTTGCGGGTTGCAGCACGGCTTGTTTCATCATCGCCTCGATGGACCCCGGGCGCATGATAACATCGGCATCGATACAAAATGTCCAGTCCCGACCCGCTGCGATACCCGCCTCGAAACCGACACGCATCGCTTTCGAAAACGGGGCCTCGCGCACCGTGACGATCTGGGCATCGTCGACACCCTGCGCGCGAATGGACGCCCGGCACGCTTCTTCGGTACGCTCTCCGACCGTCCGGATGATCATGGTCACGGTATTCAGATTACTCATGGTCAAGCGCGCTTTCCAGGACATCGGTACGACAAAAGTTTCTTGGGCTCATCGGAACCCCTTCCGGACGATTCTTTTCAGCGTCCCTTTCATCTTGGTCAGCACGGCGGACTGCCGGGAGGCGCTCCCTTGTTCGGCGGCATGCGCCAAAAGCCAAAGCGCCGCTTCCTGATCATTGTCAAGAAAGCGGGACAAGGGGTCTGTCTCGGCAAATGCGCGCTCTCGGGCTCCGGTGTCTGCAAGCCCCCGATCTATTTCTGCCCGATCATAAAGCGCCGGTTCGTCGAACAACAAATCGAAGTCCTCGCGCAAAGCCAATGCTTCTTCGTGCCATGCGTCCAGTATCAGCCAGCGCACTGCCGGATTGACCGAAACCCGGCGTAGCGTAAACGATCCACCGAGTGTCGTTTCGGCCTTCGCGAGGCGTTCTCGCCAGGCACGGGACCGTTCAGTATATGTAGCGGCGTCCCCATTTTCGCCATTTATCATCGCCGCCTGTAACGCGATGCAACTCTCGCCGGTCAAGCTCACATTGGCGTTCCGCCCTGGCATCAGAACCGTTGATGCAAGCCCCTGCCGCACAGTCTCAATGAAATCCGTGCGGACATCGCCTACTGCCGCAAGGTCGCGCACATGTACCGCGCCAATATCCTTCCAGCGCATCAGTCGCGCATGCCATGGCAACAGGCTGGGTAAACGCACCTGCCACGTCCGCCCCAGCCGTTGTGAGATCTTGGATTCGTGGTTGGGTACCGGCGCCCGTAGATAAGCGATTGATGTCGTCTGCGCACCAGGCGCTATGCGCTCCAGCCATTCCCGCAACGTCTCAAAATCGTCGATCGACATGAAATTCTCGGCCGACAGGATCAGCGTCTCGGGTCTGTGCTTCGCGACCTGATCGGCAATCGATTGCCACGCCGCCTGCGTCCTGCGCACCACGGCGCGTGGATCGTTCCCGTTGCGCCGCAGGTCGATGTCACGCATCGCCTCCGGGCTGTGGAGGCCGGACGCAAGATCCGTGTGATGCGCAGCGCGTCCGATTGCAGGATACAGGGTGCCCTGTTCTGCCAGCGAGTCACGATTAGCAGCCAGCGCAACCTGCAAGCTGGTCGATCCTGCTTTGGGCGATCCGATATGGAAGATCACACGCATCGCGCCCTCCGGATCCGGTTTGCTTTGCGAGCCAATCTTTTAAGCAACCTTGGGTTCAGAAGGCGGAATAATTCTCCGAACAGGCCTCTATATCCGATAAGGCTACGATATTTCCAGCTGAACAGAAGCTTGTAATGCCGGGCTTGACTTGCCCGTACGCCTCCATGATCACGCATGATCGCGACGGCATCAGGCGCTATCGCAATCCTTTCGTCAGCATTTAAAATTTCCAGTACCAGGGCTTTGTCCTCAGATGTTCGCAGTTGTTCGTCAAATCCGCCCACATCCCAGAACAGCGTTTTCTCGATAAGAAGGTTTGTCCCGGTAGTCCCTGGGTTGCGCCGAAGCAATACCGGTATGGTCAAGGTTTCCGGGGTGGTACATTTGAAGGGCGCAATCCGGTTCTCCCGGTAAACGTCCAGGCGACCACAGGCACAACGCGCTTCCTCGGCATGCAGGGCCACCCAGGTTTCGCGCAGAAAATCACCGTCCCACCAATCATCATCATCCAGAAAAGCAAAATGTGTTCCACTGGCCATTGTTGCGCCAAAATTACGCGCGCGGGACGGGCCGACGCGTTGCGGCAAGCGATAAACCGTTACATCGTCGGGCAAGGCTTCGCGATTGATGTCAATGGTGCAATTGTCGACTACGATTACTTCATGTGGTGGATGGCTCTGTACCATTGCTGATTCAATGGCCGTATGCAGGAACGCCGCCGGACGATCGCAGGTCGGAATAATCACGGAGATCATTTCAGGAAGCCTCGACTGGGAAGGTTTCAGCGTTATGTACGCTACCAATCACTTCTTCTGCCCTGCTGGAACCCGTCTTGGTCAAGCCAAGGGGGTTAATCGCGAATGTTGGGGCTAGTTTGATCTGGTAATAATCTGACATGATCAATCGCCGAACCTATATCCGAAAGCCACAATTTCTTTCTCGTAAAGCCTTTCCACAATATCGCGGGTCAACGGGGTGTGAAACTCGGTATAGTTTTTTGAGCGGGCCAAGCGTTGTGATGATTTTGCTCTCGTTATAATACCTTCAAACGGTATTTTTGCCTCCTCGAGTCCCCTCTGCAATGCGTGCGGCAGCTGCTCATAGCGGTAGACCGCATCTACGGCTACTTCATCGTCAATCGTGTAGATCTGCCAGTTTGAGTGTATGCCGACGGGCACAATCCCACCAAGCGAATCACCACGTTCAAGCGCCTGCATGTAGCTTTCGAACGATGGCGGGTTGGATACGTTACTGGTGCGCCAATAGTAATCAGAAACAACAAGATCATAGGGGTTGCGAACCACACAGAACTTGAAGAACGTGCTCCACTCATCCGGAAATGCCGCTCGCATGGCGTGAGCGTTCACATGCTGCGGTTTGCTTCCTATAGTCCGGGAGAAATATCTCTTCGCTTGCTTCGAAACAGAAGCGGCATATTGCCCTTTGCCTTTGGCTCTGTTCACCAGAAGATCGATGGGATTTTGGCGAAACGCGGCCGAAACCATGCGTTGCGGTGGACTGATCCCCAGATTCATGGCTTCTTCAATACCGCCAAGGAAAATGTCCTTCTGACCCAGATCGCGCGCAAGAGATACGGCAATCGAACTGCCTGCTGTCTTGCGGCAATGCATGAAAATATACCGATGTTCGTAACTTAGGATCAAAATGGCACTCTCAAACGATTACAAGATCTAAAACTGTTGCAGCCGAACGCAGTCTATAACGGGAATCAAACATGCTGACGCCCATCAGTCCCTTCCCTGTGGCGAGGCGTTCGAAGATTCCCACAGGCTGGCATCCAATTTGAAATGCGGGCGTATCATTTCGATCGCTGGATCGATAATGTTACCGGCCTGCGTTTGCTGGCCGATCTGCACGTGAGCGAATCGTGGATTGCCAGCAAAGAATGCAAGCGCGGCTTCACGGTGTTGCGAAAATTCTTCGCGCCAACGCGCTTCCGCGTCTTCTGCAGTCCCACCGTGCACCGACAGATAGCGTTCCAGAAAGTCGTCCTTGAAGCTCAGCCGAGAGGCGATCCAGCGCTCGACATCGCGGTCGTTCAGAATGAAATATGCTTCCGGGAACAGCCGCGCATAAGTTTCATAAAGACCGTGAGCTTCGTAATGCTCCTCATTCGTGAGGTAAACGAAATCAGAAAACACAGTCCACTGGGACAGAAACGCCTTGAGCGCTTCGTCGTCCCCAAGTCGGTCGCGAATCTCCTTGGCCAGATACATCGAGCCAATGCGACAATGGAGCGCACGCAAGCCGTTTCGATGAAAGAAGCGGTGAAACGAGGTGGTCGCGCATCGGTTGGGGCCTATAATGAATATTTTTACGTCAGGATGCCGGTTTTGTGCCTGCCGGTTCGCGAGCACGTTCGTCCACTTCGCCGTCCTGAGATAGTTCCAGACCCGGTCCAGATGCTTGCGTTCGATAGTGATGGGGCCCAGGTGCATGCTCAGTCTCCGTAATATTCACGGTACCAGCGCACAAATTCCGCGACGCCCTCGCGAAAGCCGGTATCCGGACGGTAACCGGTCAGCTGCTGCAACACCCCGGCGTCCGCCCAGGTGGCGGGCACATCCCCGGTCTGCATCGGCATGTAATTGCGGATCGCCTTTTTGCCCAGTTCATCCTCGATCGCTTCCACGAAATCGAGCAGACGGATCTTGTCGGAATTGCCGATATTGACCACCCGGAACGGTGCTGCCGGCGACAGGCTGTCACCTTCGACGGCGGTTTCCGGACCGGCCGGGACGGCGTCGATCAGCAGCCGGATACCGCGCACGAGGTCCGTGACATAGGTAAAGTCACGCCACATCTCGCCATTATTGTAAATGTCGATCGGCGTGCCTTCCAATATCCCCTTGGTGAATTTGAACAACGCCATGTCCGGCCGACCCCAGGGGCCGTAGACCGTGAAGAAGCGGAACATGGTCGTCGGCATGCCGTAGATATGGGCATAGGAATGGCCCATCGCCTCGTTCGCTTTCTTGGTCGCGGCATAGATGGTCAGCGGCGTGTCGGCTTTCTGTGTCTCGGCGAAGGGCATTTCGGTATTGGCGCCATAAGCTGAACTGGTAGAGGCCATAAGCAGATGCTGCACCGGTACCGCGCGCGCGGCTTCCATGACGTTGAAGGTACCGACGATATTGGCGTCGATATAGGCGCGCGGATTTTCCAGACTGTACCGGACCCCTGCCTGGGCCGCGAGATGGACGATGATATCGGGCGCGGCTTTTGCGACGGCGGCCTGCAGCGTGTCATTATCTTCCAGCATGGCCCGAGTGAACGAGAATTTCGGATGCTGGCTCAGCAACTCGATCCGGCGTTCTTTCAGACGAACGTCGTAATAGTCGGTCATCCCGTCATAGCCGGCGACGGTCCAGCCCTCCTGGAGTAGCAGTTCGGCCAGATGAAAGCCGATGAACCCGCCAGTCCCCGTTATAAAGGCAGTTCTCATCGTCCGACTCCGACATATTGGGTGAACCCGGCCGCCAGAACCGACTCGCGATCATAGACATTGCGCAGATCGGCCATGACCGGAGCGGTCATGCCACCGGCGAGGCGCGCAAGGTCGAGCGCACGAAATTCGTTCCACTCGGTCAGAATGACCACGATATCCGCGTCGGTTGCTGCCTCATAGGCGTCGTCGACCCAGGTCACGCCCGGCAGAAGCGTCTTGCCTTCGCGCAATCCCTGGGGATCGCAGACGCGGACGTTGGCGCCGCCACCCACCAGCGCCGGGACGATGGTCAGGGATGGGGCATCGCGCATATCGTCGGTCTCGGGTTTGAAAGTGACCCCCATAACAGCAATCGTCTTGCCGTTGACTGACCCGCCGCACAGGTCGAGCAGCTTGTCGATCATCCGGCGTTTGATCGCTTCGTTGACCTCGATCACCGTCTCGGTAATGCGCTGGGGAACGCCATGTTCCTGACCGATCCGTGCCAGCGCGCTGGTGTCCTTGGGAAAACAGGAGCCGCCATAGCCCGGTCCGGCATGCAGGAATTTGTTGCCGATCCGGCCATCCAGTCCGATGCCCTTGGCGACAGACTTGACGTCTGCGCCGACCCGCTCGCAGAGCGCGGCAATTTCGTTGATGAAGCTGATCTTCGTAGCCAGAAAGGCATTGGCCGCATATTTGATCATCTCGGCCGATTCCAGATCCGTATAGACGACCGGAAACTCGCGCAGGAAAAGCGGGCGGTAAATGTCACCCATGACTGCCTTCGCGCGGTCGCTCTCGACGCCCACGACCACGCGATCGGGTTTCATGAAATCATCAATCGCGGCGCCTTCGCGCAGGAATTCGGGGTTCGAAGCGACGTCAAACTGGGCCTCCGGATTGGCAGCGCGGATTACCGCCTCGACCTTGCGATTGGTGCCCACGGGCACTGTCGATTTGGTCACCACCACCGCATATCCGGTCAGAGCCTCGGCGATATCCTCGGCGGCAGCCATGACATAGGTCAGGTCTGCATGCCCGTCACCGCGCCGTGTCGGCGTTCCGACGGCGATGAACACCGCGTCCGCGCCATCGACCGCTGCAGCCAGATCCGTCGTGAAACTCAACCGGCCAGCCGCCACGTTACGCTCCATGACAGCGTCCAGTCCGGGCTCGTAAATCGGAACTTCGCCGCGTTCCAGCTGGGCGATTTTCTCGGGCAGTTTGTCGACGCAGATCACATCATGGCCGAAATCCGAAAAACACACACCCGAGACAAGTCCCACATAACCCGTGCCGATCATTGCAATTTTCATTGTCCGATAGTTCCCTTTACTAAATGTTCAAATGCGGTTTCTGCGCGCCAGCTCTCGGCCGTTGCGCCAATATTCTTGTTGCGCGGAGTTCGAAAAACTAGGCGATAGAGCGATTTATGTGATCGCGGGCAATCGTTTTCCGGATAAACGGTGCGAGTGGCAATTTCGTGACGCCCGGTCATTCGCTTTTGAGACCATCGCCAGATTGGGGCAATTGAGCCTCGGGAAGCTCTGCGGTGAGGCTGTCTATTTCGGCTTTGAGAGCGTCATGTTCTTCAATTTTCCGCAACAAAAACCGCCGCGTCATCGCCGCTTTTTCGGAAATCCCCTGCAGAGTCAGCTTGTAAGCATAGCGGCGCTTGTCTTCTGCGGCGGTGAAATTCCCGAGCTTTACCAGACCTTTTTCTATCAACGCATTGAGCACATAGTGCATGGCTCCAACGCTGACCCCGACGGCCTTCGCCATTTCCCGCTGAGACATTTCGGGATTGTCGTCGAGAAGACGAAGAACCCGAAAGCGTGTGTCTTCCTGAAGCTTGCTGCGTTTGTTTGTCATATAATCAGGCTGATTTTTCTCAGGCTACCGCACTAGGCCGGCCCACCGGCGCCCAGCGATTCAAAAACTCGAGGAATAGAATGGAATCTACACCGTTCATTTTTGAACGATAGCATATTGCTGCGCTTGCTAACAAGTCTTAAAGTGAAAACATCCGGGGCCATGGCCCTCGCTATGGCGTGCTTAACCGAACGCAAGACCATCTTTGTCGACGGCCCGGTTTCGGATATGGCCAATATTGCCCGAAACACAGTCAACCGCCTGTTGAAACGGGAGATTGCATAACGGAGCCGCCCGGCCCGCACAAGCTTGAACCGTGCTTCTGCAGCAGGCCGTCTGATCGAGCGGTCGCTCCGTCTGAGACACGGTCGTCATTGAATTATCACATCATTTTTGGAAAAGCTCACTTGCATCTGGTGGAGCTTGAGCGATAGGTGAAACGCAAGAGCGTAGGAGGTTTGAAATGGCATGCCATGATCGCGAGATCAGCTGGTTTCTGGCGCAGCTAAAACCGAACTGTGCCAATATCGCAGACAAAAACCTCCAGCGGCAGGGCTTTAGGACCTTTCTGCCCATGGAAGAGCAAACGCGGCAGCATAACGGCAAGTTCATCACCACCAGACAGCCACTATTCCCCGGTTATATATTCGTGGCTTTTGATGTCGCCTACGGGCTGTGGCGGAGAGTGAAGTCGACTTATGGTGTCACACGGCTGGTAAATTTTGGCGAAAAGCCCGCAGCAGTGCCGCCAGATCTCATGGCGCAGCTAATGCTGAGTTGTGATGACAGCGGCAAATTGCTCCCGCCCAAAATACTGCAGCCTGGAGACCAGGTTACCCTGACCAAGGGGCCCTTTGCCAATTTTGCGGCGGAAGTCGTCAAGATCACGCCCGACAGGCGCGTCTGGGTCCTGATGGAGATCATGGGCGCCAAAACAAAAGTCGCGATCGGGGCGGACCAGCTGCGTACGGTGTGAGTCTGTCTTGGCGCCAAACTGTCTGTTGTCGGACGCGCATAATCGTTTTTCCCGAATGCCCGGGTTGGCGTTTCTTCGCTCAGGAATCTGACCAAGTGTACGGGGAAATCCGACTCGAATTTTAATCCGTGACAGTGATCGGGAATCGCGATACCCTTTGAACTGAAGCTATCGGGCAAATGTCGTCTGAACATTCGATCGCGGGGCAAAATTGGGAGACGCAGAGAAATCTGATCCGCAAGCGGTGCATTTTCGCGCCTTCGTCAGTTACAGCCATGCCGATGCCGCGATCGCGCAAAAGCTCCACAGGAAAATCGAAACCTACCGGCTGCCGCACCATTTGCGGGATCGTGCGACCGATGATCCGGACAATGGTCGCATGGGACGGATTTTCCGTGATCGCGAAGACTTGCCCGCGGCGGAGGATCTGTCGGAATCGGTGAAGCAGGCGCTGGCCGGGTCGCAGGTGCTGGTGGTGATCTGCTCGCCTGACGCCCAGGCATCGATATGGGTTGCCCGTGAAATCGAGCTGTTCCGCGCGCTGCATCCGGGGCGACCGGTGCTGGCGGCCCTGGTGCGCGGCGAGCCGGAAGAGGCTTTCCCCACCGCATTACGGGACGGCGCAGAACCTCTAGCGGCGGACTTGCGCAAAGAAGGTGACGGCTGGCGGCTGGGCTTTCTGAAGATTGTCGCGGGCATTGCCGGTGTCCCGCTCGACGCGCTGGTCCAGCGCGACGCCACCCGCCGCATCCGCCGCGTGATGGCCGTCACGGGCGGCGCGCTGGTGGCGCTGCTAGCCATGATCGGGATGACAATATTCGCACTTCAGTCGCGCAACGAAGCGCAGCACCAGCAGGCCGAAGCCGAGGGGCTGGTCGAATATATGCTGACCGATTTGCGCAGCGAATTGAAGGGTGTCGGCCGGCTCGACGTGATGACCAAGGTCAACGAACGGGCGATGGACTATTACGAGGAGCAGGGCGACCTGTCCGGCATGCCCGCCGAAAGCCTGGAGCGGCGCGCGCGGATCTTACACGCGATGGGCGAGGATGACGAGAAGCGGAAAAATTTTGACCTGGCATCAGCGAAATTCAATGAAGCGCATCGGGTAACAGAGGCGTTGTTGGCGCGAGAACCGAATAATCCTAATCGCATTTTTGCCCATGCCCAAAGTGAAAACTGGCTCGGGTTGGCCGCTTACTGGAAAAAAAATTACGCTGAATCGAAATCCCGATATGTGCGTAATAAGAATTTAGTTGATCAATTGATGACGCGCAGAAAGATCAAGCCTGAATGGTTAAGGCATGCCGGTTATTCTTATGGCAACCTGTGCGCGGAAAATCTCGCATCCGGAGCAGAAGCGAAATTGTCTCTGGATTACTGCGCGACCGCATACCACCACATCATCAAACTGGTCGAACTGGATCCGCAGGACAAACAGGCTTTGTCGGATCTCGCAAATCGGCATGCTTGGCTGTCGGACGCCTATTTTGCAAACAATATGCAGGAACTCGGGGAACACCACAGAGAGATGCAGGTGCGTATCGTCGAAAAGGCTTATCATGACGATCCCAAAAATACGCAGGTTCGCGATCAATGGGTCAGAACTCAGATGGTATATGCAGAATTCCTGCTTGATCATTCTCGTTTTGAGGAAGCCGAGAAAGTTGCGCAATCTGCCTCCAAGATGATTGAGCAGTTGATCAGGCACGATCCTCAAAACTTACGCTGGAAATTATCGCGTAGTCGAATTCAAAAATTGAACACAAATTAGGAGAAAAGTTATGGGATCTGTCCAACATGAGAACGCGATGCTTGATCAAAGCAAACTTGAGGTTGACCATTTCGTTTTTTTTCAAGTTGCGAAACTGGGTAATTCAGATGACTCCGCGATCGGTTACAAAAAAACTGCGGAATCGAAAAGGCGCAGGAATGAGCAGGAGCTAGGTGAGCTTGTTCGAGAAATCATGACAAAGCGTGTTCAATATTGGCGCATTCCTCGGAAAAATGTTGTGCGTAGGCCGGGCCGCGATCTGGTTCCGTTCTCGATCGAGTCTACGAAGAATAAAACCTTTATTCTTTTCCACTGGGATGTCCGAAATGACGCATTCTCGACCGTCGAGCCTCCCTTTGAATCTACGCACACAGGCATTTATTCTGACTGTCGTCTGTACAGACTTGATGGAGACGCCCTAGAAATTATCACTCCAAGCGATAGCGCTGACACTTATCCAGCGTGTAATTGGGCAAGTTTCCTTTACGAGGGAGAAGAAGCGTCCAGCCAAGGGATGGTCGAGCACTTTGTCCACCGTTTCCGGTTCAACACCAAATTGGGCAAGAAGATTACTGCAAGTGCGGATGTCATCGTGACAGGATCAGGGGACACAGGCCATCCTGGTGGTGCCGGTAGTGGATAAGGCCAAACGAGAGGCAATGACGCCCCTTTACCAAATCCTCTCTATCGCTCGCGCCGGCAACCCCGCGCGGGCATGGGCCTTGTTTCAGTCTTCCGGCTGGGATGCGCGCCTTGATGATCCGAAGGCGCTCACCCTAAAAGGCCGTCTGCTCAAAGATCAGGCGAAGGCTTCCGACGGGGCTGACCGCGCCAAGCTTTATGGCGAAGCGGCGGAGGCTTATGCGGCGGCTGCGGCGCTGGAGCGGGATAGTTATCCGCTAATCAATGCCGCGGCGCTGGCGCTGTTGGGTGGCAAGCCGGAACGGGCTCGTTCGCTTGCGCAGGAGACCCTCGAGTTGCTTGAGAGCGATCCGGAACAAGGCGAAAATGCCTATTGGCGGGCCGCCACCCGGGCGGAGGCTTTGTTGTTGCTGGGGGATGACACCGGTGCGCGCGCGGCGCTGGCTGACGGGATCGCGAAACTGCCCCGGGCTTGGGAAGATCATGCCGCGACCATTGGCCAGTTTGAATTGATTCTGGCCGAGCAGGGCAAGGACGCCGCTTGGCTCGACCGGCACCGCCCGCCGCCTAGCTTCTATTTCAGCGGTATCATCGGGCTGGATGAGGCGGATGTGACAATCCGGCAGGATATCGACGCGATCATCGCGCGGGAACGTCCGGGTTTTGGCTTTGGGGCGCTGGCGGCGGGAGCGGACATATTGATCGCCGAGGCGCTGCACCGGGCGGGCGCGGAGCTTCATGTGATATTGCCATATCCGGTGGACCGCTTTCGCGAATTGTCGGTTGCGCCTTTTGGGGATCATTGGCTTGCCCGTTTTGATGCGCTGGCCGAGGTAGCGGCGACGCTGGATGTGCTGACCGAATTGCCCGATGAGGACGAGCGGTCGCTTGCGGTCGCCGTGGAACTGGCCGATCTGGTGGCCATGGGCCAATGCGTCCGCAATGCCGGGGTGCTGAAGAGCCGGCCCAAGGCGCTCACGATCACCGGCAGGGGCGACGAACCGCGCCGCCAGCATCTGGTCTGGGCCGATAGCGGTCATGATCAATTTGCCATATCCGTTGCCCGCAAGGCGGATCACCAATCGTTCACCGCGCCCTCGGGCGAGGAGAGAAGAGAGATTGCCGCAATTCTCTGGGCGGATGGTCTTGATCGGGATGCGCTGTCACAGCTTCAAGAAGCTGCCCGTGCGTTTCAAGCTGCCGGGGATGCCCGATATCGGATATCGACCAATATTGCGGAACTGCTATCGATCAGCCGGTCGCTGTTGCAGCATAATCCCGACAGCCGGATCAGCTTGCTGATCGATATCATGGACCCGCACAGGCCCGCAGCCTCGCTGCTCGAGCAGGCCGGTGATATGGCGCGCGCATCCAGCGGGGGAGCGGTTCTGACCGACTATAAATCCGCGATGGTTTTGACGCTTGAACCGGGCAGACATGCGGTCGAGGAGATCGGTGAATTGCAGACCGCGCACGGCCCAGTGCCTCTATGGTCGCTGGTCTGAGCGGTAGCGGTTCAGACCACCAGTTCCTCAAGCAGCCCGCGCGACAGGATCTCCAGCCGCTCGTCGTCGCGCCGGATGATTCCGCGGCGTTCCAGCGCATTGATCGCCCGCGATCCGGTCTCGCGCGTGGTCTGGGCGGATAAAGCCAGCGCCGCGATCACCGGTGGTGGCGCTATCCGGCCCTCCTCGCCCGCTTCGTGCAGCAATTCGGCATAGACCCGGCCATTGGCGGTGAGGGTGATGCGCGCCGCCATCCGGTCGAGTACCGCATTATATTGCCGCCCCAATATTTTCGACAGGCCGCTGCCGATGCGGGCTTCCTCCTGCAATAGGGCAGTCATCTTTGCCGTGGGAATTTCGAGAGCGGACAGCCGGGTCTGCGCCACGACATCGGAGATCACGATCCGCTCGTGCGGGAAAGCGCCGAATAATTCGCCGGGCCCGTGAGCGGCGAGCAATTTGGTCTGGCCATCCATGCCGATGATTTGCAGCTGGGCCCGGCCTTCCAGCACGATCCAGAGTTTCGCACCGAGATCGCCCTGATGGGCGAGGATATCCTTGTGGCGATAATGTACCAGCCGGGTTGCGGCATCCACTCGCCCGGCTTCTTCCGGCGAGCAGGAAAAGAACGAGGCGAGGGCGGCTATGCGGTCGCTGGTGGTCATCATCTCCTCCATTCAGCTAGTTACGGCACTCCGTGTTCCCTTGGCCGGCGGGGTTTCCGGTCCACCAGCAAAGCATTGGGCGATTTCCATCCACTGGCGGGCGGTGTCACCGACCGTCTCGAGCGAAGTGTCGTGGATATTGCGGGTCTGGGTCACGACTTGGGAAAACTCAACCGCGCTGCCGCGTACAACATTATCTTCCTGCGGGTCATTCCACTCCCAGACGGCACCCGATGGCGCGGTCAGCTGGACGAACGGCTTTGGTGCAGGCGGTTCCTGACGCCGGTTGCGGAAGGTCCAGCCATAAGTGGTAACGCCGAGATGGGCGATATTGCGGATGCGGTCACCGTCCTGGCGGTCCTGCCCCAATATGTCGAATATCTCCTGCCCGTGCGACCATGTTTCCATCTGGCGGGCGATGATCTTTGATCTTGTGGTCATGTCCGGCCCGGCCCAGGCGACGCGAAGTTCGGGGTCGGCCTCGCCATAAGCGGCAGCGAGCTTTGGATAATAGTCGCAATAGGCATCGAACAGGGCCTTGCCACGAATTCCGCCGGCATGCTGGTCCAGCCATTCATATTGCACATCGACATGACCCTTGCCGGTCTTGAACGCGCCCATCATTTCACGAAGGAATTGCTTGAAAGCATCCGGATCCTCGAGCGTCATCAGCGCGGCTGCGTTCCAGATATGGAGGTGGCCGATGACATCCTCGATGGTCCAGCCCTTGAACTGGGTGACGGTGGCAAAGACATCGTCACCTGCATCGGCGAGCACGGCTGCGAGCGTGTCGCTCTCGTCTTTGAAATCTTGGGCTTCCTGCATCATCGAGATATTCCTTATTGATCGTCCAGTTTGTCCGCCAGCGCAGCCGGTATAGTAACCGGATGAGCGAGCAATATCTGACCATAGCCTTTGCCTTGGGCGTCATTTCTGATGCTCGCGACACCGCCGCCGCCAAGCACTGCGTCGATCAGAAAGTTGATCGCATGAGCGCCGGGCAGATAATATTTGTCGACTTTTGCGGCACTCGCGCCACCCTCGATAAAGTGGGCGAAGCGCTTGGCGACCGAGTCCGGCGTCAGCGCTGCCCAGATATAGGGAAGCCAGGCCGGATCGCGCGCGATCACGCCGATATTGGCCTTGTTGCCCTTGTCACCGGAACGCGCCCAGGCCAGCTGCACCAGCGATACTGTGACTGATGTATCCGGTTCGTCCGGGGTTTGCGGCGGTTGCGGGCGTGTGATGGCAGCCGGATCGAAAGGCGCTCCTTCGGCATCGTGAAACGCGATTTTCTTGCCGTCGATGTCGATGTCGATGGTCACGGCCTCTTTCGGCGTAAGATAGGAAAACAGCCTTACTATGGGCGATGGCTTTGCGCGTGCGCCGGAAAAGCTGCCCAGCCCCGGTGGCGTCGCTAGCCCCAGGCCGGTCAGCTCGCGAAGCAATATGCCGATAGCCGCCGCTTCGCTATGCTTAGCGGCGATTTTGGCGACCACTTCGCGCGGTTCATGGCCGGACGTATAATCGCCAAACTGGCTCTCTGCACCGATCAGTTCGACACTGGTTTCGCTATAGTCACCGAGATTGTGACCGCGCAGGATTTTGTTGGCGCGAACGAAAACATTATCGCAGAATTTCTGCGCCTTCCGGGCGGCGTCAAAGCCGTAGAAACTGACATAGGTCCCGCCGCGATAGCCTTCGCCATAGGTCAGGCAGGTCTTGTAATAGTCCGGTGCAGGATAGCCTTTTGCAGGCGAAACGCGGACCATGTCCGGCCCGGTCTGGGTGATTTTGACATCGGAGAAATCGCACACCACGTCGGGCAGCATATAGGCTTGCGGATCCCCGATTTCATAGAGCATCTGTTCGGAGACGGTGCCGACCGTCACACAGCCGCCGGTGCCTTCGGGCTTGCTGACGGTGAACGATCCGTCCGCCGAAACATCACCGATCGGATAGCCGATACTGGATATGTCACCGGCGTCTTCCCAGTCGGTATAATTACCGCCGGTGGCTTGCGGCCCGCATTCCAGCAAATGGCCCGCCAGACTGCCGCTGGCGAGAAGATCATGGTCGCTTGCGGTCCAGCCGAATTCGTGAATGCAGGCACCAAGCGTCACCGCGCTGTCAACGCAGCGGCCGGTGATGACGATATCCGCGCCCTCTGCAAGCGCGCGCGCTATCGGGAAGGCGCCGAGATAGGCGTTGATGCTGGCGATTTTTTCCTTGGCCGGAAAAGCCGCGCCGGTGAACATCTCGGTTGGCGCGCTGGCTGCAATCGCATCCAGTTCACTCAGCAGATTGTCGCCGGTAATGACCGCAACCTTGAGGTCCAGGCCCAGCTCCTTGATCAGGGTGCACGCTGCCTCGGCGCAGGACGCCGGATTGACGCCGCCTGCATTCGCAATGACCTTCACCCCTTGCGCGGCAATCGCCTTGGCATGGGGTTTCAGGACCGCACTGATGAAGTCGCCGGCAAAGCCCGCTGCCGGATTCTTGGCATGCGCCCGCGCCATGATCGACATGGTGATCTCGGCTAGATAATCATAGACGAGATAATCCACACCCGCACCGAGCAGCTGCGGAGTGGCCATGGCGCTTTCGCCCCAAAAGCCGCTCGCGCCGCCGATGCGGATGCTCTTGTTCGGCATATGCTTCAGCCCATCTGGTGCAGGGCGCAGAGCTTGTTGCCATCTGGATCACGCAAATAAGCGAGATAGAGTTTCATGCCGGGATTGTCCCGGACTCCAGGAGGGTCTTCGATCGCAGTGCCACCGGCTGCTACGCCAGCTTTGTGCCAGGCATCGGCCTGTTCGGGGTTTTCCATGGCAAATCCGACCGTCATGCCGTTGCCGCAGGTGGCATCCTTGCCGTCGATCGGTGGCGTGACCATGAATATGCTGCCGTTATGGATATACATCAAACGACCCTTTGGATCGACCATGGCTTCCGGGCCACCAACGCTTGCGAACAACGCATCATAGAATTTCTTCGACCGGTCCATATCGTTCGATCCGACCATCATGTGACTGTACATTTTTCTCTCCTTTGTTTCGGGCTAGACTGTTGGGCGGGCTTCTGCCCGCGGATAATCTTGTCCTTGTTCTAACCGCTCCGCATCTTTAAGCGAGTGATTAATTTATTCAAGCGGGACAAGATCAAAATGATATTGAAAGACAAGATTGTCGTCATCACCGGGGGCGCAAGCGGTATCGGGGCGGCAATGGCTCGCAGGTTTGCAGCGGAAGGGGCAAAGAAAGTCATCTGCGCGGATCGTGATCTCGCCGGCGCGCAGGCAGTCGCAGACGAAATTGGCGGGGTGGCGATCAAAACCGATGTGTCACTGGCCACGGATATCAACAATCTTATCGAAACAGTTGAAGCCGATATCGGCCCGATCGATCTGTTCGTCTCCAATGCCGGAATCATCACCGGCGGCGGAGTCGAAGTGGATGATGCGGACTGGCAGAATATCTGGGACATCAATGTATTGGCCCATATCCGTGTCGCGCGGATATTGGTGCCCAAGATGCTGGAGCGCGGTGGTGGCTATCTGCTCAACACCGCCTCGGCAGCCGGGCTTCTGGCGCAGATCGGTTCCGCGCCTTATTCCGTGACAAAACATGCCGCGGTCAGTTTCGCCGAATGGCTGGCGATTACCCACGGCGCAGAAGGACTGAAAGTATCGGTTCTCTGTCCGCAAGGCGTTGATACGCCGATGATTGCCGGTGTCGACACATCCACTGTTGCCAAGGACGGGATCGTGACGCCGGAGCATGTTGCCGATATTTGCGTCGAGGCGATCGGCGACGAGCGTTTCCTGATCCTTCCGCATCCCAAGGTGGGCGATTATGTCAGGCAGAAGGGGGCCGATCCGGAACGCTGGATTTCGGGTATGCAGCGCTGGCAGGCGATGCTGACCGAACAGACTTCCTGAGCATCCTCCAGCAAAACCGGCCCTAACAAAAATGTCCTGACAAAATGGAGCATTGGGGCTCTGCATATTCGCCTCTAGCGTTGCTACAAACGCAAAAGGAGAGAGAATCATGGCATTGGTATCAGTCGTGGGTGCAACCGGTCGGCAAGGTCTTGCACAAATACGGCAATTGGCAGCAGCGGGTCACAAGGTTCGTGCCCTGTCACGCAGTGAAACGCCAAATTTGGGCGGCTCCAATGTTGCCGATGAATGCCGGAAAATCGACCTCGCCGATGAATCCACGTGGATCCCGGCTTTTGAGGGTTCTGATGCCGTTTTCTATACGCACCCGTTGCAGACGCGGGAAGATCGCGCCTCTATGGTGGGGCGTGTAGCCGCCGCCGCCAAGGAGGCCGGCACCGAGCGTTTTGTCTGGAATACATCGAGCTGGATTCCGGAGCGTCCCGGTGACCCATTCACTTATGGCAATAACACGATTGCGCTGAACGAGATTTTCCGTTCCGGCATGCCCGCGACTGTATTTGGCTCGGTATTGTTCATGGACAATCTACTGACCAATTGGGCGCGGCCGTTCATTATGGACGAAAAACGCTATGTCTATCCGCACAATGCAACTCTGGAAGCAAACTGGATCAGTCTGGATGATGTCGGCAAATGCATGGTTGCCGCGATGGACCGTCCGGACTTTGAAGGTTCCTGGCTCAATATTGGTGGGCCGCAGCGCATCAAACCCCCGGAAGTTGCCGAAATCCTGTCACGTGTATTCGGCCATGAGATCAAATATGATCCCTGCACGCCAAAGGAATTTGGAGACTATCTGGTCAAGGCCTTTGGCGATGATGTAGCACCGGAAAATCGCGAATCCATGGCCGCCGGGATCACCGCCTTCTACGAATATAACAACAATAACGTGACAAGGCCCTTTGAAGTGGACACCGACTTCATGCAGCAGCGTCTGCCGGAAGTCGAATTTGAAACACTCGAAGAATGGGCTGCTCGGCAGGACTGGTCGGAAGACGCGCACAGACCGCCAGCTGGATAATTTTTCCAAGATATTTTTGGCCACATGAACCTTTTGGCGCTTTGCTCCGACTATCGGAGTAAAGGCCAAAAGCATGTCCGAGCGTTACAGCGAAACCGAGCGAATATATGACGAGCTGCTGCTGGCGCGTGTGCAGGCTGGAGACAGTCGCGCAGGCGAACGACTGGCGGCTCGCTGGTATCCGCGATTGATGCGAACCGCTTGCCGGTTGCTGCGCGATGAAGAACAGGCCGGGGTAGCGGTTCAGGAAGCCTGGACGGGCATCTGCCGCGGATGGCGGACTTTGCGCGACCCTGCACGATTCCCTGCCTGGGCTTATACGATCCTCCACCACAAATGTACCGACAGGATCAGGCGAAACCAACGGCAAAGACATTGGATCGGGGAGGGCGTCAGCGATCCGGTGGTCCCGCCCGCTGGTGAAGCCAGAGTGACAATCACCCAGGCGTTTGACAGCCTCAGCGATGACCACCGGACCGCCGCAACGCTCTATTTCAGTGAAGGTTTGACCATTGGTGAAATCGCTGTGGTGACGGCAGTGCCGGTGGGTACCGCCAAATCACGACTCTTCCATGCCCGGCGTCAGTTGAAAGCTGCGCTGGACGATGTTCAATTTGATGAAGGAGAATGACATGACAAAATTTGATGATCAATTGGGCGCGGCTCTGACCGCAGATGACAAGGCCTTTCTGGACGACCTGGAAAATGGCCGGGGGCTGTTTGATCAGCTTGGCGCGACATTGCGCGGGCCGATGCGTTTCTGGTCCTACATGGTCACCGCGGTCACCTTCGTCCTATTTCTGTTCGCTCTTTACTGCGGCTGGCAGGCTTTCCAGGCCGAGCAGATTCGTGAGACGATCCTGTGGTCCGCCGGATTTCTGGCGCTGTTCCAGGCTGTAGGCTTGCTGAAAATGTGGATGTTTGACCGGATGAACCTGCTCTCGCTGCTGGCCGAAATGAAAAAGATCGAACTCCGGGTAGCGCAGCTTGGTGAAACCAAAAATTGACCCGGTTCAGGCGATCATCCGCTCGACAAACCAGTAGGTTGCAATAATGCCGATGCCATAGGCCGTGGCGGTTTTTGCCGGGTGCAACCAATTGCCCCGCAGTTTACGGATGCCGTAAAGTATCGCCATGGCGATGGCGACGATGGCCAGCTGGCCGATCTCGACGCCGAGATTGAAGGTCAGCAGGGCGAGCGGGACATCTCCTTCCGGCAGACCGATTTCGGCGAGGGCACCAGCAAAGCCGAAGCCGTGGAGCAAGCCGAACAGAAAGGCTACGATCCACGGGAATCGTTCCGAGAGCCGCCGGTCATCGGGCTTCGCCTTCACCACTTCTACGGCCAGAAAGATGATCGAAAGGGCGATGACCGCTTCAACCGGCTGCGAGGGCAGTGAAAGCCAGCCGAGCGTCGTCCCCACCAATGTGATGCTATGGGCGACCGTAAAGGCAGTGACGGTTTTGGCAACCAGCCAGCCGCCCTTGAGCAGCAGCACCAGAGCGAGCACAAAGAACAGATGATCGAAGCCTAGCAATATATGTTCGACGCCAATGATTGTGTAAGTTGCAGCTACATTGGAAATCACGGATGGCTTGGTCAGGGTCGCGGACGGCTGGTCCGGGGTTAGCCGCACAGTCTGCATGGCGCTGCCCATCGGGGCAATGCGAACCAGCGCATCGGTTGTTGACAGTTCCAGACCCTTCAGACCGATTGTCTGTCCCTGCACCGGTCCGTCGCAACGCAGCGAGAGACGGGTTAGGATGTTGCTGCCAGAATATTCGCGCTGGCGTTCGCCTTCGACCTCGCAATTTTCCGGAATTATGATCTCGCCGGTCTGGCCCAGGCGCGAATTGGTCGATGCCTTCCACAGCAGCGACCATTGGCCGGGCGATTGTTCGGTCATCTCGATATAGGCCGGGCGCAGCTCATCGGCGCTGGCGTTGGTCGGGTACAGGACCAGCCCGAGAAAGACCGACAAGACGGCTAACCAGCGGTTCATGGGCGACCAGCCACCGTGACTTCATATTGCGCCTTGTACCGGGCAAGCGCTTCTGCTTTCTGCCGGGCTTGCCGCGATGAACGCCAGTCATTGAGGACCTGTTGCCGGATATTGTCCAGAGCTGCTTTCTGGCCAGGAGCCTTCGCGGAAATTTTGACCGCGTGCGTGCCAAAGCCGGAGGCGACGGGACCGTTCCATATCCCGGGTTCCATCTTCTCCAACTGATCTGCAAAACGGTCGCCAAACTGACTGGATATTTCTGCGGTGCTGGCTCTTGCGACCGTCCCCGGCATGGACAGAGATTGCGCCAAGGTGGATGGGTCCGCTCCCGCATTCAGCCTTTCGATCCGGTCGCGTGCGTCGGCTACACTGATCTGTCCGAGATATATTTGCTCGAAATCATAAAGCGGACTCAGGGAATATTTTCCGGGATTCTTGTCGATCCACTCTTGCAAGACCGCATCGTCCGGTTCGATGTCTGCAGCCTCTTCGCTGTCGACGAAGCGCATCTTGGTGAACAGCCGCCGCCGGATCACCGGGTCATTCTTGTCCAGCCCCAGTCTCAACGCTTCGCGATAATAGATTTCTTCGGCGATCTCCTGGTCGATCAGGCTATCCAGTTCCGCTTGTGTCGGTGCCCTGCGGAAATTTTGCACCCACCCTGCCTCGAGCCGGGCAATATCCGTATCATCGATATTGATCGCATAATCCGCCGGGTCACGGTCACTGCCGGTAGCCCAGAAAAAAGCAAAGATAAGCAGCGCGCCACCGAGAAAATGGACCAGCGGTTCTTTGATAAATTTACGCAACATATATCGGATAGCCCATTAAGTTCAGCCGCAGCGAGTCAAAGGATTGCGGGGCCCGTCCAGTGACAGGCCCCGACTGATTGGTTCAGCGAGCCTAAGCCGTCGGCGTGTACCAGATCGGCGAGCTATAGGCGCGCTCCTGCTGGACCTTGATCACATCACCGGGCAGGGTCAGCTTGAATTTGAGTGCATCATAAACCGGCCATGTCGGCGTCGGGATTTCCAGCACACGCACATAATAGAAGGCGTTCTGGTCGGCGTCGAAATCGGGGTCTTGCCAGAAGGTAACGAGCTCCGGAGCGCCGGTGGCATTGTCCCAGGTGCCCTTGGTCAGATCAACCGTATTGGGTACCGCAGTCAGCTTGCCATTGGCACCAAGTTCGCGCGTATCGGCATCGCTCCAGCTGACATTGTAGATTTTTTCCTGGCTTTTGCCTGTAGCATCGACCCAGCCCTTGATTACCTGGATCCGGTCGAGACTGCCGCTCTCCGGGTCCATCAGCGCGCTGATCAGGAATTTGGGGACTTCGCCGTCGCCGCCGGTCAGGTCTCCGCCCATCGGAACGCCCTTGGAGTAGCCGGTCTTGACCAGATCAGCGACATCGTCGGCGGTAAAATCAAAGCCGCCAAAGAACCGGACCTGCATCCGCGGACCGGTTGTTGCATAGACTTCGCGACGCATCATTGCATCGAAAATGGCTTCGCGTGTGTTGCTGGTCGCCCACACGGCGGCATAGCCGCTGGAAAGATAATGCCAGCCGAACCGTCCTTCGCGGGTGCCGAGATTCTGGGGCTCCAGTGCGCGCTGCTTGTTATTGGCCTCGTTGGCACTGTGCTTGCCGAAGAAATTATTCTCGTCGGCCGTTGCCAGCGAGGTATGGCTGTCGGTTGAACCGATCATGCCGAATTTGAACGGGTTGGCGCCTACGGAAAGAGTCAGTTCCAACCCGCGTTTCAGCGCTTCGCGAACATAGCTGCCGCCATAGCTTTCGGGCGGCATATCTCTTGTGCAACTCAGATTGCATTTGTCCCAGCCAGCGACACCGAAATCGGCAAATTCGTCATTGGGCGACAGAAACGGATGGGATTCGCTGTCGCCCTTGATCTGCGTGACCTCGACGATCGGTTCGCGCAACGCCCGGGTTTTTACATAAGCTGCATCAATCGGACTGCCGTCAAATTTGTTCATCGCGAACATCCGGCCGTTCGAAACATTGCTGTTATGCGGAATGGCGAGCACTTTGCCGCCGGTATTTTTCTCATAGGCTGCCATATAGGCCCAGAGCTTTTCAGGATCTTGCAGACCCAGAGCGCCATAGGGAATGGTATCGCCCATTTTCTTCGGACCTTCGCGGAACATCACGACGCGGTGGAGATTGTCGCCATCCGGCATCGATGTATATTCAAAGCCCATGAAAGCGGTGAACTTCCCGGGTTCATTATACTGGTCGACGGTCTCGCCGTGCTTTTCCCAGAGATCGGCCGTGCGTTCCCGCGATTCTTCCGGATCCGTGAGCGATTCCGGCAATGTGCCCTTTGCCGCGCCATCGATAAGCTCCGCCGTCACCCGCAACGAGCCCTCGTCGCTCTCGTTCATCATATCGTGCCAGCGGAGCAGGAATTTATTGGTCAGCAAGGCGATGCGGGGCGCTTCCATGATTGCCTTGGTGGCGCCCATTGCGTCGCTATGGTCGGCAATCACCAGAAAATCGAGTGGTCGGGACAGCTTGGCTTTGGCGCCTTTGGTTGCGGTGACTTCCTCGCCGCGGGCAAAGCGCAGGGCGTTCTCGGCGTCCAGTCTATTGCCGAAACCGAATGCGTCGATGCTGTTGTCGGTGTGGAGATGGGTGTCGCCCCAGAATACCTGCTCGGGATATTCGGTATTCGCAATCTCTGCGGCGCTATCGTCACCCTCGTTGATTTTCGAACAGCCAGATAAAGCCAGAGCAGCCGTGCATGCTGCCAACATCAGTGATTTGCGCATAGTGAGTCTCCCATCCCAAGTGGGGGAAGCTATCCCTCTCGGCGGGCGGGTGCAATAGGCAGCTAAATTGACTAGCCTGCCGTAGCGTCAGCCGAGCCATCGACCCAGAAAACCGCGCTCCCGCAGGATCATTTTGGCGGCATTATGGCCGGGTGCGCCGGTGACGCCGCCGCCCGGATGGGTCCCCGAGCCGCACATATAGAGATGCTGGATCGGCCCCTTGTAATTGGCGGAACCGATCACTGGTCGCGCTGTCCAAAGCTGGTCGAGAGACATGCGACCATGAAAAATATCGCCACCGACCAGGCCGAATTTGCGTTCCAGATCGAGCGGAGACAGTGCCACCCGCCCGAGAATCAGTTTGCGAAAGCCCGGTGCATGGCTTTCGACAACGTCCAGTATCGCTTCTGTTGCTGCGGTGCGTTCATCGTCCCAGCTGCGCCCCTCTGGCAATACGGGTGCAAATTGCTGACAGAACAGGCTCGCGACATGCTGGCCGCCGGGGGCCAGACTGTCGTCGACAAGACTGGGGATCAGCATTTCGACCACCGGTTTGCGCGACCAGCCGTCTCGCCGCGCGTCCTGATAGGCCTCGTCCATATAGCCGAGCGACGGCGCCATGATGATCCCGGATTTCAGATGATCCCCGGTTCCCGGAAGATCGGTGAAATCGGGCAGGCCGCCGAGCGCTAGATTCATCCGGAAACTACCGGAGCCACACTGGTAGCCTGCCATCATGCTGCGGAAATCAGCGGGCAAGTCAGCAGCATCGATCAGCTGATCATAGAGCAGTTTCGGGCCGACATTGGCGATGATCTTTGGCGCTCGGATTTGCTCGCCATCAACAGTGCAAATCCCGACTGCGGCTCCGTTCTCGACCAGCAGCTTTCTCACCGGTGTTTCGAGGCTGATTTCGACTCCCGCTTCTTCGCAGGCCTCGGCCATGAGTTGCGTGATCCGTCCCATGCCGCCAAGCACATGGCCCCACTGGCCATGCTTGCCATTGACCTCGCCAAAGACATGATGGAGCAGGACATAAGCGCTGCCCGGCGTGTCGGGGCTGGCGTAATTGCCGACGATGGCGTCGAAGCCGAAAGCTGCCTTGATCGGCGCGCTTTCAAACCACTGGTCGAGCAGCTCGCGGGCGCTGAGCGTGAACAGCTTGAGGATATTATGTTGTTCCAGCACCGATAGCCGGGTGAACCGGCGGGCGGTCTTGATGCCCGCCAGCATGGCATGGACTCCGCTCCCGGCATTCGGCGGGATTTCCAGTGCCAGTTCGCGTAATATCTGTGCTGCCGATTCCAGCATGGCATAATATTCCGGCAGGCGCGCCGCGTCCGCCTGGGAGAATCGCGCGATCTCCATTTGCGTGGCTTCGAGAGAGCCACCGACGAGCAAATATTCGCCACCGCCAAGCGGCAGAAAGTTGCTCTTGGGTCGCTCGATCACCCGGTAGCCGCGTTCAACCAGACCCATGTCGGCGATAATCTTTGGCTGGAGCAAAGAGACCGTGTAGCTGGCGGTGCTGTTGCGGAAACCGGGATAAAATTCCTCGGTCACCGCCGCGCCGCCGGTCACGTCGCGCGCTTCCAATATCCGGACCTTCATGCCGGCACGCGCAAGATAATAAGCGCAGACCAGACCGTTATGGCCGCCGCCGATGATCAATGCGTCCGTTGAATAGGCATTCATGATGGTTCGACACCTATCGCCGGACAATCCTGGCAGCAACCGGCAAATGTCGAAGGGTTTCGATCGAGGCAACCGGTGCGGGTGCAAGCTGATTTGTGCAAATCCAAACAGGATGATAAGACCGGAGAAATTTCTATCGGATAAGGAAGATTTTGGATGAGATATTTGTTGCTGACCGCCGCTTCTGCCTTGGCATTGAGCGCCGTCTCCGTTGGGCCCGCAAGCCATGCACAAACTGGCGAAGTTGCAAGCCAGACGAAGGAGGACATCAACGCACAGCTGTCCGCCTTTTTCGAAGATTATGACGATCAGGAGCTCGCCCATTCGCCCGTGTCGAAAGCCTATCGGGGTATTCGTGACGCCGATTATGGCAAATGGGATGATCCGAGCGAGACCGCCGCGATCGAGCAATATGAACGTGGCCAGGCCGCTCTCGCCAAAATGAAAGCCGTGTTTGATAAAGACCAGCTGAGCGAAGCCGGCCAGTTGAGCTACCGTCTGTTTGAAGCAAGGGCGGAGCGCTCCCGCAATGCTTTCCCGTTCCGTCGCAACAGCTATATTTTTGACCAGATGAATGGTGCGCAAAGCCAGGTTCCGGCGTTTATGATCAATATTCACCGGGTCGCCAACAAGGCCGACGCGGGCGTATATGTTAGCCGGCTCTTTGGTGCTGGTCCGCTCATTGAAACGCTGGTCGCGCAGTCTGCCGAGCGGGCAGATGATGGCATCATGGTGCCGGACTGGGTGTTTCCTTATGTCATTAGCGACACCCGGAACGTGATCACCGGCGCGCCGTTTGACGAGGGCGACGATTCGCCGATATTTGCCGATTTGAAGAAGAAGGTGAATGCCCTCGATATCGCCGAGAGCGAAAAGGCAGACTTGATCGCCCGCGGCGAAGAAGCTTTGATCGACAGCCTGCAGCCCGCTTATGAGAAACTGATTGCCGAAATGGAGCGTCAGCAGGCAATGGCCAGCGATGGCGACGGTATTTGGCGGTTCGAGGATGGCGCTGCCTATTATGCAGAGCGGCTGCAAAATTATACGACGACAGATTTGAGCGCAGACGAGATCCATCAGATTGGTCTCGACAATGTTGCGCGCATTCACGGATTGATGCGGAAGATCATGTCAGATGTGGGCTTTGAAGGCAGCCTGCAGGAATTTTTCGTCCATTTGCGTACTGGTGACCAATATTTCTACACCAGCCGCGAGGATTATCTGGCGGATGCCAATAGCAAGCTTGCAGCAATGGAAAAGAAGCTGCCGGAATTTTTCAACACGCTGCCCAACGCTCCTTTCGTGATCAAACCGGTTGAGGCGTTCCGTGAAAAATCGGCGGGCAAGGCTTTTTATCAGCGGCCTGCGCCTGACGGTTCCCGGCCAGGCACATATTATGTGAATCTCTATGATCTCAAAAGCATGTCGAAAACCGAGCTGGAGGCGCTGGCCTATCACGAAGCCTTGCCTGGCCATCATCTGCAATTGGCAATCCAGACCGAACTCGGTGACCTGCCGCCATTTCGAAAATTCGGCGGCGTGACTGCCTATTCTGAAGGCTGGGGGCTGTATAGCGAAGAACTGGGCAAGGATATGGGCTTTTACACCGACCCTTATTCCGATTTTGGCCGGCTCGGCATGGAATTGTGGCGGGCATGCCGGCTGGTTGTCGATACCGGTATCCATGACAAGCGCTGGAGCCGCGAAGAAGCGATTCAATATCTGACGGACAACACGCCCAACCCCGACGGGGACATTCGTAAGGCTATTGAACGCTATATCGTCTATCCCGGTCAGGCGACGGCCTATATGATTGGCAAATTGAAAATACTCGAGCTTCGGACGCGGGCGCAGGAGGCTTTGGGCGACGAATTCACCATGGGCGCGTTCCATGACGTGATCCTGAAAAGTGGTCCGGTGCCGCTCGACATAATGGAAGAGAGGGTTGACGCCTGGATTGCTTCGAACAGCTGAATTACGAGCGTGATCCGTTGCGATTGTCCTTAAATGTCAAAACTATGTTCGGAATCTGTCGTATTTGTCCAATAAAGCCGATCCATTACCTGTGCATAGCAATGGGGCGACCCGAAGGGCTCTTGCCATCATAATTTGACGGTATCGGAGTTCTTTTCCTTATTGGCCTGACCATTTTTTTGGTCAGGCCTTTTTTTTAACTATGTTTTTTTGCTATAAAAGCGCATTCCATATGGAATCTGAACCTGGGGGAGGGACAGATTAGGGGGTCGCGATTTGGTAAGTTTGAGATATTATGCGCCTGCAGAAGATGTCCGGGACCTGGTCTCGGTCTATTATCTGTTTGAGGATGATCAGCCGCGTTTTGCGGATAACGAGCGGGCTGCCATCGCGCAGTTGCGCTTTCTGCTGGAGGGGAGTGCGGTCATAAGCTTCGCCGACGGCAGCAGTTTTTCGCATGAAGGCGCCGTGCTGCAGGGGCCTTCGACAGGAGCGATGCATGTCGACGTGACCGGACCGTTCCGGATGTTCGGCGTCGGCGTATTGCCCGCAGGCTGGGCGATTTCCACCCGGAAATCAGCTGCGGAATATACCGACAAGGCGGTCAATGCCGCCGAGGTCTTCACCCAGGAAATTGACAAGAATCTGGAATATCTGCGCGGCTGCCAGACTCCCGAAGAGATGGTTGCCTGGGCCGATAAAGTCTATCGGGCGCTGAAACCGCGGCTCAAACCGGAAACGGCTGCCTTTACCAAGATGGTCGACGAATGGCTGTCATCGGAACCTTCCCCGCCGATCAGCGGGTTGATGGAGCGGTCGACGCAAAGTTCGCGGCAGGTGCTGCGCACGGTGAACAAGCTTTATGGCATGCCGCCGAAATATCTGGCGCGCAAATATCGGGCGTTGCGGGCGGCCCGGGCTTATGCCGAACATAATCAGGAAGAGCTGCTTCAACTGGTAGACGCTTTCTACGACCAGTCGCACATGATCCGCGAAGTGAAATTCTTTGCCGGTGTGACTCCGACTCAACTTCGCGTCGGTGAGGGCGAAATCGCGCGACTGATCGATCAGCGCGGCGATTTGAAGGGCAAGATTGCACCGCTGATTTCCGACACCTGACTGGAAGAATTGGAAGCATGTTCAAGCCTTTTTGAGGTAGCTTGAACCCGCGCTACGCTTGCAATGTTGGATAAATGAGACTAAATCAGTCTTGTTTAGTTTTTAACCCCCAGCGAATCGAGAAAAATGCGTCTTTCCAACCTCGCCGACTATGCTGTTGTCCTGATGTCCGCCGCCGCGCGCCATTGCGGTGCTGCGCTGCTCGCAGAGGGAAAGCTCAACGCAACCAAGCTGGCGCAGGAAACCGGTGTGCCGCTGCCCACGGCAAAAAAACTTGTCAGCCGCTTGACGGCTGCCGGCCTGTTCGAATCGACGCGCGGCATCGGCGGTGGCATCCGGCTTGCCCGGCCTCCTTCGTCGATCAGTCTTGCCGATATAGTCGAGGCGGTCGAAGGCCCGCTGGCGATTACCAGTTGTACCATTGACGGCAATCACGATTGTCTGCTGGAGGACGGCTGCACCGTTAAACCCCATTGGGGTGTTGTGAACCGGACGATCCGCAAGGCGCTGGCCGATGTCAGCCTGGCGAGCCTGTCGGATTTGCCAGTCGCCCCCAAAATTCGAATAATGGAAAAAGCATGATGAGCGAAGATGTCAAAACTGCAGATTATGACGCAGAACGCGCGGAAATGAACGCCGAGGCGCGGGAAGCGGTCGACAAGGCGAGCGCTTACGAGTTCGGCTGGTCGTCGGACATCGAACAGGATTTTGCGCCCAAAGGTCTGAACGAAGACACGGTGCGGTTCATTTCCGACAAGAAGGGCGAGCCCGAGTGGATGCTCGACTGGCGGCTCAAGGCTTTTCGCCAGTGGGAAAAGATGGAGTCGCCGGACTGGGCGAAGCTCGAGATCCCGATGATCGATTATCAGGACGCTTATTATTACGCCGAGCCGAAGCCGAAGGAAAAGCTGGGTTCGCTTGATGAAGTCGATCCGGAAATCCTGCGCATCTATGAAAAGCTCGGCATACCGATCGAGGAGCAAAAAGTGCTCGCCGGTGTCGAGGGCGCGCGCAAGGTCGCTGTGGACGCGGTGTTCGACAGCGTGTCGGTGGCGACCACCTTCCGCAAGGAACTGGAAGACGCAGGCGTGATTTTCCGTTCGATCTCGGAAGCGATCAAGGAATATCCCGATCTCATCCGCAAGTATCTCGGCAAAGTTGTGCCGATGCATGACAATTATTACGCCACGCTCAACTGCGCCGTGTTTAGCGACGGCACCTTTGTCTACATCCCCAAGGGCGTGAAATGCCCGATGGAGCTGAGCACCTATTTCCGGATCAATGCGGAAAATACCGGTCAGTTCGAGCGCACATTGATTGTCGCCGAAGCTGGCTCTTACGTGTCCTATCTCGAAGGCTGTACCGCGCCGATGCGCGACGAGAACCAGCTGCACGCCGCCGTGGTCGAACTGGTCGCGATGGATGACGCGGAGATCAAATATTCGACGGTGCAGAACTGGTATCCCGGCGACGAGAATGGCAAGGGCGGCATCTATAATTTCGTCACCAAGCGCGGCCTGTGCCAGGGCAAGAACAGCAAGATCAGCTGGACCCAGGTCGAGACCGGCAGCGCGGTGACCTGGAAATATCCTAGCTGCGTACTCAACGGCGAAGGCAGTATTGGCGAATTTTACTCGGTCGCGCTGACCAACAATTATCAGCAGGCCGATACCGGCACAAAAATGATCCACAACGGCAAGAATACCCGTTCGACGATAATCTCCAAGGGGATAAGCGCCGGTCACAGCGACAACACCTATCGCGGTCTGGTGCGGGTTGGTCCCAATGCGGAGAATGTCCGCAACTTCACACAGTGCGACAGCCTGTTGCTCGGCGACCAGAGCGGCGCGCATACCGTGCCCTATATCGAGGTCAAGAACCCGACCGCGACGATCGAGCATGAAGCGACGACGAGCAAGATCAGCGACGACCAGATGTTCTATGCCCAGCAACGCGGGCTCGACGCTGAAGCGGCGGTAAGCCTGATCGTCAACGGCTTTGCCAAGGAAGTGCTCAAGGAACTGCCGATGGAATTTGCCGTCGAAGCGCAGAAATTGCTGGCGATCAGTCTTGAGGGGAGCGTGGGGTGAGTATCGCGCTTTCTCTGCTTGCGTCATTGGCAGTCTCAGATGGATCGGGTCTGGAATTTCCAGCCAACCTCCATGGTACTTGGGATGCTAGTGCCGATGCTTGTCAGCTAGAATATAGTGATTATCGAATTGAAATCGCCAAAAGCAAAATGATCTATTGGGAATCCAGTGGGACCCCAGAACAGGTTTACAGCGCCAGTGCGAATGAAACGTGGATCGATTTGATCATGGCCGGTGAAGAACAGGCATGGAAGTCAAAATTAAGATTGGTGCTTTCGGACTCCGACCAAATTTTGTTCGTCGAAGACATTGCCATTCCAGAGCAAGATTATTTCAAAACAGTTTGGTTTTACCACCGGTGCCCAAGCAGTGACGATACTAAGGGAAAAAATGCTAAAAATTGAAAACCTCCACGCCACAGTCGGCGACACAGAAATCCTCAAGGGGCTTTCGCTCACCGTCAACGCGGGTGAAATCCATGCGATCATGGGGCCCAATGGGGCCGGTAAGTCGACGCTCGCTTATGCGCTGGGTGGACGGCCTGGTTATGAAGTGACCGCAGGCAGTGCGAGCTTTGACGGGCAGGATTTGCTCGCCCTCGATCCGCACGAACGGGCCGCGGCGGGGATTTTCCTCGGCTTTCAATATCCGGTCGAAATTCCCGGCGTGTCCAACCTGCAGTTCCTGCGCGAAAGCCTGAATGCGCAGCGCAAGGCGCGCGGGGAAGAGGCGCTCAATGGCGCGGAATTTATCAAGCTCGCCAAGGAAAAAGCGGCGCTGCTGAAGATGGACATGGATATGCTCAAGCGGGCGGTCAATGTCGGTTTTTCCGGCGGCGAGAAGAAGCGCAACGAGATGGTCCAGATGGGCATTCTCGATCCCAAGCTGGCGATCCTCGACGAGACCGACAGCGGCCTCGACATCGACGCGCTGCGCACCGTGGGTTCGGGCATTAATGCGATCATGCGCAAGCCTGACAAGGCCGTATTGCTGATCACGCACTATCAACGCCTGCTCGACGAAGTGAAGCCGGATTTTGTTCATGTGCTGGCGAATGGCCGGATTGTGAAGACCGGCGGGCCGGAACTGGCGCTGCAGCTTGAGAATGAAGGCTATGAAGCGATAGCGGAGGCGGCATGATGTTGTCTGAAACCTCTTTCCTCTCCGTGTCCGCAGGACATGGGGAGGTGGCGCGCCGCAGGCGTGACGGAGGGGCGGTTCGCGCATTACCCCTCCACCATGCTTCGCATGGTCCCCCTCCCCAAAGCTTCGCTTTAGGGAGGAAAATATGACCGCTCCTCTCCCCACCCGTCGTGACGAGAGCTGGCGCTATGCCGATCTCAAGGCGCTTGAAACCGTCTGGTCACAGCTGGCCGGCCCCGAGAAAATCAACGTCCTCGCAGGTGAAACCGTCTCGCGCCAGATTGCCGAACTGCCGGTGATCGACGGCGTTGGCATGATCGATCTCGATGTCACCATCGGCGACAATGCGACGTTCAATATCCATGTCCTCGCGCACAATGCCGACTATGGCCGGATTCAGGTCAAGGCGACCTTGGGCAATGGCTCGCATTTTGAACTGGGCGGCGCGATTCTTGGGTCGGGCAAGCAGACGCTGGAAATCGTCACCGAGACCATTCATGCCGAACCCAATGCGACCTCCAACCAGGTGGTGCGCTCGGTGCTGGCGGATACGGCTACCGGAAGCTTTCTCGGCAGCATCAATGTGGCCCGCCACGCCCAGAAAACCGATGCGGCGCAGTCGGTCAAATCGATGCTGCTGGATCGCGGCGCGACCGCCAATGCGAAGCCCGAGCTGGAAATTTTCGCCGATGACGTGAAATGCGCCCATGGCGCGACCGTCGGTGAGCTCGACAAGCAGGCCCTGTTTTACATGGCCTCGCGCGGGATTGATCCGGTGACGGCGCAGAAGCTGATGCTGCAGGCGTTTATTGCCGATGCTTTTGTGAGCATGGATGATGATGCCGCGCGGGAAGTGATCGAGGGCAAGGCGCTTGAGGCGCTGGGGGATTTGTCGTGAACCAGAGCAGCTCTCTTCCGTTCGCTTCGAGCGAAGTCGAGAAGCCGGTTGTGACCGGTAGAGGTGTCTCGACTGCGCTCGACACGAACGGTGGTGCGGCATCGTATCGCCCAGACTTCCCCGGTATCGGACCGGACTGGCATTATCTCGATACTGCAGCCACAGCCCAGAAAGCCCAGCCGGTGCTCGACGCCATCGCCCGCGCTTATGGCCCGGACTATGCGACCGTGCATCGCGGCGTCTATGCTCGGTCCGCCAATATGACACTGGCCTATGAAGCCGCGCGCAAACGGGTGGCGGGCTTCCTCAATGCCGCTTCGGAGAATGAAATCGTCTTCACCAGCGGCGCGACCGACAGTATCAATCTGGTCGCCGAAAGCTGGGGCAACAAGTTCATCGCCAAGGGCGACCGCATCATGCTGTCGCAGCTGGAGCATCATAGCAATATCGTGCCATGGCAAATGCTGGCCGAGCGGGTCGGCGCACATATCGATGTCGCGCCGCTGACCGATGATGGCCAGATTGATCTCGACTGGATCGAAGCCCATCTGACCGAACAGCATAAGCTGGTCGCGCTGGCGCATGTTTCCAATGTGCTCGGGTCCTTGCTCGACGCGAAACGGGCGGCGGCAATCGCGCACAAGGTCGGCGCGAAGCTGTTGCTCGACGGCTGTCAGGCCGCGCCGCGCTTGCCGGTCAATGTGCAGGATCTCGGTTGCGATTTCTATGTTTTTTCCGGGCACAAGATTTACGGCCCGACCGGCATCGGCGCTCTGTGGGCACCTTATGCAACGCTCGAAGCGATGCCTCCCTGGAAGGGCGGCGGGTCGATGATCGATCGCGTGTCTTTTGACGGAACGACCTATGCGCCGCCACCGGGACGCTTTGAGGCGGGGACGCCGCATATTGTCGGTGTCGGCGGGCTTGATGCCGCGATCCAATATGTGGAGGGCATCGGGCTGGACGTGATTTCCGAGCATGAAAATACTACTCTGGCCAAGGCACGCGAAGCCTTGTCGGGGATCAACTCGGTGCGGGTCTTTGGCCCCGACAAGAGCATGGGCATATTAAGTTTCGCGGTCGGGGACGTGCATCCGCATGATGTCGCCACTATATTGGATGAAGGCGGCGTGGCGATCCGCGCCGGCCATCATTGCGCGCAGCCTTTGATGGACTATCTCGGCGTACCGGCAACGGCGCGCGCGAGTTTCGGGATTTACAGTGATGACAGTGATGTCGCCGCTCTGGTGGACGGCATCAATCGGGTCAGAAAGATTTTCGGGTAAGGTGACGATATGAACGAAGAACGCAAAATATTGGTGGAAGAAGTCGAGTCGGTCGAGAAGCCGAAACTGGCCAAGGTCGAGGATGCTGTCGAGGACACTCCGTTCGTCTCGAGCGAAGTCGAGAGACCGGATGATGGCGAGCAAAGTGTCTCGACTACGCTCGACACGAACGGCAAGGCGGCACCCGTCATGGCACCTTCACCCTATGAAGCGGAAAGCGATGCGGCGAAGCTCAATCGCAAGAGGGACTATCTCGAAGGCTTTCTGGCGCAGAAACCGACCGAGGCTCCCGCGGAAGAAGCGGGTGGTGATCTCTATGAAGCGGTGATCGACACGCTCAAATCCATTTTTGATCCGGAAATTCCGGTGAATATCTACGATCTCGGCCTGATCTACGGCGTCGAGATCACGCCCGACAATCACGCGATCGTGACGATGACCCTGACCACGCCGCATTGCCCGGTCGCCGAATCCATGCCCGGCGAGATCGAATTGCAAGTCGGCAGCGTGCCCGGCGTCGGCCACGCCGAGGTCAATCTCGTCTGGGACCCGCCATGGGACCCGCAGAAGATGAGCGACGAGGCGAAGCTTGAACTGGGGATGTTGTAGGGCTGGAAAGCAATATTGCCGTTCGTCTCGAGCGAAGTCGAGAGACGGACTGGGAGCGTAGAGGTGTCTCGACTACGCTCGACACGAACGGGACCGGAGAATGATTATGACCGAGACAAAAACCAAGACCCGCGAAATACCCGCCGCGATCAATCTGACGCCGGCGGCGGAGCAGCGCATTGCCGATCTGATGGCCAAAGCGCCCGACGCCGCGATCGGTGTGAAACTCTCCACCCCGCGCCGCGGCTGCTCGGGCCTGGCCTATTCGGTCGATTATATCACCGAGGAAGTCCCGTTCGACGAGAAGATCGTCACCCCCGGCGGGCTGTTCTACGTCGACGGCGGATCGGTGCTCTACCTGATCGGCAGCACGATGGACTGGGTGGAAGATGATTTCACCGCGGGGTTCGTGTTCGAGAACCCGAATGCCAAGGGCGCTTGCGGGTGCGGGGAGAGTTTTACGGTTTGACAAAAAGGGCGCGAGAATTTCTCCCCGCGCCCTCCTTTTTTAAGCGACCATCCCGACCGTCAACTAGTCACCAGACAGGCTGACGAGATCGTTCATCAAGCCGGCAGTGCCGTTGGTCACGGTCAGCTTGTCGACCTTGGTCGCAATGCTTTCCAGAGCCTCGAGCTCTTTCAGCCGGAGCATGACCGGGTTGTCGGCCATCACCTTCGCGGTGTTCAGAAGCGACCGCGTTGCGTTCGTTTCTTCCCGCCGCTTGATGACGTTGGCCTCTGCTGCTTTCTGTGCAGAAACCACCTGGTTCAGAAGCTCCCGCATCTCACCCGGCAGGATCACGTCCTTCAGGGTGATGTCGGTAACCTCCAGACCAATGGCCGCCATGTCGGACCGCACCTTGGTCGCGGCTTCGGCATCCACCATCACCTGCTTTTCCAGGATCTGGTCGAGCGTCATCGCGCCCAGCGTTTTCCGGAACGCATATTGCAGCGCCCGGTACAGCGCATCGGCAAAGTCCTTGACCTCGGTCACGGCTTTGACCGGATCAACGACCCGATATTCCGCGGAAACATTGATCCGGAGCGTCACCCGGTCCTTGGTCAAAAGCTCCTGACCGGTCACGTCAAGCGGCTGCCGTGTCAGATCAACGATCTTCACGGCGACCTTCTGGCCGACCATCCAGTAGCCCGTGACACCCGGCGTCAATTCGCCGGCCATCCGGCCATCGACGCTAAGCAGACCAATCTGGCCCTTGTCGACCTCGACAATCCGGACCTGGTCGAGCAGGCTTGCCTGTCCCGCCTTCATCAGCCGGCTGAGCAAGGCAGGAGCGACAACCGGATTCTGTTCCAGTTGCACGATCTCTGCAGCCCAGGGACCGGCATCGGTCCATACGGTGAGCTTGCTATCCGGTGAGAGGACGGAATGGATCCGCCCGTCGCAAATGATGACAGCAATCTCGCCGGTTCCGGTCCGGTACCGGGTCAGATGCGCGTTCGCCTGATCGGGTGCTTTTTCATAAAGCGCCTTTTCATAGACCGAGACAAACGCCGCACTGTTCAGTGCCATGCGCTCGACCCGCAATTGCCCCCGCCAATTTGGCAGGACATGCTCGCCCGCACCCAATATACCGCGTAGCTCGCCCTTGTAGAGCCAGATCGCCCGTTCGTTTTCGTTGATGGTCAGCCGCTTGCGGCCCATCAGCTTGTCAATCAAATACAACATAATACTCACTCAAATATCAGCTCACGCCAATCTCCTTCTTATTGCCAACGCCGGAATTGGCGCAGGACTTTACCCGATCAAAAAGATTCAGGGACCGGTGGCATGGCGCACAGCGGGTCAGCCAGAGCGGGCGTTGCGGGCATCAGCGCGGATCGGACCGGTTCGAAAACCAGATCGCTCGACGCTGGGCCAGCGCAGCCATTTTGACAGACCGAACCGATTGCCATGGTGGCGGGTGCTTTGCCCTTGGCGGTTGGACATCCGAAGATATCCGCCCACCGCCGCGGGCGCCGCGCCGTTCACATGCCGGTCCCCGAACCCGGTATTTTAGACAGCATTCGAAGTGCTGTGGTCCTTTAGAGGGACCGTTGTGGAGCAGGAGTCGAACCTGCGACACCAAGATTAACAATCTTGTGCTCTACCCATCTGAGCTATCCAGTGGTGGGTCAGACAGGAATCGAACCTGTTACCTCCGGGCGCAAAGCCCGGCGCTCTTCCAATGAGCTACAGTCCCAGCCGAATCGAGACAAAGCAGCATCCGTACATGGCACTATCAGAGATAGCCCGTGCGGGCGGGCTTCATGAAACCCTGGCCGTTGACGTCTGCCCCATCCATTGATCGGGGAGGCGGGCCGTTAGGGCGCGCTTTTTGCGGGCGCAAGGGGAGGGAGTGGTTTTAGCGGTGAGATGGGGTGTGGGAGAGGTGAGTGGTTTCGGATGATACTATATCGCCGTTCTCATTCTATTGATATCAACCACATATGCGTTGCGTCGCCGAGCCTTTTTAGGTCGACGGCGGATCGGTGCTCTACATCAACAAGGACGTAGACGTCCCGATTTTCCAGATTGCGGATATCGGACTGGTTGCCGATCTGTTTGATGTGGTGCCTATTCTCACCCACAAATCCGGAGACCGGCACTGAGCCAGTCTCCTCATAAACTGCCCCTTCCATTCGTTTGAAAAGGAAAGGTTTGCTTTTTCGCGTGAAGACACGAAGGCGCAAAGAATAATCCTTCGCTCGTCATACTGAACTTGTTTCAGCATCGAGCGGGAGGTAGGCGCGGACCGCAAAATAGATTCTGAGCCCAAGGCCGCCGAAGGTAAACCAGTTCAGGGTGATGAGAATGAAAACCCATGGTGAAAACGCTGTTTTTCTTGTTATGATGGCAGGATGAAACAGCTCTTGTCCTTCATCCCCTTATTGCTAGCTTGGGCTGCGGCTGCAAACGCAACGCCTGAATCAGAGTTGCCTTTAGAAGCGACTTCTCCATGGAGCCTAAGTTCTACCGCTTCCTCATGTGAGTTACGCCGCCATTTTGGCGAGAACGAAGGCCAGATTCTCCTTACCATAATTCAAGACCCGAAATTCGGTGTCCTGGAAATTGAACTAATTACACCCCGCTTCAGCACCATAAGGGTGAATAGGACAGGAGAATATTCGTTCGGCAATAGTGCGGAAAAGTCGAAAATTTATGCATCAATTCACCCTGATATGGAAAAGGGGAAATCAGTTTGGCGAATAGTCGGCGTAAACCCGAACATCCTCACAAATGGCATGGAGGACAGCGCTTTAATAATTGAGGTCAAAGAAATGGCGAACCTCAACCTTCAAATCGGGGACTTATCGGAACCCGCCAAAGCGTTCAAAACATGCCGACTCGACTTGTTCAAAAAATTTGGAATGGACTTTGACTTACTTTCAAAATTAAAGCAGCTGCCTCAACCAAAAGGCAATTATGGTCGGTGGGTTATGATTTCGGATTATCCTCAGGCTGCTTTCAAACTAGAATTGGAGGGGCTGACTCAGTTTAAACTGGATGTTGATTCAGACGGTCGTGTCACAAATTGCACGATATTGGTGTCGAGTGGTCATTCTCAACTGGACCGAACGACATGCACAAAGGCTAGCGCACGCGCTCGATTTGATCCTGCTCTAGACCAAAATGATAAGCCCACGGCAGCACCTTGGGTATCTTCTGTTCGTTGGCAGGTGCCAAGGTAAGACTTCCTCAACCGCAAATGCCTTCCACGCGCCCATTTTGCGTCCGGCTGGTAGAAAAGGCCCGCCGCGGTGAAGCCATCTTCCAACCCGTCTATCAAGTTGGCCAACGGTCAAAGCCCCGATCCGCCGCCGAAGTAAAATAGCTCGGCGGCGTTGCCCATATGCGGTCGAACTGATCGGCAGCACGATGGACTGGGTGGTGGATGATTTCACCGCCGGGTTCTTGTTTCAAAATCCCAATACCAAGGGGGCGTGTGGGTGTGGGGAGAGTTTTACGGTTTAAGTTAAAGTGAAAAGGCTTGGAGGCATGACAAGTTCACTTCTTGAATGTCTGATGCCACCGATTTTTCCAGCTTAAACGGTCATCAGTAATCCATTCCCGGCTATGTCAGGGGATCTGGAAGCGAACCGCATTACGATAGAATGATTTTATCGCTTTTCCGTTTTCATCAAGAGCGGGCAAGAATTTTGCTCGTCTCGCCAAAGATTCGCAAACAGCATCGTCAAATTCCTTTGGGCGTGTTGTTTTTTGGATGTGGCATTCGGTCATGGCGCCGGTTTCATCGACGCTTAGCCGAAATTGCACCAGTGCGGGTTGTCGCTGGAGTAACATGTCCATTGGATAGTCATTCGGAATGATCCATTTTCCGGGATTGCCGTCGGGAACAACGCTTCGCGACAGCTTCTTATGTTTTTCAACGTCTATACCCCAATGAGTCATCAGCTCGTCGACGCAGGTGGAAAGCGCACCCAATGGCTTGTCCATTGGCCCCAGTTCCAATAGGACCGGCTTGCGTAATGATCCGTCAACAGAAAGATAGGTGGTGGCAGCTTTTCTCTCGGCGCTTATTTCGCGGAAATTGTCAGTTTCCTCAGTATCGGAATAGTCTGACTTTCGTAACTCGGGTTGGGGCGGTTTGGGAGCCAGGCTAATTGTTCCCGAAAATATCAGGGCTGGCATATCCTTTCCAAAACTACCTCTGGAGAAAGTCAATTTTTGGACAGCTTCGACGGGACCAAACTGCAGAGTTGTACGACTGGAATTACTCCGGACCCTCAAGGGCCCGCCAGCCAATGTAAGTCGAAAGTCTTCATTTGGACCGTACCGATTAAATATTGCCACGACTTTTTCGTCATCAACGCCAAAAGTGCGGATCAGGCGGCAGCTGTCCTCTTCATATTCTATAATCCAATTGGAACTTGGCTTGAGAACAAGCGGCGCTTTTTTCGCATAGACCGGTTGCGTCACCACCGCGCCTAGAACAATGGCTGCTATGGCGTGAAAAGAGGGGAGCTTTCTGAGCCCAAGGGGGCCAATTTTTCGCAATCTCGATATCGACATAAGATAACCTGTACCAATTCTCCGAACCTTCAGCATAGAGATCAACTTTCCGGCTTCAAGCTCGAAGATGGCACACCAATAGAAAGGGCGCGAAGATTTCTCTCCACGCCCCCGCTATTTTTGTCCTTCTGTGGTCCCGCAAGGGAGAAACTTCAAACCTTCGAAGTCAATTCCGGAACCGCGTCAAACAGATCCGCAACCAGTCCGATATCCGCAACCTGGAAAATCGGTGCGTCTTCGTCCTTGTTGATCGCGACGATGATTTTCGAGTCCTTCATGCCGGCGAGATGCTGGATCGCGCCGGAGATGCCGATAGCAATGTATACTTCCGGAGCGACGATCTTGCCGGTCTGCCCGACCTGATAGTCGTTCGGGACATAGCCCGCATCGACCGCAGCGCGCGAGGCACCGATGCCGGCGCCGAGCTTGTCTGCCAAAGGCGTGATCACTTCCTCGAATTTTTCGCCGGAACCCAGAGCGCGACCACCGGAAACGATGATCTTGGCGCTGGTCAGTTCGGGCCGTTCGGACTTGGCGATTTCTTCGCTGACGAAGCTGGACAGGCCAGCATCGCTGGCGCCGCCAACGGTTTCGATGGTGCCGGAGCCGCCTTCGGTTGCCGCTTTGTCAAAAGCCGTACCGCGAACGGTGATGACTTTCTTGGCGTCCGAGGACTTGACCGTGGCAATCGCGTTGCCGGCGTAGATCGGCCGGGTGAACGTGTCTTCGCTTTCGACCGAGAGAATGTCGCTGATCTGCATGACGTCGAGCAGGGCTGCGACGCGCGGGGCGATATTCTTGCCGGTGGTGGTGGCTGGCGCGAGCAACGCGTCATGCGTTTCCATCAGGCTGGCGATTAGCGGCGCGGCATTTTCCGCGAGCTGATGTTCCAGCGACGCATCGTCGGCGACATGGACCGTGGCGATACCGGCGACCTTGGCAACCTGTTCGGCAACGCTGGCACAGCCGGAGCCGATCACCAGAGCGTGGACTTCGCCCAGTTGCGACGCGGCGGTGACGACAGCCAGGGTCGCGTCTTTCATGTTACTGTTGTCATGTTCGACTAAAACTAGAGTTTTCATTTTTGTAACTCCTTCAAATTCTTCCAAAAACCGTTCGTGCTGAGCCTGTCGAAGCACCTTGTCCCACCAATCCTTCGACAAGCTCAGGATGAACGGGGGTGCCTCAGGCGCAGGCTGCTAGATCGCTCCGACAGCTTTGAGTTTCGCGACCAGCGCATCGACGTCTTCGACCTTTTCACCGGCCTGGCGAACCGGAGGTTCGGCAACGGTGATGGTGGTGAGACGCGGGCTGATATCGACGCCGTAATCGGCTGGCGTTTTCTCATCCATCGGCTTTTTCTTCGCCTTCATGATGTTCGGCAGTGACGCATAGCGCGGTTCGTTGAGGCGCAGGTCGGTGGTGACCACGGCGGGCAGGTTCAGCTTGACCGTCTGCAGGCCGCCATCGATTTCGCGTTTGACGGTGATGGAGTCGCTGTCGAGCTCGACGGTGTTGGCAAAGGTACCCTGACCCCAGCCGAGCAGGGCTGCGAGCATCTGACCGGTCTGGTTCGAATCGTCGTCAATCGCCTGCTTGCCGGTGATGACCATCTGAGGGGATTCTTCCTCGACGATCTTGGCGAGGATCTTGGCAACGCCCAATGGCTCGACTTCTTCGTCGGTGACGACGAGAATGGCGCGGTCTGCGCCCATGGCGAGCGCGGTACGCAATGTTTCCTGCGCCTTTTGCGGGCCAACCGAAACCGCGACGATTTCCTCTGCCTTGCCGGCCTCTTTCAGACGGATGGCTTCTTCGACCGAAATTTCGTCAAACGGGTTCATCGACATTTTGACATTGGCGAGATCGACGCCGCTGCCGTCGGACTTGACCCGCGGTTTCACGTTATAATCTATGACCCGTTTTACGGGCACCAGGATTTTCATTGCTGTTTCCTTTTTAAAAATTTCACTACGCGATTAACTTACGTTCACGTAAACGTCAAGTTTTTGCGCTGCGGTGCAGCATCGTCGATTTTGCCACAAGGCCAGGTCCCGTTCGTATTGAGCTTGTCAAAGTACGGAATTACGCACTCCATCATCCTTCGACAGGCTCAGGACGAACGGCCCTTGATTTATCGTCCGTTCAGGCTGCTGCTTTAACCTGCGCAACAATCTTCTTCGCTGCATCGCCCAGATCATCGGCCGACACGATAGGCAGACCGCTGTTGGCGAGGATTTCCTTGCCCTTCGCAACGTTGGTGCCTTCAAGTCTAACGACCAGCGGCACATCCAGTTCCACTTCTTTCGCCGCGGCAACAATACCCTCGGCAATGATGTCGCATTTCATGATGCCGCCAAAGATGTTGACGAGAATGCCTTCGACCGCAGGATCGGCGAGGATGATCTTGAACGCTGCGGTGACCTTTTCCTTGGTCGCTCCGCCGCCCACGTCGAGGAAGTTGGCAGGAAATGCGCCATTGAGCTTGATGATATCCATCGTCGCCATCGCCAGACCGGCGCCATTGACCATGCAGCCGATATTGCCGTCGAGCTTGATATAGGCGAGATCGGATTTGCTGGCTTCGACTTCCGCAGGATCTTCTTCGGTCTCGTCGCGCAGCGCAGCGATATCGGGGTGACGCATCAGCGCGTTGCCGTCGAAGCTCATCTTGGTGTCGAGCACGATCAGCTGCTGATCTTCGGTTACAACGAGCGGGTTGATTTCAACCATCTCGCAATCCATCGCCATGAAGGCGTCATAAAGCTTCTTGCCGAGCTTCTGCGCCTGTTTGTTCAGGTCGCCTTCCAGTCCAAGCGCGAAAGCAATGGTCCGTCCGTGATGCGGCATGAAGCCCTGCGCCGGATCGATGGTGATGGTCTTGATCTTTTCCGGTGTATTGTGGGCAACGTCCTCGATGTCCATTCCGCCTTCGGTGGAAACGACAAGCGCGACGCGGCCGCTGGCCCGGTCGACCAGAATAGAAAGGTAGAATTCTTTTTCGATATCGACACCGTCGGTGACATAGAGACGGTTGACCTGCTTGCCTTCGTCGCCGGTCTGGATGGTCACCAGGGTGTTGCCGAGCATTTCCTCCGCATTGGCGCGCACGTCGTCGATCGATTTCGACAGTCTTACGCCGCCTTTGGCATCGGGACCCAGTTCCTTATATTTGCCTTTGCCGCGTCCGCCTGCGTGAATCTGTGCCTTGACCACATAAAGCGGTCCGGGAAGTTTCTCGGCTCCGGCAACCGCTTCGTCAACGGTGAGCGCGGCATAGCCGGCAGGAACGGCGATGCCGTGTTTGGCAAGCAGTTCCTTGCCCTGATATTCGTGAATGTTCATGGGAAGGGTAAGCACCTTTCAAAATGGAGGTCTTGAATCTCAAGACAAGCGAATAATTGGCATGGCTAAAGCACAGTCAGGCCCCTATTTCCACCCTGTTTCGTGATAATTATCAGATGTGCTCGTCGGGTTCCGGCCATGGCATCGACAGCAATCGACAATGTGCGCGCAAATCGGAAAATTCGCCGGAACCGAGGCGAAAATTCAATTTTCCGGATAGTTGTGCCATTTGCGACGAAACGCTGGCCGGAGCGCAAAGCCGAACTCTGCGAGCGCTGAAGCTGAGGGAATGTCAGGATTCCCGACAATTGCCTTTCGGGGCAGTGTTTTCACAGCGCCAGACGCATGGCGCAGCGGCGATCTCCGGGCAGGCCGTTCTCGATTTCCGCCTCGAGAATATCAGCGAGTCGTTTCGGCAATTCCGACTCATCCAGCGTCCGATAGCCCAGCTTATGATAGAAATGTTCGTTGAACGGCAGGTCCCGGAACGTTGTCAGGGTGAGCGCCGGAATATCGTGGTCGATCGCATATTCTCTCGCACTTCCCAGCAGGCGCCTTCCGACACCATGGCCCTGATGCCGGTCCTCGACCGCCAGTTCGATGATGTGCAATGCATCTTTATATTGTGCCGTCGTGACGAATCCGATGCAGCGCTTGTTCGTTGTCGCTACCCAGACCGTGCCTTCGTCAATGTAAATCTGATGCAGTTCAGCGGACATTACGGTGTCGCTGGCGATCCATTCCAGTCCCGCTACCGGCAAAAAGGCCTTTGCCGCCGATCGCTCGATATCCGGCAAGTTCGCCGCATCATCGGCACTTGCTTGTCGAATGAAGATGCAGGCCATCTTCGCGCCGCGCCTATTTGACCGCGCAGATCAGTCCGGAGGATGTGACAACGCCGACAATTTCGGGATCCTGCAGCGACCGTGTCTGTTTTACGAATTCCTTTACCGAAACATCGCCCGGTTCGCGTTTCCTGAGCTTGCCAAGATCATTGAGCTTTTTGAGTTGTCCCAGCGACAGGCGATCCACCATCCGGTCCGCCATGCAGGCCGATATCGGTGCGGACAATCCCGCACTGATCAGCCCGTTGCGGACCCGGGTTTCAGGAGTAGCGCATGCCGCCAGGGCCGACAGTGCCGTCATCATCAAGATGATGCGGGTGGCGTTCATTTCTTGCTTTTCGCCAGCTCGATCGCTTCGAGTACAACGCGTTTGGCGTCTTCGGCATCGCCCCATTTGCCGACGCGGACCCATTTCTCGGGCTCGAGATCTTTGTAATGGGTGAAGAAATGCTCGACCTGCTGCATGACGATTTCCGGCAAGTCATTGCCTTCACCGACCTTGCGATAATAGGGAAAGGTTGCGTCAATCGGGACGCAGAGCAGCTTTTCATCGCCGCCATGTTCGTCTTCGAGGTTGAGAACCGCGATTGGCCGACAGCGCACGACGCAGCCAGGCATGAAAGGCGAACGGGCCACGACCAGTGCATCGAGCGGGTCGCCATCCGGCGACAATGTGTGCGGAATGAAGCCGTAATTGGCCGGATAGCGCATTGGCGTGTGCAGGATACGGTCGACAAACAGAGCGCCGGAAGCCTTGTCAAATTCATATTTGACGGGTTCGCCACCAACCGGAACTTCGATAACGACGTTCAGGCTTTCTGGCGGATTATCGCCAATCGGGATTTTGTTAATGTCCATGGAAAAGGAGATCCTTATCTGGTTTTAGACTGTAATAGCCGGTCTATGCCGCCTTCTTGATCAACACCCTCTCCGGTGATTTTATCGAGCGCCGGATAGCGCAGGCCGCCGGAATGGTCGACCATAAAATTGTGATAGGCTTCACCATTTTTCGCGAAAATTTCGATCTTGCCGGTGCCGCCGCGATTTTCCTCGATCGCCTGTTTGAGGCCTTCGTCGCTGTAGGCCTTGCCATTGACTGCGGAAATGGTGAGCCCTGATTTCAGTCCTGCCTTGAACGCCGGACTGTCCCAGGTCACCGATTTTATCGTCCCCTTGCCGCCCATGATCAGACCAAGGCTATAGCTGAGGTCAACCTGTTTGCGGCGTTTGTCATTGGCAAGTATATAGGCGCTTGGCTTATCGACATAGACGAGCCGGTAGCCGCCGAGGGTGAGGCCGTCCTTGGGAGCTTCGGTGCTGGTCCGATAGACGCGTCCTTCAATAAACCCGTCCCAGTCGTAGGGCTGGACCTTGTTGAGCGCGGCGATAACATCCTGTCGTTCATAGGTGGCCACGCCCCAGTCGCCGTTCTTGCCGCCAAAAAAGTCTCGCGCAAAATTTTCAAGCGACTTTTTGCCGCCCGATTCGCGGCGGATGATCTGGTCGGCTTCGAGCCAGATCAGCAGGCCTTCATTATAATAATCTTCTGACCGCTGCCAGCTGGACCAGGGCTTGGGCTGCCGGGCTGCGATGATCGGATCATGAGTGGTGTCGATTAGCGGGCGCCAGCTCCGTCCGACTCGCTGGTCCATTCCTGCCGCGATCGCCGCGATGGCGTCGAGCGTATCCTGCTTTGAATAGAGCCCGGACCGCGCGCCGAGCACATAGCCCCAGAATTGCGTCTGTCCTTCATAGACCCAAAGCAGATTATCGCGCATCGGTTGCCGGAAATCAGGCGTCCACATGCCGGCGGGACGACGATATTTGCCGTTCCAGGCATGGGTGACCTCGTGCGGCAGCAGATTGCGGCGGCCCGGTCCACTGTCCCAGCCGGTGAAATATTCACGGTTCACGCCATTTTCGGATGAGCGGTGATGCTCCAGCCCGATGCCGCCCATTTCCTCGGTCAGTGCGAGCAGAAAATCATAGCGGTCATACGGATGACTGCCGAACAAAGCTTCCGCTTCCCTGACCAGTTTGGTGTGGGAAGCGATCTGGGCTTTTTTCGGTTTCAGGAATTTTGCATCATCAGCGACAATATTGAGGTGCACGCGACTGGTCAGCTGGTGGGTTTGAAAATGCTCTCCGGCGAAAACCGGGCTGTCGACCAACGTGTCATAGTCGGTCTTTTGATAGACAATGGTGCTGCCGGTGGTTGATTTCGGGCGCAAGGCGCTCGCTGCCTGCCAGCCATTGGGATAGATGGCAGTCGCCTCGACCGGGATCTGGCGGACATAATAGCTGGCCGGATAAAGCGAAACCTGGTGCCAGCGCAGGTTGAGCATCGATGGTGCCATGACGATGCGGCCGTGGCTGCTGGTGGTGGCCGAGACAAACTGGAATTTTGCGGTAATCGCGCTGACGTTTTCCGGAACCGTCAGGTGAAAGGCGAAGACATCGACATCGTCGCGGACCCACGGCAATATTTCACCATTGGCGGTGAATTCCAGCCCGGTGACTTTCTCGATTTCGCCGCGCGGTGCATGGTTGCCCGGGAGCCATTCGGGGTAGAGCAGGGTCAGGCGACCGGCTTTTGCCACCGGAATTGTCTGGGTGACGCGGAAAATGCCCTGGGCATGATCGCGGGCATCGACTGTCAGAGTCATGGTGCCGGGATAAGCGATGTCCTGTGGTGCAGGAATCGTCTCCTGCGGCGCAACATAGCTCGGCTTGCTGAGGCTGTCCGGCATTGCCGCCGCCGTTGTAGAAATGCCGAGGGCCAAGACCAGACCGAAAATGCCAACCAGACGCATGCGAAGAAAATCCCTTTGATGATCAGCACGCGTAAATGGGGGATTTTGCAACTTTCGTCCAGAGCCTAGGTGCAAATAAGCCACTTCCGCTTTGCCGCTTCACTGGCTAAAGCGCTCTCCATGGCAAAGATACAGACACCCCAGCCGGTGCGCGGCACGCAGGATATATTTGGCGAAGATCAGGAGCGCTTCCAGCATGTGGTCGAGACGTTCGAGCGCGTGCGGCGACTCTACGGTTTCAAGGGTGTACAAATGCCGGTGTTTGAACCGACGGCGGTTTTCGCCCGTTCGCTGGGCGAGACCACCGATGTGGTGTCCAAGGAAATGTACTCGTTCGAGGATCGTGGCGGTGATAGCCTGACCCTGCGGCCGGAATTTACCGCGGGTATCTCGCGTGCTTTTCTGACCAATGGCTGGCAGCAGCATATGCCGCTCAAGATTTCCGCACATGGCCCACTGTTCCGCTACGAGCGGCCGCAAAAGGGACGCTACCGGCAGTTTCACCAGCTCGACGCAGAGATAATCGGTACCAGCGAAGCCACGGCGGATGTGGAATTGCTTTGCTTCGCCGACCAACTTCTGCAGGAACTGGGCATAGCCGACGGCGTGACCTTACAGCTCAACACTTTGGGGGATGCCGAAAGCCGCGATGCCTGGCGTGATGCGCTGGTCGAGCATTTTCAGGCGCACCGCAAGGATCTGTCCGAAGACAGTCAGGACCGTCTGGAGCGCAATCCACTGCGGATTCTCGACAGCAAGGAACGGCAGGACCGGCCAATCGCCGATGCGGCCCCCGATATTGACGCCTATCTGTCGAGCGAGGCGAAGGAATTTTTTGCGCAGGTCACCGAAGGGCTGGATGCAAGCGGCGTGGCGTGGACGCGCAACAGCCGTCTCGTGCGAGGCCTCGATTATTATCGCCACACCGCTTTTGAATTTGTCACGGACCGGCTCGGCGCACAGGGTACGGTGCTGGCTGGCGGGCGTTATGATGGCTTGATCGAAACTCTCGGCGGCCCCGCGACGCCTGCCGTAGGCTGGGCTGCCGGTATCGAGCGGTTAGGCATGTTGCTTACCGAAGTGCCCGAAGCTTCACTGGAGCTGGCCATCGTGCCGATGGGCGATGATGCCACGGTCAAGGCGCTGTCGGTGGCGAACGAGCTGCGCAAAACCGGATTTTCAGCCGATATTTTCGGCAGCGGAAAATTCAAGAAACGCATGGCGCGCGCCAATCAGGCAGGTGCCTCGGCGGCAATAATCATTGGCGAAGACGAGCTGGCGTCCGGCAAACTGCAGTTCAAAAATCTGGCTACGGGTGAGCAGACTGGGCTGGATGTTACGGAAATCATCGAAAAAATGTGGGACCTGAGATTTTCCGATGACCTCGCGAATCTTGATGCGGATCTGAATGATCTGGAGCAGGATGTGGCACAGCTGGGAGAGGATGGTTGACCGCCATTACCCCGCAAAGGATCGCACAGATCGAGGCACGTTTTGCCGAGCTGCAGGCGATGATGGCCTCGGGCGATCTCGACAGCGAGAAATTTGTCGCCGTCTCGAAGGAATATGCCGAGATCGAACCGGTTGCCGAAGCCGCTGCCAAGGTCAAAAACTTGCGAGACGAGCGGGAAGGCCTGGCCGAAATGCTCGCCGGCGATGACGCCGAGATGAAGGCAATGGCTTCTGACGAGGTCGATGGCGTGAAGAAGGCGCTGGAAAAAGCCGAACATGCTCTGGCGCTGCAATTGCTGCCCAAGGACAGCGCCGATGACCGGCCCGCGATGCTGGAAATTCGCGCCGGTACGGGTGGCGACGAGGCTGCGCTTTTTGCCGGTGATCTGTACCGCATGTACACGCGCTATGCCGAGGATCAGGGCTGGAAGGTCGAGATGATCTCCGCCAATGCTTCGGAAGTCGGCGGCTTCAAGGAAGTGGTCGCCAATATCCAGGGCAAGGGCGTATTCGCCAAGCTCAAGTTCGAATCCGGCGTACACCGTGTGCAGCGTGTTCCGGAAACCGAGAGCGGCGGGCGGATTCATACTTCGGCGGCGACGGTGGCGATCCTGCCCGAACCCGAAGAAGTCGATATCAAGATCCGCACCGAAGACCTGCGCATCGACACCTATCGGGCGAGCGGCGCCGGTGGCCAGCATGTCAACAAGACCGACAGCGCGATTCGCATCACCCACTTGCCGACCGGCCTGGTCGTGCAGTGCCAGGACGGCAAGTCGCAGCACAAGAACAAGGCGCAGGCGATGAAGGTGCTGGCGGCGCGGATGTATGAGCAGGAGCGGGATGCGGTGCAGAGCGAGGAAGCCGAAGCGCGCAAGTCGATGGTCGGTTCCGGCGATCGTAGTGAACGCATCCGGACGTATAATTATCCGCAAGGGCGAGTCACCGACCACCGGATCAACCTGACCCTGCACAAGCTGCCCGAAATTATCGAGGGTACGGCGCTCGGTGACATGGTCGACGCCTTGATCGCGGAGGATGAGGCCAGCCGGCTCGCCAATCTGGATGGGTGATGCGGCCAGCGCCCTGCGCGAAGCGGCGCAGAGCCTGTCCGAAACTTCCGAAAGCCCGCGCCTCGATGCCGAATTGCTGATGGCGCATGGCTTGCAGATCGACCGGTCCGAACTGTTGCTGAAACTGCCAGAGCTGAAAGCGCCGGTGGAATTTTCTGCGCTGGTCGAACGGCGCCAGAAATCGGAACCGATTGCCCATATCATCGGCGTGAAGGAATTCTGGGGTCTGGATTTTCAGGTGACACCCGATGTCCTGATTCCCCGGCCCGACAGCGAGTTGCTGATCGAGGAAACTGTGCGTTTGTTTGCATCGGCGCATCCGCAAAGGATAGCCGATCTGGGTACCGGCAGCGGCGCGCTTGTGCTTGCAGCCTTGCATGAATTTCCGGAAGCCCGGGGGCTGGGCATGGATGCCAGTGCTGCCGTCCTGCAAATTGCCCATAATAATGCCGATTCGCTTGGATTGGCGGATCGTGCCAGCTTCCTGCTGCTGGACTGGACGGAGGCAGACTGGACCAGCGCGCTCGGGTCCGGCTTTGATCTGATCCTTGCCAATCCGCCCTATGTCTCGACTCTTGCCCCATTGTCTGCGGATGTCGCCGGTTTCGAACCGCATCAGGCCCTGTTCGCCGGCGAGGACGGGCTGGACGACTACAGGATCATCATTCCTGCGCTCGAGAAACTACTCTCGCCACCCGGAATCGCCTTGCTCGAAATTGGCTTTGATCAGGCAAATCCGGTTTCAAAAATAGCCACAGACAGCGGCTATCATGTTGAGTTAAAACAAGATTTGGGCGGAAATGACCGTTTGCTGATCCTCCGCCGGTAAAAAGGGCTTGGTTTTGATGGATCGAGTCGCTAAGACTTGCGTAGGCCCAGAGGATTTCTGGCTTTTTCCCTAAATCTCTGGCCTGCCCCCAACTCGATAATGTTGCTGGTTTTCGGCGTGCATTTGTCTTGTATGGGCCGCTGTGGACGGGTTGTCTGCAGCGCAATCGCTACCCGAGTGTGGCTATGACTTGAGAAAGACCAAGTTTATTATCGGTATAAGGATACCTAAAATTTGATGAACAATCGTCAGCCTGGCCGCCGTGGGCGCAGCCGGAACACCAATAACCGCCCCCAGGGCAACCGCGGTGGCGGATCTGACCGTGATAACCGGATCGACAACCGCGCGCGTGGCAATGCTGTGCAAATGCTCGATAAATTCAAGAAAATGGCGCAGGACGCGCAAGTCAATGGTGACCGCGTCCAGGCCGAATATTATCATCAATTTGCCGATCACTATTTCCGTGTGAACGCCGATACCATTGCCCGCCGCGAAGAGCAGCGGATCGCCCGCGAAGAACCGCGCGGAGACAACCGTCCGGATAATCGCCCGGACAATCGTGGTGATAATCGTGGCAATGGCCAGGATGATAACGGCGATAATGATGGTAATAATCAGCGCAGCCGTCCGCCGCAGGCGCAGCAAAATCGTCCTAAACGCGATGATCGAAATGATCAGGGCGAAGCGGCCACGAACGACGCTCCTGAAGAGAAAAAGCCGGTTCGCAGCCGTCGCCCGCGCAAGGTCGAAACCGCGCCGGTTCGCAACGAATCCGAAGAGAAAAATGGCGAGAGCAACGGCCTTGATGCCAGCGCCCTGCCACCGGCAATTTCGCAATCGACCGAGGTCGAGGTTGAAAAGAAACCGGCTCGCAAAAAGCGGGTGATGAAACCCAAGGCAACCGAAGAAAGCGACGCTGCCTAAGCGACGCTTGGTTCAATCGAGATAGGGACGGGCATATCAGCGCAAGCTGATGCCCGTCTGCTCGTTGTTAAAGCGCCTTTTCCAGCCAATCGGGGAGGTCGAGCGCTTTCAGATCGTCAACACGACGATGTTCAATCGACAAGTCATAATCCGGATAGGCGATGCGTTGGCGTTTTTCGTCGGCCTGCGCGACCGGCACGACGACCAGCCGCCGGTTGACCTTTTGCCGGTAATTCATCCGCGCCGTATTTTCCTGTCCGACATAGCAGCCTTTGGTGAAGCTGACGCCGTTGAGCTCCGCTGCATTGCATTCAAGCCATAATATCTTGTCGCTGCCAAGCTCTGCCGAGCCCTCGGTCACGCCGAGTGACAGGCGATGTTTTCTATATGCCTCGTCGGCGCTTTGATCATCACCGGCATCGCTTAGCCAGCGGTAACCCAATGCGGGCAATCGCGGGTCGACCGGCCGGTTTTCAGCCTTCAGGGACCAGTGCACGCCGACCGAATCGTCTAGGACGATTTCAATTTTGCGCCGCAATCGATAGAGCTTCAGGCGTTTAACCAATGCTTCGGCCTGATCCTGTTCACAGTCGATCAGGATGTCATCGCCCTCGGCCCACAGGAAGAAATCGAACAGGACTTTCCCCTGCGCGGTGAGCAGCGCTGACCATTGCGGCGCGCCCTCGACTACAGTGGTCATATCCTGAGTCACCAGTCCCTGCAGAAACGCGCGAATATCTTCCGACCCGTCCGTTGCCGAGAGACGGATGATGGCGCGGTCATTAAGTCTGGTTTCGGTCATGGCATTTAGGTAGGGTGTGCGGAGCGAAAAACCAAGCCTTACGCGGAGCTATATGACCGATACCATTACCATACGTCGCCCGGATGACTGGCATGTTCACTTGCGCGATGGCGCGATGCTGGAAGCGGTTGCGCCGTTTACCGCCCGGCAATTTGCGCGGGCGATCATCATGCCCAATCTTTCGCCACCGGTAACCAGCGCCGCCAGCGCCGCTGCCTATCGCGACCGGATCATGGCGGCGTTGCCGGCCGGGTCCGATTTCACGCCGCTGATGACCTGCTATCTCACCGATGATGCCGATGCGGATGATATCGCTGCGGGGCACGCTGCCGGTATTTTTACCGCCGCGAAACTCTATCCTGCCAATGCCACGACCAACAGCGCTCACGGTGTGACCGATGTCGCGCATATCATGCCGGTGCTCGAGCGGATGCAGGAGATCGGCATGCCGCTGCTGGTCCATGGCGAAGTGACCGATAGTGATATTGATATTTTTGATCGCGAAGCGGTGTTTATCGAGCGGATATTGGAAAATCTGATTGAAGCATTGCCGAATTTGAAAGTCGTGTTGGAGCATATCACCACCGAGCAGGCGGTTCGCTTTGTCGAAAGCTGTGGTCCCAATGTCGCGGCAACGATCACGCCCCATCATCTGCATATCAACCGCAATGCCATGTTCGCTGGCGGAATTCGCCCGCATGCTTATTGCCTGCCGGTGGCCAAGCGGGAAGTGCACCGGCTGGCGCTGCGCAAGGCGGCGACATCCGGCTCGCCGAAATATTTCCTCGGTACCGACAGCGCGCCGCATGAAATCCACGCCAAGGAATCGGCTTGCGGCTGCGCCGGGATTTTCAACGCGCCTTTTGCGCTGGAAAGCTATGCGGCAGTTTTTGATGAAGAGGGCGCTCTGGACCGGCTGGAAGGCTTTGCTTCCGAGCATGGCCCCAATTTCTACGGCCTGCCGCTGAATGAAGATAAGGTAACTCTGGCGCGCAGCAGTTCCCTCATCCCCGGAAATCTTGCGGCCGCCGGCTCCCAACTGGTGCCGTTTCATGCCGGAGCTGATTTGAATTGGCGAATATTGTAATCCCGAACCGCCAGCGAATTCAGGCGGATTGCGGTCTCCGCGCGGCCTTGCCCGCCAGATAGGAATCGGTCGAAAAGATTGCGAGACTCGTCCAGATCAGCACAAAGCAGATGATATGCGACGGCGTCAGCGGCTCCCTGTAGATCAGGACGCCGACCAGAAACTGGATTGTCGGTGCGAGATAGTTCAGCAATCCGATAGCACCGAGGGTCATTTTCTTGACCGCCGAGGCGAACAGCAGCAGCGGGATGGCGGTGACGATCGAGCCGCCGATCAGCAACAGGTCAAGGGTTCGGTCATCGCCGAGATGCTGGCTGGTCGCTGACGATGGCATGGCAAAGGTCAACCAGACCAGAAGCAGGATGAAGGGCAGGAACAAGATACCGGTCTCTGCCGTCAGCCCGACGATCGGGCCTATGTCCGCGATCTTGCGGACCAGTCCGTAGCTGCTCCAGCTGATCGCCAGCGCCAGGCTGATCCAGAGCGTGTCGAGTGCCTGTATCGCCAGGACCGAAACCCCCACGGAGGCTATCGCAAGGGCAATCCATTTGTTGCGGGAGAGTTTTTCGCCGAGAAAGATCCTGCCCAGCAAGACGCTGAGCAACGGGCTGATAAAATAGCCGAGGCTGGCGGCAAGAATATGATCTTCGTGTACCGCCCAGACATAGATCAGCCAGTTGGCCGCGATCAGCGACGCGCTAGCGAGCATTGCCCAGCGCAATTTGCCATCCATCATCGCGGTGCCCAGAGTTGCGAGGCTTTTGCGGAAATAGAGGATGACGATCAGAAGCGGCACTGACCAGATGATTCTGTGCGCTACAACCTCCAGCGCGTCGACATTTTGCAGCAGCTTGAAATAGACAGGCATCAAGCCCCAGAACACACAAGCGATTAACGCCTGAATGAGGCCGATGCGGCTGGTGGCTGGGGCAGTGGACATAGCTCAGCGATTAGGCTGGCCGGGCCCGCCCGGCAATCAAGAAATCCTATCCCCGGGAAAACACGGGAACCCGATCAGATGATGCCGCCGCCGATCCATAGCCGCAAAGCGCATATGGCCATGACGATCATGCAGAAATACATGCCACTGGTTCGGGAAGAGATCAGTCCGAACAGCGCACCGACGCCGGCGATCGGCAGGATCAGCCAGTTGGTCCATCCCAGCAAGGGAACCAGACCGATGAAGGAGAGAATGAGGGCAATGATGCCGATGAAGATCGAGATAAGATTGAACATAACTGTATTATAGACATAGTGCACCGTCATTTCAAGCATTTGCAATTCAAAAAGCTCATAGTAGGCTGACTGCTGGTGGGACGGAGACAAGGCCATGGCCATTGATGATATCAGAATTGAAACGGAGCGGTTGATCTTGCGGCCGCCCAATGGTGACGATTTCGAAGCCTGGGCCGCATTTCAGACGGATGAAGCGACAATGGCTTATATCGGCGGGGTAAAAAGCCGCGCGGAATCCTGGCGCGTGCTTTGCGCCATGGTCGGGGCGTGGCGCGTGCGCGGCTATGCAATGTTCTCGCTCATTCTCAAGGACAGCGGGCAGTGGATTGGCCGGATCGGACCCTGGTATCCCGAAGGCTGGCCCGGCACCGAAGTGGGCTGGGCGGTAGCACCGGAATATGCCGGTAAAGGTTATGCGCTCGAAGCGGCAGTGGCAAGTATGGACTATGCGGTCGACACGCTGGGCTGGAGCGATATCTGTCATACGATCGATCCGGATAATCTGGCCTCGATCAGATTGGCGGAGCGGCTTGGTTCGACCAATCGCGGACCGACAAATCTTCCCGACCCCTTTCAGGATGCGCGGGTTGACGACTGGGGACAATCGCGCGAACAGTGGCAAGAGAATAGAAAACAGTTTCAGTAGGAGAGCAGACCATGGTCGAAGATCGCTATGTGGATCCCACGCGGGAAAGTTTTGACGCATTCAAGGCGCTGCCCCGCGATGTGCCGATTAACATGCTCAATCTGCTGCGCTTTCATGAATCTGCGCAATATCCCGCGGATCATCCAAATGCCGGCAAGGGATGGAGCGGCGAACGGGCCTATCAAGAATATGGCAAGACCAGCGGGCCGATATTCCAGCGCGTGGGCGGCACGATCATCTGGCGGGGAAAAATGGAATCTATGGTGACCGGGCCGGATGACAAGCAGTGGGATTCCTCTTTCATCGCCTATTATCCGAATAGCGGCGCGTTCCTCGAAATGGTCACGGATCCCGAATATCAAAAAGCTGTGGTCAATCGCCAGGCCGCCGTCCTGACGTCCCGGCTGATCCGATTCGGGGAAATGGACGGGCCGGATACCTTCGGCTGAAATCCCGATTCAGGACAAGAGGTTAACAAAGAGTCACCGGATTAACCAGCTTCCCTAACGAAATATTAACGCTTTTTATGCATGTATTTTCCTAAATTCAGGAGCAAATTGCATGTCTAAACTTTCCCATTCCCTATGGCTGTCCGCTGCGGCTTTCGCGCTGCCTCTGACCCTTGCCGCCTGTGGCAGCAATGAAGCCAGCGAAGAAGAACTGGCGAAACTGGACGACAATCTGACTTCTGACCCGGCGATGAATGATGCGCTGGAAGATGCGATCCTTGTTGACCCGGACCTTACGGATCAGGCTAACCGGAATGCCATTCGTGGTGCCAATAGTGCTGCGGACGGATCGGTGCCACCGGGGACTGGTGAAGACGGCAGAGCCGCTGCAAAGGCGGCTCTCGGCGGTAAGATGCTGACCGCCCCCAAGCCACGGCAGATGACCTCTGACGATGAAGGATTGACGTTGGGGGATAAAGCCGAGCTCCAGGAAGCGCGCGCGAAAAAGCCCGTGTGCAAGGAAAAGCTGACCTACGACATGGGCTGGGCGAACAAGATGCCGCCCGAATTTGCGGTCTATCCGAAGGCGAATGTGCAGGAAGCAGCTGGCAAATGTGACCTTCGGGTGGTCAGCTTCACCACCGCGACGCCGATCAAGAGCGTTGTCGATTTCTATTATACCAGGGCAAAACAGGGCGGATATGACGCCGAATATCTGTTGCGCGGTAGCGAGCATGTTCTCGGCGGTTCAAAGCCGAATGATGACGATGCCTATGTGATCACGCTGAACAAGCGTTCGGGCGGTGGCACGGTTGTCGATATTGTTGCCAGCAACGGTCGCTAGTTCATAAAAATACTAGGCCGGATATCGCATTTCAAAACATCCGGACGATAGAGGTGGCCCGCTCCGGCCACCTTTTTTTTGTCCGGTCTATTCGCGGTAGCTGCCGCCGCCATCGACGGTGATGTCATTGGCCGTGGTGAAGCTGCTCAGGTCGCTGGCCAGCCATAGCATCGCATTGGCGACTTCGACCGCTTGGCCGACCCGGTTGATCGGATGGTTGCGGTTGAACAGTTCCACCGCTTCATCATGAGGTCCGGGATAGGCGGCGAGATAACGCTGGTACATCGGCGTGTCGATCGCGCCGGGATGGACAGTGTTCACACGCACCGGGTATTTTTCCGCAGCGCAGTGCAGGGCGAGCGATTTGCTCAACGATGTAACCGCTGCCTTGCTGGCGCAATAAGCGGCGAATTGGGCACCGGGACGCATGGCGAGCATCGAGCCGATGTTGACGATCGCGCCGTCTTCGCCGCTCTCGAGGATCGCGGGCAGTCCGACACGGCAACCGTAGAATGTGCCCTGCATATTGATGTCGATCGTGCGGTTCCAGCTTTCCAGATCCACCTCGTCGACTGATCCCGGCTCCGAAATGCCTGCGACATTGAACAGCGTCGTCATCTTGCCAAAGCGTTTCTTGGTGGCATCGACGGCAGCCTGCCACTGGTCGAGGTTGCGCACATCGAGTTCGACCGCATCGGCGCGGTCGCCCAGAGAGGCCGCGAGTTCCTTCGCTTTGTCGATCTGGATGTCGGCCAGCATGACCGAGCCGCCTTCTTCGACAACCCGCCGACCGGCAGTTCCGCCAATGCCTTCTGCACCGCCCGATATCAGTGCGACTTTTCCGTCCATCATGCCCATTATATGTTCCTGTTTTCTGACCTGTTTTTCCGGTCTACTTCTTGTCGAACAGGATCGGCAGATTGGCCAGTCCCCGCAGCATCATGTTGGGCGGATAGTTGAGTTCAGCGCCTTCCTTGATCCGGATATTGTCCATGCGCTTGGCGAATTGCTGGAACGACACGGTCATTTCCTTGCGCGACAGCATATTGCCAACGCACATGTGGATGCCCCTGCCAAAAGCCAGATGGGTCCGCGCATTTTTGCGATCCACCTGGAATTCATTCGGATTTTCAAATTGCTTGGGATCGCGATTGGCAGCGTGATAGCGCATCATCACCATCGCGCCTTTCGGCAGCATCACGCCGCCCAGTTCGGCATCGCGGTGCATCACCCGCCAGATACCCGACGAACCGCTCGACATGCGCAGCACTTCCTCGACCGCATTGGGGATCAGCGAGGGATCATCCTGAATCTTCTTATACTGGTCCGGGTTGGTGGCAAAAAGCCGCATGCCTTCGGCAAGGGCCGCAGTTGTGGTTTCATTGCCGGCGACCATCAACTGCTGCACGATCGAGAGCGATTCCGCATCGTCGAGCGGGCGCTCGCCATCAACCTGGGCGTTGACCAGATCGGAGAGGATGTCGTTCTTCGCTTCCTTGCGCCGTTCGTCCATATTGGTTTTCAGCGCGTGCTGATATTCTACCACCTCGCGCTCGGTTTCCAATTGCCGTTCGCGGGTCATCATACCGGACAGACGGTCGACAAAAGCATTGGTCCAGCGCTTGATCGTATGGGCATCGGCGACGTCGAGACCGAGTTGCACGGCAATTGTCCGGACCGGCATCGGAATCGCATATTCCTCGACAAATTCGCATTCGCCCTTGTCGATGAAGCCGTCGATCAGTTCGTTCGACATTTCGCGCATGCTGTCTTCGAGCTTGTTCACTTTTGGCATGGAGAAAGCGAGATTGACCAGTTTGCGGAACCGTGTGTGGACTGGCTGGTCGGCCGTCAGCAACGTGTTGACCTGCGGCCAGCCCTTTGCCTGAATCGCCTGCAATTCCTCGTCATTCTCGAGCTCTTCTTCGCTTTTCCCACCGGAGAGCAGCGCGTTGAAATTGTTGGAAAAATCATCCAGACGACCAACGGCTTCCGAGATCAGATCATAGTCCAGAACCACGTAAGAGCCGCTTGCCTCGTCAAAAAAGACCGGCGTTTTAGCGCGCTTTTCTTCATAAAATTCAAACGGATCGACCAGGATATCCGGTTGGAAAAGGGATTTTGACACGGCTTCGTTCATGACAGGTTCCTGCTTGTATTAGTCAAAAGATGGTGTGGGTTTACCCTCGGCATTGTAAACCGGCCCTTCGGCATCGACCCGATATTTGGCGCTGACAGCGTTGATCAGACCAAAGCTGCCAATATGGGCGAGCATATTGGCATAATGCACATCCTGAAAATGCTGGGCGAGGGCTTCCTCGTCGGTCCATTCCTCGAACACCTCGATGCGCGAAGGATTATGCATGTCGGCGGCCCAACTGTAACAGAGGCAACCTGCCTGGCTCAACGCGCCGTCGATAAACGGCTGTGCCTTCTTCAAGCATTCTTCGCGCGTCGCCGGTTCCACATCAATATGCGCCGCGATCAATATTTTCGCCATGTTCCAAATGCTCCTAAAGCTTGTTTCCGCCAAATTGCGCGACGACGACAAAGATACGTTTGCTGTACAGCCACTGACCATCGACCTTGACAAACTCATCATCATAGCGGCCGCCGGCTACCCGTGGTTCGCCCTTTTCGACCAATATCTCGTGGGTTTGATAGCGACCGGACGCCGTATCGCCGGTGACTTCCAGGCTGGCCGGTATGCCGAGAAAGCTGACTGCATCAAACTGGCTCATGGCACCGTTCCAGAGATTGACGATATTTTCGCGGCCGACAACTTCGGTGCCCATCAGCGACCAGACAGCGTCTTCCGTCCACAAAGCACCCCAGTCGTCGGGATCCTTGCGCAGCACGGCATCGCAATAGGCATCGTGCAATTCCCGGATGGCCAGCCGGTCTTCTATTGGTCCTGAAAACATGGACTCATCCTCTCCTGATTATCGGAGAGACTACACGGCAAAAGCGCCGCAATGACAAGCTGCCATAAGTGCTAGCGAGAGGGGCTCAATCGTCGCTGATCCGCTCGATATCCGCGCCAACGGCGGCCAGTTTCTCTTCCAGCCGTTCATAGCCGCGATCAAGATGGTAGATGCGTTGCAGGCGGGTTTCGCCCTCTGCTGCCAGTCCGGCAATGGCCAGACTCATCGAGGCGCGCAGATCGGTGGCCATCACCGGCGCACCGGTCAGCTTCTTGACGCCACGAACCACGGCGGTGCGGCCCTTGGTTTCGATATCCGCGCCCATCCGGTTGAGTTCGGGCACGTGCATGTAACGGTTCTCGAAAATCGTTTCGGTCAGCACGCTGGCGCCATCGGCGAGGCAGAGCATGGCCATCAGTTGCGCCTGCATGTCGGTAGCGAGGCCGGGATAGGGAGCGGTGGACAGAGTCAGCGGTTTGAGCTTGCCGTCGGAAGCCACCCTGATGCCCTTGGCGTGGACGTCGATATCCAGGCCAGCGAGCCGCAGCGCATCCAGTGTCGCTTCCATTTCGTCGGCCTTGGCAGCCAGCAGATCGACTTCACCGCCGGCTATGCCGACAGCGCAGGCATAGCTGCCCGCTTCGATCCGGTCCGACATCACCCGGTAGGTGCAGCCATGCAGCCGATCGACACCGGTGATGGTCAATGTTGAAGAACCAATGCCTTCAATCTCGGCACCCATGGCAACCAACATATTGCAAAGATCGACGATTTCCGGCTCGCGTGCGGCGTTTCTCAGGATGCTTGTGCCGTTCGCCAGCACCGCTGCCATCAATGCATTTTCCGTTGCGCCGACCGATACCACAGGGAAGCTGAAATCGCCGCCGGGCAAGCCCCCATCCGGAACCCTTGCGATCACATAGCCACTGGTGGTTTCAATTGTGGCGCCGAGCGCTTCGATAGCTTTGAGATGAAGGTCGATCGGCCGGTTGCCGATGGCGCAGCCACCGGGCAGCGAGACGCGGCATTCGCCAGCGCGCGCCAATAATGGGCCGAGAACCAATATCGATGCCCGCATTTTCCGGACGATGTCATAAGGCGCTTCGGTCGAGGTGATCCGGCCGGCCTTGAGCGTCATCACCCGGCCGAAATCTTCCGGTCTTGCGCCTTCGATCGTGGTCGAAACACCCAGCTGGTTGAGCAAATGCCCGAAACTGTCGACATCGGCCAGCCGCGGCAGATTGCGCAATGTGACCGGTTCATCGGTCAGCAGCGCGCAAGGCAGCAGGGTCAGAGCGCTATTTTTGGCTCCCGAGATCGGGATTGTGCCAGACAGGCGATTGCCGCCGCGTATCGAGATAATATCCATGGTCTAGCATTTACCGAAAACGGTGATGCAGGCAAGTCTATTGCGCCGGTTGCACAGCGGCGCGGCGGCAATAGTGGCTAGTTTCGCAACAGTCCGAGCGCGGCATAGGCGGCTTCCACCGTCGGCCGTGCCAATGCCGAGGCTTTTTCCGAGCCGTCCCGTAAAATTGCGTCAATCGCGCTCGTGTCCTTGCGCAATTCTTCGAACCGCTCGCGAATGGGCGACAATTTGCTCACGGCCAGATCGGCCAGCGCCGGTTTGAAGTCACCAAAGCCTTTGCCTGCATATTCGGCGATAACGGCGTCCTGCGATTGATCGGCCAGCGCAGCGTAGATGCCGATCAGGTTTTTCGCTTCCGGCCGTTCGGCGAGATCGGCCATATTGTCGGGCAATGGCTCGGGATCGGTCTTTGCCTTTTTCATCTTCCGCGCGATCGTCTCGTCATCATCGCTCATGTTGATGCGGCTGAGATCGGACGGGTCCGATTTGCTCATTTTCGCATTGCCGTCGCGCAGGCTCATGATCCTCGCCGCCGTCTTGCCGATAAACGGCTCGGGCAGGGTGAAGGTTTCTGTGCCGGTATCACCGTTGAACTTTGTCGCAATGTCGCGGGCCAGTTCGAGATGCTGTTTCTGGTCGTCGCCGACAGGAACATGGGTGGCCTGATAGAGCAGGACATCTGCTGCTTGCAGCACCGGATAGCCGAGCAGCCCCAGAGAAGATCTCTGTTTGTGCTTGCCCGACTTTTCCTTGAACTGTGTCATCCGATCGAGCCAGCCCATCGGCGTGTTGCAAATCAGCATCCATGCCAGTTCAGGATGGGCCGACACGCGCGCCTGATTGAACAGGATCGATTTGTCGGGATCTACTCCGGCGGCGACCAGCGCGGCGACCATTCCGCGGCAATTGTTCGCCAGTTCGGCCGGGTCATTATGCACTGTGATGGCGTGCAGATCGGCGAGGAAGAACAGGCACTCGCTCTCGTCCTGCATCTTCACCCAGTTCTTGATCGCGCCCAGATAATTCCCGAGATGGAGATTGCCCGTTGGCTGGATGCCCGATACCGTCCGCATTGTCTTAACTTCCTTCGCTTGCGGCTTCTTCCGCCGCTTTTTTCTTCGTCAGCATGGTGATCTTGTCGCGATCTATCGCGCCGGTCAGCCATGCGAGCGCGGCATAAACCAGTCCGCCGACGCTGACCAGAGCGGTGATCGACCCGACCCGCTGCCAGATCGTGCCGTCATACATGCCTTCGCCAATCGGCGCGGCGTAGACCAGTACCACGGCCATGCCGGCGGCTGACAGCGTGATTCTCCCGATCCGGAGCAGCAAGGTCCATTCCAGATGGAAATGTCCACGCCGGTGGAGCATCGTGTACAGCATTGCGCAATTGCACCATGCAGCAATCGCGCCGGCAATGGCGAGGCCCCTGATACCGTAGAGAGGGATTAGCAGCAGATTGAGAGTGATATTGATGACCAGCGAAATCGCGGCGGTATAGACCGGGGTCTTGGTATCCTTGCGCGCGAAGAAACCGGGGATCAGCACTTTTACCAGCACATAGGCGGGCAATCCGACGACCAGTGCGGCGACAACTGCGGAGGTGGTCTGGCCATCGGCGGCGGTAAAATTGCCACCGACATAGAAAGAAGTGACCAGCGGACCGGCGGCGAAAAACAGGGCGATGGCAGCCGGGATGGTGAGCAGCAGGCCCAGTTCAATGGCGTTGCTTTGCAGGCGCTGGGCACCGCCCAGATCGTCCTTGGCAATGAAGCGCGACAGGGCCGGCAGGATTGCGGTGCCGAGGGCGATGCCGATTATCCCGAGCGGCAGCTGGTTCAGCCGGTCCGCCATTGCCAGATAGACGAATGATCCTTCCGGCAGGCGCCCGAGGAAGAAAAGGTCGATGAAGCGGCTGATCTGATAGATGCCGGCCCCGAAAACGGCTGGCAGGATGAGTACGCCCAGTTCTTTCACATCGGCATTGAATTTTGGCATTTTGAGCGGAAAGCGGAAGCCGGTCTTGCGCGCCCAGTAATAGAGCCAGAGCATTTGCACCAGCCCGGCCGTGGCCACTGCAATCGCCAGAAAATAGGCTGTCTGCCGTGGGTCATTGCCATCGTTGACCAGATGGGACGCGAGCAGCGCGGTAATCATGCAGATATTGAGCATGATCGGCGCCGCTGCCGCAGCTGCGAACCGGCTGAGCGAGTTCAATATCGCCGCGAACAACGTTGTGACGCTGATCAGACCGAGATAGGGGAAGGTTATCCGGGCCAGTGACACCGAAAAGTCATCCATTCGTTCGCCGCGCCCGAAATCGTCGATCAGCCAGATAATGCCCGGCATGACCAGCATCATGACCGCCGAAAAGACCAGCAGCAGCGGCACGAATACCGAGAGCACGTCGATAGCGAAATTCTGCGCCGCCGTGCGATCGTCATCCGCTTCCATCTTGCGGTTGAACAGCGGCACAAAGGCAGCCGAAAAAGCACCTTCTGCGAACAGACGGCGGAAGATATTGGGTAGCTGGAAGGCCAGCTGCCAGGCATCGGCTGCAGCTCCGGCACCGAGAATCCGGGCCAGCAGAATATCGCGGACAAAGCCGAAAATGCGGCTGACCAGAGTCAGGCCGGCAATGGTACCGGTGGATTTCAGCAGGTTCATGCCTGCTACCCTAGCAAGGTTGCCTAGGCGTTACCAACCGGTTGCTCGCCTGCCTGCTGTGCCGCCATCTGCTCACGCTGCTGCATGTAGAGCGCCGTGAAATCAATCGGCTCGAGCAATAGTGCCTGGAATCCGGCATCGCGCACGGCATCGGAAATGATGGCCCGGGCGAAGGGAAACAGAAGCCGCGGTGCTTCGGCAAACAGGAACGGATGTGCCTGATCTTCAGGAACATTACGCAGACCGAACAGGCCACAATAAAGCAGTTCAACGGCGAAGGCGACGCCTTCGTCCGCTTTTGCGGTGACGTCGATTTTCAGTTCGACTTCATGGACTTCGTCGGAGACCTGCGAGGAGCCGATATTGAACTGCACATCAATCTGTGGCTGCGCGTTCCACTGGTAGACGTCCGGTGCATTCGGATTCTCGACCGACAGGTCCTTCACATATTGCGAAATCACGCCGATTTGTGGCTGGGTGTCAGCGCCATTGGCAAGCGGATCCGGAGTCGTCACATTGCCGCTCGGTTCCATTGTGCTTTCGTCTTTTTCATTCTCATCAGCCATCGGGCCTGTCCTTTCGGAAAATCAGTCAAACATGTCCTTTGGCGCATATTGCTGCGCCGTTCGCTGCGCGCCTAGCAGGGGAAAGAACCAAGGGCAATGAAAGAGTAAACCGCTATTCAGCCGTCCGGCTTGCCGGTGTATTTGTAAGCGCAGGTTCACAAATTGGCCGATAGAAGGGGCTGACCAATTGTGACAAAGCGGCTTTTTCACGAATGCTATTTGAAACCGCCCCTATTTCCCCCTATGTATAGGGTCAAAGAAAAGATTGGATACTGAAGTGACCATCGAAATCATATTATTGGCAATGGTAGCGGCCTTTCTCGGCCTGCGCCTCTATTCGGTGCTGGGCAAGCGCAGTGGCCATGAGCAGGAACATATGCCGCGCAACATTGATCCGCGCGCCAGTGATCGCCGGCCGCTGGAAGATGCCAAGCCGCATATTCCGGATATCGTTCCTGCCCACGTACCTGCCGGGACGCCGAATATGGTCTATGACAGCAATGCCGAAGCCGGGATGCGCGAAATCCTGAGCGCCGACCGCAATTTTGATGTCGGCCGGTTCATCGAAGGTTCGCAAGCGGCCTATGGCATGATTCTGGAAGCCTTCTGGAAGGGCGACAAGGAAGAATTGAAGCTGCTTTGTGATGATGACGTTTACGAAAGCTTCGCCGAAGTCATCGACGCCCGGGAAAAACGCGGCGAAATATTGGAAAACCAGCTGGTACGAATCGACAATGCGCGCATTTCAGCGGCGGAATATCGTCGGCCTGTTGCCAGCATCACGGTGCAATTTGATGCCGATATCGCTGCGGTGGTAAAAGATAAAAAGGGCAATCTGATTGGCGGTTCGCTATCCGATGCTGCCGAGACCCACGATGTCTGGACCTTCAGCCGTGATCTATCCAGTGCCGATCCGAACTGGCTGCTCGACGAAACCGATGAGGCCTGACCCCCGGTCGGCGAGCAACATGGTCATGAGAATCGGGGCGCTTTTCGGGGCAATGGCGATGGTCAGCGCCTGTTCCATGTCGATCATTCCGCAAGGTGCCGCGCAAAGCCGTGCAGCACCACAGGATGGTGAATGGGTTGCCGGCGATCTGCCAGATGCCGCCGTTCCACCATCCACCTACAAAAATGGCGCGCCGGCAAGGTTTCAGCCCGTCAATCCCGCACAGCTCGCGAGAATCGGTGATGATCCGACACGCGCTACTGGTTCCGGTATCGCGCTGGGACCGGATATTGCCAGCCTCAACCTGACCAGTTCAAAAGCTGCATCTGCACTGCAATCCTATCGGACCAGCTGTTCATCGCTGGTTCGGCGCGAGGATAATAGCGGTCTGACCAAGGGGGGCGACTGGCAATTGTCCTGCTCTGCCGCCCAGGGCTGGCAGGATCAGGATGCCGCCCGCTTTTTTACATCCTATTTCGAAACGGTGCAGGTCGGCGATGGCCAGGCCTTTGCAACCGGCTATTTCGAGCCGCAGATCCTGGGGTCGCGAGTCAGAAATGGCAATTATACGGTTCCCGTTTACCGGCGACCACCTAATCTGATCGATGTTGATCTCGGCCTGTTCTCCGAAGCGCTGAAAGACAAGCGCGTGCGCGGCAAGGTCGACGGCACCAAATTGGTGCCGTTCGAAGACCGGGCGGCTATTGATGACGGAGCGCTATCCGGGCAGGGACTCGAGATTGCCTGGGCGCGCGATTATATCGATTTCTTCTTTCTGCAAATCCAGGGCAGCGGCCGACTGGCTCTCCCGGATGGCTCAGTCATGCGGATCGGCTATGCCGGACAAAATGGTCATGACTATACCGGTATTGGCCGGGTGATGCGGGAACGCGGGCTGCTCGCCGACGGCAAGACCAATATGCAGGGTATTGTCGAATGGCTGCGGGCGCATCCGCAAGAAGGCATGAGGATCATGCGCGAGAACAAGAGCTACGTCTTTTTCCAGGAACTGACCGGTCCGGGCCCCTTGGGTGCGATGGGTCATCCGGTGGTTGCGCGGACTTCGGTCGCCGCTGACCGGATGTTTGTGCCACTGGGTGCGCCGGTGTTCCTCGACATGGAGCATGATATTGCCGACGGCCTCTGGGTCGCGCAGGATAGCGGCGGAGCGATCAAGGGCGCCAACCGCTTTGATACATTCTGGGGTGCCGGGGAAGAAGCTGCCAGAATCGCAGGCGGCATGTCTTCAAAAGGCCGGGCTTTGCTTTTCCTGCCCAAGGGAAGCGTTTCGCGGCTTGTTGCGGCACGCCAGAACCCGGGCGAATAATCCATGTCGGACCGGCCCCTTACCGCCGGTGAAAAGGCGCTTTGGCAGAAATTTATCGAGAGCGTCGAGCCGCTTGATCAGGGGCGGTTGAAACGGATTGAGAGCCTTCCCGTTGCCAAGCGGCCGCGCGATATCTCAGGGCCAATCACTGCGGAAAGCTTCGGCGGAAAATCGGCCAAAGCCGTCCCGTTACGCGATCAGAAGCCAGTGCCGACGCGCCACGGACTGGATGGCGGCTGGGATCGCCGTCTCGCCAAAGGCATGGTGCAACCTGATGTTACCGTCGACCTACACGGCTATACTCTGTCGTCCGCCCACGGGCGGCTCGACGGCGCGCTTGAACTGAGTATCGCGGCCGGCCATCGCGCGATATTGCTCATTACCGGCAAGGCGCGGAATGATGACGAGCGTCGCCGTGAAGGTGGTCGCGGGGCGATCCGGGCGGCGATTACCGACTGGTTGGCAGCCTCCCGGCATCACGCGCAAATTGCGACGGTGCGGCGCGCGCATCCCCGCCATGGCGGAGCGGGTGCGCTTTATATCATCTTGCGGCGACGGCGCTGAGCCCAACGCCTCAGGACAGCCCGCGGGCTACGATCAACGCAAAGATTTGCGACAGCTGTTCCAGATCATCAATTGCCACCGCTTCATCGAGCTTGTGCATGGTCGCATTGCACAGGCCAAATTCGACCACCGGCATGATCTTCGCCAGAAAGCGGGCGTCGGAGGTGCCGCCTGATGTGGAGAGCTCGGGATCCACACCCGTCACTTCACGGATCGCGCTAGCGACGATATCCGAGAATTCTCCCGGCGGTGTCAGAAAGGGTTCGCCGGAAATCACCGGTTTCAGCTCGCCGCCATGCCGTTCGACAATCTCCTTCACCATCGCGCTCAGGCTCTCGCCGCTGTGGCGGTCGTTGAAGCGGATCGATAGCCGGCCTTCGGCCTTGGCCGGAATGACATTATGCGCCGGATTGCCGACGTGGAGGTCGGTAAATTCGATATTGCTCGGCTGGAACCAGTCGGTGCCTTCGTCCAGCTGGAGCGAGTCAATTTCACTGAGAATCTTGCCAAGCTTGGTAATCGGATTGTCGGCGTTCTGCGGATAGGCAACATGACCCTGCATGCCGTTCACCGTGATCCACATATTGACCGAACCGCGTCGACCGATTTTCATCATGTCGCCAAGCTTGTGGACCGATGTCGGTTCGCCGACGAGACAAAGGTCGGGCACGATATCGCGTTCCGCCATATATTCCATGAGCGCAACGGTTCCGAAGCGCGCCGGTCCTTCTTCATCACCGGTGATGATCAGGCTGATCGTGCCGAGATCGTCCGGCAACTGGTGCAGCGCCCGGACGAAGGCGGCGATGCTACCCTTCATGTCCACCGCGCCCCGACCGTAGAGGAGGTCACCGCGCACTTCCGGCAAAAAGGGATCCGTCTGCCAGCCCTGACCAGGCGGCACGACATCCAGATGCCCGGCGTAGGCAATATGGCGCGAGCCAGTGGTCCCTTTGCGGATGGCAAACAGGTTTTCCACCGGTCCGTCTGGCGCTTCGCCGGCGATGAAGCGAGTGACTTCAAACCCCAACGGCTTCAGCATCGCTTCCATTTCGTCAAACACGTCGCCGCTTGCCGGAGTGATGCTGGGCTGTGCGATCAGCCGTTTTGCCAGTTCGAGAGCTGTTGGTGCGGTCATATGCGGGCGCTCAGGCTTCTGCTGATTTCGGTTGTTCGAGCCGCTCGATTACCCATGGCTCTTCCTCCGCCGCCGCCATCCATTGCGCGGTCCATTCATGATCGAGTATGGTCTGCATATAGCTGGTGGCAAAGCCGGGCAGACGAAATCCGTAAGTCTGGAAGCGGGAAACCACCGGCGCGTACATGATATCGGCTGCGCCATAAGTGCCGAACAGAAACGGTCCGCCGCTGCCAAAGCGCGCCCGTGCCTGCGCCCAGAGTTCGATGATCCGCGCGGCGTCTGTCTTGACCTCGTCGCTCAAGTCCAGGCCTTCATAAATTTTCCGCGTATTCATCGGGCATTGCCGGCGCAACGCCATGAAGCCCGAGTGCATTTCGGCGGCCATCGAGCGGGCCATGCCGCGTGCGGTCTCGTCTTTGGGCCAGAAGCGGTCCCGGTGGGTCTTGTCCGCAAGCCAGTCGATAATCGCCAGACTATCCCAGACGACGGTCTCGCCATCCCACAGGATCGGAACCTTGCCGCCCGAGGGCGCGAAATTTTCGCTTTCGCGGACATGGTCCCAATCGTCGCCGAACAGCGGAACGGTCAATTCCTCGAAGGACAGGCCAGACTGTTTGCAGGCAAGCCAGCCGCGCATCGACCAGCTGGAATAGGCTTTGTTTCCGATTATCAGTTTCATATTCTGTCCCATAACCAAATATGGAAGTCTGTGTATAGAAAAGCGTTGCGCAGAAGAATAGTTTTGGGTGCAGCTAGCTCTGCACGGCCTCTAGAACCGCCAGCCGGAGTTCGTCGATGCCCTGTTTCTTTTCCGAAGAGGTGAGCAGCAGGTCCGGATGCGCGGCGGGATGCTTTTTGGCGATCGCGGCAACCTGTTCTGCCGTGGCATCAAGCTGTTCCTGCTTCACCTTGTCCGCCTTGGTCAGAACCACCCGGTAGCTGACCGCCGCCTTGTCGAGCATTTCCATGACTTCCTCGTCGACCGGTTTGATGCCGTGCCGCGAATCAATCAGAACGAAGGTTCGTTTCAGAACAGCCCGTCCGCGCAAATAGTCGTTGATCAGGAAGCGCCATTTCTGGACCACTTTCGGCGGTGCCTTGGCATAGCCATAGCCGGGCATGTCGCAGATCCGGAAGATCAGGGGATCGCCGATATCAAAGAAATTAAGCTCCTGGGTCCGTCCGGGCGTGTTGGACGTCCGCGCGAGACCGTTGCGATTGGTCAGCGCGTTGATCAGCGACGACTTGCCGACATTGGACCGGCCGGCAAAAGCGATTTCCGGCACCTTCGGATCGGGCAGAAATTGCAGCTGCGGCGCGCTTTTCAGAAAACTGATCGGGCCGGAGAACAGCTTCGGGTTGAGCGGAGTGTCCATCAGGCGCAGTTCCGGCGATCAGCAATGTGATCGCAGGTCCGACACTTGTCCGCCGCTAAGCCGTTATGACTTTTGGCTTTCGCCAAAATGACAGGGTACAGGATCATGCCTCGGCCTTGTCTGCGGCGGCTTTTTTCGCCTTTTCTTCGGCATCCTTCGCCATCATTTCCTTCATCTGCGGGTGCCGGGAATAAAGCCATTTCTGCTGCGCGATGGTGAGGATGTTGGATACGGTCCAGTAGAGCTGCAGACCGGCGGCAAATGGTGCCATGATGAACACCAATATCCATGGCATGATGCTGAATATCTGCTTCTGCATCGGATCCATCGGTGCCGGGTTCAGCTTGAACTGGAAGTGCATTGTGATGCCCATGAGGATTGGCAAAATGCCCACTGCGAGAAATGTCGGCGGATCGAACGGCAGCAGGCCGAACAGGTTTACCGGCGTTAGCGGATCGGGTGCGCTCAGATCCTTGATCCACAGGGCAAAGGGCTGGTGACGCATCTCGATCGACAGCATCAGCACCTTGTAGAGCGCGAAGAAGATCGGAATTTGCAGGAAGATGGGCAGGCAGCCGGCAAGCGGGTTGACCTTCTCATCCTTGTACAGCTTCATGATTTCCTGCTGCTGTTGCTGTTTGTCGTCCTTGTGCTTCGCTTGAATAGCCTTCATTTTCGGTTGTACCGCGCGCATTTGCGCCATGGATGCGAATTGTTTCTGTGCAATCGGGAACATGACTCCGCGGACGACGAAGGTCATCAGGATGATCGCTACGCCGAAGTTTCCGACCAGTTCGAACAACCAGTTGAGCAGATAGAAAAGCGGCTTTTCGAACCAGTAGAACCAGCCCCAGTCGATGGCGCGGTCTAGATTCCTGATGCCATATTCTGCTTCATATTTTTCCAGAAGCGCGTTTTCCTTGGCTCCGGCGAATAGCCGCGTTGTGGTCGTCAGCTGCTTGCCCGGCGCGATGATCTGCGCGCTCTTTTTTGCTATCTCGGCCTGGAAGATATCGCCGCCGCCGGAGCGGAATTTCGCGTCGACATCGTTAATATTCTCCGGGATCAGGGCACCCAGCCAATATTTGTCGGTAAAGCCCAGCCAGCTGACTTCCTTGTCATAGCTATTGGTTCCGGAAACGGCGGAGGTGCCGAACAGACTTGCAAAGAAACCGGGCTCTTCGCCAGCAAGATTCTTATAGTCCACGTCGTAATTGGCCGCGCCTTCATAAACGCCGACCGGACCGGAGTGGATGGTCCAGGTGCTGGCTTCATTGGCCGGGATATTATTCAGATCCCGTTTCCGGTTGATCAGCCCATAGGGTTTGAGCGCGATCGCGTTCTCGCCGCGGTTGGCGACACTCTGTTCAGTGGTGATCAGATAGTCGGGATCGATCGAGAGCTTTATCGTATAAGTCTGCCCGGTCTCGTTGGACCAGCTCAGGGTAACGGGCGTTTCCGGGGTGAGCCGGCTCTGGTCAGCGGACCAGATCGTGTTGTCGTCAGGGACCGCGACACCATCACCAGCCCAGCCGACGCGGCTGAAATAGGCGTTCTCGGTTCCGGATGGTGCAAAGAGCCGGACAGGGTCGCTGTCCTTGCTCATATCGACCGTGTGATCGGTCAGTGTGAGATCGTCAATGCGTCCACCCTTGAGGTTGATAGAACCCTTCAGGCGCGGTGTTTCAATCAGGACCCGGGGATTTTCCCGCAAAACAGTGGCCAGCGGTCTGATCTTGTCTGACGCAGCGGCAGCAACGATGCCCGAGCCATCAGTGCCCGGAATGACAGCCGGAGCGCTGGTGCTGCCTGCAACCTGGTCTGTCGCCGGAACATCAGCCTGTTCCACAGCCTCATTCTTGTTGGCCATGTCCGGGAAAAACTGTTCCATCAGCAAAGGCCAGCCGAACAGGATGATACCCGTGAGGAGTATCGCCATGATGATATTGCGCTTGTCGTCCACTATCTCGTCCCGCTTTCGGCCAATTGTTGTAATTAGGATCGGTGTTCAGGGTATCAAGGCACCGGGTCAAAACCCGAGCCACCCCAAGGATGGCAGCGCAATAGCCGTTTAGCCCCCAGCCAGCTACCCCTAATTGCACCATGTTTCTCAATCGCTTCGATCGTATAGGCGCTGCAGGTCGGCAGATAACGACAAGTCGGGGGCAAAATGCGCGACGGGCCCCATTGCCAGCATCGTACGCAGAAGATGAAAACAGATTTCAACATGTCTAGCCCAGCTTTTTGGCCAGATATCTCAGGCCCTTTTCCAGATCGGCCTTCATGCTGGCAAAATCTGCCTCATTAACGGCTTTGCGGCCAATCATGATGTGATCGACGCCAGCGATGCCGTTGCCGGGCAAGCTTTGCGCCAGCAGCGCCCGGAACCGGCGCTTCATCCGGTTGCGCGCCACGGCATTGCCGATTTTCTTGGTCACCGTGATGCCATAGCGAATCTTGTCCGTTCCGATGCTGTGATCGGAGCGGCGGCGATGCGCGAGCAGAACAAAGCTGGAGGTAACGAATCGCTTGCCCCGATTGGCAGCGAGAAAATCCGCGCGTTTGCGAATCACTTCGATAGGCTGGTTTGAATCAGCGGGCGCCGAATCGGCTGAAGGATTCTTCAAATCCAGATGATCCGGCGATGGGCGTGCTTCGACAGACGTAGCACGGGCGGTCATTTGCTTTTAGGCAGAAAGCTTCTTGCGGCCACGGCTACGGCGGGCAGCTAGCACTTTACGGCCACCAACGGTGGCTTTGCGGGCGCGGAAACCATGGCGCCGTTTACGGACCAGACGGCTTGGTTGAAATGTACGCTTCATCGCGATTATCCTACGTCAAAATTTCGATAAAAAAGGCCGCTATAAGCTGCGGCCGATACGTTGTGGCTGCGATTAGGCAGGCAGGCGCGGAAAGTCAAGCGTTTGCACTGGCACCGGGACCTAATTAATTACGAGGGGCGTGGTTTCAAGCGATTTGGTTTTGCGCGGGGTAGGGAAGCGCAGGCATAGCGATGCCATGGAAAGCTTTTCTGACCCTCGCCGATGTATATAACTGCCTCTGGCCCTAGACTTTCTTGTCCCGATTGCCGGTCTTCACCTTACCGAAAATCGGCAGTTCAAAATCTTCGGGAAGTGTCTTGTGGTGCCGTCTGCGCATCGCCCAGTCGGTCCATTTGCCATAATTGGGGAAGCGGCGCTTGAAATCGACATAGCGCTTCTTTGCCCAGCGCGAGTTTTGCAGGACCAGCGCCAGGCCGATGGGAAAGACGATGATGAAACCCGGACCAGGGATTGCGCCAATGATCGGCGAAAGCAGAATCAGCGTGAAGCCGATCACAGAAAGCGCGAATCGGGATCCCGAAGTATATTTCCAGCGCTTGTTGGTCATTTTGTCGGTCATCTCGTTCCACTTGGTGCTTTGCGAGCGGAGTCGCAAGTCCGCTCTGTCAACTAAAGCGCGTGGATGAGATTATTGTTCCCTGTCCATGCATGAAACATGAACGGAAGGCAGTATGCCGCAGTTTAGTGGACCATCTGGAAGCGGGCCATATCATTGCGCGACAGATGCAATTGCTCCGAAAAGGGAACGCTGTTGGTCAGCGCGTAAAATTCTTGTGCGGTTCCCTTGGGAACGCCCATTTCGGCATAATAATCGAGATATTCCGAGTGGACCGGATCATTGGCCGGATAGTCATTTGCTTCGCGGCCATCTTCATCCATCCAGCTGTGCACGACAAATTCAGCATTATGATGTGCTGTCCGCCGGACGCCGGAAAGAAACAGTTCGACAGCACCGGACCGGACCGAGCCGCCAGCCGGCACATTGGTGCTGATACCTGCGTTGCGGATCATCCGGGCGAGCCTGAGATTGGCTTCCTCATCGACAGAACCGTCGCAATCGAGCATTTCAATCCGCTTGATTCCCGGGAAATGCCTCATCATCTGGCGGAATAATGCCGGTGTGTAGCTGTCGACGGTTCCCGTCATTTCTACCGTGTCCGCTGCGATAACGCGAAACGGACCATATTGACCATAGGCCGCGCTGGCTGGTTCTGCAGGTGCTTCCGGTTCGTGTAGATCATATTCGAAAATCTCGACCGTCTCTGTGACGATATAGCTGCTGGCGCTGATCGCGGGCTGAGTCGGAAAGAGGAGCAGCGCAACAAGCAGGAAGGCGCTGACCAGGAAACCACCGTTTGAACCGGTCGAATCGCTGCGATTTTGTGAAATGTCTGTTTGATTACTCTTACTCATGCTGCTTCTCTGGAGGTTGGCGCTTGCTACAAGGTATCGGGGCCTAGTTACCCGATATTAACCATTCAGCGACGTCCGCCTCACTGGTCTTGACCGTTGCGGACATGGAACGGTTGCGGCTCGACTCAATCTCGCGTCATTGCCACTATTCCCTTCATGAAATTGGGGCGGCTATGATGGTGGCGCTGGTTCAGACGGTAGCCTATCTCGGACTGGAGGCGCGGGGCGTGGAAGTGCAATGTCAGGTTGCGCCCGGATTGCCTGCGTTCAACGTAGTCGGCCTGCCGGACAAGGCAGTCGCGGAAAGCCGGGAGCGCGTGCGCGCCGCAATCGCGGCAATGGGTCTGTCACTGCCTCCCAAACGAATCACCGTCAATCTGTCGCCCGCCGATTTGCCGAAAGCCGGCTCGCATTATGATTTGCCGATCGCGCTGGCACTGCTCGGAGCGATGGGGATTATCGATGCCGAGACTCTGGCGAGCTATGTCGTGGTCGGAGAATTGTCACTCGACGGCCGGCTTGCCGTCACGCCGGGTGTTTTGCTGGCGGCGCTCTATGCATCAGGTAAAGATCTGGGTTTGATCTGTCCTGCGCTGCAAGGATCCGAAGCGGCCTGGGCCGGTGATGTGGAGATACTGGCGCCGGCAGACCTGCTGGCGTTGCTCAATCATTTCAAGGGCCAGTCGATATTGACCCCACCGGAAACCGGGCCCGCACCCGAACCGGATTATGGACCCGACCTTAAAGAGGTAAAGGGCCAGGAAATAGCGAAGCGGGCGCTGGAGATCGCCGCCGCTGGCGGGCACAATCTGCTGATGAACGGCCCGCCAGGATCGGGCAAGTCGCTGCTCGCTTCCTGTCTGCCAGGCATTTTGCCACCCTTGTCACCAGCCGAAGCGCTGGAAGTATCGATGGTGGCTTCGGTCGCCGGGATGCTGGAAGGCGGCCAGATGTCGCGCCAGCGACCGTTTCGCGCGCCGCATCACAGCGCGTCGATGGCAGCGCTAGTCGGTGGCGGGCTCAAGGTCCGACCGGGCGAAGTAAGCATGGCCCATCTCGGCGTGCTGTTTCTCGACGAATTGCCCGAATTCCAGCGAGCGGTGCTCGATTCGCTGCGGCAACCGCTGGAAACCGGAGAGGTCAGCGTCGCCCGGGCCAATGCGCATGTCACCTTTCCGGCGCGGGTTCAGATGATAGCGGCGATGAATCCGTGCCGCTGTGGGCATCTCGGCGATGCCGCTCTGGCTTGTTCGAGAGCGCCCCGCTGCGCGGCCGATTATCAGGCGAAAGTTTCCGGGCCACTGCTCGACCGGATTGATCTGCATATCGAAGTGGAAGCTTTGTCTGCTGCAGATCTTACCATGCCTCCACCGGCGGAGGGTTCGGACATGGTAGCCGCTCGGGTTGCCAGGGCGCGGTCGATCCAGAGTCAGCGCTATGATGATCTGGAAGCGCGGACCAATAGTGAAATAGACGGTGATGCGCTGAAGAAATATGCGACGCCCGACGAGCCGGGGCAGGCTTTGCTGGGTCAAGCTGCGGAAGCGATGCGGCTAACGGCGCGCGGCTATACAAGAGTTTTGCGCGTATCCCGCACCATCGCCGATCTTGCCGGTGCGGATGATATCGGTCGAATCCATGTAGCCGAAGCGCTCAGCTACCGGCGACAGGCGCCGAGAAATTAACGTCGGGGATCGTTTTCGATCAAATGCTAGCGCATAATGGTGAGGTCAGGCCGCGCGGTCGCCGGGGGTCAGTTCCAGAGGCATAGCCATTTCGTTCATGTTCACCGTTGATTTGGCAAGATTGGGTGATTTGCTGCTGCGGTGCTTGAACTTGCCGTCGACATGGCCGCCTTGCTCGATCGTCACATTTTCATATGTGACGTCGCCGCCGATGCGGGCAGTGGAAGCGATGGCAAGATCGCCGGCATCTATCGACCCTTCGACCGCGCCCGACAGGCTGGCGTTCTGGGCAACGATCGCACCCTTGATTTTGCTCGATGGCCCCTGGACCAGCGACAGGCATTTCACGTCGCCGATCACTTCGCCGTCGATATGCAAATCAACCTTCGATTCAATATTGCCGGTGATGACGATACCGTCGCCGATGATCGAGAAGCTTGATCCGCTGCTGCCACTGCTTCTAGCCACCGCTGGAGCCTGACTCGCTGTGTTTCGGGGTGCTGGCGCGTTGTCGCGCGATGGCTTTGATCTTGAGAACATCTGTATTCGCCTCTAAAAATGGTCGGGGGTTGATTGCGCGCCCATTCAGCCGCACCTCAAAATGCAGGTGCGTGCCGGTCGAGCGTCCGGTGCTTCCCATTGCTCCCAATTGTAATCCCTGTTCGACCTTTTGGCCAGCGGTCACGCCAATTTTCGACATATGTGCGTAACGCGTCATCAATCCGTTGCCATGGGTGATTTCCACGGTCTTGCCATAGCCGGATTTCCAGCCGGCATGGGTAACCTTGCCGCCAGCGGCTGCGAGGATCGGCTGGCCGAGCGGTCCCTTGAAATCCATGCCGCTGTGCATCGCGCCCGCGCCAGTGAAGGGATCGCGGCGAAAGCCGTAGCTGCTCGAAACCATGCCGCTGCTGGCTGGCTTGCCTGACGGGATAGCGATCAACGTCCGTTCCAGAGCATCCATTTTCTGAAGCGCCAGATTAAGCCGCTCGAGCGTTGGGTGCAGTTGTTGATCATCATTGTTGAAGAAAGGAATGAAGGGGCCGCCCATCGCCGCCGTGGAGTTTTTGGTCAGCTTGTCGGGGTTAAGACCGAATTTGCGAATCGCCGCAGCGGCTTGTGCGGTACGTTGCATCGCGGCTGTTGTCAGTCGGCGGGCAAAAGCAATTTGCCGCGCTTCCAGCTTTGCGAGATGGGCCGCTTCGGGAAAAGCGGCGCTGATTTTTCTGGTATTTTCGGAAAGTTGTGCCGCTGGCTGGTCTTCTGTTGCTGGATCGGCTGTTTCCAGCTGTTCGCCGACAAACTGTTCGGTCATCTGGTCGAGCGCATCCTGACGCTGCTCCAGATCGGCGGCGACTCCGTCGATCGACCGTTTATAGCTGGCCACGCGGCTTTCTGTGCTGTTCACCAAGGCTTCTTTTTCAGCGAGCGCCAAACGTTCGCCGGTGACTGTCAGCTGATTGAACATCATTGCCAGCGTGATCAAAAGCCAAATCGCCAGCGCAGATACGACGGAATATACCACCCGTTTCTGCAATATCGCCGATATTGTGATAAAGCGGACCTGTCCGTGCGATCGCATGAAAAGTTCGCGATCCGTAAACATATGGTCCAGCCGGGCCTTAAGCCCCTGTCTGGTATTTTTTGTGTGCATGACCCGCCGTTGTTATTCGTAATCCCCATTCATTCGCTAGCAGAGGGGAGCGAAGCTGGCGAATCGCATCGGGGAGACTCGTGACGAGTCGAACGAGTCGTGCGATGAATTGCGCGTTCACAGATTATTTCTCTGCGAGAATAGCGATTTGGAAGAATCGATTGTTGTTCCACGACAAAATTTTCTTGCTCAAACTATGCGGCGATTTTGGGTTAAATTGATGGCGTCGTCATGCTAGCAGCCGCTTATGACAGAACCTGCACAACTGATTACCGACATGGGCCGCAAGGCGCGCTCTGCATTCTCAATGCTGACCGGCGTGAGCGATGCACAAAAAGCAACCGCTCTGAAAGCGGCTGCGCGGCATTTGCGTGCCAATCAAAACACCATCCTGGCTGCCAATCAGCGCGACGTGGCAAGCGCGCGGGATCGCGAGCTGAGTGATTCCATGATCGACCGGCTGATGATCGATGAAGGACGACTTGAAGCTATCGCGGCAGCGGTGGAGCAGGTCGCCGATCTACCCGATCCCGTCGGACAGGTCATCGACCGCACCGAACGGCCCAATGGTCTGGTGATGGAACGGGTCCGGGTGCCGCTGGGCGTCATCGGAATCATTTATGAAAGCCGCCCCAATGTGACTGCCGATGCGGCTGCCCTGACGCTGCGTTCGGGCAATGCGGTTATCCTGCGCGGCGGATCGGAAGCAATCCACAGCAACGGCGCGATTTTTGACGCGATGGCGGCGGGCGTGGTCGAAGCGGGGCTCCCCGCAGACGCGATCCAGCTGGTCCAGACCACCGATCGCGCTGCGGTGGGCGCGATGTTGAAGGCCAGCGGGCTGATCGATATCATCATACCGCGGGGCGGCAAGTCTTTGGTCAAACGGGTGCAGGATGAAGCACGGGTACCCGTGCTGGCGCATCTCGACGGCATCAACCATATCTATATCGGCAAGGATGCCGACCAAGAGAAAGCCGTTGCCATTGCGGTCAATGCCAAGATGCGGCGGACCGGTATTTGCGGAGCGATGGAGACGTTGCTGATCGATCAGGATTATCCGGCGCCCGGCCCACTGGTTCGTGCGCTGCTTGATGCCGGCTGTGAAATTCGCGGCGATGATGCGGTGCTCGAACTGGACGAGCGAATCGTCTCGGCGGAAGCGGCTGACTGGGACACCGAATATCTCGCTCCCATATTGTCCGTCGCGATGGTGAACGGAGTCGATGAGGCGCTGGCCCATATTGCCGAACATGGCTCGCACCACACCGACGTGATTGTAACCGAAGATAAAGATCTGGCCGAACGTTTCATCCTGCGTGCCGACAGCGCGATTGTAATGCACAATGCATCGAGCCAGTTTGCCGATGGCGGCGAATTTGGCCTCGGTGCGGAAATCGGCATTTCTACCGGACGGCTACATGCGCGTGGTCCGGTGGCGCTGGAAGGGCTGACCACCTATAAATGGGTGGTGCGCGGCACCGGGCAGGTACGCCCTTGATCGCGATTCGGTGAAAACCACCGGTCTTCTCGGTGGATCGTTCAATCCGGCCCATGGTGCCCATCGCTCGATCAGCCTGTTCGCCATGGAGCAGCTTGATCTCGATGAATTCTGGTGGCTGGTTTCGCCTGGCAATCCGCTGAAAAAGGGGGCCAAAGACATGGCCGGGTTGAACGCGCGGCTGGCCTCTGCCCAAACAATGGCGCGCCGGAGCAAGATTCAAGCCACTGCCATCGAACAGGAATTTGGTACACGTTATACGTATGACGGCCTGCGCAAACTGGTGCGCCGCTACCCGAAACGGCGATTTATATGGATCATGGGAGCCGACAATCTGGCACAATTCCACCGCTGGAAAGACTGGCGAAAGATCGCCCGATTATTGCCGATTGCAGTTATTTCCAGACCCGGCTATGATGACGATGCTTTTGCGGCTCCCGCAATGGCTTGGCTGCGGCGCTTCGTCCACCCCGCGAGCCAACGTGGTAACTGGACCAACTGGAGTACGCCGGCGCTGACATTCCTGCGCTATCGTCCCGACCCACGCTCGGCCACCGCGATCCGGATGGCCCGGCCCCATTGGCATCAGCAATATGATGATCGCCGCGTTCGTGACGCGGTGACACACCGGCTGATTGGCCCAGAAGATTAGGATTTAAGTTGACGAAACCGAAGGTAAAAGCTCTGAAATCTGCCACTTCCAAGGAAGGAAAGGCCGAATCAGACGCGCTCCATGCGCTGGTCATGAAATCGCTCGACGATGATCAGGCTCAGGACGTTGTCTCCATTGCGCTGGCGGGCAAAAGCAATATTGCAGACCATATGGTGATCGCCGAAGGGCGCTCGACCAGACAGGTTGCCGCGATTGCCCAGAAGCTTGCCGAGCGGGTCAAACAGGCCGGCGGCACCGCCCGAATCGAAGGCCTCGCCAATGCCGACTGGGTCTTGATCGATGCTGGGGACGTAATCGTGCACCTGTTCCGGCCAGAAGTGCGCAGCTTCTACAATCTTGAACGGATGTGGGCTGTCGACGAGGAAGGCGATGCGGCGGAAGTCGCCGAAGCCTGATTCTGCCGGGCGATGAGATTGCATATCGTCGCCCGCGGTAAAATTGGCCGCAGTCCGGAAGCGGAGCTCGTCGACCGCTATGTGAAGCGTATCGGCTGGGACGTGAAGATCAGCGAACTGCCCGATCAGGGCGGCAAGTCGCCAAAGCTGCAGCAAGGCGTCACCAAGATTATCGCTATGGACGAAGCGGGCGAAAACTGGACCTCGAAGAAATTTTCGGATTTGCTGTCGGCCTGGCGCGATGACGGCGCGCGCGAGGCGCGTTTCCTGATCGGTGCCGCTGATGGCTTGAGCGCCGAGGAACGCGCCAGCGCGGATCATTTCTTCTCTTTCGGCAAGGCGACCTGGCCACATATGATGGCGCGGGCGATGCTGGCGGAGCAACTGTTCCGGGCAACGTCGATCATTGCTGGCCATCCCTATCACCGGGAGGGATGAGCATGATGTTTCGTTCCGCTCTCGCCCTGATCGGTTTTCTCGGCCTGGCAACGGCCGGAGCGGCGCTACTTTCTGCGAAGATCCCCGGACCAAGTCTTTCAGAACAGCAGCGCAGCCTCACGTCTGCGCGCGAACAGTCCGATCGCGCGCGTCAGCGTAGCGATGCTTTGCGACGCCAGGCCGAAGCGGCCAGCAACGATGCCGACCGGATCGCCGCCGAAGCCGCTGCTCTCGCCGCCCGCATCCAGTCCGCGGAAGCCGATATCAAGGCAGCGCGGACGCGCATCGCCATTGTCAGCCAACTTCAGCAGCGCCAGCGTGCGCGTCTGGCGGAAAAGCAGGGGCCGATGATCCGCCTGACCGCTGCGCTGCAGATGATGACCCGCAAGCCGACCGCCCTTGCTCTGGTAGAACCGCGTTCGCTCGACGAGCTTATCTATATGCGCTCGATCCTGTCAGCCGTGATGCCGGAAATCGAGCGGCGCACCGCCAGCTTGCGCGATGAAGTCAGGCAGGGCGAACAGCTTCGGCTGCAATCCGTCCGTGCGATTACATCGCTCGACGAAAGTCAGCGCCGTCTGACCGAGCGGCGACGGCAACTGGCCAGTCTGGAAGCCAGCGAACGGATTGAAGCCGCGCGATTTTCCGACGATGCCGGGATCGAACAGGACCAGGCGCTGGCTCTTGGCGAGGAAGCGCGGGATATATTGGATCTGATGGACCAGATTCGCGAAAGCGGAGCGGTCCGCGAATCGCTGGCCGAACTGGAGGGGCCCGTATTGCGGCCCGGTCAGGGGAAAGAGCCGCTGGTCAAGCAACCGAAGCAGAATAGCACTGTCGCCAATGCGTACCGTTTGCCCGTGATTGGTGAAATTGTCACCGGCCTCGGGGAGATATCCGATAGCGGCTATCGCTCGCGCGGCCTCACGATTGCCGTCGACCCCGGTGCACAGATTGTCGCGCCGGCAGCGGGGCGGGTGGCCTATTCCGGCCGTTATCGGGGCTATGGCAATATCCTGATCATCGAACATGATGCCGGCTGGACCAGCCTGATCACCAATATGGCAACGAGCAGCGTCGCGGTGGGCGACCGGGTGGTGCAGGGGGCTCCTGTCGGGCGTTCCGGTTCCGATGATCCCACCGTCACCGTTGAATTGCGCCGCAATGGCAGGCCGATTGATATTGCCGCTCTGGTTGGTTGAAAAAGGGCAAAACGACTCGAAAAGCGTTGTTGGTCGAAGGCTTCCGTCATTATTGGTTAAGCTGCTTTGCTTTACATACGATTCCAGCCTATATTTGACGCCGATCTAGACCGACAGGACACTATTGATGAAAAAGCCCGTTTTGCAAGCCGCCGCCCTTGTGCTGACCGTTGCGCTTTTGCCCGCGACAACTTCTGCAATTTCGGCCGTGGACGCAAATACCTATCGCGAAATGGAGCAGTTCATGAGCGTCTTTGAGCGGGTGCGGAATGACTATGTCGATCAGGTCGACGATGCCGATCTGATCAAGGGCGCGATTGAAGGCATGCTCGGCAGTCTCGACCCGCACAGCAGCTTTCTCGACGCGCGCGATTTCGAAAATCTGCGGACCCAGACCGATGGCAATTACGGTGGCCTGGGCCTTTCGGTGACGCTGGAAGACGGCGCCGTGAAAGTCATCGCTCCGTTCAAGGATACGCCGGCAGACAAGGCGGGCGTGAAAGCGGGCGACTATATCACCCATATTGATGGCGAGCTGATCTACGGCGGCACGCTGGATGAAGCTGTTGAGGAAATGCGCGGCAAGCCCGGCGAACCGATCACGATCACGATTGTCCGCCCCGGCCGTGACAAGCCATTTGATGTTTCAATGAAACGCGCGATTATCGATCTCAAGCCGGTGACCTGGGAGATCAAGGACCAGATCGGCGTGATCAGCATCAACAGCTTCTCCAATGACACCGGCGCCGATGTCGCCGCAGCGATTGTTGGCATCGACAAGTCTCTCGGCAAGAAACCGCTCGGTTATGTGCTGGATCTGCGGTCCAATCCCGGCGGCTTGCTCGATGAAGCCGTGTCTGTCTCCGATGTATTCCTGTCGCGCGGAGAAATCGTATCGCAGCGCGGACGCGAAAAATCCGATATCGAACGCTATTTTGCCAAGAGCGGTGATGCCGCTGGCGGCCTGCCGATCATTGTCCTGATCGATGCCGGTTCGGCTTCGGCTTCCGAAATCGTTGCCGGCGCCTTGCAGGACCATCATCGCGCACTGGTCATGGGCGAGCGCAGTTTCGGCAAGGGTTCGGTGCAGACATTGCTGCCGCTTTCGAACAGCAGCGCATTGCGCCTGACCACAGCGCGCTATTACACGCCATCGGGCAAGTCGGTCCAAGAGGGCGGGATCGAACCCGATATCAACGTACCGCAATTGTCCGACCCGGATTACAAGACCCGGCCCCGGTTCCGCGAATCCGATCTGCGCCGTCATCTGGTCAACGAGATCAAGTTGAAAGACGAAGTGCTCGAAGAAGACAGCAAGGAAGATCCACGCTTCAAGCAGACAGCAGAAGAATTGAAAGAGCAGGGCGTCGAGGATTTCCAACTGCATTATGCTCTTCAGACCATTGGCCGCCTCGGACCAGAAGGATTGAAAGTGGCGATGAACAAGGCTGCTAAAAAACCTGCCAAGAAAACGCTGGCTGCGAAAAACTAGGGCCTTCTGATGGCATCCATCCGTAATGCTGCCATATTGGCCTTCCTGCTTCCGACAGCTTTGCTCGGCGGTGCGCTGATCGGCCAATATGGCTTTGGTCTTTATCCCTGTGAAATGTGCATGTGGCAAAGATGGCCGCATCTTGCCGCTATCATCCTTGCCTTTCTTGCACTGATGCTGCGTTCCAAATCCGGATCGATGCTGATGGTAGCCGCCGCAGCGATGGCAATTTTGATCAGCGGGCTGATCGGCGGCTTTCACGCCGGTGTCGAATATGACTGGTGGGAAGGGATTACTTCCTGCGCGACCAATCTTGCGGCAGGTGGCAATATGCTCGATTCGATCATGAATGCGCCGCTCGTCCGCTGTGATGTCGCGCCCTGGTCGCTGTTCGGCATTTCTCTGGCCGGCTACAATTTCTTCTTGTCAGTCAGTGGCGCTATCCTCATCTTGATGATGCTTGCGAAGCAGCGAAAGGGTGCCAACTATGTCTGAGACGAAATTGGGACAAACCGGAGCCGATATCGCGTCGATGATCCGCGTCAATCAGGCCGGTGAATATGGCGCGGCGCAAATCTACAAAGGCCAGCTTGCGGTGATGGGCGACGATGCGCCGCAGAGCAGCGAGATCCATCATATGGCCGAGCAGGAGCAGCGGCATCTCGACGCTTTTGACCAGATGATCGCCGAGCGCGGAGTGCGGCCCACGGTGCTGCAGCCTTTCTGGAAAATCGCCGGCTATGCGCTGGGCGCGACAACGGCGGCGATGGGCCCCCGGGCTGCCATGGCCTGCACGGCGGCAGTCGAAACCGAAATCGACCAGCATTATCAGGAACAGCTTGATGCGCTTGAGGCAGAAAGCGAACCCGAACTGACCCGTATGATTGCGGAGTTTCGCGAAGAGGAATTGGAGCATAAGGCAACCGCAATTGCATCGGGAGCGGAAGACGCGCCCGGCTATCCGGTTTTGAGCGCGGCGATCCGGCTGGGCTGTCGGGTTGCGATAGGATTGTCGAAACGAATTTAGGAAGCGCAAAGCGCTTCAGCGCCGGTTCAGAACGGTGCGGACAAAGGAACTATATGATGAAGAAAATTTTGATCTCCGCCGCCGCACTCTCAGGTGCAGGCTTGTTGGCATTTCCGGCGCAGGCCCAGGATCAGGCCGGAGACCGCGTCAATCAGCTGGTCATCTATGGTGACGACGCCTGCCCGCAAAGCAGTGCTGAAGAGATTGTCGTCTGCGCGCGCAAGGACGAGGGTGATCGGTACCGGATTCCCGAAACCCTGAGAAGCGGCAGCCTGGGCGATGCCAAGAATCAGGGATGGTCGGAACGGGTCAAATCCTATGAATATGTCGGAGCGTCCGGGACCAGCAGCTGTTCGCCCACCGGCGCGGGGGGGTTCACCGGATGTACACAGGCGTTGCTGAGGCAGGCCTATGCCGAAAAGGGCATTGATGACACGGTGAACTGGGGACAGCTGATCGAGGAAGAGCGCCAGAAACGCCTGTCCCGGATCGACGCGGAAGCGGATGCCGTGGAAGAACGGTTGCTCGAAATCGAAGCCCAGCGGGAAGCGCGTGAAGCAGCGGCCGAGGCGGCTAGAGAACGGCTCGATGCAAAGGATGCCGATGCGCTGAAGGCCACCAGTGATCTTGCCGTGCCACCGGGGGCGGATGAAACGCCTGGAGAAGACGACTGAATTTTATTGGCTGCGTTGCTTCAATCTGCTTCTTCCAGCAAGTTGCCAATGCTGTCGTCGATTGTAAAGCTGGCGATAATCCATCCGGAAGAACGCTTGTAAAACGACAGTTTTAATCGCGTGGCATATTCGTTTTGAAAAATGAGGTAGCTGTTCTCGACATATCTGTTCGAGACAGATTTTTCCTGCACTAGTTCCCATCCTTCAACGGGTCCGTATATATCCAGCAATGTCTGGATATTGGTTTTGATCTGGGCTGTAAGCGTGGCGGTGCTGTCCAATAACGGGGAGGCCGTCACCAGTTCGGTAAATTCGTCGATATCACCGTTCTGGTACGCAATCAGCACTTCGTTCGCCAGGGTTTCCGGCGTTGCCTGTGCCAGCGAGGGCACCGCTGCGGACAGAGCGATTACGCTCAAAACGGCTCGTAGAAATTTCATCTACTTCTGTCCTTCAATCCACCGGTTTACCTGCGCTTCGAGCATATCGAGCGGTACGGCGCCTTGTCCAAGCACGACATCGTGAAATGCGCGCAGGTCGAATTTATCGCCGAGTTCGCTTGTTGCCTTGCGGCGTAGTTCGCGAATTTTTAGCTCGCCCATTTTATAGGCCAGCGCCTGTCCGGGCCAGCTGATGTAGCGGTTCACTTCCGCTTCGATATTGGCTTCGCTGAGCGCTGTATTGTCGGTCATGAAGTCGATTGCGCGCTGCTTGCTCCAGCCCTTGCTGTGGATACCGGTGTCGACCACCAGCCGACACGCGCGCCACATCTCATAGGATAGCCGCCCCATATTCTTGGCCGGTGTATCGTAAAGATCCATCTCGATGCCGAGCCGCTCAGAATAGAGACCCCAGCCTTCGACAAAGGCGGTGAAAAACGCGCCATGTTTGCGGAAGTCGGGCATGTCGAGTTCCTGTTGCAACGCAATCTGCTGGTGATGGCCGGGCACCGCTTCGTGCACGCTCAGCGCGGGAATTTCCCAGAAGGGTCGCTGGTCGAGTTTCGACGTGTTGACATAATAATAGCCGGCGATGCCGACTTCGGGCGAGCCGGGATTATAATAAGCGGTGGTTGTGCCTTCTGCCGTCTCGGCAGGGATTTCCTTGATGCCATAAGGCAGCCGCGCCAGCTTGCCGATGATCGAGGGCATTTTTCCATCGATGATCTTGGTCACCCGGGCGACCTTTTCCATCAGCTCTTCCGGTGTTTTCGCATAATATTGCGGGTCGGTGCGGAGATATTCGATAAACGCTTCGCGGCTATCATAGCCCGCCTCCGTGGCGACCTCTACCATCTCGGCACGAATCCGCGCCACTTCGCTCAGACCTATCTTGTGAATTTCATCGGCTGACTTTGTTGTCGTCGTCATCTGCCGGATGCGGAAATCATAATATTTCGCGCCCCCGGGCTGGGCCGAGACACCGGGTGCTTTGGCGCAGTTCGGGGCATAATCCTTTATATACCAGTCGAGATGCTTCTTTATGGCAGGATTGATCAGCGCGCTGATGGTGACCATGGCGCTTCCTGCCAGGCCTTCAAAAACTTCGGGATCCATGCCGTCGGGCACTTTCCGTTTAAACGGTTCAAAAAACCGAGATTCGCGAGGATCATCGGTGATCAGACCGGAGATGCTTGTTTCGTAACCGACCATCGACACACAAGGTTGGACATAGCCGCCCGCGAGGGCCTGGTTGGCGACTGCAATCGACTGGTCGTTGACCTTGGCATATTGCTTCAGCCGGTTGATATAGGTCTGGTAATCCTGTGCGTTGCGGAACGGCAGATTGTTCTGCATGCTGGCAAAATTCTGGTGCCAGCCGCCGCGATTGGTGAAATTGATGGTGCGCTGGCCATAAGTGTTCGCCTCGATCTGTTCGGCGAGCGACCGGCGCAATATGCCATAGTTGGTCTTGTCGTCTTCGCTCAGGGTCGTGGTGTCGATCGCGTCCAGTTGCGCGATCCAGACCCTGGCCTTTGCGACGCGGCGGTCTTCGGCCTCGAGACTGGCATCGCTGACTCGGCCAATCGGATCGTCGACGCCGAGCGATGATGCAAATTCCGGATATTGTTCCAGCTGATAGGCCCAATATTGGTTGGCTATATCTTTCAGCGCCATATTGTCCTGCGCGATCGCCGGACTGCCGAACACAACCAATGCCGCCGTTCCCATAGCCAAAATCATCTTGCGCATATTGTGCTCCTTTTTATAGTCGATCCAACCAACGGAGATTGTCATCCTCTTTAAAACAAAGCCTAATCGGTCCAGCAATCCCAGGCAACTAATTCTGACTGATGGCTATGACCGGCTACTCGGCAGTCTCTCGATCGTTTTGATGCTTGCGGTGATCGTGGCCCTTGTCCGTGGTCAGAGCCAATGGGATGCGCTTCCTTGGCAGATATGGGCGCACCTCGCGACCCTCAGCATTGCGTTGCTGTTAACACCCGTCATGTTGTGGCGAAAACGCGGAGACAGTCTGCACCGGCAACTGGGTTGGGTCTGGTCGCTGGCGATGGTTGTCACCGCATTGATCAGCTTTGACATAAGGCAAGTTAATGATGGGGGATTCAGTTTCATTCATGTGCTGTCGATCATGACGCTGGTCCTTGTGCCGCTGCTGATCTGGGAAGCCCGACGACACAAGATTGCCGCTCATCGCTCGGCGGTCAGGGGCTTGATAACCGGTGCTTTGCTCCTTGCGGGCTTTTTCACTTTTCCATTCAACCGGCTGTTGGGGAACTGGCTGTTCGGCTGATCAACTGGCTGCGCAGGTCCATCGCTTTTGCAAACTGGATCGCCTCGATTTTCAGCGGCCGGATTGACGAGCCGCCGGCAATGCCGATCGTGACTGTCGCGAGGTCCAGCGGATGATCGAGCGGCCTCTGGCTGACATCGACGGTCTGAATCTTGCGAAGCGGAAGGGTGGTCGAGATGCGTCGCCACCAGCCCGACCGGACGTATAATTGGCTGTCAGTCAACGCATATTGATGGTGCCGCCAGTTGAGATATTTGATCAGGCCGACCGGGACTGCCAGCAGAATAATTCCGAAAAGCCCGGCATGCACGAACAGTCCGGTGCCGAGTGCGATGGCCGTTAGGAGCAGCGAGACCATGATAGTGCCGCGCCACCAGAAGGCCGGGTTGGCGCCCTGAAATACCAGATCGGCAGGAGCCGGGCGAATGGCGCATTCTTCGAGAATCGGTTCGATCTCCGCCAGACTTGCGCAAGGTGCTGCGCTATGATCCGTCTCGCCGCTGGCGTCGCTGGCCAGTGATGTGAATTTCAGATGATACCAGCCAAAGCGCTGGCGAACCGGACCGGTCTGCAGAATTGCCGCCTGGACCCGATGGATCGGCATCACCATGTCGGTCAGCGTGAACAGGCCGCGCCGTCGCCGGAAACCGGGTTGTCCGCTATCGGTCCGGTCCAGCCGGAAGCCATATTCGCGGACGAAAGTCCGGACGATGCCACTGACAAAGCCTATCAGCACCAGCGAAAGGATAGCGGCCAGCGCGCCGCCGATGCGGGCCCATGAACCAAAAGCATTGATCGTGTCCTGTTCCGGAAACGCATCGATCCAGCTACGCGGATCGAAGAAACCGTCGGGTAGCAGGAAGTCCAGATTCTGCGCAAGGGCGCCGAGTAGTGCCAGCAGGACAAAGGAGAAATTGAACAGTCCGGCGATCAATATCCTGCGGTTATCCATTGCGAATAGCGGCGGGGTGTCTGTCGCGCTCTGGTGGTTTTCCGCCGAGGTCTCGGCTGCGCGCAATCCTGCTTTATAGTCGCGGATCGTGTCGCGTAGCTGCTCTGCGTCAGCCCGTGACAGCGCGTCGAGCTGGCCGTCTTCGCCGCCGCCGGACCCGGTTTCCAGCGCTACCGTGGTCAGGCCCAGCAAACGGCTAATCAGCTTCTGCTCGAGACTGACATCCTGAATCCGGTCGAACGGAATCGACCGGTTGTTGCGGTTGAGCAGGCCGCTTTTGATCCGGATTTCCCGCTCTGCGACCTGATAAGTGAAGCGCGACCAGATCAAGGTGGTGACGCCGACGACCAGCGAGATCAGCGCGAGTGCGGCGAGCCCGGTGTAGAAGAAATTCTGGTCAAACAGGCTGAAATGCAGGACGAATATCGCGACGATATTGCGGCCCAGCATCGACAGTGATTTCAGGATGATGCTGAGCGGGTGCAGCCGCCGAAAGGGCGCTGCATCGCGATCCAGCGCTGTTGTCGCCTCGTCGTTCATATCATGTCTTGGCGGATATGGCCCTTGATCGTCTCGCGCATATCCTCGGCATCGGCAGTGGCGAGGCCGGGCAGGGTGACGATGCTGTTGTGCGTTCCGGCGGTGTGCACGATCAGGGTCGAGAGGCCGAACATCCGCTGCAGCGGGCCCTGTGCGACGTCGATATGCTGGATGCGGTTAAACGGGACGATTGTGTCGGTTCGCCAGAGGAAGCCGCGGAGCACCCGCAATTGCTCGTCGCCCATGTCATAGCCCCAGCGGCGATAGATGCGGTGGGGCAGGACGAAAACCTGCAAAATCGCGAAGAATGCCGCAGGGATCAGCACCATTCCGGGCTGCACCTCATGATGCATATAGAGCAGCGTTTCGGCGACCGATGCCAGAACCAGCAGGAACAGCGCCCGCAGGATCATATTGACCCGGATCAGGCTTTTCTGCGGAGGATGGAGGGGTGTGAGGCCCTGATTAAAGCTGGGTGACAAATCAGTTTCCATCGCCGCAAATTGATCGGAATTGGAAGAATTGGAAGCATGTTCGGTCATGCTCTGCCTATGCCCAAGCTGTGTTGTTTAGGCAAGACGGTAGACGCCTACCGTGCCAGTGCGGTTTCGGCCTGATCGATCAGAGATTTGATAATTTCGGCCACGGATTCTTCCGCCTTCACCATGCCGACCGACTGTCCGGCCATGACACTTCCATGCTCGATATCGCCATCTATGACCGCTTTTCGTAACGCTCCTGCCCAAAAATGTTCAATTTGTAGCTGCGCTTCGCCCATTTCGATCTCGCCGGAATCGAGCAGCTTGGCGACTTCGATCTGTTTGCGGGTAAATTCTTCGGTGCCCTTGTTCTTCAGCGCGCGCACCGGAATAACCGGCAGCCGCGGATCGACCTGGACGCTGGTGATCGCATCGCGGGCATTGCCGCGGATGAAAGCTTTCTTGAAATCGGGATGGGCGATCGATTCATGGGCGCAGACAAAACGCGTGCCGAGCTGGACGCCGCTGGCGCCCATTTCGAGATAGGCGGCGATCATTTCGCCGGTGCCGATTCCGCCGGCGACGAAGACTGGCAGTTGATCGGCTATTTCAGGAAGGATTTCCTGCGCCAGAACAGAGGTAGATACCGGTCCGATATGGCCGCCCGCCTCCATGCCCTCGATGACAATCGCATCGACTCCGGAACGGACGAATTTCTTGGCCAGCGCCATCGCGGGGGCAAAGCAGATCACTTTCGCGCCGGTTTCCTTGATTGCCTCGAGGCTGCCCTTGGGCGGCAGGCCACCGGCAAGAACAACATGGGTCACCGAATGTTTGCCGCAAACCGCAATCAGTTCCATCAGGTCAGGATGCATGGTGATCAGATTGACCCCAAACGGCTTGTCGGTGCGTTTTTTCGTTTCGGCAATTTCGGTGTCGAGCAAGTCCGGCGTCATCGCGCCGCAAGCAATCACGCCAAAGCCGCCGGCGTTGGAAATCGCGCTGACCAGATTGCGCTCCGAAACCCAGGACATAGCCCCGCACATGATCGCGGTCTCGCAGCCGAGAAAGTCGGTACCGCGTTGCATGAGCGTCTGAAGGGTTGATTGGGTCATTGGGTTTCTTTCTAAAGCCCGCTTCCCTTGGGGAGAGAGGGGTGGGAGAGGGGGTGGTTCACTATGACTCCCCCTCCCTTGCTCCCTCCCCTGAAGGGGAGGGAAAATAATTAGGCGGCATCCTCTGCATCCAGCCCATAAGCCGTGTGCAGCACGCGTAGCGCCAGTTCGGTATAATCTTCCTCGATCAGCACGCTGACTTTGATTTCCGAGGTGGTGATCGCCTGGATATTGACGCCGCGCTCGGCCAGCGCCTTGAACATGGTGGCGGCGATACCTGCGTGGCTTTTCATGCCGACGCCGACGACCGAGATTTTCGCGACATTGCTGTCGGGGATCAGGCGATTGAAACCGATGCCTTCGCGGGCACCTTCCAGCACCTGCATCGCCTGGTCGAGATCGGCGCTCGGCACGGTGAAGGTCACATCGGTTTCGCCTTTTTCGCGACCGACATTCTGGATGATCATGTCGACGTTGATCGCGGCATCGGCGAGCGGCGCAAAAATATTGGCAACCGCGCCGGGCTTGTCGGGCACGCGGGTCAGGGTGATCTTGGATTCATTCTTGTCGTGGGCGATGCCGGTAATCAATTGGCCTTCCATATCGTCCGTCTCCATTTCGTCTTCGCTGATAATCATTGTTCCGGGCAGGTCGTCCGCGGTGAAGTTGGTATTTTCATCGGTAAAGGAAGACAGCACCTGGATGCGCACGCCCTCTTTCATCGCCAGTCCGACCGAGCGGGTCTGCAAAACCTTTGCTCCGACGCTTGCCAGTTCCAGCATTTCCTCGAAGGTCACGGTCTTCAGCTTGCGCGCCCGCGTCACGATGCGCGGATCGGACGTATAGACGCCGTCGACGTCGGTGTAGATATCGCAGCGATCGGCCTTGACCGCTGCCGCTATGGCAACCGCGCTGGTATCCGAACCGCCGCGTCCCAATGTCGTGATCCGGCCATCGTCGCTAATGCCCTGGAAACCCGGAATGATCGCGATTTCACCGCTTTGCATGGATGCGGTCAGCGCCGTTGCGTCGATCGAATCAATTCGTGCCTTGCTATGCGCCTCGATTGTATGGATCGGCATTTGCCAGCCCAGCCAGCTGCGCGCCTTGGCTCCCAGAGACTGCAGGGCGATGGCGAGCAGACCCGAAGTCACCTGTTCGCCGGATGCCACGACCACGTCATATTCAGCCGGATCATACAGCGAACTGGCTTCGCGGCAGAAATTGACCAGCCGGTCGGTGTCACCGGCCATGGCGGATACCACCACCGCGACTTCGTGACCGGCGTCGGACTGTTGTTTGACGATCTGCGCCACCCTGCGGATACGTTCGATTCCGGCCATCGAGGTGCCGCCAAATTTCATCACTATGCGTGCCATGCTGCTGTCGGTAAAACTTTCGATAAAAAGGGCCTGAACAGGATTGAAAAGCCTGATAAAGAGGGGGCATGACAAAGGCAAGTAGCACGATCAAGCCCGAAGAAGCCGCGCATTTTGGCGCGCTAGCCGCAGACTGGTGGGACCCGAAGGGGTCTTCCGCCATGTTGCACCGGCTGAATCCGGTGCGGCTCACCTATATACGCGACGCGATCGATCTGCATTTTCATTGCGACAGCAGTCTTTTGAAACCGCTTTCCGGCAAGAGAGCGCTTGATGTCGGTTGCGGTGCCGGCCTGCTCTGCGAGCCATTGGCGAGACTGGGCGCGCGCGTGACCGGGCTCGACGCAGCGGCGGAAAATATCGCGGTGGCGAAGGCGCATGCTGAGCCGCAGGGACTGGATATCGATTATCGCAACACGGCAGTCGAGGATTTTGGCGGACAGAATTTCGATCTGGTGACCTCGCTCGAGGTGATCGAACATGTCGATGACCCGCAGGCGTTCGTCAACGGTCTGGCGGGGTCGCTAGCCGAAAACGGGTTGATGATCATCTCGACACCCAATCGCACGGCGCTGTCCAACCTGCTGCTGGTCGAGCTGGCCGAGCGGAGCGGCCAGATCCCGCGCGGAACCCATCATCACGAGCAGTTCATCACGCCGGAAGAGCTGGAGAAGTTGCTGAACAACGCCGGTCTCGAGGTCGTCGACACCAGCGGCCTGTCCTACAGTCCGGCCAGGGGCTTTGCGCTGTCCGACAATCTGGCGCTCAACTATCTGATGACTGTCGTCAAAGCCTGATGATCGATGTCCGGCCCTATGCCATTGACGACAAGAACGCCTGCCTTGCCCTGTTTGACAGCAATGTCCCGGATTTTTTCGATCCGACAGAGCGCGACTTGTTTGTCGACTTTCTCGACCGGCCGAAAGGGCAGTATTTCTGCATCGAAAAGGACGGGCGGATTGTCGGTTGCGGTGGCTTTGCCAGGGAGGAGCGGGGGCAGGCGCGCTTTACCTGGGGCATGGTCGATCAGGCGCTCCACGGCGACGGTCTTGGACGGCTGCTGACCGAGCATCGGCTGCAGGAAATTGTCAGGTCCGGCGACTATAGCGAAGCCGACCTTTCCACTACGCCACGAATCGCGCCCTTTTTCGAGAAATTCGGATTTATCGAAACCGGTCGGGAAAAAGACGGGTTTGCGCCCGGCATGGACAAGGTGTTGATGATCAAGACGCTTTAGTGGTTGTCGTAACCAGACCCCGGATCAAGTCCGGGGTTGACGCTGCGGAACGTTATCGCATTCCGTGGCGCGTCAAAAATCCACTTTTTCATAATGTGGCGGCGGTGCAATCACTTCCATCCGTTCGGACAATAACGGCCGGAAGGAAGGCCGGGATTTGAACATGCTGTACCAGGCCTTGGTCTGTTCGTGCCCGGTCCAGTCGATCGTGCCGAGATAGTCGGCAACGGAAATCTGCGCCGCCGCCGCGAGATCGGCGAGGCTCATTGTTGCTCCGGCCAGCCAGCTACGGTGGTCGATCAGATAGTCGACATAGTCGAGATGCGAATTCGCCCGGCGCATCGCTTCGCGCAAAATCTTGGCATCGGGTGGCTCGCGCCGGACCAGCCTCTTGTGCATGCGCTCGTGCATCATCGGCGCGGTGACATCGCCGTAAAATTGCTCGTCAAACCAGGCGACCAGACGCCGGATTTCGGCCCGATTCACCGCCGTGCCGTTGATCATCGGAGCCTTTTCGACCGTTTCCTCGATATATTCGCAAATGGCGACGCTATCGACCAGCTGGATGTCGCGCTCGCTATGTTTCATCACCGGAGTGCGGCCGGTCGGGTTCATCGCCAGAAAATCGTCGCGCTGATCCCATGGCGATTCGCGGACAAGCTCATAGCCAACCGATTTCTCGCCCAGCAGCAAGCGGACTTTACGGGAAAACGGACATAGGGGGAATTGGTACAACTGCCACATGGGATCGTGTTAGTCCTGAATGTGATTCTGGGGAAGAGCTATGATGCAGGGCAGTCAGATTATACTGCGATGGACAGCCTATAGCATTAGCGTGCCGATTACAGCCGGTGCTTCATCCTTCTCCCCGATAGCGTTTGCGGGAGGGCAGTATTATTCCGGCTGATAGATGGCCAGCCGGTTGCCGGCCGGATCCAGACATTCGAAACGCCGTCCACCCGGGAAGGCGAAAATCTCTTTGACGATTTCGCTGTTCGCGGCCTTGACCTGCGCGAGCGATGCTTCGAGATCATCGGTCTGGAACGTGGGCATCGGCGCGACCGGTTCGGGTCCTGCGGCGATTCCGATTTGTACCGGTCCGTCTTCAACGGCGGCATAGCCCGGGCCATAATCGGTAAAGGCAAAGCCGAAGGCCTGTTCGTAGAAGGCCTTGCTGGCGGGAAGGTCGCTGGCTTTCATTTCGAGATAGTTCGGGGTGATTTTCGGCATGGGTTTTCCCTCTATTGTGGGTACGGGCACCCCTGATATGCCGTTCATGCCTGGAACGCCAGCTATGCGAAATTCACCAGTCTGCTCTGGTGCAGGATTTTGATACCATACGGTAGAATCGCTTGTCTGCGCTTGTGGTGGCCAGCAACCGAACAGCGACGCTGTCGCCGATCGAACAATCTGCAATTTGCTTTACCAATGCAGCGGCAGTGGCGGTCTGTCCGTTGTGGAGCTGGATGGAAAGCTTCGCCATATGCGTTCCAGTTCGGCGTTGGTCCAAAGCCGGCAACCGCTCGATCGAGAGAATATGCGCCGTCGTTCTCGGTCCCAATTTGGAGTCACTCAACAGCTCAAAAGGGCGAAGAACCCAGACCAAAACGGACAGCAAGACGGCGCTTGCCAAGAGGATCAACAGGTTTCTCTTTGTCCGGCGCAAATCCGCTCACTCCGCCGCTTCCATCGCCTCTTTGTCCGATAAAGGATGCGCGATCCGGCTGACCATTTCCTTCGGGCAGACCTGCCAGAAGCGATCCCGCCAGCGGTCCCAGTCGCGCAGGATCGATTCGGACCATTTGCTGTCGGTGGTCTTGTTGTGGCGCTCGATCAGTGCGTGCAGATGCGCTTCCCAATAAGCGCTGTCGAGGCGCTGCCAGACGATGCTCTCGCCATTGGCCTGTTTTTCGAAATCGTCGTTGATGTCGAGAATGAACGCCATGCCACCGGTCATGCCGGCGCCAAAATTGCTGCCGACCGGGCCCAGGATGACGGCATTGCCGCCGGTCATATATTCGCAGCCATTGGCACCGCAGCCCTCGACCACCGCATCCGCGCCGCTGTTGCGCACGGCGAAGCGCTCGCCCGCTTGTCCGGCGGCATAGAGCTGCCCGGCGGTCGCGCCATAAAGCACGGTATTGCCGATGATCGTATTGTCCTGGCTGACCAGCGGCGAGCTAACCATCGGGCGAACGACGATCTTGCCGCCGCACAGGCCCTTGCCGACATAATCATTGGAATCGCCGAACACTTCCAGCGTGATTCCCTGGCAGAGGAAGGCGCCGAGCGACTGGCCGGCCGATCCGCGCAGGCGGATATGGACATGATCCTCGTTCAGGACGCTCATGCCATATTTGGCAGTGATCTCGGCGGAGAAGCGGGTGCCGACCGCGCGATGGGTGTTGCGCACCGTATAGGTGAGTTGCATTTTCTCGCGCCGCTCGAACACCGGCTTGGCGTCGTCGATCATCTCGGCGTCGAGACTGTCCGGCACTTCGTTGCGCGGGGTATCGATATTGAAGCTGCGCTGGTCATCGCGTGCGTCGACCTTGGCGAGGATCGGGTTGAGGTCGAGATCATCGAGATGTTCTGCGCCGCGGCTCACCTGACGCAAGAGTTCGGTGCGGCCGATGATCTCATTGAGCGAACGATAGCCGAGACGCGCCAGTATCTCGCGCACTTCTTCGGCCATATAGGTCATCAGGTTGATTACCTTTTCCGGCGTGCCGGTGAATTTTGCGCGCAGCTTTTCATCCTGTACGCAGACGCCGACCGGGCAGGTGTTGCTGTGGCACTGGCGAACCATGATGCAGCCCATGGCGACCAGGCTGAGCGTGCCGATGCCGAATTCCTCGGCGCCGAGGATCGCGGCGATGACGATGTCGCGGCCGGTCTTGAGGCCGCCATCGGTGCGCAATTTGACCCGGTGGCGCAGGCCGTTGAGGGTGAGCACCTGATTGGCTTCGGTCAGTCCCATTTCCCAGGGTGTGCCGGCGAATTTGATCGAGGTTTGCGGCGACGCGCCGGTGCCGCCGGTATTGCCGGAGATCAGGATGACATCGGCATGGGCCTTGGCCACGCCCGCCGCGATCGTGCCGATTCCGGCCGAGGACACCAGCTTGACGCAGACCCGCGCGCGCGGGTTGATCTGCTTGAGATCATAGATCAGCTGGGCGAGATCCTCGATCGAGTAGATATCATGATGCGGCGGCGGCGAGATCAGGGTGACACCGGGCGTCGAGTGGCGCAGCTTGGCGATAAATTCGGTGACCTTGAAGCCGGGCAGCTGGCCGCCTTCGCCGGGCTTGGCGCCCTGGGCGACCTTGATCTCGATTTCCTCGCAGGCGCCAAGATATTCGGATGTCACGCCAAAGCGGCCCGAAGCGACCTGCTTGATCGGACTAGAGGCATTGTCACCATTTTCGAACGGCGTGTAGCGGCGCTTTTCCTCGCCGCCTTCGCCGGACACGGATTTCGCGCCGATCCGGTTCATCGCGATGGCCAGCGTTTCGTGCGCTTCGGGGCTGAGCGCGCCGAGGCTCATGCCCGGCGTGTTGAACCGCTTGCGCACTTCGGTAATCGCCTCGACCTCGTCGATCGGCACTGGCACCGGCGCATAGTTGAACTCCATCAGATCGCGCAGATAGATCGGCTCCATCTCGCGCACAGCCTGCGAGAATTGCAGATAGGAAGAGTAGCTGTCATGGGCGACCGCCGATTGCAGCAGGTGCATCATATGGGCTCCATAGGCATGGGCTTCGCCACCATCACGCTGCTTGTAGAAGCCGCCGACCGGCAGGCGAACGACCGCCGGTTCGAAGGCCGCCGCGTGCTTTTCCTGGGCGTTGATGAACAAAGAGGCATAGCCTTCGCCGGAGATCTTGGTCGGCATGCCGGGGAAGAGATCGTTGCACAAGGCGCGGGACAGGCCGACGGCTTCGAAATTATAGCCGCCGCGATAGCTGGAAATCACCGCAATGCCCATTTTCGCCATGATCTTGAGCAGGCCTTCGTCGACCGCTTTCTTGTGACGGGCGAGACATTCGTCAAAGCCGAGGTCGCCGAACAGGCCACGGGCATGGCGGTCGGCAATGGCAGCCTCTGCCATATAGGCGTTGACCGTGGTCGCTCCGACCCCGATCAGCACGGCATAGCAATGGGTGTCGAGACATTCCGCCGCCCGGACATTGATCGAGGCGTAGGAGCGCAAGCCCTTGCGGACCAGGTGGGTGTGCACCGCTGCGGTCGCGATGATCATCGAAATCGCCATCCGGTCTTCGTCAATATCCTCGTCGGTGAGGAAAATCTCGGTCTTGCCGGCCCGTACCGCCTGCTCCGCCTCCGCCCGGATGCGGGCCAGAGAATCGCGAATTTCGATCGCATTGCCGGTGGTGGCCATGGTGCAGTCAATCTCGGCGACTGCGTCGCCAAAGCTCAGCTTCAACCGCTCCCAAAGGGCGCAACTGAGCACGGGACTTTCCAAGACCATGACATGTTCGTTCTGGCTGTCCTGTTCCAGGATATTGGCCAGATTGGAGAAACGTGTGCGCAGGCTCATCACATGGCGCTCGCGCAGGCTGTCGATCGGCGGGTTGGTGACCTGGGAAAAATTCTGCTTGAAGAAATGGCTGATCTGGCGTGGCTTGACGCTGATCACTGCGAGCGGGGTATCATCGCCCATCGAGCCGATTGCTTCCTTGGCATCCTCGACCATCGGCGCGAGGATCATTTCCATATCCTCGAGCGTGTGGCCGGCGGCGGTCTGGCGGCGGATCAATTCTTCCCTGGAAAAGCCCATGCCGGAATTTTTCGGCGCAGGCGGCAGGTCGTCTACGGTCTGGAAGCCCTTGACCAGATCGGCATAAGGTTCTTCCGACGCGATCCGGTCCTTGAGTTCGCGGTCCTTGAACAGCACGCCTTCATCCAGATCGACCGCGATCATCTGTCCGGGACCGAGCCGGCCTTTTTCGACTACCTGGCTTTCGGGCACGACAACCAGGCCGGATTCACTGCCGATGATCAGCAGATTATCGGCGGTGATCGAGTAGCGCAGCGGACGCAGTGCGTTGCGATCAACCCCGGCGACCGCCCAATGGCCATCGGTCATCGCCAGTGCGGCCGGACCGTCCCACGGCTCCATCACGCTGGCCATATATTCATACATTGCCTGATGGGCGGGGTCGATATCCGGGTCGTTCTGCCAAGCCTGGGGCACCAGCATGATCTTCGCGGTCGGCGCATCGCGGCCGGAGCGGCAGATAGTCTCGAACACCGCATCCAGCGCCGCCGTGTCGGAGGAACCGGCAGGGATCACCGGCTTGATATCCTCGCTATGGTCGCCAAAGGCGAGGCTCGCCATCTTGATCTCGTGGCTCTTCATCCAGTTCTTGTTGCCGCGAATGGTGTTGATCTCGCCATTATGGGCAAGGCAGCGGAACGGCTGCGCCAGCCACCATTGCGGAAACGTATTGGTCGAATAGCGCTGGTGGAAAATCGCCACCCGGCTTTCGAACCGGTCATCGGTCAGGTCGGGATAGAAAACCGACAGCGATTCGGCGAGGAACAGCCCCTTGTAGATTATCGAGCGGCAGGACAGGCTGCAGATGTAGAAATCCTGAATCTGCGCAGCGATCACCTTCTTCTCGATCCGCCGACGGATGAGATAGAGATTCTTCTCGAACTCGCGCGCGTCCTGCCGGTCCGGCATCGGTCCGGCGATCATGATCTGCTCGATCTCGGGGCGGGTGTTCTGCGCTTTCTGGCCAATCACCGATACGTCGACCGGCACCTGCCGCCAGCCATAGATGGTATAACCGGCCTCGATGATTTCCGCCTCGACGATTGTCCGGCAGCTTTCCTGTGCATTGAGATCGGTGCGGGGCAGAAAGATCATTCCCACGGCCAGCCGGTTCGGCCGGACCTTGTGGCCGCTGTCGGCAATCGCATCGTCAAAGAAGCGCTCGGGCAGATCGACATGCAGGCCGGCGCCGTCGCCGGTCTTGCCATCGGCATCGACCGCGCCCCGGTGCCAGACCGCCTTCAGTGCATCAATGGCGGAGGACACGACGCGCCGCGACGGTTTGCCGTCGGTGGCCGCGACCAGCCCGACACCGCAGGCGTCGCTTTCGAATTCCGGCCGGTACATGCCTTCGCGAGCGAGGCGTTCATGCTCGGGGGTGGGGGAATGGTGGGTCATTCGTCGTCTTCCTGCAGCAGAGCTTCGGGTGCCGTCTTGAGAGGCGGCAGGTGGGCGGTCGCTTCCTCCACCTTTTTCATGATCGCGGGCATGGCCTGCATCATCTCCGGTACAAAACTCATCATCGATTGCATCATTTCCGGATCGACAAACACCATCATATAATCGCGTGCAAAGGCGCCACCGGTTTCGGAAGCAAAAAAGGCGTTCATTTCGGCCAGTTGGTCAGCCGTGAACTTTCGGGCATAAATGTTCGCAAGTGTTTCGCGAATTGCCGGTTCCATTGCGGTCATCAGGTCGACCATTTCATTGGTCATGACTTTGGTCGATATTTGCATCCGCTCCTTAAAATGCGGATCCCGTTCGAGCATCATGTCATTGATCGAAGCATCACCCATTTCCTCTGTCGCCGCATCATCGACGCCATAGCCTTTCATGGTCTCTGCCATGGGGCGATCAAAACTCTGGCTGATGATGCTGTCCATCATCTGGTCCATCGTGCCCTTCATCATCCGCTCATAGGTGCCGAGCGGGAAGAGATAGTCGATCGTGACTTTGGCCGCAGCGAGCCGGGCGGGATCGACCGTGACTTGCTCAATGTTGCTTGCTGTGCTCGTTGTATTTTGCGCCGCTGCGGGACCGCTCGCGACAAGCGCCAGAGTTGCTGCAAATGTTGAAAATAATTGCTTCATGATAATGCTCCGTTTGCGGTCTATGCCGCCACCCTTTCCACCAGCTTCTTCTCTTTCAGAAACCGGTGCATATGTTCGGTCACGTCGCGGCCATCGCGGATGCCCCAGACGACCAGGCTGGCACCGCGGACAATGTCACCGGCGGCGAAGACGCCTTCCAGATTGGTCATCATCGACTTGTGATCGACTCGCAGCGTGCCCCAGCGGGTGACCGAGAGGTCGGGTGAGCCAAAGAGATCGGGCAGGTCTTCGGCATCATAGCCGAGCGCCTTGATCACGAGGTCGGCGTCTAGCGTAAAATCGCTGTCCGGCTCGACTTCCGGTGACCGGCGGCCGCTGGCGTCGGGTGCACCGAGCCGCATTCTGCTGGCGCGGACCGCTGTCACATGCTCGGTGCCTTCGATCGCCTTGGGGGCTGAGAGCCAGACGAATTCGACGCCTTCTTCTTCGGCATTGCGCACTTCATTCTGTGAACCCGGCATATTGGCGCGGTCGCGGCGATAGAGGCATTTGACCGATTTCGCGCCCTGCCGGATCGACGTCCGGACGCAATCCATCGCGGTGTCACCGCCGCCGATGACGACAACATTCTTGCCCTTGGCATCAAAACGGCCATTGTCGAAATCGGGGACGGTGTCGCCAAAGCTCTTGCGGTTGGAGGCAATCAGGAAATCGAGCGCTTCCTCGACTCCCGGTGCGCCGACGCCCGGCATCTGGATTTCGCGGGCCTTGTAGACACCGGTGGCGATCAGGAGCGCGTCATGCTTGTCGCGTAATTCTTCAAGCGTCGCGTCGCGACCGACTTCGAAATTTTCGTGAAACTGGATGCCGCCGTCCTTCAACCGCTGGACCCGCCGCATGATCACATGTTTTTCCAGCTTGAAGCCGGGGATGCCATAGGTCAGCAATCCGCCGGCGCGGTCGTGGCGGTCGTAGACATGGACCTCATATCCGGCGACGCGCAGATATTCGGCGGCGGTCAGGCCGGCAGGTCCGGCGCCGATGATGCCGACCGACTGGCCTTGCGGGCGACCGGGCTGGAGCGGTTCGACCCAGCCTTCTTCCCATGCGGTGTCGGTGATATATTTCTCCACCGCGCCAATGGTGACGGCGCCATGGCCGGAAAACTCGATCACGCAATTGCCCTCGCACAATCGGTCCTGCGGGCAGATGCGGCCGCAGATTTCCGGCATGGTCGAGGTCAAGTTCGACATTTCATAGGCTTCGCGTAACCGGCCTTCGGCGGTCAGGCGGAGCCAGTCGGGGATATGATTGTGCAGCGGGCAGTGGACCGAACAATAAGGCACGCCGCATTGCGAGCAGCGGGCAGCCTGTTCCGCCGCTTTATCGGGCGCGTACCGGTCTGCAATTTCCTGAAAGTCTTCGGCGCGCAGATCGGGGTCGCGTTTTTCGGGATAGGCCTGGCCCTCCTCGACAAATTTCAGCATTTCCAATTTCTGCGGGCTTTTTGCCATGCCGGATACTCGTTTTCCTAATATGTGATGGTTACCAGCGACCCTGCCGGGCGGGTATGGCCAGCTAAATAACCAAAAAACCGCAGGGAGTCACGTGAAATCTCCGATATAGGGCAGTAGTAATGTCCTAATAGTGATTTCTAAATGCAGTAGGCTCCGCCAGATTGGCGTTGTAGCAAGAACTAGTAATTTATCGGACCTATATTTTCCTCACGACAACCACAAATTGAAAAGCTATTGAACGCAAAACCATATTACGGGCTGTCCAATGACCTTCATTCAAATGCTGCTCCTCGCTATTGTGCAGGGCGTTACCGAATTTCTCCCGATATCCTCATCCGGTCATTTGATCCTGTTGCCGGTGTTTACCGGCTATGCCGACCAGGGGCCGATGATCGACATTGCCGTGCATGTCGGTTCGCTGCTTGCGATCATCACCTATTTTTTCAAGGATGTCTGGTCGCTGGGTAAAGGCGGCCTCGCCACGATCGGCATTGGCCAGGCGCCAGCGGAAAAGCGGTTGTTCTGGTGGATCATCCTCGGCACCATTCCCGCCGTCATTGTCGGTCTGTTCCTGAAGACTGGTGGCTATCTTGACGGTTTCCGCAGCACCACTTTGGTTGCGATCAATCTCATCGTCTACGGCATTTTGCTGGGCATTGCCGACCGCTTCGGGCGGCAGGTCAAGTCGTTCGAGGACCTGACGATGAAAGACGGCATTATCGTCGGTCTCGCCCAGGCGATGGCGCTGATCCCCGGCACCAGTCGCTCCGGCGTGACCATGACCGCCGCCCGCTTCCTGGGCTATACCAGAGTGGAGGCGGCGCGCTTTTCCTTCCTGCTGTCGATTCCGGCGGTGGCCGGCGCCGGCGTGCTGATCATCCCGGACCTGATGGGCGCGAGCAGCGCGTTGCTGAAAGAAGCGCTGATCACCGGCGCGCTGACCTTTCTGGCGGCGCTGGCGACGATGACCTTCCTGATGCGCTTTTTGCGCAAGGCATCGATGATGGTCTTTGTCGTCTACCGCGTTGCCATGGGCATTGCCCTGTTGGCGCTTTTCTAGTCCTGCCTTTGTCTGGCCGCGCCTAGATCGCCTTGGCACGCGCGCCAAAGCGGCCGTGCGCGGTATATTTCTCCATCCAGCCGCTGGCGACCGCTGCGAGCGGGGTCGGCGCCACGCCGAACGCGTCCAGTCCCTTGGCGCCCGGGGCAACGACATTGTCTTTCTGCAGCATCTTATACTGGTCCGATGTTATCGGCGAGGCGGGCAGCATCGCCAATATGCGGGCGCCAATATCCGGCACATCGATAAAGGTCCGTTCGCGCCCGGTCATCTTGGCGATGCGCCGGTTGAGATCGCCCATGCTGATCACTTCCGGACCGCCCAGCTCGTAGGTCTGTCCGGCATAAAGTTCCGGGTGGCTCAGCGCCTCCGCCGCAACATCGGCCACATCGCCGACAAATACCGGCTGGAATTTGGTCGCGCTGCCGATTACCGGCACCACTGGCAACATCGCAATCATCGCGGCAAAGCGATTGATGAACTGGTCTTCCCGGCCAAAGACAATCGAGGGCCGGATGATGATCGCATCGGGAAAGGCTTTCAGAACCGCCTGTTCGCCGTCGCCTTTGCTCCGGCCATAGCGCGATGGGGAGGCGCTGTCCGCGCCGATCGCCGAGAGGTGCAGCAAAGTACGGCAGCCCGCCTTGCTGGCAGCCTCCGCAACATTGCGCGCGCCCTCGACATGGACCGCTTCGAAATTGCCGTTCAATATGCCAACAAGATTGATCACCCCGTCGCAGCCATGAACCGCACGGGCAACGCTATCCGCCTTGGTGACGTCGGCGCTGACAAATTGTGTCTGCCCGAGATTGCCGAGCGGCTTGATATGCATGGCATTCTTGATGTTACGCTCGGCAATGCGCAGCCGCGCACCGCGCTCGAGCAAGGCCTGCGCCACATAGCGGCCCAGAAAACCACCACCGCCAAATATGCAAATCAATTTTCCGTCGAGATCCATGTCCATCTTCCACTCGTGCCTTGGTTTCCATTTTGCCTCTGCCCCAGCCGGGCGGGTGAAGCAACAGCCGATTCCCTGCATAGTCTAGCATAATTTGGGCTCTGTCGCTGCGGGTTCGCCATATGCCGCTGACCTCCGACCCGCGACGAGGCGATTTAGCCGATATGAATCATTGACAGCAGAGCCACCAAGCGGCTAATCGCCCGCCTCTGTCAGGTGGTATCGAGACGACTACCGCCTGCATGGGCCCAGATGGCGGAATTGGTAGACGCGCATGCTTCAGGTGCATGTATTCGCAAGGATGTGGAGGTTCGAGTCCTCTTCTGGGCACCATTAGACTGTTTCTCCATTACCGCTATTGGTTCCAAAAACCCCGTAAATTGCTTGATATTGCGATCAACTGATTGCGCTTGTTCGCGTGCTTTCACTGATAATCATAATCTTCTGGGGGCTTTCTGCATATTTTCGCGGTTTTCTGCGGGATCGGAAATGGAATGGCTTTGACTGATACGACAATCCGACCCGTCTGAGGACAGGAGAGTGGGCATTGTCGACTATATTATGTCCCAGCAATCCTATAGCTGATGCCCCGGATGGCACTCACGGTCGAGAAACAGGGGCGTTCAGACCTGCTGCTAGACCGCCCAGGAGGGCAGATGGGCAAGGACTCTACCCCCCCCCCCGCCGGGGCGCTCCGGCAGGGCAGCATCTGCGGCACCGGTTGGGCGAGCAAAGATTTTGCCACAGCGGGCAAATTTAAACTATGTTGCGTTGCAGCATAGATGAAGTTACCTCACCGGCTAGAAAAGCCCCCAATCATATAACAGTTCACTGGATCTCCTCCCGCCATGATTTCTGCAAGCCATGACAAGATGCCCATCTCTATGAAATCCGTCATCGGGCTCATGTCGTTGCTTCTGGTCGTCGCTTGTGGCGAGCCGGCGCCTCAGGTGCCAGCGCCTAAAACTGTCTCGGTAGCTGTCCCGCTGCAGCGGGAGGTTGTGGACTGGGACGAGTTTATCGGCCGGTTTGAAGCCATGCAGGATGTCGAAATCATGCCGCAGGTCTCCGGTACGATCGAGCGCATCGCGTTTCGTGAAGGTGTCGAGGTCCAGAAGGGGCAATTGCTGTTCGTGATAGACCAGCGGACTTTCCGCAATGCGGTGGCGCAGGCGCAGGCGCAAATCAACCAGAATGAAGCGAGTGTGGCCAATGCCCGCACGGAAATGGAGCGGGCGCGGGAGCTGCTTGCCTTCGAGGCGGTGAGCAAGGAAGAATATGAACAAAAACAGGCGGCCTATCGCACCGCGGTTGCCGCGCGCAGTGGTGCTGCCGCGCAGCTGAAGGAAGCAAAATTGCAGCTTTCCTATACGATGGTCCGTTCGCCGATAACCGGCCGGATTTCCGACAAGCGGGTTGCGCTGGGCGATACAGTAGTCGCCGGCCAGACGCTTTTGACCCGGGTCGGAACCGTCAATCCGATATATTTCAGCTTTGAAGGCGCGGAAAGCTTCTACCTGAAATATATCCGCCAGGATCAACGCGGTGAGCGCCGTTCGTCGCGCTATGCGCAGAACCCGGTTGAAATTCAGCTGGCGGATGACAGCGGCTACCAGTGGCGCGGTCGTATGACCTTTGTCGACAATGCCATCGATCCGGATTCAGGGACGATCCGGGCGCATGCAGAAGTGCAAAATCCGGACGGGTTTCTGGTCCCGGGAATGTTCGGACGAGCCCGTTTGCTCGGCTCCGGGACATATGAGGCCCTGCTTGTGCCCGATGAATCGATTGTCGCCGACCAGACCCGCAAACTGCTCTACGTTATCGGGAAAGACGGCAAGGTTGCGCAGCGCGTCGTCGAGACCGGGCCGCTGGTTGAAGGCCTGAGAGTGATCCGCGACGGCATCGCGCCGACCGAGAGAATCGTGCTCGACGGGCTCGCCGGATTGCGACCGGGAACCGAGGTAAAAGCCAAGCTTATCGAAATGAAGCCACGGTCTGAAAATACAGCCCCGGTATCGATCCCGGCAAAAGCACCACCGCCAACCGATGCCAAGCCGGTGGCATAATAATGAAATTCTCGCATTTTTTTATCGATCGGCCGATCTTTGCAGCGGTGCTGTCGATCCTGATCGTGATCTTCGGTATCGTTGCCTATCCAAGCCTGCCGGTCGCGCAATATCCGGAAATCGCGCCACCAACTGTCATCGTTAGCGCTACTTTTCCGGGCGCGACTTCGGAAACGCTCGCAGAAACGGTCGCCGCTCCGCTGGAAGAATCGATCAACGGAGTAGAGGACATGATCTATATGTCGTCCTCTTCCACCGGTGACGGCAATGTGTCGATCACCGTGACCTTTGCACAAGGGGTGGACGTCGATCAGGCACAGGTTCTCGTCCAGAACAGGGTTTCAACCGCTGAACCGCGGCTCCCGACCGAAGTCCGCCAAATCGGTGTGACGGTACTCAAGAATTCGCCGGATATATTGCTGGTATCAACCTTCTATTCCAGCGACGGATCGCTGACGCAGCAATATGTTTCCAACTATGTCAAATTGCAGGTCATTGACCGTCTGTTGCGCATTCCCGGTGTCGGCGGGGTCCGGCAATTCGGCGGGCGTGATTATAATATGCGTGTGTGGATCGACCCTGACCGGGCGGCAGCACGCAATCTGACCGTTGACGAGATTACCAGCTCCGTCGGTGCGCAAAATGCCCAGGTATCGGCCGGTTCGATAGGCCAGCCACCGTTTAACGAAGGCGGCACCGCTTTCCAGCTGAACATTCAGACCGAAGGACGGCTTACCACCCCGGAGCAATTCGGCGCGATCATCGTCAAACGCGATGAAGAAGGCCGTCTTACCCGGCTGCGGGATGTCGCACGGATCGAGCTGGGAGCCCAGGATTACAGCATCAATGCCTATCTGAAAGGCCAGCCGACGACTGCTGTCGGGATTACCCAGTTGCCCGGGTCCAATGCGCTGGCAACCGCAGAAGCGGTCAAAGCGGAACTGGCGCGGGTATCAGATGGCTTCCCTCCGGGCATGGCCTATGAAATTCCGTATAATCCGACGGAATATATCGAAGCGTCCATCGAAGCTGTGCAAAGTACATTGATCGAAGCGATCATTCTGGTGGCCATCGTCGTTCTGCTGTTCCTGCAAAGCTGGAGAGCGGCGATCATTCCGATCATCGCAATTCCGGTGTCGCTGATCGGGTCGCTGGCGATGCTCGCCGCCTTTGGCTTTTCTCTGAACAACCTGTCGCTTTTCGGCATGGTCCTGGCGATTGGCATCGTGGTGGATGACGCGATTGTCGTGGTCGAAAATGTCGAGCGTCTGATGGAAGAACAAGGCCTCAGCCCGCTGGCCGCCGCCCACGAAACCATGCGTGAAGTGTCGGGCGCGCTGATTGCGATCGCGCTGGTTCTCGCCGGCGTTTTCATTCCCACCGCATTTATTCCGGGTCTTTCCGGTCAGTTTTACCAGCAATTCGCGCTGACAATCGTAAGCGCGACAATCATTTCCGCTTTTGTCTCGCTGACATTGTCTCCGGCTATTGCAGCGCTGCTGTTGAAACCAAAACAAGACACCGGCCTGCGGGACGGATGGCGCGGCTACCCCGCTCGTTTTGCCAGAGGGTTTAACAGCGGATTTGACAAATTATCGGAACGCTATGGCAGGCTGACGGGACGCGCTGTCCGTATGCTGCTGATCGTTTCGGTAGTGTATGCCTTGCTGATTGGCATGACGGCGTGGCGTTTTACCGAAACACCCACCGGATTCATTCCGGCTCAGGATCAGGGTTATCTGATCGGTATCGTACAAATGCCGCCCGGCGCTTCGTTGCAGCGCACCGATGAAATTCTGTCAGAGGCGCAAAATATTGCGCTGGAGAACAAGGCCGTCAAGGCGACGATCGCGATGGCCGGGCTGGACGGAGCAACCTTCAGTGTCGCTCCCAATGCCGCGACCATGTTCATTCCCTTGAAAGACCATGATCAGCGCGCCGATTCAGACACTGTCGCCAATGAATTGCGCGGCGCCCTGTCATCCATCACCGCAGGCAATATACTGATCGTTCCGCCGCCACCGGTGCGAGGCATTGGAACCGGCGGTGGCTGGAAAATGATTGTCGAAGATCGCAGTGGCGCTGGGCTGAAAGCGCTGCAGGACGTCACCATGAAAATGATGGCGGCAGCCAATGCGGAAGAAGGATTGTCCTCTGCCTTTACGACATTCAACACAAACACCCCCCGGCTGTTTGCCGATATCGACCGGGAACGGGCGGAGCAGATGGGCGTGCCGGTCGAGAATATATTCTCGACTTTGGGCACCTATCTTGGTTCGACCTATATCAACGATTTCAATTATCTTGGCCGAACTTTTCGCGTGACGGCCCAGGCCGATGCCGCCCACCGCGACCAGATCAGCGATGTCGGCAGGCTGAAAACCCGGTCTGCCGCGGGCAATATGGTGCCGCTCGATGCCGTCATGACTCTGAAGAATGACAGCGGCGCTTACCGCGTCGTGCGTTACAATCTTTATCCATCGGCAGAATTGCAGGGTGATACCGTCAGCGGATTCTCCAGCGGGCAATCGCTCGAAACGATGGAAAGACTGGCGACTGAAATCATGCCGCAGGGCTTTAACTACGAGTGGACGGAACTGGCGTTCCAGCAACAGCAGGCGGGTAATACGGCCACGCTGATATTCGGCCTGGCCGTCATCTTCATTTTCCTGCTGTTGGCTGCGCAATATGAAAGTCTCGTGCTGCCGCTTGCGGTCATTTTGATCGTCCCGATGTGTCTGCTGGCAGCCATCCTGGGCATCAATTTAATGGGATTGGACAATAATATACTGACCCAGATCGGGCTGGTTGTCCTGATCGGTCTGGCGGCCAAAAATGCCATCCTGATTGTGGAATTTGCGAAACAGAATGAAGACGCCGGAATGGAATTGCTGGAAGCGGCCCGCAAGGCGGCGGCGCAGCGTTTGCGGCCGATCTTGATGACGTCCTTTGCCTTCATTCTCGGCGTGCTGCCACTGGTTGTCGGCTCCGGACCAGGAGCAGAAATGCGTCAGGCTTTGGGTGTGGCGGTGTTTTTCGGCATGATCGGCGTAACGATTTTCGGCCTGTTGTTCACGCCCAGCTTTTACGTCATCGCCCGCAAGCTGGGTGACAGGCTATCACGGACAAAGGCTGATCCCGACCGGCAATCCAAATCCGCCACGGAGATCGCAGAGTGATAAGAAAAATCGGCATAGCGCTTTCGGTTGCCGGCTTGTCTGCCTGCACAGTCGGGCCGGATTACCGGCCGCCAGCGGCGTTGTCAGATGGCTCTGCCACGCTGATCGAAGCCGAAAATAGTCCCAATATCACCGTCGCCGAACTGCCGGAGAAATGGTGGCGGTTATTTGATGACCCCGTGCTCGACAGACTGGTCGACAAAGCCCTGCGCAACAATATCGACTTGCGCATCGCGGCGGCCAATTTGCAGAGGACCCGCGCCTTGCTCGCGGAAACCGGTGCAGGGCGCTTGCCAGTAACGACGGCCAGCTCATCGGCGACCCGAAACCGGACCGCTGCCTCCAGCACGTCGGCGGGTGATTCAGATGCCGTGACATATGATTATTTCTCGGTTGGCTTCGATGCTTCCTATGAAGTCGATCTGTTTGGCGGTGTCAGCCGGTCGATCGAGGCTGCCCGGTCCGATTCACAGGTCGCACAGGCGACCCTCGATGCTGCCCGTGTTGCGATCGCGGCCGAAACCGCGCGGACCTATATGCTTGTCTGCTCTTTCGCGGTCCAGGCCCGGGTTGCCCGGGAAACAGCGCAGCTGCAGGAAAAAACCCAGGATCTAACACAGCGGCTGCTGCAGGGCGGTCGCGCCAATCGCCGGGACGTTGACAGCGCCACCTTGCTGCTGGAACAGACCCGCGCGCAAATACCCGCATTCGAGGCGGAGCGCCGCGCATCCCTATACGCGCTTGCCGTATTGACCGGCGATCCTCCCGCCCAGGCCGACAGTGAGGCCGCTGCCTGCGACGCCTTGCCAAAGACCAGTACGGCAATTCCGGTTGGTGACGGTCGTACATTGCTTGCCCGCCGCCCTGATATCCGGGCGGCCGAACGGCAACTGGCCGGTGATGTCGCCCGTATCGGCGTGGCGACTGCGCAGCTTTACCCGTCGATCAGCTTGCTGGGTGGCATATCGCTTGGTGCGAACGGGACAGGTGATTTGGGCAAGGCCGATTCCTTTGGCTATTCCATCGGACCGCTGATTAGCTGGAATTTCCCGTTCAACAACGCCGCCCGTGCAAAGGTGCGACAATCCGAAGCCGTTGCTGACGGAGCGCTGGCCGAGTTCGACAAGATCATTCTGACCGCGCTTCAGGAAACCGAGCAGGCCTTGGCCCGCCTAGATGGGGCAATCGCCCGCGAACGCTCACTCGACAAGGCTGTGGCGGCGAGCGAAAGCGCCGCCCATATTTCCCGCTTGCGCTATGACTATGGCGCAGACAATTTGTTCCAGCTCCTGGATTCTGAAAAGGACAGGGCATCCGCGCGCGCCGCAGCGGCCGCAGCCGGTGCAGACCGTCTTGCCGCTCAAATCGGTCTGTTCAAAGCGCTGGGTGGAGGATGGGAAAATGCGCCGGACATACAGGTGAAGCAGGTTGCAAGGGATTAGATATGGCAACCGAACGTTGAATATCACCGGATTTTTCTTTCGATCTCCCGGCAAATGACATTGTAAATCTCATCTGCCGCAAGTGATTGTGGTTGAATTCCGGCTGCAGCTCTTTCCAAAACCACCCCGGGATTTGCCCGGCAACCAACTGGAACTTGCCGCTCCGGCCGGATTCTTCACGCGATGATGAAGGGGGTAGCAAGTGCGCTGCCTCGGACCCAGTGCGGCAAGAGCCGGTTTTCGGCCCCGCTCCACCGGAGTTTTGTCGGCAATTTGTTTCCCTTTTCCTCGCCTGGATTCAGCAAGTTGGCAGCAGAGGCTGAATTGCCCGCGGAAACGCCCGTAAACGCAATGGGTAGGGAAGATTATTGCGTGAAACATATGTTTAGTCTTGGCTTTTTGTCGGTCTGGAGAGAGCTCTCTTCAGCAAGCCGTGATGCTGTCATGCTATCGATATTGGCGGCGGGCAGCTGGTTCATGATCGCGGGGAGCGAAGCCGAAAGTCGTTTTCGCGACTGGGCCTTTCAATATCCTGCCCATGCCATTGATCGGATCATTCTCGGTTTCATTCTGTTTTCAATATGCTCGACCATATTCGCCTTGCGACGTTATGCGGATTTGCGTTCGGCGAATGTTGCGCGCGATACCGCTGAACAGCATTTGCTCGTCAAAGTCTTTGAAGACCCGCTGACCGGATTGCTCAACCGCATAAAATTCCAGCGCCTGGTCGAGGACAAGCTCGCCGCCAATATAGAAACGCAGGCGCAAAGCGCGATATTCTATCTCGATCTGGATGGCTTTAAATATGTGAATGATACATTTGGCCACAGTGTCGGTGATGTCATTCTGCAAAAGGTGACTCAGCGGCTTCATCTGGCAATGCGGGAAGTCAATCTCGACGACGCGCCGGTTGAAGATGTCGTGATCTGTCGAATGGGTGGCGATGAGTTCACCATATTCCTGGACCATTTTGAATCCTGTGCGCTGCCGCGAAAAATTGCACAAAGGATATTGCGGGCGATGGCGGAGCCGTTCGAGCTCGGGTCGAAGAGCATTTCGATCAGCTGCAGCATCGGCGTTGCCATGAGCCCGGAATTCGGTTTCGATTTTACCGCATTGCTGCGCGCCGCGGATGCCGCCATGTACCATGCGAAGAATGACGGCAAGAATTGCATCACCTTCTATTCGAAGGCGATTGATGACGATGTCCTGAGAATCTCCAATCTTGAGCAAGACCTGCGGAAGGCCTTGGCGGAAGACCAGTTTGAATTATATTTCCAGCCGGTTTTTGATTCTCGCACACTAAAAATCTCCTCTGCAGAAGCTCTCATCCGCTGGAACCATCCGACTTCGGGTCTGATAATGCCCGATACTTTTATCCCTGCTGCGGAAAAGCTGAACATCATCAACGAGATTGGCGAGTGGGTGCTGATCGAGGCGATCAAGCGCATAGCAAAATGGTCGGAGGAAGGCATTCCGATCAAGATTTCCATCAATGTATCGCCAAATCAGCTGCGCCAGATGGAGTTTGCCGCTCTCGTCAAAGCTTCGCTGGCATATTGGAAGGCCAAGCCTGAATTGCTGGAGCTTGAAGTCACCGAGAGCGCCTTCATGGAGCAGATGGAAATGGCAGCAGACCGATTCACGCGGCTCAGTTCGATTGGCGTGTCACTGGCAATGGACGATTTCGGCACCGGCTATTCAAACCTCGCGAAATTGACACAGCTGCCCTTCAAGCGATTGAAGCTTGATCGGACACTTTTGACGGGGCTGGTCGAAAGAACAGACGAGCGGACTTTGGTACATGCCATCGTCGCGCTGGCCGCCGGATTGAACCTCCAGTCGATTGTGGAAGGGGTCGAGACCGAAGAGCAGCTCGCGATCCTTCGCGTCATGGGTTGTGACCATGTCCAGGGCTATCTTCTGTCCAAACCCTTAAAAGAGGCGGAGTTTATCCGTTTACTGGAACAGCAGGCATTCGAGCCGATGCAGGCTTCGGGGCAGTGATGAGAATTACGAGTGTTCATATCAAGATGAAAAAAATATCCAGATCGACGATCGGGTCGATCGCGCTATTTTCCATGTCTGCAACGGGGGCACATGCACAGCTGGACGCGCCCGTTGAGAACGACGTCGTCGAGTCCGGCCAGGATGATTCCTTGCTAGACTTGCAGCTTGAGGAACTCCTGACGCTGGAGGCGACATCGGTTGCCAAAAAGCGTCAGAAAGCCAGCGAGTCTCCGGCGGCTGTTTTCATCATCACCCAGGAAGATATTCGCCGATCGGCCGCAAGTTCCATTCCGGATTTGCTACGCATGGTTCCCGGAATCGAAGTGGCAACCCTGCAGAATTCAGCGATTGCTGTCACCGCGCGCGGTTTTAGTGGCCGGTTCGGCAATTCTGTTCTTGTGATGGTCGATGGACGGACAATTTATACCACCAACCTGTCTGGCGTCCTGTGGGATCAGCAGATGCTGCCCCTCAATGAAATAGAACGGATTGAAGTTGTGCGCGGGCCGGGCGCCACATTGTGGGGCAGCAATGCGGTTAATGGCGTAATCAATATAATCTCGAAGCACGGCAGTGATCTGCAGGGTGGGACGGCGGATGTCCGGATTGGCCTGACCAAACAGCAAGCCAACGCTTCTTTTGGTAGCCGGCTAGCCGATAATATCAGCTATCGCATTTATGCTAACGCCAGTTTTACCGACGGTCTGCGTGACGAGAATGATGAGGCCCTGAACGGCCGCTATCATGGCCGAGCTGTCGGCGCCCGGATGGATTATGAACCCAATGGGGCGAATGCCTTCACGCTGGAAACGGAATATTCAGCCGGTGATTTTGAAATACCGGCACTGGTTGTCGGCGATGATCTTTTAAACCCGGGCTATCAGGCGGCTGTCCTGGACGGGGACTTTTCTGCTTTCCATGTTTTGGGCCGCTGGACGCACGAGAGTAGCGAGGATTTGGACTGGTCCGTTCAAGCCTATTTTGATCGCGTGAGGCGGTATGAATATGAAGCCGATATCCAGCAGGATGTAACCGATATTGATTTTGGTCTCCGCTGGAAGGCGAGTGATATCCATGAAATCAACCTGGGGCTTGGTGCTCGTTCTTCCGTGGACTCTGTGGTTGCGCAGGGCAATTTCAAATTGAGCAACGAGCGCCGCAATGACCAATGGCTGAGCGGCTATATTCAAGATGAAATCACGCTGATTCCGGACAGCCTGCGCCTGACAGTCGGTTCAAAGATTGAATATAATAGTTTCAGCGGCGTCGAACTGCAGCCGAGCGCGCGGATATTTTATCGTCCCGCAGAAAAATTTGCAATCTGGGCGGGCATTTCCCGCGCAGCCAGAACACCATCCGGTTTTGAACGGGATGCCGAACTGCGGCTGACTGTGGGGCTTCCCGGGTCGCAGGGAAATCCTTTCTCTTTGCCCATATATCCAGTGCTTATTGGTGACCCGGACCTGAAATCGGAGCGCTCTACTTCTTACGAGGCTGGTTTCAGGGCGCAAATTGTCGAAGGCTGGTCGCTGGATGTCGCGGCTTACCGAAGTGTTTATTCTCGAGTTGTGTCGCTAAATCAAATTGATCAAAGTCTGATTTTCCAAGACTCTTTGTCGCCGCCGGTTGGCCTGGAAGTGCTGGTGGCGTTTACCAACGAAGGCAAGGCAAAAATCTGGGGCGCGGAGATTGCCTTGGAGGGTAAAATAGCGCCTTGGTGGAAAGTCGATCTTGCATATTCACATTTGCATATGACAGCCGGGCCCGTTGAGGGGGCGACATCGCCCGGTACGACGGTCGTTGATCCGAGCCTATCGCCGGACAACCAGTTGAGCATCCGGAATGCTATCGATCTGGGCGAAAAATTTTCCTTCGACAGCCAGTTTCGGCATGTCGGAGCGCTGGAAGGCAATGTGCCGAGTTATAACAGTGCGGACATTCGTCTGACCTATCGGCCAATCGAGACTGTCGAACTTTCACTGATTGGTGAAAATCTGCTGCAAAAACGGCGTTTGGAATATTTTCAGCCAGACTTTCCCGCCCCCTCCGGATATGTTTCGAGAACCGCCTCGATTCAAGCCCGCGTTCGATTTTGAGGAAGCGGAAGATGAACAGGGTGCTCCGCTTTTTGAAATTGGTTTTGGCAACGTTGGCGGTGACTACGTTGTCGGCACCACCGCTGCATGCCCAGTCGAGCCGGTCCAATGGTCTGAAAGCCGCTATCATTTACAATGTGCTTCGCTTCGTCAGCTTTCCCAATGGAAGCAATAGCGGCTCGCTGATCCTTTGTGTCGCGCGCAGAATGAGCGCGACAAGCGACGTGGTCGCGCTGAACAATAAACCGGTTGGCAATCGGACAATCAACGTCCGCTATATCGATCCGGGCGTTTCTGACGTTTCGTCCTGTCACGTGGCCTATGTCGGATCCAACTCAACGACGCATATTTCTCGCATCAAACAGCGTGGCCTGTTGCTGATCGGCGATGACCATGATTTCATTCGATCCGGTGGCGCTATCGGTCTGGTGAAATTCGGTAATCAGATCCGTTTCGAGGTGAATGCCGGTTCGGCCCGGCAATCGGGCATAGCGATCAGTTCCAAATTGCTGCGGCTGGCTTCCAGGGTGAAGCAATGATGCAATTATTCCATTTGTCCGCACTCAAACACATGCCGTTCCGGTCAAAGCTGACCGTGTTCACCATGGCAACGGCAGCTTTTGCGCTGTTCATGTCCTCTGTCGGCTTGCTGGGGTTGCAATATTACAACAATCAAAGTGCCGCCAAGCAGCGCTACAATCAGATTGCCGAAGTGCTTGCGGCAAATTTGAGCGCCGCGATTCTGTTCGATGATCAGGTTGCTGCGGAAGAGAGCCTGAGTTCCGTGCGGGGCATCGATGACCTGCTTTGGGCAGGGGCCTATGATTCGACCGGACGTAAAGTTGCCTTTTATGCCAACGAAGAGTCGATCGTTTCCGCCGGCGCGGAAAAATCGCTGGAAAGCAAAATGGGGGATGCGCAGATCATTACCCCGGTCATGGCGAATGGCGAAATTGTCGGCGAATTGCGCTTCGCCGCCCATCGTAAAACTTTGACCACCATCGTCGCTGACAGCGCGCCAAGCACGATCATCATGTTCATCATTTGCATCATGCTGGCGTTTTTCGTGGCACGCTTTCTCGGGAAGATGGTTTTTCGGCCGCTTGCCAGCATGTCCCAGTCGATGGAACGTATCGGCCGATCCGGTAATTTTTCGCTCCGCCTGGCCAGCGATGCCGATCCCGATTTTAACGTCATAGTCCGCAGCTTCAACCGGATGCTTGGCGAGATTGAAAAGCGGAACGGGGAATTGTCCCAATCCGCTGAACGGCTCGAAAAAGCGAGGGACGAAGCGGAGCATGCGAATCTGGCAAAATCGCAATTCCTCGCCAATATGAGTCATGAACTGCGGACGCCGCTAAACGCTATCATCGGTTATACCGAAGTGCTGCAGGAAGAATTGCACGCGGTGGGAATGGACAGTTCCATTGACGATATCAAATGGATTTACAGTTCCGCCCAGCAGCTATTGGGCTTGATCAACGGCATTCTTGACCTGTCGAAGATCGAAGCGGGCGGTATGGAAATTGAATATCACGATTTCGACCTCGGGAAACTCATGGACGAAGTGGTCGCCATGCTCGAGCCGATTGCCGCAGCCAAAGGCAATAGGCTGATGATGCAGATGGACGAGACGATCCGGATGGTGCGATCCGATTCCACCAAGCTGCGTCAATGTCTGCTCAATCTTGGCAGCAATGCCTGCAAGTTTACCGAAAATGGACATGTTGTCATCGTCGTACGGAAGAAGGATGATGATATCATGTTCTCGATTTCCGACACTGGCATCGGCATGTCACAGGAACAGATGGACCGGCTGTTCAAGCCATTCTCCCAGGCGGATTCTTCGACCACGCGACTATTCGGCGGAACCGGCCTTGGCTTGTCGATTACCGGCCGCTTCGCCGAATTGCTTGGCGGTAATGTCAAAGTCGAAAGTTCGCTTGGCACGGGTTCGACATTCAGCATGTGGGTCAAGGCAAATGCCTTGCCCGATGCGCCGGGACAAAATTCCGATGAACGACTGGATATTGACGTTCTCGAAGCGCGGGAGCGGTTTCGGTCAAGCTCTCTGCCGCTGGCCCTGGTTATCGAAGATGAACCCAGTGCACAGAGGCTGCTGTCCAAGCTGGTCGAGCAAGCCGGCTATAATGTGATCACTGCTGCCAACGGCGAAGAGGGGCTCGAGAAGGCAGAAATTTATCAACCGGATCTGATATTCTTGGATATCGATTTGCCAAAAATCGACGGCTGGCAGGTGCTCGATGCATTGGAAGCCGACAGCAGTTTGAGTTCAATCCCGACCATTGTTGTCAGCGTCGATGATAATCGCCGCCGGGCGCTGGAAAAAGGCGCCTGCGATCATTTCGTCAAGCCGGTTAACCGGGTAGATTTTTCCGATATATTATCGCTCTATTCACTGCGCCAGAAAGGCTGTGTTCTGATCGTCGATGACGATGAAGGCACCGTCCATCTCTACCAGCGGGCAATCGCGCAGATGGGATATAGCACGCGCGCCGTTCAAAGCGGATCGAAGGCGATGGAAATACTGGCTGACGAAAAAATTGATTTCGTCGTCACGGATCTGAAGATGCCGGACGTAAACGGTTTTCAGCTTCTGGATCATATATCGAAAATGGATGTCGAAACCCGGCCACCTGTTTTCGTCGTCACGGGCAAGCTTCTGAGCGATCAGGAGCGCGCAAAGCTTGAAGGAAAAGTCGCCAAAATCCTGCCCAAAAATGGCATCAGCCCGAGAAAGCTGGTCGCCAGTATCGGGGCTTTTGGTGACAAAATCGATCAGGAAACGACGGACAAGGGCGCAGACAAGTCTCCCTCGATTTTGACCACAGGAATTGGAAGCAGGCCTTGATGATGCAGAATAAACATCCAGTCGAACCAGCCGTCGTGAAAATCCTTGTCGTCGACGACGTGGAAGCGAACCGCGCACTTTTGTGCCGTCGGCTTGGCAAGGCGGGCTTTGTCGCCGCTGCCGTCGACAGCGGTATGGCGGCGCTTCAATCCATTGAGGAATCTATCCCCGATATCGTCTTGCTGGATTATATGATGCCGACGATGAACGGCGTCGAGGTGCTGAAACAGCTGCGCGATATGGATGCAACCAAATCGCTGCCGGTCATCATGGTCACCGCCCGTACGGAAGGCGAAGCAGTGGTTGAGGCTTTGTCGGCCGGAGCGGATGACTATGTCACCAAGCCGATCGATTTCGAAGTGCTCTGCGCGCGGATGGCATCGCAATTGAGCAAGAAGCAGGATGCAGTCGAAATTCGGCGAACCAATAATGTTCTCGACGAGCGCGTCATTATCCGCAGTATGGCGCTGGCCGATATTCAAAACGAGCTGCAGGACGAGATTGCCAGGCGGCGCAGTCTGGAAGAGAGGCTGGCCGGTTTGACAGATAGTGGCCTGCATGTTGTCGGCACAGATGATCATTCCGACCTGGCCGGAATTTTAACCGAGATAGATGGCCTGGTTTCAAGCATCTTCACAGTTGCTTCCGAAGGCAGGCAGGTCAATCTCGCGACCCTGCTAAATCTCAAGGAAAAAATATCAGAGGCGCTCCGCCATGTCGGCGCGTAGCTGAACAGTCGGTCTACGGGCGAGACAAGGGTGGTTCCAAAAAAACCGCTGGAATATTGCCTGCAACGACCCGCTCATCTCCCGGTTTTTGTGGCGCTGATCAGGCAATAGCGTAAAATCGACCGGCGATAGGCCCACTGAAGAAACCGGCCGGTCACGGCATATTTGAGCCGTCCTGACAATCCCGGCTGTCCGCTTCCCCGAAATGTCCGGATGAAGCGTGCAAAGCCGGGCATGACATGCTCGCTGATATCGATGATCCGGATGTCACCGAAGCCGGCTTCCTGCAACTGGCTGAGATAGAGATCGCGGCGCACGATATTGGCCTCTGCGATATGCGAGCGTTTCAGCATCCAGCGCAGCAGCCGATGGGTGAGTGAACCTGTCCGGTGTTGATCCGATAACATGAAGTCGGTCAGCGCGAGCCGGCCGGCCGGTGCGAGCTGCTGGTGCGCCAGCGCAATAAACGCCACCCGATCGGGAAAATGATAGGCGCAATCCAGCGCCAGGATATGGCTGGGCTTCTCTTCGCCCAATGCCGCTGTCCAAGCTTCTGCATCGTTGATGTCGCCCTGCACGATAGCCGTCGCGGCTGCCGGAAATCCGGCTTTTGCCAGCTTGGCCCGGGCATAGGCGGTCTGGCTGTGGGACAGGTTGGCACCACGAACCTGCGCCACGCGAAAATGCTCGAACCAGAGCAGCAACTGGTCGCCGCAACCGAAGCCGGCATCGAAAACCACCGACTGCTGGTCCAGCCCGGCCTGTTCTCCCAGCAACAGTGCGAGCGCGCGGCAAGCGTCCGAATATTCCGTCTCGCTTTGCCAATATCCGAGATTGCCCCAAGACTGGCCTTGGCGATTGAGCGCCACTTCCGCCAGATCGTGAAATTCGGCCATCGCTCAGGCCGCAGCGGGAGCGCTGGCTTTCCACGGTATGGCAGCGCCCAGATGTTCCGCCACCACGACCGACGAATCAACCGCAGCCTCAAGCAGGGGAATTTTTTCCGCCATATAGGAGCCGCATAGCCATAGCCTGTTGCCGGGCTGGCTCTGGCATTCGCGCAGCGCGATGACGATCTTGCGGCTGTCCCGGGTCACCGTTGGCCGGGTAAAATCGACTCTGGCCAGTTCGCGATTGGGGGCGATTCTACGTATCGGGTTCCAGGTCTGGAATATGGTTTCCTGACCGGCCAGGCGGGCAATCGCCTTGGTCAGATCAACCGATACTTCGGCGCGGCTGGCATCACGCGGGATATGATAGCTGACTGGGGACAAACCCTTTGCCGGCGCGGGCAGGATTTCCGGATCGGTATGTACGCTCATGGTCGATCGTTCAAAAGGGATGCGATTGAGCAGAGCCCGACGATCGTCAAATCCGGATAGCATCGCTGCGGCCTGATGGGCCTGGGCGGCAATCACGACCTGATCAAAATGCTGAGCCGCGCCCGATTTCGTTACCACCCGAAGCTGTTGCCCGTCCGGTTCAATCACAGCGACGGGACTGTTCGTCCGCAATTCGACATCGACCAACATGCGCGGCACAATATCGTCCACGCCCTTTGCCGCGCTCATGATCCCTATTTCGTGCACGCCGCATGTGAGATATTCGAGCATGAGATCGGCCGGATAATCGCGCACCGTCTGATAGTCGCAGGTGCAGGTCACCGACATCATCGGCAGCAGGACAGTATCGACAAATTCGCGGCCCGCCCCGGATTGCTGCAAATATTCGCCGAAGGATATGTCAGCCAGATCGGTTCGGGCGATATCCCGTTTCGCCCGGGCAAAAAACCGTTTGCTCTGCAGGCCGATGGTCCAGGCCGCCGGGCTCAGCCAGTTGCGCCCCTTCAAATGGGAAAATCGTGCCATGCCCAAACGGACGTTGCCATAATGCAGGATGACATGGCCCGCCTCGTCGGAGAATATGCCGCTATGGTCGCTGGTCAGTATCTCGACGCCGATATGGTCATAAAGCGCCAGCAGATTGTCATAATAGCCGTGGCAGAATATCCGCAGCGGGATGTCGATCCGGCGGGTGATGCCGTTGCTGACATAATCGACGCTATGCGCGCCCATGCCGGCCCGCGCCTGGCTTTCAAAAACCGTGACCTGATATTTGTCTTTCAGCAAATAGGCGGCAGACAGACCAGCAATACCGGTGCCGATAACGGCGAGACTGGGTTTGGTCCGCTGGTCCGCGCTCAATCCCATCAGGCGTAATAAGCGACGCTTTGCATCGCGGTCGCGATCAGTTCGCGGCGGCTGTTCCAGATACTCATATATTGGCTGCTCGCGCCATGATCGGCGTGATGGGTGTGGGAATCGATCAGCCACCAGCCATCTTGCGTTGTGAGCTCTTCGGCAATGATGTTGACCTGCCAGTTCATCGAACTAACCATGGCGTTCTTGTCGAGCAAACCCATGACCGAAGGCGGCAGGCTGTCGCACATGCAGAGTATTTCCGCGACGGGATCGAGACCGGCGCGCTGTTTCAGCCGCATCCAGCGAGTCAGGCGATTGGTCTTGGTGCTGGTGTCGATCCGTTTCCCAACATATTCCATGTTTGAAGTGAAAAACTGCGGGGGGCCGCTGTGCAGGTCCTCGCCGTCAGGAAGTGGTGGGAATTCGGGCCCGACAATGTCGGACGTCTTCACTTCGGTCGGACGAGGCGCGGCAAAAATGAAATTGCAATGCAGCCCGAGACCCTTGTCACCAAAAATCTCCGATTGCACGAAAGCGGTGCTCTTGCCGCGGCGCAGCATGGCGGTCTCCGCGGTCAATGTCCCGAATAGCGGTCCGGTGAAGGCAATTTGCGCCGAGCGGAGCGGCGGCAGGTCAGCTTCGATATGGCTGGCGGCCTGATAGGCAAGCGCGCCGGAGAGACCGCCAAAGGCGGTGCGTCCCTGGGTCCAGCTTTGCGGCAAAGCGACCGGATGGTCGGGGCCACCGGGTCCGCATTGATCAAGCAGTTCGGAAAGGGCGACGGTCTGGGTTTGTTTATCGGTCATCTTTTCCGCTTATCCGGCTAATCGGCTGAAATCCACTGGTAAGTTTGCTGCCGACATTTACATAAGCGCCTATTTGATTTATAGCTTTGGTGAATTTTCAATCTCTTAGTGAAAGATATTGTGATGAGCTATACCAACACCCTGACCCGCGCCGATCTTGCCGACACCATGAACCGGCAGGTTGGCCTCTCGCGTGCCGATAGCGCAGTCATGGTGGAATCGATATTGGACCATATGATCGAGGCGCTGGTCGATGGCGAGAATGTCAAGATTTCGGGGTTCGGAACCTTCGTGTTGCGCGACAAGGGCGAGCGTACCGGTCGCAATCCCAAGACCGGTGTCGAAGTGCCGATCGCGCCGCGCCGGGTTTTGACCTTCCGCGCCAGCCAAACGATGCGTGACAGGATAATCGCCGCAGGTTAATGGACCCGGCGAACCGGGGGAGTAGAGTATGACCAAGGAACAAGGCGCTTTCCGCACGATCGGTGAGTTGTCCAAAGAGCTGGGCATCAAACCCCATATATTGCGCTACTGGGAAGACCAGTTTGCGATACTGGCCCCTCTTAAGCGCGCCGGTTCGCGGCGCCATTATCGCCCCGAAGATGTCGAGATTGTCAAAACGATCAACCGCCTGCTCAATGAAGAGGGCTATACGATCAAGGGAGCCCGCAAATTTCTGGCCTCGCGGCGCCGGGGGCCTGAAATGTTCGAGGATGCGCCGCAAATGGCCGCCACTGCTCTGCCGCTGGCGACAAATACGCATGAAGATAACGGCCTGATTCTGGCGGAGCTGAAATCGATCCGCAACCAGCTGTCGCACGCGCTTAACCAAGCTTAGTCCTTTGATGGGCCCTGAAAACCGCGCTTAGTCGTAATTTGGTCCCAGTTCCGGATCCAGGTCTCGCGGCCGGGTGAACCGGTCTAGCGTGCCGCATTTTTCGGTAATGTCGGCCCAGTTATCGATGGCGAGCGTCATTTCGGCCAATGTGGCCGTCGGATATTTTGTTTCCACCTCGTCGCGGGCCGGGGAGGTTCCGTCATCGGGGACCAGATCGAAAATCAGGTCTTCCAGTCCCGGATTGTGACCGACCATCAGGACATGGTCTGCATCGGCACTGGCGCCGCGCAATACATCGAGCAGAGTGGCGGAAGAGGCGAGATAGATTTTGCGATCCCAGGTCGGCTCCATTGCCTTCCCACTGGCTTCCTCGACATTTTCCAGTGTCTCGATCACCCGCACGGCGGGCGAGGCGAGAATCTGATCGAAGGTCAGTCCGTTGCGCTGGATGAAGCGGCCCATCACCGCAGCAGCGCGTTTACCCTTCTTGTTGAGCGGGCGGTCGAAATCGCGGTCAACCGGATCGTCCCAGCTGGATTTGGCATGGCGCAGGAGTGTGAGTTTTTTCATTGCTGATTGTCATGCATCAAACTTGTTTCAGTTGGAAGACCGGATTGCGGCATTTCCGATTTTGCCTTGCGGATCTCGGCCAGAGCCTGTTCCAGCGGCATGCGTTCGACCGGCGTTCCTTCGGGAAAGGCGCTGAGCAGGCGCGAGGGGAAGGCGGATGACAGGATGACAAAATGACCGTGGTCATCGGCGCGGCGGATGATTCTGCCAAAGGCCTGTGCCAGTCGTGCGCGAATGATCCGGTCGTCATAGGCGGTGCCGCCACCGGCCAGCCGCCGGGCGCGATGAAGAATATTCGGGCGCGGCCAGGGCACCGACTCCATCACCACCAGCCGCAGACTCTCGCCGGGCACATCGACTCCGTCGCGCAGCGCGTCGGTGCCGAGCAGGCTGGCTTTGGGGTCGTCGCGAAAAATATCGACCAAAGTGCCGGTATCGATCGGGTCGACATGCTGGGCATAGATCGGCAATCCGCTTTGCGCCATCCGGTCGGCAATGCGGGCATAGACCGTGCGCAGACGCCTGATCGCGGTAAACAGGCCGAGCGTGCCGCCGCCAGAGGCCTCGATCAGCTGGGCATAGGCACCGGCCAGCCCCGCCATGTCGCCGCGTTTGACATCGGTGACGATGATGACCTTGGCCTGGTTGGGATAATCAAAGGGACTGGCGACTTCAAATTCCTGTGGCGCATGGGCAAGATGTACAGCGCCGCTGCGCGCCCGCGCGGTCTCCCAGCCACCGCCACCTTTCAATGTCGCGGAGGTAATCATCACGCCATGAGCCGGTTTGGTCACGACCTCGGTAACCGGGATGGTCGGATCGAGCCAGTGGCGGCAGATGCCGACATCATATTCCCGGCCTTCATAGCGGTCGATCATCAGCCAGTCGACGAAATCGGGATCGGCAGGACCACCGATACGCGACAATAAAGAGAGCCAGCCCGACAAGGTATCGCGTCGCCAGCCCAGGCTCGACAAGGCGCCTTCCATCCGTGCGCGCGCTGGCGCGTCCATCCAGTCGGGACCTTCCTCGATCAGATGCTCGATCCGCTGGCCCAGTCGCACCAGAGGTTTCAGCAGCGCATCCATCGCCGTTGCGGCATTGGCGACGGCATCGATCATCGGGCCTTCGACATCGGTCAGTTCGGTTTCCAATCCATAGCCGGCATCGGCGCTCTGGCTTTCATCGCGCGCGAAGACCATCGCGCGCACTTCGTGGAGCAACGCCTCGATCGGGCCAGAGGGTTCGCCTTCACCGATCCGCTGGAGCCAGCCATCGCCGGGCAGTGCTTCGGCTGCATGGCGGGCGCTTTCAATCGCGCGGCCGCCTTCCTCATCATAGGATGCGAGATCGGCGAGGCGCGCAGCGAGTCCGCGACGGCGGCCCCGGTTTTTCGTTTCCGGTCCGATTACCCAGCGCCGTATCTCAATCGTTTCCTGCCCCGACAGCCGAGCGGCAAACATCGAGTCTGCGGCGTCGAACAGGTGATGGCCTTCATCAAAGATCAGCCTCGTCGGCGGGTTCTGTTGTTCGCGTCCGCGGGCAGCGTTAACCATCACCAGCGCGTGATTGGCGATGACGATGTCAGCCTGCTGGCTGGCGCGCGCGGCTTTCTCGATGAAGCATTTGCGATAATGCGGGCAGCCGGCATAGACGCATTCGCCGCGCCGGTCGGTCAGCGCTGTGGCGCCATTGCGGCGGAACAGGGTGGTCAGCCATCCGGGCAGATCGCCGCCGACCATATCGCCATCCTTGCTATAGGCCGCCCAGCGCGCGACCAGATGGGCAAGGATCGCCGCTCTTCCCGCAAAACCGCCCTGCAGTGCGTCTTCGAGATTGAGCAGACAGAGATAATTTTCCCGTCCCTTGCGCACGACGACTTTCTTGCGGAATGTTTCTTCGTCCGGATAGATGCGGCGGGTTTCCCGGTCGAGTTGACGCTGCAGCGCCTTGGTGAAGGTTGAAATCCACACCGCACCGCCGGCTTGCCGCGACCACAGAGATGCGGGCGCCAGATAGCCGAGTGTCTTGCCAATCCCGGTGCCCGCTTCCGCCAGCAGCATATTGGGTGCGCCCTTGATCTTGCGCGGATTGAAAATCTGGGTCACCGCGGCCGCATAGTTTTTCTGGCCCTGACGTTCTTCCGAACCTTCGCCGGTCAGAGCGTCGAGTGTGGCCAGCGTCTCCTGCTTGTCCACGGTGATTGATCTGGGAGCAGGACGCGGTGCCTCTTCCTCCCATTCGTCCAGTTTGGAGAATAGCCAGCGTTCAGCCTGCGCGGGTTTTTCAAGCTGTTTCCCCACTTCCTGGGCCCAGGGCCAGCGCAGCCGGTAGAGAGCCTGTGCGCTGCTCCATGCGCCCTCGCGTTCTTTCCAATAAGGTGCTTTCAATCCTTCCAGCAACAGAGTCGCTGCTTGCCGGTAGAGAGCGGCTATATCGGCCTCCTGATCCGGCGGGGTCAGGCCGAGTGTCTTGGCAAGGCCAGCCGGCGTCGGGACGATGAACTGCGCCGGATGGATGAAGGCGAACAGCTCCAGCAGATCGAGGCCGGACAGATCAGGATAGCCGAGCCTTTGTCCCAAAAGCGGAGCGTTTAGCAGGATATGCGGCGTTTCCGCGACCCGGCCAATCGCTTCGCCCTTGCCAATCGCACGAGTTTCGCCGTCGACCGAGCAAATCCAGATGCCGCTATGGCTGGCGTGGAGCGCGGGATAGGGGAGTGCGTTAGTCACAGTCTGGCCATTTTCCTAATCGCGTCGATTGCCGTTTCCGGATCTTGCACGCCCGTATAGTGTATCTTGGTATAAAGCGGATCGGAAGAACCGTCATCGATTGTTTTTGTTTCAACCAATATCCAGCTTCCAAACCTACGCTGCTTCACGAAAGCAACATCGGTAATGATCTCCTTGTCGATGGAATGATAAATTTCATCACTAAACGCCTTGGTTGTAATGATGCGGCGGTCGGTCACAACGGTCGTGCCGAACATTTCTGAAATCAGATCGTGCAACGGTTTGCGCATGGCCAGAAATGCCCCCAGAAGCGGAAAGCCCAAAAGGGCTGCTGGAAAACTGTACGCCATGATGTAGCGGCTCAGATCCCAGATCCAGCCCATGGTGCCGTCATGTTCCGGCGACAGCAGAGTCGACGTCGAAGCTCTCGCTATCCAAAGCACAAATAGAGTGAAGAATATCAGAAACGCGACAAAGGTCAGGACATGATTGTTCTGAACGGCACCGATACCAAGCCTTTGCGACCAATATACCGGTTCTCCGGGAGCCAGCCGGTCTTCGTCTTTACCATGTCGGAAAATGTCCAATGATGGATCAAAGTCCAGTTCGAACGGAGCATTTGCAAGCGCTGACCGGAGTGTGGCCGGATTAAATGTGCCCGTCGACTCCAGAGTTTCATGATCGCCCTTGCTATTCTTCTGGATGAATATGAAGGTCAGCCGGGATCGGCTTCTCGTGAGCGGAGCGAGTTCTGCCCGCTGAATGTCTGCAAATTCCCACGCTAATTTTGTGCCGTTCATATCATGAACCAGAAAATTGTCCGTGATTTTTATGGACGATTTGAAGAGGCGCCACGTCCCCAGAAGTATTTTTGCAATTATCGACAGCGGTACCAGAAGCATCACCAGTTTGAAGATCGTGGCGCCGGTCTCTCCGATATCAAGCTCCATTTTGGTAAAGGGGGGCCCCAGACGCAGGGTAGTTTCGACTCCGTTGATCCAGACATAGGTCCAGATCGCCGTGAAGGCCGATAGAAAAACCAACGCCAGCATGAAGCTCAGCCAGAAATGATGTGGTCGATAAGCGCACTGCCACTTTACATTTTCGCTATTCAACCGGCTAGTTCGTTTCTCGTTCGAGAGACGGGAAGATTGCAAAGGGAATTTCCGCTTTCCAAACATTCTATATGGCCACAATCAAAATCTGTTATTGCGTGATCAGCGGAATGCCGGACAGATAAGGGTGCGCCCAGAAGAGCAACGCATATAATATCGCCGCAATCACAAGACTCAACAGTTCGCGGCCAGCACTCGCGATCTTGACCGGCTTCACCCAGGCACCCTCGTTGCGAGAGACGGTAACAATCGAGATCAGCGCCCACAGCCCGAGACCGCCGAACAGGACCAGCGACTTGTTGTCACCATTGGCGAGTAGGTGACCGACCGCCCAGACAAGAACACCGGTCAGCATCGGATGGCGAATCCATTGTCGTATCCGCGAGGCCCCTTGCGCCGCGCCAATCAGCAGGATCGCGAAGAACATCAGTGTCATATTGGCATGGCGCCCCCATGTTGGCGGGTCGTAGAAAAATTCCCCCGCTGTCGAACGCCAGCCGAATATCATCAAGGCCAGGGAGCCCAGTAACAACAGGGTAACCAGCCCTTTGTGCGGCCCTTCACCGATAGCACCCTGGATTGAGGCGCGCAGGCCCGGTGTCACCGACTTCATCAAATGTACCAGGCTCCACAGCAGAACCCCCGTGATCAGCATTGACATGTTCAATCTCCCGCTTTTGTTGCGTTCTACCTTGCCATATAGGCTAAGGCTACTATTTGCGCAGCATTGACTGAGAAGGACAAATTGTGACCGATTATCGTGAAGCAGCAGAAAATTCCAAAGCGTGGCCGTTCGAGGAAGCCCGCAAGCTGCTCAAACGCTATCGCGGCGAGCGCGGAGCACCGGCACCAAAGCCAGGTGGCGAACCGATGCTGTTTGAAACCGGCTATGGTCCATCGGGCCTGCCGCATATCGGTACATTCAACGAAGTATTGCGCACCACGATGGTGCGCCATGCCTATGAAACACTGACCGGCAACCCGACCCGGCTGATCGCGTTCAGCGATGACATGGACGGCTTTCGCAAGGTGCCGACCAATGTTCCCAACCAGGATATGCTGGCCGAACATCTGCACAAGCCGCTGACCCAGGTGCCGGACCCGTTCGAAAAGTTCGAGAGCTTTGCCGCGCATAACAATGCGATGCTGCGGGATTTTCTCGATCAATTCGGCTTTGATTACGAATTTATCTCTTCGACCGAGCAATATCAGAGCGGCGCTTTTGACGAGACGCTGAAGCTTGTCCTTGCCCGCAACCAGCAGATACTGGACATCATGCTGCCGACCCTGGGCAAGGAGCGTCAGGCGACCTATTCTCCGATTCTGCCGATCAGCCCGAAAACCGGCCATGTGCTGCAGGTTCCTGTCGAGATCGTTGATGCCGAGGCCGGGATCGTCCGGTTCGAGGATGACGGCGAGATGATCGACCATAATATTCTCTCCGGTGGTGCCAAACTGCAGTGGAAGGTCGACTGGGCGATGCGCTGGACCGCGCTCGGCGTCGACTATGAAATGTACGGCAAGGACCTGACCGACAGCGGTGTGCAGTCGGGCAAGATCGCCAAGGTGCTCGGCGCGCGCAAGCCGGAGGGGCTGATCTACGAGATGTTCCTCGACGAAAAGGGCGAGAAGATTTCCAAGTCCAAGGGCAATGGTCTCAGCCTCGAGGAATGGCTGCGCTATGGCTCCGAAAACAGCCTCGCTTTCTATATTTTTCGCGAACCCAAATCGGCCAAGCAGTTGCACATGGGCGTTATTCCCAAAGCGGTTGACGAATATTTCCAGTCTCGCGCCCTGTGGCATGAGCAGACACCGGAAAAGCGGCTCGGAAATGCGGTGCATCATGTCCACAATGGCGACGTGCCGACCGACACGATCCCGGTCACCTTCGGTCTGCTGCTCAACCTTGTCGGTGTGATGGGCGATGCTGATCGCGAGCAGATCTGGGGATATTTGCGCCAATATGCGCCGGACGCGACGCCGGAACGCTATCCCGATCTCGACGAGCTGATCGGCAATGCCATGGCCTATCACAAGGATTTCATCGCCCCGACCTTGCACCGGCGCAAGCCGGAAGGCGTCGAAGTGGCGGCGCTGGAGCGTCTCGACACGGAACTTGCCGGGCTCCCGGACCATGCGGCGGCCGAGGATATCCAGACGATTGTCTATACAATCGGCAAGGAAGGCGGCTTCGACAATCTGCGCGACTGGTTCAAGGCGCTGTACGAGACGTTGCTCGGCTCGTCGCAGGGACCGCGCATGGGCAGCTTCATTGCCCTCTATGGCGTGCAGAATAGCCGGAAATTGATCGCTGAAGCGCTCGCTTTGTAATGATCGATATTTTCACCACCGGCGGCACGATCGACAAGGTCTATTTCGATGCTCTGTCCGAATATCAGATTGGTGCGACGGCGCTGCCCGATATGCTGCAGGAGAATAATGTCTTTGTCGCCCATCGGGTGACCCAGCTGATGCGCAAGGACAGTCTCGAACTGACCAATGCGGACCGCGCGGCGATCCATGACGCGGTTGCAGCCAGCGATGCCGATATGATTCTCGTTACTCATGGCACCGACACGATGGTTGATACGGCGCGGGTGTTGTCCGACGTAACCGGCAAGACCATCGTGCTGACTGGCGCGATGCAGCCGGCGTCGTTGCGCATCAGCGATGCCCAGTTCAACGTCGGCTTTGCCCTCGCCGCGACCCAGACCCTGCCTCACGGCGTCTATATCGCGATGAACGGCGAGGTTTTCGATCCGGCAAAAACGCACAAGGATCGCTCGGCGCACCGATTCATCAGTGAATAGGATCATTTCCGGCATATAGTCACAGCGACAGGGAGTTTGGGATGGTAAAGCGTACGGTCGAGCAACTCAGCGAGCAACTGCTCGACAAGCCGCTGGCGGCGCTTTCTCCGGAGGAGAAGGGCGTTCTCGAAGCCATTGTCACGCGCCAGATTGTTGCCGACGATGCCGCCGAACTGGCAGACGAACAGACCAGCTTTGGCGAGCGCCTGTCGGACCGGGTTGCTGCCGTTGGTGGTTCCTGGGGCTTCATCATTGCTTTCGCGCTCGTCCTGTTCGGCTGGATGCTGCTGAACTCGGAAATTCTCACCAAGTTCAATGCCGCCTTCGATCCCTATCCCTTCATCTTCCTCAATCTGATGCTTTCGACGCTGGCCGCGATCCAGGCGCCGATTATCATGATGAGCCAGAACCGGGCCTCCAACAAGGATCGGATCGCTGCGGCCCATGACTATGAAGTCAATCTGCGCGCCGAAATCGACATCATCCGCCTGCACGAGAAAATCGACCAGCTGATGCTCGAAAAGGTCAGCAAGCTGGAAGCCGATCTCGACGAGATCAAGGCAGCGCTGCGGTCGGTTTAAGCCGCAACCGGCTTCGTCACCGTCCGCAAAACCTCGCCATAGCTGTTGGCGATCGTCATTCGCGGTCCATAGCCCTTGGCGATCAGCAGTTCGTGCGCCTTTGGCAGATTATAGCAGGGCACGCCCATGAACAGATGATGTTCGCTGTGATAATTGACCCAGTAGGGCGCTAGCGTCATCCGCATCAGCATATTGGCCTTGGTCGTCCGCGCGTGGCTGAACGGATCATCGCCGCCGGTGGTGGTGCAGGCATGTTCGGCGATATTGCGGATGCGCAGGATCAGCTGGAACGTGGTCGCGAGCGCGGCCAGCCAGATCAGGAAGGGAATAATGCCCAGCGTCGCCAGGCTGACCGCCAGCACCACCAGCTGGATGAGCAGGAAGCGCCCGACTGTCCGCGTGGTCCGTTTCGCGCCGTCCAGATCGATCACCGGTGCGGCGACCCCGGCGGCACCATTGCGGTTGAGCGGCGTGCCCGCCGATGTGTCGCGCTTGGATGGTGGCGTGGTGTCCTTTGCACCCGATACCATGGCCTTCAGCCCGAGCCACGCGACCGCGAACTGGTTGCCGCGTTGCTTGAGAAAGGTCTGTCCGGTCAGGTCGCGGATGACCTTGCGTTTCATGCTGGCCGGTGTGGTCGGGAAAGCCGCGGACAGGCCGAGATCGGGATCTTCACTCTGCTGGGTGAAGCGATGATGGGTCAGATGATAGGCGCGATAGCTGTGCAGATCGCTGCCGGTCGCCGAACCGGTCAGCCACTGGCCGACGAAATTGTTGGTTTTGCGCCTGGGGTGGAGCAGGCCATGCGCGCCTTCGTGCATCAGGATCGACAGGCCCAGTTGTCGTCCGCCGACCAGCACCAGCGCCAGCGGCGTCGCCACCAGCCCGGCCAGCCAGTGCCATTGCCAAAGCAAAGCGGTGCCGCCGGTAACCAGCGCCACCATCAGCCACGCATGGAGCGATAGCCACAGACCATGCCAGCGCGACACACTGGTCAGCGCCTTCCACTCTTCACGGGTGAATATCTCATTGGGTCTGGCAGCTTTTACGGCGGGCATGATGCGATCCTTTTCTCCTCCAATATAGCTGTTTTCTGCGGATTTTACAAATGTTGGCGATGCCGTAGCGTTATCCCGGAGTGACGACATTCCATTCGTTGTGAGCCTGTCGAAGGACGCGGGCGCGCAGCAGGAAAGGCTTTTCCCGGTGGAAATCCTCCCCGGCACGGGGAGGGGGACCACGCGCAGCGTGGTGGAGGGGGTGCTCGTCTGAACGCAGCGCCTCGACCAGAGCCCCCTCCGTCAGCGGTTCCGGCTGCCACCTCCCCGCAAGCGGGGAGGATTTTTGCTCTTTGATCCACGCGGTTCCTTCTGGAAACATCCTTCGACAGGCTCGGCACGAACGGAATTCCGGCTTCCCGTTCAGGCCAGTGCCTCGGCCAGCCTCTCCATGAAATCCGCGCCGCGTTCGAACTGCTCGACCGCCAGATATTCGTTCGGCTGGTGCGCTTGCTCGATCGATCCGGGGCCGCAGATCACGGTGGCGAATCCGGCTTGCTGGAATTGTCCGGCCTCGGCGGCGTAAGAAACCACGCCGGACGGACCATTGGCGCCGGTCAGACGGCGGACAAAGGCTTCGGCTTCCGCCGAACCGGCCGGTGTCATCGGTGGCGCGTTGGACAGGCGGGTGACGGTGACGCCAGCTTCGGGAAAGGCTCCGCGCATTTCGCCATCGAGCGCAGCGATCTTGGCCTTGAACGGTGCGAGTATGGCCTCCGGATCGACACCCGGCGGGCAGCGCAGGTCGAAGACAAAATGCGCGCGTCGAGCGAGGATATTGGGCGCAGTGCCGCCTTCCATCCTGCCGATGGTCAGCGTCGCATGGGGCGGGATGAAGGGAGAGGCCGGATCGGCATTCTCCCAGAGACCGCGCGCCAGTTCGGCGAGATCGTGCATCAGTTCCACCGCCACCATATTGGCGGACAGGCCAAGATGGGTGAGGCTGCTATGCGCTTCGTGGCCGAGCACTTCGACCTCGTGAACCGTGATCCCCTTGTGCCCGGTGATAACCTTCATCATCGTCGGCTCGCCAATAATCGCCAGCGCCGGTTTCGGCAGCTTTGCCGCCATGTCCTCGATCATCGCCGGCGCGCCGAGACAGCCGATTTCCTCGTCATAGCTGAAGGCCAGATGCACCGGCTTCGCACCCGTTTTGAACAGGGGTACGGCGGCCAGCGCCAGCGCGAGAAACCCCTTCATGTCGCAGGTCCCGCGCCCGTGCAGCAGACCGTCCCGTTCGGTCACCGTCCACGGATTGCTGTGCCAGTCCTGCCCGTCGACCGGCACGACATCGCTATGGCCGGAGAGAATGATCCCGCCTTCGACCGCTGGGCCAACGCTCGCATAGAGATTGGCCTTGGAAGCATCTTCATTAACGACGCGGGTTGATGAGACGCCGTGCTGCTCGAGATAATCCTCGACCCACGCGATCAGCTGCAAATTGCTGTTCCGAGAGGTGGTGTCGAAAGCGATGAGCCTGGCAAGAATATCACGGGCGGCGTTGGCGAGGGCGTTGGTCATGGGGCTCCGAACTTTACAAACTTTACAGTGTTAAAAGGAAAAAGCGGACTGGCCCCAAATTGGCGAAAATTGGCGGGTTTTAGATGGTGATTTGGGATCGGCCATGGGGGATGAATATCATAATAAGCGCAATGTAGGACAGCGAATTTTGCTTAGCCCCTCCTTTTCAAAGGAGGGGTTGGGGTGGTTGCGATGCGACAGCATCGCTCGCGAAGCGAATTGGCTGCGCCAAAGCCCACCGATGGATTTCTTCTCCCGTGAGGGATAAGGTGCGGGCGGAATCAGGGCAGACCAAATAACAGTTGCGCTAAACTGTTGCTGCCGAAATAGTCGTAAATGTAATGGCGCAGATTGAAAACCTTGAACAATTCATCGAATCGATGAAGAGCAGGCCTCCAGAGTGGAGTATCGACATCTCCTCACGAGTAGCGTTTCGTGCTTTACCATTAGCATTGACCGATCCTGCAGTGCCTTCGGAACTGTCAGATGAAATATTCGGAAGGATAATGCTTGGTATTTTAAGATACTGGGCTGTTTATGGTTCAGTCGAAATTGGTCCGTTTGCCGTACATACGATGGCTAGAATAGCGAAAGACATGGCTTCCGTTGCGAAATTGGCGGAGAAATATTCTGTCCCATCGAATGACCTGAAAGATTGTGCAGCATTCGCGAGTATGATCGCAGCGCTTTGTGCCGCATGGAATGCGGTAGCTGCTTATCGGTCATCTGATAAAAGAAATTTGGAAGAGTTTGACAAAATATGGGGTTCGGTTTCGGTTTTTTTCAACAGTCGGAAGGGCATTTCGATTGGCAATTGGAATGAGGTCCAACGAGATTGTTCAGACCTTGAGTTAGTCCCTGCGAGTGACTTGGCTAGGGGCAGGCAAACGTTGCAAAACAAAAGATTATGGGAAGAAATACCGAGTGCGATACACTCATCCATATCGAAAATGAATCTATGGTTAGATGGTATAAAAGGTTCACAAATAATAAAACTATGGTTCGCGGAGTTGGTCAAAAATCAGATGACGGCGCTCTCAATAAATTTGAGCTCTTCTAAGAGCCTGAAGAACTATTTGGGAAGCCAAAACAACGCATGGTGGGGCCGGGGCATTCGTCCGGTAATTGAAGATATTGAGAGCTGGGTTGAAGATCCTGCAAAGTCTGATCTTCTAAATGTAAAGCATGCGCCATCATTAGTCATTACTACAGTGCCGCAGATTCTATCGGTACCTACGTTTCGATCTAATGAAAGCCATAAGTTATCGATTAACTTGGACCAAGACAGTGATGCGTTGCGGACCGATCAAGACGCGACCGATCGCCATTCCGAGTTACGAGCCGAACTTTATCTCTTGAAAGAGCAATGCGCAGGAAGCAATAGTCTAGGCCATGTCGCAAATCTGGCGGATCGTTTGCTTGAAGCTCTAGGTTCCGAAGTAGGCGAGATGCGCACATCGCTAGTTGTGCAGCGCGGAGAACGGATCAGACAACTGGTTGAGACATATGATAATCTCTCTCCAGCCAGTCTTCACGAGAAAGTAGATGAATTTGTTTTCAACCAGTTAAAAGCGACGCGTGACGCTCTCAACATGGTTGTCGGTCTCGATCCGGTGCTTGATAATCTCGACCGTGCGCGATTGGGACCAGATATTCAAATGACCATGGTCTCTCCCGATGTGGCCAAAGAGCGTTTTGATGATTTGGCTGCACAAGAGATAGTCACCCCGGAGACCGAAGAATTTGTCGAAGAGGCCGTGAAACTGGCTCCGACAATTCCTGATCCAGAAAACCGTCAATCGCGCAACGTTGATTTACTGATACAAAATTTTGTTAGATATTCCATTGAGCTAATCGCCCGATATCCTGATGAATCAGCATGGGTTGCGTTGTTCGCCGGTTTGGGGACGGTGGGAGCCGCGGGGCCAGTTGCAGTTCTGACAGCAACTTTTGGCGGTATTCCAATAGCATATTTTCTTGGCCGGAATATTCTCGCGAATGAGGAGTTTTACAGAACGGCAGTCGGCAGTTCACCGGCCAATCAAGCCAATTTTGAAAAGCTGCTGACCTTTTTGCAAAAAGGACCGTTCAAATCTCTAAAAGACGAGGACTGATCCGCTACAGCTAAACGTAACCCCAGCGTAACCTAGCTATGGTGCAAAAGACCAATGTGGGTTGGATGCCAGCCTGCGCCGGTATGACGGGCTGGTTCGTCTCGCCAATTCGCTGCGCGAGCGATGCTGCCGCACCGCCACCACCCCAACCCCTCCTCTGAAGAGGAGGGGCTAAAAGAGGCTTGACCTTAAGCCTGTGACTTGATCCAGTCGCGGATTTTGCTTTCCAGCACGGTCATCGGCAGCGCGCCGGTGTTGAGCACCTGATCGTGAAATTCGCGCGGGTCGAACTTGTCGCCGAGCGCGTCCTGAGCCTCTTTCTTCAGCCGCTGGATGGTGAGCGCACCGATCTTGTAGGCCAGTGCCTGTGAAGGGATAGCGATATAGCGTTCGACTTCGGCAGTGGCGTCGGTTTCGCCCATGCTGCTGTTGTCGAGCATATATTTGATCGCCTGTTCCCGCGTCCAGCCCTTGCTGTGCAGACCGGTGTCGACGACCAGACGCATGGCGCGGAGCATCTCGTCGTCGAGATGGCCGAAGCGCTGGTAGGGATCATTATAGAGACCCATCGGGAAACCGAGCTTCTCGGAATAGAGCGCCCAGCCTTCGACGAAGGCGGTGTTGCCGCCAAAGCGCATGAAGTTCGGCAGCTCGGTATTCTCCTGGGCCAGCGAAATCTGGAAGTGATGGCCCGGCGCGCCTTCGTGCAGATAGAGCGTGGTGATGCCCGAGGTGTTGCGCGACGGCAGGTCATAGGCGTTGAAATAGAAGACACCGGGACGCGAACCGTCTGGCGTGCCGCTCTGGTAGGAACCGCCGGCCTGGAATTTTTCGACCGATTCATCATAGGGGCGAATTTCCAGCGGCGATTTCGGCAGCACCTTGAACTGTTCGCCGATTTTCGCGTCGACCTTCTTGCCCATGTCATAATAAGCCTGGGTCAGCGCTTCGCGGGATTCCGGATGGAATTGATCGTCGGTGCGCAGGAATTCGAAAAATTCGGACAGGGTGCCGTCAAAGCCGACCTCGGCCTTGATCGATTCCATTTCGGTCTTGATCCGCGTGACTTCGCTGAGGCCGAGATTGTGGATGTAATCGGCCTTGAGCGGCAGAGTTGTGGTGTTTTCGATCATGTTTTCATAAAGAAGCGCGCCGCCCTTCATCTGTGACAGACCGACTTCGTTGCGGGCAACCGGCAGATATTCATTCTTCAGGAAATCATGCATGCGCTGATAGCTTGCGAAAATATCGTTGGTGGCCGCGGCATATTCCTTGGTCAGCCGCTTTTTGTCGGCGTCGCTGAAATCACCAGGAAAATTCCTGGTTGGTGCCATGAACGGGCTGTCTTCGAGGCCCAGACCGATCTGGGTGGCAAGCTGTTCGATCACATTGGTGATGGTCAGCTTAGTTTCGACCACACCGCTTTCCATGCCTTCCCGGAAACGGCCGATCGAGCGGTCTCCGATGATGATGAACTGCTTGTGGCGTTTCAGATTGTCTTCGTAGTTTTTGACCGTCTTGAACGGCGCCGCGCCCTTGCCGGAAGCAAAGTCGGGATAGAATGTGTGGAAGCCGCTGAAATGATTGACCGGGCGAACCACGGTCAGGGCCATGATTTCGTCGGAATAGCCCTTGAGCGCCTGCTCCTTGTCGCGCTTGAACACGTCATAGGCGATTTTATCGGTGGCGCTCAGCTTGCTGCGGTCCAGTTTCATCAGGGCCGCCAGTTCGGCCGCCTCGGCGGCTTTCTCTTTCGCGAAATATTCGTCGCTGATATAATCGCCAAGCTGGTCGGCATAACGTTCATCACCGCGGAACAGCGCGCCGATAGGATTGCGCTTCAGGCTTTCCGCGTCGCTCTTCGCGAACAGGGCCTTCATCTTCTGGCCCTCGGTCATCTTTGCTTCTTCGTGATGCTCCATTGCTGCTGCGCTGGTCGCGGCAAGCGGCTGGGCGATCGCGAGGCTGCCGGTCGCCAGCAGGCTGGTGCCGAGAAGAAGGGCGAGCGATTTCTTGATCATTTCATGTTCCTATTCAAAAACTGTTATGGCCAGCTAACACGCTAAAGTATCACCCGCAACGACTTCGCTTGATCCTGAATGTCGTTGGTCGAAACCGGTCGGCGGTTGATCGGAGAACAAGCCCTTCTCCCGGTCAGGCCTTGCGCCACTGGTTGAGCCGGAACCATTTGGTGATAATATATTTGGTGCCCTCCTCGACCGGCGTTCCGGCGTGCAGCGTGTTGATATTGGGCGTTCCGTCGAGCTTCATATTGTTCCAGATCAGCAGCATGCCGCGGCGCGGCTCGACCTCATATTCGAGCTGCGGGAAAGCGGTGGCGCCGCCCTTTGCCGGTTCGTTGAGATAGGCCATCGCGGTCCAGCTGCGCTGGCCGCCATTGGGGCCTTCATATTGCCAATAGGACTCGCTCTGGTGGAAATAGTCGTGATGGTCCTTGAACTGCTGGCCCGGCTGGTAGCGCTGGCCCTGGAGGATCTCGCTATGCGTTTGCGGCAGACCCATCAGGTCGCAGATCGACTTGTCGATGCGCCGGATATCGGGGTCGGCGGGATCGACATTGCAGCTGTAGCTGGTGCGATAGCCCTCGCGCTCGGTGCCCTTGTAGAGCGTCGAAGGCTGGCTGTCGCTGTCGATCATCCCGATCAGCAGGTCGCAGTCGGCGTCGCTGAGAAAATTCTGGTGCACGTAGAGCTGCACATGCGGGCTTTCCAGCCACTGCACCCGGGGATGGGCATTCAACGTGTCGGTGACGCGCCGGCCGACCTCGGCCATGCGTCGCGGGCTGGCATATGTTTCTGTCTGCTTTTTTGAAAAGACTCTGGCCATGGTCGCAGCCTAGTCGATGACGCGACCGCGGATCATCACCCAGTCGACCTTTTCCAGCGCGCGGACATCGTCCAGCGGATTGCCGTCGAAGGCTATCAGGTCAGCGGAATAGCCGACCGCGATCCGGCCGATCTCATTTTCCATATTCAGCGTTTTCGCGGCGATCGTGGTGGCAGTGGCGACGGCTTCGCGCGGTGTCAGGCCGGCATCGACCATCAGTTGCAGTTCTTCGGCATTGCGGCCATGATTATAGACGCCGGCATCGGTGCCAAAGCCGATCGGGACGCCCAGTTTCTTCGCCAGAGTCACTGCCTTGCCGACGCGGCCCATGGTCATGCGGATCTTCTCCTCGACCACCGGCGTATAAATGCCCTTGCCGAGCCGTTCGCTGACACCCTTGAACGCCATCAGCGTCGGCACCAGCACGCTCCCATTGGCCTTCATCGCCTTGAGCGCGGCCTCGTCCGCAAAGGTACCATGGTCGATCGTGTCGATGCCGGCTCGCGCCGCTGCCTCGATGCCGCGCGCGCCATGGGCATGGGCCATGACTTTCAGGCCGAGCGAATGGGCGGTGTCGGCGATGGACTGCATTTCCTCGCTGGTAAATTGCGCATCCAGCCCGCGTCCCTGCTGCGACAATACGCCGCCGGTGGCGGTGATCTTGATAATATCGGAGCCGGCCCGCGAAGCCTTGCGGACCTTGGCGGCGCATTCGACCGCGCCGGTGCAGCTATAGCCGCTGGTCAGCAGGTCGTTCACGTCCTCGGTAAAGCCCGACACATCGCCATGGCCACCGACGATCGCCAGTGGGGGGCCGGCTGCGATAATGCGCGGGCCGGCTATGATGCCCTCGGCGGTGCCGCGGCGCAGCGAGAAGGCGCTATATTGCGAAGAGCCCGCTTCGCGCACGGTGGTGAAACCGGCTTTCGCCGTGATCAGAGCATTTTTGGCGCCGACAACCACGCCCCATTCGGCCGGCTCGGTCGTTTCTTTCCAGAAATCGCCCCCGGGATCGCCGGTGAGATGGACGTGAAGATCGATCATGCCGGGCATCACGGTTTTGTCGGAGAGGTCGACGACTTGCGTTTCAGCGCTGGCCGCAGGAGCCGTTCCGCGGTGAATTTCGGCAATCTTGCCATTCCGGACAATTATGGTCGCGGGCCCGCTCGGTGATGAAGCAGCGTCGGTCAGCAAATTGCCGACGCGAATGATCTGGTCCTGCGCGCTGGCCGATCCGGGCAGCACTGCCATTGCCAGAGTTGATATCATCAGGCTGAGCGTGCGTATCATCCGGTTTCTCCTGTCAATTCTGGACACTTCTGCTTGGTGGCGAGAGATGTTGCAACAGGAAATGAAGCTGCGTTGGCCGGAAGTTAGGCTCTGGCCCACTTCCGTGTATCCCGACGGTCAGGGCGATGGTCCTGTGCCGATCAGAAGCCTCCAATTGCCACTTGCATGAATTCGGGCTTTCCGGACAGGGATGAAGCGTCGCGGGTCAGAGGATAATTTCCCGGTGGCAATGCTGCGAGCGGCATGCCAGCAGCGCACAGATCATAAGGCGAGACACGGTGGCGCGTGCACAAGCCGCCTGCACCGTCGCTGACCAATGGTGTTTCAAACTCTGTAGCCACGGTCGACTCATCGGACCGTGTCACGGTAGAAACAACCAACTGTCCTTCGCCGAGATCGAGTACCAGCTTCGTACCCAATGGCACACCGAGCAATCCTTCAAACATGGCTCCGGACTGAGAGAGATCGCGCATGACCACTTCATATCGATGATCTTCATGAATGGCGCCGATCCGCCGGAATACCGTGCGCCTGTCAGGCCGGTATAATTCCGGCCCGTCGGGTTCGATCCGGAATTCGCCGCTACCCAGTTTATCTTCTATTTCCTGCGGCTTGAGGGCCTTGGAATAAATCCACCCCTGAATATAGCGCGCTCCCTGGGAACAAACGAGGCCGAACTGGTCAAAGGCTTCAACACCTTCAACGGTGGTCTCCATTCCGAGCGCTTCGGACAGTCCGATAATAGCAGCGATGATCTTGGCGCTGTTCTTGTCCTTTTGCGTGCAGGAATCGACAAAACTCTTGTCGACCTTGATCTTGTCAAATGGCGCCGAGCGAAGATAGCTAAGCGAAGAATAGCCGGTACCGAAATCGTCCAGCGCCAGTCGCACGCCCAGTTGCTTAAGGATTCTGAAGGTGGTGTCGATGGTATCGCTGTCTCCCATGAAGACGCTTTCCGTCAGTTCGAGTTCGAGCCGTTTCGGGTCGAGACCGCTTGTCGCAAGAGCATTCATGACGATTTCGGGGAAGCCGCTATTGGCAAATTGAACGGCCGATACATTGACCGCGACCCAGACGGATTTTGGCCAAAGCAGCGCATCCTGACAGGCACGGCGGAGCGCCCATTCACCCAGTTGGTTGATAAGATTCAACTCTTCGGCGATCGGTATGAAGACGGCTGGACTAACCTCTCCCCGTTCCGGATGGACCCATCGCATCAGCGCTTCAAATCCGACAACCATATGATCGTCGGTGCGAACCACCGGCTGGTAGTGCAGTTCGACCTGATCATTGACGAGCGCATCGCGCAAGTCTTCGACCAGAACGCGCCTCTCTTCTTCGTCATTCTTCAGTTCAGCGGAAAAGAAACGGAACTGCCCACGGCCCGAATTTTTGGCGGCGTATAAGGCGAGATCAGAGCTGCGGACCAGGCCATCTTTCTCGATGCCGTCATAGGGCGCAATGGCGATGCCAATCGAGGTGCCGATTGTCGCGATTTTCTCGTCTATCGGATAGGGCTGGGAAATGATCTTCACAATTTTATCGGCTATCTCTCCAAGCTTCCCGCGATCGTCCAGATCGGGCAGGATGATCTGAAATTCGTCGCCGCCCAGGCGACCGATTTCACCGCTTTCGCCGATAATAGAGCGCAATCGTTTGGCAACCTGCTTGAGCAGTTCATCACCTGCAGGATGCCCCATTGTATCATTGACCTGCTTGAAGCGGTCCAGATCGAGCATCATGATCGCGCAACTGCGGTTGGCGGCTTTGAAAGCGCCGAGCAGGCCGTTGAGCCGGTTATTCATGCGGTGGCGGTTGGCTAGCCCGGTCAGTGAATCAAATTCAGCCATGCGCGAATCTTCCAGCTTGCGCTGATATTCGAGCGTCACATCCTTGGCATTGCCGCGATAGCCCTGGAACACCCCTTCCTCATCATATTTCGGATGTCCGGAAAGCATCCACCATGTCGGACGATCTCCTTCGCCGAGCGTTTCGGGGATCCGGTGGACTACCAGATCGTTGATTTTGCTGCGCTTGCTAAGATGGAATTTGAACGGACGGTCGGATTTTTCATCCGGATTGTCGGGATCGTTTTTAAACAGGGAAACCAAGGGAATCCCGAGCAACTCATCGAGCGGCTTATGCAAATTTTTTGCTGCTTTTTCCGACAAATATATCAGGTTACCCTGTGCGTCCGTTGCCCACAGCCAATTTATCCCCGCCTGCTCGAAATCATCCAGTATTTCAAGCCGCCGGGCAGAGGCATCAGGCTTGCAGCCAAGATCGGATTCCGGCTCCAACTCTTTGGCCGATTCATTCGACAATATCCGGAAGAAATTTTTTATCACAACTGACCCTGCTAACAACTCCCGTCTCAATCGCGCAAAAGGATTAATTTGACCTCAAGAAACGCGCGCAAAGGGGTAAAAATCCGAGCATGGACGAAAAGCAGCGATTTTTGCGTTTAAAGCGAAAGGCCGAGCAGGATGAGTGGTGTCTCAGGGTCTAGCACCAGAAAACCCGCCGCCTTTTCGGGCAGCGGGTTTTCCGGTCGATAATTCTTTCTTACCAGAAGAAGTCGTAGATCACGTCGATGACTTCGCCGCTATAGGTATCGACCAGCAGGACATCGTCATAATAGCGGATCCAGCGGGTGCCGGCATAAGCGGTCGGGAGGCGATAGCGCCAGGGGTCATTGATCCAGTAGCGCGATCCGTAAAAGGACGTGCCCAGAAATACGCCGATGTTCCAGCGCCGATAGCTATGCGAGCGATAGGGCGAATAATAGCGGCCCAGCCGGTAATAGCTGCGGTTGGCCTGGCGATAGCGCTGCCAGTCATAGCGCCGGTCCTGGCGCCAGCTGCGGTTCCAGTTGCGATTGTTGCGGTTATAATTGCGGGTGTTTCTGGCCTGACGGTTATCCCGGTAGCGCCGGTCGATCTTGCCGTCCCGGTTACGGTCTACCCGCCGGTCGACTCGGTTATTGTTATTGCGATCATATCGCCGGTCGATCTGGCCGTCGCGATTGCGATCATAGCGTCTGTCGACCCGGCCGTCGCGGTTCGTGTCGCCGCGTCGAGCAGCGCGTTGCTGCGTCGTGCGCCGGTTCTGGGTTTCCGGCCGGCTGGCAGCGCGCTGCCGGTCGGCCCGCCGCTCCCGCTGGGTTGCGAGATTGACGTTGCGATCGGCAGAGCGTTCGGTGCGGGTCGCTCTCTGGGTTTCGCGGACTTGCCGGCTAATCGTCGCCTCTCCGCGATTGTCTCGCGCTTGTGGCCGCCGCTGTCCGCGGTCGCCCGTCCGGTTGGTCTGGCGATTGGTTCGATTGGCGCGACGCTCGCTGCGGCCTTCGCGCTGCAGGGCGACTGCGCCGGTCAAGTCGACCTTGGTCAATCCGGGGGCCAGTCCGGGCGCGCTATTGAGACTGGGTGCAATCTCGGCGGCGGATGCCGCGGCGGGCGTCAACATCGTGGCCGCCATCAGGCCTGTGACTATAAATATACGCATGGCTTACTCCTGTTGCTGGCGACTCCATTTGCCGCATCTGTGCAACAGGTGATAGTTTATTAACCCTGTCAGAGTCCTGAACTGACTTGTTATGTTCAGGAAAGGTTGGGCTTATATGAACAACATCATGCGAACATGAAGCTGAATGGTTCCATCCCGCCGGTCAGCTGCTGCAATATGAATCGAAGGATTGCCGTATCATTATTGCTTGGCGTTCCGGATGGTGGTGATCATTTCTTTCAAATAGCCGATCGTGAATGCTGTAGTTTTGGCATTATTCCCGATCCAGTAGTTCATTGAGCCTTCTTTGCCGGACGCCTTATGATAAAGTCTAAGCTCGCTTTCGTCTGGCAGCGTTCCGAACATTCGATAGGCTTTGTTGCTTGCTTCAAATTTGCGGAACCATAATTTGTGCGTTTTGCCGGCAAGGGGAGCACTCTGGACCGGCCCCAGTGTCAATCCGACGAGTTCACCGACACCAGGAGCGGTGATGCCGATGGATTCAAATGTTGCAATCTGCTTTGCTCCGGCTTCATCGCTTCTTAACGGGGAGAACGCATCCCCGAATATAACGCCCTCTAACTTACCGGCACTAGTGATACCGAGAAACAGTTCAAAATTGGGATAGGCGCCCATTTTGTCGGTGAGACGCCGGGAGATCATCTGCCAGCCGAATGCAGCCCGAGCGTGACTTTGTCTTCCGGCCTCCTGAAAGGGCTTGGCGGCGCGAAACCGTAAACGCTGATCGGTCTTATATTGCCAGGGAAAGCGTTGTTTCGACTCTGCACTATAATCTTCCAGCATTGCTATTACAGCAGGATGCACTTCGCTCGCGCCTGATTTATTTTGTGCATTTGCCGCGCTGGACAGCAGAAAACCCGATGTCAAAATCGCTGAAATTATAAACTTGGTAGGCATTAAAAAATCTCCAGAACATTTTCAATGGAGCAGGTTTCTTGCTCGCACGGATTAAGACCCGTTGCGTTTCTGCACAATAACTGACCGAAAACATAGTAGAAATTTGCCAGGATCAAAGCATGGTTGACCGATCAGATGTCTTTCAGATTGTCTTTTTCCAGCCACTCTTCCAGCCATTTGATTGTATATTCGCCCGACTGGAATTCCTTGTCATGGACCAGTTTCTGGTGGAGCGGGATCGTGGTCTGGACGCCTTCGATGACAAATTCGTCCAGCGCGCGGGCCAGCCGCATCATGCAACCGTCGCGGGTGCGGCCATAGACAATCAGCTTGGCGATCATGCTGTCATAATAAGGCGGGATCGAATAGCCGGCATAGAGACCGCTATCGACGCGGACATGCATGCCGCCGGGCGCATGGTAGCTGGTGACCTTGCCGGGCGAGGGGGCCCAGGTCTTCGGATTCTCGGCGTTGATCCGGCATTCGATGGCATGGCCGCTGAACACCAGATCTTCCTGTTTGACCGAAAGATCACGACCGTCGGCGATGCGGATCTGTTCGCGGACCAGATCAACCCCGGTAATCATCTCGGTAACCGGATGCTCGACCTGCAGGCGGGTGTTCATTTCAATGAAATAGAATTCGTTGTTTTCGTAGAGAAATTCGATGGTGCCGGCGCCGCGATATTGCATGCCCTTCATCGCGTCGACGCAGACCTTGCCCATCGCTTCGCGCTGTTCGGCGCTGATCACCGGGGACGGCGCTTCTTCGAGCACTTTCTGGTGACGTCGCTGCAGCGAACAATCCCGCTCGCCGAGATGGATGGCGTTGCCACGGCCATCGCCGAACACCTGAAACTCGATATGGCGCGGGTCGCCCAGATACTTTTCGATATAGACGGTGGCGTCGCCGAACGCGGCTTTAGCTTCGGTACCGGCCTGTTTCATCTGGGTTCCGAGCTCGGTTTCGCTATTGACCACTTTCATGCCGCGACCGCCGCCGCCGGAAGCGGCCTTGATGATCACCGGATAGCCGACTTGCTTCGCGACCTGCTTGGCCTCTGCGATCTCGCTGACGGCGCCATCGGAACCGGGGACCAGAGGAATACCCAGATCGCCGGCTGTTTTCTTGGCGGCAACCTTGTCGCCCATGATTTTGATATGTTCCGGCTTGGGGCCGATCCACTTGATGCCGTGCGCTTCGACGACTTCGGCGAAATGCGCGTTTTCCGAAAGAAAACCATAGCCGGGATGGATCGCATCGGCGCCGCTGATTTCGGCAGCGGAGATAATCGCCGGGATCGACAGATAGCTGTCGGCTGCCGGGGGCGGCCCGATGCAGACCGCCTGATCGGCGAGCCGCACATGCATGGCGTCGGAATCAGCGGTGCTGTGGACGGCGACGGTTTCGATGCCAAGCTCTTTGGCTGCGCGCAGAATCCGGAGAGCGATTTCTCCGCGATTGGCAATCAGGATTTTTTCAATGGTCACGCTGCGGGCCTCAAGCGATCACAACGAGAGGCTGGTCGAATTCGATCGGCTGACCATTTTCGACCAGGATCGCCTTGACCGTACCGGCTGTTTCGGAGGTGATCGGGTTCATAACCTTCATCGCTTCGACGATCAGCAAAGTATCGCCCACGGCAACTTTGTCACCGACAGAGATGAAATTGGCGGCGCCCGGTTCGGCAGCGAGATAGGCGGTGCCGACCATCGGCGATTTTTGCGCGCCGGCGTGATCATCGACCGGAGCGGCTTCCGGAGCCGGAGCGGCTGCTGCGGGGGCAGGGGCTGGTGCGGAAGCGACAGGCGCGGATATATAGGTTCCACCGCCGCGTGCGACCTTGATCTTGCGGTCACCATCCTCGACTTCAATCTCGGTCAGGCCGGCTTTTTCGAGTATCGCGGCGAGATCGCGGACCAGTTTGATGTCGACATTCATGCCTTCACCCGTTTCTTTCTTTGCAGACATATTTCGTCCTTATAACGTCGTTAAAATTTGCTGGCAGCGTCCAGCGCCAATAGATAGCCGAAAGCACCAAAGCCGCAAATGCTCCCTTTTGCAACCGGTGCAATGAAACTCTTGTGGCGATATTCCTCGCGCGCGGCGGGATTCGAAATATGCACTTCGATAACCGGCGTGTTGATCGCCTTGATCGCGTCGAACAGCGCAAGCGACGTATGGGTCAGTGCGCCGGCGTTGAGGATCACCGCATGCGCGGCCTCCGCGGAGGCTTCGTGCAGCCAGTCGACCAGATGGCCCTCATGGTTGCTCTGCCGAATGTCGACATCGAAGCCGAGCGTCTGCGCATGGTCTTCAATCTGTCCTGCAATTTCGTCGAGCGTTTCCGAACCGTAGATTTCGGGTTCGCGCATGCCGAGCAGGTTGAGATTGGGCCCGTTCAATACAAAGATGGTCTTGGCCGCCAAGATATTGGTCCTTCCCAAAGGCTTTTGGTTGCGACTGGAGCGCCCTCTTTATATGGCTCGTTTTTGAAAAGCGAGATCAAAGACATGAAAGTTACCGAAATGGCTGAAATTCAGATCAAGTTGAACGGCGATGAGCACAGGATTGCTGCTGGCGGCTCGATCGCCGATCTGGTGCGTTCGCTTGATCTCGATCCGGCCAAGGTGGCGGTAGAGCGCAATCGCCTGATCGTGACGCGATCGACGCTGGAAGATGTCATGGTCGAGCAGGGCGACGAACTGGAAATCGTGCACTTCGTCGGCGGCGGCTCCGGTGACGACAGCTGGACGGTGGCGGGACGGACGTTCAACTCCCGGCTGATCGTCGGCACCGGCAAATATAAGGACTTTGCCGAAAATGCGGCTGCAGTAGAAGCCTCCGGTGCGGAGATTGTCACCGTGGCTGTCCGCCGCGTCAATGTCATGGACCGCAACCAGCCGGTGCTGATGGACTATATTGATCCAAAGAAAATCACCTATCTTCCAAACACTGCCGGCTGCTTCAATGCCGATGATGCGATCCGCACCCTGCGGCTGGCGCGCGAGGCTGGCGGCTGGGATCTGGTCAAGCTGGAAGTGCTCGGCGAGGCGAAGACATTATATCCCAATATGCGCGAAACGCTCGAGGCAACCGAAGTGCTGGCCAAGGAAGGGTTCAAGCCGATGGTCTATTGCGTTGACGATCCGATCGGCGCGAAGCAGCTGGAAGATGCCGGCGCGGTGGCGATCATGCCGCTTGGCGCGCCGATTGGCTCGGGGCTCGGTATCCAGAACCGGGTGACGATCCGGCTGATCGTTGAAGGCGCCAATGTGCCGGTGCTTGTCGATGCCGGTGTCGGGACCGCAAGCGATGCGGCGGTTGCAATGGAGCTCGGCTGTGACGGCGTGCTGATGAATACCGCCATTGCCGAAGCCAAGGAACCGGTTCGGATGGCGCGGGCGATGAAGCTTGCAGTCGAGGCCGGGCGCGAAGCCTATCTGTCCGGCCGGATGGGCCGAAGAATGTATGCCGACCCCTCGAGTCCGCTTTCCGGACTGATTTAGTGTCTTAATACAGCACGATTCGGTGTCATCTGTAACCATTTGATTCGTAACAGAAGTTACCTGTCGGTACATTTGTCGATCAGCGATTGTCGTTGGTCGAAGCCGTTTGCCGTTCGCCGATCAAAATGGCGGTTTATCGAACGCGGGATGCTCGCCCGCCCTTGCTCAGCTACCTAGAAATGCGAGGCGGGAGCATAACCCTAAGTCTCTCCAGACAGCCCTTCCCCGGCACGATGGATATACCGCTCCCGACCTCACCCCCAACGGGCTGCGCCGGCCCCCTTTTTCCGGCAACGCCCCAGAAAATTTTGAGGAGTGAGAAAATGTCGAATATTATCTTTACCAAGTCCCTTTGTGCCGCTGCCGCAATCGCCGTTGCCGCAACAGGCTTTGCTGCCAGCGCCAATGCCCAGGGCCGGGTCGCCCGGACCGCCACGGTCGAATATGCCGATCTGGATCTGACCAGCGAGGATGGTCAATCGACCTTGCAAGGTCGCCTGAGGGGCGCTGTTCGCGAGGTTTGCGGTAGCGTTGACTCGAAAAATCTGACCGATGTGCTGGATCATGGCGCCTGCATGGCTGAGGCCAAGAGCTCGGCCCAGCGTGCCAGCGTGACGCTTATGGCTGCGGCAAAATCGGGCAAGCCTGTCAAAACCGCGATGGTAATCAGCAACTAAAGCAGGATTCCAAGAGCCGCGAATCCCCAACAAGCGGCCACAATTTGGCCAAACCAGCCTGCAAAAGCTCCGGTGTCCCTTACACCGGGGCTTCTTTTATGGGTGAAGTTTTCTTTACTTATCCAACAAATAAATCACATTTCATATATTTATTGTCTACATATACTTAAATTATATAAGTATATTTAGTACACTAATCTAATAAACATAAATATAGATGTGTTACGCAAGTATTTCTAACGTATTAACCATATGCCGCAACCTTATGGCAATGTTTTTCCGTTCATATGTAAATGATTGTAACACGAGGTGCTGGTCAAATTGCGCCTTTGTGGGATGAATCAGCGGGGTCGCCGCATCGTCTGGGAGGTTCTATGGAAATTGATCGGCAGAGAAAACCGGAGAAAGTAATCGGTCCTTTCGGTGAAGCCCTGAGCCTTCATGATTTGCCGAAAAGCAAAACGACCAGATGGGTGATGAGGCGAAAAGCCGAAGTGGTTGCCGCCGTGACCGGCGGTTTGCTCACTCTTGAAGAAGCGTGCGATCGCTATGATCTGTCACTCGAAGAATTTCTCTCTTGGCAGGAATCCATCGACAAGTCCGGTCTACCGGGCCTGCGGATCAGCTATCTTTCCCAATATCGTACAAAAGACCGGGCCAAGCAGGAACAGCTCGATCAGACAGGGTCGCAATCACCTCGAGATCCGATAACGGATCTTTATTAACTGAAAGACCCAAATCATGTCCAACAAGCGAGTCCTCGTCATTGACGAAGAGAGCGCGTTTACGCGTTTTTTGCAGGATGACCTCGAGCAGCGAGAAATATCCGTAGCCTGTATCTATTCTCCGGGAGATGAGAACGGTGCAACTGCCTTTGCTCCCAATGTCATCGTCGCCGACAAGAAAATGCTCTCCCAGAGCAATGCCAGCCTATTGCGCAAATTGCCGCTTGTTCTGATGACCGGAACAGAATCGCAATGGGACCACGGTAGCGAAGCATCGATAACGGCGGCCAATTCGCAAATCGTTGCGACAATACCGAAACCGTTCGAACCCAATATGCTGGCCGAGCTGATCGATCGATATGCGGAAGACAGCCAGAAGATTAATCTGGATTCGGAATATATCGAAGCGCTGATTGCCAGCGACAGATTGCTCGACAATCTTGTCGTGGAATTCCAGTCCAAACATGCTTTGGATGATGGAAGCATCGTCGGCTATGAAGCCTTGTCGCGTCTGAAAACGAGGCGTGCGATCAGCCCGGCGACGATTTTTTCCGCCGCGACGGAAATTTCTCTCGAGATAGATGCAACAATGAATGTCGTCGATCAGGTGATGAAACTGGCAAGCTCGCTACGCCGATCCCGGAAAAACATCCCGGTCTCCTTCAACTGCAGTGCGATATTGCTCACCCAGTCCGATTTCGTCGATGCGCTTTTTGCCCAATTGCACAAGTCGCCGAATCTGGGTGGGTCAGTGATCATGGAAATCACCGAGGAGAATCGGGTTGCCAATATTAAGGTCGTCTCCGAAATCTGCCAGATGCTGGCCCAATATGGGCTGAGGGTGTCGATAGACGATTATGGGACCGGTCACAGCAATCTCGACCGGATCGCCGAAATTCCCTTTGCCGAATTGAAACTGGACAAGGAAATTTTCTGGGCCTTTTGCAACGACCGCGTACCGATTACGGTTCTGGGCTCGATCATCGACTTTTGCCATATGCGCGGGGCCAAGACGGTGGTCGAAGGCATTGAAACATCTTTTCATCTTGAAAAAGCGCGGTTGCTTGGCGCCGATCAGGGGCAGGGCTTCTATTGGGGGCGCGCGGTTCCGCCGCAATATCTGGTCAAGGACTGGAGCGGCTTTTGATCGTCGGGCCCGGCGAGGATCCAGGTGCTGAAAGGATGTTTCCGCTGTTCTGTTACTAGTCTTTCCGGATAGTCCGGGCCGTGTAATTGGGCATCGATTTACAGATTCGCATATCAAACATATTTGCACTATGCTGGCTGTCATCTGAGCGGCTTTAAGGAATTACAATGAAACAGCTAAGCGCACTGGATGCGATGTTTGCCTATACTGAAACCGCGAACACGCCGATGCATATCGGACAGTTGCTGATCTATGATCCCTCGACCGCCCCCGGCGGCAAAGTCGGTTTCAAGGATATATTGCGCTATATCGAAGGGCGTCTCGATGGCGCGCGTATATTCCGGCAGAAGCTGGTGCGGGTGCCGCTCGATCTCGATCATCCCTACTGGGTCGATGACGCGAATTTCGATCTCGAGTTTCATGTTCGCCATATTGCCTTGCCGAAGCCCGGCGACTGGCGGCAACTGTGCATCCAGGCGGCGCGCATCTATGCCCGGCCGATGGACATGAACAAGCCGCTATGGGAATATACGGTTATCGAGGGTCTCGATAACGTCGAAGGCGTGCCGAAGGGCAGCTTCGCCGTCTTGCACAAGATGCACCATGCCGCGATTGACGGTCATTCAGGGCTGCAGATGACGCTGGCGCTGCACGATCTCGATGCCGAGATGAAACCACGCAAATTTGACATGCAGTTCGAGCCGGAAAAAGATCCGAATCCGATCGCTCTGCTGGCCAAGGCGCAGTTTAACAACATTGCCAATCCGGTCCGTGGGCTACAGAATCTCCAAAAACTGATACCGATGCCGAAAAGGTTGTTCGACGTGCAGCGCGAATTTCGTCAGCGCGACGATGCGAAAGGCTCTATTCCGAAGACACGCTTCAACAAGAAGCTGAGCCCGCACCGCGTTTTTGACGGGCGGGAATTTGCCCTGTCCGACATCAAGAAAATCCGCGAGGCCTATCCCGGTGCCACGGTGAATGACGTGATGATCGCGGTGGTCAGCGGATCGATGCGCGGCTATCTGGAAGCCAAGGATGACCTTCCCGACAAGACACTGAAAATCGGCGCGCCGGTTTCGGTGCGGACGGATGACGACAAGGATAGCGCTGGCAATCAGGTAACAATGATGCAGGTCGGCGTCGGCACCCATCTTGCCGATGCGGGGGACCGGCTGAAATTCATCATGGAGGAAACCCGCCGTTCAAAGGCGATGACTCAGGCAATGGGCGCCAAGACGCTGATGGAATTGTCCGGCGCAATGCCGGCAGGGCTGACCGCAGCCGGGACCAAGATGATGGTCCGTGCCGGTCTGGTCGAGCGGCTCAATCCGGCGGTCAATACCGTGGTCACCAACGTACCGGGGCCGATGGTGCCGATGTATTTTGCCGGTGCCGAACTGGTCAAATCCTTCGGTATGGGCATTCTCGCCGAAGGGCAGGGGCTTTTCCATGTCGTGACCAGCTATAATGGCAATGTCATTCTGACCTTTCTGGCGGATCGCAATATCATGCCCGATCCGGAATTTTACGCGACCTGTATCGCGCGCAGCTTCGCCGACCTGATGGCGGCAGCGGAAAAGCAGGCGGCATCGGACTCGAAGCAGGCCAAGGCCAGGAAATCCAAGCAGCCGAAAAAGCCGAAAAAGCGTGTGTCATCTTCTGCCGCTACGGCAGGCAGGGGGCGGGCAAAAACGACTGCAAAATAGCGGCCTTGACGCTTGACTCAGCCGCCCTGATTGCGCATCGCTCTCGTTAATCATTCAATTAAAGAGGGACTCGCCATGAGCACTGTAGAATTTAACGACCGCGTCGCCATTGTCACCGGCGCTGGCGCCGGTCTGGGCCGCGAACATGCCAAGGAACTGGCGCGCCGCGGCGTGAAAGTTGTCGTCAACGATTTCGGCGGCGCGCGCGATGGCACCGGTGGTTCCGCTACCGTAGCCGAACAGGTTGTGGCAGAAATCGAAGCCGAGGGCGGCGAAGCCATGGCAGCGGGCTGCAGCGTCACCGATATGCCTGCGGTCGAAAAAATGGTCGCCGATGCGATCGCCAAATGGGGTCATGTCGACATTCTCGTCAACAACGCCGGCGTGCTGCGCGACAAGAGCTTCCACAAAATGACCATGGAAGATTTCAAGTTCGTCATGGACGTTCATGTCAACGGCAGCGCGAACTGCACCAAGGCGGTCTGGGATCATATGCGCGAACGTCAATATGGACGGATCGTGATGACTACTTCATCGACCGGACTCTATGGCAATTTCGGCCAGGTCAATTACGGGGCGGCGAAACTCGCTCTCGTGGGCATGATGAACAGTCTGCATCAGGAAGGCGCGGGCAAGGGCATTCACACCAACTGTATTTCGCCCGTTGCCGCTACCCGCATGACCGAAGACATCATGCCGGAAGCAGCATTGGCGGCTCTGGTGCCTGAAGCGGTGACACCTGCTGTTGTCTATCTTTGCAGCGACGGCGCGCCATCGAAAACCATATTGACCGCTGGTGCCGGCGGCTATGCTGCTGCGAAAATCTTTGAAACAGAAGGTGTCTGGCTGCCGGTTGAAGACCGCAGCGCTGAATCGATCGCCGCCAATATCGACCAGATTCTGGACGAAACCGGCATGCAGGAATATGCCAACGGCGGCGGACAGGGCGGCAAATTCTTCCGCCGGATGCAGGAAGTCATGAAGGGCTAAAAGACCCGCGAACAGGAGAAATAATATGCCAACGATCAAAGCAAGCGAACTGGAATCCTGGAAAGGCAAGGAGGTCGGTGTATCCGACTGGGTCCTGGTTGATCAGGACCGGATCAACACATTCGCCGACTGCACCGAGGACCACCAGTTCATCCACATCGACGAGGAAAAAGCCAAGGCCACACCCTTCGGCGGCACTATCGCGCATGGTCTGCTGACTCTCTCGCTGCTGCCGAAACTGTCTTATGGCACGACGCTGGGCCTCGAAGGCGCGGTGATGGGTATTAACTACGGCTTTGACAAAGTGCGCTTTCTCAACCCGGTGCGCGCCGGTTCCAAGGTTCGCGGTCGCCACACATTGGTGGACGCGGTCGAGAAACAGCCGGGCCGCTGGTTGCTGACTTACAATGTTGTTGTCGAAATTGACGGGATTGAAACACCGGCGTTGATCGCAACGTCACTGGTGATGATCGTGGTCGGCTAGGCCAACCGAACAATATAAGTGAAAAGGGCTCCGGACTGGTTCCGGGGCCCTTTTTCATGGGCGCGTTCCGTTCCGCCGGTGTCAGGCGGGGATCAGCACGTTACGCAGAAGCGGATCTTCCATTGCCCGGCCCGCGCCATTGGCGACACAGGTCAGCGGGTCATCGGCGATCGTGACCGCCAGTCCGGTTTTCTCGGAGATAAATTCGTCAATCCGTCCCAATAATGCGCCGCCGCCGGTCAGGACAATGCCCTGTTCCATGATATCCGCGGCCAGTTCCGGCTTGCTATGCTCGAGTGCGTTGAGCACGGATTCGGCGATCTGGCCGACCGGCTCGGCGATAGCCTGGGCAATTTCAGCCTCGGAGATGGCAATTTTTTTCGGCATGCCGCTGACCAGGTCGCGGCCCTTGATATGCATGATCCGTCCCTCGCCGTCCGGGCTCATCGCGCTGGCGATGCCATGCTTGACCAGTTCCGTGGTGGATTCACCAATCGCCAGATTATGTTTGCGGCGGATATGGGAAGAGATGGCATCATCAATCTTGTCGCCACCCATCCGGCCCGATGTGCTGTACGCCAGACCCTGCAAGGACAATATCGCGACTTCGGTCGTGCCACCGCCAATATCGACCACCATCGCGCCAACCGGTTCGGTCACCGCGAGTCCGGCGCCAATCGCCGCGGCCATCGGTTCTTCGATGAAATATATGCCGGATGCGCCGGCGTTTGAGGCCGCATCGCGAAGCGCGCGAAGCTGCACATTGGTGGAGCCGGACGGGATGCAGACCACAATATCGAACCGCCGGAATATCCCGGTCTTCTTGCTGTGCACTTTGTGGATGAGATGATTGATCATCTGCTCCGCGACATCAAGATCAGCAATCACGCCGTCCTTGAGCGGACGAATGACTTTGATATTGGCCGGCGCCTTGCCCATCATCAGCTTGGCATCGCTGCCGACTGCGCGAACCTTGGTCACGCCGTCACTGGTCTCGAGCGCAACCACAGACGGTTCGTCGAGCACGATGCCGCGATCCCGCGCATAGATAAGCGTATTGGCCGTGCCGAGATCGATCGCCAGGTCATGCGACCGGAGCTTGAAAAAATTTTTCATAAAATTGGAAATACTTCAACTAGAGCGGCCATATTGCCAATGTCATCCAGGCCAATGTCAACTGGCGGGATATTATCGGTGACAGCGCGCCAATGAACCTGTGCTGTATAGTCATTCAACATCAGCGGTCTGCCCATTCGTCAAATGGGTGCATAATTCGGTCGAACCGTTACGCCGCCAGCCGCTATGCGGAGCAGAAAATTTTCTTTGTAATGTTTTCGCCCGGCTGGCGACTATCCCAATATCAACATTTTAAACAAGGATAGTTTGGCAATGATACGGATCATCTCAATTTACGCAGGCCTGTTTGTCGCGCTGACCTATGGCGACTATTGGACGACGGATTTCGCAATTACCAATGGACTGGCGGAGGAATTTAATCCGGCCGTGCGTGATGGCGCCACAGCCTATAAGGCCATGAATATGATTTGGATCAATATTGCCTTTCTGCTCGGTACATCCGGGATGCTATATTGGGCTATGAACAACCAAAGCCGGGTATCGGATCACTATCTGAACCACCCGCATCGGGCCTCGTTCAACTGGTTTTATCTGAACCCGTTTAGCGACAAAAATATCGCAAAATCACCGCTCCACCTACTGGCCTTCCCGCTTTGCTGCCTCTTCGCCAAGGCCTTTGCGATTACGAGCAATGCATTGGGCATAATTTATGGCAGCGGCCTTGCCGAACCGCTTGTTGCGCTGTTGAATCCCTATCTCGGCGGGACAATTCTGTATGTCGCGGTCACCGGCATAATCATCACGCCATTCTGGATCTTGAGCCTTTACATAGCGGCTTCCGCTGTAAGAGGGAGCCATGACTTCAGAGCGGCAGCAGCTGCCGTTTGAAACAAAAACGGGACTCCGAGCTTGTTGCGCTACTGAACGAATATGCTTCGTTCATCAGGAATAGTCTGCGGACTTATGAGCGGGATCAGTCGCGGCAGGAGGAATTATATCAGGAAGTAGCGCTCGCCCTTTGGCGAGCGTTACCGACTTTCCGCGGCGAGGCTTCGCACCGGACTTTTATCGCAAGAATAACCCATAATATCGGGGTGAGCCATATCCGCCGGAAGATGAGCAGTCCGACGACCGACCTGCTGGAAGATATCCACATCAGCGATCACGATTCTCCCGAAAAAGAGGCGCAGCATCGGGACCAAAAGCGCGCATTGCTGCGTGCAATTGGCAAATTGCCGCTAGGGTTGCAGCAATGCGTGACGCTGCACCTCGAAGATTTCAGCAATCGGGAAATTGGCGAAATCCTGGGCTTGTCCGAAGGTGCTGTTGCTGTGCGCCTGACCCGGGCACGAGCCGGCCTGTCAAAACTTATGGAGCAACAAAAATGACCATCGACATGGATCATCTCAAAACCGTCTGGCAGGAGGACGTTCAAAATGCTCCGGACCCCGCGTTTATCGACGCTCTGGTAAAGCAAACCAGACGTCGCAACCGCATGACATGGTTCACGGTCGGCCTGGAGCTTCTGATGCTGTTCGGATTGCTAGCGATATTGGTATATTTGATCATCACAGCGGATGATTGGCGGGTGGGCAGCCTTTGGAGCCTGTGTGCGCTGGTTTTGATTGGCGTGCAAATATGGATGTTGAGGGCGCGCAACGGCCTCTGGCGTGTCTCGGCGATACAGCCCATCCAGCATGCAAGATTTTGTGCTGCGCAGGCTGAGCTGAATTTGAAATTTGCAAAATTTTCCAGGATCGCAGCGCCTGTCGGGTTGATCGCCGGATATGCGGCGATGTCGTTCCACGGCGGGGCGGTTGTCACCGACATATTGCGGCTTGGGATTACTGCATTGGCGGTGGCAGCGTGCCTGATATTCTGTCATTTTTGGATTGGGCGACGGCAAGCAGAATTAGGTGCGGCCCGGGCTATCGAGCGAGAACTGGGTTAGCCAACACCGGTTTTCCATGCGCTACGAAGTATTTTGGATGGGTGCCAGAACCCATTCCGTTGCAAAGCCTGATTAGAGATTTGGCGTCTTTTCGCATTTTCTGGAGCATAATCTGCCGTTCGGTGGCGTTAACCAGAGCGGCATCGGCGGCTATTTCGGGTCAAGGCTTTCTCCCGCGAACGCGCCATATATATATGCATCAGGGCTGATAGCAATGTCATGACCATCGGTGAGTGCGATCGGGCGGGCGTGAAGACAATGTCTGCCACTATGCTTCCAAAAAAAGCAGCAGCATTTTCTATCGGAAATGCTGCTGCTTTTTTGATCGTCAGCTGTTAGCTTCAATCCTGATATTGATCTTATCCGTACAGATACTGATGTCGATCAGCTGGAGATCGGCTATTGTCATCGATCAACGGCTATACTCCATCGGCTTCGACGATGTTGATGGTCAGACATTTGAACTTACAGGAGCTACATTCCATGCCCGTACCGACGAAAATTCTGGTTGCCACCGATCTGACAGCCAGGGCAGACCGGCCGTTCGCGCGGGCGAAATTGCTCGCCGACATCTGGGATGCGGCTCGTACCCTGTTATTTGTGAGCAGCCCCAAGACAGAGGTTGATATTGCGAAAGTCGAGACGATTCTGCTGCGCAACTATGGCGCTGATGCCGAAGGCTGCAATCTGGCGATAAATTACGGCAAGCCACCCCAGGTGATCGCCGAAACGGCGGAGCAGCTGGACAGCGACCTGATCATTGTCGGTGCCGCACGGCACAATAATATTTCCGATTTCTTCCTCGGTACGGCGGTGGATCATCTGGTTCACCATGCTGAGGCTCCCGTGCTGATCGTGAAAGAACGCCCGCGCGCCAACTATGGCCGGATCCTGGTAGCGACCGATTTTTCCGATTTTTCCGCCCATGCTCTTCGCACCGCGCTGGACTTTTTTCCCGACGCGAAAATCGAGCTCGTGCACGCTTATCATGTTGCTTACGAAGCCTGGCTGAAATCCGACGGCGTTGCGGATGAAATGCTGTCCGATGCGGAAAAGGAATTGCAAGATTTCATGACCGGCCTGAACCTGTCGGAGAATGATGCGTCGCGGGTCACCCCCCATCTCGTCGAAGGCAATCTCCACCGGTCGGTGCACAATATGCTCGATAGCGGCGACTTTGATCTGCTGGTGCTGGGCACCCATGGTCGGGGCGGTTTTATCATGGCAACCATCGGCAGCCGCGCCAGCGAAATGATGGGTTGGTCCCCGGTCGATGTGCTGATGGTCAGAAAACCTGTCTAGGTCCTGGCCCTAGACCAGCACTTGCTCACCAGCTTGCTGATGTTCTGCGCCGGCCTCGCCGGTCAAGCGGCGATACAGGTGCCATGTTGCGTGGCCGAGCACCGGCAGCACGACGAGCAGCCCGAGAAACAACGGCAGCATGGCGACAAATAGCGCAACGGCAATCAATATCGCCCAGACCAGCAAGACAGATTTGTTCGATCGTACCGATGCCAGGCTGACGATGATCGCGGTGATAAAGTCTACGTTGCGATCGACCAGCATCGGCAGGCTGATGACCGTGATTGCATAAAAGGCCAGCGCCATCAGCGCGCCGACGATGCCGCCAACCAGCAACATCATCAGCCCTGCGCCAGTGGCCAGCAGCGCGATAGATTCTGATCCGATGCCGGATTCTGCCAGAAAAATGGCGAAAATGCCGTGCGCAACCATCAGCCAGAAGCCGAATGCGACGAACAGGATAACGCCCATGCTCAATATCTGCTCGTCGCCGCGCCCGCGCAATGCCCCGAGGATCGCGCGCCAGCTCATCGGCAGGCCGGCTTCGCGGCGGCGGCTCACTTCATATAGGCCGACGGCAACAAAAGGTGCGAGCAACGGAAATCCTGCAGCGGCCGGAACCAGCCACGCGACTTCGCCGCGGACGAACAGGGCAAAATAGATAAACATGCCTGCGCTCACGTAGATGGCTGCAAAAAACAGGCCGAAGGCCGGATAGGCTCTGAAGTCACCCCAACCCGCTGCCAATGCGGCGCGAAGGTCGCTGACTTTGAGATCGCTGGCGACCACTACCGGCGCGATTTGTGCCTGTTCACCTGTGCTCATGGCATCTCCTCCCCATGGAAATATTCGGCGAGAATGCAGCAATTCCTTCGCGACATCAAGTTTCGGCAGGATAACGGTCTCTTCGCTTCAACAAATATCCGGCAAAATGTTCAGGGCTTACCGGCGATCCTGATGCACTGGCCCGTCACCCATTCGGAAGCGGGGGCACAGAGATAGAGCGTCAGCGCACCGATATCCTGCGGCGTGCCCAGTCTTCCGGCGGGCAGGCCCAGTGTGTCCTCAAAACCGATAAAATCCTCGTCCGTCATATCCAGTGCCTTCTTCACCGTGTCGGTCGGCACAAAGCCGGGCAGGATCGCATTGACCCGGGTCTTGGGACCGAGTTCGTGGGCGAGTGTTTTTGTCAGCATCAGAACACCGGCCTTGGCGGCGCTATAATGACCGCTGCCGGGGAACGGGTCTTGTGCGGCCAGCGAGCTGGTGTTGACGATCCGGCTGCCCTCGCCAAAATGCTTGCAGGCGGCGCGTACGCCGTGAAAGACCGACGTGAGATTGGTCGCCAGCGTTTTGTCCCACTCGGCTTCATCCAGTTCGGTGAGCGGCGCGGACACCAGCGAACCGCCGGCATTGTTGACCCAGATGTCCAGTCTGCCAAATTCATCAACCGCCCGCTGGGCGAGCGCATCCATATCCTCGGCGCTGGTGACATCGGTGGCATGGGCAATGGCCCGGCCGCTGCTATTGCTGGCGTTAATCTCGTCCGCCACCCGGGTGATCTCTTCCATGCTGCGCGAGGCGCAGACGACATTGCAGCCCGCATCGGCGAGGGTCTTGGCCATGCCTTCGCCAATACCGCGGCCGGCGCCGGTAATGACGGCGACGTCGCCGGTGAGATCGAATAAGGGATTGGTCATCTTGGGTCTCCTAAAAAACTATCGTTCGCCCTGAGTTTGTCGAAGGGTCAAGTGCGTCAAGTCCGGTGCTTCGACAGGCTCAGCACGAACGGATTCTCTCTCTCGAGCTCGATTACTCCGCCGCTTCCAGTTCTGCATTCGCCTGTTTGGCTCGTACCCGAATGGGGATCGCACTCATCAGCGGAATGCCGGTGCGCTTGTCAAAGTCGCGGTCATTGAAGGACAGCCGTCCGGTATTGCCGCCAGCGCCGAGCGGGTCTTCTTTCTCGTCCGGGTTGGTGCCCCAGCTATGCGGTGTGGAGACGCATCCCGCGCGCACCGTCTTGTCGGCCTTGGCAACGCAGCTGATGAAGGCGCGGGCCGATTCCAGTTCGACCGGCTGGTTCTCGGACAGGCCGAGAGCCTCCATGTCGGCGGGGTTCATGAAGGCGGGGTGGTGCGGCACGCGTTTGCGCTGCACCGGATCCTCGTGCCAGTTGCTGTTGTGGATCGCGGTCATCCGGCGGCCGATTATGCGGAAGGGGAAGTCGCCGTCCTCGACCGGTTCGCCGAGCTTGGCGGCATATTCGGAAAGCTCTTCCATCATTGCGGCATTGCCGACTGACAGCTTGCCCTCCCAACCGGCTGGCTTGGGTTGCACGAGCAGCGCCTGCGCTTCGACGATCTTGCCCTTCTGCACCTCTTCATCCTTATAGAGCTTGGCGATATCCGCCGGGCATCCGTTCAGCGACGCGCTCCATGCGCTGATCGGATCGGGGGTTTCGCCGGGCGGGAAAGGCGTGGCCTTCTCTTCCCGCTCATTGGGATGGGCGAGCAGTGCCCAGGATTTGACCTGGATCCTCTTGTCCATCTCCGAAGCCAGCGCGTGGATGAACTGATATTCCTCGCACAGATCGGAGCCTTCCGGGGATTGCATGATCGGTGGGCTGGCCTGCGCGTAATTATTCTCAAAGCCCCAGCCAGCGCCAAAGCCGCCATAGATTTCCGGCGCGGCGCTATTGCCGTGCACTTCATAGTGCAGCTTCGGCGCGATGACATAATCGGCCAGCTCGGCGGTTTTCGACATGCGCGGGTCGATGCAGACGAGCAGGTCGAGCGCCTTCATAGCCTCGAACGTCTTCAGCTGATCGGGCCAGGCGAGCATCGGGTTGCCGCCGAGACAGATCAGCGCCTTCACCTGCTTGTCGCCGGGAGTCAGTATCTCGTCGGGCAGAGCCGAGGTCGGCATGCCGGATATGCTCTGCTCGAGATCGCGGCTGTGCAATTTGCGACCGAAACCCCAGGCCGGGATCGGGCCGGGCGTCGCCGCGATCGGCGGGGCGGGTTTGGTGAACACGCCGGTCCGCCGGTTGAGATCACCTTCGCGCAGCCAGTGACCCATGATCGAGGTCAGCGCGAGATTGAGATATTCGGTGATATTGCCACCGCCCGACATGTTGGTACCGGTGCCGCCACTGATGCTGGCTTTCTTCCAGCTGCCGTACATCCGCGCCGCGCGCACGATATCTTCTGCCGCAACGCCCGCGCGGTCGGCTGCCGGTCCGGCGTCAAAATGCTGCACGGCTTTTTTGAGGGCCTCAAAGCCCTCGACATCGCCGGCGACAAAATCCTTGTCGTACAATTCTTCGTTGATCACGACCTTGGCAATGGCGCCGAGCAGGATCGGGTCCTGGCCGGGGCGGCATTGCAGGTGAATATCGGCTTGCCGCGCGCTGTCGGTGACGCGCGGGTCGATTACGATCAGTTGCATCCCGCGCTTTTTCGCATCGTGCAGTTTCTTGGCCGGATTCATGCCGAGCCCGCCGTTCATCGACACCACCGGATTGGTGCCGATCAACATCAGCCCGTCCCAGTCGCCGACGCGGGGCGCTCCGGCGAGCCATGGTCCGATCAGGGCGCGGGCAATGCCCTTGCCCGGCTGGTCGATGGTGACGCTGTCATAGACCGACGTCGATCCGATCGATTCCATCAGCGCCAGCATGAAGGCATGGGCGTTGACGTTATTATAGCCGAAGGTGCCGACATAGGAGGCGATCGCATCGGGGCCATGTTCATCGACGATCCGCTCGAGCCGTGCGGCAATATCGCGCGCGGCGTCACGCCAGTGCACCGCCTGCTTCTCTCCGTGCTTCATACCGGTGTAGCTGGTCAGCAAGCGCGTGTCGAAACTGTGGTAATTGGCCAGTTGCCGGCCCTTGATGCAGCTATAGCCTTCGAATTCGGGATTATCCTTGTCGCCATGGGTCTTGACCGGCACGCCATCTTCGAAATCGACGATCAGGCCGCAATGGGCGTGACACGCCCTGCACATGACATGCTTCTGTCCGGTGAATGCTTCGCTGATCATATTTCTCTCCACAGTCTAATTTAGCAGGGTGAAGCCATTGCTTTTTGCAATTTAATCGTTCAATTAACCCGCTAGTGATTCAATCAATATCGAAGGCAATGGGACCGAACCACTGGCCCTATTGATAAGAATTTGGGAGCAAGACCATGGTCGACAAACCGAGTGCAGCCGAACTGAAGGATTATGCCGAACAGGCGGATGCCTGGTTCAAGGAAAATACGGTCCGGGATCCCGGCTTCATGCTGCCGCTGACCTTCATGGAAGTGTCGACCGACCAGCAGTTTGACTTTCTCCAGGAGTGGCAGCGCAAAGTCTATGAAGCGGGCTATCTTGGCGCCAGCTGGCCGAAGGAATATGGCGGCGGCGGGTTGCACAGCGAATTTCAGCGCGTGGCAACCCGGGCGATGAAAAAATATGATGCGCCGATCATGCTCAACGCGATCGGCAACGGCTGGGCCGGACCGCTGATTCTCGATCTCGGCACCGAGGAGCAGAAGCAGAAATATATCAAGCCGATGCTGAGCGCCGAGGATATCTGGTGCCAGGGCTTTTCTGAACCGGAGAATGGATCGGATCTCGGCAACGCACAGCTGAAGGCTGTGAAAGAGGGCGATGAATATGTTCTCAACGGCTCCAAAATCTGGACCTCGCTGGGCGACCGCGCGAAATATATGATCCTGCTCGCCCGCACCGATTTTGATGCGCCGAACAAATATGCAGGCCTCAGCTTCTTTCTCAATCCGATGAAGATTGACGGCATCAGCACCAGCCGGATCAAGAAGCTGACCGGCGAATATGGCTTCGTCCAGACCTTCTTCACCGACGCCCGCATTTCCGCCGACTGCCTGTTTGGCGGCGAAGGCAATGGCTGGTCGATGGCGATGAAGACGCTGGAATATGAGCGCGGCGCCAAGGTCAAGCCGGTCGGCGGTTTCTTCGTCAAGGAACTCGACGTCATGGAGATTGTCGAGCTGGCGAAAAACTCGGTTCGCAATGGCAAGCCGCTGCTCGACGATCCGGTGATGCGCGACAAGATGACGCAATATATGATCGATATCCAGGCGCTGAATCTGAACAACACCCGCCGCCGGATGCCGCAATTGATGCAGGACAAGCCGATGGGTCTACCGCTGATGAACAAGCTGGCGCGCACCGAGCTGATCCGCGAACTGACCGAATTTTCGCTCGCGTTTCAGGGCACCAAGGCGGGCTATTATGTTGGCGATGAAAATGCGGTGGACGATGGCTACTGGCATCGCAGCTATTTGAACAGTTTCTCGGCCACCATCGGTGGGGGGACCTCGGAAATTCAGCGCAATATCGTTGCAGAGCATGCGCTGGGATTGCCGAAAACGAGATAGAATCGGGAGCAAAAACTGCCGTTCGTCCTGAGCTTGTCGAAGGACATTTTTCGACGAGAGATGTGGTTCGACAGGCTCACCACGAACGGTCTTGCGACCAATTTGGGAATTGAGGAAAAATATGGATAATCTAGGCACAATCGGAACCACCGAAGAGCAGATCGAACTGATGGATGTGGCGACCAATTTCTGCCGCGACAAAAGCCCGGTCGACAAGGTCCGCGCGCTGATCGACGATGAACTTGGCTATGATCCCGGCATCTGGAAAGAAATCGGCGAACTCGGCTGGCTGGCGATCGCTATTCCGGAAGCGCATGACGGGGTTGGCCTGTCGATGGCCGAGGTGGTTCCGATCGCCGAGCAAATGGGTCGCAATCTGATGAGCACGCCGTTCGGCTCGACGACCCTCGCGTCACAAGCCTTGCTCGCTGGCGGTAGTGAAGCGCAGCAGACAGCATGGTTGCCGAAGATCGCAGCAGGAACGGCGGCAACGCTGGCTCTGCGCGAGGATAATGGTGACTGGGATCTCTCCAATATCGAGGCGACCGGCACCGTGAATGGCGACAATGTCAGCCTTTCCGGCAAGAAGCAGCTGGTGCTCTGGGCCGACAGCGCGGAACTGATCATCGCTTCGGTGAAGGTTGACAGCGCGGTGCGTTTTGTCCTGATCGAGCGATCGGCCCTGCCCGACGGTGCGCTTCGCCGGGAGACGGTGATCGACGAAACGGCGCGCAGTTATGAAGTAACGCTGGACGGTGTGACCGTGTCGACCGACGGGCTGTTCGACGCATCGCGGACCCGGGAGACGCTGGAAAAAATCGAATTGGCTGCCGGACTGATCCACGCCGCCGAAATGACTGGCGGCGCACAATCGGTGATCGATTACACGCTGGAATATCTGAAAACACGCAAGCAGTTCGGCAAGATTATCGGCAGCTATCAGGCGCTGAAGCACCCGACCGTGAACAATTATGTCGAGTATGAAAAAGCGCGAACGCATCTGTACAGCGCGGCGCACAGCTGGGGCGAACAGGGGCGCGGCGAAGTGGCCGTGCTGATGGCTGTGGCGCAGGCGCATAGCAGCTATGCGACGTCGGCCGACCGGTCGATCCAGTTTCATGGCGGTTTTGGCTTCACCAATGATTGCGATGCCCAGCTGCATCGGCGCAAGGCGATTATGGGCGGCGCGTTGATTGGTGATGCGGCTTATCAGCGGTCGAAGCTGGCCAACCTGTTATTTGACTGAATATGGCCCGCGCAGCGGACTGAGAAAGAAATTTGGACTTGCACAAAGACACTAAGTCACGAAGCGAATAACACATCATTCTTTGTGCCTTCGTGTCTTCGTGCGAGATAATTTAAGGAGAAAAATATGTCTGAAGTACTTACCGAGATCCAGGACGGTTTCATCATCGTCACCATCAACCGGCCCGACGCCAAAAACGCGATGACCAAGGCGGCAGCCGAAGGCATCCGCGCGGCGATGGAGCAGCTCGACAATGACAATAGCCTCAACGCGGGCATCCTCACCGGCGCTGGCGGCACATTTTGTTCCGGCATGGATCTGAAGGGCTTTTTGCGCGGCGAAACACCGTCGGTCAAAGGCTATGGCTTTGGCGGGATTACCGAAAAGGGTCCGGAAAAGCCGCTGATCGCTGCGGTCGAAGGCTATGCGCTGGCGGGCGGTCTCGAACTGGCTCTTGCCTGCGATCTGTGCGTTGCCAACGTCAACGCGAAATTCGGCATTCCGGAAGTCAAGCGCAGCCTCGTGGCGGCAGCGGGCGGCGTGATCAAGCTGCAGCAGCTTGTCGGTAAGCGGGTTGCCATGGAATGGGCCCTGACCGGTGATTTCGTCACCGCGCAGCGCGCCTATGAGGTGGGTTTCGTCAACCGGGTGACCGAGGGCGCTGCGATTGATGCGGCGATCGAACTGGCGACCACTGTGGCGGCCAATGGCCCGCTGGCGCTGAAGGCAACCAAGAAGATCATCAACGAAAGCTACGACTGGACCAGCGAAGAAGCCTGGAAGAAGCAGAATGAAATCACTGCACCGGTGTTCACTTCCAAGGATGCGCAGGAAGGCTCGCTCGCCTTCGCCCAGAAGCGCAAGCCCGACTGGAAAGGTGAATAAGACCGGCTTATGGCAAGCAAAGATATTGTAGACCAGTGGGCAGCGTCGCATGACCTGCCCGCATGGTTCGTGCGGGCGATGGACGTGCCACGCGAAGACACGTTCGTAGAAGTCGATGGCAGCAAGGTCCATTATTTTCGCTGGGGCACCCGCGGCAAGCCTCCGCTGCTGATGACCCACGGGTTTCTGGCGCACGCGCGCTGCTTTGCCTTTATCGCGCCGTTTCTGGCTGAAGATTATGACATCGTTTCTTATGATCTCGCCGGCATGGGTGAGAGCGAGATGATCCCTGACTGCGATGGTCTCAAGCGGGCCCAGCAGATGGTCAGGATCGCCGATGCGCTGGATCTGTTTTCCGGGCCGGTCAAACCCAAGATCATCGCCCACAGCTTTGGTTCCGGGGTTGCGCTGCAGGCAATGGAACTGGCCGGCGAGCGATTTGGCGGTCTGGTTATCTGCGACCTGATGATCTTGCGGCCCGAGCGGTTGCAGGCGCATTTTGAGGCGGGCGGCGGACCACCGGGGTCGGGCCGGTCGGATCGGCCGAACAAGGTCTATCCCGACTATGAATCGGCCTATGGGCGTTTTGTCCTGTCCCCGCCGCAGGCTGTGCAGCAGCCGTTTCTGTTCGATTATATGGCCTATCATTCACTGCGCCCGGTCGGCGAGGACGGCTGGTCTTGGAAGTTCGATCCGCAAGTCTTTCACCGCAGTGTCAGCGATCAGGAGCAATGGCAACGGGCTCCGCAGCGGATTGTCGACCTGCCGCACCGGCTGGCGATCGTCTATGGTGAGAATAGCAAGCTGTTCGATAATGACAGTGCCGAATATCTGAGGGAATTGGGCGGCGACCATATTCCGATGATCGCTGTGCCCGAGGCAGAACATCATCTGATGCTCGATCAACCGCTGGCTCTGGTCACGGCTTTGCGATCGATATTGGCGCTCTGGACCGATTAAAGGCCCGCTAGCTGATTGCCAGATGAACGAAAGCAGGCTTCTGCGACAATCTAGTACAAAATAGCTCGAATCTGACAAATGTCTGAGACAGCTTCCGCCTATTTCTGTTTGTGACGCCGCAGTTGGCGCCGGATAGAAAAAGGAATTGAAGATGAAAAAGTTTCTGATGGCTTTGGCAGTGACAACAATGGCGGTGTCCCCTGTGGTTACCGCGCAGGCAGAAGCTGCCCCGCACCAGTCTTCCAAGAAGAAGACGACGACGCAGAAGACGACCCAGAAAACGACTTCGAATAAGCAGGGCAAGCGTACTGTAACCAAGACGGTCACCCGGCAGCAAGCGGCCCCCGCGCGCTATAGCAGAACATCGACGGTGGTGCGGCAGAACCATCGCAACTGGTCCAAGGGCCAGCGGTTTGACCGGCGCTATGCGACCAACTACCGGGTGATCGACAATCCGCGCGCCTATCGGCTGTCGAATGCACCGCGCGGTTACCAGTGGGTCCGGTCCGGCAATGATGCCGTCCTGATCGCGGTGACCAGCGGAATTATCGGAGCGGTGATCGGCAACGCGATTTCCCGCTAAGGTTGATGGCTAAAATTGAAATTGAAAGCCCCCGGGAGTGATTCCCGGGGGCTTTTCAATGGTCATAGGTGGCGGTTCGATTCCATCGTGTCGGGCCTGGAGAAGCGGGAGCCTATGGACGGACTAATTATTTTGTGCGCCCTTGGCCTGCATGGCTTTTTTCATTGCCGCCAGCCGTTCTTCCACTTCCGAATTCCGCTGCATTTTACCGATTTCAGCAGCATGGCTTGATGCGCCGTTCACGCCGCCAGCCATTTCCATAGTCCGGTCAAAACTTGCTTCGGCACGCTCGACTTGCTGGTCGACGCTGCGGTCGGATTTTGACCGGCCATCGTCACCGGCGCTATTTTCGCGCATCATCTTTTCAAACTCGGCGAGTTCATCTTCCATGACGGATTTGCGGGCGGCCAGATCTTCCAGCAAACTGTCGAGCCGGCTGGCGTCTGTCTTGGCGGATGTTTCCAGATTCTTGAAATGCTTGACCTTTGCCTCGAATTCCATCTGCTGCATGAGCGCTGCCTCGGCCAGATCATCGCGGCCTTTTTCCAGGGTGAACTGGACCTTGCTCAACCATTCTTCCGCGCGCTGTGCGGATAATTTTTGCTGGCCGACGGCCTGGCTCTGGCGATCAACGGCTTCATCATGCTCACCGCGAACCTTTTCCATTGCCCGGTCAACCTCGCGAATGGCTTCGCGCATCAGGCTGGTACCGCTGGCACGTTCCGCGTGATCGAGCGCTGACTCGATTCCTGCCGAAACAACGCGCTTTGCCCGCATGTAAAATGGTTCTGCCATATTCGGATGCTCCGGAACTTGTAAAAGACCAAGAGGTAAATCAAATTCGTCAATAGTCAATAAACAGTCGATTTAGACATCCTAGTCTGACGAAATTCTGCGACCGCTTGCCCCTTTACATTGACCAGAGACCTGATCGGAATTGTAATTGGCAATGCGATTCCCGGGGGCTTTTGGTCAGGCGTTCTTGATGGTCAGTCCGCCGTCAACCGGGATCACCGCGCCGGTCAGGAAACTGGCCGCAGGCAACACGCAGGAAAGGGTGACATGGGCAACCTCTTCGGGAATGGCATAACGGCGCAGCGGCACCCGACGCTTGGCGTAGATGGTCTTATGCTCCTCCGAAATGGCATCGGTAATGCCGGTGCGGATCGGACCGGGACAGACGCAATTGACGGTAATGCCCTCACGGCCAAGATCCACGGCCAGTCCTCGGGTCAGACCGATCACGCCGTGTTTTGCCGCGACATAGGGGCTGTTGCCCGGTGAGGCACCGAGCCCTTCGGTTGAGGCGATGTTGACGATCCGGGGATGCTCTGCCTTGCGCAAATGGGGTAGGGCGGCGCGGATCATTCTTTGATGCGCCGACAGCATTACGTCCAGAGTCGGTCCCCAGCTGTCTTCATAACTGTCTTTGGCAACATCGGCGGGAATCGCAAAGCCGGCGTTGTTGACGAGAATATCGATCCCGCCGAGCCGGTTGGCGATTTCGCTGACCACCGCCTTGATTATATCCGGATTGCTGACATCCAGGGCCCAGGCTTCGGCATTGCCGCTATAATCCGCCGCCGCAATCTCTGCGACGACGGCATCGCATTTCGCCTGATCAAGATCGGTCACCGCGACATGCGCGCCTTCCGAGGCAAAGAGATGCGCGGTGGCCCGTCCCATGCCGCTGGCCGCGCCGGTGACGATCGCGACCTTGCCAGCGATGGAGCGGCTCAGTGGCTTATAGGGCTCCAAGGTCAAGCTGCCATGAACCCCTTGAGCCGCTGATTGATGATCTGGTCCGCTTCGGCCATGATCCGGTCGATCAGTTCCTGGCATGTCGGGATATCGTTGATCAGGCCGGCAACCATACCGCAGCTCCATGCACCGGCATCCATCGTGCCTTCTTTCATGATCTTGGGATAGACGCCCGCGACCTGTTCGATAACGTCGGAAAATTGCAGATCGGCGCCTTTTTCCTTTTCGATTTCGAGCAGTCTTTCAACCGCCGGGTTGGTCAGCACCCGTTCGGTGTTGCGCAAGGGGCGCATGACGAGGCGGGTATCCAGTTCGCTGGCGGCGACAATCGCGTCTTTCACATTCTGGTGCACCGGTGCTTCCTTGGTGGCGATGAAGCGGGTGCCCATGTTCATGCCGTCTGCGCCCATGGCGAGCGAGGCAACGAGGCTGCGGCCGTCGGCCTGGCCACCAGAGGAAACGAATGGGATGTCGAGCTCGTCGGCTGCGCGGGGCAGCAGGATCATGTTCGGAATATCATCTTCGCCGGGATGGCCACCGCATTCGAAGCCATCGACGGAAACGGCGTCACAGCCAATGCTCTGGGCTTTCAGCGCGTGGCGGACGGCGGTGCATTTGTGGATCACCTTGATTCCGGCATCGTGGAGGGCGGGAAGCACCTGCACCGGGTTGTTGCCGGCAGTTTCGACGACTTTGACGCCGCCTTCGATGATCGCCTTGACCATGCCTTCATAGTCAGGAGAATTGACCACGGGCAGGAAGGTCAGGTTCACGCCGAACGGCTTGTCGGTCATGTCGCGGCATTTGGCGATTTCGTCGGCCAGTGCGGCGGCAGAAGGTTGCGTCAAGGCCGTGATGATGCCCAGTCCGCCGGCGTTCGATACCGCTGCGGCCAGTTCGGCGAATCCGACATAATGCATGCCGCCCTGAATGATCGGGTGCTCGATGCCGAAAAGCTCTGTAATGCGTGTTTTCATGAACTTAGCTCCTGTTTGTGGAAGAATTGGAAGCATGTCTGCTTTCTTCCGGGAATCATTTAATCGCTTGATTAACTAGCGGTCCCTTGCCGCTCCGTCCAGTCCCCAGTTGTAACGCCCTGCCAGATATGATCGGGCGATTGCGCCGCGAGTTCTTCGCCAAGCCGTTTGGACCAGTGATGCTCGTTGCCCAGCGCATCGCGCCAGGCCCAAAGGCGGCGGGTAAAATGATGCAGATCATATTCCTGCGTATAGCCCATCGCGCCGTGCACCTGATGGAAGGGCACGGTGACCGCTTCGACGCTATGGCCGATCTGGACCTTGGCAATGACCGCTTCATGCCAGGCCTGTTCGGGCTGGTCGCTGTGCCGGATGATGGCGCTGGCCGCCTGGTTCGCGGCCATGGTTGCCGCGGCGCATTCGGATGCGGCGACGGCCAATTGTTGCTGGATCGCCTGAAATTTTGACAAGGGCCGCCCGAATTGTTCGCGCTGGGTGACATATTCTATGGACAGATTGAGCGCGCTCTCCATTGCCGCGGCCATCTGCACCGCGCGGACGGTCAGGATCAGCGCTTCAAACGCCCGGCGGGACAAATCGGTTTTGGCAGACTGCTCCGCAACATGGCCGGAGAAGACAAATTGCGTCATCCCGTCGGGTGACAGCGCTTCTTCGGGAGAGCGGACCGCCACGCGATTGTCGAACAGGGAAATTTCGTGATGGGCCTCGTCGAACAGAACGATCTTGTCCGCGTGCATGCCAAAGGGGATATCGGCGCTCGGCGTATGGCCGCTGAGCGCGAAACTGGCGCTGCCGTCGGCCGGCGCCAGCCCGACCCGGTCCAGCATCCAGTTGGCGATCAGTGTCTCGGCAAAAGGTACTGGCGACGCCGCTTGCGCCGAGGCCCAGATTGCGCCGAAGACTTCGGCATAATCCGCGCCAAAGCCGCCATTCGCTTCGCTGACCCATGCTAGCGGCAGGCCATTTTCGGCCAGCGCGTCCCATAGCTTCTGTGGATATTTTCCGGCTTCGGCTTCGTGCGGGACTTCGCGTGCGCACAGGTCGGTGTAGATTTTCGTGGCCGTTTCGGCGACCATGCCTTCGGTGTTGATCATGGTAATAGGATGCCTCGAATAGAGTCGTTCGCACTGAGCTTGTCGAAGTGCGGCTGTTGCCGATCGCTGTCCTTCGACAGGCTCAGGACGAACGGTGTGAAGTGCATGTTTTTCAACATCATCTTAGCCCCAATTGCCGCGCGGTAATGCCGCGCATCACTTCGGTCGTGCCACCCCGCAAGGTGTTCGGCGGAGAGCGGAGCACGCCCATATTCATGATCCGGCGCATGTCCGGGCTCCAGTCTTCGGGCGGCAGGTCGTTGAGCATAGCGCGGACTTGCTGGGTCAGGTCATTCTCCAGCCGGTTGCCGAGATCCTTGACCAGCGCCGCTTCGGTTTCGGGCGACACGCCCTCTTTCAGCAGATTGGCTATACCCCAGGACATGCCCTTTAGAGTACGCAGACTGGCGATCAGCTTGCCGAGTCGGGCGTGGCTATCCGACCCCATTTTTCCGCTCAACTGCCAAAGCGCGGTTTCCAGTGTGATATAGCTGGACAGGAAGCGTTCCGGTCCCGAGCGTTCCATCGCCAGTTCGCCGGTCACCTGCTTCCAGCCGCCACCTTCTTCGCCCAGAAGACAGTCGTCGGGGACGATCACGTCCTCGAAATAGACCTCGTTGAAATGCGCATCACCCGAAAGGTCGACAATCGGCTTGATGGTGACGCCGGGCAGGCTGAGGTCGATCATGATCTGGGACAGACCGACATGGCGGTTGCGGCCATCGGCGGGCGAAGTGCGGAGCAAGGCGACCATATAGTGACAAATTTGCGCGCCGGATGACCAGATTTTCTGGCCGTTGACCTTCCAGCCTTCGGGGACCTTTTCGGCTTTGGTTTTGACATTGGCAAGATCGGAACCCGCGCCCGGCTCGCTGAGACCAATGGCGAAATAGCATTCGCCGGCGGCGATGCGGGGCAAGATGTCCAGCTTCTGCTCTTCGGTGCCATGGGCGAGCAGCATCGGTGCGTGCTGGCGGTCGGCGATCCAGTGGGCCCCGACGGGCGCGCCGGCGCGAAGGGTTTCCTCGGTGACAATATAGCGTTCGAGCGCGCTCTTGTCGTGGCCGCCATATTGGCTTGACCAGGTCAGGCCAATCCAGCCGCGCTTGCCCATCTTCTTCGAAAATTCCGGATCGGCTGAGGCCATCCAGCATTCCGGTTCCGGTCTGAAATTGCCCGCCTCGCGCTCGTCCTTCAGAAAGGCTTGCAATTCGCCGCGCAAATCTTCGAGCGCCGGATCGGGCTGGATGACGGGGAAGTTAAATCTTTGCATGAATAATCCTTATTACAGCAGACCCGTTCGTGCTGAGCCTGTCGAAGCACCTTGGCAAGCGTCCTATAGGCTCAGGACGAACGGTGATTGGCGTGGACCCGGTCACGGCGTCACAATATCAAATTGCGGATTTACCTCATCCAGCGCGCCGAACATAGCTGCCATTAAGGCCGCATTGCCACTGATCAGCATTTGCTTGTTTTGCACCAGTTCCATCGGATTGGCCTGACGCATCAGCAGCTTGGTGAACAGGGCGCGGCTGATCGTGATCTGGGTATCCGATCCATCGGCGGTGATCGTATAATCCTCGCCGCGCGGGAACATCACGCTCTTGCCGAGATCGATGCTGACCGCTTCCTTGCGGTCCGGGAACCAGAAACGGATGATGCCGCCTTCGCCCTGCATCTTTGATGGATTGAAGCGGGTGGCCATGGCGTCGAACAGATCGACCGCCGGAATGCCGCTCAACACTTTTTCATTGGCGGTGCTGATCGAATTTTTGACATTATTGCCCTCGCGCAATTCTTTTGCGCCGACCAGATAGATATTGCGCCAGGTCCCGGCCTCGGCCTGGAAGCCGAGCTGTTCATAGGTCGAGGCCAGCCAGTTCTTGGCACTCTGGCTGGCCGGATCGGCGAAGACCAGATGGTTGAAGACGGTTGCTGCCCAGCGATAATCGCCGGCGGCAAAGGCTTTCTCGCCGACCGCCAGCGCCTTGTCGGGTCCGCCCATGGCCGCGACATATTTTTGTGAGGCTTCAACTGGCGGCAGTTGGTGATAATGGGCCGGCACCGCGTCCCACCAGCCGAAATAGCGTTGGTAGACCGCTTTGCTATTGTGATTGAGCGTGCCGTAATAATCGCGCACGCCAAAGTCGCTCTTGGCAAAATCTGGCTCGCCGATATTCTCGGCAATCTCGTGCATCGTCGCGCCCTGATTGGCCTGGCGCATGGTCTGGTCGTGGACATAGCGATAGATGCCGCGCTGGTTTTTCAGCGCCGCCTGTACATTGTCGCTGCCCCAGGTCGGCCAGTGATGCGAGGCCAGCATGAGGTCCGATTTCGCGCCATAGCGGGCGAGCATATCGTCGATCACCTTGCTCCATTTCAGCGTGTCGCGGACCAGCGCACCGCGTGGCGTCAGCACATTGTGGAAGGTGCGGGTCACAACCTCGGCGGTGTGCAATGCCTTGAACTGCGGCAGGTAGAAGACCAGCTCGGCCGGTGCTTCGGTCTCGCCGGCATCCATGAAGTCAAAGCTGATGCCGTCGACCATGAGCGTCTCGCCATTCTTGCTGATCGACCGGGTCGGTGGCACCAGCGCGACATCGCCGCTCGACAGTTTCTGGCCGAGGCCGCCGCCGACATGACCGGTCTTGCCGACGGGCAGAGCGGTGCCGAACTGGAATTGCACCCGCCGGTTCATGGCGGTTCCGGCAATGACGCTCTCGCCGATCGACTCGGCCAGCCAGCCATGCGGTGCGATGATCTCGATCTTGCCGGACTGGATATCCTCTGGCGAAGCCACACCAGCGACACCGCCAAAATGGTCGCCGTGGCTATGGGTGAAGATGACCGCAACCACCGGCCGGTCACCCAGCGTCTTGTTGGCGAGGGCGAGGCCGGCCTTGGCCGGTGCGGGTGTGGTCAGCGGATCAATGACAATCCAGCCGGTCTTGCCGGCGATCAATGTCATCTGCGCCAGATCATAGCCGCGGATCTGGTAGATGCCGGGGACGACCTCGAACAGGCCGTGGATGCTGTTCAGCTTGCCCTGCCGCCAGAGCGAGGGGTTGACCGTATCGGGGGCCTGGCCCTGCAGAAAATCGAACTGGCGCGAATCCCATGCGACCGAACCATCTTCGTTGAGGATCTGGTCGTTGGGGATTTTGGCTAGAAATCCGCGTTTGGCATTTTCGAAATCCTGCTGGTCGGCGATCGGCAGGCTGGCCGCGACTTCGGCATTGGCGGCCTTTGTCGCTTCGGTGGCGACGCCTTGCGGCGGGGCGGCCACTACAGGAGCAGCCGACATCAGGGCTCCGATCAAAATCGCGGTCTTTTTCATTCTCTCTCTCCCTTGTGCCCCTTGCGCAGGCAGGGGCCCATCTCCCGAAATTTCCTCGACGCACTTTTTGGAGATGGAATCCCGCCTTCGCGGGAGAACAGTCTCCTTGATAATCAAGCGCCCTTGAACACCGGTTTGCGTTTTTCCAATATCGCGTCAATCGCCTCGCGGTGATCATCAAGCTGCTGCAACACGCCCTGGAACAAAGCCGCCTGATCGAGATTTTCCTTCAGCGTGACGCTTTGCGCCGTGCGGACCAGTTCCTTGGTCTTGCGGATCGCCAGCGGCGGCAGGCCGACAACCATCTCGGCCAGTTCATAGGCGCGCTCCAGCAGCTTGTCGTTCGCCACCACTTCCGACACCAGACCATAGTCCAGCGCCTTTGCGGCATCGATAAATTCGCCGGTGAACAGCATCTGGTTGGCGCGCGCCTGACCGATGATCCGCGGCAGCAGCCAGGCGCCGCCGTCTCCGGGAATGATCCCGACGCGCAGGAAGCTCTCGGCGAAGATCGCGTCTTCGCCGGCAATCCGGATGTCGGACATGGTGCTCAGGTCATTGCCCGCGCCAATCGCATGGCCGTTGACCGCAGCGATTACCGGAACTGAAATTTGCGAGAAGGCGAGCGGAATGCGCTGGATGCCGGTCTTGTACCAGTTCTCGATTTCCAGCGGTGTCATATTCTGCTCGGCGGTCATCGCCTTGATTTCGTGCAGATTGCCGCCGGAGGAAAAGCTCTTGCCATTCGCGGCGAGCACGACGCAGCTCACGCCCGCATCGGCATCGGCCTTGTTGATCGCGTTGACCAGTGCCTCGCACAGATCCTTCGATAACGCATTGCGCGTTTCCGGCTTGTTCAATGTGATTGTAACGATGCGGTCATTTTTCTCGTAGAGAGCGACGTCAGACATCAAGATTTCCTTTTCCCAGCGTTTCTTTTCTTATGCAGCCGTCATTGCAGGGGTTCATGGATTCTGCAAGACTCGCTCCGCTCAACTCGCTAAATGAACGATAATGACCCGACAGAAAACCCCAATTGCCAGTCAGAATAGCGCGGGTTTCACGCTGGTGGAATTGATGGTCGTGTTGCTGATCATCGGACTGATGGCGTCGGTCGTCGTCTTTTCCTTTCCCAGCGGCGGCAGCGCTCTGGAAGAAGATGCCCAGCGCTTTGCCGCGCGCACGGCGGCGCTGCGCGACAATGCTATATTGCAGTCGCGGCCGATGGCGGTGCAGGTCACGCCCTCCGGCTACAGCTTTCTCGAACGGCGCAAGGGCAGCTGGTCGGTGATCGAGGACAAGCCGTTTGTGTCAACAAACTGGTCGAGCGGTGTGACCGCGGCGACCGGCGAGACCGGACCGATGATGATCAGTTTTGAAAGCACGGGGCTGCCCAGCGAGCAGGCCGAGCTGGTCTTGCAGGGCGATGAGCAAAGCCGCCGCGTCCTGATCGCTCCGATGGGGGATGTGAAACTGGCAGGGGCCGGGCCATGAAAATCATGAAAAAATCTGGCGAGCGCGGCTTCACCCTGATCGAAATGCTGGTCGCATTGTCGGTGTTCAGTCTTGCCGCTCTCGCCCTGATCCGGCTGCAGGCTTTTACCACGCATAATGCGGCCGAACTGGAACTGCGCGTGGTTGCGCAGTCGGTAGTGCGTAACCGGGCGGTCGAGATACTGACCGATCCGCGCCCGCCATCGCTCGGCGAGCAGAGCGGTTCGGTCGAAAATGGCGGCTGGCAATGGCAATGGGCGCAGGATGCCAGGCTGACCGAAGACCAGAGCTTCATCCAGGTCGACATCAGCGCACGCGAGGAAGGGAGCGGGGCCCCTGCTTCGCTGACCATATTGCGGCCTTCTGGACTGTTGCTCGACGAGCCGCTGGCCGGGCCACCTGCAAACTAGCCAAGCATCGAGAAAATTCTCATGTTTGACCTTTGTTTCGACCGGAACACGGGTTAGAAGCGCGAGAAAATGAGGCTGACGGACAGAAAAATGAGCAAACTCGAAGACGCATTAGAAGATTTCGACATGGATGATATTCCGGAAGAGGAAGAGTCCATGCTGGAATGGTGGGATTTTGATGACCGCGACGAGATGGTCGAGGCGGTCGCCGGTGATATCCAGTTCATCATCGAGAGCGCTCTCGACGCGCGCGGCGATGCGCTTCTGGCGCTGCCCGCCAGCGAGGAAGCCATGCCGATACTCGAGGCCCTGGCGGAAAAGCCGATCAAATGGAAATATGTCACGATCATCCCGACCGATGATTTGCTGGTGCCGCTTGATGATCCGCGCAGCCATGCGAAGAAGCTGGCGAGTCTGTTTCTGACGCGCGGCGCGCGGGTGCTGCCACTGGCACCGGATCATGAGGATTATCATATGGCGGGAGCTGCAGCCGATGCCCGGCTGCGCGACACGAAATGGCCTGCCGATCTGGTCTGGCTTGGCATGGGTGATGGCGGCAGCACCGCCGGGATCATGGAAAGCGCGGATATGGAAGAGGCGCTCGATGGCCCACCGGAAAAACTGGTGGTCGGCCTGCTCCCCGATGATGGTGACACGCCGCTTGTCACGCTGACCAAGGCGGCGATTTGTGAGGCGCGAACCGTGATCGTCCTGCTCAAGGGCGCGGCGAGCCAGACAATGCTCGAATCGGAAATCGAACAGGGTGCCACCAGCATGGCTCCGATTGGCCGGGTCTTTGCCGATCTTGCGGTGCCAGTGGATATTTACGTCGAGAATTAGGGCTATTGCCACCATCTATCGACAACAGGTGTGACTATCCGTTGATTTAACTGCATGATTAAACCATGGTGCTGCAATTACGAATCGCCCTAACGGCTGATCGGTCAATTGGAGAACGTCAACCCATGCATCCTTATCTGCACGCCCGTGAGAATCCTGACAAACCAGCCGTCATCATGGCCGGATCGGGACAGGTCATCACTTATGGTGAACTCGACAAGAGCTCCAACCAGGTAGCCCAGCTTTATCGATCCCGCGGTTTGCAGATCGGCGATACGGTTGCGATCTGCATGGAAAACCATCCCCAATTTTTCCCCATCACATGGGGCGCGCAGCGCTCGGGTCTGATCCAGGTTGCCATCTCCAGCCGCCTGACGGCCGACGAGATAAGCTATATATTGAATGATTCCGGCGCAAAGATGCTGATCGGTTCGAAGCAGATGCTGCCGGTTCTCGATAAGCTTCGGAGCTTGAATCCCGATGTCCCGCAACTGGCTATCGAGGTCGAAGACGAACGCAATCTGGAAGCGGCGTTGCAGTCGATGCCGACCACGCCGATTGCCGATGAACGGGCTGGCGTTGACATGCTCTATTCGTCGGGCACCACCGGAACGCCCAAAGGCATAAGGCTGCCGCTGCCGGAAGATGAAAATATTGCCGGGCACAATTCCCTTGCAGCGCTTGGCGAGGTGCTTTTCGGTTTGCACAAGGATTGCGTCTATCTCTCTCCCGCGCCGCTTTATCATGCGGCACCGTTGCGCTGGAACCTCGGGGTGCAGTCGCTGGGCGGAACCAGTATCATCATGGAGAAATTCGATCCCGAGGAAGCTTTGCGGCTGATCGAAAAATATCGCTGTGATGTCGGGCAATTTGTGCCGACCCATTTCGTCCGGATGCTAAAGCTGCCCGAGGAAATTCGCGCCAAATATGACGTCTCTTCGATCAAGAGCGCGATTCACGCCGCTGCCCCGGTACCGGTTCCGATCAAGGAAGCGATGATCAAGTGGTGGGGGCCGGTGCTCAACGAATATTATGCCGGCACCGAAGGCAACGGCTTCGTTTTTTGCAACAGCGAAGGCTGGCTGGCGCACAAGGGTTCAGTCGGTCAGCCGATTAATTGCCAGGTCCATATTTGCGATGAACATGGTGAGGAAGTGCCGGTCGGCGAAGAAGGCCAGATCTATTTCGAAGGCGGTGCGAAGTTTGAATATCATAATGATCCGGAGAAAACCGAAGGAGCAACCCATGCCCACGGATGGACCTCGCTCGGCGATGTCGGGAAGCTCGACGAGGATGGTTTCCTCTATCTGACCGATCGCAAGAGTTTCATGATCATCTCGGGTGGCGTGAATATCTATCCGCAGGAAATCGAAAATCTGCTGGTCAGCCATGACAAGGTTGCCGATGCAGCGGTGATCGGTGGACCGGACGAAGATATGGGTGAGAAGGTCATTGCGATTGTTCAGCCGATGGACATGGCGGACGCGGGCGAGGAACTGGCGCAAGAGCTTGAAGCCTATCTCCGGCAGTCGCTCTCCGGCGTCAAAATCCCGCGGCAGATCGACTTCCGTTCGGAACTGCCGCGCCATGCGACGGGCAAGCTCTACAAGCGACTGTTGCGCGATGAATATTGGGCAAACAAAGATGGCCAAACCAAGTAGAGGAGCCGAATGATGGCAACCGACGCGATCCCGGCCCTGTCACCGGAAATGGCAGCGCAGGTCATTGACCCGCAAAGCTACGCCGAATGGGATGGCGTGCTCGATACATTCGACTGGCTGCGCGACAATATGCCGGTTGCACGGGTCGTGGCACCGGACGATAGTTTCGACTCGTTCTGGCTGATCACCCGCTATGACGATATCATGCGGGTTTCAAAGGACAACAAGACCTTTCTCAACAACCCCCGCAGCGTGGTCTTTTCCGGACGGGAAGGCATTGAATTTGCAGAGCGTTTCACAGGCGGCAGTCCGCACATGGTTGCGTCGCTGGTCACCTTTGATGCGCCGGTCCATCCGAAATATCGCAGATTGACGCAAGACTGGTTCATGCCGAAAAATCTGAAGAAGATGGAAACGGAAATAGGCGCGCTGGCAAAGGCCACGGTAGACCGCATGGTTGACGCGGCTGACAATGACGGTGTTGTGGATTTCGTGTCCGCTGTCTCGGCACCTTACCCGTTGCATGTGATCATGCAGATACTGGGCGTGCCGGAGGAGGACGAGCAGCGGATGTTGTTCCTCACCCAGCAAATGTTCGGCGGGCAGGATGAAGATCTGAACAAGAGCAACATGGCCGATATGACGCCCGAGCAGATCATCCAGCTGGTGGCTGGAGCAGTTGCCGATTTCACGGCCTATTTCGCCAAGCTGACGGCAGAGAAGCGCGCCACTCCAACAGACGATGTGGCAAGCGTGATCGCCAATGCCACGGTGGACGGCGAACCGCTCAACGACCGTGATATGGCGGGCTATTATATTATCGTAGCCAGCGCTGGTCATGATACGACATCGGCTTCGACGGCTGGCGCGATGATGGCGCTGGCACAGGATCCGGAACAGTTCGCGAGGGTCAAGGCAGACCGGAGCTTGCTGCCCGGCATCGTCGAGGAAGCGATTCGCTGGACCAGCCCGGTGCAGCATTTCATGCGAACGGCGGCAGAGGACACGGAAATCGGCGGTCAGAAGATCGCCAAGGATGACTGGCTGATGATCAACTATGTCGCCGCCAATCATGATCCGGCGCAATTTGAAGATCCACGCAAGTTTGATGCGTCGCGGTCACCCAACCGGCATCTGGCTTTTGGCGCCGGCGCGCATCAATGTCTCGGGCTGCATATGGCGCGGCTGGAAATGCGGGTATTGTTCAACGAACTGCTCGACCGGATCGAGACGCTGGAACTCGCCGGCGAGCCCAAGCGCGCCAAATCAACTTTTGTCGGCGGGCTGAAAACCTTGCCGATACGCTATAGTCTATCAAAATGAAGGGCGCTTGCACCCTTGTAATACAGAATGAGCGATTCAAATAGAATGAATGGCAAAGCCCGAAGGAGAGCGAAATGGTTACCCAATATAAAAATTTGATCAATGGCGAGATGGTCGGTACGTCCGCGGTGCTGGACGTCATCAACCCGGCCAATGAAGAGGTGATCGGGCAGGTGCCTGCGTGCGGTGAAGCCGAACTCGATGATGCGGTGGCGGCCGCTCGCGCAGCCTTCAAGAGCTGGTCAAAGAAACCGATCGAGGAGCGCCGGCAGGTGGTGCAGGCGATATCCGGTGTCATCAAGGAAAATGCCGATGAGCTTTTCCGTCTGCTCACCGCTGAACAGGGCAAACCGCATGCCCAGGCTCAGGGCGAAGTGATCGGCGCATCGATGATGGCCGGTGCGCAGTCCACTCTCGACCTCGACGACGAGATTAACGAAGATACGGACGAGCGGCTCAGCCGCACCCGCCGCGTACCGGTTGGAGTTGTCGGTGGTATCGTGCCTTGGAACTTCCCGGTCATGATGGCTGTGCAGAAAATTGCACCAGCATTGCTGTCCGGTTGCACCATCGTGCTCAAACCATCGCCGTTCACGCCGCTGACCACCTTGCGTCTGGCCGAGCTGATCAAGGATGTCGCCCCTCCCGGCGTCGTCAATATCATCACCGGCGAAGACAGCCTCGGCCCGTTGATCACCGGACATCCCGATATCGACAAGATTACCTTCACCGGCTCGACCGCGACCGGCAAGAAGATCATGGAAGGCGCGTCCAAGGATCTCAAGCGGATCACGCTCGAACTGGGCGGCAATGACGCCTCGATCGTACTGCCCGATGCCAATGTGGAAAAGGTTGCCGAGCAATTGTTCTGGTCCAGCTTCACCAATGCCGGACAGATCTGCGTCGCCGCTAAGCGTATCTATATCCACGAGGATATTTATGACGAACTGAGCGCCGCGATTGCCGCATATGCCAAGAATGTGAAAGTCGGTGACGGCTCGCAACAGGGTACTGCGGTCGGTCCGATCCAGAACAAGAAGCAATATGAGCGGGTGCTGGAGCTGATTCAGGACGCCAAGGATAATGACTATAAATTCCTTGTCGGCGGAGACGCGCAAGACGACAGCATACCTGGCTATTACGTGCCGATCACGATCCTCGACAACCCTCCGGAAAATGCGCGGATTGTTGCCGAGGAACAATTCGGTCCGGTCATGCCGCTGATGAAATTCAGCACCACGGAAGAAGCCATCGCCCGCGCCAATGACAGCGAATATGGTCTGGCCGGTGCAGTCTGGACAGCCAATCCTGACGAAGGCGTTCGGGTTGCCGAACAGCTGGAAACCGGCACGGTCTGGGTCAATGAATTCCTCCACCTGTCACCGTTCGCGCCTTTTGGCGGACATAAGCAGTCCGGCTTCGGCGCCGAATATGGCAAGGAAGGCCTGCTCGAATTCACTTATCCGCAGGTGATCACGGTCAAGAAAGACAATGTTCCGGCCTGACCGCCACTGATCGAATTGCAAAAAGCCGGTTATCACTATTGTGATGATCGGCTTTTTCATTTGACGCTAGCGCCTGCGCGGTTTAATCGGTCAGTTAAATTCTCGACTCTCAACCAACTAAAGGAATAAGACTATGGCAGATGCCTATATTGTTGACGCGGTTCGTACCGCTGGTGGTCGTCGCGGCGGCCGTTTGGCCGGTGTGCATCCGGTAGATCTGGGCGCTGCCACACTGGATGCGATTGCCGACCGCAATGATTTTGATCCAAGTGCGATCGAAGACGTGATCACCGGCTGCGTCATGCAGGGCGGCGAGCAGTCTGGCGATGTCGGCCGCAATGCGATTCTCGCTTCCAAGCTTCCGGACAGCATCCCGTCGGTCTCGATCGACCGTCAGTGCGGTTCTTCGCAACAGTCGATCCACTTCGCGGCACAGGGCATCATGTCCGGCACGCAGGATATGGTGCTGGCCCACGGCATCGAAAGCATGACCCGCGTACCGATGGGATCGACGTTCAAGCTGTTCAAGGATGCAGGACTCGGCACCAACATGTCAGAGCGTCTCAAAGCCGCCTACCCGGGTATCCAGTTCAGCCAGTTCATGGGCGCCGAAATGATCGTGAAAAAGCATGGCTTCACCCGCGATGATCTCGACCAGTTCGCGCTGGAAAGCCATCAGAAGGCCATCAAAGCCGTTGAGTCCGGCGCGTTTGACAATGAAATTGTCGGTGTAAAAATCGAAACTCCGGAAGGCGATGATGTCCACAAGGTCGACGAAGGCATCCGCTTTGATGCGACCAAGGAAAGCATTGGCGGCGTCAAGGTCCTGCAGGAAGGCGGCGCGATCACCGCTGCCAACGCCAGTCAGATTTGCGACGGATCGAGCGCAGTTCTGGTCTGTTCCGAACAGGCGCTGAAAGACCATGGTCTGACCCCGCGTGCACGTATTGTGAACCTGACCGTGACCGCCGGTGATCCGGTCATCATGCTCGAAGAACCTTTGTTCGCGACCGACCGTGCTCTGCAGCGCGCCGGCATGAACATCGGTGATATCGATCTCTATGAAGTGAACGAAGCCTTTGCGCCCGTTCCTCTCGCCTGGCTCAAGCATGTCGGTGCGGACCGGGCCAAGCTCAACGTCCACGGCGGCGCGATCTCCCTGGGTCACCCGCTCGGCGCTTCGGGCAGCAAATTGATGGCAACCCTGCTTAACGCGCTGGAACAGAGCGGCGGCAAATATGGCCTGCAGACGATGTGTGAAGGTGGCGGTCAAGCCAATGTCACGATCATCGAACGCCTCGGTTAATGGAAAATATCGTCATCCTGAACCTGGTTCAGGATGACGACCGATAGAAGAAAGAGAAGATTATGGAACTCAATAGCAACACTTCAGCCGTCATTACCGGTGGCGCTTCCGGCCTCGGCGCGGCAACTGCCCGCCGTCTCGCTGCCAAGGGCGTCAAGGTCGCCTTGTTCGACCTCAACGAGGAAAAAGGCGAAGCTTTGGCCGCCGAACTCGGCGGCGTTTTCTGCAAGGTCAACGTCACCGAAGATGAAAGCGTCGACGCTGGCTTTGAAAAAGCACGCGCGGCAAACGGTCAAGAACGCATTCTGGTAAACTGCGCCGGTATCGGCAACGCGATCAAGACCGTCAGCCGCTCCAAGGAAGACGGATCGATCAAGCATTTCCCGCTGGATGCCTTCAACTTCGTCATTCAGGTCAATCTGGTCGGTACCTTCCGCTGCATCGCCAAATCGGCGGCCGGTATGCTGACGCTTGATCCACTCGCCGACGGCGATCGTGGAGCAATGGTCAATACCGCATCGGTGGCAGCCGAAGACGGCCAGATCGGCCAGGCAGCCTATTCCGCGTCCAAGGGCGGCGTTGTCGGCATGACTTTGCCAATCGCGCGTGACCTGTCCCGTGAAGGCATTCGCCTCAACACCATATTGCCGGGTATTTTCGATACCCCGCTGCTCGCCGGTGCGCCGCAAAATGTGCGCGATGCGCTTGGCGCCATGGTGCCGCATCCACCGCGTCTGGGTCAGCCGGACGAATATGCCGCGCTCGCCATGTGCATGATCGAAACGCAATATTTCAACGGCGAGGATGTCCGCCTCGACGGTGCCATCCGGATGGCACCCCGCTAGACCGAGACAATAAGGGGGCTGCGAGAAACTCGCGGCCCTTTTTTTATCTGATGGAGAAGTTCATGACCGACTATACGCAGATCCTCTATGAGGTCGCCGATAATATCGCGACGATCACGCTCAATCGTCCGGAAAAGATGAACGCCTTTACCAGCACGATGATGAAGGAAATGATCAACGCCTTCGACCGGATTGATGCCGACGATGATGTCCGGGCGGTTGTGGTCACCGGTTCCGGCGATCGCGCCTTTTGCGCCGGTGCCGATCTGACCCCGGAACATGGCGGCGGCCCCTTTGCCAGCGCCGAACCGGTGGAGGATTATTCCGATCCGCGCGTGCGTGACGGTGGCGGGTTGCTGGTGCTGCGTATTTTTAAATGTCTCAAGCCGGTTATCGGCGCGATCAACGGAGTGGCCGTCGGTGTCGGTGCGACCATGTTGCTGCCAATGGACATGCGGCTGGCCAGCGAGACCGCGCGCTTCGGATTTGTCTTCGCCCGCCGCGGCATTGCCCCCGATGGTGCGGCCAGCTGGTTCCTGCCCAATCTGGTCGGCCGTGCGCAGGCGCTGGAATGGTGTATGACCGGCCGCGTGTTCGATTCAGCAGAAGCGCTCAAGGGCGGTCTGGTCCGTTCGCTGCACAAACCGGAAGATCTGCTGCCCGCCGCCTATGCCCTGGCGCGCGAGATTGTCGACAATACGGCTCCGGTATCGATCGCCGTCACCCGGCAGATGCTGTGGCAATTGCCCGCCGCCGAACACCCGATGGAAGCGCATAAAGTCGACAGCCGGATCATCTATAATCGGGCGAAATCTGCCGACGCAAAAGAAGGTATTTCAAGCTTTCTGGAGAAGCGCAGTCCCAACTATCCGGATAAAGTGTCGAGCGACTTGCCAGACAGCTTTCCATGGTGGGAAGAACCTGTTTATAAGTGACAGATTAGTGACATAGTGCGTCAAAGGGGAAGACGAATGCCAGCCGATAAAATGGGGGCCAAGGAGAGTGAAGCAGGGGCGCGGGACAAGCTGATCGAAACCGCAAGCCAGATCATGCGCAAGGGCGACACGATCGATATCTCCTTCAGCGAACTGTCCGTTCTGTCCGGTCTCAACAGCGCGTTGGTCAAATATTATTTCGGTAACAAGGATGGCCTGCTCGAGGCGATTCTCGAGCGTGATATGGATAATATCCTGGTCCAGGTCGGCTTGCTGATCAAAAAGGACTGGCCGCCGGAAGACAAGCTGCGCCACCATATCGGCGCGGTGATCGATACCTATTATGAATTTCCGTATCTCAACCGCCTGACCATGCGGTTGATCCGGGAACTGCCGCCAGAAGGTGCGCGCAAAATTGCCGACAAATATCTGAAACCGCTTTCCGGAGCCTATAAGATATTTATTGGCGAAGGCATCAAGTCGGGTGTGTTCCGGGATGTTGATCCCGATCTCTTTTATTCTGCCGTGACTGGCGCGGCCGATCGTTTCTTTACCGGCAAGCTGGTCTGGAAATATTGCTATGGCCGCGAAGATTTCGACGAGCGGATGCGCGACGCCTATCGCGAGCAGACGGTCGATTTGATCATGGCGGGGATATTGAAGTAATAATCACTCGAACGGGGGACGATCGCATGACCAAGGCTGTTGGACTATTCGGACTGGCTTTATCACTCGCGATCGCTTCGCCGGCGCTCGCCCATGGCAGCAAAGCGGAAGAGCCCGCCTCCCACGGCCCGGTGATGAGCGCCGATCAAATCTATAAAGCTTTCGGCTGGGATTTTGACAAGGCCGAGATCAAGACCGAGAAAGTGGCCGAAGGCCTGTATGTCCTGTTCGGGCTGGGCGGCAATATCGCGGTTTCGGTCGGCAAGGACGGCACCCTGATTGTCGATGACCAGTTCCCGCAACTGATGCCCAAGATCAAGGCGGCGTTGAAAGAGATTGGCAGCGAAGACGTTGATTTCGTGATCAACACCCACTGGCATTTCGATCATGCCGACGGCAATATGACGCTCGGCAAGGAAGGCAGCTGGATTGTCAGCCAGTCCAACAGCCGGGCGATGATGCTGGACGACCAGATCGTCAATTTCGGCCCGTTTGCCGGCGAGCAGAAAGCCTATCCCGAACATGCGCTGTCCGACATCACCTTCGACCGGACCATGCAGTTTCACATCAACGGTCAGCAGATCGACCTGCTGCACGTTGGCCCTGCTCATACCAACGGCGATACAGCAGTTATCTTTCGAGGCACGAACGCCGTCCATCTCGGCGATGTATTCAACAACGCGGGCTATCCGTTCATCGACGCCGACAATGGCGGTGACCTCGCCGGGATGATCGCTTTCTGTCAGGCGGTCCATGATACGATTGACGATGACACGATAGTGATACCGGGGCACGGCCCGGTCACCGATCGCGCCAAGCTGGCCCGCTATATCGAGGTGCTGACCATCATCCAGGGCCGGGTGCAGGCGCTAATCGGCGACGGCAAGTCCTTGCCGGAAATCATGGCGGCCAAACCGACGGCGGACTTCGACGTCGAATTCCAGGCCAATGAAATGATGCTGCCGAGCTTCCTCAGCCGCGTTTACGCAAGTTTGACGCGGGAGTAGCTCTTACTCCGCCGTTTCACCTTCCGGTTCCAGCTTGTCCTGCGTGCGTAGTTCGAAATCGCTGGCGTCATGGCGTTCACGTAGCTGGCCTTCGAGCTCGCCCCAGGCGCGGTTGACCATCTTCCCGCGCTGTACGGCGGGGCGCTCGGCGATCATGTCGGTCCAGCGGTTCATATTCTTGTAGGACGCGGTGTCGAGGAATTCAGAAGCTTCATAGACGACATTTTTGACCAGCGCGCCATACCAGGGCCAGATCGCCATATCGGCGATACTATATTCGTCGCCGGCCATATATTCATTGTCGGCGAGATGACGGTCGAGCACGTCGAGCTGGCGTTTCACCTCCATGGCAAAGCGGTCGATGCAATATTCGATCTTCACCGGCGCATAGGCGTAGAAATGGCCAAAGCCGCCGCCGAGATAAGGCGCGCTGCCCATTTGCCAGAACAGCCAGTTGAGCGCTTCGGTGCGCTTGTTGTGATCTTTGGGGAGGAATGCGCCGAATTTCTCGGCAAGATAGAGCAGCATCGAGCCGGATTCGAACAGACGAGTCGGCGTGTCGGTGCTGTGATCCATCAGCGCCGGGATCTTGCTATTCGGATTGATATCGACAAAGCCGCTGCCGAACTGGTCACCTTCGCCGATATTGATGAAATAGGCGTCATATTCCGCGCCCTTGTGACCCAGTGCGAGCAGCTCCTCGAGCATCACGGTGACCTTCACGCCATTGGGCGTCGCCATCGAATAAAGCTGCAGCGGATGCTTGCCGACCGGCAGTTCGACGTCCTTGGTCGGGCCGGCAATCGGGCGGTTGATATTGGCGAAGCGGCCGCCGTTGGCCTTGTCCCATTTCCAGACTTTCGGGGGCGTGTAATCGGGCAGATTGTCGGTCATGGGATCATTCCTTTTTGGATTGGCCGTTGTTGCTTTGGACAAGCGGTAGCATTTGCAACCGAACCGATCACGCAAGTTTTTCTGCGTCCGCTCCAAGCGGATTTATGACCGCCGCCTAATTGCGCGGCGGAATGCTGTGCACCATGGTCAGGAATTGCAGTGTTGTTCCGGCGCGACGGTGTTCGGACAGGGCCTGATATTCCGGATCATTATACCAGGCGGTGGCCGCTGCCTCGTTCGGGAAGCGGAACATCACGACGCGGCCTTGCGGCGGGGCCGCGCCCTCGAAGGTGACGCTGCCGTCATCATAGGTGATGAACGCCCCGCCATGTCGTTTCAGAATCGGGAAAAATCCCTTTTCATATTCGCGATATTTCGCCGCGTCCTGCACGGTGAAATTGGCGACGACATGGACGGGTTGTTCGGTCATATTTCTGCTTCCTAGTTCATTTCCGCGAAGGTCTTGTCCTTGTCGACCCGCACATCCTGCGGCAGGCCGAGGACCCGCTCGGCGATAATGTTTTTCAGGATTTCATCGGTGCCACCGGCGATCCGCAGACCGGGTGCCCACATGAAGCTTTCCTGGAAAATCGCGTCGGAAGGCGCTTCGTCCTTGTCGACGACTATGCCGAAATGGTCCTGCATCTCGATCGCGCTGTTGCAGATATCCTGCAGGTGATTGGCGTTGATGATCTTGCCAATCGCATTTTCCGGCCCGGGCGTTTCGCCGCGAGACAGGGCGGTCTGGGTGCGGAATTTGGTCAGCTTGTAACCCTGCGCCGCGACATACCAGTCGGCCAGCTTGGCCCGGAACGCCTGGTCGGACAGGGTGCCGGCGGACCGCGCATAGTCCATGATTTCCTTCCAGTCGGGCCCTGGCGATCCACCAACGGCGAGCCGTTCGTTCATCAAAGTGACCAGCGCCACTTTCCAGCCCATGCCGGGTTCGCCGAGCCGGTCGCTGTCCGGGATACGGACGTCGGTGAAATAGACTTCGTTAAATTCCTTGCCACCGGAAGCCTGATGGATCGGCCGTACATCGACGCCCTTTTGCTTCATGTCGACAATGAACATGGTCAGGCCCTTGTGCTTCGGCACATTGGGGTCGGTACGGACCAAAAGGATCCCATAATCGGAATAATGGGCTCCGGAAGTCCACACTTTCTGACCATTAATGACCCATTCGTCGCCATCCTTGACCGCTTTTGTCTTGAGGCCGGCAACATCCGACCCGGCTGCCGGTTCGGAGAAGAGCTGGCACCAGATTTCTTCGCCCATCAACGCCTTGCGGACATATTTCTTCTTGTGCTCGTCCGATCCGAAAGCAATCACGGTCGGCACGCACATGCCCAGGCCGATGGCAAAGGGGCCGGTCGGCGCGTCGAATTTGGCCTCTTCCTGTCCCCAGATAACCTGCTGCATCACGGTACCGCCGCGACCGCCCATTTCCTTGGGCCAGGTGATCTGCGCAAAACCGCCTTCGGCCTTGGTCTTCTGCCAGGCCTTGGCGCGTTCGAGAAAATCCTCGCGGCCACCCGAGCGCAAGGCGCCCGGTGTTTTGGGCTTGAGATGCTGTGACAGGAAGGCATGTGCCTCGGCGCGAAATTCTGCTTCTTCTGCTGTGTCGTTGAAGTCCATGTTCTATTCCTTCATTCCTTTGACCCAGGCGCGACCGTCCGTTCGTGCTGAGCTTTTCAAAGTAGGAGTGCGCGCATCAGGCTGTCCTTCGACAGGCCCAGGACGAACGGCACTCTCTGTTTCATATTCAGTCATTTTTCGCTTCGAGCGCGCTGACCAATTTCTCTTTCCAGACCGCCGGGCTACCCGCTTGCACGGCCAGCAATTTGGCGCGGCGATAGAAGAGATGGCAGTCTACTTCCCAGGTGAAGCCCATGCCGCCGTGCGTCTGGATATTTTCCTTTGACGCAAACCAATAGGCTTCCGATGCTGCAACCCGCGCTGCGGCAGCTGCTTCGGGCAGTTCCGCTGCATTGCTCGATAAAGCCCATGCGCCATAATAAGCGTTGGAGCGCGCAACTTCGTTTTTCACATACATGTCGGCCAGCTTGTGCTTGATTGCCTGATTGCCGCCAATGGCGCGGCCGAAGGCGACGCGTTCCTTGGCATAATCATTGGCCATTTCGAGGCAGCGCGATGCGCCGCCCAATTGTTCAAAGGCGATCAGCACCGCAGCCCGGTCGTTGATCTGGTCGAGCAAAGCCATGCCATTGCCCGCTTCGCCAATCAGCTCTGCCGATGCGCCGTCAAAGCTGATCGTCGCGTGGCTGCGGGTGGGTTCGAGTGTCTTGATCGGTTCCCGCGAGACGCCGCTCTGGGTCAGATCGACAATGACGAGGCTCTCGCCGCTGCCATCTTTTACCAGCACGACCGCGTGGGTGGCGATATCACCGTCGGTTACCGGGATTTTCTTGCCCGCGATAGCGCCGTCCTTAAGCCGCGTGGCAATATTGCTCGCCTTGATTTCGCCCGGCCCTTCGCTGACCGCGATACAGCCGATCAGGCTGCCGTCGGCAACTTTCGGCAGCAACGCCTGCTTCTGTTCTTCGTTGCCCGCCAGTTTCAGCGCTTCGGCAAAGAAAAAGGCCGATGAACCGAATGGCACGGGGGCGAGGACGCGGCCCAGTTCCTCGGCGATTACGCAAAGTTCGAGCATGCCGAGGCCAAGTCCGCCATATTCTTCGGGAATGGCGGCGCCGAGCCAGCCCATTTCGACGATCTGTTTCCAGACGCCTTCATTGTGGCTCATGTCTTCGTCATCAAGCACGGCGCGGACATGTGCGCTGGTACATTGGGCTTCGAGAAATTTTCGCGCTTCATCGCGGAGAAATTTCTGGTCGTCAGAGAAATCAAAATTCATGGTTCAAACCTCGTCCTGTTTTATCATTATCATTCGTCATTGGCGGGCATGTTCAGCGCACCGCGTATCTCGTCATTGTCCGCGCCCAGCGTCGGCGGGTCGGCGTAGATATTGGCCGGGCTGGCGGAATAGTGGACCGGATGTTTGATCGTCCGGTATTTGCCGATTTTTTCGCCTTCGCGTTCCTGCCAGAAACCGACCTGCTGCAAATGCGGATCGGTCAGCACATCTTCCATCTTGTTGTAGCGCATGGCCGGAATATTATGCTCGTCGAGCAGCGGCAGCCATTCGTCCGTGGTCTTGGTCGCGGCAATTTCCTCGATCAGTGCATAGAGCGCGGTGATATTCTGGGTGCGCTGCGAATAGTCGGAAAAGCGGGGTTCGTCGAAGACGCCGGGCTTGCCGCCCAGTTCAAAGAATTTCCGCCACTGCGCGTCATTATAGGGCACCAGACCGATATAGCCGTCCTTGGTCGGATAGGGTTTGCGGTTTTCGTTGATCGAGCGCGTGTAGGCCAGTTTGCCGTTGCCGGGGATGAAGGTCTCGCCCCAAAGATTCTCGACCATGTTGAACCAGGTGAAGGCTTCGAACATCGGCACCTGGACAAATTGCCCCTCGCCGGTCTTCTCCTTGTGATACATGGCCGCGAGCGTGGCGTTGACCGCGAACAGGCCGATGGTTTTGTCGGCGACCAGCGACGGCATGTAGAGCGGACGACCGCTGTCGCCGCGCATTTCGAAAAGGCTGGCAAAGCCGGACGCGCACTGGATCAGGTCGTCATAGGCCTGACGCTTTTCATATTCGCCGCCCTGGCCGAAACCGGCGCAATGGACATAGACGATGCCGGGGTTGATCGCCTTGACACTTTCATAATCCAGACCGAGCCGTTCCATGCCGGCCAGCCGGACATTATGGAAAAACACGTCGGCATGTTTCAGCAGCTCGAGGATGACCGCCTTGTCATCGTCATTCTTGCCGTTGAGCGTGATCGATTTCTTGTTGCGGTTGAGCGAGGTGAAGATCGGACCGAGGTCCCCGGTCGGATTGTCACCGGCATGGCGCATCATGTCGCCGCCAAATTTGCCGTCGCCATTTTCGATCTTGATGACGTCAGCGCCCATGTCGGCAAAATTGAGAGTGGCGAAAGGGCCAAGGACGACGGTAGACATGTCGACGATTTTCAAACCCTTCAAGGGGCCTGTCGGTTCCGTATCCCATTTCAGTTCCGGCCAGCCGCTCATTCAATATTCTCCATTTAGCTAGTGCATGATTCCCTGATGCTGTTATCATGTTTAATCGATTGATGAACTGTTTATTTTGAGGGAATTAGGATGGCAATGGCAGATCCCAAGGCACCGGTGCTGATCGGTGTCGGCGAGGCAAGTGGCGCGAAACTGAAGCAATCGCAAGGGCTTGAATGGCCCTCGACGGTCGATCTGGCATCGGCCGCTATTGCCGAGGCGCTGGCCGACAGCGGCGCTGGTGAAAAACTGGCCGCGTCGATCGATTGCCTGCTCTCGATTCGCTTGTTTTATGACAGCGGTGTGCCGCATGATTGTGGTTCGCCCGAAAATCTGCCCGAAGTGGTGGCCAAGGCGTCTGGCCTTGACCCCGCCCATTTGCTCTATGGCGACGTTGGCGGCCAGAGCCCGCAAAAGCATCTCAACAAGCTGGCCTGCCAGGTCCATGACGGCCAGTATAAGGCGGTAATGCTCTCCAGCGCGGAGAATATGGGCACCGTCAAGCGGGCCCGGCGCAGCGGCCACGAACTCGACTGGAGCCAGCCGGCGACCCGCGAGATGACCGATCTGATCACCACGGAAGACAAGATGCTGACCGCCTATGAATGGCGGCAGGGGATCGTCAGCATGCCGATGGCTTACGGCATTGTCGAAAATGCGCGGCGCGCCCGTCTCGGAATGAACCGGGTCAGCTATGCGAAGGGCATGGCTGAATTATGGGAAGCCTTTGCTGGCGTATCCCTGACCCGTGACCATGCGCAATTTGCGCGCGACTGGACAGCGGAGGAATTGCTCGCCGACGATCACGGCAATTACCGGCTCAACGATCCCTATCGCCGCTGGATGGTGGCGCAGGATGCGGTGGAGCTAGGCGCAGCGGTGATATTGACCACGGCTGGCTATGCCGCCGAACTGGGCATCGCCGAAGACAAGATGATCTATCTGCACAGCGGATCCGACGCGAGCGTGCCGTTGATGAGCCATCAGGATGACCTGTCGATTTCGCCAGCGATGGAGGTTGCTTTTCCGAAGGTGCTGGAACTGGCCGAACTGTCCGCAGCGGATCTCGGTCCGATCGATATTTACAGCTGTTTCCCGGTTGCCGTGTCGCTTGCGATGGACGCGCTCGGTTCGCCCGACCGCCCGCTATCCTCTTACACGCTGACCGGCGGGCTCAGCTTCTTTGGCGGGCCTGGCAACAGCTATAGCGCGCATGGCATTGTCGCGCTGGTGCAGGCGTTGCGCAAGGATGGCAGCAAGCCGGGCATGATCTCGGCCAATGGCGGGGTGATCAACAAGGAATCGGTGGGTATCTACGCAGCCCAGCCTGTTGCTGGCGGCTGGACCCCCGACCGGATTGCAGAGCCGGTGCGCATCCCGAAGCCGGACCATGTCAAGGAAGAGCATTATTTCAACGGCAAGGCGGTGATCAAAAGTTATGTCATGCCTTATGGCAAGGCCAGCCGCGGCGCCGCGAGCCTTTGGCTGGAGGATGAGCAGGGTCTTCCCGCGATAGGCGTCTTGCCTGATGCGCCGGAGGATACCGATCTGATCGGGCTGGCCGTCGATGTCATCGCTGCCGACGATCGCAACGTTGCGAAGCTCAGCGGATGATCCGCATGTCCAACAGGTCGATGCCAGGCGTCCAGTAATCGCCGCAGCAGGGCTCGGTCCTCGCCAGATCGGTTGACAGATATTTGCTGTTGCTGTCCGCGAAGATCGTCGCCGCCGCCTTGCGCGAGCCATCGGCGGCGCGTGGCTGCTGTAGCGCCAAGCGAATGGCGGCGACCAGATTGATGCCGCTGGAAATGCCGACGCCCAGCCCTAGCTGGCGGATCAGTTGCTGCGCCATCATGATCGCGTCGCCGTCGTGCACGCCGATCACGCCATCCAGTTCGGCCAGGTTGAGGATCGCCGGGATGAATTCATCCGACAGGCCCTGCACCCGGTGCTGGCCGCATTTGTGACCGACCGACAGGGTCGGGGATTCGATCGGTTCGACCGGATGGACGGTGATGCTCGGGTCGCGGCCCTTGAGGTAGCGCCCTATGCCCATGACGGTGCCGCCGGTACCGACGCCGGCGACAAAACCGCCGAGACTGCCGCCGTCAGCGGCTACCTGTTGCCAGAGTTCGGGGCCGGTGCCTTCGGCATGTTCGTCGGCGTTGACCGGATTGGAGAATTGGCGGGGCAGATAGGCGCCTTGTTGCGCGCAATGTTCGGCGGCGGCCATGCAGCCGAGAAATCCGCCATCGTCGCGCGAGACCAGCCGGACATCGGCACCGTACACGGCGAGCAGGGCGCGCCGCTCGGCGCTGACCCAGTCGGGCATGAAGATCGTCACCGGATGGCCGAGCGCGCTACCGATGGCGGCGAAGGATATGCCGCTGTTACCGCTGGTCGCCTCGACAATCGTCTGGCCGGGCATTAGCTCGCCACGTCGCATCGCGTCCTGCAGGATCGCCAGTGCCATCCGGTCCTTGATGCTGCCCGAGAGATTGTACATTTCCGCCTTGGCGTAGACGATGACATTCTGCCCTTCGCAGCGCGCCAGAATACGGATCAGGGGCGTGTTGCCGATCAGCGCGGCGAGCGACTGCAACTTGTCTTCGCGTTCCCGGCCTATAATATCAAGCATTGGAAATTCCCCTGTAATCATATGCATGGACTTATGATGGGCGCGGGGCGGGAAATCCTTGCCAATATTTCGTGATACAGGTCACATAACGTGATAATGTTCTAAATATGGCCAAAGAAACAAAAAATATTGATGATAATGACCGCAATATCCTGAAAGCCTTGCAGCGCGATGCCAGCCTGTCGCTGGAAAATCTCGCGGCGCAGCTCAGCCTGTCGACCAATGCCTGCTGGCGGCGGATCAAGCGGATGGAGGCCGACGGAATCATCGCCCGCCGGGTGGCGATCGTCGATCCGGAAGCGGTCGGCCTGTCGATGACCGTCTTCGTCGCCGTGCGGACCAGCGATCATAGCGACAAATGGCTCGAAAAATTCGCCGCCGCCGCCTCGTCAATCGAGGAGGTCGTCGAATTCTACCGGATGGCGGGGGAGGTCGACTATATGCTCAAACTGCTGGTCCGCGATGTCGCCGACTATGACCGGGTGTACAAAAAGCTGATCAAGGCGGTGCCGCTGTCCGATGTGTCGGCGAGCTTCGCGATGGAGCGGATCAAATATGAGACGGCGGTGCCGGTGTGAGGGGGGTGGGATTAGGTAAGGCATTCCCTCCGCAAGGTTAATCTTCGCTTTTGACGCTAAAAAAACCCTCGAGGATCGGCCGGATGGCATCGGGCTATTCAGCTGGCGAATATAGCGCGACCCGCTTGGTACGCTGGTCAATCGCAATCCTGTATTTCTGCAACAATTTACCACCGACGAGCAGTTCGGGAAAACGGTCGGACACGCGTATATCGACATCGCTCTCGTTCGCGTCACCAATGCGCACGGGCCCGCGAAGGGTCGCACGATGGGTTTCGATCACCGTATTGGTGAGCTTGCCTTTCCCTGCCGTTTCAAGCGGACTGGCGGCGACCCGGTCATATAATGTCTTCGGCAGCACGAGGAAGATGTTGGCGCCGCTATCGAGATTGCCTGTGGTTTCAATGTCGCCGATAGAAACGGGCACGCGGAAGGGACGCGTATAGGAAAGGGCCCCGGGTGCATCGGCCTTGATCATTTGCTTGCGGCTGAACGTCAGGGTCCGGGACGGGAAGTCGATGACCAGCAAGCCGTCGGCAAAAAAATCGCGGCCAATAATGCCCGAAATGGCTGCTTCGGGCGGGGCTTTGCTGCTATAATCTCGCGTTATGACGTCGAGATCCTTCCGCACAAAGCCGCCGAGATCAAGCGAGTCAAAGCGGGTCATGTCGACCGTTGCAACATTCACCCCGTCGCTGGTTTCGGCGGTCTGGATAATCGGTAAACCGAGCGCCTTCGTCAGACTGGCGTCTGCGCGGCCCATGCCGCTGGCACCGGTATCGATGGTAAATGTGTGATATTTGCCGCCGTTGACCCGTGCCTGCACGTAAACGCGACCATCAACAATTTCAAAAGGGACGTGGATCAGCGCATCCTCTCGCGAAATCGTCGTTGTGCTGCACGCATTGCGTTCGATTGCAGGCACAGAATCAGGGCCATGCACACAACCGGCGAGAGCAGCGAGCGTCAGGATGATGGGGAGTTTTTCTGACATAGTGTATTAGTGTACCAGCACGGCTTGATAGTCAAGACGGTGCGGGCGCGAAGATGTTCTGCATTATTGGCGGAGAGTAGATGCCGGACGGCCAGAATCCACTTCGCGCGCAAACGCAGACATTCTGATTGCGGTGACGTTGGGTAATTCACATTGCTAGTTCTGCCGGGCGAAACAGTGCCAGACTCAGCAACAGCAGAGAGGACATGATCAGGGCGACAAGCACCCCGAGATTGATGCCCAGGACGGCCAGTTGCGTGCCATCGGAGTGCAGCATCGAGCCGCCGTAAGTCGCGCCTGCGGCATAGGCCAGCAGGAACGGGACACTGATTATCAGGGACAATATGATCGCCAGACGCGGCGCCCGACCGGACCAGATGAGAAACACCGCAAGCGCAGACAAGGCAGAGTTGGTCATCAGCTGCCAGGCTTCATGAAGCCGCGCATGAGAAGTCCAGTCGGGATTGAAAAGATGGGTCTCGTTGAGTTCCAGAATGGGGATGACGATCCCGGATACCAGCGCGCTCAGGGTCACCACAATTGCTGCGAATCTGTACATTGATTTAGCACTCCACGATATTGACGCTGTCTATATATGGCTATAAATTGACAGTGTCAATTTTATTCACCGTGCGGCATCCGCGAAATTGCCCCACAGCATTTTGAGAATTTGACTTTAATGTTGACGCCGCCAATATGAGGCCATGGCGAAAGCGAAACAATTTCATCACGGTGACCTGAAGCGCGCGCTGCTCGATGCCGCGCTGGAACTTCTGGATGAACAGGGTGATTCCGGCGTCGGAATACGGGCGGTCGCCCGCAAAGCCGGCGTATCCCATGCGGCGCCGGTCAATCATTTCAAGGATCGCCGCGCCTTGCTGACCGGTCTGGCCGTCACGCTGTTCGATGATATCCAGGCCGATATATCAAAGCGGCTGGAACGCACGTCAGATGATCCCGTCTTGCGGATCGAAAGCGTGGTCCGGTCCTTTTTCGATTATGGCGCCCGGCATCCCCATCGGTACGCCTTGCTCTGGCGCAATGATGTTGTCGACCATGAATGCGACGAGATGCGCATCCGCGAAGATGCCGTCTATGACCATATCTGCGACGAGATCGACAGGCTGGTCGCCGGACGCAATATCGATAAACATACGGTGGCTATCGGCCTCTGGTCGATGATGCACGGCTATATCGACCTGAAAATCGTCGGCATGTTCGAGGACCGGGCAGACAGCACTAGCGGCGAAGATCGCCCCGAAGCCCTCCTCAAGATGTTCCGCACCATATTTGCCCATTATGGTCTGTGATCGATTTGATTTGGATCCGGAGCGGATAGAGCGCGATGTCGCCGACTATGACCGGCTGTGCACGAAGCTGATCAAGGCGGTGCCGCTGTCCGATGTGTCGGCGAGTTTCGCGATGGAGCGGATCAAATATGAGACGGCGGTGCCGGTTTGACGGGGGCTTTGTATTGTATGCGGGGAGTAACTGCCACGAGGCTAGATTCCGCTTTGGGCGCGTTAGGGGGCATTGGAATTAGATTGCTTGATCTTCCAAGAAACGGACACCATTTCTAAGCGAGGGAATCAATTATGGGAGTGCGAAGTTTGGCAATGTCGCGAAAGTCGATTCTGTTTGCAGCCTTTTTGATGTCACCTCTTCTATATTTTCCGCTGGCATCCTATTGGGAACACGAATTTGACTCCAAGTGTCAAAGCTCCTCGAAGATTGTGATACATGATCAGCAGAGTTATCGAACACTTCAGAGCTTTGCATTGAGCAATGTGCCTCAAAACAACTTCTTTTCATGGCAACCGACAGGCTACCAATTAACCACCGAGACATCGGAGAATCGGGTTGGGGTGATAGAAGAAACTTTGATATTTAGTAGCAATGACAAGGAAATAGTTAGTCTGTCTAATTACATATTACCAAAGCTAGCGATTTTCGACGCATCCGGTTTTGGCAATGGCCGAAGCTGCTATGCCGAACGTACCGGCGACTACCCAACATATCTTTGGTACAACTGATTTATGGTATCCGCTTTCGGGATAAAGCGGAAATTACGGTGACAGTGCACTTTATTCTCAGCAACAGAGCGAATTAGTGCACTGTCACGGTAATCCAAATATTAGACTGCGGTGCCGGTTTGAAGGGATTTCGAAATTAAGTGTGCGGCGTGGTTGCCACTAGTCTGACATTTACGATGGACCTAAATCCGGTTGTTGGGATCATTGAATGCTCAATCTAAATCAACTTCGGAAATTCTATCCCGATCTTCTTTCGGAAGCAGGCCCCAAAGCGTTTTATAGTAGGCTTTGTGGATTGATGGATAGTAGGCATCTGCAAAACTGGTAACGCGATCACCGTCTTTATAATATAGCGGTTGATGGAAAAGATCGTTAACTTCTTCCATAAGTGCGTATAGCTCACGGACGGTATCGACCGGTACTTTTATTGTGGACTCCATTTCAATCTGATCTGCCTGTCTGTTGTTGCATCACTAGCTCTATCAGAATTTGGGACGGAAGAACAAATTATTGTGATCTCCTAAGGCTCACTTTCGAGATATTGCGGTTACCAAAACCCAAGCCCATCAAACCGCCACAACCTCTTGCCGGATCGCGCCGAAGATCGAGTGACCATCCGCATCCAGCATCTGGATTTTCACCGTATCGCCCGCGCTCATAAACGGGGTCTTGGCCTCGCCGTCATTGATCGTCTCGATCATCCGGATTTCGGCGATGCAGCTATAGCCGAGGCCGCCTTCGCTGACCGGCTTGCCGGGATCGCCGTCGGGGCCCTGGTTGGACACGGTGCCGGAACCGATGATCGTGCCGGCTGACAGGGGACGGGTCTTGGCGGCATGGGCGACCAGATCGGCCAGGCTGAATGTCGCGTCTGCTCCGGCATTGGCGCGGCCAAAAGGTTCGCGGTTATAGTCGACCTGCAGCGGCAGGTGGATGACCGAACCTTTCCACGCGTCGCCCAGTTCGTCGGGGGTGACGCAGACCGGGGAGAAGGCGGAGGGTGGTTTCGACTGGAAAAAGCCGAAGCCCTTGGCCAGCTCGCCGGGGATCAGACCGCGGAGGGAGACATCGTTACACAGCATGATGAGCTTGATATGACCGGTGGCGTCTGCGGCGCTGGTACCGGCGGGCACATCGTCGGTGATGACCGCGATTTCGCCTTCCATATCGCAGCCCCATTTCGGATCGCCGAGCGGGATATCGTCGCGCGGGCCTAGAAATGCGTCCGAACCGCCCTGATACATCAGGGGATCGCTGTAGAAACTCGCCGGCACTTCCGCGCCGCGCGCTTTGCGGACCAGCTCGACATGATTGATATAGGCGCTGCCGTCGGCCCATTGATAGGCGCGGGGCAGGGGGGATTCGGCGAGCCGCTCGTGAAAGCGCTCGCAGGGCACGCTTTCATGCTCGACATCGCGGTAGAGCGCTTCCAGCTTCGGCGCGCAATTGTCCCAGTCGTCGAGCGCCGCCTGCAGGGTCGGCGCGATATGGCTCGCTTCGCAGCAGCGGGTCAGGTCTTTCGAGACCACGACAAGGCGGCCGTCACGGGTATCGTTTTTCAGGGTAGCGAGTTTCATGTGCGTTCCTCGGTCTGTCGACCGTTCGTCTCGAGCGAAGTCGAGAGACCGGTGCGTCTTGGCTCAGTGTCTCGACTATGCTCGACACGAACGGAATTAAAGGCGGTTAAGCGGCGCAAGGCAAGCTAATGCTCGTCGCGGGCCTTTTCGTGCAGCCACGCGGCATGTTGCGGTGCCTTCTTGGTGCGGCTCCATTCCTCGAGCATCGCGGGAGCGACGCGGCGCAATTCGGTCATTTCCTCGTCGGTGCCGATATCGCAGGCCAGTTCCAGCCGGTGGCCGTTGGGATCGAAGAAATAGATCGACTTGAAAATCCCGTGATGCGTCGGACCGATGACTTCGAGTCCTTCGGCTTCGGCATTGACCTTTGCCGCCATCAGATCGTCGAGCGAGTCCACCTTGAAGGCAATATGCTGGACCCAGGCCGGGGTATTCTGGTCGCGGTCCATCTCCTTCTGCTCGGGCAGCTCGAAAAAGGCGAGGATATTGCCGCCGCCAGCGTCGAGGAAGATATGCATATAGGGATCATATTCGCCGGTCGACGGGACTTCATTCTCGGCAAAGGCGAGCTGGAATTCCATGCCCATCACCTTCTGGTAGAAATCGACCGTCTGTTTCGCGTCCTTGCAGCGATAGGCGACATGGTGGATGCCATTGATCTTTGGTGCGGCCATTATACCGGCTCCTCTACGTTGAGCACACCGCGCGATACCTGGTCGCGTTCGATGCTTTCGAACAGGGCCTTGAAATTGCCCTCGCCAAAACCGTCATCGCCCTTGCGCTGGATGAATTCAAAGAAAACCGGTCCGACCTGGGCTTCTGCGAAAATCTGCAGCAACAGGCGGGGCTCTCCGCCTTCGGTGGTGCCATCAAGCAAGATGCCGCGGGTCTGCAGCGCACTCACATCTTCGCCATGGCCGGGCAGGCGGCCGTCGAGCATTTCGTAATAGGTGTTTGGTGGCGCGGTCATGAACGGCACACCGAGTTTCTTGAGCCGGTCCCAGCAGGCAATGAGGTCGTCACATATCAAGGCGATATGCTGGATGCCTTCGCCGTTGAACTCGCGCAGGAATTCCTCGATCTGGCCCTTTCCGCCTTCGCCTTCCTCGTTGAGCGGAATGCGGATCTTGCCGTCGGGCGCGGTCAGCGCCTTGGAGGTCAGGCCGGTATATTCGCCCTTGATGTCGAAGAAGCGGATCTCGCGGAAGTTGAACAATGTCTCGTAATAATCCGCCCAGTATTTCATCCGGCCGCCGTAGACATTGTGAGTCAGGTGATCGATGATCTGGAAGCCGGCCCCAACGGGATTGCGGTCCACGCCGGGCAGATATTCAAAGTCGATATCATAGATCGACAGATTTTCGCCGCGTTCGCCGCCGTCATAGCGGTCGACAAGATAGAGGATCGCGCCGCCGATGCCACGGATCGCCGGGATATGCAGTTCCATCGGCCCGGTTTGCACGTTGACCGGCTCTGCGCCTTTTTCGAGCAGATAGGCATAGGCCTTGCGCGCATCTTTCACGCGAAACGCCATGCCGCAGGCCGACGGGCCATGCTCGCGGGCAAAATACCAGGCCGCCGACTTGGGCTCGTAGTTGATGATCAGGTTGATGCCGCCCTGCCGCCAGAGATGGACATCCTTGCTGCGATGCTGGGCAATCTCGGTAAAGCCCATGACCGCGAACACCGGTTCGAGCACGCCGCGTTCGGGCGCGCAAAATTCGACAAATTCAAAGCCGTCCAGGCCCACGGGATTTTCAAACAGATCAGCCACAAAATTTCCTCGAGATAGAATGTGCAAATACACAGTATAGTTTCAAATGATACTATAGGGGATTTGCACCAGATATGCAAGACAATAGCCGCCCACCAAATCCATGTAGATAGGATGAGGGGGCATCATCGGGGAGGATGCATATGCAAAAACGCCATCAACTGGCACTCATGGCGTTTCTGGCCATTTTCATCTGCTATATGGACCGGGTCGCGATCTCGGTCGCCATCATCCCGATGGTGGAAACCTATGGCTGGGACCTGTCGACGCAGGGGCTGGTGCTGTCGAGCTTCTTCATCGGATATTTGCTGACCCAGGTTGTCGGTGGAAAGCTGGCGGATCGCTACGGCGGCAAGGTCGTTCTCGGCTTTGGCGTACTGATCTGGTCGCTGTTCACCCTGGTCGCTCCTCCGGCTGCGGCACTGGGCATTGCGGTTCTGATCGTCGCCCGGATATTGATGGGCATGGGCGAAGCGGTGACCTTTCCCGCCATTTATGCGCTCTACGCCCGCTGGGTGCCGGTCAGGGAACGCTCGCGATCGGCCGGATTTTCCAATAGCGGCATTCCGCTGGGCACCGTGTTCGCGCTGCTCGCGACGCCGGTGATTGTGGCGTCCTGGGGCTGGGAATGGGTATTCTATATATTTGGCGGCATCGGTTTCATCTGGTGTGCGGTGTGGTATTTTCTCATCGCATCGAACCCGCGCCTGCAACCCGGTATCAGCCAGGCCGAACTGGACCTGATCGCCGCCGACACGATTGCCGATACGCCCGCAGGTGCCACGCCGTGGCGCGCGCTGATGACCAATATGCCGGTCTGGGCCGTCATCGTCGCCCATTTTTGCAATAACTGGTGGTTCTATGTCCTACTCGCCTGGCTGCCGACTTTTATCACCAAAGGGCTGGGCGTCGATTATGCCTCGGTCGGCTATTTCGCGATGATGCCGCATATTGCCTTGTTCATCTGCATCAACCTGTCCGGGGTTGTTGCCGACAAATTGATCGGCAGCGGCATGACCATGACCCGCGTGCGCAAGCTGATGATGCTGATCGGCTTCGGCAGCAGCATCATCGCGCTGCTGCTGGTCGGGCAGGCCGAGGATGCGGTCACCGCGATCACCATCATGACCATCGGCAGTGCTCTGGGTGCGTTTGCGGTCAGCGGTTTTTTCGTCAATCATATGGATATCGCGCCGGAACATGCCGGTACGCTGATGGGGATCACCAATACCGCCGGCACCATTCCCGGTATCGTTGGCGTGCTGGTCAGCGGGTGGATACTGGACGTCACCGGATCATGGGCGCTGGTGTTTCAGGTGGCGGCGGCCGTGGCGGCCTTTGGCCTGATCTTCTATCTCGTCTTCGGCAGCGGGGAACGCCAATTCGAGACAGTTCCCGCTTAGCGGAAATCCCGCGGCTGCGGCATTATCCGGACATCGCCGGGACATTCGCCATCGCAGCGGGCGACATGCGGCGGTGCGTTGCTGAAATAGATCTGGTTCGCTGATCGGCGGTTCATTCCGGCGACCGATATTGTGCCGATTTTATCCGACGCGCTTCGAAAGGCGGCGGACGTCTGGATAATCGTAGAAACGGGTGACATTAACTATTGGAACATAATGACGTAAATACAGATTATTAACTTAAGTTGGATATGCTTACCGCTGGGAAATATGACCATTGCATCCATCTCGATCAGTCCGGATATTACTCCGTTCATAGCCAAAATTTACCGCCCGATGATCCGGGGGTATTTCGGGGTTGCTGCCGTCTATTATGCTGTGATGACGCTGATGCATTTCGGCGTGCACAGTGGAACAGATCTGCTGGCTATTGTCGCTGCCTCGACTATCGCCAGCATCGTTCTTGCATTTTTCTGGTATGGCCTGCGCAAGCCTCATGCCTTCGCAAATCTTCATATAGTCACGACAATTGCCAATTTGTTCATGCTGGCAAATGTCATGATCGCGATGGAAATCAAATTCGCCCAGACAGACCTGGTCTATTTCATCATCATGGTCATGGTCTTCGCACTGGCCTGCAGCAGTATGAAGCAGGCGTTGATCTCGATAGCCGCTGTGGTTGCCGGACTATTCTACACATTGTTGAAAAATGCACCCGAGCTTTTGATCAATTATGCTTTCGTCACAGCCGCTGCGGCAATGACGGCCATTGCCATCACCTTTTTCCTGCGTCGGGCGGTCGGTCGCACCGCTTTGGCGAGATATGAAGCGGAAAACAGGTTGGAAGAAGCCGAGAAGCTCAGCGAGGAAATGCGTCATCTGTCGCTTTCCGACAGCCTGACCGGCTTGCCGAACCGCCGTGCTTTCTTCGAAACCTTCGAGAAGAGCAAGGATGATAAAGGCGCGGGCTTTGCCACCTGGCTTGTCTTGCTCGATCTCGACGGATTCAAGGCTGTGAATGACGGTTACGGCCATTTGATCGGTGACGAGCTGCTGAAAGCAGTCGCAACCCGCATGCAGGACTATTGCGGGGCCAAGGCGCATCTTAGCCGTATGGGGGGTGACGAGTTCAACATCATTCTTCCCAACAGCGCGGAACCGTGCATTGTCGAAGCCTGGTGCCGCGGCCTTCTGGAATATGTTGCCCGGGTATATTTGATCGAGGATCGTCTGGTCCAGATTTCCGCTTCCATCGGCTGTCACCAGATTGACCCTGCGGAAGGCGACGCGCAGCTTATCCGGGATGCCGACTACGCATTGTTGCACGCGAAAAAGCATGGCAAAAACAGAGTGGTCGTCTTCTGCGATGACCATGCCGAGGTTGCAGCAGAGCGTTTCAGGATCGAACAGGCGCTGCGTGTTGCCGATTTCGATACCGAAATCGAACTGCTGTTCCAGCCGCAATTTGATCTGGGGCAAAACAGGATTGTCCGGGCGGAAGCGCTTGCCCGATGGAATAGTCCGGTCATTGGCGATATCATGCCCACCCGGTTCATCGAGGTTGCCGAGGAAAGCGGTCTGATTGCCAATATCACGCTCTCGGTGCTGAAACAGGCGATTGCTGCCCTCAAAAAGTGGAAAGATCCGATTCCGCTCTCGATAAACCTCTCCGGTCATGACCTTATTTCCGATCCAATCATTGCCCAGATTATCGCGCAGGTCGAAGCTAGCGGACTGGACCCGGCCTTGCTTGAATTCGAAGTCACCGAGACGGCGATGATGGCGGATACGCACAAGGCAAGCAGCAATATGCTGCGCCTGGCTGCACTGGGTCACCCGCTGGCGCTCGACGATTTCGGCACCGGCTATTCCAATTTCAGCTATTTGCGGACGCTTCCGATCAGCAAGCTGAAGGTCGACCGGTCTTTCATGAAGGATGTGGCGGATCCGATGACCGAGAAGATTCTCCATTCGCTGGTGGGAATGGCCAGAACGCTCGGCGTTGATTGCCTCCTCGAAGGGGTTGAGAATGAAATCCAGCTGGTCATCGCGAAACGGGTCGGAACGCATATGGTGCAGGGCTATCTGTTCGGCATGCCGATGACCGCAGTGGAACTGCTTTCCTATATCGAAGAACAGGGCGCGGTCGCAGAAGAGCCCGTCGAGCTTGGCGCCGTTAACGGGTGATCTGCTCGCGGGGATAAGAGCCTGTCTTTTCCTGATTTAATGAAAATCACGCGACTTCGGTAATATTCGGACATTGCGGGGATGGCCGTGGCGCGGATAGGCGGGCCGTGGTTCTGCCGGATGATCTTCCTCCCGGGCCGCCCACCGGTCCTCGTTGCGATAGACCGGCCGCTTGACCTCGTCGGCGCGGGACATCGGCATATCCGGCCGGTCACGATCGCTTATATCGTCCAGCATGAACGTATAATCCTCTACCCGTGTGGTCATCAGATGGGTCACGCCCTCGACGCTCCGCTGGACTTCTCCGGTGGCGAGCATCAGCCGGGCGGCCATCACCGGACGGCGCATCTTTTCGAACCGGCTGGCCCAGAGCAGCAGATTGGCGACCCCGCTTTCATCCTCGAGCGTGATGAACACCGCATTGCCCTTGCCGGGCCGCTGGCGGATCAGCACGACGCCGGCGACTTTTGCCTGTGAGCCGTTTTTGGCGCGCGCCAGTTCCGCGCAGCTGAGCACGCCCATTTCCCGCAAGCGTTCGCGCAGGAATTCCATCGGATGGCCCTTGAGTGAAAGGCGTACGCTCTGGTAATCGGCGACCACATGTTCGCCCTTGGTCATGGCGGGCAGGCGGGCGTCTTGCTCCTGCCCCAGTTCCTTCGCCTGTGCAGCCTCGAACAGCGGCAATGTATTGACCGGAGTGCGGCGTACTTCCCACAGGGCTTTGCGACGGTCCAGCCCCAGCGACCGGCAGGCATCGGCATCGGCGAGCAGGCGCAGCGCGCGGGCCGGCAGGTTCGCTTTGTGGGCGAGTTCCTCGATCGTCCGGAACGGGCGGGCGGCGAGGATCTGTTCGGCCCAGGCTTCGCGGAACCCGTCGATCTGGCGCAGGCCGATGCGGAGGGAGATATCCCCCTCCCGCTTGCGGGAGGGGAGAGTTCCTCTCCACCCGATTATCCCATTCACTATGGTTCACATCCGGCTCCCGTACCTCCACCCCGTGCTCGCGCGCGTCCCGGACAAGCTGCGCCGGCGCATAGAATCCCATCGGTTGCGAATTGAGCAAGGCGGCGGCGAACACCGCCGGGTGATGGCATTTGATCCAGCTCGAGACATAGACCAGCCGGGCAAAGCTGATCGCGTGGCTTTCGGGGAAACCATAGCTGCCAAAGCCCTGAATCTGCTTGTAGCAACGCTCGGCGAAATCCCGATCATAGCCTTTGGCGGTCATCCCCTCGATCATCTTTGCCTCGAAATGGTGGATCGTGCCGACATTGCGAAAGGTCGCCATGGCGCGGCGCAACCGGTTGGCATCGGCGGGCGAGAAATCGGCGGCGACGATTGCCAGCTTCATCGCCTGTTCCTGGAACAGGGGCACGCCGAAGGTCCGGCCGAGCACCGCTTTCAGTTCATCCGGATCATGCGGCGGTTTCGGCGAGGGCAAAGTCACTTTCTCGAGCCGCGAGCGCCGCCGCAGATAGGGATGGACCATTTCGCCCTCGATCGGACCGGGCCGGACAATCGCCACCTGGATCACCAGATCATAAAATTCGCGCGGTTTCAGCCGTGGCAGCATGTTGATCTGGGCCCGGCTCTCGACCTGGAACACCCCGATACTGTCGCCCTTGCAGAGCATGTCATAGGTTGCCGGATCTTCGTGCGGGATATTCTGGAGGGTCCACCTTCTTTCCTCCCTGTGCGCAGTACAGGGAGGGGGACCATCCGAAGGATGGTGGAGGGGCTCAGCGACTCCACCGCCGGCTCCTCCACCATCAGCCGCCGCTGCGCTCTGGCTGACGGTCCCCCTCCCCGAAGCCAAGGCTTCAGGGAGGATGTTGATGCTCTCCAGCATATCAAACGCCTTGCGGATGCAGGTCAGCATGCCGAGCGCGAGAATGTCGACCTTCATCAGACCGAGCGTGTCGATATCATCCTTGTCCCACTCGATGAAGGTGCGGTCGTCCATCGCCGCATTGTGGATCGGCACGGTCTCGTCGAGCCGGTCCTGGGTCAGCACGAAACCGCCGACATGCTGCGACAGGTGGCGGGGAAATTGCAGGATCTGCTGCACCAGATCGCCAAGCCGCCGGATTTCCGGATTGTCCGGGTCGAGGCCGGTCTCGGCAAAGCGCTTGTCGGGCGCCTTGCCGCCATGGCTGCCCCAGACGGTGCTCGACAGACGGCTGGTAATATCTTCCGACAGGCCCAGCGCCTTGCCGACCTCGCGGATCGCGCTGCGCGAGCGGTAATGGATCACGGTCGCGGCAATGCCCGCCCGGTGGCGGCCATAGCGCGCGTAGATATATTGAATCACTTCCTCGCGCCGCTCATGTTCGAAATCGACGTCGATATCCGGCGGCTCGCGGCGCTCTTCTGAGATGAAGCGCGAAAAGAGCAGATCATGTTCCATCGGATCGGCCGAGGTGATGCCGAGCAGATAGCAGACCGCGCTGTTCGCCGCCGACCCGCGCCCCTGGCAGAGTATTCCCTGCTCCTGGGCAAATTTGACGATGTCGTGGACGGTCAGGAAATAGGGCGCATATTCCATCTTTTCGATCAGCCGTAATTCCTCTTCGACCTTGGCGCGCAACCGTTCGGGCAGGGTCTCGCCGTGCCGCGCATGGGCGGCGGTCCAGGTCAGGTGAGCGAGCCATCCCTGTGGCGTCCAGCCTTCGGGTACCGGCTCCTCGGGATAGTGATAGCTCAACTCGTCGAGCGTGAAATCGATCAGTTCGGGCAGCTTTTGCGTCTCGGCAATGGCGTCGGGATAGTCCCGGAACAGGCGCGCCATTTCTGCCGCGGGCTTGAGGAACCGCTCGGCATTGGCGGCGAGCAATTTTCCCGCTTTGCCGATTGTGGTCTTTTCCCCAATGCAGGTGAGGATGTCGTGGAGCGGGCGATGCTCGGGTGTTGCATAAAGCGGGTTGTTGGTGGCGACCAAGGGGATGCCGGTCGCTTCGGAAAGGCTGTGTAGTCTGGCGAGATGGCGCTTGTCCGAGCCCGAGCGCGGCATGGCCGCGCCCAGCCAGATATGGGGGGTAAGAGAGAGGAGCTGCCGAAATATTTCCTCCCCGCGCGGAGCGGGGGGAGGGGGACCATCCGAAGGATGGTGGAGGGGTGCCCTTAATGTAGCAATCCCGTCACCAACCCCTCCACCATTAGCCGCCGCTGCGCTCTGGCTGACGGTCCCCCTCCCCAAAGCTGACGCTTCAGGGAGGATGATCAGCGCCCAATCCTCGCCGCACCACTCCAGCAAATCCGCCTGATATAAAAAACAATCCCCCTTCTCCGCCCGCAGATTTCCAGTCGACAGCAACCGTGTCAGCCGCCCCCAGCCGCGCCGGTTGCGCGGATAGACAATCACCTCCGGCGTATCATCGGCAAAAACCAGTCGCGATCCGACGATCAGCTTGAAATCCGGCAGGGTTAGCCCTTCTTCTGCCGCATCCTCATGCGCCCGGCGCAGCGCGGCATGCGCGCGGACAACGCCGGCGACGCTGTTGCGGTCGGCTATGCCGATCCCGGTCATGCCGAGCGCCATCGCCTGCATCACCATGTCGGCGGGTGAGGAGGCCGCGTGTAGAAAGCTGTAATGGGTGGAGGCGGCGAGTTCGGCGAAGCTCATGTCCTTCTCCCTTGAGGGAGAAGGATGCGTAGACTTGGCAATTTATTGCCTAGTCGCAGCTGGATGAGGGTGCTCCACTCTATCGATTCTGCGAACCCCCTCATCCAACTCTGCCTAGCTTGCTTTGCAAGCAAGGCGCCGTATCCTTCTCCCCCTTGGAGAGAAGGTTTCCTACGCAAACAGCCCATGTACATACCAGTCCGGGTTTGCTTTCTCCTCGCCATAAAGCCCGTGGCGGAACAGCCAGTAGCGTCGGCCGCGGGCGTCCTCGACGCGGTAATAATCACGGGTCAGGCCGCCCTTGCCGGGCTGCTGTCCGTCCTTGCGCTGCCACCATTCCGAGGCGATGCGCTCGGGGCCTTCATAGCGGATCACCTGATGGCTCTTGCGTCGCCAGGTGAAGCGATAGGGCGGGCCGTCCGGGACCTCGGCAATCACCTGCACGCGCTGCGGCGGGTCGAACATGTGCAAAGGCCGCATCGGCGGATTGTCGGGAGACAGTCTCTGCCATGGTACGGGCGGCGGAGCATTGAGCGCGGGCAGTGCGAGCAGGCCCTGTTCGGGGATATGGCTGTCGGCGGGAGCAAATTTCTGCACCCGGTCGCGGCCCAGTCTTGTGCTGAGCTGGCTGACCAGAGCGACTTCGTCACCTTGGCGATCCTCGCCGCCTTCGAGTCTTAATTGTTGGGGTGCCAGCACGTCCGAAGCGACGATGCTCAGCCGGATCAGATCATAACCGAAACCGGGGTTGAGTTCGTCATTGAGAGCCTCGATCCGTTCGCGCAGCAGGCGTTTGAAAAGAGCTGCATCTCGGGTCGGCGCGCCGGTTTCCAGACCGAGCCGCGCGACATCGCCGTCGCAGCGGAACAGCATCATCCGGATCATCCGCGCGCCCTGACCGCGCTCGTTTAGCCGCTCGGAGGCCTCGGCGAATAGCTCCGACAGGCAGGTCAGCGCGCCGTCAATATGGGTCAGCGGCTCGGCAAAGCGGCGTTCGGTGACAACATTGCCAATCCTGCGCAGCGGGTCGATCGGGCGGTCTTCGAGTCCCAGAATCCGGTCCAGCCGCACCGTCAGCTCCATCCCGAACCGCGCCGCCAGATTGGCGCGCGGCCGCTCGGCCAGGTCGCCGATCTTGTACAGTCCCGCCCGTTCCAGAGACTGGTGGGTCTTCTCGTCCATGGCCAGCGCCGCTACCGGTAGCTGTGCTTCCGCGCCTTCCTTCAGGCCATGTCGCGCCAGTGCCAGCGCTGCATCTGCGGTTCCGGCCAAGGCCCATTGGCTGCTATAGCCAGCAGCGTCGAGCCGGTCCTCGGCATCCTGCGCCAGTCTTTCCTCATTGCCGTGGAGATGCGCCGCGCCGGTAATGTCGAGAATCAGCGCATAAGGCGGTTCGATCGCCACCATCGGCGTGTAGCGCTCGCAGGCTTCCGCCAGCCGCGACAGCAGGTCCGCGTCGGACAGCGGCTGATGGTCAAAGGCGAGTAGATCCGGCACCCGGGCCCGCGCGTCGGCCAGCTTCATCCCCGGCCCGAGACCCAGAGACACGGCCTGCCGGTCCGCCGCCATGATCACCATCGCGCCGCGTATCTTTTCGGTCAGCGCAAAGGGATGGTCAGGCGGCCCGTGTGCCCGGATGATCCGCTCGGACGGCAGCCAGGGCAGGGACAGCGCCAGTGTCCGGCGCGCCTTTGTTCTCTGGCTGCTCGCGGAAGATTTGTTGGTCACGGTTCCACTCCAGTCGGGCGCTCAGCCCGTAAAGACCGCTGCGGTGGCGCAGCAGGGTGATATCGAAAGCGCTATGGCCCGGAGCATTGGCCTCCAGCGCGAGGGAAGGCGCCGCAGCCACTGACCAGCGGCTGAAGGCAGCGGTTGGCAAGGGATTTCCCGGATCGCTGCCGGAGCGCAGGACCAGACTAAGTACGCCCGATTTCTGCGCCGACAGCGACAGGCGGCGGGTAGCGGTCAGGTCGAGGCCCTTGGGCTTCTTGCCCGCCAGTTCGATGATCACCGCTGCCATGGCCGAAGATCGCACGCCGTCGGCGGCCGCGCGCAACGCCGCGATGCTATCCGGCGCATCGACATGGATGATACTGTCGGGGTCTATGCCCAATTCTGCCAGCCCCGGTGGATAGAGCCGGCCCTGCCGTCTGGCTTCCCCGCTTTCGCTGATCCACAATATCGGTCGTCTATCCTGACCCAAAATTTGACAACGCTGCGCCATCAGCAGCGCCATCGCCGCTGTGCTGGTCCGGTCATCCTTGCTCGCCGCGTGCAGTTCATGCAGCGCCGCGCGCGGCAGGCCATCGACCCCGGCATTGCCGCGCAAGGCCGTGTCGATCCGGTCGACGCCGAAACTGAAATGCGACGGAGTGCCGTCATCCTCCGCTGTCCTCACGCCAGACGTCGCCAGTATCCTGGCAAGACGCGCCCGCAAGACAGAGGGCTTTGCTGGTGTAGCCGGAGGCACAGCAGAAGGGGTGTCCGGTGGAAGCCCGAAAGCCCCGTCCGAATCCGAATCGATATTGTTCATGATTTGTTCTAAAATATAGAACAGACGAATTTGGTCAAGCCTGTTCGCAATTTCCGGGAGCAAGAGAGGCGAGGCCTATCGCATAATGGTTGACCAAATTCCGTGGTTGATGAACATTGTCCGGAGAGGAGAGCCGCCATGAAAATAGCATTGCTCAAATTATCGGCCATTTGTCTTGTAACCACCACCCTTGCGCCCTTGCCGTTATTGGCCAAGCATCATGAAGCTAGTGAAAGGACAGCCATTGATGTTGCCATCACCAAGGCTGCGCTGACCGCTGCAGCAGGCCGGTCGGATGAAGACAAGACCCGCGATGCCAGCCGCAAACCAGCAGAAGTACTGTCCTTTCTTGGTCTGGAAACAGGCGATGTCGTGCTCGACCTGATCGCTTCTGGCGGCTGGTATAGCGTCGCGGCGGCGATTGCGACCGGACGGGAAGGCAAGGTCTATGCGCAGAACCCGGCGGCAGCGCTGCAGTTGCGAGACGGCGCTTATGAAACGGAAATAACCGCGCGCCTGGCGGCCAATAACCTGCCGCAGATCGAACGCCTCAACAGCGAGATCGCCGATCTAGGCGTGCCGGATGGCAGTATCGATGTTGCGATAACAGCGCTCAATTTCCACGATGTCTACAATGGTTTCGGTGCCCCGGCAGCGATCGGGATGCTGCAGGCGCTGAAGGCGAAGCTTAAGCCGGGCGGGGTGCTCGGCGTGATCGATCATGCCGGCGATCCCGATGGCGACAACAAAGCCCATCACCGGATTGATCCGGCCCTGGCAGTTGCAGCGGCGGAAGCCGCAGGGTTCACGGTGGAACGCAATGACGAATTGCTCGCCGGCACGGACGATGATCACAGGAAAAATGTCTTCGGTCCGGCTACGCGCGGCAAGACCGACCGGTTCATATTGAAGCTGGTGAAGCCGGAATAGCCAAGCCTGACAGTCGGCAATATTCTATCGCTGGCAACGCAAAGCTTGTCTTGATTGGCGGCGGCTACGCGACCAAATGATCCCGGGTTGCAAATAGCAGCATTTGTCAATGAGGGTAGCTTGTGATCGAAAGACTTCGGATATTGATTGAATCGTCGCGTTTCCAGAATGCGATCATGGCGGTGATTGTCATCAATGCAATCGTCATCGGGATGGAGACATCGCCTTTGCTGACCGAGCGGTTCGGGGTTTTCTTGAGCGCAATAGACGCTGTCGCGATCGGGATTTTCGTTGTTGAAATCCTGCTCAAGCTATTTGTCTACCGGACGCGTTTTTTCAAAAACGGCTGGAATATCTTCGATTTTGTGATTGTCGCGGTGGCGTTGCTGCCTACGGGAGGAAGTCTCTCGGTCCTGCGCGCGCTCAGGATATTGCGTGCCCTGCGGCTAATCTCGGCGATGCCCAAAATGCGCAAGGTGGTGCAGGGGCTGTTTGCGGCAATCCCGTCGATGGGAACGGTGATTATTTTGCTCGGCCTGGTTTTCTATATCGCAGCGGTGATGGCGACAAAGTTGTTCGGCGAAGCCTTTCCCGAATGGTTCGGGTCGATCGGCTCCTCGCTCTATTCGCTGTTCCAGATCATGACGCTGGAAAGCTGGTCGATGGGTATCGTTCGCCCGATCATGGAAGTCTATCCTTGGGCCTGGGCGTTTTTCGTGCCCTTCGTGCTGGTCACCAGTTTTGTCGTGCTGAACCTGTTTATTGCGATCATCGTCAATGCGATGCACGAGGAAGCGGACGAGGAGCAAGCGGCCCAGAGGGATGAGATACTGGCAGAAATTCAGGCCCTCCGGCAGGAAATGAGGGCAATGGCAATCAGTCGATCGTCTAGCCAATAAAAAAGCCCGCTTCTGCCAAAGCAGAAGCGGGCAAGGCGCACTTGCAACCTTGAAACTGGTTTAGAAAAATCCCGTAACTGCGGCTAGCGCCACCACCGCCAACAGAGTCGATACGCCCAGCACGATGATCATGTGGCGGGTGGTAAAGCCCTGACGGGCGCTGGTCTTGTCCAATTGTTTCTTCATAGGTCTTCCTGATCTTCCTGAATTTTAATGGCGGGTACGGATTACATGCTGGCCGAGAGCATCCACGATGATTCTTCCAGCACACCGATCCGCGCAGTCAGCAGATCCGCCGTGAAAACATCATCGGCATCTTCCGCGGTTTTCACGAATTCCCGCATTTGGTTAGCCACGGTGATTGTGTCGCCCGACAGCTGCTTGAGCATGGCTTTGACATCGCCATATTCCACTTGATCTTCGATCGCGCTATTCTCGATATAGGTGGACAGGCCAACCGGCGCTTTCGCGCCGAGAGCCCGGATCCTTTCGGCGATTTCATCGATCGAGGCAGCCAGATCTTCATATTGGCCTTCGGTCAGCTTGTGGATACCGAGAAACTGCGGGCCGGTCACATTCCAGTGAACAGACTGGGTCTTCTGATAAAGCACATAGGTGGAGGCCAGAGTTTTCCCCAGCTTTTCAGCCATCTCGGCTCTGTCTACCTTTTTGATGTCGGTCTTCATTTCGCGAAGGTCTCCGGTTTGGATAGTCATATTTTCTTCCTTTTCTTTCCGGTGCGCTCGACGAACTGGCGGAGCGCGGTGCCTGACAATGATTACGTCTCGACCTGCATTTGGTTCCGTTTAGGCGGAGGAAAAATCCGGACAAAAACGGATGCCTATAGATGGATGCCTATAGATAATGAACAGCAGCGGTCCGCCAGAAAACGCTGGAGCCGGCTTCCGGAAAAGCGGAACCAATCCGCTTCCCGCCGCGTAGACTTTTCATGACCCCCAACGAAAGGACAACAGAAATGACGAACATTTCAAACGCAAAAATAGCAATTCTCGCCACCGACGGTTTTGAAAAATCGGAGCTTTTTGAACCAAGAAAGCAGCTCATTGAAGCCGGAGCAGATATCACCATCGTGTCGCTGGAATCCGGTTCGATCAAAAGCTGGGACGAAAAAGACTGGGGTGAGAGCATCGCGGTCGACATGACTGTGGACCAGGCCAGGGAAAGCGATTTTGACGCACTTGTATTGCCCGGCGGGCAGATGAATCCGGACATCTTGCGCGTAGAAGGCAAGGTGATTGATTTTGTGACGGCCTTTTTCAACGCCGGCAAGCCGATTGCCGCCATCTGTCATGCCCCGTGGCTCTTGATCGAGGCGGACTTGGTGCAGGGCCGCAAGGTCACCGGCTATCCTTCGATCAAGACCGACCTGATCAACGCCGGCGCCCAATATGAGGATAGCGAAGTGGTGGTCGACAACGGCCTCATTACGTCGCGCAATCCCGGTGACCTCGACGCGTTCAGCGCCAAGATTATCGAGGAGGTCCGGGAAGGCCTGCACAAACGCACCCAAAAAGCGGCCTGATTGGTGCTGCGACCGACGCTTGGGTTGGCTCCTCTGGAGCGGGCCTTTCATGGCCGATAGCGGCATATTTGTCTTTCATCCTGCCCATGCGTCGTCTCGCCTCAATCGCCTTAACAAAACTGGCTGTCGTTTTTTAGCCAGCGTCCTGTATGAAAAATGCCATTTTTAGTAATTCCAAGGAGTAAAATATGAAGAATTTTCTGACACTCGTGACTGGCGCTGCGCTGCTCGCGGCTACCCCGGCCCTGGCGCAAGATGCCGCTCCGGCTGTCGAAGTCGAGGCCGGCATGAAGGTTTTTGGCCCCAATGGCGGTGAAGTGGGTACGGTAGAGTCCGTCGCCGGCGGAGCCGTGGTTCTCGATACCGGCAAAAACAAGGCTGCGCTCTCGCCTGAGGCTTTTGCCAAGGCAGAAAACGGCCTGTCGATCACGATGACAAAGCTTGATCTGGATACCGCCGTCGAAAAAGCGGCTGCGGATGCCAAAGCACAATTGCTGGCCGGTCTGACCCCTGGCACCGAAGTTAAATCCGTAACCGGAGCGGCGGTGATTGGTACTATTGAGGCAAAAGACGCCGAATATGTGACCGTCGATCATGACGGCCAGGCAGTGAAACTGCCCGTTGCGGCCTTCATGACCCAGGCCGATGGCGGTGTCACCATCACGATGACCGAAGACGAATTCAAGGCCGCAATTGCCGGCACCGAATAACGCCTTATATTATAGAGACAGCGGGCACGAGTGATCGGGCCCGCTGTCATTTCAGGCGGTAAACTTCATTCCCAATTCGTACATTGCGATAGCCGCCTGCGCCGCTTCGCCGCCCTTGTTCTTGCGGCTCTTGTCCGCCCTGGCCAGCGCCTGTTCTTCATTTTCCACCGTGATAATGCCGTTGCCAATGGCCGCGCCGTCCATGGTCAGCGCCATGATGCCGCGCGCGCTTTCACCCGCCACGATCTCGAAATGATAAGTCTCGCCGCGGATCACCACGCCAATCGCGACAAAGCCATCATATAGGTCGCTGTCGATCGCCATGGATATGGCTGCCGGAATTTCCAGCGCGCCGGGTACCGTGATGACCTCGTGTTCATGACCGGCCGCTTTTAGCGCATCGGTTGCGCCTTCGATCAGCATGTCGTTCAAATTGTCGTAAAAACGCGCTTCGACGATCAGGAATTTTGCCATTTTATCTGTCTTTCTGTTTCGTCATCCTGAACTTGTTTCAGGATATGGTGGATGTTCGATGGAGGTCCTGAAATAAATTCAGGATGACGAGCCAGTCAGGCGCTCTCCAGCTCTTTGCCTTCTTCGCCAGCATGTTCGGCCGGTACCGCCCGCTGTCCGACAATCCGCAAGCCGAAGGCGTCGAGCCCGACCATATCATGGCTGGTATTGGTCAGCAGCTCCATATCATGGACACCCAGTTCGCTGAGTATCTGTGCGCCAACGCCATAGTCGCGCAACTGGTCCATCTGTGGTGGCTTGCCACCGCCAAGGCTGCGGACTTGTCCCGAATAAAAATCGGGTACGCGTGGGCTGATGAAGACGATGATGCCAGCCCCTTCCTCGCCGATGATCTTCATCGATTCCTGCAGCATATTGGCGCGGCCGGTATCCTGCCCGAACAGGTCGGGGAAGATCGTGGTCGCATGCATCCGCACCAGAGTCGGCTTGTCGGGATCGACATGGCCTTTCTGCAGCACGATCTGCTCGCTCTCGGTTGCGCTATTATAGAAAGTGATCGCATTCCATTCGCCGCCCCAGTGGCTGGTGAAGCGCGCTTCTTCGCGGCGCTCGGTCAGATGGTCGTGGCGCAGGCGATAGGCAATCAGATCGCGGATGGTGCCGATTTTCATGCCGTGATGCTGGGCGAATTCGATCAGATCATCGAGCCGCGCCATCTCGCCATCATCCTTCATGATCTCGCAGATCACGCCAGCCGGGTTGAGGCCTGCAAGCCGCGAGACATCGACCGCCGCTTCGGTATGGCCGGCACGAACCAGCACGCCGCCATTGCGCGCCTGCAAGGGAAAGATATGGCCGGGAGTGACAATCTCGTCCTTGCCCTTGGTCCGGTCGATCGCAACCGCCACGGTGCGCGCGCGGTCGGCGGCGCTGATTCCGGTGGTGACGCCGTCGCGTGCCTCGATCGAGGTGGTGAAGGCGGTTTCATAAGCGCCGCGGTTGTTGGCGCTCATCATGTCGAGGCCCAGTTCCTCGACCCGGTCCCGCGTCATCGCCAGACAGATCAGCCCGCGGCCATATTTGGCCATGAAGTTGACCGCATCGGGGGTCGCCATCTGCGCCGGGATGATCAGGTCGCCTTCATTCTCGCGATCTTCGTCGTCGACCAGGATATACATCCGTCCGTTGCGCGCTTCGTTGATAATTTCTTCCGGGGTCGCCATCACGCCGCTGGCGCCGCGCGCCAGATAGGTCTCCAGCTTGCCGAGCGTTTCGGCCGTCGGGTTCCAGTCATCCTGCCCCAGGCTGCGCAGGCTGTTGGCGTGCAGGCCGGCGGCCCGTGCCAGCCCCGCCCGGGTTTCCTTGCCGGATTCGATCAGTTCGATCAGTTGTTCGATCAGGATTTTGCTCATGGACTCGCCTTTGTGATGTGATGTTGCGAATCGATTATCACATTGCAATGTGATGCGTCTAGGGGAAAGATCACATTGGGGTCACATAGTGTGAGGCGGGGCGTGAAATTATATTTCAAACTTTACACACTTTACAGGGTTATAGAATTGAAAATTAGGGGGTTGATAAAAGCGGCGCATGGGCGGGTTTTGGGACGGATATGAGGGTGTTTGGGTCATGCCAGAGTTTTAGCATTGGTGGCGTGATGTAGGAAAGAGGTGCGGTGCGGAATGTGAAGGTTTTTGGATCTCGGGATTTCCAAAAGGACACTGTTACCGTAGTCGCGTGATCGATATATACAGTATCAGGATATTAAGATGTATTTTGTTTTCAAGTCAAACCTCGGCAATGAATTGATAAATTGCGCATTGAAGTTCTACTTGGAAAAAATCGAGACTGTAGCAGAGATATACTGCAACATAGTTGATGGCGGAAAAATTGATTTCTATGAAGGGCTTTCGTGCCTAAACCCTATTGAAAGGGCGTTGCTGACCAAGTCTGATATCAACATCTCAGTTGATATGAAGAGAGCGCGAGACTCCTTCTTTATAGAACGTAATCAAGAAGACGGTGTTTCGTTTGGTGAAGCAGCTTATGATGGCTCAGGCCGACTAATAAATCGACCAAATGATGAGGGTGCCGGATATCCTATTTCACGGGAAGGGCCCTTGTATAATGATATATTAGAAAAGCTAACACTCCCAAAAAATCATAAAATCTCGTTATTCAAAGCAGATATTGAAGAGAATAGGGAGCTTGTATTCCATGGATCTTGGCCTGAATTTCGCTTTTCAGATCTCATGGGGTAGTTCAAAACTGAACTATGTCGAAAGTGCAGGTATTTCCAGACGCTAGTATAAATTAGCGCACTACCGGAATAACGCGATGACCGGTCTCTCACTTCAGGACAAACGCTATTTTTAGCCCCTCCTTTTCAAAGGAGGGGTTGGGGTGGTTTCGCTCGTCTGAGCAGTGGTCTGACGGTTTCAAGCCACTGAGGCCTGAGCCAGCCTCTTTCCCGTGCGGGAGAGGGTTGTGCAGACTTGGCAGCTTGCTGCCTAGTCGTAGCTGGGTGAGGGTGTACGGCACGACGGTGGCACGGCAATCCACTAGCCGAACACCCTCATCCAACTGGGCCTAATCCGCTACGCGAATAAGGCTCCGTATCCTTCTCCCTCACGGGAGAAGAAAGATGGCGCATCGCCACCACCCCAACCCCTCCTCTAAAGAGGAGGGGCTGATTGAAAGCCCCCCCCCACCCTTGACCGGAACCTTTCCCGCACCAATACGCTTTTACACCATGGCAAAAGCGAAACACTGGATCGAGCCGCATCCGCAGGGCATTTATGTTCGCCCTGCCGACGTCTGGATCGATCCGTCTGTGCCCAAGGAAAACGCCGTGGTCACCCATGGCCACGCCGATCATGCGCGCGGCGGGCATGGGGATGTCTGGGCCACGCCGGAGACGTTGGCGATCATGGGCTTGCGCTATGGTACCGAGGCGGGGAGGCCGATCGCTTATGGCGACGGGTTCGAGCGCGGCGGCGTGCGGTTCAGCCTGCATTCGGCGGGCCATGTGCTGGGCTCGGCGCAGGTGCTGATGGAATATCAGGGCGAGCGGGTGGTCGTTACCGGCGATTATAAACGCCGCCCCGATCCGACCTGCGCGCCGTTCGAGCTGGTGCCCTGCGATATTTTTATTACCGAGGCGACCTTTGGCCTGCCGGTGTTCCAGCACCCGCCAATCGCGGGCGAAATCGCCAAGATTTTTGCCCGGTTGGAGGCCGAACCGGACAGCAGCATCCTCGTCGGCGCCTATGCGCTGGGCAAGGCGCAGCGGGTGATTGCCGAGTTGCGCCGCGCCGGCTGGGACAAGCCGGTCTATCTGCACGGGGCGCAGGTCCGGATGTGCGAGCTTTATGAAGAACTTGGCGTCTCGCTGGGTGAATTGCGGCTGGTGATGGGCACACCGAAGGACGAGATGCGCGGACAGATCATCATCGCTCCGCCCTCGGCGCTGACCGAAAAATGGAGCCGGCGGCTGCCCAATCCGGTGACCGCCATGGCGTCGGGCTGGATGCGGGTGCGCGGGCGGGCGCGGCAGCGCGGGGTCGAGATTCCTTTGGTCATCTCCGACCATGCCGACTGGGATGAACTGACTGGCACCATTCGCGAACTGGCACCCAGAGAAACCTGGATCACCCATGGCAGCGAAGACGGGCTGCTGCGCTGGTGCGAGTTGCACCAGATCAAGGCGCGGGCGCTGGCGATGGTCGGGCGCGAAGAAGGGGACGATGGCTGATGCGCCGCTTTGCCGCCCTGATCGACAGTCTGGTCTACACGCGGTCGCGCAACGCCAAACTGGCGGCGATCTCAACCTATTTGCGCGAAACACCCGATCCCGATCGCGGCTGGGCGTTGGCGGCTTTGACCGATAGCCTCGACTTTCCGGCGGTAAAATCCGCCACCATCCGCAATCTGGCCGGGACTCGGATCGATCCGGAACTGTTCCGTCTGTCGCGCCATCATGTTGGCGATACAGCAGAGACTGTGGCGCTGGTCTGGCCCGAAACGGAAGGCCGCGAGCAGGGCGACCCGAGCATCGACGAAGTGGTGCAGGCGCTCTCCGCCGCCAATCGTGCGACCGCTCCCGACATTGTCGCGTCTTTGCTCGACAGCCTGGATAGCAACAGCCGCTATGCTCTGCTCAAATTGGCGGTCGGCGGGATGCGGGTTGGAGTATCAGCGCGGCTGGCGAAAACCGCTTTCGCGCAGGCCTTTGATGTGGCGCTCGATGATGTCGAGGAGCTTTGGCACGCGCTCGATCCGCCTTATGAAAAATTGTTCGATTGGGCGGAGCAGGGCGGTGACCGTCCCGATCTCTCCGCGACACCCTTCTTTCGGCCCTTCATGCTGTCGCACCCGTTCGAGGGCGACAGTCTCGATCTCGGCCAATATGCGGTCGAGTGGAAATGGGACGGCATCCGCGTGCAGGCGGTGCATCTTGGTGGCGAGACCCGGCTCTACAGCCGCGGCGGCGATGATATCAGCGCGTCGTTCCCCGATATTGTCGAAGCGTTCGACCGCGACGGCGTGATCGACGGCGAATTGCTGGTGCGCGGCACCGACCAGGGCGGCGAGGCGGCCAGTTTCAACGCGCTGCAGAAGCGTCTGGGCCGTAAGACCGTCTCCAGGAAAATGCGGCAGGAATTTCCTGCCTTTGTCCGGGTCTATGATCTGCTGATGGACGGGGACGACGACCTGCGCCTGTCGCCGTGGCACGAGCGGCGGCAGCGGCTTGAGCGCTTTGTAGCGAAACTCAATGCCGATCATTTCGATCTGTCCGCCGTGGTCGATGTCGATGATTTCGCCGCGCTGGAAGCGATGCGCGCCGGCGCGCGCGACGCGGCGATTGAGGGCGTGATGCTGAAACGCCGCGAAAGCCCCTATCTGGCGGGCCGGGTCACCGGTCACTGGTACAAGTGGAAACGCGATCCGCTGAACGCCGACTGCGTGATGATGTATGCCCAGCGCGGCAACGGGCGGCGGGCATCTTTCTATTCCGATTATACATTCGGCTGCTGGACCGAAGATGGCGAGCTGCTGCCGGTCGGCAAGGCCTATTCCGGATTCACCGACGAAGAGCTCAAATGGCTCGACCGCTTTGTCCGGCAGAATACGCTGAACCGTTTCGGGCCGGTGCGCGAGGTGAAGAAATCGCTGGTGCTGGAAGTCGCGTTCGATTCCATCCACGAAAGCGGTCGCCACAAATCGGGGCTCGCCATGCGCTTCCCGAGGATTCACCGGATCCGCAAGGACAAGCCCTCTGAAGAAGCGGACCGGATCACGACACTGCGAGGGATGATTTCTTAGTTCCCTCTCCCTTCAGGGAGAGGGTTGCGCAGACTTGGCAGCTTGCTGCCTAGTCGAAGCTGGGTGAGGGCGTACTGCCGGTGGATTGGCGCGCCAATCTGGCACCTGAACACCCTCATCCAACTGCGCCTAGTGCTTTCCGGGCAGCATCCGCCGGAGCGTATTGTCCTTGACCACATAGTGATGGAACAGGGCCGCCAGCGCGTGCAGACCGATCAGGAAATAGCCGATCGTGCCGATCGTCTCATGGATTTCCTCGATCTGCTCCGCCAGCGTCTTGTCCGGCGCAACCAGCGCCGGGAGTTCCAGCCCGAAGAAGGGAATAGACTTGTCGGCGGAACTGAGGATCAGCCAGCCCAGTACCGGCATCGCCAGCATAAAAATATAAAGCGCAAACTGCGTCAGTTTGGCGAGCACAATTTGCCATACTGGCGGTTCCGGTTTGATCGGGGGCTTGGCATAGAGCAGCCGGGCGACGATCCGGATGATCACCAGCGCCAGCACCGACAGACCGAGCATGAAATGCCACATCTTGAGGCCTTCGCGCAGGTCGCTGCCCCGGGGAAATAATTCGCGCAACAGGATGCAGCTATAGACTGCCGTGATCAGCAGCAGCATCGCCCAATGGAGAAAAATCGAAAGACGGGAGTAGCGCGTATGGGCTTGGGTGGCAGTCATATCTGTCCTCTTTTCTGTCGCGGTTGATCATTATCAGCCTCTCGCCGCACCGCATCACGCGATTGCAGTTGCTGGATCGCCTTTACTATCGGCGCAATGCTGGGCTTGTCCATAAAGTCAAAGCCCTTCAACTCTTCTCGGCCGGCGCCGCGATCCGGGTTTGTCAGACCGCCGATGACAAGCATGATGCGATCAAACCATGACAGGTCTTTGGGATTCTGGCGGCCACGGAGGGCAAAATGATGCATCCGCTGAATCAGCGCCTGGGGCAGGCTGTCGGCGATCCAGCCGTCGAGCTTTGGCCCCGCCGGCGCTCCCGCAACGGTGAAAAACAAGACCGGCCTGGTTTCGAAAGACGGCATTTTCTGCCTGACCCAGTTGCGGATCGGGAGCTTGTGGTAAATCACCGGACAACCGATGACGACAAAGTCATAAGCGGACGGATCGGCGTCGGTCTTGTTCACGTTAAACGCCGCAATGCCGGTCGCCGCGGAAATCCACTCGGCATATTGCGCCGTGCTGCCATATCGGGTTGCATAGAATATCGCGCCGTTCACTATCGACCGCCTCCTCGCGCCATAATGCAAATCTGCTGCAATTACGCAATTAAGGTCAATTACGGTGACGACTGATTGCGATATCCAAAGACGTGCGGCGACAGCGCACTGGATCCGAAGCGCTGGTATAAACTAGTCTTCTTGAGCAATGATCAATGATCGAGACGTCGATCAAGCAATCACAGAAACTCGTTCAACGTTTCCACGAACAGCTCGAACTGGTCATGGTGTAGCCAGTGGCCGGCCTGCTGGAATTCCTTCACCGTCACATTGTCGCCGAAATATTTCATCCGGCCGTCTTTCTCCGGATTGCTGGCCCAGCTGTCGGCGCCATAATGGAGTTGGGTCGGGCAGCTGATATTGCTCCACAGCTCGTGAATGGCATCCTGTGACAGGTCGATACTATCCCAGTGCTGGACATAGGGATCGAACTTCCACGAATAGGAACCATCCTCGTTGCGGATCACCGCGTGGGTGGTCAGATGGCGGGCCTGTTCGTCGGAAAGATGCTGGTTGGCATCCTGCATACGGTGCAGGGCATCTTCGAAAGTCGGATAGCGTTTCACCTGTCGGCCGGCGGCCTTGCGCTTTTCCTCGATGCTGTTGCGGATGCGCTGAAGCTGGCCGACTTTCTCGCGTTCAGCGAGTAATTCGGGGCTCGGGCCAAGCCCTTCGATCGCCACCAGCTTGCGCACCGTTTCGGGATAGAGGCCGGTATAGCGCAATGCGATATTGCCGCCCATGCTGTGCGCGACAATGGTGACTGGCGAAAGATCCAGCTGGTGGATCAGCTGGGCCAGATCGGTGACCATCGCCATATTGGCATAATTGCCGTCGGTGCTCCACTGGCTGTCGCCATGGCCGCGCACATCGGGGCAGATGATATGCCAGTCGTCGCGCAACGCCTGCGCCGTCCAGTCCCAGTTGCGGCAATGATCTTTGCCGCCGTGCAGCAGGATCAGCGGCGGTTTGTCCTCATTGCCCCAGTCGGCATAATGGAGCTTGAGCCGCTGGGAGAAATAGCTGTGCGAGGCGGGGCCGTTCAGGGTCATCGATATTTCCATCGCGTAAGGAAGATTTAATTCCTGTCTCTAATGAGGGCAGCAGGGTTCGACAAGCGTCTGTCCAGGACGACAGGCTGCAATCATCATTTTCTGCGGAAAGTAGAAGCAGGCGCTGATAAACCAGTTTCCGCTTTACAAGCCATCCATATATCGACATGTATGGATATATGGATTCGATTAAAGCAATAGAGGCGCTTGGCGCGCTCGCCCAAAATACCCGGCTGGATGTTTTCCGGCTGCTGGTGCGTCACGAACCGACGGGCCTGCCGGCGGGGGAGATAGCCAAGCGGCTGGACGTCCCGCAAAACACCATGTCTTCGCATTTGTCGATTCTGTCTCGCGCGGATCTTGTCTCTTCAAAGCGCGACAGCCGTCTTATAATCTACCGCGCCAATCTCGCGGTGATGAACGGCCTGATCGCCTTCCTGCTGGAAAATTGCTGTTCCGGTGAGGATTGCGCACCCATTACCAACCAGCTTGAAAGGCTCTGCCAATGAAACGGATGCACATCCATGTCGGTGTCGACAATCTCGCCGCCTCGATCAAATTTTACTCCACGCTGTTTGAAGCGGAGCCGACGGTGACAAAGACCGACTATGCCAAGTGGATGCTCGACGATCCGCGTATCAATTTCGCGATTTCGTCTGAAGATCACGCGGCCAAGGGCATTGAGCATCTCGGCATCCAGGCCGAAAATCCCGAAGAGCTTCAACAGGTCTTCACCCGTCTCCGCAAGGCCGACGCTCCCGTGCTGGAAGAGGGGCAGACCACCTGTTGCTATGCCCAGTCCGAAAAAAGCTGGATTGCCGACCCCGACGGTGTCGTCTGGGAAGCTTTTTACACCGACGGCGAGTCAGTCGTCTACGGCGATTCACCTGAACTGTCCGCGGTCTCGCAAAATGCTGCGGAAGCCAGCTGTTGCGCGCCTTCGAAAGCTTCCATGTCATGAGCGAGCGGGTCTATAACGCGCTGTTTCTCTGTACCGGCAATTCTGCCCGCTCGATATTGGCGGAATCGATTTTGCAGCGCGAAGGCAAGGGGCGGTTCAATGCCCTGAGTGCGGGCAGCAATCCGGCCGGACAGGTTCATCCCTATGCGCTCGATCTGCTCGAAACCATGGGGCATCCGGTTGCGGGACTGCGCTCCAAGAACTGGGACGAATTTGCGGGACCCAACGCACCCGCGCTCGATTTTGTCTTCACTGTTTGTGACAATGCCGCCGGCGAGACCTGTCCGGTCTGGCCGGGACAGCCGATGACGGCCCATTGGGGCATAGCCGATCCTGCAGCGGTTACCGGCAGCGAGGCGGAAAAGCGCGCCGCCTTTACCGAAGCCTATCGCATGATGTTCAACCGGATCAGCCTGTTTCTGGCCTTGCCGCTGGAAAGCATTGACAAGATGAGCCTGCAGAGCCGGCTCAAAGAAATTGGCGCAGAAAAAGCCGAGGTATAGAAAATGGCGACACAACCGCTTGAAACCGCCGCCGATGCGGGACTGGGTCTGTTTGAAAAATGGCTTTCCGTCTGGGTCAGCGCCGCGATATTGCTAGGCTTGTTGATCGGCAATATCGCGCCCGATGCGGTCGCCATTCTCGCCCGGCTGGAATATGCCTCGGTCAATCTGGTGGTGGCGGTGCTGATCTGGGCGATGATCTACCCGATGATGGTCGGCGTCGATTTTGCCAGTCTCAAAAATATCGGCAAAAAGCCCAAGGGCCTGTTCATAACCATAATCGTCAACTGGCTGATCAAGCCGTTTACCATGGCGGCGCTGGCGGTATTATTCTTCCAGTATATATATTCCGGCCTGATTTCGCCCGATGATGCGCAGCAATATATCGCTGGCCTGATCCTGCTCGGCGCCGCGCCCTGCACGGCGATGGTTTTTGTCTGGTCGCAAATGACCAAAGGCGATCCCGCTTACACGCTGGTGCAGGTCTCGGTGAACGACATCATCATGATCTTTGCCTTCGCGCCGATTGTCGCGCTGCTGCTCGGCGTCACCGATATAGCGGTGCCGTGGGAAACCCTGCTGCTGTCGGTGCTGCTCTATGTCGTGATTCCGCTGGTAGCCGGCGCGTTGACTCGCCGGAGTTTGCTGGCCCGGTCCAGCGACGGTGAGGCGGCCATAACCGCATTTACCGGACGGGTGAAACCGCTTTCCGTGCTGGGACTGTTGGTCACGGTGGTGCTGCTATTCGCATTCCAGGCGCAGACCATTGTGACGCAGCCGTTGCTGATTGCGCTGATCGCGGTGCCGATCATCATCCAGAGCTATGGCATATTCTTCGTCACCTATGCCGCCGCATGGGCCTGGAAACTACCGCATAATGTCGCGGCTCCCTGTGCCCTTATCGGCACCTCCAATTTCTTTGAACTGGCCGTGGCCGTTGCGATCGGCGTGTTCGGACTGGGAAGCGGCGCCGCGCTCGCGACTGTGGTCGGTGTGTTGGTGGAAGTGCCGGTGATGCTGTCGCTGGTCGCCTTCGCCAACCGGACCCGGCCCAAATTCGTCCAATCCTAGAATATTATATTTGCGCAGGCCCGTCCGGACAGATCCTGTCTGGCAGAGCAAGCTCGTTCGTTCAGAACGAGATTTCGCATTACCAAGAAAACACGGGCGCAATTTGTGAAAACGAACTTCCGTCATCGGGGAGCCGCATCTAAGCGCAGTTTTCGGACACCAGGCTTTTTTGGACCACGATGGCCGCGGGTGATGATAGCAAACCATTGGGATCTATGCTATAAATCCGGGTGATAGAGGAGAAGCGGGCTTTGCAACAAGAATATATCAAGGGCTTGGCAGCTGCGATCTTCATTTTCGCACAGCCGGTCACCGCCGTTTATGCGGAAACAATTCCCGAACTGGATGCGATGGCGGAAGTCGCGGTCGACGAGGAGAAGGGCATTGCCTTCGCTCAGGAACAATCCGGGCGCGGAGAATTTCTCGAGGCGATAGCGACGCTCGAGCGGGTATTGGCACTCCACCCCAAATCGGACAGCGCGCGGCTGCTGCACGCGGTAAATCTGTGCAAGATTGACGATCAACTGGGCGGTGCTGTCGAAATCGGAAAATTGAAGCAAAAGAATTTCGCCCCGGAATTGTGGGCGGATGTCAAGAAATTATGCCCGTTGACGGACAAGGAATAGACCATGATATCCCTTCAATCCCTGTCGATCAAATCCGCCCTGCTGGCACCGGCCCTGCTATTCTTCGCCATGGCTCCGGCTGCCTCCGCGCCGGTACAGGTCGGGATCGCCGCCACCGTTGTCGGTGACGTCCGGATGAGCAACGCAACGACCAAAAAGGCGGTCAAGATACCGCGCCGCCAGCGTCTGGCGTGGGGCGATCAGCTGACCACTAGGAAAAAGAGCAAGTTGCAGATATTGTTGCTCGACCGGTCCAGCCTCACCATCGGGTCCAACGCCCGGCTGACGATTGACCGCTTTGTCTATGATCCGGGTAAAGAGCGCTCCCTCACCGCGACCGTGAGCAAGGGTGCCTTTCGCTTCATGTCCGGCCGCAAGTCCAAAAAATCTTCTGCCTCGGTGAGCAGTTCTGTCGGTACCATCGGTATCCGCGGAACCGCTCTCGACGGCGTGGTCGGAAAAGAGGCCGTCGCAATTGCGAAGAAGGAACCGTTTCTGGACGGCGTGAAGGGTGACAAGGACAGCGCTATGCTTGTAGTTCTGCGCGGACCGGGTGCCAATCGCAGCGGTGATCTCGACATCGGATTGGCAGACGTCAGTGCGGCCGGGAAAACCGTGACGCTGGATCAGCCGATTCTTGCGGCCTATATCCCCCGGCCGGGCGCGCAACCGATTGGTCCGTTCAAGCTCTCGGCAAGCGGCCTGTCGAAATTGCAGGACGCGCTCGCACCGGAAGTCGCCAGTGCCGGCAAAAGCGGTTTTCTGAAAGCTCTGATACCGGCGGCAATCATTGGCGTGGGTGTCGGGCTATTGTTACCCGGCGGCGGCAGTGACGAGTGTGTCGACCCTAATGCAGCAGGTGTTTGCTAAAAGCGGCAATCTGCTGGCTCAGCGCTATTTTTGTTTTGCCTCGAAGACGCCATTCCAGCCGTCTTGGAAAGGGAGTTTCGCCAGTTCATCGATTCGCTGGCGGTAAACGGTGACAAGTACGGCTAGGCCGGCATCGCTATACGCCGCTTCATGCTGATCCAAGATATCGCTGGCTCTGGCCCAGTTCTGCGCGCGATAGAGCGTCAGAAATTCATCATGGCAGCTTTGCAGTATCCGGTAGGCCGGATCCCGGTTGAGCGTCTCGTCGCCGAGCAATGCATAAACCGTATCCGACGCATCGCGGCCCACGACCTTGACGCGGTCCAGTTCGAGCAAGGCAAAGCCGTCCAGTTGCGCGGCGAGCGCGCTACCGATCAGGATCTGCACGCCATATTGTTTGGTTAGCCCTTCAAAGCGGGACGCGATATTCACCGTGTCGCCGATCAATGTGTAGGATAACCGCTGCTGCGACCCCATATTGCCGACGCAGCACAGGCCGGCGTTCATGCCGATCCCGATTTTTACATCCGGCGGCCACATCTGTCCCGGCTTTTGCGGCAGATCGCGGTTGAGCCGCTCGAGACTGTCGACCATTTGCAGCGCCGCCCGCGCGCCGTTGCGGAACTGGTCCGGATCGTCGAGCGGCGCGTTCCAGAAGGCGAGAATGGCGTCGCCGATAAATTTGTCGACCGTCGCCTTTCTCTCCAGCAATATATTGCACATCGGAGTCAGAAAGCCGGTGAGGAAGTTGATCACTTCCTTCGGGTCATATTGTTCCGAAATTCTGGAGAAGCCGCGGATGTCGCAGAACAGGACCGTCATTTCGCGCTCTTCACCGCCAAGTTGCAGACGTTCGGGATTGGCGGCAATCTGCCGGACCATCTCGGGCGAGAGATAGCGGTCAAAGGCGGTGTGGATATAGGCCCGTTGCTGTTCCTCTTGGCGGAAACTCAGCAGGGTTTGTACCGCGTAAACCAGGATCAAGGTGATGATCGGCCATGTCGGATCGAGCAAATAGTGCAACCGGTCAAAAGCCAGCCAGCTACCGGCGGCAACCGCCAGCGTCGCGACTGTCCCGATTGCAGCGCCGATCATGGCACCCGCGCCCGGCAGTAATAGCGCCAACCCGCCGCCGAGCAAAAGGATCAGGAAAAATTCCATGCCCGGTGCCCAGTCGGGGCGGGTCAGAAACTCGCCGAGGATCATCTGTTCCGCTGCTTGGGCGTGGACGGTTACGCCCGGTTCATTCTCGTTCAGCGGGGTCGAGATCAGGTCGCGTAATCCTGTGGCACTGGCCCCGATAAACACGATCTGTCCCTCGACAGCCGCGCGTATTTCCTCTTCCGATATATCGTCGGACAGCAGCTGCCACGCCGGGATCGTGCGCTGCGGTGCCGGCTCGCTAAAGTGCATCCACAATTCGCCAGCGGCGGTGGTCGGTACTTCAAAATCCCCGACCCTCAGATTGACGATGGCTCCGGGCGCGCCAGCGGTCTCGCCGCTGCCATCGCTGGTCTTGACCAGGATCGACCCGGCCTGTTGCGCCACCCGCAAGGCTTCGAGCGATAGTGACGGCACCAGCTTGCCTTTGTGGAAAAACACCAGCGGCGCTCTGCGCAAAATCCCGTCGGCGTCACCGACAATGCTCAGCGAACCCAGTCCGGCCGACGCCTGTTGCAGTTGCGGCAGCGATTGCACTGTGCCCTGATATTGTTCCACCTGTCCGCTGGGCGGTGACCCGAGTACCGCCATGCCGGTCGGCAGTTCGATAGGATCACCCCGGTCCTCGTGCAACAAGAAGAATCCGCCGACCACCGGTGCGAGAGCGAAACTATCGGCCAATATATCGTCATTGTCGGGCAGGTCGGAGAGCGAACGCAGCAGATCTTCATTGCCCTCCACTTGCGGCAAGCGCGCGGCGATCTGGTCGGGTGACGTCCGGTCGGGTTCGGAAAAGACGATATCGAAGGCAATTGCCGCAGCGCCAGCGTCGGACAGTCTTTGCGTCAGCTTGGCGATCTCGGTCCGCGACCATGGCCATTGTCCCAGCCGCTCGACCGATTCCTCGTCAATGTCGATAATCCGCACGCCCGCATCCTGATACGGGCGCGGCGCAGCGTTCTGGTAGCTGTCGAAGACCATCAGGCCGAGCCGGTCAAATCCCGCTATGGCAGCAAATTGTATCGCCGCGATAGCGATAACGACCAGCAGCCCCGCGATGATCGGTCCGGTTTTGATCAAGGCCAGCCAGCGGCCAACCCATTCGCTGAAATTCCTGATCCCCGATGTCATGCCACGCTGATTGCCCCACTAGTGCCGAAACTACAAGGTGGCTGGCGCGACCGGATACCATTTTCAATTAAATTTCAATTACCGTTTGACAGTCTGTGATCAAGCCCCTTAATTAAGAATGAGAATCATTCGCATTATCAATAAAACAGGGGCACAATTCATGAAACCGAACTTCCGTCATCGGGGAGCTGCACTTACATGCAGTTTTCTGGCACTAGGCTTTTCCCAGGCGGCCATGGCCGCGAGTGACGATGCGTCCGGTTTCGAGGATGACAACACGATCACAGTGACGGCGACCCGCTCGCCAGTACAGGTCGAGGATGCGCCCGCTACAGTTACGGTGATCGATCAGGAACAGATTGCCGATGAAATGGCGACCGATGTTCGCGACATCGTGCGCTTTGAACCGGGCGTAACGGTCCGCCGGGCACCGGCGCGCTTTGGCGCGGCTCTGGGCACCACGGGCAGGGCTGGCAATGAAGATTTCAACATTCGCGGTATCGGCGGTAATCGTGTCCTTATTCAAGTAGACGGCATCCGCTCTCCCCAGGGCTTTACCTTTGGCGCGCAGGAAGTCGGGCGCGGCAATGCCACTGATGTCGGACTGATCAAGTCGGTCGAAATCCTCCGCGGCCCCGCCTCGGCCCTATATGGCAGCGATGGGCTATCTGGCGCGGTCAGCTTTATCACCTCTGACCCGGTCGACTTTATCAGCGACGGCAATAGCTTTGGCGGCTTTGCGCGAGCGCAATATAGTTCGGCCGATCAGGAATTTTCCGAGACTGTGGCCCTCGCCGGACAGGCTGGTGATTTTTCGGCGATGCTGGCTTATTCCCGGCGCGATTTTGAAGAGCTTGATAACAAGGGCACGGTCGATACGGAAGACGCAACCCGCACCACGCCTAATCCGCAGGACGGGAAGTCCAATGCATTTCTCGGCAAGCTGGTCTGGAGCAACGGCTCGCACAAACTGCGACTGACCGGTGAATATCTCGAACGCGAACTATCCTCCGACATTTTGTCCGGGCGCGGGCCTGTATTTCTGTTCGGTCCGACTCCCAGTTGGATTGTCGACAATCTGACCGCCCAGGACGAAACCAAACGCAGCCGGGTGTCGATCGATTATACTTATGATGCGGGTGAAGAAGGCTCCGGCTTTATCGACTATGCCCATCTCGCCGCTTATTGGCAGGATGGTCAGGACCGGCAATTTGCTCTGGAAGAGCGCACGCCAACCTCCGCCACCCCGCGCCCGGATCGGGAAAGGCTGAACACGTTTGACAATGAAGTGATTGGCGCGGTCGCCGATTTCCGGTCCAGCTTCGAAACCGGCTCGATCAAGCACACGCTGACCTTCGGTGGTGATATCAGCAAGACCGAGCAAGCCGGTCTGCGCGACGGCACCGAGCCACCGTTTGGCGAAGTCTTCCCGACGCGGGCTTTTCCCAAGACCGACTTCACGCTGGGCGGCTTCTATCTGGGAGACGCGATCGAATTCGGCGATGGTGTCTTCACCCTCTATCCTGCCATCCGTTATGATTTTTACGACCTGAACCCGACCGACGATCCGCTGCTGCCGGGATTCACGCCCAGCGCGCAGGACGGCTCCAAATTATCGCCCAAGCTCGGCGCCGTGGTCAAACTTGGCGATGTCCGTCTGTTCGGCAATTATGCACGTGGTTTCCGGGCGCCGACACCGAGCCAGGTCAATAACTTCTTCGAAAATCTCGCCTTTGGCTATTCCTCGCTGGCCAATCCGGATCTCGGCCCGGAAACCAGCGACAGTTTCGAAGCGGGCATCCGCTACGCTACCGATGCTGTCAGCCTGTCGTTGACCGCCTTCACCGCAGATTATTCCGATTTTATCAGCCAGGAAGTGGTCGGCGGCAGCTTCACGCCAACCGATCCGGCCATCTACCAGTTCATCAATCTCGATGACGTGACGGTCAAGGGTGTCGAGGCCAAGGCCAGTTACGAGGCCGATAACGGTTTCCGCGCACGCTTTGCCATAGCCTTTGCGGATGGCACGGTGAAGTCGCCGAACAATCCACCGGCATCGCTCGGCACGGTCGATCCGATCAATGCGATTGTGGGTCTCGGCTATCGCGAACCGAGCGGAGCCTTCGGCGGCGAAGTGATCCTGAGCTATAATGCGCAGAAGGAATTCAACGAGACGGTCGGCGTCTGTTCCGCCACCTGTTTCCGTCCGAAAGAATCGGCGATCCTCGACGCGACCGCCTTTGTCCGGATTACCGAAAATGCCAAGATCCGGGCGGGCATTTTCAACATCACCGACCAGAAATATGCGCTTTGGAGCGATGTCAGGGGACTGGCGGCGACGTCCGACATCCTTGACGCGTTCACCCAGCCGGGCCGCAACGCCAGCATTTCGATCAGCCTGTCATTCTAATCCTTGGGGGAGAAACTATCATGAAACTGAAACTGACAACACAATTGGGAGCAGCCTTGTTCGCTCTGGCAATGGCAACGTCACCGGCTCTGGCCGCTGGCGATCAGCCGCAACAGGTTGCCGCGACCGCAACGCAGACTGCCTTCGAACAGGACCGCGCCGACATATTGGCGATGGCCGGAGACTATAAAGTCCGCTTCGACATGGCGGAGACCACGTCCTGGCGGGACGATTATGAACCGATCAAGGCGAAGATTTCCGGCGGTCATGAAAGCGTTCGGGTAATCAAAGACACCGGCAGGGAAATCGTGCTGCAACATCTTCTGGTCGCCGAACATGAAGGCGAGACATTCATTATCAAGCACTGGCGTCAGGACTGGGTCTATGAACCGGCGAAAGTGCTGGTCTATGCCGATGCCGGTAAATGGGTGAACAGGGATGTGCCGAAATCAGAGCGTCAGGGCAGCTGGTCGCAAACCGTCTGGCAAGTCGACGACAGCCCCCGCTACGGCGGTCTGGGCAAGTGGCAGACGGTCAATGGACTGCGCAGCTGGACCAGCGACTGGACGGCGCGCCCGCTGGCCCGCCGCGATGCCGTGCGCGATCCGGTCTATGACCATTATCAGGCGATCAACCGGCATCAGCCGATGCCTGGTGGCTGGATCCACTGGCAGGACAATATAAAAATGAAGACGGTCGACGGCAAGGCCGTACCCTATGTTCAGGAATCGGTGCTCAACACCTATAAAAAATTCGACGGCTATAGCGTCAGCGCGGCTGATGACTATTGGGCGAAAACCGAAGGCTATTGGGAGCAGGTGCGGGCGGAATGGGATGCCGCAATCGCTGTCGGTGGCGGGGTGACCGTCGAGGAAGAAGCGCACACCGGCACTGTGATCAGCGGGCGTCTGTTGACCATGGGCACGGAGATTTCCGACGGCAAGTTAACCGAAACTGCCGCGGTCAAGGAAGCGCGGGCGCTCATACGGGACGCAACCAGTAAGCAACCCGTTCAATCTGCTGCACAGACAGCTCCGGCATCAGCAGACTATTGATGCCGGAGCCGATATCCGCATTTGCGCAATCGCTGGCCGCGACCCCCAAGATCGCCGCCTTGCCCGCTGCGCAAATGCGGATAGTTGTCGCGATGCGGATTGCGGTGCTGGCGTGGAGAAAGCGCCAGGATCCGAAACCCTATCTGGTGAGGCAACTGGGCGATGAAATCGCCGCGCGCCATTTTGCCCATATCATCGAATTGATGCATGATTGCTGGCCCGAGCCGATGGCCGTGCACCGGCCCTGCTGCCAGCAGACAAGCTATGACGAGATGCTGATGCTCGATTTGACCACGGCGGCGGTACAGCACGAACCCGACCATTTCCATGGGCTGCTCGGCGAAATGATCGGTTGCTCCGACAGGGAGAAACTGCTTCTAGGCTTCTCGAAATTGACCAGCCGGTTCAAACGTTCAGGAATAGATTGAGTGAATAAAGTCAAAACCAGGAACCTGCTGATATTGGTTCATCTGTTCCTTGCCGCCTTTCTGGCTCCGTCCTTTCTGATGGTCGGGATAACCGGCGCGCTGAAGCTGGCAGGTGTCGACCCGGCGATCGAGGATATTCCGATCGAACTGCCAGCCGGCACGCAGCTCGATCCGGACAGTCCGACGCTGAAACAGGACATCGGCACCATTCTCGCCGCGCAGAATATCCACCTGGATATTGAAAGCGTGCGCAGCCGTGGGGGAAATATGACCACCCGGCCAACCTCGCGCACCTTTGCGCGGATTAACCAGACGCCCGACGGGTTGGAGGCTTCCCTGCACAAGCCGGGCTTCCAATATGCGATGATGGAATTGCACAAGGGCCATGGTCCGGCAATCTTCAAAACCTATCAGATGATCGCCGGCATCTGCTTGTTTCTAGTCATTGTCGGCGGATTGATCGTCGGACTATTGGCAAAGGCCTATCGCCGCAAAACGCTTGTTTCACTGGGGCTGGGAGCAGTGGCCTTTGTGGCTCTGGGCTTCTTGGTCTGATCCCGGCAGCACACGCTACGCCAGAGCCACACCCTCGATCGTAATCCGGTTCAGATAGCGCCGGTGTCCCTGATAGTCGTTCATCGCATAATGCCAGGTCGACCGATTGTCCCACATCGCCAGATCGCCTTCGCGCCATCGGTGGCGATAGTGGAAGCGGTCCTGCATGATATGGGCGTATAGTTTCTGCAGCAACGCCTGACCCTCCGCCGGTTCCATATCGACGATCTCCAGCGTGAAGCCCGGATTGACATAGAGCCCCTTCTCCCCGGTTTCGGGATGGGCGAGCACCACCGGATGGACCGCCGTCTGGCCTGCCTGATCGGCATTAGTGTAGCGGTCGCCAATCGCCTTGCGATAGGGACTTTCTTCGCCGAACACGTGGGCGTTGCCGTGCCGCGCTTTCAGATTGCCGATCCGTTCCTTCATCGCATCGTCCAGCGCATCATAGGCCGCCGCCATGCCGGCGAATAACGTATCGCCACCGCTTGGCGGGATTTCCAGCGCGTAGAGGATGGATCCCATTGCAGGCGCGTCATCATAGCTGTGATCGGTATGCCAGCCGCCACCGATATTGAGCTGCTGGTCGGCTTCCTTCAGCACTTCGGCAATTTCCGGATAGCCCTCGCGACGCTTGAAAAAGCGGTTAAGGTCGATCGCGCCCCAGCGCCTGGCAAAGGCAATATGATCGTCCGGTGTCAGCTTCTGGTCGCGGAAGAATAATGTGCCATGGTCGAGAAAAGCGCGCCGGATATCGGCAAATTCCTGTTCGCTCAGGCTGGTGACATCGACATCCTCGACAATCGCTCCCACCGCTTCGCAGGCTTTCGTAATCCGCATATCGCTCTCCCGCTGTTCCGTTTCCTTTTGGAACTTATATTGTGATCGTGTAGCATGAAATCTGATATTGAGGAGTCCGATAATGACCGAGCAAACCCGTGTGCCGTCTCTCAACCGCCGTCAGTTGCTTGCTGCAACTGCCGCAACCGGTGTGGCGCTGACCGCCGGTACAGCGACCGCCGCCGAGAGCATTTCCGATTTGACTGACAAACCGGACTTGACCGGCAAATCGGTGTTGATCACCGGCTGTTCGTCTGGCTTCGGCAATCTCGGCGCAAAACTCTATGCCGAACTTGGCGCGAAAGTATTTGCTACCATGCGCAATCTGCCGCGCGCCGAAGGAGATGCGCTGGCAAAGGTGGCGAAGGATAATAATCTGGATATCACTATCCTTGAACTGGATGTGCTGTCGGAAGACTCAGTGAACAAGGCTGTTGCGGAAGCGGAACGGCTGAACGGTCGCGCGCTTGATGTTGTCGTCAACAACGCCGGGATCGGCACCGGCGCGCCGGTTGAATTGCAGGATCTGGAGACGATGCAGTTGCTGTTCGACACCAATGTCATGGGATACCAGCGGGTCGCTCGTGCCGCTCTGCCGAAAATGCGCGCGCAGAAATCCGGTTTGATCGTTAATATCTCGTCGCAGCTCGGCCGGGTGATGGTGCCGGGCATGGGGTTCTATAGTTCGACCAAATTTGCAGTCGAATCGATGAGCGAGCAACTGGCGTATGAACTGGTGCCGCATGGCGTCGATGTTACCATCGTCCAGCCCGGCGGCTTCCCGACCAAGATCTGGGAAAACGGCAGTCAATATACGGCACCGATGCTGGAGCGCGCCGATGACGAACGCAAGGCGGCCTATCAGCAGCTAGTTGACGGCGCGCTGCGCAACGGCGGCGGTTCGACCGATCCAATGGATGTACCCCGCGGGATTGCGCTGACAATCGCCATGGCACAAGGCAGGCGCCCGTTACGCCTGCCCGTCCATCCAGGGCCCAAACCGCAGCAGGCGATCAATCAGGTCAGCGCCCAGACCCAGATCGCGATGCTCGGCAATTCGCCCTTTGGTCCGTGGGTCGAGGATGTGAACGGACGGTCCTAGCACCGGGGTAATGTGCTCCGCACTTGATGCGGCGCACTGGCGTTTCAGGCCGTGCGTTTCACCAGCAGCAAGGGTGCCAGATAGACGACCAGAAGTATAATATTGGGGATGACATTTGGCGCATTGCCGGATGCCACCGACGCGGTGCTGTCGACAACGAACCAGACCAGAAATGTGGTGATTGAACCCTTGCGGATCAGCTCGCTACCCTGTTCTACACCCGGCGCGGTGATGAAGACATACATGGCCATCAGGCCGGCAAATACGCCGCCGGCGATCGCCATCGCCATTTTTGCTTCCGGCGTGTCCAGCCCGGCAACGCCATTGCCACCGGAGGATGCCAGGTGGAAGAATATATCATTGGCCCCGGTAAAGTCATTCACTCCGGCGAAGGCAAATAATATGGCGACAAATATCGAAAAACTGCCGACGATACGGATATAGCGGCCAGCGGCTCGTGGTGACATGATCTGCTCCTCATTCGGTTCCATCGCCCTTAGATCACGCAGCAGTCATGAAAACAATTACCTCCCGGGTAAGTGCACGGGGCGCGTTTCATGCTATCGGATGCAGGCAGCCACAGGGTGAGGGAGACGTTCATGCCATCGGAATTTGGTGCGATATTGAAGGACTGGCGCAAGACGCGCCGCTTCAGCCAGCTCGATCTCAGTCTTGAAGCGGAAATGTCGGCCCGTCATTTGAGCTTTCTCGAATCCGGTCGCGCCAACCCGAGCCGGGCGATGGTGCTGCGCCTCTCCGAAGCGCTGCAATTGCCGCGTCCTGCCGCCAATCAGGCGCTCAATGCAGCCGGCTTCGCGCCCGTCTATCCCAGTCTTTCCGATGACGCGCCGGAACTTGCGCCCGTCAATCAGGCGATCGCCGCGATGCTCGATCATCATGATCCTTTTCCCGGCTACGCGATTGATCGCCACTGGGATATCGTCAGCAGCAACCAGGGCGCGCAAATGATCCTCGCGCTGGCCAGCCCCGGCGGACCGGCCAATCTGATCGACATATTGATCAATTGCGCGGGTCTCGACCTGATCGAAAATTGGGACGAGGTCGCGGTCCTCTCCCTCTCGCGCCTGCGAACCGAGATACTGGAACTGGGCGGAGACGAGCAATTGTCCGCGCTGGCCAGGCGGCTAGCCTCCCACGAACGGGTCCAGAATGTCGACATGGGTTCGATCAACCTCAATCAGGCGGTGATCCCGACGATATTCCGTGCTGGTGAAAATCGTCTGTCGCTTTTCTCGGTGATCGCCCAATTCGGATCGGTGCAGGATATAAAGGCGGGAGAGACACGGATCGAGCTGATGTTCCCGATGGACGAGGAAACGGTGCAGTTTTTCGACCGGTAGCGCGGACATTGCGCATTCATCTTTTGCCCATTAGCAAGTGATGCAACGGAGGAGAGAGATATGCGCTGGATAGCGGGATTAATGGCAGGAACGCTGGTGGCTTGTGCCCCGGTGGAGCAGGATGAAGCTGTGGCCCCGCCCGAAACAGGCAGGCCTGATACAGAGCCGCTGGATAGCATCGCCAATCTGGTTGATGACGAGATTCCGGAACAGTTTGACTGGCAGCAAAACTTCCCCAGCTGGTACGCCGCCGTCGAACCCTATCAAATCATCGGCAGCGGCAAGAAGGGTCTGTATTTTGTCGGAACCGAGGGGCTCGGCATGTATTTTATCCCCACCGACGCTGGTCATATCGTGATTGACGGCGGGATGCCGGGCGAGGGGCAATATGTCGCCGACGCGATCCGCGAGCTCGGCTTTGATCCCAAGGACGTAAAAATCCTGCTCAACAGCCACGCCCATCTGGATCACAGCGGTGGTCTCGCCGAATTGAAGGCTCTGACCGGTGCGAAACTGGTTGCGAGCAAAGGAGACCGCTCCGCGCTCGAAGGCGGATTCTATCTGGGTTCCGAGGATGACAGCGCGATGAACGCACCGCCGGTCGAGGTCGACCGGATCATTGCAGATGGTGAGCAGCTGAAGCTGGGCGATGTAACCCTCACCGCGCATATCACGCCGGGGCATAGCCGTGGCTGTACGACCTGGACTATGCCGGTCATGCAGGGCGGTGAAACCTATCAGGCGCTAATTTTCTGCTCGGCGACGGTCGCTGCCAACCGGCTGGTCGGACCACCGCAATATCCTGGAATAGTCGCGGATTACCGCAAGACATTTGCGATGACCAAAGACTGGAAGCCCGATATCTTCCTGAGCAATCACCCCGAATTTTCCGGCTTGGCAGAAAAGCGGGAACGTCAGAAGGCCGGGGATCCGCTGGCCTTTGTCGATCGCCAGGGCTTTCCGGCGATGATGGCCAGGCTGGAGAAAGCATTTGAAGCGGCTCTGGAAAAACAGAAGCTGAAACATAATGCGATCATGAGCGACTAAAGAAATCGAAACGAGGCAGTCGAGCCTGACCGATCAGCCTTCTGCGATCCACTCGCTGCGAAGCGGCTTGGCTGCGAGCGCCATCAGCGCTGCTGCGATGACATAGAAGACCAGCGAATAGAGCATCGAGTAGCGCAGACCGTCTTCTCCGTAGATCGGTGCCAGACTGTCGGACAGCGCACCGAGGAAGAATATCCCGCCGCCGATACCGATCAGATTGTTGATCAGCAGGAACAGCGCCGAAGCCGTAGCCCGTGCATCCGCCGGAACCAGATGCTGGACCGCTGACAAGACAGGTCCGAGCCAGAAATAGGCCAGCGCCTGCGGGATCAGGAACAGAATGAAGGCCAGCGTCGCCGAGCCGCTCATGATACCGGCGGCGAACAGCGGCACTGCAAGCAGGAAAGCCGCCGCTGGAACCAGCCCGTAAGCCGCTTTGTCTTTCCGCCCCAGCCAGTCGCCGATCATGCCGCCGCCCAATACGCCGGCGACGCCGCCGATCAGCAGGATCGCGCCAAAGAACAGCGAGGTGTCGATCAGGCTCAGGCCAAAGCTGCGCTGCAGCAAGCTGGGCAACCAGAAGGCAATGCCATAGCCAAGCATCGAACTGGAAGCCGCGCCAAAGGCGAGAAACCAGAAAGCCTTCTTTCTCGCCAGCAGAACCACGGTGCCCTTGAAGCTGTAAGGGGACACAGTTTGGTCGGCAGATACCGACGCTTTAACCTTGTCGCGGACGAAATATTTGAACAAAGGCGCGATCAGCACGCCGGTAAGCCCGACGACAAAAAAGGCCAGACGCCAGTCGACGGTGGCGGCAATATAACCGCCCGCGATAACCCCGGTGGCCGATCCCAACGGAATTCCAAGCGAATAGATGGATAGGGCCCGCGCCCGCTTCTCGCTCGGGAAATGGTCGGAGATCAGGGCGTAGGATGGCGCAACGCCGCCTGCTTCGCCGATGCCGACGCCCAGCCGTGCCAGAAAGATCGACCAGAAACCCTGCGCCAGTCCGGTCAGCGCGGTAAAACCGCTCCACACCGCCAGCGAAACGGTGATAACCCAGCTGCGGCTGGTCTTGTCTGCAACCCATGCGAGCGGCACGGCCAGCGTCGAATAGAGCAGCGCAAAGGCAATGCCGCCGAGCAGCCCCATCTGGGTGTCGCTGAGGCCGAGATCGTCCTGAATGGGCCCTGCGAGAATCGCCAGTATCTGCCGGTCGACGAAATTGAAAATATAGACGAGCAGCAACATGCCGAGCGCGATATTGGGTGAGGTCGTCCGGCTTTTCATGCTTTGCTGCTCCGGGATCTAATTGCCGAGGTCCGCGTAGAAGCGGTCAATCGCTGCCAGCGCACCGGGTTCGTCCAGCATCGGTGTGTGGCCGCGATCTTTGATATCCACAGCGGTGAACTGGTCGGGATGCCGGCGCTTCATCTCGGCGACGGTAGCGGGGGAAAGTATGTCTGACAACGCGCCGCGAATGACCAGCACGGGCAGGGCGGACAATGTGTCCCACATCGGCCAGAGGTCCTGCGGTACAACGGTCTGCTCGCTGCCCGACAGGCCCTTCGAAATAGCCGGATCATAGGCGAAGCGGATTTTGCCCTCGGGGGTTTCTTCGCAAGTGTGCCGGGCAAAGGCCATCCAGTCCTGCGCGGCAAAGCCAATCATATTGTCGCTCTGCACCGCCTGACAATGGTCGGCGGCCTGCTGCCAGCTGTCAAAGACCGCCGGCTGGCCGACATAAGACTGGATCCGGGCGAGGCCGCTTGCTTCCACCGCCGGGCCGATATCGTTCAATATCAGGCTGTTGAAACGGTCCGGCGTTCTGGCCGCCATCATCATCGCCATCAGCCCGCCCATCGACGTGCCGATCAAGCCCATATTTTCGAGCTTCAGCCCGTCAACCAGCGCAAACATATCCTCGACATAGACGGCGGGCGTGTAATTTTCTGGATCGGGGTCGTAGTCTGACCGTCCGCGACCGCGCTGGTCGGGGACGATCAGTTGATATTGTCCGGCCAGATGTTCGGCCAGCGCTTCGAAATCACCGCTGTTCCGCGTGAGCCCGTGCATCAGCAGCAGCGGCGGACCGTCCCCGTCATAGATGCGGGCATAGAGGTCCAGCCGGTTGTCTGCGCTGCGGTAGACATGGTCGCGATAGACAGGCGGACCGGATGATGCCGACGCCGCCTGCCGATTGTCTTCAGCCATAATTTTCCGTCCTAGAACCGGACCTCGCCGGTAACAAAGATCCGCCGTGGATCGCCGAAAAAGCCTGTCAAAGTGCCTTCCAGCCCCAGGGTCGACACGAACGGTGCACCATTCTGACCACCGGCTACAAAATTATAGCCTGCAACCTTGTAGCGCTTGTCGAACAGATTCTTGCCGTGCACGCCGATCGTAAAGCGGTCGCTGTCGTCATTATAGACAAGGCTGGCATCGACCAGTGAGAAGCCGTCCTGGTCGAGGAACGGATTGGGTGATTCAAACTGGCTGGCATCGCTGCGGAAGGCAATCGAACTGTTGAGGTTCAATATCCCGCTGGCGACAGGTACGCCAAGATTGAAGCCGACGCTGCCAGTCCATTCCGGGGTGTTCTGGAACACGCGCTGGTCGGCGACATCATTGCCGAATGCATCGATGAACGTATTATATTTCGCATCGAGATAGCCGATGGCCCAGTGAAAGTTGAAGCGGCTGCCGGCTCCGGCAAAGTCCTTGCCGACCAGTGCCCGGCCTTCAAATTCAAAACCGTTGACGTCGGCGCTGGCTGCGTTGGAGGTGATGCCGGCAAAGCTGTCATTGATACCATCGCCTGTTGTATCGACTCCGACCGAGCCCGGGATCTGGACATCCTTGTAGTCACCCTTGAAGACGGCGACGCTGATATTCAGGCGGTTGTCGAGCAACGAGCTTTTCCAGCCCAGTTCATAGCTGTCGACGGTTTCCGGATCGAACTGCAGGAAGTCGAAAATTTCAGCAGCGGAAACCGTGCCGTCGAGATTAAAGTCCGGAGTCGCGCTGGTCTGGCCGCGCGGATCAAATCCGCCGCCCTTGAAGCCGCGCGAATAGGTGAAGTAGATATTGTTATTCTCATCCGGCTTCCAGCTGACCGAGGCACGCGGGGTAAATTCCTTGAAGGTATCGCTGCCGGAAAAGTCGGAGGTCACCGCAATCGGAATGCCGGAACCGTCAAACTGGTCGGACAAACCGCTGATGAACGTAGTGCGCAATATCCGCGAGCTGCGCTTGTCACTGGTGTAGCGACCGCCAACCGAGAGGCTGAGATGATCGGAAACATCATAGGTGAAATCACCGAATATCGACCAGGTTTTGGTATCGACATCGCCGAGTGTCTGGGCATTGAGACCGGGCAAGCCGATAAGAGTGCCGGTTGTTCCCAATAGAACGTCGAAGACATTGAATGCGCTGGCATCGAGATAATAGGCACCGAGCACGCCGTTAAGCTTGTCGCTCTCGTAGAGAATCTGGAATTCCTGACTGAGCTGGTCATTTTTATAAATGACCGGGACGTCAAGATCCGCCGAAGGCAAGCTGTCAAAGTCGATATTGGAAGCAGAACTGTCTTTCCGGTAAGCGGTAATGCTTTTCAGGGTGATATTGTCCGACACAGGCGCTTCGATCAACAACGCGCCGCCATAAGCTTCGACCAGTTGCTCGGGTACGGTCAGGCCCGCCCTGGTATCATAGACATCATCCAGAACCGGCGCGCCGGTCAGCAGGCTCGAGATCAGACGATGGCCCTGACGCGGGTCGCTCTCATCGCGAACATAGTCGCCGGACAGACGGACAAAGAAACCGTCATTTTCATATTCCATGCTGCCGCGTGCGGCCCAGACATCCTTGTTGTAATTTTCGACACCCGGCTGCACCAGATTGTCGCCGAAGCCGCCGCGGCTGAGCCGGGCGCCGCTGGCGCCGATGCGCAGATTGTCGGTGATCGGCGCGGAAGCGGTTACCACCAGGTCTGCCTGGTCATAAGAGCCATAGGTGCCGCGGATCTTGACCGCCACATCATCCGGCAGGCGCTTGGAAACATATTTGATCGCGCCGCCAATGGTGTTGCGCCCGTAGAGCGTGCCCTGCGGTCCGCGCAGCACTTCGATCCGCTCGACATCATAGATATCCAGAACCGAAGCCTGCGGCCGGTTGAGATAGACATCGTCGACATAGAGGCCGACACCGGCTTCAAAGCCCGCGACCGGATCCTGCTGACCGACGCCACGGATGAAGGCGGTTAGGGTGGTGTTGGTTCCCCGCGAAACTTCCAGTGTCAGGTTCGGAACATCCTGGCCAATTTCGGTAATATCCTGAACGCCGGTGGCGGCAAGTTCGTCGCCGCTGATCGATGTGATGGAGAGCGGAACGTCGACCAGTCGCTCTTCGCGGCGGCGGGCTGTGACGATAATAACGCCATCATCGCTGCCTTGAGTGGCTGATTCGGATGTCTGGGCATTGGCCGCGGCAGGAGCGATTAGCCCGCCCGCCAGACCTGTGATGATCGCTGCATAGCTAACGGTGTGCTGAAATTTCATGAAAGCATCCTCCTTGAATATATGCCTGGCATTTCCAGGTCGTTGTCGGGCCTATATTGAAAGTTGAACCATTATTCAACTTAGAAATTTGCTTATCCGGTGAAATGCGGTTAGCCGTGACATTATGGCCACTGAATATACCGAACATACTGAGTCTAAAGACAAACAGCCGCGCACCGCGCGCGGGTTGAAGACCAAGCGCAAACTGCTCGACGCGGCGGCGCTGGAATTTGGCGAGAAGGGTTTTCACGAAGCCTCGATCACCGGAATCACGCAACGGGCCGGCACCGCGCTCGGCAGTTTTTACACCTATTTCGATTCAAAGGACGAGCTGTTCAGCGCGCTGGTCAAGGATATGAGCATGCGGGTGAAAAGCCATGCCGCGGGTGCAATGACCGAATGGCAGGACGCGCTCGAACGGGAGAAGATGGCGCTCGAGGCGTTCATGAACTTTGCTCGCGAGCACAAGGAAATCTACCGGATCATCGACGAATCCGAATTTGTCGACCCGCAAAGCTACCGTTCACATTATGAAGAAACGGCAACGCGTATCTATGAACGGCTGCAGGAGGGCACCGCCGCCGGCGATTTTCGCGGCGGACTGGAGGAGGCTCATGCCTGGGCGATCATGGGGATGAATGTTTTCCTCGGCATGCGCTACGGGATCTGGAGTGAAGAGAAATCGGCGGTCCAGATTGCCGATATTGCCAATGGGATATTGGCGGAGGGCATCGCGAAGAAAGGCTAGCCGTTCGCGTTGCCAGATCCGCACCGGCGAAGACCCTGGGCCTGCCGGTGCGTCATTGTTTCCGTCGGCCTATTTCGCCATCCAGCTTTCAAGATTTTCGTGGAAGAAACGAACCCGCCGTTCCTGCCAGGCGAGATAGTCACGCTCGTAGCCGCGCGAGTGCAGTCCGCGCTGCTGGACTTCCCAGACCTCGACATCCTGATCAATGCCCGGGCCCATCGAGACTTCTTCCACGGTGCCCTGTACGTGGGGCGCCGGAACGGACGTGTCGACCCATTCGGCCATGCTCTGCGAATAATAGCGGTCGGTACCCTCGGGGAAGAGCGTCATATACCACATGTCAAAATAGCATTTTTCCGGATCACTCTCGTGCGGCCGCGCGCGCAGCCAGATATTGCCGTCCGGCTTGAGGCTGAACGACAGGTTTGGGAAGATCGTATAATGCCAGTGGTCGGTGAGCTGCGAATCCTGATAGCTGGAAAAATCGAAGCCTTTTTCCGCGCCCAGTTCCCGCTTCGCTTTTTGCAGCGCCGCCCGGATTTCACCAGTCTTGCCGTTGCGGTAGTCGTCCGGATCGAGGCCCCAGAACTGGATTTCCTCGGCAAGTTGTTCGAGCGTTTCCTTCTCGCCGCCGCGCAGCGTTTTGGTCGGTCCGGCGCCCGGCATGATCATATGCGCATGGCCCTGCGGATAGAGGTCGAACTGGCAGTGATGATGCGAATATTCCATCACGAATTTTGTCTGCGGATGGACGAAGGGTACGTGATAGCTTTCGTTGAAATTGTCCTGAATCAGCTTCCAGTTGAAATTCCCCTCGACGGTGACCCAGTGGGTCCGCTTCATCTTGTCCATCGGATAGGTTTCGATCTGCTCGGCAATCGGTCCGAGATATTCGCGCAGCGGCACGGCATTCTCGTCCATGTTGATCCAGATGAAACCGGCCCAGACCGTGCACTGCACAGGCTTGAGATTGAGCTTGCCGCATGGAGAGCCCTGCAAAAAGTCGGCCTCGTCGGGCACGGCCTTGAGATTGCCGGTAAATTCATAGGCCCAGCCATGATAGGGGCAGGTCAGTCTTTTGCCCCGGGCATTGCCCTGTTCACCTTTGACCAGCGGCATGCCGCGATGCTGGCAGACATTGTAGAAAGCGCGGGTCTCGCCATCCTCGCCGAGGATGCAGACGATGGTTTCCGGTCCGAAATCGGCGGTGATCCAGTCACCGGCCTTTTGCAGCTGGTCGGCAACACCGGCGATCTGCCACGTTTTGGTCCAGATTTTTTCCCATTCCTTATCCGCCCATTCTTTCGAATAATAGCGATCCGGCGTGATCGGTGTGTTGCGGAATTCAGGGTCGCGCAATTTGTCGGTCGTGGCCTTGAGGGTTGCATCGGACCGGTCTTCGCTGATGACTTTGGACATGGGCTCTCTCCTAAAAATTTGCTGTTCTCGGCTTATAATATCTCAGTCGGGCTAGCGGTCAAAATGGGCGTAGGAGGGGTCTTCCTCGCCGCGCGCGCCGAAACTGTAATCGGGCATGTTAGCGCGGTCCCAGATGTCGGTCGACGGGCTGATGCTGCTCCAGTCATAGACCGTACCGCGATGGACCATGCGCCACTCGCCGTCGCGGCGTTCGAAACGGTCGAGATAGCGACCGGCAGCAATCATGAAATTGTCGCTGTCGTCCTCGGCGGGAATCGCGTGATGGGCGATGAAATAGCTTTCACCATAAGCGGTATCGCCGTCCAGCTGGATCAGGACATTGCCAACTATATGATGGGTGCGGTGCATGCCGGAAAGGACTTCCATCACCCAGGGGGTGAATTCCCTGGCGCTGCCCTTGTAGCTGCCGTGGTCATCCGTTGCGTCGGGATGGAACAGCTGATCGACCAGCTCGGCGTCACAGCGGTCGATCGCCCGCGCCATGCGATGCACCAGTTCGGTGCAGTCCTGCTTGTCGAGCATGTCGGAGATGCGCTGCTCGCGGGAGGGCGATGTCGCAGATCGGGGTGCAGCTGAGGTCATGATCCAGTCTCCTTTTGAAGCGGCATGGCGATCCGCAAAGACCGCCGTGCCTGTGTCCACTTGCCGTTTAGAAACGCACCGTGCCCTGCAGGGTCACCGTCCGCGGGAAGGCGCCATAGCCGATATTATCGCCCGGTATCGCTGCCGCCGTTCCGGTTCCCGAGCCCGTCGAAGGGGCCGTACCACCACCGGTGAAGTAGAATTTATTGGTGAGGTTCTTGCCGATCAGCGCCAGCTGCCAGCGGTCGTCCGCCGCTCCGATGCGCAGACCCGCATCGAGAATGGCATAGGAGGACTGCGTGGTGCCCGGATCACCGAAGCTCGACGAGATATAGGAGTCGCTATAGCGCATATCGACATTGGTGCCGAATTTCAGATTGGACGACAGTTCGGTTTCGTAGGATACGCCGATGGTACCGGTCCAGTCCGGCGCCGCCGAAGTGGCGCTGCCGCTGAGATCCTGCGACGGCACGCCACCGACAACCAGCGAGCAGCCCGCAGCGATAGACTGGCCACCATAGCAGGGGGCGATGAAGTCCTCGTAGCGCGCTTCATTATAGTTCAGATTGCCGCGCAAGCGGAGGCCGGGGATCGAGTAAGGCGCATATTCCAGCTCCAGCTCGACGCCTTCGCTGCGGGCGCTGCCTGCATTATAGGTGATATAGGCAAAGATCGCGCTGTTGAAAAAGTCGACCTGCAGATCGGTATATTTATAATTATAATAGGTCAGATTGGCCTGCAGCTGGTTGTCGACCAGATTGGACTTGATGCCGATTTCATAGCCCTTGCCCTTTTCCGGGTTGAAGGTGAGATCGCTTTCGGGATCGGGAGACAGGGCCGAGTTGATTGCGCTGTTCGAAAAGCCGCCCGATTTATAGGCCACCCGATAGGCTCCGTAGAGCATGATATCGTCGGTCGGCTTCCACCGCAGGGTGAAATCGGGGGACCAGTCGTTGAACGTCTGGTCGCCGTAGATCGTGCCATTTACCGCCGCGCTTGCCGGCAGGAAAAGCCCCTGCAGGCCGGCATTGACATAAGGCTGGCGGAAGCTGCTTTCCTTGGTTTCATGAATATAGCGAACGCCGCCTGTGGCCTCCAGCGTCGGCGTGATCTGCCACATTGCCTGGCCATAGCCGGACAGCGTCTCGCCTTCGGTTTCCGACTCTTTGGAATAGGCGACATAACGGTTCTGCGCGGAAGCGGTCGAATCTTCCAGATTGGCGAACATCACCGCCTGGTAGAAGTTGCGCTTGGTCTTCTGGTACAAGGCGCCGACCATCAGGTTCACTGGCCCGTCGAAATCGGTCAGCGCGCGCAATTCCTGACTGAAAGCGTGATAGGTGGCATTTTCCGTCGCCCACACGCCGGCGCTCAGAAAGTCGCAGTCGCAGGCAAATTTGTTATTGTTCCAGTTATAATTGGTGATCGAGCTGATCGTCACATTGTCGAGCGCATATTCGAGCGATCCGGTCGCCGCCCAGCTTTTATATTTATTATACAGCCCGCCGTCATCGCGTGCGAAGGGATAGTCCTGCGCAATGTCGAGCGGAAAATCATTCTGGTGCGTGACGAAGCCGCCGTCGCACGGATAATTGGGAGCATTGGCGGTCTGGCCCGTCGGGCAATTGGTAGCGACATAGTTCCAGCCATTGCCGACCGTGCGATTATAGCTGCCGGAGACCTTGAGCTTCGCGGTCAGGCGATCGTCCGGTTCATATTTCAGCGTGACCCGGCCGATCAGCTCGCGTTCCTGCGGTGCATCCGTTGCCGCCGGTGCGGCAGTGTGCGGGTTGGTGACGCCGGTGGCGACATCCAGCGTCGGATAGTCGATCGTCTGCTGCTGATTTTTATAATAGCCACCCCACATGCGCGAGCCGCGAACGGCCACCCGCACGCCCAGCGTGTCGGTCAGCGGTTCCGAGATAATCGCTTCGGCAAAGGCGCGCTCGGCGGCAAACTCATAGCCGACCCGGCCGATATATTCCGGATCCAGGCCCGGATCGGCTGTGGTCAGGGAAATCACGCCAGCGGTCGCATTCTTGCCAAAGAACAGAGACTGCGGCCCTTTTAGCACCTCGACCCGGGCAAGGTCGAAAAACCCCTCGTTGATGATCCGGCCCTGGCCGTAATAGACGCTGTCGACGACGATCGCGACCGACTGTTCGATCCCGATAGAGGTAGCCGACGAGCCGATCCCGCGCAGGGTGAGCTGGGCGCCGGCGCCATTGGAGGCGCGGGCAATGGTGAAGTTCGGAGTCGCCGCGGCGATTTTTTCGAGGCTCGACAGGTCGCGCTGCTGGATTTCCTCGGCGGTGATCGCCTGGACCGACACCGGAATCGACTGGACCGTTTCTTCGCGCCGACGCGCAGTCACGACGATCGCCTGAAGTCCGCCGGACTGTTCCCTGATTTCCGCTTCGGACGAGTCGGCTGAGTCGACAGCGGCCTGATTCAAGATCGATGGAACGAGACTGTTGCCGGGCTGGATTGCAACGGAACCGCTTTGTGCCTGAGCACCGGTGCCCGCCGCTGCCTCCTGTCCATAAGCCGCTGTCGGCGCTGCCAACATGGCCGCCACGATGGATGTTCCATAAAGTAAATCTGCACGCAAAGCGGTTTTCGCCATTCCGATATCCCTCCTCAATTTTTGGTGCGCTTTTGCGCTTGGTAGGAAGGTATCTGACTGTAAATATTTTGCGCCTAGCAAAAATGCCCTAACAAAATAAACAGCCAGTAAGTCAGACAACAGGACGCCGCCGTTACTTGATGGAATAGGGAGATACTATTATTGTTGATAGGAGCTATATTGACGAATTCGAAACCGACTCCGGCTCTTCCCGGCTCTCTGGAGCGAAGCCGAGGTTTCTGCAATAAACGCGATCGTATCGATTATCGGACGGCGAATTTCACCGGTTATAACTGCCGCGGCTGGAAGGGGTCTCCACAACGGCGAGCCGACGCTGCGTGACTATCGGATAAGAATGGTATGTCCCCCATCACTGACCAATGATTTTCATTATCCGCTTTTGTTTCTATGACGAGGCTGAACGGAAACTTCTTGAAACCAAGATGTCCCATCCTCATTTCGGCCGAGCGCTTGTTCCATGATTAAAAAATCGTCCAACTCAAAATCAATCGCGTTACTGTTGCGGCTCGACCCGGGGAGCAGCTTGTCTCTGCAGGCTCAGCTTCGTACGCGCATCATTGAGGCGATCAACGCTTCGGTTCTGACGCCGGGCAGAAAGCTTCCGTCCTCGAGAAAACTTGCCGGCGAGATCGGCGTTTCCCGCAACACCACTTCGCTCGCCTATCAACAGCTCGTGGCCGAGGGTCATTTGGTTGCGCGAGAGCGTAGCGGGTTTTTCGTGGCCGATAATCCTGCGCCAGTGACCAAGGTCGCGACAGTCGTCGCCAACGCGGGTAGTGATGATGGAACGGTTTCCTTTGCCCGCGGCATGATTCGCGCCCAGGTTGGCGCTGCGGGTGGGTTTCGCTGCCCTCCTGACTGGCAAAAATATCGCTATCCGTTCATCGACGGGCGTTATGACCGCTCGCTCTTCCCGGTGGCCGAATGGCGCGAAGCCAGTCGGTTTGCGCTGGGCGTCCAGGAAATCGATAAATGGTCCATCGACAATGGCGATTCCGATGATGAGATGCTGGTCGAGGAGATCCGTACCAAATTGCTTCCCCGTCGCGGCATAAGCGCGCAGCCCGATGAGATTCTTATTACCGCCGGTGAGCAACAGGCGTTGCATTTGCTGACCGAGCTTTTTGCCAGACCCGGCGTTTCGATCGGAATGGAAGAACCGGGGCTGCCCTCGATGCGCGAACTTATTGGTCTTCGTGGTGCCGACACCCAATATCTGGAAGTGGATGAAGAAGGTCTGGTTGTCAGTGATACCATAGGGGAATGCGATCTGGTCCATGTTACGCCGAGCCGTCAGCGCCCGACCGGAGTGACCCTGTCGATGCCGCGCCGCGAGGCGTTGCTCGCCGCAGCGCAGAAACATGATCTGCTGATCATCGAAGACGATTTCGAGTGCGAAATGAACTATCTTCGCGATGCTTTGCCCGCTTTGCGCGCGATGGCCGGTGGTGAGCGCGTCCTCTATGTATCGGCCCTCTCCAAATTGCTGTCTCCGGGCATCCGGATCGGTTATCTGGTCGGCCCTGCCGACGTTATTGCCGCTGCACGGCGTCTCCGCGGCCTGACGACAAAGCGGCCATCTCCGAACAACCAGCGAACGGCGGCCTTCTTCCTGTCTCTCGGCCATTATGATGCCATGCTCGGGCGGCTGAACCGGACATGTGAGGAACGCTTGATTGAACTGCGGGATGCGTTGAACCACTATCGTCCAGAATCCATTGCTATTCCGCCGGTTGACGGCGGCACCGCTTATTGGGTTAGCGGGCCTGAAAGGCTCGACGCCGACCGTCTGGTGCAAGCGGCGCAAGCACAGGGCATGCTGATCGAGCCGGTCGTCGACTATTTTGCTCACCAAACCGGGCATAAGAATATGTTTCGTCTGGGAATTACCAGCCTTCCGAAAAACAGCATCCGACCCGGCGTGGAATTGTTGTCAAAGATCATGCGGGAGCTGAACGACGGAGAGAAAATACACGCTGGCGGAGAGCAATCGAGGCTGGACAATGGCGCGCTGAACAGTCTGATTCCCGGTCTGACGTTATTGTATAAAACCGTATATGGTGAGCCGTGTACGATCGAGGTTCTGAACGAGGGACAGCTGGTCGGCAGGGCCGGATATGCCAATGAGGACCGTGATACCGGCAAGTGGTGGATCGAGGGCGACCGCTGGTTCCGCCAGTGGGATCGCTGGGCTTATGGTGAAGCCGCGAGTTTTCCCATCAGGATCGAGGGCGATATCCTGTCCTGGCTGGATGAGGATGGCCGGACGGTTGATACGGCCCTTATCGTCCCGCCACAATTGTGATTGCAACCGGCTGATGCCAAAACTGGCACTACAAAAGGTTATGAACTGGACCTAATGCAATTGTCAAAATTCTGTAATCACTAGGGATGGATAAGCGAACCGTCCGTCTTGAGAGGTTCGCCTGATCGCAGAAAGCCCTTATGTCGACATTGGGAATAGCCTCCATTCAACTTGCCGGCGGCAAGGACAATAATATCGATCTGCTCGACTCCGAGTTTCGGTCGATTGCCAAGCGATTTCCGTGGGTGGACATGATGGTTTGCGGCGAGCTGGCGGTTCACGGCGCCAGTCCGAAAAATGCTGAACCGGCAGGCGGGCCAACCGAACAGAGATTCAGGAAAATAGCACGCGAAACCGGCAAGTGGCTGATACCGGGATCACAATTTGAAGCGCGCGGCGATAAAATTTTCAACACGTCGCTGGTGATTGATCCGCAGGGCGAGATCGTTGCCCGCTATGACAAGATGTTTCCCTTTCTGCCCTATGAAAAAGACATTGCATCGGGTGTTGAGCCAGTGGTGTTCGATGTACCGGGTGCCGGACGGATCGGGATCGCGATATGTTACGACATGTGGTTCCCGGAGGCGATGCGGACATTGGCCGGAATGGGCGCGGAAGCCATCATATTGCCGACCATGACCAATACTATAGACCGCGATGTCGAGCTTTCGATCGCGCGCGCCAATGCCGCGGTCAACCAATGCTATTTTATCGACGTGAATGTCGCTGGCGAGCAGGGCAACGGCCGTTCGGTATTCTATGGCCCCGGCGGTGAACTTCTCCACGAATGTGGCACGGAGAGGGAGGTTTCGGCCTTTGAGATCGATTTCGAGCAGGTCCGGCGTGCGCGCGAGCGGGGATGGCATGGTCTGGGCCAGGTGCTGAAAAGCTTTCGCGATGCGCCGGCGCGTTTCCCTTTGCACGAAAGCAGGGAAGCCCGGCAGCAGGTGATGGGCGGACTCGGGGAATTGCGCCTGCCGGAATCGCAAAATGCCGGTCTGTCGAAGTCTGTCGACGAGACTTCAGGAAATTGAATTTACGCACAGAAGATCGCCAGAAATGGCTTGGTAAAAATATTCGAACGAGGGAGAATTTGACAATGACCGGGAATGTGAAACGTAAATGGGTGATGATGTCGTTATTGAGCGGCACAGCTTTGACCCTGTGCCTGCCTGATGTAGCTCTGGCGCAGGCAGACGGGCAGGAAGTGGCGAAAGATGGCGCAACGCAGGAACGCAATGTCATTGTCGTGACCGCAACGCGGCGCGAGGAAAGCATCATCGACGTACCGTATAATATCTCTGCGATCAGCGGCGATACAATCGAAGCTGCCAAAACGTTCGACAGCGCCGAATTGCTTCGCTCCGTTCCCGGCGTGGGTGTCGTTGACCGGGGCGCGCGCAGCGCCGGTACCGTTAACCAGGTTCGTATTCGCGGTCTGAACGTCGACGGAAATGGTCTTGGCGATTATTCGGTATCATCGGTCGCGTCGGTCTCGACCTATATCAACGACACACCGATTTTTGCCAACTTCCTGCTTCGCGACCTCGAACGGGTCGAAGTGTTGCGCGGGCCACAAGGTACGCTTTACGGTTCCGGGGCGCTCGGTGGCACGGTCCGTTATATTACCCGCAATCCGGTACTGGGCGAATTTGGTGGCTCGATCAGCGGTTCGCTGTCGAACGTCGATGGAACGAGCAAGTTCGGCTATACGTTCGATGGCGTGCTCAATGTGCCGCTGGGTGACACGATGGCGCTCCGCGTTGTCGGCAGCTGGGCCGATTACCCCGGCATTACCGACTATGTGAACGTCTACGAACTCGATGCCGACGGCATACCTGTCGCGCCCAACGGCGTTCTTGCGCCCGAGGCCCAATATCGCGTCGCGAAGGACGCTGATACGGTAGAGCAATGGATGGTTCGCGCGACACTGTTGTGGGAACCGAGCGACACGGTCAGCGTCAAGGCGCTGTATACGCATCAGGACGATGATGTCGGTGGCCGCCGCGCGCAGACGGTCAACAGCGACGGTTTCGGACGGCCCTACGAGCGCTATGAGCAGGGTGCGGTCCAGCTGGAACCAGCGCAAAGCAATGACGATATGGGCGCGCTGGAAATCAATGTGGATCTGGGCTTTGCGACCCTTACCTCGTCTTCATCCTATTATGACCGTGAGGGTGAAAGCATCAGCGAGAATACCGGATTTTATGCCCAAGCCGGATTTCTGGGCTTCTATTACAATTATCCACGGCCAATGGCTTCGGCGGTTCGCGGCTATGCCGACGAAGCTTTCGTCCAGGAACTGCGGCTGGTGTCGGATACCGACGGGCCACTCGACTTCATCGTCGGTGGTTTCTATCGCGACCAGAAAACCCAGTCGACACAGCAAAGCTATTTGCGCGGATTCAAGCGCTGGTATGATGCGGCCTTCCCGGCCTTCGCGGCGTTCGTTACCGGCGACAAGGATTTCGACTATCGCAGAGACGAAAAATTCGAGGAATTGGCGGTATATGGCGAATTGACCTGGCATGCCACAGACACGCTGGATCTGACCGGTGGCGTGCGCTATTTCGACAATAAGTCGGAAAACACCACCTTCATCGACCTGCCGCTCTTCACCGGTGTGTTCGCGCCGACGACGGCTTTCTTCGAGACCAGCGAAAATGACGTGCTGTTCAAGGGCAATATCTCCTGGCAATTTGGCCAGCGTGACCGACTATATGCCACGATATCGGAAGGGTACCGGCGCGGCGGCACCAATGCGGTTCCATTGACGGGTACTTTTGCCGAAAATCCGAACTGGCAGACATATGAGGCGGACAATGTCGTCAATTATGAAATCGGCGTGAAGGGACAGAAAGCCGGCATCGTTTATGATCTCAGCCTCTATTATGTCGACTGGAAGGACCCGCAGCTCAACACGGCGACAACCAATTGGGGCTTCTTCGCAGTCCAGAACGGGGATTCCGCCAGAACGATGGGGCTTGAGGCTCAGGTTGACGGCTATATCGGGGATCGCGTCCATTACACTCTCGGTTATACCTATACGGATGCGGAACTGACCTCAGATTTCTTCGCACCGGACAACGCGGTTACGCCGATAGCGGTTGACGGTGCCCGCCTGCCTGGCGCGCCCAAACATATGTTGAACTGGGCGGTCGACTATACCGCACCAATTTCGGACAGCTGGTCGCTCTATACCAGGCTGGACGGCAATTATCAGTCAAGCTCGCGCAACGGGGTCGGCGTATCTCCGACATTCAATGTTCCGCTAGAGGGCTTCTCGCTCTGGAATGCGGTGGTGTCACTTTCCAACGAGAATCTGACCGGCTCGCTATGGATGAAGAATATCTTTAACGAAGAGGGTATCACGGGTGTATTCACCGAAGCCTATATGGGAACCGCACCGGCGAGTGGCTATTTCGGCAATGCCAACAAGCAGCTGATCTCGCTTCCCCGGACAATCGGCGTTTCGGCAACCTATACGTTCTGAGAGGAGGCGGCCTGCATGATTCACATAATGGTCGCCTCAACCACCCGATGCGCATGAACCCCGATTTTCAGCGTCGCCTCCAGGAGGCCGACCGCCTGCTTCGCCAGCGCCAGCCGCAAGCCGCAGAAACTATCTGCGCGGCGCTGTTGAAGGAAGCACCCGGGCATCGGGAAGCATCGCTGATTACCAGTCGTGCGCATCAGATGCGCAACGACTGGGATGGCATGCTTGCGCATGTTGATCGGGTGCTGAAAGCCGAACCCGGTGATATGGCAGCGCAGTTGATGCGCGTCGAAGCGCTCAGCGCATTGGGCGAAATTGTTGAAGCCCGGGCCCAGCTCGAAACAGCCAAACGCCAAGCCAGGCAGAATGCGGGGCTGCTTGGCCGGATCGCCGAAATGGAGACGCAGTTGGGCGATCATGCCGCTGCCCGTGAAACGCTTGCGAAAGCGCGCGTTCTGGCGCCAGATGACCCGGCGATTTTATATAATTTTGCGTCAGCCGAAATCGCAGTCGGGGAAATGGATGCTGCAGAGACGCTGCTCGACCAGCTGATCGAAACTGCGCCGGGCGATTATGACGCCTGTTATAACCGGGCGACCGTCCGAAAGCAGACGATTGACGATAATCATATTGACGACCTGTTAACGCGTTTGTCCAAAGTTTCGGGGAACGTCGCCGGTGAAATCCAGCTTTGCTATGCCTTGGCCAAGGAACTGGAAGATATCGGCGAATATGACCGGTCATTCGCTTATTTGTCCCGCGGAGCAGGTGCCCGTCGTCGCCAGATGGCTTATCGGGTCGAGGATGATATCTCGACTATGGAAGATATCGCCGCCGTTTTCGACAAGGATTACTTCGCCGGATCCGGTGAAGGTACGAACGGGGAAGGCGCAATATTCATTCTTGGCCTGCCGAGGTCCGGCACAACGCTGGTTGACCGCATCCTGAGCAGCCATCCAGAAGTGAACAGTGTCGGTGAAGTGAACGATCTGGCTTTGGCTATCACCCGTTTGTGTGCGGGCGCCAAGAGCAAGGAAGAGTTGGTCCGGCGTTCAGCGGCGATTGACCCGAATGCATTGTCGGCGGCCTACCGGAATTCGACAACACAGCGATTGCCCGAGAGCCCGTATATCATCGACAAAACGCCACTGAATTTTCTCTATATCGGCCTGATTGCCGAGACCATGCCTGCGGCCAGGATCATCAATCTTGTCCGCGATCCGATGGATGTCGGCTATGCCATGTACAAGACGCTGTTTCGCATGGGCTATCCCTTCTCCTACGATCTGGAGGACATCGGTCGCTATATCTGCGCCAAGGACCGGCTGATGGCGCATTGGGAAGCCGTCCTGCCCGGAAAAATCATCAACGTGCATTATCAGCAGCTGGTCACCCGTCAGGAAGAAGAAAGCCGCAAGCTGGTTTCCGCACTGGGGCTGGAGTGGCATCCGGATTGCCTGGCCTTCCACCAGAACAAAAGTCCTTCGGCTACCGCAAGCGCGGCTCAGGTTCGTCAGCCCATTTATTCGTCTTCGGTCGGCAAGTGGAAGGCCTATAAACACCAGCTCGCTCCCTTGGTGAAGGTGCTGAACGCATGATTATTCCGCGCTTGGTCATCGTTCTGTCGTTCGTCATTGTGATGATAATATTGCCGCTGGCGCCAGCCCATGCACAGGAATTGCTGGTCGAAAATTTTGAACAGAATATCGGTGACTGGGCGATCACGCCCGGACGCGGTTCAGCGCAAATCACGACATATGCGGATAATTCTTCATTGCAGCTTGTGCGCGATGCTGCGGCGGTGCGCAGCATTGCTCTTTCCGGTGTGAGCCGGATCGACATTGGCGCGTCTTTTGCCGCGAGCGGTCTGGAGGGGAATGACAATTGCCTGATCGAATTCTCGCCAGACGGGCAAAGCTGGTATGAAATTGGCCGGATCGAGGACGGCAAGGATGACGGGCTGTCGCTGCATCCCGTCAGCGGTACCGTCGATATCCAGACTGGCACGGACAGAGGTTATATCGGCGTTCGAATGGCCGGTAACGCGAACAATGACATTTGCTGGGTCGACAATATCAGGGTGGTTGCAAGGCCGTCGCCCGGTGATCTTTCGATCATCATCCCGGATCAATCCTTCGATCGCGGCACGACGCCCGACCGGCCTTTCTCGACCGATGCCTTCAACCGGCCCGGCGATGCCACGCAGCCGACTCACCGTTTTTCCGGACGGTTACGTTCCGCTGGCGCAGCGATGTCGCACTTCACGCTGCTGAAAGACGATTTTGACTATGCTGCGAGCAGCCAGAGCATCAGGACATTGCCGCCATTCGTAATCGACCTTTTGCAAAATGATGATGAACTGGTCCCGCTGGTGCGGACGCCGATTGCCGGCAGCCATCCGGACTGGGAATGGATTTTCGCGCCCGGGAAAGTCTGGGATGACCCGGCCGACAAGGGATTGACGCGAGCGGTGCTGCCATTCGCGCTGATGGAGCGCAACGCCAATTGCATTCACAATGGTCTGGCAAGTTTTCGTTTCGATAGCGAAGGCACAATATCGCATTTCGTCTATCAGATCGGGTCGGAAACCTGCGCCTATACGCAGTTCGATGCATGGGGCGCTATGCCGGTCACTTATGTTCCGCAGCCGATAGCGCATTCGGAAGATGTGGTGACAGCCTATCATGCGGAGAAAGCGGCGAGACTGGAGATGCGGTCGATCGATAGCCTGCCGTCCGATGTCGCAGATATGTTCGGGTCCGAGGAAGAAGTGGCACCCGATGCGATGACGGCATTCGGCTATATCGCGGACGGCATCCATTATACCGGCGGGTGCGAGACGCGTTTCGGCAGCTATCTCTATTGCGATTCACTGGTGCTGCCGTCTTATTCCTGGGCCAAGTCACTGGCCGCCGGCATTGGCGCGATGCGACTGGAAAAATTACATCCCGGCGCGATGCAGTCCCTGATCTCGGATCATGTACCTGCCTGTACCGGAGCGCGCTGGCGCGGAGTCACCTTTGCCGATGCGCTGAACATGGCCACCGGTGTTTACAATTCCGACGGGCACGAGGTGGACGAGCAATCGGCGGACATGCGCAGCTTCTTTCTCGCCGACAGCCATGCTGAAAAGATAAAGACCGCCTGCACCGCGTTCGATCGTCAACAGGAGCCGGGAGAAAAATTCGTTTACCGGACCGGCGATACCTATATTCTCGGGACCGCCATCAACGCCTTTCTGCGCAAAAAGACCGGCAATTCTGCCGCCGATTATTATGCTGATCTGCTCGAACCGATGTGGCGCGAACTGGGCATGAGTCCGCTGATCATGACCATCCGCAGAACTTATGATTCCGAACGGCAGCCGTTCAGCGGATGGGGCATGACCTTGTTGCGCAACGATATCGCGCTGGTCACCACGTTTCTGCAGCGCGGCGGGACCATCAATGGCGAACCGGTGCTGGACAAAAAAATGTTGAACGCAGCGCTCCAGCGTGATCCGCAAAATCGCGGGCTGCGGGCCGTGATCGACGAGCAGCGTTACCAGAGCGGTTTCTGGGCCTGGAATGCTGGCTCTGCTCTCGGTTGCAAGGGTGATGTCTGGATCCCGGCCCTTTCAGGCTTTGGCGGCTTGTCAGCCGCGCTGATGCCGAATGGACCGGTTTATTATTATGTCAGCGACGGCGGCGCCTTTGCCTGGCGCAACGCCGCCAGAGCCTCCAACCGCCTCCACCCCTTTTGCGAGTAATAAATATGGTTGAGCCTCAGAATATCGCACGGCGTTGGCCGACCGCACCGCCCGATGGCGTGCTGGCCGGTATCATGCTGTCCTTTCTGGCGACGGCCGGCCTGTTTTACGTCAATATCATGGCAGCGATCGTTGACGGGCTGAAAAACGGTCTGGACTTTACCGACAGCCAGGCGGGTAATGTGGCCGCCGCCAATATCTATGGCGCGGCGCTCGGCGCACTGGTCGCCATATTTCTCATCAAGCGTGTGTCCTGGCGCTATGTTGCCACCGGACTGTTGCTGGCATTGATTGCCATCGACGTCGCTTCAATGGCGATTGTGTCGCCAATGGCGATGATTGCGATCCGCTTGCTGCACGGCATCGCCGGGGGCTTGCTGGTCGGCCTGTCCTACGGGGTGATCGCCCGGGTGGCGAACCCGGACCGTACATTCGGTATATTGCTGTTTGTGCAATTCGGGCTTGGCGGACTGGGCGTCATGACATTGCCGCGGCTGGTGCCAATATATGGCGCGTCGGTGCTGTTCATCGCGCTTATCCTGTTCAGTCTGGCCACCCTGTTCATGCTGCCGTTTCTCGATCGCTATCCGGCCAATGAAGGCCGCGGCAAAACCATTGCCGGCCCGATAAACTGGAAACCGTTGTTGCTTACGCTCGTTGCGATCTTCCTGTTTCAGGCGGCCAATATGGGGCTTCTCGCCTATATCATCGGGCTGGGCATTGATTACGGCCTTGAGCGGGATTATGTGTCCACCGCTCTCGGTTTGGCCACCTGGGTTGCGCTGGCTGGGCCGCTGGTGGTCATTTTCATGGGTGTCAGGTTCGGCCGTTTCTGGCCCCTCGCTATCGTGATGCTGCTGACCCTGCTCGGTACCGCTGCCTTTTTGTGGAGCGCCAATCCGGTGATGTATCTGCTGGCGAATTGCGGCACCGGCATTACTTGGGGAATGGTCATGGCCTATCTGCTCGGCATGGCGGCCCAGTTCGATAAGGCCGGGCGCACGGCGGCGGCGGCAGGCTTTGTTTCGAAAGTCGGCCTGGCTTCCGGGCCGCTGGTCGTGGGGCAAATGCTGGCTGCAGGCTTTTCCTATGCGGACATGCTTTATGCGGTCTTCGTCCTGCTCGTTCTCAGCATGGTGGTCATGCTCTTCCCGGCGGCGATATTGGACCGAAAATGACAGCAGGATTCTGGCACCATATTTTGGTGCCAACTGGCGCTGTCACTGCCCGCTCCAAAGCGGCAAAACGCATTTTTGGTACCATCCGGAGCATCTTGCAACATGATTTCTAGCGCCTATCTCAAGCATGACGCTTACATCGACGGCGAATGGATTGCCGCTGCCAGTGGCAAGAGCTTTGCCGTCTACAATCCCGCCGACGGAACCGAAATTGCATTTGTTGCAGATTGCGGGACGGCAGATACCGAACGGGCCATTGCAGCTGCAGACAGGGCTTTTGGCTCTTGGTCAGCGCTCACTGCTTCCGCCCGGGCAGAAAAGCTTCAGGCATGGCATGCCTTGATGCTCGCTCATGAAAATGAGCTCGCCAATATACTGACCGCCGAAATGGGCAAGCCGCTGGCAGAGGCCGTCGGCGAAATCCGCTATGGCGCGAGCTATCTCGAATGGTATGCCGAAGAAGCAAAGCGCGTTTACGGTGATGTCATCCCGCATGCTTCCGGCGATGTGCGTGCGGTTGTCGTGAAACAGCCAATCGGCGTCTGCGCCGCGATAACGCCCTGGAATTTCCCCAATGCCATGTTGATGCGCAAGGTTGCGGCGGCGCTCGCAGCGGGCTGCACGATGGTGGCAAAACCCGCCGAAGACACACCGCTTTCCGCGCTGGCGATTGCGGCATTGGCCGAACAGGCGGGTATCCCGCCCGGCGTTCTGAACATAGTGCCGACAAGCGGGGCGGCGGAAGTCGGTGAAGCCCTGACATCCAGCCCAATTGTGCGGAAACTGTCCTTTACCGGATCGACCGAAGTGGGACGGCTATTGCTGGAGCAATGCGCTCCGACGGTCAAGAAGGCATCGCTCGAACTCGGCGGAAACGCGCCGTTCATCATTTTCGATGATGCCGATATCGACGCGGCGATGGAAGGGCTGATGGCATCAAAATTCCGCAATGCCGGACAGACCTGTGTGTGTGCAAACCGCATTTTTGTGCATCGCTCGGTTCACTCTGAAGTGACACGGAAGCTGGTCGAACGCGTGAAGCGGATGAAGGTCGGGCCGGGTGACTGCGCCGGAAATGATATCGGCCCGCTGATCAATATCGCAGCCGTCGAGAAGGTCGAAAAGCTGGTGGCGAGTGCCCGCAGTGCAGGCGCGCAGGTTTTGCTCGGCGGCGATCGCCATGAAGCTGGTGGTCTGTTCTTCGAGCCGACAATCCTCGACAATGTCAGCAATGACATGGAAATTGCGCGGAGCGAAATATTCGGTCCCGTCGCAACGCTGATTCCCTTCGACAGCGAAGCGGAGGTCATCGCTTTGGCCAACGACACACCTTATGGTCTGGCTGCCTATTTTTACAGCCGCGACATCGGCAGAGTCTGGCGCGTAGGTGAGGCGCTTGAATATGGGATGGTCGGGATCAATCAGGGGATAGTCTCGTCCGCTGCGGCACCGTTCGGCGGCGTCAAACAGTCCGGCCTTGGCCGGGAAGGCTCGAAATACGGGCTCGAGGATTATCTGGAAATCAAATATCTGTGCTTGGGAGGCATTGCGGAATGAACATATCAGCCAAAGTGGAAAGCTCTAGTGAAGTGACCGGCAACGCCGCATGGCAGGCGCGCAAGAACGCGGCCATCGCCAGAGGGGAAGGCAATGCTGCGCCGATTTACGTTGATCGTGCCCGGGGATCGGAAATCTGGGATGTCGAAGGCCGGCGCTATATCGACTTCGGAGCCGGAATCGCGGTCTGCAACACCGGTCACATGCATCCGAAGATCCATGCCGCGGTGACCGAGCAACTCGAGCGGTTCAGCCACACATGCGTCATGGTCACCCCCTATGACAGCGCCGTGATGCTTGCCGAGCGGTTGAACGATTGTGCGCCGGGCGAAAGCCCCAAGAAGAGCATGTTCGTGACAACCGGCGCAGAGGCCGTGGAAAATGCTATCAAGATCGCGCGAGCCCATACGGGCCGGCGCGGTGTCATTGCGTTTGACGGCGGCTATCATGGACGGACGATGATGACTCTGGGCCTGACAGGCAAAGTGACACCCTACAAAAATCGCTTTGGCCCGTTTCCCGGCGAAATTTACCGCGCGCCCTTCCCGGTTCCCTATCACGGAATCAGTATGAAAGACTCGCTACGCGCGCTGGAGATCCTGTTCAGGACCGATATCGAGCCGCGCGACTGCGCCGCGATAATCGTCGAGCCGGTGCAGGGCGAGGGCGGATTTTATCCGGCGCCGGACGCGTTTCTGCAGGCGCTTCGGCAGATTTGCGACGAGCATGGCATCCTGTTGATATTCGATGAGATCCAGACCGGCTTTGGCCGTACCGGCAAATTTTTTGCCGCCGAACATGCGGCAGTGGAAGCGGACCTGATGACCGTTGCCAAAGGTCTGGCGGGCGGCTTCCCGTTGGCGGCGGTGATCGGGAAACAGGAAGTTATGGATGCGCCTGAGCCGGGCGGCCTGGGAGGCACCTATGCCGGTTCGCCGATCGGCTGTGCTGCGGCGCTCGCCGTGCTCGATGTGATCGAAGAAGAAGGCCTTGTCGAGGCATCGGTCCATATCGGCCAGGTCTTCGGCGAACGCTTGCTTGCGCTGCAGGCAGAATTTCCGGATCGGATTGGCGATGTGCGCTGCGATCGCGGCGCTATGATCGCGGTTGAACTGGTGGAAAATGGCGATGCCAACTTGCCAGACGCGATCCTGACAAAAACCATAGTGACGGCGGCCTATCAGAAGGGACTGATTGCCTTGACCTGCGGCGTGCGTGGCAACGTCTTCAGGTTCCTGCCGGCGCTGACGATCTCGGACGCGCTGATCCATGAGGGGCTGGATATTTTCGAAGACTGTTTTCGGGATGCTCTCATTAAATAGAGAAAAGTCTGACAGCTGAAAATTGATCTCGGCTTGAATCGGAGTAATTGCAGGCAAAGGCGGCTGTCAGGAAGAAACTTCGGCGTTGGGACCAACGATAATTGTGCGCGAAGCAGACGGTCGCTCGAATTTCGATCGCGGCCTCATCGCATTGGATCGAAAAGCCAGAATATTTGTCACGTCAAGGACAGCTGTTTTGAGCAACCCGAATCCCGATGTTCTCCATGATTACACCGGGGAACCACCGGAGTTCCAAGTAGCTCTAACTCAAGTAATGGCAGAAAATATGGTGCACCCGGTATGATAATAATGGGCACTCAAATCATTGGGAAATTTCTGTCGAGTTGCGGGAATAAACCGTTTTCCAGCAAAATCTGATTATCACTGTAGTTGCAAGCATAAATGTAACTGTCCTCAGTTGGGCTGTCGGTAGACTGTCCGTTTTGTGACCGTCAATTCGGTTAGAGGACAATAAATATCGAGCTGCTGTAATCGCGGCTTCGGTTGCAATAGCTGACGTTATGCAGCCACATAATATGATCCGACTGTGCTCCATATAACTGCCATTCTCGTGAACGAGAGGCGCCCGAGCTGTTTATTGAATTATTGCACCGGCTCAATTTCACGTTCATGCTGCGATAATGCGGGGGGCATTGCGTGTCGGGTTTTGAAACGGAGCAAGATTTAACATCGAAACCATCGGCAGCAGTGCGCGCTTCGCTTTTTGGCAGCTTCCAGCTTAGGACTCCTGACGGCGCAGAAATCGTCATCTCCAATCGACGCGCGCGGGCTCTGCTCGCGATGCTTTGCCTCGCACCGGATGAGCCGATTGAGCGCGATACTCTGAGCAGGATTTTATGGCCGGGGCGGTTTGAGGCACAGGCACGCGCAAGTTTACGGCAATCTTTACTCGATTTGAGGAAGCTGCTGGCAGTGGCCCATTGTGATTTGCTGCATGTCTCGCGCAGCCGGATCCGCCTGAAAGCAGACAACGTGCGGTCCGATCTCGAAGATCTGGAGGAGGCGCTGGCCGAGGGCCGGTGGCCGCAGGCGACAAACTTGCTTATAGACGTCGGCGGCCAGCGGATACTGGACCGGCTGGAATTTGGTGAAGCATTCGAGGAATGGCTATCCGAACGCCAACAGACGGTCGAAATGCGACTGCAGATGAAAATCAGTGACGCTTTGGCTGATCTGAAAGCAAAACGAAATCCGGCCGATCATGACCGGTTGCTCGACGCATGGATGGTTCGGCACCCGGCCTCCTCCCGGGTCATCATGGCGAACCGGCAAAGCGGCCGGACACGCCTGGCCATATTGCCGTTTGCGTCGCTCGACAGCAAGGATAGCCAGGGCTATTTTGCTGACGGTATCGTCGATGAACTGATCACCGCTCTGGGTCAGGTCCCGCAACTGCTGGTCGCCGGCCGGACATCGTCCTTCCAGTTCAAACAGACCAATCTGTCCCTGCCGGAAATAGCCAACCAATTGCACGTGTCGCATCTGGTCGAGGGATCGGTGCAGCGACAGGACAGCAATGTTCGGATCAGCGTGCGCCTGATCGACGGACAAACCGGCTTCGAGAGCTGGAGCTACAGCTATGACGGTACGGAGGATGATATCTTTGCCACCCGCGCCCAGGTGGCCCGCCAGGTAACCAGGGAATTGGGCAACGCGCTTGATCTGGATTTCGCCGCGCCCGCTATCCGCCGGATGACGGAGAACAAGGAAGCTTACGGTCTCTATTTGCAAGGCAGATCGCTCACGCGCAGAGCCATCGGGGAGGGGGTGCTCGACACCGCGATCCAGTTGCTCGAGCAGGCGCTGGAACTGGAACCGGAATTTGCCGAATGCTGGACCGCGCTTGCCGAAGCCCATGTCTATACCGCCGTCTACACCCCCTGCCTCGATAAATTGGGGGAAGCACGGCGCATGGCCGAATGTGCAAGGAAAGCGATCGAACTCGCGCCCAGTCAGGGCCATGCCTATGCCATGCTCGGCCTGTATCAATGGACCGTGAATGACGCCGTCGGAGCTCTGGATCTGGCGTTCAAGGCTTATGAGCTCGAACCGGAAAATCCGGCCGTGGCCATGCGTCTGGGATCGTTCCTGCTTTATTGCGGGCGAACCGCGGAAGGTCTGCCCTATATCGAGGCCGCGATTGATCAGGACCCTGTTGATGGCCGGAATTACGCGATGTTGTGTGTGGCCCATCTCAACCTCGGCAATTTCAGCGCTGCGATCGATGCCGGGCAGCGGATGGCCGACCTTGGCCAGCCATCGCTGCATCTGGCTGCGGCCACGGCAGCAACGGGCGACCATGATCTGGCGGTCAGACAATATCAGAAATGCCGCTTGCTGATGAACAGCGTTATATTTTCGCCAGCGGGAACCGCGCCAATGACGACCGAGGCGATGGATGCCTACTGGCTGCTTGCTGCCAAGGGTATTCATAGCGGCAAGGAGGAAGACCGGCAGCAATATTGCCAGCTTCTGGAAATGATGCACGCCACCTTCCCTGACCCGGGTGACCCGACCATTGTCTGGCCGGCGATCTGGATCGGCAATGCGGCGATGGTATTCAAAACCCTGGGAAAGCAGATCACCCCGCCGAATATGGTCGGTCTGATGTCGCTGTGGGCAGACGTCGAACCCATCCGCCAGACCCGCCTTCACCCCGACTTCATGGCTTTTGCCGATCGCATCGGTCTGGTCACAGCATGGGAAAAATACGGCTGGCCGGATCTGATCCCGGCCCCCGCCACAGGACAGTAAGTCGCTATTGACGTTTTTTTGACGGTAGCGCTGTTGACCTCAAGTTACATTCGGGCGCATCGATAGCGCACTGAAATCGCAGACAAGTTGAAGCAATCGGACGGTTCCGAAAACCATCGGTTTCGCCAGCGGGAGAGCTGTGTCTGCAGCAAGCGGGGGACAGTAATGCACAGCACCAACCATGAACCAGTGCGAAAGGAAGCGGCCAGATGATCGCTTTGACAAGGCTGCCCGCGCTTTCCGAAAACCGGCGCCTGCGCCTCTGGGCTTTTTTCCTGTTTTACATATCGCAGGGCATTCCGATCGGGCTCATGATAACAGCAATTCCGGCGTGGCTTGCCGCCAATGGAGCGAGCACGGCTGAGGTCGGCACACTCATTGCCATCGTGTTTTTGCCCTGGTCGCTGAAACTGGTGAGCGGGCTGCTGATGGACCGCTTCTGTTACCGCCCGATGGGCCGGATGCGGGCCTGGATTATCGGATCGCAAACGATCATGCTGATCATATTTCTCGCCGCCGCTGCGCTGGCGCCCGGCGCATCCGACATCATGTTGCTTGCCGGCCTTGGCTTTGCGTTGAACTTTTGCGCTGCGTTTAACGATGTCGCGATTGACGGCATGGCGGTTGATCTGGTGCCCGAGGAAGAACGCGAACAGACCAATGCCTTCATGTGCGGTGGCCAGATGATCGGAATATCCGCAACGGCAGCCCTGGCGAGCTTCATACTCGTATATGGCGGGGTCGCGCTGGCTATGGTGTCATGCGCGCTTTTGATCCTCATACTGACCGTCGTGGTCACTTTGCTCCGCGAGCGTCCGGGAGAACGGTTGCTACCATGGACGGCAGGGGATGCGTCGCCGGAGAATCTGTCACGTGGCGCGGAAGCGTGGCTGCCCATAATCCGCCAGGTTTTGGCCGGTCTCTTTCGCTGGCGCACTGCGCTATTTCTTTTGGGCGCCGGAGCGATAGTCTCTAGCGCTGGTCTGGCCGATGTTTTCGGGCCGAGCTTCAGTGTCGCCGAGCTGGGCTGGAGCAGCGAATATTACAGCAGTTTCTACTCCATTACCGGCTTTGTGATGGTGATGGCGGTGATGCTTCTCATGGGGCCGCTTGTCAGCCGGAACGGCGCAAGAAACATGTTTATTGCTTTTACCGGGATGATGCTGCTGACCAATCTGGCCGCCCATTTCGCTCTGCCAAATGATTTCGGAACGCTTGCGATGCAAGCCTATCTGACCATATTCTGGGGCGCTTTTGGCGGAACAGCGGCGCTGTTTTTTGCATGGATGATGAACCTGACCAATCCTGCTGTCGCCGCCGGTCAATATGCGCTGTTCATGGCTATCCCCAATCTGGTCAGATCATTCAGCGCCGGAACACATGGCCAGATCATCGACAATTACGGCTACGACACATCGTTCCTGGTCGCCACTATCTCCATTGCTGCTGGAATTACCATCTGCCTGCTTGCCGGTTTCGGGCGGGTGGAAAGTCTCACTGATCGCGACGGCAAGGGCGCCGTGCAGCCCGCAGACGAAAGCGCAACCTTACCGCAAGGGATGATTGCCTGAGCGAACCCGGTTTTTGAAGACGCTGCCTCAAAACCGGGGCGGCAAATAACAGGAGAAGAAGAATGAAATTGATGAAAAATATGGCGATGGCGACCGCCGTTCTGATCGCCTCACCGATGATGCTGGCGGCCCCGGCCATCGCTGATGAGTTTCCGCTGGTGGCTGGTGACTATACCAGTTTGACCGGCATTTATGTCGAGGATGGCGGCTCCATGGCCTACGCCAAGTTTCTGGCCGGAGAATGGGCGAAAAACCAGGAATTCGCAATATCGAAAGGATGGATTTCCGGCTATAATATCTACTCCAATAACGACCGGCGGGACGGCGAACCGCATCTCTATCTCAGCCAAACCTTTCCGTCCTGGCCCAGCGGCGCAGAAATGGAACGGCGCAACAAGGAATGGGAAGCCTTTGACACAAGATCCAATGCCCAGCTCGACGCCGAATCCGGCAATCGTGCGAAGTTCCGCAAGGTCATGGGAACAATAACCATGCAGGAATATACAATCCGCAAATAATGTTGGCCGGACTAACAGGGAAGCGGTCGTCATGCCGCGATCCGCGATAGATCCGACACCCGTCCGGCGGATGATATGCGACCCGTCATTCGCCGGACTATCCCTCAATCATGCCGGGGATAAGACCATGCAAAGCCTAGCCGAGATTGCGAATGACTATATCACGATGATGGCAGCCGGCGAGATTCTGGCGGCGGCAGAGAAATACTGGGCCAGTGACATTGTCGCACTGGAACCCAACCAAACCGAAAAATCCGATCCGGTCATTGCGATTGGCAAGCCGGCAGCACTGGCGAGATTAGCCAACTGGCTGGAAGCCAATGCGATCAGCGAGCTCCTTATCGACGGCCCGTTCATCACCGGCGACCATTTTGCACTTTTCATAGACATGGAAATCACCCGCCATGCCACCGGCATACGCCAGCCTTTCAGCGAAATTGCCACTTATACAGTGCGCGAGGGCCAGATTGTTGAAGAGAGGTTTTTCTATGGCTGATTCTGCGGTGACCAACGGAAAATTGTTCAATGAGCTGGGTTTCGCCGAATCTGTCGGCCTCGGCGCGATGGTTCCGCATCACGCCCCGCATAATGACCGCCGCTCGTCTCGGCAGTTGTACCGGTTCAATAACCAGCGGTTTCATCGCCTTGCTTGCACTGCTCGGTCGTCACCGTGGAATAGAGTGTGACCGAACCGCCCCGTCTCGAGCTACGTGGTCTGCCTGAAGCAATAGAAAAATGGTGCACCCGACTGGATTCGAACCAGTGACCTCTGCCTTCGGAGGGCAGCGCTCTATCCAGCTGAGCTACGGGTGCCGGGGCGGTGTTTCGCCGGATGCGCGTCTAGCAGCGGATTTGCTGCTTTGCCAATAGATTATTCTGCGTCCGGCAATCGCGTCCGGCGGGCGGCTTAATCTTCGCTTTCTTCCTTCGGAATTTTCTCGATTTTCTGGAATTTGCCGAGACCGCAGGCGCCGCGGGTGTCGAGGCGGCCGCCGGTCTGGGACAGCACATGGATGATGTCGACGCTGCACAGCTGGTTGGTCGAGGTCTTGTAGGAAAAGGATTCCTCGAAGCCGAGGCCGCTGCATCTATGGGGCAGCGAGTTGCGGTAGATATCGCCGTTGCGCATCTTGAAATCGATGGTCTGGTCGTCGATGACATCGGTCGAGCGGATATTCGAGCGCGTGATGCAGCTTTCCGGTTCGCCAATCTCCCTGATCTCATATTTGTCATCCTCGGACGCTTTTTCGGCGGCAAAGGCGACGCTACCGGCGGCGAGGGCGGAAGCGATGATGATCGTGGTCTGAAGGCGCATGTTCTTCTCCTGTGGATGGTTTCCATCTTGTCTGACAATTTACAGGGAGTCACATTTCGCGAAGCTGAATGTTATCCGCAATGCTACGGATCTGCGCTCCACCCCTCCGGCGCCGGTGTCTTCTTCTTGAAGCGGCACAGATCGGCGACCGGACAGCGCCAGCATTCCGGCTTGCGCGCCTTGCAGATATAGCGGCCATGCAGGATCAGCCAGTGGTGGGCGTGGACGCGAAAGGGCGCAGGGGTCTGCTTCTCCAGCTTTTTCTCCACCGCCAGTACCGTCTTGCCGGGCGCCAGGCCGGTGCGGTTGCCGACCCGGAAAATATGCGTGTCGACCGCGAACGTCTCGGCGCCAAAGGCACAGTTCATCACGACATTGGCGGTCTTGCGCCCAACCCCGGGCAGCTTGACCAGCTCGTCGCGATCCGCTGGCACCTCGCCGCCAAAATCGTCGATCAACATTTGCGACAGCGCGATCACATTCTTCGCCTTGGTATTATAAAGCCCGATCGTCTTGATATGCTCTTTTAGCCCTTCGAGCCCGAGATCGACCATCTGCTGCGGCGTCTTGACCTCGGCGAACAGTTGCCGTGTCGCCTTGTTGACGCCGATATCGGTCGACTGCGCCGACAGGGCCACAGCGACCACCAGCTGATAGGTGTTGCCATAATTCAGCTCGGTCTCCGGCGAGGGATTGTCGGCGGCGAGGCGGGAGTAGAATTCGAAGATATCGGCTTTTTTCATGCGTGCCGTCATGGCGGTTTGCGATGAAAAATACAATCGCGGGGCAAGGCATTGGTCCGGCTGCTTGCCCGTTTTACTATTGCCGGGCCTGCGCCCTCATTGCTCTGTGCGGCGCTCGTCGAACCACTGCCGCATGATTGCTGCCTGGCAGCCTGTAAAGCCGAAGGTGCCGACCACCGAACAGCTGCCCGGACGCCCGGGCCGGGCGGCTTCGTCATGCGAGGCGACTGTAGACGCCCAGCTCTGTTCGCCCGCCTGTTCCTCTTCGCTTTCGCGTAATTCCGGCGGAATGCGATAGCGTTCCGATTCGGGTCGCTGGGCGCAGACGACAATTTCGTCGCCCTCCGCCTCCGGACATTCGTCTTCGCCAAAGGTCACGAGAATATTGATCCGTTCCGGCGTGTCGAGATCGGGCGCCGGTTCGGCGGCGGCGCTGGCGGACCAGAGACAGCTGGTCACGGCGATCAGACCGGCGGTTGCGATATTTTTGCAGGACATGATCTGGGCCTTTTCGCTGTTCCGCCCCGTCGACGGCATCCCCCCGGTCGTGTCCTGCCTTAAAAATATATGTATTGCGCTTTACTGAACAGAAAGGCCGGCGGGCAGGGAAGGGCGCAGCGGGCAACGCCAGACCATCATCCCAAGCACTGCCAAGCCAGCCCGGATCAGGGCCGCGAAATCATCCCGCCGTCGAGCACCAGCGTCTGGCCGATCATCCAGGACGATGCGCGCGAGCACAGATAGAGGGCTGTGCCGGCAATATCTTCCGGCGCGCCCATCCGGCCGCGCGGTATCTGGGAAATGGCCATTTTGGTCATGCCGTCATTCTCGACAATCTGTTTGGTCATATTGCTCGGAAAGAAGCCGGGGGCGATCGCGTTGACGTTGATATTATAGGCAGCGAGATCGGTGGCCAGATGTTCGGTCAGATTGATCACGCCGGATTTGCTGGCGGTATAGGCATAGGTCGGCATGCCCGAATTGCGGATACCGTTGATCGACGCGATATTGATGATCCGCGCCGGATTGTCCGCAGTGCCGGAGGCTTTCAGCAGCGGCAGGAATTTCTGGGTGGCGAAGAAGATCGACTTGATGTTGATGTCCATCACCTTGTCCCAGCCCTTTTCCGGGAAATCCTCGATCGAGGCGCTCCAGTTCGCGCCGGCATTGTTGATCAATATGTCGATCTTGTCCTCGCGCTCGCTGATCGCGGCGACCAGCGCCTCGATGCCCTCGACATTGGACAGATCGGCCGGGATAGCGATACATTCACCCAGTTCGGAAAGCTCGGCAGCCTTCGCCATCAGCCGCTCTTCCTTGCGGGCGGTGATGTAGACCCTGGCGCCATTTTCGATCAGGCCGCGCGCCATCATCGCGCCGATGCCGCTGGATCCGCCGGTTACCACGGCCACTTTGCCACTGACATCAAATAGGGTCTTCATCGACACGCTTCTTCTCCCGTTAATTCACAAGCCGCCACCCCTTTCACATCGCCCCGGAAAAGTCCACGCACGACTGGTGCGGAGGGTGGAGGACGATATTGGCGCAGCGGGCGGCCCGCTCAGTCGCCCTGAACCCGGTCCATCATATCCATGAAGTCCCGCGCCGAATTGCGGTCGGCCTCGTCCTCGAAAGCCTTGTCCAGATCCAGATGGGTGCCGAGCATATAGAGCACCGCCCATAAGGCAAAGCGCCGCCCGCGATCCTTTTCCAGACCAAAGTCGACGCGCATATGCTCGATCCCCGCCGCCATCGCCTCGGGCTGAATCGCGGCAAGATCGGCGGTGCCGAAATAGCGTTGGAGTTGGTCATCAAAATCCATGGTTCTGGCCTATTGCCTGTGCGGTGGCTTGGCAAGCCAGTCGTGACGCCGGACCTACGCGATATTGCGTAGCGACGGTGGTGACCGTCAGTCGTAACATTGCCGGATAAGACATGATTGCGATGGAGTCTTCCTATGGAAAACCACATGAAAGCCGCGATTTTTATCGAACCCGGAAAGATCATTCTCGGCGAGAAACCGATTCCCGACATTGGCCCGCTTGATGCGCTGATCCGGATCACCACCACTACGATCTGCGGCACCGATGTCCATATCCTCAAGGGCGAATATCCGGTGGCCAGCGGCCTGACAATCGGCCACGAACCAGTCGGCATCATCGAAAAGCTCGGCTCTGCGGTGGAGGGCTTTTCCGAAGGGCAGCGGGTTATCGCGGGTGCGATTACCCCGACCGGTACATCCAGTGCATCGCTCTGCGGTTTCCATTCGCAATGCGGTGGCCAGCACGGCCATGGCTGGAAAGCGATGGGCGGCTGGCGCTTCGGCAATACCATCGACGGCGCCCAGGCGGAATATCTGCGCGTGCCCGATGCCATGGCCAATCTCGCCCCCGTGCCAGACGGGCTGACCGACGAACAGGTGTTGATGTGCCCGGACATTCTCTCGACCGGTTTCCGTGGCGCCGAGTCCGGCAAGATCAGGATCGGCGACAGCGTAGCGATATTTGCCCAGGGACCGATCGGCCTGTGCGCAACCGCTGGCGCCACGCTGATGGGCGCGACGAATATCATCACCGTCGAAACGATCCCCGAACGGATGGAAATGTCGCGCAGCATGGGAGCCGATCATGTCATCGATTATAACAAGGTCGATCCGATCGACGAGATCATGCGGATCACCGACGGGCGCGGCGTCGATGTCTCGATCGAGGCGTTGGGCAAGTCGCGGACCTTCGACTGGGCCTTGCGGATCCTGCGCCCCGGCGGGACCCTCTCCTCGCTCGGGGTCTATTCCGAAGACCTGACTCTGCCGGTCGATGCCTTTTCTGCCGGTCTGGGCGACAATAAAATAGTCACCACCCTCTGCCCCGGCGGCAAGGAAAGAATGCGCCGGCTGATGGAAGTGGTCGGATCGGGACGCGTCGATACCAGCAAGCTGGTCACCCATCATTTCGCGCTCGACGATATTGAAACCGCCTATGACCTGTTCGCCAACCAGCGCGACGGCGTTATGAAAATCGCGGTGAAGCCGTAAGGTGGCGGGTTGTCGTGCCATGATGGCTCGGTAAACCCTCATCCAGCCCCGAATAGGCAGCTGTCGATGAAATTTTTGAGCAACCAGCAATATGAGAATCTTATGAACTATTATATGGCCACAACATTGGCGACGTCATTCGACGAAGCGATCGAGCGCACCGAAGCGGCGCTCAAGACCGAGGGTTTCGGGGTGCTGACCCGCGTCGACGTGCAAAAAACGCTAAAGACTAAAATCGATGTCGATTTCCGGCCCTACACCATTCTCGGCGCCTGCAATCCAAAGCTCGCTCACGAAGCGCTGCAGCTGGAAGACAAGGTCGGAACGATGCTGCCCTGCAATCTGGTGGTCCAGCAACAGGGTGACGGAAAGATAGAAGTCGCCGCCATCAACCCCGTTGCCTCGATGCAGGCCATCGATAATCCGCAGCTCAAATAGGCCGCCGCGGCGGTTCGGGACAAATTGTCAAAGGTGATCGATTGTTTGTCCAGCACCTAGAAGCAGGCCTTCGCGTCGCAGGAAGGTCCGTCATTCCTGAGCGACATAATGGCTGTTACCCCGCCCTGATTCCCCAAGTCACCGGGAACGGATCGCAAAGCTGCGCGTATCTGGTGCATGGGGAATCGAAAAAAGACACGGGCCGAAATTTTCTCTTACATGACAATCGGGGTGTCGCTGGCGCTGATGTCGGGCCTGGCGCTCGGCCATGTCACCGAGCAGTCGATGCACCCCCGTCTTTCCGCCCCGCCACCCGCAGATCCGGTCGAACGCTATGCGCTCGGGCAGAACGCCTACAAGATGCCCCATGTTCCTGTCCAAACGTCCCCGGCACAGCCCGTCGAATATGCTGACGCGAGATATGAAATCGGCCGCTATGAAAAGGGCGCCCGCGTTCTGGTGCCAGAGGAACCAGCCCGCAAGATCGACCGGCTCCGGCTGGAGAAACTGCAAGCGTGGAATGATGAGAAATTTGGTGCCGATGATGGCGGATACGACGAGCGCGCCGGTTATGCAGAGACGCATATTGAGGACTATGCCCCTATTGATGTGGGCGCCGTAATGGACGCGCCGGAGACAGCGGGGATGCACGCCAGCGGGGTTTAAGGTGTTGGGGTGGTGGAAAATCGGCTGTCCCGGCACTGTCATCCCAGTGCAGGCCGGAATCCAACCCAATCTATCGTGGGAAGGGAATCGCCGGACCAGGCGCAAGCTTGCGGCGGGGCGACCAGGTGGCCCGGAGCGCCTAATCCAAGCGCACAATCACCGCCACTCACAGTTTCTGCATCAAGGGAGAAAGATCGGAAGGCTTGGCTCCCGACATCAGCGCGATTGGCGCCTGTGACATTCAGAAATAGAACGGTCGCCAGACTTTGGTCAGGGCCAGTCGAGACCCATATGTTTATATTCTGCGGAAATTCCTGGGTGCAAACGCTCTGCCGCCTTCAGGTCAGCTTGGCCTCCGGCTAGGTCGCCGCTCTTTATCTTGGCAAGACCCCGACCATATTGTGAAACGGCAAAGTCCGCAGATTTCTTTAAGGCTTGGTCATACATTTCAATCGCTTCCTGATATCTACCCATTCGGAGAAGGACCATTGCTTTGCTGTCGAGATAGGCGGGCTCACCGGGTTCGAGCTTCAACGCAGCATCGCAGTCGTGCAGTGCAGTCTCCAGATCAAAATTCACCGTCGCGAGGCTCCAGCAAAGGGCATTAAACTGCCTGCTATTCCCATCCGCATTGCTGCGAATTAGGCCGTATGATTCACGAGCGGCTTCGAAGTCCGCCATTTGCACATGAATTTCCGCCCGCATGAGTTGAAAATCCATTTCATTGGATATTTTGGGTTCGTTACTGTCCAGATAGGACAAGGCTTCTTGATATCGTTCTGTCTGTGATAGAGTTTTTGCCTTGAAATATGCACCCGTGAAGGATGTCGGATCATAATCCAGCAGCGTCTTTGCATCTGCCATCGCGCTGTCATAATCTCCGCGGAAAAAATTAAGGTTGACCCGCTGCTCCAGCGCCCAGCTATTTTTGTCCTTCATATCAATCGCTCTGGTCAAGGCTGCAACCGCTGAAGGGATGTCGTTCGCAGCCATTGCCAGAACCGCTCTGCCGTGAAAGATGACTTCAACCCTGGGGTCAATTTCTTCCGCTCTGTTTAGATCAGCATTTGCGGCCGCCACATTCTTCATGTGTGCGTAGGTGATACCGCGATTGGCCCAGGCATATGCATGGGCCGGATCCAGCTCCACTGCCTTGGTGAAGTCGGCAATGGCTTTGTCATATTCCCGAATATCCAGATAGTCGTTGCCGCGACTATTATATTCCATTGCACTTGCCGGCTTTTTCTCATCCAGCGCTGCAATTTCCGATGGGGTCAGTCGATAGTTAAATGGATGTTTCACATAGACGAGAACTTTGCTCAACGCAGTAATGTGCTCGGCCTCAGCCACGGCCTCGGCCCACGGCATTTCTCCTGCCAGGCTGCGCTGGCTCGATTCCATGACCAGTTCATCGCCGGAAATCCTTGTGACACGCTTGAAGGCGTAGCTGCCGGCGGTCTTGTCCACATCTTCTCCTACCACCGAGAAGCCGACACCGTCGTGGGGCAGGATTATTGTTTGCTTGTGGGCGACAAAATAGGGAAACGGCACAGTAACCGGCGCGTCCATATTGGGGCCGTCTTCGCGCTCATATTCGGCCACCCATCCAATTCGGGCACCGTCGAGCTGATATCCTCTCCATCCCCAGTCCAGCTTTGCAGTTCCCGACACCGTCAATCGGTATTCGCCGCTCACCGGGTCAAAATGGCTGCCAAAATCCGAAGGTTCTATGAAATCATATTTTCTTTCCCAATAACTGCGCAGCGCTTTATCCAGATCTTCGGCCGAAAGTTGCTCGAGGACAGTCTTGCTGGCAACAGCCTCGTCCCCGCGCAAAATCTTCTTCACTTCGACGACCGCGGGCATTGATTTACCCGCGCTCGCATCAATCCAGATATCAGTGAACTCGCTCGGTTTTTCAAAAGGTTGCTGAATCAAAGGCTCAAGTGGCGCACCGTCAACCATGACCGGTAGCGCCCAATGAAACGGTGGCACTTCGATGTTGTCGATGTTGAAGTCGCCTTGCCGGGTTCCATCGAGCCAATAGGTTCTTCCGGCAATTTCTGCCCTGACCAGAATATGATCGAGATGGCCGACCAATGGCAATTTTTGATCCAGTCCGTCGCCCTCTGAACTGCTTACCGCAGCCGGAACAGCGTCAATTCCAAGCTCTGCAAGAATGGCGATAAGCAGGGCTGTTTTGCCCTTGCAGTCACCAAATTTTCTTTTCCAGGTCGTCACGGCATTTGCGGGAACGAGGTTGCCGGTGTTCATGCCGCGATAGACATAACGCACGCGATCCTGCACCAGTTTGAGGGCGGATTGAGCGCGGACCTTAGGGTCGCTGCCAGCTTCGCGAATTTTATCGACTTCTGCCATCAAGGATGAATCGGCCGGGATTTGTGCGGCATCAATATATAGCGGAGCCATCAGCGCCGAGATTTCGTTCCATGCACCATAGTCGGTGAACTCAATCACGCGAACAGGTGCATAACGAGCCGGTGCACCTTTTGGATGTATCAGATTGGAGGTTCCCGGAAGTGTTTGTGACAATCGCGTCAAAGCTTTTTGAGATGTGACTTTCGGTTCGGGCAGGGAATCGCTTTTTTGCCATCGCATATTGGAACCATCGTCCCAGAAGGCTCGCAGCGAAAATGCCGTGTCGGGCGAGTTATTGGGAAAAGCGACCGTAGTTTCAGAATGGCCTTTTAGCACCGGATCAACAACACGGAGGGTAAATGCCATGTCCACAATGTCCCCAACTTGCATGTCCTCAGGTTGAATGGCGGCAGTCAGAACACCATCCAATGCGGCGGATTCCAGATTGGCTTCGCGGCGTAATATCGTGAACGTCTGCCCATTCCCCAACACATCGATCACCTCTTTGCCACGCAAAATATGGAGTCGGTGAACGATCAGTGTCGATGTGTCCGGAGACCAGGGAATGGAAATGGTGCCCATGGCGTGCAAACCTTGTGGGGTTTGCACGAGAATCTTTGTTCCAAAGAAAAATTCGTCATCATCTTTATTGAAACGCAATTGTTGGTCCATTCCCAAAAGGACGGCCGCAGCATCCTTGTTGGATATGGTTCGTTCCAGATCTATAGATTGTTCGCTGACCCAGTCTCCCGGCGGTGCGAAAATAATTTCTTCTGCGGCAAGCACAGGTGCCGCCCAAAAAAAAGCAAAACTGATCAAGAATAGTTTTTGCATTTAAGCCCCATTTTTCAACACTTGATTGATATAGCTGAAGCTTATGAAGGCAAGTCATTATATGGGAATTGCTGCTATTATCAATAATATTACATTACTCGTTTTTGCCGCGGTCGCGAATAATAGCAAAAAAAAATAATGCAGTTTCTCTGTCCGGAAACCGGGCGATCCGTGACTTTCCCATTGATCACCAGCAGATTACGGGCCCAGCCACCTAAAGCCCCAAAACCCCATCCATCCCATAACGCCCAACACTCTGCCCGACCAGCCAGCCAGCCGCCTTCACCGCACCACGCGCAAAGATCATCCGGTTTTCTGCGCGGTGGGTCAGCTCGATCCGTTCCTCGTCGCTCGCCAGGATGACCGTGTGATCACCGGCGACGGATCCGCCGCGCAAGGCTGCAAAGCCTATCGCGCCCTTGGCCCGCGCACCGGTAATTCCGTCTCGACCGCTCTCGCTGCTGGTAGCGAGATCAATCCCGCGCCCCCGCGCCGCCGCTTCGCCCAGTAATTTCGCGGTCCCGCTCGGCGCGTCGACCTTGTGCCGGTGGTGCATCTCTACAATTTCGATATCCCAGTCATCGGCCAGCTTGCTCGCCGCCTGCTCGACCAAAGCCGCCAGCATATTGACGCCGAGCGAAGTGTTTCCGGTCTGCAGCACGGGGATTTTGGTCGCGGCCTGGTCGATGGCGGCGTGATGCGCTTCCTCCAGTCCGGTGGTGCCTATGACAATCGGTTTGTTCGCCGCGATGCAGGCATCGAGATTCGCCTGCAGGGCTTTCGGCGAGGAGAAATCGACCAGCACATCGCTGGCCCCCACCAGCGCCGCGACATCATCGCCCTGATCCGCGCCGCCAGCATGTTCATGGCCCGCTTCCGCGATCGCCGCGACCAGCGCCTGTCCCATGCGGCCCCTGCTGCCGATAATTCCGATGGCTGTCATTCTGTATCTTCCCGTTCGTCCTGAGCGCAGTTTCGTCATCCTGAACTTGTTTCAGGACCCCACTATACTCTACGCTATTTCTATGAGACGAAATGGATGCTGAAACAAGTTCAGCATGACGAAGAAAGACAATATGCTCAACACGATCAACAATATCGTCATCCTCACCGGCGCCGGCGTCAGCGCCGAAAGCGGGGTAGCCACCTTTCGCGGGCCGGATGGTCTGTGGGAGGGGCACCGGGTCGAGGATGTCGCAACACCCGAAGCCTTTGTCCGCGATCCCGAACTGGTGCAGAAATTCTACGACGAGCGCCGCGCCAAGCTCAAGACTGTCGAGCCCAATGCCGCGCATCAGGCGCTGGCGAAGCTCGACCAGACCTGGGCGGGCGAACTGCTGCTGGTCACGCAAAATGTCGATGATCTGCACGACCGCGCCGGTTCCAAACGGTTGCTGCATATGCACGGCGAGCTGAACAGCGCCTGGTGTCTGGCCTGCGATGCCCATTCCCCGTTTGACGGCGTGATGGCGAGTGGTCCGCCCTGTCCGCATTGCCACCAGGCCGGCTGTCTGCGCCCCGACATCGTCTGGTTCGGCGAAATGCCCTATCAGATGGAGCGGATCGAGCAGGCGCTCGCCCGCTGCGACCTGTTTGTCTCGATCGGCACATCGGGCGCGGTCTATCCGGCCGCCGGCTTTGTCCAGACCGCCCGCTATCACGGCGCGCAAACGCTGGAGATGAATCTCGACCCGTCGGAAGGCAGTTTCCATTTCCACGAAAGCCGGATGGGCAGGGCGGGGGATCTGGTGCCCGACTGGGTCGAGCAGATCTTGTCGCACGGGCTGTGTTGAGACGGGCAAAATGAAGGGCCATTGCCATTGCGGCGCGGTGCAGATCACGGTCGCGGCCCCGCCCGCCGAAGTGACGCGATGCAATTGTTCCTTATGCTGCAAGACCGGCTGGATCGGCGGCTACTGGCATCCCGATGATGTGCAGATCGTGGCGAAACCGGACGCGCTGAACGCCTATGTTCAGGGCGACAGGATGATCACCATCTGGCATTGCGCGATTTGCGGCTCGCACACTCACTGGACGCCGATAACCGCGCCGCCGGAGCGGATGGGCGTGAATATGCGAATGTTCGAGACAGAGGATTGGCATCATCTGCCAGTGCGCGAAGTGGACGGGGCGAGTTTCTAGCTTTGCTCCGCAGATGATGTGGAGGTCAAACGTGATCGATGGGAGCGTTCCCACCGATCACGCGCCGCAGTTCAGGAACAGGCCCCATGAAGCATTTCGGAATCTAGCCTGCCGACGGCCGGTGCGCGTCATCGGACCAGTCCTGCCGCGCTGCCCATTGCTCGAGCGTTTCAAATTCGACCTCGGGCAGACGGCGGTGCATATAGTCGGTGTTGACCAGAAACGGCTGGGTCGGGGAATCATTATTATAATGATAGAAGGACGCGATAAAGTCGCGCATCGGCTGTTTCTCTTCTTCCGCCATCGAATCGCCCAGAGCCTTGACCAGCAGCGCTCCGAATTCCTCGGGTGTGCAGGGGTCATATTTTATTTCCCGACCGAACACGCGGGACAGGGCCTCGGTGACTTCGGTCGGTTTCAACGCTTGCGGGCCGCCGATATTCATCCAGGCGCCTTCCAGATCGGGGCGGGACAGCGCCGCCGTCATGCATTTCCCGACATCGTCGAGGCTGATCCAGTTGGCCTGTAAATGAGGCTTGTGCGCATAGACATAGCGGTCTTCATGGACGATGAAGGGGCGCGCCCAGTTGGTCAGCAAATTGTCCATGAACAGCACCGATCCAAAGACGGTCGCAGGAATGCCGGTGCGGAACAGCGCGTTGATCGCACCCGTATTGTCGCCATAGGTATGGGCTTCTCCCGGCTGATCGGGAATCCAGCCCGATGTGTTCCAGACGAACCGGTCGAGACCGGCCTCCAGTGCCGCCGAACCCAGTTTGGCGACCAGCTCCGAACGATCGCCGGGTGATTGCAGGGGATGGGTATAGAAAACCGCGTCGGAACCTTCCAGCGCCGGCACGAACGTGGATTCGTCGGAGAGATCAATGACCCGCGTCTCATCTGCAACGTTACTGCCGCCGAGATCGGGATTCTCGCTTCGCGAGAGCGCCCGGACCTTGTGGCCTGCCGCAGCCAGCTGTCTCATTTGCGCCAGTCCCTGCCGTCCGGTTGCGCCTACTACGGATACCAATGCCATTATTCTCTCTCCTTTATTATCAGGAGGGAGGCTAGGCGACCGGCTTTGCCGCCTCAATGCATCAAATAGTCAGGGGCGGCGCCTGCCCGTTGGAGAGCATAGGACTTATAAATGCATCGTCACGAACAGAAAGACGATCCACAAGGCCAGCGCCACCGTCGTCAGCCAGGTCGCCAATACGCCCAGTTGGCGAAAACGCGGGGAGCCGCCCTTGTGATGCTGGGCCATGCCGACGATATGGGCGACGCGGCCAATCAGGAAGACCGCAGCGATGATCGTGATGCCGCGATGATCGGCGTTGGCCAGTTCCAGGATGCCGAGCATGATCAGGAAAATCGGCGCATGTTCCGACAGATTGGCATGGGTACGCCGTGCGGCGAGAAGATCAGGATTGTCGCCATCGCCAAAGCCGATCTGGGTGGCGAGGCGGACCTTGACCGTGGCATAGGCGCAATAGATCAGCAGCAACGCACAAATCGCGGCGGCGAGGCCGGTTACCGGTAATGTCATAATGTTCCTCCCTGTTTTTTCCTGTCCTAGCCGATTTTGGCCAAAGCGCAAATTGCGCGGGGAGGGGAGCTCGTGCTGCGCGCTGGCTGTCAGTCCGCCTTAACTTCGATCCAATCAGTTTGAGCGGCAACAAGTGGATGGAAAGCGGTCATACTGGTGAACCCATATGGACGACAGTTTTCGGGCCGTTTGCGGGTCGTCGGTATCTAGCCCTCAATTGACAGAAGCAGGCGTTGGGCGATTGGCGCTGGCCTACCGCGGATCACACCCGACATCGTCGGGCAGCGCCGCTGATCTTGGTGACATCCTTGACCACCCGCTCCGCAGGCTTTTTTGAACTTGAGGTTTTTGTGTCATGCTTCGTTTTTTCGGCACGACGATGAAACCAGAACACTCCTCAAATCACAGCCCACATTCTGTGACATAAGCGCTGCCGAAGTTTATTTAACACTGATTAAAATATATCATTGATAAAATTTTATGGTGCTGTATTTGGTTCTTCAGGAGCAGCGAAACACATGTCAGAAACCCGTGCCCGTAATATGGAAAAGCGCCGCCAACGAATATTGGATGCTGCGCGGGCGATTATTGTCGAGAATGGCGTAGATGGGCTGACCACTCGCGGTTTAGCTGAAGCGGCGGGCGTTACTGCGCCAACCCTTTACAACCTGATTGGCGACAAGGATGCTATCATTCGCACGATGATTGGCGATGGAGTCGAAAGGGTCTGGGCCAAACTGGATTTTGATTCATGTCAGACACCGCTGGATATGGCTGAGATGATTATCGAGACTGCCTATGCGGAGACCTTGACTGATCAGGATTATTACAGGGCGGTGTCGCTGGCGACGGATCGTGTGCCCGGTGCCTATGCCGCGCGCGGTGACCTGGCGGCTGATCATACGGTTGCCGGTCAGAGGTCGGTCGACATGGCAGCGAAGGCCTGCCGCTCTGCAATTGAACAGGGTTATCTGGCTGGGAGGATATCTGCGGAAACGCTGGGACTAGAAATGTTCATCAGTTATCGTGGACATGTGCGGGACTGGGCTCAGGCTATCATCAGCAACGAGGAATGCCGACGGCGCCAGCTGAGCGGTTTCTATTTGGTGATGGCCGCTGATGCGACACCGGAGTTTCGGGAAGTTCTTTTAGGTAAGATTGAAGCGCTGCAAACCGACAGGGCCGCTTCAAAGACGGCATGAAGATTTTGGGAGAAGGTTGATGGAAAACATATTTGGATCGGTGCTGAAATTTATGCCGCTGATATTCGCGGCCGGATTTTTGGTGCCGGTGATCGCGCAAGGCACCATCGCGCTCGGTTTGGAGCCACCTTTCGGATTATCGGCCCTGACTTTTGCCATGATCATCGCCGGTGCGTGGGGATTGTTTGCCCAGATAAACGGGCGCTGGATATGAACGCACAAAGTTCCGATATCTTGCCCGCCGATCTGTCCAACCTTTCGGATGCGCAATTGATGAAACTCGAACGGCAGATCGCGAAAAAACACAGCGGGATGTTTCCCTGGCTGATGGTGTCGTGGGCCTTTGGTAATCTGTTCTTCTGGCTATCGCTCTGGCCGCTGGTGTTTTTCGATGTGATCCCCTTGTGGCTGGGCTTTATTTTGGCAACAATCAGTTTATCGCTGGTTTATCTGCCGACCCATGATGCGCAGCATGATATTATCGCGCGGCCAGGACAAAAATTGCGTTGGCTCAACGAGCTGCTTGGACATGCGACTTCGTGGATGATCATCAGTCCGTTCAATGTCTTTCGCGTGACGCATCTGGAGCATCACCGCCATGTCAATGATCCGCAACTGGATCCCGATATCGCAACCAACGCACCAAGTGCATGGTCGGCGATATGGAAATCGATCAAGGAGAAACAACCGTCAAGCACTCGGGTTGAAAACTATCTCAGTGCTCTTGAACGAAACGGGCGCAAAGATTTGATCCTGCTAGCCCTCGCCTATCAGCTTGGGTTTTTCGCGATTATTTTCACGCTGGCATGGTGTGGTTATGCGCTGGAGGCGTTTTTCCTGTGGTGGCTGCCCTATCATATTGCGACAACGTATCTGAACTTTTTCCTCAGCTGGGCTCCGCACCATCCCGGAACCAGTCAGGCACGCTATGGAAACACGCGCAGCTGGAAGTCGATGGTTGGCAATATCGGCTCGATGGGGATGCAATTCCATATCGTCCATCATCTCCACCCCTACATCCCACTGGACAAGACACCCGCCGCCTATCGCGATATGCGTCCGATATTGGAGGCGAGAGGGTGTGACTTGGGGGAGAACTGAATTGAACGGTTAAAGTCCGCTATGCTTGTAAAGTTGCCAGTAGACGTTGTGAGTCTAAATGGCAGCCTCCCCACCGATTGTTGCCGTTTTAGCGCGAATGAATAATGCGCTTTGATTGGCAACAACTGGGTGGGAAGCGGTCGGACGGCTTTCAGGCTGCGGTCAGTAGAAAGCTGCCGTTGCCTGCTTGCCTGATGGTAACAGGCTCGCTATGTAAGTCCTATGACCTACCGGCTTTCGACCATCAATCAACTTTGGTGGCCCGCGACTTAAGCGCGGCCAGTCATATTTCTGTGACCTCATCCGCTGCTTTCGGCGGCTAGGATCATCAGCACTCCCATCCAGACGACAGCAGTGGCAACTCCTAGGAGAATTGTCCATGCGACCTGTTTCACGTCCTGTAATCCTGACCGGCGACCGCACCACCGGCCCCCTGCACCTAGGACATTACATCGGCTCTCTGAAGAGTCGGGTAGAGTTGCAGCACACCCACAAGCAATATGTGCTTCTGGCCGACACCCAGGCGCTGACCGACAACGCCGACCATCCCGACAAGGTGCGTCGCAACGTCCTTGAGGTGGCGCTAGACTACCTAGCGGCCGGAATTGACCCGGCCTTGTCCACGATCTGTCTGCAATCGGCTTTGCCTGCTTTGGCGGAGTTGACCATGCTCTACCTGAATTTCGTCACGGTGGCGCGCCTCGAGCGCAATCCGACCATCAAAGAGGAGATACAGGCGAGGGGGTTTGGTCGCGACATACCCGCCGGCTTTCTTTGTTATCCGGCAGCACAGGCTGCCGATATCACGGCGTTCAAGGCGACCGTGGTGCCGGTCGGTGAAGATCAGGCGCCCCTGATCGAGCAGACCAACGAGTTGGTTCGCCGCCTTAACCGACAAATCGGACGATCCGTGTTGCCCGAAGCACGCGCGCTTACGCCGCTGATAGGGCGCCTTCCGGGTGTGGACGGCAGGGCGAAGATGAGCAAATCTCAAGGTAACGCTTTGCCCCTGTCGGCTAGCGACGATGAGATCGCGGCAGCCGTACAGCGCATGTACACGGACCCCGATCATCTCCGTGCATCCGACCCAGGGCGCGTTGAGGGCAATGTCGTATTCACTTATCTCGACGCCTTCGATCCCGACCGTGAAGCTGTTGCCGAGCTGAAGGCGCACTATCAAAAAGGAGGTCTTGGGGACATGGTTCTGAAGCGGCGCCTCACGACCATCCTCCAGGCCACAGTCGCTCCGATCCGTGAGCGGCGGGCTGCGTTAAGTCGGGATGTCGACACGATAATGGACATCTTGCGAACCGGCGCTCAGCGGGGCCGGGAGATCAGCGAGCAGACTAAGGATGAAATCGTAGCGGGTCTTGGACTTTTCTCCCTTTGAGCGCACGAAGATCGCGTCCACTTTCGAGCGGACGCAAACACCTCAGGAGTGGCCGCTATCGGGGTGGGAGCCCCCCATTGCACCCATCCCATATGGAAATAGCTTTGGTTCGCTTCCGTGACATAGCGGACATTTGAATTTAGCTACTCAGCAACAGGACCGGTAAGTCTGTGGTCGGTCAAGTTGACGACCTGACCATGTTAGCGGTGCTCAAATTTGTTGCGGCCTACCGCAGCTTTTGCAATGCGGGTCCTTGGGCAGGTTGATGCTGCGCATCGAGGGCGCGAGGCCGTCGAAAAGCTGGAGTTTTCCGGCGGGGTCCTCGCCGAAGCCGGTGACCACGCGGATCGCTTCCATCGCCGCGAAACTGCCCATCAGCCCGACCATCGCGCCGAGAACACCAACTTCGCTGCAATTGTCGCAATCTTCGGGGTCGAGCGCGTCGCCGACGAAACAGCGGTAGCAGGGCTTGTCCTCTTCCCAGCCGCGGAACGTGCCGAGCTGCCCCTGGAACTGGCCGATCGCCGCAGAAACCAGCGGGATGCGGTGGGTGACCGAGAGATCGGAGACCAGCAGGCGGGTCTGGTAATTGTCCGACCCGTCGATAATCGCGTCAAAAGGGGCAAAAAATGCTGCAGCGTCTCCGGAAAAATATTGCGCGGTAAGTCGTTGATTTATAGGGATAATCGTAACATCGGGGTTGATACGCTGCGCGGCAACTTTGGCAACTTCGACTTTTTCTTTCCCGACATCATTTTCATCAAATAAAACCTGCCGCTGCAAATTCGAAAGCGACACGATATCATCATCGAAAATCGTCAGCGCCCCGATTCCGGCCGCTGCCAGATATTGAATTGCGGGACAGCCGATGCCGCCCGCGCCAACGACCAGAATATGGCCATCCAATATCTTCTTCTGCCCTACTCCGCCAATATCCTTGAGCACGATATGGCGGGCATATCGGTCGAGCTGTTCGTCTGAAAGGTCCAATAGCCTACCAGTAGAATTTCAGGACGCTGCGCCGCCAGGCGGGTTTTTTATCGGGTGTAGGTTTCATGTTACGCGCGCCTGCGCGGGCAAAATAGCGCGCGACATATTCTTCCAGAGCCGGGCACTGGATCGAGATCGGTGTCACCCGGCGGAGACTGCCCTTGCCGTCTACCAACAACAGCACTTCGACGAAATAATTTCCTCCGCCGGATACTTTTTCTGATGGCGTACAACCGGAGGTCAGTTTTCGCGCTTTGAGCGATTCCCTGTAAGTATATTCCGGTTGAAATCTGAATTCTGCGACCGGCACGCTGTTCAAATTGTCAGGAATTGGCGGTATATCTGAACTGGCGATCGATCCGGTCTGCAGCGCTGCTGCTAGAATTAGCGTTGAAATACTCATTTCTTAAACTCCCGTTGAACCAAAACCGCCTTCTCCTCGCGCAGTCTCGTCGAGTCGGTCAACCTCTTTGAGAATGCCGCGCTGCACCGGCGCGACCACAATCTGGGCAATACGGTCACCGCGCTGGATGACGAAGTCTTCTTGGCCGTGATTGATCAGGATGACTTTCAATTCCCCGCGATAGTCACTGTCGATCGTACCGGGTGTATTGGGAATGCTGACACCCTTTTTCAGGGCCAGTCCGGAGCGGGGGCGTACCTGAATCTCGTAGCCGTGAGGAATGGCAAAGGCGAAGCCCGACCCGACCAGTCCCCGCTGATCCGGCGCGATCGTGAGATCTTCTGCAGCGCGAATGTCCATGCCGGCCGAGCCGCTGGTTTCATAGGAGGGCAGGGGAAGGTCGCCGGCATGATCCAGTCGTTTGACAGCAATATTGACGGGTTCGAACATCAGGCAATTTCCTCGCTGATTTTGGCTACAAGACGCCGGGCGACTTCCGCTTTGGGTAGACGTTCCCAGATTTCGCTGCCGGACTTGGTTATGATATGGACGCTATTGTCGGTGCCGCCCATCACGTCTCCGGACACATCATTGGCGACAATCCAGTCACAGCCTTTTTTCGCCAGCTTTGCCTGGGCGTGTTCGGTAACTTTCTCGGTTTCGGCGGCAAAGCCGATCAGCAGGGCAGGGCGTTGCGCGTGACGGGCGAGACCCGCCAATATATCCGGATTTTCGGTCAGCTTGAGCGGCTCCGGTGCGGCTCCCTTTTTCTTGATCTTCTGCCCGGACTGGCTGTCGGCGCGCCAGTCGGCGACGGCAGCGACCATGATTGCGATCTCGGCGGGCAGGGCGTCGTGCACCGCCTTTTCCATTTCAAGTGCGGTCTCGACATCAACGCGCGTGACGCCGGTCGGCGTGGGGAGATGCACAGGGCCGGCGACCAATGTCACTTGCGCTCCGGCTTCGGCGGCGGCGGCGGCGATGGCAAAGCCCTGACGGCCGGACGAGCGATTGGCGATATAGCGGACTGGGTCGATCGGTTCATGAGTCGGTCCCGCGGTGATCAGAACATGCTTGCCGCGCAACGGACGGTGCCGGTCGGGGGCAAAGGCGGGCTGGCCGTCGAGGGGATTGCGACCAAGCCCGGATTCTTGAACCGCTAGCGAGGGTGATCCCATCAGCGCGCTAATTTCCGCCATCACCGCTTCCGGTTCCGGCAGTCTGCCGGGGCCAAATTCGCCGCAGGCCATGGTGCCTTCATCCGGTTGCATGACGATGATGCCGTCTGCTTTGAGCTGGGCGATGTTGCGCTGGGTGGCGGCATGCTGCCACATCCGGACATTCATTGCGGGAACCGCCATCACCTGCGTATCGGTGGCGAGGAGCAAGGTCGTCGCCAGATCGTCGGCGATCCCGCCCGCCATTTTGGCGAGCAGATTGGCGGTAGCGGGACAAATGACTACCAGATCGGCCTCGCGACTAAGCTGGATATGACCCATTTCGGTTTCGTCTTTCAACGACCAGAGCGTGGTGTGCACCTCATTCTCGGACAGAGCCGCCAGCGTCATCGGGGTGACAAATTGCGCGCCCGATTCGGTAAGAACGCAGCGAACGGTCATGCCGGCTTTCCTGATCAGCCGGATCAGCTCGCTGGACTTATAGGCCGCGATGCCGCCGCCAATGATCAGAAGAATATGTTTGGGTTTTACCATCCTATCCGATTTAGGGACAAGCAGGCCCAAAGCCAAGCGACATGTGTCCTCTAATTCGGACGCAGGTCCGGTTGGTTCATCCCCACGTGAACATAGCGGCTGCACCAGCGCCGCCGGCAAGGATTGCGGTCAGGACATAACGCCAGAACGCGCCGCCTTGACGATCCTTCCGTTTCTCCCAGATCAACTCAACATCGGCTAAGGGCGGTGGTGGTGGCGCGCCGCCCTGGCGGGGGAGCTGGGCATCGAGACGCCGGACGATATCGGGCAGCATCATGATGGTTCCCAGGTCATCATTGATCCGGTCGGCAATCGCCGCTTCCGGGCCCAGTTCGCCGCGTATCCATTCCTTAACATATGGCCCGCTGGCGTCCCACATATTGATCGTCGGATTGAGGTCGGTGGCAATGCCCTCGACCATCACCATCGTCTTTTGCAGCAGCAGCAGATGCGGCTGGGTCTCCATGTCGAAATCGCGGGTGATGGCGAACAATCCGTCGAGCATATCGCCGACCGACAATTCGCTGACCGGTTTGCCGCGCATCGGCTCGCCGACCGCGCGCAGCGCCGTGGCAAAATCCTCCATGCTGTGGTGATCGGGAACATATTGCGCTTCGAAATGGATTTCCGCGACGCGTTTGTAATTGCCGGTGGTCAGGCCGTAGAGAATCTCCGCGAGCCAGACGCGCGCTTTCTTGTTGATCCGCCCCATGATGCCGAAATCGATCGCAACAATCGTGCCATCGGCCTTCACGAACAGATTGCCCTGATGCATGTCGGCGTGGAAATAGCCGGCCTCGATCGCCTGCTTGAGGAACGTGTGAACGAGCCTGCTTGCAATGGCATCAAGGTCATGACCGGCAGCTATCAACCCCTCGCGGTTCGAGATTTTAATCCCGTCGACCCAGTCAAGCGTCAGCACCCGGCCGGATGTTCGATCCCAGTCGATAGCCGGAATCTCGTATTTGTCGACCTGGGCCATATGTTCGGCCAGCTCCGAAGCGCTGGCCGCCTCGCGGCGCAGGTCCAGTTCGCGCATGGTCCAGCGACGGAAATTGGCGATGACCAGTTGCGGGCGCAGGCGCTTGGCTTCGCCGCCCAGAGCCTCGAGATGTGCCGCGGCCCATTCATAGGTCTCGATATCCCGGGTAAATTTCTTGATGATACCCGGACGCAGTACCTTTACGGCAACATCCATGCCCTCCAGCGTGGTCGCGCGGTGAACCTGGGCAATTGAGGCCGCTCCCACCGGATCGGGGTCGATATAGCTGTACAGTTCGTCCAGCGACTTACCGAGGCTTAGCTCGATCTCGTCGCGGATCAGGTCAAACGGCACAGGTGGCAAGCTGTCCTGCAATTGCAGCAGATCGCGCGCTGCTGCTTCGCCAATCACATCGGGGCGTGTCGCCAGCGTCTGGCCGAGTTTGATCGCCGCCGGGCCAATAGCCTGCAGCGCCGCCGAATAATTAGGCTCTTTCGGCTGGAATGTACCGATCCGTGCAATACGAAACAGGCGCCGGACTTGCGGCGGTGTCGCCTTGTGCTTCTCCAGATCGCGAAGCGCGCCATGTTTGGCGAGCGTGCGACCCCATTTGAGCAGGCGGAATATATGGGTGCGGGAACTGGTCATCGTGTGTGTTTGCTCAGACCTTCCAGCCGCTATGGATCGCGACGAGGCCGCCCATCATAGGCTCCACTTTGGTCTGGCTAAATCCGGCAGCCTGAATCATGGCGCGAAAATCTTCCATCGGCGGAAATTTCGCGATCGATTCGGCAAGATAGCGATAGCTGGCTTCGTCATTCGCCAGGACTTTGCCGACTTTCGGCAGGATATGGTGGGAATAGGTGTCGTAGATCTTGTCAAAACCCGGCCATCTGGTTTGTGAAAATTCCATACAATAGAAACGCCCGCCATATTTCAGCACGCGATGGGCCTCCGTCAGGGCTTTGTCGATATGGGTCACATTCCGGATGCCGAAGACAATCGTATAGGCATCGAAATGGGCGTCCGGGAAATTCAGCTGTTCGGCATTTTGCTGACTCCAGACCAGACGTGTCTCATCTTTTTCGAGCGCTCGTTCCACGCCTTCGGCCAGCATTTCCGCGTTGATATCAGCGACCGTGATGTCGGCGCCGCTGTCAACCATGCGAAAGGCAATGTCGCCGGTGCCGCCAGCCATGTCGAGGATGGTCTCGCCAGCGCGCGGTTTTACTCGGCGCACGAAGCGGTCTTTCCACAAACGATGGGTCCCGGCGCTCATCGCGTCGTTCATCACATCATAGCGGGATGCGACGCTGGAAAAAACCGCGCCAACCTTGCCGGTCTTTTCGCTCTCGTCGACCTCTTCATAGCCGAAGGAGACAGTTTTGCTTTGGATAACCATTTTGTGTCCGTGCTGAATTTTTCTTTGAAATCCCGAGTAGACGAGCCTTGGCAGCACTGCAATCACTCTATAGCTGCCCTTTGGACCGTAACGGATAAGGAACGTCATGCCCGAGCTGCCCGAAGTGGAAACAACCGTTGCCGGTTTGCGGCCGGTGCTCGAAGGGCAGCGCCTGACTCTGGTGGAACCGCGCCGAGCCGATCTGCGCTGGCCGATTCCTGTGGACTTGCGGCAACGGATGACCGGTGCGGTGGTAACTTCGCTTGGCAGGCGTGCCAAATACGGGCTGATCGAAACCGATCGCGGCGATGTGATGATCTTCCATCTCGGCATGTCCGGTCGCTGGCGGATCAATCCGGCGGAACTGGAAAAACATGACCACCTGCTCATAGAGACCGATTCCGGTCACCGGATGGTGATGAATGACCCCCGCCGATTCGGTTCGCTGGACCTTGTGCGAATCGGGGATCTCAACAGCTATAAGCCTTTCGTGACGATGGGGCCGGAACCGCTGAGTGACGATTTTACCGGTGTCTATCTGAAAGCGGCAACCAAAGATCGCAAGGCCCCGATCAAGCAACTGTTGCTCGACCAGCGCACGGTGGCGGGACTCGGCAATATCTATGTGTGCGAGGCGCTGCATATGGCGGGAATATCGCCGAGCCTGAAAGGCGGTGCGATCTCCAAGCCCCGCTATGAACGGCTCGTTGCCGCGATAAAGCAGGTATTGATCGCGGCCATCGCGGCTGGTGGTTCGTCCCTGCGTGATTTCGTGCAACCGGACGGGGAACTGGGCTATTTCGCCAAGGATTGGCGGGTCTATGGACGCGAAGGGGAGGCCTGCGAATGCGGTGCGCTGGTGCTACGGCGAGTGGACAGCGGGCGGTCGACTTTTTACTGCTCGCGATGTCAGAAATAACCCGGTCACTAAGCTATTGACGAGAATCGGCTGTCACGCTATTGGCCGCGCTCTTGAGCCGGAAGCTATCCGATAAGTACCGGCATTTAATTTCAGATTTTGAGGTTTTTTCATGGCTAATACGCCGCAAGCAAAAAAACGTATCCGTCGCAACACGCGCCGTACCGCGATTAACAAAAATCGCCTGAGCCAGATCCGCACCAAGATCAAGGCCGTAGACGCTGCGGTTGAGGCTGGTGATAAGGACGTGGCAGCAGCAGCTCTTAAAGCCGTACAGCCTGAATTGGCGCGCGGTGTTACCAAGGGCCTTTACCACAAGAATACGGCTTCGCGGAAGTTCAGCCGTCTGACAAAACGGGTTGCCGCGCTGCAAACAGCTTAAGCGACCTTACAGACCTGTATAGAAAAACCCGCCCGATTGTGGCGGGTTTTCTTTTGCGTGATCGTTATTCGATTCGCGCTGGTCGGGCGATTCGTCCGCGGCACGGTGCGTGTCTTTTCCCGACAATCAGCGGATAACCCTGATTTCCCTTGTGCACTTGATCCGAAAGGGGTCAAGTCGGTCACAGGGCGTCAATCTGTCGCCGTTCAATGTCGGTTCAGCCCGGCTGCTCTATCTTGCGGCCAAGATGGTGGGTAATTTGAAGGAAGAAATATGACTATTCTCGCGACACAAGTCTTCAACCGCAAGGGGCTTTCCATATTTGCGCCGCTCGCATTTCTGTCGCTGGCAGCTTGTGCAACGCCGTTTCGCGCCGATGTCCAGCGCTTCGTCGCGCTTCCTGACACCACGGGCCAAAGCTTCACTGTGGTCGCTGCTGACCCTGATTTGTCCGGTGGGCTCGAGTTCGGTCAATATGCGATGCTGGTCGAGCAAAAGATGCTTGATCTTGGTTATCGGCGCAGCGCTGACCCCGCAGCGGCAGAACTGATCGTCAGCATGGATTATGAAATCGACAAGGGACGAGAAAAGGTGGTTGCCGACCCTGATCCATTTTATCCTTCTGCCCGATTCGGCGGATATTACAGACGCCCTGGCTATCGCTACGGTTTCCACGATCCGTTCCTGTACGGAGGCTACGGCTTTTCCGGCTATGACGGGGTGCGCAGCTTTACCGTGTATACCACGGAGCTGGATATGAAGATTGACCGTACGGTCGATGGCGAACGCTTGTTCGAAGGCACGGCCGAAGCCCTGTCACGGTCGAAGAACCTGACCTACCTCGTGCCGAATCTGGTTGAAGCCATGTTCACCGACTTTCCGGGAAACAGCGGCGAACGGGTCCGGATTTCGATAGCCCCCGAGAAAAAATAGACCGTCCACCGCGCCCGGCTTGTTAGCTATTCAGCTTTCAAGCTGGCGGAGGAGCATCCGGACGTCATTGTCCATCTCGCTATCTTCGCCGCGCAAATGCTCGACCAGTTTGACCGCATGGATCACCGTGCTGTGGTCGCGACCGCCAAATTTCCGGCCGATTTCCGGATAGCTGCGCGGCGTCATTACCTTTGCCAGATACATGGCGACCTGCCGTGGGCGGGCAACCGCGCGGGCGCGGCGCTTGGATGACATTTCGTTGCGATCGAGCCGGTAATATTCGCAAACCGTTCGCTGGATTTCATCGATCGTGATCCGGCGGCGACAGGCGCTCAATATATCCGATAATTGCTCTTCGGCCAGTTCACGGCTGATTTCGCGACCGGTCAGCTGCGCATAAGCGAGCAGCTTGTTGAGACCGCCCTCCAGTTCGCGCAAATTGCGGCTGATCGTGCGGGCAAGAAAGTCAACGACCTCTTCCGACACATGCTGGTGCGGCATGGTGGCGAGGCGATGGTCGAGAATGTCGCGGCGCAGTTCGAGGCCAGCAGACTGGATATCCGCAACCAGGCCCATCGACAGTCGCGATAGCAGGCGCTGGTCGACACCATCAAGAGCTTGCGGAGGACGATCCGCGGCCACAACAACGCGTTTGCCCTGGCTGATCAGCGAATCGACCGTGTGCAGAAATTCTTCCTGGGTCGAATTTTTGCCGACAATGAACTGTATGTCATCGATCATCAACAGATCCGCTTCGCGCAGCGATGCCTTGAACTCCATGCCCTCGTTGCGGCGCATGGCCGACACAAATTCGATCATGAACCGTTCGGCGGACATGTAGATAATGGTCGAAGACGGAAATTCTTCGCGAAATGCATGGCCGATAGCATGCATCAAATGCGTCTTGCCCTGGCCGGTCGACGACTGGAGATAGAGCGGACTGAAAAGCGGCTTTTCGGCTGCGGCCGTTCGTTGCGCGGCGTTGAGCGCGAGAACATTCGAGTGACCGGCGATAAACTGGTCAAAAGTCATCCGGGGATCGAGATCCAGACGAAATTTGCTTTCGGGAACGGCTTTGATATTTGCCTGTGCCGCAGCGCCATTGATATGCGAAATTTGGGCAATTTTCGCAGTCCCTGACTGGGCCTGAAACGCAAGATCGGTGACGGCAGCGTGGTGGGCTTTCCATGCGAGCAGCAGACGCTCGGCATAGCGATCTCGGACCCAGGTAGCTGCAAATTCCGAAGGGAGTTCCAGCTGCAATAATCCTGTTTCCGAATCAAAAACAGAGAGTTTGATCGGCTTTATCCACTGGCCAAAAATTTGTGCACCCAGATCACGGCGCAGACCCGCGCAGATTTTAACCCACACAGTTTCCAGATCATTAGAAATGACAGTTTTCCCAGAAACAGCAGCGTCTACAGACAGTCCGCTATCACGATTTTGTACACTTTTACTCACGAGCATCCCCCGACTCTTCCCCCTGGCGCGCGATCACAACGCCGACAATTGACCGCAGATCCTGAATCCAGCAGCCTTCAATACCCCCAGCCATGGGAATGAATCGGGCGCAACTGTCCGTTGCTGAAAACACGTTTTCAACGATGATCTTTATTTTCAAATTAGGCTTCGTTATGGCAATCACAGCCACCAGCCGAGCCTCCTTAGTAAGCGCCTCTCTATGAGTCGATCAAGGGCAGCGCTGTAAAAAAAATGAAATATAACGATTGACAGCGACAAGCCGTGGATTTTGCTAAATATCTTTTTAAGCGACTGAAATATATGCAATATATGCTGTGGATAATGATGTATAACTCGCGAATCGCGGAGTCAGCTAGGGTTCTGGTTAATGGGGAAATGATCATAGAAAATCGGCATAGAAAACCTGACTCAGCTCATCTTGTCAGCACGGGGACGCAAATAGGCTTGCCAAAGGCGCTACGATTTGGCAATGGCGCTCGCCTGACCTCGACGATGCCGATATGCATCTTGTCATGGGGGCGATTAGCTCAGTTGGTAGAGCGCTTCGTTTACACCGAAGATGTCGGCGGTTCGAGCCCGTCATCGCCCACCACCACCCCGACATAGGATCGGGGATGGTTCGCTGGGGCGTATCGCTTCAGCCGAAATTCAACAATGCGATAACGCAGATCAGCGACAAGACAGCTGCGCCTATCATTGGAAAGAATCGCATTCGATTTTCGGGCAGTGCTGTGGCGGCAAAGTCAACGCGGGACCGGCGACCCGTGATCATCGGTCCGACGAGATTCGCTTTCAGAACAAAGTGATAGACAGCGATCGCCGTGATATGGAGTCCGATAAGCGCCGCAAGCAGGTTGAAGTTGAATTCGTGGACCTCGGCCAACTGTCTGCCGGTATCGAAGGAAACCAGAACGGCAAGTGGCCCAGACTCGAGGCCATCGACATCCACGGAAAATAATCCGGTCCCAATCTGGGTGACAAGCGCCAGCAGCAAGGCGAAGACGCCGAAAACGGCCAAAGGGCTGTGGCCAAAGCTTGCGCTATATTCCCGGTTGCGCAATTTTCCGACATAGGATTTTAGAGAGCCGATTCGTCGCACCATGGGGGCAAAGCGTGCCGTCCATGTCCCGATCAATCCCCATATCAGCCGAAAAAGGACTAGACCGAACATGGTAAGGCCGAGGCTTCTGTGCCAGTCCATATAGCCCTCTTCTGCGGTCCACCAGAGAAGCGGAACAAGAACCACCATCAGCCAGTGGACCAGCCGGACGGCCCAGTCCCAGACCAAAATACGCGCCGGATCGGTATTCATGGCGCGCTAGTCGTCCAGACGATATTTGTCGTGACAGGATTTGCACGTGCCGCCCGTGGTCTTGAACGCAGTCGCGATTGCTGCGACATCGCCGCCCTGGGCAGTAGCGTCGAGTTTTGCGGCGGCCTCCTGCATCGCAGCGACCTTCTCGTTAAAATCTGCTGTTTCTTCCCAGATAATCGGCAGGGCATCGGTTTCTACGCCTGATTCGGGGCCGGTGCCCGCAGGAAACCAGTCGACCATGCCAGCGGCCTCTTTCGGTACAACCGCAGTAGCGGCCTGAATTATGGCAACATCAGGGCTGTCGGCTTTCAACTGGTCACTAATCGCTTTGAATGCCTTGCCGATATTCTTGAGTTGCGCCTGTCGTGCTTCGATCTGTGCTTTGACGGTCATGCCATTGGCCAGCTCGACATTGGCTGTTTCCGAAGCAGCGTCTGTTTCGCCAGTGTCTCCGCAGGCGGAAAGCAGAGTCAGTCCGGCAAGAACCGGCACTATCATTTGAATTTTTCTGCGTTTCATCACATTCTCCATCAAGCCAAAGATGCTTCAGACTAACGGAACTGGATATAAACGCAATCGGCGGCGGCTCTCGAAAGTGACGATTTTCCCGAAAGCCGTTGTCGGCTCGTGTTCCGATCGAAGTCGTAAGTCAGCTTTCTGACAGCGTTTCTTCCAGCAATGCAGCGGCCTTCGCACCATCCCAATCCATCGCTCCTATAACCCGCCACACTTCCTTGCCTTGCGCGTCGTAGAGGACGGTGGTCGGCATAACGCCAGATCCGAAACCAAAACTCAGACCGTTTTCGGGGTCGACATAGGGTTCCAGTTCTTCAAACTCGCTTCGCTCGAAAAACGGGATCACTTTTTCCGCGCCCTGAATGTCCTGCGAGACGACCAGGACCTTAAGCCGGCTTTTCTCTTGCGCAGCCAGATTATCCAGCATTGGCATTTCTACGATGCACGGCCCGCACCAGGTCGCCCAAATGTTGACGAGTAGCGGCTTGCCGATAAAATCGCTCAATTGCACGGTGCTTCCATCGGGTGCTTGGAAAGACGTGCCCACCATCGCTGTCCCTCGCTGGGAAATGTCCAGCTTGCCGACCATGGCCTTACCGCTCTCGATGGCCTTTCTCGCTTCTTCGGCATTGGTGCCAGCAAATTCTTGCCCCGCTTCGCTCGAGTCTCTATCGCAAGCCGTTAGGTTCAACCCCAAGATCATGAACAGGACGGTTCGCATCACAAAAGGCACAAAAAATTCCAATATCATGTGGGGCGGCAGGTTTGCCGATGGCCCTTCTTCAATCATGCGCGAGATAAACGCGTCAATCCCGTTCGACAAGAAATTATGGCGACATGATATTCGCGCCAGTCTGGCGCATGTTGCCATGTTGGCGGAACGGGACATTGTCGAAGCGGAGGACGCGACGCAAATCATCAACGGCCTGAACCAGATTGCCCAGGAATATGAAACAGACGGCGTGACCGAAGATCTCGATCTCGAAGATATTCATATGCACGTCGAAGCACGGCTCTCCGAAATCATCGGTCCGGTAGCGGGCCGTCTGCATACTGCCCGTTCGCGGAACGACCAGGTCGCGACCGATTTCCGGCTTTGGGTGCGCGATGCCATGGACATGGTCTATGACGCCTTGGGGAGTTTGCAAAAGGCTCTGGTAGATCGCGCTGAAGAACATGCTGATACGATCATGCCGGGCTTCACCCATTTGCAATCGGCTCAGCCAGTGAGCCTTGGCCATCATATGATGGCCTATTATGAGATGATCCGGCGCGACCGTTCGCGGTTTGCCGATGCGCGCAAGCGCATGAACGAATCCCCGCTCGGTGCCGCGGCGCTCGCCGGGACCGGTTTTCCAATTAATCGTGAGAAAACGGCGTCGATGCTGGGCTTTGATAGCCCTACCAGAAATAGTCTCGATTCGGTTTCCGACCGGGATTTCGCGCTCGACTATCTGATGGCGGCAACCCAGTGCAGCTTGCATCTTTCGCGACTGGCAGAAGAGTTCGTGATCTGGGCGAGCCAGCCTTTCGGTTTCATTAAACTGCCGGACAGCTTCTCGACCGGTTCATCAATCATGCCGCAGAAGCGCAATCCCGATGCTGCCGAACTGGTGCGCGGTCATTGCGGGCGAATTGCCGGTGCGATGAACGCGCTGGTGATCACGATGAAGGGCCTGCCACTCGCCTATTCGAAAGATATGCAGGACGACAAACCGCCGGTGTTCGAAGCCCATGACCTGCTCGGCCTGTCGATCGCCGCGATGACGGGCATGATTGCCGAAGTGGAATTCAGCGGCAGCCGGATGCGTGCTCTGGCCGAATCGGGCTTTTCGACTGCGACCGATTTCGCCGACTGGCTGGTACGGGAAGCCAAGCTGCCGTTCCGCGAAGCGCATCACGTCACCGGAGCAGTGGTCTCTCTTGCTGAAGAGCAGGGCTGTGGCTTGGCCGATCTCACTCTCGAACAGTTTCAGGCCATCGATGGTCGGATCAATGCCGATGTGTTCAGCGTGTTGAGCGTTGATGCTTCTGTGGCCAGCCGATCCAGCTATGGCGGGACTGCGCCTGATCAAGTAAGGGTTCAGATTGCAAAGGCCAAAAAAACATTGGGGCCGGAGAGCTGAAATGAACAAAATCCATTCGATCCTGTTGCTGACCGGCGCGACCCTGATTCTGGCCGCGTGCGGCAACCGTGGCGCATTGCAGCCAGCCAAAGGGGAGGCCCTGCCACCTCCTGTCTACGGTGAAATGAAAACACCCAGCGGCGAAGACCTGCTGGTCCCGTCGAGCCAGGCCATGCCGGAGCGTAGCGATGAACTGCTCCGCCGGTCGGAAAAACGGCAGGATGACGAATTCGATCTTCCGCCTCCCGGCTAACTCCCATTCCACACGTTTGAAAGTATAAGATATTGGACCATTTCCAGCTCAAAAATGGTAAATTGCACGCGGAAGATATTCCGTTGTCACAAATTGCGGAAGAGGTCGGGACACCGGTCTATGTCTATTCGCGCGCGACGCTTGAACGCCATGCGCGGGTGTTTCGCGAAGGGCTGAAAGACGCCGGCAAGATTCATCTCGCCTTTGCGGTAAAAGCAAATCCCAATCTGGCGGTTCTCCGGATATTGGCAAATCAGGGCTATGGCGCGGACGTCGTTTCCGGCGGCGAATTGCAACGTGCTCTGGCGGCCGGCATGAAAGCGGATGATATTGTCTTCTCCGGGGTTGGCAAAAGTCGGGAAGAGCTGACACTTGGTCTCGAAAAAGGCATCGGCCAGTTCAATCTGGAATCGGAAGAAGAAGGCCAGATGCTGGCGGAAATCGCAGCGGCCCGCGGCGAGAAAGCTTCGGCAACACTGCGCGTGAATCCGGATGTCGATGCTGGCACCCATGCCAAGATCTCGACTGGCAAGAAGGAAAATAAATTCGGGGTCGGGATAGATGTTGCGCCTGATATTTACGCGCGGCTGTCCAAACTCGACGGATTGAACCTGCGCGGAGTCGCCGTGCACATTGGCAGCCAGTTGCAGAGCCTTGATCCGTTGGAAAAATGCTATGCGAGAATGGGCGAACTGGTCGCACAATTGCGGAGTGCCGGTCACGTCATCACCAATGTCGATCTGGGCGGCGGTCTGGGTGTGCCTTATAAGCCCGAAGACAATCCGCCGAGCCCGGCTGAATATGGCGCCATGGTCGCGCGAGTGACCAAGGGCTGGGATGTTACGCTGATGTTTGAACCCGGCCGTGTGATCGCCGGGAATAGCGGCGTCATGATCACCAAGGTGATCCGGATCAAGCCGGGCGTGAACAGCGATTTTGTCATTGTCGACGCGGCGATGAACGATCTTATGCGGCCCGCTATCTATGACGCCTGGCATGATTTTGAAGCGGTTGAACCATCCGGCGAGACCATGGTCGCTTCGATTGTTGGTCCTATTTGCGAAAGCAGCGATATATTCGCCAAGGAACGGACCGTGGATCGCGTTGAGACGGATGATCTGGGGATTTTCCGGACGGCCGGGGCCTATGGCGCGACTATGGCCAATACTTATAACAGCCGGCCTTTGGTGCCGGAAGTGCTGGTCGATGGTGATCGCTATGCTGTCGTTGCCGAGCGAATCGAACCGGCGACGATCATGGCGGCGGAGCATGTACCCGACTGGCTGAAATAATGCGTCACGCCCGCGCCGGCCGGGGGTGACCAACTATATTAGGTGAATGCGATGAACCAGTTGCCTATTTTCGTTAATTTGCAGGGTCGCAAGATTCTTCTCTTGGGACGTGGGGAAATGGCGGACGCCAAAAGGCGACTCTATGAGCGTGCCGGAGCGGTAATCACCGATGATGAAAATGCCGATGGCCTGACGCTGGCTGTGGTCGCGCTGGAAAATGACGATGAGGCGATCGCGGCAGTAGCGCGCCTGAAAGGCAAAGGTCTGCTGGTCAACGCCGTCGACCGGTCGGCGCTGTGCGACTATACCACTCCCGCCATCATCGACCGCGATCCGGTGCTGCTTGCCATCGGTACGGGTGGAGCCTCGGCAGGGCTGGCCAAGGCGCTGCGGCAGCGGCTGGAGCAATTGCTGCCAGCTAGGCTTGGAACACTGGCAACCGCCTTGCTTGATGCGCGGGAGCGGATACAGCAGACGTGGCCGGATGGCGCGGTACGCCGAAAAGCCATTGATGCAGTGCTTGACCCTGGCGGCCCGCTGGACGTGCTGGTCGATCATGAATTGGAAGATTTGGAGGCATGGCTGGACCAGCCGCATGGCGAGTCCCGTTCGCAAGTCATCGATCTGGAACTGGCGAGCGCGGATCCCGATGACCTGACGTTGCGTCAGGCGCGCTGGTTGGCGCAGGCCGACCAGATTTTTGCAAGTGACGATGTGCCGGAAGCAGTGCTCTCTCGCGCGCGTGCCGATGCACAGCGTTTCGTTCTGACATTATGGGATGAGCGACCCACGGATGGTTTGACCTTGCGGATACGGATGAAAGCATGAACGGATTTTCCCAAATCGCCGGTGCCGATATTGTCACGGTGCTGCAAACGGCTCTGGCTCCGGCATTTCTGCTCGTCGGCATCGGAGCCATGCTCAATCTGTTCGCTGGCCGTCTGGCGCGGATCATCGACCGGTCGCGCGACTTGCAGGAACTGTTCAAGTCCACCAGCGGAAAGGATCATGAGCTTGTTGTTGCGGAACTGGGAGACCTGCAAGTGCGTCTGAAGGTCGTCAATAGCGCCATATTCCTGAGTGTTATCAGTGCTATAACCGCCTGCGGCCTGATCGGGATATTGTTCATCATGGAGTTGACCGGCTTCGATCTTTCCGTGGCCATCGGGAGCGCATTCGTTGTTGCGATAAGCCTGCTTTCAATCGCTCTGATCCAGTTCTTGCGGGAAGTACGGATCGGCGTTCGCGATTTCATGATCCGCGAAGAATATCTTGAAAAATCGGATAGTGCGCAATGAAAAGAGGCTGCCGATCCATCTGGACCAACAGCCTCTGAACATGGGTCAGCGGTAGGAAGTGCCGCTGCCGGGTTGCCTGATCGCTAGATCAGATTTGCCCCCCGAACGGAATTTTCCGACCCCTGTGCTGAACCATGAGACATCGGACCACCTCCTTTCGCTTGTGAATGTAATACGAACTGTTGCATTGAAACTTCTCCGCTGTTCGACGCTGTGAATGTGAATCAACGCCGGTTTTCGAACAAGTCTTGAATTTTATTATTTTGCTGTCACAATTGCGCGTTCCGGCCTGACATCCTGCGGATCAGCTCCGGCAATCTTCCACCACGCGACTGAACTCGGGCCAAACCGGAATGGCGAGAGATTGCAGTCCGCTGGTTTCGACAGCAAAACGGCCGCGGCTATAGGCTATGCGATCCATCATGATATCGCCGGGCGATATTGAAATTGCCGTGTAAGGCGGCTTTCCACCGCTATTGCTTGCCGGGTAGGATTGCATGCCGGCACTGGCGCGCAGGACCATTTTGGCGCCTTCAGCAACCTTGCCGGAGCGCGACAGGAATAACTGTCGGCGCGATTGATCGCAGCGGATGATGAAAATTGCGTCTTTGTCGGCTTGACCGAATAGCGCCAGCGAGCCGCGGCCATCCTTTCGATAGACCCAGTCACCTGCGGTGATCGGCCAGTCAATCCATTCGCCTTGCGGCTGGACCGGCGCCGGGGACGGTGTTGCGATCGACTTGGCGGGTTGCGGGGCGGGCGCCGGTTCGGGTGGCGCGGTCGAGCAGGCCGCAAGCGCTAGCGCGACCAGAGGAAAGACGAGCGGGGAATATATGTTTCTCATGGCAAAGGAATATGGCCAAAAGCGCGGCGCTAGGCTAGTCCTGATTTTCCATGACCCAGTCCGAACCCAAAGCCACCAAGCAACGCATTGACCAGATATTGGCGGATCGCGGCCTCGCCGAAAGCCGGGCCAAGGCCCAAGCCTATATCATGGCCGGACTGGTGACCGTGGCGGGCAAGAAAATAGACAAGCCGGGACACAAGATAGCGAGCGATTCCGCGATTGAGCTAAAGGGCAAAGACCATCCGTGGGTCTCCCGAGGCGGCATCAAGCTCGATCATGCTTTGCGATATTTTGACATTGATGTCACCGGAATGACCGCCATGGATGTAGGCAGCAGCACCGGCGGCTTTACCGATGTGCTGCTCACCGGAGGCGCCGAAAAAGTTTATGCCGTGGATAGCGGCACCAACCAGCTTGCCTGGAAATTGCGGCAGGATGACCGGGTGGTGGTGCACGAGCAGACCAGCGCCCGGATTCTTACCGATCAGCATGTACCGGAAAAAGTCGATATCATCGTTTGCGATGCCAGTTTTATTTCTTTGGTTAAGGTGCTTGAACGTCCGCTAGAGTTTGCCAAGGATCAGGCTATATTGGTCGCGCTGGTTAAACCGCAATTTGAAGCCGAGCGTTGTGACGTTGGCAAAGGAGGCGTGGTTCGCGACGAGGCGGTGCGCCGTGCGACTTGTGAAAAAGTGCAAGACTGGCTGATGGGTTCCGGATGGGAAATTTTGGGACTAACCGAAAGTCCGATTACCGGACCGAAAGGAAATGTGGAGTTTCTCGTTGGGGCTAAAAAGTCCTGAAAACGCCCCGCTTGCGGGTGCGTGTTTTATCCCATGGCTTGTTATTTTTACCACATCTCCCTAGCTGAAGTTCTATGACCAAAACAACACCAACCCCCACTGAAACAACCATGCCGGATATCGGCGAGACCATCCAGCGTGTGATTGTCGACGGATCGAGCTGGCTGACCAATCATTATGTTGAAATGATTTTTGCGCTGCTAATCGGCGCCGGAATATTTTTTCTGCTCGGAGCGATAAAGCGTCTTGCCGTGCGCTATGTGCGCAATAACCATGGGTTGACCGGATATCGAACGATTATCGGAACGGCAATTTCCCGAACCAGCAAGTTTTTCATGTTGATGGTATCGGCCGAACTGGTTGTGAATTTCTCCAGCACGCCTTCCAGCATCGACCGGGTGGTGCATGTATTATTCACGATCTCTGCCGTTCTGCAAGTTGCTATCTGGCTCCGCGAGATCATTCTCGGTTTGATCGTTCGCAAGACTTCACAGGACCCGGACCAGCATGAGACGCTGGAAAATGCGATGACCTTGATCCGTTTGCTGGTTACCTTTGTTCTCTTTGCAATCGCGGCGATCATGATCCTCGACAATCTGGGTGTGGATGTTACCGGTCTCATTGCCGGCCTCGGCGTCGGTGGCATCGCTATCGGTCTCGCTGCTCAGGGCATCTTCTCCGATCTGTTCGCGGCTCTGTCGATTATTTTCGACAAGCCGTTTCGCCGGGGGGAAACAATCACCTATGACAATACCATCGGAACAATAGAGAAAATCGGTCTCAAAAGCACGCGGCTAAGGGCTGTCACCGGGGAAGAGATCATCATCTCCAACACCAATTTGCTGGACAAGGAAATCGTCAACATGACCCGTCTGGCGAGGCGGCGGACGCGCTTTGGCATCGGTGTGATTTACCAGACCAAACCGGATGAGGCGCGACGGATTCCAGGCCTGTTGAAAAAAATTGTCGAGGATAATGACGCGGTTTTCATTCGCTCCGGCTTTGTCGGCTTTGGTGACAGCTCGATTAATTTCGAGCTCGATTTCGATATCATGAGCAGCGAATATGACGTGGTTTATGAAGGCCGCCATACAATCGGTCTGGCCATATTGCAGACATTCAACGAACAGGGGCTGGAATTTGCATATCCGACGCAAACGACCTTCACCGCAGCTCCGGATGGCGAAATGATTCTGCCTTATCCGGAGGGAGGCTATCCTGTCCCGCTTAGCAACGACTAGGGTTCCGTAACGGCAGAGCGCCGCAGAAAAAATCCCTTGTTAAGCGACCGATTAACGAGGACAATGCGCCTCAAATTCGACTCCGATATTAATTGCAAAGGAATAGCAAATGCGCGACGCAGTCATCGTTTCCACCGCCCGTACACCGATAGGCCGTGCCTATAAGGGTGCTTTCAACACGACCACCGGTGCGACACTAGGCCATTATTCAGCGAAAGCCGCCGTCGAAAGAGCGGGTATCGATCCTGGCACAATCGACGATGTTGTATGGGGCAGCGCGTTGCAACAGGGTTCGCAGGGCGGCAATCTTGCCCGTCAGGTTGCGCTGCGTGCAGGCTTCCCGATCGAAGTGCCCGGTATGACTATCGACCGCCAATGTTCGTCCGGTCTGATGGCGATTGCAACGGCATCCAAACAGGTCACGCTGGACATGATGGATGTGGTTGTAGGCGGTGGACAGGATTCGATCTCTACCGTGCAGACACCGGAAATGCGTGTGCAGCCGGATCGCGAGCTGATGAAGATGCACGAAGATATCTACATGCCGATGCTGCAGACCGCTGAAGTGGTTGGCAAACGCTATAATATCAGCCGCGACGCGTGCGACGAATATGCCTATCAGTCGCAAATGCGCACTGCAGCAGCTCAGGAAGCTGGCCATTTCGACGCTGAAATCGTCGAAGTGACCACCACCATGGGTGTGCAGGACAAGGAAACCAAAGAAATTTCCCATGTTGAAGTCACGATCAACAAGGACGAAGGCAACCGGCCCTCGACGACGCTTGAAGGTCTGCAAGGCTTGAAGCCGGTACTCGGTCCCGGCAATATTGTTACTGCGGGTAACGCATCACAGCTGTCCGACGGTTCGTCTGCCAGTGTAATCATGGAAGCAAAAGCGGCCGAGAAAGCCGGGCTCAACCCGTTGGGGCGCTATGTTGGTATGGCGGTTGCTGGTACCAAACCCGATGAGATGGGCATTGGTCCGGTCTTCGCGATCCCGAAACTGCTGGAACGCTTTAACGTCAAGATGGATGACATTGGCCTTTGGGAGCTCAACGAAGCTTTCGCCGTGCAGGTGCTCTATTGCCAGCAGAAACTGGGTATTCCTGACGAACTTCTGAACGTTAACGGCGGCTCGATCTCGATTGGTCACCCTTATGGTATGACCGGCGCACGTTGCACCGGCCATGCGCTGATCGAAGGCAAACGCCGCGGCGCGAAATATGCCGTGGTCACCATGTGCATCGGCGGCGGGCAGGGCGCAGCCGGACTGTTCGAAATTTTCTAGAAATCAAATTTCATTGGGCCGGCGGGAAATCGCCGGCCCTTTTTTTATATCAGGGAGAGAATATCATGACAGCAGTAGGCGTTATCGCAACATTGACCGTGGCCGAAGGCAAGAATGCCGATTTTGAAGCCGCTTTTTCCGAGTTGATGGCTGCAGTTCGTGCAAACGAACCAGGCAATGAATTTTATTCGGTCTTCCAGAGCAAGGAAAACCCTCAGGAATATAAGGTTCTCGAGCGCTATGTCGATCAGGCGGCTCTGGATGCGCATGGAAAATCCGATCACTTCCGCGCAAGTGGGCCCAAGCTGGCACCATGTATGGCGGCTGCTCCCGTAATCGAACGTCTCGACGGTATCTAGTCCGTTTAGTGGGCGGGAAATATTTTCCCGCCTTCAAACCGGAAACCATCGGTCCGGTCTTTCGCCAACAATAGTGGACCGTCGAGATCGACCCAATGCGCAAGCTGCGCGAGCGCGAAGGCTGGCCTTATAGCCAATGATGTCGACAGCATGCAGCCGACCATGATTTTCATGTCTGTGGCTTGCGCTGCATGGGCGATCGCCATTGCTTCGGTCAATCCGCCAGCCTTGTCGAGTTTGATATTCACCGCATCATAATAAGATGTAATCCTCTCGACGTCGGCGCTGGTATGGCAACTTTCGTCGGCGCAAAGCGGAATAGGTGATTGCACCCCGCTGAGCAGATGATCTCGCCCAGCGCTGACCGGTTGCTCGATCAGTTCGACGGAATATTGAGCCATCCGCGCTGCTTCGGCAGCAATGTCGAGATCGTTCCAGCTTTCATTGGCATCGACGATCAGGCGGGCATCGGGCGCACCGCGATGGACGGCTGCGACGCGTTCGTGATCATCCTGGCCCGATAGTTTGAGTTTCAACAGGCCATGTCCGTTTGCTGCGGCTTGACGGGCGTGTGCCTCCATAATCTCCGGCTGACCAAGCGATATCGTAAAAGCGGTCGTCAGCGGGGCAGGTTCGGGCAATCCAGCCACTTGCCACAGGGCTTTATTGCTTTTCCGGCATTCCAGATTCCAGAGCGCGCAATCGAGGGCATTGCGGGCAGCGCCACGCGCCATGTTCTGGAGCAACACAGAGCGATCAAGATCTGGATGCCGGGCGGCGAATCGCGTGATCTCTTCGACACATTGCCCGGCGCTCTCGCCTTCGTAATAGATCGGAGTTGCCTCCGCCGCGCCGCTATGGGTGCCATCGGAAATTTCGCACAGCACCACATCGACATGTTTTTTCGCTCCCCGGCTGATGATGAATTCACCCGCGACAGGCCATCTTTCGACAGTGGCAGAAACAGTGAGCGTCATGCGCCGATCCTACAGCCCGGGCCCGCAGCCGTCACTCAATTAGTGAAGGGGCGCCGCGGTTGCGACAAGGTCTTTGGTTTTGCCGCACCGGTCACTTGCCTGGCGAGCGGTAGCTGCCGGGCCTCTGCCGATCGACGCGTCATATAGGTGTCGAGCCCGATTTGCAGAGCAACCAGCATATAGACAAAAGGCTGGTAAGCGATGCCCACGAACAAGGCTCCAACGAGGAAAATTATATGGCCGTGCTGCAAGGCAGTGGCGAGGGGAGCCACCCATTGCTCGCTTTCCTTCTTCGATTTGGTATATTTTCGTCGCAGCATCTCCATCCGCCACAGGCCGCCGACATGGATGATCAGCCACAATATCAGGCCGGGATATCCCTGTTCGCCGAGCATCTCGAAATAGCTGCTATGAAACGCACGCGACTCGTCTTCGATAAGTCTGGCGTCGACATCGTCCGGATCAATGTCCCACTGCTCATATTGCTCGATGTCGACTTCCGAAAGTTCATAGGTCAGCTTGTTGATCCGGTAGACGTCAAAGCCGCCGCCGAACGGGTGCTGTTTCACATAACCCAATGTCCATCGCCAGACCGCGAGCCGGGTCGATGCCGACTGGTCGGCTTCGTAATTCTCGATCGTCGCCATTCTTTCGGTGAAACTTTGCGGCAGAAACGGAATCGCCATGACACCGAGCGCCAGAGCAAGACCTCCATAAAGCAGCCGGTAGCGGGCGAAACGCAGTTGCAGCACTGCCAATACCCCGATGCACACCAGGCCTGTCCGGGCCTGTGTGCCGATGGGAATGAGCAGGGCGGCAAAGATCAGGCAATAGGAGAATATTTTTACGCGCCAGTCGGGTGGGAAAATCGTGCCGTAATGCGCCAGCCAGAGAATCAGCGGAATGATGCAAATGGCGACCGTCGAGATGATCGAACCCTCGTAAAGGCCGCTATTATTGTCGACCAGCAGCACCAGAACGCCATAGCCACCGCCAGAGGCCAGTGTCTTGATTCCGCCGGTAATGATCAACGTGCCGGCGCACAACACCATGAACAGCGCCAGTGCTTCCAGTCGCAATTTGGTTCTGAGAGTGAGCGGCAGGAATATCGCAAAGACCAGCGCCTTCCATACCCAGTCCCATTTTTCCAGTGCCGCGTCCGGCACTTCCGCCTGCACCGTGGTATATCCACAATAAGCCAGCAACAGGATCATCATCGCTTGCCGGAAAGAGAAGCGGCTGTCCTGCTTATTGTCGGCAAACATATAGCCGAACAAGGCCAGGGCGAAGACGATCAGTGACAAAGGCACAGAGTTGAGCATGAAATAGCTCAGCCGTTGCGGGGCGACGATATCGATATAGGCATAGATCAGGGTGAACAGAAAGGGCCGTTTGAAGGCGAGAAACAGCAGCGCCACCAGATATCCGACAAAGACGAGATCACGCATCGGGCCATGATCCGTTGTCACTGGATTGCTTCGAAAAACCACCAGGTGCTTCGTCGGGTTCCGGCGGGGCTTCGACATCGAGATCGTCACGATGCACCAGACGCCAAGCGGCGATGAGCAACAGTCCATGCGTCAAAGCGATAGAAAAATTGTCTATCATCTACCCAATATATCCCGGCACGAGCGGCGAAAACACGCTCTTCTGTCATTGCGCGATACAGCTATTGGGTTGACGGGACGTTAATCCTTTTTTGGCAGGGCTTTTCGCCATGACGCGGATATTGCACATATTGGATCACAGCCTGCCGCTGCACAGCGGCTATTGCTTTCGCACTCGGGCGATCATGAAAGCGCAAATTGCCAGCGGCCTGACCGTGGCCGGTGTCACCGGTGTCCGGCAGAACCAGCATGGTTATGTAGCGGAGCAGCCGCTGGAAGAATTTGATGATCTGCAGTTCTTCCGAACATTGGCCGAGGTTCAGGGGCCATCCCCGATACGCGAATGGCGCGAAGTTGCGGTCTTGGCGGAGCGGATCGAACAGGTTGTCCACGAGTGGCAGCCGGATGTCCTGCATGCCCATTCTCCCGCGCTCAACGGACTGGCCGCTTTGCGGGTCGCCGAGAAAACGGGTCTGCCGCTGGTCTATGAAATCCGGGCTTTCTGGGAGGATGCAGCGGTCGGTAATGGGACCGGCAAGGAAAACAGCCCGCGCTACTGGCTGACGCGACAACTGGAAAACCATGTTGTCAACGGCGCCGATGCGGTTGCGGTGATATGCGAAGGCTTGCGGTCCGATCTGATCGGACGCGGCGTGAAGCCCGAAAAAATAACCGTGTCACCCAATGGCGTCGATCTGGAGCTGTTCGGGGAGCCACCGGCTCGCGATGAATCGCTTCTCGCCGAACTGGGTTTGACCGGCAAACCGGTGTTGGGCTTCATCGGCAGTTTTTACGATTATGAAGGACTCGACGATCTGATCGATGCCTTGCCGATTCTTCAGGCCTTCCATCCGGATGTGCATCTGCTGCTCGTCGGGGGCGGTCCGATGGAAGAGGCTCTGAAGAAACAGGTCGAGCGGCTGGGGATCGGGTCTGCGGTGACCTTCACCGGCCGTGTTCCGCATGAGCAAGTAGAGCGTTTCTATGGCCTGATGGATATCATGGTCTACCCGCGCAAGGCGATGCGGCTTACCGAACTGGTCACGCCGCTCAAGCCGCTGGAAGCGATGGCGCAAGGCCGGCTCGTGGCGGCATCGGATGTCGGTGGGCATCAGGAACTGATTGAAGACGGCATCACCGGGACACTTTTCCCGGCGGGTGATCCGGAAAAAATTGCCAAAAAACTGGGCGCTTTGCTCGATAATAGCGCATCATGGCCGCAAGTCATTGAAGCGGCACGAAAATTTGTTGAGGCGGATCGTAACTGGTCGTCAAACATTTTGCGTTACACCCCTGTTTACCAAAGGTTGATAGAGCGCAAATCTTTCGAGCGCGCGGCCTGATGTGGTGGAGAATGATGTGGACCAGATAGAGCAGGATTTCGCTCGGTTTAAACAACCCGCAATGGCCCTCACGGGCGGTATTGCGGCAGCGCTGGTGATCGCCACCTTGCCGCATGTTTATCTTGAGAATATCGTCGGGGCGACCGGACTTTCGGAATTCATCCCCGCCGCTGCACCGCCGCTGGGAAATACTGCGCGCGGTCTGATAGCCGTCGTGGCGGGCCTGATATCCGCATCTGCTCTGTATCTCTTTTTGACTCACAAGACGAAATCATATGAAGGAGGCTCCGATATGAGCTTGGCACTACGCAAAAACCTGACGAGGGAGCCGGTGGCCGAAGAACGGGAAAGCAAATTGCGCTTTTCAGTGCCCAAGCTGAACCTGTCGGCCAAGTCGCTGACCAAATTTCTCAAGAAGCCGAAAAAATCGCCGGGACAGGTGACCGAGCTGAAGGATCTGCCAGACGTCAGAGCGGCTGACCGTCATCCGGATGCACCGGTTCGTCAGCCGATTTTTGCATCTTCCGATCTGGGTGCGCCGCTTGCCGAATCAATAAAGCGGTTTGACCAGTCCGGAGCCGGGAAAGAAGTCGTAGAGCCGGAAAAACAATCCGCGTCGCCGATTGTAAAGCCCGATCCGTTTGCAGCTGAAAAAGTTCCGGATCCGGTGATCGAAGAGACGCCTGCGCCGAATCAGACCGAAAATCACGCTCAGCCGAAAGCATCGAACGCACCCCGCGAGGATTTGTCCACACTGTCTTTGGCGCAGCTGGCGGACCGTCTGGAAGCCGGTCTCCGTCGTCTCGACATATTGGAAATGCGCGAACGGATTGTTCCGCCGCAGGGGTCTTCCCAAACTGCACCGGAGCCCGAGAATACGGAATCATCAGCAGAGGTTTCCGAAGAGCCGGCTCCGGTCGCCATTCCACCGTTGCGGTCGGTCGAATCTGTCGCAATCGATGCTCAGGCCGGCCGACAAGCGGATATGGATGCGGCATTAAAGGCTGCGCTCGGCACATTGGAGAAGATGACGGCCCATCGCTGAGCGTCACTAGTTCCGGGCATTAGTCCCGGGCGTTTTCGAGCGGATCGATGATCGATAGGGCCTCGACCAGCAATCGCATTTCCGATTGATCCGTAACCAACATATCTGCGACAAAATGTCCCGGAATTGAAAATTCATGGTCCGGCAGGGCCTCGGCCAGTTTTTGTATTTCGTCCGGGTCGACTGCCCCCTCCCAGTCAATTGCGAAGCTGTGCCGCGTGCCGGCGAAGGTGATGCTTGCCCAAGGGCGTTCCCGTTTTAGCATGACGCGAGCGTGACCGTCCGCCAGCGCTTCTATCTGACGGGTAAGCGACGAGCCCGGGTCGCGAGGACAGGCTTTCAGGCGCACTGGCTTAACCGGCATGTTCGGCCCGCCACATATGCATGAAATTTTCTGCCCGCTCCGAAATGGTCCTGCCGGGCTGGCGTCCGTTGCGCAGATCCTGAACAAAGCGGGGATCGCGAACCGACAGTCGCCCGAATTTTGTCCAGGACATGTCAGTTTCACGCAAAAATATTTCGATTTTTCGCAATAATGGCACCGGTAATCTCCTTCTCGCTCCTGGCCGCTCGATCCGGCGACTCGTTGAATAGGGAAATTCCTATTTGAAATGTGATTTCCTACATGTCTAGGAAAAATCCTATTGCCAATTTCGGCCAGCGCCTATATGGTGTTGCGATCATGTCCGAAGATCCACGCGCCAATCTCGAAGAGTTGATCCATAAAAACGGCTATGATTTCGCTGCGATCTCGAAGATGCTCGGCAAAAATCCAGCCTATATCCAGCAATATCTCCGCCGCGGAACGCCGAAAAAGCTGGATGAGGAAGACCGGCGCAGGCTCGCGGAATTTTTAGGCGTGGAAGAACGGTTGCTCGGGGCTCCGGCCATACGCGAATCCCGCCGTGCCGGCCGGGTCACGCCGGATGGACTGCTTCGAATCAGGCAATTGCAGGTGGGCGCGTCGGCAGGTCCCGGATCTTTGGCGGATGATGAATATGCTGAATCGATGGGCTTCGGGCCCAAATGGCTCCGGCGACTGGGCATAGACCCCGCTCATCTATCGCTGATCGCGGTTGATGGCGATTCGATGGACCCGACCCTGGGCGATGGCGATGACATCATGGTCGACCATAGCGCCGCTTCCCGGCCGTTGCGCGACGGCATATATGTATTGCGGATGGATGACGTGCTTCTGGTCAAGCGTGTCGCCATGGGGCCGTCCGGAAAACTCTCGATCCGGAGCGACAATCCGCAATATCCGGACTGGGAGGATGTCAGCGCGGAAAGCGTGAATATCATTGGCAAAGTCGTCTGGACCGGACGGCGACTTTAGCACCTCTCCATTTTGGGGCCTTGCAACTTGCGCATCGCGCCGCCAAATAGCCTCTCATGACAGATGCACCCCTCAAGGCCGTGATTATTCCGGTCACTCCGCTCCAGCAGAATTGCACACTCCTCTGGTGCACCAAGACCAACAAGGCCGCATTGAGCGATCCTGGCGGCGATTTGAACAGGCTGAAAGCGGCAGTCGAGGAGCATGGCGTTGATCTTGAAAAGATCATCCTGACTCACGGCCATCTCGACCATTGCGGTCAGGCGGGCATGCTCGCCGAAGAACTGGGCATACCAATTGAAGGCCCGCACGAAGACGACCGGTTCTGGATCGATCAACTGGAAGGCGATGGCGCGAAATACGGGATGCAGGCAAAAAGCTTCGAACCGGATCGCTGGCTGAATGATGGTGATCAAGTCACCGTCGGCGATCTGGTGCTCGATGTTATCCATTGCCCCGGCCACACGCCGGGTCATGTGATTTTCTATCATCAACCGTCAAAGCTGGCGGTGGTTGGCGATGTGCTGTTTCAGGGCTCGATCGGTCGTACCGATTTTCCGCGCGGCAATCACCAGGACCTGATCGACGCGATCACGCAAAAGCTCTGGCCTCTGGGCGACGACGTGACCTTCATTCCCGGTCACGGTCCGACCAGCCAGTTCGGCTATGAGCGCAAAACCAATGCGTTTGTCGCCGATGATGTACTGGCGGCACGTTAAGGGTTCAAGACTGCTTCACTCGCTATAACGGGGTTTAATCGGAGTCATTCGAGAAGCGCGAAATGGTAAATTTGACTGCTGACAGATCTAGCCAGGCCGTAGTTTCGTGACCGACGGCATAGCCCTCAAGCAGATCCAGATATCCGTCTTTCATGAACAGCACAAACCCCACCCCATATGCTAGCCCTTCCACGTCGGCATATATTGCGGGACCAAATGTGCGAGGACATGATAGTGGCTGAGACGCCGTGGCGACGGAAATCTTGGTAAAAAATCCGCCGCCCGTATTCTCTCTTTCTGCAACCGAAGCGCCTGCAAGCTGCGCCACCAGTCCTTCTTCATATTCAGGCGTCTCAATGAAGATAGAATGCAAGGCGGCGAGTTCTAGCTTGGTGAAATCTGGCATGATGTCTTGCTGTACATTTTCGGTCGGAATTCCTTTTGGGCATAGCTGCCGACCGGGTTTGCGCTATCCTCCCCAATAAGGGATGGTGATGGCGTAGATTCCCAGGCCCAGCAGTACCAGCATGGTCACTAGCGTGCCAACCATCCGGCCTTTGCCGAATTTGCCATCATCCATGCCGACGCCATGCGCGACGCGGCCGAGCAGATAGAGACCACTTACGATCCACAGCCATGTGGGTGAGGTTGCGCTGGCAAGCTCGATGGCCGCTACCAGAAGCATAACGAAAGGAGCGCTTTCTATATAGTTGCTGTGCGCGCGCATGCGGCGGAGGACTTTCTCGTTGCCGCCGTCACCAACGCTGACTTTCTCGCTGGTTCTGACTTGCCCGACGCGGATCATAAGCCAGATATTTATCAGCGCTGCTGCGCCCGCCACGGTCAATGTTATCGGTAAAATCATCTTGTCCCCCAAATATGTGAAAATTATAGGTCGTCTATAGAAGCACAATGCTTGCAACGCACAGGAATTTCATTATACGCGCCCCTTCGCGTGCAATCTGTTGAACTTCAGCCAGGTGATTCTCCAAAAATGCGGAGACTGGAATGTTTGGCTTGGATGCAGGCATTTGATATTAAATTTAAAGAACAGGCTTAGCAATGGCTGTACCAAAAAGAAAAACTACACCGTCGAAACGCGGTATGCGCCGGTCTCATGATGCTTTGAAAGTCGAAGCCTATCAGGAATGCCCGAACTGCGGTGAATTGAAGCGTCCGCATCATATGTGCGGAAGCTGCGGCCATTATAATGGTCGTGAAGTCTTGGCCGCTGATCTTTAATCAGCTAGTCTGTCGACTTCTGACGCGCAATCAAGGGGAATAACTGGTGGGAATGAGGCCGCGAATCGCGATTGATGCGATGGGCGGAGATGAAGGCCCACGCATCATGGTTGCAGGTGCCGCGCTCGCGCGTCACCGCCATGCAGGCTTTCAGTTCCTTTTCGTCGGCGATGAAGCGCAGATTCGCGAAGCGCTCAAGGATCATCCCAATCTAAGCGCGGCATCCGAGATATTGCATGCGGCGGACGTTGTGTCCGGCGAGGACAAGCCGGGACAAGCGCTGCGCGGCTCCAAAACCACATCCATGGGCATGGCTGTCAATGCCGTGAAAACCGGAGAAGTCAGTGCTGCTGTCAGTGCTGGCAATACCGGCGCCCTGATGGCCATCGCCAAACTGGCCTTGCGCACGATGCCGGGTATTGACCGGCCAGCACTGTCGGCGCTGCTTCCGACGATGAAAGACACTGATGTTGTGATGCTCGATCTGGGCGCCAATACAGAATGCAATAGTCGCAACCTCGTACAATTTGCCGTGATGGGTGCAGCATATAGCCGCATCATGCACGGGTTTGATCGTCCCAAGGTGAAGCTGCTGAACATCGGTACCGAAGAGGCAAAAGGTACCGGCACGATTCAGGAAGCCGCTGCGACGCTGAAAGGCGCTGCCGGTCTGCATATGAATTTTCTTGGATTTACCGAGGCGGACAAGATATCCACTGGGGAGGTCGACGTGATTGTGACCGACGGATTTTCTGGCAATGTGGCTCTCAAGGCGCTGGAAGGAACCGCGCGGTTTGTCACCGACCTGCTGAAGCAAAGCTTCCTGAGCAGTTTGCGTTCCAAAATCGGGTTTCTGATTTCCCGACCGGCAACGGAAATGCTGCGCGACCAACTGGACCCTAATAATCATAACGGCGCTGTGTTTCTGGGTCTGAATGGTGTTGTGGTAAAAAGTCACGGCAGCGCAGATGCCAAAGGCGTCGCCAACGCCGTCGAAGTGGCTGCCCGGCTGGTCGAGGACAGTATTCTCGAACGGATCAGCGAAGACCTGACAAAAATTAGCGAAGCCGCTCCGGTGGCTGAGGTGGCGAAATGAGTGCTGCTACTAGACGTTCTGTGATTAAGGGGACCGGTTCGGCTTTGCCGCGCACCCGCGTTTCGAATGCTGAACTCGCCAAGCGCGTGGATACAACCGACGAGTGGATCGTCGAACGTACTGGCATAAAATTCCGTCATATTGCCGAGGATGACGAGACCACATCCAGTCTTGCCATCGAAGCGGCGGACAAGGCGATGAAGGCGGCTGGACTCAGCGGCTCGGATATTGACCTGATCATCGTTGCAACGGCAACGCCCGACCAGACATTTCCGGCAACCGCTACCATCGTTCAGGACGCACTGGACTGTAACGGCTGCGTGGCATTCGACGTCGCTGCGGTCTGCTCGGGCTTTCTATATGCGCTTTCGGTAGCGGACAGCATGATCCGGGTTGGCAGCGCGCAAAACGCACTGGTTATCGGTGCCGAAACATTCAGCCGGATACTCGACTGGGAAGATCGCGGGACATGCGTTCTGTTCGGTGATGGAGCCGGTGCGATTGTGCTGGCAGCCGAGCAGGGTGAAAAAGGTGTCCTCGCCACCCGCCTGCATGCCGATGGCGCGCATAATCAGCTGTTATATGTCGACGGCGGTGCCGGTACCACGGGGACGGTCGGCAAGCTGCGCATGAAGGGCCGCGAGGTTTTCCGCCACGCTGTCGTCAATCTCGCCTCGGTTTTGAAAGAGGTATTGGAAGAAGCAGGCGAATCGATCGACAATGTCGACTGGGTCGTCCCGCATCAAGCCAATGCCCGGATATTGGATGCGACCGCTAAAAAGCTCAACCTTGCTCCCGAGAAGGTGATCAAGACCGTTGATATCCACGCCAATACTTCAGCGGCCTCGGTCCCGCTGGCTCTGGATACCGCTGTGCGAGATGGTCGAATCAAGTCCGGAGACCTGCTGGTTCTGGAAGCCATGGGCGGCGGATTTACCTGGGGCGCGTCGATCATTCGATACTGAACACGCTGCTTTTGTTCGCGAATTAATTATAATTTACATTTTCGTCGCCAAATTTACATCCTTGTCGAAAGCCAGTTGAGCGGAATGCATTTCCGCTCCTAGCTTGGGACCATGGAATATCCGGCATCCACAAGTTTGAAGATCGCGGCTCCGTTTCTTTATCGTGCCTATCTCAGCTGTCATGCTCTTCAGGCCCGCAAGCCACAGCTTTTGAGCGCGCTGCAATGCTCCGAATCGGAGTTACGGGATCCCGGCTATCAACTGGGTGACGAATCGATCGCCAGTCTCTGTGCCGCGGCTCAGGAAGAGCTCAACTGTACGGACATTCACTCGGAGATCGGCAACAAGATGGTGCCGCGGGGCTTTTCCGACCTTGGCTTTTCCGCCTTTTTTCAGCCCAGCTTTGGTGAAGCGTTGCTCGATCTTGTTGCGGAGCAACGGTTGGGCGGCGACAAGCCTGTCGTAAAACTCTTGCCGCTCTCTTCCGGTGACCGGTTGGTGTGGAATCAGGACAAGGTGATTTCGCCCGATCTGGTTCACATCATATTTGCACTGGTCCATCAATGCGGAGAGTTGCTGGCCGATGGGCGCTTCAAAACTGTCAAGGCCGCACATTTTTCCCACCGCCGGCCCGACGGGTTCAGGGGCTTCCCCGCCGAAAATTCAAACAGCGCGCCGATTCCCTGCCATTTCAATCGACCGTCCACTTATCTCGAATATCATCACATGGCTATGACCATGCCGATACAGCGTCACAATCCCGCGATTGTCTCGGCTGTCAGGCGGCAGGAGGCATTTTTCGCCCGGGCCAGATTCGAGCGAAAGAATCTCGCGAAACTGACCTATGAGTATCTATTATATCTGCTCGACAAATCCGGTCTGAGCCTCGACGCCGCTGCCATAACATTCGGCATGGCGGAACGGACCTTGCGACGCAAACTGGTCGCCGAAGGCATGTCCTATCGTCAGCTACTGGAGCAGGTCCGGCGGGACACCTGCCATCTCTACTTTCTCGAAGGCACGCGCAATCTCTCCGAAATAGCCGCAAAACTCGGCTATAGCGAATTGAGCGCGTTCACCCGCGCGTATACGAGCTGGTATGGACATCCGCCGAGCCAGGACACCGGCAGCGCGATCGCTCTCGCTGCCTGAATATCAAATTATCTGGAAAATGGTGGGCGTAGAGAGAGTTGAACTCCCGACCCCTTCGATGTCAACGAAGTGCTCTACCACTGAGCTATACGCCCACGCTGGAGGCCGTCTAGCCAGCCGCTTCGGCTGGCGCAAGGCTTAATTCAAGTCGCTCATACTGTCTGGCTCAAACAGCCGGTCAACCTCCAGAACCAGATCGCGCAAATGAAAGGGCTTGGACAATATTTTGGCCTTCGGAACAGACTGTCCGGCGCGCAATGTTACGCCGGAAAAGCCAGTGATAAACATCACCTGGGTCTCGGGGCAGACAGCAGCGCAATGCTGGGCCAGTTCAATTCCGTCCATTTCCGGCATGACAATATCCGTCAAAAGCAGATCGAATTTCTGCTCGTCGAGCAGCGGTACGGCAGCGGTTCCGCGGTCTACAGCGACAACTTCATAGTTGGCTTTCTCCAGTGCCCGTGTAAGATGCTCACGCATCGCCTGTTCATCTTCCGCGAGGAGAATCCGAATCATTTTGTCACGCCTTCCTGAATATGTCTGAATACAGGCCCGCCTATATGCCGAGGCCGGTATATAAGTGCAAATCGGTTAATTTTTTTCCGACGGTGGCGATTATTTTGGCGATGGAAGCCGATTTTTTCGGGGGTAAATATGGCTAATTCGATTCCCGGCAACACATTATCCCCGGTACCGGCTTATTCCCTTTCCAATGTCACTACGCTTGGCTTCCCGGTTCTGGTCAGCGTGCCTCACTCCGGTCGGGAATATCCGCCCGAACTTCTCGACAATCTGAATGTCCCGGCTTCTCATTTGCTGCGGCTGGAAGATCGCTATTCGGACCGGCTGGCGGCATCAGCCATTGCCTCCGGATTTCCGGCGATCATTGCCCGAAAGCCGAGAGCATGGGTCGATCTCAATCGCAATCGCACGGAAATCGACCCGGATATGGTGATCGGGATGGATCCGTCGCAGATAGCCCAGAAGAGCAAGAAGGTGAGAGGCGGCCTGGGTTTGTTGCCGCGTAGACTGCACGGTGCGGGTAATTTGTGGCGAAATAAATGGCCGTATCAGGATGTGATTGACCGGATCGAGCAGGATCACGAGCCCTATCATGCGATGGTGGCGAATCTTCTCGACCAGATACGGTCCGTTTTTGGATGTGCGCTCCTGCTGGACTTGCACAGCATGCCACCGATATTCGACGAGAATCATAATAAAGTAGGGTTTGTTCTGGGGGACCGCTTCGGGCGGAGCTGCGAATCTCGCTATGTCGAACTGGCGGCAGGCCATTTCCGGATGCACGGTCATCTTGTTCAGACGAACCATCCCTATTCGGGCAGCTATATTCTGGAGCGGCACGGCGGCCCATCGCGCAATATCCATGCATTTCAGCTTGAAGTGGATCGATCGCTATATCTTGATCAGAATATGCGCGAGCCGACAGCGTCCGTCGGGTCGATCGCGGATTTGATCCGCAACTGCTGCGTAATGCTCGCCGAGCAATTGTCAGGCCACCATCAGATCGAAGCAGCAGAATGACGGATTTTCAATAAAAAAACCACCTCGCCGGTTCGGCGAGGTGGCCAAGGTTCAGGGAGGTGGCATTCCGAAGGAATGCCTGTACCGATCCGATCGGGGGATGCGAACCGATACACCATTAATGTGGGCCTTGTTGTAATGAGTTGCAAGACCCCGGAAGCAGAAAATTACCGATAGCATTTGCCTGCTTCGACCAAATCGGGCGAAGCAGGCTAGCTTGAGTGGTTAAACCTTTACGGAAGGTGCTTCGGTCACTTGTGGCATTTTGCCAGCTTCAACCTGTTTGGCGAATACTTCGCGCATGATCTGCAGCGAGAAGAGATGTGCGTAGATCAATGGCAAGATACCGTTCTGGTTGATCTTGCGCAGTTCGTCGCCGCGCAGATCGCGCAATTTGGCTTCGTCGATCATCTTGAAACCGCGATAGATGAACGGCTTTTCAACGCCGGTTTGCTGAATGGAAACTTCACCATCCATCAACAATCCCATCTTTTCCAGTTCCTGGACGAACTGACCGGTCCGTTGGCCAGCTTGTTCGAACTGTTCGCAGAAGTTCAGAATATTCTTGGTGGTTTCGCTTGGCTGATCATCGTCGAACAGCGTGTCGCCTTCTTTAAAGTCGCCAACCGCATTGGCAGTCGGATCAAAGCATAGCGAGAGCTCTTCGGCTTCTGGACGCAATTTCGCGAGCATGAAAGGATAGCGGCGGACATAGGCGGGAACATAAGCAGGTTCACGAAATTGACCTTCGTCGTTCATGAACGTGTTCACGCCCTCGTTCAGACCCATGAGAATCAGTGGCACGCTATTGTCGCCGACCGAAAATACAATCGGATAGTTGCGCGCTGCATTGATGAATTCATCGGTGGTAATCGGAATGGCGTGCTGCGACTGCATGAAGGATGCGTTGTCGAGCCCCTTGATTTTCCATTTGCTGTGCTCGTTGGAATTGAGCGGAACCAGATCATTATAGAACATTGGTAGGGCTTGTGCTTGCGGCGTGCTCGCCATAGTCATATTCTCCGAAAATTACTGTTGAAACCGAATAGTTGTCTTGCGCTTTAAGAGCCTGACTGATCGGACGCAAGGGGAACGAGTTTGCCCGGGTTCATAATGTTCTTGGGATCGATCGCTGTTTTTATCGCGCGCAGCATGGAGAGGCGCGCATCGGAAGACAGTCGCTCCAGTTCCGCGCGCTTATTCTGTCCGATTCCATGCTCTGCCGAGATCGAACCACCCGCAGCGATGACGAGGTCATGGACCAATGGCGTTATCTGCGTCGCATAGTCCCGCATCCATTCTTGTGGCTGCGCACCCGCTGGTGCTTTGACGTGGAAGTGGACGTTGCCGTCACCCATATGGCCGAACGCAGCGACTTTCGTGCCCGGAAATCTCGCCTCGATGACCGGTGATGCCTCGCTGATGAACCGGGCCATGCCTGGCACCGGAACGCTGATGTCATGTTGCAGAGCCGGGCCGTTGGCGCGCTCGGCTTCGGAAATCGAATCACGGATTTTCCAGAAATCCTCAGCCTGCTGTTCGCTGGCCGCGAGCGTTGCATCCTCAATCAAGTCCCGCTCTATTGCGTCTGCCAGCAGTTTCTCGGTGACGGATCCGGGGTCCTGCGCATCCGGTTGATCGCGCACGATCTCGATCAGCACATGCCAGCGGTGGTTACCCTCCAGTGGCGAGCGGGTGCCGGGAATGTGGCGCAATACCGAATTCAGGCATGTCTCCGGAATGATCTCAAAGCCTTCCAGTGATTGCGGTGTCCGTTTGTTGAGAAACCGGAATAGCTGATAGGCGGCTTCGGTGCTGTCGACCGCAGCCCAGGATACGCAGCGATCCACCAGAGCGGGTACCGTCTTCAAGGTCGCCGCGGTGACAACGCCCAGCGTGCCTTCCCCGCCTACGAACAACTGCTTCAGATCGTAACCGCGATTGTCTTTTTTAAGCGCCGCGAGCCCTTCAAAAATACTGCCGTCAGGCAATATGGCTTCGATTCCAGCGACCAGCGAGCGCATGGTTCCGTGGCGCAGTACCTGGGTGCCGCCGGCATTTGTCGACACAAGGCCTCCGACTGTGGCGGAGCCTTTGCCGCCGAGGGTCAGCGGGAATCTCTGCCCGTCGGCCGCGAGCGCTTCGTGCAGAGTCTGGAGGATCACACCGGCTTCGCAGACCACCAACTGGTCGTCCGGCGCTGTTCTGCGAATGCGGTTCATGCGGCGTAGCGACAGAAGGATCGACTGCCCGGCGATATCAGGGGTTGCCCCTCCGACCATGCCGCTATTGCCACCTTGCGGCACGATAGCGACAGCGTGTTCGTTTGCGATTCTCAGTATTTCTGCGGTCTCTTGCGTGGTCGCCGGCGAGACCATGGCTTGTGCCGCACCGGTATACCGGCCGCGCCAGTCGGTGAGCCAGGGCGCCATCTCATCACCCGCGCGGGTAAATCCTTTCGCGCCGACGGCGGCCTGCATCTGTTCCAGCCATTCTGCCCTTTTTGGCATATTCCTGTTCCTCTGCGGTCGTGCCATCTATCCGCCATCAGGGTGCAGCCGTGGCAGGGGAATTGCACGAGGATGATGATAGATGGCAAATTCTCAGTTCATGCAATATTCAATCACTGCTGATATAGGCAAGGCAAGGGTTAGTTAAGGGATTATGGTGAGCCTGTCACTTACAGCGATATTGCTGCTCTCTGTGCCAGATGTGCGCGAGATGCAGCCGATAGACATTCCGTCGGCAGACGCAGCTATGGTCCATGTGGCGGAGCGGCCGCTGCTCTTTGCGCAGGTCCGAATCGAAAAGCGGGTGATCATCCGCGTTCCTCGCCGTCGACCCACGCCCCTCGCGCCGATGGCGGATTTTTCACGCGAGACCGTGGAAAAGACCTATCGCGAAAAGAAAATGGGTAAATGCCTGCCGATGAACAATATTCTCGGCGTGCAGATGTTTGCGGATCGCTATCTCGACCTGATCACCAAGGACCGAAAGAGAATCAGGGCCCAGCTCGAGGATAAATGCCAGGCGCGCAGTTTCTATTCGGGTTTCTATGTCGAGAAAACGGAGGACGGCAAAATGTGCGCCGGTCGCGATATCCTTCACTCGCGAACCGGAGCCAAATGCGAGATTGATCGGTTCCGCGAACTGGTCCCGGCCCCCTAGACCAAGCGAGAAAACTTGACAAATCCCGGATATGCGATCATTGCCCGGCACAGCCCGAGAGGCTAAGACAGGGTGCAAGGTTGCATCCTATATTTTTCCGGAACCACTATGAAATTTGCCGATATCGGCCTGTCTGAAGAACTGCTGAAATCCGTAGCCGAAGCCGGCTATGACGAACCGACGCCGATTCAGGCGCAAGCCATCCCTTCCGTCCTGATGATGAAAGATATCATCGGCATTGCCCAGACGGGCACTGGTAAAACGGCGAGCTTCGTGCTGCCGATGATCGACATTCTGGCCCATGGCCGCTCGCGTGCGCGTATGCCGCGGTCGCTGATCCTCGAGCCGACCCGCGAACTGGCTGCGCAGGTTGCCGAGAATTTCGAGAAATATGGCAAGAACCATAATCTCAGCATGGCGCTGCTTATCGGCGGTGTGTCGATGGGTGACCAGATCAAGGCGCTGGAAAAAGGCGTTGACGTTTTGATCGCGACACCCGGACGCTTGATGGACCTGTTCGATCGCGGACGGATATTGATGTCGGGCTGCGAATTGCTGGTCATCGATGAAGCGGACCGCATGCTCGACATGGGCTTCATTCCCGATATCGAATCGATCTGCTCAAAACTGCCGGCGACCCGTCAGACAATGCTGTTTTCGGCAACAATGCCGCCGCCGATCAAGAGATTGTCGGACCAGTTTCTCAACAACCCGAAATATATCGAGGTTTCGCGCCCGGCCACGGCCAATACTTCGATTGATCAATCGCTGATAGAAGTTGCTCCGAAAGCCAAGCGCAAATTGATTGTCGATATTTTGGACAATGAAGGCGTCGAAACCGCTATCATTTTCTGCAATCGCAAGACCGAAGTTCGTGACCTTTGCCAGAGCCTGCGCAAGGACGGCTTTGATGCCGGACAGATCCACGGCGATATGGACCAGAGTTCGCGTCTGGCGGAGCTGGACCGGTTCAAGTCGGGTGAAATCAACATTTTATGCGCGTCCGATGTGGCCGCGCGTGGTCTGGATATCAAAGGCGTCAGCCATGTCATCAATTATGATATTCCCTGGCATCCGGATGACTATATCCACCGGATTGGCCGTACCGGCCGCGCTGGCGCAACCGGCGTTGCGATAACCTTCATAACCCGCAGCGATGCCGAACATGTCGAAAGCATCGAAAAGTTGACCGGCATGAAAATTCCGGTCCGCAAAGAGCGCAAGGCCAAAGCTGGCGGAAAACCGGCCGAGAAGGTCGCCGAGAAACCTGATCGGGCAGAGCCGGCAAAGGCGAAGGCGCCGCGACGGGATGATGCGCCGAAGAAGGCGCGGCAGGATGATCGGCCGAAGAAGCCGCGGCAAAACGATGCTCCGAAAAAACCGACGCCTGCTGCTAAAGTCCAAGAGAAAAAGCCACCTGTGGTACAGGATAGCAATGAAGCCGATGACGGCTGGAATGGTCCGATGCCCAGCTTCCTGGACGCCAAGCTCAACCGCTAGGCTGTCGCCAAATCAGCGTTAGTAATTAGCGCTATTGCAGCGTCAAGCTATCCAATATTGCCGAGGCCAGCGGATCTGTCGACTTGGCCTGATCCGCGGCATAGGTGATTTCGGCCTGGACCATCGTGCCGTCGGGCTTGCGGAGCAGCCGCTGGCTGGACTTCAGGCCGTTGGTCAATATGCCGGAAGCGCGATATTCATTCTTGCCGACGGCTCCGCCTTCCATGGCCTCGTTACCATCCTCGACGGTTTCAACAGCCTTGCTCCAGGCTGCGTCTTCGCGATTTTCAACCCAGCTAACTGCCAGTTTTGTACCGCTTGCCGTTTCGGTGAACACCCGGCCATTGTCGTCGCTGGCGGATTCATCCACCGTCCAGCCACTGGGCACCATGATCGTGTAGCCGCGCAAGGCGTTGGCGTAGCTTTCCATGCTGGCGAGGTCGACTGCCGCTTTCGCGCCATCGCCTTCTGCAGCGGCCGCTTCGTCGCGGATCGCCTGGCTTGCGGCATCCGCTTGCTGCGCCAGTTCTTCGCTCGACGGAACATCCCCGACCGCTTCCTGTTTTCCGCAGGCCGAAAGGAGCAGTGCTAGCGTCAGAGCGGCACCGAATGGAAGAATTGGAAGCATGTTTTTCATATCAGCCAGACTTAAGACCAGCGAGGGCAAACATCAATGGCGATGTTGGATTCGGGTCGCATTCGCGGTGGACTTGCCGCTGTTGGAAATGGCCGAAAATGTCAAATTCCAACAGGATCCGGCAAAATTATGCTGCGTTATCAATGCCCAAATCAGCCAGCTTGCGATAGAGAGTCGAGCGGCCGATGCCCAGACGCCGCGCGACTTCGGTCATCCGGCCGCGATAATGGCCGATGGCAAGGCGGATCACGTCGGCCTCGATTTCTTCCAGCGGCCGCAAATTGCCGTCTTCGCAATAGAGCGTGATGCCAATGCCTTCCGGACTGTTCATCAGATGCGGTTCGGCGTCGCCGGATTCGGCGACAAAAGAGGCGATCTGCGGAAATTCCTCGCAGCTCAGCGCATTGTGATCGCACATGACGGCGGCGCGGAAAAGCACGCTCTGCAGCTGGCGAACATTGCCGGGCCAGCGATAGCTGCGCAACAGATTGAGCGCTTCGTCGGTAATGCCAAGGCTGCGCAGGCCGGGCTGGAGCGCGAGCCGGGCGAGGAAATGACGCGCCAGTGCCGGAATATCACCGGTCCGGTCGCGGAGCGGCGGAATGGTCAGCTGGACGACGTTCATCTGATAATAGAGATCTTCGCGGAAATTGTCTTTTTCGACTTCCCGTTCCAGCTTTCGATTGGTCGCGGCGATAACCCTGACGTCGAGCTGGAAACTGTTCGGGCTGCCAAGCGGCTGGATATCCGAATGTTTCAGGAAGCGAAGCAGACGGACCTGCGTTTCCGGCGGAATCCGGTCGACTTCATCAAGGAAGATCGTGCCGCCTTCGGCCTGTTGGAGCAGACCGATCTTGCGGTCAAAAGCACCGGTAAAAGCGCCCTTTTCATGACCAAAAAGGATGGAATCGAGCAGATTTCCGGTAATTGCGCCGCAATTCAGCTTCAACATCGGCAATTTTGAACGCGGACTGGCGGCGTGAATGGCATCGGCAATGACTTCCTTGCCAACGCCGCCTTCGCCTTCGATCAGCACCGGCACCCGGGCGCGGGCGGCCTTGGCGGCAATCGCCAGTGCGGCGCGGAAGGCGGGGGCCGCCCCGACAATTTCTTCAAATTCGAGCGGCACCGAGATTTTCTCGGTGAGCGGGCGCAATTCTCCGGCATCCTTGGATGATTCGACCGCAGCATCGAGCGCCTGCAGCATCAGTTCGGGGGCAACCGGCTTGATCAGATAATCGGTGGCGCCAGCGCGCACGGCATCGACGGCTTCCGCAATCGACCCTACGGCGGTCAGCATCAGGATTGGCAGGGCCGGGCGGCGGGCTTTCAGTTCGATAATCAGTTCCGTGGCTTCCGAACCCGGGACCCAATGGTCGAGGATGATGGCGTCCAGCATCATCCCGTCTTGCGTGCCGAGCGTGGCAATCGCCGTTTCCGCGTCGCGCGCATAGATCGTGCGGAATCCAGCCCGCGAGGCCAATGCCGAAATCAACCGGCATTGCGCCGGCTCATCGTCGATAAGCAGCAGTAACTTTGTGCCGTTTTGTGCCATTTTTTTCCCGATTGTCCCACAATGAAGCATTTTCATAGCGGCAACCGGTAAAGAGCCGATTAAAGGATGGATAAATATTCTATCCAAAATGACGGTGGGTAGGACTTGAGCCCTTGCCCATATAGGGTTACACCTCGCGCCAGTTTGGAACGAATATATTGGGGAAATCATGACATCGAATAATAATCTCGGCGCAGCAGAGGAAACCTACACAAAGTTTCTGTCGATGCTGAAAGTCGGCACGATCCTGACCGCTATAGTGGCCATATTGGTGGTTATACTCATTTCCTAACGGATTGGAATCTAGTGTGAAAATTGCAGTATTGAAAGAGCTCGCCGACGGCGAAGCGCGCGTCAGTGCGTCACCTGAAACGGTCAAGAAGTTCATTGCTCTCGGCGCCAATATGGCCGTCGAAAAGGGTGCGGGCGAATCTGCTGCTGTTGCCGATACCGATTATCAGGACATGGGCGCGACGATCGGAACGCGCGCCGCCGTTCTGAAGGACGCCGACATTGTGCTGGCCGTGCAGGGGCCTTCGCCGCAATCTCTCAAGGGGATAAAAAAAGGCGCATGGCTGGTTGCCAGCCTTAATCCTTTTGGCGAGCGCGAGCGCGTTGATGCTTATGCGAAGCTGGGCATTGATGCGCTGGCGATGGAATTTATGCCGCGGATCACCCGCGCGCAATCGATGGATATCCTGTCGTCGCAATCGAACCTGTCCGGATATAAGGCCGTGCTGCTGGCCGCGAATGAATATGGCCGCGTCTTCCCGATGATGATGACCGCAGCGGGCACCGTGTCCGCAGCGCGCTGTTTCATCATGGGGGTCGGTGTTGCCGGATTGCAGGCGATTGCCACCGCCCGGCGTCTCGGCGCGCAGGTCAGCGCAACCGATGTACGCAGCGCCACCAAGGAGCAGATCCAGTCGCTCGGCGCGAAACCGATTTTCGTCGAATCGGTCGAAGGCATCGAGGGCGAAGGCTCGGGCGGCTATGCCACCGAAATGAGCGAGGAATATCAGAAGGCCCAGGCCGAACTGGTCTCCAGTCACATCGCCAAGCAGGATATTGTGATCACTACGGCGCTGATCCCCGGCCGCGCCGCACCACGTCTGATTTCGGACGCGCAGATCGCGACCATGCGGACCGGCAGCGTGATTGTCGATCTCGCGGCAGAGCAAGGCGGCAATGTCGAAGGCGCTGTTGCCGGCAAAGTTGTCGAGAAACACGGCGTCAAGATTATCGGCGCGAGCAATATTCCGGCGATGATGGCCGCCGACAGCTCGGCGCTCTTCTCGCGCAATCTCTATAATTTCCTCAGCGCCTATTGGGACGAAGAGGCCAAGCGGCCGGTTCTGCCCGATGACGACGAGGTAACTATTGGCATACGGCTGACCAAAGATGGTAAGGTCGTAAACGAGCGCCTTCTGGCGAAATAGGGGGTTAGCAATGGATTTTATTTCAATTCTTTCAATTTTCGTGATGGCCTGTTTTGTCGGCTATTATGTTGTCTGGTCGGTAACCCCGGCCTTGCATACGCCGCTGATGGCGGTGACCAATGCGATCTCCTCGGTAATCATTGTCGGGGCGCTGATTGCAGCGGCGGCGGGATCGCAGGCGGATGGCGGGCAGACCGCCAAATGGCTGGGTCTGGTTGGCGTTGTTTTGGCGAGCGTGAATATATTTGGCGGCTTTGCCGTGACCGAGCGGATGCTCGCAATGTACAAGAAAAAGGAGCGTAAATAATGGGTGCTTCTTTTGATCGTCACCCCAGCGAAGGCCGGGGCCTGAACCAAGCGCGCCGTATCGCATCGATAGCGGGTTGGATACCGGCCTTCGCCGGGATGACGGTTTTCGCCGCTTCACCCGCACTCGCTGCTTCCGGTGAACCGGTAAACCCATGGGTTGCAGCCGCTTACCTGATTGCCGGTGTGCTGTTCATTCTCGCTTTGCGTGGCCTGTCGTCGCCCGAATCGAGCCGTACGGGTAACCGGTTCGGTATGGCCGGGATGCTGATTGCCGTGGTCACGACCTTGTGGACGCACAGCATTGCCAGCCTGCCGGAAATTGCCGGGGCCATCGCCATTGGTGGCGCGATCGGTTTCTTCACCGCGCGCCGGATCGCCATGACCGATATGCCGCAGCTGGTTGCGGCCTTCCACAGCCTCGTCGGTCTGGCCGCCGTGCTTGTGGGTATCGCCGCCTATCTCAATCCCGGTGCATTCGGTATTTTGGATGCGACGGGTGAAATCCTGACCGTCAGCCGCGTCGAGCTGGGTCTTGGTGTTGCCATTGGTGCGATCACCTTCTCCGGTTCGGTAATCGCTTTCCTGAAACTTAACGGCAATATGTCGGGCGCGCCGATCATGCTGCCGCTGCGTCATGTCATCAATCTGGGCGTACTCGCCGGGATCATCGGCCTGACTGCCTATTTCGCCATTGCGCCCACCGTTGGTACCGGAGCGATATTCTGGACCATCGTGGGCTTAAGCTTCCTGATCGGCTTCCTGCTGATTATCCCGATCGGTGGCGCGGATATGCCGGTCGTGGTGTCGATGCTGAACAGCTATTCCGGCTGGGCGGCTGCGGCGATGGGCTTTACCCTTGGTAATACCGCGATGATCATTACCGGCGCACTGGTCGGTTCGTCCGGTGCGATCCTGTCCTACATCATGTGCAAGGCGATGAACCGCAGCTTCATCAGTGTGATTGCCGGTGGCTTCGGTGCGGAAACTGCAAGCAGCGATGGTGCCGTAAAAATAGACCGTCCGTGGAAACGCGGTTCGGCCGAGGATGCCGCCTATATGATGAAACAGGCCGAAAATGTGATCATCATTCCGGGCTACGGCATGGCCGTGGCGCAGGCCCAGCACGCCTTGCGTGAAATGGGCGATATGCTGAAAGAACAGGGCGTCAGTGTCAAATATGCGATCCACCCCGTGGCGGGTCGTATGCCGGGCCATATGAATGTACTGCTCGCCGAGGCCAATGTGCCTTATGACGAGGTATTCGAGCTGGAAGATATCAACAGCGAATTTGCCCAGGCCGATGTTGCCTTCATTATCGGCGCGAATGACGTGGTCAATCCGGCGGCGAAAACCGACAAGGGATCGCCGATTTACGGCATGCCGGTGTTCGATGTCGAGAAAGCCAAGACGATATTCTTCGTCAAACGCTCGATGGGCGGTGTCGGCTATGCCGGGGTCGACAACGAGGTCTTTTATATGGACCAGACCATGATGTTACTTTCCGATGCGAAGAAAATGTGCGAAGAAATTGTAAAGGCGCTCTAGACGCCGACTTCGGATTTTTCAGGGAATGTAATCTCAATGCGTAAAATTGGCCTGATTGGCGGGATGAGCTGGGTATCAACCGCCAGCTACTACACGCGGATCAACAGGATCGTGCAAAAGCGGCTGGGCGGATTCACCAGCCCGCATATGCTGATCGAGAGCGTCAATTTCAGCGACTATGCCCGGTTGCAGTCGGACGATGACTGGGAAGCTGCGGCGGGTCTGATGACCCGGTCGGCCAAGCGGCTGGAAAATGCCGGGGCGACCGCGATATTGATCTGTTCCAACGCGATGCACAAAATCTATGATCAGGTGCAACCGGAAGTCGGTGTGCCGATCATTCACATTGCCGACTGCGTGGGCGACAGGATGGTTGCCGATGGCATAAAGATGGCGACTTTGATCGGTTCGCGCAATGTGATGACCGAGGGCTTCTATCGCAAACGTCTGGTTGGCAAAGGGATAGTCCTGTCCCCGCCGGACGAAGAACGGGTCGAGGAGATCGACCGGATCATCTACGAAGAACTGATGTTCAATGAGGCAAAGCGCGAATCCGAGCGGACGATGAAAACCTATATCACCAATATCGCCAAGGGCGATGTCGAGGCCGTGGTGCTGGGCTCTACGGAACTGGACCTGATCATCGATACCAAGGCCAATATCCTGCCGATTTACGACAGTACCGAAATTCATGCGGACGCGGCGATCGAATGGATTCTCGCCGAGGGCTAGGTCCTGCTACTAGTCCGGCTTTCCCGATTTAACTGACATTCATGTCAATGCTCTTGGCATCGACCGGATTTTGCGGCATCATGACTCGTTCTTGGAGGAGAGAGATATGATACGCAGTCTAATGGTTGCCACCGCGCTTTGCCTGAGCGCCCCGACACTCGCAAAAACCGTCACCGTCGAGCCCGGCGCAGATGCCCAGGAACGGCTTCAGGAAGCGCTGATCCTCGCCGAACCGGGCGATGTCGTCGAACTTGGCGCAGGCCGCTTTGATCTGGTCGACGGCCTGTCGCTCGATGTCGATAATGTCACCATCCGTGGTGCCGGCATGGACCAGAGTGTGCTCAACTTTGCCGGACAGCTCGGCGCGGGCGAAGGGCTGCTGGTGACATCCGACCATGTGGTGCTGCGCGATTTCGCGATCGAGGACAGCAAGGGCGACGGCATCAAGTCGAAGGGCGCGGACAATATTGTCTATTATAAAGTCCGGGTAGAATGGACTCGCGGGCCGCATAAGGAAAATGGCGCCTATGCGATCTATCCGGTCGAGAGCAGCAATGTTCTGGTCGACAGCGTGGTCACGATCGGCTCTTCCGATGCCGGGATTTACGTCGGCCAGTCGGAAAATATCATCGTCCGCAACAGCGTGGCGAAGTTCAACGTTGCCGGCATCGAGATCGAGAACAGCGTCGGCGCGGATGTTTATAACAACGTCGCGGTCAACAATACCGGCGGGATCCTGGTCTTCGATCTGCCCAATATTCCCAAGCAGGGTGGCCGGAATGTCCGGGTGTTCGACAATATCGTGATCGATAATAACACCCCGAATTTCGCGCCCGAAGGCAATATTGTCGCCGAGGTTCCCGCCGGCATGGGGGTCATGGTGATGTCGCATTATGAGGTGGAGGTGTTCGAAAACCGCTTCGCCGAAAATGGCACCGGAAATGTTCTGATCGTGTCTTATACCAAGGGGCAGGATGACCCCAATTATAACCCCAAGCCGATCGGTGTGCGGGTGTTTGAAAATGACCATGGCAGGGCGGGCTATAATCCGGTCTTTACCGGCGGCGCGCAGTTGAAGGCCGCCTTTGGCGGCGCTATTCCGCCGATCATCGAGGATGGCACGGGCGAGAATATCCTGATCGGAGACAATGTCGCGGTCCTGACGCTGGGCCTGACCACGCCCGGCCAGTCGCTCGCCGAAGCCAAGCCTGCTCTCGTCGCGGGAGCCAGCGAGCCCTTTGACGGCCGGCAGCTGAAGCCGATCACCTTGCCGCAAGCGATGGAAGACGCGATCAAATAATGCGTTTGCTGGCTTCTGCGTGCGCGATCGTGGCGCTGACATTCTCGGTAGGGGCCCGTGAACCTGCGGGTGTCGCGGACGGGGTGATCCTGTCCGACGGCTTGCCGCGGGTGCTGTCGGACTATCGGTTTTTCAAGGATGCAGCCGGCTGGCAGCCCAATGACCGGGTGACGCCTTATACGCTCAACACGCCGCTGTTCACCGATTATGCGGAAAAATACCGGTTCATCTATGTGCCGGAGGGACAGCAGGCGAAGGCGGAGGGCGACGGGTTGCTCGACTTTCCGGTGGGATCGGCACTGATCAAGAGCTTCGGCTACGAGATTGACGGCGAGCACCGGCTGCTCGAGACGAGGGTGCTGCTGCACCGCGCCGACGGCTGGCTGGCGCTGCCTTATGTCTGGAATGAAGAACAGACCGAGGCGAAGCTGAAAGTCGCGGGCGCGCGCATTCCCGTCACGTTCACCGATCCGTCGGGCCGGGAGCGTTCAACCAGCTATGCCGTTCCCAACAAGAACCAGTGCAAGGAATGTCACGCCTTGTCGGAAGCGGTTACACCGATCGGCCCCAAGGCACGCAATCTGACCCACGACGGGCAGCTTGCGGAATTCGTCCGGCTCGGGCTGATCGACCGGACGCCCAAGGTCGAATATCGCGTGCCGGTCTGGGGCGAGACCAGCGCGTCGCTGAACGACCGCGCGCGCGGCTATCTCGATGTCAATTGCGCCCATTGCCACAATATCAACGGATCGGCGAGCAACTCCGGCCTGTTCCTGACGTACGAAGAAGACATGCCCGTTCGCTTCGGCATCAACAAGCGTCCGGTTGCGGCGGGGCGGGGCAGCGGCACCCATGACTTCGACATCGCTCCCGGCGACCCGGACGGCAGCATCATGATCTACCGGCTGAACAGCCTCGATCCGGGTATTTCCATGCCGGAAGTGGGGCGTTCGATTGTGCATGACGAAGGTGTGGCTCTGCTGAGTCAGTGGATCGCGGAGATGAAGTAGGGGGTGTTTATTTGACCTCAAGCGCCGGGCCCGGGTGTATGTATTTTGTCTCGCGGCAGTTCGCTCCGCTCACGCCTCCGACGGGGCGGGCTAATGCCCGACGCGCGGTCGCGCTTGCCTCCGCTTCGCGTCGGTCAGGCTCTCCCAATTGTGGTCAGTTTCTAACCGAGGCGTAGCCGAGGCAAGGCCGACCGGCCGCCGCGCCTTATTGGCGCGATAGCCAAGGGCGCGGATGCGCCCGCCCGGCGCTTGAGGTTAAAAAAATCATTTCGCCCGGGTCCAGTCCTGGCCCTGGCAGTAAAATGCGACACAGCCCTTCATCTTGAGACTGTTGGCCGAGTTGAGGCTGACTTCCGAACGATAGGTTTTTCCCGACTTCGGATCATAGACCTTGCCCCGCCAGATATCGCCATCGGGTTTGAATCCGGTCAGTATCGCCATACCCAGCAAAGTGCGGTTGCGCAGTTTCTTGTCGGGATTGTTGATGTCCTTCTGGCCGACGCCATTGGGCGGGGTGACCAGATATTTATAGATGCGGCCACAGACACTTGTGCCGCATTTGGAGATTTTGATGACCGCATCGCGGTCCTGGGTGATCCACTCCCCTTTGATTGAGTTCGCTGCCAGCGCCGGGCTGGCAAAAGCCATGGCGGCGGGAATCAGGCTAGCCGTTAATTTTCCAGGGGTAAAAATGGACATTGTCTTATTCCCTCTGCCGATGATGGGTAGGTCAGGACCGAGGCAATAGATCATTGGCGGTTACGCGAGTCTGAACACGCCGGAACAATTTGCCCTTTTCGGCCCAGAAGATAAACGCCAGGGATGCCACGCCGCAGACCAGAAAGCCGGTGGCGAGCGGCAATATCGTGCCATCAAATTGCAGTCCGATCGCTGCGCCGATCATTGCCGACAGACCGGAGCGGGTAAAATTCTGGAATGAGGAGGCAACGCCGGCGGTCCTGCCGAATGGCTGCATCGCAATGGAACTGAAATTGGCTCCGGTGAACCCGACCATTCCCATCGAGGGCACGAGCAACGCCATGAAGACCCAGAGATTGACAACACCGGCCTCGGCGAGAGCAAAATGGACGATCGACACCAGGATGAAAAAGATCAGTGCGGATTGTGACACCCGGCGCGCGCCAAAGCGCATGACGATCCGCGAGTTGGTAAAGCTGGCGACAGACATTGCCCCTGCATTCAATGCAAAAATATAGACAAATATGTCGTCGGCATCGAATATATCGAAGAATATCTGCTGGGCCGAAGCGATATAGGCAAAGAGCGGCGCCATCATCAGGCCGCTGGCTATGACATGGCCAAAGCTGTTGCGGTTGAAGATAACGCCATACCATGCCGCGCCGATTGATTTGGCCTTGATCGGGGTCTTGTGGTCGGGATGCAGAGTCTCTGGCAGTCGGGTGCTGACCCAGAGAAATGTCCCTAGCCCGGCGGTCGACAATACCAGAAATATTGCCTTCCACGGTGCGACATGGAGGACCATCTGGCCGATCAGGGGGGCTGTAATGGGTACGATCATGAATACCATCATGATGGTCGACATCGACCGGGCCATTGCATCGCCGCTATAGCGATCGCGGATAATACTGTTCGCCAACACGCCCATGGCCGAGGCGGCGAGCCCCTGGATGAAGCGACCGATCAGCAGCAATTGATAATCCCATGCCAGAGCACATAAAATGCCGAAGACCGTATATATGCCAATGGTCACCAGCAGCACCGGCTTGCGGCCGTAACGATCCGCGAGCGAACCGTATAAAATCGAGCCTATCGCCATGCCGTAAATATAGGAGGTGATGGTCCATTGCCGGTCATTGACATTGGCCAAGGCAAAATCGTCGGAGATCAGGCCGAGTGCAGGCAACATGATGTCGATCGCCAGCGCGTTCAGCGACATCAGGCTCGCCATCATGATGATGAGCTCTTTACGGCCTATGGGAAATGGGAGAGCTTTGCGTTGCACCGGTGGCCTATGGCAAGATCAGGCGGGTGTGGCTATAGTGTAAATGAACAGCTTGAGCTTCTGCCGGGCTCTGGGATCGAGGGAAAACGGAATGATGAAGTCATGGTTTCCGAAGCTTGCACTGGTCATGTTGACGCTGGCCGGAACAGCAAATGTCCGGTTGGAAGCTGCGGAGGCAGCAAGCTGTGCTTCGGTTTCAGGTGATATCTGGAGTGAGGCTAGACCGGACATTGCCTGGCAGGAGATCGATGGCGGGCAGATAAAGTCCATGGCCGACTTCTTGCGCGTGACCGACCACCGGATAGCGGGAGTCCCGATTGTAAAAGGCGGCGATTTTTCCGGCTGGGATTTCAGCGGGGCCTCATTTCCTGGTGTTTGCTTCGAAGAAAGCAATCTGTCGGGCGCAAATTTCGCGGGTGCGCTGGCGCCTGGCGTGGGGTTCATCAAAGCGGATCTGGGCGGCGCCAATATGAACGGCGTTCATATGTCCGGCGTCCTGTTCCGGAACGCCGGTTTGCGGAATGTGACAGCAAAGGGTGCCGATTTTTCAAATGGCCATTTTGATGGTGGCTGGTTCGAGGGCAGCGTCGAGGGCTGGGATCTCGACGGCGCCAATTTATCCGGTTTCACTTTCGAATGCGGCATTACGGTGCCGGACGGTTGTCCGGTCTATCAGGGTGGCGCAAAAATGAGCGCCAGGGGTGCGGATTTCACCGACGCCACGCTGCACAGTTTTGGCCTTCATGCTGTCGACCTGGCCGGTGCCAGAATCGACGAAACGATTATCGGACCCCGGCAGTTGCCCCATCTCGCGAAAAGCGATTTTCACGGCGCGGTGATCCTGCGTGGTGGTGTCAGCGATGTACATCTGACCGCCGAAGAAGCGCGGCAACTGGTGACCGCAAATGCCGCGCAGAGGACAGCGGAAGCGGGTCCGTCCTTTGACTGCGGCAAGGCAGCAAGCAGGGTCGAACAGGAAATCTGCGGCGAATATGCCAGCAATTTGCGCGCGGCGGATCGCACTATTGCAGCTCTGTACAAGCGCGCGAAGGCAAGGGATGCCGGCGTCAAGACGAGCCAGCGGGCCTGGTTAAAGCAGCGCAACCTGTGTGGCGTGGCCGAATATCCGGCGGACTGCATCCGGGAAAGCTACAGCACGCGCAAGGAGCAGTTGCTCGGCTTGCTGGGCGGGCAACACTGGCTGGCTCGCGGCGAGGCAGCGCTGTTTGTCGATGATGTTCTGCCGCTTCCCGCTGCTATGGCCGGGTCCGGTCTGTTCGCCAAAATCGCGCCGGTTCTGGTCGGTGCCTCGATGACCGAAATATTGATCGAGCGTGGGGATGACGGGCTTTATGCGATCAAGGGTAGTGCGGTGGGCGCCAATGCGCATTTGTGCAGCATTTACGCCTCGCATCTCTATTTCGACAAGGCATCGGGCTGGTATGTCCCTGTGTCGGAAGGGGCGGGGAGCCCGATCTTCCGGTTTTTCGACGACCGGCTGGAAATATTTGCAGGGGGCCATCCGGATTATGAAGAATATCCGGAAGCTGCGGATGTCATGAGTTGCGGGATGCGCGCCGGTTTCGGGGAAACGTTCCGCGCCAACGTCGGCAAGGCGCTGATCGAAAGCTATCGAAAGTCGCTGAACGAGAACATGTAGCTGCTCCCCAAGTCGGGAAACAGGCGCTAGACTGGGGTCATGTCCGACTCCGCTCCCGATCTGCTCCAGCGCAAGATCATCCATATTGATATGGATGCGTTTTTTGCCAGCGTCGAGCAGCGGGACTTTCCGGAATTGCGCGGCAAGCCGGTGGCGGTGGGCGGCTCGTCCAAGCGCGGAGTGGTCGCGGCGGCTTCCTATGAAGCACGCGTGTTTGGCGTGCGCTCGGCCATGGCTTCGGTGACTGCCAAGCGCCGCTGTCCCGATCTTATTTTCGTCAAGCACCGGTTCGAGGTCTATCGCGAAGTGTCGCAGCAGATCCGGGCGATATTCCGCATGCACAGCGATCTCGTCGAACCGCTGTCGCTGGATGAAGCCTATATCGATGTCACGCAGGACAAGATGGGGATTGGCAACGCGACAAGGATCGCCGAGATGATTCGGGCCGAGATCAGGAAGCAGACCGGTCTCACCGCCAGCGCCGGGGTCAGCTATAATAAATTCATCGCCAAGATCGCCTCCGACCAGAACAAGCCCGACGGGATTTGCGTGATCAAGCCTCATCAGGGGGCGGATTTTGTCGCCGGTTTGCCGGTGCGGCGTTTCTATGGCGTTGGCCCGAAGACGGCGGAGCGGATGGCGAAGCTGGATATCCACACGGGAGCCGATCTACGGGCGCAATCGCAGGATTTTCTGAGCCAGCATTTCGGCAAGTCGGCCGGCTATCTGTTCCGTGCCTCGCGCGGCGTCGACCATCGCGAAGTACGGTCCAACCGGATTCGCAAATCCGTCGGCGGCGAGCGGACTTACGGCGATGATCTGGTCTCAGACAGCGATATGCACGACGCGTTCGAGCATATTATCGATATCGTCTGGAACAGTATCGAAAAATGCGAGGCGCGCGGGCGGACGGTGACGCTGAAGGCGAAATATGCCGACTTCCGGCAAGTGACGCGCTCCCATTCGGTGGATCATTATGTTGCGGACAAGAATGAATTTGCCAGCATCGGCCGTGACTTGCTGGCCAGTATCATGCCGGTGGAAAATGGCGTGCGACTACTCGGGTTGACGCTCGGCAATCTGGAAGGCGCGGAAGCAGCAGCGGCACCGGATGAAAGCGACGATCAGCCTGCGTTCGAATTTTAGCCTTGCTATAGACTATACCTTGCAATACATAGTAACAATGTTAAGCAAGGCATCATGATGGAAACGCAAGCGAATATTGAGTCGAAATGGGATGCCCAGCTCCGCAAGGGCACGCTGGAACTGGTCATATTGGCGATATTGAAAGAGCGGCGGCTTTATGGCCTCGAGTTGCTCGGTCTGCTGCAGTCTCTGGAGACGACGGCAATTACGGAGGGAACATTATATCCCCTGCTGGACCGTCTGAAGCGGGATGGCCTTGTCGATGCCCATTGGCAGCAAGAGGGCGAAACACGGCCCCGGAAATATTACAAGCTCACCATGAAGGGTGAGGAGAAGCTGGCTGATCTCACAATCCGCTGGCGCAAATCCATCGAAGATATTGAAACCTTATTGAACAATCCCGGGCCGGGACCGATCCGCCCGAAAGGAGACTGACATGTCCGACCGCGAAATGATCCACAATTACCTGCAATCGCTGATGCGTTTCCTGTCGCGCCTCGACCAGGAAGACGCCGATGACGTGCTGCGCGAAATCGAGAGCCACATCTATGATGTGATGGAAATGCGCGAAGGGAACGGTCAGATGATCGATGCTTCGGCTATCCTGGAAGGCTTCGGCCAGCCGCGCGATCTGGCCGGACAATATGTCGATCATATCTTGGACGGCGCGCCTCCTCCCAAGGGGTTCCGGGCTATTCAGCAAGTGAAACGGGGTGCGACGGCGGGGCTCCGCTGGGCCACTGGCATAGTCGGCTATAGCCTGTCCGCGACGCTGCTGATCATTGGATTATATAAGCTGGTCGATCCGGATGCCGTCGGTTTCTGGGCCGATGAATCGGGAATGACGGTCGTGATTGGTGTGTTGTCGGAAGTTCCTGCGGGCACGCATGAACTCATGGGCTGGTGGATCACACCGATTGCCATTGGACTGGGTGTCGCTGCTGCCTATCTGGCGACCCGGCTGCTCAGGGTGTTAAAGCTGAAAAGCTAGGCTCTGCGGTCAGCCAGTGATCAGAAACTCATTTCGTCATAGATCCGGCTGACATCGCCGTTCCATTCGCCGTGATAGCGTTCGAGCAGCTGTGCTGCCGGTGATTTGCCCTTGGCGACGACTTCGCGGAGCGGGTCAAGAAAGCCGCTTTCATTGTCGCCGCTGGTATTCAGACGGTTGCGCGCGGTGAGGCCGGCCGATGATATGTCGAGAATTTCCGCGGCGAGGTCCTTCAATGTCTGGCCATTGGGGATCGGAGTGTCGAGGCCCAGTTTGGGCACGCCATTGCGGAGCGCTTCACGCTCTTCCATGCTCCAGCCCTTGACCCGGTCCCAGGCGGCATCGAGTGCATTCTGGTCATAGAGCAGACCGACCCAGAATGCGGGCAGGGCGCAAATCCGGTTCCAGGGACCACCATCGGCGCCGCGCATTTCTAGGAAACTTTTTAGCCGCACTTCCGGGAAAGCAGTGGAAAGGTGATCGGTCCAGTCGGACATGGTCGGTTTCTCGCCGGGCAGCACCGAGAGATTGCCTTTCAGGAAATCGCGGAAGCTGAGGCCCGCGGCGTCGATATATTTGCCGTCGCGGAAGACGAAATACATCGGTACGTCGAGCATATATTCGGCGTAGCGTTCGTAGCCGAAACCCTCTTCGAAGACGAAGGGCAGCATGCCGGTGCGGTGCGGGTCGGTGTCCGACCAGATATGGCTGCGGAAACTCTGATAGCCGTTGGGCTTGCCCTCCGTGAAGGGTGAATTGGCGAACAATGCGGTGGCCAGCGGTTGCAGCGCCAGGCCGACGCGGAATTTCTGCGCCATATCGGCTTCGCTGGCATAGTCGAGATTGACCTGGATCGTGCAGGTGCGGAGCATCATGTCGAGGCCGAGATTGCCGACGCGCGGCATATGGTCGAGCATGATCTGGTAGCGGCCCTTGGGCATGATCGGCAATTCGGCGCGGGTCTTGTCCGGCCACATGCCCATGCCGAGGAAGCCGGTGCCGGTCTTCTCGCCAATCGCTTTCACCTGCTGCAAATGGCGACCGGTTTCGTTGCAGGTCTCGTGCAGATTTTCGAGCGGGGCGCCGGAGAGCTCCAGCTGGCCCGCGGGTTCGAGGCTGATTGCGCCATCACTGCCCGACATGGCGATGACCTTGCCGCCCTCTTCGACCGGCTTCCAGCCGAACTCCTGCATGGCGAGCAGCAGGTCCTTGATGCCGCCGGGCTCGTCATAGCTGGGGGCGTGATGGTCGGTGGTCGAATAGACAAATTTCTCGTGCTCGGTACCGATCCGCCAGCGGTCCTTGGGCTTCTCGCCCTGGGCCATGGGTTCGATCAACTGGTCGATATTCTCGATCACAGGATCGTCGCTGCTGGAAACCTGTCTTGTGCTCATCATCCAGCCTTAGAAAATGATCAGCGGCTGGGCTACTGAAAAAAAGCTGTTCCGCTGAAAGCTTTTGTTCCTTGTCACAGGAACCAGCTCACGGCGGCAAAGCCACCGACGAAGAGAATGCCGACGGCGGTGGTGGCGAGGGCAAAATTCTTGTCGATCCAGTCCTTCATCGGCGGACCGAAATAGCGGAGCAGGGCAGCGACCAGAAAGAAGCGCGCGGATCGGGCGACAATGGCTGCGCCGATCAGGATATGCAGCGGCATCGCGGTGCTGCCGGCGGCGATGGTGATCACCTTGAATGGCAGCGGCGTGAAGCCGGCCAGCAAGACAACGACCCAGCCCTGTTCGTTGAAATTCCGGGCAAAAATGTCAAACTTCTCAGTGACGCCGTAAAATTCGAGGATTGGCAGGCCGACCGTTTCAAAGACGAAATAGCCGATCGCATAGCCGAGCAAGGCGCCGAGCACTGACGCCACGGTGCAGACAAAGGCGTACCAATAGGCCCGCTCCGGCCGCGCAAGGCACATCGGCGCCAGCATGACGTCCGGCGGGATCGGGAAGAAGCTGGATTCGGCAAAGCTGATTCCGGCCAGCCATTTCGGAGCCTGTGGATGGCCCGCCTTTTCGAGCATCCATTCATAAAGCCGCTTGAGCATTTTTCTTTTTACCTTAGTGTCCCGGCGTGCCGGAAATATCCTCGAGCAATTCCTTCGGTGTCTCGCGGCCATGGTCGGTGCCGGCGGTGCGATCGCCCTTGGCGAGGGCGAAGACGACGCCGGACAGGGCCAGCAGGCCGATGATGTTCGGCAGGGTCATGGCGGCGTTGGAAATGTCGCCGAGACGCCAGACCAGCTGCAGCGGCGCGAAGGAACCGATGAGAATGACCACGCACCACAATATGCGCCAGATGATGTGCAGGGTTTTTTCGCCCTTGAGGCTGGCCCCCGGCAACTGGTCATAGAGGAAGGTGATCGCCCGTTCGCCATAATAGCTCCAGGTGAGCAAGGTGGTGAAAACGAACAGGATCAGCGCGACCGACACGACCAAGGTGCCGATTGGAATGCCGAACACGAGCAGCGGGAAGGCCGCGGCATAAGCGCCGGAGGTCATGGCAAAGCCGTTGAGATCAGACTGCCAGGCATGTTCGACGGCCTGTTTGACGCCGTCGGCATCGGTATAGGTGAAGTCCCCGGCAACGGTCAGCATGACCAGCGCAGTCATCGTACAGATGACCACCGTGTCGATGAACGTGCCCATCATCGCGAAACGGCCCTGTGCCGCGGGATCGTTGGTCTGGGCGACTGCGTGGGCAATCGGGGTCGAACCCTGTCCGGCCTCGTTCGAGAACAGGCCGCGCGCGACACCGGCGCGGATCGCCATGATGATCGCTGCGCCGAGGAAGCCGCCGGTTGCCGACTGGGTATTGAAGGCGCCGTCGAAGATCCGGCCGAAGGTTTCCGGCAGATAGGGCAGGTTGATGCCGAGAGCAATCAGCGCCATGATCAGATAGGCGCCGGCCATCCACGGCACAATGGTTTCGGCAACCTTGCCGATCGACTTGATGCCGCCGATGATCACGGCAAAGACAGCCACCGCCGCCACCGCGCCGCCGATCCATTCCGGCACGCCGAATAGTTCGTTGGCGCTGTCGCCGAGGCTGTTGGCCTGGATGCCGTTGCCGGTGACCAGCGCGGAAAACAGGGTGCCGAGGCAGAAGAGAATCGCGAGCCATTTCCATTTCGGGCCAAGGCCGATGGCGATATAGGTCATCGGGCCACCGCGGTAGGTGCCGTCAGCGGCCTGCGACCGAAAGCGCACGGCCAGCGACCCTTCGGCAAAGGCGAGCGCCATGCCGAACAGGGCCGTCACCCACATCCAGAAGATCGCGCCCGGGCCGCCGAGCGTGATCGCGGTGGCGACGCCGGCGAGATTGCCGGTGCCGACCTGGCCGGACAGCGCGGTCGAGAGCGCCGCGAAGGGGGAGATTTCGCCTGCGCCCTTCTTTTCGGATTTTTTGAACAGACCGGCCAGTGCGGGGAAAAGACGACGCAGCGGGTAACCACGCAGGCCGATCATGAAATATATGCCGGCGCCCAGCAGGATCACCACCATCGGCGGGATCGGCAGAATTTCCACGCCGGCCCAACTGCCGCCCCAGATGAAATCCGACACATTGGTGATCGGCTCGATCGCCGCTTCGAGACCTGAAACAGGTGCTGTACTCACAAAACTTCTCCCCGATGGCGCGCATGGGCGCATATTCTATCCCGTGCAGCAGGATTAGCAGGCGCATGGTTTTTGGCAAATGCTTTTGCCATCCTGACGACATAGCCTATGCTGAAAGAAAAGCGGACAACAGCATGGAGACGATATGATGCACAGCCTTTGGGTGAAGAAAGATGACCTCGAGCAGTCGGAATGGCGGGAGAGCGAGACACCGTCTCTGTCCGATGGCCAGATATTGCTGGCCGTCGAGAAATATGCCCTGACGGCCAACAACATCACCTATGCTGTGGTTGGTGACGGCTTTGGCTACTGGAATTTCTTTCCGACCGGCGATGATGAATGGGGCATTGTTCCGGTCTGGGGCTTTGCCAAAGTCGTTGCGTCGGAAAATGCCGGTATTGCAGTCGGCGAGCGGGTCTATGGCTATTTGCCGATGGCCAGCCATTTGCTGGTCACGCCGACCAATGTGCAGGACGGCGGCTTCGTCGACGGGGCCGAACACCGGCAGGGGCTGGCGATCATCTACAATCAATATAACCGGCTCGGTACCGACGAGGCTGCGCTGGAAGCGGAGCGGGCGATTTTCCAGCCTTTGTTCACCACCAGCTTCCTGATCGAACATTTCATGCGCTCGAATGACTGGTTTGGCGCCGAGGCGCTGCTGATGACAAGCGCGTCGTCAAAAACCTCGCTGGGTCTGGCGATGGTTGCCAAAAGCCTTAGCCCATCGATCCGGCGCATTGGCCTGACATCGGCGGGCAACAAGGCGTTTGTCGAGAAGTCGGGGCTTTATGACGAGGTGGTGACCTACGACAACCTGTCGGCAACCGACGCATCCAGGCCCACAGTCTCGGTCGACTTCGCCGGGAGCGGCCAGTTGCTGGGTGCTATCCATGATCATTGGGGCGATAATCTGAAATTCAGTTCGCTGGTCGGCGTGACCCATATTGCGGAGCGTGGCGGAGCGGACGATCTGCCTGGGCCCAAGGCGGAGCTTTTCTTTGCGCCGACCGCCGCTGAAGTCCTGATCAAGGAGATCGGCCCGGCGGCGTTCCGCGCGCGGGTCGACGAACAATTTTCCGCATTCGTGACCGGTGCCAGCGCCTATCTCAAGATCGAGGATCTGGAAGGACGCGATGCGCTGCAATCCGCTTATCTGTCGATGCTGGCAAACGAGGTAGAGCCCAGCCGCGGCCTGATATGTCATCTGGCATAGACAGTATGACTTGATTGTCGGTCGATATGGCAGGATAACGGATCAGTTCGGGTCGCACCGATGGGGGAAACAGCGTGGCTGAACCTACAGAACTGCCGGACCTGGGGACCCATGTTCTTTTCAGGGACGTAGCACCGGAGGCGCTGGACGCGCTGCAATCGGCTTCGGTGATGAAACGGGTTGTCGGCGGCGAGGCGCTGGTTATTCAGGGAGATGACGCCGACGCGCTCTATTTTGTTGAATCCGGACGTTTTCGGGTGGTGGTCAACAAGACCCGGATCGTCGCCCATATCGAAACCGGCGAGGCGATCGGCGAGCTGGCCTTTTTTGCCGGTGGCAAGCGTACTGCCGATGTCATCGCCACCCGCGATTCCAGAGTGCTGGAAGTCTCGCGCCGGGCCTTTGACGACATTGCCCGTCAGCATCCCGAATTATATGCCGCGATGCTGAAGCTGGTTTCCGAACGACTGGCCATAGCGACGGCCCGGACGTCTTCGGTAACATCAAAAAATCCGCGGGTGATTGCCATGCTGCCCGCCGGGAACAGCCAGATGCCGGACGGATTTCTGGCGCGGATGGCAGAGGCTTTCGAGGCGGTGGTCCGGCCGGATACGCCGGTGATACCGATCGACCGGTCGACGAGCGAGGCAGCGGATGCGCACGAATATCAGTCCTGGCTTGCGGAGCAGGAAGCCAAAAGCGCTTATGTCCTGATCGACGGCAGCGGATCGGATGACTGGGGGCAGATGGTTTGTCGCAATGCCGATGCGCTGGTGATGGTCGGCCGACCCGGCCAGGCGGATCCCGAAGCCAATGCGATGGAAACAGCGGCGATGGGCTGGATTGCGGAACCGCAGCGCACGTTGCTGTTGCTCCGGTCAAGCGCCGGCAAGACGATCAGCCACAGCGGTGACTGGATCGATCCGCGCGCTCCCAAATTGCACCACCATGTTGCGCTCGACACTGGTGCGGATTTTATCAAGGTCGCCCGTTTCCTGACCGGTCGGGCAGTGGGCGTGGTACTCGCCGGCGGCGGCGCTCTGGGCTGCGCCCATCTCGGCGTTATCAAGGCTTTGCAACAGGCCGATATACCGATCGACTTCATCGGCGGGGCGAGCGCTGGCGCAGCCATGGGCGGCGCGATCGCGCGCGGCATGTCGGTGGATGAAACGCTCGACCAGATGGAGGCGATGTTCATCCACGCCAAGGCGATGCGGCGGCTGACCCTGCCGATTTACTCGCTGCTCGATCCGACCGTGTTCGATAGCGAGCTCAGAACCCGCTACGGTACAAGGGATATTGCCGATCAGCCGATCAATTTTTTCGGCGTCTCGACCAATCTGTCGACCAACGGCCTGCATATCCACCGGCGCGGGCCTTTGTGGGAATGCGTCCGCGCCTCGGGATCGCTGCCGACGATATTGCCGCCATTTATTGACAGTGATGGTCATATTCTGGTGGATGGCGGTGTGCTCGACAATGTGCCGGTCAAGGTGATGCACGGGCTGAAGGCCGGGCCGAATATCGTGGTGTCGCTGGGTGACCCGAACGAGGTCTGGCGCACCGATGCGCTTTATAATGATATTCGCGGACGCTGGAGCCTGTTACGGGACGTTATCCTGCGGCGCAAGCGAGCGACGGAATTTCCCTCGATTGTCGAGATCATGTCACGGTCGATGGTGGTGGCCAGCCGGATGGCGTCGAAGGAAATGCTCGGCGAGCAGGATATATTGGTAACCCCCCCGATAATTGCCAATATGCAGATTCTGGATTGGCATCTCGGCCGGGAACTGGCGGATATGGCCGCGGAATATATTAGCGAAAAGGTCATTCCGACGATCGATCTCGGAAGATAATTTACCAAATAGGTAAAAATATCTTGACATCGTCACGCTGTTTGGGTACATATAGGGAACATCGCGAAATTGTGATTCGGGCCAACCGGCTCTGAATGACCACGCCGGACAGGCGGGGCCGTTCCGACCGGGAGGCCCTTTTTTATGTCCGGACGGTTCGCGCCGATCCGGCACGGAGTATAATATGCCAAAATCAGAAGTCAGGGGATGTTATGACAACAGGCGCAAGCTGAAGTTCCTGAAAGAGCTTGCGATAAGCTCGCACGTGGCGAACTCGGCGAAGGCCGCCGGTGTTGCGGTGTCGACTGTTTATAGCTGGCGGGAGCGCGATCCGGAGTTTTTCCGGCAATGGATGCGCTCGCTAGCCGCCGGTTACGAGCTGCTCGAAATGGATTTGCTCGACCGCGCACGCAAGGGAGTCGAGAAACCCGTATTCCATGAAGGGGAGCAGATCGCGACGGTCACGCAATATAATGACGGTATCGGCGTCAAATTACTGCTGGCGCACAAGGAGATGGTGGCGCTGACCCGCGCGATCGAGGATGATATCAGCCCCGAACAGGTGCGTATCGATCTCGACCGCAAACTGGGAGACATGCGCATGAAGCTGCTCCGCCGCCGGGCGCTGGCCGAAGGAGAGGGAAAGCAGCCGACGTCCGACAATGATGAATGATATCTCCGAGGCGGAGCTTTTTGCCGAATGGACGGCGCGGGAACGTAACGCGTTTTTCTCTTCGTTAAGCCCCCGTGAGCAGCAGGAATTTCTGTACCGCTGGAATTTCTGGGCGCGGCCCGGACAGAGGCCACCCGCCGGGGACTGGTCGATCTGGCTGATCATGGCGGGGCGCGGATTTGGTAAAACCCGGGCCGGCGCAGAATGGGTGCGCAGTATCGCCGAGGGCGATGGCAGCGCCCGATTTGCCCTGGTCGGGGCCAATTACGCCGAGACCCGCACGGTGATGGTCGAAGGCGAAAGCGGCCTGTTGTCGATCGCGCCACCTGACCAGCGACCGGCGTGGGAGCCGTCGCTGAAACGGCTGACCTGGGACAATGGCGCGCAGGCGCATCTCTATTCCGCCGCTGAACCAGAGGGATTGCGCGGGCCGCAACACAGCCACGGCTGGTGCGACGAGATCGCGAAATGGATGAACAATGCCGGGCAGGCGGAAGCGGCCTGGAACAATCTGAAAATGGGCTTGCGCCTTGGCTATCGGCCACAACTGGTGGCGACGACAACGCCGCGGCCGGTGCCGCTGGTGCGGGCGCTGGTCAGTGGCGACATTGCAGTCAGTACAGGTCGGACGCTGGACAATGATCTGCATCTGCCGGTTGCTTTTCTGACCGCGATGAATGCGGATTATCGTGGCACGCGACTGGGGCGGCAGGAGCTGGATGGAGAGTTGATCGAGGATGTCGAAGGCGCGTTGTGGACAAGGGCGATGATCGAGGGGTGCCGGGTTAAGAAAAGCCCCTCCCCTTCAAGGGAGGGGTTGGGGTGGGGCTTGTCCTCAGTCGCAAATTCGGAAGCTGGCATCGAACCAGCTTCCTCATGTCCCACCCCTTCCCCCTCCCTTGAAAGGGAGGGGCTTAACCATTCGATGTCCCGCATCGTCATCGGTGTTGACCCGCCGGCCTCCAAAAACGGAGACGCCTGCGGGATCATCGTCGCTGGGCTTGGCGCAGATGGCAAAGCCTATGTGCTGGACGACTGCAGCGTGGAAAAGGCCAGTCCCGAAACCTGGGCGCGCAAGGTGGCCGACGCAGCAGATCGCTTCGATGCCGACCGCGTCGTTGCCGAAGCCAATCAGGGCGGCGCGATGGTGAAATCGGTGCTGCACGCAGCGAAAATTTCGCTGCCGGTCAAACTGGTCCACGCCGCGCGCGGCAAGGTCGCGCGGGCGGAACCGGTGGCGGCGTTGTACGAGAACGAGCGAGTCCATCATGTCGGTGCGTTTCCGGAGCTGGAAGACGAGATGTGCGGGTTGCTGGTCGGCGGTGGCTATGAAGGGCCGGGACGTTCGCCTGACCGGGCAGATGCGCTGGTCTGGGCGTTGACGGAGTTGATGTTGGGGACAGAGCGGGTGCCGAGGGTGCGGTGATTAATCGCTTTAGATTGCGAACTATCGGATTCAACTCTGGCAATTGACGATTTCGGTCACTTTGATCGGCTCGTTGACTCTTCGTCTAGGTGATTGTTATCTATTGTTAATGGTGGAGTGGTGGAGCATTTTTAGAAGATCGATTGCTCACTTGAGCGAAATGTTCTTCTTCGCTTACTTGGTTGATGCAATTGGGATTATTCCAGGCCTTGCAGAAGCCATATATGATAAGGACAATCAAATCCCATTCATCTTGATTGGATTAACCGTCAGTTTCGTGTTAGATTTATTGCACTTTGTAACTCGTCCAGAACTACCGAAATTTGAGGAAGGCTCTTGTGAAGAAGAAGAGGAAGCACTAGCTGAGGAGTGAGATATGAATACGATTTTGATCTTTTTTGCTGGCTATATAGCATTGCACTTCGGCTTGAACATTGTGGTTCATAGCTATCGCGTGCGCCTGATGTCTCTAATTTCTGAGGCGAAAAAACTGAATCTGAGCAAGGTCGAATCCAGATCATTGGAGACCCTTGCAAAGACAGCTTATTCAATTCGCAGTGCTCCCGCTCTAATGCTGATGTTTATCGGGGGATTGCTGCAATCGGAAGAACGTATTCGAGAAGAATTGGAAGAACTAGAAGATGATGCAGACGAGGATTGTGCAGAGCTTTGGGAAAGCGGGATTATCCATAAAATATTAGATTATCATATGGCATCTGTGGCTGCAGCAAATCCAATATTTGGCGCATTAGCTTATCTTTTCAGAATTGCATTCTCTCTTAGAATTAGGTTTCATTTTGATAAAAAGCAAAAGGCTAAAGTTGTCGATTTACTTGGGTTGAAAGCGGCTGTCTAAAACACTTAAAGCATGTATTGAAAGTCGAAAAGCCGCCGCTTAGGCGGCTTTTTTTTTGGGAAATTGGAACATGACATTCTGGGAAAATATTTCCCTCGCCTTCAAGGGCGGGGGTGGACCAACGCGACCGCCTCTCGGGCGGTCTTATATCGGCACCTACGGTGGCGCGGCTCTTTCGGGGGACGCGCCCTTGTCATATGAGGGCCGGGTGCGGGAGGCTTATGTCGAGAATGCGATTGCCCAGCGGGCGGTTCGGATTGTGGCAGAGTCGGTGGGCGGTGCTCCGCTTCTGCCGGTGGATGACAAGGTCGCCGGCCTGGTCAACGCGCCTAGCGCCGGTCAGTCGCTGCTGGAGGCGATTGCTGCCCATCTGCTGCTGCATGGCAATGGCTATGTGCAGATCATCCATGGCGATGACGACCAGCCGGCGGAGCTTTACGCCTTACGTCCGGACCGGATTACCGTCGAACCCGATGCCAAGGGCTGGCCGGTGGCTTATGCCTATCGCGCTGGTGAACATCGCACGCGCTTTGCGGCGCAGGATGCGATGGGCCGGCCGGCGATTGTGCATCTCAAGGGCTTCCACCCGACCGATGACCATTATGGTCTCGGCTGTCTGGGCGCGGCGGCAAAAGCGGTGGCGGTGCATAATGCGGCGGCAAAATGGAACAAGGCGATTCTCGACAATGCGGCGCGTCCGTCCGGGGCGCTGGTCTATGATCCAGGCGCGGACGGATCGGGGCTGACCGGGGAGCAGTTTGACCGGCTGAAGGCGGAGATGGAGGCGAGCTTTGCCGGGTCCGGTAACGCCGGGCGGCCAATGTTGCTCGAGGGCGGCTTGAAATGGCAAGCGATGAGCCTGACCCCGGCGGACATGGATTTTGTAGCGCTTAAGGAAGCGGCGGCGCGGGAGATCGCTTTGGCCTTTGGCGTGCCGCCGATGCTGCTCGGGCTGCCCGGTGACAATAGCTATGCCAATTACCGCGAGGCCAACCGGGCTTTATGGCGGCTGACGATATTGCCGCTGGCGGGGAAGATACTCGATGGCCTGTCGGGGGCTCTGCGGGCCTGGTGGCCGGATGCGAAGCTGGCGGTGGACCGGGACCAGATCCCGGCCCTGTCGGAAGATCGCGAGCGGCTGTGGAAGCAGGTTTGCGAGGCGGATTTTCTGTCGCCAGAAGAGAAGCGGGCGATGTTGGGGGTGTAATGTTATTTTGTCTCACGGCAGTTCGCTGCGCGAACGCCTCCGACGGGGATTTTTTGTTTAACCTCAAGCGCCGGGCGGGCGCATCCGCGCCCTTGGCTTTCGCGCCATAAGGCGCGGCGGCCGGTCGGCCTTGCCTCGCTGCGCTCGGTTAGAAACTTACCACCAGAGGGAGCGCCGAACCGACGCAAAGCGGAGGCAAGCGCGACCGCGCGCCCGCAGCGTCAGCGAGGATAGCCAAGGGCGCGGATGCGCCCGCCCGGCGCTTGAGGTTTAAAAAAGGAATCCATTAACAATGAATAACGACGAAATGCTCGCCCGCCTGATGGCGCAGGCGGAAGGCGATGGTGCTGATCTTGTGACGCTGCGCGCGATTGTCGAGGAGGCGACGGACAGCGGCGCGGTGCGGGTGCTCGACCGGCTCGGGCTGGCCGATCCGACTGCGCAGGACGATATTGACGAATTGCGCGAACTGCTTCGCGCCTGGCGGGATGCCAAGGCGAGTGCGTGGAAGGCGGCGATCCGCTGGATCGTGCGCGGCGTGCTGGCGTTGCTGCTGGTCGGTATCGCGATGCGGCTGGGGCTGGGGCATCTGGTGTCATGAATATGACGGCGAAACCCGTTCGTGCTGAGCCTGTCGAAGCACCTTTTGCCGAGAAGAGCCGTTCACCTTCGGTCGCCTTCGGCTCGACAGGCTCAGGGCGAACGGATATTCCTTCGGCGATCCCTAGTACCATCCGCTTTGCCGGTTACGCGGCGATCTTCAACCGGATCGACAAGGGCGGCGATATCATTCGGCCCGGCGCCTTTGGGGATCTGGCGGAAGGAAAATCGCTGCCATTGCTTTGGCAACATGATCCGCAGCAACAGATCGGCCGGGTCGACCATGTGCAGGAAGACCGGCGCGGATTGCGGGTGATCGGCACGATATCGACGGCAACACGGGCGGGTCGCGATGCGGCTGTCGGGTTAGCGAGCGGCGCGATGAAGGGATTGAGTTTCGGCTATCGAGTGAAGCGCTCCTCGGGTCAGAAGCCGCGCGAGCTATTGGATCTCTATATTGCAGAAGTGTCGCTGGTGACATTCCCGATGCAGAGATTGGCCAGCGTTCACCAGGTGGAAGGATAGGCCGATTTATCTTGATCACGCCCTGACCGAGAGTATTAGTGTGATAACACACTGTGGAGGAAGATATATGAAATCCCTTTTTGCGACTGTGCTTGCTCTTTGCTTTGCGGCTCAGCCGGCTCTTGCGGAAGACAGCGCCGGCGAGGCGCGCGAACCCGTTCGGGTGATGGTGCTGGGTGCCTATCATTTTGCCAATCCGGGTGCTGATCTGAATAATGCCAGGGTTGATGATGTGTTGACGCCGCAGCGGCAAAAGGAGCTTGCGACTCTGGCCGAGACTTTGAAGACGTTCCGGCCAACTGTTGTTGCGGTCGAAGCGTCGGCCGAGCCGCCTTATGCGGATACTGGCTACAGTGGTTTCAAACCGGAAGATCTGACCCGCGAGCGCAACGAAACGGTACAAATCGGATATCGGGTGGCCCATGCTGCCGGTATCGAAAGGGTCTACGCGATTGATGAACAGCCGTCAGAGGGAGAGCCGGACTATTTTCCTTATGACCGGGTCCATCAACAGGCAGAGGAAACGGGCGAGGCGGAGCGTCTGAAGGTCATGGCAGATTTCGGTTCGATCATAGCGAAATTTGAAGAGCAGCAAAAGAGCCAGTCGGTTCCCGAGCTGTTGATGTTCTGGAACAGCGAAAAAATCCCCGATGATTTCTATTGGGATGTCATGACCATTGGAAAGGGCGAGCAACAGACCGGTGCCGAACTCGCCGCCTACTGGTTCATGCGCAATGCCAAGATTTTCAACAAGCTTGTGCAGGTTACCAAGCCCGGTGACCGGGTGATATTGGTATATGGCGCCGGCCACGGTGCATGGTTGCGCGAGATGGTGGACAAGACACCGGGCTATATTCTGGAGCCGGTGATGCCCTATTTGAAGCAAGCCGTTGAAACCTTGTCCCGATAGAAACGGACAATTTGAAAACCCCGAGCCGCCCCTCACCGGGCGGCTTTTTTATTGCCCACAGGAAAGGAAAGATATGACAGATTCTCCCAAATTCGAAACCAAGGCCGACCCGCTCGAGGCGTCGTTCGATGCCGTGCTGATGGCCGAGGATGTCGCCAGTCAGAGCGACCAGATCAAATCGCTGCGCACGGACGTCGATGGCCTGAAAACGCAGATGTCCGATATTTCCAAGGCCTCTTCCCGGCCCGCGCTGGCCGGAAATATCGATGGTGCGAAAGGAATGCCGTCATCCGCAGCCGCGCAGGATTTTGTTGCGAAATATCTCCGGCGCGGGGATCAGGGCGGCATCGAACTGAAGAGCTTCTCCGGTGCATCAGGCCCCGAGGGCGGCTTTGCCGTGCCGCAGGAAATTGATGCGCTGATCGGGGCGACGCTGAAGGATATCTCGCCGATCCGCTCGATCGCGACGGTCGTGCAGACCGGGACGGCAGGCTATCGCAAGCTGGTCACCACCGGAGGCACGCCGTCCGGCTGGGTCAGCGAGACCGCTGGCCGTCCGGAAACCGATACGCCGGATTTCAACGAGATCGCTCCGCCCACCGGGGAGCTTTACGCCAATCCGGCGGCGTCGCAGGCGATGCTCGACGATGCGGCCTTTGATGTCGAGTCCTGGCTGGCAGACGAGATTGCCCGCGAATTTGCGCAGGCCGAAGGGGCGGCCTTTGTCGGCGGTTCCGGGGTCAATCAGCCGCGCGGGTTTCTCAATGCGGCGGTGACCGACGAGAATGACGATGTCCGCGCCTTCGGATCGCTGCAATATGCGCCGTCCGGTTCGAGCGGCAGTTTCGATAGCGAGGATGTGCTTGTCGATCTGGTGCACACGCTGCGTCCCGCTTACCGGCAGGGTGCAAGTTTTGTGATGAACAGCTCGACGCTCGCGCATATCCGCAAGTTCAAGACGGCAGATGGAGCTTTTCTGTGGCAGCCTTCGCTCGCCAGTGGACAGCCCGCGACACTGCTCGGCTATCCGGTGGTCGAGGCCGAGGACATGCCCGATATCGCGGCAGACAGCCTGTCGATCGCATTCGGCAATTTCCGCGCCGGCTATCTGATCGCCGAACGCAGTGCGACCAGCATCTTGCGCGACCCGTTCACCAACAAGCCGTTTGTCCATTTCTACGCGACCAAGCGGGTTGGCGGGCAGATCATGAATTCGGAAGCGATCAAGCTGATGCAGTTCAGCGCTTCCTGAAGCCTGGGGTCAGACTCTAACCCTCTTGCTGCGCTTCCGCGCAGCGCGCCCGTGCCGGTTGCTCCCCCTCTCGATCCGGCACGGGCGCATATCTTGAACCATGAATGAAAGGATGGCGCGACCGTGAGCTTTCCCATTGCAGACTGGCCGGAACTGCCGGCAGCGCTGATCGCAGAGGTCAGGGATTTTGTCCGGATCGATCATCAGGCCGATGATGATGCCATCGATGCGTTTTTGCGCAGCGCGGCGTCCTTGTGCGAGGATTTTACCGGGCAGATGCTGGTCGCCCGATCGGTGACCGACATGTTGCCAGCGCGTCAGGCCTGGCAGAAGCTGAAACGGCTGCCGGTGCAGTCGATCACTTCCGTCGAGCAAGTGGGCGCGGACGGACTTGCGTCGCTGCTGGCGGTGGCGGACTATGCCATGGACATCGATAGCGATGGTATCGGCTGGATCAGGCTGCACCGCAGCGACGGCGGCTCCCGGATCCGCGTGAGCTATAGCGCCGGTCTGGCGACAGATTGGGAGGAGCTGCCTGCAGGCCTGCGTCAGGGCATCGTACGAATGGCGGGATATTTCTACGCCAATCGCGACGGGGGCGATGCGGGCGGTCCGCCGAGCGCTGTTACCGCTTTGTGGCGACCCTATCGGCGGATGAGGATGGCATGATGGGACAGGAATTTTCAGGCATCTTGCGCGAACGTATCTCGATCGAACGGCAGGCTGTCGGGCGCGATGCGCTGGGTTCTGCCGAACCGCAATATATTACCGTTGGCGTCTTCTGGGCAGCCGCTGAAGCGATGCAGACGGGCGTTGCCAGCGAAGCGGGGAGCCGTTCGGCCCTGCCGCGCTGGCGCTTCAGCCTGCGCGAAACCCAGGTGATCAAGCCGGGCGACCGGCTGGTCTGGGGCGACCGGATAATGACGATATCGAGCGTGATATTGGAGCACCGGCGGACCCGGAAGACCATCCTGCAGGCGGAAGAGAAGAGATGATGGAGAAATTGCAGAAGCGTGGCGAGACCATTGCCGAACAGCGGCTGGCCGGCGCCAGAGCCGAAATCAAGTCGGTGCTGGCGGAAGAATTGCCTGACGATGTACGGGTTACCGAAACTGATGAGGGCATCAGAGTGGAAGCGCTACGGCTGGGCGCGCGGCTGATTGAAAATAGCAGCCTCCGCGACGTCGCCTTTCTGATGCGGGCCGTGCGATGAGCAGCGCGCTGGAAGCGGTGCAGCAGGCGCTGGTGGCAGCGCTGAGCGGACATGTGGCGTTGATGGATATGGTCAACGGCATATTTGACGGCCCGCCGCCGCGCGCGGATTTCCCATATATCGCGCTGGCCACCGGTGCGTCGGTCGACTGGAGCCACAAGGGCGGGGTTGGTCGGGAGTTAAGCCTCGCGCTGACCATCCACGATGACGGCGATACGGCGGCGCGTCTGCACCGGGTGATGGCGCTGGTCGAGGAGGCGCTCGAGCCGGGACTGGATGATCCCGATGGCTGGCAGATTGTTACCTTCGATTTTCGCCGGACGCGGATCTTGCGCAGTGCGGTTAGTCCGTGGAGCGGCTTGATCGAGTATCGGGCGAGGGTTTTGAAGATTTAAGTGCCCCCGCGAAGGCGGGGGATAATCTTATTTTACCTCAAGCGCCGGGCGCGGGCATCCGCCCGCTTGGCTTTCGCGCCATAAGGCGCGGCGGCCGGTCGGCCTTGCCTCGCTGCGCTCGGTTAGAAACTTACCTCCAGAGGGAGCGCCGAACCGACGCGCAGCGGAGGCAAGCGCGACCGCGCGCCGGGCGAAAGCCCGCCCGGTCGGAAGCGTTCGCGCAGTGAACTGACGCGAGATCAAATAACCACCACATAAAGGAACCAGAATATGGCGGCAGAAAAAGGCAGCGCCTTTCTCCTGAAAATCGGCGATGGCGAGAGCCCGGTCGGCTACACGACCATCGCGGGTCTGCGAACCACGCAGATGTCGATCAACGGCGAACCGGTGGCGATCACCAGCAAGGATAGCGGCGGCTGGCGGCAATTGCTGTCGGGCGCGGGTGTGCGGTCGGTATCGGTGTCCGGGGCGGGCGTCTTTACCGGTTCAGACGCAGAGATGCGGATCAAAAACCACGCGCTGGCGGGCGTCATCGATACCTATGAACTCAGCTTCGAGGGCGGCGAGCGGATGCAGGGCGATTTTCTCGTCGCCCGGCTGGATTATAGCGGCGATTATAATGGCGAGCGCAGTTACACGTTGAGCCTGGAAAGCTCTGGAGCGGTCGCCAGTGTCTGATCGTCCAGCCAATGCTCTGCGCGGCGAGGCAGAAATCATCGTCGATGGAAGGCGTCTGATCCTGCGGCCCAGTTTTGCGGCGCTGGTCGCTGCCGAGGAAGAGCTGGGGTCGCTGTTCGATCTGGTCGAGCGGGCGGCCGGCGGGCGGCTTTTGCTTTCGGAAATCGTCACGCTGTTCTGGCATGTGGTCGCTGATCGTCCGGATCATCTGACTCGTGAACAGTTGGGCGAGGGGGTGATGACGTTGGGACTGGCCGGGGTGACGCCAGCGCTGAAGATATTGCTCCGGCAGATATTGTCGGGTGGCGGTGCGTGAACCGTGTCCCCGCGCAGGCGGGGACCCATCTCCCATTGGCTCGACAGACGATCTGTTCCGAGATGGACCCCCGCCTTCGCGGGGGCACACCTATTTCCTATCATCGATAGAAAAATTATCCGGCACCGTCACTGTCGTCCTCGGCTGGACACCGGACCAGTTCTGGCAGGCAACGCCTGCTGAACTGGCGACAATATTCTCGACCTTTGCAGACAATATACCCGGCCATTCTGGCCAGCTCCCGCTTGGCGGCGAGCAATTTGAAAAACTGAAAGAGGCCTTCCCCGATGGATGAAGAAATCGAACGGCTGGTGGTCAGCGTGCGCGCCGATACCGCCGGTTTTGCCAAAGACGTGGCCGATATGAAGGGGCAACTTGACGGTCCCTTTGCATCGGGTCTGGAACGCGCAGGGTCGGTGCTGGAGTCTACGCTCAGCCGCGCCATTCGCCGGGGTTCGCTGGAATTTGAAGATCTGCGACGGGTCGCGCTGTCGGTGATGAACGACATTGCCGGCGCCGCGATCAACAGCGGATTGCAAAGCCTGTTTGGCGGCGGTTCGGGCGGCTTCGGTGGTGGCTTGGCCAATATCGGAACATCCTTGCTCAGTGCATTTCTGGGCGCGCCGGGGCGGGCGACCGGCGGTCCGGTCAGCGGCGGTCGCGCCTATATGGTTGGCGAACGCGGACCCGAACTGTTCGTCCCGACCGCAGCAGGGCGGATTGAGCCACCGGTGGCGGTCGGCGCGGCGCCCAATGTCCGTCTGACCATCAATATATCCGACAATGGCCAGGGCAGCGCGCCGGACCAGATGCGCCGGTCGAGCCGGCAGGTGGCGCGGGCGGTGCGCAATGCGCTGAGCGCGAAGGCGGGCTGATCATGGGCTTCTGGCTGGCAGAAAAAAGAACGGGACAGCGGAGCAGCTTCATCCAGCGCTTCGATCCGCGCTTCTGGACGATCAATTTCCCGCGCCCGATGATGGCGTCGGTGGTGACTACGGCAGCCGATGCGCTGCGCGTGGATGCGGTTTTCTACAACAGCGATGATCTTGCCGGGCTGATCTGGGAAAGCGAAGACACGCTCGACCATCCGCTGCTCGCCTATGAAACGGAGCGTGACTATTCGTGGCTCAAGTGGGAATTCCACTGGCGATCTTCCGGGATCATGTCGCTTGATGCGATCAACGGACCGACGCTGACCATCGAAGGGCGGGATGCGGCGGGCGATCCGAAATCCTGGTATGTGCGGTTGTGGAACTATGCCAGCGGGACGCCGACGGATGCGCAGATTTCGATCGAATTTTCTGCCGTGGATGGCGGCTTTCTGTTGCCCGGTGAGGCCGACCCGGTCTTTCCCGAAGATATTGACCGGCTGTTCATTTCGATCATTCCGCCGGAATATGACCAACTGGGTATGCGCTACGCCACGCCGAAGATCGGCTGGGTCGAAATGAGCGCGATCCGGACCGATGGTCAGGGAGCGGTGCTTGAAGTCGGCGACATCATGGTGCCGGAAAACGGCCTGTCGATGGCTACCGCCTACGATGACAGTTTCAACCAGACGCCGGAACGCTTGCTGCGGATGACGCGAGCCCTGGGCTATCGCGGGGCGATCAATCACTATCTGGGCATGAGCCATTATTTCCGGCTGGAGACGGTCGGCGAGGGGCTCTATGCGAGTCTGTCCGCGCCGCAGGCGGGTGAAGAATTTGCCGCGATCAACCAGCCGGCGGCGGTGTGGCACCGCGACCTGATATCCCGTGCAGAAGCCATGGGTTACTCGGTGATCCTGTCGCTGTCCTACGAGCTGTTTGACGCACATTGCTGGACCGACTGGAAGCAGCGGGCGGAAAATGGCGACCCGGCGCTGACCGGCTGGGAGCCGCCGTCAACCTTGCTCTCGCCCGCCAACGGTGACGCGATGAGTTATCTGCAGGCCGTGGCGCGGGCTTTCACCGCAATCGTCCGCGAAGCGGGCGCGGCGATCCGCTTCCAGGTCGGCGAGCCATGGTGGTGGATCATGCCGGACAAGCGTATTTGTCTCTATGACGACGCCGCTAACGCAGCTTTCGGACCGGTATCGGTCAGCATTGCATCGATAGACGGGCCGCAAACTCCGCAACAGGAAGCGATGCTCGATCAGGCCGGAGAGATATTGGCGCAGTCGACGGCAGCGTTGCTTGATACGGTGAAGCAGGAAGCGGGTGCGACGCCGGTAGAAACTCTCTTGCTCGCCTATTTGCCGACGATTCTGGATACGGACGCTCTCGAAGCGAAGCGGGCAAATATGCCGGTCGGCTGGGCCTCGCCCGCTTTCGATATATTACAGCTGGAGGATTATGACTGGGTGATTGCCGGTAATCGGTCGGCCACGAAGGCCGGCATCGAACTGGCGACGCAGAGGCTGGGCTATCCGGTTGAACAGCAGCAATATTTCACGGGTTTCGTGCTGCAATCCGCGGATCGGTTCATCTGGAGCAATATGGCCGAGGCCATCGATGATGCGCGGACGCGGGGTACGGCGGAGATTTTCGTCTGGGCGCTGCCGCAGGTGGCGCGCGACGGTTTTATCTATTTTCAGGAAGAGGATGATGATGTGAACGCCTTTGCTGACGTGCGCTTTCCATTAGCTATTGGCCAGGGGGCCAGCGTGTCGCCGGGATTTTCGACCAATATCGTGACGACTATCTCCGGTCACGAGAAACGCAACAGCGACTGGGCGGACGCGCGGCTCGAATTCGACGTCGGGCCGGGCGTCCGGAGCGAGGAAGAATTGCGGATATTGATCGCTTTCTTCCGGGCGCGCCGGGGTGCTGCCAAGGCTTTTCGCTTCCGTGATCCCTATGACCATAGTTCGCGAGACATGGTCGGTGAGCCAACGCCGACTGATCAGCTTCTCGGTAAGGGCGATGGCCAGAAAACCGAGTTCCAGCTGGTGAAAAATTACGGTGATCCAGCCGATGAGCCGCAGCAAAGAAGGATCACACGGCCAGACCCGGAAACGCTGCAGATAGCCGTCAACGGCCAGATTGCTGGGGGCTGGTCACTGGGGCAGGCGGGAATGGTCCATTTTGACAGTCCGCCCGCCGAAGATAGCTATATCACCGCCGGTTTTATGTTCGATGTGCCGGTTCGGTTCGAAAGCGACCAGCTGACAGTGAGCCATGCGACGTTCCTGGCCGGCGATATTCCCGAGGTGCTGCTCGTTGAAGTCCGGGAGCCGTCATGAGTCTCGACTGGCTGGACCGGGAGGTCACGACCAGCGCCTATCTCTGGCGGCTGGAGCGTATGGACGGCGTCGCCCTCGGCTTTACCTCGCATGACCGCGATCTTGTCGTCGATGCGTTTCGCTATCGTGCGGCACCGGGCATGGTGCCTTCATCAATCGCGCTGTCTGACAGTCTGGAAATCGACAATGTCGAAATTGCAGGGGTGATGACGAGCGCAGCCATTGCCGAAACTGATCTCGATGCCGGGCGTTGGGATGGTGCGCTGCTGTATATTTCACTGGTCGACTGGGATCAGCCGGATGCCGAACCTTTGCCGCTGATTTGCGGCGAATTTGGCGAGATTGTGCGAACAGGTGACAGTTTTACCGTCGAGATGCTGGGCGCCTCATCCTTTCTCGATGAACCAGTTGCGCCGCTGACATCGCCCACTTGCCGGGCCGAATTTTGTGACCGTCAATGCAAGCTCAGCCTGCACCGTCATCAGCGGGAAGGCCGGATCATGACGATTAGCGATGACGAAATCGAAGTTGATACGCTGGATGGCACGGCAGACCGTTTTGCATTCGGTTCGCTGCGCTTTCTCGATGGTCCGAATTGTGGGCTGAGCTATGCGATTATCGACGGAGAAGCGGGTGTTGTCAGGCTCGCAGACCTGCCGGTCCAGACCGTTGTTCCCGGCACAAGGGTCCAGCTCACCGAGGGCTGCAACAAGAATTTCGCAAGCTGCCGGGATCGCTTCGGCAACAGCATCAATTTTCGCGGCGAACCCTATTTGCCGGGCAATGATCTGCTCACCAGATATCCCGGCGCATGATATCCCCCGGAGAAGGATCACGAAAAATGGCGGACAAGGCTATGTCCCTCTGTGGTGCGCGCTTTTGCCTGCATGGTCGGGACGAAGAAACCGGGCTCGATTGTATCGGCCTTGCCCAGCAATGCCTGCTGGCTGGCGATTTCGAGTGCGACGCGCCCAACGGCTATTCTATCCGTGGCGGATCCGAGCAGTCGATCAGCGAATTTATGGCAGAGACCGGATTTACACGCTTCCCGCCGGAATCCGAGCTGCGCGAAGGCGATATCGTTCTTGTCCAGCCCAGTCCGGTCCAGTGGCATTTTCTGATTCGGGCTCAGGATGGCTTTGTTCACGCCCACGCCGGACTGGGTAAAGTCGTATTCTGCCCCGGTAAAGCGCCATGGCCGATTGTCTCGATATTCAGACTGGCGGAGGATTGAATGGCGACATTGGTATTGAGCGCCGTGGGCACCGCAATCGGCGGGCCCATTGGCAGTGCTATAGGGGCCATGATTGGCCAGCAGATCGACCAGAATATCCTGTTCAAGCCGAAGGGACGGGAAGGACCGCGGCTGCAGGAACTGGCCGTCCAGACATCGAGCTATGGATCTCAGATCCCCCGGTTATTTGGCAAGATGCGGGTGGCCGGGACGGTGATCTGGGCGACCGATTTGAAGGAGGCCCGCAGCCGCGAAGGCGGCGGCAAGGGGCGTCCGAGTACGACAATCTACAGCTATTCTGCCTGCTTCGCCGTTGCTTTGTCCAGCCGCCGGATCAGGCGCATAGGCCGGATATGGGCGGACGGGAAAATCTTCCGGGGTGTAGCCGGAGATTTCAAAACGGAAACGCAATTTGCCTTTCATCCCGGTGGCGAGGAACAGCCGGTCGATGGCCTGATGGCCAGTGCGGAAGGCAATGGCGGGACGCCCGCCTATCGGGGCCTGGCGCTGGCGGTATTCGAAGACATGGACCTGACCGAATATGGTAACCGTATCCCGTCGTTGACTTTCGAAGTGATTGCCGACGACGGCTCGGTGGCGATTGCTGAAATCATTGCGGATATTTCGGGTCAGCGGATAACTATGGCATCGTCCGATATGCTCACAGGTTTCGCGGCTGGTGGTGAAGATCGGCAGGTGGCTTTGGGGGCTCTCACCGATTCTATCCCGCTGTCATTCTCCTCTAACCCGAGCGCCATCGATAAAATGGGAGCTTCGGCGCGCAACACTACAGGCGCTGAATCCGTCCTGACAATTGACGGTGATTTTGTCCGGGCGGCCGGGAAACAGGAAATTGCGCCGCCCGCAAAGCGCACCGCTGCAATTGCCGCTGCACCCCGACAATTGTCTGTCCGCTATTATGATCCGGCGCGCGACTATCAGTCCGGCATCCAGTCGGCGTTCCGCCCGGGTGCCGGCAGGACGTCGCTTGCGCAAGATTTTCTCGCGACGATATCGGCGGATCAAGCCAAGAAAATCGCCGCAACCAACCTGTGGTCGGAATATGACGAGCGCTCGACTTTGCATGTTTCCCTACCGTTGAACAGTCATCCCTGCCGGCCAGCCATGCTGGTCGAAATTGCTGGTTTTGAGGGTCTTTGGCGCATTCGCGAATGCGAGATTATCCTGGGTTTCGTACAGCTTTCGCTGAGGCGTGCGAGCCCGGACAAGGCTCTGGTTTATGTCGAATCGGAGCAGGGCAGAAACATAGCGGATCCCGATCTCCGCGCCGGTCTGACTCGTCTGGTGCTCGTGGATTTACCCTTTGCCGTCGACGCGCCGAGCTCTGTGTCGAATTCGGCCAGACTCTATGCCGCTGCGGCCGGTGATGCAGGATGGCGAAACGCGCAGCTTTTTGCATCCGGACCGGATGGTGCGCCAGGTGAATATATTGGCCAGATACCGGCACCAACAAGCATCGGTACCACAGCGGGAACGCTCGATTCCGCCAATCCGGCGTTGATCGACCGGGTCAGTCAGATCGAAGTGGTTTTGCAGAACCCGGCAATGCATTTGGTCCATGCCGACGATGCGCAATTGCTGGCCGGGAGCAATATTGCCCTGATCGGCAAGGAAATCATCCAGTTCGCGGCGGCCGTTCCCGTAGGAGAAGGTCGCTTCCGCCTTTCCCGGTTGATCCGCGGACTGGGCGGCACCGAGACCGAAATAGCAAGCCATGACGCCGATGAAGACTTCGTCCTGCTCGACAGCGGGTCGATGCTGGAAATCGGCTCTGCTTTCTATGCATCGTCGGCGCCGGTTGTCGTCTTTGCGCTGGGGCGAGATGATCTCTTGCCCGTCTCTGCGGCAATCGCGTCACCGGGTCGCGCTTTGATGCCTTGGTCCCCGGTCCACCCGAGATGGAATTTTCTTGATGGTGGCGATCTTGAGATCAGCTGGACCCGTCGATCCCGCGCAGGAACAATCTGGTCCGATCATGTCGAAGTACCACTGGCCGAGGAAGTCGAAAAATATCGGGTTGAACTGGCGGCGGACGACGGATCAGTGGCAGCCGTTGTTCTGGAGTCGCCGGAGGAGCGCGCGATCATTTCAGCGGCGCGGATACAATCGTTTGTTACAAACAATATCAATAATATAAGCGTTAGAATCTTCCAGATAGGCGCCGCTGGCCGGTCCGCCGCGCTGGCTTTTGAAGTTCCGCTTTGATTCTATCCATTTTCATTTTCTCAACCTTTCTGGAAAGAGCAATATCATGGCAATATTGGAGACCGCGCGGTTCGAAATTCCGCTACTGGCAGCGGGGCAGGCGCATAAGGAATTGTTTCACAACGAGGCACTGGCCCGAATCGACTTTTTGTTCCATCCGACCGTGCAGGCGATCGAGAGCGATCCTGCGAATATTGTGCCGGTTGCCGGACAGTCATGGCTTGTCGCACCGGGCGCTACAAATGACTGGCTGGGCCATGATGATCATATCGCCGGCTGGACGGGAAATGGCTGGCTGTTCATCGCGCCGCTCGCGTTGATGCGGGTCTATATCGAATCAACCGAAAATTTTGCTGTTTATCGCGATTCCTGGCAATTGGCGGAAACCATCCCAAATCCGGAAGCGGGCAGCGTCGTTGACATCGAGGCGCGCTTGGCTATCGATTCGATTTTGGCCGCTCTTGTGGCGCAAGGAATTCTGGTGTCCGGCCCGTAAAACCGACTTTCACGACCCGCTGGCAAGCGGATTTCCGCTATCCTACCGAGTTTACGCCCTATTTTTTGGAGTAAATGGCGAAAATGGCGACATTTTCGCAACAGTTATGCAATTTGGTTGCTTGCACTGGCAAGATCAAGCGGGTAGAAAGCGGCGTGAATTTAGAACCTAATTGAGAAGGGGAATATAAATGCGGAAGCTTGCCTTAGGAATGGCGCTTGCCTCCACAGCGCTCGCAACACCTGCTCTGGCCCGTGATGGCCAGTGGTATGTCGGTGTCGAGGGCGGTGCGATGATTGTCGAAGACGTTGATCTGGATATTGCTGGTATCAGCAATACCGCCAGCATCGATCACGACACAGGATATGATTTCGACGGAATAGTCGGTTATGATTTCGGATCATTCCGTCTTGAAGCTGAAGTCGGTTACAAGCAGGCTAGCTCCGGCGACCTGATTGGTACGACCCCGGTTCTCGGCGGTGCGTTTATTCCTGGTCTCGGAAATTCCGGAAATGCCGGATATTTCATTGACACAAACGGCGACGTCAACGCGCTCAGCTTCATGCTGAACGGCATGGTTGATTTCGGCGATGATGATGGACTTCAGGGCTTTGTTGGCGGCGGCGTTGGTGTTGCTCGTACAGAACTCACCAATATCATTGCTACGCCTTGGCTTGACGATTCCGATACCGGTTTCGCATGGCAGGCTATTGCCGGTGTTCGCGCTCCGATTAGCGACAGCTGGGATGTTGGTCTGAAATATCGCTATTTCAACACAACTGGCGTCGATCTGGTGGATTCTCTCGGTCGTGACGTTTCGACCGATGTGTCGACCCACTCGATTCTGGGTAGCTTGATCTACAACTTCGGCGGCGAACCAGCGGCACCACCGCCACCACCGCCTCCACCACCGCCACCACCACCGCCACCACCGCCACCACCGCCACCACCACCGGCTGTATGTGCACCTGGCCCTTATATTGTGTTCTTTGACTGGGATCAGTCGGATATCACTCCAGAAGCGGCTTCGGTTCTCGACAATGCGGTTACCGCATATGGTGATTGTGGTTCGGCTCAGGTCATGCTGGCTGGTCACGCTGACAAATCTGGTTCCGCCAGCTACAACGTCGGTCTGTCCCAGCGTCGCAACACCGCTGTTCGTGCGTATCTTGAATCGCGCGGCATTGGCGGCGGCGTTATCTCGAGCGAAGCCTTCGGTGAATCGCGTCCTCGCGTTGAAACCGCAGACGGCGTTCGTGAACCTCAGAACCGTCGTGTTGAAGTTATGTACGGACCTGGTTCCGGTAACTAATACCAACATTACTACCAATTGTGAAAAGGGCTGGTCTTCGGACCGGCCCTTTTTCGTTTCCGCATCAATATTGTTACAGAGCCCGGCATATTAAAGGCCGTCGCGTTCCCATGATATGGTTTGCCACTGTCGGGATGTATTTCGGATGGAGAATCCGGATCAACATGTCGGGGCGCAAGGTCGAGCATCGCTTGCGGTGCAGACGGGCCTATCCGATCACCATGTGGAGGCCATCGGTGTCAACCGATTGGCCCAGTCTATGTCCGATATGACTCTACAGCCGCCGCTCAGCGCCGATATCTTCACTGAATATGCGCGGTGCACTCCGAAAGCCGGAAGTTATTGAGGAACGGGAGAGCTCGGGTTTGGACGCCGGTAGCGATCGGAACCAACTCGGCGTTAGCTCAGCAAGCTTTCGAATAACGCCAGCCCATCAGTACCGCCGTGCTTCTTGTCGATTGCCCGCTCCGGGTGCGGCATCATCCCCAGGACATTGCCCGCTTCATTGATGATACCGGCTATATTGCGCGAGGAACCGTTGATGTCGTTATGGTAGCGGAACACGATCTGATTCTCGTTTTCCAGCCGGTCCAGCGTTTCATCATCGGCAAAGAAATTGCCGTCATGATGGGCCACGGGGATCGTAATGGGTGTATTGCTGTCATAGCCCGACGTAAAAATCGTGCCGGTATTGACGACATCAAGTTCTGCATCCTTGCAGACAAAATGGATATTGCTGTTCCGCATCAGCGCTCCGGGTAACAGGCCGGTTTCGGTGAGGATTTGAAAGCCGTTGCACACGCCCAATATCTTGACGCCGCGATTGGCGGCTTCGATAACCGGCTTGATGATGTTCGAACGGGAAGCCATGGCGCCCGATCGCAGATAGTCGCCATAGGAAAAGCCGCCTGGTATCGCGATTACATCCAGACCCGGGGGCAGTTCGCTATCTCCGTGCCAGACCATATGAGGCTTTTGCCCCGAAACCGTTTCCAGTGCGACGGCCATGTCGCGGTCGCAGTTCGAGCCGGGAAAGACGATCACCGCAGATTGCATCAGGAAATAGTCCCCGGTGCCGCTTCCGGCATCTCGATATCATAATTTTCAATGACGGTGTTTGCGAGCAGCTTGTCGCACATTTTCTCGATTTCTTCGCGGCTGACGGATGCGTCTATGTCGAGTTCGATCAGCTTGCCAGCGCGCACATCGTTAACCCCGGAAAAGTCGAGACTTTCCAGCGCGTGATGGATGGCCTTGCCCTGAGGGTCCAATACGCCATCTTTCAGCGTTACAAATATTCTGACTTTCATCCTGCGCCCTCGCGTTTTGCCGTCGTCAATAACGCCATGCTATAGCGCCAAGATTAGCCGGGGCAAGAGTTAGAAGGAAAATTGGAAAGGGCGCTCCGCCAATTTCCGCTTTATCGTTTTAGAAATAGCGGGCGAATTTGAAATTCACGCGGTGGCGGCTCATTTCATACAGATCGTAATTGCTGTCCACCCGCGAGTAGACATAGTCGACCGATGGAGAAAACCCGAGAAATTTGATTTTTCGGCTGCCCATGTACGCGCGAGCGAATCCGCGCCAATCCTGTCTTTTTTCAGTGGAATAGAGCAGCAAAGGCGCATCAAATGCGGACCGGCTGACGCTGGCCGCAACACCGGCATTCAATCCCATTGGCAATTCTCCGCCTAGCCCCAGATTGACACCATAGTTGAAGCTCGAAAAGCCGTCGGCATTGAGGAGATCCCGACGGGCGAAAACACTGGCTGATGCGATCAGTGACTTGCCGACCAGATGCTCATAAGTGGCGTTCGCGCCTAGTTGCCAGCCGCTATAGGAAGCGCTGATCTGGGATTCGGTACGCCGAGCGTCCAGTTCGACGCCCAGTCTCTGTCCTTCGCTAAGCGCCTGCTGATATCCAAACCGGCCACCATATTCACGGGTCGCGAGACTGCCGCCATACCAGCGCTGCAGGCCAACCGCTTGGAGAGAGATGCTGCTGTAGCGTGCAACCCGGAGTTCCGGACCGGCGGCGACCTGGATGACGATATCATCAGCCGCTTTGCCCGCATAATTGACGATCTTGCTATCCGCATCGAACAGCAGGGCGAGACGGTCATTGGCCTTTACGCGAATCCCGCCGGAAAAGCCCGCCGTCTGGCCGATGCCCGAACGTTCCCGGGCATTGTCATCAAGCTGCAGGGGGAGTTTTATCGGGCCGAAGTTGATGTCGATGCTTTCGGCATCGGTAGCGCCGTTGATATTTGTATCCGGTGCGAAGCCGAAATCGAAACTGAATCGCCAGATCCGCTGGTCGCGCAAAATGCTGCGGGTATTGCGAATGGTTTTGGCGATCTCGTCCGGCAGGTTTTCATCATTTTGCGCCAACCGGAAATGATAGTCTGCGCTCGCCTCCTTGCCGGTCAGCAAATAGGCTCTGGCCAGTTCCAGCCGTACCCGTGTCTGGCCAGGATTCTCATCCAGAATCGTCCTGAATTTCTTGATCGCTCCTTTGACGTCGCCCGTTTCAATTGCGATATAGCCGGCGAGAAACCGTTGCTGCATTCGCAGTTCCGGGACCTGTCCAAGCGCATCGACCAGAGGCAGGGCCGCCTGATAATTTTTCTCGTGAATCAGCGCTTCCGCCTTGGCCAATAGTTGCTCCGGCGTCACGCGAAGGTTGCACTGGCCGGCCGTATCGCAGGCAGGCTGGAAACCGGGGACGATCTCGGCAGCGCCATCGGCCAATATGACCAGCGGAACCGCTGCCTGTGCTTGACCGAATCCCGCAATTGGGACGCAGGATACAGCTACAGCTTTGACGAGAGTGGCAGAATTGCGCATCCCCGCCTCTAGGGCTGCTTGCCGACAAAAGTTCCCAGAATGTCGATCCGTTCGTCCGGCGTTCCGCCAACGATGCGATAACCACCCCCCACTTCTTGCGCTTTCGGACCATAGAAGGCACCGTTGATGCTGGATCCGGCGATCACAAGATCGAGCCTCGTATTATCCGGATTGACAAACCAGGCCTCGTTAAACTGGCCAAAGAATCCGCCTGCAGAGACAAGATTTATATCGCCGCCGCCGTTGGCGAAAAATTTCGCTCCCTCCAGCACGCTTTGTTGTCCGCTGGTACCATCGAACATGGGCGCGCCAACCGAACCATCCAGCGACAGTGAAAATGTGTTGGCTCCGAAATTGACGCTCGTCGATGCGGAGCCGGCGATCCACTGCATATAGGTATCGAGATTGCCTGTGATGTCCGGTTGGTCGTTGAAGACCATGGTCGCCAGCATGGTACCATCAAATGTCCCGGTTCCGCTGGTGGGCACTGCATCGTTGGACGTTATTTGACCATATGCAAAGGCGCCTCTCTCGAGTGTACTCACCTGGGTGGTCAGGGCGGTGTCGAAATCATATGATACCGCTGCGGTGTTTCTAAGGTAGCCGGCAAAGGTCACATATTGCGTGTCGGTTCCAGGCAGCTGGTAAAAGAATGTTGTCGCATCGTAGGTACCGGCTTCGGTCTGATCAATCAGGTTAAAGAGGAACTCGTCGGGACCACCGGCCACAGGCCGCGCCTGGGCCACATTCGATAGAGAACCGGATTCAAGATATTGGACTCCCGGGATTCCCCACATATCCGATGCCAAATCTGGTGTGCCAAATTGAGGTTCAACAGCACCGCCAAAATTTGTACGATGCAGGGGATCCTGGAAACGGCTGGCGCCCGATGTTCCCGCTAGTCCATTGGTGAAGCTGACGTTGAAGATTGCATCCCGTGGATCATAGGCGATCGTCAGATTGGAATTGCGGACCGTGGTGGCATCACCCTGATATATTTGTCCGGTCTGGGTAGTTTGACGCACCGTCCGCTGCTGGCCGTTTCCGCCCGGATCATCAACGGTTGATTGGTAACTGTGCGAAGAGCCAATCGCCGTATAGGTTTTGGCCTCGGTCGGGTCGGCAAATGTGTGGACCGTATCGCTGTCGGTACCGCCGCCCGTGCCTCCGCTTCCGGTAGGAGGCGCGCTACTGCCAGCAGATTGTGGGCCGGCACCGCCGCAGGCGGCTAGCATCGTTGTACTGGCGAGCAAAATCAAAAGGCGCATCGGAATAATTCCTCACATGGGTTCCACATGAGGTCCGTGCTATCAGTTCAATGGTTAATTTGGCGTAAACCACTACAGGTTTTCGTCGTCATCGCTAATCAATGTGCAGCTTGCCATATTGTTCGGCGAAGCAGGGCGGATCGCTACTTCCCGCGCTTTTTTCGTTCGCTATTGAGGTCGGTCACTTCGCTACCGCCTTCCGGGAACAGTCCGAGCCGCCGGGCAACTTCCTGATAAGCTTCGGCTTCCCCGCCAAGGTCGCGGCGGAACCGGTCCTTGTCGAGCTTCTCGTTGGTCTTGATGTCCCATAGACGGCAGCCGTCCGGACTGATTTCGTCAGCGAGGATGATCCGCGAAAAATCGCCTTCGAAAATTCTGCCAAACTCGAGCTTGAAATCAACCAGCCTGATACCGATTCCGGCAAACATACCAGCCATGAAGTCGTTGATCCGGATAGCCATGGCGGAAATGTCCTGCATTTCCTCCTGACTGGCCCAGCCGAAACAGGCGATATGTTCTTCGGCAACCAGCGGATCGCCGAGCGCGTCATCCTTGTAGCAATATTCCAGCAAGGTGTGCGGCAATGGTGTGCCCTCTTCGATGCCGAGACGCTTGGAAAGAGATCCGGCAGCGACATTGCGGACGATCACCTCGATCGGGACAATTTCGACCTGTTTGACGAGCTGTTCGCGCATGTTGAGGCGGCGGATGAAGTGGCTCGGGATGCCGATGTGGCCGAGCAATGTAAAAATATGCTCGCTGATGCGGTTGTTGATCACGCCCTTGCCGTTGATCGTGCCTTTTTTCTCGGCGTTGAAAGCGGTGGCATCATCCTTGAAATACTGGATGATAGTGCCTGGCTCAGGACCTTCGTAAAGAATCTTGGCCTTACCTTCATAAATCTGGCGACGACGGGACATTGCTTGGTTCCACTTCGCAAAGAGAGCGACAAAAAATCATGCCCCGGAAAATCGAATCGTAAGACTTCGATTGAACCGGGGCGTTGAACTTTACCTATATGCCAAACTGATTGGCTGCGCAATCAATCGTCAGACGATGCGGCTACTTGGATCCGCCGTCCCCAGAATGTGCGGTCTGGTGCCTTGAATCTGCGACGCAGGTAAATCCCCAGCCACAAAACCAATATCCAGGGCAGGGTGACGGTCAAAACTCTCATCAACGCGCCGATTGATGATCCCAGCATGCTCGATATATTATTCCATGCACTGCGAATGGGAGCGGTGAAGCTGCCTGCGCCGGGAGCATTTGATTCATAGTTGACGATGACCTTGCTGAGCGCGATCCGCCCCCGCATTTCCGCGAGCCAGCTGCGCGCTTTGTCAATTTCCTCGTTGACTTCGGTGACGGCCCGCTCGGCCTTCACAAGCTCTTCGACACTGCCGTTGCGCGTGCGGAGCAATTCGGTCAGACGTTTCGACAGCAATTCCCGGCTGCGCAATCGCGCTTCCGTATCGATGATCTGCTTCGACAGATCTTCGCCTTCTATCGCGGTGGAAGCTTCATATCCTCCCGCTTCCTCGACGATATCTGTCAGGCCGGTGCCAAAACTTTTCGCCTTGGGCGCGGCGACCTCGAGATGCAGCATGGCAAAGGCATAATTGGCCTCGTCACCGCTGCGCCGCAGATTGATGACGCGGCAGACAGACGGGCCTTGTTTCTCGCAATAGCTGGAATGCTGTTTCTGGACCGTTGAAATCTGTCCCGCCGAAATGCGATAGCCGAATTCATAGCTATAGGCGATTTGCGGATTGGAAACGGGAATGTCATTCTCGCTCGCCGTGGCGTCCACTGCTTCGGTCGGCCCATCGAGGCCAGACTGCACATGCAGCTTCGCCATGTCGCGCGCAATTTCACCGTCTGAACGCGAATCCGTTGCTTCCATGAAACCAAATTCGTTCACTGGAGCCGCCGCACCCGTGTCAGCGGTGGCATATTCGGCGGCCTCATATTCTGCCGAATATTCATTGCCGTCGCTGCACGCGCCCAGGGCGCATATGGTCGCGATACTATATATTGAATGCCGCATTTTTTCTGCTCCTCTTTCCGGAGGGAAGTGCAGAAGCTAATGTGATGTTATTACAGCGTCAACGACCAAACATATTTCGTGAAAGATGAACTGAGCAGTCCTTGAATTTTTGCTGACAAGAGACTCGAGCTTTGGTCACACCTGTGTCAAACTCGGAAATAGCGGAGCGGTATAATGACCCAAAATACGACCATAGATGAAGTCCTGGACACGCTTTACGATTGCATATCGGGGCCGCCGGGTGGGCAGGACTGGGAGCGGGATCGCGAAATCTATCATCCGCGCTGTGTGCTTGTTCGAACGCGGATCGAGAATGGCAAACCGGTCGCCTATCCGTTCAGCTATGATGAATTTGTCGCGGCGACGGTCCCGCTGCTTGAAGGCGAGTCATTCTACGAGATCGAAATTGGCCGCAAGATCGATATTTTCGGTCAGGTCGCCCATGTCTATTCGGCCTACGAGGCCCGTGAAACACCGGAACATCCCGCAATCCAGTTCCGTGGTGTGAATATGATCCATCTATGGAATGATGCTATGGGAGAGGACGGGAAACCCAATGGTCGCTGGTGGATCATGGGCATGATCTGGGATAATGAACGGGAAGGTCTGGATTTGCCGGAAGAATGGCTCTCGCTATGACCAGCATCTCCGGACAGCTGGGTATTGCTTTCGCGCTGACAGTATTGGCTGCGGCTGCGACCATCATCTTGCTCAACCTTATCGGGCCTGACTGGTCTGTCTATGCCCCGGCAACCTGCACCGAGACCAGATGCTTCTGCGAGATGCCGCGGAATGGCACGTTGCTGTTGCAGCCCGCCAATAGCCTGTCGTCTTTCGGTTTCGTCTTTGCCGGGTTTCTGATGATCTTGCTGGCCCGGTCCCGTGACTGGATATCGGCCTTTCCGCCGCTGTCGGCGAGCGTGCTCGGGGTAGCTGCGATCATCGTCGGGATTGGCTCGGTCCTGCTTCACGCGACGCTTACATTATGGGGCCAGTTTTTCGATGTGCTCGGCATGTATCTGGTCAGCGGATTTTTTCTGGTCAGCGCGCTCGCAAAATTGCGGCGCATCCCGGACCGGCGTGCGATGATCTATTACGGACTGTTTTGTACAGCGCTTGTCGCGATTCTCTATGCGCTGCCGGAGGTCCGTCGCTGGCTTTTTGCCGTCGTTCTCCTCGCCGCGATCATCCTCGAGCTTGTTTTCGCAAGACCGCTGCGCCCGCAGGTCCGGACCGGCTATTATGTCGCCGGCCTTGTCGCCAATATCGTCGCTTTTACGATCTGGAATCTTGACCAGCGCGGCCAGCTATGCGCGCCCGAAAGCCTGCTGCAGGGCCATGCCGTCTGGCACCTGCTCGGTGCGGTCGCCTTGTGGTTTGCCTTTCTCTATTATCGCAGCGAGCGGCCCGTGAACTGAAGCGGGTTCTAGTGCCCCGGCGAACACCGGGGTCCATCTCCTGTACTATGGAATACTCGAGACGCTAATTATCGTAACCGCTCATTTTGCGCTCCCGCACGTCCCCAGCGTCAAGCGTAAGTTATGGGAGATGGGCCCCGGCCTTCGCCGGGGAACTTATCAATTATCAATCTGCCACTTTCCCCCTACCAACCCTGAATCCACCCTGCTATCGCTCATCGCATGAGTGATGTAACCGAAGCCCCGCCCGAAGAACCCGAAGATGAATTTGATGCGATAGTCGAAGCGCCCTTTGATGCGGCGCTCTCCGAACGCTATCTGATTTACGCGATGTCGACGATTACCGCGCGGTCGCTGCCCGATTTGCGCGATGGTCTGAAACCGGTGCATCGCCGCCTTTTATGGGCGATGCGTCTGCTCAAGCTAGACCCGTCGCAGGGGTACAAGAAATGCGCCCGTGTGGTCGGTGATGTCATCGGTAAATATCACCCGCATGGCGATCAGTCGGTCTATGACGCAATGGTGCGCCTCGCCCAGACTTTCTCGCTGCGCTATCCGCTGGTCGACGGGCAGGGGAATTTCGGCAATATCGACGGCGATAATGCTGCCGCCTATCGCTATACCGAAGCCCGGCTGACCCGCACGGCAATCGAATTGATGAGCGGTCTGGACGAAAATGCCGCCGATCTGAAACCAACCTATAATGGCGAGGATGAAGAGCCCGAGGTCATGCCCGGCCTGTTCCCGAACCTGCTCGCCAATGGCGCGAGCGGTATCGCCGTGGGTATGGCGACGAGTATCCCGTCGCATAACGTCCACGAAATTATCGATGCCGCGACACTATTGATTGATTCGCCCAAGGCGGAACATGCCGAGATCATGGCGATCATCAAGGGGCCTGACCTTGCTACTGGCGGTACATTGGTCGATCCCAAATCGGTTATCGACGCCGCCTATGAGAGTGGCCGCGGTGCGATGCGGGTACGCTGCAAATGGGAGAAGGAAGACGCCGAGGGGCGCGGTGCGTGGCAGATTGTCGTCACCGAAATCCCCTATCAGGTGCAGAAGGGCAAGCTGATCGAGCAGATCGCCCAGATCATTGCCGACAAGAAACTGCCGATTCTCGCCGATATCCGCGATGAATCCGATGAACAGGTGCGGATTATCCTGGAACCGAAGAGTCGCGCGGTCGATCCCGAAGATCTGATGAACGCGCTGTTCCGCATGTCCGATCTTGAAAATCGCTTCTCGCTCAACATGAATGTGCTCGACAAGGACCGGGTGCCCAAGGTGATGGGCATCAGCGAAGTGCTGAAACAGTGGATTGTCCACCAGATCGAAGTGTTGCTCCGCCGTTCGCAGCACCGGCTCGACAAGATCGATGCCCGGCTGGAGCTGCTCGGCGGCTATATCATCGCCTATCTCAATCTCGACCGGGTGATCGAGATCATCCGTAACCATGACGAACCCAAGCCGATGCTGATGGAAGAATTCGAACTGACCGATCGTCAGGCCGAAGCGATCCTCAACATGCGTCTACGGTCTTTGCGCAAGCTCGAGGAAATGGAACTGCGGCGCGAGCGCGACAAGCTGCTCGAGGAACGGGAAGGGCTGGAAAAGCTGATCGAAAGTCCCGCGCGACAAAAAACAAGGCTGAAAAAAGACCTCGCGGACCTGCGCAAACTTTATGCCGAGGACACCGCGCTGGGCGCGCGGCGCACGATGCTGATCGAGGCGGCACCCGCACGCGAAATTTCGCTCGAAGCCTTTATCGAGAAAGAGCCGGTCACCGTGATCATGTCGCAGCGCGGCTGGATCAAGGCCATGAAGGGTCACGCCGACCTCTCCGCCCCGGACAGCTTCAAGTTCAAGGAAGGCGATGGCCCGAAATATGCCTTCCACGCGCAGACGACCGACAAGCTGCTGATGTGCTGCGACAACGGGCGCTTCTATACGCTCGGCGCGGACAAGCTTCCCGGTGCGCGCGGCTTTGGCGAACCGGTCGGATCAATGGTCGATCTCGAGGCTGGTGCCGAACCGATTGCCCTGATGGTTGCAGACATGAAGGCCAGGCTGTTGCTGGCTTCGACTTGGGGACGCGGTTTCGTAGCCAATATCGCCGATGTGGTCGCGGAAACAAAGAAGGGCCGGCAGGTTGCAAACCTTAAAGGCGACGCACGTCTGCTCGTGGTCCGTCCGATTCCGGAAACCGCCGATCATGTCGCGGCAATCGGCGAGAATCGCAAACTGGTCGTCTTCTCGCTGTCCGAAATGCCGGAAATGGCCAAGGGGCAGGGAGTGATGCTGCAACGCTACAAGGATGGCGGGCTTTCGGATGCAATCGTGTTCAGGCTGGAAGAAGGTCTGAGCTGGGCCATGGGCGGCGATAGCGGCCGGACGCGGACCGAAAATGACCTGACCATGTGGCGGGTCGCGCGCGGCGCGGCTGGTCGCTTGCCGCCAACGGGATTTCCAAAGAGCGGGAAGTTTGATTGATGCGGCTCTCCGGAATGGATCAATCGCTGCGGATAGCGGATAGCGGATAGCGGGAGAGGCTCGTTATCAGCTCCAGAATAGCTGTATTTTACGTCAAAATATAACTATTTACATAAGATTTGAAATCTACCATTATCCCATCATCCGATAATCGTCTCGAATTTGGATCAGTTTCCGGTCGTTCATGGGAAATGGTTGACTTGACGGAGCAAAACGAGTCAAACGGTGCCGGTCTGATTTTGGTGCCATAAGAATAACAGGAAAAATTGTTTAAACCGATGAGCACTGAAACTGAGGCCTTGCGTGAATGGATCGACCAGCTCGAGCAGATTCTCTCGCAACTTGATACTATTCAGGCAAGTATTGCTGCCATTCATGTCGATATAGCGATCGGAGAACTCTGCCAGATCGCGGAGATCGAACGGGTCAGTGGCGCGATTAAAGCTGCTTAGTGATTAGGGAATAGAGGTGTCAGAAATTGACGAGCTCTTGACCGATTTTCTGCAATATATCGCGGCTTAGCGCGTTGCCGGCTGCGGTTAGTTTTAATGGCACCTGCGCCACATCGTCAGCATCGGTATGTTTGTCGACCAGCCCTGCATCAATCATGTAATTGACATATCTTAGCATGATGGCGTCCGTCACATTAAGTGTGATCGACAGGTCCAGTGCAGTAACCGGTTTTTTTGTGTCCATTGAAACGATCAGATCCAGCAATATGTGCCAGGAAATATCGTCGATATGAAGTTTGCTGTCTCGTAATTGTTCCAATGCGACGGCGCGGCTTTTCAACAAGAGCGCAGCGGTTCTGGCGGGATCAATATTGCGACTTTCGTCTATCTCGATATTTGAAGCCGGTGCTTTAACTTGTTTGAATGAGCGGTTAGCTGGATTACTAAGGTCGGCATTCCTAGAAATTATGTCTTTGTACTCACGCATATTTACTCCTGTCACATACTCGACTTGCGAGCCCGTATCGACCGACCGGTTGGTAGTCAATCAGGAATAGGGGTTTATCGTTAACATTAATGTCGGATATTATTAAAATTCTTGGCAGACATACTATATTTTACATAACCTGAGCCTGCTGTTATGGGCGCGGGATGAGTACTAGAATAGCGATCATGGACACCGCTGCCGAGGCAGTCCGCAGGCGAGGATATAATGGCGTTAGTCTGGATCAGATTGCCCGTGACGTCGGGATTCAAAAGTCGAGCATTTTTTATCATTTCTCGTCAAAGTCGGAGCTGATAGCCGTAATATTCAGGCGTTTCTCTGCTCAGATATTCTCGTTCCTGGATCATACAGCTGGCAATGAAAGCCGCGCAGGCGATCGCTTGATGGCCTATATTATAGAAACGGGTTCCTTCGTCGAAGAGGGAGAGTCTATTTGTATGTCGATTGCGCTCAATATCGACCGCGAGAGCCTGCAAACAGAAATTGTCGACGATCTGGTGACGTTCCATCAAACCAATCTGGCTTGGCTAACCGATACATTCGAACTTGGCCTCAAGGATGGCAGCATAGCGGATATCGGAAATCCCGAGGAAGAAGCGAACGCGTGCCTCGCTCTCGTCGATGGGGCTCAGTTGGTGGCGCGCGCCCATCGTGATTCAAAGTTATACGATCAGGCTACTCTGTTGTTGCGATCCAGACTTTCTGTATCCAATCCGGATTAGAGGCCAGACTGAATATCGGGCGTCAACTATTGCCGAAGATCAGCGCTTCTTGGCAATTTTCACCTTATCCAGTTTCGACCGTGTGCGGATCGATTCTTCGCTGCGGGTCAGCGCCTTGGAAATGGCTTTGAGCGTCATGCCTTTTTTTGCAAAAGCGTGAAGCTTCTGGATCTCTTCACTGGTCCATGCCTGTTTGTGGCGTTCAAAATGTTCTTTCATGGGCTTTTGCTTAACAGATTGTCACCGCCATGCACCCAAATATCGCGACCGCCTCTCGCGCGGGAATTTGCATATGCCTCCCCTCACTGGCGATAGTGGGGTTTGCATATATCCATTTGTCCGCTAGCCAGCGACAAACATTTCCAATTGGAGCTACCCATGCAGTTTGACGAAGTTGTCCTCGGCCGCCGCAGCATACGCGGATATAAGCCGGAACCTGTGCCGAAAGAGCTGATCGAGGAGATCCTCGGGCTAGCGATGCGCGCACCATCGTCGATGAATACGCAGCCTTATAATTTCTACGTCATTAGCGGCGAGCCGCTGGAAAAAATTCGTTCGGGGAATACCGAACGGATGCTGGCCGGTGTTCCGCAGTCGCGCGAATTTCGTCAGGGTCAGGCTTTCGCGGGCGAACATCGCGAGCGGCAGATTGGCGTGGCGAAGCAGCTATTCTCGGCGATGGGAATCGAGCGCGACGACAAGGATGCCCGGCAGGACTGGGTGATGCGGGGCTTCCGCCAATTTGACGCACCGGTTTGCGTCATCATCACATATGATCGCGCGGTGGATGGCAGCGACGACACGCCCTTTGATTGCGGTGCCGTGGCGACTGCGCTGGTCAACGCAGCATGGTCGCGCGGCCTCGGCACTGTCATCAACAGTCAGGGCATCATGCAATCGCCCGTCGTCCGCGAGCACGCCGGGATCGCCGATGATCAGGTGATCATGAAGAGCATAGCCTTGGGCTGGCCGGACGAAAGCTTTCCGGCCAACGCCGTGGTATCGACGCGCAAGTCGGTTGACGAGGCTGCTGTTTTTGTCGGCTTTGACGGCTAGCCAAATTCGCGTGCCCCTGCGAAGGCAGGGGCCCATCTCCCGGATGCGCCAAGTCAATCTGGCTGGAGAGGGATAGCTGCCTTCGCAGGTAACCGGTTTATTTGTTCAAACGCCCCTCGACCAGCGCATCGACCACGCTCGGATCGGCCAGCGTCGACGTATCACCCAGCGCGCCATGTTCATTCTCGGCGATTTTGCGCAGGATACGCCGCATGATCTTGCCGGACCGGGTTTTGGGCAGGGCGGGGGTCAGATGCAAATGATCGGGTGTGGCGATCGGCCCGATTTCCTTGCGGACGTGCAGCCGCAATTCGGCCACCAATTCCTCAGACGAGGGCTCGCCTGCATTCAACGTGACGTAGCAATAAATGCCCTGTCCCTTGATATCATGCGGATAGCCTACCACCGCCGCTTCGGCGACCTTGGGGTGAGACACCAGAGCGGATTCAACTTCTGCCGTGCCCATCCGGTGGCCCGAGACATTGATCACATCATCGACCCGGCCGGTTATCCAGTAATAATCATCCGCATCGCGCTTGCAGCCGTCACCGGTGAAATATTTTCCCTTATAGGTGCTGAAATAGGTCTGGATGAACCGTTCATGGTCGCCATAGACGCTGCGCGCCTGTCCCGGCCAGCTGGCGGTGATGCACAGATTGCCGTCGGTCGCACCGTCGAGAACCTGACCTTCGCCATCGACCAATTGCGGCTGGACACCGAAAAACGGTTTGCCGGCGCTACCCGGTTTCATGCCGTGCGCGCCAGGCAGAGTGGTGATCATGATGCCGCCCGTCTCGGTCTGCCACCAGGTGTCGACTATCGGTGACTTGCCTTCGCCGATCACATCATAATACCAGCGCCAGGCTTCCGGATTGATCGGCTCGCCGACCGTGCCGAGCAAACGGATGGATGAGCGATCATGCGCCTTTACCGGCGCGTCGCCTTCACGCATCAGCGCGCGGATGGCGGTCGGCGCGGTATAGAAAATATTGACCTTGTGCTTTTCCACCACTTCCCAGAAGCGACCGAAATCAGGGTAATTGGGTATGCCTTCGAACATGACCTCGGTCGCGCCGTTGATCAGCGGGCCATAAACAATATAGCTGTGCCCGGTAACCCAGCCGATATCGGCCGAGCACCAGAAAACCTCACCGGCTTGATAGTCGAACGTATAATGGAAAGTCGTCGCGACCCAGACCGCATAGCCGCCGGTCGTGTGCAGCACGCCCTTCGGTTTGCCGGTCGAACCGGAGGTATAAAGTATGAATAGCGGATCTTCTGCATTCATCGGTTCACAGGGGCAATCCGCAGCGACGTCGGCTGATATTTCATGATACCAGTGATCGCGCCCTGCGGTCATGCCGACATCGCTGTCCGTATGGTTGATCACCAGCACGGCGTCGACCGAAACCTTTTCCAGCGCGGCATCGACATTTGTCTTCAGTGGCACAGTTTTGCCGCCCCGCCGACCCGCATCCGCACAGATCAGGAACTTGCTGTCGCAATCCTCTATCCGGCCGGCCAGAGCATCCGGGGAGAAGCCGCCGAATACCACACTGTGGATCGCGCCGATACGGGCGCAGGCCAGCATGGCGATCGCGCCTTCGGGAATCATCGGCATGTAGATGGTCACCCGGTCGCCCTTTTTGACGCCCAGTTTCTTCAGGCTGTTGGCCATTTTGATGACTTCTGCCTGCAGTTCGGCATAAGTGATTGTCCGGCCTGGCGACTTCGGATCATCGGGTTCGAAAATCAGCGCGGTGACATCGCCTTTACCGGCCGCAACATGGCGGTCGACTGCGTTGTGGCAAATGTTCAATACACCATCATCATACCATTTGATTGATACGGGATCGAAGGACCAGTCGGCAATTTTGGTCGGGGCTGTCTGCCAGTCCAGGCGCTCGGCCTGCTGGGCCCAGAAGCCGTCCGGATCGGTGATGCTCTCCTGATAGAGCCGGTCATAGTCTGCCGCCGTGCAATGGGTGGGCGCATCGCTGCGCGGGGAGGGGATCGACCCGACCAGGCCTTTGTTTTCCGCATTGTCCGTCATGGTTCGTCTCTCCTTATCGGCATCTATTCAAGATAGTTTTTTCTGCCGCAAATATCAATTTTGTCACCACCGGTTTTTCCGGTTCATGTCAGAAGCGTTACATCCTGATCTTCCAGGAATTCACGGACCCACTGCTCATCCGGAAATCCGTTCGCAATCCACACCGCCTCGATTTTGGCCAGACTCTTTGCGACAATCGGGCCGGGCTTCAAGCCCTTTTCGATCAAGTCACCGCCGGTTAGCGGAAAGACCGGCGGCTGCCAGCCTTCAAGCTGTCCCAGCATTTCCGGCAGGGCATTATCATCCGCGAACAGGAGCGCCGCATCGCGGGCGGTGTCTACGCTGGTGCGATAGGCGAAGGCGCGGATGTCCGTCAGACTTGCCGTTTGGTCTTCGGTGTTTCCGTTAATTCCGGCAGAAAGTCGTTGGCCAAGCGCCCTCTGCTGTTTTTTGGACAGCTTCAGGCTCTTGGCTATTTGACTGGCCCGGTCTGTGTCATTGGGAAGCAGGGCCACCAATCGCCGGATAGCGCTGGGTCCGACATGATGCAGTTGCTCGCGTTTGATGAGTCTGCCGAACATGTTCTTCGAATCCGGGGCGACCTCTGCGATGATATGCTGAAATATTCCGGCATCCAGCATCTGGCTTACCGCAAATCGGGGGTCTTCGGTGGCAAGCAGTTTCAAAAGCTCGTCCGCCACTCGCTCGCGGGAAAGTGTCTCGAGCTTTGCTGCTGCGGCGGTGCAGGCGTTGAATGCATCCTCCTCAACCTGCTGTTGGCCAAAGCGCGCCAGAAACCGAAAGTAGCGCATGATTCTCAAATGATCTTCGGCGATCCGCTCTGCCGCCGAGCCGATGAATCGGATCCGGAGATTTTTCAGATCTTCGAGACCGTCAAAATAGTCAAAAACCTTCAGCGTCTGGGGATCGGCGGAAAGCGCGTTGATGGTGAAATCCCTGCGCGCGGCGTCTTCCCGCCAGTCATCGCTAAAGGCGACTGTGGCGCGCCGCCCATCAGTGGAAACGTCACGCCGCAACGTAGTGATCTCTACAGGACCGTCCGGCAGGACTGCGGTAATCGTACCGTGCGCTATGCCGGTCGGAACGACCTTGATCGATGCGGCCGTCAGTCGCTCCATCACATCTTCTGGCAGCAGTGATGTGGCGACATCGATATCCTTTGCCGCGAGGCCCAATAATGTGTCGCGCACCGCCCCGCCAACAAAACGCGCCTGACCATCCAGCGCCGCAATCAACTCTGCGAGGCCGCGTCTTTCTGTCCATTCTGCCGAAGGCATTTTCATGGTCACCAGCCCAGCCTTTTCCCGAGATTGTTCAAAATCCCTGCAGTAATCCCCCAGATACGATAATCCTGCCAGTAGATTTCATAATAATGGCGCTTGCGCCCGTTCCAGGTGCCTTCATGGATGGTACGGTTTTTGGGATCGAGCAGGAATTCGAGCGGTGCTTCGAACCAGCTTTCGACTTCGCCAGGATCGGCGACAAACGGCAGGTCGGGCGGGATGACGCTCAGCACCGGCTGGATGTTATAGCCGCTGCCAGACTGGAAACTGTCGGTCAGGCCGATGATATCGACATGGCTGCGATCCAGCGCGACTTCCTCGTGCGCCTCGCGCAGCGCCGCGTCGATAGGATCGATGTCGCCGGGATCGATCTTGCCACCGGGAAAGGCAACCTGCCCGGGATGGTTCCGCATATGCTGGGGGCGCTGGACGAATATCACCCCGGGATCGGGGCGATCGGTTACCGCGATCAGCACCGCCGCGTCGCGCAGGACCTTGAGGTCATCGATATGATCGCGTTCGTTATAGAGCAGATGATCGAGGTTGTTTTCATGGCCTTTCACCAATGCCTGCTCCAGCCGGTCGCGCAATGTCATGAACCGTTCGCCATCGGGAAAAACACACCGGCCGACCAGATGCCAAGGGGATCGCTGTTCTCTTCCAGCGCCAGTTCGGCAAGTTCGTAGTAGACCGGCCGCGCCAGCACCGCTTCCAGCCCTTTACGAACCTGCAGATAAAGTTGTGGCTTGTCGGTGCCAAAGCGGAGTGGATGATCCGGACCCGCGACCACCAGATGGTCAGTATTGAGACGGAAGGCGAGCGTGCGGTCCGCGCTGCTGCCCTGGCTCTCCAGTTCGACGGCGACAAAGGGCGCATCCTCGACCGCGATGCTCAGCTTCTGATAGGGTGTGACCAATGCATAGCTGTCATCCGGTTCGCGCCGCAAAATGCTGGAAAAAGCCCGCACCATCGCGGGCCGTTTGATTGGATCGCCCTGATGATACCAGGTGCCGTCCGCCGCGATACGCATCTCGCTGTCGCCGGTCTCCTGCGGATCCCATTGATCGACGGGGGGCAATTTCTGCGCTTCGGCCAATTCCGCAATTTCGGCGATGGACAGCGAGGCAAGTTCTGGTGGTGGCGTGTAGGGCATGCAACCGGACTATTGCCCGGCGCCATTTCTGTAAAGGCTTAGACTCGCTATCTTGTCCAGGGACCTAGTGTACCAGTCTTGGGCAATGTCTGTGCCGCGTTGGTGCGGACAAGCAACCGCGAGGGTTCCCATGGCCCCGGCAGCGTCCATCCGCTGGTGCCCTCGGCCGTGAATCCGAAGAAGCGCTCATAATATTCGGGGTCGCCGATCATCACCAAGGGCAGTGGATCATTGGGCTGAATTTCCTTCAGCAGGGCCGCCATCATCGCGCGGCCAATGCCCTCGCGCTGAAAATCCGGGTAAACCGCCACCGGACCGACCATGATCATCGGGTGTTTCTTGCCGGTTTCGTCGGTCAGTGCGACGGGCCAGCATTGAATGGATCCGAGCAATTCATGCTTTTCCTGATCCACCGCGGCAAGCGACAGGCCTTCGAGCATGTCCATGCCGTCGCGCAACTTATAGGCGGTGCGGTCGTGCCGGTCCGTGCCAAAGGCGGAGTCCAGAAGGGCCTCGACAAGTTGCGGATCGATTTCGGCGAGAGGGATGATGCTGGTCAAGTCGTTGGTCTCGTCTATCAGGAAAAGCGCGCGCTACTCCGCTTTGCAGTAAATGTCGAGCCGCATAGGTAGCAATTGCATGATCGCGAAGCGCCAGCTAAAAGATTGATCTGTTAAGGGAGTTTGCGCGTGACGGACCAGAACAAGCCAACCGAACCATCGACGGGCGATACGCCACCGGCCGCTGCACCAGCCAAGCCGGTCAGACTGGGTTCGCTGCGCCGCGACCCCAAGGGCTGGCTCATATTGCTGCTCGGCTTGGGCGCGCCTCTGGCATTTGTCGTTGCTGCCGTTGGCGGCGGCATGGGGCTCTGGGGCTGGCAAGCCGGTCTGGCAGCGATACCATGGATCATATTGGTCGCCGTACTCACGCTCCTCCTGGCGATTGTCTTTATTATGTTGAATCGCCGCAAAGGGCGCAAGACGCGCTGGCCTTTGTTGGGGCTGGGGATGATCGCAACGCTCGGCTTTCTCGGGTTCTGGATCCCTTATGTTGTTGCGATCGCCACGCTCCCGGCGATTCATGACATTACCACCGATCTTGCTGATCCGCCGCAGTTCACCGCTCTGACCCTGCGGGCTGATAATTGGGACAATATCCCTGGCGCGGATGACAGTGACATGCGCGGCATGAACCCGCGTCAGCGCTGGGCAACAGCGCATCAGGATGCCTATCCGGACATCCGCTCCGTGCGTATTGATGAGCCAGTCGCCGAGGTGATCGAGAAAGCCAAAAGACTGGCAGAAGATCGCGGCTGGAAAGTGGTCAGCGTCGATCCGGCTGCTGGCAAACTGGAAGCGACCGACACGATCTCGCTGTTCCGGTTCAAGGATGATGTCGTCATTCGTGCCCGTTCGGCGGAAAATGGCGCGGCGAGCATCATCGACATGCGCTCGGTCAGCCGTGTCGGCGTGCATGATCTTGGCGCCAATGCGAAGCGTGTTCGTCAATTTCTGAGCGACTTGTCGGGAACGACCACCGCCGCCTCGCAATAGGTTTCTTGCAGCGAAGGGTTATTTGGTGGGGGTCAGCTTGAGCATCCGGCCGCCTTCGCCGTCCTCGAGCACGTAGATTGCACCGTCGGGACCCTGTTCCACTTCGCGAATACGGGCGCCCATCAGAAAACGCTCGGCCTCCTTGGCGCTATCGCCGTCGAAACTGACACGAATCAGCGCCTGGCTAGCCAGGCCGCCGACAAAGGCGCTGCCCTGCCATGCGGGGAACATCTTGCCTGAATAAAAAATCAATCCGCTTGGTGCGATCGTCGGTACCCAGGCTGTTTTTGGCGCCTCAAATTCGGGATGGGTGTCATGATTGGGGATTTTCTTGCCATCATAATGATCGCCTTCCGAGACGATCGGATAGCCATAATTGGCGCCGCGCTGAACCAGATTCAGTTCATCGCCGGCTTTCGGACCCATTTCCTGATTCCAGAGCCGTCCCTCTTTATCAAAAGCGAGACCCAGAATATTGCGGTGGCCCAGCGACCAGATTTCGGGAAGCGCGTCTTCCTGATCGACAAAGGGGTTGTCGTTGGGCACGCTGCCGTCCGGATAGAGTCTGACGATCTTGCCGAGATTGGCGGTCATGTCCTGCGCCGGATCAAATTTCTGCCGGTCGCCCGAACCGATGAACAGATATTTGCCATCGGGTGAAAATGCGATGCGGTGGGAATAATGCCCCTTGCCGGTCACTTTTGGCTTTTGAGTCCAGATAGTTTCGAGATTTTTCAACGCCGGTTTTTGGCCAGCCAGATCCAGCCTGGCACGACCTACTACGGCACCGCGAGTGTCGTTCTCCCCGGCCTCTACCCAGCTCAAATAGACTATATTGTTGGTCGCGAAATCGGGAGCAAGCACGATATCGCCAAAGCCGCCCTGACCGCCATATGCAACCTCGGGCACACCGCTGATTTCGGTTTTCTGACCCTTGGCATCGACCAACTGCAGCTTGCCCGCTTTTTCGCTGACCAACATCCGGCCATCGGGAAGGAAGGTCATCGCCCATGGCTCATCAAAGCTCGCAATTGCAGTTGTTTCGAAAGGCTTGCGATCTATCGGAGAAATGTCGGCCAGAGCCTGCACGTCTTCAGCGGTGCTGCCCGTTGCCTGTGCGTCATCACCGTTGGTGCACGCAGCCATCAGGATTACCACCGAGAGCGAAAGTCCGATATTCTTCATGCGATTTCCGTATTTTGCCATCAAATTATTTCTATCCACCTTTGCCGGCAGATATAAAGGAAGCGCCGCGATTTTGCTAGGCTCATACTGGGATTATTTGGCTGAAATCGTCCTGTTCACCGCTTGCTTACCATTATCGGTTACAGAGGGCGCATGTTCGGACAAAAATTCAGAAGCGATGATCCGCGCCCCTTGTCAGCGGTTTCCAACGGCGTAGGCGTGGCCGGCCTGATCGGACTGGCGTGCTGGGTGCTAATCGCCCGTCAATATGGCCTGGACGGCCGCTATTCTGCGCTCGCCGCCTGCCTGGCCTGTGCGATACCGATGGTGATCTGGTCTTTGTTGATGGACAAGGTCCATTTGCGACCGTCCACCGGGATGAAGTGGGATAGTCCGAAATCGCTGAAAGAGACATTTGACGTCAGTCTGGTGAAGCTTGCTGGCCTCTGGGCCACTTGGGGGATTATCGCGACCATTTACTGTGTCGGACGCTGGTACTGGACTGGCCAATATCAATTTTCGATGGAGATAATGGAAACAGCCGCGCCCTGGTTGTTCGTGCTATCGATCCCCTATGTCTTGTTCATGGACCGTTTTACCATCGAGCCGCGCGACGGGGCCTGGCATTTTGGCCAACTGCTAACCGGCAGGAGAAGCGAATTTGAGTGGGAACAGATTTTCCATCATCTGCGCGCCTGGGCGGTTAAGGGTTTTTTCCTCGCCTTCATGCTCTCGATCGTGCCCGGCGGTTTTGCTGATCTGGTTCGGCTTGATCTAGATGAACTTGCGGGCAATCCGGTGGCGATTGCCCATTGGCTGATCATCGCGATGTTCGTGGTCGACGTCCAGTTTGCAACGGTTGGCTATCTGCTGACGATGAAACCGCTGGACGCGCATATCCGCACGGCAAATCCCTATATGGCGGGCTGGGTTGCCGCGCTGATCTGTTATCCGCCGTTCATTCTCATGGGCAATGACGGGCCGCTCAACTATCATATCAACACCGCCGATTGGGCCTATTGGTTCGAAGGCCAGACAACCATTCTCTGGATCTGGGGCGGAATACTGGTTTTTCTGACCTCGATTTACGCGTGGGCAACGGTCGCCTTTGGCCTGCGCTTTTCCAACCTGACCCATCGCGGAATCCTGACTCACGGTCCCTACAGCTGGACAAAGCACCCCGCCTATGTCGCGAAAAATGCCTATTGGTGGCTGGCGACCATGCCGTTTCTGGTGACTTCGGGCAGTCTCACAGATTTTGTGCGCAATACGGTGCTGATAGCGGCGGTTAGCGGAGTTTATTACTGGCGTGCCAAGACCGAAGAAAAGCATCTGCTGAGCGACCCGGCCTACAAGGAATATGCGGAGTGGATGGATCGCAATGCGCCAATCCCCCGTCTGCTCAACTGGATCAAGCGCCGTATCGGCTGGTGGACCCCTGACAAGGGGCACCCACCTGAAATTCAGCCTGCCGAATAGAATTGCCGCACGTAGTTCGTGCAGCTAACCCTGTCTCATGACAGTGATCGGAACGGACGGAAAACACCGGTGCTTCGGCGGGCAGCCGGGCAAGGAATTTTACGGCGATTATCACGACCGTGAATGGGGCGTGCCCGTTCACGATGACCGGTTGCTGTTCGAAAACCTGATTCTTGAAGGCGCGCAGGCCGGCCTGAGCTGGGAGACGGTGTTGCGCAAACGCGACGGCTATCGCCGCGCCTTTTACGGTTTTGACATTGGACGTTGCGCTGTAATGGAAGATGACGAACTGGAAGCGCTGCGGGAAGATGCGGGCATCATCCGCAACCGGCTCAAGATCTACTCGGTCCGCAAGAACGCGCTGGTGTTTCTTGAAATTCAGGAGGAATTTGGTAGCTTTGATGCTTGGCTCTGGGGCCATCTGCACGGCATACCGCCAGTCAACCGACCCAAATATTTTTCCGATATGGCGAGCACGTCGCCGATCAGCGATGCCATATCAAAAGCGCTCAAGAAACGCGGCATGAGCTTTGTCGGCAGCACTATCATCTATGCTTATATGCAGGCGATCGGGATGACCGACGACCACCTTGCCGGATGCTGGAAAGCCTGATCAGCTTGGGTTTTTGAGATAGGCGATCACGTCCGCGCGTTTCTGCACGTCCGGCATTCCGGCAAAAATCATCCTGCTCTTCGGGATGACCCGCTGAGGCTTCTCCAGGAACTGGAATAATTTTTCTTCTGTCCAGATGATGCCGCTATTGGCATTGGCTTCCGAATATCTGAAGCCTGCGACCGAACCGGCTTCGCGGCCGACGATATTTGCCAGTGACGGACCGACGCGGTTCATGCCCGGATCGACCACATGGCAGGTACGGCATTGCATGAAGGCGGATTTGCCAGAGGCGGGATCGCCGGTCAGGCTTGCATAAGCAACACCGTCCAATGTTGCGATGTCGTCAGGACTCGGTGGACCGCTATCGACAGGCGGCGCTGCTTGAGAAGCGGCCGTTCCGGTTGTGCCTGATGCTGGGTCACCGGATTCAGAACCCCCACCTGAACAGCCTGTCGTTAAAATGGATAAAGCGAGTGCCGCGGATACCGTTTTCATGCCGACCATATTCTTTCCTGTCGTGTGATGTTGATAGCATAATCAATAGCATCGTTGCCTAATGCCGATTGATAGTAAATTAAAGACCTGATCTGTCGTTTCGACTTCTGGTGATCCAGTCTCTTGCCCCGGCGTTGCGCGAAGACCGCAAGCCGCGCTGGCAGCGCTGAGAAAAACCCGCTAACGTTTGATATGTTCAGAATGGGGCCAGGGGCACGGACGGGGAACCGGATATCGCGGGTATCCAGGCCGCACCCCGTAAACAGATGAGAAAGAGCGGCTCATGATATTGGCGTTGAAGAAATATATGTCGCGGTTGCCGGAAAAAATCTGGTTCCGGGCGATGCTTTTCAGCGTCGGCGCGATTGCCACTGCCGCTGCCGCAGAGTGGGTGGGACCATGGATCCCCTATGAAGCCGACCTCGAGATCGCCAGCGGATCGGTTGGTGACATATTGACGATTCTGGCGTCCAGCATGCTGGCGGTCATCACCTTTTCTGTGTCGATCATGGTGTCGGCTTATGGTTCGGCGACCAGCACCGCGACCCCCAGAACCATCGCTCTCATGCTCGCCGATGATCGGTCACAAAATGCATTGTCGACCTTTCTGGGCACGTTCCTGTTCAGCATCGTGGGCATCATCGGATTGTCCTCAGGCTATTATGACGATCGGGGCCGCATCATTTTGTTTTTTGCCACGATCGCCGTAATTGTGATCATTTCCGGAACCCTGATCAACTGGATACAGCAGCTGTCCACATTCGGGCGGATGAATGATCTTATCGAGCGGGTGGAGCAGGCCACCTCGAAGGCGCTGCGTTGGCATGGCCAGCACCCTTATTTGAACGCACAGCGGCCCGTCGAGATACCGGAGGACGCTCTGCCGATCAGTTGTGACATTGCCAGCGGTGTCGTGACTTCGATCGACATGAGCCAGCTGCAGGAAGCCGCCGAGCAACAAGATGTCACCGTCTACCTGACCATTCATCCGGGCAAGCTGATATATCCGGCTCGCCCGCTGATCTATCTGTCTGGTGAAGGCGCGAAGGCAGCTGATCTGCAACCTTTCCGCGATACCATATTGGTTGAGCATGATCGCAGCTTCGACCAAGACCCCCGGTTCGGACTGGTGGTTCTTTCCGAAATAGCCTCCCGCGCCTTATCGCCTGCGATTAACGATCCGGGTACCGCCATTTCGGTATTGGATAGCGGCCTGCGGTGCTTCGAAGTCCTGGCACAGGCAAGTGCCGAACCTGAGGATGCCAAATATTCAAGAGTTCACGGTCCGGAGATGGAGGTGCAAGACCTGTTCACCGATTTCTTCATCAAAATTGCGCGGGACGGCGCCGCTATGGTGGAGGTTCAGCAGCGTATCCAGCTATGTTTGCTGGCGCTTGCAAAGTCATGGCCGGATTTATTCGCTGTGGCCGCTACGGAAGCGTCGCGCGATGCTCTGGCAAGAGCGCAGGACACTATTGTCCACAAACCGGATATAAAGGATCTGAAAGCCAGGTCGCAAAAGGTTGTCGATAGCTCAGACGGGTAAATTCCCGATATCGGGGTTTCGCAAATGAAAGGCCGGATAACGCGACCGACGACATACACTACTCGTCGTGATCGCATTATCCGGCTCAAACCTTTGGGTCGAAGGTGAATTCGAACATCGCCCATCGATTGCATTATACAACGCGGAGATATTCTATTGGTTCCACGCCGATCAATTTTGTGTGTGATGCTGTTTTGCGTGCTTAAGTGGTGTTCCGATGTCTAGTCCGCTGCAAAAGCAGCAACAATGTCCGGGATAGCGGTGGGATTGTCCATTCTCTGCAGGGCCGAAATCGCGTCTTTGACGAACAGATTATATTGGGCGGCAGATCCTTCAAACGCGGAAGGGGTCGCGCCGACAGACCGGATCAGTCCGTAGGCTTTTTTATTGTCGCGCAGGATATCAATCTGCAATTGGCGCAAGCCTTCGCAATAACAGTCCAGGAAAAGCGCCGTCATCAAGACTCTTGCTACGCCTAATCCGTGATATGGGTCCAGTACCGCAATCGCGAACTCACCTTTGTCACTGGTTTCCGTCTCTCGAAAAACATGCGCCGCGGCAATGGCGGGCTGACCTTCTTCGTCCATATTGATCACCCCCCAAGCGAGATGGAAGATTCCATCTACGCTCGCCAATCGTTCGACGACCGAAGGAGGCATGGTTTTGGAACCCGAGAAAAAACGCAAATAGCGGCTCTGGTCAGACATTTGCCCGATACCCTTCTCGATTTCGGGAAGGTCGGAATGACGAACGCGTCTCAAACAGACATTTGTTCCATTATCGAGTTTAGCATTCACCGACTGGACCTGGTTCTGAAACGGCAACGACTCAGTCATCGAATGTCTCCTTGCCGCCCTATGATCACCACGTGCCAGACTGCGTATCGGGCCTTGGCGCATGGAATGCAGTTCTCCAGCTGATATTTCAAGGCTGTTGAGCGATTGATGCAATTGGTCATTCATGCGTCTAAAACGCATGAATATTAGATCGGTTGCATATATTAATGTGCTACCGGGAACTCTATCCTGCGGAAAAGGTTGATCGCCTATGTCGAACATATTCAAGCCGGGGAAGAATTGCTGGCGCGTCGAGCATGCAGACCGCTCTGCAGTTCTCATCGATGGCGAAAACTATTTTCGTGCGGTGCGAAAGTCGCTCGCTCAGGCGAAGCAGCGCATAATGCTGCTGGGCTGGGATTTTGACGAACGGGTGGAGATGCATGATACGGCTGAACAGCCGGAAGGGCCATTGAAAATCGGTGCCTATTTCGACTGGCTGCTCAAGAACAACCGCGATCTTGATATCTATGTGCTGCGCTGGGATACCGGGGCTCTGAAATCCTTTTTTCGCGTGAACGGACTGCTGACGCTGATTCGCTGGTATTTTCACCCACGGGTGCATTTCAAGCTTGATTCCCACCACCCCGTGGGGGCAGCGCATCATCAAAAGGTCATCGTCATCGATGAAGATACGGCTTTCTGTAGCGGCATTGATGTTACGAATAATCGCTGGGATACACGCGCGCATGATGACAGCCAGAACCATCGCCTCCAGCCGGACGGCAATGATGCCGGACCCTGGCATGATGCGGCGATGGTGGTTCAGGGAGACGTTGCCCGTGCTTTGGCGGAATATGCCGTGCAGCACTGGCGGGCTGCTGGCGGCAAGCCGACCAAAGCGATCACCGCAACAGCCGACTGCTGGCCTGCGGATCTGAAACCGGATTTCACCGATTGCCCTATCGCCATCGCCCGCACCTTGCCGAAAATGGATAATCAGCAGGGCGTCCACGAAATCGAAAACCTGTATCTCGATCTAATCGCTGCCGCGAAAAATATTATCTATGCGGAAAGCCAATATTTTGCTTCGGCCCGGATCGCCGCTGCCATCGTTGCGCGCCTTTCGGAACCGGACGGGCCGGAAGTCGTGATCGTCAATCCGCAAAGCGCGGAAGGCTGGCTTGAATCCGAGATCATGGACTCCACGCGCGCGCGTCTTTTTGAAGCGATCAAAGCGAAGGATAAATATGACCGGTTCCGTATATTCCACCCGTTCAACGCTGCGGGGACAGCAATCTATGTTCATGCCAAGATATTGATCGTCGATGACCAGTATATTCGCATCGGGTCGTCCAATTTTAACAATCGTTCGCTCGGTTTCGACAGCGAATGTGATGTCGCTATCGATGCCTCGGAAGTTCACGATGACAGGGTGCCCAGCCAGATAGCGAGTGTCCGTAACGACCTGCTGGCGGAGCATCTGGGGGTTGATGAAAGCGATGTCCGCAGTTCGCTCGAGGAAACGGGCTCGCTAATCACCACCATCGACGCCCTCAAAAAGCCGGGCCGTGAACTCAGGCTTTATCAGACGCCTGATGTCAGCGCCGTGGAAGCGTGGCTGGCGGAGAATGATATCCTCGACCCGAAGCGGTCCGATGATGTGTTCGCGGGTTTCGTTTAAAAATTAGCCAGGCTGGCCGGTTTTATCTTCCGGTTATACTGCTGTTTCGCTGGGTTTCGTTTCGTCTTTTTCCTGAATTTTCTTGATGATGATTCGAGCGGCAACCGAAATAGCTCCGGCGGCGATGGTTCTGATAATGTAACGCATGTCATTGTCCCTTGTTTGCTGTTCAATCTATTTACGGACGAGCGGCAAATTGGTTGCAGTCTGACGCCAAATCAGCGGCCAAATTTCATTGTCCAAATGGCAACAATCAAAGAAACGGCACCTGACGCCATCAAGCCCGAGACGATACGCATATTGTGAGGTTTTACCGGAGTAGCCTGATGCGAATTGAGGCGGTCCTGCACCGCGCAGCCATTGCGCTGGGCAACCCAGAAAATGAAAATTCCGATGATCATGAACAATGTCGCGATGGCCTTGGGTACCCAAAGCGGTTCGAGTTTACCGAACAGGGCGTTGAAACCGAGGCCGATCCCGACCGCCGCCAGGCCGGTGCGCATCCAGCCCGCGAAGGTCCGTTCATTGGCCATGATCGTACGATCTTCCGCCCATTCGGTGCGGTCCTCGGCAAGATCCGTTCGCTCGCTCGCCAGGTCGGTGCTGGATGTTTCCGTTGCCATGATCGTCTCCTGATAGCTCGCCAGAGCTGCGCGCCTGACTATATATCAAAAGCCCCGCCATCCATCCACAGGGGATGTATGTCGGGGCTTGATGTCAATGTTTAGGGTTTTAGCGTGACTAGATCGCCCGCGCAGAACCTCTTGGGCCAACGAAGAACCACAATATCAGGCCGATAACCGGCAGGATCAATATGATCAGCGACCAGATAATCTTGGCGCCGGTCGAAGAGCCGCTACCCCAGACGCTGAGCAGCGCCCAAATGTCGAGAGCCAAAATCAGAAGTCCAACAATTCCATATTCCATGATAAATTCCCTTGTTTAAATATTATTGAAAGTGCGTGTTCAGGATGTCGCGTCTTCGAGATGGTCGATCAGGCGACCGTCCGCTCGCAGTTCACCCTGATAGTTGCGTAGCAGCGTCTTGGCCGAAACCGACAGATCATCCTGCGTGAGCGCTTTTTCGAATTTCTTGCGCAGATATTCCTCGCCGGTTTCTACGGCTTCGATTGCGGCTTCGTCATTATCCTGCACGGCAGCGCTCAAATTCATGAACACGCGATGGGCGGAGGCCAGGATCGTGCCGTCACTTTCCGGTGTACCACCGGATTTCACAATTTCCTCGCGAACAGCTGCGGCCATTGCCCGGCGAGATGCCGCGCGGCGGGAGAAGAAATTCTTGAACGTGGTCCGGTCCGCAATCTCGGCTGCTTTTTCGTAGCCATGCGTGGAATCGATCAGAGTTTCCAAAACGTCATTTAAAATGTCCGTGGAAGCGTTATTAGTCATATCATCCTCGTTTTGCGTTGAATATGAACAACCAACATCGGACGTGCCGGTCGGTTCCCAACTAAATTTTTCCCGTCTGCCGGAACTTTTGCTATGCGATGGCGTATGCGAATGTTGCTGATTGGAATAATATGTCCCTATATCGCTGGCTCCTGACCGCCTTATTTCTGGCGATGGCGGTTGCCGCGCCTGTAACCGGCTTTTTCCCGGATTCTGATGCGCGTGCGCAGGTGCAACTGGCCGAGCCTGTTGATGACCCGGAACCCGCCATCGATCCCGCGGCAGACAGCAGCGCCGATAATGCCATCGCGGACCGGTTGCGCGGTATTTTCCGGGAAATTGAGGGACTGGACGGTGTCGCGGTTGCGGTTGATGCCGGCGTCGTTCGCCTGTCCGGACCAATAGCCGATAATGCATCGGCGGAACGGGCGAAAGCCATTGCCCAGCGCGTATCAGGTGTGGTCACGGTTGAGTCCCAATTTGAACGTGATTTGTCTGTCGGCAGGAATGTCGAGCCGGTCGTCGATAAATTCAGCGCCAGTTTGCAGAATTTCCTTTCGGCGCTCCCGCTTATCGGGGTCGCGTTTCTTGTCGCCATATTTGTGGGTCTGCTGGGCCATTTCTTCGCCTCGCGCATGGGGTTCTGGAAACGCGTCACGCCGAATATCTTTCTGGCCGAACTGATTTCCGGCTTCGTCCGCGTCCTTTTCATCATGGTCGGGATATTTATCGGCCTGGACATTCTCAACGCGACGGCATTGCTCGGCGCCGTGCTTGGCGGTGCCGGCGTAATCGGTCTGGCAGTCGGGTTTGCCCTGCGCGATACGGTAGACAATTATATGTCGAGCATCATGCTGAGCATTCGCCAGCCGTTTCGCGCCAATGATCATGTGCGGGTTGGCGAGCAGGAGGGGCGCGTCGTTCGGCTGACTTCGCGCGCAACGATTTTGATGACCCTGGATGGCAACCACCTGCGGATTCCCAATGCGACCGTGTTCAAGGCGGAGATATTGAATTTTAGCCGCAATCCGCAGCGGCGGTTCAGTTTCGAGCTGGGCGTTGATGCGGATGATGACCCGGCTGCGGCCATCGAAACGGGGCTTCGGGCGATCAACGGGCAGGATTTCGTTCTGGACGATCCCGAAGCGACGGCCGAGATCAGGGAAGTCGGTGATTCGAATATCCTGATTGCTTTTCATGGCTGGATTGACCAGCGGAATAGCGATTTCAACAAGGCCAGAGGCGCAGCGATCCGGGTGACCAAAAATGCTCTGGAAGAATGCGGCTTTGCCCTGCCCGAGCCGATATATCGACTGCGGTTCGACAATGGATCGCCACAAATGATGGATGCAGCCAGTAAAGTCGAGCCCGTTAAAAAGGCGAGCAGGGACAAACCGACGAGGGTGCTGGCTAAAGATGCTTTTGACGTATCGCCGGAGGATCATGTGGAGAAACTGGTGGAATCAGAGCGATCGGATGACGGTTCTTCGGATCTGCTAGACGATCAGCAACCGGTCGAATGAGGAACAGGTTGGCTAATCTATGTTAAGACAGCGCGAAACAAATGCGTCTAATCTATTTGGCAGCGACAGCCCGGGCTTTTAACAGCGCCGCCAATAGAAAGTCATGTGTGGCCTCCCGTCCGATTACCTCTTACATTTTTGTCAGCACCGTGACGCCCGGTATCGATCAGGGCGATTTTCTGGCGATCAAGAATATTGCGTTGGAAAATAGTCGTAATTCCGCAATTACCGGGTTGCTGGCTTGTAATGGGTTCAACTTCATGCAGTGCATGGAAGGTGATCGGGCCGTTCTAAACGCTCTTATGCACCGCATTTGGCAGGATGATCGGCATAGCGGGGTGACCATAGTCGATGAGCGTGAGGCGCGAACCAGACAATTTGCGCAACTGCACGTGGTTGGTCGGTTTTGGTCGGCGCAGCAAGGCTCTGGACGGTCCGTTCTCTCGGAGATACTAGCTGACGAATCTGTCTCCAATGTGGCTCGAACGATGTTTCAGAGCTTCGTTTCTCTTGGCATCAAAAAAGCCGGATAACAGTTCCGGATTGAGAGGGAGCGAGCGCTAGGCGGCTTGTTCAGGTGGTTGCTTCTATGTTGCCGGGTGGTGGCTGGCTTCAGTCGGAAGTCTTCCCTTCAGCAGTGGCTTTTCGAGCTTGTTCCAACTTTTCCGCCTCATCGCCCTCCAGCGCACGCGCTGCTTCTTTCGCCTTGCTTTCGACGTCGCCGGTCTGTGCAAATTCGTGTTGGGCTGCCTGAAAACGGCGTGAGCCTTCCCGGCTTCCTTCGCCTTCCATCTTCAGATTTGATTCATTGTCGGTGTTATCCGTCATCAGGAGAGTCTCCGGTTGTTGTTTCTGTCTTCCATAAATTCAACGCAGGCTCACAGAGATTGTTCCGCGCCAATGGACATTATCCGGAAAAATTTATATGCAACCTTTCAGAACATCGGGTGTTCTGTCTTCGAGCAAGGAAAAAACGAGGCATGATTTGACAAGCCAGGATAAAAATCACGCTGATACATCAGAATCTTCGGAGTCTGATGATACAGGGCAAACGTCAAAGGATATGCCAGTGAAAAGCAAGGAAGACATGCAAGAGAGATTAGGCCTTGGGCTCAAGGACATGTATTCGAGTGTTCTTGATGAGCCGCTACCCGACGACATGCTGGCGCTTTTGGATCAGCTGGAAGAGAACGACAATAGCGACGTCAACTCCAGCCGGCCGGACGAAAATGAATAAGCCCCAGGCATTGCCGCCGGCGCAGTTCAAGCAACAATTGACGGAAGCGATTCCGCATTTGCGCGCTTTTGGCAGGAGTCTGTCAGGCGACCGCGATGTGGCCGATGATCTTGTGCAGGACACGCTTTTGAAAGCATGGGCTGCGCGGGACCGCTTCATTGCAGGCACTTCGATGCGTGCCTGGACATTCGTGATTTTGCGGAACACTTTTTTCTCGAGCATGCGCCGCAAGAAGTTCAGCGCGAACTATGATGAGTTGGTAGCAGAACGGATATTATCGGCACCGGCCCCTCAGCAGGAACCGTTGCATCTCGCCGACTTGCAGCGGGGGCTGATGGAATTGTCCGACGATCAGCGAGAGGCCATCATTCTGGTCGGCGCTGGCGGCTATTCCTACGAAGAGGCTGCAGATATTTCCAACTGCGCCGTCGGTACAATGAAAAGCAGGGTTTCGCGGGCGCGCAAAGCGCTGGAAGCTATTCTGGAAGAGGGGCGTTTCACCTCTGCCTCTGATGGTCATGATAATCTCACCGCTACGGCGCTGGAAAATATCATTGGTGCAGTTGAGAAAATAGCACCCTAACTCGACCGTCTTTTGCCGGCAGTCTAATCGGCTGGCGCTTACAAGCAAAAATTTTCAAAATTCTAACCTAGCTTACTCGATCCTTTGATCGGGAGCGCTGGTAATTATAGCGCCTCAATGCCGGTTCAATAGTTTGAACCGGCATTGAGGCGCCGGGCATCTTCAATCGAAACTGTGACCAAAATCAGGCGTCCTGCTTTGCTGTTGAAAAGAACAGGGCCTGGCTAATCGCAGCGCGAATAGCATTGGGTTGAAATGGCTTGGTGATCAGAAATGTCGGTTCGGGGCGTTCCCCCGTAAGCAAACGCTCGGGGAATGCGGTAATGAAGATTACCGGAACCGAAATCTGTTCCAGAATATCCTTCACAGCATCAATGCCCGAACTTCCGTCCGCCAGCTGGATATCGGCGAGCACCAGGCTCGGCTTTGCCTTTGCAACGGCTTCCAGGGCTCCCTTGTGGGTCGTTGCGGTTCCGCAAACACGGTGTCCCAGCCCCGATACGATCTGCTGCAATTCCATTGAAATCAGAGCCTCGTCCTCGATGATCAGAACATCGGACCTGATTTCCTTGTCAATTTCGGCAATGGCATCGTCAAGCAGGTCATTGATCGAATTCTCGCCAACATCGGCAATTTTTGCGACTTCGCTGACAGAAAAACCTTCCAGCGCGGTCAGCAGTAATACTTGGCGGCTGATCGGGGGAATCGCGTTCAAGCGGTTCTGCGCCGTGCTGTCGTCTGGATCGTCCGTCACCCTGACATGCGCGCTTTCCCAGATACTGGCGAAGACGCGGTATAGATGGACCCGTACGTCATTATTGTCTGGCATGGGTTCCGGATCGGCAATAATCGCTTCCAGCGTTGCCTTAACAAATGCGTCGCCGCTCTTTTGGCTACCGGTTAGAGCCCGCGCATAGCGCCGTAGATAGGGAAGATGCGGTTTCAGATTTTGAGCTAGTGACATATTTTATATCTCCGTGATGGGTTCCCAACGCATGATTGGAAATAGGGTTCCATCATAATTTCGTTAGGCAGGTGACATTTAAATTCTTGGCTTGTGGTCGTGATCCGGAACCAATCTGGCCGTCGGTCGTTGACTCATCATTAGACAGAATATGGAGAAAAAGAAATGACAGGCAATTATTCGGAAGAAATGGGCGCGGTGAAATCGGATCTGCAAACATTGAAAGATGATCTGGCAACCTTGACCAAGTCCGTCAAGGCCGATGCCCAGGCAAACGCATCAGAGTTGCGCGCCAATGCGAAGACAAAGTTTGACGCCGCGCGCGCCAATGCGGTTGAGGCCGGAACAAAGGGGCGCAGAAAAGCGCAGACAACGTTCAAGGAAAACCCGATCGTCAGCATTGCTGCGACGGCTGGCATCGGGCTTATCGTCGGCGCGTTGATGGCCCGTCGCTAGGCTGTCTGGAAGATGGAAATTAAAAGGGTTGCGAGATTTAGATCCCGCAGCCTTTTTTCTGTGTCTAGTGACGGGGTTGCGACGCCCGGGGCCAATATCTTCTAACCGAACGTTCTGCAGATATTCATCCCTCCCGGTTATCGGCATGGTGGTGTCGATATTATCAATCATTTCATATAATTCTTCACGGACATCATAATTCATGCAAAAGTCTCCGCTTGAATTATTTTCATCCCGATCAGACTTCGGGGTCAATTACCGCATCATTTGCTGCTTTGGTTCCACCGGCATGCAACAAGATCGCAAGTTGACCGTTGGTACTGGAACGGCTTCAGGGTCAGTGACAAAAAGGGGTTAGACATGAAGGCGGGTGACCAGATGACTGAAGAGTTGGAACCGACAATGGAGGTCGAACGGTTGGCGACACTCGGCAGCTATCAGGTAATGGATGATGCCCGGAAGGTCGCCTTCGATCGTATCACGCAGCTGGTCGCCGATATTTTTTCGGCACCGATAGCGTCAATCTCGTTGATCGATGCAGACCGGGAGTTTTTCAAATCGGCGGTAGGTCTGTCTGAAACCCAGGCGGACCGCGATATATCCTTTTGCGCACAGATGATCGACAGTCACGAGCCCGTGGTCATTGAAGATGCGTCAATTGAACCGCAATTCGATCGCAACCCTATGGTCAGCGGTGATCCCTCTATTCGATTTTACGCCGGTGCGCCGTTGATTGCCCCCAATGGCATGGTTCTGGGGGCCTTGTGGTTTGCAGACACGGTCCCGCGATTCCGGATCACAAAAAATCAACTCAACCAGCTGAAAAACATGGCCGCTATCGTGATGAGCGAACTGGAGTTGAGCCGCGAGATCCGTTTGCGTGAACAGGCGCAAAAAGATGCTGCCATCGATCGGTCCAATCTCGACCTCACTCTCGCCCTCAGTGATATCGCCAGCTTTCGGCTCGACCTTGAAACGGGAATGATCGAATGGGGCGGCGCCTATATGAAGATATGGGGAGAAGATGCAGGAGAGGCGCTTACACAAGTGGAAAGCGCTATGGCCCGCATCCATGCGGAGGATCGTGATAGCGTCACCGAAGCAATGAGCGCTGCAGCAGCGCCGGGCGAAAAATATGAAGCGCGTTTTCGTATCATATTGCCGTCGGGTGAAACCCGCTGGGTCGAGGGATATGGCGATTATTTCGAGGCGAACGGCCGGCCGACGCTAACCGGGGTCAACAAAGATATTACCCATTCCGTAGATCAGCAGGAACAGTTGCGGCTTCACACGCGCGAACTCCATCACCGGCTCCGCAATCTTTTTGCTACACTGCAATCGATCATGATGCTGACCAAAAATTCGGCGACGTCGATTGATGATTATATCGAACGGATCAAGAATCGCCTGAGCGCGTTGAACCGGGCCCAGCAAATCCTGCTCGATACCAATTTTGTGACCGGATCGTTTGCCGCGCTGGTGAGGGACCTCTGCAAGACCTATCCGAGAGTGCGCTGGTTTGGACCCGATATTATTCTTGAAGAAAATGCGATGGTCTCGATATCGCTCGTGCTTAACGAGCTGGCCACCAACGCAGCCAAATATGGTGCGTTGACCGCGGATACGGGTCTTGTGAAGATAAAATGGACCATCCTTCCTGACGAAGATGGGCAGGACATGGTCGAATTGCGCTGGTTGGAAAGCGGTGGCCCCAAGTCACAGCCTGCTCCCTCCGTGTCCGGCTTTGGATCCTCGCTTATCGATCATAGCATCACCCGCAATTTGCGCGGAGAGATTGAACGGGATTGGACGGTCGACGGCCTGATCTGCACAATCACATTTCCTGCTCCTGACGAAGCGCGATATCGCTAGTGGCGCAAAAAGCCCTGCTCCGACGCATTTCCTTTTATGCCGATCTGGACGAGATTGATCAGCAGGTCATCATGCAGATCGACGGGCGGGAACGGCATTACGATAAAAATACCGAGATCATTGATGCGGGCCAGGAACTGGATAGCGTTCTGATCGTCAAGGAGGGCTGGGCGATCCGGTACAAGACGCTGGAGGACGGTCGACGTCAGGTATTGAACATATTGTTGCCGGGAGACATGTTCGACCTTCAGGTTCTGGTGGCGGCCGAGGCGGATCATTCTGTTAAAACGGTGACGAGTTTGACCGGTCTGTCGGTAAGGCCGTCTGTTTTCCGCCGCCTGTTGACCGAATCCGGGAAACTGACACTCGCATTTTGGTGGATGCAGGTTCAGGAAGAGGCGTTCCTGCGCGAACAGATCGTCAGAAACGGCAAGCAGACCGCCCGTGAAAGAATAGGGCATTTTCTGCTCGAACTTTATCGGCGGGTGCTGATTACCGGGGCGGGTACAAGCGACGGATTTCGCGTGCCGCTAACGCAGACCGTTATCGCCGATGCTCTGGGTTTGACCCCCATCCACACCAATCGGGTGCTGCGGCAATTGGAACGGGATGGTCTGCTGGAGCGGGACAATGGATGGATATTGTTCAAGGACGAGGCCCGGCTCGCCGAGATCAGCCAGTTTGATTCAAGCTATTTTCATCTTGATGCGTTCCGAATGCGACTGGGCCGAGGATAAAATTATGTTGCCATGGAACCCTGTAACCAACTAGGCGTTGAATTCTCGAACCATTGAAGGGAGTTCATAATGAAAAAAATTGCAATTGCTGCTGTAATGACCGCAGGACTGGCGCTTTCCGCCTGTGAAGCCAATGTAACCGAAGAAGGCGAAATGCCGACGATGGACGTTGATGTTTCCGGTGATGCGGGCCAGCTGCCTGAGATCGACGTAGAGACTGCCGATGTTGAAGTTGGTACCGAAGAAGTCACCGTCGACGTTCCTGATGTGGACGTGAAGATGCCTTCGGAAGAATAGTTTCCTCAAAACCGATAGACAACAATGGCCAGGCATTATGTCCTGGCCATTTTTTTGTTCTGCGCACGTAAGATGTCCAGTTACAACTGGTCCCGGCAGCGCCAGTTCGGTGTGAAACAATATGTGAAAAGTGGCTGGGAAATCTGTCCGTTGGTAAACGGGGGGATACGAAAGGCCAAATTTCCCAGCCGGTTTTTGAGGAATGAAAGCAACGCCGGGTCATGGGTCAACATCCATTCGATCTTAACAACGGCCGGAACGAACTTTGGTTCCCGACAAAATGCATTTTTATTCAATTGCCGGCTAATTGTCGCTCAAGAGCAGCTCTTCTGCCGTTTCTGGCATCCAGCTCGGCTACGAATATTCAATCTTGACCTGCATCAACACATTGGTCCGCATCGCCAAGATGCAACCAAATGTCGATCTGCGCGTCTTGTCAGCAGGATATTACCGATGGAGATATTATGACCGATATTTTTACCCGTCTGAAGCAGGATCATGACAAACACCGCGAAATGCTTGACCACGTCGCCGACACAAGCGGCGATACTGAGGAGCGTCGCAAGTCTTTCGAACAGCTGCGAATTGATGTTTCCGCTCATGCCAACGCTGAAGAGCAGTCATTATACGCCGAAATGCTGGCGCGCCCTGACCTCCAGGACAAGGGCCGCCATTCCGTTGCCGAGCATAAGGAAGCGGAAGATTATTTTGAAGATCTGGTCGATATGGATTTCAGCAGTTCCGGATGGCTTACTCGGTTCAAGACTCTCAAGGAGCGGCTAGAGCATCACATGGACGAAGAAGAGAATGAAATTTTCGCTGCTGCCAGGAAAGATCTGAGCGACAAGCGAGCGCAAGAGCTCGCCGATATTTTCGACAAGCGCAAGCCAGTCGAAGTACAGGAAGTCGCCTGATAAGTTGAACTGCACCGGGGGTAATATAGATGTTGAGTGACTGGACGATGACAGGATGGGAGCAGGTGGCGCTCATCGCGCTTTCCGCATTCGCGATGTATTTTACCGTGATCATTCTTACCAGACTGGCCGGAGTTCGCAGTTTTTCCAAGATGAGCGGCTTTGATTTCGCTGTCACGGTTGCGATCGGGTCGGTACTGGGTTCGGTTATTCTTTCTAAAAATCCGCCGGTTGCCCACGGGGTGGCGGCGCTCGTTTTCCTGTTTGGTCTTCAGATCGTAATGGCCTTATTGAGAACCCACTTTCCCGGTCTGCAATTTTTGGCTGATAACCGGCCGCGCCTCATTATGATCGGTGGTGAAATCCAGCATGACCAGCTCAAAAAGGCGAAAATGACAGAGAGTGACCTGTGGGGTAAATTGCGGGAAGCCAATGCCTTTAACTTTTCGCAAGTGCTGGCCGTGATCGCCGAGACGACAGGTGACGTGTCCGTCTTGCACAGCACGGACAGTAATCGTGACATCCAGCCTGAGCTCTTAAAAGGTGTAATCGCTGGTGAGCGCTACCAGCATAAAGGACCTCGCTAGCGCCGGTCCTTACTCTCATGATCCACCAACAATATTGCCGGTGGATCATGATTCAATATTATTTCTTCGTCCTGAGTATTTCCAGTTCGATAATTAGCGGACGGTGACGGTCACTGCGCGGCGGTTCAGGCCCCATGCTGTTTCATCCGAGCCCAGAGCGTCCGGCCGTTCCTTGCCATAGCTGACAACCGATATTCTGGAGAGTTCGACGCCTAGGGTCGACAGATAGTTTTTCGCGGCATTGGCGCGGCGTTCGCCGAGCGCCAGGTTATATTCGCGGGTCCCGCGCTCGTCGCAATGGCCTTCCACACGGATACGGATACTGGGATTGGCGACAAGCCATGCGGCCTGACTGCGCAATATCTGCTGATCTTCGCTGTCTACATTGCTGCGGTCGGTTTCAAAGAAGATTCTGTCGGCGGCAACATTGGCGAGGAAATCTTCCTGACTGCCCTTGATCGGGCCGCTGGCGTTGCTGTTATAATCCATATTGTCACCGGGTGCAGGTGGCAGGCCTTCCGGTGCCTTCTTGCTACAGGCCGAGAGGCTGAGGGCCGCAACCAGCAGCGGCATCGAGATCAAGTTTACTGAAACGCGGGATTGGGACATTTGGGAAAACCTTTTGACTGTTACAAATGCCTTTTAGGCCCGTTTCCCAAAAGCAATTACCACGGATTTTATATGCGGACCCAGCCGTCGGAGGGGCATATAAAATCCATTGTAACAGCAGCATCATGATCGATGTAAAACCGGATCGTCCCATGAGGGACATCATGAACCAAAAGAAGCCCTCTGTGATGGCGCGGGCACCCGCTCACCCCGACGAAGCCCGCGTCATCCAACCTTCAATGTTCGAAATCAATATCCAGTCGATAGCCTACGCCCGGTTCGGTCAGCAGATATTCCGGCTGCGATGAATCATATTCCAGCTTCTGGCGGATCAGCGCCATATAGCTGCGCAAATATTGGGTATCGACCGTGGGATCATTCCATCCGGCCAGCAACAGCTGGCGATGGGTCACAACCTGTCCGGCATGCCGGGCCAATGTCTCCAGCAGGTCAAATTCCTTGGGCGAGAATTTGATTTCGTCTCCCATCAGGAAGACCTTCCGCTTGAGAAAGTCGATCCGCAAATGACGCGATTCAAACTCCTGGCTTTTGACCGCCTCGTTCTTTCGTCGCCGTACTGCCGCCCGGATTCGCGCCAGCAGCTCTTCGATATTGAACGGCTTGTTGATAAAATCATCGGCGCCCTGATCCAGCGCGGCGACCTTCTCAGCCTCTTGATGACGGGCAGAAAGGATCAGGATCGACAGGGCGTTGAGATCAAGCAGCTTCGCGATGATTTCCTTGCCGTCGGCATCGGGTAGTCCGAGGTCGAGCAGGATGATATCAAACACCGTCTCCTTCGCTTTTTTCAGTGCTTCTGCAGCCGTCCCGGCTGAATCGACGCCATAGCCTTGCGCGATCAATACCGGCTGCAGCGAGCGGATGAGGGCGGTCTCGTCATCGACCAGCAATATTTTCACGTTCATTTGCCATTGCTTTCTGAGGGGGAGGCAGACGCCGGAAGCCTGACGATTATTTTTGTTCCCTTGCCCATTTCCAGCGGGCTGTGCGCGGATATATCGCCCCCGAAAGCCTGGGCGAAGCCGGATGCGATCGACAGGCCAAGGCCGTGGCCTTCTTTGCGTATATTTTCCGCCGAGCGATAAAAGCGGTCGAACACCCGGTTCAGTTCGGAAGCCGGAATGCCGCACCCCTGATCCGATATGGCAATCTCAACCCGTCCATCCTGCTTGTGCCCGGTGATCAGGACTGGCGCGACTTCGGGACTATATTGGATCGCATTTTCCAGAATATTGTAGAAAAGCTGTTCCAGCATCACCGGATTGGCGCGCACCGTGCAGTCATCGAAGGGCAGGCTTTTGATGATCTCGCGCCCGCTGTGATGCATTCTCACGGTATTGACCGCCGACCCCAGCATTTCCATCAGATCGAGGCTTTCCAGCTGGTCGGGCGATATGCCGGCTTGCAGCCGGCCCAGATTGAGCAGGTTGGTGGTATAGCGGTTCAGCCTCTCGCACTGATCCTGAATGATCGTCAGCATTTCCATGCGCGAAGATTCCGGCAGTGTGTCACCATAAGAGGCAAGGCTCGATGCGGATGCAGAGATTGCCGCGAGCGGGGTGCGCATGTCGTGGGATATGGAGGACAGCAGCGCGGTCTTGAATTCCTCGGACCGGCGCATTGCTTCCGCTTCGGATTTCTGGTGGAGCAGGGCAAAGCGGTCGATCGCCATGCTCAGCAAATTGAGCACCGCGTCAAAGTCGATTTTGCTCAGCCGCTTGGATTTTTGCGCATCCCGGGTACAGATCAACACACCAACGCGGCGCTGGGATGATGACAGCAGATAGGCAATTTTCTGGTCCTGAATCTGCTGCAATTCGCCTTGTCCGGCGGCTTTCTGGGCCTCCGCCAACCATCGCTTTTTGCCCTCGACCGCTATCCAGTCTCCATCGCTGATGGCGTATATCTCAAACTCTTCTGATGAATCGAATATGCCGGTCTGGACGATGGCCCGGTCAATATCCTCGAGATGTACGGCGGTTTGCAGTTGATTGCTGATATCGAGCAGTTGGTTGATTTTCTGCTGGGCAATCTCCGCGGCGCGCGCCCTGTCGTTGATCCGACCGGCCAGCGCGCCGGATAGGAGAGCACTCAGATTGAAGGCCAGCAGCGGGATATATTCGTCGGAAGTGGTGACGCCGAAATCGAGCAAAGGTTCGCTGAAAAAGAAGTTGTAGAAGAAGGAGGCGCCAATGCCAGCCAGTAGTCCGCCGCGCAGCCCGTTTACCGCGCCGATAATGGTCACGGCGGACACATAGATCAGCGCGGCGCTGACTGGCCGGTCGGCGCTTTGCGCGACATAGGTGGCCAGGGTACCGGCGACAAAGACCGCCAGTCCGACGAAGAGCGAGACATAGCTGCGCGAGCTGTCCGAAGACAGTCGTTCCAATATTGTCGACATGTTTCTCAGCATCGGCAGGTCCATTCGGGCGGCATAGCGGAAATTCCGGAAAGCGGCATGCACGGATTTTCTATGCCGGCCTCCAGCAGATTTTAGCCCGGCCAGGAAAAAGACAGGCGGTCTTCCCCGGTTACTTTGGCGGAGTCATCAAAGCGGCGCTCCAGCATCGACCCATTGCCCGCATGATCAATAGCCACAATCGTACTGCAGCGCGTTCCGTAGACCGGGTTCTGGATGAATATCCCGGAACTGGCGGGCTCCAGCTGCATGGGCGCCTGACCTGCTGCACCTGTTGCCAGCGGATATGTTGATCTGTCAGTCAAAAGATCGAGCAACGCCGCAGGCTCCTCTGGGCTCTTCTGTAGCCAGGCTTCCAAAGCCGCATTGAGATGCCTGGCCTTCGCCCAGGGATTTTCCAGGGACCCATTGGAGAGGCCATGGATCCCGGGCTCGAGACGCCTGCTGACGGCATCTGGTCGGTTAGAATGGACCACGGCTTTATCATTCTCGATGGTGATCAGGTTGAACGGGTTGAAGTCCGAAAGCGGCACTGCATCAAGATCGGAATAACGACCATCACCCATCAAAAAATCTTTCAACAGATCGCCGCGGGATGCGAGACTTCTGTCCGGCGCTCCATAGCCGCTGAGATTGGTGACCACGGCAAAGCGGCCCTGTTCGGATGCACCCAGCCACGTCCCGCCGGCCTGCACGTCTTTCCCCGCCAGCAAATGTTCGTGGTTCTCCCACCGGGCCAGCGGTTTTGCCGGGCGACCATGCATCTCGTCCCGGTTGCCGATCGCGACAAGTTTCCAGTGGGGATGGGCCTGCCACGCGAGGGAAATGATACACATCGGGCGGCAATAGCAAAGCCGGGCTTGTTTGCGAATATATTGTCCGTTTCGGTCCCCTTTTTCCCAAAAAATAATAATCAGGGTCACACGGGTCACACCCCCTAAACCGGAAATAGCTTTGGTCGCAGGCAGGGCCTATCTTGGCGTCGGGTTGGCGGCCTGCCTTCGGATGGAGCAGGGCTGCAGGGGCCGAAGAGCGCGCCGACATCGCGCAACTGTGCGAGATAAGGTAGGTCGCGTTGTGATCATGTCATCCGTTTATCAGAATCGGGATGCTGTAGGAAAGGGGCAGGTTTCTGGCTGGAATGAATGGTCTATCACCATCTTCCGTGCACCGGACGCGCACGCCGCGTGAACGATGTGACAGCAGAGCGCGGTATAATTTTTCGCAAATTTTGAATCACAGGGACAGTTCACTTTTTGCCAGATTAGTGCACAGTCATCGCCATTGAAGTCCGGACCACGGCACCAGAGGAAAGAGCGCGCAACCATGAAACTAGGTCACGACCCTGAACTGCAATCCTTTCGCGACAAGATCCGGACCTATTTTGAAAAGGACTATCCGCAGGACATATTGGCAAAGACGGCTTCCGGCGCGAGCCTGACGACGGCGGAGGTGCGGCGCGCAGAAATGGCGCTGGGCGAGCGGAGCTGGCTGGCAAGTGCCTGGCCGGAAGAATATGGAGGTCCGGGCTGGTCGATTGAACAACAATATATTTTTGACGAAGAGCTGGAGAAAGCCGGAGCACCGACGGTGACGCCGATGGGCGTCATCTATGTTGGCCCGGTGGTTTATACTTTTGGATCCGATGAACAAAAGGCGCAGTGGCTGCCCGGCCTCCGCGACGGTTCGGTCGGCTGGGCGCAAGGCTATAGCGAACCCGAGGCGGGGTCTGATCTGGCCTCCCTGCAATTTTCCGCAGTGCGGGACGGCGACGAATATATTCTCAACGGCACGAAAATCTGGACGTCCGCGGCGCAGCATGCGGACTGGATCTTCCTGTTGACCCGCACCTCGCGCGAAGCGAAGAAACAGATGGGGATCACCTTCATCTGCTGCAAGCTGGATCAGCCCGGCGTTACCGTGAAGCCGATTATCACCATCGACGGCAAATATTATCTCAGCCAGTGCGATTTTGTCGATGTCCGGGTTCCGGTTGGCAATCGCATAGGCGAGGAAGGCAAGGGCTGGTCCTATTCGCAATATCTGCTCGGCAATGAACGCACCTCTTATGCGCGCATTGGCGGCAAGCGGAAACAACTGGCCGATATCCGCGCCATTGCATCACAAATTCCGACCGGCGGCAATCAGCGGCTGATCGACGACAGCTTTTTCGCGGGTCGCTTGTGCGAAGCGGAAACGCGGCTGGATGCGCTGGAAATTACCGTACTCAGAGTGCTGACGGCGGTCCGGGATGGCGGAACGCCGGGTGACGAGGCCTCGATCCTGAAGATCATGGCGACCGATCTGGCGCAGGACATCACGACCCTGTTTCTGGAAGCCGCGGCCGAGCATGGCAATCGCAAATTTGCTGATAGCGTCAGTCCGGAGTGGACCGGCGATGTCGCCTTCGCTGCGCCCGGCGTGGCCAATTATTTCGGCACCCGCGCGCAGAGTATTTATGGCGGCACCAATGAAATTCAGCGGAACATTATCGCAAAGCGGGTATTAGGGCTCTAGCCGGGAAGACCGGGTTGCGGCCTCCACCCAGCTGGCGGAAACGGGCTTGAACGGCGGGTGGGCATTGCCCTGTCTATAGGGAAGGCACCACCCAGCTACCGCCAACGCAAAGGACATTATCGAGTGCGAGCCATTGGGGAGCGCTGGCTTCGCTGATCCCGCCGGTCGGGCAGAACAGACATTGCCCGAACGGCCCGCTCAGGGCCTTCAACGCCGCTATGCCGCCCGATGCTTCTGCCGGGAAAAATTTGAAATGGGTGAGGCCGAGGTCCAGACCGCGCATGATATCACCGGCGGTGGCGATGCCGGGCAGGAACGGGATATCGGCGGCAATCGCGGCTTGGCCGAGCCGATCGGTCAGGCCCGGGGAGACGATGAACTCGGCCCCTGCTTCGATGGCAGCAGAAAGCTCATCGGGATCGGTGACGGTGCCTGCGCCGACGATGGCACCGGCGACCTTGCGCATTTCGTTGATGACGTCGAGCGCGCAACGCGTCCGCAAGGTCACTTCCAGAACCGGACAGCCGCTGGCCACCAGCGCCTCGGCCAATGGCCTCGCGTGCGCAAGATCGTCGATTACCAGCACCGGAATGACCGTGGTACGGCGCATCAGCTGTTCGATCGGCTTGATTTGGTCCGTCATGCGCCATGTTCCTGTATGAAGGCCGCAGCCGCGCCGAGCAGGCCGGGTTCGGGATGGGTGATCAGTTTGACCGGCAGGCTCTCCATCAACCCGCGATAGCGGCCCTTGGAGGTGAAGCGATCGGCAAAGCCGGAAGCGGCAACATGGTCGGTCAGTCTCAGGCCCAGGCCACCGGCCAGCACGACTGCGCCCGCGCCATGGGCCAGCGCAATGTCGCCGGCGACCGACCCCAGCGCCAGAAAGAAACGATCCAGTGCGGCGATGGCGATACTGTCATGGCCCCCCAGAGCCAGTTGCCACAATAGCTTGTCATCCCCGGCGGGCATTGGCCGGTTTTCCATTTCTGACAGCACTTCGAATATGGTGCGCAGGCCCGGCCCGGACACGATGCGCTCGACCGACACGCGGCCATGTTTGGCGCGCAGGGTCTGGAGGATGCGATCTTCGACAGCATCGCGCGGGGCAAAATCGCAATGGCCGGCTTCGGTCGCCAGAACTTGAGTCTCGCCATCCTTGCAGACCAGCGCCGCCACACCCAGACCCGTGCCGGGACCGATCACGCTGATCACGCCAGATTGCGGCAGCGGCACCTCCGGTCCGGCGATATGCATGAACTCGTCGGGGCCGACCAAGGCGACGGCATGGGCGACAGCAGCGAAATCATTGACCAGCGTATAACGGTCGACGGCCAGCTTTTCCCGGATCTGGGGCGGGCGGATGATCCATGGATTGTTGGTCAGATTGATCAGTTCGTCATTGATCGGAGCGGCGATGGCGATAGCGGCGGCTCCGGGGAGCGCACGGCCGAGAGTTTCGCCGAATATTTCCCAGGCAATCTGGAAGCTCGGATGGTCGGCGGTGGTCAAGGTTGTCGGCGGTGACAGCGACGCAATCGCGCCATTCTCGATTTCCGCGATGGCAAAGCGGGCATGCGTGCCGCCAATATCGGCTACGACAATCTCGGTCATTTTTACAGCCCCGCCTCGGCCAGCATCGCCGAGCCGCCTTTTTCGGCCGGGTCGCTGTGGTGGCGCATCATTGCGAACAGTTCACGGCCGGTTCCCATTGCTGGTGGCGGTGCCGTAGCCTGTTCGCGGGCCTCCCACTCTGCGGGATCGACCAGGGCGGTGAGTTCGCCGTTCGTCGCGCAGACGCGGACGATATCACCGTCCTTGAGTTTCCCCAATGGCCCGCCGTGAAAGGCTTCGGGTGAAATATGGATGGCAGAGGGTATCTTGCCGCTCGCCCCCGACATCCGCCCATCGGTGACAAAGGCGACTTTGAAACCCTTGTCCTGTAGCACCCCGAGCGGCGCGGTGAGCTTGTGCAGTTCCGGCATGCCGTTGGCGGCCGGTCCCTGAAAGCGGACGACGACGATGACGTCTCGGTTCAACTCCCCCGCCTTGAATGCGGTAACCACGTCATTTTGATCATGGAAGATGCGGGCTGGCGCTTCGATCGTCCAGCGTGCCGGATCAACCGCGCTGACCTTCATGGTGGCGCGCCCGAGATTGCCTTGCAGCAGCTTCATGCCGCCGTCGGCCTGAAAGGGATTGCTGGCCGGGCGCAGGATTGTTTCGTCGGCGGATTGTTCCAGCGCGTCAACAAATGCCAGTTGTTCATCGGCCATGACCGGCTGCTTCGCGCCATCGGACAGCGAGCGTCCGTAAACGGTCTTAATATCATCATGGGCGAGGCCAGCACCAATCAGCTCGCGGATGACATAAGGCATGCCGCCTGCTGCGGTAAAATGATTCACATCGCCCGAGCCATTGGGATAGACGCTGGCGATTAGCGGCACGGCTGCGGACAGTTCGTCCATATCGTCCCAGTCGATCAGGATTCCGGCTGAGCGGGCTATGGCGGGGAGATGGATCACATGATTGGTCGAGCCGCCAGTGGCGAGCAGGCCGACAATGGCGTTCACAATCGCCTTTTCATCGATACAGTGACCCAGGGGGCGATAATCTTCGCCAGCCCAGCCATTGCGCGTCACTTGATGCGTTGCTGCCCGGGTCAGCTCCTGACGAAGCTTGGTGCCCGGATTGACGAACGAGCTGCCCGGCATATGCAGTCCCATCATTTCCATCATCATCTGGTTGCTGTTGGCGGTGCCGAAGAACGTGCACGTGCCCGCGCCGTGATAGCTGGCGCTCTCCGCTTCGAGCAATTCTTCCCGGCCAACCTTACCCTGCGCAAACAGCTGGCGCACGCGAACCTTTTCCTTGTTGGCGAGGCCCGATGGCATGGGGCCGGCGGGGATCAGGATGGTCGGCAAATGGCCGAAGCGCAGCGCGCCGATCAGCAGGCCGGGTACGATCTTGTCGCAAATGCCGAGTAGGAGCGCGCCCTCGAACATGCCGTGGGACAGGGCGACCGCGGTGCTCATCGCGATCACGTCGCGGCTGAACAAGGAGAGTTCCATACTGTCCTGCCCCTGCGTGACCCCATCGCACATGGCGGGCACACCGCCGGCGACCTGTGCGGTTGCGCCGGCTTCGCGGGCGAAAATCTTGATCTGCTCGGGGTAGCGACCATAAGGCTGATGCGCGGAGAGCATGTCATTATAGGCGGTGACGATGCCGATATTCATCGCCTTGCCCGACCGAATGGCGCTTTTGTCGTCGCCGCTGGCGGCAAAACCATGGGCGAGATTGCCGCAGGACATGGTGGGACGGTGCACACCCTCCTCGCGGGCGCGGTCGATCAGGTCGAGATAGGCCTTCCGGGCGGATGCCGAACGCGCGATGATCCGCGCGGTGACTTTCTCGACGACAGGATGAAGGCTCATGTTCGGCTCCAGAAAATATTAATCGGGCAGCGGGCAGCGGCGAAAAGTCTTGCGATCGGCAGGTCATTCTCTCCGGCAATCGCTTCGTCGAGCACCCGCTTCTTGTCGCAGCCCCGCACCACCAGCATGATTTCCTTCGCCTGGGTCAGAGCCGCCAGATTAAGCGACAGACGTTCAAACGGCGCTTCGGGTGGCAGCGGATCGGGACGCGCACGGATGATAGCGGGTGTACCTGCCGCATTGGGTTCCATATTGGGAAACAGCGATGCGATATGGCCATCCGCGCCCATGCCGAGCCAGACCAGATCAAACAGAGGCAGGCACGAGCCTACTTCCAGTGTTGCTACATGGGCGGGCGTCGCATCGAAAGCCGCTTCCAGCTTGCCCTGATTGCTCGCCGGGTGGTTTTGCGGAACAATCCGGTCGTCGGTCAGCATCAGCGAGACCATGCCCCAGGGCAGGGTGCGCCTCGACAATATCTCGAAAATCGGCAGCGGCGTCTTGCCGCCGGGAACCGCGAGCCAGTGATTGCCGGGCCGGGTGATGATCGCACCGACATGGTCCGCTATCGATTCGACATCGGCCTTTGCGGCCCAGCAAATCGGGGCGACGGTATTTTGTGTCTCACTCATGCCAGCTCACCCCGTCGCGTTCGGTCAAGGCAATGGCTGCCGATGGCCCCCAGCTTCCCGCTCCGTAGGATTTCGGTGTCATGGCATTTTTATTCCATGTTTCGCGGATGGCGTCGACCCAGCGCCACTGCGCTTCCACCTCGTCGCGGCGGACGAACAACGTTGGATCGCCGTCGATCAGATCGAGCAGCAAGCGTTCATAGGCGATGCGCTTGCGCGTCTTCGAGAAAGCCTGCGACAGGGACAGGTCGAGCGGGACTTCGCGCAGAACAACACCGTCCCGGTCGAGGCCGGGTTCCTTGGCCATGACCTGCAATCGCACATATTCCTCCGGTTGCAACCTTATGACCAGACGGTTGGCGTTGAGTTTGCCGCCGCGCTCTGCAAAAATATTATGCGGGACGGATTTGAACTGGATCACGATCTCGCTGCGGCGTTCGGAGAGGCGTTTGCCGGTGCGCAGGTAGAATGGCACGCCCTGCCAGCGCCAATTATCGATATGGGCCTTGATCGCGACGAAGGTCTCGGTGTCGGAACTCCCACCAAAATCCTCGGCATAGCCGCTTACAGCCCCGCCTTTGACCGCGCCCTCGGCATATTGGCCGCGGACCATTTCTTCCGCCGTCACAGGACGCAGGCTTCGCAGCACCTTCACTTTCTCGTCCCGAATGGATGTCGCGTCGAGATTGGCGGGCGCTTCCATTGCGGTGAGAGCCAGCAGCTGCAGCATATGGTTTTGCACCATATCGCGCAGCGCTCCGGTATCATCATAAAAACCGTGACGCCCCTCGAGACCGACCGTTTCCGAGACGGTAATCTCGACATGATCAATGCCGTTTGAGTTCCACAATGGCTCGAACAACATATTGGCAAAGCGCAACGCCATCAGATTTTGCACCGTCTCCTTGCCGAGATAATGGTCGATCCGGAAGGTCTGCTGTTCGGAAAAGGCGCTGGCGACAGCATCGTTTATCGTTCCCGACGATGCAAGATCATTGCCGAGCGGCTTTTCCAGACCAATGCGGACATTTTCTCCGGTGAGTCCTGCGGCTTTGAGTCCGGCAATGGTCGCCTCGAACAGGGAGGGAGCGGTGGAAAGAAAAATGGACAGCCCGCCCGTGATATCACCCAATTTATCCGCAAGCTTGTCAAATCCGGCGGTCTTGGATGCGTCCAGCGGTTGATAGGAGAGGCGCTTCAGAAAAGATTCGAGCTGACCATTGCCCTTGCGATCTTCCGGCAGATATTCTGCCAGGGCTTGCGCCGCCAGTTCCCGATATTCCTCATCCGACATGCTGCTGCGAGCCGTTCCGACTATCCGCAGGTCCGCTGCGATCAGGCCGTCTTCGTGCAGCGCGAACAGCGATGGCAGAAGCATGCGCTTCGCCAGATCGCCCGTCGCGCCGAACAGCAGCAATCGGGATGATATTCCGTTATTTTCTGCAGCCTGGGTCACAATTTTTTCCCGGATATCAAATGTTATCAGCGTTATGGGATTTACGGACGAAAATGCCTATTGCGAAATACGCAACTACTGTTTCCGAGCGGCATAAAGCCCATATGAGGCGATTACTGCGTAACACATGATGGGAACGATCAGCGCCACCGCCAAACCGCCAAAATCAGCAACCACACCCGTCAATAGCGGGATGAAAGCACCGCCGACAATCGCGGTGCAGAGCAGCCCTGACGCTTGCGGCGCTTCTGCGTCCAGTCCCTCTGTTGCCAGACTGAAAATCGTCGGGAACATGATGGAATTGGCCAATCCGACCGCGATCAGGGAATAAGCCGCCAGTTCGCCGCTCGATATTGCCGATGTCAGATTGAGCAATATGGCAGCAGCAGCGAATAGCGCAAGCAACAGACCCGGCTTGGTCAGGCGGAGCAGAAAACCGCCCATCAGGCGTCCGATCAAGGCACCCAGCCAGTAATAAGACAGCATGATGCCCGCAGATCGGGGGTCGAGTGAGAGCGTTCTCGCGTCCCCGAGATAGTTGATCATGATGCTGGCGATTGCGACTTCCGCGCCGACATAAAGGAAGATACAGACGACCCCGAAACGCAGCCGCGCATTGTTGCGAAGCAGGGCGAAGCTGCCCGTCATCTTCACTTCTTCGACTTCCTGCCGCTGGATGAAATTGCGGGCGAACCAGAAAAGAACGGCGATCAGCGCCAGAACGATAGCCAGGCCGATATAGCTGTGACCGATCACTGTGGTCTCCGCGACGCGATAGGCTTTCAGGGCTTCTCCGGTCAGCGTAGAACCATCAGTCTTCGACGTCTCGCCGAGGATGATTTCGGCCCCGAAACGCACCATCAGGAACACACCGACCGAATTGAAAAATTGCGCAAAGGTCAGGCGGCTGTGCGCGGTGTCCGGGCTGCCCAGCGACAGGATCAGCGGATTGACCGCGACTTGCAGCAGGGTGATACCGCCGCCGAGCATGAACAGCGCCACAAGAAAGGATCCAAACAGACCGGAATAGGCCGCGGGCAGGAAAAGCAGACAGGATACCGCCATGATGCCAAAGCCCAGAACGATACCGCGAAAATAGCCGAGCCGCTTCATCACCAGACCAGCGGGAATGGAGAAAATGGCGTAGCTGGTAAAAAAGGCGAATTGCACCAGCATCGCTTGTGCGTAGTTGAGCGAGAACAGGCCTTTCAGCTTTGGAATCAGGACATCGTTGAGATTGGTTATGCCGCCGAACAGGAAGAAAATTGCCACCACCAATATCAGGACGCCGCGCGTTTCCAGCTTTGAACCATCGGGTGGCCCGGCGCTTTGCGCGCTTGTTGCCTGAACTGTCATTTTCTCTCTCCTGCCTGTCTTTTATTTTTGTTGGTTATATTATTCGCAGTCCAATATCGTGTCGGCCACCGTGCCCACCGCAACCCGGGACAAGCTGAACTTGACCGAACCGGTGGTGGAAATCTGGAAGGGTGCAGTCAGCTTGCTGACATCGGCCCCCGCATTGTCGAAACATTTGAGCGACATGCCCACCGTCTGCCATTGGCCGACATTGAGCGCGTTCAAGCCGCCCGGCGCGATCTCGCCGCCGCAACCGGGGCCGCATCGCATCGAGAATTTGATCGGCGCGCTCGCTTGTTCGTCATAGCGCATTGTCACCAGCAACAGCACATCGCCATTGGTTTCACGGCTGATGTCGATCGGCGCATGGGTCACCAGCTCGATGAGGGCAGGGCCGCTGCCGTCCGATGTGAATTGCCGGGCCCCTTCCTGCGTCAGATGGTCGACTGCGCGGACCTTTACCCGTCCCTGGACGGCCTCTACCGGTGTCGTGGTGATGCGCGTCCGGTCAGACTGGCCATCAGAGACTACGAGCGACCAGGATGCAGTGGGCAGCCCCTTGTCGAAGAATAATCCGGGGCTGGTTTCCTGCGCCGCGACGCCCGAGCTTTCCGGCAAGAGCGGCAAATTGGAAACAGAGTCCGTGGTCAGACCATAGTCCAGATCAAACAGGCGTGGACCAAGAGCGTCGGCGGTCATCGGCCAGCTGAACCCCAGCTTTCCCTGAAATTCATGGGCCAGTTTTCCGTCCTTGTCACGGAACAGCATGTCGGCGACGCCGCCACCTTCGGAGCCGGGGAGCCAGGCGGTAACAAAGGCATCGGACGCGTTAATCTCCGGGTTTGTCCACAAAGGTCGTCCGGTAACAAAGACTGCAACGACCGGAATGCCCTGGGCTTTCAATTTGCGCATTGTCGCCAGCGGGCCCCGCAATTCGGACTTGAGCTGCAGCGTTTTCAGATCCCCCTGAAATTCGGCATAAGGCGTTTCGCCAAATAGCACGATCGCCGCATCCGGCTTTTCGGTAAAACTGCCATCGGGTGCATGGGTGGCGGAGCCGCCTGCTGCCGTGACCGCGTCCTTGATTCCCTGCCAGATCGACGTCGCGCCGGGGAATTTGTCATTGGTAATGCCGGTGCCTTGCCAGGTCAGCGTCCAGCCTCCCGAAGCGCGACCGATATCATCGGCGCCATCCCCCGCGACCAGAATATGGCTCTTCGGGCTAAGCGGCAGAACCTGGTCATTATTCTTGATCAAAACCAGCGACTTGCGCACCGCTTCCCGTGCCAGCGCGCGATGATCCGCGCTGCCCAGCAGGTCATAGCGTCCGGAATAGGGGCGACTCGACGGGCGTCCGGCTTCGAACAGTCCGGCGCGGATCTTGACTCGCAAAATATTGGCGACAGCATCATTGAGCCGGGCCATCGGCACGGTGCCGTCTTTCGCCTGCTTTACCAGGCTATGATATAAAGGCTTCCACGTATCCGGGGCCATATACATGTCGAGTCCGGCATTGATCGCCTGCGGACAGCTGGCGTTGGTGCATCCCTGTATCTGGCCGTGGGCGTTCCAGTCGCTGACAACGAAACCACCAAAGCGCATGCGCTGTTTGAGGACATCGGTCAGCAGGCCTTTATGGCCTGTGATTTTCTGGCCGTTCCAGCTGGAAAAGCTGGCCATGATGGTTTGCACCCCGGCGTTGATCGCCGGAATATAAGGCGTGCCGTGGACATCCCGCAATTCTATCTCGCTGATTCGTGCGTCGCCCTGGTCGCGGCCTTCAAAGGTGCCGCCGTCAGCCAGAAAATGTTTGGTGCTGGCCAACACATGAGGCCCGTTCAGAATGGACTCGTCGCTCGGCGCGCCCTGCAGGCCCTTGATAAAACGCCCGACATAGCTGGCGACCAGCGCCGGGTCCTGGGAATAGCCCTCATAGGCGCGGCCCCAGCGGCCGTCTTGCGGCACGGTGATGGTCGGCGCAAAGGTCCATTCCATTCCGGTGGACCGCAATTCCAGTGCTGTTGCCTCGGCGATTCGTTCCAATAATGCCGGGTCGCGCATCGCGCCGAGGCCGACATTATGCGGGAAGAGAGTCGCTCCGACAATATTGCTATGGCCATGCACTGCATCCGTGCCCCAGATGATAGGGATAGCAGTACGGCCTCCGCTGGTGTCGACCGAGGCGTCATAAAAGGCATCTGCCAGCGCGAGCCATTTGTCTGGCGGCGCAAATTCGTCGCCGCCCGGTGCGGAATTGCCGCCATTCAGGATCGAGCCGAGATGATAGCGCTTCGCCTCTTCCGGCGTGACGCTGGCGATATCGGCCTGGATGACCTGACCGACTTTTTCTTCGACCGTCATCCGCGTAATGATTGATTCGATGCGAGTTTCGACGGCGGCGTCTTCGGCATAGGGCCAATCCGCCTGCGGCCAGATTTCGGGATGGACCGTTGCCGATGAATCATCCGGCGTTGCCGCTATATTATCTGCCGGCGGGGGCGTGCTGGCGCAGGCCGCGGTTATCGTCAGGGCCAGCAACGAACTGGCGATTCTGTGGCGCGCATTCAAGGTCAATTCCATATCCTCCCACAAGGTCTGTGCTACTTTCAAGTAGTCTTCCAACCGGCCAATACATATTTTTGACAACGTTATCAATAAAATTTGACAACCTTGTCATTTTTGCGTTGACAGCGTTATCAATTTCTTGCAGATCAATATGCGAGATGGACTTGTCTGAGTCTGTTGGCGCAACTGGGGCGTGCAACTTGCCCTATTTCGTATTTGCAAGCCGCAACGGCTGCAGATGATTTAAAATGGATGATTTCGCGAAAAAGCGTTACATTCGGGAGGATATCAGAATGATCGGTAACAGAGATATATCACGGCGTAGTTTGATGGCTGCTGCTTCCTTATACGCAATGGGAAGTGCGGGCATGGCGATGGCTCAGGACGCTCCAGCCCAGGAAGCGGAAGCGACTGAGGCGGACGAGAATATTATCATCGTCAGCGGCTTCCGCGCTTCGCTGGAAAATGCGCTGGTCGCCAAGCGCGACTCCAATCTGATCATCGAATCGGTGACGGCCGAAGATATCGGTAAATTCCCGGACCAGAATATCGCTGAATCCCTGCAACGTCTTCCCGGCGTTCAGATCGACCGAGAAAACGGCCAGGGTACGAAAGTCCGTATCCGCGGTCTCGAGCAGAATCTCACGCTTCTCAATGGCGACCTGTTCGTCAGCGGTCAGGAAACCTTCAAGGTCGGCGAAGGCAATTTCGTCCGCAATGACTCGCTGGAAGGCGTGCCATCGGAACTGATCGGCGGGGTCGAGGTATTCAAATCGCCCAATGCCTCTCTCATCGAAGGCGGCCTTGGCGGGATCGTCAATCTGAAAACGCGCAGCGCGCTGGACATGAAAGACGGGTTCACGATCGCCGGCAACGCCCGGATGAACAAGGGCACGGAAATCAGTGGCTGGGAACCGACGGGCGCCCTGATCGCGGGTTACAATTTCAACGACCAGCTCGGTATCATCGCCTCCTTCAGCTACGACAAGACCAATGACCACCACAATGTGCTCGGTGGTGAGAATCGCGGCAACTGGGCCTTTGCGGACGGACGCCGGGATACGGCTACCACGCCAACCGATTATTATGCTCCGGAATATCGCTACATCACCGACCGCGATCAATATCGACGGCGCTGGGGGGCTTCGCTCGGTATCAACTATCGCCCGACCGACGAACTCGAACTTAGCGCGACCTATATCCATTCCGATCTGAAAGTTGACACCCGCGAGGCCTCGGCCAAATTCCCGTTCGGGCAGGGAGAATTGCTGTCCTTGAGCCAGGATGCCGTGATTGATTCCAATGGCGTTTTGCAAAGCGGCACCGTGCAGGCGAATTCGGCCGAGGTTATCTCGCTGGTCGATGTGACCAACATCAAGTCGGACAATCTGCAATTCGGTATCGACTGGGACAATGGCAGCAATTTCCGCGCCAATATATCGGCCAATTATTCCACCGCCGATCTCAATCGCGAAGTCGCCAATGCCGATGTGCGCTATACCCAATATGGCATTCGCCAGACCGATCCGGGCGGGGCATTGATTAACGGGGTTCCCGGCAATCCCGGCGCGCCAGCGACCTGGGACTTCACCTATAAAAATGGCGATTTTCCAACTTTTGGTTTCGGAGCCGGAACCGCCGATGATCTGTTTACCAATCCCGCCAATGGCTATTTCAAATCGCACTGGGCTTTTGGCGACCGGTCTAAGGTGGACGGCCATTCGATCAAGGCGGATTTCGCATATGACGTCGACAACAGCGACGAAAACACGATCACGGTGAGCGCCGGTTTCCGCTATGGCCAGCGTACCGTCGAATTTGGTTCGGGTCGCTATCTTGCAGATTATTCCGGCAAGGGCGAACTGGATGCGACAGCGATTCCGGAATCGGAGCGTGAGGATAATTTCCAGTATAACTGGACACCTTATGGCTATTTCCAGGACGGGGCGATCGGGTACAAGATTTGTGACCTACCCGAGGCCAACAAGCCGGCCGCCTTTGCCGGTTGTTCGCGCTTTGGCAATTCTCCGGCGCTGATCACGCCGTTCCAGTCCTTTCTCTCCAACCCCGAACGGATTGAAACGATCAAGAATTTTGCCGGTGGCGGCAATATTCCGGGCGACAGCATTTCGGTGCAGGACCGGTCGCAAATGACCGATGCCCTCGGCTGGTTGCAAGCTTTATATCCCGATACACCGATCAGCTATTTTGAAGATCCCTTGCAGGCCTATCTGGTCAAGGAAGAAACAAAGTCCGGCTATATCATGGCGGATATGGGCGGACCGGATGATCCCTATCATGTCAATGTCGGCCTCCGGGTTGTGAACACCAGATTGCGGGTCGACCAGAACCAGCCAGCCAATGCTGATCCCAGCTATTGGGGGACGGACAGCTGGAATGGCGTCTTGCGGGACTTCCAGACCGACACGATCGTCCGCAGTACGACTGACTTCCTGCCGAGCATCAATGCGGTTGTCGACATCGCCGATGACAAGAAGCTGCGCTTCTCCGCTGCGCGGGTTGTGGCCCGGCAGAAGCTTGACGATCTCGGGCGCGGGTTTTCGACCCAGTTCACCCGCGATTCCACCGTTGGTTCGCCGACCGAAAATCTGTTCCTGTTCACCAACGGGTCACGGGGCAACGCCGAGCTGGAGCCATTCCGCGCCTATCAGTTCGATCTGGCCTATGAAATGTACTTCGGCCGGCAAGGTCTGCTCTCGGTCGGTGCCTTCTGGAAAGAGGTCGACTCCTTCATCGTTACAGAGACCGTACCGGTCTTCGTAAACGATCAGGGGGGAGGACGACTGGGACCTGTCAGCCAGCCGGCCAATGGCACGGGTGGCCGGGTTCGCGGGTTCGAAGTCGCCGGGCAATATGCCTTCGACTTTGGCCTGGGCTTTACCGCCAACTATACCTTCTCGGATAGCAAGACCGATAGCTTCAACGATTTCGATACAAATCTGGCCTTGCCGGGTGTCTCCAAACATTCGTTCAACACCCAGGTCTATTTCGAAAAAGCGGGATTTGCGGCCCGGGCGTCCTACACATGGCGCTCGAAACAATTTGTCGGGAACTTCGGCTTTGGTGATGGCGGCGTGACCCGAACGCTCGGTATCTACCAGCGGTCCTACGGTCAGCTTGATGGACAGATATCCTATGACATCAACGAGAATTTCGGCGTCTTCGTCGAAGGGATCAACCTGACCAAGGCAGACCAGTCCGCCTATCTGCAGTTCCCGGAATTGCCATTCCGCTATGAATCCGGATCTCGCAGGATCTATGTCGGCGGCAAATTCAAGTTCTAGTCTCCCTTGATACGGGCCGGCTTCCCCAATGATGCCGGCCCGTTTTTTTGCCTATTTGTTTGCAGGCCTGACTACTGCTAAGTGACGGTCCGGCCCTTGGGAGTGCGGAAAACGGTCATGACTGAAGCGCAGCCTATCAGAAAAATCGCTATAGTCGGCGGCGGCACTGCCGGTTGGTCGGCCGCCTGTTTGCTGGGTCGGATCTTTTCTCGCTGTGGCACCGAGGTCACGCTGATCGAATCCTCCGCCATCCCCACCATCGGTGTGGGCGAGGCAACAATCCCCCCGATCTTTGAATTTCTCCAGTTGCTCGAAATCGATCCCGTTGATTTTGTCAAAGAGACCCAGGCCACGTTCAAGCTGGCCATCGAGTTCCGTGACTGGCTGAAAGTCGGTCACAGCTATTGGCATCCGTTCGGGAATTTCGGTGTCACCATCGATCGTCGGCCCTTTCACCATTACTGGTGGAAAAACGAAGCCGAGGGTCATGATGATACGGTCGCTGATTTCTGTCCGTCGATTGCGCTGGCCGAGCAGAATAAATTCCTCTTCCCGCCCGCTGATGGCCAGTTTCCCGGCGGGGCTCTTTCCTACGCCATGCATTTCGATGCAGGCCTCGTCGCCAAATATCTGCGGAAGGTTTCCGAAGGGTTGGGCGTGGTGCGGCTTGATCGCAAAGTGGCGAGTGCGACGCTCAACGATCGCGGCCATATCGACCAGCTGCTTTGCGATGACGGGTCGACGGTGTCGGCCGATCTCTACATCGACTGTTCCGGCTTTCGCGGGTTGTTGATCGAGCAGAGTTTGAACGCCGGCTATGAGGACTGGACCAACTGGCTGCCCTGCGACCGCGCTGTCGCTGTGCAGAGCGAAGCTGTTGCACCACGGACGCCGTACACGATTTCGACGGCGAGAGAGGCTGGCTGGCAATGGCGCATCCCGCTGCAAAACCGGGTCGGCAACGGCTATGTCTATTCCAGTGCTTTCATCAGCGATGCCGATGCGGAGGAACGGCTGGTCGGATCGCTGGACGGGAAGCCTCTGGCCGACCCGCGGGTGATCGGATTTACCGCTGGCCACCGCAAAAAATTCTGGGACGGCAATTGTGTGTCTATCGGCCTGTCCGCCGGGTTTCTCGAGCCGCTGGAATCGACCAGTATTCATCTGATCGTGACCGGTCTCAACCGGCTGCTGGACTATTTCCCCGACCGCAATTTTGATCCCTCGCTACAGGCGGCTTACAATCGGGAGACGGTGACCGAATATGAGCATATTCGTGATTTTCTGCTGCTGCATTATTATCCCAATCAGCGCATCGGCGAGCCTTTCTGGGATCAGCTCCGCAATACGCCGCTGCCGGAGAGCTTGGCGACGAAGATGGAGATGTTTCGGAAAAACGGCCGGATCATATCGCGGCGGCGCGAGCTGTTTCACGATCTCAGCTGGTTTTTTGTCGCGCGCGGCATGGGCATGACGCCCGAGAGCTATGACCCGTTGGTGGATATCCCGGATTTTGCGGATGTCCGGGATGTAATGGGGCAGGTGGGTTCTGCCGTGGGTCAACTTGCTACCGCTGCTCCGACGCATGATCAGTTTCTCGAGGCATTGATCACGCCGGGCAACCATCGGCGTCCCGCCTTTCACGCGCCCTCGATATCCGGTTTCGGGTGCTAGACGGCCTCACCGTTCGCTCGCCGTTCGCTGGTTGGCCGATAGAGGAAAACGGCGACGCAGCAAATGACCGCAGCCAGGATCATCCCCGGCAACACCGCTCCGCCCTTGGCCGTCGCATTTGCCCCGCCGGTCAAGGCCAGGCTTAACGCGATAATCTGCGGGGCAAGGGCTTGGCCGAGTTTGCGGGCAACATTGGACAAGGCATAGACATGGGCCGCGCAGCCGGTTCCGTCGGGCAGTGTCTCAAGATCGCGAATAGCGATCGGAACCATGGACCAGAACATGATCGACATGCCGCAGGTTGCCGCAATTGCGATCGCCAGAATGACCGTGGCTGTTTCCAGGCCATGTGAATAGAATATCGCCAGCATCACCAGGGCGATCAGATGCAATAGGACCGCCCATATCAGGGTGGTGACCAGCCCGATCCGAGATGACAGCGCGACCCATAATGGTGCCGTTATCAGCAGCGCGGCGGACGGCAAAAGCGCGGCCCAATATCCCCATTCGGAATTGCCGAGATCGCGGTCGAACAGAAACAGGATCGACTTTGCCGTCACGGTGGTGCTCAATCCGGCAACCACGATTGTCAGTAGCAATCGACGCAGCGCTTCGTTGCGGCCTATCAATGTGAAATAATGCGAGATTTCCTGTCCCGGAGACAGGGGCGCCATCGGTGGCGCAGCAACCCGTTCCCTGACGCCAAGCCAGGTAATGATGAAACATGGCTGTGCCAGCACGCCCAGGATCAACGCACCGATCAGGAACGGCGTGTCGCCTCCGGAAGTCAGCGCATAGATGGTCGCTGCGGTCAGACCGCCGAGCGCGGCTCCCTGCATTCTGAGTCCGGTCAGCTTCAGTTGTTCCGATGAATCATCGGTGATCCGCGCGGTCAAAACCGCATAGGGAATGTTCCCGCAGCCATAGGCAAACCGCAATCCGACATGGGTGACGGCGGCATACAGCGCCAGACTATATCCTTCCAGCGGAGGCGATCGAAATGCCAACCACAAGGCTCCGGCAATCAGCGGGCCGCTGAGCAATACCCACAATCGCATCGGATAGCGCTCTGCTTTGCGGTCGGCGACGGCGCCGATGATGGGGTCGACCAGCCAGTCGATGAAAGCGCCGACGAGAAAAATACCGGCGGCAACCCCGAGCGGCAGGTGCAGAACCTGAATATAGAAAAACAGCAGATACAGCTCTATCGACTGCCAGATCAGGTTGAAGCCGACATCGCCTGCAGCGTAGCTCAGACGTTCGCGGCGCTTGATCACGGCTGGGCTGCAGGCGGCGCGGTCGATTGCCGGACAATCAGTTCGCAAGCATGGGTTTCCAGCATCTCGAATGGCTTGTTGTCGAGTTTGGCGATGAGCGCGTCAGTCGCATCGCGTGCCATGTCATAAACCGGTTGGTGAACAGTGGTGATGCGGGGCCACACAATCCGGGCGATCGCGCTGTCGTCGAATCCGGCAATGGAGACATCATCCGGCACGCTGAGGCCCAGGTCACGTGCGGCCATGATCGCCGCAGCGGCCATGTCGTCATTTTGCGCAAAAATTGCGGTTGGGCGATCGGGGCGATCCAGCAGCTTATGTGCAGCAGCCAGACCGGATTCATAGGTAAAATAACCCTGCTCTATCAGGTCCGGTGAATGGGTAATGCCGGCAGATTTCAAGGCGTCCAGAAATCCGGCGAGCCTGGCACTACTGGAAGGGTGGGTCGGATGGCCCTTGATCACACCGATGCGTTTATGGCCCAGTCCAAGCAAATAGGCGGTCATCTTCCGCGAAGCTTCTACATCGTCGGTGGTCTGGCTGGGACCAGTTTCAAGCGACACGGTCGGGGCAACGCGGGAGAAAGGAAAATTGTGTCGGCCCAGCTCGCTGAGGATTTGCGGATGATCGGATGCGGGAGGAGCCAGGACAACACCGTCGAGCGCGGAGGCCCGCAAGATGCTCATTATCTTTCCTGCCGCTTTATCGACCGACTCTACCGGCAATACCAGCAGACGGTATTTTTCACCATGCAAGCGGTCAAGCGCGCCGCGCTGCAATTCCACCACATAGTTGGGGCTGGGATTCTCGTAAATCAGACCAAGCAGGTAAGATCGCCGCCCGACCAGACCCCGCGCCATTATATTGGGATGATAATCAAGTTCTTCTGCGGCTTTTAAAACCTTGTCCCGCAGAACTTTCCGGACATGCGGCTCATCGTTGAAAACTCTCGAAACGGTCTTGATCGAGACATCTGCAGCCGTCGCAACATCAACAATCGTAGCCCGCTTTTTCGAATCTGACATTATCCGGATATACTCGTTTTCATGGTAAGAATTTATTCCATCATGCGGCGCTTATAGTCTATTGGTTTCTAGGCTGATTATCGCAGATTTGCAACAGTATCAGGCTTGTTTTACCCTATGAGACAGGTTGGATTGCCGGCCATTTTCAAAGCCCATGCTGGTGCAAGTCGATGAAGCCGAACTTCCCGAGCGTCGCCCGATAGAATATTGCGGATGCTGGAAACCATAATTCCTGCAAGCAGGCTGTCCGGACCGTGCTAACAGCAAGGGCGCGGTGTGGCGAGGTGTCGCGATCGGGTGATGGAAAATATGCTGTGGAGCAGAGGTGTAACGTCCTGCGTTGAACAGCTCGAGCGCTGATTTCAAACCACAAACAACTAGTGGTGACCCCTACGGGATTCGAACCCGTATTTCAGCCGTGAAAGGGCCGCGTCCTAACCCTTAGACGAAGGGGCCATACCGTTTGCCGGTCGGCGAGCAACGGCCATTAGGGGTGTGCTCGGCTTTGGTCAACCCTCTTTTCGCCGGAATTTGGGCCCCATTTTCTGGCGCTGTCGCAAAGCGCCTGCAGCTTGTTGCATTCCGGGTCCGGGCCGCTGCTGATCAAGGGGGTGTCATAATAGTCCAGACGATAATCTGGATATAGTCCCGGCGCGTGCTCAACCCCCGCTCAATCGGCCCAGGCGGCGTCCTCGAGATGGATTTCCGCCGATGGGCGGCTGCCCCAGTCATCGATCTTGGCGCGGCCCGCTATCCATAATTTTCGTCCCCGCGGAGCGCTGAGCAATTGCTGGCCGAGATCACTTTCCGCTGCGCGAAAGGCTATTGTTTTGATCGATGCGCCGTCATCACCGCCGACGATCATCCGGACATGGTCGGTTCCGACAATATCGCATTTGATGATTCGCACCGGTCCAGTGGCGATCCGCGGCGCGGGCCAGCCCATGCCATAGGGGCCTGCCCCGTCCATCGCCTCGACCATGGTCGGATTGACACCTTTGGGTGAAAGAACTGCGTCGAGCAGCAAGGCCTTGCCATCCTGCGCCTTGCCGACGCTGTCGGCGAGCCGGTCGTTGAGAAATTCCGAGAAGGCGTCGACCTTGTCCGCTGCGATGGTGATGCCCGCGGCCATTGCATGGCCGCCGCCGGCGATCAGCAGGCCGCTGTCCTTGGCGGCGATGATCGCGGCACCGAGATCAATGCCGGAAATGGAGCGGCCCGACCCTTTGCCGATGCCATCCTCATCCAGCGCGATGATGATCGCCGGACGGTTGAGCTTCTCCTTGATCCGCCCAGCAACAATGCCGATGACGCCGGGATGCCAGCCTTTGGCGGAGAGGACCGCTACGGCCTGATTCTGCTGTGAAGAACACATGGCGTCCGCTTCTTCCAGCACATGGGCCTCGATCGCGCGGCGTTCCTGATTGAGATGGTCGAGCTCGGCGGCGATGGCCTGTGCTTCTTCCGGATCTTGTGTGATCAGCAATCGCACGCCGAGATCGGACTTGCCGACCCGCCCTCCGGCATTGATCCGCGGACCGAGAGCAAAGCCGAGGTCCGAGCAGATCGGCGCGCGTTTGAGCCGGCTGGCGTCGATCAGGGCCGACAGGCCGATATTCTGGCGACCTGCCAGCACCTTGATGCCCTGCGCGACAAAGGCGCGATTGAGGCCGCGCAGCTGGGCGACATCGGCAACGGTACCCAGAGCGACAATATCCAGCAGTTCGAGCAATTTCGGCTCTGGCCTATCTTTAAAAAAACCTTGCTTCCGAAGCGTCCTGACGAGTGCCGCGCCAAGCAGGAATGCCATGCCCACGGCCGCTAGATGACCGTGTTCCGCGCCCGCATCGCTTTCGTCCAGCCGGTTGGGGTTGACCAGTGCGAGCGCCTTGGGAAGTTCCACCGCGCATTTGTGATGGTCGACTACAATCACCTCGACACCAGCCTGATCGGCCATGTCGAGCGCTTCAAAAGCCATGGCCCCGCAATCCACGGTGACCACCAGATTGCTGCCCTGCTGGCCAAGCTTGACCAGGGCCTCGCCCGACGGGCCATAGCCTTCCATCAAACGGTCAGGGATATAATAGCCCGCTTCCAGCCCGAGGTCCCTCAGCAAACGGATCAGCAAGGCGGCGCTGGTTGCGCCATCGACGTCATAGTCGCCGAATATCGTGACTTTTTCCTGATTCTTGATGGCTAGGGCCAGACGATCCGCCGCCTTGTCCATATCCTGAAAAACCGAAGGGTCGGGCATGAAGCCGCGGATCGTCGGATCGCGGTTGACCGCCAGCGTTTCGCGGCTGGCACCGCGGGCGAGCAGGAGTTGGGTGACCAGATCATCGGGCTGGAACCCCGGATCGCGCGCGTCGGCGCTGGTACTGCGCCAGCGCCAGGTCTGGCCGGACAGGGATTTTTCTACGTTCAATACTGCATTCATGGTCGGCGCTATGCGTGAAAGCTGCAGCGCTGACAATCGGTCTGTTGCTTGCTAGGGGGGTGATGATGAAAAAGCTTCTGATCGTCTATTACAGCTATACCGGCGGCACCGCCCAAATGGTCGAGGCTGCCGCCAAGGCCGGGCAGGGCGAGGATGGCACGGATTTGCGCGTCATACGGGCCGAAGACTGCCAGCCGGAAGACATGCTGTCCGCAGATGGCTATATTTTCGCAACGCCGGAAAATCTGGCGGCGATTGCCGGGGTGATGAAAGCCTTTTTCGATCGCTGCTATTATCCCTTGCTCGGAAGGATTGAGGGGCGGCCTTATGCGGCAATGATCTGCGCGGGATCGGACGGAGGCAATGCGAGGAAACAGGTGGAGCGCATCGCAACGGGCTGGCGGCTCAAGAAAGTCATCGATAGCCTTATAATCTGCACCCATGCGCAGACAGAGGAAGAGATACTAGCGGCCAAGACCATCACAGAAACCGACGGCCAGCGCTGTGCGGAAATCGGTGCGACGCTATCGGCCGGGCTGGCCATGGGGGTCTTCTAGACCAGTTCGCTCACACGATCCTGCAACACCGGTATCACATCCGCCTCGAACCATGGATTGGCCTTGAACCAGCGGATGTTGCGCGGACTGGGGTGAGGCAGGGGCAAGAGATCTGGCCAGAATTCCTGCCAGCGCTCCACCGTTTCGGTGAGCGTGCGGGATTTCCGCTCTCCCAGATGCCAATTCATCGCATATTGGCCGAGTACCAGCGTCAGCTTGATGTTCGGCAACGCCTCCAACAGCGGCTTGCGCCAGGCCGGCGCGCATTCCGGTCGCGGTGGCATATCGCCGCCTTTGCCGGTGCCGGGGAAACAGAAACCCATCGGGATGATCGAAAACAGCCGTGGATCGTAAAATTGCTCTTCGGTCACGCCGAGCCATTCGCGCAGCCTTTTGCCGCTGACATCATCGAAGGGACGGCCTTTTTCATGCGTTTTGCTGCCCGGTGCCTGGCTGACCAGCAAAATTTTAGCAGCGCTGTCCGCCTGCAGCAGCGGCTTGCGGCCCAAGGGCAGGCCGGTGCAGATCGTGCACGCTCGAATCTCGCCGAGCAGGCTCGCCAGCGGATCGGATGGGCGGCGGCTCATTCCTTGCGGCGGCAAATCGCCAGATGATCGGGTTTATCGTCTTTGGCGATCGGCGGCAGGGTAAAAACATGACCGAGATGGGTTGACTGGCGTCCCTCCGGCTTTCTTTCGCCGTTAACCACCGCAGCGAAATCCCGACAGGCCGGCGCGCTTTGCAGATAATTGCTGTGGCCGGTTCGGCCGCGGCTGACAGCGGTCGTGTCGATGATGGTCAACGCCGCCTTGTCAACCGCCTCGGTATATTTCGGATGCGCGGCATAGCAACGCTCGGGAAGGTTCCGGGCCTTGAGATCCGCCGCTTTAAAGGGATCGAAACATCGGGGATAACCGAGGCGTGGATAGCCGTGTATCCCGTCAGACAAGGACAAAGCCCGGTCTTTTATCGAGGCGTAAACCGTGATTCTTCGGTCGTTCCGGACGCGCCGGTCCGAGAGTATCTCTTCGGCAATGTCGCGTTCAAAATCCTGGGTGTCGACATCGGGTGAGACGAGAATGATGTTCGAAATGACGCTCGAATCGCCATTGGAGACATTGCGATCGACATATTCCACCGATGGCAGAACCAGCCGCGCGCCGAGCGAATGGGAAATGAGGACGATTTCCTTCGTCGCTTCCAGCTGCGCCAATTGCATCAGGAATTTGCGAAAATTGCGTTCGTCCCAATACATATTGGTTTCGTCGACCGGATATTTGAACAGGGCACCCTGCGAAGGCCAGCTATACTGAATGGCGGGACCGCTGAAATTGGCCAGTCGTGCTATCTGGTCCGTATCTCGTGAACTGGTGAAGAAAGTTTCGCGATAGCCGTGGACATAGAGCAGCACGCGCCCATCCGCAGCTTTCATGCTGCTGGCAAGATTCGCCCACCATTGTTGCGAATCGGAGAAGGCGAGGGGAATGGCGCGGACAGTCTTGCCCGGTTCCCGCTCGACGTCTCGCGGTCCGGCGAAGCGGCCATAGCGTATTTTGTCTCCGCGATGATTCAGCAGGCTGATATTCTCGGTGAGGCAGTTCGGTAGCCGGCTGGTGACGAAGAATAACGGCTTGTCGTTGCTGTCGACCTGATCGCTCGCCGCCGGATTGCATCGCTCGGGTGCGACATAGGCGGAATGCGGAATTTCCCCATATTCAACCGGTGTCACGCACCCGGCGATCAGCCAAGGCAAAGCAAGAATCGTCCATCTGGCCTGTGACGCAACACGCTTTAGCGTCAGAAGGCCTGAGAGGTTCATAGTCAGCTCTGGCGATGTTCGCTCTTCACCCAGCGCACGGTACCGGAAGAAGCGCGCATGACAACGCTTTCCGTGGTCATCTTGCCGCCGCGCAATTTCTTGACGCCTTCCAGCAGGGAACCATGGGTAACGCCGGTTGCGGCAAAAATCACATCGCCTTTGGCCAGTTCTTTCAGATCATAGATTTTATCGAGATCTTCAATGCCCCATTTATAGGCGCGCTGACGTTCGTCATCATTGCGGAACAACAGTCGGCCCTTGAACTGGCCACCAACGCAGCGCAGCGCGGCTGCCGCGAGCACGCCTTCTGGAGCGCCGCCGCTGCCCATATACATGTCGACGGTCGTATCTTCGTCGGTCGTTGCGATTACGCCAGCGACATCGCCGTCCGGGATCAGCATGATTCCGCAGCCGATGCCGCGCAATTCAGCGATGATCTTGTCGTGCCGCGGCCGATCAAGAACGCAGACGATGATTTCGGATGGTTCGACGCCTTTTTCCTTGGCAACAGCGGTCACATTTTCGGTAACCGATTTGTTGAGATCGATAATGTCGGGAGAATAGCCCGGCCCGACGGCCAGTTTGTCCATATAGACATCGGGGGCGTTCAGCAGATTGCCTTTTTCCGCGATCGCAAGAACAGCGAGCGCGTTGGCGCCGGCCTTGGCCGTGATCGTCGTGCCTTCCAGCGGATCGAGCGCGATATCAATAGCGGGCGAATCGCCTTCGCAGCCGCGTCCGACTTTCTCGCCGATAAACAGCATCGGTGCCTCGTCGCGTTCGCCTTCGCCGATAACCACGGTACCGCATATGTCCAGTTCGTTCAGCGCAGCGCGCATCGCTTCCACGGCAGCAGCATCGGCTGCTTTCTCGTCGCCGCGGCCGATCAGATTGGCCGCTGAAATTGCTGCCGCTTCGGTAACGCGGACCATTTCCATAACCAGTACGCGGTCCAATATGTCGCTTGCTTGTGGCATATTATCGATTAGTCCTTCTATAAGGTGCAAATTTGGACCCTCGATAGGGGAGCGATATTACAATGTCGAGACAGGTTATTCTTATCCTTTTCCTGATCCCTTCTGCAGCTTACGGTCAAATTGATCTGGCTCGAGACCGGACCACCCAGATGATGGAACATGCGAGGCAAATGGTTGCGGTCGATGCTGATGGCTGCCTTCTCTATCGTTCCAGCGACGAAATTGTCGTTTGCGGCCTTCCCGAGATTGATCGCTTGCAACGGTTGCCGTTTCCCGAATTGGCCGGACCAAATCAAAATGGTGGACCGCAGCGTGGAGAAATTCCAGCGGCGGATTCCTCCCGCGTGGCTTCATCGAGTTGCGGAGTTGCGCTACAGGATAGTAACTGTTCTATCGAACGGCTAAAATCCGTTGTTGGCAATGGGACGAGCGGACGGATCCTGGATGGGCTACAAAAGATCGCTGGTATGGAAACGGATGAGGTCCCAACCGAAGATTATCAACAGCAATATCGTGATGGTGTCCTGACCGGCGACTGATCAGTCCTGATCGCTGAGCAAATGCATCACCACCGGAGCGGCTTGCAAACTGGTAGAGCTGGACAAGGCGGCCAGACTTTCTGAGACATTGCGCTCACGACTGTCGTGCGTGACCATAGAGATCAGCACCGATCCTTCGTCGGTTTTCGCGGTCTGTATCAGGCTCTCGATCGACACATTGGCATCGCGCATCGCTGCGGTGATTTCCGCCAGTACCCCGGGCTTGTCAGCGACGATGAAGCGGACGTAGCTTTTGCCGATCCGGTTGCCGCTTTCGGCGCGCTCGCAGGGTTCCATCTTGCTGGCGGGCGCGGCGAATACCGTACCGGCATCTCCGCGGGCGATATCGATCAAGTCAGCGACGACCGCAGAGGCCGTTGGCCCTTCGCCGGCGCCAGCGCCCTGGAACATCAGGCGACCGGAAAAATTGCCTTCGGCGACCACCGCATTGGTAGAGCCTTCTATATGAGCGAGCGGATGGCTTTCGGGCACCAGATAGGGATTTACCCGCTGGAATAGTTTTCCGTCATCGATTCTCGCCATGCCGAGCAGGCGGATGCGATAGCCCAAAGCCTTGGCCTGACCGATGTCCGCCGCCATGATGTGGCGAATGCCGTCTATCTCCACGCCTTCGAAGTCGAGCGCTTTGCCGAACGACAGAGCCGCCAATATGGCGAGCTTGTGCGCAGCATCGACACCGTCGATGTCAAAGCCGGGATCGGCTTCGGCATAGCCGATTTCCTGTGCTTCCCTCAGCACATCGTCAAAGGCGTGACCGTGTTTTTCCATCGCGGTGAGGATATAATTGCAGGTGCCATTGAGAATGCCATAGACGCGCTCGATCCGGTTGGCCGAAGCGCCGTCGCGCAGCCCTTTGATCACCGGTATCCCGCCGGCAACCGCGGCTTCATAGCGCAGCGAAAGATTCGCGGTTTCTGCGGCCTTGGCCAGCTCCATGCCGTGATGGGCGATCATTGCCTTGTTGGCGGTGACGAACGACTTGCCAGAGGCCAGGCTCTTGCGTGCCAGTTCCAGCGCCGTGCCGTCAGAACCACCGATCAGTTCGACAACGCAGTCGACATCATCATGCGCCGCGAGATCTTCGGTCTTGTCGCACCATGAGTAGGCGCCCAGATCGATGCCGCGGTCACGATTGCGGTCACGGGCAGAAACGGCGGTGACGACAATAGGCCGACCAGCCCGCTGTGCGATCATCGCACCATTTTCTTCAATAAGCCGGATAACGCCGGTCCCGACGGTGCCCAGTCCAGCGAGCGCGATGCGTAGCGGAGCAGTCATGGTGATAAGCCTCTTTGCGTTTTGGTGAGATTGTTGGCGCCTTATTAGCGCCGCCTTGGGCGAATACCAGTACTAGTTCGGCCGGGTCAGGGCTGACGTGATCTCGGGCAGTTGCCAAGATCGCCCAGCACCATCTGATAGTCGCTGCGCGCCTGCTGTGCATTGGCCGGTGAATCGCTGGCCAATGCGCTGGCAGGCAATTGGCGGGGCAGGAAACAGGCCAGGCGGTACCAGAGCAGGCTGTTTCTGACGGGCGCGCGCGCGGCCTCGTCGACAATCTCGCCCAGCGAGACGGCCCAGAATTTTTGCTGGCCAGCCCGCTTCAGCACGGTGATCGAAATCGTCGACCCGCTATCCGTTTCCATGAAAATCTGCGTTTCACCTTCGCCGATGATGGTGCCGGGCACGTGAAAGGCACTGGCGATCTGGGAGATAGAAGGCGGGGCATCATAAGCAACGAGTTCGCGGACCAGCGAACGGACGCGCTGTTCGCGGCTCGGTGTCCAGGCGATTTGCGCGTCTTTCGCAACCAGTTGCACATTGTCGCCGCCGCCGGGCGCACGACGGCCAAATATGATGAATGGTTTTTTCTTTATCTTCGGTGCCCGTCCGCGAGCGTCGAGGGGCAGATCTATTACATAACGAATCGTCTCGCCGACCCCTCCGTCACCGCGAATCAGAGCGTTGGTCGATGCTATTATATAAAAACGCTGCGTGCCCGCGGGCGCATTTGGCGCGCGTTCAGGGGCAACTTTAATCGCTTTTTTAACCGTTACATGGGCTATAATCGAACTGTCCGCGCTGAGGTCGGCGATGTCGGCATATTGTAATGTATCGCCATCCTCGAAAACCTGCGCAAACGCTGGAATGTCCGCGATTTGGGACAAAAACAGCGTGAAGGCGAATATCGTTAAAAAGCGCATGATTTTCCCTGACTCAGCGTTAAAAGGATGGCAGTTTTTAGCCCTTATATTAGTTCTTTAACAGCTTAATCGACCCTGAACCAACAAAGCGATTGCCTGCGCCGAACTAGCACGTTAAAACAAATTTAAGATGGCTTTCAAGCGAACGAAAAGTTGTCATGGGGATAATAAGGGTCGCGATGGTTTTCCAAGCCTCTCGATCTTTGTCTGGAACTTCAGCAATGGAGTATACTACCTTCGTGATGGGGAAAAAGGAGTTACATTTCTGAATGGCTTATGCTGACCAAGAGATGAGTTCGAACAAGATCATATCGATCGTTCTTGTCGTAATCATTCACCTGTTACTTGGCTATGCGCTGGTCACTGGGCTAGCCTATACTGCCGTCAAGAAGGTTGCATCGCAGCTGGATATGATTGACATTGATGAAGAAGTTCCACCGGAAGAGCCGGAAGAGCTACCGCCGCCACCAGAGCAGCCGATTGAACCACCTCCAGTGGTGACGCCGCCGCCGATCGTGGCGCCCGTGGTTGCTCCTCGTCCGGTGATTCAGGCAGTGCCTGTGGCTCCGCCCCGGCCAGCGCCGGTCGTTGCTGCACCTCCGCCAGCACCGCCTCCTCCGCCTCCGCCGCAGCGGGCCAACCCAGAGCCTCGTGGCAATCCTGGGAACTGGGCCAATGCGAATGACTATCCTTCGCGGGCTCTGCGCGAGGAGCGTGAAGGAACAACGCGTTTCCGGTTGACCGTAGGCGCAAATGGTCGGGTAACTGATTGTCAGATCACTGGTTCTAGCGGCCATCCTGATCTGGATGAGGCTGCCTGCAAAAACCTGACGCGTCGTGCGCGGTTCAGGCCTTCTCTGGACGCGAACGGTAATGAGACGACAGGTTATTACTCCAACGCCGTTCGTTGGCAGATACCCAAATAATGTAAATTGGGGAGGGCATCGCGAGTTGCCCTTCCTGCAACAGTTTTTTTGCAATTAGTTTATCCTGAGGGGAATGTTAAAATGTTGATTGAAATTTTGGCCGCTGGTTCCGCAGCACCACAAAACGCTTTCGGTTTCTGGGAAGCAATGCAGCAGGGTGGTGTTATCGCCTGGTCTGTTCTCGCAATTCTGACGATCATGTCTGTCTCTTCTTTCTACATCCTGTTTTCGAAATTGTTCGAACAGAATAAAGTCATGAAGCAGGGCGATGCGATGCGCGCGACATTCTGGCGTGCCGGAAGCCTTAAGGAAGGCGCTGCCAAGCTCGACAAGAATTCCGCTTACCGTCAGATCGTTGACGATGCGATCAAGGCTGATTCCGATCACGCCAAATTGACCGACCCGGTTGAAGCGCATGACTGGCTGCACGGATCGATCGAACGGTCGCAGGATCTGATCAAGTCCAAGCTCGCAACCGGACTGCCCTGGTTGGCTACGGTTGGCGCAACATCGCCGTTCATCGGCCTGTTCGGTACGGTTATCGGCATCTATCGCGCACTGATCAAAATCGGTATCGCTGGTCAGGCATCGATCGATGCTGTTGCTGGCCCTGTTGGTGAAGCACTGATCATGACCGCACTTGGTCTTGGCGTGGCTGTTCCCGCCGTTTTGGCTTACAACTGGCTGCAGGGACGCAACAAGCGTATCTCCGAACAGCTGGCTGCATTCTCCAACGACGTTCTGGGCTATATGGCTTCGGATGGCGGCGTTAAGCCAATCGCAAAAACTTCCGCTGCTGCTAAGCCTGCTGCGAAACCAGCTGCACCAGTCGCAAAGAAATAAGCCGGAGGCCGGGTTGACTGCCGCATCTGGCGCAGCAACCCGGCCAACGCACGACGAGGAGGCCTTCGCTTCCTTCAGATGTTTAGTTTTGAGAGGATAAAATCCTATGGCGATGAATGTTGGGGGCGGTAGCGGCGAGGAAACTCCTCTATCCGACATTAATACTACCCCACTCGTGGACGTTATGCTGGTGCTGCTGATCATTTTTCTGATCGCGGTTCCGGTGGTTATCCAGAGCGTAGAACTCGAACTCCCGGTACTTCCCTTTGAAGTGACAACGACAAAGAAGGAAAATGTGCTGCTGTCGATCACGACAACGGATGCCGCAGGACGTGACCCGGGCGAAGAAGGATATTCAGGAGCCACTCCAGGCGGCAACTGTCGCGTGTATTGGAACACGACCCCGGTGGATTCTACCGAACTTGTCACCAGAGCGGTGAAACAACTGGAGGATCAGATTGAATCCTATGGTGGAGTCGAGAACATGACGCCGGAAGATATGCCGGAAGTCCATATTCGCGGTGACATTAATACACCATATAAGTGCATCGGCGGCGCAATTTACACCATGCAACGCGCCGGTTTTGCAAAAGTGGGCTTTATTTCCACACCGATCGTTGTCGAATAGTTCGACCGGCAACTTGAGTTATTGAAGGTTAAGGAGACGCACGAATGGCTATGAGTGGCGGAAGCGATGATGGCGAACCAATGATGGAGATGAACACGACGCCGCTCATCGACGTCTTGCTGGTTCTTCTCATCATGTTCATCATCACAATTCCTGTGCAAACGCACGCGGTAAAAATCGACCTGCCGGTCGCTGATGACAGTCAGCAAGATCAACCCCTGGTAGATCCGATCAAAAACCGTCTGGGAATTACGGCGACAAACGAGGTCATCTGGAATGATACCCCGGTTACGCTGAACCAGGTTAAACAATATCTGGCACAGACGAAATCGATGGTTCCGGAGCCAGAACTGCAGTTCCAGCCCGATCCGTTGAGCGCCTATCTGACCACTGACCGCACTTTGGCGGTGATCAAGGACAGCGGCGTGACCAAATTCGGCTTTGTCGGTAACGAACAATATGGCAGCTTCGGCAAGGCAAGTCGTTCACCGAACTAGGTTCTAAAGCCAGAAACAGATATGGGGCCGCGATATTTTGTCGCGGCCCTTTTTTTGTGCCTGAAGCGTCGGGATGATAGGGGGCATGGCCTTCTGGACATATGCCCATCGCTTACAGTGGAGGGTCGAAGGGGAGAGCGGTCTGCTGACGTCCAGGACGGTGCTCAGGGGCAAGTCGGCTGTCTGCATGGGGACACAGCAAGGCAGCGGCCCTCAAGGACCGGAGATATGCGCTCTCTTGGCGACGATTATTGCCGAAGTGATGTCGAGGCCCCGAGCCCGTAGCGGGCCCTGGTTCTAGGCAGTTATCTTAGACGAGCCTGTTTCGGCGCTGCTAAACTGCAAATCGGCCAGCCGGGCGTAGAGCCCGTTCTTGGCGATCAGGCTGTCATGGTCGCCCTGTTCCACGATCCTGCCCTCGTCCATCACGATGATACGGTCGGCCGATCTTACGGTGGCCAGACGATGGGCGATGACGATCGTTGTCCGGTCCTGCATCAAATGATCAAGCGCATCCTGCACCAGCTTTTCGCTTTCTGCATCGAGCGCCGACGTGGCTTCGTCGAGCAGCAGAATCGGCGTGTTGCGGAGCAGCGCACGCGCGATCGAGATACGCTGGCGCTGGCCGCCGGACAACCGCGTTCCCGCTTCGCCCATGAAGCTGTCCAGTCCCTCGGGCAGGGCGCGGAGGAACTTTTCCGCATTGGCAACGCGGGCCGCTTCCCAGATTTCCTCGTCGGTCGCTTCCCATTTGCCGTAGCGCAAATTGTCGCGGGCGGAAGCGGCAAATAATACCGTTTCCTGGGGTACAAGCGCCATACGCTGCCTGATCTCCGATGGATCGGCCGATGGCAGGGCGACACCATCGATGCGCACCGAGCCACTCTGCGGATCGTAAAAGCGCTGGGCCAGCTGAAATAGGGTCGATTTACCGGCACCGGACGGCCCGACCACGGCGACTGTCTCGCCGGGCGATACAGTCAGCGAAAAATTGACCAGAGCCTCGGTATCGGGGCGGGTTGGATAGGAAAATGTTACATTGTCGAACGCAATCTGTCCGCGCGATGGCACGGGCAGGGCAATCGGATTTTCGGGAGCGGCAATGCCCGGCTTCTCGGATAGCAATTCCGCCAGCCTGCCGGCTGCTCCGGCGCCGCGCAACAGATCGCCATAGACTTCGGTAAGTGCGCCAAAGGCACCCGCTACCAGGCCGCCGGTGATCACGAAGGCGGCGATGGTGCCGCCGGAAATGCTGCCTTCTGACACGCCGATCGCGCCGCGCCACATCAGCATGGTGATGCCGGTGAAGATCAGGCCGATAACAATCGCGGTCATCGCCGCGCGCAGCCGTATCCGGCGTTTGGCAGTGTCGAAAGTGGATTCGACCGCGCCGCTGAACCGTTCATGCTCGCGCTTTTCCTGACCGAAGGCCTGAACAATTTTCATCGCGCCCAACACTTCGGAAATCATCGCGCCGACGTCCGCCACCCGGTCCTGACTGGATCGCGAAACATTGGTCAGTTTCCGGCCGATAAACACGATCGGTAATATGATCACCGGAATGGCAAGCAGCAGGCCGGCGGTCAGCGCAGGGGCAAGCGTGAACAAATAGATGATCCCGCCAACGCCGATCACGATATTACGCAAGGCGACCGACACGGTCGTCCCCACCACCTGTTCGATGATCGCGGTGTCGGAGGTCATCCGCGAGGCGATTTCCGATGGCCGGTTCTCTTCAAAAAATCCCGGAGCCAGACGCAGCAGGTTGGCCTGTACGGCGAGCCGCAAATCGGCAACAACCCGTTCGCCGAGCCAGCTGACAAAATAGAAGCGGAAGGCGGTCGCGACAGCCAGAACCGCGACAATGCCTAACAGGCCCTGAAAATAGGGGGCGATATCACCGTTCCCGGCCATGAAGCCTTTGTCGATTATGGTTTTGAAGCCAGCGGGTATCGCCAGCGTGGCCATCGCGGAAACGAACAGAGCCAGCAACGCAAAGGCAATTTGCTTCGGATATGCGACGGCGCGATCGAACACCATCCGCAGATTTCCAATTTTTTTGAGCGGTGCGGGAGGGGTGTCTTTTTCGACGGAATTGGTTTTATCGTTCATGAGAAAGCGCCTAGCAGCCAGTCCTATTTCTAACAATCAATGGTTTGCTCCGTTTTATCCGGATCTTGCCGTCCAGCCAACATGGCGATGATGGACGATAATACCAAGAGCGGGGACAGTAGATAGGCGGATTTGCAGCCCCGGGGATTCGGCGGCATAACGCTAGCCAAATGTCAGGAAATTGTTAGAACAAAGGAGCTTCGGGCGGAAAGCGGCTCGGACGATTCGTGAAATTTTCGATCAAGGATGATGCGCGCATGAATCAGATTGCTTCAAAAGGCCAGCTACGAATGTCCTTGCTGCGCTGGATATTGTTTGTCGTGCCGATCACCGTTCTCCTGGGTTTTGCCTTTAGCCAGTTCGCGAATTCCGGCGAGGAGAATCGCTGGTTTCAGGCCTTGACCAAGCCAGACGCGCAACCGCCCGGACCGGTATTCGGTGCTGCCTGGGCCTTGCTCTATGTGATGATGGGAACCGCCTTCGCGATGGTCTTGCATGCCCGCGGCGCGCCTTTGCGGGGACCGGCTATCATCCTGTATCTTGTACAATATGCGCTCAACCTGTTCTGGCCGGTGCTGTTTTTCGGCATGCATCAGGTCGGTGCCGCCTTCTGGCTGCTGGTCATCATTTTCCTGCTGGCCTTGGGTACGACCCTGGTCTTTGGCCGTGTCCGCAAGGCCGCAGCGTGGCTGATGGTGCCTTATCTTGCATGGCTATGTTTTGCCGCGGTGCTCAACAAGCAGATTGAATGGTTGAATCCCGGTGCGGAAACCCTTGTGGTTCCGGCTGCGAGAACCCAGATATAGCGTGATATTTTTTTCAGGCTCCAAGGGGCCATGACGGAGTGTAATGAAATGCAAAGCCAGAACCGTTTTTTCGATGATATTTCTAAAGTCCTGAACGGGCTTGCGGGCACCGTGGCCGGCGTCGGCCGCGAAGCTGAATCCGGTGCCAGAGAGCGGGCCAAGGAATGGTTCGGCGGCATGGACTTTGTATCGCGCGACGAGTTTGAAGCGGTCAAGGAAATGGCGGCCAAGGCACGAGCTGAGGCAGATGCGTTGAAGAAGCGTCTTGATGCGCTGGAAAAGGGCGTTGTGTCACCGGCCAAGAAACCTGCGGCGAAACGTGCGGCCACCGTCAAGCCCGCCGCACGCAAGCCAGCAGCGCCGAAAGCGGCTGCACCCAAGGCAGCGGCTCCCAAAACCGAGGGCTGATCGCCACGCTGATCAGCGATCAATCGCCGTTCATTATCCACAGCGTTCCCACAAACAATGTGAAGGCCGATGTCTGCTTGCCTTGCCCTGATCCGGCGAGTGGGCCACTAGGCTTTTATCTGCAAAGGATCTGGAACCGCGATGCTTGACGACCAATGGGAAGAGCTTGATCAGGATGAAGCGCCGCCCGTCGACATGCTGGCGGCCTTTTTCGAGGCGCGCGGCTGGTCGGTGGATCATGTCGGCGACGACGAACTGTCAGTCGAGATAAAGGGCAACTGGACCAGTTACCAGATGCGCGCCGTCTGGCGGAACGAGGATCACGTCCTGCAAATCCTGTTGCTACCGGAAATCCGGGTTCCGGACGAAAAGACCACCGTTATTTACGAAACGCTCGGACTGATCAACGAGCAGCTCTGGCTCGGGCATTTCGATCTTTGGTCGAACAATAATATCCTGCTGTTCCGCCATGCCACTTTGCTCGGCGGCAGCGGCATGCTGGGCCTTGACCAGGCGCAGACGATTGTCGATCTGGCGATTGAAGAGTGGGAACGTTTTTACCCGGTCTTCCAGTTCGTCTTGTGGAGCGACAAGAGCCCGCAGGATGCGATCAAACATGCGATGGTCGATACGATCGGCGAAGCCTGAGGCCGCAAGCGGCAATCTGATCAGGATTTTGTGAATTCAATGGCGGGTATCGGTTGCGCCGCCCGCGATGCTTGTCCGGGCCTCAGCCGTTATCGCCGCGCAGATCGAACACCATTTTACGGTCGCTATCCGGCACCAGGCCTTCCAGAACATGCCAGAAACCGGTGACCGATTCCTGTCCGGCCGAAACATAAGCGGAAGAAAGTTTTTCGCGCAACTGGCGAAAAAGTTCCGCCTCCAGTGTGGCGCCCTTTTCGGTCAGGCGCAGCAATTTCTGGCGACGGTCGACGATGCCGGGGGATGTCAGTATGAAGTCCCGGTCCTGCAATTCTTTCAGCACCCGGCCGAGCGACTGCTTCGTGATCGCCAGCAATTTTAGCAGTTCCCCGACGGTCAGATCGGGTTGCCGCGCAATGAAATATAAAGCCCTGTGATGCGCCCGGCCCAGTCCCTGTTGTCCAAGCTCCTGATCGATCGAGTTGGTCAGTCGCGTATAGCCAAAATAGAGCAGCTCTACGCCACGCCGGACTTCGTCCTCGCGCAGAAAAAGCGGCGAGGCTCCGGGGGAAATGGCAGGGCGAGATACGTCAGTCATGTTGACGTATCTTGACAGGCTGATTAGGGGATTGCAAGGCAATTGAAACATGCTTCCAATTCTTCCAATGGTGGCATGAATAACAGCGAAGGCGGCAAAAAATGGCAGACATAAATAGCCTGAAATTCAACCTCGAGCCAAGTGCAACGCCGGTGCATGCCAGCGAGCGCATGAAACTGCTGGAGAACCCGGGTTTCGGAACATTGTTCACCGATCATATGGCGATGATCCGCTACACAGAAACCGAAGGCTGGCATGATGCCAAAATCACCAAGCGCGAGCCGATCCTGATGGATCCCGCATCCTCGGTATTGCATTATGCCCAGGAAATATTTGAAGGCATGAAAGCCTATCGTCTCGCCGACGGCGCTACGGCGCTGTTCCGTCCCGAAGAAAATGCCAAACGGTTCCGGGCGTCGGCGCGGCGAATGGCGATGCCGGAATTGCCGGAAAAACTGTTCCTCGACTCGGTCGAGGCGCTGGTCGATATCGACCGCGAATGGTTCCCCTCGGTCGAGGGCGGTTCGCTCTATCTGCGTCCCTTCATGTTCGCGAGCGAAGTGTTTCTCGGCGTTCGTCCGGCCAAGGAATATCTCTATCTGGTGATCGCCTCACCCGCCGGCGGCTATTTCAAGAGCGGCGCGTCGGCGATCAGCATCTGGGTGTCCGAACAATATAGCCGGGCAGCACCGGGCGGCACCGGCGCAGCAAAATGCGGCGGCAATTATGCTGCCAGCCTGGTGGCCCAGGCCGAAGCGATCGAGAAACAATGCGACCAGGTCGTCTTTCTCGATGCAGCCGAGCACAAGTGGGTCGAAGAACTGGGCGGCATGAATCTTTTCTTCGTGATGGACGACGGCAGGCTGATCACGCCGCCGCTTGGCGGAACAATCCTGCCCGGCATTACCCGCGATTCGATCATCACCCTCGCCCGAGAAGAGGGGTTGACGGTGGTGGAAGAACCTTATGCCATCGATCAATGGGAAGCCGATGCAGCCAGCGGCAAGCTGATCGAAACCTTTGCCTGCGGCACCGCAGCGGCTGTCACCGCAGTCGGCACCGTCAAGTCCACCGAGGGTGAATTCACCATTGGCGGCGGTGGGCCCGGCCAGTTGACCGAAAAATTGCGACGGCGTCTGGTTGATATCCAGCGCGGCGTTGCGCCGGATGATCACGGCTGGGTCAAACAACTGTTCGAAGCTTAGTTACAACTGCCTCTTGCCCCCTGCGGGCAAACTGGATAATAGGCCCGTTCACCAGCGCGGCCCGGTAACGAACGGGCCGGCAATATTGGGGTGTCGCCAAGTGGTAAGGCAGCGGCTTTTGATGCCGCCATGCGCAGGTTCGAATCCTGCCACCCCAACCAACTTTCATCACGGAGCGATGGCGGGCGGATTTATCCGCTGCATTTGCGACCAGTTCCACGTTAACTTGCCAAATACCGGAATTTTTTCACGACTTAATTTGTGGACCTGAGGCTGTACATTAGATGGCCGGGCGAGAATTGCTCCGGCATCAGCAGTGGTCTTTTCGATCGATCGGGCGATGTCGGATTTGAAACCTGTCTTGTTGCGGAACATGAAGGCGACAAGATCGACCTTATTGTCAATTTGATCATATCCGGTGAGCCGGGCGACTGGTCGGAACTCTCGACCAGCTATGTCGGGCGGGTCGATCATGTGGTTGGTTACAATTTCGCATTGGGCGTGGAGAGCGGCGGCGAACTTTCTGGCGAAGCGAAGGGCCGGCATTGGCTGGGGCCGGTTTTCAGTGCCTCTTCGGAAGAGAGCAGCTTTGTTCCGTCCTTCGAATTGTCGGCATTTGCTCCGTTGACCCGCAAAACACCCGATGTGCAATTCAGATTGGAGCTGGATTGGGAATTCTAGTCTCCAGATCCCACTGCAAGAAAGCTGTACTATGACCTTTCGGCTATTTGTAAACGGGAGTTTTCAGTCCGGTGCCTTCTGTGACGATTGTTTCGCGGAAGGGGCTGACGCCATGGCCGTGATCGGTCAGGAACATTTCGACCCGGTCAAAAGTGAGCCCGAATAGCGGTGAAAATCCCGAACATAGCGGATTTTATGCTGCAGCGACTGTGTCCGGTCTGCGGAGGTTGCCAATTCGCTTTGCCGGTTATCACCTCAGAAATGGCAGTGCCTCCCCATCACCGGGTCCCGTATCAAGCGTCATTCAAGAAGCGAATATGTAAACGGTTGTAAATAGGAGCCCAAACTTCTGGTAAACCTCCTGTAAATGATAGTAAAACCCAAATCATAAAGCGATGATTAAAAGCAATGTTACCGTATCAAGGTCAGTTGGCCGCTGGGAGAATTAAAAATGCGTATAGCGATAGCGGACGATGATTCCGAAATTATCGAGTTTCTGGGAAAAATCGTTGAAGGGCAGGGCTATGTCTATGCTGGTTACCCTGATGGGACAGCACTTTCCAACGCCCTGTTGCGCGACACGTTTGACCTGGTGATCCTCGACTGGAACATGCCCGGCAAAAATGGCCTGGAAATATTGCAATGGATGGAGGGCGCGGTTGAAGACCGTCCGCCCGTGATCATGATGACCAGCCGCACGGCGAAGCAGGATATCAGCGATGCCCTCAATGCCGGTGCCGATGATTATATTACCAAACCCGAAGACAAGAATGTCATTGCGGCCCGGATCAACGCCCTGTTGCGCAGAAATAGCGGCGCGTCGGCAATGGAAACCACGGCTGAATATGGTGACTATCTGCTCAATCGTATCGAACAGACGGTCAGGCATGGCGACAAGGAAATCGCGCTGACCGCAAAAGAGTTCGAGCTTACCGATCTGATGTTCCGCAACCGTGACCGTACATTGTCGCGGCGATATATCATGGAGACCGTCTGGCGCACCAACGCGCATCTCGCGACCCGCACTCTCGACATGCATGTTTCGCGGATTCGATCCAAGCTTTCACTGAAACCGGAAAACGGGTTTCGGATTTTCACCGTTTTCGGCTATGGCTACAGACTGGAGACGTTCAGCAACGGAGGGTAATTGTGTTTGAAGAATTCCGGAACTGGATACCTTCATCGGGCCTTCGCCTTTTGGTCGCGCTGTTCATTTGCGCTTTAGCCTTTGCGCCCAATGAAGCCGCCGCTCAGAAAAAATCCGATGCCGAGCAAATCACCTATGTCTTCAAGCGCGGTGACACGCTGTTTGGCTTGGCGAATAATTATCTGCGCAAGTGGTCCGACTATGTCGCCGTGCAGCGGCTCAATCGTATCGCCGATCCCCGCCAGATGCCGGTCGGTACATCCCTGCGCATTCCTGTCTCGTTGCTGAAATATCGCCCGAGCGAGGCCAAGTTGAGCGCGTTTCGAGGAAGTGTTTCCATTGCTTCCAGTGGCCGGAATCTGGCACCGGTCCGCGGACTGAATATTGGCGAGGGCAGTGATATAAAGACGGCAGCGCGGAGTTTTATGACGCTGCAACTGGAAGATGGATCGCAAGTTTCCCTGCCATCCAACAGCCATGTCCGGATTACCCGTCTGCGCCATATCCTGCTGACCGACAGCATTGATTATGAAATAGCCGTCGACAAGGGTCGTATCCGCTCGAAAGTAGCGCCTCTGGGCAAGAAGGCCGACCGCTATCGTGTTCGCACCCCGGTTGCGGTCTCTGCCGTGCGCGGCACCGACTATCGCACCAGAGTGGATGAAGTTTCCGGCACGGCCTTTTCCGAAACGGTTGAGGGCGAAGTGGTCGTCGCAGCGGGCGACAGCCTGAATGGCGCCAAGTTGGTTTCAGTACCGGCCGGTACCGGCGCAGCCGCGACGGTGAGCGGAGCGCTTGCGAAAGCGGAATTGCTGCCACCACCGGAACTACTGGATCCCGCGAAAGTGCAGTCGGAGACGGTATTGCTATTCGCCGTCGAACCGCGCGAATCAGCCGTCGGTCATCGCATCAGCATCGCATCCGATGCCGGTTTCGTGGATGTCGTCGCAGAAGCAAAGGTGCAGGGCGCGGTGGTGGAACTGCCGACAATCCCCAACGGACGCTATTTCGCCAAGCTAACCGCACTGGCTGCGGACGGTTTCGAGGGCATGCCCGCCACTTACAGCTTCAAGCGCCAGCTGAGCACTCTGGGCGGCAGCGCCGACGCTGGCGATTTCGGTTATCGCTTCAAATGGTTTGGCGAAGGCGAGGGTGAAAGATTCTATCGGCTCCAGATCCTGAAAGACGGCAAGACATCTGTGCCGATCCTTGATGAAGCCGGGCTGTCGACCGATACTGTCACTCTGTCGGATCTGGCGGACGGGGAATATTACTGGCGCGTCGGTGTGATCCAGTTCTCCAGCGATCCCGACGATCCGGAAGCGATCGAGAAATGGACCGATTTCGAAAAAATGACAGTGGCCAACTAGCTGTCTGGGTCCGGCTCTTGACCGACTTTCCGCCAAGGCAAGTTCGCCGATGAGATTGCGCCAGCGACTCGGTGTGGAATGGCTGGCTGTGGCATTGCTGGCGTCCTGTATGGTGGTGGCTCTGGGCTATTGGGACAGTCTGTCGCGCTTCGACAATCTCGTTTATGACCAGCTGTCCGGCCTTGATCGGCCGGCCCCTTCACCTGAAATAATGATTGTCGAGATTGATGAAGACAGTCTTGCCGCTTTCGGGAAATGGCCATGGCCGCGGCAACGGCATGCCGAACTGTTCGAGCAGCTGGCGCTTGGCAAACCGAAGGCGATCGGTTTCGACATTTTGCTCAGTGAACCCGGCGAACCCGAAGGAGATGAAGCGCTGGTACAGGCCATGGCCGGGCTTACCAACCTGTTCCTGCCGCTGCATTTTGTTTTTCCCGGCAGCAACGGTGCAGCATATGACGTGAGACAGCCGATTGCGCCGTTCACAGACGCTGCAGCTGGACTGGGGCATGTAAATCTGGTCTTCGACTCCGACGGGGTCGTTCGCCGCGCCAATCTGTGCTTTGGTGACAAGCCGTCGGGGACAGACTGGCCCCATCTGATGGAGAAAATCTATGAGGCGGTCGAAGGCGGCTCCTCTCCGGCTTATGACCGGCTGGACAATTGTGATCAAAAGCTGCTGATGCCCTTTGCCGAGCGCGGCGTATATCAATCCATCTCCTTTGCAGCATTGGCCAACGGACAGGTTCCGGCGGCATTCGTGCAAGACAAGATCATATTGATCGGTGCGACGGCAAACGGCATGGGCGATCAATATCCGGTTCCGCTCGGTGATGGCGGCACCCTTGCCGGGGTCGAAATCATGGCCAATCTTTATGGCGCGATTGTACGCGATGATTTCATCCTGCCAATCTCCTTTGCACTGCAATTGGCGCTATCGCTTTTGCCGGTCTGGATATTGCTGCTCGGATTCTGGCGATGGCGTCCGCGAACCACGATCATTGTCTCGTTTGCCCTGATACTGACGATATTGCTGACCAGCGCGTTGCTTATGCAATTCGCGCTCTGGTTTGCGCCCGGAACGGCTCTTTTGGGCGTATTGATCGTGTACCCTGTCTGGGGCTGGCGCCGGTTGCAGGCGACGAGCGATTTCATGGATAGCGAATTGAGGCATTTCGGTCGCTCAAGCGTCGATATACCGATCATGCGCACGGAACTGGGACCTGTCGATGTCATCACCGGTCAGGCGGAACAACTGACCCATGCGATTTCCCATGTCCGTGATTTGCGGCGGTTCATTAGCGATGCGCTCAGGAACCTTCCCGATCCGATGTTCATCACCGATCTCAGGGGCAAGGTGACATTTGTTAACCGGCTGGCGCAGTCCGGTATGGCAGACGGTGCACAGGACCTTGCGCTGGATGACATGCTTGATCGTTTTGTCTCCGCCGATGATCTTCAGGAGGTTAAGGATTATCTCGATCAGAAGAGCAGGCCGACAAAACAGGATTATGTCGAATTCACGTCGAGCGACGGGCAAATTTTCGCCATGCGCCGCGCTCCCGTGGCGTCGGATGAGGGATTGCTAAGGGGGTATATCCATTATCTCGCCGATATCACGGAAGTGGCCAATGCCGCGCAGCAGCGAGAAGAAGTGTTGCAGTTGCTTTCTCACGATATGCGCGCGCCCCAGGCGGCTATTCTGGCTCTTCTCGATGGCAGGGAGTCCGATGAAACCAACGGCCGAATCGAAGGGCACGCGCGCCGTACCCTCGCGCTCGCAGACAATTTCGTCGGTCTGGCGCTGATAGAATCCAGCGAATTCTCCGGCGAGGATATATTGCTCGCCGAACTGGTCGAGGAGGCCAATGACAGTCTCTGGCCCCTCGGACATGCGCGGAGCATCCGATGCGACGTCGATGACCAGTCGGATGGCGCCTTTGTTCATGTTGAGCCCTCCAGCCTCTACCGTTCTTTCGTCAACCTGATCGACAATGCGATAAAATATAGCCCCGATGGCGGCATCGTGACCATAAAGATCCGGGTGACCGAACTGGATGGGCAACCCTTTGTATCGGTCGCCATTGCTGATCAGGGGGAGGGAATATCCGAGGCGATCCTGGGCCAGTTGTTCGAACGTTTTGCCAGCGACGACCGAATGGCAAACTCATCGATAAAAGGAGCGGGGCTGGGGCTGAATTTTGTTGCCAAGGTGATCGCAAGGCACGGCGGTCACGTGAGAGGGGAGAACCGCCGTGATGGCGGTGCCTGCTTTACCGTGCTTCTACCTCTGGCGCCCGATCTCGAGGATCAAGCCGTCTGAATCATTCAATGCCCTGACGGGTGCGGATTGTGCTGCGCGGGCTATCGGTCGGCTCCTGGTCCAGTCCGGACAGAACGGCATCGATCAGGAAAGGCAGGGACTGTGCTATCGTAGCGTTGCAATGATATTCTGCGGCGCTCCCTGAATAGAGCTTCTTCCCTCGGGCTTGATCGAACAGATTGACCGTCAGTCGATATTCGTGATCCTTGCAGGACTGGAAGCTTTTCTGGCTTTTTGCTGCAGCGATCGATTGTTCGGCATCTTTGGCACCAGCATCGACCGCAATATCGGCTGGACGGTCGGAAAGCGCTACATGGACCAGGATTGGTGCCTCCGGAGAAGATTCATAGCCTCTCTCGTTGAGCGATTTTGCGACCAGATCACGGGCAAGCGACAGATCGCGATTGACAACTGCATCGAATGGAGACGTGGTGAATTTTTTCTGTGCCGGTGCGGCAATCACCTGATGCGTCTCGACGCGGGTTTGTATCGGTCCGGCACAGCCAGAAACCGTCATTGCGCCCGCCAATATCCATGAGAGTGATCGGATCATCACCTTCTCCGCTGATTTCATTCAATGCGATTTGATAGTCTGTCGGGCCGGAAAAGTCACGCGAATAGGCTTTGCGCTTACGGGCCTATCGGGTCAGCGCGTAGTAGATCACATAGAACCAGGAGAAAAATCCGTGGATGATCGCCCATAGGATCGACTTGTGCGTGGTGAAGCTGATGGCAATTGCCAGCGCGCTGCCGAAGCCTACGCCTTTGCTGACGATCTCTTTGCGGACGTAGGTGACTCCTCGACGCATCGGCGATTCTCCTGGTGCATAATCTTCCGGACGCATCCGTTCGGGCTTTGTTTTTCCCACCATCAGGCAGCTTCCCGTGCGCGGTCGGACAGTTCCTGATTGAGCATTTCTGCGAGCAGGAAGGCCAGTTCCAGCGATTGCGCGGCGTTGAGGCGCGGATCACAATGCGTATGATAACGATCGCCGAGCGATGCATCGGTGATGGCAACGCCGCCGCCGGTGCATTCGGTCACATTCTGACCGGTCATCTCGCAATGGATACCGCCTGCAAAAGTACCTTCTGCTCTGTGGACGGCAAAAAAGCCGCGCACTTCGCTGAGGATGCGGTCGAACGGCCGTGTCTTGTAACCGCTCTCTGCCTTGATGACATTGCCATGCATCGGATCGCAGGACCAGATGACCGGATGGCCGGACTTTTTCACCGCACGGACCAGCGGAGGCAGGCCGCTTTCGATCTTGTCATGGCCGAAGCGCGTGATCAGAGTGATCCGTCCCGGTTCGCGCGCGGGATTGAGCGTGTCGAGCATTTTCAACAGCGCGTCCGGTGTCAGCGATGGGCCGCATTTCAGTCCGATCGGATTACCGATGCCGCGCAGAAACTCGACATGGGCAGAACCCTCGAAACGGGTGCGGTCGCCGATCCACAGGAAATGGGCGCTGGTATCATACCAGTCGCCGGTCAAGCTATCCTGACGGGTCAGGCATTGCTCATAAGGCAACAACAGCGCTTCATGGCTGGTATAGAAGGACGTGGCTTTCAACTGCGGCACGGTGTCCGGGTTGATGCCGCAGGCTTCCATGAAGGACAGCGCTTCGCCGATCCGGTCGGCCATTTCCTCGAATTTTTTCGCCCAGGGGCTGCGCGCCATGAAATCATGGGTCCAGCCGTGAACCTGTTTGAGATTGGCATAGCCACCGGTCGAGAATGCGCGGAGCAGATTGAGCGTCGCTGCTGCCTGGTTATAGGCACGGATCATCCGCTCGGGATCCGGATCGCGCTGGCTGCTGTCAAATTCAATGCCATTGATAATATCGCCGCGATAGCTGGGCAGTTCGACGCCATCCTGGACCTCGACATTTGAGGAGCGCGGCTTGGCAAATTGACCGGCCATGCGACCGACTTTGACGATCGGCAGCTTTGACGCATAAGTCAGCACTACCGCCATCTGAAGAATGACGCGGAATGTGTCGCGGATATTGTTCGGATGAAACTCGGCAAAGCTTTCGGCGCAATCGCCGCCCTGCAGCAAAAATGCCTTGCCTGCGGCGACTTCCGCCAGATCCTGTTTCAGGCTACGGGCTTCGCCGGCAAAGACCAGCGGTGGATAGCTGCCAAGCAGTTCTTCCGTTTCCGCGAGTTTTGTGGCGTCCGGATATTCAGGCATGTGCAGCCCTTCAAAATCCCGCCAGCTATTTGCCGTCCAATTCGTCGCCATTAGAGCGCTCCGCTTCATTTCCAATAAAATCGAGTGCCTTTAGGCGGGAGTCAATGACGATGGCAAGGGAAACCCATTGTTGGTTGCCTGCGAAACTATCGGTAAATAGCCGCGTCGATTTAGCCGCCAGGCTTTTTCTTCCAGCTGCCGCTGTTGCGAAATTCCGGCTTGATCTGGCTGGCATCGGGCAAGTCCTGTCCGGCGAAGGCTTTGTCGCCCCCTCTGGCTTTCGCTTCGCTGCTATAATTGGGGGCCTGATAAGAGCGGGCTGCGGTTGCATCTAGCGCCGGAGCAGGCCGGTCATGCCTGCGGGCATTGTCGGCCAGTTGCGCTGCGACTTTTTCCGATTGGGTGGCTTCAGCTGCGGCTTTGCGCCGTCCCGCTTCATAGGCTTTTTCCAGCGCAATCGGGTCAAGCGAACCGGCAGGTGTGGTGTCGCGTACGGCAGCCTGACTACGCGGTTTCGGCACCGGCAAAGGTTCTCCGCCGCTATATCTCTGGCTAAACGCACTGGCTTTTCCGGCATTGCCTTTCCAGCTGTAGAAACGATGCGCTCCGATGGTCCCCAGGAATCGCAGGCTGGGTGCCCAATAAGGATAGACATAGCTGGCGTGATAATGGGTGGCGGTGCCGACGGTCGTGTAGCTCTTTCCGGCCAGCGCTTCGGCAGCAACCTTTTTGGCGCGGTTCCAGTGGAAGCTCGCCGCTTTGCGGCGCAACGAACCGTCGCATGTATAGGTAAACTGGCAGCCGGTTGCCCGCTCGCTGCCCTGATAGATCACGCCGCACACCGTGCTTGGATAACTGGGATGACGGACACGATTTAAAATGACCTGAGCGACGGCGCGCTGGCCGGCATCGGGTTCCATTCCGGCTTCATAGTAAATCGCCTGCGCCAGGCAGTATAGCGCCCGGCTATCATCTATCGTTGAGCCGTGAAAAGCGGTCTGCCGGATAAGATGTGCGGACGATGCCTGATCCGGATTAATGCCGGATATGTCCGGTAAACCGTCAATCGTTCCGGCTCCGGCCTCCGCGAGCGGATCCACGCCGAACCCGCCGTAATTTTGCGGGATCGCATAATCGGGATCGATAGAATAAAAGGCGGAGCCGGCAAAATTTTCTTCTGCGCGCTCGACCGACTGCAATCGGGGATCACTGGGACTGAACTGCTGCGCATCGACGCTTGATTGTGGCATGGTTGCCGGAATCAGGACCAGGCTAATCAGGAAAAACGCGGTCAATATTTGCTCGCGGATGGTCAGTTTTGCAAAGGATCTGCGCTGTTTTGTTGGTGATGAGGGCTTGGGATCCATTGCCTCCTCACCGGTTTTTGCGTCGCCTGGAACCGTTTCCGCCACGCCCGGCCGTTCCGGAATCAGGCTACCCAGCCCATAATCTGGGATATGGCTGCTCAAATGTGGAACATAGGGTGGAGGTACGCGCAAGATTTTTAATGCCTGATTTGGCCCAAGCGGGCAGGTGAGGCGGGATATAGCCTATTATTGCGGGCACTGCGCGGCACGTGAACATGCTGTTCCAACATGGGACGCGGCTGTGCGGGATGTTAAACGGTTAACGCATTTCGTCGTGCCTGCTTATTCACCAGATGTTGGGCAACCATATAACCGGCGATGCCGAAAATTATCCCGCCAATCGCCGGGGCAACAACGATTCCGTCCAGCCCGTAATATTCGCGACCGAGCCAGAGAAAAGGGACAAGTCCCAGTGTATTGCGCAGCCAGTTCATCAGCGTGGACCAGCTGGGGTGACCGAGATTGTTGCAGGCGGCATTGCTGATGAACAACATGCCGTTGAAGAAGAACAGGGGTGTCAGGAAGACGGCAAACAGCCAGAATACATGCCGCCCTTCGCCAACCAGGTAGAATGCATCGCTGATCGGTCCGCTGAGCAGATACAGGATTGGCCAGATCACCAGAGTGTAAGCGATTGCGAACAGGGTCGCCTGCTGGATCGTTGTGCGGACCCGGTCAAATTTCAGTGCGCCGAAATTCTGGCCGATGATCGGTCCCACAGCGCCGGACAACGAGAACATCAGGCAAAAAGCAACCGGCACGACCCGGCCGACGACAGCAAAGCCGGCGATCACGTCATTGGAATAGTCGGCGATGAAACGATAGGAGATGAAGCCTCCAATCGGTGTGGCGACATTGGTCAGGATAGCCGGGATCAGGATCGCCATGATCGGCCGAATATCGGTGCGAAATTGGGGCAGTGTAAAACGGTAAAAGCCACCATAATTCTTGACGATCGGCCAAATCGCGAAGGCCGTCGAAACAATAGCGGCGCAGGCGCTGGCGACTGCGGCACCATTGATTCCCCAGCCGAAGCCGAAAATGAAGATCGGGTCGAGAATGGCGTTGGTTATGCCCATGCTCAGGGTCACGTTCATCGCTCGCCGCGCTGCACCATGAGCGCGCAGGAAACCGGAGCAGACCATTGCTGCGACGCTGAACGGCATGAATGGGGCGATGATCCGGATATAACCGGTCGCAGCCTGGTTGGCCGCCCCGTCCGCTCCGGCCAATTCCAGAATGTCGGGGGCGAAAACGAAAAACAGTATCGCCAGTGGCACAATCAATATCGTGCTGAGAACCAATATATTGGTCAGGTATCGACGGGCCTGCCCCGGATCACCCTGACCGATATGGCGAGCGGCAAGCGCGCTTGTGGCAATCATCAGGCCGATATAGAAAGCGGTGCCGAAGAACAGGATCGTGGCGGCAAATCCCATGGCTGCCGTCAGAGCGCTGTCTTCCAGTTGCGCGATGTAGAATAGATCGGCAAAGTCGACGATGAACATAGTCAGCAGACCGATGCTGGCGGTCAGCGACATGGTTGTAATATGCCGCAAGGGGCTGCCGGTCAGGAATATGGCGGGTTGCGTCGTGATATTATCTGTTCCACTGCAAATCGCCCGGCCGGAACTGGCAATGGCGGAAAAGATATTTTGCCCTATAGTCTTTTGCCAAGGGGTCAATTCATCTCTATTGGAAATTGATCTTTGGAGAGCGTTGGATGATCTATCGAAAAGCACTGATCGCGCTGATGATCGCGACATTGGCCGGTTGTTCATCAGCTGAGGAAGAACAGGCATCGTCGCCGGATGAACGCGGCGTTTTCGAGCGTCGCAATACAGCGCCCGACCCGGCCGAGAATAGTCTGACGCCCCGCAGCGCCGAACAGGCCTATGCGCGGACCGCGCTCAATTGCATCAACCAGCAATATCCGAACAAGATCAGCCATGTTTTGAATAGCGCCGCCGATGTCGCGGAGCCGGCAAAGCTGACTCCCGTTTTCTACGGCTGTTTCGACTGGCATAGCGCGGTCCACGGACATTGGTTGCTGGCCCGCCTGTGGGGGCATGACCTTGTTCCGGACATGGATAACGAGATCGCCGCGGCGCTGGCAGCGAATTTTACAGCCGAAAAAATTGCCGGCGAACTGGCCTATTTTCAAGGTGCCGACCGGACGGCGTTCGAGCGGCCCTATGGCATCGCGTGGTTTTTGCAATTGACCGCCGAATTGCGCGAGATTGCGGATGGTGAAGGCGACAAGGCAGCACAGGCGAAGACGTGGCTTGCCCGACTGCAGCCGCTGGAGGCTTTGATCGTCGGTAATATCAAGGACTGGTTGCCGAAACTGGCTTATCCGATCCGGCTGGGGACCCACAATCAGTCCGCCTTTGCCTTTGGCCTGTTTCTCGATTGGGCTGCGCGCAGCGGTGATGCTGAAATGGCCAGTCTGGTACGTAACAAGGCCTTGAGTTTCCACCGCAAGGACCGCAACTGTCCGATGGCTTATGAACCTTCGGGCGAAGATTTCCTGTCTTCCTGCCTAATGGTTGCCGATCTGATGCGGCGGGTCATGGACGGTGGCGAATATGCCAACTGGCTGTCGGCCTTCCTGCCGGATATTCCCGAAGATGGCAGTGACGACTGGCTGGCCGTCGGCATTGTCAACGACCCGACCGACGGGAAGCTGGTGCATCTGGACGGCCTCAATCTGTCACGGGCTTGGGCGCTGGAGGGCATGGCTTCGGCGCTTCCGGTCAATGACCCGCGGCGCGGATCGCTGCTCGCATCGGCCAGCCTGCATGGCAATTCCGGAGAGCTCTCCGTACGGACCCCCCATTATGCAGGCAGCCACTGGCTTGCCAGTTTTGCGACCTATTGGCGCACCGGGCGGGGAATCGATAAAAATAGCAGCAATCCGGATTCGTGAAGCTGGACTCTTCCATTCGACCGGCGCAAAATGCCGAGGCCCCAAGGCCGTCTCTTTTTAACCGGTTGTTTCCCGTCAATCGCGATCTTGCGATAAAGTCGATTTTCGGCGTCTGGTGCGCCTATTTTCTTTTCGCATCCAGCCGCGTTCTATATGTGACGCAGACCAATGCAGATGCGCTGTTCGTCCAGCGCATCCTGATGACCAGCATCTGCATCACTTTCACTTGGCTGCTCTATCGCCTGCTGATTGCCGTGCGCCGAAACGGCATGGGGGCTGCGATATTCATGCTTACCTTGCCGACCATGATCCTCGCCAATTATATCGCTATTCTCGACCAGATAGTCTTCGACCATGACGCCGCGCTGTTCGACTTGTCCTATCTGCTCAATCCGGTCGATTTCGCTTCCTTCGACTGGGCCTATGTTCTGGACGAGGCGTTTACCCGCTATTTCATTCTGGCCAGCTGGGGCGCCCTATATCTGGCCCTGTCGCACAGCAAGGATGTGCAGCGGATGATGGTTCACAGTCGGCAGCTGGAACGGGTCAATCGGGCGAGTGAATTGCGGGCGTTGCGTTACCAGCTAAATCCCCATTTTGTTTTCAACGCACTCAACTCGGTCAGCAGCCTGATTATCGATCGGCAGAATGAACAGGCGGAGAAACTTGTCGATGACTTGGCCGACTATATGCGGGCGGTGTTGACCGGTGGTGCGCAGGATATGATCACGGTGGAGCAGGAAATTTCCCAGCAGGTTCGCTATCTCGAAATAGAACGCATGCGTTTTCCCGAGCGATTGCATTATTTCGTCGATATTGAACCCGCTGCAAATGACTGGAGCATACCGGCATTGATCATCCAGCCGCTGATCGAAAATGCCGTCAAATTCGGGGTGTCAGGTGCGGATCAGCCGCTCAATATCATCATCTCCGTACAGATTGAGGGTGATCGCTTGCGGATTAGCGTCGCCAACGACGGCCGCGTCGAAATCCTGCCTGCACAACCCCATGATCGCGTTGTTGGTACCGGCACAGGTCTCACCAATATCCAGAGTCGGCTGAGAGCATTATATGGCCAGAATGCGTCGCTGCTTCTGGCGAACAGCAAGGACGGAATGGCCATTGCAACCATCGTTCTACCCCATCCGTCCCTGATTTTCGAGGATATATGAGAATGGCCGCAGAGCCGCCATCAGTATTGATTGTAGATGACGAACCGCTTGCCCGCTCCCGGCTTAAGGCACTGTGCGAACGGACCCGGCTGTTCGGCGAGATAGAACTGGCCAGCGGCGGACGTCAGGCTGTAGAGAAAATCAGGCGGAGACAGCCCGACATTTTGTTGCTCGATGTCGACATGCCGGAATTTTCGGGACTCAAAGTTGCGGAGTTCTGCCAGTCTCTTGTTCAGATGCCGGAGATTATCTTTACGACGGCGCACAGCACATATGCAGTTCAGGCGTTTCGACTGGAAGCAACCGACTATCTGTTGAAGCCGGTCAAGGAGTCGCTGCTGCGGGAAGCGGTAGAGCGCGCTATCGCCAATCGGGCGCGCAATGACAACAACCGGGAACCGGATGCCGTTCAACGTCTGTGGGTACAGGATGGAAGCGGGGCGCTGCAGCTGATTGTTTCGGATATTGAATGGGTCGAAGCGGAACGCGACTATATGCGGCTACATTTGTTTGGCCGGAGCTTTCTGGTGCACCAATCAATGCGGTCGCTGGAAAGTCTGCTGCCGGACGGCCTGTTTGTCCGCGTTCACCGGTCAACCATCGTTCGGCGGGACTGTATCGCGGAGGTTCGCCGCAAAGGGCGCAAGCGCTATGTAATTTTGCAGGACGGCAAACAGCTGCCGATTGGGCCCCGTTATGCCGACAGGATCGCCGGAACGGCTCAAGCCGGTCGTTTGGGCGGATCCGATACCGTAACCGAATAACGCGGCGCCGGTGCCGGCTGCTTCAACCCACCGACGTCGACAAAGGTCTGCCTTTCAACATTATGCGGATGTTCCTTGGCTTCCGCCAGTGACAGCACGGGGGCAAAGCATATGTCCGTTCCTTCCATCAACTCGCACCATTGGGCGCGAGTCTTGGTCTTGAACAGAGCGGTGAGCTTTTCCTTCAACATAGGCCATTGCTTTGGATTCATTTGTGCGTCGAAATCCGTATCATCCGCCAGACCGGCCACTTGCCGAAGTTCTGCGTAAAATTGGGGTTCGATTGACCCGATCGAGATAAATTTGTCATCGGACGTTTCGTAAGTGTCGTAGAAATGCGCCCCTGTATCGAGCAGATTTACGCCCCGCTCGTCTTGCCATTGGCCGATATTGTGGAAGTCGAAAATCATTGCCATTAAAGCGGCAGAACCATCGGTCATCGCGCAGTCGACAACCTGTCCCGTGCCTCCTGTTTTGGCATGGAGAAGAGCCGAAACCATGCCCAAGGCCAGCATCATTCCGCCGCCGCCGAAATCGCCAACCATATTGATCGGCGGAGTCGGTTTTTCGCCAGCCCGCCCAAAAGCATGCAGGGCGCCGGAAATGGAGATATAGTTGATATCATGGCCCGCCGCAGAGGCGAGCGGCCCATATTGTCCCCAACCGGTCATCCGGCCAAAGACAAGTTTGGGATTGTCCGCGAGCAATATATCCGGTCCCAGGCCGAGTCGTTCCATAACGCCGGGGCGAAAGCCTTCGATAAGTCCGTCGGCATTTTTTACCAGGTCGCGGGCAGTTTTGATGCCTTCTTCCGATTTCAGGTCAATCTCGACCAAATTGCGGGAACGGGAAAGAGCGAGCCGTGGATCCGGCGCACCGCCTGGACGATGGAGGACGGTGACAGTCGCGCCTTGATCGGCGAGCATCATGCCGCAAAAGGGGCCGGGACCGATCCCGGCAAACTCAATGATATTGATGCCTGTTAGTGGTCCCGCCATGTCCTGCTCCCGTTTAATCGACTGATTAAATCGTCCTATGCAGAGAAGTTATTCTAATCAAGCTTAATGTTGAAGTTTGATCCGCAGGCTAGCGGGGGCGCTGTCCGTTGCGCAAAGGGAGGGTTTTTTTGGCAGGCTGGCGCAGATAGCGCGGCAATTCCGACTTCTTCTGGCCGACGGGCTGTCTTGCCAGCTTTGGATCAATCGGATGATCAAATGCCACGCCGAATCTACCCTGGGCTACCCATGCGACATGTCCGGTGACCTGGCCGATATTGCGCAGATCCAGCTGTACCTTGTCGCCGCGCTTGGCGAGGACCGGTGCTTCGGCCATCAGGCCGCCTGCTGAAAGATTGCGAATCCGCACCTCGCCGCAGTCATCACCATCCACGAAGCTCAATGCCGCCTTCAGAAACAGGCTGTCACGATCTAGCTCCCGTTTCGAATGACCGAGGGCCTGACTGTTCATTTTTAGGCTATCGTCAAAAGGTTCTTTCATGAGCTTCCTGTGGTCGGTAAATGTAAAAGCATGTGTCGCATAGGAAGTAGTAAGGCGAAATTGGTGCAAATTTCGTTAATAGTTGGGATTGTTTCTCGTAGAAAGCTGGCTTGATTCAGCTGTCAGGTCACGTCGTCACCGACGGGGTGACGCCCGGATTGTCCCGTTTGCCGCTGCTGCAGAAAATTATATCACTGATCGCGCGAGATTTTCTCGTTTCGTTCGTGCGCTTCCTGCGCTTCGACAGTCATCGTCGCTATCGGCCTGGCTTTCAGCCGGTCGAGCGAAATCGGCTCACCGGTCACCTGGCAATAACCATATTCACCTTCTTCAATCCGCCGCAGTGCCGAATCGATTTTTGAAGTCAGTTTGCGCTGGCGATCACGGGTCCGCAACTCCAGCCCCCAGTCGGTTTCGCTCGATGCCCGGTCATTGAGATCGGCTTCCTGAATCGGACCATCCTGCAAATGCGCCAGAGTTTCCTTGGATTCGTCGATGATTTCCTGCTTCCATTTTTTCAGGGCCTTCCTGAAAAAAGCGAGCTGGCGCTCGTTCATGAACTCTTCGTCTTCGCTCGGTTCATAACCGTTGGGGAGGACTAGATCTTCTCCATTTGCGCCATTTTTTGCGGATGCTTTTTTTACCGAGGATGCCAACATACTCTCCAAACATCATGCCCTACCCGAATTTCGGAAGGCTGGACCATATATAGCGCGGGCCTATACCCAGCGTAGTTATTGGAAACAAGGCGCAAAATCGCTGTTCACCCAATAATCCGGAAATTGGGAAATTTTGGACATGAATAAGATTACCGGGAACATATTTTTATATGGCTGAATGGGATCAAGTTCTCTGATGCGTCATCCAAAAAGGCCGTATATTTCATAATATTGCAAGAAAGCCGTCCGCAAGAGTTCCATTTCGGGACATTAACCGCGGATGGATACGAACTGTTAACTTATTTTGCCGTTTGGCACTCGGAAACAGCGTTAATGCGATTGTTATTTACCATTTATTCTGTCTTTCTGATGCATGTCGAGACTGCGGAGAGAGGCATTGGCTTTGAGAAGTCGGCTTTCTGATCGAGTCTACAGCGGAAGAGAGATGATATTATGTCGGTACGTATGGCTTTGGCAAAATTATGCGCCTGCACCTGCGGTGGAGCCTTGATCGGTGGCGGTGCAGTCCATGTTTCAGAGGCGCCGGCAGCCCCTTACGTTAAAAAGATGTCAAAAAAGAAACCGGTTCGGGCCCGTACGATCAAGAAGGGCGAGCCTGCCCGCAAGATAAAGCGTACGCGCCGCACGGTGACCAAGACGACGACGGCCTGCCAACCGTCAGTGGTCACGATTGCGCAGACCCCGGCACCACAGGCCATTCCTCTGCCTCCCTATATTCCACCCGCTCCGCCAATCAGTAGTAGTGGTGGTTCGATCCCGGTTGTTATCGGTGGTAGCAGCGGTGGCGGAAGCGGCGGCTTTTTCGGTGGTTTCTTTGGCGGTGGCAGCTCCGGCGGCGGCGGCACAGTCGTGATTTCGTCAACCAGCAGCGGTGGCTCGACCAGCACCTCCTCGGGCGGTAGCTCAACCAGCGGTGGTTCCACCAGTACGTCTACGGGTGGCGTTACCAGCACGGGTGGGTCGACCAGCACGTCGACCGGTGGCGTTACCAGCACGGGCGGGTCGACCAGCACGTCGACCGGTGGCAGCAGTTCTTCATCCTCGAGTTCATCCAGCAGTTCATCGAGCAGTTCATCCAGCTCCAGCGGGGGTGATGAACATGCATCTTCGGGCAGCTCAGGATCTTCCGGCAGTTCAAGCTCAACTTCTTCAAGTTCGGGTGCTACAGGCGGCTCTTCAAGCTTTGGTGGCAACAGCACATCCTCCAGTTCCAGCTCTTCGAGCAGCAGTTCAAGCTCCTCTTCCGGCGGTAGCACCGGCGGATCGACCGGTGGGACGGATGTTCCGGCGCCGCCAGTTGTGCTGCTTTTTGGCGCAGCGGCAGCGGCATTATTTGCCCGCCGGCGCAAAGCGAAGCAGGCAGTTACTGCCTAAGCAGCTTACACCAAGATCAATAAAAAGCGGCCGGAGCAATCTGGCCGCTTTTTTCTTTGCAGTCTTGCAAGTGAAACAGACGCTCGGCATAGGCATTCCCCATGCATGATATAAAATATATTCGCGAAAATCCGGAAGATTTTGACGCTGCACTGGCAAAGCGTGGAGTCGAGGCTGTGGCGCAGAATATCCTCGCCCTGGACGAGCAAAGCCGCGCGCTGAAAACCCAGATGCAGGACGGGCAGGCGCGCCGTAACGAAGCGTCGAAGGCGATTGGCAAAGCCAAAGGGCAGGGCGACGAGGCCGCAGCGCAGGCGTTGATGGCGGAAGTTGCCGAACTGAAAAGCAAAATGCCCGAGATCGAGGAAAAAGAACGAGAAGCTTCTGAGCGCTTGCAGGAATTGTTGGCCGCGCTGCCAAACTTGCCGGCGGACGGCGTCCCGCCCGGAGCGGATGAAGACGACAATGTCGAGGTCGAGCGCTGGGGCGAGCCACGCAAATTTGATTTTGATCCGAAAGAGCATAGCGATGTCGGTCCGGCTTTGGGCCTTGATTTTGAAACGGCTGCAGCAATGTCCGGTTCCCGCTTTGCCTTTCTGCGCGGGCAGATGGCGCGTCTTCAACGGGCAATCGGACAATTCATGCTCGATCAGCAGACCATGGAAAACGGCTTTCAGGAATGCGCGCCACCGGTGCTGGTCCGCGATCAGGCCATGTACGGTACGGGGCAACTTCCCAAATTTTCCGAGGATTCGTTTCAGACTACCAATGGTCACTGGCTGATCCCGACCGCAGAGGTCAGCCTGACCAACAGTGTGAGCGGGCAGATATTGGATGAAGCGCAACTGCCAATTCGGTTGACCGCGCTGACCCTCTGTTTCCGCAGCGAAGCCGGGTCGGCCGGCAAGGATACGAAGGGCCTGATTCGTCAACACCAGTTCGAGAAAGTCGAGATGGTTGCCATCGTCCATCCAGACACAAGCGACACAGAACATCAGCGGATGACCGAAGCAGCAGAATCGATCCTGAAGGCGCTCGAACTGCCCTATCGCAAAATGCTGCTGTGCGCCGGAGACATGGGCGCGACAGCCCGCAAGACATATGATCTCGAAGTCTGGCTGCCAGGGCAAGACACCTACCGCGAAATTTCGAGCGTATCGACCTGTGGTGACTATCAGGCACGGCGCATGAATGCCCGTTTCCGGCCCGAAGGGGAAGAAAAGGGCACAAGATTTGTCCACACTCTCAACGGTTCAGGTCTTGCTGTCGGCCGGACATTGGTCGCAGTTCTTGAAAATTATCAGCAGGCTGATGGTTCTGTGACAATCCCTTCGGCACTACTCCCTTATATGGGTGGGATCGACAAACTGGAGCCAGCGTGATGCGTATATTGTTGACGAACGATGACGGTTTCGATGCGCCGGGGATGAAGATCCTCCTCGATATAGCGTCGCATTTTTCCAACGACATCTGGATCGTCGCGCCTTCCGACGAGAATTCCGGCGCCGGCCACTCGTTAACCATCACCCGGCCGCTGCGCATTCGCAAGCGCGGTGACCAGCAATATTCGGTCGATGGTACGCCAACCGATAGCGTGATGATGGCTGTTGCCAAGATCATGAAAGACGGGCCGCCAGATCTCATTCTGTCCGGTGTCAATCGCGGCGCCAATCTGGGCGAGGATGTCACTTATTCGGGTACTGTGTCGGCCGCGATGGAGGGTGCTCTGGCCGGTATCCCGTCGATCGCGCTCAGCCAGGCTTATGCACGGGGAGATCTGGGCGCTGATGTGCCGTTTGATTCGGCCGTGCAATGGGGCGAGCGCGTGCTGCGTCCCCTGATCAAGCAACGCATGGATCACCGGACGCTGGTCAATATCAATTTCCCGGCCGTCCCGGCGAGCGACGTCAAGGGCGTGCAGGTCGTGTCGCAGGGAATCCGAGACTACGGCCGATTGCAGATCGTCAGCAACCGCGACCCGCGCGGTTTCGAATATCATTGGTTCGGTCTCGGGCCGATGGTGGAGACGCCTGCGCACAGTACCGACCTGGAAGCGATCGCCGATGGCTATATCTCGATCACACCGCTGCACCTGGATCTCACCCATTATGATTCAATGGATGGTTTGAAAAAACTATACCCCTGATAGGGTTCTAGTATCCTGAGAATTTACTAGGCTTTGGCCTGCGGGGCTGGCAAGCTGCGCTTTTGCTGCTAACAACATTTCCGCAAGGGAGGAGTTAGTTAATGGGAGCCTATATGCGTCATATTGCGATCCTGATATTGCTCCTGGGAGTCACCGCCTGCATCCCTCCGGGCCATGACGATTATGCTCCACCGCCGCCCCAGCCGCAATTGGTTGCGGATCCTGCTGTTTTCGGCACTCCGCCGGAGCAGGCGCCGCTTTCCACCTGGCAAGCGAGTCCTGTTACAGCGAACGCGCAGCGGGTGGAATCGGGGACTTATATAGTGCAGCCGGGCGACACGTTGCGCGGGATTGCCAACAAGACCGGAGCGGGATCGCAGATCATTGCGTCTGCCAATGGATTGGCTGAGCCTTATGTCATCCATCCCGGTCAGCGACTGAAGATCACCGGCGGGCGATATCACGCGGTCAATTCGGGTGAGACCGGTATCGCTATTGCCCGAGCCTATGGCGCGCCATGGCGAGACGTGGTGGCCCTGAACGCGCTGGAAGAGCCCTATATTCTGCGTGTGGGGCAGAAGCTGCTGCTGCCTGCAACCGCACCGAGCGATCCGGCGAATTTAAGTATAGAACAGCGCGCGGCTGCTTTCGATCTGGAGATTGACGATATTGTTACGGGCAGCCAGCCAGCGCTGGCCAATGGCGCAGCAGCGGGAGAGGCTTCCGATTGGCGGAAAGCCATAACAGCCAATACCACCATTGCTACACCGGCCAACTTCTCCGGACGGTTCCAGTGGCCGGTCGATGGCAGGGTGATCTCCAGTTTCGGTAGCAAAGGCGGCGGTAAAGTAAATGACGGTCTCAACATCGGCGTCCCTCGTGGCACGCCAATCCGCGCCTCCGCCGACGGAGTGATCGCCTATAGCGGTGACGAAATCGGTGTATTCGGCGGGTTGATTCTGATCAATCATGGATCCGGCTGGGTTACCGCTTACGGCCATGCCGACAAGCTCAATGTAACGCGCGGCCAGAATGTCAAAGCGGGTGAGACTATCGGTCTCGCCGGCGAAAGTGGATATGTTCAGGAGCCGCAGTTGCATTTCGAGATCCGCAAGGATCGCAAGCCGGTAGATCCGAACATCCATCTGCCGAAACGCAGCTGAACCGGCCATGGCAAGCAGCAACCGCAAGATTTCCGACTATTTTACCCTGCGCCGGCGCTCGAGCCTGCCGGTCTGGGCCGATATTGCCTGGCGTGTCACCTTTGTTCTCGCCCTGATCGGTATGGCGGTGGCGGTGCATTATTTCGACCGCAATGGCCTGCAGGACAGCTATGACGGCGATGTTAGTTTTCTGGACGTTATCTATTTCACGATGATATCGATCACCACTACCGGCTATGGCGATATCGCTCCGGTAACCGAACGGGCGCGAATGTTTGATGCGCTGGTTGTGACTCCTATTCGCATCTTCGTCGTGCTAATCTTTGTCGGCACGGCCTATAATTTTGTTTTCAAACGAACCTGGGACAATTGGCGCATGAAACTGATTCAAAGCAATTTGCACGACCATATCGTGATCGCTGGCTTTGGCACGAGCGGTAGTGAAGCCGTGCAGGAACTGCTCGCGCGCGGCACCAATCCGGAAGAAATTGTCGTAATTGATTCCTCCGACGACGCTTTGTCGCAAGCCGAAAAGCTTGGCTGCGCCGTGATCAATGGTGATGCAACCCGGGATAATGCGCTGATGAATGTCAAAATCTCGCGGGCCCGGTCGATGATTGTCTCGGCTGGACGCGATGACACCAGCATTTTGATCGTCCTCACCGCCCGGCATCTCGCCTATCATTTGCCGATCAGCGTTTCGATCAAGGCGGCGGATAACGAGCTGCTGGCGCGTCAAGCCGGAGCGACGACTGTTATCAACCCGGTAAGTTTTGCAGGCTTGCTGCTCGCTGGCAGTTGCGAAGGCGCCAAGATTTCCGACTATCTCAGCGATCTTGCTTCCGCCACCGGCCGGGTCAAACTGGTCCAGCGGTCGGTAACCGAAGACGAGGTCGGCATGGCGATGAGCGAAGTGGTCGGCGCCGGGCTTGGCGTGCGTATTTATCGGGGTGACGCGGTGTTCGGTTTCTGGGAGCCGGAAGCGAGTCTGCTGGAGGCCGGCGATATCATCGTCGAGATTATTCCCGGCAATGGCGCCGAGGCGGCGGGCAAGGAAGACGCCTGATCAGGCCTGTCCGCTGGTTCATGTTGCACCTGCGAGATAAACGACTATCTTGGCTGCTCATTCACGGAGCTTGCTGATGGCCGACACGATTTCAATGCCCACCGGACTTCGTCCGCCGCACCGACTGGCGCAGCTGGGAGAACTGGCGCTGCCGCTCGATCTGATGCGCTTCGGCCTGCAATGGCCGCGTCTCGTGACGGCACCGCGCGGTGATGGCCGGCCAATCTATCTGATCCCCGGATATGGGGGCAGCGAATTGTCGATGCGGCCGCTGGAAGGCTTTCTGGGGCGGATCAACTATGACGTCGCCGATTGGTCGCTTGGCCGCAACAAGGGTTCTGTGGACCGCGATATTGCGCGATTTACCACGGTCGCCGAAGAGCGGTTCGCCGCCAATGGCGAGCAGCCGCTCACGTTGATCGGCTGGTCACTCGGCGGGCTTATCGCCAGGGAAACCGCTCGCCTGTCGCCGCATCTCGTGCGCGAGGTGATCACCATGGGCACGCCGATCATCGGGGGTCCCAAATATACCACACCCGGCCAGCGCTACGCCAAGTCCGCCAATATCCAGCTCGACCAGTTGGAACGCGAAGTCCATCAACGCAACAGCATCGGCTTCGACCAACCGCTGACCGTGCTCTATTCCAACCGCGACGGCATTGTTGGACCCGAAATCGCCAAAGACATCTACAATCCGCAGGCCCGAAACATCCGCGTCGATGGCGGCCATATGGGATTGGGCTTCAATCCGCGGGTCTGGCGGATCATCGCCGACACGCTCGCCGGGCGGACCTGAGCGGTTAGCCGGTTCAATCCGCCGCCTTTTCCTTTGGCTTGCGCCAGAGATAGCGGTAGACCCCGAACAGGTTGATCCCCAGCAGCACGACATTCTGCACCGCCAGCGGGTTGTTGCCGTCTAGCAGCGATGATGTCACCCAGACGACCGACGATCCGCAGAACAGCACAAAGCCCCATCCGGTAATCTTTGCCCCAGCGTTGAGCGAGACCATGGCGGCGGCGATCATGCCGCTGATACTTGCGGTCCATCGCAATATGTCGACCAGTTCCATTCTGTTGCTCCAGCTGTTGCATCGGGGTTTGATGCAAGGCCAACGCATGGACATGGCATATCGTTCAATATTCCAACATTTTTCGTCCCGAGTGGAACGGTTTTCCGGTTCGATCATTGTTAGGATGAGCCGGGAGTTGCCTCTCCCTCCCATTTGTTGGTGACCCCGGCGACTTTCCTTCCAGCCAGATCATTCAATATTGTCGTTAACTCCTTTTATTCATTGACTAAACCAGGCGTGCACGACACCCATGGCGCTATAGAAGAGCAGCCAGTAGCCCGCATCGATGAAGAACAGCGTCTTGCTTTTCTGCGAGAAGAGATAGTTGGTCCCTATTGCCGGGACGATAAAGCCCAGCGCGATCCCGAAGGCAGTCAGCACTTTTGTGCCAAAGTCCAAATCCACCGCATAGGTCGCGAAGGTATGGGCCAGAGTCCACGACGCGACCAGGCTGAACGCGAAGGCGCCGCCATAGATCATGCCCATGCTGCCGGATTTGATCTGCTCCTCTGTCAGGCCTACCGCGCCCATCCATCGCTTGCCCATCACCGGGCCATACCAGATGCCGCCGACCAGAAAGCCCGCCAGCGCGGCTACAACGACCGCAATCCAGTTTACGTCGAATATGTTCATTTCATCCTCCTCCTGTTCCTCGGCCCAGGCCGAGCGGCTGTTTTATAGCCGAATCTGACTGTTTCGACAATTGATGCGCGATTGGGCGTCGCTGAGCCTCGCCTTTCAGCCATGGTGAAAGATTGACCTGACCGAGATGGGCTCCGACCTGCGCCGGGGCACGAGGCCGGTCACGATGCCGCCAAACAATGATCGTGACTCGCCGGCCAAACAGGACTAAAGGCCGCGCCATATGGCAACCCAAATTCCCTCTCCGCCCAAAGTGGGCATGGTTTCGCTCGGCTGTCCCAAGGCACTGGTCGACAGCGAACGCATTCTGACGCAGTTGCGGTCGGACGGCTATGACATGTCGGCGGACTATGCCGGCGCCGACGTGGTGCTGGTCAACACCTGCGGTTTTCTCGACAGCGCCAAGGAGGAGAGCCTCGAGGCGATTGGCGAGGCGATGGCCGAGAATGGCCGGGTGATCGTCACCGGCTGCATGGGCAATGAAGCCGACGTCATCATGAAGCGCTTCCCCGACGTGCTCGCCGTCACCGGCGCGCATCAGTACGAGGATGTCGTCACCGCGGTCCATGCTGCGGCTCCGGCAGCCCGCGGCGCGTTCGTCGATCTGGTACCCGAAGCTGGGCTCAAGCTGACCCCGCGCCATTACAGCTATCTCAAGATCAGCGAAGGCTGCAACCACCGCTGTTCCTTCTGCATCATCCCCAGCCTGCGCGGTGACCTTGTGTCCCGCCGCCCCGACGCGATCCTGCGCGAAGCGGAGAAGCTGGTCGAAGCCGGCACTAAGGAACTGCTGGTTATCAGCCAGGACACCTCGGCTTACGGCGTCGATATCCGGCACCAGTCCCGCCAGTGGAACGGCCCGACCGGCCAGGGCCGCGAAGTGCGCGCCCATATGACCGATCTCGCCGCTGCACTCGGCGAGCTGCGGACGCCGGAAGGCAAGGGCGTGTGGACCCGGCTCCACTATGTCTATCCCTATCCGCATGTCGACAAGGTCATCCCGTTGATGGCCGAGCGCAAGATCACGCCCTATCTCGACATCCCGTTTCAGCACGCCGCGCCCAATGTGTTGAAACGCATGAAGCGCCCGGCCAACGAGGCCAAGGTGCTGCAGCGGGTCAAGTCATGGCGCGACATCTGCCCCGACCTCACCATCCGTTCGACTTTTGTCGTCGGCTTTCCCGGAGAGACGGAAGACGACTTCAAATATTTGCTCGACTGGCTCGAGGAAGCCCAGCTCGACCGCGTCGGCGCGTTCCGCTTTGAACCGGTCGAAGGCGCGGCGGCCAATCTGCTCGACGGCGCATTGCCCGAAGAGGTCAAGGAAGAGCGATACCAGCGGATCATGGAAGTGACCGCCCGGATCAGCGCCGCCAAGCTGCAGGCCAAGGTCGGCCGCACTCTCCCGGTGATCATCGACGACATCGGCGAGCCCGACGAGGACGGCGATGTTGGCGCCACCGCGCGCAGCGAAGCCGATGCGCCGGAGATCGACGGCAATGTCTTCCTGCGCAATGTTCCAGCCAGCCTGTCGGTCGGCGATATTGTTGACGCGGTGATCGAGGATGCCGACGAACATGATCTGTTCGGGCTGGCTTACGAATAATTCGCGAATTATTTTCAAATAAATCGCAGTCTTTTCTGTTTCTACAGTTGAACCGCGGCCGACTATTGTTAAGCTCTTGTCCAAAGGGAATTTCTTGAGGGGGCTCGGAATGATTGGTTTATGGGTGGCGGCGCTGTTGACGGCGGCAAATGGGCAGGTGGCTGATGGGCCGGCTGCAACGGCTGCAACGGCTGCAACGGCTGCGCCGGATGCAGCGGCAGTCGAGAAAGCCGATAGCGCTCCCGTCCAGAAATCCGCTCCCGCGCCACAGCAGTTGCCGGTTGAAGCCTTTGCGCGATTACCGTTCATCGAATTGGCCAGCCTGTCGCCCGACGGTCTGCATTTCGCCGGCCTTTTCGCCATTGACGGCGAGCAGCGCATATTGGTTTCGTCGATCGATTTTGACCATAGCAAGACGATGATGTTTGCGGTCCCGGACGAGACCGAGATCAGCCGCATCCGCTGGATCAACGATGACAATATTCTGGTCAACATCTACGGTCTGCAGCGGGTGGAAATGGACAGCTGGTATATTTCGCGCATGTTCGCCGTGAACCGCAAGTCCGGCGACGTGACCAGGCTGCTGTGGAAGGGGCGCGGTCAGAATGCCGGCGATGTCATCTGGACGCCATCCGACGGATCGACCGAGATTTTGGCCGCTGCCCAGGGATCCGTCTATTCGAACTCCGCCGAATTCTGGCCTACCGTTTACCGCGTCAACGTCGAAACGGGCAAGGCCCGCCGGGTCGTCAAGGGCAAGGAATATGTCTTTGACTGGGGCGCGGACCGCAGCGGCAATGTGCGGATCGGCATCGGCTATAGCGATCATAACCAGACCTCGCGCCTGCTTTACGCCAAAGAAGGCAGCAAAAATTTCAAGACTGTCGATCGCGCCGATCTTGGCGAAGAGGAATCCCTCGACGTCCCGTTCATGTTCGTTCCCGGCACCGATAACGGTATGCTGATCAAGGACAACGCGCAGGGCAAGTCGGTGATCATGGAACGCAATTTCCTGACCAACGAGGATATTCGCACCGTCTATGAGTCGGACGAAGGCGATGTTGCCGCTGTCACACTCTCCTATGACGGCTCCAAGATCCTCGGCGTGGTGCTGGCCGATAAATTTGATACCGTCGACTGGCTCGATCCTAAGATGCAGGCGGCGCAGAAGCTGCTCGACGAGGCCGCGGTCAACGCCGATGCCGAGATCATCAGTGTCAGCCGCGACCAGAGCAAGATGCTTGTCCGTATCGGCACCTCGGACAATCCGGGCCTGCTCTACTTCCTCGACGCCAGCACCGGCAGCCTTACGAAATTTGCCGCGATCAACGAGGCGATTGGCAACCGCCGGCTCGCCCGGGCCAAATATATCCAGTATAAAGCGCGCGACGGTCTGGATATCGAGGGCGTGCTGACCCTGCCCAAGGGCCACGAAGCCAGGGACCTGCCGCTCATCGTCATGCCGCATGGCGGGCCGTGGGGCCATGACAGCCTGGTCTATGACTATTGGGCCCAGTTTCTCGCCGACCGTGGCTATGCCGTGGTCCAGCCCAATTTCCGCGGCTCCACCGGCTATGGCGATGCCTTCCTCAAGAAAGGCCAGGGCCAGATGGGCTTTGCCATGCAGGATGACATTTCCGACGCCGTGCAATGGGCGGTCGACGAGAAGATTGCCGATCCTGCCAGAGTCTGCATCGTCGGCGCGTCCTACGGCGGCTATGCGGCGATGTGGGGGATCATCAAGGACCCCGACCAATATCGCTGCGCCATCTCCATCTCCGGCGTGTCCGAGCTTCGCCGCGAGGTGAACGACTTCGGCAGCTCGGTCCGCGCGAAGCTCTACCGCGACCAGTGGAAGAAAATGACGCCCGATTTCAAGGACGTCTCTCCGCTCTACGGCGTCGACCGGATCAAGACCCCGCTGCTGCTGATCCATGGCAAGAAAGATGTCACCGTCGATCATGTCCAGTCGGAGAAAATGTACAAGCAAATGACCAAACAAGGCAAGCCGGTGGACTTTGTCTCGCTGCCGCTGGCCGATCATTATTTCTCCCGCGGCGCCGACCGGTTGTTGTTGCTGCAGTCGATCGAGTCCTTTCTGTACGAGCATAACCCGGCTTACTGACGGGGGCTGTCCTTCGACAGGCTCAGGACGAACGGGGTGATGGTCACCTTCACCCTGTACCGGCAAATAATCGTCATCCTGAACTCGTTTCAGGACCTCTTGCCGCTTGCCACCAACTTCCGGCTTGGACGGTCGGGGTCCTGAAACAAGTTCAGGATGACGAGGGTGCTGTTCATGATGACGAAGCTGCTGCTTTCGATGACGAGGGCACTCCATCACGCCACCCGAACTTTACAAACTTTACACTGTTATAGATTTTTTCCCTTCTCCCCCTCGTCCCGCTGGAAGGCGTGCATCGCGTCCGCGTGGCAGGGCAGGGCGTTGATCGCCGCTTCGTCGCGCGTGCCGGTGGGCGTCGTGGTCAGGCCGGGGACCTCGCGTTGCATTTCGGCGGCTTCCTCGGGGGTCATGCGGTAATAGTCGGGCGGGCCGTCCTGGTAGGGGAAGCTGACCGCGTAAAATTCCTCGCCCTTGTCTTCCTCCGGCGCCGGCCAGCCGCGCGCTTCGGCGGCCTGGATTGCCAGCTCCTCCTCGGTCGGCGTGGCGATCAAAGGCGCGGTGTCCTCGCCCTTGCCGATAGCCTCGAGCATATCGCCAAAGCGCGCCGCCCCGCGTTGCGCCGGGATCTGCTCGGCGATCTTGTCGAGCCGCGCCAGCAACGCCAGCAGCAGCCGGCTGTCATAGCGCCGCCGCGTCGCCACCACCTCGCCATGGTAGAAGACCTCCTCCTCGACGCCCTCGATCGCCCGCTCCTGCAACTTGTCCTGCGCCTCCTCGCGCGCCAGCACCAGCGCCGCCAGCCACGCCCGGGCAAAATCCGGGTCGCGGCGTTTGAGGTCATAGGCCGACTGGCGGGTGCGCTGGACAAAATAGGCCGACGCCTGGACATTGCCGGTCTGCGCGAGCGCCTCGAGGAATTTCACGCGCAGGTCCCGGTGCCAGCCGTCGTGGCGGGTTGTGGGGGAGGGGGTGTTGGCTGATTCCGTTCGTCCTGAGCCTGTCGAAGGACGCCTATCGTCCGAACACTGTCCTTCGACAAGCTCAGGACGAACGGTATTATCATCACCGTCAGACCCATCCGTTCGTGTCGAGCGAAGTCGAGACACCCCTCCGCCATCACTAGTCTCTCGACTACGCTCGAGACGAACGGATTTGTCCGGAGTGTGTTCATCACCCTGACCCGACACCGCATCGTCACCCCGAACAGAGCTGTCTTCGTCATCCTGAACTCGTTTCAGGACCTCGTCCCTCTCCCCCCGATCTTCCGGTTCAGCCTCTGGAGGTCCTGAAATAAATTCAGGATGACGAGTGTGCTCTCCGCCATCACCTTCACTCTCAAGCCCCTCCTTTTCAAAGGAGGGGTTGGGGTGGTTCCTCTCGTCCGAGCGGCCTTCTTGAGGCTCCAATCCACTTCCGTCGGTACCCGTTGCCTCATCCCGCACCACCCGCAGGCGGTGAATAAATTCATCCTGAAATGTCATAGGTTTTACTCCTTGAAAGAGACCATCCTGACCGCTGCGCCGGCCCAGACCGAACGGTGTGACGGATTGAGAATGGTTTGTTAAAGGAAGTGAATATAACCTATTTGGTGTGCTGTAGGAAAGGGCAGCCGTTTTTGAATTTACCTTCGGTTCCTAAAAGATAGTTGCAATACCTTCCTAAGAGATTCGTGAACCATAAAGGACTTGTCGTACAATGGATCGTAGTTATCACGGAAGATCCATCCGTACCTTTGCTCTCTACGTTGTGGATTACCAACTTGGTATTTATTCCCTATAGCTCCCACACGATAAAGTGACACAATCACACTGTAAGCCGACGCGGTTCCCAATAAGCTTTTCACTTTTGGATTGTATTTGGCGAGTTCTTCCATGCGCTTTTGCAGTGAAGGGATTTCAAATACTGTTTCAAATCCGACCAACAATGCTTTGATGGCAGAAACATGTTCTGGAGAATACTCACCAGAAAGCTCTTCTTCGATTTCACGCCAAGTGCGCTTTGAAAACTCAAGCTGAATTTGGTCTATTGTATCGAACGAGATAGAATCATCGTGAGGCCTATGATCTCTGGCCAAAGCTAGCATATTTACAATGTTTCTCGGCTTAAACATTGCGTTGTCTAGGATATATTGCTTGAAATTTCTTCCAAAGGCTCGGGGCGGGAAATAAGTTGCCCATACATCGTCGGTTACGAGCTCTTCTGCTTCAATTTCAGAAGCATGGATTTTAGCTTCGACGATTTTTAAAATTGGTTGGTTTTCATCTTCAATTGTGACGTTCCAATTTACTTTGACGCCAAAGTCATCAACATCTCGGCTAATTTCCGGACCGACCCGGTTCACTTCGTGAAGTACCTCGGACCGAACTGACGCAATTACCATAATGGCAGCAGAATCTGCACCAATAGTTTGATTAAACCGAGATACCGAATAAAGTAAATCCCGAATTAAAAAAAGATCTCGTTCTCTTTGATCTGCCTTGTTCCAGAATAGTTCTAGTTCGTCAAACAAAAGTGCAAATCGTTTATTTGGATATAGTAAAACTTTCGGCAGATAGCGTTCGACAATTTCGATTATTTCGATTTCAATCGAGTCATCTTTTTCTGATATAGCTTCAATTTCTGCGCCAATTTCGGCAATAAACGGCCCAGCTTTTAAACCGGCTTTTGCGTAACCCTTAATTTTTTTGGTTGCTAGATCAGAGAGAGAACTTGAGTTCACTTCTTTATGAACGCCCAACAATTTCTTGAGTGATAAAATGATATCCCAATTTTTAAAAACTTGTTCTTGTCTAATCTCTCTGAGGATGTTCCGATAAATATACCACAACCAGTTGATTTTATAGTCATATTCAACAATGTTGAAATCATCTTGACGGACCAGTTCATATCCCATTCCCGTAGCGATCCTTTGGCGCTCTGGTTCGGTAATTCCAGACTTAAATAAGATAGTTTTTGTGGTTGCCCCCTCTTCATCCAAAAGAGCTTTTGTATATAGAAGAAGAGCTGTCTTTCCGCAGCCTTTTTGGCCGTGGATGAAGTATTTTGCACCGGTTTGAATCTTATAGAGGTCGATTCCGGGAGGAATTTGAAAGGAATTTTTAAACACATGACTGCCGGTTCTTTTTTGTTCAAATACCTCATTTTTTGCGTCAATTTCACCGAACTTGATTTCACCGACTTTGATTGCCATTTTTTGAATCCACCGTTCTTGTTCCAGTGCTTCATTGGATAGCATCCGACAATAAACATGCGAGTCAAATTAGTAGAACTTCAATAATATCGGTATCCATATGGAACCTAAATGAGAGAGACTAAAAGGTTGTGTTCCGCACTGAATTGGCCGACTTGGACAGTAAACTTTTAGTCGACGTGGGGGGGGGGGCGTGGAAAAACTACCAACCACCCGGAGCACCCTCATCCAACTGCGCCTAGCCGCCTGCGCTGACGCTTCGGTGGCAAGGCTGCGTACCTTTCTCCCGCACGGGAGAAGGGTTACCCCAACCCGGTAACCCCCAACAGGCAAATCACGAACCCATAACCCAGCACCCCATAAACCCCCGCCCGGAACCACGGATAGGGGATGCGCGCTCTTGCCGGAAAGCCGGTCGGGTGGACGACGGTGAGGCGCTCGCCGATTACCGGGGTCGGGAAGGGCGTGGTCAGCGGGTCGCGGACCTCGATAAAGCCGCCGCGCTCGTCGGGTACCAGCAGCACCGCGCTATACAGCGTCGCGCCGCCGCGCTTCTTGAGCTGGTGGCGGACGATCTGCGCCGGCACGCGGCGGGTGCCGTTGCGGATAAACAGCAGATCGCTGCGGATCATCAGCGCCAGGCCGGTGGCCGCGAGGGCGAGGCCGATCAAGAGGAAGAGCGTTTCGATTGGGGGGCGCTATCATGGATTTGTTGGGGTGTTAAGGGGTGGTTTCCCTCTCCCTTCAGGGAGAGGGTTGAGGAGACTTGGCAGCTTGCTGCCTAGGCGTAGCTGGGTGAGGGTGTACCGGACCATAGTGGCTTGGCAGCCCACCATCCGAACACCCTCATCCAACTCCATCTAGCCGCCTTCGCTGCGCTCCGGTGGCAAGATTGCGTATCCTTCTCCCTCACGGGAGAAGGTGTTTTTCCTGCCACTGTGCGCGCGTGATTTCCCAGACCAGCGAGGGTCTTGTGGTGCCGTCGGCGCGGTTGCTTGTTATTTCGCCCATGCGGTGGAAGCCTAGCCCGTCTAACAAGTGCGCGGTGCGGTGGTTGTCGGGGGCGGCGGTTTCGCAGATCAGGTCGAGGCCGAGCGTGTCGAACATCCAGGCGAAGCTCTGCCGCGCGCCGTCGACGCCGCGGCGCTGGCCCTGGCGGTCGGGGTGGATCGCGCCGCCGAGTTCGCCCGCCGCCCAGTCGGGCCAGACGCAGATATCGCTATAGCCGCCGATCCGGCCCTGCTCGTCGAAATTGAGGAAGAGGAGCCCGGTGCCTTGTTCGCGCTGCGCTTCGTGGTCGGCGATGAAGGCGCGCACCGATGTCACGGTCAGCGGGCGGGGCAATGTGTAGATTGGTGCGTGAATCTGCGGGTCGCTGAGAAATTCGTGCAGGATCGCGGCGTCGTCGACCTGCGCAAGGCGGGACGAGGCGTTCTCGGTGGCGATTGAGGTGGCGCTGGCGACCGCGGCTTTGATCGCGGCGGCCTGGTTCTGCGGGACGGGGGTACGAGTGATCGGGATGCTGCTCATCGGGCGGGGTTACAATATTTGGCGCGGGGACGCCATGGGCCGCAACCGGCCAGCGGCGCAATCCGGTCGGGCCGGGCCGGTTGCGATGTCCTTAAGTGCGCGGCCCTTAAATATATTTGCCGGCGACCGTTAGTAGCCGGGTTCGCATCGTGAAAATATTGCGGTTGACGGACGGCAATCCGGCCGGAATTCTGGGAAACAAGGTGAAGCTATGGTCGCAAATATGGTGCTACAGCGTCTGTTCGACATTCACAAAGAATTCTGGACGTTCAATTCCGAGCGCGATCCCAGCACGCGAGAGCTGATCGCCCGGCAGCAGATCAAGCTTATTGCCGACGTGTCGCGGATCATCGCCATCGCCATGATCCCGGTCGCAATCTATATGATGGCCAATCTTTTCATCCATGCCGCCACCCCGTTCATCGCCGCCGGCCTGTTCGGGCTGGCGGTGATCATTTTCATTTCCGCCAGAAATTTCCGCCACGAAAATCCGCGGGAATTTGACATCAATCTTTTCTATGCCTTGCGGCGCAAGCTCTGCCTGGAAAGCATCATCATCGCTCTGGCTCTGAACATGAGCCTCGCCTTTCCGCTGGCGTTCGGACAAATTCCGCTGAACGAGAATGGCCTGATCCTGATCCTCGGCAGCATCGTGATCGGCGGCTTTACCTATGGCAGCATCCCGCGGGCGCAGACATTTGCGATCACCATACCGACGACATTATTGGCGATCGCCTTCTTTTACGTCAAAGGTGTTGCGGCGGTGGAATCGGTGTTGCTGCTGCTCTTTTTCGCTATCTGTGTCGATTCGATCTATCGCCTGTTCTTCTTCAATTTCGCCAAACGCCATATCTATGCAGCCCAGCAGAAGGACGCGGCGGAAAACGTCAAGCTTCTGCTCAACGACTATGCCGAGCAAAGTTCGGACTGGCTGTGGGAAACCGACGAAGCCCTGCGGATTGTCCGGGCGTCGGATCGTTTTGCAGCCGCCGCCGGCCTGACCGTGCAGAAATTGAACGGCATGCATATTGCCGACCTGTTCGCCGATGGCGATGAACGGCAGGCGCTGCTGCAGCGACTGGGGAAGGGACAGCCGATCCGGAGTCTGGTGCTGCCGATATCGGTCGATGGCGAAGACCACTGGTGGCGGATCTCCTGCCGGCCGATGGACGCGGCGGGGGGACGAGCGAAAGCGCTGCGCGGTGCGGCGACCGATGTCACCAATGAAAAGCAGACGAAGGATCAGGTCGCCCGTCTCGCCCATTATGACGGTCTGACCGACTTGCCCAACCGGGCCCTGTTCAAGCAATCGCTGGAGAATGCGCTGGCGCGACTGGAAGGCGATCAGCAGCTCGCCGTACTCTATGTCGATATCGACCGGTTCAAGGCGATCAACGACACGATGGGCCACAATGCCGGAGACCGGGTCTTGCAGGTGGTCGGCAACCGGCTGGCAACGGCCATCGACGATGACGATATTGTCTCCCGGCTGAGCGGCGACGAATTTGCGATCTGCCTGAGCAACGCCGGCAATAAAGATGATGTTGCCGATATCGCATCGAACATCGTCGACAGGGTGTCCCAGCCATATATGATTGACGGCCACAAGATTACCACCGGAATAAGCCTCGGCATTGTCGTCTCCAATGACAAGTCGGAAACCGCCGAGGGCCTGCTGCACAATGCCGATATCGCGCTGTACAGGTCGAAGGAGAACGGACGGGGGCGGGTGACGCTTTTCGAGCCGCAAATGCTGCAGGCGCAGCTGGACCGACGCGAGATGGAACTGGACCTGCAGGCGGCACTGAAGCGGGACGAGCTGGAACTCCACTATCAGCCGGTATATGATATCGAGACCGAAAAATGTCTGGGCTATGAAGCGCTGATCCGCTGGAATCACCCGATCAAGGGCATGGTCATGCCGAACGAGTTCATCCCGATTGCCGAAGCGACCGGCCTGATCATCCAGCTGGGCGAATGGGTGCTCCGCACGGCCCTGCTCGAACTGAAAAACTGGCCGGAACATCTCGGCGTCTCGGTCAACCTGTCTCCGGCGCAGATGCGCAGCCCCAATCTGTTGTCGACCATCATCAACGGTCTGGCGTCGGCGGGCGTCGATTCCAATCGGCTGGAACTGGAAATCACCGAGACGGTGATCATGAGCCACAACCAGGCCAATTTCGACCTGCTGAACAAGATCCACTCGCTCGGGGTCAAGATCGCGCTGGATGATTTCGGCACCGGCTATAGCTCGCTCAACTATCTGCGCAGCTTTCCGTTCAACAAGATCAAGATCGATCGCTGTTTTGTCGAGGATGTCGATGGGCGGGAAGATTGTCAGGCGATCATCCGTGCGGTGACCGGCCTCGCTTCCAGCCTCGGCATGGTGACGACGGCCGAAGGCATCGAACGCGAGGGGCAGTTGCTGCAGGTCAAGCTGGCGGGCTGCAAACAGGTGCAAGGCTATCTGTTCAGCAAGGCAATCCCCGCGAGCCAGATCCCCGGACGGGTGCTGGAAGAGCAGCCCGAATTTGTCGCTCTGGACACTATCCAGGAGCCGGAAGCCAATTTCGAACTTGCAACACGCAAGACCGGATAAGCGGAAGCCACCGACGCGCTGCGTCCAATTTACCGGATAATCGGCCCGGAACCGCGTTTCCGGGGCCAAGGCCGGTTCTCTGGCCGCTCTGCAGACAGGGCAAATGCCGCAATTTTAGGCCGCCCTTAACCGGCCAATTAAATCTTCAATTGCAACTCTTCCCCGGCGATGGCATAATATGTCAAAAGCTGGGAGAGACGGCATGGCGACTCAGATCGTGAATGAAAATAGTGCAGCAGTAGAATCGGTTGACGTGTTGATCGTCGGTGCGGGTATTTCCGGCATCGGTATGGCGGTGCATTTGCGCAACAAATGTCCGGGCAAGAGCTTTGCTATTGTCGAGCGCCGCGATGACATCGGCGGGACTTGGAACCTGTTCCAATATCCCGGCATCCGCAGCGACAGCGACATGCACACATTGGGTTTCAGCTTCGAACCCTGGACCGAGCAGAAGTCGATTGCCGATGGTCCCTCGATCATTAAATATCTCCACCGGATCAAGGCTAAGCATGATCTGGAGAAGCATATCCATTTCGGTCACAAGGTGCTGTCCGCCAGCTGGTCGAGCGAGGATGCGCGCTGGACTGTGACCGCCGAGAAGTCGGACGGAAGCCACGCCACATTATACGCCAATTTCGTCTATATGGGTGCCGGCTATTATGACTATGACAATCCCTATGACGCGCAGATAGAGGGCTTGCAGAATTTCAAGGGCGATGTGGTGCATCCGCAATTCTGGCCCAAGGATCTGGACTATACAGGCAAGAAAGTGGTGATCATCGGCAGCGGCGCGACCGCGGTGACGATGGTCCCGGTACTGGCGGAAAAAGCGAGCCATGTAACGATGCTGCAGCGGACACCGACCTGGTATGCCTCGGCGCCGTCGAAAGACTGGTTCGCTAACAGCCTGCGCAAGATATTGCCAAATAAATGGGCCTATAAGCTTACCCGCTGGAAGAATGTGAAGATGCAGGATCTCACCTTCCGCATGGCACGCGACAATCCGCAGAAGGTCATCGACAAGCTTGAAAAGCCGATGAAGGAATTGCTCGGCGACAAATATGTGAAGGAAGATTATACGCCGCCTTACGGTCCGTGGGAGCAACGCCTGTGTCTGGTTCCCGACGGCGATATGTTCAAGGCGATTGCTGCAGGCACGGCCGATCTGAAGACCGGCCATATCGACACCGTAACCGAGAGCGGCATCAAGCTGAAATCCGGCGAGACGCTCGATGCGGATATCATTGTCACCGCGACGGGCCTGAAGCTGGCGGTCGCCGGCAAGGTTGCTTTCGAGGTCGATGGCAAACCGGTGCACTGGCCCGATCATTATTATTACAAGGGCTGCATGTTCTCCGACATTCCCAATCTGGCAGTCGTGTTCGGCTATCTCAACGCGTCGTGGACGCTCAAGGCGGATATCGTGTCGGAATTTACCTGCCGTTTGCTCAACCACATGGACGCGACATCGACGCGGATCGCCAATCCGGTGCTGGACAAGGAACTGGATCAGGAGCAATTGTTCGATTTCTCGTCCGGCTATATCCAGCGGTCGATCAGCGAATTGCCACGCAACAGCACCGCGATGCCGTGGAAGCTCAACCAGAATTATCTGTTCGACAAGCCTGTGCTGCTCGAGGATCCGGTCGATGACGGGGTCCTGCGCTTTTACGGGCCCAATTCGCGGCAGGGGGTTGGCGACAGCGAGCAGGAGCTCGAAGCCGCAGAATGATTCCGGCGCTTCTTTGTGCGAGGCTGGCCCTGCGTTCCGTTGCTTAACGATTTGTTGAGCAGAATTCGGTAATTCCCCTCTGCAAGGGGTGATGCATGGGATATATGAATTCGCAATTTCGCAGGGTGGAACCGGCGCTGATCGAACAGCGCAAGGCGTATCGCCATCCGGTACAGATTCAGCGCACCGCTATCAGGCAGCATGGTAAAAACGCCAGGAAAGGCGAACTGGTCGATGTCTCGATCTATGGTTGCCGGGTTGCCAGCGACAATATGATTGCCGAGGGCAGCCGTGTCTGGCTGCGTTTTGAAGGCAGCAGCCCGATCACGGCGACCGCGATCTGGTGCAGGGATGGTCAGGTCGGCTGCCGTTTCGATGAAACGCTCGATCAGAAGCTGTTTCGCAGCCTCGCTCTGATCAGCGAATAATCCGGGGCCAGACCCTGGCAAAACCACTCACTTGCCAACTGACAATCGTGTCAGTAAGGTGGCGAAATGGAAAACAAGATTCTTGACGTTTTGATTGTCGGTGCCGGTCTGTCCGGTATCGGTGCGGCAGTTCACCTGACCAAAAAATGCCCGGGCAAAAGCTTTGCCATTGTCGAGGCGCGGGAGCGGCTTGGCGGGACCTGGGACCTGTTCCGCTATCCCGGCATCCGGTCGGACAGCGACATGTATACTTTGGGTTATAATTTCAAACCCTGGACCGCGCGCAGGGCGATTGCCGACGCGCCGTCGATCCTCGAATATCTCAATGAAACCGTCGACGAATACGGCTTGCAGGACAAGATTCTGTTCAACAACAAGGTCGTCGATGCAAACTGGTCGAGTGAAGAGGCCTTGTGGACGGTAAGCCTCCAGCGCGGTGATGGTTCGATCGACACCGTCAAATGCAATTTCCTTCATATGTGCTCGGGCTATTATAGCTATGAGGAAGGCCATAATCCGGACTTCCCCGGCAAAGCGGATTTTGCCGGCCCGATTGTCCATCCGCAATTCTGGCCCGAAGATCTGGATTATTCCGGCAAGAAAGTCGTGGTTATCGGCAGCGGCGCAACCGCGGTAACGCTGATTCCCTCGATGGCGGAAACAGCAGAACATGTTACGATGTTGCAGCGTTCTCCGACCTATATCGTATCGCGGCCGGGCGAGGACAAATGGGCCTTGCGGTTCCGTAAATTCTTGCCAGCCAAGCTGGCCTATCTGCTGACGCGTTGGAAAAATGTGCTGATGGGCATTTTCATGTTCAATCTGGCGCGCAAGAAACCGGCAGCGTTCAAGGGGCGGCTGCTGGAAATGGTCCGCGAGGAAATGGGCCCGGACGTCGATATGACGAATTTCACGCCCAGCTATAATCCCTGGGACCAGCGCCTGTGTCTGGTGCCGGACAGCGATCTGTTCGATTCGATCAAATCGGGCAAGGCATCGATCGTCACCGATCATGTCGAAACATTTACCAAAAACGGCATCAAGCTGAAATCCGGCAAGACGCTCGAAGCGGATGTCATCGTCACCGCGACCGGCCTGAAAATGCTCACCGGCGGCAGCGCGACCATTTCGGTTGACGGTAAACTGGTCAAATTTGGCGACAAGATCAATTACAAGGGCGTCATGTTCTCCGGCATTCCCAATTTCGGGATGACGATGGGCTACACCAATGCCAGCTGGACGCTGAAAGCCGATCTGACCAGCGAATATGTCTGTCGCCTGATCAACTATATGGACAAGAACGGCACGCCGATTGCTACTCCGACCTTGCCCGCCGACGGTCTGATCGGGACCGAACCGATGCTCGATTTCAGTTCCGGCTATGTCCAGCGCGCGATCAAGAATCTGCCGAAACAGGGCGACCGCAAACCGTGGCGGCTCAACCAGAATTTTCCCAAGGACATCATCAATCTGCGGCACAAGGCCGTGGATGATGGCGTGATGGTCTTTTCGAAGCCGGGCGCGGCGATCTATCGCATGCCGACGAAACAGGTCGAAACGGACACGATTGCCGCCGAATAGACTCTCGCGCTTGGCCTGATCTGTGGCTATAGCGGTCAAATGACTGATTTTAAGGCATTGATCGAGGCCGACACCGGCCAGACCGCACGCAATATCCAGCTAGTGGATGTGGGCAATTTCGAAGGCTGGCTGAAAGGCCAACCGGAGAATATCCGGGCGCTGGCCGCCGCCTATCAATTTGCAGGCAAGCCCGACAGCTATCTGCTGCTGCCTCCGGTCGGCGGCAAGAGCGATGACAAATCGGTAGCGACCGACTTTTCGGTGGTTGCCGGTGTGCCAGATCATGAAAAACTCGACGCCTGGTCGCTGGCGAAGCTCGGCAGCAGCCTGCCCGAGGGCAATTATCGGCTGCAGGATATCAGCGCCAAGGGTGCGCTGTTCGGCTGGCTGATCTCGCAGCACGAGTTTGACCGTTACAAGGAACTGCCCGACCGGCAGGGACCGAGCGTGCTGCTGGTCAACGACGCCATCGGTCAGCGCGATGAAGCCGTGCGCCAGGCCGAGGCGACCGCGATGGTCCGGGACATGGTCAACACCCCGGCGGCGGATATGGGGCCGGACAAGCTGGAAGATATTGTCGACAAGCTGGCCGCTCAGCACGGCGCGGAACTGAAAGTGACGCGCGGGGATACGCTGGAAGAGCATTTCCCGATGATCCACGGCGTTGGCAAGGCAGCGATGCGCGCCCACGCGCCGCGCCTGCTCGAACTGAAATGGGGCAAGGCCGATCATCCTAAAATCGCGATTGTCGGCAAGGGCGTGACCTTTGACACGGGCGGCCTTTCGATGAAATCCGGTGCCGGCATGCTGTTGATGAAAAAGGACATGGGCGGCGCGGCGCACGCGATTGCTCTCGCCCGGCTGGTGATGGAAGCGAAGCTTCCGGTGCGCCTGCACCTGCTGGTTCCGGCGGTTGAAAATTCCGTCGACGGCAACGCCGTGCGCCCCGGCGACATCTTGAACAGCCGCAAGGGGCTGACCGTCGAGATTACCAATACCGATGCCGAAGGACGGCTGGTGCTGGGCGATGCGCTGACTCTGGCCGGCGAGGAAGAGCCGGAAATGATCATCGATTTCGCGACCCTGACCGGCGCGGCGCGGGTTGCTCTGGGTCCCGACATGCCGGCGATGTTCTGCGATGACAAGGAGATGGCGGACGGGCTGCTGCAGGCTGGCGAGGAGGAAAGCGACCCGCTTTGGCAGATGCCTTTGTGGTCCGGCTATGATGCGATGCTGAGCAGCAATATCGCCGATTGCGTGAACAGCGCGTCCGGCGGCTTTGCCGGGTGCATTACGGCGGCGCTGTTCCTCAAGAAATTCGCGCCGGAATCGGTGTCGTGGGCGCATTTCGACACTTTTGCCTGGCGGCCAGCGGCCAAGCCGGGACGGCCGATAGGCGGTGAAGCGCTGGGCCTGCGGGCGAGCTGGCGCTATTTGCAGGGGCGTTACGGGCAGTAGGTAAGGCGGTAAAAGGGTTGGTTTGCATTCCGGCCGACGAGACAGTCTCGGTCTACAGTCCGGTCGCACAAGGTCGGTAAGCGCCTCGCGACCCACGTGCAGATGTGGGAGTTTGAGAGAGAATACGGAGGATGCGGTCGGGACTAAAGATATGAACCCTCGTAAATTGTTCGGCGGCGGCGCGTTCTGCATGCTGCTGCTTTGGGGCTGGGCATCTAACTATATTGAAGGCGCTTTCCAAAAAGACTGGGCGCCTTTTTGGCAACTCGCTTATGGGGTCGGGATATGCGTGACTTTCGTTATCGCATTCTACGACAGGAAGAACCTTCCCGCGAAAACATGGGATTTTAACCCAAAGCGCGGTGTTCTGTATTTTTTTCTAGGTTGGGTCATTTTTCCGGTGCTGATCGGAATCGAAGCATTATTTGGAACCGACTTCACGCTAAGTCGGATGGTGATTGGCACTCTTGCCATGTCGGTTCTCATTGGCATCCTTGGTACCTTCACGGAGAACGTTGGCGTATGAGCAGCCAAGTCGCCGTGCCCTCCGATTTGCGGGCGATTGCACGTCGCTTCAGAAGTCCAATATGAAGGTCGGCAAGCACTAGGTTTGACTAGGGGGCCCTTCATCGCGATACTAAGGGAATCGCGTATCGAATGGATGCGTGGAAACGAGGCGGGTCAAAGATACCGTCCACCCAATCTCCGTAGAAAGGAACCCCATGCAGAATGCAAAGCAAGGCGATACCGTAGTAATTGAATATTCCGTTCGCACAAGCAATGGCACAGTAGTCGGCGATACCGAAGCCTCGGGGCCGCAGGAAATAAAAATCGGCGACGGCGCGATCTTTCCTTTGATCGAAAAAAAGCTCACCGAGATGAAAGTAGGTGACAAGGAATCCGTCGCGATCGACTCCGATAATGCCTTTGGCGCTCGGCGCGAAGAAATGGTCGTTGATATACCGAGACAGAGCCTTCCGGCTGACGTTGACCCGCAGCCAGGCATGGCTCTGCAGGCACAGCAGGAGGACGGTTCGGCCATCACGCTCTATATCGTCGCTGTTGGAGACGAAGCCGTGAAGGCGGACGGCAACCATCCGCTGGCTGGAGAAGATTTGTCTTTCGATGTTACGCTTCGTGAAATCAAAGAAGCCGCATAGTGTTTTGACTGCGGGCGGTTCGGTCGCTTCGGTTGACCGGACCGCCCGACTCCCACCAGACTCCCACCAGACTGCGGAAATCCGGCTGAGACGCTACGCTTCTGCGACACCGCTTGATTAAAAGACCTCAGGTCGTCTAAAGGCGGTCGATTGTCATCGCTTTGTCACATGGCGCACAAGCCGCAGAGTCACGGACATTTTTTATCGCTATTGGGATTTCGAAACGCATGGACATGGAAACTGCAGATACAGGCGCGCACGCGAAATTCGTGCTCAATGGTCCGGAAGGGGATTTCGATCCCCGGATCACCGCGCATCGCGGCGACCTGGCCGATATCGCGCTGGCCGGCAAATTGTTCGCGCCGCATTATGCCGCGGCGATGCCGATGCGCTGCTCCGCGCCAAAGGCGATGCTCCGTAAGCAGCCGGGCAAGGATCATGAAGCGATTTCCGAATTGCTCCACGGCGAGGATTTCCACGTACTGGATATCGCCGGCGACTGGGCCTGGGGCTATTGCGGCTATGACAATTATGTCGGCTATGTACCGGTCCATGCGCTGCAGCATCAGAAGAAGACGCCCGAGCCGACCCATTTGATCTTCGCCCGCGCGGCGCTGATCTTCATCGAACCGGATTATAAATCGGGTGTGATGAAGCGGCTGCCGATGGGCGCGCGGATCGCCTGTGGCGAAGCCAGCGAATGCGGTAATTTTCTGAAGACTGGCAAGGGCTTTGTCCATGTCCGCCATGTCCAGGCGATCGGCACAAAGGTCGTTTTCGACGGCAGCAACGGCACCGCCGCGCTCGCCGAACAGCTGATCGGAGCGCCCTATCTCTGGGGTGGCCGGAGCGGTGATGGTCTCGATTGTTCGGGGCTGATCCAGATGATATTGATGCTGACCGGCGTTGCCGCACCGCGCGACACCGATCAGCAGCTGGCGGCACTGGGCGAAGATATTGCCGAAGACGAAGAACTGCGACGCGGCGATCTGGTGTTCTTTCCCGACCATGTCGGCCTGATGGTCGACAAGGACCGGATGATCCACGCCACTTCACACGCGATGCAGGTCGTGATCGAACCGCTGAAAGACGCGGTCGCCCGCTTCGCCAAAATTTCGGACAAGCCGGTACTGGCTCGCAAAAGACTTTCCTGAGGCTGACGATGACGAAGACTGTTTTTATTGACGGAGCGGTGGGCACCACCGGACTCGAGATTGCTGATCGGCTTGCCGGGCGGGATGAATTTGCCATGGTCCGGCTGGCAGACGAGAAGCGCAAGGATCTTGCGGCGCGGCGCGAAGCGATCAACGACAGTGATTTTGTCATCCTCTGCCTGCCGGACGATGCGGCGCGGGAAGCGGTTGCGCTGGTCGACAATGATCGCACGCGGATCATCGACGCCTCGACCGCGCACCGGACGGCCGATGGCTGGGCTTACGGCTTTGCCGAATTCCGTGACGGACAACGGGATGCTATCGCCAATGCGCGCTTTGTGTCCAATCCGGGCTGCTATCCGACCGGCTTTCTGGCGCTGATCGCGCCGCTGATTGCCAGGGGACTGCTGCCGGCAGACTGGCCCTATGTGATGAACGCGGTGTCCGGCTATTCGGGCGGCGGCAAGGCGCTGATCGAGCGCTTTGCGGAGGAACCCGATCTTGGCTTTCGCAGCTACGGCCTGAATTTTGATCACAAGCATTTGCCGGAAATGAAGACATATGCCGGCCTGACCCATGATGTAATTTTTGCGCCGGCAGTGATCCGCGCCTTTCGCGGAATGCTGGTCGACATACCGCTCCATCTCGGAGCCATGGGACCGGTACGCGCGGAACAGCTATTGGACGAGCTTGGCGCCTTTTATGCTGACTCGAAGATTGTGTCGGTTCAGGGCAGGGGCGACTTGTCGGAACTGCTGATCAGCGAAAATGACGCCCCGACCGACCGGCTGGAGCTGTTTGTCTGCGGCAATGCCGAAGGATATCACGCTCGCCTGATCGCAAGGCTGGACAATCTCGGCAAGGGCGCTTCGGGCGCAGCGGTGCAGAATCTCAATATCATGGCCGGCCTCGACGAGACCGCAGGCTTGCAGCTCTAGACTTTTATTTGAATTTGGCGCCTATTTGACGGTTGCTACCGCCTTGTCGGGACGCAGGCTGGTGCCGGCGCGTCCGCTGCGGAAGGCGCCCCACCATGTCAGTGGATTGAGCGTCGTGGTGCCATCCAGCGAGAAGGTGATGAATTCGGCCCGCCCGCCGATATTTTCCCACGGAATGGGACCGCCGAGACCGAGCGGACTTGCGACCCGGCTGTCGGCGCTGAGATCGCGATTGTCGCCCAGCAGATAGACTTCGCCTTCGGGAATTTCGACCGGTGCCACATCATCGGTATATTGCGGCCCCAGATCAATAATATTGTAGCTGACGCCATTGGGCAGGGTTTCGCGCAGAATCGGCAGGTTGCAAACCGGATTTCCGGCCGCGTCGGTGCCGCGTGCGCCGGCAAATTCATGAGTGCCGCACGGCGAATTGGCATCGATCGGCAGCTGCAGGTCGGGCTGGACCTCCTGTTGCACGCCAATACCATTGAGAAATACCTGACCGCCACGCAATTCGATCGTGTCGCCGGGCAGGCCGATTACGCGCTTGATATAATCGCTGCTCTGTTCTCTCGGTGTCAGGATCACGACGTCGCCGCGTTCCGGCAGGCTTCCGAACAAGCGGCCCGATACGCGCGGGACGATATGGAAAGTCGGCGATACCCAGGACCAGCCATAGGCATATTTGCTGACGATCAGCCGGTCACCGACGAGCAGGCCGGGCATCATCGATACCGAAGGAATGTAAAAGGGCTTGGCAACCAGACTGTGAAACGCCAGCACTGCCAGCAACAGCAGACCGATGCTCTTGATTTCGCCGATCCAGTCGGTCTTTTCCGGTTTATCGGTGGAGCCGCTGTCTGCGGTATTTTCTATCGACATATTCTGGTCTCTGGTTTCTGGTTCATGCGACGCGCTGTTGCTAAAGCGGATGGGCTTCAATGATCACGAATGCCTGCGCCCATGGATGATCGTCGGTGAGTGTGAGATGAACGGTCACCCCATATCCTGCCGGAGTCAGCGCGTCGAGGCGTTTTTTGGCGCCGCCGGTAAGGGCCAGGGTCGGTGCGCCGCTCTTTGCATTGATGACGCCGATATCCTTCATGAAGACGCCGGCGCGAAAGCCGGTGCCGACGGCTTTGGAATAGGCTTCCTTGGCAGCGAAGCGTTTGGCGTAGGTTCCGGCAATCGTATGCGGCCGCCGCGCCGCCTTGGCCCGTTCCAGCTCGGTGAAGACGCGATTTTCGAACCGCTCGCCGAAGCGGTCGAGCGAATTCTGGATGCGCTCGATATTGCAGAGGTCGGAGCCGAGACCGATGATCATGTTATTTCCTCCCTGCAGCGAAGCTGCGGGGAGGCGGCGCCGAAGGCGACGGAGGGGTCAAGGGCAGAATTGGTGCGTGGGGTGAGGGGCCCCTCCACCACCCTTTGGGCGGTCCCCCTCCCCGTCTTCGACAGGGAGGAAAAAGGTTCAGTATAGCTCATCGTGCCTCGTCCATCAGTTCGCGCATCTGTCTTATACTTCCGTCGAGCCCGCTGAAAATCGCCTCGCCGATCAGGAAGTGGCCGATATTCAGTTCCACAAGCTGCGGGATCGCTGCAATGGGAATCACATTGTCGAAGGTGAGGCCGTGTCCGGCGTGGGGTTCGATGCCATTCTTGGCTGCCAGCGCTGCTGCGTCTGCGATCCGGCGGAGTTCGGCTTCGCGTTCGGCGCCCGTGACTTCGGCATAATGGCCGGTATGAAACTCGACAACCGGTGCGCCGAGACGGATGGCAGCCTCGATCTGGCGCGGATCGGGTTCGATGAACAGGCTGACGCGAATATTCGCTTCTCTCAACTGTCCGACAAAATCGGCGAGTTTGTTGTGCATGCCCGCTGCATCCAGCCCCCCTTCGGTGGTCCGCTCTTCGCGGTTTTCCGGGACGATGCAGGCGGCGTGCGGCTTGTGGCGGAGCGCGATCGCCAGCATCTCTTCGGTTGCGGCCATTTCCAGATTGAGCGGGATGGTGAGCGTGTCCATCAGTACGGTCAGATCATCATCGCGGATATGCCGCCGGTCTTCGCGCAGATGGGCGGTTATCCCGTCCGCGCCCGCTTCGGCTGCGACCAGAGCCGCGCGCACCGGTTCCGGGTGATCACCACCGCGGGCGTTGCGGATCGTCGCGACATGGTCGATATTTACGCCAAGTCTGAGTGGCTGCGAGACGCTCACGTGGTCGGTGTCTCGGCGCGACTGCCGGGCTTGATCGCCGGAATGGCGGCCAGTTCGGGGGGCAGCTCATCGGCCGCATAGGATGGCACGTCCAGCGTCACCAGTGGGAAAAAGGGTACATCAAATTGCGCCGCACCATTGGACCGGTCGATCAGCGCGCCGGCGGCAATCACATCGCCGCCCGCATCGCGGATCGCCTGAATGGCTTCGCGGGACGACAGGCCGGTTGTGACGACGTCTTCCATCATCAGCACTTTCTGGCCCGGCTCCAGACGGAAACCGCGGCGCAGTTCGAACGTGCCCTCGGGGCGTTCGAGGAACAATGCGTCGAGACCGAGCGCCCGGCCCATTTCATGGCCGATAATCACGCCGCCCATTGCCGGCGAGACGACAATATCGATCGATCGCCGGATATTCTGGGGAATTTTGTCGGCCAGGGCTGCCGCCATCCGTGCAGCGCGCGCGGGATTCATCAGCAATCGTGCGCATTGTAAATATTGTGCGCCATGGCGGCCGGAGGAGAGGATGAAATGGCCTTCGAGCAAGGCGTCGCTGCTACGGAATTCGGCTAAAATCTCGTCTTCTGTCAATGTTTCATCCCGCTCTTTTTTGCTTGGTTCTGCCCAGATGGGCATATTGCCACCGCATTGCCAGAAAAATTAAAGTCAAAAAACTGAAAAAATATCTATTCGGTAGCTTGAGGCTTGCAGCAACCATGCCTATAAGCCGCCCCAATCGGACTATTTCAGGCCGGGCTCGCTGATTCCAAATGTCGAGCCAAGGCCGGAAAACTACCGAAACTTGGGGTAAGATAGGGTTGAGCGATATATGACTCATTTTGTGAAAGCTTGGATTCTGGCCATCGGCCTGATTCTCACGCCAACAGCATTGTCGGCGCAGGACGCGTTGCCGGCAGCGCCGTCCGTAGAACCGGCAGCGGCCAGCGGACTTGAAGCGGCGGATGCACCGGCAGCGGCGGAAGCGCCCGCATCCGGGCTTGATCCAGCCCTTTATACCCCGATGAAGCCTACGCCAGGCATTGGTATGCCGGTCGATGGTGCCATTGATTTCCAGGAGCAGTTTAGCGAAACCGGCCAAACCGCGCACTGGATCAATAATGCAATTCTGATCCCGATGATGTTCGGCGTTAGCATCCTCGTTCTCTTCCTTCTGTTCTGGGTCGTCTTCCGCTTTCGTCGCGGTGCCAACCCCGAGCCATCGAAAACGACGCATAATACATTTATCGAAATCATCTGGACGGTCATTCCGGTTCTGATCCTCGTGGTCATCGCCGTTCCGTCGATCAGCTTGCTGGCCCGTCAGTTTGAACCGGCGCCGGAAGACGCGCTGACCGTGAAGGTCACCGGATACCAATGGTATTGGGGTTATAGCTATCCCGACAACGGCGATTTCGAAGTCATTTCCAACATGCTTTCCGAAGAAGAGGCAGAAGCGCGCGGCGAGCCGCACCAGCTGGCCGCCGACAACCGCATGGTCATTCCGGTGGGCAAGCCGGTCAAGCTGTTAATCACCGCAGCCGACGTCATTCACAGCTTCGCTATTCCTTCGGCATGGTTCAAGCTTGATGCGGTTCCGGGCCGGATCAACGAAAAGGTTCTGCAGATCGACCGCGAAGGCGTATATTACGGCCAGTGTTCCGAGCTTTGCGGAGCGCGGCACGGTTTCATGCCGGTCACGGTCGAGGTTCTCTCGCAAGAAAAATTCGACAACTGGGTTCTCGCCAATGGCGGTACGGTGAAGGGTGCGGCGGCCGAGCCTGTTGCAACCGATGCTGTCGCCGATGAAGCGACCACCGAAATTGCGGCTGCTGATGCAGCTGCTGCGACCAACTGAGGGTTAGAGCAATGACAACAATCACAGCAGATGGCCATATCGACGATCACGCGCATGATGCGGATCACAAGCCGGCCTTTTTCCAGCGCTGGTTCATGTCGACCAACCACAAGGACATCGGCACACTCTATCTGATCTTCGCGATTGTCGCGGGTATCATCGGTGGAGCGATTTCCGGTCTTATGCGTCTGGAATTGGCCGAGCCCGGCATCCAGTATCTGCAGGCCTGGGCAAGCATTTCCAACGGCAGCGAAGCGTCGATGGATCAGGCCTATCACCTGTGGAATGTGCTGATTACCGCGCATGGTCTGATCATGGTCTTCTTCATGGTCATGCCGGCGATGATCGGCGGATTTGGTAACTGGTTCGTGCCGCTGATGATCGGCGCGCCGGACATGGCCTTCCCGCGGATGAACAATGTCAGCTTCTGGCTGCTTGTCCCTGCGTTTCTCCTGCTTTTGGGTTCATCCTTCGTCCCCGGCGGCACCGGCAATGGTGCGGGTACCGGCTGGACGGTCTATGCGCCGCTCTCGACCAGCGGATCGGTTGGTCCGGCTGTGGATATGGCGATTCTCTCGCTCCACCTCGCGGGTGCTTCCTCCATTCTTGGCGCGATCAACTTCATCACCACCATCTTCAATATGCGCGCGCCGGGTATGACCCTGCACAAAATGCCGCTGTTCGTCTGGTCGGTTCTGGTGACCGCATTCCTGCTGCTTCTCGCGCTTCCTGTGCTGGCTGCTGCAATCACGATGCTGCTCACCGACCGTAACTTCGGTACGACTTTCTACGATGCTGCCGGTGGCGGTGATCCGGTATTGTACCAGCATCTGTTCTGGTTCTTCGGTCACCCAGAAGTCTACATCATGATCTTGCCCGGTTTCGGCATGATCAGCCATATCGTGGCAACCTTCAGCCGCAAGCCGGTGTTCGGCTATCTCGGCATGGCCTATGCGATGGTTGCCATCGGCGTGGTCGGCTTTGTGGTCTGGGCGCACCATATGTTTACCACCGGCATGTCGGTTAACGTGAAAATGTATTTCACCGCAGCGACGATGGTGATCGCGGTGCCGACCGGCATCAAGATCTTCTCGTGGATCGCAACCATGTGGGGCGGGTCGATGACCTTCAAAACCCCGATGATGTGGGCGCTTGGCTTCATCTTCATGTTCACCGTTGGTGGCGTGACCGGTGTTGTGCTGGCCAATGGCGGTATCGATGACAACCTTCACGACACCTATTATGTGGTTGCCCACTTCCACTATGTGCTGTCGCTGGGTGCGGTCTTCTCGATCTTCGCCGGTTTCTACTACTGGTTCCCGAAAATGTCGGGCCGGATGTACAGCGAATTGCTGGGGCAGCTCCACTTCTGGATCTTCTTCATCGGCGTGAACATCCTGTTCTTCCCGCAGCATTTCCTCGGACAGCAAGGCATGCCACGTCGCTATGCCGACTATCCGGAGCAGTTTGCTTACTGGAACCAGATTAGCTCGATCGGCTATGCCGTGATGCTGGTCGGCGTGCTGATCTTCTTCGTGAACATCGGCTGGTCGTTGCTGGCAGGCCGCAAGGTGGAAGGCAATTACTGGGGCGAAGGCGCAACGACGCTGGAATGGACTTTGACCAGCCCGCCGCCGTTCCACCAGTTCGAAACCCTTCCCCAGATCAAGTGATCTGAGGGCCATTCGGGAATTTGGATAAAAATATGACCACCGCGTCACACAGTATACAGGGCTTGGCCAGTGCAAAGGATCTCTTTGCGCTGACCAAACCGCGCGTGATGTCGCTGGTCATATTTACCGCTTTGTGCGGGTTGCTGGCTGCGCCGGGAACCATCCACCCGGTGATCGGCTTCACTGCGATCCTCGCGATCAGCCTCGGGGCAGGGGCTTCGGCCGCACTCAACCAATGGTATGAATCCGATATCGATGCGGTGATGAAGCGGACACAGAGCCGTCCGTTGCCAGCAGGCCGGATGGACCGCGAAACCGCGCTGCATTTCGGCATCGGATTGTCGGTATTCTCGGTGCTTTTGATGGGCGTTGCGGTCAACTGGTTCAGCGCGATATTTCTCGCTTTTTCCATCTTCTTCTACGCCGTGGTTTACACCATCTGGCTGAAACGCAGCACGCCGCAGAATATCGTGATCGGCGGCGCCGCTGGCGCTTTCCCGCCGGCAATCGGCTGGGCTGCGGTGACCGGTGACATGACGATGATGCCGTTCCTGCTGTTCGCGATCATCTTCTTCTGGACGCCGCCGCATTTCTGGGCACTCGCGCTGTTCGTCAACAGCGACTATTCCAAGGCCGGCGTGCCGATGATGCCGGTGGTCGCCGGTCGCCAGTCTACCCGCAAACAGATTTTCGGCTATAGTCTGGTGCTTGCAGCCGTTGCCATCGCGCCATTCGCTCTCGGTCTCGCCGGAGCGGTATATGGCGGCGCGTCGATAGTGTTGAGCGTGATATTCTGCGCACTTTCCTGGCAGGTTGCCCGCAGCAAAACCACCGAGCCGGAAGATATGGCGGCTGAAAAGCGCCTGTTCAAATTCTCGATCCTCTATCTGTTCGCGCTGTTCGCAGCCGTCGTCGCTGACCGGTTGATATTCGCATGAGCGAGCAGGACACCGATAGAGCGCCGATGAGCCCGGAAGAGCAGAAAGTCTATCAGGCGCGGCAGAAGCACCGGGCGATCATCCTGGCCGGCTTGTTGTTTTTCATGGTCATATTATTCTATTTCATCACCATCGTTAAAATCAGCGGCGGTTCCTGATGTCGACCGCGCAAGCCTCTCTCTCGAACAAGAATCTGCGCAGCGGCATGATGGCGGCGCTGATGGGGCTTGGCATGCTCGGTCTGGGCTTTGCAGCCGTGCCGCTATATGAGGTTTTTTGCCGGGTGACCGGCTATGCCGGCACGACCCAGCGAGTCGACGCGGCTGAGGCCGCAACGGTTCAGGCCACCAGCAAGGTGATATCGATCCGGTTCGATTCCAATGTTAATTCGGCACTGCCATGGTCATTCAAGCCGGAGCAGGCGGTTGACCATGTCACTGTCGGTGCCCGCGATATGGCGATTTTCATTGCCACCAACAATAGCGACGAGCCGGTCGTCGGTACCGCCACTTTCAATGTGACACCGCTTCTGGCCGGCCAATATTTCAACAAGGTCCAGTGCTTCTGCTTTAGCGAGCAAGTGCTGAAACCGGGGCAGACGGTGCGGATGCCGGTGCTTTATTATGTTGATCCGGCGATCATGGACGATCCGGAAACAAAAGATATCAAGGAAATTACACTTAGCTATACTTTTTATCGTTCGCTCGATCAGCAGGCGCTAGACGCCGGTGCAGGCGATAGCTAAGAGAAATTCGAGAGTAAGGTTAGGGAAATATTATGGCCGGTGCCAAAAATCATGATTATCACATTCTGCCGCCAGACATCTGGCCGCTAGTCGGTTCATTTTCTGCCTTTGTCATGGCCATTGGCGGAATTCGCTGGATGCACAGCGATATCTATTCGTTCGGCCCGTTACTCTTCGCCATTGGCACGTCCGCTGTCGCGCTGACATTTTTCTCCTGGTGGTCCAATGTGATCAAGGAAGCCCATGCGGGCGACCACACACCGGTGGTTCAGCTGCACCTGCGCTACGGCATGATCCTGTTCATCGCTTCGGAAGTGATGTTCTTCGTCGGCTGGTTCTGGGCCTGGTTCGATTTCGCCCTTTTCCCCCAGCCGCTCGAATTCATTGACGGCATCACCACCAATTATATTGGCCAGGAGGGTGCTGCGGCGCTGCTGCAATGGCCGCCCAAGGGTATTGAAGTCCTCAACGCCTTTGAACTACCGCTGCTCAACACGATGATCCTGCTGTGTTCCGGCACAACCATCACCTGGGCGCACCATTCGCTGATCCACGGTGACCGCAAGAGCATGATCACCGGTCTTTGGCTGACGATCATCCTGGGCGTATTGTTCTCCTTCATTCAGGCCTATGAATATAGCGTTGCGCCATTCCCGTTTGCCGGCATCAACTATAGCTCGGCATTCTACATGGCGACCGGCTTCCACGGCTTCCACGTTCTGGTCGGCACGATCTTCCTGATCGTCTGTCTGGCGCGGGCCTATAAGGGCCACTTCACGCCGAAACAGCATTTCGGCTTTGAAGCAGCAGCCTGGTATTGGCATTTTGTCGATGTCGTCTGGTTGTTCCTGTTCGTCACCGTCTATGTCTGGGGCGGCTGGGGCGCACCGGTCCACTAGGCGAGCGCGTTGACCGATACCGAAAATAAAAAGGGGCAGCCGGATGTTCTTCCTGCTGCCCTTTTTGGTCTCTGCCCCGATTGCGGGCAGAAGACGCTTTTCGCCAATCTGACGAAATTCTCTGACCAATGTCGCGCCTGCGGCCTTGACTATAGCCAGTATAATGTCGGGGACGGGCCGGCGGCTTTTCTGACATTGATCGTTGGCGCGATAGTCCTGGGTCTGGCCCTCGCGATCGAGGCGAATTTCCATCCGCCTTTCTGGGTGCATGTCATGCTCTGGGTACCGCTGACCGTCGCCGCGGTTATCGGATCGCTGCGCGTGTCGAAAGCATTATTGCTGATTCTCGAACATCGCAATCAGGCCCGTGAAGGCAGTATCGACGGCGGCGACGGTCCGTGATCAGGCGCCTGCCGATAGTCGGGACGATTCTTGTGCTGGCCGCCGTGGCGCTCATGGTCGGTCTCGGCATATGGCAATTGCAGCGGGCCGACTGGAAGAATGGACTGCTGGCGAGCTATGCCACAGCATCGGATATGCCCGCCATAGCCTATCCTGCCGTAACGAATGAGGAAGACGCCCCCTATTTTCGCAAGTCGACCGTCAATTGTCTGGAAGTGATTGGCTGGCGATCAACCAGCGGGCGTAGCGCCAACGGACAATCGGGCTGGGCCCATATAGCCCAATGCCGCACCGCAGGCGCGGAAGGACCCGGCGCTCAAATCGTCGCTGGTTGGTCCACCCGGCCCGATGACCCGGAATGGGCCGGCGGCATTGTCGATGGCATCATTGCGCCGGACAGCCAGTATATCATCCGTCTGGTAGCCAGCGAACCGGTCGCAGGGCTTCAGAAAAGCCAGCCGCCGGCGCTGGAAGATGTCCCCAACAACCATCTGTCCTACGCTGTGCAATGGTTCCTTTTTGCCGGGATAGCGCTGGTCATTTTCCTGATCGCGTTGCGAGGCCGCAACAAGGGCGTTGCCCAATCCGGCAACTTGTCCTAACCCGCTCGCCATCATGGACTATATCTCTACCAGAGGCGCTGCGCCCGCACTGAATTTCGAACAAGTAACCCTGGCCGGACTGGCTGGCGATGGCGGCCTTTATGTGCCCGAATCATGGCCCTCTTTCAGTCATGACGAGATTGGGGCGATGGCGGGCCTTTCCTACGTGGAGATTGCCGTCCGGGTAATGCAGCCGTTTGTCGGCGATGCGCTGGACGACGCGGAACTGCGCGATCTTTGCGAGCAGGCGTACGGGCGTTTCTCCCATGCTGCTGTCACGCCTCTGGTCCAACTGGACGGGCGGCAATGGCTGCTCGAACTTTTCCACGGACCGACTCTGGCCTTCAAGGATGTGGCGCTTCAGATACTCGGCCTGTTCTTCGAGAAGTTTCTGGCCCGGCAGGACAAGCATCTGACTGTAGTGGGTGCAACTTCGGGCGATACCGGTTCCGCGGCGATCGATGCGCTGGCTGGCCGTGACAAGGTCGATATTTTCATGATCCATCCGGATGGCCGGATATCCGATGTGCAGCGGCGCCAGATGACCACTGTGCTGGCGCCCAACGTCCACAATATCGCGATCGACGGCAGCTTTGATGATGCGCAGGCGATGGTGAAGCGGATGTTCGCCGATCAGGAAGTGACCAACCGTTTCTCGATCTCGGCGGTCAATTCGATCAACTGGGCGCGGCTGATGGCGCAGGTCGTCTATTATTTTTACGCTGCCAGCCAATTGGGCGCTCCGCATCGCAAGATTGCCTTTTCCGTACCGACCGGCAATTTCGGCGATGTCTTTGCCGGCTATGTTGCCTCGAAAATGGGATTGCCGATCGAGCGGCTGATCGTGGCGACCAACGTCAATGACATCCTCCACCGGGCGCTGAGTGCGGGGGATTATTCCACCGGAACCGTGACCCCGACGGCTGCGCCTTCTATGGATATTCAGGTCAGCAGCAATTTCGAACGGCTGTTGTTCGATCTCGAGGGCCGCGATGGTATCAAAACCGCGGCGCGCATGACGGACTTCGAAAAGAATCATAATATGCAACTGGAGCCGGGCATGCAGGAAACGGCGGCTTCGCTGTTTACCAGCCATCGCGTCGATCCGGATGACATGTCGCTGGCGATGCGCTGGGCCCAGGACAAGGCCGGTCAGATCATCGATCCGCATAGCGCCATCGGCCTGTCGGCGGCGCAGAATGTGGATCTCGATCCGTCGGTTCCGGTGGTGACACTGGCAACTGCTCATCCAGCGAAATTCCCCGATGCGGTCGAACGGGCAACCGGCATTCGTCCGGCCCTGCCGCGCCGGGTTGGCGATTTGTTTGACCGGGAAGAGAAATATACCAAGCTGCCGGGTGATTATGACGCGGTGAAAGAATTTATCATGTCCAACGCCACGCCGACCGATGGCTGAAACCAGTCCCGCTCCGCTATTGATGATCAGCGACCCGCGCAGCGACTATGCGCTGGTTGATTCCGGACACGGGCGCAAGCTGGAACGATACGGAAAATATCATTTCATCCGTCCCGAGCCGCAAGCCATGTGGGCACCGGCCAATGATGACTGGCAGGCCGATGGCGAATTTATTCCCGCCTCCGACGAGGATGGCGGTGGCCGCTGGCATCTGAACGCCAATGTCCCGGAAGAGGGCTGGCAGATGGACTGGGAAGAAGTCAGCTTTACCGCCCAGTGCACACCGTTCCGGCATCTCGCTTATTTTCCGGACATGGACCCCGTCTGGCGCTGGTTCCGCGGCAATTTGCAGACGCTCGAATCGCCACAGATGATGAACCTGTTCGGCTATACCGGTGTCGGTACGCTCGCGCTGTCTGCCGCGGGTGCCAATCTGGTGCATGTCGATGCGTCGAAGAAATCGGTGACCGCAGCGCGCGATAATGCCGCCCTTTCCGGCATGACCGATCGTCCGATCCGCTGGATCATCGATGATGCCGCGAAATTTGCCGCTCGCGAAGTTAGACGCGAACGGCGCTATGACGCGATCCTGATGGATCCGCCGAAATATGGCCGTGGTCCGGATGGCGAAATCTGGCGTCTCGAAGAACATCTGGCCGGGCTGGTCGAGAATTGCGGGCAACTGCTCGACGGCGACAGTCGCTGTCTGTTCCTGACCGTTTATGCGGTGCGGATGTCGGCGCTGGCGCTGGGCTCGCTGCTCAACGAGAAGCTGGCCCATCTCGGCGGAACGATCGAGGTCGGTGAACTGGCGGTTCGCGAAGAGGCGCGGGGACTGCTGCTGCCGACCGCGATTTTCGCGCGCTGGTCCGCCTGACTTGCCATTTACCCGCTAACATGGTCAGATATTATCTATGACAGACACATTGCTTTTGGAAGTCAACGACCTCGATGTTGACGTGCTCACCGGGATCTATTCCGAGGAAACCCATTTGCCGCAGCCGCTGCGCATTTCGATCGCTGCGGAACTGAAGATACAGGAACGCTATGAAGCGGATACCCCGCTCGAACGGTCCAAAAATTATATGGACCTCAAACATGCCGCGACCGAAGCGCTGCCGGAGGGTGTTCATTTCAAGCTGATCGAGGCGGTTGCCGATCATATCGTCGAGACGCTGTTCCTGCAGGACCAGAATATATTGCGGGTCACCGTCAAGATCGTCAAATTGCTGATCTCCGAAAAGGGAGAGCAGATCGGCATTACGCTTAGCCGGGGCCGGAAATGACCAGACCGCTAGCGCTGGTCACCGGCGGCGTGAAGCGGGTTGGTGCGGCGATTGCCGCGCGACTGGCCGATGCCGGCTATGCGCTGGCGCTGCACGGCAATAGCGATGCCACGCCCGAAGAGGGACTGGCAAAGAAGCTCGCGCAAACGGACTGTAAATGGTCCGGTTTCCAGCAGGATTTTCTCGAAGAGGGCGCCGCTGAAGCGCTGATGGACCAGATCGTTGATCATTTTGGCCGGACGCCGGATTTGATCGTCAACAGCGCCTCGATATTCGGACAGGATAATGTCGGCGAGATTCTGGAAAAGGATCTGCAGGAGCATTTGCGGGTCAACAGCCTGGTTCCGGTGCTGCTGACGACCGCTCTCCATCACCGCCGGCCCGAAGACAGCGACCGCGCCTGTGTGGTCCAAATATTGGACCAGCGCATCCGTAACCCCAATCGGGACCAGCTGAGCTACACGCTTTCCAAACAGGCGCTCGCCGGCTCCGTCCGTTCGCTGGCAGTCGCCTGCGCCGACAAGCTTCGAGTCAATGGTGTCGCACCGGGGCTGACGCTGACGGCGGGGGAATATGGCGAAGAGCAACTGGCCAATATCACCGCGATGATGCCGCTCGACCGGCTTCCGGTGCCTGATGATATAGCCGATGCCGTCCTCTATCTGGCGAGCGCCAAAAGCGTCACCGGACAGATAGTCTATGTCGACGGCGGCGCCAGTCTGAAGAGCTTCGACCGCGACTTCGTCCATCTCGGCAAGGACTGAACCTCCCGATACGCCTCAAAGGACAGGTTTTAACCTATCCCGAAATAGCCCATTTCGTAATCATCCAGCGCCGGCCGCCTTTGCGGCAGGCGGGATGCATTTGCAATTTTGAAAGGCTTATCATGCGTATTTCCCCCAAAATGATCTTGACGACCACCGCTGTCATCGCGCTTGCGGCTTGCTCGACCGAAGCTCCTCAGGCTGCCGTTGATGAAGGTTCCGCCGACGCGATGATGGATTCGGCTACGACTGCCGAAACCGGAACGATTGTCGATGTTGCCGTTGGCAATCCCGACTTTTCGACGCTTGTCACTGCCGTAACGGCGGCTGATCTTGCGGCGACGCTGAGCAGCGACGGACCCTTTACGGTTTTTGCACCGACCAATGATGCCTTTGCCAAGGTCGATCCGGACACGTTGAGCGCGTTGCTGAGCCCGGAAAAGAAAGCCGATCTGGCGGCTTTGCTAACCTATCATGTGGTCGCCGGTGAACTGAAAGCCGCTGATGTGGTCAAGGCGATCACCGATGGCGGCGGCACAACGGTGCTGACCACCGTGCAGGGCGGAATGCTGAAAGCCACGCTGGATGGCGATTCGGTCATTCTCGAAGACGAGGCTGGCGGCAAGTCGACCGTTATATTGACCGATGTCGAGGCATCCAATGGCGTGATCCACGCGATCGATACTGTTGTCATGCCGGGATAGTTTTCATCCCCCTGAACTAGGATGAAATGAAAAGGGCTTCACCGGCTGGTGGAGCCCTTTTCTACTGGGGTTTTTGTGGGTTTCTTTCTGCTGCAGGCAAGAGTAACCCGCGCCTACGAATTTCATCACCGTTCGATCGCAAGGTGCGGCGAACGGTTTGATCACAGGAAAGGAAATTCATGTTCAACGCCCCCAAAATAATTATGGCATCTACTCTCTTGGCATTGGTACCGGCCTGCTCTTCGGAGCTGAGCGAGGAGGAACAGGAAATCCTCGACACGCGTCTAGCCGATGAACAAAAGCCCACCAATCTGATTGCCGTTTTGCAGGCCAATCCCGACCTCAGCACCGCAAGCACAATGCTTGGTCTTTCCGGCGTCGGTGCCGAACTGGACAGCAGTGGTTCCTACACCGCATTTGCAGCGACCAACGAAGTCTATAATAAAATGGATTCGGAAAAGCTGAGCGAACTGATGCATTCGGACAACAAGGATGATCTGGCCGGCATTACGAAATACAGCCTGGTCGAAGGCAACATGACCTCTGCCGACATTGCCAAGGCGATCACCGATGGCGGCGGAACCGCGAGCATCACGACCTTGCAGGGCGACGTGATCAAGGCAAGCATGGACGGCGACAAGATCGTCCTCGAAGACGGCGCTGGCAACAAGGCCAATGTGACCCAGGCCGATGTTGAATCGAGCAATGGCACGCTTCACATCATCGATGCTGTCCTGATGCCGAAATAGGTCCGGATATCCAACGACAGACAAGGCCTCGCATGATTGCGGGGCCTTTTTTGTTGGCACCGGGTCGGCTAACATCCTGTTTGCACAGAAGGAGCGAGATATGCCGCAATATTGGCTGATGAAATCGGAGCCGGATGAATATGGCTGGGATGATCTGGTCGCCGAGGGCGAAGGCACCTGGGACGGCGTGAAAAACGCGCAGGCGTCGAACAATATGAAAGCGATGGCAAAGGGCGATCAGGTTTTTTTCTATCACTCCCGCCAGGGGCTGGAAGTGGTTGGCATCATGGAGGTGAGCGAAGAGGCTTCTCCGGATGTAACCACCGATCCGGACCGCTGGGTTATCGTCAAGGTGAAGCCGGTGCGGAAGCTCGCCAAGCCGGTATCGCTGAAGGCGATGAAGCAGAACCCAGAGCTTGAGGATCTGGCGATCATCCGCCAATCGCGGCTGTCGGTGGCGCCGGTTACGGAGAGCGAGTGGGCTGCGATTTTGGAGATGGCGGGTGAGTGAAGACAATCCGGTCTGGCCTGAAATTCTGACGGCGATAGAGCGCGCCGTCGCCCCCGAGATCGGAACCGGCAAGGTCGCCGATTATATCCCGGCCTTGGCCAATGTCGATCCTCGCAAATTCGGGCTTGCCATTGCGCTCTCCGATGGACGGATGGAAATTCTCGGCGACGCAGATGAACCGTTTTCGATGCAGAGCATATCCAAGATATTCACCCTTTCGCTGGCTCTCAAAGCGGTCGGCGACCGATTATGGGAGCGGGTCGGGCGGGAGCCGTCGGGGTCGCCGTTCAATTCGATCGTCCAGCTGGAAAATGAACAGGGCATACCGCGCAATCCGCTGATCAATGCCGGGGCTATCGTAACCACCGATCATCTCGTCGAACATTACTGTTCCGACAGCGCTGGCGCGGAGCCGGCAATTGTCGAGCTGTTAACAATGCTGCGTCGTCTGGCGCAGGATGACACGATCCAGATCGATAGCGCCGTCGCCCTGTCGGAAGCGGAATCCGGATCGCGCAACCGGGCGCTGGCGCATTTCATGGCGGCGTTCGCCAATATGGCTAATCCGGTGGAAAAAGCGCTGGCCGCTTATTTCCGCCATTGTGCTATCGCAATCACTTGTCGGCAACTGGCCCGCTCGGCGCTGTTTCTGGCCCATGAAGGCCGCGATCCAGTGACCGGCGAGCAGGTTGTGACCCGCCAACGCTGTCGCCGGATATTGGCAGTGATGATGTTGAGCGGCCATTATGACAATAGCGGAGACTTTGCCTATCGCATTGGCCTGCCCGGAAAAAGCGGGGTCGGCGGCGGGATTCTGGCAGTAGCGCCCGGGCACGGGACGATTGCCGTCTGGTCGCCGGGCCTCAACAGGGCAGGGACGTCGCGGGTTGGCGGGATTGCGCTGGAAGAACTGGTGCGCCAGACGGGCTGGTCGGTGTTCGGCTAGCGTGCGGATGGTCGGCCATCGGGCCTATCCGGTGAGCCTAGCCGGCCAATATGATTGCAGCCGTTTCCTCGATGGTTCCGGCCACCAGCAGCGGTGACCCTCCGACCATACCAACCTTGGTCTGGCCGTCTGCGTCGGTGCGCAGCCACGCGATATTCTCGACAACTACCATGTAATTGCCGCCGTGCGATTTGAGTAAAACGAATTTCATGAGGATGTCTCCAGACAGCTGTCACTATGCGCTGCAAACCTCTTTTATGCATTAACGACGGCAGCGAATTGCAGCCCTGTCTGATCTGCCCGGCGAACTTTGAGTTTATGAACTGGTTGAGTTTGCGCAGCAATGCATTCAATGCGCCCGGATGATCATGTTCACCCTTCTCTTGCTGTCGCTGGGCTTGGCCATGGATGCCTTTGCCGCGGCGGTGGCGCAGGGCGCGTCCAGTCGTCCGAGCCGTAAAACCGCGTTGCGGATGAGCTTGGCCTTTGGCCTGGCTCAAGCAATTATGCCTTTGCTGGGCTGGGCGCTGGGAATCGCTTTTGCTGCTATCATGGCGTCGGCGGCCCACTGGATCGCTCTCGCTTTGTTGACTATTCTGGGTCTCCGGATGATGAAGGAAGGACTGGATCGGGACCCCGAAGAGCCCATGAAAGAATTGTCATTATGGCCGCTGCTGGTGGTTGCCATTGCCACCAGCATCGACGCCGCCATCGCCGGTGTTACCTTGCCGACGATTGGCGCGCCGATTGTGCTGGCCTGCGTGGTGATCGGACTGACGACCTCGCTGCTAACCTATCCCGGCATGTATCTGGGGGCGCTGGTCGGAGCAAGAATCGGCAAATGGGCCGAGGTTCTGGGCGGGCTGATCCTGATCGGTCTCGGGATCAAAATCTTTGTGGCGCAGCAATATTTAGGTGGCTGACTGAGCCTATTTCCCTCGCAACCCGCTCACTGTCGCTCCCGCTGCTGTCAAAAACTCGACATCGGTTTTCAGGTGCAACAGCCGCAAGCCCTTGCGCTTCATCGACTCGGCTAAGGCAGGCGCAAATTCTTCGGTAGTTGCGACCGTCGCGCTCCACCCACCATAAGCTTCGGCCAGTTTTGCAAAATCCGGGTTTTTCAGCGATGTCGCCGATAGTCGTGCCGGATATTCGCGTTCCTGATGCAGGCGGATAGTGCCGAAGCTGCCATTATCGATGACCAGCACCAGCAGGTTCGCGTCATACTGGATCGCTGTGGCCAGTTCCTGTCCGTTCATCATGAAGTCGCCGTCGCCTGCGATCACCACCGAGACACGGTCGGGGAAGCGCAGGGCGGCGGCGACCGAAGCGGGGACGCCGTAGCCCATGGCGCCGGATGTCGGGGCGAGCTGGCTTGGGAAAGCGCCATATTTCCAGTAGCGGTGCCACCAGCCGGAGAAATTGCCGGCGCCGTTGCAGATGATCGCGTCGGCGGGGAGCATTTTCTGCATCGCGGCAACACAGAGGCCGAGGTCAAGCTTCGCTGCGCTCGGTTGCGGAGTGGACCATTCCAGATAGTCCTGATGCGCCGCTTTGCCTGCATCAAAGGTGAGGAGATCATCGTCCCATAACGCTACCTGCTCCGCAAATTCGTTCATCTCCGCGCAGATCGGCAGGTCGGTGCGATAGACATGGTTGAGCTCGTCGGGATCGGGATGGACGTGGACCAATATCTGGTCGGGATGATCGGGGGTGATCAGAGTATAGCCATCGGTGGTCGCCTCGCCGAGCCTTGCACCGACCGCCAGCACCAGATCGGCGTCCTTGATCCGTTGGGTCAGCTTGGGATTGGGGCCGTAGCCGAGATTTCCCGCATAAACCGGGCTTTCATTGGGGAAATTATCCTGCCGTCGGAACGCCACCGCTACCGGCAGGCCAATGCGCTCGGCATATTGGGCGAAATAATGCTTGGCTTTATCGCTCCACCCGGCGCCGCCCACGATCGCGATCGGATCGGTGGCATCGCGCAGCATATCGGTGAGCGTGGTCATTGCGTCGGGACAGAGCGGCTGGGCCGGGGCAATCACTTTAGGCCGGTCGAGCGCTTCTACTTCGTCGCGCAGCATATCTTCGGGCAGGGCCAGCACCACAGGGCCGGGGCGTCCGGAACTGGCGGTGTCAAAGGCGCGGGCAATATATTCCGGAATCCGCGCGGCATTGTCTATCCGCGCCGCCCATTTGGCGAGCGGTGTGAACATCGCGGTGAAATCGACTTCCTGAAAGCCCTCGCGGTCGCGGTCGTCGCGGGCGACATCGCCGATGAACAATATCATCGGGGTGCTGTCCTGCATGGCGGTGTGGACGCCGATGCTGGCATTGGTTGCTCCTGGACCGCGCGTGACGAAGGCAATGCCGGGCGCGCCGGTCATCTTGCCATCGGCCTCGGCCATGAAGGCGGCGCTACCGTCCTGCCGCGTGGAGATGGTCTGGATGGTGCCACAATCGTGGAGCGCATCGAGGACGGAGAGAAAGCTTTCGCCCGGGACTGTGAAGATCCGGTCGGTGCCCTGGATGACCAGCTGATCGACGAGAATTTGTGCGCCGGTGCGGTTCTTCATGTTTCTCTCTCCTTGCTCACCCGCCCTTCTCCCATGAGGGAGAAGGATATGAAGCCTTGGCAGCTTTGCTGTCTAGGCGAAGTTGGATGAGGGTGTTCTGCCCTCGAGATATTGTACACCCTCACCCAGCTATGACTAGGCAACAAGTTGCCAAGTCGTCGCAACCCTCTCCCTCACGGGAGAGGGGTTTCAAGCCTGATGGATCGCTTTGGTCACCATATAGGCTTTTAGCCCGTCCGGTCCGTCTTCCGATCCGTGGCCGCTTTCCTTGACGCCGCCAAAGGGTGCATCACCGGGGCTGACTGTGAGATTGTTGATCGCCACCATGCCGGCTTCGATCTTGTCACCAACCATATTGGCGGTGTGCAGATTATTGGTGAAGGCATAAGCGGCGAGGCCCAGCGGCAGGCGGTTGGCTTGCTCAATGGCTTCGTCGAGCGTGTCGAAAGGCCGCATCACCGCGACCGGGCCGAATGGTTCATCATTCATGATATTGGCGTCGAGCGGGACGTGGGACAGCACGGTGGGATCAAAGAAATAGCCTTTGTCGCCGCGCCGCTCGCCGCCGAGCCGGACGTCGGCACCCTTGGTCCGTGCGTCGTCAATCATCGCGCCCATTGCGCTCGGCCGGCGCGGATTGGCGAGCGGGCCCATGTCGACAGAATCAAACCCGTCGCCGACGCTGATCTTTTGCGCGCGATCGGTGAAAGCCTTTTCAAACCGGTCATAGATACCGGACTGGACATAGAAGCGGGTCGGCGAGACGCAGACCTGACCGGCGTTGCGGAATTTTCCGGTCACCACCAGATCAAGCGTCTTTTCCAGATCGCAATCATCGAAGACCAGTACCGGTGCGTGACCGCCCAGTTCCATGGTTGTGCGTTTCATGCCGTCCGCGGCGAGTTTCATCAGATGCTTGCCGACCGGAACCGATCCGGTGAAGCTGATTTTACGGATCACCGGAGAGGCAATGAGATGGCTCGAAACCTCCGCCGGATCGCCAAAGACGACTTGTGCGACGCCGGAGGGCAAGCCGGCATCGACCAGGCAGCGGACCATTTCGATCGGGCTGGCCGGGGTTTCTTCCGCCGGTTTGAGGATGATCGAACAGCCAGCGGCTATCGCCGGGGCCAGCTTGCGCACGGGCGTGAACACCGGGAAGTTCCAGGGGCTGAACGCCGCTACCGGTCCGACCGGCTGATATTTGACGAAGCTGTTCTGGCCTGCAGGACGCACGAGAACGCGGCCATAGCAGCGCTTGGCTTCCTCGGCCATGATATCGAAATGGCTGGCGGAAGCGGTCACTTCGCCGACCGCCTGGGCTAGCGGCTTGCCCTGCTCATAGGTCATCAGGCGGCCGATTTCCGGCGCCCGTTCGCGCATCAGGTCGGCGGCCTTGTGGAGGATCGCGGCGCGGTCCGCCACCGGCGTATCGCGCCAGATCGGAAAGGCGCGGTCGGCTGCGCGGAGTGCGCGATCGAGATCGGCTTTGCTCGCCATGGGCAGGTCGGAAATGGCCTCACCGGTCGCCGGATTGACGACCTGGTGGACGTCGCGATCCTCGCCATCGATCCATTCGCCATCAATGTGGAGTTGCAATTTTTTCGGATATGCGTTGGACATAGTTGCTCCTGAAACCGTTTGTCTAAGCACTAGACTTGTCGCCGGATTCCCGCAATGACTGTGAAAAATATTGAGAGGGAATAGTCATGGAGATAGTCACCGAGGGCCTGCGCTTTCCAGAAGGGCCAATCGCGATGCCGGACGGCAGCGTTATCTTGGTTGAAATCGAGGCGCAGCAGCTCACCCGGGTCTTGCCCGATGGTACCAAGCAACTGGTCGCGAAAACCGGCGGCGGCCCCAATGGCGCAGCGATGGGACCTGATGGCAAAATCTATGTCTGCAACAATGGCGGTTTTGAATATCATGATGAAAATGGTTTCCTGACCCCCGCCGGGATCGCCAAGGACTATGTCGGTGGCAGCATCCAGCGGGTTGATCCCGATACCGGCGAAGTCGAAACCCTCTATAATGACGGCGATTTCGGCTGCATCCTGCGCGGTCCGAATGATATCCAGTTCGATGCGCATGGCGGCTTCTGGTTCACCGACCATGGCAAGACGGATTACGAGAAACGCTGCCACGACATTGTCGGGATTTTCTACGCCAAGGCCGACGGCAGTCATCTGGAAGAAGTGATTTTCCCTTCGAACAATCCCAATGGTATCGGCATTTCACCGGATGGCAACACGCTCTACGCTGCAGAAACCTTCACTTGCCGGCTGATGAAATTCAACATCACCGCACCCGGCAAGGTTGCTCCCGACGCGGGGCCGGGCGGACCGGGCATCCCGCTTTATCGCCCTTCCGGCTATAAGTTTTTCGACAGCCTTGCGATGGAAGAATGCGGCAATATTTGCGTCGCCACGATCGGCGAGTGCGGGATCAGCGTAATTTCACCGGAAGGCGAGCTGGTCGAATTTGTCGAGACGCCGGATATCTTTACCACCAATATCTGTTTTGGCGGCGAGGATATGATGGATGCCTGGATCTGCCTGTCGGCAACCGGAAAACTGGTCAAGACGCGCTGGAAACGGCCGGGACTGAAACTGGAATATCTCAACAAATAGGAACGGTGATTGTCAAGAATTCACAAGGAACCACACCGGCTTGACCGGGTCGGCTGGCTGCGCGCCGCCGTTCTCGGGGCCAATGACGGGATTGTCTCGACCGCAAGTCTGGTCGTCGGTGTCGCTGCCGCGGCAACGTCCCAGCAAACGATATTGCTAACCGCATTTGCCGGTCTGGTGGCGGGTGCGATGTCGATGGCGGCCGGCGAGTATGTTTCGGTCAGTTCGCAGGCCGATAGCGAAAAGGCGGAGCGGGCCAAAGAAGCCTGGGAGCTGGAAAACCAGCCCAAGGCCGAGCGGCTGGAGCTGATATCGATATACAAGAACCGGGGATTGACCGCCGATCTTGCCGAGCAGGTCGCCGATCAGCTGACCGCGCATGACGCGCTGGGCACGCATTTGCGGGACGAACTGGGGCTGACCGAAAATTTCGTCGCCAAGCCGCTGCAGGCGGCCGGGGCTTCCGCCTTGTCCTTTTCAGCGGGAGCTTTGCTGCCGGTGATCCTTGCCGGGCTGTTCCACGGAACAATGCTCATCGGGCTGGTAACCGTGACAGCACTGTTGCTGCTTGCCGGGCTAGGCGCGCTTGGTGCCAAGCTGGGCGGCGCGCCGATATTCCGGCCTGTCGTTCGCGTAACTTTCTGGGGGGCAGCGGCGATGGCCGCCACTGCCGCTATTGGATCAATTTTTGGAGCTGCTGTTGCATGACATATAAGACCGTAATTTTTGACTTTGGCGGCGTGATTACCTCGTCGCCTTTCGAAGCGTTCAACCGGCTGGAGGCCGAAAAAGGCGTGCCGCAGGATAGCGTCCGCCGGATCAACAGCGCCAATCCCGACGACAATGCCTGGGCACGGTTTGAGCGTGCGGAACTGGATGGAGCGGGTTTTGACGAAGCGTTCGCGGCGGAAGCGCGCGCCATTGGCATAGAATTGCGCGGCGCCGATGTGCTGGCGCGGCTGGCCGGCGATGTGCGGCCCAAGATGGTGGCAACGCTTGACCGGTTGAAGACCGAAGGCTTCACCATATCGTGCATCACCAACAATGTGCCGGCCGGCAAGGGCGCGGGCATGGCAATGGACGACGAGAAGGCAGCGGCGGTGAAGGATGTCATGCTGCGCTTCGACCATATTATCGAGAGCAGCAAGGCGGGCGTGCGCAAGCCCGATCCGCGGATCTACCAGATGATGTGCGAGGCGTTGAACGTCGAGCCGGCTCACTGTATCTATCTCGATGATCTCGGGATCAATTGCAAACCGGCGGCAGCGCTTGGCATGGCGGCCATCAAGGTGTCGGCGGAGCAGCAGGCGCTCGACGATCTGGGTGCGCTGCTGAACATGCAATTACCCTGAAACATTGGGCGAATCCGATTTAACCTGTAATATATTCGTCATCAATGAGTCGTCGAATGGTCGTGAAATCGCTATAGCGCGACGGGGATTGCAAGGTTGCAAGGTTGCGGGGATTCGTGAGTAATAGCTTTTCGGACAGATTTGGCACCATGACCCGCTGGTATAGCCAGAAGGGTCCCTATCCTGTTTGTTTCGGCATATTGGCCGCTTTGCTGCTGGTTCAGGCGATACGACTGATCTGGCTGGTCCTGACTCCCCTGGGGCCGGTCGGGGATTATCGTGCCAATGACGTGGAAATCCTGTCACCGCAATCGCGCTTGACCCTGTTCAGCAGCTTCGACCCGTTTTTTCGAACCGGTGCGGCGCAAAGCGCCAATGTCGTGACATCGCTGCAACTGACGTTGTTCGGTATTCGCATGAACGAGGCTTCGGGACTGGGTTCGGCGATCCTGTCCGGTCCGGACGGGGTGCAATCCAGCTACGCAGTCGGCGAAGAGATTATGTCCGGAGTCACCCTGGACAGCGTTGAATTTGATCATGTGATCATCAGCCGTGGTGGCGTGCTCGAGAGCCTCTATCTCGACCAGTCGATCCCCGCGCAGACCGTTGGCACCGACGATCCGGTCGCTCCTGCCTCTCTGTCTCTGGGCGGCAATGAAATACCCGGTGTCGCATCGCTGGCACCGCGCAACGATCAGGGCCGGGTCACCGGTATCGTGCTATCTCCTCTGGGAGACGGCAGCCTGTTCAAGAGCGCCGGTTTCCGTAATGGTGATATCATTGTGTCGATCAACGGCAATCCGGTCGGTTCAACCAGCGATATCGAAGCGCTGAAAAGCCAAATCCGGCCCGGCGTACGCCTGTCCGTCGAAGTCGAGCGCGGAGCCGATACGGTTCCGGTCGCCGTCAATCTGGGAGCCCAGTAATGCGTAGTTTTTTCACCCGATTGATAGCCGCTCTTACGCTTTGTGCCAGCCTGTCTGCTGCACCGGCGGCGGCCCAGCATACGCTCAATGTCCGCGATGCCGACATTCGCGCCTTTGTCCAGGACGCCGCAAAGGTCACCGGTCGCACATTCATTCTCGACAGCCGGGTACAGGGCAAGGTTTCGGTGGTTACCGACCGGCCGCTCAGCCGCTCGGAATATTTCGAGATTTTCCTGTCGACTCTGCGCGCCAATAATCTGGTTGCAATACCCACGACCCGTGGCGCTTATCGCATCCAGCCCGCCGATGGCGCGGCTTCGCAGCCCAGCCGGATCGGTTCGCGCGGCGCCGAGGGTAATCAGCTGGTGACCGAGGTGGTGCGGCTCAAATCGATTGTCGCGACCGAAGCGCTGGAAACCCTGCGTCCGCTGGTCAGCAAGCAGGGGTCGATCACCTCGAACCGCAACGCGAACAGCCTGGTGATCGTCGACTATGCCGACAATATCCGCCGCATTCGCAGTCTGGTCGGAGAGATCGACCGCGACAGCGCCGCCAGCACCATCATCACGTTGAAAAATGCCGGCGCCCGTGAAATTGCCACCTCGCTGCAGGCGCTGGCCGCTCAGGGCGGCGGCGAAGGACTGCGCGCTCCGGTGACCGTGGTACCGATCGACAGCAGCAACAGCATCGCCCTGCGCGGCGACCCGGGTGCGGTATCGCGCTTTTCGCAAATGGCGCGCGAACTGGACAAGGGCGCGGAATCGGGCACCGAGATACGCGTCCACCGGCTCGACTATGCCAATGCCGAGCATCTCTTGCCGGTGATCGAGAATTTGCTGGGCAGCAAAGGGACGGGCGGCGGTTCTGCGACGGTTACACCGGCTGGCGGCGGTGAAGGCGCGGCGGTATCGGCTGCCAGTGGCGGCGGTAACGGCATTGCCAGCCGGGGCCTCTCGATCGTCACCCGTCTGGAAGGGACTAATGCGATTATCGTTGCAGCCAACCCCGATGTCCAGCGGATGATCGGCGAACTGATCCGCCAGCTCGACACGCGGCAGGAACAGGTGGTCGTCGAAGCGATCATCGTCGAGATTTCGGAAACGCTGGCCCGCGAGCTGGGCGTGCAATGGCTGGTGGGCGGCAAGGACGTGCCCTTTGCAGTGACCAATTTCTCCAACGCCTCACCCAATATTGTCGATGTGGCGGGTGGTTTGCTGGCCGACCAGTTTGATACGACAACCACCACCACCACCGATACGGCGACTACCGTCACGACCAACAGTTCCGTTGGCGATGCGCTGCGGCAGAATGCAGCGGATTCCGTGCTTGCCGCGCGGGGCGGCTTTGGCGGTTTTGCCACCAGCCTAGGCGGCAGCGCGGTGCTCGGTGCAATCATCAATGCGGTACAGTCGGACAGCAACAGCAATGTGCTGTCGACGCCGTCGCTGACCGTGAACAACAATCTCAAGGGCAGCATCCTGTTCGGTCAGGAAATACCGGTGTCGACCGGCGAGGCCCTGTCGGGCAATTTCGACAATGCCTTCCGCACGATCCAGCGGCAGAATGTCGGGATCGAGCTGGAAGTGACGCCGCAGATCAATGCCGGAGACGAAGTGCGGATGGAATTGCGCCAGCAAGTCAGTTCGATTGCCGGGCCGGTTTCCGATGATTTCAACGAGCTGATCATCAACAAGCGGGAAATCAACACCACTGTGACCGTCGGTGATGGCGAGATTATCGCATTGGGCGGCCTGCTCGACGACAACGAGCGGCGCACCATCCAGAAAGTACCGTTTCTCGGTGATATTCCGCTGCTCGGTGAATTGTTCCGGTCGCGCGGGAAGTCGCGGGTCAAAACCAACTTGATGGTCTTTATCCGCCCGACGATCCTGAAGGACCCCAATGACGCACGGCGTTTCTCGAGCGCGCGCTACGGCTATATCCGCGACCGGCAACTCAGCCGGAATCCTGAGCGGGAGCCTTCGATTGACGCCCTGGTGCGCGATTATCTCGGCACCGTGCCGCCATCGGTCGAGGCGCGGCCGGATGACCAGATCATCTATGCCCCGGGCGATATGCCGGCGGTTAGGGACAGCGGCATGATCCAGCAGACTCCTCTGCCGGCGAGCGAGACCAGCGGGAATCCATGATGGAAATCGCCCGGGGAACAGAAGCACTTGTCTCCGAAGCGGATGGCGGACTGGTGATGCCAGTGGTCGCCAAAGACCTGCCTTATTCCTATGCCCGTGATCATGGTCTGCTGATACAGGATCGCAGCGGTGAACGGCTGTCGCTGGCGATGCGCCAAGGCTCCGATCCATCGGCCTTGCTCGAGGTGCGCCGTTATCTGGCGCTACCATTCGATGTGGAACTGGTCGAAGGTCCGGCGTTCGAGAAGTTGCTCAGCGCCCATTATGCGATGGACGGCTCAGCCGCCGCCATGGCCGGCGATATGGCGCTGGCTGGCGAGGGGCTGGACGATATTGCGGGAGACATCCCCAGCGCCGAGGATCTGCTCGACAGCGCCGATGACGCGCCGACGATAAGGCTCATCAACGGAATTATTGCCGAGGCAGCGCGGCAGGGCGCATCGGACATCCATATCGAGCCTTATGAGACCGGGCTGGTCGTGCGCATGCGGGTCGACGGCGTGCTGACCGAGAAGCTTCGTATGCCGCCGCATGTCGCGGGCGTGATCGTCAACCGGATCAAGGTTATGGCGCGGCTCGATATTGCCGAGCGGCGGATTCCGCAGGATGGCCGGATCAGCCTGACGCTCGGCGGGAAATTGCTCGATGTGCGTGTTTCGACTTTGCCAAACCGGGCGAGTGAACGGGTGGTGATGCGGATTCTCGACAAGGAAAGCGCGGGGATATCGCTCGATCTGCTCGGCATGTCGCCAAGTACTCTCGCGATTCTGACCGATGCCCTCTCGGAACCCAATGGCATCATCCTGGTCACCGGTCCGACGGGTTCGGGCAAGACCACGACGCTTTACGCTGGTCTCAAGCAGCTCAACGATGGCAGCCGCAATATCCTGACGGTCGAGGACCCGGTCGAATATGCGATCGAGGGGATTGGCCAGACCCAGGTGAACGCGAAAGTCGGGCTGACTTTTGCTGCGGGGCTGAGAGCCATCCTTCGCCAAGACCCGGACGTGGTGATGATTGGCGAGATACGCGACCGCGAGACCGCCGAGATTGCGGTACAGGCCAGTCTGACCGGTCATCTCGTGCTCTCGACAGTGCACACCAATGATGCGGTCGGCGCGATCACGCGGATGCGCGATATGAAGGTGGAGCCGTTTTTGCTCGCCTCGACCCTGCGCGCGGTGATTGCCCAGCGGCTGGTGCGCAAGTTATGTGAACATTGCCGCACGCCGATAGAGGTTGATGGCTCGCTGGCCTCGCTACTGGGATTCGACAATGGCACGGTGGTCTACCGCGAGACCGGCTGCGAACATTGCAACCAGACCGGCTTTCAAGGGCGCATCGGCGTGTTCGAGGCAATCCGCATCGACGACACGCTGAGAAAGCTGATCAATGACGGCGGAGACGAAGCCGCGATCACCGCCCATGCGTTCCGCAACCAGCCGCATCTGGGTGTCGCCGCGAGAGCGCTTGTCCGCGAAGGCTTGACCACGCCCGAGGAAGCGATCCGGATCTCCCGGCGCGAAAGCGAAGCGGCTGATGCCTGAATATGCCTATAGCGCCATTGACCCCAAGGGGCGGGAAAAGACCGGGCGGCTGACTGCAGCCAGCGATGACGCGGCGCGGGCGAAGCTGACCGAGCGGAATTTCTATGTCGTCAAGATGGAAGCGGCGCAGGGCAAGTCAGGCAAGCGGGGCAAGGAATCTGCCGGTTTGTTCGGTCCGAAAAAGCTGACATCCAAAGAACTCACATTGTTCACACGGCAATTGTCGTCACTGGCGCAGGTCAGTCCTCTCGAGGAAGCGCTGCGGCTGATCGGTAACCAGAATGAAAAACCGCATGTGCAGCAGCGGATCGCGACGGTTCACGGCGGGGTAATCGAGGGGCAGCGCCTGTCCGAAGCAATGCGCCGCGAACCGAAAAGCTTTCCGCCTCTCTATCGGGCGATGATTGCTGCGGGGGAAAGTTCCGGCACGCTTCCTGATATTACCGAACGACTGGCGGATCTGCTCGAGCGTCAGGCGGAATTGCGCGGGAAGTTGATCGGTACATTGGCTTATCCGGCCGTTCTGGCACTGGTCTCGATTATCGTCGTTGCACTTCTGATGATCGCGGTTGTGCCCAAGGTGGTCGAGCAGTTTGACGATGTGAACCAGCAACTGCCGATGATCACCCGCATTGTCATCGGCATTTCCAGCTTTCTCGCCGACTGGTGGTGGGCGATTGCGATCCTGATCGGACTGGCGCTGCTGATTGGCTGGCGCGCGCTAAAGGAGCCCAAACTCAAATATCGTTTCGACGGCTTTCTGCTCCGCCTGCCGTTTTTTGGTCGGCTGCTGCGCGATCTGCACGCGGCGCGTCTGGCGCGAACCCTGTCGACCATGGTGGCTAGCCGCCTGCCGATTATCGAGGGTCTGCGGCTGACGACCGAAACGATCCACAACAGCGTATTGCGCAAGGCCTCGGAAGATATGGTGGAAGCCATAAGAGGCGGCGGCAGCCTGTCGACGGCGCTCAAGAATACCGGCGTTTTCCCGCCAATGCTGGTCTATATGACCTCGAGCGGCGAAGCATCGGGGCAACTGGACGACATGCTGGCCCGGGCGGCGGGCTATCTGGAGCGGGAATTTGACAATTTCAGTTCGACCGCCTTGTCCTTGCTCGAACCCATCATCATTGTGGCGCTTGGCGGGCTGGTCGCGCTGGTGATATTGGCGATATTATTACCGATCCTGCAGCTTCAGAATCTTGCCGGACTATAGGGCCGGAAAAAGGAATGATCATGACGACAGAAATTGAAAACCCAGACGCGGCTCCGGCTCCGGAAGCCAAGAAGCAGCAAAAAAAGCGCAACGGCTTCACTTTGGTCGAGTTGATGGTGGTGATCTTCATCCTCGGCTTGCTGACCACGATCGTGGTGATCAATGTGCTGCCCAGTCAGGACCGCGCCATGATCCAGAAGGCGCGCGCGGATATTGCGACGCTTGGTCAGGCGCTCGAAATGTACCGGCTCGACAATCTCGCCTACCCCGGTTCGTCCGACGGGCTGCAGGCGCTGGTTACGGCGCCCCCGTCTCTGGCCACCACAGCACGCTACCGCCAGGGGGGCTATATCAAGAAGCTGCCCGACGATCCGTGGGGACGGCCCTATCAATATGACAATCCCGGCCGTCAGGGGCCCGGTTTCGATCTCTATTCGCTGGGCGCTGATGGCGCGCCGGGTGGTGAAGATGACAATGCTGATATTTACGCCGAATAAGACCAGCAGCGCGTGAACCCAAATCTTCTTCTGATTGCTCTTCCGACCACGGATAATGAGGCGCTGCACTGGTGGCACGTCGCCGACGGCGCAGTCCAGACATGGGGTTGTGATCCGGATCCGCTCACGGCTTCGCAGGCTTATGGTCCGGATGCGGCGAAAACCGATGTGAGCGTGATCGCGCTGGTGCCGTCGCATCTGACCAGCATCATGGACCATGAAGTGATCAGCGGCGCGAACGAACGCCAGATGCTTGCTGCTGCGACCATCGCCGCCAAAGCCCAGAGTCTGGAAGGGGAGAAGGTCCATATCGTCGCCGCTATCGATGGTGCGGGTGGGGTGGTCACGGCATCGGTCGGGCGGGATATACTGTCGGCCGGTCTGGTTCACCTGCAGGCGCTGAATATCGATCCCGATGCGATCATTCCATCGGGCTGGTTGCTGCCGGTTGCCGGTGACGGAGCGGTTTCCGCCGATTTTGGATTTGACCAGATCGTTCGTGCGGACAATATCATCGCCACCGATGATCCGGCGCTCCGGGAATTTCTATTTGCCGACCGGGCCATCACGCCGATCACCGGCGATGCCTTTGACGCCATGCTGGTCGCTGCCTCCGAAAAAGCCGATCTGAATTTTCGAAGCGGGCCGTTTGCGAAAAAAACGCAGCGGGCGATGGACGCGAAACAAAAGCGCCGGCTTGGCTGGATGGCGGCGGCGCTGGTCATCATCTCGCTTGCCATTCCGCTGGTACAGCTGGCCCAATATCATTGGGCAGCCAGTGCAGCGGACGAGGCGGCTCTGGCCAGTGCCGCTGCCGTTGTTGGCGAGCAGGAGAATCCGGACAGCGCCGAACGCGCGCTGGATCAGCGACTGATCGCCGAAAATCGCGGCAATATCATGTTCCCGGTTCCGGCCTCGGCGCTTTATTCCGCGCTGCAGCAGGTGCCCAACGTGTCGATAACCCGCATGGCTTATGGAGAGAACGGGATCGTATCGGCGACATTGTCGGCTGTCCGCAACGAGGATATCAATCCTGCCCTTCTGGCGATGCAGGAAGCGGGCTTCATCATTACCGCGACCCCGCGCACCGATGCTACGGGTTCGGCGCAGGCGGATATAACGGTGAGGGCACCATGATCGATAATGTGAGAGGCTGGTTTACCGGACTCAGCCAAAGGGAAAAGATATTGGTCGGAATTGCCGGTCTGCTGTTGGCGGGATTGGTCGGCTATTCTGGTATTGCACGGCCTATGTTCGGCGCGATGGCATCGGCGGAAGAGCGCTATGTATATGCGGTCGAGCGGCAAGCGCGGATTGAAGCCAAGGTTGCTGCGCTTCAGCAACCGGTGGACGGGCGAGTGGCCAAGTTCCGCGGCGCTATCGACGCCTTTGTCAGTCAAAGCGCGGGTGAGACGGGTATTGCGGTGGCTTCTGTCACGCCACAGTCGGATAACCGGGTCAACATGGTAGTCGAATCGGCCAAGCCGACGGCGCTCTTTGGCTGGTTGGCGCGGATCGAACGGGAAGGCATCGCGGTCGAATCTCTCAGCGTCAATCCTGCTGGCAATGGAGCGGTCTCGGCAACGCTGACCTTGCGATCACATTAGCCGAACGGTTTGCGGTCTCTCACTCAGCCGGCTCGATATGGTGCTGCTTGCCTTTCGCGGGGAACATAATGCCACCATCGTCGGCTGACATGGCTTCCGGTTCTGCCAAATCTGGCATCGCGACCTTCGCCTTCTTAAGGACCCATTCGCCCTGATCATTGCGAATATAGGCAGGTGCCCGCTGGACGTTCCAGACCAGGCCCATTTTCTCCCACGCATAGATGATCTGTCCGTTGAGATCGAACTCCCACCAGGCAATTTTCGACGATGCGGCGCGCGGGTGCTGGTGATGGTTGTTATGCCAGCCGTCGCCAAAGGTCATCCACGCCATGAACCAGTTGTTCCGCGACCCGTCCTTGGTCTTGAACCGCTGCGAGCCAAAGACATGGCCGATGCTGTTCACGCCCATGACGAAATTCAGGAAGAAGAAGTTGCGGAAAAAACCGCCGATCAGGATGGTGCCGATGATATATTCCGGCCCGCCGAATGCCAATGCCCAGAGAGCGGGCAGGACGATGCTCGAGAAGATTGCGATCGACCAGCGATGCTTGTGGCACCACAAGACCTGCGGATCGTCGATCAGGCCCTTGCCGTAAACCCTCATGTCCGATGTCGTATTGTCGAACAGCCAGCCGAAATGTGCAATGCCAAGCCCCTTCCAAACCGGCATTTTCTTGCCGTGGCCATCCACATAGGGACTGTGCACGTCGCCAACAGCATCGGCAAAAGCATGGTGGCGGCGATGGTCGGCTGCCCATTTCAATACCGAGGCCTGACACGCCATTTGCGCCATGATGCCCATGGCGAGGCGCATTTTTGGTCCCGCTTCGAAGGCACGATGAGTGAAATAACGGTGATAGCCAATGCCGACGCCCATGTTTATCAGGACGAAGCCGAACAGGAAGGCCGACCATTCGACCCAGCCGGTGGAATGGGTGAGGGTCCAGTACAAGGCACCGAGAGAGCCCAGCACCATCGTCGAAAGCAATATGCCATATTCGATGCGCTTCGCCCGCGCAGCCGGTCCGCCAATGATGACGCCATGCTGTGGATGCTGTTCCGACGGTGTATATTCGTCGGGTTGAATGTCGCTAAATGCGGTCGCCATCGCCAAAATCCCTCGAAATTTTACTCGAGAATACAGGATATAGGCTATTTGCGATGATTACAATTCTATTAACTATTTGGCAGCACGGAGCGCGGCAACGCGCTTCGCCGAGCTAGTCGTCGTTGAGGGGTTTGCGCCCGTTGCCAGTGTTTTCTCGTGAATTGCGAGCAGGTTCTGTGCGCGGCGGTCTGGTGGCTCTATCCGCCCGAGCCGCCGGTTGTGGTCGGGATTGTGGCTGTTCGACCGCCCTTGTCGGGCGCCGGTCCGGACGGCCGGCTTGATTACCGCGACTGCGGGTTGGTGCTGCCCGGTCCGTCCGGTCTGGTCGTGTCGCCCCTTGCTCCCGCCGATCGCCGCGTTCGTTGCGCGTGCCTCTATTGTCGCGCTCGTCGCCGCGTCGCTGGCCGCGGCTGTTGTCACGGCTCGGATTTCGCGATCCATCCCGCCGGTCATATCTCTGATCGCGGCGATCTCTGGCGTGGTGCCCGCCATATGCGGCACGTTGCCGGGCCCAGTAGCGGCGATGGTTGTCGCGCATCGCGAGGCGCCTGCCGCCCCGGTCGAAGATATAGATGCCATAGCCGGGATAATAATATTGATCATACCAGCCGCCTCCATATCCTATATTGGCAAAGCCATAGCCATAGTCGCAGGCATAATAATCGTCGAACGGCGCATAGGGATCGCAGTCATATCCGCGATTGTTGACATAGCCGTCGCCATAAGCGCCGCCGCCATACATGCAGCCGCCGAGACTCAAGAGTGCACCTGCGGCTACAGCAGACTTCAGGAGCCGGGGCGTTGTAAAAATGGTCATGATCGTTCCTTCGAAACCGGTCCCGCGGCACCAGCCATACAGGGTTGCGATTGTTCATCTATTGCCCCCACCAGTAAACCGCTGTCATTGAATAGCTTATGAATGGAGTGTCTTGCTGACATTGATGAAAGTAGCTATCATCGAATTTAAACACCAGTTCAGGAGCGCTCCCGTGGCTACAACAGCAGCAAAACCGCATGGCTATCCCTTTCAGGAATCGGCAAACCCGCACTGGGTCAGTCGGCCCAGCGAGGATGAATTGGCGCATATTCCCGGCGAAAAAGGCCTGCCGGTTCTGGGTTGCACGCTTGACCTGCTCAAGGACCCGGCCAGTTTCAGCCGCCGGATGTTCGAGCAATATGGCTCAGTCTACCGTGCCTTCAGTTTCGGCGGCTGGTCGGTCAACATGCTCGGGGCTGATGCGGCTGAACTGATATTGTTCAACAAGGACAAGATATTCTCGAGCGAACAGGGTTGGGGACCGATCTTAAACAATCTTTTCCCGCGCGGCTTGATGCTGATGGATTTCGAACGCCATCGGGCGGATCGCAAGGCGCTGTCGGTCGCTTTCAAACCGGGACCGATGAAGCATCACTGTCAGGTGCTGGGCGAGGGCATTTTGGATCGGGTTGCCGATTGGGGCGGGACTGAATTCAATTTTTACCCGGCGATCAAATCCTTGTCGCTGGATACCGCTGCCAGCGCGATTCTCGGCATCCCCTGGGGGCCGGAAGCAGACAAGATCAACAAGGCTTTTGTCGATGAGGTCCAGGCATCAGTCGGTGTAGTGCGCAAACCCATCCCCTTCACCAAAATGTGGAAGGGTGTGAAGGCGCGCGAATATCTGCTCGAATATTTTACCCCGCAGGTAAAAGAGCGTCGGGCCAAGGGCGGCGAGGATATCTTCACGCAAATCTGTCTGGCGACCCATGAAAATGGCGAATTGCTGACCGAGGGCGAAGTCGTCGATCACATGAATTTCCTGATGATGGCGGCGCATGATACGATTACTTCGTCGGCGACCAGCCTGATCTATCTGCTCGCCAAACATCCCGAATGGCAGGACAGGATCCGCGAAGAATGTCTGTCGGTAGCGCCTGCCGGAACGGCGCTGTCCATGGAACAATTGGGCAAGCTCGAGCTAACCGAAATGGCCTTCAAGGAGGCGCTGCGGCTGATCCCGCCGGTGCCTTCGATGCCACGCCGCGCGGTCAAGGAATTCACGTTCCGCAATTACACGATTCCAGCCGGGACATCGGTCGGGGTCAGCCCCACCTTCGTCCACAAGATGGAAAAACACTGGCCCAACCCGGGCAAATTTGACCCTCTTCGTTTCACGCCGGAAAATTCGGTCGGCCGCCACAAATATGCCTGGGTGCCCTTCGGCGGTGGCGCGCATATGTGTCTTGGACTGCATTTTGCCTATATGCAGATCAAGATATTGATACATGCGATGTTGACCCAGAATCGCGTCGTTCTGCAAGGCGGGCCGGATTATGAGCCGAACTGGCAGGTGTTCCCCATCCCGCAGCCCAAGGACGGTTTGCCGATAAGACTTGAGCGTATTTAGTCGTCGAGCTAGACGATATGCGTTCAAGGGGTTTCAAGTCTTTATGATATAGGATGTTTTCGCTTTGGAGAGAGCGGATCAAACGGGGGGTAAACATGAATATCTTACGCATTGTCACCATATTGGTCGGTCTGGTGCCGCTGTTTCTCGGCTTCACCGGTATTCTGTTCGGTGCAGTGGAACATAGTGGGGGAGAAGCCGTTAACAGCGCGCTCGATAGCCAATATCGATATCTCGCCGGAGTTTACGTCGCTGTGGGTTTGATGACTCTCTGGTCGGCGGGCGATATCCGGGCACGCGCGAACTTCCTGCGCTTTGCGATGCTTGGCTGGTTCATCGGCGGGCTTGGCCGGGTGGTTTCATGGTTGACCGTTGGCGAACCGGCGAGCTGGCAGGTCAGCGGCACGGCCGTCGAACTGGTGGTGCCGGTCTTGCTACTGTTATGGCAACGGCGGGTTTTGAGGCGCTAGGAAAAATATTCCGGAAACCTGGCTTTGATGATTGCCACCAGATCAGGTCCCATAAATTTATAATTGTCCGGTATGGCGAGATTGCGCACAGGCGTATGTTTCAATTGTGTGCCAAATTTCCGGGTGATCTTCTTCTTGTGGGCGGTCTCCATCACGTAGATGATATCCGCCCATTCGACCAGATCGCCGGATAGCGGCGTTTCAGCGTCGTTATTCGTGCCTGCGGAAATGGCGGTCACTGTTTCCACACCATTCAGCACCGCTTCGGCAGTCGGACTGCGCAATCGATTGCGGGAACAGACAAACAGAAGCTTTGCCGGGACCCCGCTCACTTCGCCAGCATGTCCTTCAGATAGCCGCCGGTGAAGCTGGCCTTGACCTTGGCAACCTCTTCCGGCGTGCCCTGCGCGACAATTTCTCCGCCGCGGACGCCGCCTTCGGGGCCGAGGTCGATGATATGGTCGGCGGTCTTGATCACGTCGAGATTATGCTCGATCACCACCACGCTATTGCCTTGTTCAACCAGCCGTTGCAGCACTTGCAGCAGCTTGCGGACATCCTCGAAGTGCAGGCCGGTGGTCGGCTCGTCGAGAATGTAGAGCGTTTGCCCGGTTGACCGTTTCGACAGTTCCTTGGCCAGTTTGACCCGCTGCGCCTCGCCGCCCGAGAGCGTCGTCGCCTGCTGGCCAACCTTCACATAGCCGAGGCCGACTTCGTAAAGCATCGCCATCTTGTCGCGGATCGGCGGGACCGCCTTGAAGAAGCTGACCGCATCCTCGACCGTCATGTCGAGTATATCGGCGATCGACTTGCCCTTGAACTTCACTTCCAGCGTCTCGCGATTATAGCGTTTGCCGTGGCATTCCTCGCAGGTGACATAGACGTCGGGCAGGAAATGCATCTCGATCTTGATCAGTCCGTCACCGCGGCACACTTCGCAGCGACCGCCCTTGACGTTGAAGCTGAAGCGGCCGGGCTTGTAACCGCGCACTTGCGCCTCGGGCAGACCGGCGAACCAGTCACGGATATTGGTGAACGCACCGGTGTAAGTAGCCGGGTTGGAGCGCGGGGTGCGGCCGATTGGCGACTGGTCGATATCGATGACCTTGTCGCAATATTGCAGGCCGGTGATCTTGTCATGCGCGCCGGCAATCACCCGTGCGCCATTAAGCGTCCGCGCCGCCGCTGCGTAAAGCGTGTCAATGGTCAGCGAGCTTTTGCCCGAGCCCGACAGGCCGGTGATGCAGGTGAAGGTGCCGAGCGGGATTGACGCCGTGACATTCTGCAGATTGTTGGCGGTGGCGCCGTGCACGGTCAGCTTCTTGCCATTGCCCTTGCGGCGTTTCGCCGGAACTTCGATTTCGCGTGTGCCGTTGAGATAGGCGGCGGTCAGCGATTTTTTCGATTTCAAGATCTGCTTGAGCGTGCCTTCGGCAACGACCTCGCCGCCGTGAACGCCTGCACCCGGCCCCATGTCGACGACCCAGTCGGCGGTGCGGATCGCGTCTTCGTCATGCTCGACGACAATCACTGTATTGCCGAGATCGCGCAGCCGTTTGAGCGTGGTCAGCAAACGGTCATTGTCGCGCTGGTGCAGGCCGATGCTGGGCTCGTCGAGAACATAGAGCACGCCGCTCAGGCCAGAGCCGATCTGGCTGGCCAGACGGATGCGCTGACTCTCGCCGCCCGACAGCGTGCCGCTGGTCCGGTCGAGATTGAGATAGTCGAGGCCGACATTGTTGAGAAATCCCAGCCGCTCGATGATTTCCTTGAGGATCGGTTCGGCAATCTGGCTCTGCGTCTTGTTGAGCTTGGCGCCTAGCGCTTCAAAAAACTCCAGCGCATCCCCGACACTGCGCCGGGTCGATATCGAGATATCCTCGCCGGCGATCTTGACCGCGAGCGCTTCCGGCTTGAGCCGCGCGCCATGACAGGTTTCGCAAGGCGCGGCTGCCTGGAATTTGGCCAGCTCTTCCTGCATCCAGGCGCTCTCGGTCTGCAGCATCCGCCGCTTGAGATTGCCGACGACGCCTTCGAAAGGCTTTTTGACCTCATAGGATTTGCGGCCATCCTGAAAGCGCAGTGTAACCGGCAGGCCTTGTGTGCCGTTCAGGATCACATCGCGATGATGATCGCTGAGTTCGTTCCACGGCGTGTCGAGATCAAACTCAAAATGCCGCGCAAGGCTGCCCAGTACCTGCATATAATATGGCGAGGGCGGGTTGGATTTCGCCCAGGGCACGACCGCGCCCTTCTTGATGCTCAGCGCCGGATTGGGCACGATCAACTGGGTATCGAAATGGAGTTTCTCGCCGAGGCCGTCACAGGACGGGCAGGCGCCTTGCGGGGCGTTGAACGAGAATAGCCGCGGCGCGATTTCCTCGATGGTGAAGCCGCTGACCGGGCAGGCGAAGCGTTCGGAAAAGACGATCCGGTTCGGGGGCAGGCCGGTGCCTTTCATTTTTTTGCCTTGCGGGGAATCGGGGTTTTGTCCGTTCGCCTCGAGCGAAGTCGAGAGGCGTGTCTCGACTTCGCTCGACACGAACGGTGTTTGGGCTTCGGCGACGCCATCCGTTCGTGCTGAGCTTGTCGAAGCATGATTGGCGAGCGCTTCCTCGACCGTCCCATCCGCCAGATCGACAAAAGCCAGCCCGTCAGCCAGCCGCAGCGCGGTTTCGAAACTGTCGGCGAGCCTTTGTTCCATGCCTTCGCGCACGACCAGCCGGTCGACGACCACCTCGATGTCATGCTTGTATTTCTTGTCGAGCTTCGGCGTTTCCTCGATATCGTAAAATTCGCCGTCGACCCGGACGCGGGTGAAACCGGCCTTCTGCCACTCGAGCAATTCCTTGCGATATTCGCCCTTGCGGCCGCGGACCACGGGAGCGAGCAGGAAGAAACGGGTCTTTTCGGGCAGGGTCATCACCCGGTCGACCATCTGGCTGACCGTCTGCGCGGTGATCGGCAGGCCGGTTGCCGGCGAATAAGGCACGCCGGCGCGCGCCCAGAGTAGCCGCATATAGTCGTAAATCTCGGTGACCGTCGCGACGGTCGAGCGCGGATTGCGGCTGGTGGTCTTCTGCTCGATCGAGATCGCCGGCGAGAGGCCCTCGATATGCTCGACATCGGGCTTCTGCATCATCTCGAGAAACTGCCGCGCATAGGCGCTGAGGCTCTCGACATAGCGCCTTTGCCCCTCGGCATAGATCGTATCGAACGCGAGGCTCGACTTGCCGCTGCCGGACAGGCCGGTGATCACGATCAGCTTCTCGCGCGGAAGCTCGATATCCACGCCCTTGAGATTATGCTCGCGGGCGCCTTTTACTTTGATGTGGGTCAGACTCATGCGGATGCTTTGCAGAAGATGCCGGAGAGAGTCCAGCGGGCCAAAAGAACAGGGTGGTCTCCGCTATATGTTCAATGTTTGTTCTGTTTTCAAGAGGGAGTTTGAGAGAGCGTGATGGGGGTCACGGGTAAGCACAAATGTAAGGGACTAATGTCGTGCTGAAATGCACAGGAGAATCAATATGACAATAGTTTCAAAAAGTTTTGGATTTGCCATCACCGCATGTTTGGTCACGCCGATTCTTGCGGGTGCACCAGCATACGCCTCGCAATCCGATTCGTCTCTTGAGACGGCTTCGGCGGTTCCGGGCAGCAGCTGCGGCTGGAGAACCGTCAAACGTAAGAACGGATCGACTGCGTTGGAACTGGATCGGGAAACATGGCTTAGCAAAGCCTGTGAATCTGATCGAGTGAAATATCGTGTTGTTCCGACCTTTGTCGGTGCTCAATCAAATAAAATTCACGTTGGCTGTGATTACGGTATATTTATGACGGATTCTTCAGATAGTACATTGAACGCTCAGCGAAGAACCGACGATCTCAACCGTCAGTGTCTTTCGGAGACTGCGAGGATGAAGCAGAAACTCGAAGATCGGAAAACGCTTTATCTTCAGAAACAGAAAGCAGTGGATGTTGCGCAGCGTCAAGCCGAGGATGCGCACAAAACTGTTGTAAACGCTCAGCGCGAGATGAAAGCTTTATATGACGAGGCAATGGCAGCGCATATGGCGAAAAACTGGTCGTTCTATTACAAAAAATTGGACGAATATGACCATAAGAAGCTGCAACACCTAGCCGCCGAGCGGGACTATTCTCGACTTATAGCAGCGTATAAGGGTTTGATCGCCAGATTGGCTTGAATAAACGGGAGGCATTGCCCTGGGCTAAGGGCCCTAATATTGCCTCCCGCTATCTCGCGAAGTAGATAAGCCGAGCCGGATCACTCAGATTTAGCGTCGTCACCACCCCTAACCCGCCCAAAAGCCTTTCGATACCGTTCAAAAAACCCGACCATCTCCGGCGACCGCTTGCTCTTCATGTCGCAGAAGAATTTGCGGTTCCATCCTTTTGCGGTGCCAAGGTGGATCATCGCGTAGACATAGGCGAGCAACCCGGCGGAGAAGGCGAATGCGGTGTTCATGCCTGCCGCCGCCCAGACGACCGCCGCGATCAGCGGGTAGGCCAGCACCGGAAAGCTGATCGCCTTGCGGTAATTGAAGATCGCCTTGCTCTCGCGCGTCGGTAACCCGAATTTTCCGACCAGCGTCGATGTGAAAGGCAGGCGATTGTGGATTATCGCGGCCGGGATCTTCACCCACCAGGGCACGGGCGCGAGCAATATGGTGGCGAGTGCTAGTAGCTCGAAAAACGGATAGCGGATGACCAGAAGCGCCAGCACTTTATAGTCATGATATTGTCTCGCGGTATGCTCGATCAGCTCGCCGACACCCTCGACCGCATAGCGCCCGGTCTCGCGAAAGCGGAACACATTGTTGGGGAACATATAATATTTCATCAGGCCCTTGATGCCGGGCGTGTCGCTGCGTTTGGGACGGATGCCGAGTAGCTTGGCGACCTCGTCGGTATAGGTGCCGTACCAGACCAGATGGTCGGTCTTTTTTTCTGGCCGGTTGGCATAATAGGTCGCGTTATAGTCGCTGATCCGCTGGTCGATATTGGCGTTGATGCTGTCGCGGAATTCCGGTTCGGCGATCATCCGGTGGACCAGCAGGCACTGCATCTCGCTGATATTGTTCAGGCCGCCGGTGAACGGACGGGTGAAGCCGATGGTGTAGATATTTTGGAGCCTGGGCGACACCACGCCCATGTACTGATCGCGGGTTTTGTAACTGAACGCTGCGGGTTCGCCATCGCCATGGACACAGATTTCGGGAATCGCGGGTTCTTCCTGATCGCCGTCGATGATCATATCGAAGGATGCGCTCTCGCTGCCTTCGCTGATCAGCTTCGCGTCATGGTCGATCGTGGCGACCGCCTTGTCCCAAAGTTTGACGTGGCCATGTTCCAGAAAGAAGGGCAGGTCGTTGATCAGATAGCCGGCGCTGATCTTCTGCTCCAGCGTCTCCTCGCAATAGAGCTTGTAAACATCGATCGGCCAATATTTGATCGCGATATGGCCGTTCTCGACTGGCGCTTTGGCCTTGAAAAAGCTGCGGATATCCTTGTGCGGCCGGATGCTCTTGGGATGGCGTACACCGAGGCTGTTACGATCGAACAGCTTGGCAAAGCCATGATGGATCAGGCCGTGAATATAGCCGCCATCGATGAAGGCGCGGTAGCTCCATTTGCTGACTTCGGCAAAATTGTGGCATTCGAGCTGGTCGAGCGGTACGAAGCGCGGGCCGTCATCGAACGGCGAAAAGGTGGCGAACATCTTGTCGAGCATGATGAAGCCATTGGTCACCAGATGCACTTTCGCGCCATAGGCAACCAGCTTGGCGATCAGCAGGTTGGAGCTATCGCCGGTCGAGGTGATTGCCACGCTCTTGCCGGCGAAACTCTCGTCGATGCTGAGTTGCTTCAAATTTGCGTTCATCTTCCGCCGGAATGCTGTGGCAACGACGACATGCTTGGCGCGAAACTGCTCGCCGCTTTCGAGATGGACGATGCTGTGATCGGAATGATTGTCGATATTGTCGACGCGTCCGTTATGGATGTGGTCGGCATAGCGCGCGGCATATTTCTTGTGGATCGCGTAAAATTCCCGGGCAGTCGGGAAGCCGTCGGTAAAATCCTCGCCCTGCTCCCGGAGCATGTCGACCAGTTCGAAGGAATAGACACTGCTCTGCAGCGAACTGACCAGATCGAAATCGAGCGCATCGGCCGCTTCCAGCTGTTGCCAGATCGGAGTCATCGGCGAAACCATCAGCCAGCCGATACCGCTTGCGTCCAGTTCGCGGATCAGCGGCATGGTCGAAAATCCGCCGCCAACGATCAGGACATCAATTTCCCGTGTTTCTGTCATATTGCCCCTTGTTGCGCTCCGCCGTTCCCGCCTTTGGTAACCGGTCGGGGCAGCAAAACCAACGCTCTTTTGCGGGTGATGGTCGGGAGTGAGCGAGCAGACCGTCCGGGCAGGTGCACAGAACGCACCGGACTCGCCTTTTCATCGATGGTCAATTGCCGTTGGTCGAACGGAAAGCGGAGCAGCGCGCCGATATGCTATCCGGTTAGCAGCTGGGTGATGATCCTGAATAGCGCCATAAGCTATCGGGTCGCATCAGAGCTCAATCGGGGGGATGGTGTCAGGATGCGGATTAGCAAAATGCTCGCCGGGATATATTGCCTACCGCATGGGCAAGCTCCTATTCCCGGACAAGCCGGTCTCGCGCCCGCCCCCTATTGGGCGCGGCCAATGCAGCGCTTCTGATGCCATCCCTTTTGATTGCGCCCGCCCATGGGTAGCAGACAACGACAGCCGCTTCGAAGCCCCCACCACCCTTTGCTTCTGATCATCGCGCGTTCAATTTCTGGATCGGGGTCTGGGATGTAAGCGCCGCAGGGCGGATCAGCCGACCGCGGTGAACAGGATAACGCGCGAACATGGCGGCAGCGTTCGGCAGCATTGGCAGACATCATCCGATGATGGCGCAAGCAGGATGACGGTGTTCGACGGTCTTTATTTCAGACAGGCTTCGCTGCCGGCAGCCTGATCACTCCGCCATCAGATCCCGGACAAATCCGATCAGGCCGGTTTGCCGCGCGCGGCGCATGCGCTCGGTGGCGAGAATCTGCTTCACTTTGGCAAAACAGGCTTCGAGATCGTCGTTGATCAGGACATAGTCATAGCCGTCCCAGTGGCTGATCTCGCTGGCTGCGCGCTGCATCCGGCTTTCGATAACGTCCGATGCGTCGGTATTGCGGCTTTCCAGACGGTTGCGCAACTCGCCAAGCGAAGGTGGCAGGATGAAGACCCGCACGACGTCCTGACCGGCGCGCTGGTATAATTGCTGTGTGCCTTGCCAGTCGATGTCGAACAGGACATCCTGCCCTTCTTCCAGACTCTGGTTCACCGGCACCGATGGCGTGCCATAGCGGTTGCCGAATACGGTGGCATATTCGAGGAAGCTGTGGTCGGCGACCATTTCTTCAAATTGGTCGCCGCTGACGAAATAATAGTCCTTGCCATGTTCCTCGCCAGGACGCTTGGGGCGGGTGGTAACGGAGACCGACATGGCGATCTCCTCGTCGGCTTCCAGCAACATTTTCGCCAATGTTGATTTGCCGGCCCCCGACGGAGAGGACAGCACGAACAGCAGGCCCCTGCGGTTCAGTTCGCGGTGATCGTTATCGATATTCTGGGAAGCTATATTGTCGGCCATAGCGGCTATTGGCCGAGAAGGGCGCATCGCGTCAAGATGCTTGTCCCGATGTTTTTGCACCGCGACTGCATGATGCAATCATGCTGATGACAGTCCGCTATATTCCGGCTATTCCGAAATCATGATTCAGGGACGCATCAGCACCATATTTTTTGCGATCGGCATTACGATCATGGTCGGCTGGCTGTTTTACGTCGGCAAGGACATCATATTGCCGATCGTGACCGCGATCATATTGCTGCAGATTCTCTATGCCGCCAGCGCCACGGTTGCCCGTATTCCGGGACTGGGCCAGACGCCGTTGTGGCTGCGCGCGACGCTCGCCCTGATCGGGGTACTGGCGCTGCTTTTTGCGATGACCCGGATGCTGGTGGCCAGTTTGCAGAATCTGGTGCCATCGCTGCCCGTCTATCAGCGCAATCTGGAAAATCTGTTCGCCGCATGGTTCCCGATGCCGGGGAATGAAACGATCGGCCGGCCGGAGATGTCTGAGCTCATGGCTTCTCCGGCGGCGATATTTGACCGGGGCACCGAAGCAGTGGCCAAGGCGATCAGCGAATTTGCGACAAGGTTTTTTACCGAGATCGATATCGCCGCGCTGGCTCAGTCGGTCCTGTCCTCGCTCACCAGCTTCGGCGGCTTTGTCTTCATCACGATATTATACGCCTCCTTCCTGCTCAGCGAGATCACCGGCTTTCCGGAGAAGGTGCGCCGGGCTTTCGGGTCGGACAGCGATTCCACCGACACGCTGAACATGATCACCCGGATGAACCATGATATCGGCAGTTATCTGGCGACCAAGACGCTGATCAACATCATCCTCGGCATCATCTGCTGGATCATATTGGTCATTTTGGGCGTGGAATATGCTGCCCTGTGGGCGATCATCATCGGCCTGCTCAACTATATTCCCTATATCGGTTCTTTCGTCGGCGTTGCGTTTCCGGCGCTTTTTGCCGTGGCCCAGTTTGGCAATCTGACGATACCGCTAATCGCCACCGGGCTGATGACGACGGCGCAGGTGATCATCGGCAATATTGTCGAGCCGAAGATGCTCAGCAGATCGGTTAACCTCAGTCCGATGGTGGTGCTGGTTTCGCTGGCGATCTGGAGCAGCTTGTGGGGTATTCCCGGCGCGATCCTGGCGGTACCGTTCACGACCATATTGATGATTGTGCTGGCGCGCCGGCCGGGAACCCGGCCAATCGCGGCTTTGCTCTCCAGCGATGGCAATATCTAGGCTCAGGCGGGCGTAGCGGGTGGCTTGAGGAAAAAAGCCGCAAGCATTCCGGCAGACAGCAGGATGATCGCCCCGGCAAAGGCGAAATCGTAGTTGCCGGTGGCCTCGAACACGAAGCCCGCTCCCGCTGGGGCGGCTGCGGCGAAGGGCAGGACGACCGGAGCGAAGAGGGAATTGATTATGGGGAAGGCGCGCTCGCCGAAATAGTTGCCGATTGCGACGGGAAGCAACACCAGCAGACTGCCATAGCCGGCGCCGAATAACATGCCCATTATCGACAGCAAAAATATCCCCTGGCCCTGCCAGAATCCCGCCAAAGCGAACGCCATTAGGGCGATTGATCCGAATAATGTCCAGCGCAATTCGAACTGGTCACCAAGCCAGCCGGCCGGAATTCGCGCCAACCCGCTGCCCAGAATCAGAAGTCCGAATATCGCGGCCGCTTCGAGCCCGTTCAGGCCGTTGTCTGTCAGATGCAGCACACCGTGATTGAGCAGGGCAAAGAAGGTGCCCAGATAGCCGACCGAAATCACCATCATCAGGAAAAGGGTCGGTTTGCGGATGATCTCCCGCAGCGTCCATTCATGGTCGGTGCGATAGGTTTTCGGGCGCGTGTGATGAGCTTGCTCGTCACTGACTGCGCTTACGGGATCGATATTGTCGGGGAATTGGCCGATATTGGCCGGGCGGTTGATAATGAAACGCGTAGCGGCCAGCGCGATGACGACCATCGTTGCAGCAATGGCCCAGGCGGCCCGCCAGCTGTCAAACCGATCCATCATATCGGCCAGAACCGGCTGTGCCATCGCGCCACCAAGCGCGCCGCCGGTCATGACGATGCCGATTGTCGTTGACCGCTTGACGCTGAACCAGCTGATCATGGCGGTCTGCGCGCAGATCGGGCCAGTCAGGCCAAAAGACAGGCCCATGACCACGCCCCATACCAGAACCCACTGCCATAAATCGGACACTGCAAATACCAGCAGCAGCAAACCGGCCAGCATGACCAGCAATCCGACTGTTATGGTCCGGCGGACCCCCGACCGGTTCAGAAGATAGCCGGTCAATGGATAGGACAGGCCAAGCGTTATCAGCGCCACCGACTGGGCAATGGAGGCGGAACCGCGGTTCCAGTTCATGGTCTCGACCATCACCGGGAAGACAACGGAATAGGCAAAATAGACGAAGCCGGATGCGGCAAACTGGATGAAGAAGAACAGCCCGACATTGGTCCATCCATAGAATTTACGAGGCGAATGCCCCGTTTGCGCGGTCGTTGCCAATCTGCTCTCCTGTACCGCTCATGGATTGGCGGCTTTCGAACAGCTTATAGCAATGTCAGTTGCAATCAATATTGCAATTGGAGGGATGGATTCTACTTGCAGAAATTTTGGCTGTGAGGAATGCACCGGTGCATTGCGGAGGGGCTGGAAACCATACCTTCAATGCGGAATCTGGTCCAAAGTTTGTCAAAGTTCAGGCCAAGGAGGCGCTATTTTGCGTACCGTTGGATGGAATGTTGCGGATGTAGGAAATTTTGTTATGCGCGGTCTGGTGGCTGGATAGGTAAATGCGTTCTCAATTTAGTGCATATGGTGAACTTTCACCTAAAAACATCTCAGCGAACCAAAAACTTACGTATCCATCCATCATAGTGAGCAAAAAGAATTTTTTATGCACCTCACTATTTTCTCTTCCCATGTACGAGCGAATTATCTGCTTGCTAAATTCCTTTGGCACCAAACTTTCGATGATACTAATCTCGTCATTTTCGTTGCCGGTGCCATTTCCAGATACAAAAAGCTCTGAAAATATTCGGGGGCCGCGAATGACGCTTTGAAAATCATCGACGTCAACAAAATTCAAGCAGACAGTTGAGTTTTTATGGCCGGAAGTGAAGTCAATTTCGATGCATTGCTCGGCCTCCAGTGTTAGCCTTGATATCCATCGATCGTGCAAGTTCGGTTCCCAAAGAAAACCGTGCTTATCAAATGCAAATATGGTCATTGAGTATCAACTTTGATCAACGTGGAATTACCGAGGAAATTACCGTGACAGGTGCAACAATCCCCAAATAACTAAATACCAGCGATTTTAAAAAGCGTACAGCAACGTCTGTTACACTCAATATTGCAAATGGCTAAGGAGTCGGGGGTGTTTGTACGTCGGGCACCGGCTGCCCCTCTATCTCGATCACCATTTCGGAAGCGGCGATCGCTTCGTCTTCCTTGGCGTCATCATAGAGCTTCTTGGCGATCAGCGCTCCGCCAACCAGCAAGGCTCCGGGCAGCGAGCGGGTGGCGATACGCGTTGCAATGAAGCCGAGGCCGAAACCAACCAGCCCGCTGCCATGTCGCCTTCTGGCAATTTCTTCACCCACCACGGTGGCGGTGACGGTACGGAGAAAAGACATAGGCTATTCCTTCTATTCGGCCAGCGGCACAGGTTCCTTGAACGTATGTGTAATATAGGGAAAAGGAATTTCAATTCCAGCGGCATCAAGATCCCGCTTGATTGCCCGGATAACGGTATCGCGGCTTTCATGCATGTTGCGCGGCTGCGATCCGGACCACCAGCGCACCGTAAAATCGATCGAACTGGAGTTGAATTCGCGGGCGAACACGTCAATGCCTTCGTCAGCGTCAACATATTCTGCAGACGTGACGGCCTTGCGGATGACCTCGCGGGCTTGTTCGAGATCGGTGTCATAGGACACGCCGGCGACGATCTCGTGCCGCCTTTTCTGTGTGTCGGTCAGGATACGCACCGGATTTTTGAACAGGATTGAATTGGGCACGATTGACAGTTCTTTGTCGAGCTTGCGGATGTGGGTTTCGCGCAGGGCGATCTGCTCGACTCTTCCCTCGACGCCTTCGCATTCGATATAATCGCCAATCCGCATCTTCTCGCGGACCATGATCAAGATGCCGGCCATGAAATTTTCAAAAATATCCTGAAAGGCAAAGCCGATCGCAACCGCGCCGAAACCGAGGCCAGCGATCAGGCTGGCCGGGGTTAGTCCAGGCAGCAGGATGGTGAGCGCAACCATCAGTCCAATGACCCAGATGGCGATGCGCACCAGCGTCTCTATCAGTTCTCGCAGCGACGGTCGGATGCTGGTTCTGCGCGTCAGATTGTCGGCGATTTTCACGGCAAAGCGGGCGATAATCCAAGTAACCACAAGCACCAGTAGCGCGATGATCAAGCTGGGCAGCAGTGCTACCATGCCTTCCCACATGTCCGATGATTGCCGGACGAGAATGTCTAGCGATCCTTTCGTCTGGTCCGCCAGTTGTTCCGTAACCTCGCTGCTCGCAACTGAATTGGACACAAATTTCCCCCGTAATGGATATACTGTTAGGGAATTTAGCGCTTGGGAGGCCGAAAGGTTCCCGGTCAGCCGGTCATTTTACCCGGATTTACGTGCTTGTCGAAGCTGTCACCGTCGATAAGTCCCAGCTCCAGCGCCGATGCGCGCAAGGTCTGGCCGGTCTTATGGGCATATTTGGCAATCGCCGCTGCCTTGTCATAGCCTATCACCGGCGCAAGCGCGGTCACCAGCATGAGCGAATTGTCGACCAGCTCCTTGATCCGCGCTTCATTAGCTTCCAAACCTTCCACGCAACGTTCGGAAAAGCTCGACATGCCGATGGAAATAATCTCGATCGAGCGCAGCACATTGGCGCCGATCAGCGGCTTGAACACATTGAGTTCGAGATGGCCCTGCAGCCCGCCGACTGTCACCGCCTGATTATTGCCGATGACTTGCGCCGCGACCATGGTCAGCATCTCGCACTGAGTCGGATTGACCTTGCCGGGCATGATCGAACTGCCCGGTTCATTGGCCGGCAGGTCGAGCTCGCCGAGACCGGAACGCGGGCCGGAGCCGAGCAGGCGGATATCATTGGCGATCTTGGTCAGCGACACCGCCAGCGTGTTGAGCGCGCCGGACAATTCGACCATCGTGTCATGCGCGGCCAGTTCGGCGAACTTGTTCGGGGCGGAGGTAAATTTCAGCCCGGTAATCTTGGAGATTTCCTTGGCGATATTCTCGCCGAAATTTTCCGGTGCATTGAGACCGGTTCCGACCGCTGTTCCGCCTTGCGCCAGTTGGTGCAACCGAGGCAATACGCTCTCGACCCGGTCGCGCGCGGCCACCAGTTGCGCGGCATAGCCGGAAAATTCCTGTCCGAGCGTCAGCGGCGTGGCATCCTGCAAATGGGTGCGGCCGATTTTGACGATAGACTTCCACTGCTGGGCCTTATCCGCCAGCGCGTCGTGCAATTGTTCGAGCGCCGGGAACAGTTCGACTTCCAGCGCTCGCGCCGCAGCGACATGCATGGCGGTCGGGAAACTGTCGTTGGACGATTGTCCGCGGTTGACATGGTCGTTGGGGTGGACCGGATATTTGCCACCTCTTGTGCCGTATATCGCCTCGTTGGCGACGCCGGCGATCACTTCATTGACGTTCATGTTCGACTGGGTACCGGATCCGGTCTGCCAGATGGTCAGGGGAAATTGATTGTCATATTCGCCGGTGCGCACGGCATTGGCCGCTTTTTCGATGGCGGCGGCGATTTCCGGTTCGAGGCCGTGGATGCCGTTGACCCTTGCGGCTGCCTGTTTGACCGCCGCCAGCGCATGGATCAGCCGGATCGGCATGCGCTCATGACGCGGGAAAGGAAAATTCTCGATACTGCGCTGGGTCTGTGCGCCCCAATAGGCGTCAGCGGGAACCTGTATCTCGCCAAGAGAGTCGGTCTCTGTGCGGGTTCCGCTCACTTTTTCTTGCCGAAGTCCACCGTCACCACGTTGGATCCATCATCGACTATCTCAACCGCTTCTGTCTCACCGTCATTCTCTGCGGGGTCGTGGCCATTTATATCGCCTTCGACCTCGTCAACGTGGAACTGCAGGGCAAAATCCACCGCCGGATCGACGAAGGAGGTGATCGCCGCGAACGGGATATGCAGCATCGAACTGATTTGGTTGAAACTCAGGCCGACTTCGAAACGGTCCTCGTCGACCTTCAGGTCCCAATAGCGGTTCTGGATGACAATGGTCATCTCGTCCGGGAATCGCGCGATCAGATGATCCGGAATATCCACGCCCGGCGCGCGGGTCTTGAAGGTGATATAGAAATGATGTTCGCCGGGCAGGCCATCTCTGACCACTTCTCCCAGCACCCGGCCGACCACGGCGCGCAGGGCTTCCTGTACGATTTCGTCATATGGAATCAGGCTATCGGGTGCATCATCACTCATTTGCACTAGGTGGCGCGTAGCGGGCATCGGGTCAAGAGCGTAAAATGAATTTCGCGTTGACCAAAGGCCGCGAAATTCTTGCCTGATTTGCCCAAGCCATTATAGGCCTGTTGCATGAGAACAGCGACAATCGAACGAAACACCAAGGAAACCGAGATTTTTGTCGAGTTGAACCTCGACGGAACCGGTCAATATGACGTGTCCACCGGCATTGGTTTTCTCGACCATATGATCGAGCAATTTTCGCGTCATTCGCTGATTGACCTGAAAATGCGGATCAAGGGCGATCTCCACGTCGATCAGCATCACACCACCGAAGACAGCGCCATCGCGCTGGGCCAGGCGATTAACCAGGCGCTTGGCGACAAGGCCGGCATCGTCCGTTACGGCAGTGCTTATTCGCCGATGGACGAGACATTGAGCCGGGTCGCACTGGATATCTCCGGCCGGCCCTATTTCGTCTGGAATGCAGGTTTCACCCAGGAACGGCTCGGCGAAATGGATACCGAATTGTTCAAGCACTGGTTCCACAGCGTCGCCGATGCCGCCGGAATCACGCTGCATATCGAACTGCTCTATGGCGAGAATAACCATCATATCGCGGAAAGCATCTTCAAGGGCTTTGCCCGCGCGATGCGTCAGGCGGTAGAGCGCGATCCGCGCAAGGGCGATGCGATTCCTTCGACCAAGGGGCAGTTGGGTGGTTGAATTGTGTTTCCCGCGCCAGCGGGCTCTTTCTAATTATTTTATCACGCGAAGCCGCGAAGTCGCAAAGAAGGTGCGGCTTGCGGATAATCTTCGTGACTTCGCGGCTTCGCGTGAAACCGTTAGCGGGCTTCCTAATGTGAGCGCCTTCGGCGGTTGATTTGCACTATGTCTGAAACCATCGCTCTCATAGATTTCGGCGCCGGCAATCTGCACAGCGTCCACAACGCTCTGATGGCCGCAGGGGCCGGGGATGTCTCTGTGACTGCCGACCCGGAATTGGTGGCGCGTGCGGATCGTATCATATTGCCTGGTGTCGGCGCTTTTGGTGCCTGCCGCGACGCTCTATTTGGCATCGACGGAATGATCAATGCTCTTGAAGTACGGATCCGAAAGGAAGGAGTGCCTTTCCTCGGCATCTGTGTCGGGATGCAGATGCTCGCGGACAAGGGCATTGAATTTGGCACGCATGAAGGTCTCGGCTGGATCGGCGGGACGGTGAAGGCGATCGAACCATCTGATGACACGATAAAGATTCCGCATATGGGCTGGAATGACGTGACGCCGACCGAGGGGCATGATCTGCTCGAGCCCGGCGAAGCTTATTATTTGCACGGCTATCATTTTGACGCCGCGCGCGAGGCGGACATCCTGGCCAGGACCAGCCACGGCGGACCTTTGGTGTCAGCGGTCGGCCGCGACAATATCGTCGGCGTGCAATTTCATCCGGAGAAAAGCCAGGCTTATGGACTGGCCTTTTTGGGCCGTTTTCTGGAGTGGAAACCATGACTATGCTCAACGCCATTCGTCCTGAGCCTGTCGAAGGACCTTTCTCGTCAGATCACCATGGTTTGACAAGCTTACTACAAACGGAACTTTTGAAATGATCGTATTTCCCGCAATTGACCTCAAATCGGGCGAAGTCGTGCGCTTGGCCGAGGGCGATATGGACCGCGCAACCGTCTATGGCGATAATCCGGCTGAACAGGCAGGCATGTTTGCCGCCGCCGGAGCCGAGCATATACACGTCGTCGATCTTGACGGTGCATTCGCCGGATCGCCGCAGAATGCGGAAGCGGTAGAGGGCATCGTCGCCAGCTTTCCCGGCTATGTCCAGCTCGGCGGTGGTATCCGCAATCGCGAGACGGTCGAACGCTGGTTTGAGCTGGGCGTCGCCCGGCTGGTGATCGGCACCGCAGCGCTCAAGGACCCTGATTTCGTCAAGGATATGGCGAAAGAATATGAAGGCGGCATCGTTGTTGCTGTCGACGCGCGCGACGGCATGGTCGCGACCGAGGGCTGGGCCGATGTCTCGGATGTCAGCGTCCGCGACCTTGCCCGCCGGTTCGAGGACGCAGGTGTTGCCTCGATCCTGTTCACCGATGTCGGGCGTGACGGCATGCTCACCGGCTGCAATATCGAAGCCACCGTCGATCTCGCGCGCGGCGTCGATATCCCCGTGATCGCCAGCGGCGGGGTCAAGGGCCTGGACGATATCCATATGCTGAGCCAGTTTGCTAAGGACGGGATTGAAGGCGTGATTACCGGGCGGGCGCTTTATGACGGTCGGCTGGACCTGGCGACCGCGATTGCGTTGGCCAACCGTGGTTGAGTTGCTCCAGTCCGTTCGTGTCGAGCGCAGTCGAGACACATTGGTTTCGCGCGCAAACGTCTCTCGACTTCGCTCGAGACGAACGGCGGGACGCTCATGACCGTCCGTATCCGCGTTATCCCCTGTCTTGACGTCGCCAATGGCCGTGTGGTCAAGGGCGTCAATTTCGTTGATCTGCAGGACGCCGGTGATCCGGTCGAGCAGGCTCAGGCTTATGATGCCGCCGGGGCCGATGAGCTTTGCTTCCTCGACATCACCGCATCCCACGAAAATCGCGATACGATCATCGATGTTGTCCGGCGCACTGCGGAAGTCTGCTTCATGCCGGTGACCGTCGGCGGCGGCGTGCGTACGGCTGACGATGCACGGGCGCTGCTTATGGCCGGAGCGGACAAGGTCGCGGTGAATAGCGCGGCTGTGTCGCGGCCCGAAGTGGTCAGCGATATCGCGACCCGTTTCGGCAGCCAGTGCATGGTAGCCTCGATCGATGCCCGCCGCGTGGCAGATGGTCGCTGGGAAATATTCACCCATGGCGGCCGCACCCCGACCGGCATTGATGCTCTCGAACATGCCGTTCGCATGGCCGATCTGGGGGCAGGGGAGTTGCTGGTCACCTCGATGGACCGCGACGGTACGCGCGACGGCTATGATCTGGAGCTGATTCGGACGATCGCTGATGCGGTCTCTGTTCCGGTTGTGGCCAGCGGCGGGGTCGGGAATCTCGACCATTTGGTTGAGGGGGTGACTAAAGGCCATGCCAATGCAGTGCTGGCGGCTTCGATATTTCACTTTGGCGAACATACAATCGCCGACGCCCATGCCGCCCTGCGGGCAGCGAGGCTTCCTGCCCGGATCTGAGCCTGGCCGCAATTGTAAGAACCGCCTGAATCCGGCTTGTGCTGCCGACGGTTAATGTCGGCTTCCTTTACATTCTGCAAATTTATGAAAAACCGTTAACCAAGCGGTCCGTCTGAAACCACGGGCTCTGCCGATCTGGCAGGAATATTGCTTAACTATATCCATAAGCTTTCGGGCATGAAAATGGAAAACGGTCGTGACGTTATTGAAAAGTGCAATTTTGCTAAGCGCTGCCGCAATGGCTGTTGCCAACGGCGTTCCCACCGAAGGAGCAGGGAATTCGGACAATCGTGGATCCGTTCATGATCGCGTTAGCACCGGCTGGGGATCATCGGGCAATGGCAGCACCGCCGGAACGCCGAAAGCGTCGGCGGTCAAATCAAGCAGCTTGCACGGAACATCCAGCGGCAGAACGCAGGTGCCCGAACCGTCCAATCTTTTGATGCTAGGTCTTGGCGTGGTTGGTCTGATTGTCGGCCGCATGGTAGCCAAGCGCCGTCAAAAAACCTGAAGTTCGTGATTCCGGGGCTGCCCGACTTCCTTGTCGTGCGCAGCCGGAACCGTCCCACCAGCGGGGGATCTGGCGGCCCTTTTTCATGGCCGGGCAAACTTCTATCGCTAGGGCTTGACGAACAGGTGACCTGTCGCGCAAACCGCCAGGGATGACCGATATTCTCAAATCCCTCGAACACACGATTTTGGCACGCCGCGAAGCGGAGCCCGAAACAAGCTATGTTGCCAGCCTACGGGCCAAGGGTCGCGCCAAAATGGCCGAAAAGCTTGGCGAAGAGGCGACCGAAGCGGTGATTGCCGCTGTGCTGGATGACAAGCAGGCGATGATCGGAGAGGCGGCCGATCTGCTGTTTCACCTGATGGTGCTGCTTGCCGACATGGGCCTGTCGCTGGACGATGTGATCGCAGAACTGGCACGTCGCGAAGGCTTGTCCGGTCTAGAAGAAAAAGCCGCAAGAGGAGCAAGCTGATGGCGATCGACCCGACCGTGCCGTATGACGATGACAATATTTTCGCCAAAATCCTGCGCGGGGAAATTCCCAACAAAACCGTCTATGAAGACGAATGGGTGCTCGCCTTTCACGATATCAACCCGCAGGCGCCCGAGCATATCCTGGTGATCCCGAAGGGCCGCTATGTCAGCTGGGATGATTTCTCGGAAAAGGCGAGCGAGGCCGAAATCGCCGGATTCGTCCGCGCCGTCGGCCATGTTGCGCGCGAAGCCGGGATGGTCGAGCCCGGCTATCGCCTGCTCGCCAATATCGGCAAACACGGCCATCAGGAAGTGGCCCATCTCCACGTCCATATTTTTGCCGGAAAACCGCTTGGCCCGATGTTGATGCGCAGCTAGTAACAAAAGCAACAAGGCCGCATCCGGCTCGAGATAACGGGGAGAATCATAAATGGCAGGCGCAGTAGCACCGGGGAAAGAGGGCTGGTCCTCGCGAACCGCATTTGTATTGGCCGCTATTGGTTCGGCAGTCGGGCTTGGCAATCTGGTTCGGTTTCCCGCGGAAGCCGGAGCGAACGGCGGCGGCGCCTTTGTCATATTCTACATTTTTTGCGTCTTGCTGATCGGGCTGCCGATCCTGCTTTCCGAAACGCTCATCGGCCGCCACGGTCAGGGTTCTGCTATCGAAAGCATGAAGCGGGTCGCGATTGAATCGCGCGCGTCGAGCTGGTGGTCGGTCGGTGCCGCTATCGGAATGCTCGGCGCTTTCCTGATTCTCACCTATTATAGCGTGCTGGCGGGGTGGATCGTGCACTTTATCGGCGTGTTCGCGGGCGACTTCGCCAATGCCATCGGTTCGGGCAATCTCACCCAAGGTGCTTTGCAAGGTTCTTCGGTCGATCAGGTCCAGGGGATATTGCCGGCCCTGCAAGCGAACAGCAGCGAGATGCTGGCGATGCACGCCATTTTCATGGTTCTTACGATAGTCGCCGTCGGTCGGGGCGTCAGCAGAGGTATCGAGAAAGTTGCCGTCTGGTTGATGCCGATCTTTTTCCTGTTGCTGATCGCTATCACCATTTACGGCGCGTTTACCGGATCATTCGGCGCGGCACTTACCTTTCTGTTTGATTTCGAACCGGCGCGTTTGCTCGATCCGTCGGTACAGCTGTCGGCGCTCGGTCAGGCCCTGTTTTCGCTGTCTCTCGGCTCTGCTCTGATGATCACTTATGGTGCCTATGCTGCGCGGGACATTAATCTCGCGAAAACATCTGCCCAGATCGCCTCCGCAGATACGTCGGTTGCCATTATCGCCGGTCTGGCGATCTTTCCTATCACCTTTGCCGCTCTGGCTCCTGCCAGTCTGACTGCGATCCTGGATGGTCAGGAACAGGTGCAAGGCGGGCTCGGTTTGCTGTTCGTCAATCTGCCGGTCGCTTTCCAGACGATGCCGGCCGGGTCACTGATTGGCTTGCTGTTCTTCATCATGGTATTTTTCGCCGCGCTGACCAGTTCGGTAGCATTGCTGGAGGCTTCGGTCAGCTGGGCCATCGGCCGGTTCAAAAAGCCGCGCTGGCTGGTTACGATCATACTGGGGGGGCTTGCTTTCCTGATTGGTGCCTGGGCAAGTTTCTCGTTCAACAGCCAGGCAGATTTCCAGCCATTCGACTTCATGATCTTTTCAGGACAGCCCGTCTTTGGGATCATCGACGAACTGACCGCAAAAATATTGTTGCCGGCGTCCGCGCTTCTCGTCTCGATTTTTATCGGCTGGATCGCCGACCGGCGGCTGATCGACAGTGAAAACGGGCTGGACGGGAATTTGCAACGCATCTGGCTTTTTCTGGTTCGCTGGGTTTGCCCGCTCGTCATCTCCGCGATCCTGCTAACCGGGCTGTTCCCGGCAATTCTGGGGAAATAGGCACTGATGGCCGGATCAAAGCCCCCGAAATGTCCGGTTTGCCGCAAGCCGGCAGCCGAAAAATGGGCGCCTTTCTGCAGCGCCGGGTGCAAGGATCGCGATCTGCTGCAATGGTTGGGTGACGGTTATAAAATACCCGGACAGGCGGTTTCGGCGGACGAGATAGCCGAACATTTCACCGGCGGCTCGGGCCGAAATGGAGAGGACTGAACAGCCGCAATAAAACCGCCATTTTTAGGCTGGACAAGCAGCAATAGCCCCGCCTATAGCGTCGCTTCCTAACGTGGCCAGCGCATCGCGCAGGCCCAGATGCCCGAGTAGCTCAGTTGGTAGAGCAAGCGACTGAAAATCGCTGTGTCGGTGGTTCGAATCCGCCCTCGGGCACCACTTTTTCTCGAAATTTTGGTGTTTCGCACGTAGCGGGTGATAGCTCGGCTTTAGCCATTCGCCCCGGCCCATCGCCGGCCTTTTCGCCAAATATCGTTTGCGGACGTAAGCGGCTGATCGGCAAATCGCCAATCATCCTGCATGCTGGTCAAGTTCAGGTCGCAAGCCCGGCGATCTAGTAAGCGACATCCACGGCAATCCGGATCGTTCGCGGACGGAGCGGCGTCAGATAGCCATCGCTGCCCGGAACGAAGGGAGTGCCCAGGGCAAAGCGATTGCCCCGCGAATCCAGCAGGTTGGTCATGGTCAGGGTCAGCCCTCGCGCATCATTGCCGATACGCGCGGCAATGCCGCTATCGACATAATCTCCCTGCCCTTCGCCCAATTGCGGGCCGATACCCACGCGGGACGGCCCGACATAGCTGGCCCATCCCTGAATGCGGAAATCCTCGTCGCCAATGACGGTTTCATAATTGGCCGATCCGCGCACGGCGTGACTGGCGACATTGGGTATGCGACCCAGTCGTCCGACAGCGGGGACGGAAACTGGCGACAGGAAACGGGCCGGCGGACCGGCCAATGTCGCCTGAGCCAGCTGTAGCCCTGCAGATAGCTGGGTGACGCGACTCTTGTTATATACCGCGCCCAGTTCCAGCGAGAGTCCGGTCACTGGCCTGACGGCCATAGAACCCGAAATGCTGGTTATTTTGCCGTCCCCGATATTGGCCGTGGTCGGGAAGCCATTGGCATCGATATAGTCTGCCTGAATATCACGCCAGCGGCTGTGCGAGATGGAGATCGTGGCATCAAACGGGGTCACGCCCTTCCGGCCGAAGCGCATGCCTGCATCATAAGTGGATACATGATCGTTGCGGAAGCGCTGGACAAAGCTGCCGTCAATCGACAGCCCGCCGGGGCGGAAGCCTTCCTGATAGCGGGCATAGAATGTTGCGTTCTTGCCCAAAGTCGCGAGCAGTGATGCTGACGGCAAGAGATCTTCTTCCTTCCGCTTGGCGGTGATCGCGCGACCGACTTGCGTGAGCGCCAGCAGTGTATTTACATCCTCGCCATCGCCGCCAAGACGCGCATGGGTATAGCGCAGGCCTCCGGTTGCGAGAATATCGGGCAACAGTTCGAATGACGCTTCGCCGTAAGCGGTATATTCGGTGATCCGGTTGGTGACGCCGACAATCGCTGCGCGCATGTTTTCTCCGCCAAAGTCCCTTGTCTGGCGCGTCCGGTTGTCGACGAAGCTCGCGCCGATCACCCACCCCAGCCCGTTCTGATAAGGGCGGGACAATCGTGTCTCGCTAGTCAACATCCGTGTTTCATTCTGCTGGTCAAAGATACGGGGCATGTCGCTGGCCACGCTGGCGTCGAACCGCTCTTCGAGATTGTGATCGACATAGGCGTTGGACGACTGGAAATGCAGGTTGTCCCAGTCCTTCATGATCACCACCATTGCCGATCCGTAGCGCGCCTTTGCTCCTTGCTCGACAAGACTGCTGCGGGTCAGCGGCGGTGCATTCTTGTCTGCATATTGTGCGTCTTCGGCCCTTATCGTCTGATAGATGCCGCCAAGGTCCACCGCCCAGCTACTGCCAAGATCGAGGCGGAGCGTTCCGCGACCACCGCGGATATTGGTACGGTTCACATCATTCAGTCCAAGCAGCGGATTATCGATATAGCCGCCGTCGCTGATGGAATAGCCTACCAGCCGCAATGCATGACCAGTTTCGCCGATCGGGATATTGGCTGTCGCCGATATATCTCCACCGGGCGCGCCATGCTGGACCAGCGAAACGCCCGCCGACGCCACCAGCGTCGTCTCCGTGGGATCGGGTGTCTTCGGTATCATCCGGATGATACCGCCCAGCGATCCGGCGCCATATAATGTGCCTTGCGGTCCTTCAAGGATCTCGACCCGGTCGATATCATAAAGGCGCAAGTCGGGATCGGGTGCGTTATAGCTGAGACGGATGTCGCCGAGATATTGACCGACTGTCGCCTGTGTCGGTCCGGTAAAGCTGGAGTCGGCAATACCTCTTATGAACAGCTTGTTCCGGCCGCTGCCTAGATGGGTCGAGGATATGGTCGCCATGCGCGACAAAATCGAATCCATGCCCCGCTCTCCGCCAAATTGCAGATCGGCGCCGTCCAATATGGTGACAACCCCCGCATAGTTGACGTAGGGCATGCTGATCTTGCTGGCATTGACGATGATTTCTTCAACCGGAAGCATCTCGTCAGCCTTCGAGCGGGATTCCGCGTTGGCTTGGGGCATTTTTCGGGGCGATTTGGATTTCCGACTGGCAAGCTGTGCACGGGAGGGACGCCGCTGGATACGCCAGCTGGTTACGCCGACTTTTACTGCATGGGCATCGGTGCCGGAAAGCATGCGATCCAGGGCCGATTGCACGCTCATCCGTCCGCGCACCGGTTTTACCGCACTTTGCCAAAGCTTCGCGTCGGCCACGCTGATGCTGATACCTGCCTGGCGCCCCAGCAGCGGCAGGCTTTGCAGCAATGTTCCGCTCGGCAATTCAATCAAGCGCGATTCATCGCGCGCCGCGACGGGCATCGCGAACAAAAGCAACAACAGAGCGGAGAACAGGCGGGCGTTCATTTCAGCGGGTCAGCAACCATCCTTCAGTTTGTTTTTCTGCATTTATGCCGGCGAGCGCTGTCAGGTCGTCAATCACCCGCTGCTGGTCATCACTGATCAGCAGTGCGCCGCGGAACGGCAGGGATGCGACGTCGGGCGAAACAATGATTGTCAGACCAGCCGTCCTGCCAAGATCCTCGGCGACTTGTGCGATGGACGTACCATTATAAACAAGCTGGCCTTTGCGCCAACTACCGACGCTGAGAGCGTCGATCGCCTGAACCTGCGGAGGGCCGCCTGCATCCGACGCTTCGATACCAAAACCGGCATCAAGCCGGATATTTTCACGCTCCGGATTATAGAGTACCAGACCTTCCGAAACAGCGACGCTCAGCGCATCACGCCGGCGAATGACATTGAAGGCCGTTCCCATGTCGACAAGCCTTGCCTTGCCAGCCTCCACCAGAAACGGATCGCCCTCGCGGTGAACGACATGAAACATCGCTTCACCACTTTCGAGCCGGGCGAAGCGTGGCCGGTCCTCGTCCAGTTGAATGACGGTTCCGCCATTGATCTCGATCCTTGAGCCATCTGCAAGCGCCACCGTCCGGTGCTCTCCGGCAGCGGTTTCGATGTGCATTGCGCTATTGTTGAACAGGGAGATACCGATAATACCGACCAGCGCGGCCGCCATAGCGCCGCCGAGCCATGTCCTTCGGTCAGCGAGAATTGGCCGCTTGGCAACCGCAATTTCCTCGGCAGGTTCGGGCAGATCGCCGAAATCCGCGTCAATGCTGGCAAGCCGGTCATAGATCGCGGCATGGTCCGTGCCCAGTTCCAGCCACGCGGTAAAATCTTCCCAATGGTCAAAGGCAGGATCCCGTTGCCGGATTATCCAGTCCAGCGCTTGCGCTTCAACCGCGAAAGGCGTGTGCTCACTCATCGATTTGGCCTTTCATTGCGGCAAGCGCTTTATAGACTTTGCGCAAATCTGCCTCGACCGTGCTCAGGCTGACGCCAAGCCGGACCGCGATGTCACGCTGGCTTATGCCCTCGATGCGGAAATAGCGGAAGGCGGTGGCGGGACGTTCGCCGAGCCTGTTTATGGTCGCGTCCACGCGGGCTAGCTCCTCCCGCGAAATAAGCGATTGTTCAGCCGATGGATGGACCCGTGCATTATCATGTTCACCCCAGGCCTTCTCCCTTATCTCGGCAGCCCGTGCGGACCGGTAGCGGTCAAGCATCAGGTTGTTGGCGGCCCGGTAGAGATAGGAAAGCGGGTGTGCCACCGGCCCGGTTTGAGACCGCGCAATCTGGACCCACAATTCCTGGAACACGTCTTCAGCGCTGTCTCCGGCACCACGGGCGACCAGAAAGCGGATCAGCTTTTCGCGATTGGCCAGAAGCACGGCCTCGATGCCACGCGCGGTTTCAACTTTTCTCTCCGCCATGCTCATGAATTGTTCGCTTCGGCCTTGATGCTTGTTTTTCCCGATGAACCGTTGTCTGAATCGGCCATCGCGTGTGCCCCCCGCCGGCGCGATATATAGCAACCGCATTGCATCACGCAATAGCAGCATGGACGGGCGAGCGGTGATCGAGGCAGGGGTAGCAAAAATGTCTTTCTCCATCTGTTTCTTGTTGGGAAGGTAAGGGAGGAATGGGAAATGGGGGTCGACCCTTCCTCCCTTGCGGTTTCGCCGGGGCCGTATTGTTATAGCCCGACTCGCAGACTGGCGCGCACCGCAACGGCGGCATGGCTCTGCTGTTCTTCCACGGATATTTCCCCGCCAATTTGGAAGCCCGAATTTCCGGCAACGGCGCGCAAGCGGCCGATCCAGCCGCTCTTGCGCTCTTCGGGAACAAGAGTGAAGGGCGAGCCGTTTTCGAACTGTGCGACGGTAACGCCAAGCGAGCCACCAACTATCTCCCGGCGCCCGGCTTCCAGTTCAAAGCGGTACCAACCGTCATATTGGTCAACTCCGCCGAGATCGAGCCCGATCGCGACTGTTCCGGAAACGGCAAGTTCGTCGCTCTTGCGGTCTGCGACAGTCAGGTCGAGCGCGTCACCGCCACCCGTCTCGGCATAGCCGTCCTCGCTCAACTTGAAATAGTCCACTGCGATTGTCGGGCGGATCGAGATATTGCCCGAGCGCATGTCACGGGCGACTGCACCGGATGCCGACCATAATGTGCCATCCCAATCGGCCGTCATCGTCTTGATGATCTCTTCACCGCTGAGTTCACCGATGAAATAGCGATAGCCGTCGAAGTCGATCTTCGCGCCGGATACACGGGCGTGCGCCAGCCAGTTTTCCGAGGTCAAACGCCAATAGCCCGCCAGTTCCCATTGTTCTGACCAGACTTCATTGCCATTGCTCTTGTTCTCGTTTTTGCCGTTGAGATAGCCGACAGAGGCACCGAAATTACCGATGTCGGTCTTGTGTTCGGCACCCGCCGATATGCCCCAGCCGCCGACGTCGTAGCCAGCTGTGTCACCAAGGTTTTTCGAGCTACCCCAGCCAGCCTGTGCAACCCAGTAGCCCCATTTGCCTTCATCCTTGAACGGCCCTTTGGGGTCCGCAAGGAACCGTGCCATCGTGCGCGATCCCACCGTGACATTCTCGAAAATACCGCCTTCGTGCTCGGGCAACATCTGGCGGAGCTGGCTGCGGAACTGTTCTTGGTCGGCGATCGCCAGGAAAATAGCTTCGACATCTTCATCGTCGACCAATGCCGCATATGCTGCACCAAAGCCGCTGGCTTCGGACCGGTTGAGGCCGAGTTCTGTCGCGTCCTTGCGCGCCACGCTGACGATTATCTGATTGGCGTTCGAACTGAGCGAGCCTGTGTAGAGGAAGGGCAGAAGCGTAGTGGAGGCGGTCAAATTGTCGACACCGGTAAGTGTGCCTGCCTGCACCACGACATGGTCACCCTCGGCGCTTTGAACGTTGGACAGCTTGATCGCGAGTTTCGAGCCAGTCGCAAAGCTTGCGCCCCCCGATACCTGCAGGGCCGTGTCGTTGCTGCCACCCAGAGTCACGCCGAGCACGCCATTGTCGGTAACGGCGAGTGAGGCGATTTGGGCAGAGCCGATCACGTCTAACGTACCGCCCGCTACTGTCACGCCGAGGCCTTGCGCATTGGTAAGCGAGCCGGAAAAACGGGACGTGTCGGACAGCGTCAACATGTCCGCACCGCCGCCAAAATCGGCGTTGCCGGTGAACACAGATGTTCCTGCAAGCGCCAATATGTCCGCGCCTGCGCCAAAGCTGGCATTGCCGGTGTACACGGCATCACCCGACAAATTGAGTTGATTGTCACCCGTCCCGAAGCTGCTGTTGCCCTTTACGCTGCCATCGGCGATGTCGAATATGTCGTTTCCGCTGCCGAAGCGAACGTTACCGATGATCGAAGGAGCATTGGCTGTCGCGGCTACAGCGGTCTGACGCACGGTAGCGCCGGAGCCATTTGCCGACAGGTCGATAGCGACATTGCGGTCCGATGTCGCAAGCGCACCGGTTGCAGTGATTGTACCGCTATTTTCGATGAGGCCCACGGTGCCCGATGTATCGAGAATCGCAATCGCCGTTGCGTCATCGCTGCCCGCCTTCGCGCCAATCGTCCCACTGTTGCGGAGGGTCTGGACGTCTGCGCCAGCGTTGATTGAAAGCGCCGTGCTGATGGATGTTGCGCTGCTGCCACTGGTCGCCTCGACGGTGCCGGCATTGCGGATTTCCGGTGTAGTGGCTCCGGAACCGAGTTGAATGGCAGTTGCCGATCCACCATTTGAGACAGCCTTGACCGAGCCAGTTGCGCCGATGCCGATGCCGCCCTCTATGGTGACCGCACCGCCAAGCCCACCGACTTGCAGACCGCTTGCGTTGATCCCGGAATAGACGCCGCTGCCCAGAATGCCGCCATCGATGACCAGACCAAAGCCCGTTCCGGTTCCGGTAACCGCGCCAATTGTCACGGCGTTGCTGCTATCGCCGATACGCATCGCTGGCGCAGCGCCGAAGGAGCGGACGAGTGCGGAGCCTTCCTTGGAATCTTCGATGCCGTCATCATCTTCATCATTGTCCGTCGTGCTGTTATCCTTTGGCGGTACCGCGAGAATGATGCCGCCGGTGACATCACCTGCAATTGATAGTGCCGGACCGCCTTGCAACAGATCGTCGGCATCCAGCTTGGAGCTATCTGCAGGCGCCGTCACATAGCGATAGCCAGAGGATTCGAGCTTGCCTTGTACAACCAGCGCGCCGTCAATATTTCCGTCGATACGCGCCGCCACGGCATTAACGCCCTGCGCGCTGATTGTACCAGCGAGACGGACATCGCCGTCGACATCTTGGAGGCCCACGCCCAGTGCATTGTCACCCAGCACGCCTGTTGTACCGTCATGTACGAAATTGCCAGTCAGTGTGCCGCCCAGACGAATGCCGGCCGAGTCATTGCCTTCGATGGTAATGGCGCCGCTATTGGTGATATTGCCAGTAAAGGCACCAGCGGTCGCAATGCCTGTCCGGTCGGTTCCGATCGCGAAAGGGCCATCAATGTCACCGTCATTGTCGGAATCGGTGGGGGCGTAGGGCTCATCCAGAATGATCTTGCCGGTCGCGCCATTGGTAATCGTACCGGTGACGCCGGCATTTGCGAGAATACCGGTCGCATTGTCGACATTGCTGATCTCTATCGTACCCTCGTTGATCAGCATATTGTCGCTGTCGACGGTAACGGCAACGCCAGACGTCGGCTTGACCGACCCGGCCGACGTGATCTTGATGTCGTCGGCGGCCCCGGCATTGATCGTCGAAGTGCGGACCGGTGCGGTAGTAGCTGTCCCGATGGTTGTTTCCGCCTGCGCGGGTATGGCGATGACAGCGACCAGGCAGGTCGACGCGAGTAGATATTTACGCATATAGATCCTCTTGCGATTATCGGGACGAATTTCCCTGTACAAACACAAGACGGAGTCACTCTGCCGCAGCCTTGGCCGAGACCGGTTTTTTTGTTTTGACGGGCAGAATCTGTCTCTGCCTGTGAGGTCAGGGGGAGGGCAACCGGCCTGTTCTGCTGGCCCACATGAGGCAAATCTGCTGAACAAGGATAGGTTACATTTTCCTCGATCCACTAAATGCGTTACTACTCAGGGAACCCGAAGAAGGAGGCTGAATTGAAAGCGCTGATCGAAAAAGAACAGCTTTCCGCGATCTGCATCATCACACTCAACGATCCGGAAAATTATAACGCAATATCCACCGAGATGCTGGGTCAATTGGGACATGCGTTAAAAGATGCTGCCGAAGACGAACAAGTCAGGGTCATTATCATACGTGCCAATGGCAAGGCATTCTGCGCAGGGCATGACCTTCACGAGATGGCAAGAGCGACGAAAGATGCAGATGGGGGTCGCGCATTTCATCAGGAGCTGTTTTCCAATTGTTCGACTTTGATGCAGTCAATCGTGGAACATCCCAAGCCGATAATCGCCCAAGTCCAGGGGGTGGCGACCGCGGCCGGATGCCAGCTGGTAGCGAGCTGCGATCTGGCGATCGCTGCGGATGTCGTGAAATTCGGCGTTAACGGCATTGATGTCGGCTTGTTCTGTTCAACGCCGATGGTGGCTCTGACCCGCAATATCGCGAAAAAGCAGGCGTTTGAAATGCTGGCAACCGGAGGCTTTATCAGTGCAGACCGGGCGGCGGAAATCGCGCTCGTCAATCGGGCTGTTCCAATGGAAGAGCTGGAAAATGAAACTTTGGCCATGGCCGAGATCATTGCGCGGAAATTGCCATCTGCAATCGCCTTGGGAAAGAAGGCCTTCAACCATCAACAGGGCATGCATTTGAGTGACGCCTATGATTATACCGCCAAGGTCATGACCGAGAATATGCTCGAAGCCGACACGGTCGAAGGAATAAACGCGTTTCTGGAAAAACGGAAACCGAGCTGGTTGGGCGAAGAGTAGAGCTCAGAGAAAGGATAGGGTTGTCCATCACCTTGCGACCCTTTCTTTACCGCTGGAGAGGCCGGCCTCTCGCGTTATGTGCGTCCGCCTTAATCTTCGGCGCTGATGTGTCGGCGAAGGCCGCGAGACGAGCTTTGGACGCTTCTTGACCTTTGTAGACACGTCCGGTCAGCATCTTTCACGAAATGGCTGCTGAAAGTTCCAGGTTTTGCTTGATTGACTCGACCAGAACATGGTCCGATCCGAATTTCCGCATCCAGCTGTCGCCCAGAACCAGCGCGATGGTTCGATCATGCAAAAACCCTTCGAGCTGGATCGCGGAGACGCCTTTATTCTGATGCGAACGCGGCGCAACGGTAATCCCCAGATTTGCGCGCACCATGGCCATGACTCGGTCATCATGAGGCGATCGCAGACTGAACGGCGGGCGAGCGCCGTGCGACGTGAAAAATTTGCTCGTTTCGGCCAAAAGTTCGCAAGAACGTCGGGCAATCATTGTCTCGCTGCTGACTTCCTCCGGTGATACGATTGGCCGGTCAGCAATCCTGTGACGGCTCGACGCCATCAACAAATAGGGTTCTTCGAACAGGGGAATTATGCGGCCTGCCGAGATATTTGCCGGTGAAATGGTAACGGCGGCATCGATCCTCCCTTTTGCAAGAGCGCTTTGAAGTTCGGAGACATTGCCTTCCAAAAGGGAAAGCGGATTATCGTGCTGCTGGCTTTGGTAATCCGCGATTATCGGTTCCAATATGTGCGACGCGATGCTCTCCAGAACCCCGAGCTTGATTGCCTTTTGCGGAAGACTGGATTTTACGGTCTCGTCTTCGGCAAGCCTGAACTCCCGCTGGATTTTGCGGGCGTGAACCAGAAACTTGGCTCCGGCTTCGGTCAATTGAATGCGCCGCTTTTCGCGAATGAATAGCTTTGTACCGAGATGCTTTTCCAACTCGCCGACGCCGGTGGACAATGTCGGTTGCGTGACATTGATCAGCGCGGCTGCTCGCGTGAAGCTACCGCCGTCGACGACAGCGAGGAATTGCCGAACCTGAGTGCGTGTTATCATAAAATTGTCCTATACCAAATTCTCATAAAATCAATTTTATGCATGGCTAAACAGGCGCTATGTGACGGGTTTGAGAAATTGCCCAAAATAACCAAAGGATGAGGGTCCCATGCTCGCAACTCCCCAGTTTGATTTTCAGCTTGGCGAAATGGCCGATCACATCCGCGACACGACGCGTCGTTTTGCGGAAGAAAAGGTCATGCCCCTGGCGCAAAAAATGGACCGGGAAGACTGGTTTCCGCGAGAGCTGTGGGAACAAATGGGCGATCTTGGCCTGCACGGGATCACGGTCGAGGAAGAAGACGGCGGGCTGGGCCTTGGCTATATAGAGCACGCAATTGCTGTGGAAGAAGTGAGCCGGGCTAGTGCGGCTCTGGGCCTGTCCTACGGAGCGCATAGTAATTTATGCGTCAATCAGATCCGTCGCTGGGCCTCGCCGGAACAAAAAGCCAAATATCTTCCGAAACTCATTTCCGGCGAGCATGTCGGCGCGCTGGCGATGTCGGAAGCGGGAGCGGGGTCGGATGTTGTTTCGATGAAACTCAAGGCCGAAGCCGTGCAGGGCGGCTATGTCCTGAACGGAACAAAATTCTGGATCACCAATAGCAGTTGCGCCGATACACTGGTTGTCTACGCCAAGACCCGCCCCGATGCCGGGTCGGGCGGAATTACTGCATTTCTGATCGAAAAAGGCATGAAGGGGTTCTCAATCGGGCAGAAAATCCAGAAAGTCGGCATGAAAGGAAGTCCTACCGCAGAGCTGGTATTTGACGATTGCGAGGTTCCCGAAGAAAATGTCATGGGACCGCTCAACGGCGGCGTTGGCGTGCTTATGTCCGGCCTCGACTATGAACGCGCCGTATTGGCCGCGATCCCGCTCGGGCTGATGCAGGCCTGTCTCGACACGGTCATTCCTTATGTCCGTGAACGCAAGCAATTTGGCAAACCCATCGGAACGTTCCAGCTGATGCAGGGCAAGATTGCAGACATGTATGTGCGGCTGAATAGTGCGCGCAGCTACGTCTACAATGTCAACAAGGCCTGCGATGCCGGGCAGGCCACACGCTTTGATGCGGCCGGTGCGGTGATGCTGGCGAGTGAAAATAGCGTTCGGGTGGCGGAAGAGGCCATTCAGGCGCTCGGTGGCGCAGGATATACCACCGACTGGCCGGTCGAACGTTATTGGCGCGACAGCAAGCTCATGGACATTGGCGCCGGCACCAATGAAATCCGCCGCATGCTGATCGGCCGCGAATTGATCGGGGGAGTATAGACGCCATGACTGCGCCGATCATCCCGACCAGAATAAGCGCTGAAAACGACACTTTTCAGCAATATGCCGCGCATAACAAAGCGCTTGTTGAGGAGTTGCGCGCCAAGGTTGCGACCAGTGCGCTTGGTGGTTCGGAAAAATCCCGCGACCGCCACGTTTCGCGCGGGAAACTGTTGCCGCGGGATCGCGTGGAACGGTTGCTGGATCCGGGTTCTGCATTTTTGGAGATCGGCCAGCTCACAGCCAATGGCCTCTATGATGACGCCGTTCCTGGTGCCGGAATGATTGCTGGCGTGGGGCAGGTGTCCGGTCGGCATGTGATGATCGTCTGCAATGACGCTACCGTGAAGGGTGGTACCTATTACCCACTTACCGTGAAGAAACATTTGCGGGCGCAGGAAATCGCGCTCGAGAACCGGCTGCCCTGCATATATCTGGTCGACAGCGGCGGCGCGAACCTGCCGAATCAGGCAGAGGTTTTTCCGGACCGGGACCATTTCGGACGTATATTCTTCAACCAGGCCAATATGAGCGCGAAGCAAATTCCGCAGATTGCCTGTGTCATGGGGAGTTGTACGGCAGGCGGTGCCTATGTTCCCGCCATGTCGGAAGAGACCGTCATTGTGCGCAATCAGGGTACGATTTTTCTCGCTGGCCCGCCGCTTGTGAAAGCGGCCACCGGAGAAGAGATCAGCGCCGAGGATCTGGGTGGTGGCGATATGCACGGCAAGAAGTCCGGCGTCGTCGATCATGTTGCCGACAGCGATGAACATGCCCTGACGATCGTCCGTGATATTATTTCCACTCTGCCGGAAAACCGCGCACCCGACATCTCGTTGAAGGATAGTCGAGCGCCAAAATATGAAGCGTCTGATTTATACGGCATCATCCCCGACGATGTCCGCGCGCCTTATGAAGTGCGGGAGGTGATCGCTCGCCTTGTGGATGGCAGTGAATTTCACGAGTTCAAGTCACTCTATGGTACAACTCTGGTGTGCGGCTTTGCCCATATCCACGGTATGCCGGTTGCCATCCTCACGAATAACGGCATTTTGTTCAGCGAAAGCGCGCAAAAAGGCGCGCATTTCATCGAACTGGCCTGTCAGCGTAAAATCCCGCTGCTGTTCCTGCAAAATATATCCGGCTTCATGGTCGGGGGTAAATATGAACAGGAAGGCATCGCCAAACATGGTGCGAAGCTGGTTACTGCGGTGGCGACGGCCCAGGTTCCGAAAATCACCATCATGATCGGTGGAAGTTTCGGAGCGGGCAATTACGGCATGTGCGGCCGCGCCTATTCTCCCCGCTTCCTGTTCAGCTGGCCCAATAGCCGGATCAGCGTGATGGGTGGCGAACAGGCCGCCAGCGTGCTCGCCACCGTCCACAGGGATGCCAGTAAATGGTCTGAAGAGGAAGTCGAGGCCTTCAAAGCGCCTGTGCGGCAGACCTATGAGGATGAAGGCAATCCCTATTTTGCAACGGCCCGGCTCTGGGATGACGGTATTATCGATCCGGCACAAACGCGGGACGTGCTGGGCCTGGCCTTCGCCGCAACCTTAAATGCGCCAATAGAGGACAGGGCGCAATTCGGCCTGTTCCGGATGTAGGGGCCAGACATGATCAAATCTCTTCTCATTGCCAATCGCGGCGAAATTGCTTGCCGGATAATGAAAACCGCCCGCAAAATGGGCGTCCGCACGGTTGCGGTCTATTCCGATGCGGATGCCAGTGCGTTGCATGTGCGCCAGGCTGATGAGGCGGTTCATATCGGGCCGTCACCGGCGGCAGAATCCTATCTGGTCGACGAAAAGATCATCGCTGCAGCTATGCAAAGCGGCGCAGAAGCCATCCATCCCGGCTATGGCTTCCTCAGCGAAAATGCCGATTTCGCGCAGTCGGTGATCGATGCCGGTCTGATCTGGGTGGGACCGAAACCCGACAGCATTCGCGCCATGGGTCTGAAAGATGCTGCCAAAAAACTGATGGCCGAAGCCGGCGTGCCGATAACGCCTGGCTATATGGGTGATAATCAGGACCCGGACCATCTCGCACAGGAGGCTAAGAAAATCGGCTATCCGGTGCTGATCAAGGCGGTTGCGGGCGGCGGCGGAAAAGGCATGCGCAAAGTCGATGCCGCCGACAGCTTTGCCGATGATTTAACGTCCTGCCAGCGCGAGGCGAAGGCAAGCTTTGGCAATGATATCGTGCTTATCGAGAAATGGATTGAAAGTCCGCGGCATATAGAAGTGCAGGTGTTCGGCGATAGCCATGGCAATGTTGTACATCTGTTCGAGCGTGACTGCTCGTTGCAACGGCGCCATCAAAAAGTGATCGAAGAAGCGCCGGCACCCGGCATGGATGAGGAAACGCGGGCGGCGGTCTGCGGTGCAGCGGTCCGGGCAGCGCAGGCGGTTGACTATGAGGGCGCCGGCACGATCGAATTTATCGCCGATGGTCGGGAAGGCCTGCGTGCCGATAAAATCTGGTTCATGGAAATGAATACCCGGTTGCAGGTCGAGCATCCGGTGACGGAAGAAATTACCGGTGTTGATCTGGTGGAATGGCAATTGCGTGTGGCTGCCGGTGAAACACTCCCGAAAACGCAGGATGAACTATCAATAACCGGCCATGCCGTCGAGGCGCGCCTCTATGCGGAAGATCCGCTGAACGGTTTTCTCCCCAGCACCGGGCGATTGGAATTGTTGAGATTTGCAAGCGGTGATGAGGGTTCGCGCATGCGCGTTGAAACGGGGGTAGAGCAAGGCGACGAAGTTTCGCCTTTCTATGATCCGATGATCGCAAAGCTGGTAACGCACGGGGATGACCGGGATGCCGCTTTGGATGCGCTGTCGGACTGTCTGGATGGACTCAGGATTTGGCCGGTCAAATCCAACGCCGGCTTCCTGATAAATTGCTGCAATCATCCGGTATTTCGCAGAGCGGAGATGACCACAGGCTTTATCGAGCAATGCGCCGATGATCTGCACCCGCCTGTTTCGGCATCGGACGACTCATGGCTTGCTGCGGCGAAAGCGCTGGCGCTGGACAAGCAATCTGACAAAAAGTCCCTGTTTGATAGTCTGTCCGGGTTCCGGTTGAATGCCTCGCCTAAATCGGCGATCATGATTTCCGATCAAACCGGTCGGCGACTGGTGGATATTTCCGGAGAGGCCTCGTTGGAAACTTTTGCAGTAAGTGCAGGGCATCTGGTTTTTCAAAACGGACAGCCGTTTCTTTTCACTATTCCCCGGTTCGACAATGATAGCGAGGCCGAGGCGGGCGCAGGGGAGATATTCTCTCCGATGCCGGGACAGGTAATCTCCATCGAAGTCGCCTTGGATGAGACCGTAGCATCGGGACAAAAGCTGATGGTGCTGGAAGCGATGAAGATGGAACATAGCATCACCGCCCCTTTTGATGGCGTTGTGCGCGAAATAGGCCCGGCCCTTGGCGATCAAGTGTCCCATGATGCCCTGCTTGTCCGCATCGAGGCTCCGGAGAACGCGCCGGAGGAGTAAAGATCACTCGGTGCTTTTCTGGATTACCGATCCCGTCAAGCGCAATCGAAGCGGGGGGATATAGTCTCCTTCAGAAATTAGCGCATCGCTGCGGCGACGAGGGCATCGCAATTCAGCGACTTCGGTTTTTGAATGAAAGCCTTTTTCTGTTCGTCGCTGTCGCCGATCCCGAGGGCGCTGCCGATAGATTTTGTCGCGACTTTCAGAACATCGCCCAGCGATGGCTTTTCGGCATCCTTGGCAGTGCCGAGCCCGGCTACGGAAACGTCCGGAGCGTTGAGGGTACCGGAAATCTTGATCGGATCGACAATGCGTAATGCGCTTTTCCCCTTCGCGCCGCCGCGTAATATCAGAGAAATTGTTTCGCCTTTCAGGGTGATCCGCCCTTCGCCGCGTCCGATCGATACTTTCGTATCAATAGCCAGGGGTGACGGAGTTAGAATCCCGTTGCGCGCGTCGAAATTGGCAACCAGACAGCGCAACGGAACCCTTGCTTTCGGATCGCCGATGATTTCCTCGACCGCCCCGCCAAGATTTTGTCCCAGCACATGCGCGACAGTTGCGCGGACACTGCCGTCCGAGGCGACCATCGCGGCTTTGCCGTTGGCTTTTTCCAAAGCGTCCCTGAAGGTGTCGCCGGTACCGGATAATGTGATCCGGCCCCGCATGGTTGCCGTTACGATGTCGCCATTGCCGATAAGGTCGGAGATGGAAGCGCCCGTCAGCGTCAGATCTGTCGACAATTTCGGTGCGCCGCTGCGGTGATCGACCTGGACGCTGCCGGTCATTCGACCGCTTTTCAGCCCGATAACCAGATTTGTAATGTTGATGAGCTTGTGATCCAGTGACAATTTGCCCTGCACGCGCCGAAATACAGTATCTCGCCGGGAGAGCAGGCGGTCGACGGCGAAGATCATCTGCCCGTCGGTCGGCCCCATTTTCGATAGATTGATACGGGTGTTGGGAAGCACCCGGGGACCGATGCGCCGGGTCAGAGCCGCCGCTTTTGCGAGGCCGGCATCATCGGCCAGATCGTCGAAATCCAGCGTGGCGAATTTTATATTGGCGTCAATCTTGGTCCGGCCATCGCGTTTGAGAATATCTGCTTTGCCAGACAGGTTCGAGCGCCCGATCGACCCGTTCAATTTATCGACAAACCAGTCCTTGTCCTTGTGACGGATATCGGCGCGCAGATCGATTTTCTGGGTACCGAACAGGCCTGCTTCGATAATCCGGTCCAGATTTTTGAGCGTTGGCGCTCGGGCAGATAGCGAGGCGTTGAAACGGTCCGTGTTCAAAACGCCCTGCATATTTCCTTTGGCTGTCAGTTCCAGGGCTGGTGATTGCAGCGAAACCGTGAAGGGATAATCAGTCTCGGGATCAATACCGGCAATGGCGCCACCGGTGAACAACATGGTCGCTTTGGATTTCAAGAATGTTCCGCTACCCTCGGCCCGAAGGCCGTCTTTTAAACTGACGGAGATCGGACCATCAAGTGAAAGGTCGCGTTTGTGGTCTGTAAAACTGAAATGGGAATTGGTGACATCGAGATCGGTTAAGACGGGGCCGCGATCATTGTTGTCATCATCACGATCATCATCATTCCAGTTGCTGCGGCCGTCCTTGTCCCGGATTAGCGCTATGTCGAGTCCGTCGACCTGAAGACGATCAGGCCTTGCGCTACCCGTGAGCATATCCAGCACGGAAACCCGCGCCGATATTGATTTCAATTTGAGAAAATCGCCTTCTCCCGCCCAAGCCGGTTGCGCGACCCGCACATCGTGGATGGTGATGACGGGGGTGTAGGAGAAAAAACTGTCCCTGCTGACAGAGCCGATTGCGACTTCACGGTCCGAAGCGCCCTGCAGTTTTTCGCTGATCACGGTTTTGAATATGCTCGCCGGAACCGCGCCCAGCAGCAATATTGCCAAGAGCACAATGGCGAGGGCCACCGCAACAATATTGCGGACCCTTCGATAGGGAAATGCAGGCGAATCCTTGGCCGTATCGTCCATCGATTAAAGATCCGCCGATTTGGCACGGCAGCGATGGTTCGCGACTATGTCATTGTTTGCCGGTTTGTCCGACGTTCGCGATATGGATTTCATATGCTTCATGCCCACCCGTTTGATGCCCGTATCTATGGCCGAATATTGGCAAATAGTCCTGCATTGTGTGAATTACGTCCTGAACAGGCAAAGGTTGCGTAAAGTCTGACTGCTCCAGATTGTCCCACTGTTCAATCGACCGCTGCTCGAGTATCGGGCGCGCCGCCGACTGCCTGATACAGGCCGATTATCGCGTTGATCTGGTCGGCTTCCAGTTGAACCAGAGACAGCTCAACGCCAAGCAGGCTGCGCTGCGCATCAACTTGCTCGATATAGGGCGTGTAGCCGGCCCGGTAGCGGTTCCGTGCGTGCCGCAAGGCGTCGGCCACCGCGGCGCGCTGGGCTTCCACGGCGCGTTGCTGGTCGCCGAGGCGGGCCACGACTGTTAGCCGGTCTTCGACTTCACGGAACGCGTTCAATACGGTCGAGCGATAGGCGAAGGCGGCCTGGTCGCGCCGTGCGGTTGCTGCGTCAAACTGTCCCTGTAGTCGGCCGGCATTGAAGATTGGCGCGAGCAGGCTGCCACCGATCGACCATATCGAGATCGGGTCGCCCAAGAGATCGGAGATTGCCGCGCCAGCCGACGCGCTGAGTCCAAGGCTCGGCATGAAGCCTGCCCGCGCCGCTCGCATTTGTGCGTCGGATGCCGCCAGTTGATATTCCGCCGCCGCGATATCGGGACGCAGCCGCAAGAGCTGAGAGGGGATGACATCGGGAGCGGATGGTTGCTGCAAGTCGGAGAGCGAGCCGCCGCGAATGATGTCACCGGGCATCTCACCGGTCAGCACGGACAAGGCGTTTTCCTGCCGCGCGATTTGCGCCTCGATCTGCGGCACCAGCTGCGCAGTCGCCTGATATTCTGCTTGTGCCTGGCGCCATTCCAGCTGTGATGTATAGCCCACTTCCGCTCGGTCGCGGGCGAACTTGAGCGCTTGTGCGCGCAATTCCAGCGTATCGCTTAGGACCTTGCGTCGGGCATCGAGCGCTAGCAAACTGACATAGCCGCTCGCCGTCGCGGCACTGACCGATAGAGAGGCCGCTTCCTGACTCGCCTCGCTCGCCGCGACACCCGCCTGTGCCGCATCTATATTTGCGCGGTTTTTGCCGAACAGATCCACTTCATAGGATGCGCGGAAGGCGGGTTCTGCAACGAGCGCGTTCTGTCCTAGGCCAAATGCCGACACTTCGCGTTGCGCGCCTCCCGCCACTCCGGCTTCGATGGTCGGCAATAGCAGCGAGCGTGATACGGCTTCCGTCGCCCGGGCTTCCTCCACCCTCGCAGCAGCCAATAGAATATCGGGATTATTCTCTCGCGCTTTCTCGACCAGCGCCACCATCCGGGCATCACCAAATCTCTGCCACCAGCTGTGCTCGAGCTTTTCTGTTGCCGGAAGTTCGGTCCGCCATTCGAGTGAAGGTTGCACGACGGCCGACGCGGGCAGGGCGCGCAGGGTGGGCGCACAGCCGCTGACCGCGGCTGCACCAGCCAATGTGGCTGCAGTCAGGACGAGACGGGATGACAGGATCATCTGGTTACGGCCCTTTGTTCGTATGCACTGTGGCGACAACCGACATGCCCGGCCCCAATCGCTTGACCAGATCCTGATCAGCATCGAACTTTATCCGCACTGCAATACGCTGCGGAACCTTGACGAAATTGCCGGCACCGGTGTCCGGCTTGACCAGGCTGAACTCGCTGCCCGCGGCGGGCGCGATGCTTTGCACCGTGCCGGTCAGTTCCGCTCCGCCGAGCGCATCGACCGTCAATGTGGCCCGCTGGCCGACCGCCATTTTGGCGGTCTGGGTTTCCTTAAAATTGGCCGTGACCCAGAGATCGTCGGGGACGAGATACATCAGCTGGGTGCCGCCGGTTACCAACTGGCCCAGACGGGCTGAAATTTCGCTCAGCCGACCATCGCGGGGCGCCCGGATACTGGTGCGGGACAGTTCGATTTCCGCCAGCTCGACCGAGGCATCGGCGCCTTGAACCTGCGCTTCGAGCGCGCCGCGTCCGACCTGAACCGATCGCACCTGCTCGGCCGCAATCGCGCGCTGTGCTTTGGCCTGCAGAACGCCCGCTTCTGCCTGTTTCAGGGCTGCCCGCGCCTGATCCCTTTCGCGGAGCGACACTGATCCTTCACCTACCAGTTCTTCGATCCGCCGCATATCGGCCTGTGCTTTCTGCAGACCTGCCTGGGCGGCGGCAACAGAGGCATCTTGCAGACGCATCTGTGCTTGACCCGAGCGCAGGCTCTGCTGGCTGTTGGCAAGATTGGCGGCCTGGGCCGCGGTATTTGCTCGTCCCTGCTGCAGGCGCTGGCGATAGGGTGCCGGATCGATCCGTGCGAGCAATTGCCCTTTCTTCACGCGCTGGAAATCCTTGACCGGCACTTCGGTCAGATAGCCGGAGACCTGCGGACTGATCACTGTGGTCATGCCGCGGACATAGGCATTGTTGGTCGTTTGATTGCCGCTGTTGAACGGGGTCAGTCCCCAGGCAAAGAGCGCTATCAATACGCCCGCGAATATCACGAATATGCCCAGAACAAGCTTGTTGCGGGAAACATTGGGTTTCCAGCCACCCTCCTCTTCGGTACCTGCCTCGGGTACCTCTTCAGAATTGGAAATATTTTCTATCTCCGGATCCCCGGCGCCAGGATGGCCGTTATTTTCTTGCTGATTCATCGTTTGCTCCTGGCGGTCATATTCTCGAGAAAAACGAGTTCCTTGCTTAGTGGGTTTCGTCCGCGGACGCGATTGATCACCCAGGGCACTAGCACCACAACAAAGGCGATGGAAGCGAGGGTCCCGATCAGGAAAAAGACATCGTTAAACGCCAATACCGCTGCCTCACGGCCGACTTCCTGGGTGATGCGCGAAGCAGCCGCCTGCTGCTGTAGCACCGGATCCGAAATAGTCGTTGCAAAACCTGTCGATAATTGCCCGATTTCACCGGCAAGCTGCTGGTTGGTCGCAGTAAGCGTCGCACCGGCGTCGATCAGATGCGTCTTGAGCCGGATCGTGTGGAAGGCCGAGAGTGCAGATACGCCCGCCAGACCACCCAAGGTCTGGGAGAGGGAAAATACCGCGATGAAGCTGATGACATAGGCCGGGCCAGCCGCAAGGGCGCGCAACATGCCTTCCATCATCACCGGACCCATGGCGAAAACCGCAGCAAATCCGATGGCGGCCTGAGTCCAGTAAAGGTCGCTGGGACGGGACATGATCCCGGTGCGGGTATCCGCGAAGGCGGCGATCGCAATGACCATTATGGCAAACAGGATCGGTCGGGTCAGGTCTTTCGGGTCCAGGCGGACGAGCGAAAGGATGCTGCCGGCAACGGTCGCTCCGGCCAGTATAAAATAATAGCCGCTCAGTTGCTCGTTGCCATAGCCGAGCGCCGAGAAAAGCCCGCTCGCGCCAAAGCTCTGCTCGGCGACAAGTACCCGCACTCCCGCGCCGGTGATCGCGAGGGACAAGATCGCCCGGCTTGATAGCCAGCTCGTGTTGAGCATCGGGCTTCGCCGGTTCATCTCGATCAACAGGCAACCCCCGAGACAGAGGATAGCGAGCGCCAGTGCCCAACCCAGCCAGCTGGCATCCCACCACTGAATGCGTCCCTGAATCAGGAAAGCCAGCAATGCTGCCACGCCGACCAGAAACAATGTGATGCTGGGAAAATCAAGCTTCTCGAATGTCTGCTTCCGAAAGCCGATAGGAAGTCGCAAGAGATAAACCGCGCCAAGCGAAATTATTGACAGGCCAAATTGCAGCTGGAAAGCGCGGCTGATATTGCCGTCGACGAGCAAATAGGGGGAAATGGCGCGCGCTAGCGGGAAGGCCGTCTGGACAAGCCCGATACCGAGGATGAGTGAGCCGATCCGGGCCGATGCCGGCAGCCCCTGCATCAGATAATAGATCGAGAGCGCGGAGAGTCCGCTGGCGGCGATCCCGGCCATCGCTCTTGCGCCAATTTCGGGATAATAGCCGAGCTCCAGCACCTGAACGAAATTGGCCGCGACCAAACCGATCATGGCATATTTGACAAACGGCTGGATGCCGAATTCCTGCCGGACGCGGAACAGCAGCATGCTCATGCAGGCATAAGTCGAATAAAAGGCGACGCTGATCCACCCGGCTTGAACGGGGGTTAGCGCCATTTCGCCCTGAAGCGCGGCGGTGTTGGCCAGCAGGAAGCCGTTCTGGGCTCCTCCGACGAGCCCCAGAAACAGACCTATGACCAGATAGGCCAGTTTGCGACGTGCGGGATGGTCCGGGTTGGCCGGCGACCCCGGCAGAATCGGCAATTCGTGCTGCTTGAACTTATAGCCTGCACTATCGTCCGTCAGACCCGGGTTGTCAGACACCGGCCTAGACTGACTGCATCAGCAGGGCCTTGCCGGTCCATTCACTATCGTCCACCGCATTTGCCAGCACAGCCGCAACATCGCCGCGCGCCGCTTTCCCTTTTGGGTCGACGTCATCGCCAAACAGCATATCGCGGCTACCGTCATCGTCGGTCAGGCTCACGGGCCGAACGATGGCGTAGCTCAGGCCGGAGGCTTTCAGATGCTCGTCTGCCTCGTGCTTCGCTTGCAAATAATGCGCAAGGTCGCTTTCGGAATCCGGATTGTCCGCGCCGGCGCTGCTCAGCATGACAAAGCGTGAAACACCCGCGTCGGCGGCCAAATCGATCAGCCGTTTGGCTCCATCGCGGTCGACCTTGTCGGTCATTTCAGGGCCGGTGGAGCCGCCCGACCCGGCGGCAAAGATCACTGCGTCACAATCATCGCAGACGCCGCTTTGCAGGTCGGTCAGATCGCCCTGCCTTTGCGCTACGTCCGCAGGTAAGGAGCTGGTATCCGAGGATTCGCGGACCAGCGCGATTGGCGAATGGCCTTTGGCTTTCAATTGATCGACGAGCCGCAGTCCGGTGTTGCCGGTCGCACCGGCGATAAGGATATTCATAAGTCGCTCCGTTTGTTTCGGTTTAAAGCAGGTCAAGCAGCTTGCGCGCGGCTTCTGCCGATGATGCCGGGTTCTGGCCGGTCACCAGCTTGCCATCGACGACAACAAAAGAGGCCCAGTCGTCACCCTTGCGATAGTCGCCGCCATTTTCTTTCAGCATGTCCTCGACCAGAAATGGCACGACATCGGTCAGACCAACGCCTTCTTCTTCGGTATTGGTAAAGCCGGTCACTGTCTTGCCTGATACCAGCGGCGTGCCGTCCGCACTCTTGGTATGTTTAAAAATCGCTGGGGCATGGCAGACCGCACCGAAGGGACGGTCGCTTTCGGCAAATGCCTCGATCAACGCCTTGCTGTCTTCATCTTCCGCTAGGTCCCAGAGCGGGCCGTGTCCGCCGGGATAGAAAAGCGCGTCAAATCCGTCAGCAGAAACAGCGGACAGCACAGATGTATTGGCAAGTTCTTCTTGCGCGTTTTCGTCCGACTTGAAACGTTTTGTATCGTCGGTCTGCGCGTCGTCGGTGTCGCTCGACGGATCGAGCGGCGGCTGGCCGCCCTTGGGCGAAGCAAGCGTGACATCCGCGCCGGCATCCTTGAACACATAATATGGTGCGGCGAATTCCTCGAGCCAGAAACCGGTCTTATTGCCGGTGTCGCCAAGCTGGTCGTGCGATGTGAGGACCATTAGGATTTTCATGATTTTTGCCTTGTTTTTTGTTTTGATCGCTCTTCTGGCGGACAACGCACTTCTAGCGGTTAGGTTGCGCGGCCGGGACTATGTTGACCATTTCCATGGCCGGGACCGCGCATCATATCGCACCGGTATATTATGAAAAGGCTCCGTCGGAATAGGTCAGTTCATAGCTGTGGCTGTAAATTTCGAACACGATACCGAACGGGTCCTCGACATAGCACATGCGATAGGGTTTCTCTCCGGGAAAATATTCGCGAACCGGCATGCGCTGCTTTCCTCCGGCGGCGACAATCTTCTCGATCAGCCCTTCTACGTCCGGATCCTGAATGCAAAAATGGAAGGTCCCATGGCGTTTGTGGTCGAGACTATTGTCAGGCGCGTGGTTTTCCGGAAACTCGAATATCTCGATTCCAACACGATCGGCCGTGGCGAGGTGGGCGATGCGCAGGCTACCCCATCCAGGACCGAAAACATCGGTGCACATGACGCCGACCGCACTGTCGTCTTCGGTGACATCGGTGGGTTTCATTATCGTGTATCCGGATAATGGCAGGCTGCGCATCGCTCGGCTTTCCCTGGCACCGCGTGACGATCTAGGGAGGATATCCCGACCCGGTCGCACGCTGCCCGCTCGGGTCTCTCGAATAGCAACTCTCGTTCAGTCGATCTCCGGAAGTCTGGCGAAAAGATGAATGAGAGTTTCTGTTTTGCGTAGATGCCGCCAAAATCTTGGACATCGGAAGATTATAACCTGCCCGTCGCCATTCATTCACATGAGTAAGTCTATGCTGTTCGCTTCCTATCATGCGGCAACGCTGCCGTGTTGCAAACGGGGTAACTGACTATCGGGGTCAAAAAACCGGTGCCGGAACCATTCTGCTCTCGCCTAAGCTAGCGTTACATTCTAGGCGTAATCCATGAATGGAAATAGCGAGGCACTTCTAATATCTTTGAGCAGATATTTGCGTCCTGCCATATCATTACCGTTGATGAGCGGTTCCGAACCGATCAGCGAGGAGCTCGCAACTTTTGCAGATAGCCGGCATCGGGTAGGCCCGTTGTTACATATAGCGAGCCAAAGCTGCGCCGATATAACGGCAGAAGCCAATGCTGCTTCGATATTGAAGTCGGCATATCAGCAAAATGGATACGCCGGCCTGAGGCAAAAAGCTGCCGAAAAAAAAATATCGACTTTGCTGACAACCCATTCTGTCCCTTTCTCTCTTCTGAAGGGGCGAGGGCTGGCGGAACAACTGCACGATGATTCAACGGTCCGGCAATCTAAAGATGTCGATATCCTCATCCCGACGGATCAATCTCGGCAAGCCATAGAGCTAATGAATCAGGAAGGATATATCTTCAAATCCAACACATTAAGACGCAGAGAAAAACCTGAGCTGGCGCGTCAGGATATGGAGCTCAAGCGCTTCAAGGACGTTACCTTTGTGGATCCGGCCTTTTCGGTGCCGATAGAATTGCATCATAGATTGTTTAAATTTGAACCGAAAACTCTGACAACTGATTTTAACGAGGCCGTCCAGTTCAATGCGACCCCGTCGCTTTCAAACAGCTTCTATTGCCTTTATCTTGTCTTGCACGGCGCTCTTGCAATGTGGCCGAGATTGAAATGGGTGGTCGATTTGTCGGTCATGGCAAAACATATGCCTGTGCATATTCGTCTGGAAATGATGGGCATCGCGACATCATACGGATGTGACAAGGCGGTCGCCGCGAGTTTGCTGATGACCGAAGAAGTCTTTCCCGACAGCCTAGACGAGGCATGGCATCTGCTTCTCAATACCTATCGAAAAGACAGGCCGGTGAAAGAGATGGCAGCCCTGTTTTATGAAACTCTGACTGCCAATGCCAATGGCAGACCTTCTTTGCCGTTGAAGAGTGCTATACTCTCGGGCTCTGCGGATATCGTATTTTCAGGAAAAATAGGCATGATTGACATCATGCTTGCGCGTTTCCTGAACTCTGTATTCGTTCGGATATGATAATTATCATTGGTCGCAATCGATCGACTCGAGCAGAGCCACTTTCGTCCCGGGAATCATAACCAGTTTAACCGGTTCACAATTTTCTGTTTTTTGATGCAGACTATAGCCGGCCTGGCACTGAACCATGTTGCGCTCCAGTGACAATTGCCAGAGCTGGCAGGGCGCCAGATGCCTTTCGATTGATTAGTTTAGGACTTCTACTAAACGGTCATGATGCTGATTCTGACTTATCTGAAAATGATGTGGCGATTTTCACGGTCGCGCTCGCTGCTTTTTGCCGGACTTTTGGTTCTGTCGAGCGTTACCCAAGGCATCGGGCTGGTGCTCCTGGTTCCACTTTTGGCAGCGCTGCAGAAATCCCAGGCTGAAACGTCGGGTGTCGTCGGTATGATCGTCGACGCTCTATCCTTTGTCGGCATTCCCATCACCCTTATCGGGCTGTTGAGCACATTCCTTGCACTGAATATTTTCCGCGCGCTTATAAATTATAGCCAAACGATCGTGTCCGAACGTTTCCGACTGGAGTTGCTGGACGATCTTCGCACGCAAAGTTTCAATGCGATGCTTGAGGCGCGCTGGGAATGGCTGACAACCCAGAAAAAGTCCGACATGTCCAATCTGCTGGTAACCGAGATCGGTCGATTGGGAAGCGCTTTGATGTATTCCGTTCGCTTCATCGTGTCTGCCTTTTCGATCGCAGCCTATATCATAGTCGCCTTCAGCCTATCCTTTCCGCTCACGCTTGCCGCAATGGTTCTGGGCGGCGGCCTGTTCTTCGCGATGCGGCGACAGCATAAGCTTGCCCATGACCAAGGGAAGCTTTTGAGCATCGCCAACCGGCAGGTGCAGCAGACGGTTGAGGAAGGTTTGTCCGGGATCAAGCTGATCAAGATTCTCAGAAGCGAGAACCGCCAGAGTCAGCTGATGCTGGAAATACGCAGCCTCTTGCGCAAACGGTCATTGCAATTCACCCATCTGAATGCGGCGATGACCTTTATTTTCCAGATTCTGGTCGCTCTGTTCATGGTGACGCTACTCTATATCGGGGTTACGACATTCGACCTGACATTGCCCACCTTGCTTATTCTGGTTCTGATATTTTCGCGGCTATCCCCCCAGATTCGCGAGGTTCAGACCCAGATCAACAATATCCTGCATTCAGACTCCGTCTTGTCAAATTATACGAATTTGATGCGCGACGCCGGTGCCGCGCGGGAAGAAACGCTATCCCAGAATCTGGGCGATAAAATCCAGTTTAACAAATCCATCAAATTGTCGGGCGTCTCATTCAGTTACAGAACTCGCGGCATACCTTCGCTCCGTGACATCGACATCGAGATCCCGAGCCGGCAAACCACTGCAATAATGGGGACATCGGGATCAGGAAAATCGACCTTGGCCGATCTGATCATGGGACTGCTGACCCCGGACGCGGGCACCATCGAGATTGACGGTGTTTTGCTCGACGAGAAAAACCGTCTGAACTGGCGCAAATCCATCGCCTATATGCCGCAGGATGTGTTCCTGTTTCATGATACGATCCGCAATAATCTTCTGTGGGCAGACGAGAATGCCACGGATGAGGACCTGGAAAAGGCGTTGAAATTTGCATCTGCAGATTTCGTTTTCAACCTGCCCGAGCAGCTTGATACTGTGGTCGGCGATGCCGGACAACGCCTGTCGGGTGGCGAAAAACAGCGAATTGCCTTGGCGAGGGCGATGATCCAGAAGCCGGAACTCATTATCCTGGACGAAGCAACCAGCGCGCTCGATATCGAGAATGAGGCCCGCATCCGCGATACGATTGACAAGCTGCACGATGCCATCACTGTCATCGTGATCGGTCACCGGTTACCGACGCTCGAAAATTCCGATCAGCTGATCATATTGGAAGACGGGCGCGTCAAGAAAGCCGGCAAATGGGCGGATATCATGGAAACCAGCGGTTAAAAACCTGGCGAGCGCTGCGCCGTCCAAATTGGGCCCGAAATCAACCTAACCCTTCCAGAGTACTCGATAGAGATCGAAACGCCGGTCTTTTAGGTTTTGCACCGCGCCCGATTGCCGGCTGGTCAGCAGGCTGGACATCGACAGGTCGGCAATCGCGATGGTCTCGGTATTGGGCGCTGTATCTGCCGCGACGCCATCCCGCGCGAACGGGAAGTCGGATGGGGTCAGGATCGCACTCTCGGCATAGTGGATGTCCATATTTTCGACATTCGGCAGGTTGCCGACCACGCCTGACATCACGACATAGCACTGGTTTTCCACCGCCCGTGCCTGGCAGCAATAGCGTACCCGCAAATAGCCGCGCCGTTCATCGGTACAGAAGGGCACGAACAATATCATCGCGCCCTGGTCGACCAGATGGCGCGCCATCTCCGGGAATTCGCTGTCATAGCAAATCATCACGCCGATTGGTCCGCAATCGGTCGGAATGGCTTCCGCGCCAAAGCCGCCCTTGATATTCCACCAGCGCACTTCGCTCGGTGTGGGGTGCAGCTTGTCCTGCGTATAGATCGCGCCATTGCGCAGAAAGACATAGGATATGTTGCGAATATCGCCATTTTCCATGCGCGTCGGGTGGGAGCCGCCGATGATGTTGATATGATAGGAAACCGCCAGCTTCTCCATCACTTCCTTGAACCGGTCGGTATATTCGGCGATTTTCTCGATCGCCTGCGCCGGATCCAGTTTTTCGCCTTCCAGCGACAGCAATTGCAGCGTGAACAATTCCGGGAAAGTCACAAAGTCCGCACCATAATCGGCAGCGACATCGACAAAATATTCGACCTGTTCTTCAAATTCGGTCTGCGAGGCAATCTTGCGCATCTGGAACTGCACGGTCGCGACGCGCACGGACTGGGGCAGGCGGTCATGCGGTGTTTGCGTCACCAGCTTGGCTTCGGCTGCCAGCGGATTTTCCCAGAACATATGCACCGCATTGCCGCCGGAGGGCTTGTCGGTCGGCATATAGTCTTTCAAAATCCCCAGCGGGACAAAGCCCTGATTAAGCTGAAAGTTGATCACCGGGTCGCGGAACTGCTTGTCGACCACCGCCGCCAGATAATCGGCTGGGTCGGGATATTTGCGCTTGCGCCGGGCATAGCCGGGCAGCCGCCCGCCAAAGATGATCCCTTTCAGCCCGAGATGCTGGCAAAGCTCGCGGCGGACCTTGTAGAAACGCAGCCCAATGCGCAGACGCCGGTAATCCGGATCGACGCTGACTTCCATGCCGTAGAGTATCTCGCCGTTCGGATCATGCCGCGCGGCAAAGCCGCCGCCGGTGATTTCAGCCCAGCTATGTGCAGCACGAGCGGTTTTCTCGGAGATCTGGAATGTCGCGCAATGGCCGACAATCTTGCCTTCATATTCCGCGACCAGCTGGCCATCGGCGAAATTATTGATCTGGCCGCGCACTTCCTCCGCGGTATAGCCTTCGCCCTTGCCGTAAACCTTGCGTGACAAGGTCGATATTTTCCTGGCATCTTCCAGTTCCGCCATGCGGATGATGAGCTTTGGTTTTTCTGCGGTCATCCGCGCCCATTAGCGGGCTTTTAAATCTTGGGAAACAATTGTTGTGCCCGTCGCCTGTATTTGACCGCAAATATGCCGGCTTCAGAAACCTTGTACCGAGCCCCCGTCGACCTGAATCGACGTTCCCGTCATATAGCTGGCAGCTTCCGATCCCAGAAAGACCGCCAGATTGGCAATCTCTTCGGGCTGGCCGATCCGCTGCATGGGAATTTGCGCGGCCAGGGTAGCGGAAATTTCCTCGATGCTCTTGCCGGAGGCTGCGGATTGCTGCTCGAAAATCTGCGCGATGCGATCGGTCTGCGTAAATCCCGGGCACACCGTATTCACCAGCACATTGTCAGCCGCCACCTGATTGGCGAGTGTCTTGGCCCATCCCAGCACCGCCATCCGGATGCTGTTGGACAGGGTCAGGCCGGGAACAGGCTGCTTCACGCCGGTCGACGAGATATTGATGATCCGGCCCCATTTCTGGGCCCGCATATGCGGCAACACCAACCGGGTAGCGCGGATGACGGATTTCAGCGTCAACTCGACAGCTTTGTCCCAGTCCTCGTCCAACAGATCGACAAACAGGCCGGGTGGTGGTCCACCGGCATTGTTCACCAATATGTCGATACCGCCGAATTCTTGAGTAGCTGCTGCAACGACCCTTTCGATGTCCTCTGCTCTGGATACGTCTCCGGTCAGCGCCAGACATCCCGGCATCACCGCAGCTGCAGCGTCGAGCGCATCCTGCGATCTTCCACAAATGGTGACTTTCGCGCCGCATTTGTGAAATCCCGACGCGGTTGCCAGTCCGATGCCTTTGCTGCCGGCCGTAACCAGCACATTCTTGTTTTCGAGTTTCAGTTCCATTGCGGGAATGTGCCCGACCAAGGCGCAGATGTATACTATCATTGAAGCTAGACGGTATGGGATATTGGCGCATCAGCAATCGGGATTTGACCATTCCAGGTGCGAATAACGAACCGCGTACTTGCAGCGTTTGCCAGAATTCACTTCATCCTTACAGGAAGTGAATTCTGGCATAGCCATATTAGGCTTGGCGTTGGGCCAAACCAATCTAGTTACGCGATGGATATATCCCGACCGTTGCGACGCACCAGCGGATCACCAGATAGGGTGACTGCTTTTGGACCATCTGATTGCCGCCGGCATTATTAATGACAGCAGTGCCAGTATCCATATTCACCACTGGAGCACCGGTATGATATATTGTGGCGCTCCCCGTCGTTGCCAGACTGTTGTTATTGGGGTTTGCCGTATCACCCGGGAGGTTGCTGGCTCTCAACGCACCGATATGATTATGAGCGGGTAAATTATTGGCGGTGAGTGTAAATTCGGCCGCACCGGCTTTTTCGCCCATAGCATAATTGCCAATTCCAGGACCGTCGCCGAAACCGACCGGACGCCGTCCACGTAGATCAGGCAATCCAAAAGTAACTCGCCCATCGCCTCCATAATAGGTGCCGTATAGCGAAAATAGAGCTGAGTTTTGACTGATCGGCAGCAGAGTACCGTCAGCCCCCATCCAGCCTCGAGGGCAGAAATTGCCTGCAAAGGCCGATACTTGTCCTATATATTGCGTGCCAGCTTGGGCGTTGGCAGGCGATGTTGACGCCAACGAAATACCGCCGATTGTCAAAGCAAGCGAGATCGATTGATATAAATTCATGAGGAATTTCCTTTCACGTTAAAAACAATAAGGTCATCAAAACCTTCTGCTTCAGTTGCGTGAAGGAAACACACCTTGCATGGCTACGCACCAGCGCATCACCAGATACGGCGAGAGCTTGTTAACCGCGAGATTGCTTCCGGTATTGCCGATAACAACGGTACCGACGTCCATATTCACCGCCGGAGCGCCAGTGTGGTATATCGTAGTACTTCCGGTTGTTGCCAGGCTATTATTGTTGGGATTTGCCGTATCGCCCGGCAAATTACTGGCTCTCATCGTGCCGACATGGTTGTGGCTCGGCATGGTAGCATTGGTCAGCGTAAAGCTCGTCGAACCGCCTTTGGCACCCTGAATGGGGTAGGTTGGCAGCCCTGGCCCGTTACCGATGCTGATTGGCGCGCGACCGCGCAGATCAGGCAAGGCGAATGTGGTACGTCCGTCACCGCCATACATGGTGCCCAAAAGGGAGAATAAAGCGCTATTTGAACTAATGGCGATCAGGGCGCCTGAAGCATCTCCCCAACCGCGCGGGCAGAAATTACCGCCAAAAAGCATCATTTGGCCGAGTAACGGGTCGGCTTGTGCATGAGCTGGTGCCGTAACGGTGAATGTGGCTGCTATGGCGACCGCGCTTGCTGCTAATAGTTTCAATCTTTTCATGATTAACCCCTCCAATAGTCTGTTGACAACAATGCGACCCCATCGGAGTTGATATAGTATGTTGGAAGATTCTCCAAATACAGGAGATATATATTTACATCGATATAAGTGAGTTTACATTAATATAGACGCATTGTTTACAGTGATTTATCGCATTGAGTCATTGTAAGCGCGTGTATCGCGCTGGCAAATAATGGGCTATGCTGCCCGGACAAGCGTGAGGATTTTGGCGTTCTGTTTAGCAGCGTATTTCTTCTGTAGAAGAAGAGCTTGCTGACGGGCGCCCTATTGCTGAAGGTGCCGCCATTTGGCTATATTGGCCTCCGACGAAAGCGCCTTGGCTAGCCGATTGCGGTCGGTAGCTTTAGCGGGCCGCTGCTGTCAACCGACCGTTAAAGTCGGTAGCATCGCTGATAAAATTACGGACTTCTGCCGCAAGATTCCCTTGCGCCAGGCCCTGGTCAGCAACGATGATCCGCGTCATATAGGGGCGACCATCTTCCAATATTCCACTATTTACAAATAAATGACTGCGCTGAAACTGCGGCATCATATTCTGCAAATCTACTTCCCGGCCTTCCAGACTCCAGCTGGTCAAAAGCTGCAGCGCTTTGCACTGAGCAGGCTCCTGTTCGACACATTGACGAAAATGAACAGTGAATTGCAGGCCATTTGGCGCGAAGGCGGTTATGATATTTTCGCCTGAGGGTGTGACGGTAGCAAGATGGTTGCCGGTGACGGTCTTGAGCGTTGCATTGACCGTATCCGCATTAAAATGGGGAAGGATTTTTGCTGAATCGATGGTTTGATCCGGCAATGGCTGCGCGGCAAGCGGTGTTATATTTGCAATACCAAGTATCAATATTGTTGAAATCAGGACTTTCCGCATGCAAATTTCCAATCTTCTATTCGAATTGATCGACTTCTTTATAACCGGTTCAAATTTATAACGGGTTCAAGGCGGAACCTAGTCTGTTGGCCTGATGAATGGAATAGGCCTGTCCAACTATTCCAAGCTGTTGGTAGACGAGCAACTATAAAAAGCTGCGATATGCTCTGGCTGGTTTATGAAGAAGATAAGGTGGATTGGTGCTTTGTACCGCGCTGATCAATCAATTACAGCGATTCCCGTTGAAGCTGTTTGGTTCGACATCGCCCAGTTCTGCAGCGAAGTTTTCAAATTGTCGAACATTACCGGCTTGGCAATATGACCCTGCATGCCAGCTTGCAGGCAACGTGCGATATCTTCGGGATATGCATTTGCCGTTATCGCCAATATCGGTAACTGTTCCTTCGGATAGCCCTTCTTCCGAATTGATTCCGTCGCTTCATAGCCGTCCATGACCGGCATTTGAACATCCATAAGCACTAGATCAAAGGGTGTATTTCCTTCTGCGGCCGCTTCCACCTTTGCAATGGCGTCCTCACCGTTGACTGCCAGCACCGGCTGATAACCGAGCTTCTTGATCATTTCGGCTATCAGAATCTGATTGATGTCATGGTCTTCGGCAATCAAAATCCTGCCGGTATCGGCTTGAGCTAATGGTGTCTCAATCGGACTATTTATAGAGGGCATTGATTGTGTTCCTGTTGTTTTGTTGGTGGTGGGCGAGGTGGCTGCTACTATTCCCGCTGGGAACCGGATGGAGAAGGTGGTGCCTTCCCCTTCGATACTCTCGACTTCGATCGTTCCGCCCATGATCGATGCCAGCTGTTTGCTGATCGTCAATCCCAGGCCGCTTCCACCGAATATTGTCGAGGTTTGCGGGGACGCTTGTTCAAACGGAGAAAATATGGCCGTAAGACGATTGGATGGAATGCCGATTCCGGTATCCTTGACCATCACCTGCATTTGGATTGTCCCGGCACTGGCCAGGCTGGCGCTGGCGGAAACCGTGACCGAACCGCTGCTGGTGAATTTGACGGCGTTGCCCAGAAGATTCAATACGATCTGACGCAAATGATTTGCGTCTACCATCACCATTGGGGGTATATTATCCTCAACTTCCAGCTTGAGATCGAGCCCCTTTTGATCGGCGATCGGGGCCATCAGATACACACAGCTCTGCAGCACATGTTGCGTAGACATGGGGGCAATGTTGCTATTCTCCTGACCAGCCTCGACCTTGGAAATATCAAGAATATCGTTGAGCAGCCGCATCATGGCTTTGCCGGAATCCAATATCATCTTGGCGTGGCTGTTCTGCTCCGGAGGGAGATCGGCGTCGAGCAGCAACTGGGTGAACCCCAATACTCCATTCATCGGCGTCCGTATTTCGTGGCTCATATTGGCAAGAAATCGCGTTTTGGCATCTGCCGCCTCTTCGGCGCCTACTCTGGCGGCAACCAGATTTTGTTCCATTCGCTTGCGTTCGGTTATGTCTCTGATGCTCCCGACAATGCCGAGGAAGCCTCCATTCTTTCCAGCCAATCTGGAAAAGCTCAACTCGACGGCAAGAATAGAGCCGTTTTCGTGGCAGATGGAACCCTCAAATCGAGCGCGCTGGATCGCGCCGGATTGGACGGGCTCGAGCTGCGTTTTAAGAGCCTCAAAATCGTCGACAGCAAATATCTCGCCCATATCCCGTCCCAAACTGTCTTCGATCGAGCGGCCCGTCAGCTTCTCCCAGGCGGGGTTCAGAAACAGCCATTGCAGATCGCTATTTGTCCGAAAGAGAACCTCGGTCATATTTTCCAGCATGGAGTTGGAGACCTCGCGGTGGACGCTAAGGGAACGCCGGATCGACGCTTTCTCGGTCAGCATTGCCGCTGTGGGCATCCCCACTGCAAAACAACTCAGCAGAAAAAATTGCAGAATGAACAATTTCGCGGTCAAAGTTAGGTCGACGGAGTAAAATGGACCTGTCTCGAAGGCCGCGCAGATAACCACAACGATAGCAATTAATACGATGGAAACCGAAGTGCCGGGCGTTCCCAGTCTGAAGGCATTGAGCAGCACCAAAGGCGCGACGAGGAAGAAGACCGGAAAACTGAGAAGCCAAAAAATTGCCGCTGCGGCAGCCAAGGTAAATGCCTGAATTGCCAGCCACTCCCAGCGGTTGGCGTTAAACAGCACAACGCTTCGCCGATCACCTGGCCTGTCTGCGGGCCTGATCGCATCTATCGCCACCATGACCGCCGGACCGAGCAAAATCATACCAAGGCCGTTGGTCGCGGTCCACTGAAGCCACGACATCAAAAATAGTTGCAGGGTCCCGGCAGAGAATACCAGCCCGGCTAGCAGCCCGGATGCCAGTGGAGCCACAAGCCCGCCGACTAGGCAGAATTTGCCCAGGTCCCAAATCCTCTGCATGTCCGGTTTGGCTGCGCCGAGCCGTTGCATGAGGAACCAGATCAGGATCATCTCGAACTGGTTGATGGCGGCCAGTGCTGTCCCTCGGATAACCGTATCTCCTGTCAGGAGATTTGCGGCAATATTCGCGAGAAACGCGCCAGCGAGATAATAAGGTACATGCCTTTTGGCTGACCGCAGAATGACGGCTACCAGGAACGCATTGGCAAGCCAGACGACCGCAATCCTGCCTTCGTCCTGCGTGAGACTGGCACCACCCCAGGCAAGCAATCCGAAAATTGCCGACACCAGAAGAATGGTCGACACAGAAGGGAAGCGCGTATGCCGGGCTATTCGGGCTGTCATAGGCCGCCGAAGATAATTAGTTTGTTCATCTTAGCGTAAACGGAGCAAAGTCTGATTAACTAAGAAAAAACTGGCTAATGGGCTGAATTCTCGCTTCGGTTACCTTTCAGGTCTGGTTTTAAAACCGGGCGCTGCCAAAAAAACGCCTGATTACCCGATCAGATTGGGCATGCATATCAGTGACAAATCGTCCCGGTCCTTTCGATCCGCTGCATGCTTTCGCCACTTCACGGCGTAAATCGAAGATTCAGGGGCCGTCCCAGCTTGCGAATTGCTGGTTACCCACGAAGCCGACTTCTTCAACGCCGGCTCGTTTGATCATCGCCACAAGCTGATCAAATCGTTCGTACCGGGCCCGGGCATCGCTTTCGAAATGTAGTTGCGGCTTTGCCGGATCCTTCGCCATTATTTCCAGCCGACTGCGCAAACGGTCGCTGTCCATCGGTATGCCGTTCCAGATCGCCGTGCCCGCCGCATTCAGGAACAGTTTGTTGACTATAGGAGTGCTGTTTCCCGGAGTTCCACTTGGCAGGTCGACTGCGACTTTGTGGGTGACAGCCGGGATCGACAGCATCATCATCACGAGGAGAACGAGCAGTACATCTATCAGCGGCGTGATATTGAGCTCCGCAAATGGCTTGTCTGTGGTGACAGCGACGGATTTTTGGCGAAGAAAGTGCTTCCTGCTGCGCATTTTGTCTCTCCTGACTTATGATACGATATAACATATATCATAACATCGACCGGATTACAAAAAGCCACTTGCCTTATTAGCCAAATCGGCCAAAACTGCGGCTTATGTCGGAAGAACTGGAAGCCATGGGAACCGCCATCGAAGGCGGCTTGATAGCCAAGGCGGTGGAAGATGAAAACACCGGCGCATCGGGGGGCAAGGGCGGAGCATGCCTTAACTGCAACGCGCTGGTGACCAGTCATTATTGCGCGGATTGCGGCCAGCCTCTGCATGTCCACCGTTCGATCGGCGCCTTCTGGCACGATATATTGCATGGCGTGCTGCATTTTGAAGGGAAATTCTGGCGGACATTGCCACTGCTGGTCTGGAAGCCGGGTGATCTGACGCGTCGCTATGTACAAGGCGAACGCGCCAAATTCATCTCTCCGATGGCTCTGTTCCTCTTTTCGGTATTCATGATGTTTGCGGTATTTTCCTTCATCGCAGACCCGTTTTCGACAGAGGGTGGTGCTAGCGAAGGCGTCGAATTCAACAGTGCGATAGGGGCAGAAACCCAAGAGCTTGAAAAGCGCTTGCAGGACAAGATCAAGGAACTGGAAACGACGGCAGAGGAAGACAAGACGGAAGTTCGGGAGCAAATTCTCGATATAAAGCGGGCCCGCAATATCATGGCAACCATGACGATGAGCGAAATTCCCTATCCGGAAGCCGGAATGGGTGAGAATGGCTCGGGGAGCGGAGAATTCGGAAGCGATGAGGCGCTGGTCTCAAACATGGAAAGCGCTGCGGGTGCAGGAAATATCAGTGGCGGCAACGGCAATCAAGTCGAGATTTGGGACGAATTCAAGGATAGTTCGATTGGCAAGATGCTGAAGGGCGGTCTCGAACGTGCTACCGAAAACCCCTCTCTGCTTCTCTACAAACTGAAAGCCAATGGCTATAAATTTGCCTGGCTCCTGATTCCGATTTCTATCCCTTTCGTGTGGCTGACACTGATCGGCCGACGCGGTCTTCACTTTTATGACCACGCGGTTTTCGCGACCTATTCCATCGCCTTCATGTCTCTGTTGTTTGTGACCTGCGCCATATTGGCTGCCATCGGGGCTCCCGCGTCCGTCTGGGGGACGTTGCTGATATTCTATCCGCCTTTCCACATCTATCGGCAACTCAGGCATGCGTACAAGATGTCCCGTCCCGAAGCTCTGTTCCGGGTGTCGTTCCTGCTCATCTTCACTGTCATCAGCCTGTCTCTATTCTTCGCTATTTTGCTCGCACTAGGCATTTTGGGATGAAATCATGACCATGAATATCGATCGCCGCCAGTTGATGGCGCTGGGAACTTTTGGCCTTGGGGCGCTCAGCGTGCCGGCCTCGGCATCGCTGATGGGCGGAAAAGGCTTCACCCATGGCGTCGCCAGCGGTGAACCGGGACAGGATTCCGTGCTGCTATGGACGCGCTATGTCGGCAGCGGGGACGCCAGTCTGACCGCGGAGATAGCGGACAATGCCGACTTCGCCGGCGCAAAAATGGTGGGCCAAGTGCAGGCAAAAGCCGAACGGGACTTTACCGCCAAGATCACGGTGCAGGGGCTGGCCCCCGACAAATGGTATTTCTTCCGCTTCGTCGGGCCGGATGGCTCCAAATCGGTCACGGGCCGGACCCGGACTTTGCCGCAGGGCCCGGTGCAAAAGTTCAATATCGGTGTTGTCGGATGTTCCAACATGCCCTTCGGTTATTTTAATGCTTATGCCCATGCCGCGCAAAATCGAGATCTCGATCTGATCATTCACACTGGTGATTATCTCTACGAATATCCAATCGGCACTTATCCTTCCAAAGAGGAAGCGTTGGCGGGACGGAAAATCGATCCCGCCCATGAAATGGTCCAGCTTGCCGATTACCGGCTGCGCTATGCCGCCTATCGCAGCGATCCCGACCTGCAACGCATCCATCAGGTATTGCCGATGATCCCGTCGTGGGACGATCATGAATTTGCCAATGACGCCTATACGGACGGAGCGCAAAATCATGATCCGAGTGAAGGTGACTGGGAGGTGCGCAAGCGCGTTGCCGAGCGCGTTTATCGTGAGTGGATGCCGGTTCGGGATATGGAATTCGGCAACGCGCGCTGGCGGGAATATCAAATCGGTGATCTGGCGACCCTGTTCTTTACCGAAAGCCGGATTGGCGGCCGTGACAAGCCGGTAGATCTGGCGGAATCGATCAAGGGGCAGCAAGATGTCGCAGCAGCGCTCACGGCGTTTCGCGACGATGTCTGGCAGGATCCGGCACGCTCGATGCTGGGTTCTGTTCAGGAACAGTGGTTCGAAAATGCGCTACAGAAATCCAAGGCTTCGGGAACGAAGTGGCAAGTCTGGTCGCAGCAGTGCGTGATGGGTGAACTGGTGCTGCCACAGGACGCGAAAAACTGGGTGCCTGAAGATGCCCCTCCTATTGCTCAGGCGCGCATAGCAGTCGGAGCATTGGCGGCAAAAATCGGACTGCCGATCAATTTTGACAGCTGGGATGGCTATCCTCAGGCCCGTGCCCGTTCGCTGGCTGCCGCGCAACAGGCTGATGCAGATTTGATCGTCCTGTCGGGTGACAGTCACAATGCCTGGGCGTTCGACCTCGAGACGCAGGATGGCGTCGCCGGGGTGGAATTCGCTGGCCATAGCGTCAGCTCGCCGGGCTTTGAAGCCTATACCAAAGGCGTCAATCCCGATCTGGTCGCCAAAGCCGTCGTCGGGGCCAACAAACAACTGCAATGGGCAGATACCGAGCATCGCGGCTATATGACCGTGGCGTTTACCCCTGAAAAAGCGACTTCGACCTGGCATTTCCTGGATACGATCCGGGCGAAATCCATTGTCATGACGGGAAATGCGACACGAACGGTGTTGCGTGGTGCTCGCACGATAGCTTCCTGAAGCCCGGATTGCCGTATCTAGTAGGCCTGATTATGCCGGTACAAGAATGCTTCTAGCCTATCCAGCCAATCCTTCTCGTTCTCAGGGTCTGAAAAGCCGTGTCCTTCGCTTTCGTATACAACAAATTCTGCTTCTTTTTCAGCTTTCTCAAGCTCTGACCGGTATAATTTGAACTGGCTGAATGGGACGGTGCTGTCTTTCTTCCCGTGGGCTAGGAGGATCGGGCGTTCCAGTTGCGCCGCAAGTCGGGCAGGGGAAACCTTGTCGAGATCAAAATCTTCTTGGCCTCGCACTTCATCCCGCCATTCCCTTTTATATCGGCTTTTCAGGAATCGGTCGTCATATTTCAGTTGTTTGTTCCAGTCGGTGACCCCGGCAAAACTGGCTGCGCAGCGGTAGCGCTCAGGGTTTCGCGTTACGCCCCACAAGGCTGCATAACCGCCATAGGAGCCGCCGACGATGCAAACCTTGTCCGCATCAACAACGCCGCGGCCGACCAGCCAATCCATACCGTCATCGAGGTCGTCTTGCATCGCTCGACCGATTTCACCCGAACCCTTCTTGTAAAAAGCCTCACCGTAGCTGTCGGATCCCCGGTAATTGGGTTGCAAAACTGCATATCCGCGATTGGCGAGAAATTGCACTTCCGTATTGTAATCCAGAGTATCCCGCACTCCGTAAGGACCTCCGTGCGGGAGGATCACAAGCGGCAAATTCTTGGCGGGCCGGTTTTTGGGAAGCGTCAGATAGGCTGGAACCGTTGTGCCGTCACGGGCATCATATTTCACATATTCCGTCTTGGACAGTTTATCGATATCCAGCTTGTCGTTCAGGCTGGCAAACCATGCCAGTTTCTTGAGTTCGGGTTCGTAAAGATAATAGCTGCCTGGATCGGTGGAGGAAGTGACATAGACGATCATGCGTTTGCCGTCTCGGCTTTTTGATTGAATCCATGCTTCCTGTCCCGGCAAAGCCGAATCCAGCTTTCGCTGATGTTCTGCAAGATCTGCGTCGAACCATTTCACCCGGTCACGGGAGTCTGTAAAATAAACGGATTCCAGTGCGGTTCCGCTATCGTTCAGGTTGAACCCGGTGACGTCGTTTTCATCATGGCCAAAAACCATTTCTCCAACCTCCCGAGTCAGATAGTCGAACTTGTAAAGGGCGAAGCGTCCTGTTCTCTTATTGGAAAGGACATAACCTTCGTCGGCTTCAGAGACGATGTGGGTTATATCGAGCAACGCTTCTTCCAGATCATCCTTCTCCTTTATTTTCCCGATCAGTCTGAATTTTTCCTCGGCCGTCCTCCGATAATGGATTTTCAAGGTACCGCCGATTTTGCTCAACCCCATCCTTACAACGCCACTGTTGTCAGCAATCCAGGTCCAGATCTGTGATTGCCTGCGGACCACGCGTGTGATTTCGTTATTCTCGAGTTTGACGCGATAAACACCGGGATAGTCGTAAATGGACCGCTGCAAGGAAAGCAGAATATATGCACCGGCTGGATCAACATACAGAACATTGTCGCCATCAAAGCCTTGCGTTTTTCGACCCAGTGTAATGGACTCGCCACTGGCCACATCTGTTACATATAGACCTGTGTGCCTTCGCTGGCCGACCGGAGTGTCGACGACGGCAGAAACGCTGAACAATATCTTGTTGTTACCGGCCCACCGATACCAACGAAGGTCCACATTTTCAGGTATAGCTATACGCTTCTTGGCATCACCATATAGAACCGCAGCGGTAAGATATGATTTTCCACCCAGTTGTTGCCGGTACAGAACGCGGTCGCCTTCCGGCGATATTGCCGGATTGCCGAAATGGCCGGGATTTGCGAAAATCTTAGTTTCGACAATATGGGTGGATTCAGGCTTTGCATCCGCCTGATCCACATTTACAACGCCGTCCTGAGCTTGGACCACAGAAGTAAAAAGGCTGAAAATTGTTATCGCTTTGATGGCTATGCCAGCGCGTACCTTTTTAAAACGAATTCTATTCACCCGATGCCCCCAGACGATACTTGTCGATGATCAGGACTAATCATGATGGTGGCAGAAATAAACCCGCAAAACAAAAGAACTTCCGAACAAGCTTATGGTAGATCAGTGCCCGGGGAGATTATTCCGCGAGCCCATATCCCATTTCGCGCATTATTCGACGGGATGGACCTTAGCGCACAATTACCATCCACAAGCACTCGACATTCACGTGAAAATTACGCAAAGCAGGGGCCCTTTAACATTTAACGCAAGAAACGATCCATAATGTCCGAAGAGTTTTACCGCATCAAGCGCCTGCCACCCTATGTGATTGCTGAAGTCAATAACATGCGGGCAGCGGCGCGAGCGGCCGGCGAAGACATTATCGATCTCGGTATGGGCAATCCCGATCTTCCGCCGCCGCAGCATGTCATCGACAAACTGTGCGAAGTGGCGCAAAAGCCCGATGCGCACGGCTATTCCGCATCCAAGGGCATTCCCGGTCTGCGCAAGGCACAAGCCAATTATTATGGTCGCCGCTTTGGTGTCGATGTGGACCCTGAAACGGAAGTCGTGGTGACACTCGGGTCGAAGGAAGGCCTGGCCAGTCTGGCGACGGCGATCACAGCGCCAGGCGATTGCATTCTTGCGCCCAATCCGAGCTATCCTATCCATACGTTCGGCTTCATCATTGCCGGTGCGACCATCCGCAGCGTGCCGACAACGCCCGATGAACATTATTGGGAATCGCTGGAACGTGCGATGGCCTTTACCGTGCCGCGCCCGACGCTTCTCGTGGTCAACTATCCCTCTAATCCGACCGCCGAAGTCGTTGATCTCGCCTTCTACGAGCGGCTGGTGGCCTGGGCGAAGGAAAACAAGGTCTGGCTATTGTCCGATCTCGCTTATTCCGAACTCTATTACGACGGCAACCCGACGCCTTCGATTTTGCAGGTGCCGGGCGCCAAAGATGTGGCGGTGGAATTTACCTCGCTCAGCAAGACATATTCCATGGCTGGCTGGCGGGTCGGTTTTGCCGTTGGCAACAAGACGCTGATCGGAGCCCTGACCCGGGTAAAAAGCTATATTGATTACGGAGGGTTCACCCCGATTCAGGCAGCCGCCTGCGCTGCACTCAATGGTCCGCAGGATCAGGTCGCCAAGAACCGGGAGCTCTATCACAAACGGCGCGATGTGCTGGTGGAAAGCTTTGGCAGGGCAGGCTGGGAAGTCCCGCCACCCGCCGCATCGATGTTCGCCTGGGCCCCGTTGCCGCCGCAACTGGCCCACATGGGCAGTCTCGAATTTTCCAAGCAATTGCTGACCCAAGCCGGTGTCGCGGTCGCGCCCGGTGTTGGCTACGGCGAGGACGGCGAGGGCTTTGTCCGGATTGCGATGGTCGAGAACGAGCAACGCATTCGTCAGGCGGCGCGCAATGTGAAGAAATATCTCCAGAAAATGGGTGTGAATACGCCGGGACAGAGCGAAGCGATTTGATCGATCTCTATTTTGCTCCGACACCCAATGGGTGGAAAATCTCGGTCATGCTCGAGGAGAGCGGGCTCGACTATAATATCAAATGGGTGAATATCGGGGCAGGGGAACAGTTCGAGCCGGAGTTTCTCGCGATCAGTCCCAACAACCGGATTCCCGCAATCGTCGATCACGATCCGGCGGATGGCGGAGAACCGGTCTCGGTGTTTGAGACCGGTGCGATCCTGCTTTATCTCGCGGACAAGGCGGAGCAATTCTTGCCACATGATCTGCGTGGACAGATTGCCGCGACGGAATGGTTGATGTGGCAGATGGGTGGGCTGGGGCCGATGATGGGCCAGCATGGCCATTTCAAACTCTACGCGCCCGACCGGATCGAATATGCCACCGAGCGCTATCGCAAGGAAGTGCTGAGACTGTTCGGGGTGATGGACCGGCGGCTGGCGGATCACGATTATCTTGCCGGCGAGGATTACAGTATCGCTGACATGTCCTGTTTCCCTTGGGTGCAGACATACAAGCGTCAGGAAATCGACCTCGGTGAATTTGCTAATGTGAAACGCTGGTACGAGACACTGAAGCAGCGCGAAGGCTTGCGCCGCGGCATGGCCGTCGGCCGCGACAAGATCAATCGCAACCCGCAGGACGATGCCCAGACCCGCAAGACATTGTTCGGGCTGAAGGAATAGTGCACCTGCGCAGGCAGATGCCCATCTCCTGGAATTGCGTCGGCATCCGGTGTTAGGCAAGGAATTTGATCTGGCGTTCAGCGTCGAACATGACCGACGCTTGTTGGTGATCATTCAGGAGATGGACCCCGGCCTTTGCCGGGGCACAGGAAGGATTAATACATGCCACTAACAGTAGAATTCTATTTCGACCTCTCCTCCCCATGGACGTGTCTCGCATTCCACAATATTCAGCCAATCATCAAAGACAATGGCGCAGAGATCATTTGGAAGCCGTTTCTTGTCGGCGGGGTGTTCAACGCGGTTAACCAGGATGTCTATGCGGCGCGGGAAAATCCCGACAATCGCAAATTCGTCCACAGTTTTCGCGTACTCAAGGACTGGGCAAAACTGGCCGGGCTGCCGATGAATTTTCCGAGCGAACATCATCCGGTAAAGTCGGTGCATGCGATGCGGGTCTGTTGCGTGCTGGAGGATGATCAGGCGGCATTGCACAAGTTCGCCACCGCTGCTTTCAACGCCTATTATGGGGAGCAACGTAATCTGGATGACCCGGAAGTGTTGATAGCGATAGCGAATGAGGTCGGTCTGGACGGTGCTGCTCTGGCGGCGCGGACCCAGGAGCAAGCGATCAAGGACCGGCTGCGCGCCAATACTGAAGAGGCGATCGCCCGTGGCGCTTATGGTTCGCCGAGTATTTTTGTACCCTTTGGCGAGGGCGACAGAATGTATTTCGGCAATGACCAGTTGCCGCTGGTTAACTGGGCGATTAAACAAGGTTCGGTATAACATCGAATCTTCATTTCCGTTCGTGTCGAGCGCAGTCGAGACACAGTGGGAATATCAAGCTTCTCGACTTCGCTCGAAGCGAACGGGGAAGAGCAAAGGATAAAAAATGTCAGAACGCGTCACCATTACCGTCAAAGATCATATCGCCGATGTCCGCTTCAACCGGCCCGAGAAGATGAATGCGCTCGATGCGGAGCAAATTGATGCAATCGTCGAAGCCGGCGAAAAGCTGGCAGCAATGGAAGGCATTCGTGCCATCGTTCTTTCCGGTGAAGGCAAGGCTTTCTGCGCCGGCCTTGACATGGGTAGCTTTGCGGCGTCGGCCGCATCTGCATCGGAGCCAGGCAAGGATGGCGACAAGTCACCACTCGCCAACACCCTGACCGAGCGCACCTTTGGCAATGCCAATAAATATCAGCATATCGTGCTGCTGTGGCGGAAATTGAAAGCGCCGGTTATCGCGGCGATCCACGGCCCGTGCATCGGTGGCGGTCTGCAATTTGCCAGCGCCGCCGACATTCGTGTGGTCGCACCGGATGCAAAAATGTCGATCATGGAAATGCGCTGGGGCCTCATCCCGGATATGGGCAGCTACACCACCTGGCGCAGCTTTGTCCGCGACGATATCTTGCGGGAACTTACCTATACAAACCGGATATTCACCGGCGAAGAAGGCAAAGAACTAGGCTTTGTTACCCACTTGTCCGACGATCCGCACGCGAAAGCCATGGAAATTGCCGCCGAGATCGCAAGCAAACATCCGCAAGCGGTACAGATCGCCAAAGACCTGATCAACAAGCTGCCCGATATGAACGAAGACGAGATACTGATGATGGAATCGATCGGTCAGGACAAGGTCAGCCGCACACCCAATCAAGTGGAAGCGGTCATGGCGTTCATGCAGAAGCGGGAAGCTAATTTCACGGACTAATTCGCTGCTTTCGGATTGGCTCCGTTCGTCCTGAGCTTGTCGAAGGACCTTCCAAAGCTTCCAATGGCTTCGCTCGAACGGCAAGGCTGCCGCGAAGTCAGCCGGTGGTTCGCATCTTTTCGAGCTCATCAACCACTGCCTGACGCAACGGCTTGCCTTCGCCATCTGTGCGGCAGACGATGATGGAATCGCAGGTGGCGATACACTGACCGTTCTGGAACATGGCCTGCGCGATCACATAGCTTGAGCTGCCGATCTTGCTGACGCCCGAGCTGACTTCGACGTCATCGGGATATTGGCCTTCGCGCAGATAGTTGATCGTCACCGCGGCGACCATGCTCCGCTCGTTCCTGGGCCGGTCGCCCCACGGCCTTAGCGTACGGTTCAGCCGAACCCTCGCATTCTCGAACATCGCCGCAAAGGCGACATTGTTGAGATGCCGGTTGGGATCAATATCCTGAAAGCGTGTCTGCATGACGACGGATACGGGATAATTTTCGGCAAGCAGCTGCCATGGTTCAGGACGGGCCATATTGCTTCAGCTCATTTTCGCGACAAGGTCTTTTTGCAGCGTCTTGCAGGCAAAGATATAAAGGCCGCCCGCGATGAAGAATATACCGACGATGTAGATCATCGACCAGCGCAGCCCTTCCGCGCTTGCCGTCAGGCAGGCCCCGGCCTTGGCTGCACCGAGTGTTGCTATCAGGTCTTCTGGTCTGCCTTTGCAGAGCTGGCCGGTCAGCTCTGCGGCGAACTGCGAACTGGCAAGATTGGCGTTCATCAGCATGTCGCTGGCAATGCCCATTACCAGTGGACCGCAGCCATAGCCGATGAGGTTGACGATGAACAGAAACAGGGCAACGGCGGTTGCCCGCGACTGCGGGCTCGCAACACCTTGGCAGATTGTATATTGCGCACCAAGATATCCATAGTGAAGGACGGCAGCGAACAGCAACGCCGTCAAGGCGAAGGGGACGCTGTCTGTGGTGAAGCCCAGCCAGTAAAGTGGCACGCAAATGATCAGCATGACGCCCGGTAACCAGGCCACGACATTGGGATGGCGACCGCTCATCTTCTCGGTCAGATATCCCGTGAAGAAAGCGCCGACAGATGCGGCCAGGCCCAGCGGGACGGCAATCTGCAGCGTCACTTCCGAGATCGACATTTCGTGCACGCGCTGGAAAAAAGCGACCTGAAAATTGCTGACACCATAGCCGACAAAGGCGACCAAAGCGGCGGCGATCATGTTGATCCAGAAGCTGCGCTTGGCCGACAATTCCCTGACCGTATCTGCAATGCCCATTTTCTGCGGCTTGGTTGCGGTTGGCGGGTCAGCGTAGCCACGCGGAGGCTCCTCGACCGTGAAGAGGAAAATTACGCCGAAAATCACGCCCGGTACACCCAAGGCCAAAAACGCCTCGCGCCAGGAAAATAATTCGGTGATCGGCCCGCCGAAGGCATTGGCCAGGACGCCGCCCAATGTGATGCCCATGGTGTAGATGGCGATTGCCCTGGCGCGGCTGCGAGGCGGGAAATAGTCGGAAATGATCGAATTGGCTGCGGGTGTTAGGCCCGCTTCCCCGATGCCGACGCCGATGCGGAAAACCAGCAGCGCGACGAAGCTGCCAGCTATCCCGCACAATGCGGTCATGAGTGACCACAGGATGACACTGGCGGCGATGATTTTGACACGGTTCATGCGTTCGGCAAGCCGGGCGATCGGTATGCCCATTACCGTATACATCAGGGCAAAGCCGAAGCCGGACAGCAAGCCAAATTGCCAGTCCTGCAGCTTGAATTCTTCGATAATCGGCTGGGCGACGACGCCGATCAATATGCGATCAATGAAGTTCAATGTGTATAGAAGCATCAACGAGATAATTACATAGTTCCGATACCCATCGGATCGATATGCCAGCCCGGTATTCGTCAGCGGCCCTGCCTGTGTCGCGGTCATGCTCTCTCCATCATTTTCTTTGATTGATGGCCTGAACCTGTGGTCAAGTCCAGCATACTTTATGTTTCAAACTATGCGCCGTGATCCAGAAATTTTATCTGGAGCCAAGCTGTTGGTCCAGCTTTCAATAATATTTCAAAATTATCGAAGTATCTGTTAATGGTCATATCGAAAACCATGGAGCTAATTGAAAAATTAGGGGGCCTCAATGGCAATAGGGTGGTCAATTTCGACCATATTTGAACAAGACTGGTCACGTTGTTATTCGTGTTTGGGAACTTGCGGGTTTTCCCAATGCCGATTCGATTGGTTTTCTTCGAGATGACGGTAAGCAATATTGACAAGCTGAATGATGGACAGCGCGATTGCTTGCGGTTTGTGCTGGCGCATCTCAATTCGAAGGAAATTGCGCGCGAACTCGGCGTGTCTCCGCACACTGTGGATCAAAGATTGCGCACAGCCATGCGTATCTTGAATGCGCAGTCGCGTTTTGAGGCGGCACGAAAATTTGCCGCTGAAGATCAGCAACAAGCGTATCAACCATTGATATATCAATCGTCGACGGTTGAGCCGGCCCGGGAAAACAGGGAACAGGAACCGTCATCCGGGAGAACCAGAAACAAAAGAACCGGCGAAACGGATGATGGTGCGAATGCGGATAGCGGCAGTGCTATCATGGCTTTGGAGCCATCCGAAATCCGGCATCGGCCGCTTCCAGTTCCACGCTTTCGTGGCGAGAAAAACAGTCTTGCTACGGTCGAGCGGTTGGGATGGATACTGGCCATTGCGATTGGGTCCGCTTTATCTTTCGGCGGCCTTGTAGCAGGACTGGAAGCGCTTTCCCGGCTAAGAGGATAAGCGACACCCCCTCCGGCCAACGCATTCGCCCGTTGACGATATTACACGAATGGGCGTGTGATGTTGCAGCCTTAGGAAAGGAACGATGATGCTAAAGCAACGACGAGACGCAGCCGAGAATGTGGCGAAAAGACTGTTTGCGGCAGAACAGGCCATTGATGATGCAATATATAAAGTGTCTGATTTGGCGGGATATATGCCGATTGCACGGACGAACGCCAAACTCTCGGCTGTTGTTGGCCAGGATGCGATTGTTCAGGCAGCGGAAACATTATCTGCATTGGTTGCGGCTAGAGGACATCTGGTCACAACCCACAACCATCTGGCAGAAACCCGCGACCAGATTGGACTGCAGGCAATGGCTATGGGGAGCGGTGATATGAAGCCCTCGGAATTTGGCCAGATGAAGATTGAGAATATAGTCAATATGGTTGATCATGCGGCCTAGCCGCTCGCATGCATGACTGTCGCGATTATTAACAAACCGAAGCCAGCATTAGGGATGATGTGGTGATCCACCACGCGATAGGGGCCTATGTTTATTGTATATTCCTGTTTGTCTGTTGTGGATATGCAATTTTGCACGGTGCTCGTTCGGAATATATAGGGACAGCGATTATGATAATAGGGTCGTTATCATCCTTAGCTGTTGGTAGTTTATTGGGAACGCCATGGACGGGTCTGGAAGCGGAAATATTCGCCATCGACGTCGTAGCACTCATTGCGCTAATTTGGCTGACACTCAAATCTGATCGCTTCTGGCCGATATGGGCGACCGCCTTCCACCTACTGGCGGTAACCATTCATGCGGCGATGATGGTGGCACCGCAGATCACTCCGTGGGCTTTTGCAACAGGCTCTGTTTTCTGGGCCTATCCGATGCTTTTGGCATTGGCGATCGGATCCCGTGAAAACCAGCCTTTTCTACCGGAGCGCAACATAAAGTCAGGTTAGCGTCGGCGCGCAGCCAACTATTTGTATTTTAGTCATTATCGAAAATATTTCGCAGAAGTCCGCTTCTGCACACACCCGGAGTATGTTCATGGCGAGCGATCAAATTTTGCCGTTTCTCGACTTCATCCAGAAGGAATTGCTGCTGTTCGCCAGCTTGTCCTTTCTGATCGGGTCAGCCGACGATCTGTTGTTTGACGGGTTGTGGCTTTTTCACCGCCTGAAACGCAGACTGTTTGTCTATTCACGCTACGAACGGGCCACCGTGGAAAGCCTCGAAAGTCCGGCACCCGAATGCCGCATGGCGATATTCGTGCCGGCCTGGAAAGAGGCGGATGTCATTGGCGCGATGCTGCAGCGCTGTTTACGGCAATGGGCCGCGAGCGAATACCGAATTTACGTGGGCTGCTACCCCAATGATGCCGAAACGATTGCGGCTGTGGCAGCGGCATCCACCGGTAGCGAGAAAATCAGGCTCGTTATATGTCAACGAGACGGACCGACCACCAAGGCGGATTGCCTCAATCATCTCTGGGATGCCCTCTGTCGCGACGAGATCGAGGAAAATAGTAATTATGCTGCAATCATATTGCACGATGCGGAGGATATTGTGCATCCCGAGGCATTGAGACTTTTTAAACATCTGATTGGACGCGCTGCATTGGTTCAATTGCCGGTCATCCCCCGACGGGCAAAAGGATCGCGCTGGATCGCCGGCCATTATGGCGATGAGTTTGCCGAATTGCATGGTAAGCAAATGGTGCTGCGGGAAGCGCTCGGCGCGTCCATACCCTCTGCCGGTGTCGGCTGTGCCTTCGCCCGGGATGGTCTGCAAAAACTGTCCGTTAAAACCCAGGGAAAACCGTTTGATGCGGGCAGCTTGACCGAAGATTATGAACTGGGGCTCCATCTGACTGGCGGAGAGGCTCGCGGCATCTTTGCCCGGTTGCGAGACCAGTACGGCCAACTGGTTGCAACCCAGGAATTTTTCCCGGAGAAACTGGAAGATGCGATTCGTCAGAAAAGCCGGTGGATGGCCGGTATTTCCTTGTCCGGATGGGACCGGCTGGGCTGGAAGAACAGCTGGCGGGAGAACTGGATGCGCCTGCGTGATCGCAAGGCCAGCTTTGCCGCGATTGTCGTGGCGATCGCCTATATAGCCGTCATTTTGATGGGCATATTGCTTCTCGCTGACTTGATCGGGATTTACCGTGCCCAGCCGGTTTCCCGTTTTCTAAAGCTATTGCTGCTTCTCAACGGGGGGTTTCTGATGTGGCGGCTGTTGATGAAATTCTATTTCGTTTTTGTTCTATACGGCCTGCGCGAAGCATCCTTGTCGATACCCCGGACAGTCGTAGCCAATCTGATCAATATCATGGCGGTCTGGCGCGCCCTCAGCCAATATATTGGTCAGCTGGCCGGTCAGCCAGCCCATTGGGAAAAAACCAGTCATTTTTATCCGGACGCCCGGAATATCAAACAACTCAGGCCGCAAAGTACCGTGGGCAGCAGAGGCTGACCTTTTGCTGGCGACCACCGCAGGTGCGCCGTTACGGGCAATGGCCAGCCTGGCGGCAATCTGGATATTGGTGCGCGTCATTTCATGGCACAGTTCGCCAAATATGGTGCCGGGGCCGCCGGACCCGGTCGCCATCAACACGGCGCACCAAGTTGAGAACAACCAGGTGCAACTGGGCCTCGGCCAGCCCTTAAATCCCGCAATCGAAGAGCGGCAGGACGTAGGAGAAATACACCGATACCAGTTAGTCCGTATTGCGGAGCGTGGAGCGGACCACGTTCCCATTGCGGAACAGCCAGCAGCAATTGTGCCCAATGGGTCCCTATTGCAGTGGCAGGACCCCGACGAGGTTCGCGACTTTTTTCTGCTGACGTCCTTCACCCTGGCAGGCGCTGTTTCAACTGATGATGCCAGAACAGGCCCGCCTTATCCCCCTCCACCCGCTTTGGACAAAAGCAACAGGGTAGCCGCCTATTTCTGGATTTTCGCGCGGCAAAATTCCAATGTCAATGAAGGGGCTCGGAATAACGGAGGGCGAACGGTATCCAACGGCCAATATGGTGGCAGTCAGGCTGGAGCAATATTATCCTATCAAATATTGGACAGGCCGGTACCAGAGATTTCGGTTTATGGTCGTCTCTCAACTGCACTGGATCCGTGGAGTCAAAGGGAGGCAGCATTGGGCACCCGCATCCAGCCGATCCGGAACCTTCCTCTCGCTCTGCACGCGGAACAAAGGTTTGATATAAGCCCGGGAGGCGCTTCCGGAACGGCTTTCTATGCGACTGGCGGGACCGGCCCGGATCAGATCGTGGAAAAATTCACGCTCGAGACTTATGCGCAGGGAGGATATGTCCTTGGTCCGAATGAAACCTATTTCTTTGACGGGTCAGCGACCTTGCAGCGCCCGATAGCGGAACTGGGGCGGACCAAACTCTCCGTCGGTCCGGGAGCCTGGGCCGGTGGCCAACGCAAGGTCAGCCGAATGGATATCGGACCGCGGGCAGATTTGAGTGTTCCGCTAGGTACTATGTCAGCGCGCATTGCCCTTGACTGGCGGGTGCGGGTGGCTGGTGACGCAAGACCCGGAAACGGAGCAGCCATAAGCGTTTCTACCGGCTTTTGAGGGAACGGAGATTTGATCCTGTTCGGTGACCGGAATTATTTCGTAGCTTCGAGACAGCAACGCCCTTTATCCCGTAACAAAAAGAGATTAGTCCGTTGGCTATATGGACATATATCTGCCAATCGCCAATTTATCGGTTAATGCGTTTGTCATCATCCTTCTCGGCGGGCTGGTGGGCATATTATCCGGTATGTTTGGCGTCGGTGGCGGATTCCTGACGACGCCGCTGCTGATTTTCTACGGAATACCCCCAACCGTCGCCGCCGCATCAGCATCTACGCAGGTTACCGGAGCCAGCATATCGGGTGTTGCCGCACATATGCGCCGCAAGGGGGTCGATTTCCGGATGGGCGCGATACTAGTGGCCGGTGGCATTGTCGGTACGATAATCGGCACCGGGCTCTTCCAGATTTTGCAGACCTGGGGCCAGATCGATACCGTCATCAACGTTCTTTACGTCTTGATGCTGTCCAGTATCGGTGGCTTGATGTTCAAGGAATCCCTGCAAAGCGTGCGGGCGCTGCGCGCCGGCAAGCCGATGCCTGCCCGCAAGAGACGTCATCATCCGCTGGTTGCCAATCTACCCTTTCGCTGGCGCTTCTACCGGTCCGGCCTCTATATTTCACCGATTGCTCCATTCATCCTCGGCTTGCTCACCGGCATATTGACCATGTTGCTGGGCGTCGGCGGCGGCTTCATCATGGTGCCGGCGATGTTATATCTGCTCGGCATGGGCGCGCAGGTGGTGGTCGGAACCTCGTTATTCCAGATCCTGTTCGTCACCATTGCATCGACGATGATGCATAGTATGACCACGCGGGCAGTTGATATCGTTCTGGCTTCGCTGTTGCTGCTTGGCAGCGTCACCGGGGCGCAACTCGGTGCCAAATTCGCGCAGCGGATGCGGCCTGAATATCTGCGTCTGGCACTGGCATCCATGGTGCTGCTGGTTGCCATACGGATGGCATTGGGATTGGGATTCCAGCCAGCCGAAATCTACACGGTGCAACTCCTATGAGGCAGCGTCACAGTCTTCTCACCCGCTTGCTAGCAGTTTTCGGCATTGCTCTGCTGACCGTGGCCGCGACCCCGGTGCTGGTTCCCGAAGTGTCGCAGGACCGGATCAGTATCAAAGGCGATTTTAACGGCGCACAATTACTGCTTTTTGGAGCTATCACCTATCCTCCGGGTACCCGAAATACCGATCAGGCTGATATCGTTGTTGTACTGAAAGGGCCGGTTGAATCGATAGTCGTGCGTGAGAAACAGCAGATCGCCGGTATCTGGATCAACGCGGCGAGTAGCGAATTTCGCTCGGCCCCCGGCTTTTACGCAATTGCGTCCTCCAAGCCGATTGACGAGATCGTCGATGGCAAGACTGCAGACATTTACGAATTGGGGCTGCACCATTTACAGCTTTCTCCAGCCGGTGCGATTGACAGCCGCGAACTCGACCGTTTCGTTGACGGACTCGTCGACCTGAACTCCCGGGGAAATCTGTTCAAGAATCTGCCCAATAGCGTCAAGATCACCAATAGCGTGCTGTATCAGGCACGGATCAACCTGCCGGCCAGCGTGCCCGTTGGTGATTATACGGCAGAAACCTTCCTTGTTATCGATGGCCGGGTGGAGGCTGCCGAAGTCAAGGAGATTACCATCGAAAAGACCGGAATGGGACGGTTCATTACAAATCTTTCCCAGAATAACGGCTTTCTATATGGCCTTATCGCCGTGTTTATCTCGGTATTTCTGGGCTGGTCAGCGGGCTATCTGTTCCGCAAGATGTGACGCTGATAGACGGCGACCAGCTTCGGCGTGGCTTTCTGGAGTCCCAGTAAATCTTCCTTAACCATGATCGACTAGTCCGGTGCCCTGACCAGTAAAACAGGAAAAACGCCAATGTCCGATATGGGTTCTCATGATTTCCCCGCCGCAAGGCCTCTCGCGGATTCTGAAAGTGAACCGCAAGAGGATGAGAACCGCGGCGCCGTTTCTAGGCGTAGCGAAGGTCACAAAATTGGCGAAGTCATCGAAATCGCGGGGTCCGGCTCCAAAATTGTCATGGACACGACAATTCTCGGGGCACTACTCGACCATGCCGATCCGACTGTCAAAATGGCCGGCCAAGTGGGCAGCCAGGTTAAAATCCGTGTCGGCCAAACCTGGTTGCTGGCCAATATCCGGACCCAGCGGCTTTATGAAGGTCAGTCGGGACTGGTGATTGCCGAGATCGATTTTCTCGGCGAAGGCGACGAGGAAAAGCTGACCGGCCAGATTTACAATTTCCGCCGTGGCGTGACCCGCTATCCGACCCCGGCATCGGTGGTCTATGCCGTGACGACAGCCGACCTTAAACAAATTTACGCTTCGGATGGCCGCGCCAATGTCGAAGTTGGTACAGTCTATCCAACCAACGATATTCGCGGTGCGCTCTATGTCGACGCGATGCTCGGCAAGCATTTTGCTCTTTTGGGATCGACCGGTACCGGTAAGTCGACCGCAGCAGCGCTGATTCTCCATAAAATCTGCGATCTTGCGCCCGAAGGCCATATCCTGATGATCGATCCGCACGGTGAATATTCTGCTGCGTTCAAGGATAATGGCAAATTGTTCGACGTGAATAATCTCAACCTGCCGTATTGGCTGATGAACTTTCGCGAGCATTGCGAAGTGTTTGTCCAGTCCAAAGGCGATGCCAAGCAGATGGACTGCGATATACTCGCCAAATGCCTGCTTGCGGCAAAAGCCAAAAACCAGGGTTCTGCCAATGTCTCGAAGCTGACCGTGGATTCGCCGGTGCCCTATTTGCTTTCCGATCTGACAACGATCCTGCAGAATGAAATGGGCAAGCTCGACAAGGCGACCAATAGCGCGCCTTATCAGCGGCTGAAATCGAAAATTGACGAGATCAAGGCTGATCCGCGTTACAGCTTCATGTTTTCCGGCATGTTGGTCGGTGACACTATGGCGGCTTTTCTAACCAAGATCTTCAGACTGCCGTCCGAGGGTAGGCCGATTTCAATCATCGATGTCTCGGCGATGCCGTCAGAGATCACGCCGACCGTGGTTTCCGTGCTCAGTCGGCTGGTGTTTGATTATGCAATCTGGGCCCGCAACGAACCGCAACGGCCTATGCTTCTGGTTTGCGAGGAAGCGCATCGCTACATCCCCAATGATGATGTTTCCGAGGAAAGCGCCGTCCGCGATATCCTCAGCCGGATCGCCAAGGAAGGCCGGAAATATGGTGTTTCGCTTGGTCTGATCACGCAACGACCATCCGATCTTGCCGAAGGTGTGCTCTCGCAATGCGGTACGATCCTGTCGATGCGTCTCAACAATGATCGCGATCAGGCCTTTGTGAAGGCGGCGATGCCGGAAGGCGCGCGGGGGTTCCTCGATTCCATCCCCGCATTGCGCAACCGCGAGGTGATCTGCTGTGGTGAAGGCGTTGCGATACCGATCCGTGTCTCTCTGGATACGCTGGCCGAGGAACGCCGCCCGGCGTCGGAAGATCCGATATTCTCCGATCTGTGGCGCGAAAATGGTGGCGAGGAAGAGATCGTCCAGCGGGTTATCAAGCGCTGGAGAGCGCAGGGCCGGTAATTATCGGCCGGACCGCTGGTTCATTTTCCGCGGCTGTTGATCGGGCGACGGCATATAAAATGCCGAGAGGGGCCGATGATTAATCGACATAGCAAAAGCTGGGCTCCGTACTAGAACGGAGACCCAGCTTTTGCTGTTACCTGTTTCGGCTGTGACCAATATGGGGTCCTGGCTGAGCCGAGGGCTTATCATCCCAACCGATCAATGGCTTCCTGCAATCGTTCGGCTTCCGCTTCTTTTTCCGCCAGATCAGCGCGGGCTTTCTCGACCGCTTCCGGTTTGGCCTTTTCTACGAAATTTGGATTGCCTAGGCGGCCGGCAAGCGACTTGGCTTCCTTCTGAGAGGCGTCGCGCGCTTTGCTTAACCGTGCCTTTTCTGCCTCGAAATCGACCGCACCGGCCAGTGGCAGCACATAGGTTGCACCGTCCACCACGATTTGGGCCGTCGCGCCTTCCGGGGCAGCATCAAAGGAAAAGCTTTCCAGCCTGCCAACGCGTTCCAGCGCAGAGCTTTGCCTTTTGATACGCTCTGCCAGAGCATCATCGCCATCGCGAACATGGGCGGACATTTTCGTTCCGGGCGGAATGTTAAGTTCGACTTTTGCCGTGCGAGTTGCCGAGATCAGACGAATGAGCCAGTCGACTTCGGCTTTGGCGTCCTTGTCGATTTCCGCTTTCGGTTCCGGCCATTTGGCGACGATCAGATCATATTTTCTGTCGCCCATCGCATGCCACAATTCCTCGGTGATGAACGGCATGAACGGGTGGAGCATGACGATGATCTGGTCGAGCACCCAGCCGGCGACGGTGCGGGTTTCATCCGCCGCGCTGGCATCTTCACCCTGCAAAACTGGTTTGATCAGTTCGAGATACCAGTCGCAGAAGCGATCCCAGGTGAAGTGATAGATGGTGTTCGCTGCCGCATCGAAACGCAGGTCGGCTAGGGCCTTGTCAAGCGCCTGCTGCGTCTCAATCACTTCGGAAATGATCCAGCGATTGACGGGCAGCGTAGCTCCCGGCGCAGCGAGCGTTTTGCTTGCGCCGATGCCGTTCACTTCACAGAATCGCGAGGCATTCCACAGCTTGGTCGCGAAATTGCGATAGCCTTCGACCCGCTTGTCATCCATCTTGATGTCGCGACCCTGGCTTTCCATCGCTGCCATGAAGAAGCGCAGCGCGTCGGCACCATATTGGTCGATCAGACCAAGCGGATCGACGACATTACCCTTGGACTTGGACATCTTGGAACCATCTTCGGCGCGCACCAGCCCGTGCAGGTAAAGCCGCTTCCACGGCACTTCACCCATCATCTTGATGCCCTGCATCGCCATGCGGGCGTCCCAGAAGAACAGGATGTCAAAGCCGGAGATCAGCAGATCATTGGGGTAATGGCGTTCGAGGTCTTTGGTTTTCTCCGGCCAGCCCAGTGTGCCAAAAGGCCAGAGGGCGGAGGAGAACCATGTGTCGAGTACGTCTGGGTCTCGGGTAAGCACAACATCTGCGCCAGCTTGCGCCTGTGCCGATGCTTCATCCATGGCCACATAGATTTTGCCATTTTCGTCAAACCAGGCCGGAATCCGGTGTCCCCACCAAAGCTGGCGTGACACACACCACGGCTGGATATTCTCCATCCAGTTAAAATAGGTTTTTTCCCAGGTCTTGGGCACAATCTCGATACTGCCATCGCGAACAGCCTCAATCGCGGGCTGCGCGAGCGTTTCTGCATCGACATACCATTGGTCGGTCAGCCAAGGCTCAATCACCACACCGCCGCGATCACCGAAAGGTGTCGCGATGGTGCGCGGTTCGGCATCATGCTCGACTTGTTCGCCATCTTTGTTTTTCGAAACATGCGGGATCAGGAAACCAAGTTCCTTCAGCCGTTGCACGACCAACTCGCGGGCGCCGTTGACGCCATCGCGCTTGAACCGGTGCAGCCCGACATATTCGTCCGGAACCAGTCCGTCAGCGGTCTGGCAGACATTGGCCTCGCCATCGAGCATATTGAGCATCTCGCTGGCCGCAAAGCCCGCGCGCTTGCCGACTTCGAAGTCGTTAAAATCATGGCCGGGGGTGATTTTCACGGCGCCGGAACCCAGTTCGGGATCGGCATGTTCATCGGCGACGATTGGGACGCGCCGTCCGGTAATAGGCAGGACAACTTCCTTGCCGATCACGCTTTTGTAGCGTTCATCGCTCGGATGCACGGCAACCGCCATATCGGCCAGCATCGTTTCGGGCCGGGTCGTCGCGACTTCGATATAGTCCTGCCCGTTATCCAGCGTGACGCCATCGGCCAACGGATATTTGAAATGCCAGAAGCTGCCTTTTGTATCAACGGTTTCGACTTCCAGATCGGAAATCGCGGTTTTCAACGCCGGGTCCCAGTTCACCAGGCGCTTGTCGCGATAAATCAGCCCGTCATTGTAGAGATCGACAAACACCTTGAGCACGGCCTCGTTCATGCCCTCGTCCATGGTGAAACGTTCGTTGGACCAGTCCATCGAACAGCCGAGACGGCGCAACTGCCCGGTAATCGTGCCGCCGCTTTCCTCTTTCCACGCCCAGACCTTCTCGACAAATTCCTCGCGGGTGAAGTCGGTGCGCTTTTCCTGACGCTCGTTCATCTGGCGCTCGACCACCATCTGGGTGGCGATACCGGCGTGATCCATTCCGACGACCCATAGCGCGTCCTTGCCCTTCAGCCGTTCGTGGCGGATGATAATATCCTGCAATGTATTGTCCAGCGCATGGCCGATATGCAGGCTGCCGGTGACGTTAGGCGGCGGGTTGACAATCGTGAATGGTTCGCGATCATCGCGCTCAGGGCGGAAAAGGCCCTTGGTTTCCCAATGCTCATACCAGCGTGCTTCAATGGCGGCGGGGTCGAAATTTTTATCTAATGTCATGGGTCGTCTTTGGCAGCGGTTTGACAGCGGTTCAAGGCGCAAACAGCGATATCGTCATCCTGAACTTGATTCAGGATCGAGCGACGGGAAGGATGCCTTGGCTGAATCCAGTTCAGCGGGACGCTCAAGAAGCCAATATAGCATCAATCTCGTCATTCGCCTTGGCCCGCAATTGCCGTTTGCAGGCCTTGAAGCCCGGTTGTGCCGCCAGTTCCTGGGCGCAAGCGACGGCCTTGTCCAGCAACTGAGTTGGATCCGCCAGTTCGTCAGCCAGTCCGGCGCTCAAGGCTTCTATTGGTGTCAGCAAATGCGAAGACAGAGCGAGCCGCCGCCGCCAGACGGGATCGAGCCAGTGATCGAGGATCGCTTGTGGAACGGGAGGGAAGGGCAGGCCCGCCTTGGCTTCCGGCAGGCCGATCTTGTAATCACCTTGCGCGGCGACAATCCAGTCGGCTGCGAGCGCCATGATTCCGCCGGCGCCAATCGTGTTGCCGTTCAGCGCAACCACCACCGCGCAGGGCAGGCGATGCAGTGCCGCCGCAAAGGCGTCAATCGCCGCTGCTGCCTGTATCTGGCCCGCTTTGTCCAGCGTCGCCGCGATTTTTGTATCCATGCCGCAGGTAAAATGTTCACCGGCACCAGTCAGAACAATACCGTTTTTCGGCGGATTCTTGGCCAATGCCTGCAAGGCCGCGATCCCTTCTTCGAGCAGCGCCGGGTGGAGCGTGTTGCGTTCGCCGTTCGTCAGCGTGATGATGATAGTGCCATCACGGTCTTCGGTCGGGAAATAGCTCACTGGTCTTCACCCTCCTGGCCGCCAGCCGCTGTCCATTTCTCCATCCAGTCAAACACCGTCCGATACCATTGCACGCTGTTCTTGCCTTTCAGCACCCAGTGGTTTTCATCAGGGAAAATCAGCAATTTGGAGGGAATCTCCATTTCCTGCGCAACCGTGAACGGCATGATGCTCTGCGTGTAGGGGATGCGGAAATCCTTCTCGCCGTGGATGAACAGCGTCGGTGTCTTCCAGTTGGCGATCTTGTTCAACGGGTTCCATTTTTCCGGATTGGGCCGTGTCCACCAGTTGCCGCCGTGATCCCACTGGTCGAACCAGAGTTCTTCGGTGCTCAACGCCATCGCGCGCAGGTCAAAAACACCTGCATGGTTGATCAGGCAATCGAACCGGTCGGGCCAGTTGCCTGCAATCCAGTTCATCATATAGCCGCCGTAGGAGCCGCCCAGGGCACAGGAACGTTCGCCGTCAATCTGCTTGTCTACCGTGAGTGCCGCAGCATATCCCAGTTTCAGGTCTTCCAGCGGCTTGCCGCCCCAGTCCATATTGATACTGTCGGTGAATTCCTGTCCGTAGCCGGTTGAACCGTGAAAATCGACGGTGACCACAGCATAGCCTTGTGCCGCCATCACTTTGGGATTCCAGCGCGTCGACCAGCTATTGCCGAAACTGCCTTGTGGCCCACCGTGCACCAGAAAGGCCATTGGCAGCTTGCCAGTCGCGCCTACCGGTTTGATGATCTGTCCCCAGACTGTGTCACCATTAGCTCCGGCAAAGTTGAAACGTCGGATGTCGACCTTGTCTATTGCAGCCAGTTCGCGGCCATTGATGTTGGTCAGCTGCGTGACCGTGCCATCCGCTGCGCGGCGATAAAGATCTGTCGGTGCCTGCAGGCTGTTCAGCGTGTAAATCAGCGAGCCGTCGCGCAACGGAATGGTAGTCCCGACATTACCGCCCGCCGTCAGTCGCGTGACCTTGCCTGTCTCGACTTCCACCGCGAAGGCCGGATGATCGAGCACGTCCTGTGCGGTTACGATGAGATATTTATCGTCTGGCGTCCAGACGATCGAGCCGACCGACCGGTCCCAGTCCTTGGTCAGGGCGATGGCTTCGTCTTCATCGCTGCCTTGTTTGCGCAATTTCACGACAAGCCGATCAGACTCATAGCCCGGTCGCTCCATCGCCGCCCAGGCCAGCCATTCGCCGTCAGACGAAAAGGCCGGCAATGTGTCTGTAGCCTTGTTTTTGCTGGTGAAATTTACGGTTTCCTTGCCATCAATCTTGGTGCCGTAAACATCAATATTGGTCGACTTGGGCTCATTGCGGTCCGCGATCCTGAGGGCGAAGAACACGCCGTCTTCTCCAGGTACCCAGGTAATTTCCTCACCGCCGCCAAATGGTTTGGAGGGACTGTCACCGACCAGATCGCCGTCCAGCGCCGTGCCGTCTCCAGCGATTTTACCGTCCTTCAGATCGAAGGCGAATATCCGGCTGTAATTTCCCGGTGTTTCCCAGCTGGACCAGTGGCGGATGAAAAGCTCGTCATATTCGCGACCGGTTCCCGGTCCGGGCTCGGCCCGGTTTCCATCGGTCTCACAACCAAAAGTCGGGCAGTCTCTGGCAATGTCTCCCCAGAGGGCAATCTGCTCGCTGGTTGGCGACAGCTTGAAGCCGGCAATATCGGCTTTCAAATCGCTCGCCTGCACAGGTGCTCCGATATCATCGCCGGTTTTTAGATTCGCATGCCAAAGCTGTTCTGAACCGCTGGCGTCGCTCAGATAATAGAGGCTGCCATCCGGCGCGAACGCGGGACTGTGTTCGCTTTTTCCAGCCTTGTCGACGATACGACGGGGAACGGCATTGTCTATATGGACGTCCAATAGATAAATGGCGCTGGACCGCTCATAGCTTTCAGGATCGGTTTCCGTGACGTCAAAGGCTGCCCATTTCTCGTCCGGAGAAACCGCGACCGAGCCCATGCGTTTCAGCGTGGCTAGGTCTTCCACTGTCATCGGCTTAGCCGAGACCATTGCGGGGAATATCGTGCCCGAAACGAGCAGCGCGGCGGTGAATGTTTTGAAAAATTTTGTCATAGCCAGCAGTCTAGCACGGCTGTCCGACAAGGCAATTGGGATTAGGTCTGCAGGCCTATTTCTCGTTCAGCCGCTGGATTTCGCGCGCCACCAGTTCTTCGACCAGATCCGGCAAATTTGCATCCAGCCATTGCTTGATCATCGGCCGCATCAAATCGCGGGTCATGTCTTCCAGCGAAGTGCCACCGCTCGCTAGCGCTGCTGGTCGACGCTCCATCGCTTCTTTCTCGACCAGGGCCGAGAGCGACTGACGCATGCTGTCCAGCTTGTTGTCGTCGATCAGCCGCTCTTCCTTGCGGCGGTCGCCAAACACGCCGCTCGCGGACGACTGTTGATGCTCCGGCAATTCGTCGGTCAGTTCTAGTATTTCTTCATTCCGTTCTGCCGGCGTTATGTCGGGAACGGCCTGCAGAGCCGGTTTCATAGGGGTTTTACGGCGAGGCAAGGGGCGATCCTCATCGATCGCCTTGTCTTCTGCGATGATCCGTTTGATCGACGAGAGGATTTCCTCCATCGATGATTCCCTGTTCTGTTCAGCCATGTGCGAAGCCCCCAAACTTATACTCGGTTGCCGGAACTGATCGACGCCATTCATTCTACTTGCGCGTCGGTGTCTCGGGCAACGGCTCTATCTCCGCTTTTTGCGCTTGTGTGTCAACGGTTCTGGTAGCTTGTGGTTCCGGATTGGGATCACTCTGATAGTCGTAGAATATATCGTCGACCCGATCATAATTGAGGTCGGGATCATAAAGCGGTCCGCCTTCCAGCCCCAGATCGCGCGCTTCCGCCCGGCCCATGGCGGCGAGCAGGGAGAAACCTGCGACATAGCTATTGCGGCGCGCGGTGACCAATTGCACCTGTGCGTTCAGCAATTCCTGTTCAGCGTTCAAAATATCCAAAATGGTCCGGTTGCCCACAGAATTTTCTGCCCGTACACCTTCTAGTGACAGGCTCGCAGCGGCAACGGCCCGCTCCGAAGACTGGATAACCCGTTCCGATGCGCGCCAGCTGGAATAGGCCGCACGGGTCTGCGAGATTACATCACGCTCGATCGCGATCAGTTGTTCATAAGCTTGGCCAGAAAGCGCCTGTGCCTGACGAATTTGCGCCGCTGGACGACCGCCTTGATAGATCGGCATGGTCGCCCGAATCCCGACTTCTGCAGTGGATTGCTCCTGGACAAAAACGCTGCCCGGGACATTTCCGCCGAGTGTGCCGTGATAATTTAGATAACGCCCCTGGGCGTAAGTGCTGACCTTGGGCTTGTTGCCCGCGCGCGCGGTCTTGATATCAAATTCGGCAGCATCGCTGCGTTCCTTGGCGGCGAGCAAGTCCGGGTTATAGGTCAGCGCCAGATCGACGGCCTGATCTGGCGTTTCCGGCAAGTTCGGCAAAGGTGGAGGCGGCTCCAGATCACCGGGCTCGTGTCCGACGAGAGCAATATAATTTTCCTTGCTGCGGATCAGGCTCGCGCGGACGGTTTCCAGATCGCCTTTTGCAACTTCCAGACGTGATTCGGACTGGGCGACGTCGGTCCGCGTCAAATCGCCGATTTCGAACCGGTCACCGGTTGCTTCCAGATTGACAGAAAGTACGCCGACATTGGCACGGTTGAGTTTGACAATCGCTGTGTCGCGAATGACGTCCATATAAGTGGCAACGACATTGCTGAAGATGCTCGCCTCGGTCGCACGAAGGTCATATTGGCCTGCTTCCACTCTGGTGCGAGCGGCACGGATAGCATTTTTTACAGCTCCGCCGGAATAGATCGGAACATCTACCGAGCCTCCCGCCGTAGACTGGCGGAGCGGTGCGGTAAAACTGTTGGCGCTGCGCAGGAAATTTTCCTGGAAGCCGAAATCGGTAGTGGCACTGGGGCGTCCATCGGCTTTGGCAATGGCAACGGTTTCGTCGGTTGCACGCTGCGCTGCGCGCGCGCCGGACAGGGTCGGGTTGGTCTGATAGGCGGCTTCCAGCGCATCCCGCAACGTGTCGGCTTGCACTGGTGCAGACAGCAACGCCACGATAGCTGTTCCGAGGAAAAGGCGGCGTCTACTCATCTCATCACTCTCCCGGAGGGCTTAAAATTTGAAGCTTTTTGCTTTTTCAAAGCCGGGCAGGGGACAGGCCCCGCAATCGGCAAAATATTGATAGCCAATATGCTCTCCTGCCGTGCGGCCCAATGCAAGGCGGGACACGCCGTCATTCATGACAGCTGCGACAATGCGGCCATCGGGCGCGAGTTGATCAACCAGAGCTTGTGGGATCTCGTCTACCAGTCCGTCGACGACGATCGCGGAATACGGTGCCGATTGAGCCCAGCCGTCCGCATGATTGCCGGTTTCCACCTGGACATTGTCAAACTCCGCCAGATTTTTAGCAGCCGTTGCCGCCAGTTTCGCATTTTGTTCGATCGCCACAACAGACCCGGCGAGTTGCGCCAAGGTCGCTGCTGTATAACCGGTAGCCGCGCCGATTAGCAGGACATTGTCCTCCTTCGTCGCATGCACCACATTCAACAGTCGCCCGGTGGTAAGCGGCGGGTTCAGGGCCCGGCCTTCGCCAATTTGCACGCCGCGGTCGGCATAAGCGAAACTGCGCTGGGCAGCGGGAACAAAATCTTCGCGAGCAATATGGCTCATCGCAGCGATAACCCGCGGATCGCTGACTTCGGTTGTGCGCAACTGGCTGACAACCATGGCTTTGCGCATTTGTTTGAAATTTTCCTGGCCCAAGCGTTGATCCTCGCAATGTAAGTTCTGCGTCCATGCCATTTCTGTATTATGAATACAATACACTATGGCGGAGATTTTGTCGCTTCTAGACCGGCTTGCGCCTTGCGCCAAGATGGATTCCGGTGATTTTCTGCTGACTGCGTCTTTTGCGCGACATACGGGCATTTTCGCCCTATCTATGACATTAGAAATAGAGGGCGCAACTTTGGGTTGACTTTCGCCGCAAAGCGAAGCAATTCGCGCCCTCTCTCCGGCCCGATGGCGGAGTGGTGACGCAGCGGATTGCAAATCCGCGCACCCCGGTTCGATTCCGGGTCGGGCCTCCAGAGACTATCCCAATCCTCTGTCATCGATTCAATCGCCAACGAGTCGCGTGCGTTTAGGCATGTGCAATGGTCCTGTGCGCCAGTACCCGTCCCGAAGCATACTGAAATCGTCGGCCAACAGCAGTGTGGCGCCGCTGCGAATGAATATTACAGTTTTGTTGCAGTTATGTTGCATTGAACGTCATATAAGTGTAACAATGCGATATTGGTAGAGGAGAATATGCTATGATAACCGCTAAAATACTGGGATCTGCAGCTGGAATAATCTTGATGGGCAGCGCCGCTGTTGCCCAACCCTCCGGCGAAATTGGCTATGCGCAAGGTGCGCTGGGCTACGACGCGCTGGTGTCCGGCAACAATGAACTGGCTCTGCAGCAATTGCAGGCTTCCGAAGAGGCCCATGCAACGGATCCGGCCCGCCTGATCAATCTTGGCCAGACCTATGCCCGACTGGGTCGCACAGGCGACGCCGCACAGATGTTCACGGCTGCCATGCAAAGCAACCGCAATTTTGACTTGGTGCTCGCCAATGGCAAAGTGATCAATTCCCGCGATGCCGCTGAACTGGCTTTGCAGAATCTGAACCATCAGATTGCCGCCCGCTAACCGGAAGCAAGTTCGGGGAGCTATTCCCGCACGCTATAGATTTTTGAAAGGTGGCCGTTCTCGCGGCCATCTTTTTTTATGCATCCTGTAAATCTGTTGGGTTCAAAATCCGGGCAAGCCCTGCAAAGCTGCTAGCCCGGAGAGGTTGAAAAATATTCGTCATAATTGAGTCTTTAAACCGTCATGCAAACAGCATCGCCGGGTCATTTCCTGTCCCTAGTGCCCTTCCCTGAGGGCGATGGGGGCCGGTTGATTCGAACCGCATCGTTTGATTCGAAAGTATCAAATCAGTTTTTTGCGGAGACCAATCCCATGTTGAATAAGCAATTTCGTTCCTTTCTGTTTGCAGGTGCTGCAGCTGTCGCGGTAACCGCTTGTGGCGCCGACGATGTCGCATCGCCGGGAGAAGGCAATATCGTCGTGCTGCCGGCACCAACGCCAACGCCAACACCTACTCCGACGCCAACTCCAACGCCAGGCACGCCAGCTGATGACTGCCCAACTGGCTTCACCAATGCCGGTGTTCTTGCGAACAACCGGGTCTGCCAGATCCCTAACAGCATTCAGACCGCTTTGACGGTCCCGGAGCGTGCCGGTACTATTTATTCGATGAGCGGACGTGTCGAGGTCGGCACCGACGTTGGCGGTAATGGCGCAGCAGCCGGTGGCGTATCCAGCAGTCTCACAGTGGAGCCGGGAGTGGTTGTCTTTGCCCAGAGCGCAACAACATTCCTGATCGTCAATCGCGGATCGACATTCAATGCGCCCGGTTCGGCAAACAACCCGATCATTTTCACCTCGCGGCAGAATATCGAAGGCACAACAACCGATACTGACTCGAACCAGTGGGGCGGCATTCTGGTGCTTGGCCGTGCACCTATCAGCAACTGTATCGGCGCTGTGACCGGCGGTACTGCCGGATGTCAGCAGCTGGCTGAAGGTGCTGGCCCATCCGATTTCTATGGCGGAGACCAAGCTACCGACAATAGCGGTACCATCAGCTACTTGCAGGTTCGCTATACCGGACGCGCTGCATCGGCCAATCAGGAACTTCAGGGTCTTACCCTGGGTGGCGTTGGTGCGGGTACCAATATTTCCTATGTCCAGATTCACAATAGTGGTGATGACGGTGTGGAAATCTTTGGTGGTACGGTAAATCTGAACCACCTGATAATCACAGGTGCCGACGATGATTCTCTTGACACCGATGTGGGTTACAAGGGTGCTATCCAGTTCGTTATCGGTGTTCAGAACACCACTGGTGGCGACACGTTGTGGGAAGTTGACTCCGACGATGACAGCGGCTTCGATTTCACCCCGCGTCAGGACGTCAAGCTGGCCAATTTCACCTTTATCCAGCGGAAGACAGGCGACAAGGTCATTCACCTTCGCGGCGGACCGGACGCAGCGATCCTCAACGGCGTTCTGGTTGGACCGGGAACCTGCATAGACATCGATCAGGCCGAAACGGTTCAGGCTGCGAATGCCGCGCTTGACGAGCTTGGGCCCCCACGGATTCAGTCGGTGGTTGGCAGCTGTGCAACGGGCGATTTTGACGCGGATGCTGATACATTTGAAGCCACTGCAGTGAATGCTGCTGGCAATGTGAACAATGACTTCAACTTCGTTTCCAGTCTCGTCTCCCTGTTCATCAATGGCGCAAACGAGGCAGCGGTGACGCCGGTTGCGAATATCACAAGCTTCAGCCCGGACTTCGTGCAGGTCGATTATATCGGTGCCGTACGCGACATCAACGATCTCTGGTACCAGAGCTGGTCCTGCAACGCGACTTACGCCGATTTCGGTGCGCTCCGCAATTGCGCCAGTTCGCCGGTCTCCTGATCGCTCAGACAAGTTCAGGAGGTGGCGGCGCATGCCGCCACCTCCCTTTCTTTATTTTCGAGGGATTATAAATGTCCAAATCTGTTCCACTCGCTAGCCTTCTTCTCCTTTCCACCGCCCTCAGCCCGTTTCCGGCTTTGGCGCAGGCAACCCCGGCCGATACGGATCAGCCTGCTGAGGCAGATCCGGCTGAAGACAGCAATGTTGAAGATGACGTCGACATTTCTGCGCCAGGCGGGGGTTTTAGCGGCGAGATTATCGTCCGCGGGCGTTATATTCCCAATTCCATACGCAATAATTCGAGCGTGATTTCCGTTCTTTCAACGGAAGATATTGCCAGATCGGGCGATGGCGATATCGCCGGCGCACTGGAACGGGTCACCGGCCTTTCGGTCGATAGCGGCGGCTTTGTTTATGTTCGCGGTCTCGGCGACCGCTATTCACAGGCCTTGCTGAATGGTACACCCATTCCTTCACCCGAACCACTCAAGCGCGTTGTACCGCTTGACATTTTTCCTGCTTCGGTGCTGGCCAGTGCCACGGTTCAGAAAAGCTATTCAGTAAACTATCCCGGTGAATTTGGTGGTGGCCTGATCAATCTGACTACTGCCGCCATTCCCGATGAGAGCTATTTCGATTTTGGAATGGGCATCGGCATGAATAGCGAAACAACCGGAAAGCTTGGCTATACCCATTTCGGCAGCGACAGTGACTGGACGGGTTTTGACGACGGTACCCGCGATGTGCCGGCCGGACTGGCCGCGGCATTTAACGCCGGGTCCCGCATCGAACTTGGTCCTGATTTCACCCAGGAGCAATTGCAGGATTTTACCGCTAGCCTGATCAACGCACCGACCACATTGGTTCAGAGCAATAACGATATTCCGGTCAACTGGAGCGCCGATATGAGCGCAGGTCTGGTCCAGGATATCGGTGCCAGCCGTCTGGGCGTGATTTTTAACGCGTCCTACAGCAACAAGTTTTTTACCCGCGATTCAATCGAGCAGGGCGGTACCACCAGTATCGTTGCTGATGACGGGCGCAACGTGCGTACCGATCACAATATCGTGGTTAGCGGACTTCTCGGTCTGGGTCTCGAGGTGGACGAGCATGTGATCCGCTGGACCAATCTCTACATTCGGGATACTCTCAAACAGACGAGCCTCAAGGCAGCAGACAATATCAATACCGGCGAAATTGATCCGACGACGCCGGCTGATGAAATGCGGCAGCGAACCAACTGGATCGAGCGTCAGCTGATTGACACCGTGTTGGTTGGCGAATTCAAATTCGGCGATATATCGCTTGATGTTCGCGGTGGTTATGCGAATTCGCAGCGCGAAGCGCCCTACGAACGCTCGTTTACATATTTCTATGACCCGGTTGCGGAGGATTATGTGAATAACCTGCTGACCAACCCGCAGTCGGCCACCATCGCATTTAGTGATCTGAACGAGGATGTGTGGAACGGTGGCGTCGACTTGGCCTATGCCCTGCCAACGTCGCGCAACATAACATTGTCGACCGGCTATAGCTATGTGAACACGAGCCGGAATGCATTCCGGCGCGACTTCCGTTATTTCCCGACAAGTAGTTTGCCATTTGCGGTGAGCCAGGAGCGCCCCGATTATCTCGTTTCCGATTTCAATGTCTATGGCGGTTACACACAAGGCATCACCACTGACGGCATTTTCCTGCAGGAAGACCAAACCAATGCAGGGTCGCAGGCCTATGATGCAGAGCTGACGGTTCACGGTGCTTATGTAAAAGCGGATGTGGAGTTGCTTGACTTCGTTCAGGCCGAATTGGGTGTTCGCTATGAATCGGCAGAGCAGTCGATAACGGCGCTGGATATCTACAATGACGGTACGCTGGTGCAGACAGCCCCTCTTGAAAATGACTATTGGTTGCCCGCCGGCACGCTGACGTGGAATTTTGCGGATGACATGCAGTTCCGCGCTAGCGCTTCGAAAACCATTGCTCGTCCGCAATTTCGCGAATTGGCCCGCCCGCAATATCTTGACCCGGATTCCGGTCGGGTATTCTCGGGTAATCCGTTTCTTCAGGATAGTGAACTGTTCAATGCCGAAGCGCGCGTGGAATATTATTTCGGCGATGGTGAACGTGTATTGCTTGCGGGCTTTTACAAGAAGATCGACAATCCGATCGAACCCGTTGCATTCATCCCTGCCGGCAGTTCGGATTTCCAGACCACATTTGCCAACGCTCCGGAAGCCCAGCTTTATGGTGCGGAAATCGAGCTGCTGAAATATTTCCCGATGGACGGGTTGGGGGATTCAGACTTTTTTGCGGATAGAAGGTTCGTTGCGATTGCCAACTATACCTATACCGACTCCAAGCTGAAGGTTGGCGCGAATGATACCACCATATTGGACGATACGCTTGGCGTTCGTCCAGCAAATCAGGTTTTCATTGATGGCGCGCCATTGACCGGACAATCGAAGCATCTGGCGAATTTTCAATTCGGTATAGAAAATACAGAACGGCTTTCGCAATATACCTTCCTGCTCAGCTATGCGAGCGACCGGGTGACGACGCGCGGCCCGATTACGGGCGGCCAGCCTGATCCTGATCTGGTGCAGGATGCCAGCCTGAAGCTCGACTTTGTCGCAAGGGAGGCTGTCACCATTGCTGGTCAGGAGCTGGAAATCAAATTCGAGGCCCGCAATCTGACCAATGAAAATTTCCGGGAAACCCAGTCCGGCAATGTTCTGATCATCAACCAGCAATATGATCTCGGTCGCAGCTTCTCCATCGGGGTCAAGGCGAAATTCTAGACCCTGCGCGAGCGTAATCTATCTGTCATCTAAGTGTCGCGGAGCCGTCACCCAAACGATCTAGCTAATGTAATCGGCAAGATATGATGGGGGCTCCGTGATACCTGGATTTTCGATACGGATTGGCAGGCCTTTGCCGGAGCAGACCGGGTGTTGCGCCGATGCTGCCAATGGGTGGATGATTTGATGACCTCCGGATCGGACATAGCGAGTGTAGGCAGTCCGACATCGCGGGCATCAGATATGGCTGATGCGCCTCTGCTGGATCTCCCCTACCGCTACGCGCGCGATCAGGGCATTTTGCTGCGCGCGATGGACGGCGACCGTGCGACAATCTCTATGCGCGAAGGCTCCGATCCTTGGGCTTTGCTCGAGGTGCGCCGCTATCTGGCGTTGCCTTTTGATGTGGATATGGTGGATGACCCGGCATTCGAGAAGCTGCTCAGCGCCCATTATCCGATGGACGCCTCAGCCGCTGCCATGGCCGGCGATATGGCGCTCGCTGGTGACGGGCTGGACGATATTGCCGGCGATATTCCCAGCGCCGAGGATCTGCTGGACAGCGCCGATGATGTTCCGACGATCCGGTTGATCAACGGGATCATTGCAGAGGCGTCAAGACAGGGTGCCTCGGACATCCATATCGAGCCTTATGAGGCCGGACTTGTTGTCCGCATGCGGGTCGACGGCGTGCTGACCGAAAAGCTCCGAATGCCGCCGCATGTCGCGGACGTGATTGTCAACCGGATCAAGCTAATGGCGCGGCTGGATATTGCCGAACGACGAATCCCGCAGGATGGCCGGATCAGTCTGACATTGGGGGCCAAGCTGTTTGACGTGCGTGTTTCCACACTGCCGAACAGGGCGAACGAGCGCGTGGTGATGCGGATACTCGACAAGGAACGCACCGGCATCTCGCTCGATCTGCTCGGCATGTCGGAGAACACCCATGCGATCCTGACCGATGCGCTTAGCGAATCCAATGGCCTTATTCTCGTGACCGGACCAACGGGTTCGGGCAAGACCACTACGCTTTACGCCGGTCTCAAACAGCTTAACGACGGCAGCCGCAATATTCTGACCATCGAGGATCCGGTAGAATATGCGATCGAGGGCATTGGCCAGACCCAGGTGAAAACAAAAGTCGGTCTCAACTTTGCTGCCGGACTGCGCGCCATTCTAAGACAAGATCCGGATGTGGTAATGATTGGTGAGATACGGGACCGGGAGACCGCAGAAATCGCGGTGCAGGCCAGCCTGACCGGCCACCTCGTCCTGTCCACGGTGCACACCAATGATGCGGTCAGTGCGATCACACGGATGCGAGGCATGAAAGTGGAACCGTTTCTGCTGGCCTCGACATTACGCGCGGTCGTGTCCCAGCGTCTGGTCAGAAAACTCTGCGAGCATTGCCGCACGCCGATACAGGCCGATGGCAGCCTTGCCTCTCTACTCGGATTTGATAATGGCACGGTGGTCTACCGCGAGACCGGCTGCGAACATTGCAACCATACCGGATTTCAGGGTCTGATCGGGGTTTTCGAGGCGATCCGCGTTGATGACACGCTCAGGAAGCTGATCAACGATGGTGGTGACGAAGCGCGCATCGCTTCCCACGCGTTTCTGCGCCAGCCGAATCTCGGCTCCGCTGCCAGAGCCCTCGTTCGCGAAGGACTGACCACCGCTGAAGAAGGCATCAGGATATCCCGCCGGGAAAGCGAGCCTGTACTGATCGGCTGAATAATTTCAGGGGATATCAAGACCGGCTCTCTTCCCATGAGGCGATAGCGGCGTTACACTTCCGCATGACCGATACCTCCTCCATGACCTATGCGCGCTATCTGGCGCTCGACACCCTGCTCGACGCGCAGCATCCCCGTTCAGATCTGGACGACGAAATGCTGTTCATCATCATTCACCAGACCAAAGAACTCTGGCTCAAACAGATCATCCGCGAGATGCGCTTTGCCAAGCAGCAGATAAGCACTGACGCACTGGTACCTGCCTATAAAGCCCTGGCGAGGGTCAGTCGCATCCAGGCGGTGATGACGCTCAGCTGGGATGTATTGTCGACGATGACACCTAGCGATTACACGCGATTCCGTCATGTTCTGGGTCCGAGTTCCGGCTTCCAGTCCGACCAGTTCCGGACCGTTGAATATATGCTCGGCCTCAAGGACAAGGCTTTTCTAAAATATCAGGAGGATAGGCCGAAAGCGCAGGCGGCGATGCAGGCTGCGCTCGATCAACCGAGTATCTGGGATGATGCGATAGCGGCGCTGGCACGGGCCGGCTTTGATATTGCTCCGGACTTGCTGGACCGCGACTTTGCCATTTCACATCAGCCGTCGGAACAGGTCGAAGCAGCCTTTCTGGAAGTCTATCGCAATCCCGAGAAATATTGGGAACTCTATCAACTGGCGGAAAAACTGGTCGATCTTGATGATGCGATGGCGACCTGGCGGCACAAACATGTGCTGACCGTCGAGCGGATCATCGGCGGAAAAATGGGCACCGGCGGAACGGCGGGCGTTTCCTATCTGCAGAGCACGGTCGGCAAGCGCGCCTTTCCCGAACTTTGGTCGCTGCGCACCCAATTATGAGCTGGAAACATCTGTTTTCCAAGTCTCTTGCCGCGAACCGCGGGCGGCTGCATTTCGCTGCCCACAGTCATCATCTTTGGCCCGATGCCAGCTACGACGGCCATATGGCGGCCTGGCAGGACGCGGCAGTGCTGGCGGATCACAAATGGGAAAAGATCATGGGGCCGATTTGGTCCGAAGCGCAGGAACATGTCGCCCATGAGCTAAACCTGCCCGATCCGGCGACGCTTTGCTTCGCGCCCAATACCCATGATTTTATCGTCCGCCTGTTGTCCGCCATTCCGGCGCGGCCGGTCAGGGTGCTGGCTACCGATGGCGAGTTTCACAGCTTTCGCCGACAAATGACGCGCTGGGTGGAATCCGGAGAGGTTGTCCTGGAAACGGTATCGCCGGACGGCTTGCTTGCACGGGCCAGGACCGATTTTTTTGATTTGATATTTGCCAGCCATGTCCTGTTCAATTCCGGCACCATCATCTCCGTGCTGGATGAACTTGCGGCGCCGGCGCGTCCCGAGGGGCCTTGGGTGGTGATCGATGGCTATCACGGCTTCATGGCGATCGAGACCGATCTGTCGCAAATAGCGGACCAGGTGTTTTACCTCTCGGGTGGTTATAAATATGCGATGGCGGGGGAGGGGGCCTGCTTCCTCCACGCACCTCCGGGCTATGCCGAACGTCCTGTAGTGACCGGCTGGTATGCAGCATTTGACGATCTCGCCCTGCCGCCCGGAGATGTCGGCTATGCTCCGGATGGACGGCGGTTTCTCGGCAGTACCTTCGATCCTTCCGGTCTTTACCGGTTTAATGCGGTGCAGAATATGCTGGATAGCGAAGGGCTGACAACGGCGGTAATTTCAGACCATGTGGCTAGCCTTCAGACGCAGTTTATGGAGGACTCACCGCTGGCAGACTTTGAATTGCTCAACCCGCCGGGCGATCAGCAGCATGCGCGCTTTCTCGCTTTTCGCGGGGAAACCGCCTCGGCGCTCCATGACAAGCTGGCCGGGGAGAATGTCGTGACCGATGTCCGCGGCGATGTCCTGCGGATTGGCTTCGCGCTTTATCAGGATCGGAACGATGTGGAGCGCTTGACAAAAATAATAGCCGAAGTGGTCTGAACGATTTGCCGTTACGGACTGTCAGCCTTTGTCCGTTATCTAGAGGATTTCGGGGTTTTGCCGACCGATCGGGGTTTTGCCGACCGATATTTCCATTGACCTGAGCATTTTCAGCAATAGGCTTAACCGATCAATTAAATCCGCCTTGAAAAGGACAGACCATGAGCATTTCCGTCGATATCCAGAATGATGTGGCCCTTATCACCCTGGATGATGGCAAGGCCAATGCCGTAAACTTCGAACTGATGGAGGCGCTCAACGAGGCGCTGGGCAAGGCTGAAGCGGATGCCAAGGCGATCGTCCTGGCGGGGCGTGAAGGTCGTTTTTCCGGCGGTTTTGATCTCGGTATGATGGGCAGCTTTACTCGAGACGATTCCGTGCGTTTGCTCGATCGTGCCTCGGAGCTGGTGTTGCGCCTATATGGCGGGCCGCTTCCCGTCGTTGCCGCTTGCACCGGCCACGCCATCGCTATGGGCGTGTTTCTGTTAATGTCCTGCGACACGCGGATTGGAGCGGCAGGCGATTTCAAACTGGGTGCGAATGAATCGATTACCGGCATGACGCTGCCGGTCTTTGCGGTCGAACTGGCACGCGATCGACTCAGTCCGTTGCACCAGACCCGCGCGATGGTTCAGGCATTTATCTATGATCCGAAAGGCGCGGTTGAGGCGGGCTATCTCGATATGCTGGTCGAGCCGGACAAGGTGGTCAGCACAGCGACCTCAATTGCCGGTCAGCTCGCCAAGCTGCCCGGTCATGCCTATGCCTATCAGAAATCGGCGATGCGCAAGCCTGCGCTGGATGCAATCCGGGCGAGCATCGGCAATCATCCCAATCTGCGGAACTAGGCTCTTATCCCTGGTCTTAGCGATGCTGGTCGATCAGGATCGGATTGCCGTCCGGATCGGTTAGCATGATGCTGGCCGGGCCTTGGATGCCTTCGGTCTCGCTGTCGAGCTTTACACCCGCTGCGAGCAATGATTTTTCAATTGTCCGGACATCGTCAAAATTATCGATATTCTGTGCATTTTCATCCCATCCGGGGTTGAAAGTCAGCATATTTCTAGGAAACATGCCCTCGAACAGGCCGAGCGTTGTCTCGCCATTTTTCAGGATCAGCCATTTCTGGTCTTCGTCGCCGCCAAATTTGGCAAAGCCGAGCTTTTCGTAAAAGGCTTTTGAAAGGGCGATGTTCTTGACCGACAGGCTTATTGAAAAGGCTCCGAGTTTCATCATCATTCTCCTTCGCTGCGCTTATTGCCGGACTGGCAGGATTTTCGGGTTTTGCAAAACGGCAGCCGAGACGATGGCGATGATCAAGCCCACCGGAAATATCTCCATGAAAGTCATCGGCATGCGAATATAGATTTTGCCGTAATCGGAGCGCATTTCTTCCAGAGCCGTAATTTCCTGCGCGAGTTTTTCTGCGGTCAGGCCTGCCGCTTTTTTGGCCTCGATCGCGCTGTTCACATAGCCGTTGATATAAGCGTAATCGTTGCTCAGCGAATATAGCTCCCAGACGACCGTATACATGATCCCGGCGATGACCGCGATGGCAAGGCCCATGGCTAAGGCCGGGATGAACCGGATCACTCCGCCCAGTTCCTGGTCGCGATAACGCTTGATGCCGATGAATATCATCGACAGCGCGACCAGCATGGTCAGATAGCCGAATAATTCGGACGAGAGAAAACTGCTACCATTGCTGACCACGATACCCAGGATCAATGTGGCTATGGTGATAGTCCCGGACAGCACTCCATAGGTTAAGGCAATTTTCTGCATGGTATTTCCTCCGCTAATGCGACGGTTATGGCACCCGCAACCAGCCTTTGAAATCACCCAGATGGGTGATTTGGCCGATATCACCCGCCTATATCAGGGGATCAGATGCAGGGACCGCGCTCGCTCGATTGCCCGAACACGGCCGTTGACCTTCAGTTTTTCGTAGAGTCTGGCGATATGCGTTTTGACGGTGTTCGGCGAGATATCGAGCGTCCGCCCGATCTCCTTGTTCGATTGACCGTCCGTCAATGCTTCGAGCACTTCCAGTTCTCGTGCCGATATGCCCAGCGATTTAAGCGCGGCCCGGTTCTGTTCAAATGGTCCCTGCGGTTTTTTCACGGTCAGTCTGTGGCCGACCCAGATGCCGAGCGATGCAAAGGCGAGGGCGATCAGCACGACATAGATTTCAACCGAATAGGTCTTGGCGAAATATTGATATTGCAGCCACTCCAGCGCGAAAGCTGCCGCAGCCAGCAGCAGGCTGTAGAGCAACAGGATTTTCAGGACCGGTTTTGAGATCATGATCAGTGGGACTATCGGCGTGCGCCAGCCGCCCTATTTCTCCTCCAGCAGATATTTTTGCCAGAAGATCAGGCTCGCCCAGAATTGATAGTCGGCATTGGCTTTCTTGCGGAAGCCATGGCCTTCATTCTCGGCCAGCAAATGCCAGGCCGGGCGGTCATTGGCGCGGACGGCAGCGACGATCTGGTCGGCCTCGCTTGCCGGGACGCGCGGGTCATTGGCGCCGGTGACAACCATCAGCGGGATATTGATCTCGCTGGCGCGGAGCAGCGGGCTGATTTCTTCCAGTTTTGCGCGCTGTTCGGGAATGCGTTCGTCGCCATATTCCACCCGCCTGAGGTCGCGGCGATAGGCCTGGGTGTTTTCCAGAAATGTCACAAAATTGGAAATGCCGACGACCTCCAGTCCGGCCTTCAGCTTCTTGCCATAGCGCAGCATCGACGCCAGCGTCATATAGCCGCCATAGCTGCCGCCGGATATGGCGATGCGCTTGCCGTCAATCAGTCGGTCTTTGCGCAAATGGTCGAGAAACGCTCCGATATCGAGCACGCTATTTTCCCGCAGCCAGGGGCCGTTATCGAGCGTCACAAATCTTTTGCCGAAGCCGGTTGATCCCCGCACGTTGGGATAGAATATCGCGATGCCCAGTTCGTTGATCAGATAGTTATTGCGACCCAGAAAACGGGGTGTAGCCTGACCTTCCGGCCCGCCGTGAATATCGATGATCAACGGCCGCTTGCCCCTGTGCCGGGCGGGATCGGGACGGTAGAGAAATCCGGACATTTTCTCGCCGTCGAAACTTTCTATCTCGACCAGCTCCGGCGCGACATTGTCGGCGCTGTCCAGCCCGCCGGTCTCGCTTCTGGTCCAGCGGGTGATCGCCAGAGTTTCCGGGTTGACGCTATAGGCATCGGTGCCGGTGCGGTTGCTGTTCAGCGTAATGCCGAGATCCCCCCAGGGCGCGAATTTGACGCCGCTGATCACGCCATCCGACAGGCCGTCAACGACGCGGACCTCGCCGCTTTGCATGTCGTAGAATTTGAGCACGGAGCGGCCGGCATGATTGACCTCGAAGGCGATCCAGCGGCCATCCTGGCTGATATCGAAATCGGTGATATCCCGGATTTTCTCGTCGATCACCGGTTCGAACGAAGCGGTTTCGAGATTGACGAAACCGAGCCGTTTGACGTCGCTGCCGTCATCTGACGCCGCCCAGAGCCGGCCGTCAGGCGCGAATTTCAGCCCGTCATAGCCGACCGGTTTATTGCTGTCGGTGAGCTTGCGCGACGTGCCCTTGGCGATGTCGATCAGATAGAGTTGATTGTCGGAGACCGAGACATAGTTGAACACCAGCAACTGTTTGTCATCCGGCGAGAAATCGATCGGAAACCAGCCGCCGCCGGTCGAGGCGATCAGCATCCGGGCGCTTTCCGGGTGCGTGGGGTCCATCAGATAAATGTCATTGTACAGCCCGGTGCGCTTGTTCGAGCCAAAGGCGACCAGCTTGCCGCTGCTCGACCAGGGGCCCAGATTATTGCGGCTTTTGCCGTCGCTGAGCAGCTCGGGACTGCCTTTTGTCAGCGCATAGATCTGGTTGACCTCGTTGCCGCCGCTGTCTTTCTCGAACAACAAGGCGGAGCCGTCGGGCGCATAACGGGCCGAATAGACCGGTTCGCCGGCAAAGGTCAGCTGCTCGCGCTGTGCCATCGGGGAGGCAACGCGGTGCAGCTGGCTGGTGTCGGCAAAGCGGGTGGATATCAGCATCGCTCTGCTCTTCGGGTCCCAGTCGATAAAACTGGCGGTGCGATATTCCATATAGGGCCGGGTGCGGTCGACGATTTCCCGAGGAATATCAGGGATTTGGTCGGCGACCAGCGCCGCGGGCTTCGGCGCTATATCCTGCGCCAGCGCCGGTCCCTGCCATGCGATCGTCGCTGCCGCTACCACCATGCTGATCAACCATTTGCCCGTCATAAACTGTTCCTGCTGTTCCGTTGTGCGATGTTTATGGACGAAGCGTAGCAAAAGCAATTAGAGGGGACCATGTTTTGTGCCGACCAACCCTTTGTCCTGCTTGATGATGTGCGGGCCTGTGATGCAGCGCCAGCGCGGCTTTACCGGGATCCGGTGGGGGTCATCCGGGCTGACAAAATGGAAGATTTGGAAGCATGTTTTGAGTCCCTGTCGCAGGCGCGACTGGCGGGGCGGCATGTTGCGGGCTATCTTTCCTATGAAGCGGGGCTGGGGCTGGAGGAGCGGTTGCGGGGCAGAATGCCGGCGGATTTGCCTGCGCCGCTGGCCTGGTTTGGGATTTTCAATGATTACAAGGAATTAAGCCCGGATGAGGTGGCCGAGGCGCTGCCCGACCGCAACGGGGCGTGGCTTGGCCGGCTCGAGCCGCTGGTGTCGCGCGAGGCTTATGATGCGGCGTTCAAAACCGTACAAAATTACATCAATAATGGCGATATTTATCAGGCCAATCTCACGTTTCGCGCCGAAATGGACTTTTCCGGACACCCGCTGGCGCTTTATGCCGCCATAAGAGGGCGTGCGCAGGCCGGCTATGGCGGCGTCGTGTTTGACGGCACCAACTGGATGCTGTCCTTCTCGCCGGAACTGTTCTTCGCGCTGAAGGACGGACGGATCACGGCAAAGCCGATGAAGGGCACCGCCGCAAGGGTCGCCGATCCGGAAGCGGACGCCAAAGTGCAGGCACAATTGCAGAGCGACCCGAAGCAACGCGCGGAAAACCTGATGATCGTCGACCTGCTGCGCAACGACCTGTCGCGGGTGGCCAGGCAGGGCAGTGTCAAGGTGCCGGAGCTGTTCCACGTCGAAAGCTATCCGACCATCCACCAGATGACCTCGACCGTCACCGCGGAACTCAGGGAGAGCCTCGATGCGGTCGATGTCATCCGCCAGATTTTCCCCTGCGGCTCGATCACCGGCGCGCCGAAAATCCGGGCGATGGAGATTATCGACGAGCTTGAACTGGCGCCCAGTGGTTCCGGCCCGCGCGGCATCTATTGCGGCTCGATCGGCCGGATCGACGCGCCCGACGAACGGGGCCGCTCCGACGCCGCCTTCAATGTCGCGATCCGCACATTCTTCCTCAAATCGGGCAAAGAAACGCTTTCCATCGGCCTCGGCTCTGGCATAGTGGCGGACTCGAACGGGGAAGACGAGTGGCGGGAATGTCTCGCCAAGGGGAGATTTGCGAAAGTGGATGCCAATGGGGACGGCAGTGCGGGGGGCAATGCGGGGGCCAATACGGGGGGAGGCCATAGAGTCGACCTGATCGAGACCATGGCCTTTGATCCCGCCAGCGGCATCGCCCGGCTGGAAGCGCATCTCGAGCGGATGAAGACCAGCGCCCGCACCCTGCAATTCGAATTCGACCGCCACGCCGCCCGCAACGCGATCCAGGCGATCACCTTTCATCAGGACACGCCCGCGATGGTCCGCCTGCACCTCGGCCAGTCCGGCGCGCTGGCAATCGAGCTAAAGCCGATGCCCGCGCCGCAGGACGGCCCGGTAAAATGCCAGCTGGTGCCCATGCAGGCCGACAAGGCGGATTTCCGCCTGCATCACAAGACCAGCGACCGGCGGGTCTATAGCGTTGAGGAGTTGGGCGAGGGCGTCCACCCGATCTTCGTCGATGGCGACGGTTTTGTCACCGAAGGCGCGATCTGGAATGTCTTTGTCGAGCGCGACGGCAAGCTGCTGACGCCGCCTTTGGCAAGAGGCGTGCTGCCGGGCGTGCTGCGCGCAGAATTGCTGGAGAGCGGGCAGGCGGTCGAGGCCGATTTGCGCGCGGAGGATCTGGCGGACGGGTTTCTGGTGGGGAATAGTGTGCGGGGGTTGGTGCAGGGTGAGGTTGCTTAACCCGTGCTTCTAGAGCCCGTTCGTAATTATTTCGCTCTATTGAATGGGAGCTATCTCATTGGAATTATTGCCAGTTCAATGGTCTTGGTTTCGGTAATCACGTATCTTGTTCGCGATGCCAAGGTCAGCAAGGTTGTTCTATTTTTGGTGCTGTCCATTATCGTGGCCTCTTTCGTGACCAGCTTCCTATTTCTTCTGTTTCTGGGCTATCAATATATATTCGCTTTAAACTACGAATATTTGCAACTTTCGGTCTCGATTTTCCTGATTTGCCTGACCTTTTTCGCTGGAATGTTGCTTGATAAAGCAACCCTGAAACGTGAACCGTTTGATTTTACATTCTTCTTCATGAGTCTGATCATGTCAGTTTTAGCTGGAGCCTTATTCCCGGTGGTGTTTGTTATGTCGCGATTTGTCTGGTCGGTGATATTTTGATCTTCAATCAGGAGAAATTTCAATAACATCTCGGGTTGCTGTGACAGCGATTGCCGGGCGTGCTGCGCTGATGTTGTTGAACCTATTTGTTGCGGTTCGCATAGGCTTGAACGGTCCAGGTCGCCATAAAGCCGTCTGTCGGATTTCAGCATCGTGAACAGCCGGTCAGTAACCGCCCCGTACCCGACATTTGTATAGGTCCGATCTAATGCCTGCTTTGGGCGCAATGGAGGAAATTTGGAATATAGCGTCGGTCGTAGGCTAACTCCACATTTGCTGATCGTTAGACGTGGTATATAACCGGGCGAATGATAGCAGCAAAAAATTCAGATTACGATATACCGGTTGAGGAGGTTGTCACGCGTATAGCAACGCTGTTGACCGGCATGGCAAAGTTTTGGTCGGACAGCGCGGGCTGGGCTCCGCACGACGCTGCACAGATGTTAGCACAGTCTCGTCTTGATCGATTGGCCTCAATGGCAGAAACGCTAAAGCGATGGGTGGAAATTCCACTGGAAGAGATCAGCGACGGCGATCTGATAATGGCTTGGACGAACCTAGGAAGTCTCGTGGAGGGAACGCTAAAGCTATTTCTCTGCGTCTATCTACGTGACTTCAAAGCAGACGACGAAAACACGAAGAGAACACAGGCTTATCATGGCAAAAAGAACCTTTTACTCGACCCCGATGGCCTCCGCATGCACGTTCTTATCGATTATTTCGAGAAGGCTGAAATCTTGCCCGCTGATGAGTTGGACCTGGCAAAGCGAATTCAATCGAAACGCAACACCATCCATGTTTTCAAGGATCTTGATATAGGTAGTGGTAGGGATTTTGAGGCTGCGGTGAAAGAGTTTCGGCAGATGCTATTGTCCATCAACTCGCGGTTACCGTATCCCGACCCAATCTATGAGCCTCGGGAATTTTGAGGGCTGACTCCAACCGCATGAATTTTGGGAGTATAAGAATTACGCTGACAGTTGCACCATTCCCCAATTGCTTCCCGAAATCATCACCAGAATTACGGTGACAGTGCACTCTATTCCAAGACCCATGCAATCATCCCCGCTGGCTCGGTGGCCTTCATCAGTCCCGATACCAAAAAGTAGAGCCCGGGAACTATCCGGCCAATCGTCGCTGTCATTAGTGATGCCCTCATAGTTTCCCATCGCTGACGGCATGACACAATATCGCAATGCATGTAAACGCCCCGGCAACGGACATAACAATCATGAGGATATTTGATGGACAAGCAGGAAGATGTCATTGTCACATACGGTAAAGAAATCGTAAATATTAGATTCAATCGCCCCAGGCAACTCAACGCATTGAATGAAAACATACGCTCCGTCATCGCGTCGACGCTGAATGAATTGATGGAGAGGCCGGATATCCGGTTGCTGGTGTTTAGCGGCGAGGGCAAATCATTTTGTTCGGGTGCTGACCTGAAGACAACGTCCTATCCGAAAGTCGAGGGCGACTGGTCGACGCGGCGCAATCGTACTGCAACATGGCAGCGCTTGCTGGAACAGTTGGACCGTATTCCCCAGGTGAGCATAGCGAGTATTCAGGGTCATGTAATAGGCGGAGGTGCGCTGCTGGCAACCGCCTGCGATTTCAGGGTCATTACCAAGAATACGATCTTCAGAATACCCGAGCTTGCGCTTGGAATCCCCAACGTATGGAACGGCACTCCGCTGCTCGCCCGGGAGGTCGGCCTGCCGGTCACGCGAGATTGGGTTATGACCGCAAGAAAAGTATATGCCGATGAGCTGATGAGCGCTCATTGGGCGCAGCGCTGCGCGGAAGACGGCGAACTTGGTCAGGCGACCGAAACGTTGATTGGAGAGCTTTTGCAGATGCCTGCCGCACCGCTGGCATTAACACGAGGCATGACTTCAAGCCTTGGGAGAGGAAAGTCGGGCATGCAACTCGGGTGGGCTGACGCCGACTTGCAGCAATGGGCGTTGAACGAAGAGGAATATCATGCTGCCGTTGAAGCCTATCTTGGTTCTATGTCCAAATAACCGGCCAAGGCCTGCGCGAAGACAAATGTTTGTCTGATGAGAGGGTTGTCCTTCTGATGGCGTTGCCGTGCTGGTATTTGCAGTTGAGGTAAGCCGGACATAAGCCGGCATCGTTATTTGCATTCCAGAAGCAGTTGCGCTTAGTTATCCCATGATCTCATTACGCGCCCGCATCGTAAATCTTCTGTTGCCACTGACGGGCACAAAGACGTTTTTCTCCAATCCATCCGAAGCGCAGGAAAAGATAGAGAAGCTTCGTCAAAAAGGTCCGGACTTGCCTTCGAAACGCTTCAGACGGAAGTTTGCAGTGCTGGAAGAGCAGGTTGATGGATATCGAGTGTTCACGATTGCTCCAAAAGCAGGTGCCCGCAAAGGCGATCACCACGTCCTTTACCTACATGGCGGAGGATATGTGATGGACATGTCCTGGGCCCATTGGAACTTTGTTGGACGGCTTGTCGATGCAACAGGGGCAAGCGTCACCGTCCCTATCTACCCGCTTGCGCCGGAGCAGAAATGTGAAAAGCTGATCCCCCAGATGCAGCAACTATTTGGACAGCTTGCAGAGAAACACGGCGCAGCGAATATGACCGTGATGGGAGATAGCGCCGGCGGCGGCCTGTCTTTGGCTCTCGCTCATGCACTGCGCGATAGCGGAAGTCTCCAGCCCAGTCGCTTGATCCTGCTATCGCCCTGGCTTGATGTCACCGCGATGCATCCTGATCAGCCTGAAATAGAAAAACGCGACCCGATGATCTCCATATCCGGGTTAAGAAAATTCGGAGAATTATACGCTGGGCCTTTAGATGTAAAAGACCCGAGGGTCAGCCCCTTGTTCGGGTCGCATGACCGACTACCACCCATGCAAATATTCACCGGATCGGCGGATGTATTATTGCCTGATTCACAAAGATTCCAGGCCGCTCTGGAAGGCGTGGGCGGAAATTGTGAATATCATGAATATTCAAAAATGTTTCACGTCTGGATGTTGATCCCAATTCCGGAAGGCAAAAGGGTGATGCGGCAAATTGCTGATTTTATATTGCAGCCGATATAATGTCCGAATTACGGCGAGAATTACGGTGAGAATTACGGTGGCAGGGCACTTTAAACCAGGATGTGCTCGAATGTAATTCCTGCGCTGTCCCCCTGATTTGAAAGCCTCCGGAGGCCGCAATTCCCAGGGCGGGAAATGAGCCGGTCCCGCCGGATCATTCCCGCTTGCGTCGCCACGCAGATTTGGCCAACCGCAAAGCATGACCAACTCCCGCCGTCCATTGTCAAAACCAGCACCGGGCCGCCTCGTAATTTATGGCGGCGCTGTCCTGCTCGCGCTCTACATCGGCATCCTGCTGTTCGCGAGCTACGACCCCGTTCTGGTCGGCCAGCTCTGGTTCCTGCCCGGCATCGGCGCGCTGGCGGCGGTGATTGCCAATACGTCGGGGACCGGGGGCGGGGTGGTGTTTGTGCCGGTGTTCAACGGGCTGCGCGAGCACGGCATCATGACGCTCGATCCGCTGCGGGTGACCGCGGCGTCGATGGCGATTCAATGTTTTGGCATGACCATTGGCGGACTGCGCTGGACCGACCGCTTGCTGCATCAGCCGGCGGCGGCGTCACAGGTAGCCCCTGTCCGCCCGCGCGATTTTGCCCTGGTGATCGGGACGGTGCTCGCTTTCGCGCTGCCGGCTATGTGGGCGATGCAGCGCCTGACCGTGGTCGACGGCTCGCTGATCTTGCTCGGCTACAAGATTTTCTCGATATTTCTGGGTCTTGCGCTGATCATCACGACATGGACGATCAACCACAAGCGGCCGGAGCGGGCGCGTCTGGAAAAGATCGACATTGTGATCCTGCTGTTCATCGCCATCCCCGGCGGCGCGCTGACCGCGCTGTTTTCCGTCGGCGTCGGCGAGCTGGTCGCGCTCTACCTGTTCATGCGCCATTATCCGGTGCTGCTGTGCACCGGCACCGCCTGCGTCATTTCCTCGGTCAGCGTGCTGGTCGGGATCATCTGGCATATCGAGATGGAGACGATCGCCTGGGAGATCGTCCTTCTGGCGGGGCCCGGCGCGGTGGCCGGTGCCTTTCTGGCCCGCCCGATCGCCCTGTGGCTGGGGGCGCGCAAGCTGAAAACGCTGGACGGCACATGGATTGTCCTGTCGGCCCTCTATCTGATCGGGCTGAACTGGGTCACCTGAGCCGCGCTGCCCGCGTGGCCGGCCCGCCGAAGTTTCGCCATCGCAGCGGGAACCGAATATTGCGGCCGGCGTTTTTCGCTCATGATCCACGAACCCGCGCTCCGCATCCCCAGCCTCGTCTACACCAGCGACGAAGAGCCCGGCATATCGCGGGTGCGGCGAGGGCGGGGGTTTCAATATCTGCTGCCGGACAAAAGCCATCTGAAATGCCGCATAGAGATCGCGCGGATCAAGAAGCTTGGCATTCCGCCCGCGTATAGCGACGTGTGGATTTGCGTGAAAGCCAATGGCCATATTCAGGCGACGGGATATGACGCGGCGACGCGCAAGCAATATCGCTATCATGACCAGTGGCGGATCTTTCGCGACCAGCAGAAATTCGACCAGCTATCGGAATTTGCGACGCGGCTGCCGCGCATTCGGCGCAAGGTGAACGCGCTGCTCAATGCCGAGGGCGATAGCGACCCGCTGAGCAAGGATGTGGCGATTGCGGCGCTGGTCCGGCTGATCGACCGCACCGCGATCCGGGTCGGCGGTAGCTCGAAGATGAGCAAGGGGGCGACGACGCTGGACAACCGCAATGTTACCTATGACGACGATGTCCTGCGTCTGCGCTATCGGGCCAAGGGCGGCAAGAAAGTCAGTTGCAGTCTGCGCGACACGCGGCTGCAGAGGATATTGGAGCAGATCGACGATCTTCCGGGCAAGCGACTGTTCCAATATGTCGGGGCGGACGGCGAGGTGCATCCGCTCGACAGCGGCGACGTCAACGACTGGCTGAAAGCGGTGTCGGGCATGGACAGCCTCAGCGCCAAGATGTTCCGTACCTGGCACGGCAGCGTCGCCGCGATGGACGCGATCGCCTCGGACGGGAATGCGACGATCAGGCAGGCCTGCGAAGCCGCCGCTGCAACCCTGCGCAACACGCCGGCGATTTGCCGCAAGAGCTATGTCCACCCTTCTGTGTTCGATCTGATCGGGATGGAGGCGGATGAGCGGGTGGCGATGATTGAAAGCCGGAGCGCGGATATCGCGGGGCTGCGCGTGGGCGAGAACCGGTTTGCCGGGTGGATCGCCGGGGGGCGTTGATTGCGTTAATCGGGTCGAAGAAATTCGTCGTCCCAGCAGAGGCTGGGGTCTAAACCGTCCATGCTTTTGCGCACTGCTATCTGATTTGGGTCCCGGCCTGCGCCGGGATGACGGGTGTTGGTGGATCAGCGGGCAGTGATATCGCAGCAAGTCACTGCACTTTGGAACCACCGCTCCATTCGCGGCGGAGCAGGCCGTAGACCAGCATGTCGCACAGCCCTTCATGGGTGCGCTCATGCTCGCGCAAACAGGCTTCGCGGGTGAAGCCGAGCCGCTCGGCCAAGGCTATCGAGGCGAGGTTTCTACTGTCTATCTCGGCGAAAACACGGCGATGATTCTCCCGTTCGAACAGATGGGAAATCAGCGCGGTTGTGCAGGCCCGTGCGATGCCCTGACCCTGTCGGCCGGACAGCGTGACATAGCCCAGTTCGGTGACCTGATCATCGTCGGTCGGGACGGCGACAAAGCGGCCGGCGAGGCTCTCGTCGGATTTATCGATCGCGACCCAGCTGCGGCCGTTCCAATCCGGGTCGGTTAGCCACGCACAGAGCTCGGCTTCGCTGGTGAAATGCGGGCGCGAGAGGAAACGGCACGCCGCCTCGCTCGCAAAGGTCGGGAACAGGGCGGCGGTGTCTGCTGGCTCCAGCTTGCGGAGCGTGTATTTGCCGGCGTCGATCAAAACTGTGTCGGGCATTTGTCCCCCATGCTGTCCGTTTGCGAATTCAATGGCCGTTGTAGCCAATATCCGCGTTGGGCGCAAAAGGAGAGGTGGCGGAGCAAAATCGGACCGTCCGCAGTCGCCCCAATTTCTGACGTTGGTTGTTAGGCAAAATTTAAGACTAACGTCGCCAATAACACCAATCCAACCACTGCACGATGCCAGCTTGTAAGTCGCTCCTTCTGGATGCTCCTCAGGACAATTGAAGCGGTCGCAATGATGGGCAAGATTCCGATTGCCAATCCGCTGATGAAATAGATGCTCTTGCTCTGATAGCGCCACAATTCTGCGGCTGGTCCTTCAGCGCCCCACGGGTAGCAGTTAGCTCTTGAACTGTCTCCAATACACGCCTCTGCTCCGACAGCACCTAAGAGATCAAATGCGATAAAGACACCGAATAGGCTCAGAACGATACCGATGAATAGTAAGCCGTAGTCTGCTTTTGCCATGGCGATTGGTAGCGCCGTCTACGTCGAAACGCAATGTCCGCAATCCACCCAATTTCGGTCATTCGAACTGGTTCGATGAAAATTAAAAGCGGCTAGTCCGCTAGCGCCCCAATAGCGGTCATACCCACGGGGATTATTAAAATCCAAAAAAGCGCCTTTCTAGCCTCTCTGCACGCCATGTCTCCACATCGACACATTGAGTTCAATCCCCAATTCACATACCAAAATTTCACTAGAAATGGATTTTTCCAACCCGACAAAATCAGGCAAAAGGACTAGATTAATGCCTATGACATCAGGCCACACCCTACCGAGCGGCGGAACGAATAAAAAAAGGAAGTACGAAAAGCCGAGACTGATAGATTTACAAGCCGCAAAAGAAACATTTGGCAAAAATGTTCCGGGCACCAACGAGAATACCACATTCGCAGGCCCGAGCTGATAACATCTCGGAAGGAGCCGCCGGGCACCAAAGGAGAGTCCTATCCTGAGGCGCTATAGATAGACGTAATGGCTTGGGGGTGGGGATAAATTATCCAACCACGGGTCACAATCTAATTTCCGCTCACCCAATCCGCCCTTAGCCCATGCTCTCCATCGTTTAATATATGCCTCAAGCGCACCAATTCGTAAGCGCTTTTGCTTGTAAAGCCGATAGCATTTATCATGAAAAGCATCGAGTGTCATCGCCGCGAGGCGCAACCGCTCCTGTGCAAAATGATATCCCTAAAATCAAAACCCCTTTCGATCCTCCCAATGAAGGCCTTGTCGGGGTGTTTTTCCAGTTTGAGATTGTTCAGCTCGTGCGTCAGCCACCCCATCGCCCGGCGGATTGACGAGCGTAAACGCGCCATGATGAGAAAATCATCCGTAAACCGAACGTAAAGCAAACCGCTGCGTTCAAAGATATCATCAGCCAATTCTAACGCTGTTTGTCATTTGCGTGAAAACTTTTCAGAGCTTACTGCATCAACCTGGTTCCAAATATAGGATGTGTTTTTGCCATGCGAATTTTGTCTCGTTTAGTGAAGAGCATTTGTTTTGTAGCAATCGTCTCATTTTTCTCATCCGTGCCTGCCTCTGCGAACTGCGACGATGAAACGTGCAGAGACTACCAAGTGACATTTGAAACAATTACATATGCTCTTGAGGGCTGTACAAAATCCCTAACGGATAATGGTATGACGGAGACAACGAGAAGGAAGTGTCTATTTTCGATACCGACATCAGCTGTTTATTATAAACAAATGCTGAAAAAACATGGGCCGGATAGTAAGCTAACCCAGTTTGCAGCTTTCGCGGAATTTCAGGCCTCATATTATGTGACTGCCAGCTATCTTGAGCTGGCGCCAGAGAGACCGTCTCTCCCTTGGATTCAGGGTACCTGTAAATATAACGATAGAGCCAAGGAATTGAGCGGAATTTCATTTAGCAAACTGCAATCATACAGACAGGCCTGGGTTAAACAGGTTGTACCTAATATCGATGGACTCGAAAAAACATGTGCGACGGTTCCAGAATAGGGCGCGCAAGTACAATTGGGTGATACTTGTCATTACAGAAGCTGGATATTTGTTGTCAGCTAACTGGATCGAAGGCGCTTAAGCAAACACTCCGCGAACGGCCCGAGAACCGCCGTCCAATTTCCATATATCAAATGTCCGTTCCCCACCCAATTTCGGTCATTCGAACGGATTGGATGCAAAATTCGAGCCGTCATTCCATGTCTGCCCCAAAGCGATCAGTTGAGGATATCCATCTTGCATCTGGGCGTGCCGCTCGGGTTGATGAAGCAACGTTACCACTCTCCATCCAGCCGCTTGGGTTCTCAGCGTTTCTATTCCGCTGGCGCTGCTTTTCCAGCCCTGGCTGCTGCGACGAGAGCATCCCACTCGTCCCACGCGATCGCGCGTCCGGGATAGGCGACATTTTCAAATGGCCATTCCTTCTCTACCCAGCGGGTTGCCCAGTCATATAGTTCGGCGTCGAAGCCGGCGTCATATTCGGCCTTGGTCACCCACATTTTGACAATCGCATCATAGCCTTCGACATTGCTTGGCTGAACATAGAGGGAGCCAAGTTCGCGACTGCCATCCGGCGTGAGAACGGCATAGGCAAAGGATTTGCGGCCCTCAAACCGCGCCTGTTCATTTTCCATGTCCTGCATCGCGTCGGCAGCGGAGATGTCCTTGTGCGGCCAGCCGGTGCTGCGGGTGAAGGTCGTCTGCAAATGGTCGATCGAGGACATATAGGCGGCGAAATCGACATCCACCAGATCCGGGCCCAGTGGCACGAGCTTGAAATCCCCTGTTTCGACCAGGGTCGGAGCGTTGAAATCTGCCGGGATGAAGGAGGGCTTCGCTGGATGGGGCTCTGCAACCGCCGCTGCTGAGGCGGCGGCTTTCACTGTCGTTGCCGATGCCGGACCGCCGGCGATCATGGCTATCGCCAAAGTCAGGGCTGCACCTGTCATCTTCAAATTCATCATGCTCGTTCCTCGGGATTGGAAGTTCGGTTCAGTAGGGTGGTTTTCAGGCAAGTGACGCCGGATGATTGCTGAAACCGGCATATAGAAGAATTACATCAACCGGCTTCTGGCGCAACTGTTCAATTTTCCGGAGGTGTGTCGGCTGACTTCGGGGGCAAACAGGTGCCGCATCCCGCGATTTTTTCCACAATCAAAAAATTCGTAAAATCCCCGGAACGATCTGCGTGGACGTCCGTAGATTCCCTGTAGCCACATGGCATCGGTCCTCCCCCTTTATACGGACCGCCACGGGACTACCCCCGACAGTAAGGGGCCCTGAACTCTAGAGGAGAGAAATGATATGTTACAGGATGAAAAAAACCACAGTGTAATCGCCAGCGACCGCGTCGATGGCACCGCCGTTTACGGCTCGGACAAGGACAAGATCGGTTCGGTTGACAAGCTGCTGATCGACAAGCGCGGCGGCAATGTTACTGATGTGATCATTTCCGCTGGCGGCTTTCTCGGCATTGGTGACGAGAAGCATAGTATCCCATGGTCAAAGCTTGACTATGACACTGATCTAGACGGTTACCGGATCGATGTTACCAAGGAACAACTGATGGACGCGCCGCGCTTTGCCGGCAACGAGCCGGACCGTGCCTATGACCGGGAATATCAGTCCAGCGTCTATAATTACTGGACGGTAACGCCTTACTGGTAAGCAGCGGCTAACCGTTGTGCCGCATAAAAGGCCGGGCGAAAGTGATTTCGCCCGGCTTTTTTCGATCTGGCTGGATAGGAGCGGAATATCACCCGGCTGCTCTCGGAAGGTCTGTGACCGGTCCGCTGGCCGGTCAGATCGCGGCGGCCATATAGCTGGCCTGATTGATCGCCGCTTTCGCGTCCAGTTCCATCGCTTCAAAGGCACCGCCCACCAGTTCGGATGAAATACCCGCCTGCTGCAGATCATCATGCAGCTCGCGCAGCGGATCCTGACCGGCGCAGATGATGATGGTATCGGCCTCGAGAAGCTCCGGCTGACCGCCTTGCAGAACATGCAGGCCCTGATCATCGATCTTCACATATTCGACGCCGTTCATCATGCCGACACCGCGCCTTGTCAGCGTGATGCGATGGGTCCAGCCGGTTGTCTTGCCAAGGCCGGCGCCAACGCGGCTGTCCTTGCGCTGCAACAGGGTGATTTCGCGATCGGATTTCACTACCTTGGGCTCGACGCCGGTGACACCGCCGCGGGGGTGGTTTTCGAAATCGACACCCCATTCTGCGGCAAAGACATCGCGGTCGAGCGCGCCGGAAACACCGGCATGGCTGATCAGTTCGGAGACGTCGAAGCCAATGCCGCCGGCGCCGATGATGGCGACCTTTTTGCCAACCGGCTTGTTGCCCTTGATCACGTCGACATAGCTGACGACCTTTTCGTGATCGATGCCTTCGATATCCGGGGTGCGTGGCTTGATGCCGGTCGAGACAATGACATGGTCAAAGCCTTCGGCCTGCAGCCCGGCGACGTCTGCTTTCGTGTTGAGCCGCAAGTCGATGCCATGCACCGCGATCATCCGGTTATAATAGCGCAGAGTCTCGTAAAATTCTTCTTTGCCCGGAATGGTTTTCGCCAGATTGAACTGGCCGCCTATTTCAGACGATGCTTCGAACAAGGTGACAGCATGGCCGCGCTGGGCCGCTACTGTAGCATAGGCGAGACCAGCCGGTCCGGCGCCGACAACCGCGATCCGCTTCGCATGACTGACCGGTTCATAGTTCAAGATGGTTTCGTGGCAGGCGCGGGGATTGACCAGGCAGGTCGTCAATTTGCCCATGAATGTATGATCAAGGCAGGCCTGATTGCAGGCGATGCAGGTGTTGATCTCGTCCTCGCGACCTTCGACCGCCTTGCGCATGAATTCGCTGTCGGCGAGCAGGGGCCGGGCCATGGAGACCAGATCAGCGTCGCCGCGCGCCAGAACCGCTTCCGCGACATCGGGCATATTGATGCGGTTGGAGGTGATCATCGGCACGCTCAGTTCCTTGCGCAACCGGCCGGTGACCGAGGTGAAGGCGGCCCGGGGCACCATGGTCGCGATCGTCGGGACGGCGCTCTCGTGCCAGGTGAAATGGGTCGAAATGATCGTGACACCGGCCTTTTCCAAAGCCTTGCCCAATGCGACAATTTCTTCCCAGCTCATGCCGCCGTCGAGCATGTCCATCGCCGCGATACGAAAAATGAGGATAAAATCCGGGCCGACCGCTGCCCGCGTCTGCTCGACGATCTCGATGGCAAAGCGCATCATATTCTCGAAAGAGCCGCCATATTCGTCTTCGCGCAAATTGGTTTTGCGCACCAGAAAGGTCGAGATCAGATAGCCGGCCGATCCGATAATCTCGACGCCGTCATAGCCGGCCTTCTGGGCCATCACCGCGCAATTCACATGATCGTCAATCTGCTTCTGGATGCCGGCTTTATCCAGTTCATTTGGGGGATGTCTGGCAATTCGGGATCGTACAGCCGACGGTGCGACCATGTCTTTATTGTTGGCCAAAGGACCGGGGTGGAGAATCTGCATGCATATTTTCACATCATCGGCAGCGCCGTGCACGGCATCCGTGACCATCCGGTGCTTGGCGGCTTCTTCATCGCTGGACATCATAGCGCCGCCCATCGATGCTTCGGAATTGGGGGCGATCCCGCCGGTGATGATCATGCCGATATTATTGGCTGCCCTTTCGGCAAAATAAGCAGCCATCCGCTCGAAGCCGCCATCCATTTCCTCCAGGCCGGTGTGCATGGAGCCCATGATCGAGCGGTTTTTTATCGTGGTGAAGCCAAGATCGAGTGGCTCTAGCAATTTTGGATATTTCATATCGATGGCCTAGCAGCATTTTATCGCGATCACATTATCGAATATGTTAAAAGGACGAACTGGTCCGCTTCGCCTTTGGTGATGAAGAAGAACATTTGAGAGTGGATTTGCGAGCGAGCGTTGCTATGCGCTCGTGCATGACTGATTTGCAAAAAACCCTCGAAGACGCCCTTGAAGAAAATGCGCTCGCCGGAGCGGTGGCCATGATTGGCAATCGTAACGGGCTTTTGGCTTCCGCAGCCGCTGGCATCTCCGATCCCGCTACGGGCAGGACCATGGCACTGGACGATATATTCAGCGTCGCATCGATGACCAAGGCGATTACGTCGGTTGCAGCGATGCAGCTGGTCGAACGCGGTTTGCTGGCGCTCGACGAACCAATTGGTGCGGTTCTTCCCGAGCTTGCCCACCCCGATCTGCTCGAAGGCTTTGACGAGGACGGCAATGCCCGGCTGAGCCCTGCAAAGACCTCGATCACGTTGCGACATCTGCTGACCCACACGTCCGGTCTGGGCTATTCCTTTACCAGCGAAAAAATGGCGAAGGCGCAGGGTAAAGTCGCTCCCGGATCAATTGCCAGCATCTCTTCGCCGCTCCTCTTCGAGCCCGGCTCGGACTGGTTATACGGAGTCAGCACGGATTGGGTCGGTCGCGCGGTGGAATCGGTCAGCGGGCAAACGCTTGGCGACTATATGGAAGAACATATTCTCGCTCCCCTATCGATGCACGACACAGGCTTCTCTGTACCGCCGGAAAAGGTCGGCCGCAGAGTATCTTTGCTTTCCCGCACAGAGGGCGGTCTGGTTCCTATTTCGTTTGAGATAGGCGGTGTTGATGGCGCGGAATTTCAATCCGGCGGCGGTGGTCTCTATTCCACTGCCGCGGACTATATGCAGTTCATGCGTATGATCCTCAATCAAGGCACGCTGGACGGCGCCAGAATTCTGGATGCAGAGACGGTCGCGACAATGTCGCGCAACCATGTCGGGTCGATGAAGGTCGGTCGTATGGAAAGCGTTGTTCCATTCCTGGCAGAAACCTTTGATCCTTTTCCGGACATGGATACGCAATGGGGTCTGGGCTTCCTGATCAATCCCGAAAAAGGGCCTGCTGGTCGCGCGGCGGGCAGTCTCTCCTGGGCCGGGCTTGCGAACTGCTATTACTGGATTGATCCGGCCAGTGGAGTCACGGGCCTGGTTCTCATGCAATTTTTCCCGTTCGGCGACAAAAGCGCGATGAAGGTCCTGGATGCAGTGGAAAGAGCCGCTTACCAAGGCTGAAAGCGCCATTTGATATCTGCTTTGGGCGCAGATGATAGGTGGGTCGTGTCCCGGCCTATTGCCGCAGGCTAGTCGTCGTCTTCAACCTTTTCCGGCAGGCCGTCGTGATCGGTGCTGGCATAATCTTCTAGCTCCTTCTCGGTCATGCTATCGTACATGTCCTTGGACGCGCCCTTGAGGTCGCCGACTTTGGTCTCGCCGCGCTTGGCGGAAAGGGCCGCGCCGGCGGCGCGTTGCTGGGCTTTGGATTGGGCTGGCATGATAGTCTCCTTTGCTTGCTGGTGGTTGATGCTGTGAGGGGGCCCTTTCAAGACGGCGGCTTCCCGTCTTCTTCTCCCGGGTCCCAGTGGGAAGTGAAAGGCGCGCTGGTGATCAGAACGGTGAGGATGACGGCGGTGATGATCACCGCCAGCCAGATTTCCCCGAAGCCGCAGATGAGACCGATTGCGCCCGCAGCCCATATTGACGCGGCAGATCCCGCACCCTGGACGAAGCTGCCCTCGCGAAACATCGCGCCGGCGCCAAGAAAGCCGATGCCGGTGATCACGCCCTCGAAAACGCGGCTGGGGTCAATATCGCTTTGCGGGTCGCGGGTCGATTCAAGCAATTCCATCGCGCCGATCGCCAGCGCGCAGGCGGCGACGGAGATGATCACGAAGGGGCGGAAGTCGATCGGCTTCCGGCGGATGAACCGCTCCAGTCCGATAAGGAAGGGGAGCAGGGTCGCAGCGCCAAGCCGCCACAGCGCTTCTGACCAGGCAATCGTATCGGGTCCGGCGAGAATATTCGTCATGGCAAATGAACGCGCTGGCCGGGCATTTGTTGCACGGGCGCCGCAAGAAAAGCCAAGGGGCCGCGGAAGCAGGAGCAAAGCGGGATTGTGTCCGGTTTTGAGGCCGGCATCCGCTCTGTTCCGTTTTTCTACGGCCCCTATGGACTGCGTTCAGACGGCCGTGATCGCGCCTAGAGTGGCACCTTGGCATGGTCGCCCATCTCGTCGCCGTTCATGGTCATGCCGGTCATCATCTTGAACATGCCGACGACGCCGGGATCGGCTTCCCAGATTTCTGCGTCGGCGAGGTCAAGCCGCAGCGTCAGCAGGCTCGGGTCCTGCCGGCCCTGTTCATACCAGGCCTCGACCGGCTTGCTCCAGTGCTTGTCGATGATCGCCGGGTCGGTTTCCTCGGTCAGAGTGCCGGAGACGCAGGCGAAAAGATCATGGCCCTTGGAGACAAATTGCATCATCGCCGGGCCGCCCTTTGCGAGCCGGTTGTCGCGCGAGGTGTAGAACCAGATCGCGCTGTTGGCGTCCTTGTCGAGTTGCGCGCGCATCGGGATGCTATGCTTGCTGTCATTGTCGAGCGCCATCATCACGAACGGGCTGTCGGCGATCGATTCCCAGAATTCCTCCCGGATCTCGTCGCGGTCGGTTGTATCGTTCATATCTTTGTTGCTCATGGTCTGTTTCCTTTATTCCGTTTCATCCAACCAACGCGCAGGACGGATAAAGTTTCAAAAAATTCGGGAAAATTCTGACGGTTCTCTGGTGCGGCGGTCTGGATCCCGGCGTTCGCCGGGATGACGGATGGTTGGGGCGCGAGGGGGCAATCGAAGCGCGGTAGCGGCAGAATCCTCCGGACTACCCGCGCCACTCATCATAAGGCTGGTTGCGGTGCGGGCGCATTGATATTAGGCACGCTGCTTACTTCTTTGCACAAGGACGCATCATGACCGATCATCTGGAAACCCCGCACCTTGAAACCATGGCTGTCCACGCCGGGACCGAGCCCGATCCGACAACAAACGCGCGGATTACGCCGATTTACCAGACGGCCTCTTATGTTTTCGATGATGTCGATCATGCCGCCGATCTGTTCAATCTTGATGCGTTCGGCAATATCTACACCCGGATCATGAACCCGACCAATGGCGCGCTGGAAGGCAAGATTGCGGCGATGGAGGGCGGCGTCGGTGCGCTGGCCGTGGCTTCGGGCCATGCGGCGCAGATCATCGTCTTCCATGTGCTGATGGACCCAGGCGCGCATATTGTTGCGGCGAAGAAGCTCTACGGCGGTTCGCTCAACCAGCTCGCCCATTCGGTGAAGAAATTCGGCTGGAACGTGACCTTTGTCGACGCTGACAATATGGACGAGGTCAAGGGCGCGATCACCGATGACACGCGCTGCGTGTTTATCGAAAGCCTCGCCAATCCCGGCGGCGTCGTTCAGGATATCGAGGCGATTGCCGATATCGCCCATGCAGCGGGCATTCCGCTGGTGGTCGACAACACAATGGCTTCGCCTATGCTCTGCCGCCCGATCGAACATGGCGCGGATATTGTCGTGGAAAGCGGCACCAAATTTCTCGGTGGACACGGCAATAGCGTCGCTGGCCTGATCATCGACAGCGGCAAGTTCGACTGGACCAAGAGCGAAAAATTCGCGTTCCTGAACCAGCCCAACCCGTCCTATCACGGCAAGGTCTTCACCGATGCCTTTGGCCCTATGGCGTTCATCCTCGCGGCGCGCGCCTTGTCACTGCGCGATCTGGGACCGGCGCTGGCGCCGCAGAACGCCTTCTACATATTGACCGGGATGGAAACGCTGGCGCTGCGGATGGAGCGCCATTGCGAGAACGCGCTCAAAATGGCGCAGTGGCTGCAAAGCCGCGACGAGGTCAGCTGGGTGTCTTATGCAGGACTGCCCGACAATGAATATCACGCGCTGGCGCAGAAATATCTCGGCGGCAAGGGCGGCGCGGTGTTCACCTTTGGTCTGAAGGGCGGATTTGAAGCGGGCACCAAGCTGGTGTCGGCGGTCAAGCTGTTCAGCCATCTTGCCAATATCGGCGACACCAGATCGCTGATCATCCACCCGGCCTCGACTACCCACAGCCAGCTGTCCGGAGACGAACTGGTCGCTGCGGGCGCCGGTCCGGATGTTGTTCGCATTTCTGTCGGCATCGAGCATATCGACGATATTATCGCCGACATGCAACAAGCGCTGGAGTCTTTGTGATGAGCGATGGTGCAGGCGATTATGTCTATGATGAAGAAAGCGGCGAATGGCTGAGCCCGGAAGATGCGGCGGCTCACTCGACCGGTCCGGAAGTCGTTGATGCGGTCGGCAATGTGCTGGCCGATGGCGATGCCGTCACGCTGATCAAGGATCTCAAGGTCAAGGGCGCGGGACAGACGCTGAAACGCGGGACTTTGATCAAGTCTATTCGATTGACGGGCGACGATCAGGAGATTGATTGCAGGCACGAGGGCATAAAAGGTCTCGTACTGCGAGCAGAGTTTGTGAAAAAGCGCAGCTGACCCATTCTCCCTGTTGCAGTGCAGCAGCAATGATATTAGGCAATCAGGCTCATTCCTTGCGACAGGACCTCCCATGACCAATATCTCCAAAGCACTCGGACGTATCCAACCTTCTGCCACGCTGGCGATGACCGCAAAGGTCACCGAGCTGAAAGCGCAAGGTATTGACGTGATCGGCCTGTCGGCCGGCGAGCCCGATTTCGATACGCCCGACTTCGTCAAGGACGCGGCGATCCAGGCGATCCGCGACGGCGATACCAATTATACGACGGTCGACGGCACTGCTGCGCTGAAGCAGGCAATTGTGGGCAAGTTCGCGCGTGACAATGGCCTGACCTATACGACGAAGCAGATCACCGCCAACAGCGGCGGCAAGCACACATTGTTCAACGCGCTGGTGGCGACGCTGGACGTGGGCGACGAGGTGATCATCCCCGCGCCTTACTGGGTGAGCTATCCCGATATCGTCAATTTTGCCGGCGGCACACCGGTGTTCATCGAAGCGGGAGCGGATCAGGGCTACAAGATCACGCCGGAACAGCTGGAAGCGGCGATCACGCCAAAGACCAAATGGGTGTTGCTCAACTCCCCGTCCAACCCGAGTGGCGCGGCCTATAGCGCAGACGAACTGAAAGCGCTGGGCACCGTGATATTGCCGCACGAGCAGGTGATGGTGATGACCGACGATATGTACGAGCATATCTGGTATGCCGATTTTCCCTTCGCGACCATCGCGCAGGTCTGTCCGGAGCTTTTTGACCGGACGCTGACGGTGAACGGTGTGTCCAAGGCTTATGCGATGACCGGCTGGCGGATCGGTTTTGCCGGCGGTCCGGAATGGCTGATCAAGGCGATGGCCAAATTGCAGTCGCAGTCGACGTCCAACCCCTGTTCGATCTCGCAGGCAGCCGCGGTTGCCGCACTCAACGGTCCGCAGGATTTTCTGGCCGACCGAAATGCCGCGTTCGAGAAACGCCGCGATCTCGTGGTGTCGATGATCAATGATACGCCGGGCCTGCAATGTCCGACTCCGGAAGGCGCATTCTATGTCTATCCCGATGCCAGCGAACTGATGGGCAAGACGACGCCCAAGGGCGCGGTGATCAAGACGGATGAAGATCTGATCGCCTATTTTCTGGAAGAAGCAGAGGTTGCCGCGGTGCACGGAGCGGCTTTCGGCCTCTCGCCTGCGTTCCGGATCAGCTATGCGACGTCGGAAGAGGTTTTGACCGAAGCCTGTACCCGGATCCAGCGGGCCTGCGCGGCTTTGACTTAGACCTCAGGCGCCGGGCGGGCGTTGCTGTGTCTCGCGGCAGTTCGCTGCGCGAACGCCTCCGACGGGGCGGGCTACCGCCCGGCGCGCGGTCGCGCTTGCCTCGCTATGCTCGGTTCGACGCTTCCAATTCTAATTAGTTTCTAACCGAGGCGCAGCCGAGGCAAGGGCGCCAATAACAGATGGCGGCCGCCGCGCCTTATTGGCGCGATAGCCAAGGGCGCGGATGCGCCCGCCCGGCGTTTAAGGCCCAAATAAAAACACCCCGTCGGAGGCGTTCGCGCAGCGAACTGCCGCGAGACATAACATCCCCCCGATAGAAAATCTTCCCGTTGGCAAACTGAATATGACCTTGTGATCAGGTTCACAGCGGCGACAGGAAAACTATATTAGAAACTGTAACCAACAGGCGGGACGAATCGAACCAGAAGATGACCCCCCAAGGAACCGACCATGATGAAATTATTCAAATCCGATTTGACCTACAGCCTCGGCGGCGGCTTTATCGCTGGCGCGTTGATGCTGTTCTTCATGCAACCCGCCGACCAGCCTGCCGATCTTGGCGAAAATCTGTCGCCCACCGTCAGCGCGGCTTCCCAGCTTCTGAGCTAAATGCCGATCGGACCGTCCCTCTCCCGCACCATCATGTTCGGTGTGAGCATCGCCTGTTTCGGTGCGATGTGGGCCGGTGTGCAAACCGCTTTGCCGGTCGACCAGACTTCCTCCCCGAGACTGATCGGAGAGGCGCATGCCGCCGAAAAAGCCACGATCATCCCTGCGCCGCGCGTTGGGGCAGGGGAAACGGGCAAGCGCGCCGTCGCGATTTTCGCTGGCGGTTGCTTCTGGGGCGTCGAAGGGGTGTTCGAACATACCAACGGCGTGATCAGCGCCTCCTCCGGCTATCATGGCGGCACCAAACGCAGCGCATCCTACAAGCTGGTCAGCGCCGGCCTGTCCGGTCATGCCGAAGCGGTGCGGGTGGTCTATGATCCCAGCCAGATCAGCTATGCCAAGCTGATGCAGATATATTTCTCGGTGATTGCAGATCCAACCATGCTCAACGCCCAGGGCCCTGATCGCGGCAAACATTATCGCAGCGCGCTGGTCCCGATGAATGCCGGACAGGCGAAAGCCGCCCGCGCCTATATCGCTCAGCTTGAGAAGGGGCGCTACTGGAAACGACCGATCGTCACCAGGGTCGAAGCCTATAAAGCGTTCTACCCGGCCGAGACCTATCACCAGAATTTCATGCAGAAGCACCCGCGCCAGGCCTATATCGTGCGTTGGGACAAGCCCAAGGTTGCCAATCTGAAACGGCATTTTCCGGCGCAATATCGGGCGAAGCCGGTAAGCTGACGCAGCAGGCCACTTAACCGGCTGTTAGCTTCGCCCTGTTATAGGACAGGGCAGCCGCAGAGGGAAAAAATGGTCAATCACGAATTTGAAATTATGCTCGCATTGGCCGCCATCTTGGTCGGTGTCGGCATGCTCTGGCTAGCGCGCAGCCAGCCGGACTGAGCGGATAGGCCGTTCGCGCCAGCGGAGCAGGTTAAAAAAAGGCCCCCGTTTCCGGAGGCCTAAATTCTATTTCGGGCTGAGTACCATCAGCATCTGTCGGCCTTCCAGTTTCGGATAGGCTTCGACCTTTGCGGTCTCTTTCATGTCGTTCTGCACCCGGACGAGCAGTGCCATCCCGAGTTGCTGATGCGACATTTCACGACCACGAAAGCGCAGGGTGACCTTCACCTTGTCGCCATTGTCGATGAACTTGTTCACGTTGCGCATCTTCACGTCATAATCATGATCGTCGATATTCGGACGCATCTTGATTTCCTTGACGTCCTGAACCTTCTGCGTCTTGCGCGCGGCATTGGCCTTTTTCTGGGCCTCATATTTGAATTTGCCGACGTCGAGATATTTCGCAACCGGTGGCTGCGCGTTCGGAGAGACTTCGACCAGGTCAAGTCCAACTTCTGCTGCACGCTCGATCGCTTCCCGAGTGTTCATCACGCCAAGGTTTTCGCCCTTGTCGTCAATAACCCTGACGGTGTCGGAATTGATCAGATCGTTGAAGCGCGGGCCGCCTTTGACGGGCGGCGTGGGGCGACGAGGGGGTGCAGCTATGTTAAATACTCCTGAGTGGTTGTCTATGGTGGCTCATTAGCCGCAAAGCTTATCGGAATAAAGCCTTCTTGATGGCGAATGACACATTAGCCATCAAAGCCGTTGTTTGAATGCAACAGCTTTGATGAATATATCGTTATTTGGCTGCCGATTTCAAGTCCGGTGCCAGCGCCTCTTCCTTCAGCATGGACACGACCTCTTCGAGCGTCAGGAATTCCTGCTCCTTCTGGCCAAGCCGGCGCAGGGCAACCTTGCCTTCTTCCGCTTCGCGCATGCCAACCACCAGAATATTGGGCACTTTTCCGACTGAATGCTCGCGGACCTTGTAGTTGATCTTCTCGTTGCGCAGATCGGCCTCGACCCGGATGCCGGCGGCTTTCAGCTGTTCGACGACCTTTTCAGCATAAGGATTGGCATCGGTGACGATCGTCGCAACCACGGCCTGCGTCGGCGCCAGCCAGAGCGGTAGCTTGCCGGCATAATGTTCGATGAGAATGCCGATAAACCGCTCGAACGATCCCAGAATCGCGCGGTGCAGCATGATCGGCTGATGGCGCTCGCCATCCTCGCCGACATAGGTTGCGTCCAGCCGTTCGGGCAGGACGGTGTCGGTCTGGATGGTTCCCACTTGCCAGGTCCGGCCGATCGCGTCGGTCAGGTGGAATTCGAGCTTGGGCGCATAGAATGCGCCTTCGCCGGGCAGTTCTTCCCAGCCATATTCTTCTGTGTCGCGTCCGGTCGCTTTGACCGCATCGCGCAACGACTGTTCCGACCAGTCCCACATTTCGTCGCTGCCGATACGCTTGTCAGGACGCAGCGCCAGCTTGATTGCATAATTTTCAAAGCCCAGATCGCGATAGCAACGGTCGAGCATGTCGCAGAACAGGCCGACTTCCTCGATCAACTGTTCCTTGGTGCAGAAGATATGCGCGTCATCCTGGGTGAATTGACGCACCCGCATCAGTCCGTGCAGCGCGCCATGCGGTTCGTTGCGATGGCAACATCCGAATTCGGCCATGCGGATCGGCAGGTCACGATAGCTTTTGATCCCCTGACGAAAGACCAGCACATGGGCAGGGCAGTTCATCGGCTTGATCGCCATCATGTCGGCGGTGCCGGTGATCACCGGGCCATCGCTCTCGGCATCGGGAACCTCGTCGGGAACGGCGAACATATTCTCGCTATATTTGCCCCAGTGGCCGGACTGCTCCCATTGGCGCACGTCCATCAACTGCGGCGTTTTGACCTCTTCATAGCCTGCCTCAATCTGGCGGCGGCGCATATATTGCTCCAGTGCCTGCCAGATCACATAGCCTTTGGGATGCCAGAAAATGCTGCCCTGCGCTTCGGACTGGATATGGTAAAGATCCATTTCCTGGCCGAGTTTGCGATGGTCGCGCTTGGCTGCTTCTTCGAGCCGCATCAGATGGGCGTTGAGCTGTTTCTTGTTCAGCCAGCCGGTGCCGTAGATACGCGATAGCTGCGGATTGCGCTGGTCGCCGCGCCAGTAAGCACCCGACACGCGCATCAGTTTGAACGCCTTGGGGTCGAGCTTGGCGGTCGAGGCCAGATGCGGGCCGCGACACATGTCCATCCAGTCGTCACCGGACCAGTAGACGGTGATCTCGTCGCCTTCGGGCAGTTCGGCGGCCCATTCGGCCTTGAACGTCTCGCCGTCTTTCTGCCAGCGGGCGATCAGATCATCGCGCTCCCACACCTCCCGGCGCAGCGGCTTGTCGGCGGCGATGATGCGGCGCATTTCCTCTTCGATCTTCGGCAGATCCTCGTCGGTGAACGGATCGCCGGCTGGTGCGAAGTCATAATAGAAGCCGTCATCGGTCGACGGACCAAAGGTGATCTGCGTGCCGGGGAAGATGTTCTGCACCGCCTCTGCCAATATATGGGCATAGTCGTGCCGCGCCAGTTCCAGCGCATCCTCTTCATCGCGCGAGGTGACCAGCGCCAGCTCGGTATCTTCTTCCAGTGGCCGCATGATGTCGCGCAACTCGCCGTCGATCTTTGCCGCCAGCGCGGCTTTGGCCAGGCCCGGTCCGATGTCGGCGGCAATCTGTGCGGGGGTAGTGCCCATGGCCACTTCACGCGTGCTACCGTCGGGAAGGGTGATTTTGATCATCTCGGTCATGGGCTCAGGTCATCTCAAAGTTTGTCAAAGTTGCGGCCAAGATAGGCTGGAAAACCAGCCGTCACCGGGCTGGATTTGACTTAGTCTTTTGGGGTTTCAAGTCAACCAAATCAGATGACGGGTCGAATGAGAGAGGAAAGTGTCATATGCAAAATGTCATGCTTGCTTGACTTCGAAGGCCGAATCGAGCAAACAGGTCAAGTAAACATGACATTATGTCTATGTAACTTGATGGAGAACGATCATGAGATTGAAACGCTGTTCGGGTCGGGCAATGACCCCCAATGAAAATATTGCCATATGGGCGGCGCTGGTGGTCCTGTTCCTGGGGGCGATGTGATGACCGCCAGCGGCTCACCGGGGATCTGGCGGCGCTTTTGCCGCCTGTTCAAACCCGACTGGATGTTCGGATTCATTCTGATCGTGGGCATGGGGCTGTTGGCGGTTTCCATCTTCGACCCGAACGAAGTCCGTGTGGGCACCGTGACTCCGGTTGTGAAAATCATCGGCGCGGCGCTGCTCGTTCTGCTAATATCCTATATCGCGACTTATGCAGCCGCTTTGGACCGCCGCAAACTCGAGGATTATTTTTTCCAGATGATGGCCAACGGCGCCATTGTCGCCATCATCACGGCCATTTTTGCCAATATGGTGTGGCTGGTTTTCGAAACGCAGCTGGGCACGATGAGCGCGGATAATCTTGTAGCTATATTGATAACTGCGTGGGGCTTTGGCTATTTTTTCTATCGCTTTCGCGGGCTCAACACATGAAGAACCGGCTCAAGGTACTCCGCGCCGAGCGCGACTGGTCGCAGGCTGATCTGGCCGAGCGGCTCAAGGTGTCCCGGCAAAGCGTCAACGCGATTGAAACCGGAAAATATGATCCGTCCCTGCCGCTGGCGTTCCGGATTGCCGACCTGTTCGCCATGCCGATCGAGGAGATATTCCTGCGCGATTGAGGGGGCGAAGAATTGTGATGCGCCGGACCGCATCTTGTCTTAAGCTTCCCCCCATGTCTGATCCTCAACAAGTCTGGCTTATCGATAGCGACAGCGCGCTGAAGCGGCGGGTGCGGATCGAGGTGATTGGCAAGACTTTTGCGCTCTACGAACAACAATGGCGCAGCGACGCCTATTTTTTCGGTGACCTGGTCTATCGCGGCAAAGAAGGGGACTCCCATGTCTTCGGCCTCGAGGACGGTATCAAGGATCGCCCGAAATGGAAGCTCGGGTTCAAGGGAGAGATTCCAGCGGAACTCACGGCATTGTTGCCAAGACCGAAGCCGCCGCTGCTATCCAATATCGGCATGTTGATCATCGCGTTCCTGTGTCTGGGGATTGTCTATTTTGCGGCCAGCTGATTGCCGGTGCACCTGCGCAGGCAGGTGTCCATCTCCTGAACCCTATTCCAAAGACAGATGTTCTTGAGCGAATGAACGCGCGTCGATGTGCCTTCTCATCTATCGTTTTTAAACTATAGGACAGAAGATGGATCCCTGCCTTCGCGGGGACACACAGGCAGATGAATTTATGGAAGACGATATAATGTACCTCGACCGACCCGGCGGCGCTTCGCTCGCTTATTGCTATATGCCGCCCAAGCCGGGCGTGAAAGGCACGACCCTGGTGTTTCTGCCCGGCTATATGTCGGATATGGAAGGCGGCAAGGCGCTGGCCGTCGACGCCTGGGCGAAGCAACAGGGCAGGGCAATGCTGCGCCTCGACTATGCCGGATGCGGCGCCAGCGGCGGTGATTTCGAGGGCCAGAGCCTGATCGACTGGCGCGAGGACGTGCTGTTCCTGATCGACAAGGTCACGTCGGGATCGATCACCCTGATCGGTTCGTCGATGGGCGGCTGGCTGATGCTATTGGTCGCGTTGTCGCGGCCGATGCGGGTGAAAAATCTGGTCGGCATCGCGGCAGCACCGGACTTTACCGACTGGGGCTTCACCCAGGAACAGAAAATGACGATCCTTCGCGACGGCAAGCTGGAGGAAGACAGCGAATATTCCGAAGAGCCCTATGTCACCACCCGCACCTTCTGGCAGTCCGGTGATACCAACCGCCTGCTCCACAAGGAAATCGCGTTTGACGGTGCCGTACGACTGCTGCACGGCCAAAAAGATAGTGATGTGCCGTGGGAATATAGTCTCGAGACGGCCAGGAAAATCCGTTCAGATGATGTGCAGGTGCATCTGGTAAAGGACGGCGATCACCGGCTGTCGCGGGATCAGGATATCGCCTTACTGATTGACGTGGTTTCGCGACTGGGATGAATTTTTACGCCGGAACAATATTTTAATAGGCATGATATCCATGATTTCTTCGCTAATTCTGCCGCTATTGATGCAATCGGCGACGCCTTATGGTTCCCCGATCGATTCCGTGCTGCGGCCATCGGAGGCCAGGCCGGAGGCGCCCGTCAATCCGCCGACGGTCAAGCCGACGAGTCCGGCCGACATCCGCTTCAATCAATGTATCGACCAGGCGGCGGACGATCCGGACAATGGTTTGCTCGCTGCCAATAAATGGCAGATCGAGGGCGGCGGATATCTGGCGCGCAATTGCCTGGGCTTCGCTTATGCCGAACGCGAGGAATGGCCAAAGGCTATTCCGGCCTTTGTGCTGGCGGCTGAGGGAGCGGAAGCTGCGGACGACGAGCGCGCCGGAATTTTCTGGTCGCAGGCTGGCAATGCGGCATTTGCTGGCGGCGATCATGCCGCAGCATTGAAATATTTCGGCTCTGCGCTGGCGCAAGATACGCTTGATGGTCTGTTAAAGGGTGAAGTGCACCTTGATATGGCCCGCGTATATGTTTCCATGGATCAATATGATCAGGCGAAAGCGCAATTTGTTCTCGTTCACGAACTCGTCCCGGAGGATCCGCTCGGCTGGCTGCTGTCGGCGACATTGGCGCGGCGGATGGGTGACTTTGCCTTGGCAAAATCCGACATCGCAGTGGCCGCCAAGCTGGCGATCACCGATCCGGCGATTGCGCTCGAAGCGGGCAATATCGCTTATGAAGCCGGCGATGTTGCGAACGCGAAAATCAATTGGGAGCAGGCGGTAAAATTCGGACCCGACACCCCGTCCGCCAGGGCCGCAACCCGCTATCTCGAGCAGCTCGCGGCCAGCGTCGAGGAATAGCCCTTTCTCAACACTGGCTCCCCGCTGGTGCGGTGCGCAACGCACGTTTAATCCAGATAGAAGTTCACCGTCGTGACCACCCGCACCTTTTTATAGGGCGTGTCGGTCACGCCATAGCCGCCGGCATCGCCGTCGCGGCTGTCGATGCTGAAATAGCCCTGGGTGGCGGATTTTATGCCGCCGACATCGGTGCCGCTATCCTCGGCAAATTGTTCGGCTGACTTGCGGGCATCCTTGGTGGCTTCTGCGACCATTTCCGGTTTGATCTCGTCCAGCTTGGTGAATGTGTAGCTCATGCCTGAACCATCCTCGAGCACAACGCCGCGACGGACCAGATCGAATTGCCGGGCGACGGCGGCCTGGGCCTTGTCGATATCGTCGGTACGCAGGCTGAGCCGCTGGCGGATGGTATATTGGGGGATGCCGTTGTTGCTATACTGGTTCACATTGGCGCCGGTCGGTTTGAGCGCATCGGCCTTGAATCCCAGCTCCTTGAAAAAGCCGGTGATCGCCGTGGTGTCGCGGTCGATATCGGTTTGCGCGCTCTGCAGGTCGGTGGATTGCGCGCTATAGGCGATTGTCCAGGTGGCCAGGTTGGCTGTGACCTCGCGTTCGGCAAGGCCGCGTACGGTGACGCTGCGGTCGGCCATTTTGGCGCGCAGCAGGCCGTCGCCCAGTAAATAGCCGCCAATGATCAGGCCAACGGTCAACAGGCCGGCGCTCGCCAGCCAGACCTTGTTTTTGCTCTCGATAAATTTCTCGCTCATCGCTCTTTCCCTCAGTTCAAAAGCCGCTTAGGCTGTTGTAAATGACCCGGTTCGGCTTTGCGATAGCTGCGATGAACTGTTTCTGAATAGCGACGAATGGAGAATATCTGTGACTATAAAATATCTGCACACCATGCTCAGGGTCAGCGATCCGGAGGCAACCGTCGCCTTTTTCGGGCATCTCGGTCTGGAGGAGGTCCGCCGCTATGATAGCGAGCAAGGGCGTTTCACGCTGATTTTTCTGGCCGGGCCGGGGCAGAAGGATGTCGCGGAAGTCGAACTGACCTATAACTGGCCCGCGGAAGATGGCAGCCCTGCCGAACAATATCACGGTGGCCGCAATTTTGGTCATCTCGCTTATGCCGTCGATGATATTTATGCCTTGTGCCAGAGCCTGATGGACGCAGGGATTACGATCAACCGTCCTCCGCGTGACGGTCATATGGCGTTCGTCCGCTCGCCCGACAATATCTCTGTCGAACTACTGCAAAAGGGCGAGAAGCTCCCGGTGCAGGAACCCTGGGCAAGCATGGAAAATATCGGCGAGTGGTAAGCGCCTGACCGCGATTATACGGAAGCGGTCCCGACTGGCTTGGCTGCCTTGGTCGTCGAAATATCGATCCAGACAATCTGGTTGCGACCGTTATTCTTGGCGTCATACAGGCGCCGGTCGGCCGTAGCCATCACGCTGCGCAGCGAAGCGCGTCTGGCGATCGGGGCGCAGCCGACCGAAAAGGTCACGGGCTCCCGGATTTCCGGTACCTGATCATGCACCGACCTGATCAGCGTTTCACATATTTCGGTCAGAGCATTTGCCGGACAGTTTTTGCGACTTTCCCGGCTGTCATTCTGCATCAGCAACGTGAATTCTTCACCGCCGATGCGGGCCGCAAAATGCTGCGTCGCTTCCAGCTCCCTGCCGACAACCCGTAATACCTCGTCGCCGACCTCGTGACCGTAGCGGTCATTGACCCGCTTGAAGAAATCAATATCGAAAATGGCAAGGTGACTGTAGCGATGCTCCTGCTGGTCGCGTCGAAACTCTCTCTCGAAGGAGCGGCGATTGTTGATTGTGGTCAAGCCGTCGGTATCGGCGAGCAGGGTAAGCTCGACCTGTTTGCGCAAGGTATCTTCATGCTGTTGACGCAGGCGGAGAATGCGATTGGCCACGCCAAGCGCGAGAATGATGGTTTCCATCACCAGCGCGAAATAGAGCCCATAGTCGAGCGCCGGCCAGCCGATATACAGGTCCATGCCACGCGCTACCCGATCCAGTCCGAAAAAAACGATTGGCGTCCAGCCGGCGATCTGAAACCAGATGGCCTTGCTGCCGCGGCGCAGCGCGTGCCCCATCGCGTACAGGACGACAAAAAATGCGGGCAGAAAGGACGCGTGATAATAGTTGCGGGCGTCCATATTATAGCCATCGTCGATCCTCAGGACGAATGCGGTGACGAGGACTGGCAGAATTGATGTCAGAATAATGCCGTTTCGCAACCAGGGTGCAATTTTCCCCTGTTCGACGAAGCGCACCAGAAAAAAGCCGCTGGCAGCAACCGCGATAGCGAGGGCCCAGTAATTGATCAGCATCTTGGTCAGCAAACTGGTCTCGGGAAAGGCCAGGAACATCAGGCCGGACGAGCTGAATGTATAGACGACAGTCGCCGCGATGATCGCGCTGTGCCAGAGCATGAAACTGTAACGCAGGGCTCCGTAGAAAAAGGCATGGTAGAAGAGTGGCATTATGGCCATGCCGCAAAGAAAGCCGAACATGATCGAGAGCGGCAGCTTCAAGCCGTCCCATTTTTCTTTCGAGGCAAGCTGGATCAACGACATGCTGCTAGCCACTTTCGGGTCATCAATCGCGACATAGACATTCTTTATCCGGCTCCGCAATTCCGGGTTTTCCGTGCCCGGGACGGCAAGCCCGTAATGACCTTTCGGCCGCCAGCTATCTATCACCTCTTGTTCGGAGAAGCTTGACGACAGAAGCGAACCATCGTCGAGCACCGCATGCACCTGCATTGTGGTCAGGCCATTATTGTCGCCCTGGACCTCGACCGTGCCAGCGGGCAGGGCGTCAGCGAGAAAGGGGATTTTTACCCAGACTCGAGGACCTTTGACGGCATATTTATTGTCGGAGCAGTCAAAGGCATTGCCCGACTTCAGCAATGCCGACGCTGTAACATCCATCGCGCTGCTTTGCGTGCACAGCCTGTACGACATCGGAACCTCGGCAAGAGCCGGGGAACAGAGGCACAAATAGGCCAGAAACGCGATAAACAAGCGCAAATGACGCCCCTTTCCAAAATCACTGCTGCAGAGCCTGATCGAATAGGGAAAAACTCTTATTTTGCGGTTAAGCATCGACAGCTTTAAATTTGCGGAGTAATTTGCCGGTCATGTTAGAAATCATCCGAATTCCCGTATTGTCCGACAATTATGTCTGGCTGGTCCACGAGCCCGAATCCGGCGAGACAATGGTCGTCGATCCCGCGGTCGCGGAGCCGGTACTGGCCGAGGCCGCAAAACGCGGCTGGATCATCACCCAGATCTGGAACACCCACTGGCACCCCGATCATACCGGCGGCAATGCGGCGATCAAGGAGGCCACCGGCTGTCGTATCACCGGCCCCGAAGCGGAGCGGGAGCGCATCCCGACGCTCGACACATTCGTGAAGGAAGGCGACACCGTGAAACTCGGCGACGTGGTTGCCGATGTCATCGACGTACCCGCCCATACCGCCGGCCATATCGCCTTTTACATCCCGTCCGCGAAAGTGGCCTTCGTCGGCGATACGCTGTTCGCCATGGGTTGCGGGCGGCTGTTCGAGGGCACGGCGGAGCAAATGTACGACAATATGCGCAAGCTCGAGGCGCTGCCGGATGACACGAAAATCTACTGCGCCCATGAATATACCCAGAGCAACGGCGAATATGCACTGGTCGCGGAGCCGGACAATCTCGCCCTGAAAGAACGGATGGCCGAGGTGCTGACCCTGCGATCCCGTGGCGAGGCCACCGTGCCGACGACGATCGGGCAAGAGCGCGCCACCAACCCGTTCATGCGCGCGGCCTCGGCGGCGGAACTGGGCGAGCGGCGGACAGCCAAGGACAATTTCTGAGCCCCTGTCTGTTTCATCCCCGGTTCAGCCCGAATCCTGTTATAAGGTTGTTCGATGGGGATCGACAACAGGAGACAGATGATGAGAAAACTGCTTTTAGCCATTCCTGCGGCGATGCTGCTCGCTGCACCCGCGATCGGCGGGGAGAAAATCGAACTCACCGAGAAACAGCAGGCGAAGCTCGACAAGCAGCTCGAAGGCCGGACCGCCGGCAAAGCCAAATCCTGCATCAACCGCAACGACCAGCGCAACATGACGGTGATCAGCGACGACATATTGGTCTTCTCGTCGAGCCGTAATGCCAAGACCATCTATATCAACAAGCCGCCCGGCGGATGCCCCGGCGCGGACCGCTATATAATGTCCTACCGGCGCACGACCAGCTCGCTCTGTTCCGGAGAGATTATCCAGCTGATCGACAATATGAGCGGGTCGACCATGGGCAGCTGCACCTTCGGCGATTTCGTGCCCTATACCAAGGATCTCTCGGTGGGGTCCCGCTAGCCATCCGCTGATGCCATATCGGAAACGGGATCGCGCGAAGTCAGGAGATTGGCTGACGCGGCCTGTTTCTTTCGACCGGGGATTGGTGGCCGGTTCATAGACTGGGGTCCTTGTCCCGTCTCTCCGCTTTCTCGTCTGTTTTCAGGGCGTTGCGATGCTTGGTCAGGCGCTGCTGATAGTCTGCGCCGTCGCCATATTCCTCGAACAGGCGCTGCCGCTTGTGCTGGCCGCGGACTTTTAGCGCGTGCTTGATCGGACACCAATATTGCTCGGTGCGGGCGGAGACTTCCCGGACATAGGCGATGACACCATTGGCGTAGCTGCAATAGGTGCAGTTGATTTTCTCGATGGCGTTCAGATAGGACAACCGCCCGCGATCATAGACGATATAGTCGCGGCGCCGGACCCGGGCGATGCCATAGGCGCGAAAACACACCGATTGATAGATGGAGACCGACAGGTCGAGAAAGGCGAAAGGGAGCAGCAGTGCGTAAATGAACGGCGCCGTCAGAATTACGGAAAGCTGGGCTTCCGATATATAGCGGAGCACACCGATACGCAGAGATCGGTTCATTTTGTCCATATCCCGATCAAACTCCGCGCGGCCTTTGCCGAGCCGCTCGCCTATCAGGCGGCGCTCCTCGGCGATCTGGATTTCGAGTTCCGCTTCAAGCTCGCGGATGCGATCGACGATTGCGCTGGCCTTGCTGTTCACTGGCCCGTTCCCCCTGTTGACTGGCTGACCGTCTTCAATCGCCAGAATTTGGGGGAGAGCCAATCCGTATAGCTACCTAGTGTTGTGGGCAGGGGAGCAGTGATGAAGGACGCGAGCACATATAGAAAAGCCCCGACCGCGCCAGGCAAGGTCGGGGCTTGTGAGCAATATGGGCTTTCGGCCTATTTATCTTCTTCAAACATATTCACCGCATTTTCGCCGCTTGCCGAGAGACGGATCTTGTCGCCTTCGAACTCGGCAATCAGGCCGACGGGCAGATAGTGGTGGGAAGCGCCTTTCCCGCCTTTGGTCTGCGGACTGTCTTTCTTGGTCAGCTTGATGCGCTCGCCGCTCTCGTCGAGATGGTCCACAATGCCGACGTGCACGCCGTCCGCGCCGATGACTTCCATATGTTCCTTGATCTGGCTCTTATCTACCATGTGATTTTCCTTATCTGTTTGCGTCATGTGAAACCAACGTGCGGGACGCGATCCTGTTCCAAGATAATCGGAGGAGCGATCATCGATGAAGGACCACAGGGCCCGATCCCGATATCGCTCTAGCTTGTCGCTTGCGGGCGCGGGATACGTAATATTACCGGCAATAGCGCGATCCGCCGCGCCGGGCCTGGTCGAAATGCAGATGGTCGGCGTGGGCCTTGTTATAATCCGGCGACAGGGTCGTTGCGAAGATATCGCAGGCGCCGTCACGGACCGCCTTGAGAAAGCGCGATCGGTCGTCATCTGCGTCCCAGTGGCCGGCGACCGAGACGCTGCGCCCGTCGGCGAGGCGGAAGGCGGCGATGTCGATCGCATTGGCGGTGGCATGTTCGCTGAAATTGCCGCTCTCGCCGCCACCGATCCGGCGGCAGCTGTAGCTGCCATAGGTGATGATCTGCGCGACCGTGGTGCCGAGATGTTCGCGGGCCGCGGCTTTGACGATCTGATTTTCCCACAGCACCAGACTGGCCGCCATCGGGCAGCTCGTCTTCGCGGCGGGGCTGTAGGCGATGGATCGCGGGTGGTCGCGGGTCAGCGTGACGCCATTGGCATAGCCGCAATTCGGCCCGGCGCTGACCGGGGGCAGGTCGGAATAGCCTATCGACGCGGCTTCGAGCAGGCGGTGGCACTGCGGTGTGTCGTCGGCGAGCGCATCGATCTTGCGGGTGGTGAACGGCCCGACCGGATCGGCCAGCGACAGCGGCGTCCAGGGCATGCGGTGGTCGTGGCTGATCCACTCATAGCCGCGCAGGAGCAGCGCGAGGAGGATGACGAGAAGGATGGTGCGGAAGGAGATGGACAAAGATCCTGTGCAGCGTGTGCGGGGGTTTGCTTATGCAACGGTCGCGAGCGGGATAAGTTCCTGTCGAGCGCCGTTTGCCGAGATAGCGCGCCCTTAGGACTCACACGAAGCCGCGAAGACGCAAAGCGATTTTTCACCTTCTCCCGTGAGGGAGAAGGATACGAAGCCTTATCCAAAGGATTAGGCGCAGTTGGATGAGGGTGTTCCGCTGGTGGGTTGCTATGCAACTTGGGTCCGGTAAACCCTCACCCAGCTCCGACTAGGCAGCAAGCTGCCAAGTCTGCACAACCCTCTCCCTTGAGGGAGAGGGGAACTGATGCAGTTGTCACCTTGCTTCAGTTGGCGGCCGTGAAGGCTACATTTTCAAAAACATTCTGACACGTTTTCCAGTGTCCAATGAAAGGGCCTGGTTCTTAAACCTCTCGCAATTTCCGCCTTCAACCAATATGCATTCCCAATATCGGCAAAAAAGAACGATGTATTGGCTATCAGGATCGGAATATTCTTCCCAAAGCACCCGAGCCTCTTTGAATCGCTTCAAAGACTCGTCGTGACGAGATTCAAAACCCATAACCATCGCGTCGAAAGCGATTATAAAATCGAAATGTTTGTCGTGAACTCCGAGCACTTTATCGAGATACTGACGAGATTGTGAGGCATCGTTCTTTTGAAGGTATTTGAGGGACTTCAAAAGTCTATACGCTGATATAATTCTAAACATCTTTCAGTCCGGACTGTGCTGGCGGATCATCAACGCCATCTAAAAAACTGTCCCTCTTTCACTGTCGCCACCTGCCTCACTTCTTATACAACCCGTCCATCCGCTCCTGATACCGCTCCCGGATCACATGCCGCCGGATCTTCATGCTCGGGGTCAGCTCCTCATTCTCGATCGCGAAGGGTTCGTCGGCGAATTCGAAGCGGCGGACTTTTTCGACGACGGACAGGTCCTTGTTGACCCGGTCTACCGCTTCGCGCACCGCCGTCTTGAACGCCGGGTTGGCCTGCAGGGCGATGAAATCATATTTCATATCCTGTTCGCGTGACCATTCCAGCGCCCATTCGGGGTCGGGGACGATCAGGCCGACCATATAGGGTTTCTTGTCGCCGCTGATCATCGCCTGCAGGATTTCCGGCTGGATGGTGAGCATGCCCTCGACCTTTTGCGGGGCGATATTGTCGCCCTTGTCGTTGACGATCAGGTCCTTCTTGCGGTCGGTGATCGCGACCCGTCCGGCTTCGTCGATATGGCCGATATCGCCGGTGTGGAGCCAGCCGTCTTTCAGCACCTTGTCGGTCTCTTCCTGGTTGCGCCAATAGCCGTGCATGACCAGCTCGCCGCGGACCAGGATTTCGCCATCTTCGGCAATTCTGACTTCGGTGTCGACCATCGGCGGGCCCACGGTGTCCATCTTCAGGCCGGTGCGCGGGCGGTTGCAGGCGATGATCGGGCCGGATTCGGTCTGGCCATAACCTTGCAGCAGAGTGAGGCCGAGCGACTGGAAGAAGGTGCCGATTTCCGGGTTGAGCGGCGCGCCGCCGGAGACCATCGCCTTGATCCGTCCGCCGAAGCGTTGCTGTACCTTGGGGCGCAGGGTCTTGTCGAGGAACAGGTCCATCAGCTTGTCGCGCTTGCGGTGTTTGCCTTCGGCTTCGCGCGCGCCGATGGCGAGCGCCTTGCCGAGCAGATAATTGGGCATCTTGCCCTGTTTCTCGACCGTCTTGATCAACCGGGCGCGCAGCACTTCAAACAGGCGCGGAACGACGACCATGATCGTCGGGCGCACTTCCTCGATATTGGAGGCGAGCTTTTCGAGGCCCTCGGAATAGAAAATCTGGGCGCCGAGGCCGATCGGGAAAAACTGGCCGGCGCTATGTTCATAGGCGTGGCTGAGCGGCAGGAAGGAGAGGAAGACCTCGTCATCCCAGCCGAAATCGCTTTCGATAACCTCGGCGGGTCCCTTGGTGTTGTGCAGGATCGCGCCGTGATGCTGCATCACGCCGCGCGGCTTGCCGCCGGTGCCGCTGGTGTAGATGATGCAGGCGGTCTCGTCGCGGGTGATGCTGGCGACCTGCTCGGTCACCTCGGCGACATCCTTGTCGCTGCCCTGAACAAGCTTGTCCCAGCTGTAGAGATCGAAATCGCCGGACTGGCCGATGCGCAAATCCGAGATGCCGATGATGATATTGGCGTCCGAAGAATTGATCACCGAGGGGAGCAGATTCTTCGCCAGTTTGATGTCGGAGACGATCACGGCGTGGGCGCCGCTATTGTCCAGGATATGCTGGTGATCGGACGCCGTGTTGGTGGTGTAGGTCGGCACGGTGATGCAGCCGGCGGCCATGATACCGAGATCGGCGATGCACCATTCGGGCCGGTTTTCGGACACCAGCATCACCCGGTCGCCCTTTTTCAGGCCGATGCGTTTCAGCGATTTGGCAAAGGCGGCGACTTGCTGGGCCGCTTCAGTCCAGCTGGTCGCCTGCCAGGCGCCGTCGATCTTGGCGCTCAGAAACGGTTTGTCGCCGCCCTGTTCGGCCCGATCGAAAAACATCGATACCAGATTGGGATATTGATCGATTTCAAGATAACGGTTTTTCGGCTGTTTCTGGCCCACGCAACATTTCCTCTCTCACGCTCCGGATTGGTTCCGGGCTTGGATCATAGAGCAAGGACTAGCGCGGTTGAAACCGCTCGGCAATATATTGCTTAGGGAAGCTGGCTCACCGCCTCGCCGGTGCTGCGCGGATCGACCGCTCCGACCCAGCCTTTTTCGCTCTTCTGTGCGCCCGCCAGTTTCGATGGCAGACCGGAGGTTACAACGATATGGCCGAAGCGCGACAGGTCGCTCTGCAGGGCTTCCAGATCACTGCCGCCTTCGATCAGCACGCCGTATCCGCCGTAATATATATTGGGCAGGGCCATCGCCTGTTCGAGCGTCAGGCCATAATCGAGCACCCCGACCAGCGTCTTGGTCACGTGCATGATGATCCGTTTGCCGCCAGCGGAACCCAGCGCCAATATCGGCTTGCCATCGGCATCATAGACGATGGTCGGCGACATCGAGGAGAGCGGGCGCTTGCCGGGCTCGACCCGGTTGGCAACCGGCGCGCCGTCCTTTTCCGGAGCGAAGGTGAAGTCGGTCAGCTGGTTGTTCAATACCATGCCGCGCGCGATCAACTGGCTGCCGAACGGCCCTTCGACGGTGGAAGTCATGTTGGCGATATTGCCGTCCTTGTCGACCGCTGTGAAATGGGTTGTGCCCGCGACTTCGGAGGAAATCGCTTCGGTGCGTGGCGTGCTTCCCGGCGGATTGCCGGCAGGATAGGTTGCAACGCCCGGCATGTCGGGACGGGCGCTGTCCAGCGCGATCATTTGCGAGCGGCTGTCGAGATAATCCCGGTCGATCAGGCCATCGACGGGGACGGCGACAAAATCACGGTCGGCGAGATATTTTTCGCGGTCGGCATAAGCCAGCCGCATCGCTTCGGCGATCAGATGCCAGGCTTGCGCGGGTTGCTCTGCATGGATCTTGCCCATGTCAAAACGCTCGATCGCGCCCAATATGCCGAGCACAGTGGTCGCGCCGGATGAGGGCGGTCCCATGCCGCAAATCTTGTACACGCGGTAGCTGGCGCATACCGGCGCGCGCAGGATGGCGCGATAATTGGCGAAATCTTCCGTGGTGATTTCCGCAGCATTGCGCGGCGCATTGGCCACGGCCTTGGCAATCGCAGCCACGGTTTCGCCGCTGTAAAAGGCATCGGCGCCGCCTGCCTGCAATTCGCGCAGCAAGGCGCCCAGTGCGGGATTTGTGATGATCGTGCCAGCCTTGGCCGGTGCGCCGTCTTTCCAGTAGAGCGCTTGTGCGTCGGGGAAGTCGGCCCAGAGCGGGGCCAGACGTTTGAGCCAGTCGGCTTGCGGCGCGCTGACGGCATAGCCGCCCTCTGCCAGCCGGATCGCCGGTTCGAAAATCTTCGCCCAGGGCAGCTTGCCCCATTTGCTGTGCGCCATTTCCATCAGCCGCATATTGCCGGGCACGCCGACCGATTTGCCGCCGGGCATCGCCTGCATGAAGGGCAGGGGCTTGCCATCCTCGCCGAGAAAGCGCGTCGAGTCCGCCGCAGCCGGCGCCATTTCGCGGCCGTCGATGGTCTGCATCCAGCCCTGTTTCGCATCATGGTGCAGGAAAAATCCGCCGCCGCCAATGCCGCTCGATTGCGGTTCGACCACGGTCAGCGCCAGCATCATCGCCATCGCCGCGTCGGTCGCGGAGCCACCGGCCTGGAGCATCTCGAATCCCGCCTTGGTCGCTTCCGGGTGCGCCGAAGCGGCGGTGCCGGCATTTCTGGTCTGGTGATGTTCGGCCTGGGCCGGAACAGCCGTGGCAAAGCACAGGAAAAGAGCGAAAAAGGCGAGGGGTTTTTGCATGGATGATTATAAATCCGTTAGTGGTGAACCGTCCGAACCGCGCGTCTCGATGATCGGCGTCGTTCGACAGGTTCAGGACTAACGAATTAAAAGGAGAAGGCCAAGGCGGTTCTTACCGGTCCGCCGAACCGACCGCCTCGGTCACGGACGCAAAACCGTCCCGTTTGAGCAATTTTGCCAATTGGCAGTTCATCCCCGCGGCGATGGTCGGACCTTCGTATATCATTGCGGTATAAAGCTGGACCAGAGACGCGCCGGCGCAGATGCGTTCATAGGCATCTTCCGCAGTCGCAATACCGCCAACCCCGATCAACGGGATTTGACCGCCGCTGGCCTTGCGAAAGTCCTTCAGCCGTTGCAGCGCCAGATCCTTCAGCGGCGCTCCGGAGAGGCCGCCCGTTTCGGTCCGGTTGTTGGATTTCAGATCGGGGCGGGTGATGGTGGTGTTGGAAATGATCAGCGCCGCGATCTTCTGCTCCATGGCGACGTCGACAATATCGTCGATATCGGCGGGCTCGAGATCGGGCGCGACTTTCAGGAATACCGGAGCTTTGGCTTTACCCATTGCTCCCATCACGGCGGCAAGCAGTTCTGCCAGAGCGCCCTTGTCCTGCAAGGCGCGCAGTCCGGGCGTGTTGGGCGAGCTGATATTGACCGTCAGATAGTCCGCCAGCGGCGCCATGTTTTTTGTGCCGGTGACATAGTCGGCGATCCGGTCGTCGCTGTCCTTGTTGGCGCCGATGTTGATGCCGAGCACGCCTTTGCCCATACGGCTGCGCATCTTTTTGAGGCGGGGCAGGGCTTCCTGCTGGCCGCGATTGTTGAAGCCGAGCCGGTTGATTACCGCCCTGTCCTCGACCAGCCGGAAGATGCGCGGTTTCGGATTGCCCGCCTGCGGCAGCGGGGTCAGCGTGCCGACCTCGGCAAAGCCGAAGCCCATGCGGATCAGCGCGTCGGGCACTTCGCCATTCTTGTCAAAGCCCGGTGCCATGCCGATCGGATTGACGAAGTCGAGACCGGCGACGGTGGTCGCCAGAACCGGATCGCACTTTCGGGCAGGGCCCATCGGGACGGTCTTCAGACCGGCGATGGTCAGGCCATGAGCGCGTTCGGCTTCGAGCGCGAAGATCAGGGGTTTTGCAAGATTATAGAGCATGGCCGCGCTATGGCATTGGATGGAATATTGAGCAACGCAAAACCCTTGTGTTCCCGCGAAGGCGGGAATCCATCTCCCCACCTGCGCTCTTGACGCAATAGCAGGAGATGGACCCCTGCCTTCGCAGGGGCACACCATGCTGGAAACGCCGATATTATCTGCTACATGAACATCAAATATGCAAAGGACTCAACATGATCGCCACCCCGCAATTTGACTTCCAGCTTGGCGACATGGCGGACCAGATCCGCGACACCACAAGGCGTTTCGCGGAAGAGAAGATCACGCCGCTGGCCCAGAAAATGGACCGCGAGGACTGGTTCCCGCGCGAGCTATGGACGCAAATGGGTGACCTTGGCCTGCACGGGATCACGGTTGATGAGGCTGACGGCGGGCTCGGGCTAGGCTATCTGGAACATGCGATCGCGGTCGAGGAAGTCAGTCGCGGCAGCGCCGCTCTCGGCCTCAGCTATGGCGCGCACAGCAATCTATGCGTCAACCAGATCCGCCGCTGGGCTTCGCCTGAACAAAAAGCCAAATATCTGCCCAAGCTGATATCCGGCGAACATGTCGGCGCGCTGGCGATGTCGGAAGCCGGAGCGGGCAGCGATGTGGTGTCGATGAAGCTCAAGGCCGAAGCGGTGCAGGGCGGCTATGTCCTCAACGGCACGAAATTCTGGATCACCAACAGCACCTGTGCCGACACGCTTGTCGTCTATGCCAAGACCCGCCCCGATGCGGGCTCGGGCGGGATCACCGCTTTCCTGATCGAAAAGGGCATGAAGGGGTTCTCCATCGGCCAGAAGATCGAGAAGGTCGGCATGAAGGGCAGCCCGACCGCCGAGCTCGTGTTCGATGACTGCGAAGTGCCGGAAGAAAATGTCATGGGGCCGCTCAACGGTGGTGTTGGCGTGCTGATGTCTGGCCTCGACTACGAGCGCGCCGTGCTCGCCGCAATCCCGCTCGGGCTGATGCAGGCCTGTCTCGACACGGTCATTCCCTATGTCCGCGAGCGCAAACAGTTCGGCAAACCGATCGGTAGGTTCCAGCTGATGCAGGGCAAGATCGCCGACATGTATGTCCGGCTCAACAGCGCGCGCAGCTATGTCTATAATGTCAACAAATCCTGCGACGCCGGACAGACCACCCGCTTCGATGCGGCGGGCGCGGTGATGCTGGCCAGCGAGAATAGCGTGCGGGTTGCGGAAGAGTCGATCCAGGCGCTGGGCGGTGCCGGCTACACCACTGACTGGCCGGTCGAGCGTTACTGGCGGGACAGCAAGCTGCTCGACATCGGCGCGGGTACCAACGAAATCCGCCGGATGCTGATCGGTCGTGAATTGATCGGAGCTGGCTAGACTCTCAAACTCTCCCAAGGCCCGGTAATCGCAAAAGTATATCCCGGCTCCTGCACATTGACGAACATCGTCGTGCCGTCGGGCGAGAAACAGGCGCCGCAGAACTCGCTTTTGTCCTTGTGGGCGTTGCGGGCGATGTCGTAGATGGTGCCGTCGGGTGTCAGGCCGCGCAGATATTGGTCGGCGCGTCCGTCTTCGCACAATATGATGTCGTTCCAGGGAGCGATCACCAGATTGTCGCACATGTCGAGGGAATCGGCGCTGGTCGATTCGAAGAATAGCTGTAACGAGCCACCGGCTTCTGGTCCGCTGTCCGGCCCCTGATCGGGTGTGTAGCGCCAAATCTGGCCGACGCGCTGTGCTCCGCCTTCGGTGCAGGTGAAGTAGAAATCACCGGTTGTTCCGTCGGTTCGCACGGCATAGTCCAGCCCTTCGCCGCGCATAAACTGGGCGGCTCCTGCGGCATGGCCGCGCTTGGCCAGATCGCCTTCCGGTGCTTCGACATCGTCGAGATCGATCCATTCGGCGACATGATCCTGCCCTACGACAAAGGAATCGGGTCCCGTTCCGCCCCAGTCTTCGGGCCAGTTGGATGTGATGGCGGCTTTTCTGTTGGTCAGAACAAGCGCCTGCAGGCGGCCGCCTTTTTGCAATTGCCCGGCCACGGTCGGAATGAAACGGTAGAATAATCCGGTTCGGGAATCCTCGGTCATGTAGACAATGCCGGTTTTCGGATCGACGGAAGCCGCTTCATGGGTGAAGCGACCCATGGCCTTCAGCGGTATGGCGTCGATCAGGCCGGTGGCGCTGGACGGGGTTTCGAAAACGAAACCGTGATATTTGCCCGGACCTTCTGCGGGGGAGAGCATCTCTTCCTCGCAGCTGAGCCAGCTGCCCCATGGGGTGGGACCGCCGGCGCAGTTGGCTGCGGTGCCGGTGAGAACGAGGAGATCTCTTTCCATGCGTTTGTGTTTGAGATCGTAAACGACCTTGGTCACGCCGCCGAAAAAGGGCGAGCCGTCTTTCTTGCGATCATAGAGCTGGCTCTCGGAAACCCGGTCGAGCAGTTCGTTGCCCTTGCCGAACGGGCTGCCGAGCGGGACGCTGTTCCAGTTCTCGTGATTGCGCATGAGGATGCATTTGTCGGTATCATCGGGATGGGCAAAGCAGGCCATGCCGTCGGGTCGACCAGGGCGGAAAAAGCCGTCGGACATCATGCCGCCGGTCTCGCTGACCAGATTATAGGAAAAACCCTCCGGCAGATCGAGCCTTTTGGCGGGGTCGGGGATCAGGGCAAAGGAACGATTGGCACTATGCGCCCGGGCGCATCCGGCAATGGAGACGGAGGCATAGAATAAGCCCACGGCTTGTGCGGAACGGATGAAATCTCTTCGGGATAATGTCACGTGCAATTTTCCTGATATCGGTGTTATTGTGGTCCGGTTCGAATGTAGCTAGCCCTTAGCGGCCAAAGAAAACAGATTTATGACCTACACCCTGATCACTGCCAACCGCAACTATTCCAGCTGGTCGCTGCGCCCGTGGATTTTGATGAAGGCGCTGGACATCCCCTTTGCCGAGCAAATCATCTATTTCGAAGAGGATAATTTTCAGCGTTTCCGGGAATTTGCGCCCAATGCGCAGGTTCCCTGCCTGAAAGACGATGATCGAACCATCTGGGATTCGCTGGCAATCATGGAATATCTGGCGGAGCGGCATCCCGGCTGCTGGCCGGAAGACGAACGCGCACGGACATGGGCGCGGTGCGCAACGGCAGAAATGCACGGCGGATTTGCGGCGCTGCGCAATATCTGTCCGATGAATGTCGGGGTGAGAGCGGAGTTGAGCGAAATCGAGCCCGGCCTGCAGCGCAATATAGACCGGATTGGCGAACTGTTCGCGCAGGGTCTGGATGATTTCGGCGGGCCCTGGCTGGCGGGAGAGCGGTTCACGATTGTTGACGCCTTTTATGCGCCGGTTGCCTATCGGGTGCGTAGTTTTGACCTCAATATTGGCGAAAAGAGGCGGGCGTGGGTCGATCATATCCTGGCCCATCCGGAGATGCAGGATTGGGAACGGCAGGCGCTGGCTGAAACGCAGCGCGAAATTGCGCACGAACAGGAGATCGCAGCCGTAGCAACCGTAACTGCGGATTTCCGGGCGGGCTAATTCCCCGGTGCAGGCCGGGGTCCATCTCTGCTATTGCGGCATGAGGGCAGGAAATGATTTGGCGCCAAACTTGAGTTCGGCAACTTACTCGCTACTGTGTATCCGGCACCTTCTGGAGATGGGCCCCGGCCTGCGCCGGGGAACTGGAAGCGCTTGGGCACAGAGCTCAGTATCGCGTGCGCGGACGGGCCTCTAAACTTGACTGAATCCGGGCCTTCCTCCAAAGGCACGTCTTTTCGATGTTGCGGCGCAGCATTCGTATCTTTGATGGAGGCTGCTCATGGCGATTCATAGTGATTTTCGGCGCGACTGGCTGTCGAATCCCAAGACCGAATTTCTGGCCGGACTGGTCGTTGCGCTGGCGCTGATTCCCGAAGCCATCGGTTTCTCGATCATTGCCGGTGTCGATCCGCGGGTCGGGCTCTATGCCAGCTTCTCGATTGCCGTGATTATTTCGATGGTCGGCGGGCGACCGGGGATGATCAGCGCGGCAACCGCTGCGGTAGCGGTGCTCGTGGTGCCGCTGGTGCGTGATCATGGCGTCGAATATCTGTTCGCTGCGACCATATTAATGGGCATATTCCAGGCGATAGCGGCGCTGCTGCGCCTAGACCTGCTGATGCGTTTCGTCTCGCGATCGGTGATTACCGGCTTTGTCAACGCGCTGGCGATCCTGATCTTCATGGCGCAAATCCCGCAAATGACCGGCGAAGCCTTTACCTGGCAGACCTATGCGATGATCGCTGGCGGCCTGGCGATTATCTATGGCCTGCCGCGGATTACGACGCTGGTGCCTTCGCCACTCGCTGCAATCATCGTGCTTGCGGGTCTCAGCATGGCTTTCAAGGCCGATGTGTTCACGGTCGGCGATATGGGAGAGCTGCCCGACAGCCTGCCATGGCTGCATATCCCGGAAATCCCGCTCACTTGGGAAACATTCCAGATCATCGCGCCTTATTCGCTGGCGATGGCGGCGGTCGGGCTTCTGGAATCCTTGCTGACCGCGTCGATTGTCGATGATCTGACCGAGACTCGCAGCGACAAGAAGCGCGAAACCTATGGTCAGGGGATTGCCAATTTTGTCACCGGCTGGATCGGCGGCATGGGCGGCTGTGCAATGATCGGCCAATCGGTGATCAATATCAAATCCGGCGGCCGGCGCCGGCTCTCGACCTTTGTCGCCGGTGTCATGTTGCTGATTTTGATCGTTGGTCTTGGTCAATGGGTTGCGCAAATTCCGATGCCGGCTCTGGTCGCGGTGATGATCTTTGTCTCGATCAGTACTTTCCGCTGGCAGAGCTTTACCGAAATCACCCATCATCCGTGGCCGTCCAATGTCGTGATGATCGCGACTGTCGTAATGGTCGTCGCAACGCATGATCTGTCCCTCGGCGTGCTCACCGGCGTCCTGCTTTCGGGGATATTCTTCGCCTGGAAAGTGCGGCAACTGGTCACCATTCAGGATTTCGTCGAAGTCACCACGCATCGCTATGTCTTTGCCGGCGAAGTCTTCTTCGGTTCGGTGGACATGCTCTATGAAGCGATCGAGTTTAACGAAGAGGGCATCGATAGCGTGATCATCGACGTGCATGACGCCCATTTCTGGGACATCAGTGCCACGGGCATATTGGACAAGATTGTCGATCGTCTGAAAAACGAAGGCAAGAAGGTCGAGGTCATCGGCCTGAACCTGGCCAGCGCCACTCTTGTTGAAAAATATAGCGAGAATGACAAACCGTTCGAGAGTCTGGGCGTGGTCGGGCATTAATTGCGGCCTGACGTGTTCCCCGGCGAAGGCCGGGGCCCATCTCGAGAAGTTGCGGCAAGTAGAATGGTTGGCTTTTGCCTGGACGCGAGTTTGCGCACAATCTTCTCCTGCCCTCGAGACGGAAATGCAGAGATGGACCCCTGCCTGCGCAGGGGCACTCAGATCGCCGAGCATTGATGTGCTCCGGCTAAGGCTGGAGTCCAAGAGATTGCACCGGATCATTCTGGACCCTGCCCTTCGGCAGGGAACAGGGAAGGTCGTGGATGGAATGCGGATGACAAAGCCCGGTTGACCGCGCCCCGCCTTTGCCGCACATCGGCTCCAAACATAAAGAGGAGCCCCCTATGATCAAGCTACACCATCTCGGCTATTCCCGCTCGTCCCGCATCATCTGGCTTTGCGAGGAGGCCGGGATTGATTATGAAATGGTGACCTATCACCGCGATCCCAAGACGCGGCGGTCGCCGCCCGAACTGGCGGAAGCGCATCGCCTGGCCAAGGCGCCGACCGTGGATGTCGACGGCGTGACCATGGTCGAATCCGGCGCGATTATAGAATATCTGATCGAACGGCATAGCGACGGAGCGCTTGGCGTGGCGCCGGATCATCCCGAACGGGCGAAATATCTCGAATGGTTGCATTTTGCCGAGGGCACGATGGGCATGAGCTTTATCATCACCGGCATCGCGCCGATGCTCGGCGGGCTGCCCGATATCATGAAGGGCTTTCTGGAGGCGGAAGTCGACAAGCTGCTCGACCATCTGGAGCTAGAGCTGGAGGGCAAGGATTTCCTGGTCGCGGACAAGTTTACCGGCGCGGATATCAACCTGCACTATATGCTCGAAGGGCGCGCGGCGCTGGGACAGCTCGACAGCCGTCCGAATTGCAGCCGCTATTTCGAAGCGCTGGTCGCGCGACCGGGCTATCACAAGACGGTGGAACTGGGCGGGCCGGTGTTGTTGCCGCGTCCCAGCTGATCTGTGGTGAAATTTGAGGGCAGGCTGGCAACAGCCTGCCTGCTGGCCATTACCCTGTCCGCCTTTGCCGGCAATTCGCTATTGGCGCGGGCCGCGCTTGCCGACGGGCAAATTGACTGGGCCGGCTACACAATCGTCCGGCTGGCCGCGGGTGCCCTTGTCCTTTCGCTCTTGATCGGAATGCGGAAAGGGCGCTCGGCCCTGCCGCAGCGCAGCGATCTGGTCGGTGCCTTGTCCCTGTTCGTCTATGCCGGGGCTTTTTCCTGGGCCTATATCGGTCTGGACGCCGGGATCGGTGCGCTGATCCTGTTCCCCGCCGGGCAGATCACCATGCAGGTCATCGGCCTGACCCGGAAAATTGTGCCGTCAAAGGGGCAATTGGCCGGGGCAGCCATCGCCCTGATTGGTCTGATCTATCTGATGGCCCCGGGGACAACGGCGCCGCCGCTGCTGAGCACGATAGCGATGATCTGCGCCGGGATGGCCTGGGGTGTATCGAGCTGGGCCGGCAAGACGGTCGCCGACCCGTCGCTAACCACGGCCCGCTATTTTGTCGGCGCCAGTCTGCTGACACTGATGCTGCTTCCGTTTGTTGACTGGTCCATGTTCACCTGGCCGGGTGTCATCATGGCGGTGATTTCGGGCGGCGTGACGTCGGCTCTGGGTTATGTCCTGTGGTATAATATGCTGGCCCGGATATCGATCACCAGCGCTGCAGTGTCGCAATTGTCCGTTCCGGCCATTGCCGCGATCGGAGGGGTATTATTGCTGGGCGAAATATTGACGACGCGACTGCTGATCGGAGGGCTGATCATCTTTGCCGGTATCGGACTGACCAGCTGGGTTTCGATCAGAGCCAGTAGAAACTAGCCGACGGCATCCCGGACCACCGCAACGCCGGCTTCCCGCTGCCTCTTCAACTCGGCCTTCAGCTTCGCCGGATCGCGGGCGAAGACAAAGCCGAAACTAACCCCGCCTTCCTTACCTATCGTCGCATGGTGCAGCTTGTGCGCCTGCACCAGCCGTTTGGCATAGCCGCGCTTGGGAACATATTTAAAGTAGCGCTGATGCACCAGGCCGTCGTGGACCAATGTGTAGATGATGCCGTAGAATAATATGCCGAGCCCGATCCATGTGCCGGGCTCCCAATAGCTGGCGCCCATGATCAGCGGGCTGCCGACGGCGAACATCGAGATGCTCATCACCGCGCCGGCGATGCCGTAAAGATCATTTTTTTCCAGTGCCTTGTCATGCGGCTCGTGATGGTCGCGGTGCCAGCCCCAGCCGAAACCGTGCATGATATATTTATGGCTCGCCCAGGCGATACATTCCATCGCGATGACAGAAGCAATGATAGTGGCCAGGATCGCAAAAATGCTCATAGAGCGAAGATAGGCGCTATCGACGAGCTTTTGAAGCCAGTTCTGACTTGCGCGGACAATTGATCTGGTTAAACGAAACCCCATATCGGGAAAACAGGAACTTATGACCAAAGCAAGAACCCTCTACGAGAAAATCTGGGATGCCCATGTTGTGGACCAGCGTGACGACGGCACGGCGCTGATCTATATTGACCGGCATCTGGTGCACGAGGTGACCAGTCCGCAGGCCTTTGAAGGGCTGCGTAAGGCGGGCCGCAAGGTCCGGCGGCCGGATCTGACGCTGGCGGTTCCCGATCACAATCTGCCGACCACGGCGCGGCTCGATGCGCAGGGCAACAAGATCCCGATCGCCGATCCGCAGAGCGCGGCGCAGCTGGAAGCACTGGAAGCCAATGCGCCGGCCTTCGGCATCAAATATATCGGCGCCAGCGACATCAACCAGGGCATTGTCCACGTTATCGGCCCGGAGCAGGGCTTCACCCTGCCAGGCACGACCATGGTGTGCGGCGACAGCCATACGGCGGCGCACGGTGCTCTAGGCGCGCTGGCCTTCGGCATCGGAACCAGCGAAGTCGAGCATGTGCTGGCGACGCAGACGCTGCAGCTGACCCGCTCGAAATCGATGGAAATTCGCGTCGACGGCCTGCTTGGCCCCGGCATCAGTCCGAAAGACCTGATCCTCCATATCATCGGCGTGATCGGCACGGCGGGCGGTACCGGCCATGTCATTGAATATCGCGGTGAAGTGTTCGAACAAATGTCGATCGAGGGCCGATTGACCGTTTCCAACATGTCGATCGAGGGCGGCGCGCGGGCTGGCCTGATTGCGCCGGATGAGAAGACCTTTGCCTATCTCAAGGGCCGTCCAATGGCCCCGAAGGGCGCGGACTGGGATGCGGCCGTGGCCTATTGGAAGACGCTTCCGACCGACGAAGGCGCTACTTTTGACAAGAGCGTCACGATCAACGCCGCCGATGTGTCGCCGACCGTGACCTGGGGCACCAGTCCGGAGGATGTTGTCCCGGTTAACGGTATCGTGCCTGCGCCGGAAAGCTTCGTCGATCTGTCCAAACAGGATGCCGCGCGCAAGTCGCTGGATTATATGGGGCTCGAAGCGGGGCAGGCGTTGCGCGATGTCTCGGTTGAAAATATCTTCATCGGTAGTTGCACCAATAGCCGGATCGAGGATTTGCGGGCTGCTGCTTCAATATTGGAAGGTCGCAAGAAGGCCGGCAATGTCAAATGGGCGATTGTGGTGCCGGGGTCCGGCTTGGTGAAGGCGCAGGCCGAAGCCGAGGGACTCGACCGGATATTCACCGATGCCGGTTTTGAATGGCGCGAGCCGGGCTGTTCGGCCTGTCTCGGCATGAATCCCGACAAGGTGCCAGCGGGCGAACGCTGCGCATCCACTTCCAATCGCAATTTTGTTGGACGGCAGGGGCCGGGTGCTAGAACGCATCTTATGTCCCCTGCAATGGCTGCGGCGGCGGCAGTAACCGGAAAGCTGACCGATGTGCGCGAACTGCAAAAACAGGACTAGAAAATGACTGATAAAGAAAAGCTTACCCAAGCCGCCAAGGAACTGGGCGAAAAGGCCAGAGACAAGGCAAAATCAGCCGCAAGTGATGCGACCGAAGCTGTCCGCGGTGCCGTGAAAGACGAGAAAGGTGACTGGTCCACTGGCGCAAAAGTTGGTGCGGCCGTTGGTTCGGCTGCGATCGCCGCCGCGCTGATCTACGCTGGTCGGCACCAGATGAAAAAGCACGATGATTTCAAGGCTGCAAAAATAAATCCGACCACGCGCTTCGAAAATGAGCCTGATTTTGATGAGGATGAAGACGATCTGGCCGACGACAATTATGGCAGCGATGAGGAAGAATAATGAAGCCTGTCAATCGCGTTGAAGGTCGCGCTATCCCCTTCGGTCAGAAAAATGTCGATACTGATGTCATCATCTCGGCCAAATGGCTGAAAACGATCTCTCGGGAAGGGCTCGGCGAAGGAGCGTTTGAGTCGATCCGGGCGCAGGAAGGCAATATTTTCGACGATCCGGAATATGCCGATGCCTCGATTCTTATCGCCGGTGACAATTTCGGTTGCGGATCGAGCCGTGAACATGCGGCATGGGCGCTGGATGACATGGGCATAAAGGCCGTGATCGCACCGAGTTTTTCGGATATATTTGCCGGCAACGCGTTCAAGAATGGCTTGCTGGCCATTGCCTTGCCGCAGGAATCGATCAATCGGCTGATGGAGGTCGCCAAGACCGATCCGGTCACCATCGATATGGAAAGCATGAGCGTTACGACGCCGTTTCAGGACCGTTTTCCGTTCGAGATGGATCCCTTCCGGCATCAGTGCCTGGTCGAGGGACTTGATGAAATTGACCTGACAATGGCGAAATCCGATGCCATAGAGCGGCACGAAATAGAGAGTGATTCTGCGCAGCCCTGGCTCAAACCGGTCGCGGCATAGAATCCAAAAAAAAATTCCAGGGAAGGGAATGATATGAAGGCTTTGATGTCAACCAAAGTGGGCGGACCGGATACACTGGAGATGCTCGATGTTGCTGATCCGGTTGCAGGCAAGGGACAGGTATTGATCGATGTCAAAGCCTGCTCGATCAACTATCCCGACGTTCTGATCATCCAGGACATGTACCAGTTCAAGCCACCACGGCCATTCGCGCCGGGCGGAGAGGTTTCCGGTGTCATTGCCGCTGTCGGCGAAGGCGTTGAAGATCTGAAAGTCGGCGACCGCGTCGCTTCGACAACCGGCCATGGCGGTCTGGTCGAGAAGGTTGCTGTCGACCAGAATAGCGTATTCAAAATTCCCGATAGTGTCGGATTTGAAGACGCGTCGGCGCTTTTGCTGACCTATGGCACTTCGATCCATGCATTGGTCGATCGCGGCCATATCAAGGAGGGTGAAACCCTGCTGGTACTTGGTGCTTCCGGTGGTGTCGGTATCGCAGCCGTCGAACTGGGCAAGGCTTTTGGCGCGCGCGTTGTTGCTGCTGTATCTTCTGAAGAAAAAGCGGCCTTTGCGAAAGCTGCGGGCGCTGACGAAACCGTGATTTACGAACGGGCTCCGTTTGACAAGGATCAGTCCAAGGCATTGGCGGCACAGTTCAAGGCAGCCGTTGGTCCGGGCGGCGCGGATGTCATCTATGATGCTGTCGGCGGCGACTATAGCGAACCTGCTGTCCGCTCGATTGCCTGGGAGGGCCGCTTTCTGGTGGTCGGATTTCCGGCCGGCATTGCGAAATTGCCGCTCAATCTGACCCTGCTCAAATCCTGCGATGTCTGCGGCGTATTCTGGGGCGCTTATGCAATGCGCGATCCGAAAGGCAATCGTGCCCATATCGACCGGCTGTTCAAGCTCTGGGATCAGGGCAAGATTCAGCCCCGTGTTTCGGAAGTCTTCGCTTTTGAAGATGCCGGCAAGGCCATCCAGAAAATGGCGGATCGTGGCGCTATCGGCAAATTGGTGGTAAAAGTCGCCGATTGATTGTCCCTGGGCACTTGCGGTAGCCTTTGGTGATGCCTATTTTTGTAACAACACAGTTCGAGGGAAGCTCATGACAAATTTTAAGGATCGCGAACAAGCATTTGAAGCGAAATTTGCGCGCGATGAAGAGATGCTGTTCAGGGTTACCGCGCGGCGCAATCGTCTGCTCGGCCAATGGGCGGCTGAGAAAATGGGGCTCACTCCTGAGGAAACGGACGCATATGCGAAAGAAGTTGTTGCGGCTGATTTTGAAGAAGCGGGTGACGAAGATGTCATTCGCAAGCTTCTCGGCGATTTGACCTCGGCTAATGTCGAGATGGATGATGCCGCTATCCGGACGGCTCTGGCCGACAAAATGGTGGAGGCCCGGCGTCAATTTATCGAAGAGGCCAGCTAGATCAGATGCCGATGGCGAGTTCAGATATTGAGGCGATGATATTGGCTGCCTTTCCAGACGCATCGGTCGAGATTACCGATCTGGCTGGCGATGGCGATCATTATGCCGCGAAGGTCACGTCTGCTGCTTTCACGGGTATGAACCGGGTGAAACAGCATCAGGCGGTCTACGCTGCGCTAAAGGGAAAAATGGGTGGTGAATTGCACGCGCTGCAACTCACCACGGCGGTTCCCGACTAGGAGAATATTTATGACCGATGTAAACGCAAAAATCGAAACCGTGGTGAACAGCAATGACGTTGTGCTGTTCATGAAGGGCACTCCGCTTTTTCCGCAATGCGGATTTTCAAGCCGTGCGGTTGCCATTCTCGAGCATCTCGGGGTCGGTTTCGACTCTTTCGATGTGCTTCAGGACATGGAAGTCCGTCAGGCTATCAAGGATTATTCCGACTGGCCGACGATCCCGCAGCTCTATGTCAAAGGCGAATTTGTCGGCGGCAGCGACATCATGATGGAAATGTATGAAGCGGGTGAGCTTGGCGAATTGATGGCCGAGAAAAAGGTCGCCCCGGCGGAGGCCTGAGGCTTTCCCTGATACGATATCAGACCAGGAATCAAAAAACGGCTCGGTCTAGGAGGACCGGGCCGTTTTTATTTGGGGTAAGCTTGGGTAAGCTTTGTCGAATTTCCAATGAGTGGGGACAACGAAGACCAGTAAGTTGACCTGCTCATTTGGACCTCCTGGAAGGAGGATTTGGGTGTGAAGTTTTAAAGACGCAATACACCTTGCATCGCTCGTGCCACTTTTCCGAAAGTCATATATCTCAATGGCTTGGATGGTTTAACTGTTGTTAACGGCTGTAAAATTGTAAGATATTTCGACAATGTGCCGCTTCTCGGCCATGGCCCGCTTTTCGACAAACGACCGCTGACCGTCCACCAACGACATCGACAGGCTGATTGATTGTTTACATCCGTAGTCATTGAAACTACAGATGTAGTCACTGACGATTCTCAAGGGAGGGACCAATATCGTGACCGAGCGCATTAGCGATGCCGAGCATGCCGTCATGGAAGTCTTGTGGAAACGCGCACCTATGACCGCTACCGAAGTGGCGGAACAGGTTATCCCTGAGAAGGACTGGTCGCTTCAGACCGTCAAGACCCTGTTGTCCCGGCTGGCTGCCAAAGCGGTGGTCGGCACCGAGCGCGACGGTCGTCGTTTTCTCTATTCTCCGCTGGTCGAACGGGATGATTATCTCACCGGCGTATCACGAAATTTTGTGGATCGGCTTTTCGGGGGAAAAGTCACGCCGTTGGTTGCGCATCTGGCCGAGGCCGATGAACTGAGCGCTGATGACATTCGCGAAATTGAAGAGCTTTTGAGGGAGTTGAAAAAATGAGCGGCGAATTGAACCAATGGATTTGGGACACCATGTTCTCGATGACCTTGCTGATGGTGCTGGTATTGCTGGTCCGCAAACCGGTTAGCCATTTTTTCGGCGCGCGCATCGCCTATCTGCTGTGGATATTGCCGCTGGCCCGACTGTTCATGCCGACGCTCACGCTCGAAGCGCCCGCCGTCGCCGAACCTGTCGCTACTTTCGCCCCCATGGCGCTCGGTTCGGAGATGGTTGCTACAGTGCCCGTACAATCCACCGCATTCAGCGCGCTGGCATCACTCGACTGGACGATGATCGCGATCATCCTCTGGCTCGGCGGAGCGGGCCTGCTGTTCATCAGCAAGCTGGCCTCCTATCTGCAATTCCGGGAAGATATTGTGTCTGACGGCCGCTTGATCGGTCGCCACGAGAATATCAGGATTCTGGAAACAGCGGCCATTAGCGGTCCGCTTGCTTTCGGTCTGTTCGAAAAATATATCGCCGTTCCGACCAATTTTTTCCGCGACTATGCGCCGCGCGAACGGGAACTGGCGCTGGAACATGAAATTGCCCATCATGAATCGGGTGACCTGGCCGCCAATTTTGTCGGCCTCACGATTTTATCGCTGCACTGGTTCAACCCGGTTGCATGGTTCGCCTGGATCGCTTTCCGGCAGGATCAGGAAACCGCGTGCGATGCGCGGATATTGGCGAAAAGCGGTCGCGAAGTCCGCGCTGTCTATGGCCGGACCATTGCCAAATCAGCTTCCGGTCATCGTCTGGGGCTCGCCAGTCCGCTGAACCAGAAAGACAAGATCAAGGGGCGTCTCAAGATGCTCGGGCGTTCAGAAAAATCTTCGCTTCGCCGCCGTCTGGGCGCTGGACTGGTCGCTGTCGGTACGGTCATTACCTTGCCGCTCACCGCGACAATCACCTATGCCGAGGCGGTTGATCCGCAGGACCTGTCGGCCCCGCTCGCACCTGCTGCGCCTGCGGGACCACTTGCGCCGGAAGCGCCTGTTGCTCCGGTGGCGCCAATGGCTCCGGCCGCCCCAGCCGCAGATAGCGACGTAATCAACATCACGATGCTCAACGGCCGCAAAAATGCCGACCTGTCAAAAGACTATGTGCACAAGATCAAACATGATGGCAGGACCATCATTCTGCGCACGGACAAGAAATTGAGCGAAAAAGAAATTCGGGAAATGGTTGCTGAAGCCGAAAAATCACGCCTCGAGGCAGACGAGGCGCTGCGCAAAAGTGGACTGGGTCGTAAGGACAAGCATTCGATCATGCGCGAGGTCGAGCGGGAACTGGCCCAGGCCGAAAGAGAAATGAAACAAGAGCTGCGGGAAGCGGATCAAGAGGTTCGCGAGGCGATGCAGGAAGCGCGTGAAGCCAAGCGCGAGGCTATGGCCGAGGCCAGAGAGGCGCAGCGGGAAGCATGGCAAGCGCAGCGTGAAGCAGCAGAGGAAGCCGAGCCGGCTGCACGGATATCCTCCATATTTTATACGATCCGCAATGCCACAGCCGGTTCGACATCCAAATCCAGTCGCGACGGGTCTGGTTCTCGCAAAAACAAGGTCACTGGTCCCGACTGTATTGCGATGAACAAGCAGATTGCCATTGGCGGCGAGAATGGCCTAGCCAGTCAGGCTTGGGCCGTAGTGGCCGGTTGCGGCGGGTTTGAAGTCAAGATCGACAAGACGGCGATACTTGACGCGGCGTTGAAAGGGCTAAAAAAAGAGCGGGCCGAGGCGGTGGAATGCAAGGATGACACGGTCGATCGCGCCCGGAAGATCAAGGAAATCGATCACAGCATCGCCACAGTGAAGGCTCAGCTTTCCATGACATAAGCCGGGGAAACCGTTTATAACGGGGCATAAGGGCGGTTCGTTTTGCGGATCGCCCTTTTTCGTGGTTGTTTTATGGGCGGGATATGCCACATCAGGTCCATGGACTTTGACCCAGCGAATTTCCCCACCGGCCTGTGCGAACAGATGGAACCGCTTGTTGCACGTGTGCTGGCAGGCAACCCCAGCCCCTATACCTATACCGGCACCCAGACCTATATTGTCGGCAACAAGACCGACCGGGCGGTCATCGATCCCGGTCCGGCGATAGACGAGCATATTGATTCGATTATCGCGGCGGTTGGCGACGCGCGGATCAGCGCGATCATGTGCACCCATACCCACCGCGACCATAGTCCCGCCGCTGCACCGCTGGCAGCGCGCACCGGCGCGCCGATCATTGGCTGTGCGCCCCTGGTACTGGCGGACGACGGGCCGCGGGCCGACGAGAGTTTTGACAAGGAATATAAGCCGGACCGCGTGCTCGTCGATGGCGAAACGGTGTCCGGCGACGGCTGGACCATCGAAGCGGTGGCGACGCCGGGGCACACATCCAACCATCTCTGCCTAGCGGTTCGGGAATCCGGTGCCATGTTTACCGGCGACCATGTGATGGCTTGGTCAACCAGCGTCATTGTCCCGCCGGATGGTGATATGGCCGACTATATGGCGAGCCTGCAGAAGCTTTATGAGCGCGAGGACAAGGTCTATTATCCCGCCCATGGCAAGAAAATAACCAATACCCGCCAGCTGGTCCGCGGGATGATGGGCCATAGAAAACAGCGCGAACGGCAGATTTTGAAGCTGCTCGAGGAAGGTCCCTCCGCGATCGTCGATATGGTGCCGCGCATGTACAAGGGGCTGGATCCAAGACTTAAAGGCGCAGCGGGGCAATCGGTGCGCGCGCATCTGATTGATCTGCAGAACAAGGGGCGTGTGGGGCAATCGGGTGAAGTCTGGGCGATGGCCGGATGAATATAGAGAAGTCACGCCGCCTTTGGCTTCCGGTCGCTGTCACCGGCGTGATATTCATACTCCTCGGTGCTCTTGCATGGATGCTTTTCTCCCGCGTCGAAAGCAGCATCAGCCCCGACCCCGTTTCCATTGCCAATGCCAGCCTCACGAACATGCAGGAGCAGAACCGGCTGACGGTCTTTTCCGCCAGTTATAATGCGACCGTCACCACCACGCTGACCAAGCTCGGCCTGTCGGCGCGCAAGACTTTGATCATGCCCGGCACGGTTCGCTACGAACTGGACTTGTCAAAGCTTGACGCTGATGATGTCCGATGGGATGCGCGCGACAATACGCTCTATGTCGAGATTCCGGCGATCGAAATTGCCCGGCCCGAGGCGCATATCGAACAGATTCAGACTTATGATGACGGCGGCATATTGATGGCGCTGACCGATGCGGAAAATGTCCTCGATCAGGCGAACCGCAAAAAGGGCGTCGCGGAACTGGCGAAGCAGGCGCAAAATCCGGTTCAGGTCCGCCTGGCGCGGGAAGCCGCTCGTCGCGCCGTGCGTCACAATTTCGCTGTGCCGCTGCAGGCCGCCGGCGTGGAGGCGAAGATCGACGCCTTTTTTCCTTATGAGCGCAGCCGCTACAAGGAACGGTGGGATTATTCGCGGCCGATCAGCGATGTGCTGGCCGAACAGCAGAAGAAGAGGGAAGCAGCGCAATGAAATGGCCGACCATGACTGCGGCCGCAATGCTAGTGGCCGGACTGGCCCTGACAGCGTGCGAACGCAGTCCACAGCCCGAACCCCTGTCGGAGACCGCTGGCTTTGCCCTGCCAGAGCCGATCTCCAATAATGCGGTGGCGGTTGCCGATGGTCCCGAAGGCCCGACATTATACAGCTTCAACGGCCTGAAAGCGGGCAAGACGTGGAAAGACACCAGCAACGCTGCTTATGCCTGCGTGATTGCGACACAATCGTGCAAGGCGATTGCTCCCGTGCCGGTTCCGGAAGGGAGACTGGCTAGCGCGGCGGTGACCGTGGCCGGCAAAATTTATATCTTCGGCGGCTATACCGTCGCACCCAATGGTGACGAGGTCTCTGCGCCAGAGGTTTACGCCTTTGATCCCGCGAGGGGGCGCTATGAGCAAAAGACCGATATGCCGACCCCGGTCGACGACGCACTGGCCGTGCCTTACCAGAACCGCTTCATCTATCTGATTTCCGGCTGGCACGACGAAGGCAATGTCAGCGTCGTACAAATGTTCGATACACAGACCGGTGCCTGGACCGAGGCGACTCCCTTTCCCGGTACACCGGTGTTCGGCCATAGCGGCGGGAACGCGGGCGACAGCATCATCGTCACCGACGGGGTTGCTTCTGTTTTCGCCGATGGAAAACGCAAATTTGTTCCGGCGAAGCTGACCTGGCGTGGCGATATCGACCCGAGAAACCCGACGCAGATTACCTGGCGCGGGGTCGACTCGCATTCCGGTCTGGCGAAATACCGGATGGCGGCGATTGGCGACGAAGCCGGACAGCGGATCATCTTTGCCGGCGGCGGCGACAATCCCTATAATTATGACGGCATCGGCTATGACGGGGTGGCGGCGAAGCCATCGGGCGGATTTTTTGCCTATGATCTGAAAACTGACCAGTGGCAGGAACTGGGGCGGCTGGCCGAGCCGAGCATGGACCATCGTGGTCTCGCGAAGGCAGGCGGGGAATATTATATATTGGGCGGGATGGATGCGGAGCAGAAAGTGACCGACCGGATTGTCAAATTCCGTATCAGCAATTGATTTCCTTTGGGGCGTGACTTGCCCTAAACTAGTCGGGAATCAGAAACTCCGTTCGCCCTGAGCCTGTCGAAGGGCGGCAAGAGCATGTTTCGACAAGCTCGACAGGAACGGAACAGGAAATAGGAAGAGTAAAATGGACGCACGTGGTGGAATTGGCGGCAGCTTGGCCGGAGTCGATATTGTTGAGGAAATCAACAAGCTGCGCAAGGAGCGCAACGCGATCATCCTCGCCCATTATTACCAGAAACCGGAGATCCAGGATATCGCCGATTTTGTCGGTGATAGTCTCGAGCTTTCCAAAATGGCCGCGGAAACCGATGCCGATGTGATTGCCTTCTGCGGCGTGAAATTCATGGCCGAAACCGCGAAAATTCTGTCGCCTGAAAAGATCGTCGTGCTGCCGGACATGGATGCTGGCTGCTCACTGGAAGACAGTTGCCCACCGGACAAGTTCAAGGCGTTCCGCGACGAGCATCCCGACCATATCGCGCTGACCTATATCAACTGCTCTGCCGAGGTGAAGGCGCTCAGCGATATTATCGTCACCAGTTCGTCGGCGGAACATATTCTTTCGCAGATCCCGCTCGACCAGAAGATCATCTTTGGCCCCGACAAGCATCTCGGCGGCTATATCGCCAAGAAAACCGGTCGTGACATGCTGCTGTGGCCCGGGGTGTGCATCGTCCACGAAGCGTTTAGCGAAACCGAATTGCTCAAATTGCAGGCGCAACATCCCGGTGCTCCGGTAGCCGCGCATCCCGAATGTCCGGCCTATATTCTCGATCATGCTGACATGGTCGGCTCGACCAGCGCGATCCTGAAATATGCCAAGGAATTCGACGGCGACACGATCATCATTGCCACCGAACCGCATATCATCCACCAGATGGAAAAAGCGGTGCCGGAAAAGAATTTCATCGGCGCGCCCGGCGCGGACGGCAACTGCAACTGCAATATCTGCCCCTATATGGCGCTCAACACGATGGAAAAGCTCTACGTCGCGTTGCGTGACCTGGAGCCGCGAATCGAGATGGACGAAGAACTCCGCTTGCAAGCGCGCAAATCGATCGATCGGATGATGGAAATGGCTAGCGCGACGGTCGGGCAGGGGGACTTGGGACCGACTGATCTGGCGCATGAGGGGTAGGTTGGTTTATCTTCTCCCGTGAGGGAGAAGGATACGAAGCCTTATCCGCAGGATTAGGCGCAGTTGGATGAGGGTGTTCTGAACTCTGAAGCGAAGTACGCCCTCATCCAGCTGCGGCTAGGCGGCAAGCTGCCAAGTCTGCGCAACGCTCTCCCTTGAGTGAGAGGGAGAAACTACCCAGCCATCACCCGCTTCACCACGTCTGGTTCGGCACGGATGACCTTGAGATAGGCGCGGACCGCGGGCGGGGGCATGTGGCGGCCGATTTCATATTGGCGGATATTGGCGAGCGGGATGCCGTAGGTTTCGGCAAATTCCTCCTGCGTCATGCCGAGGTCATAACGCAGCACCCGGATGAAACGGCCCATATGCGCACGTTCCAGACCAGCGACGCTGACGTCGAAATCTTCCGGATCATTGGGATCAGCGGGGATTGCGATCATAGTCTCTTTGTTCCCGGACATTGCTCCTCCTTACCGAAATCAATCTTGTTGCTGTTCCGCGCTCTGTATAAATGGCGGTAAACAGCTTGCCATCCACGATACCAACCGCCTTGTATCTGTCTTCGCCGTCAATCGGTCTGAATGACGGCAGGATATCGACAAAAGGATCATCAAAAATCCGCTGGCCGAACGACAGCGGCAGATGATGCTTTGCCCGGTTGATGGCATCCTTGGCTGGATCATATTCAAAATCCATGCCCCAGCATATGTGAAACACATAGTTATCACAAGCGATGCGCCTCGACAAGTCATGACAGTTTCGGCCAGCTCCTTGCTTACTAGGCGGAGTTGGATGAGGGGGGGGCTGCGGTGATGGGGCGCGCGAAACCTCCAGAGCGGTGCACCCTCATCCAGCTGCGGCTAAACCCGTTCCTCGTTAAGCCTCCGCAACCTTCTCCCTTGAGGGAGAAGGCAGATTCGCGCTTTCACCAGACGGTTGATTGGGTTAGATCATTTTCATGACCTTCACCCTAGACCGTTTCGATCTCGACGCTTTTGTCGCTGCCACCCTCACTGAAGACCTCGGCGCGCCTTATGGGGACGGGGGGCGCGATGTTACGTCGGAAGCCGTAATTCCCGCTGACGCGATATTCTCCGGTGTAATGGACAGCCGCCATGATGCGGTGATCGCCGGGCTGCCGATTGCAGAGGCGTTTTTCCGCTATCTCGATCCCGATGTAGAGATTGAAATCCTCGTCGCGGAAGGCCAGGCGGTTGCAGCTGGCACCGATATCATGCGGCTGAAGGGCAAGGGCCGGGCGATGCTGACCGCAGAGCGCAGCGCGCTCAATACGGTGCAGCATCTGACCGGCATTGCGAGCATGACCAACGAATATGTCCGGAAGATCGCAGGCACGGGCTGCACGTTGCTCGATACGCGCAAGACCATACCGGGGCTGCGCGTGCTGGAGAAATATGCGACGCGGATGGGCGGGGCGCAGAACCACCGCATGGGCCTTTGGGATGCGGCAATGATCAAGGATAATCATGTCGCGGTGGCGGGTTCGGTCGGCGAAGCAGTCCGGCGCGCCAAGGAAGCGGGTGTCGAGAATATCATCTGCGAAGTCGACCGGGTCGACCAGATCGAACCGGCGCTGGCGGCAGGGGCGACGCATCTTCTGCTCGACAATATGGAACCGGCGACCCTGCGCGGGGCGGTGACTTTGATTGGCGGTCGTGTGGCGACCGAGGCGAGCGGCGGCGTGACGCTGGAGACGATCCGCGACAAGGCGGAGACCGGGGTTGATTTTATTTCCGTGGGGAGGCTCACGCAGAGTGCACCGGCTGCGGATATTGGGCTGGATTTTGAGCAGGTTTAGAAATCGTCATCCCAGCGAAGGCTGGGATCCAGGCCAATTGTCTGAGGTACGTGAACGTTGGATTAGGCCCCAGCCTTCGCTGGGGCGACCAGTGGGTTTCTTCCTATTAATGGCAATGGCCACTACATCCGCCCAAGCCCAATCCTACCAATGCAGCCCACCATCCGGCCTCAGCGCTCCTGCCGAGCGCAAGCCCGCCTCCGAACCCCGACGCATCAAACCCATTACCGCCTATACGCTGGCGCTCAGCTGGTCGCCGGAATATTGCAACAAGCGCAAGGACAGCAGTCGCGACAAGACCCAGTGCAGCGGCGATGACGGAAGCTTCGGGTTCATTCTCCATGGTCTGTGGCCCGACACGCGCAGCCCCGCCTATCCACAGTGGTGTGCACCGACCAGGGCGCTGCCGCCGGCTGTGGTGAAGCGCAATTTCTGCATGATGCCGACCACCAGAATGATGGCGCATGAATGGGCGAAGCATGGAACCTGCATGACCAGTCGCCCCGAAACCTATTTCCGGGTGTCGCGGATCATGTTCGACGCGGTGCGTTTTCCCGACATGGACCGGCTGTCGCGCAAGCCTTTGACGGCGGGACAATTCAGAAATGCTTTCGCAGCGGCGAATGACGGGCTTCAACCCGATATGCTGCGGTTGAAGGTGAATGCGCGTGGCTGGCTGCAGGAGGTAAAGCTCTGTCTCGGCAAGAGTTTCCGGCCGCAGCGCTGTCCTTCATATATGCGGGCGGCGAAAGACGATCTGCCGGTGAAGATCTGGCGCGGGGGTTAGTTCCCCTGCGCAGGCAGGGGGCCATCTCCTGCTCTCGAATATTTGAGCAACGGGAGTAAGGATTGCTTGCCGTGAGGCCGCTTCCCATCTTTACCAAAATGTATTTAATATAGCTCGGGAGATGGACTCCCGCCTGCGCGGGAGCACATGCCTAACCGTCCAGCGTCCGCGTGCCGGGGTGGTGCTTGTCGAGATGCTTGTGGATGATCTTCAAATTCTTGCTGTTCGAGCGCCAGAAAAAGTCGAAAACATCGCCGAAGAGGGGGATCGCGCCAACCGCCGTATCGATGCCGACATTGGCCGCCATACGGGTAAGCTGCAGCTTCGACATGCCAAGGTTGCGGGCTTCCCAGACGATATAGGCCGACATCAGCGCGGTTACGATATCGCCAACAACCGGAACCAGACCGACGATCCAATCGGCGCCTACCGGTCGATTGATACCGGGGATCACAAATGCCCGTTCCAGCATTTTTTCCATCGCTTCGACGCGGGTCCGTACCGCTTGCGGATCGCGGCTGGCGTCGGGCAATTGTTCTGCCAGACGCTTTAACTTTTCTTCGAAAATGGGCATCAGATCTCCCTGTCATATACTGGCAACACGGTTATGATATGGGTATCCCTATCAACGTGTTCAATGGATGCCAGCCGCGCGGGTTTACCGCAAAACCGCGCTGGCCTTGCCGCGCGATAGACCAGCGGATCGGGACAGCGATTGGAATGAAATTATAATGCTGGACCAGCATTTGCTCGACCTCGGCATAGAGCCGGGCCTTGATCTGCAGATTGGTCGCCGCATCCGCTTCGGCAATTTTTGAATCGGCATCATTCAGGCAGACCGTGGTTTTGAAGCAGGTAAACTGCTTCAAGAACCATTGGGCACTGTCATAGGGTGCGATCTCGTCCATGAGCTGGACATCCGCTTTCTGGTTCAGTGCGACCTTTCGCGCGTCCAGACCCACTCTTCTGAGGTCAGACTGGATACGCTTGAACAATATGGTGGCGCCCGCTGCATCGGGCAGGGCGATGGCCAGCGGCACGACCGGCCCTTCTGTCGCTTTCCAGCGGCTGACATGGTTTCTGGCAAAGACTATCCGGTCCGGCATGGCCATGCCGACCCAGTCGGGATAGGCGTTGATCCCCTCGACATCGAGCGCTTCGGGGATGATCTTGAGCCGACTCTGCCAGGCGCTGACACCGGGAAAGGAGGTCAGTAAAGCCGGGCGGTTGATCGCCATCGCCAATATTTCGCGGTTGCCGGGAACCGCCCAGAAACCATCGGCGCGGATGAAACGCAGTCCGAACAGGCCGGCGACCGGGTCGAGCCGCAAGTCGCCGCTGCCGATATCTGCTGCATCGACAAGCGGCAGGTGATGATATCTGCCGTTCAGCACGATATGAGCGCTCCCGGCCCGGTAGCGGGCTATTGCGGTTGCGGCGGCTTCGCTGCGCAGGGATACCCAGCGCTCGTCTTCATCCTCCGCGTCCTTTTCTTCCTGTGACGGTTCGTCAAATTGCGTCAGCTTGATGCCATTGTCCTCGCTCAGCAAGCGCATTGGCCCGGCGCCATGTCCGGCGCGGAACAGGCCCATTTCCGGCTGGGCGAGCAACTGAAGGAAGTTGGGGTGCGGCGAATCCAGCTTGATCTCGATAACCCGGCCAGTCATCGACACCACTTCATCGACCACCGAGACGTCATATTGCAGGCGGCTGTTGCGCAATTCGGCAAAACGCTCGCGCAGCAAGCGGGCGACCCGCTCGGCGGTAATCTGCCTGCCGTCATCCCATTTTGCATCGAACAGGCGGAAAATATAGCTTAGCCCATCGTCGGAAACGATCCAGCGCGCGGCCAGCGCCGGCACGACCCGGCCCTCTTCATCCAGCCCGACGAGCCCTTTGGCCATCGCCGCGCGCATGGTCGCGGAAGCGAAATTCAGCCGGGTCCCGACCGGATTGATCTGGGTGGAGCCATCTTCGACAACGGTAACTCTGACCTGATCGTCATCCTCGGCAAAGCCGCAGGCCCCCAACATTGTAACGGCAAGAGCCGCAAAAATACTGTTTCGCCAGAATGTCGATCGGAAATGCATCATGGTCTTATACGCAGAGTGCGGCTGGGATGCACATTGGAAATATTATCTTTCCATCCCGCGATCCGTTCCGCCACCAGACTGCGGGTCACATAGAAAAAGAGCGGCAGGATTGGCGTGTCGGCGATCAGGATCGCTTCGGCCTGCCGCATCAAGAGCTGGCGCTTGGCCGGGTCCGGTTCGGCGATCGCCAGCGCCAATATCCGGTCATAATCCGCATTGTCATAGCCCGAATAATTGCCGCCGCCATTGGCCTGCTGATGGACCAGCAGGAAATTTTCCGGCGTCGGCAGATCGGCGATCCAGCCCGACCGCGCGAGCGCGAATTCATGCCGGCGCAGCGCGGCAAAATGCAGCGCCGCCTCGCTATTGAACAGGCTGGCTTCCACGCCCAGCGGTTTCCACATCGCCGCCATCGCGACGGCCACCCGGCGATGTTCGGCGGAACTGTTGAAGCGGATTTCGAAGCGCAGCGGGTTGTCCCGGCCAAAGCCGGCGGTGTCGAGCAATGCGCGCGCCGCCTGAAGACGCTTTTCCCGCGGCCAGTTGGCCCATTGCGGTTTTGCAGATTCCGCGCCTACCAGTCCCGGCGGCAGCAAGCTCCAGGCCGGGATGTTGCCGATACCAATGACCTTGTCGGCGATCCACTCGCGTTCGACCGCCATCGACAGGGCGGTCCGCACCCTGCGGTCGTCAAAGGGTGGGGCGCGGGTGTTGAAGGCAAAATAATAGCTGCCGAGATAGGGCACGCTATGGGCTAGAGCGAGGTGGTTCTCTTTCAGCCATTGATGGCGGCTTGCCGGATAATCGGCGGCAATATCCGCGCCACCGGAGAGGAAAAGGCGCATTGCTGAAAGGCTGTCGTCCATCGGTTTCCAGATGATGGTAGCGGTGGGTGCCGCTTTATCATGCCAGCGGGGATTGCGCTCCAGCCGGGCGTGATCATTCAGCTTCCATCCGGACAACCGATAGGGGCCGCTGGCAATCATCGGCCGGTCGGAGGTCCACTTGTCTCCGGCGTCACTGATCCGGTGGAGTGGGAGGGCGGCCATGGCCGGATGGGCGAGCAAGGCGGGCAGGGACGGATCGGGGGAGGCGAGGGTAATAATCACGCTATTGCCGCTTAGGGCCTCCACAGCGACGATATTGCCGAACAGAGCCTTTGCCGCCGCAGCCGTTTCCGGAGCGCGCAGACGGTGCAGCAGGGCGGGGAAAAGGGACGCATCAAAACCTGTGCCGTCGGAGAAACGCAAATTTTCCCGCAAGGCAAAAGTCCAGGTCAAACCATCCGGCGAGATTCTCCAATCATGGGCCAGTCCCGGCTCGGCCTTTCCGCTGGCATCAAGACGGGTCAGACCCTCGAACTGGTCGGCGGCGATCCGCAGCGAGGACAGGTCGGAGATTTTTTGCGGGTCGAGCCCCTTGATCTCCGAATCGGACAAGCGGACAATTTGCTCCGGGCTCGGCGCTGTGTCGATTGTCGGATCGCTGGCGCAGGATAGCAGCATCGCGAGTGCAGACAGGAGAGCGAGATAACGCATATGTCTCGTCTAGATGGTTTTGCCGGCTCGACAAAGCGGAACTCTTGTGCTTGTTCATCGTGCTTAGGAGAATTGCTGCATGACCGGTTTACAATATGATATTTCCTCGATCGGTGAAGTCGGCCCCAAGGTTCTGGCGCTGCTGCCCGAAATTGCGGCACGCGCGGAGGAAACCGAGAAAACACGGCATTTGCCTGCTGATCTAGCGGCCAAGCTGGCCGACGCGGGCGCGTTCAATCTGTCCAAACCGGCATCGCTCGGTGGACTGGAACTGGAACCGCTCGAGTTTATGAAAATCGTCGCCACGGTTGCGGAAGCGGATGCCAGCGCCGGCTGGTGCGTGATGATCGCAGTCACCTCGACGCTGGGCGCGGCCTATATGCCGGAACCGGTTGCGCAGGAAATCTTTGGTGCGGAGGATGTTATCACCGGCGGCGTTTTTGCGCCGATGGGCAAGGCCGAAGACAAAGGCGATCATTATCTGCTCAGCGGCCAGTGGCAATGGGGCTCGGGCTCGGCCAATTGTTCCTGGCTCGGCGGCGGCGCAATGATCTTCAAGGATGGCGAACTGCAGAAATTCGACAATGGCGCGCCCTATCACCGGATGCTGTTCTTCCCGGCGAAGGACGTGTCCTTCATCGACAGCTGGCATGTTGCAGGATTGAAAGGCACGGGTTCCGGAGATTTCTCGGTCGAGAATTTGAAAGTACCCAAGGACCGCAGCGTGTCCTTCGTCGGCGACCAGCCGCGCGATCCGGGCGCGTTGTACAAATTCCCGCTCTTCGGTCTGCTTGCGCTGGGTGTATCTTCGGTTGCTCTCGGCAATGCGCGGGCTGCACTGGAAGAAATCAGCAATATCGCGATCAACAAGAAGACGCCCGGAGGCGGACGGTCGATGGCGCAGCGGGCAACCGTGCAGGCCGATCTGGCGCGGGCATCAGCCCAACTGGGTGGCGCCTTCGCCTATCTGGAAGCTGCCATCAGCGAATGCTGGGCAGAAGCAAATGGGGCCGGAGCAATCTCCGCCAAAGGCCGGGCCAATCTGCGCCTCGCCTGCGCCCATGCCACCGAAATCTCGGCTGAAGTCTGCAAAACCGCTTATACATTGGGCGGCGGCGGTGCGGTCTATTCCACCAGCAGCCTGCAGCGCCGCTTCCGCGACGCCCATGTCGCCACCCAGCATATCGCTACCGCACCGGCTGTGTTCGAACTTGCCGGCCGGGTATTGCTGGAACAACCGGTGGATATGGCGATGTTGTAAGGATTAGCGCAAAGCCTGACATTTAACGCCGGCCCAGCTAGAAGATCATATAATCGATTAAAACTGGTGCGGACGGCGGGACTCGAACCCGCACACCCATTTCGGATAGCAGATTTTAAGTCTGCTGCGTCTACCATTTCGCCACGTCCGCACCGGTAGGTCCAACTTTCGCCGGAGCCTAGCGACAAGCATTATTGCGGGGCTGTGGTCAAGTGGGTAGGTAAATAAAAACGCGCAATCGGGGCGATCAGTCCTTGTTCAGACGCTCACGGATTTCCTTGCCGGGCTTGAAATAGGGCACTCTTTTCGCCGGAACTTCTACCGATTCACCCGTGCGCGGGTTGCGACCGGTGCGCGGTTTGCGCTGGCGCGTCGAGAATGCGCCAAATCCGCGCAGTTCCACACGACCACCTTCAGCCAGTTTCTGGCTGATCTGGTTGAAAAACAGGTCGACGATTTTTTCAATTTCATCCGGTTTCAATTCCGGATTTTCTTCAGCCAGTTTTTCTAATAGTTCAGAACGTATCATCGGTGCGCCTTTCCGATTCCCGGTCGATCCAGTGGGTTTCTTTGCAGGAAACTTTCGGAATCTGGCGGTCTGTCATTTTCTAGATTCCCATAGATGCCAGAAATTATGTCTATTTTCAATGGTCTTGGCAACCTTGTCAAAAAGTGATGTGTAATGGGACATGGCAAAGAAAAAGCCCGCCCCGTTGCAGGGGCGGGCTTTTCCGCAATAGGTTGCCTGTGATTGAAGAGCTATTCTTCTTTCTTCTTCAGAGCGGCACCGAGGATGTCGCCAAGGCTTGCACCGGAATCGGTTGAACCAAATTGTTCCACAGCCTGCTTCTCTTCTGCCAGCTGATGCGCCTTGATCGAGAAGTTCGGTTTCTTCGAACGGTCGAAGCCGGTGATCATGGCGTCGAGCTTCTGGCCGACCTGGAAGCGGTCAGGACGTTGCTCGTCGCGATCGCGGCCCAGATCGTTGCGCTTGATGAAGCCGGTTGCGCCATCGTCGCCCATCTGGACTTCGAGGCCGCCGTCGCGGACTTCCAATACGGTGACGGTTGCCACAGCGCCTTTTTTGAGACCGCCGGTATCCGCGCCGCCCATGGCTGGTGCACCTTTTTCAAGCTGCTTCATGCCAAGCGAAATACGTTCCTTGTCAACATCGATGTCGAGAACGATCGCTTTGACCTGTTCACCCTTGTGGTGCAGGTTGAGCGCGTCTTCGCCGGAGATGCCCCAGGCGATGTCGGACATGTGAACCATGCCGTCAACGTCGCCTTCAAGGCCGATGAACAGACCGAATTCGGTAGCGTTCTTGACTTCGCCTTCGACGGTGGCGCCGACGGGATGCGTGTCAGCAAAATCGGTCCATGGGTTGGACTGAGCCTGTTTCAGACCCAGCGAGATGCGACGCTTCTCGGTGTCGACTTCCAGAACGATAACTTCGACTTCTTGCGAGGTAGAAACGATCTTGCCCGGATGGACGTTCTTCTTGGTCCAGCTCATTTCGGAAACATGGACAAGGCCTTCGATGCCTGGTTCCAGTTCAACAAATGCACCATATTCGGTGATGTTGGTAACCGAGCCATTGAGCTTCGTGCCAACCGCATATTTTTCGGTAGCGCTATCCCAAGGATCGCTTTCCAGCTGCTTCATGCCAAGCGAGATACGCTGGGTGTCTTTGTTGATCTTGATGATCTGGACTTTCAGCGTGTCGCCGATGTTGATCATCTCGTTCGGGTGATTGACCCGCTTGTAGCTGAGATCGGTAACATGCAGCAGACCGTCAATTCCGCCGAGGTCTACGAACGCACCATAATCGGTGATATTCTTGACGACGCCTTCGGTAACCTGACCTTCAGCCAAGGACTCAATGAGACCCGAGCGCTGTTCGGCGCGGGTTTCTTCGAGAATGGCGCGACGCGAGACAACGATATTGCCCCGTTTGCGATCCATCTTGAGGATCTGGAAGGGCTGGGTGATGTCCATCAACGGAGTCACGTCGCGTACCGGACGGACGTCGACCTGGCTGCCGGGCAGGAAGGCTACGGCGCCGTCGAGGTCAACCGTAAAGCCGCCTTTGACGCGGCCGAAGATAATGCCTTCGACGCGATTGCCTTCGTCATATTCTTTTTCAAGCTTGTCCCAGCTGGCTTCGCGACGGGCGCGATCGCGGGACAGCATGGCTTCACCGTTTACATTTTCGATGCGGTCGACATAGACTTCGACTTCGTCACCAATGGAAATGTCGGCTTTTTGACCGGGAGCGGCGAATTCGCGCAGCGCTACACGGCCTTCTGATTTCAATCCTACATCGATGACAGCCATGTCGTTTTCGATGCCGGTTACGGTGCCTTTGACGACGCGGCCTTCAAAGCCCTGATCTTCGCCACCGAGTGATTCGTTTAACATTGCCGCGAAATCGTCGCGGGTTGGAAATGCCGTTGAGGCCATATGGTATAATCCTTGGTATTCGTTTTTTCGGGCCAAGCGGTTGGTTCCGCTGGTCTTGGACCAAAATTGCCACGACCACCCCATGTGATCGCCGCATCCACCAGAAAACTGCCAATATTGGTGTATGCGAGGCTAAGTGCAAATGCCAAAAGCTGCGCTAAAAGTCAGGCCGGTTATTTCCTGGCCCGTTTTGCACATCATTTGTCTGCTATGCCGGATCTTTATCGTGCCGGCCGCTTGTCTTCGCATTCACCAAGGCAATTGCCTGCTGAACGGCGGCGTCTATAGTCAAATTGGTGGTATCTAGCAAGTCTGCATCTTCCGCGGGCTTGAGCGGTGCCGTGCTGCGATTTTTGTCGCGTTCGTCGCGTTTCAATATGTCGGCCAATATATCATCAAAATTGGCCGGCTCGCCGCGCCGCTTCATTTCCTCGAATCGCCGCACCGCACGTGCTTCGGAAGAGGCCGTCACAAACAGTTTTACATCGGCGTCCGGCGCGATGACCGTGCCGATATCGCGACCGTCCAGAACGGCACCGGCGGGTTGATAGGCAAAGTCCTTCTGCCGCTTGTCCAGCGCTCGCCTGACTTCCGGATGAACCGAAACCCGGCTCGCCAGCCCCCCGACTGTTTCGCTGCGCAGTCCCGGATTGTCGAGCAGAGTGCCTTCAAACACGCAGGCGGCCAGCGCATCGGCAGCATCATCGGCATCGCCGCCCTGTTCCCTGAGCGTCCAGCCGACCGCGCGATAAAGCAAGCCGGTATCCAGAAAGGGCAGGGCGAAATGTTTCGCCAGTCGCTTGGAAATCGTGCCTTTGCCGGAGGCGGTGGGACCGTCGACGGCGATGATCATGAGCTTTGCCTCGAATGACCCCGATAGGCTTTCCACAGTCCGCTAAGCGCGATGGTGATCCAGACAATTTCGAGCAGAAAGGAGGCCAGATTGAAGTGCACCATCAAAGAGATGGTGAGCAAAACAGCGCCGAGCAGGTTGGTCCCGTTATAGACAAAGGCGTTCACCGCCTTGCCATAGACATTATAGCCATAGGCAGAGACGATCAAAATGCTGCCGAATATGCCGATCACATTGGCGGTAAATCCGTCGATCATCGGGATGCGAGCGTCGTCATGAGTTCCTGGAACCCGGGAAAGCTGGTTTGCACCGGCGTGACATCGTCAATCGAAATTCCGGCCGTGGTCACCAGGCCAGCGACCGCAAAGCTCATCGCTATGCGGTGATCAAGCGCGGTTTCGATCACCGGTTTGTTGCGTCCGCCGGTTAGCGGTTTGCCGTCGCTGCCTTCGATCACCAAGCCATCGTCTTTTTCGGTGAGCTTAACGCCGAGCAGTTCAAGCCCTTTCGCCATTTGTGAAAGCCGGTCGGATTCCTTGACCCGCAATTCGTGCAGGCCGCGAGTGGTGGTTTCTCCGCTGGCCATTGCCGCGGCAATGAACAAGATGGGGAATTCGTCGATCATGCTCGGCGCAATATTGGCGGGCACGTCGATGCCGGTGAGTGCGCTATATTTGACGTGGATGTCGGCCACCGGTTCGCCACCGACTGTCCGCTGTTTCCTGAAGCGGATGTCGCCACCCATATTCTGCAGCACTTCAAACAGGCCGGCGCGGGTCGGATTGATCCCGACATTCTCGATGATGATTTCCGATCCGGGGACGATCAGAGCTGCAACCACCATGAAGGCAGCGGAGGAAGGGTCGCCCGGAACCTTGATCTTCTGCGGCTGCAGTTCCGCTTCGCCGGTCAGCGATATAACGCGGCAGCCTTCGGCGTCTGTTTCCACCCTGATATCCGCGCCAAAGCCCTTGAGCATCGTCTCGCTATGATCGCGGGTCAGCACGGGTTCAATGATCCGTGTAATGCCGGGCGTGTTGAGGCCGGCTAGCAGGATCGCGGTTTTGACCTGCGCAGAAGCGACCGGCAGGCGATATTCAAAAGGGATAGCAGGGCACAGGCCTCTCACCGTAAGCGGCAGGCAGGATTTATGGTCGGAAGTTTCGCGCGCCTGGATGTCCGCGCCCATTTCCGACAGCGGATCAATGACCCGGCCCATCGGACGTTTTGACAGGCTCGCATCGCCGATGAAGGTTGCGCTGATCCCGTGAGAGGCGACCAGGCCCATCAGTAATCGTGTCGATGTACCGCTATTGCCCATGTCGAGCGCATTGCCGGGCTGCATCAGGCCGCCGACGCCAACGCCGTGAACAGTCCAGACGTCGTCCTTTTTCTCGATTCTGGCGCCCATCGCACGCAAGGCCGCTGCGGTGGCAAGCACATCTTCGCCTTCGAGCAGGCCTGTGATCCGGCTTTTGCCAACCGCGAGCGCCGATAATATCAGCGCGCGATGCGAAATGGATTTGTCTCCGGGAACCGAAATTTTACCGGAAAGCGGGCCAGACGGTTTGAACGTTACTGGCTGTGGAGTGTTGCTGGTCATGTCAGAGCTTTATTAGCGGAACGCACCAATGATTCGTGCAGGAATATCAAACGGCTTTTGACAGCGCAGCAAAGCTATGGCAAGGCGCGCCGGATTTCACGGCTGATTTAGATAAAACTTGAATCGCCGTCGAGCGGACTTACCTATCAACGAATTGATTTAGACAGGATTTGGACACCAGCCATGGTTAAACCGGAATGGGGCACAAAACGCACATGCCCGAAATGTGGAACGCGCTTTTACGATCTGGGCAAAGAAGACCCGGCAACCTGCGTTGAATGCGGGGAAAGCTTCGTGCCGGAAGCAGTGCTGAAATCCAAACAACCCATGCCTTTTGAAGCGCCCAAGAAGGCCGTCAAGAAGGAAGAAGATGCGGTTGACGATGATGATTTGGATATCAACATCGATGATGATGAACCATCCCCGGACAATGAAGTTGACCTTGGTGGCGACGACGATTTGGGCGTCAGCAAAGGCAAAGGTGACGACGAACCCGACGACACTTAATTTTTGATTTGCTTTCTGAAGGGCGTCTGGATTAAAGGCGCTCTTCAAATGGGGCCTTAGCTCAGCTGGGAGAGCGCTTCGCTGGCAGCGAAGAGGTCAGCGGTTCGATCCCGCTAGGCTCCACCAACCTTCGCTCGCTTCGCGAGCTACGGTTGGCAGACCGATTTCTTCTCCCGCAAAATATTGTTTGGAAATCGGCACGAGTGTAGGTTGCCCGCCGAAGCCTTGGCGAAGGAGGGCTATATCGGCATGCACTATGTTTATTTTCTCCAGAGCGTTGCATTCCCTGATCAATACTACACTGGTCTAACAAAAGATGTTCAAGCCCGACTGGCCGATCATAATGCTGGAAAATCCAAGCATACGGCCAAGTATAAACCATGGCAGCTTGTTTCGTTTCACTATTTTGTTTCCGAACAAGTCGCTTTGGCGTTCGAGAAATATTTGAAAACCGGCTCCGGCAGAGCGTTTGCGTAAAAACGTCTGCGCTAACCATTGCCCAAGAATGAGTCGTGGTAGCACGATGTTTCTCGGCGCGGGCGGGCTCCACCAGATTTGCGCAATGCTCCAACGATGAGAAAAAGCGTCGAGCTAGTTCTGGTCGTTTTGACGACCGCGTGATTCGTCATGCTTATCTTCCGGCGAATCGAACAACGGTTCTCCCAAAATGAAGCCGATTATGTTCGGACTCCCCGTTTGGGTGAGCAGCGCTTTGCCGACAATCAGCAAGGGCACCGCTATCAAGGCTCCACCCAATCCCCATATCCAGGTAAAATAGCTGATCGCCAGCAGGATGACGACCGGGTTCATGGAAAAGCGCCGGCCCAGAATCGACGGCGTGATCAGATTGGCTTCGATCGCCTGCAGGCCGATATAGGCCGCCGTGGGGATCAATCCGCCTCCCAGATCGCCGGTCGAGGCTGCGCCGAAGCCGAATAGAAGCACCGCCATCAGCATGGGTCCGAGATAGGGGATGAAGTTCAATATCGCCGCGAGGCCGCCCCACATCAGAGGCGATTCTATATCCAGCATCCATGCGCCGAAGGCGACGATTACCCCGACTGCGATATTGATCGTGGTTACCGCGCCGATATAGTGGGACAGATCGCCCGTGATGCTCCGGCCAGCCCGGGCGGCTTTCAGGCTGGTGGCCAGAGTCGACCGTTTGGATAATATGATCCGCTTCAGCCGCAGGCGGGATTCCAGCATGAAATAGACCAGCAGGATCACCAGCAGAAGTTCGAGGAGGACCGCAGGTGTGGCATAGGCGGCCTCTTCCATGACCGTAGGGCTCGCCAGCACCACTTCGCGTCCTCTGGCTTCGCCCATTGTCGAAGAGAATTCCGTGCCCATTTGCGACACCGAAGCCGTGAACTGACGAATGTCGACTAGCCGTTCCTGCAAAATATTTGTGATATCCGGAAATCGCTCGGCCAGCTCCAGAGCCGGCTGCAGGATCAGCAGAAATCCGAAAACCAGAAAGAGAATGAAGGTAAGCACGGAAAGGAATGCGGCGATTGCGTTGGGCAATCCCAGCTTCGTCAATGCGCCGGTCAACGGCAACAGCATCAGCATGATCACCATGGCCGCGAATAAAGGTCTGAAGAAAACAGCGCCCGCCGACAGGACAAACGGCAAGGCCAGAAACACCCCGAGCGACAAAAGAAAAATTGCTGTTGAAAGCTGTCTTTTGGTCGGCGTTAACTCGCTGATCTGCTGTTTGGTGCCGAGCGATAGTCTGGCCTCTCGGCCGAGGAGATCATCATCCTTCAATATGTGACGCGCCCTTCTGTGCAAATTTCTTTCCAGCTGCAGCACATTTGGACGCTACGACCGGATAATCAATTTCCAGCGCCACATCGGATTGCAGGGCCTTGGCCTCTGTTCTCTCGCATTCTTGCAGTGTAGCGAAGACTCGCTGGTCTCTGACCATTTCTTTGCACATGGCCATGTCATCCGAACATCCCATCAAGATGATTGCGTAAGCAAGGCTGCTGATCATTTCCGGCTCCATCGACTTTTTATTGCACTTGGATTGAAAACGCAGACATCTTTAAAAGGTTGCGACGGATGAATGGATCGAAGCGCGAGCGGAGCGCAATCTGTCCGGATCGGTCGGGGGCCGCGAGTGATGATGATGGAAAGAGGGGCCTTGGGGGCAACGCAGTAATGCGCCCGCCCGCCAGCCGTTGCCAACAATCCATATCACTGTTAAACGCGCCACTGCGCAGTCTCGGCTTCGCTTGAGCGGTTGCTCGCGGGACAGGCTGATTTGCAAACCAAGATAATTGGTAAACTTGGCCGTAGTTCACCTTGGCGACAGCCAAAGGCCCTGCGCGAACGGCAATCGCGAATCTGCTGATATTAGAGAGTTTTCGATAATCCGATGTCCAAAATCCCGACCCATTATGATGCAATAATTCTTGGCGCTGGCGGCGCTGGTCTCATGTGCGCTGCTGTTGCTGGCCAGCGCGGGCGGAAGGTTCTCCTGATTGATCATGCCGATGAACCGGGCAAGAAAATCCTGATCTCCGGCGGCGGACGCTGCAATTTCACCAATATCGGCACCGCGCCCGATCGTTATCTGTCGCAAAACAAGCATTTCGCGAAATCGGCACTGAGCCGCTACTCTGCCGGTGATTTTATTGCGCTGGTCGATCGCTACGGAATCGACTGGCACGAAAAAACTCTGGGACAGCTATTTTGTGATGGTTCCGCCAGGCAGATTGTCGCGATGCTGATGGACGAGTGCCCGGCTGATGCGGTCAGCCTGTCGCTCGGGAAGTCGATCAGCAATATCAGCCATGGCGATGGCCGCTATCGCGTCGAATATGGTGGAGAGACCGCGTTTGCGCCTTCGCTTGTGGTCGCTACCGGTGGTCCCTCTATCCCGAAAATGGGCGCAACCGGCTTCGCTTATGATCTGGCGCGGCAGTTCGGGCTGAAAATAGTTGAACCACGACCGGCGCTGGTACCGCTGACCCTCGGCGGGGAAGAAACATTGTTCCGGGAACTGTCCGGCGTGTCGGCACCGGTGATCGCGCGATGCGGAAAAACGGCCTTTCGGGAAGCGGCTCTGTTCACCCACAAAGGATTGTCCGGACCTGCGATTCTGCAGATTTCATCTTATTGGCAACATGGCGAATCGGTCGAGATTGATTTCCTGCCCGATTTGGCGGGTGACTGGCTCAGCCAGGCGAAGCGGCAATTGCCCAGGCTGTCGCTGAAAAAAGCGATCAACGCTCATCTTCCTGCCCGCCTTACCGAGACGCTGATCGAACGGATCGCACTGGAAGGCGAATTGGGCAATCTGACCGACAAGAAGCTTGATGAAGCGACGCGCCGCCTGTCCCATTGGCGCTTCATGCCGAATGGAACCGAGGGTTTTGCCAAGGCAGAAGTCACCGCTGGCGGGATCAGTACGGCGGAATTATCGTCGAAAAATATGGAAGCTAGGCAAGTGCCCGGTTTTTATGCTATTGGGGAAGCTGTTGATGTTACCGGCTGGCTCGGTGGCTATAATTTTCAATGGGCTTGGGCGAGTGGCCATGCTGCCGGCAAGGCAATATGATCCCCAGTGCAGACCGTTTAATAACAACATGATCTTCATAAACCGCAGGCGACTGGCAGTTCCGCGCGGCTTTCACATTTGCCACGGAATACAGATATTATGCCTTTCTCGAAATTATCCCCGCTTCTCGCCGAGGCGCTTGCGGCGCACGAATATGACAAGCCCACGCCGGTACAGGCCGCAGTGCTTGAACCAGAAGCGGATGGCCGCGACCTTATCGTGTCCGCACAGACCGGCTCCGGCAAGACCGTAGCCTTCGGTCTGGCGATGGCACCGCAATTGCTCGATGACAACGGGCGTTTCCCGTTTCTGGTCGAGCCGCTGGCGCTGGTCATTGCGCCAACCCGCGAACTTGCCCTGCAGGTGAGCCGCGAACTGACCTGGCTATATCAACCAGCCGGTGCGCAGATTGCGACTTGTGTCGGTGGTATGGACGCTTCGAAAGAGCGCCGCACCCTGCGTCGCGGCGCCCACGTTATTGTCGGTACACCAGGCCGGTTGCGCGACCATCTCGAACGCGGAGCGCTCGACCTGAAAAATCTTCGCGCCGCGGTGCTCGACGAAGCGGATGAAATGCTCGACATGGGTTTCCGCGAAGATCTCGAAGAAATTCTCGACGCGACCGGTGAACAGCGCCGGACCTTGCTTTTCTCGGCAACCATTCCGAAACCGATCATCAATCTTGCCAAACGCTATCAGAACGACGCGTTGCGCATTTCCACCGTCGGCGAAGACCGTGGCCACGGCGATATTGCCTATCAGGCGATCACCGTTGCTCCGGCCGACACCGAGAATGCCGTGGTCAATCTGCTGCGTTTCCATGAAGCGGAATCGGCGATGCTGTTCTGTGCCACGCGCGAGGCGGTTCGCCGTCTGCACGCCAGCCTGGTCGATCGCGGTTTCAGTGCAGTGGCGCTGTCGGGTGAACATACTCAGAGCGAACGCAACCAGGCGATGCAGGCCTTGCGCAGCAAGCGGGCCCGCGTCTGTGTCGCAACCGACGTTGCCGCTCGTGGTCTCGATCTGCCGACCCTGAGCCTCGTTGTGCATGTCGACATGCCGCGCGATGCCGAGACTTTGCAGCATCGCTCCGGTCGTACGGGTCGTGCCGGCAAAAAGGGTACGGCGGTTATCATCGTGCCTTACCAGCGGCGCAAACGGGTTGAATCCATGCTGCGCGGCGCGAAGATCAACGCCGAATGGAAAGATGCTCCGACACGCGCGGACATTCGCAAGAATGATGCCGAGCGCCTGATCGAAACATTGTTGCAGCCGGTCGAGATTGATGAAGATGATTTGGCATTGGCGAAACGTCTGATGGCAGAGAAAACGCCGGAAGAAATCGCGGCCATGCTGGTACAATCGCATCGCGCGAAAATGCCGGCTCCGGAACAGATGCTCGATCGCGGTGCGCAGTCGCAAGCCGCTCCAGGCGGTCCGCGTCCGGGATTTGAAGATACGGTCTGGTTCAAGATGAATGTCGGCCATAACCAGCGCGCTGATGCTCGCTGGCTGTTGCCGGTATTGTGCCGCCGTGGTCATATCACCAAGAATGAAATCGGCGCGATCCGGATCAACGGTGACGACACATTGTTCGAAATCCCGCGTCGTGTGGTCGACAAATTTACCGCTGCTATTGCAGAAAAGAGAGAATCCGGTGGGGATGATACCGATGATATCGTGATCACCCAGTTCGAGGGCAAGCCGCGCGATGAAGCGAAACGCAACCGCAAGGGCGGACGCGGCGACAATGCCGGTGGCCAGCGCGATTACAGCAACGCCAGCAAGAAACATGGCGGCAAGAAATTCGGCAAGAACAAATTTGGTGACAAGAAATTCGGCGACAAATCGGGTGGCGGCAAACCTTATCAGAAGCGCAAGCCGGAAGGCGAAGGCGGTTCTGGCGATGGTGGACCAAAGCGCGAATTTGGCGGTGGTTTCAAAAAGAAATCCGATTTCAAGGGCGACCGCAAATCAGGTTCCGGTGGCAATTTCGGTGGTGGTGACAAGAAGCCACATCGCGGGAAACGCCCGTTTGAAGGCGGAAAATCGCGCGGACCCAAAGCCGACTGAACTAAACTATGACGACCGCCATTCAAATATTGGTAGATGCGGACGCCTGCCCGGTAAAGGAAGAGATTTACCGGGTGGCGGACCGCCATCAAGTGGCGGTGCTGATTGTCAGCAACAGCCCGTTTCGGGTGCCCGATCATCCGCTGGTCAGCCGGGTGGTGGTCAGCGATGCCTTTGACGCAGCTGATGATTATATCGCGGAACGCACCAGTGCTCGCACTATCGTAGTTACTTCAGACATATTGCTGGCCGATCGATGCGTGAAAGCGGGCGCTGCGGTGGTCGGATCGAATGGTAAGCCGTTCACCGCCGATTCCATCGGAGCAGCCGTGGCGACGCGAGCGATCATGGCCGATTTGCGCGCCGGCATGGGCACCGAGAATATCGGGGGCCCGCCGTCGTTCAGCAAAGCGGATCGTTCCCGCTTCCTGTCGTCTCTCGATGAAATACTGGTGCGGTTAAAGCGTCTTGGCTAGTCTATCGTAACCTGAAAGGTGAGCGCAAAGCTGCTCGCCGGATTCAGTGTTGCTGCGGTCGCCGTGATCGTTGAACCGGCAATGGATGCGCCATAGGGATTGCTCTCGTCTGCACCCGTTGCGTTATCATCTTCCTCCGTCGCAGCAGATCCACAATTGCTGCCGCTTCTCATACTGCCGGGAGTGTAAGTGAAGGGTCCGCTTAGCGTGTCGGTGGCCGTGACTGCATCGGCCGTCGCAGTCCCGCCGTTGCTGATCAGGATACAATATTGGATGACAGCATCCGGAATGCGTTTCGGATTGGTAGTCCCGTTAACCGGATCGCTGATTATCGAACTGATCTTGGTGACGCTCAGGGTTGTCGCCGGCCGGCAGAATTTGAAATCATGGATCGACATCGCCTGATTGCCCGATGCTGTCGGGGTGGTCGGCAGATGGTTGCCATAGGTTATGGAGACCGAGTCGACGGGTGAGGTGAACGTCACGACAGCATTGCCGAACGGATCGGTTGCACCCGACGCGCCGTCGCCGATAATGGAATTGCCGCTTATATAATTGGCTGTATTGTTAGATAATGTCGGCAGGACGGTGGCGCCATTATAGGTGCCGGTCACAGTGACCTTGTCGGTGAACTGGTTGGCAGCATAATCAATATCAAACATGGAGAATTGAAGCCCCGGCACTGCGGTCGGCAAGGTGAGGACAACCGTCCCGGAATGTGCCTCGTTGCCGTTATTCATGTATAGATAGAGTGCGCGCGTGCCCGATGCTCCGCCACCGCTGTTAGCGGTGGTGATTTCCGGAGTGCTGTTGACGAATCCGTTTGGAGGTTGCGTTACGTCAAAACTGATGTCGCCCAGACCGGCGACGCTATAGCTATGGGCCAGAGAACCTCCTGGCGACCAGGTCGTCGGTGAGGTCCAGCTGAAATCCAGCTGACTGGATATGGGGCATATCGAGGTGAGAGAGGGCACGTAGCCGGCTATGCGTCCACCCGCTGTGAAGCTGACGCTGGCATAGTCATCTTCGCCGGTAACGCCGTTGTTCGGTGTCGAATCAGGATCATAAGCGGACGAGGCGCGAATTTGTGCAACATTGGTGATCGTGCCGGAGGTTGCCGTGATGTTCACATTCAGTTCGATCGTGATCGTCTGGTCCGGTGCGATCGCAGTTCCCAGGGTCCAGACTCCGCCACTATATGTGCCGGTGCCGGAAGTGCTGGTCAGACTGACGCCAGCGGGCAGGCTATCGCTCACCGTTACCCCGGTGGCGGTCAATGACGAAATCGCAGAGTTGGTTACCGATAAAGTATATCGCCCGCTATTGCTCGATGTTGCGCCGAAGGTTTTACTTAGCGAAAGATCTGCAAATGGCGGTGGCTGGGTAATATACAGGTCTGCGCGGCGGAATGATCCGGTGTCTACGCCTTGCTGGTCGCAGATTTTGAGCGTCCAGGTCCCCTGGGCGTTTTGACCATCGAAGGCGGACAGGCTGCTTTGCGGCGTTCTTGTGCTGGCATATACCGGGGTCAAAGAGTCGTTGGAGGTATGAGCGGCGATGGTTCCGTCGGTGCCTTCATCGTCAAATTCGACGTTGAGATTATTGGCGCTGCCGCCGACATAATCCATCAGCGTGACGGTGGTGCCGCTTGGCGAGGTCAATGTGATTTCCAGATCGCGCCGGTACGTGTGATCGAGCAAGACGCCGATATCGACATCACCCACGACATAGCTTGTGCCGACACTGAAAGTCCGGTTGACCGTCGCAGGGCAGGCGTTGTCCGGTATCGAAGCCGTGCTGCTATTGGAATAGCTATTGACCGTCTGAGCCGCTGCCTTTCCAGCCGGAAAAAGCGCAATGGCGTACAGGCACAGCAATCCCCACACCAATGTGTGGATAGTCAATCGGCTCTGGCCCCCGATAGATTTCCCCAAAAACATGGGCTTTCCCTAGCCGCTATGGGCTAATTATTGGTTAACCACGCGACAAGGATGATAGGATTTTGCAAGGATTTCAGGATGGTTGCGTCGCTGGTGCGCACAATTACACCGCCAGCTAGCCCGGATTCCAGTCGCCCCGGCCCGCCATCCACAGGCTGATCGCCGCTAGCGCCGCCGTGTCGGCGCGCAATATTCTGGGGCCAAGCGATACCGGCACCGACTGGGGCAGGGCGCGGATCATTCCGTTTTCCCTGTCGGTAAAGCCACCTTCGGGGCCGATCAGGATTGCCGCCGGACCATCATGGGCGACCAGCGCCCTGCGGAAGCTCCCTTCGCCCGTTTCATGAATGCGCTCGTCGGCAAAGAAAAGATGCCGGTCTGCGGGCCATTGTTCGAGCATATCGGTCAATTTTGTGATCGGATCGAGCGAGGGCAGGGCGGTGCGTTCGCATTGCTCCGCTGCCTCGATCATATGGGCGCGCAGCTTCTCCATCTTGATATTATGACCCTGGGTGCGGTCGGTCTGCACCGGCATGATCCTGGCGACGCCCAGTTCGGTCGCTTTTTCGGCGATCCAGTTGAAACGGTCTTTCTTGATCGGCGCGGTGCACAGCCAGAGATCGGGGACCGCTTCCCGCTCCCGTGTCTTGCCATCGATCATCAGGATCAGATCCCGTTTGCCCAGCGCCGTTACATGGGCAAGATATTCACCGCTACGATCATCGAACAGCTTGACCGGATCGCCCTGCTTGATCCGCATGACCTTGAGCAGATAATGGGCATGGCTGCCGTCCAGCCGGATTTCGGCGCCGTCGGAAAGCTCGACATCGACGTAAAGACGCGGCGCGCTGTGCGGGGGGTAAGCGGGTGTGGCTGGCATGGGATCGTGTTTAGCGCCCGCTTTCATTCTCGTCATGCTGAATTTATTTCAGCATCTCTTGCGGGAGAACGTTCTTGTCCGATGGAGGTCCTGAAACGAGTTCAGGATGACGAGTTGAAAAAGTTCAGGATGACGAGATGGAGAAGTTCAGGATGACGAGTTGGAGAAATAACGATATGCGACCATCATGTCTAAACAGCCAGTCCAAACCGTCCCCGATTCCGAACATAAGGGCATCATCGGCCTGCTGCCGAGCGCGGCCCGGCCTTATGCCTTGCTCGCCCGTTTTGACCGCCCGATCGGCTCGTGGCTGCTATATTGGCCCTGCGCCTGGGGCATTGCCCTTGCCGGGGGTGTAATCGAGCGATGGGATCTGCTGCTCTGGCTGTTGCTCGGCTCGATGGCGATGCGCGGTGCGGGTTGTGTCTATAATGATATCGTCGACCGCGATCTGGATCGTCAGGTGGAGCGGACCCGTTCGCGGCCTCTGGCCAGCGGCGCGATATCGCTAAAAGCAGCGTGGATATGGCTCGGGATATTATGCCTGATCGGGCTGACTGTCTGGTTGCAGATCAACGGGACGGCCAAGCTGGTGGCGTTGGGCAGTCTTGCCCTGGTCGCGGCCTATCCGTTCATGAAGCGTATCACCTGGTGGCCGCAGGCATGGCTGGGGCTGGTATTCAGCTGGGGGGCGCTGGTCGGCTGGCTGGCGATTATGCCGCAATTTCACTGGGCGATGCTGTTGCTCTATCTCGGAGCGATATTCTGGGTCATCGGCTTCGACACGATTTATGCGCTGCAGGATAAAGAAGATGACAATTTGGTCGGGATACGGTCGAGCGCGTTGCGACTGGGCGACAATGTGCGTTTCGGCGTGCTGGTTTTCTATCTGATAGCGCTCATTAGCTGGGCTACGGCTTTCTGGATGCTGCGCCCGCAATGGCTTGGGCTTGTCGCTCTTCTGCTGGTCGCACTGCATTTCCTGTGGCAGTTAACGACGCTGAAAAGCGGCGATGGCGATGACGCGCTCAATAAATTCCGGTCCAATCGATACGCCGGCTTTCTGATGTTCCTTGCCTGTCTGGTTCTCGGGCAGGCCGGCTAGGCTTGAAAGAAATTGGATTGCGTTTCGCAACCCATGCGGGTTATGCTGGTTAATCAAACAGCTAATCCGATATTCTGCTTCCCGGAGACATTTGCATGAAAAAACGCCGTCTGGGCCGAAGCCCGATATATGTATCCGAAATCTGCATGGGAACGATGACCTTCGGCAGTGGCGCGGACGAAGCCATGTCGCACAGGATCATGGATGAGTCGGTCGAGGCGGGGATCAACTTTTTCGACACCGCGGAAAATTACCCGGTGCCGCCCAAGCCGGAATGGGCAGGGGAGACCGAGAATATTGTCGGTCGCTGGATGAAGGGCAAGGATCGTGACAGCCTGATCATCGCGACCAAAGTATCCGGCCCCAGCCACGGCTGGATCGCCTCGGCCAAGCGCGCAGGGATGACGGCGATGGATCGCCACAATATCGTCAAGGCGCTGGATGAAAGCCTCAAACGGCTGCAGACCGATTATATCGATCTCTACCAGACTCACTGGCCCGATCATGGCACTGCCTATGACGAGACGATGGAAGTGCTCGACGAGGAAATCCGCAAGGGCAAGATCCGCACTATCGGCTGTTCCAACGAAACCAGCTGGGGCCTGATGAAATCGCTGGAAGCATCGGAACGGCTGGGTGTTACCCGCTATTGCACCATCCAGAATAATTTCAGTATGAACAACCGCCGGTTCGAGGATGAACTGGCGCAAGTCTGCCTGCAGGAAGGGGTTAGCCTGATCCCATATTCGCCGCTGGCCGGTGGGGCCCTGTCGGGCAAATATAATGATGGCGCGACACCGGAAGGCGCGCGCTTCTCGGCCTATCTGAAATTGGGTGGCCGGCAGAAGAAAATGGCCGAGCGCTTCGTCAATCCCAAGTCGGAGGAATCAACCAAACGCTTCATGGCCATTGCCGAGGAACTGGGCGTTGCTCCGGTGACGCTGGCCACAGCCTGGTCGAAGCAGCATGATTTCGTCGCTTCCACCATTGTCGGCGCGACCCACACTGATCAGTTGCCGGAAATCTTCGCTGCCGCCGATCTTGTGCTCAGCGACGAGATCATGAAGCGCATCTACAAGATCAGCCGGGAAATCATGTACCCGATGGGCTGACGGTTAATGACGATGATGAAAGACACTATATGAACCGTTTTCTCCAACATTGCGGCGCGAAATATCCGATCGTGCAGGCACCGATGGGCTGGATCGCCCGGTCGCAACTGGCTTCGGCGGTCTGCAATGCTGGCGGGCTGGGCATTATCGAGACCAGTTCTGGCGAGACCGAGAATTGCATGGCCGAGATCGAAAAGATGAAAGGCCTGACCGACGCGCCATTCGGCGTGAACCTGCCGATCATGTTCCTCAAGGATCCGGCAATCCTGACACGGGTTTGCGAATCCGGCGTAAAATTTGTCACCACCTCTGCGGGCAGTCCGCGCAAATTTGTCGGACCGCTGCAGGAGGCGGGCATCGTCGTCTATCACGCGGTGCCAACCGTCGCGGCAGCGATGGGCTGCGTCGAGGCGGGCGTCGATGGCCTGATCGTCGAAGGCGCGGAAGGCGGAGGCTTCAAGAATCCGGAGGAAGTGTCGACGCTGGTGCTGCTTCAGGCGATCCGCCGGCAGACCGATATCCCGATGGTCGCGGCTGGCGGGATCGTTGACGGCGCTGGCATGGCCGCTGCCTTTGCTCTGGGTGCGGAAGGCGTCCAGATGGGCACGCGCTTTGTCTCGAGCGCCGAGAGCCCGGTGCACCATAATTACAAACAGGCGATTCTGGATGCCAAGGAAACCGGCACTTATGTGCTTAACAAGAAAGCCTCGCCCTGCATCCGCGCGCTGAAGACCGAACGGACTACCAAGATTTACGAAGACGGCCTGATGCCGGCGGATACGTTCAAGGGCATCATGGATGTCTATTTCGGCGGCGACATGGAGGCCTCCGTCGGCCTGGCCGGACAATCTTCCGGTTTGATTGACGAGGTTAAAACTGCCAAGCAGATTATCGACGAAACGGTGACCGAATTTTTCGACATCACTGCAAGATTGGGCGCGCTAGCTGCCGCCAAAAGTTTCTAGAAACACAAGAGAGAGGAATTTCCAATGAGCCAATTTCCCGACGCAAAGCAATTGTTCACCACCGTTACCGAAGACGGAAAGTCGATCCTTTCGATCGAGCCTTATGTTGTGCCCGAGCCGAAAGAGCATGAAGTCGTTGTCCAGATGGAAGCGGTGCCGATCAATCCTTCCGATCTCGGTCTGCTGACGGCTGCTGCCAATATGGATACAGCGCGCAGCGAAACCGTTGACGGCCACCCGGCACTGGTTGCCGATGTAGAGCCAGCGATGCAGCCTTTCTTCAAGGGCCGTGCTGGCAAGAAACTGGCTGCCGGTAATGAAGGCGCTGGTACCGTGGTTGCTGCGGGTTCATCCGATGCAGCACAGGCACTGATGGGCAAGACTGTGACCATCGTCGGCGGCGAAATGTACCGCACCCACCGTGTCATGCCGGCGATGATGTGTGTGCCGCTTCCAGAAGGCGCTCCGGCAAAGGAAGGCGCTTCCTTGTTCGTCAATCCGATGACCGCACAAGGCTTTGTCAACACCATGCGCGCCGAAGGGCATGAAGCCCTGGTCCACACCGCAGCGGCTTCCAACCTCGGTCAGATGCTGGCCAAGCTGTGCCTCAAGGAAGGCATCCCGCTGGTCGCCATCGTTCGGTCCGATGCACAGAAGAAGATCCTCACCGACATCGGCCTGACCCACGTGATTGACAGCACCAAGAATGATTTCATGGACCAGTTGATTGCAGCCCTCGCAGAAACCGGCGCGACGCTCGGCTTTGACGCAATTGGCGGCGGCAAGATGGCTAGTTACATCCTCACCGCGATGGAAAAAGCAGCGGCCGTGCGCGGCGCGGAATTCAGCGTCTATGGCTCGACCGTCAACAAGCAGGTCTATATCTATGGCCGTCTCGACACTGGCGAAACCATCCTCGGCGGCGGTCTCGGCCTCTACTGGGGTGTCGGCGGCTGGCTGCTCACCCCGCATCTCGAAAAGGTCGGCATGGAGCGGATGATGGAAATGCGCATGTATACCGTCGCCGAACGCAACGGGATTTTCCACAGCGATTATTCCAGCGAGATCAGCCTGATGGACATGATCAACCCGGACATCGCCAAGGCTTATGACAAGAAGGCGACCGGCGAGAAGGTGCTGGTTAATCCCAGCCTCTAGAATGTTGAGACAGTGAGAGCGTCACCCCGGGCCTGATCCGGGGTCCAGGGCGGCAATCCGCCATTATGGTACTCGCCGCTCTGGGTCCTGAAACAAGTTCAGGATGACGATACCCTCTCCCTTCAGGGAGAGGGTTGTGCAGACTTGGCAGTGAGGGGGTACTGACGGTTGGTTGGTGCGCACAACGATCACCCGAGCCCCCTCGTCCAACTGCGGCTAACCAGCAGAGCTGGCAAGTCTTCCTATCTTCTCCCTTGAGGGAGAAGGGCCTCAACCGAATAACATCGCAATGCGGGACGTGATCAGTCGCCAGAACAGCTTCGGCCCGAAAGTCCGATAGACCGGCGCATCATCGGGCAGGGACAGGGTGGACGTCCGGAACTGCGTCTGGGTCCGCATTTCGACCGGGGGGATATTGCCAGTGAACCGTCTGGCATAGGCAGAAGTCCAGTGGCCTTTCGAAAATTTCAGAAACATCGCCGTGTTGCAGCAGGACGCGACCATTCGTCGGGTCGGGGCATCGGGTGAATGCTGATAGGCTTGCAGCAGGTCAGCGCCTTTGACACAGGAGAAGCGGTCGTCGCGATAGGTCAGATAATGGGTCCCGCCGTCTTCCTCGCTGACTTTGGCGGCGCGATCGAGAGTTTCCAGCATTGTGGCGCCGGCCTGACAGTCATCGCAGTAACAGACGCCGCTTAGTATCGGGTGTCCGACACCCTGGCAGATCACCTTGCCGCATTGGCAGGTCGCGAATAGAATATCGTCGGCCATTCTCGGCAGATTAGTCCAATATCCCACCGCGGTCACGCGGTACCTCTGGCGCGAACTCAATATTGTTCGAGTAACACGGTTCAGATACGAAATTCTCTACCATGCTTCGGTCTGGCAATAAGATGTTAATATTGATATCATATTTACTATCTAATATTTGAGATTATTTGACTCATAGTCAAAATATGTATTATTATTGCTCAACCCAAAGACCGTTGTTTTGTTCTGGTTGGCGGGCTTAGTTCTAAGCTTAGTTTGAATAGTAAATTAATCTACTCAACAAAGGAGAACGGAAATGGCTATTCTCAGCTTTAATGGACGCGTCACTATCGCCGTCAGAATCGTAACCAACGCCTATCCGGAGGCGAAATTATATGAGGCTGATGGAACGGCATCCGGCGGACCGACAACCGATCCCGCCAAGATCGATCAACTCAGAGTCGTATTCCATAATGTTGATGGTTCGACCGTGATCATCAAGGAGACTGGCTATGGTGAATTTGGTAAACCGGAATTGATCCCCCACCCCTGGCTGGAAGATATTGTCATTCAATGGCCGGTTGACATGGATCTCGACAAGGCCAACAGCCTGAAAGAGGCGGCTGGCTTTACCGATCCCTATGGCGCGGTGACGCTGCGCAACCCGCTGGGTCCGACGGTCAGCAATCCCTATTTCATCTTTGGCGGCAATCCCGGGAAACCCTATATTTTTGTCGATACGGTGACCGGCGACGTGCATGCCGGGAACTAGCGTCGGGGCAATATATTTCCCGCTACTGACATGATTCAGTCCGCAACAGATCGATAAAGACATCTGTTGCGGACGGATCAACGAGAACATCCTGCAATATTTGGAATGCTCGGTTGATTGTGCCAATGTCATCGCGAACCAGAGCGAGGGCAAGCGATTGACCGACTATAAAGTCAGCTTCAACTACCAGCAATCGACCGGCCGGCCAGCCGCGAACACAGGCTCGTCATCCGAAAGTCCGGTCATAGAATTTCTCTGCGATCCCGCGCTCGAAGGCCGGATCCCGCCGCCGGAACGGGCGATCCGCTTTGCGCCGGACTGGTTCAAGCGGCTGGAGCGCGAGATGGGTGTGCCGGATGCGCAGGGCTTGCCCGGGCTGACTGCCAAGGCCTGCCTGCCGATGACCGATGCTTTCTCGCTCGGCTTTGTCCTGCCGCTGCCGTTCGACGTGCAGCTGCGCATTCCGGAAGACCGGGTGTCGATCCAGATGGGCTGGGCGCCGGATGTGCCTTTTCAGCCGATTGAACAGCATCACCCGGCGCAGATCGGAGCGCCGGAACCGCCGTTCGAAAGCGTCATGCCGCTGAAATTCATCAACCCGTGGCGGATCAAGGTGCCCGATGGCTATTCGGTGCTGTTCACCCAGCCGCTCAGCCGCCCGGACCTGCCGTTCACTTGCTTTTCCGGCTTTGTCGATTGTGACCGGTTCGACGCGTTGGTGAATCTGCCCTTTGCCTGGACCGGGCCGACAGGCGACCATTTTTTGCCCGCCGGAACCCCGATTGCCCAGCTACTCCCGATCCGCCGCGATGCGATGATCAAGCAGAGCGTGGCGCGCGCCTCGACCGAGGCTGAACGGGCCGAGCAGGAAGCCGCCAGCCACCGCAAATATCACGAAGAATCGACCTATGCGAAGGACTGGCGGGTGAAGAAATAAGCTAGCTATAACTCACCACTTCCCATTCGATCCGGTTCAAGTCGAAAAAATAGAAACGGCGGCCGGGATCATAATCGCCATGGCTGAACGGTTCGAGCCCGGCCGCGATGACCTTCGCCTCTACCGCATCCAGATCATCGACGATCACGCCGATATGGTTCATCGGCTCGCCCTTGTTGAAAATGGGGTTCGCCGCCCGAACGTCCGGGTTGGTGTAGAGCGCAATATACTGATCATCCGTCCCGATGTGGATCGTGTGGCCATCCAACATTGATGGCCCCTCCCACCGGATATGCCAGCCAAAAAGATCGCTCAGCAGGGCGGCGCTCCGGTGCGGGTCGCTGACCGTTATGTTGACGTGCTCGAGTTTTCCGTTGTTCATTTTTCATTTCCTTTCTCCTTGGGTTGATGGTCGATCCGCCAGGGCGGGAAGCGGCGATTGGCGCCGCCGTAGAACAGGCAGACGGGATTGCCTGCCGGATCGCTAAGTCGCGCTTCGCGCCAGCCCCAGCTTTGGTCGGTGGGCCCGGTGTCGAAGGTGAGGCCTGTGGATTGCAGCGCTGCGACGGTTTCGTCGAGTTCGTCGCATTCGAAGTAGATCATGGTGGTTGGCGCACCGATTTTCTCCACCGCATGGATAGAGAATGTCTCGCCGGTGGCGGTCTCGAACCGCGCATATTGCGGCGGGGAGTCGACAATCTGGTTGAGGCCAAGCCTTTGATAAAAGGCGACCGATTGCGCATAATCAACACATCCCACGGTTACTTGGTTGAGTTTCATTTTCTGTCTTCCTCGCAAATATTGCATCACTTCATTGGAAGAATTGGAAGCATGTTTGCCGTCTCGCGACCGGGGTTTCGTGCCGGCCAATTTCTCCATGCTTGCGATTCGTACAACCTCAAGCTAAGTTGAGGTCAAGAGATTATTTCCTCCCTGTCGACAGACGGGGAGGGGGACCGCGCGAAGCGTGGTGGAGGGGCCCCTCCACCATCCTGCGGATGGTCCCCCTCCCCATTGCTGCGCAACGGGGAGGAAAGGAAGGAGATAAACATGCCCGCAACCAAAGCTCTGACCATCGGAGACCTCGCCGGTCGCACCGGCCTCTCGGTCTCCGCCATCCGCTTTTACGAGGAAAAGGGGCTGGTCGAGCCCTTCCGCTCCAGTGGCGGGCAGCGCCGCTTTCTGCGATCGGACATCCGCCGGCTCAGCTTCGTCCTGATTGCCCAGCAACTCGGCCTGAGCATTGGTGAAATCCAGCGCCAGCTTGCCGGCCTGCCGCATGGCCGCACGCCGACGCAGGCCGACTGGACCCGGATCAGCAAGGCGATGCGCGGGGTGATTGATGCGCGGATTGCCGAACTCGAACGCACCCGCGACCGGCTCGATGGCTGCATCGGCTGCGGCTGTCTGAGCCTGAAGAAATGCGCGCTGTATAATCCGGAGGACCGGGCGGGATTGAAAGGGCCGGGGCCGCAACTGGTATTGGGGAACTGAATTTGGCGGGCGCATTATTCCCGCGGATGACTATAGCAATGGTCAGCCGCGATCCGTGGCGCCAGTGAAAGAGGAAAGCCGATTTTGACCGCCGATCAAAATAAACACTCATTTCGAACGGGTCTGGTCGGGGCCGGGAACGCTCTGTGCGTTCGCGCGTAAACACAGCCATGGAACATTCAATTTTGTTAGACCGCAACGACAAAGCCAGGCGCGTAGACGAGCTCAAGGCCGCGATTGCATCGATGATTACAGAGCCGCAATTCCCTTGCGTGGGAGCCAAATCAGCCCTGGCGCGGGACAATCTCAAGGTGATCGCCGGGCACAGCCTGAACAGCAATTGGGACGATCTGGAAATCCATCGCGAACTGCTAGACTGGGCGCGGGATTATCGGGATTCGACCGAGGGCCTGCGAAGCCTGGCCGTGATATTTGACGGACCGACGGATTTGTCCGAAGCCGAATTCGAACGATCACTCTGGGAGCGAATTCAGTCGCTGGCTGACAAGGATGCCTGGCGCGGACAGAGCTATGACGAGCGGGTCAGCGCCGACCCGGATGATCCGCATTTCTCGCTCAGCTTTGGCGGCGAGGCCTTTTTCGTAATCGGCCTGCATCCGAATGCGTCCCGCCCTGCGCGCCGCTTCTCGCATCCGGTGCTGGTGTTCAATCTTCACGACCAGTTCGAACGGCTGCGGGAACATGGCAGCTATGACAAGATGCGCAAAACCATATTGGCGCGCGACGAAAAGCTGGCAGGGGATATTAATCCGATGCTGGCAAAATATGGCGAGTCCAGCGAGGCGCGCCAATATAGCGGACGCAAGGTCGACGAGGACTGGCAATGTCCGTTCCACGATCGGCGCAGCACATGAGCGGGGTGCGCATTGCGCCGCGGTCTGGTGCGGCATTCCGGCTGGCAAAAGGCGAGTATTTCGAGGTGATTGATCCGGACGGCGGTCAGGTCTCCGACTTGCTTGCCTATAGTGCCGATGACGTCCGGGAGGTCCTGTCGAACGGCCGGACATTTGATTATGAAGAAACCATTCGGCTGAGCGAGGGCAATCGCCTGTGGTCGAACCGCTCCAACCCGATGCTGACCATTGTCGAGGACACGGTGGGTTCGCATGATTTCCTGCTTACCCCGTGCAGCGAAGATACGTTCAAACATTTCTATCCCGACAAGCCTGTGCACCGCGGATGTTTCGGTAACCTGGCCGAAGCGCTGGCCCCTTTTGGCATTGAACCGGACGCAATCCCGTGCGCCTTCAATGTGTTCATGAATGTTCCGGTGGATCAGGCCACTGGTAAGCTGGAAGTCCTTCCGCCAACCAGCAAGGCCGGTGACCGGCTGCGATTGCGTGCGGAAATGGATCTGGTGATCGGACTCACGGCTTGCTCGGCCTATGCGTCGAATGGCGGGACGTTCAAGCCGATCGATTATCGGGTGCTGCCGGAAGGAGCGTAGCTGGCTTTGGTGGACTAGAGGTTTAACGCCTTGCGCAATTCCTCGTTGATCCGCGTTTGCCAACCGGCACCCGACGCCTTGAATGTCTCCAGAACGATTTTATCCAGTCGCAAGGTCACCTGCTGTTTTGGGTTTTTCAGCTTTGGCCGGCCCGGCTTGGTGAGGGTGCCATCGGCGGGGCGGACGAGTTTGCCTTTTTTGTAGAACGCTGCTCGGCGAAACTGGTCGTCAGTCCATTCTGCGAGATCTTCGGGCTCGAGCCACGGTTCAACGATGTCTTTCGATTTCTTCGTCATGGGCATACCTCATCGAAATAATACGTCTGGAATTTCCGCGTGGGGTCCAGATAATTGCAACATGCCGGTCTTTGAGTTTACCAAAAACCCGGTACCGGACTTCGCCATAGTCTATTCTGTCATCCATCAGTTCTACATAATCATCAGCAAAGACCAGCGCAGCATCCTGAAAATCCAGACCACGGCTTTCCAACGTCCACTGACGCTTTTGCGGATCGAATGATATTTCCATACGCACTCCTCAGACGAATTATCATCCAAAGAGCCCGACGAGGCTAGAGTTCTGGCCTAATCTGACAAATATGGTAATTTATGTAGTTACATTTATTGTGAACGTCAAGGCTGCTATGCCGCCAGCAAATCTTCAACCGCATCCTGATTACCTGCTCAGAATGGCTTTTTTGAGCAATTGATAGAACTGGCAAGTTCCGGTTTTCCGTTAGTCCTGAGCTTGTCGATGGAGCAAATGGCAGAGATATAAGCTCAATGACCGGATGTGAACGCCCCAATGGTAATAGGAAAATCTGAAGTACCAATTCCCATCAGCCTCCGAGACATTCTCATATCGCCATAGTGTCTCTTGCATATCCAGTACAATGTCAGCGAGATCGTCGATGGCATCACCTACTCCCAGCGCTTCCAACCTCATGTCGAGAGGATCGGCAACCGCGTAGAATCCAAAATCGGGAAAACGCTTTGAAAGCAGTGCACTCAATCGATCATAGTCAGTGGCGGGAGCTTCTTTATCATTCAATTCATCAAAACTATCGGGTGTATTGTGATAGGCAGATACCAGTTCGTCCAACGCACAAACAAGATCACTGTTGGTCGGCGGATCGCCTTTCAAAATCGTCGTCAAAAATTGCCGAATTGACGCCGCACTTGAAATACTCTGTGCCATCAATCCGCCGCCAGCAATTCTTCCGCTGCATTCAGATCCACCGATACCAGCTGTGAAATCCCGCGCTCGACCATGGTCACGCCGAACAGGCGGTGCATGCGGCTCATGGTCACGGCATTGTGGGTGACGATCAGATAGCGGGTGCTGGTCTCGGCGACCATCTTGTCGAGCAGGTCGCAGAAACGTTCGATATTGGCGTCGTCCAGCGGGGCATCGACTTCGTCGAGCACGCAGATGGGGGCCGGATTGGTCAGGAACAGGCCGAAGATGAGCGCAACAGCGGTTAGAGCCTGTTCGCCGCCCGACAGCAGCGTCAGCGAGGTCAGCTTCTTGCCCGGTGGTTGCGCCATGATTTCCAGACCGGCTTCCAGCGGATCGTCGCTGTTGATCATTTCCAGATGCGCCTTGCCGCCATCGAACAAGGTCGCGAACAGCCGCTGGAAATGCTGGTCCACTTCCTCGAACGCCGCGAGCAGCCGCTGACGGCCTTCGCGGTTGAGGCTGCCGATTGATCCGCGCAACTGATGGATCGCCTCGTTCAGATCCTGGCTTTCCTTGGTCGATTTTTCCCACTCGCCTTCCAGTTCGGCGAGTTCGTCAGCGGCAACCAGATTGACCGGCCCGATCCGCTCGCGGCTGAGCGAAAGCCGTTCAAGTTCTGCGGATTCCAGAGATGCATCGCCAACAGTCTCTTCGTCAAATTCGAGCTTTTTCGGTAATACCACAGCAGGACATTCGAATTTTTCGGACGAAATCCGGCCCATTTCCATCCGGCGCAAATCCTGGTTTTCGGCGCGGGCCTTGGCGCCGGCGCGCAATTCGCGTGCCTGGCTGAGCATTTCGCTGGCCTGATTGAGCCGGTCTTCATGATCGCGCTGCGCCAGTTCGGCGGCCTGTAGCTCGGCGTCCTTCTCGACCACCTTCGCGTTGAGCGCATCCTGATGTTCCGCCAGCTTGATGACTTCCACCTCGATCACCCGCGGGCGATCTGCGAGATTTTCGACTTCGACCTCGATCATTTTGCCGCGCTTGGCCATTTCCTTCATCCGCGCTTCGGCCTCGCCGGAGCGGTCCTGCCACGAGCGGATCTGGGCGGTTGCGACGGCTTTCTGTTCCTTCACCTGCGCCAGTTTCTGATCGATTCCGGACAGTGCTGCCTGCGAGGACATGACCTGCTGTCGGGCACTGTCGCGCTGGTCCTGCAGGGCCGACCGCGCGCTCTCCTGCGCAGCGCCATCAGGCTGGCCGGCACGTTCCTTTTGCGCCGCGTCCAGCTCAGCAAGCGCGGTGGCATTTTCCGCCTTGAGAGCGGCGTCCCGTTCGGCGAGGCTGGCGGTTCGTTTCTGCAGCCAGGCCAGCGCTTCTTCCGCCTGATCGGCCTCGCGCAGCGCTTGGCGCAGCGCTTCCTCGGCATCGCGCCGCGCCGTGCGCGCTTCACCAAGCTGTGTTTCGATTGCGGACATAGCTTCGCGTTGTGCGACCAGTGTCGCTTCAGCCTCCGTGACCTTGTCCTGAGCCGGGAGCAGCAATTGCTGCAATTCGCGCAGACGATTGGCGCGGACCAGCCGTTCGGCGCTGGCATTGCCGTCATCGCGGGCGACAAAGCCGTCCCATCGGCGCAGCGCGCCCGCTTTGGTGACCAGCCGCTGGCCGACTGCCAGCGATTGGCCGTCATCGCTATCGGCGACAAAAATCTGCGACAGCCGATTGTGCAATTCTGCCGGAGCCTGAACCCGGTCGAGCAGGGTCTCGGTTCCGCCGGGCGTGTCGGCGGATGCTGCTATATCGCCGCCGCTCCAGAAGCGGTCGCCGTCTTCGCCGACCGACGCCAGCAGATCATCGCCCAGTGCCGCCGCCAAGGCGCGTTCATAGCCCGGTGCCGGCTTGACCTGATCGATCGCCTTGTTGGTGCTTGCGGTCCTTGACAGTTCGCGGTTCAAGGCATCATGTTCGGATTTCAGTCCGGCTAGTTCCGCCTTTAGAGTGGCAAGACCGGACTGCGCGGCATCGCGGGCCGCTGTGGCCTGAATTCGGTGCTCCTCGAGCGAGACAATCTTGCCGCCGCTGCCGTCTGCAGCCTGCTGTGCCGCTTCCCGTGTTGCAATCGCTTCTGCCAGAGCCGCTTGCAGCTCTCCCTCGTCGCCCATTTCTGCGCGTTCGGCGTTCAGCCGGCCCAATTCCACAGCAAGCCGGTCATGGCGTGCCTGCGCGGCATCAACGGCGGCGTTGGCGACCTTGATTTCCGCCTGAATGCGGGCTTCTTCGGCCACTGCCTTGGCCAGTTCGACTTCCGCTTCGCTGGCAGCGCGCTCGGACCGCTCTACGGCGCGCTCCAGTTCCGGACGCTCTTTGGTCAGGTCGGACAGTTCCGTCGATAGCCGCTTCTCGTCCTGTTCCAGACGGGCTAGGGCTTCCATCGCATCGCGGGTCAGCTGGTCTTCGCGGGCATTGTCATCATGGATGCGCTGGGCCTGGGCCTGCAGGTCGAGCAGCCGCGATTTCAGATTGTCGCGTTCGTTGGTCAGGGTCAGCAGACGGTGGCTGGATTCGCTGGCCTGTTCGCGCGCACGCTGGACATCGGCGCGGAGGATGCCGAGCGCTTTGGCGCTTTCATTCTGCGCGGATACAGCCGCCTGCTGTTCATTCTGCGCGGCGATCACCTTGGCTTCAGCCGTTCCCGCTTCCGCCTTGGCCAGATCGGATGCGGCGGCCGCCTCTTTCCAGCGCGCATAGATCAGCCGACCTTCGACGATGGTGATTTCGCCGCTCAGCTTCCTGTAACGCTCGGCCTGTTTCGCCTGCCGCCGCAAATTGGCCGCGCGCTGTTCCATATCGCCGAGAATATCGTCGAGACGGGAAAGATTTTTCTCTGCTGCGCGCAATTTCTGCTCGGCATCCTTGCGCCGGACATGCAGGCCGGAAATGCCCGCCGCTTCCTCCAGCATTTCGCGCCGCGCTTCAGGCTTCGAGGAAATGATGTTGGATATCTTGCCCTGGCTGACCAGCGCAGGGCTGTGCGCGCCTGTCGCGGCGTCGGCGAAGATCAGCGCGATATCCTTGGCGCGGACATCGGTACCATTGGCGCGATAGGCGGAGCCGGCGCCGCGCTCGATCCGCCGGACAATCTCCAGTTCGCTGTCATTGTCGCCGACGTGCAGCGATGAAACATCGTTGGTCTCGCGTTCGGCGGTTAGCGCGACTTCGGCAAATTGCCGTTCGGGCCGGTCCTGGGTGCCGGCGAAGATGACATCTTCCATGCCGCCGCCGCGCATCGACTTGGCGCTATTTTCGCCCATCACCCAGCGGATGGCCTCGAGCAGATTCGATTTGCCGCAGCCATTGGGGCCGACCACGCCGGTCAGCCCTTTTTCAATGCGCAGCTCTGTGGGGTCGACAAAGCTTTTGAAGCCCGAGAGTCTGAGCTTCTTTATTTGCACGGGATGCCCCCCGTGCCGGCTTTGTCAGTCCCCGAATTCAAATCGCGCCCCCTGCAGCGATAAAGCCCCCGCCTATTTCGCGCCGGCTTCTTTCAATTTTGCTTCGACCATGGCCCAGTTGGTGCCGTCAAATTTCTGCCCGTTGAGCAGGAATGTTGGCGTTCCCTGAATATCATATTCCTCGACCGCTTTCTGGGTATCGCCCATCAGCGTTTCGGCTGTCGCGGTGTCTGCGAGACAAGCCTTGGCCTGGTCTTCGGAAATCCCGCGCTGCTGGAAGAAAGCAATCAGGCCCAGCTGTTCGGCAAGGCGGACAAATCGCGTTTCTGGCGCGGAACTCAAAATACTACCATAGGTCGCTTCGCCCATCGCCTGTGCTTTTTCGAACATCGTGCTCTGATAGCTTAGTGCCTGTTCGGTCAGCGGGAAAAACGGAGTTTCGCCGCCGCAACGCGAAAGGATAGCTGCGGAAAGGTCCAGCGGATCGCGGACGAAGTTGCGGATTTCAAAACTGACCTTGCCGCTTTCGACATAATTGTCGCGCAGCGGTACAAAGGCCTGTTCGCCGAATTCCTTGCAGTGCGAGCAGGTGATCGACATATATTCGACCAGCTTGATCGGCGCATCTGGATTGCCCATGACGATGCCGCCAGCCTCGGTTTTCGATACGGTCTCGGACCATTTCTGTCCGGCAGGAGCCTCGACGGCGTCGACCGAACCGGCATCGCTCGCTCCCGCTTCGCCTTCACTTGCTTCGCCACAAGCGGTCAGCGCGAGAGCAAAGGCCAAGGGTGCAATATAGTTGAATGTGCGCATATTCTGTTCCTGCTTTTTGAAATGATCGAATGTCTATTGTGGAAGGCTCGCCAATCTGGGCTGCAACGCTTCCCAGCTATGGACTTTGGCAAGCGGTTGGTCGGCAAGTGTGAAGCTCGGCGTACCGCTCAGCTTGAGCGTTGTCCTGGCATATTCTGTCATCGCCAATATCTTGTCCTGCTCGCCCTTGTCGGACAGGCAGGCATCAATTGCAGCTGGCGTAAAGCCGCGCCCTTTCATCAATGTATCCAGACCGGCGGCTTTGGCGATTTTCTTCAACCGCTGCGGAACCGTGCCGTCGTTCATGGTCTTCATCACTTCCGGCGAAGCGGCCTGGAATTTCGTCAGCCATGTCGATTGCTGCAGCAGCAAGGCCCGGTGATTCCCGAAAAATTTGGTGCGGCCGCCGCAGCGCGCCAGCATTGCTGCGGTCAGATCAATCGGATTGAGGATCAGGTTGCGGACCTCGAAGCTGATATGGCCCTTTTTGACATGTTTGGCGGTCAGGTCGCTGTGCGATTCCTTTTCAAAGGCCGCACAATGGTTGCATGTGTAGCTCATATATTCGGTCAGCTTGTGCCTGGCGAGGGGATTGCCCATGACATGGCCGCCCATGCTCGACTGCGTGACGCGCTTGGTCCAGTCGGTCTGCTCTGCCGATACGGGTGAGATCATCACCGTCGCTGCTACCAATGCTGAAGCAAGATACGCGCTTCTGTACTTCATGTCCGGTCCTTCTTCTTGTCACCGCCACCGATCTTGCCGATGATCTTTATACTTTGCTGAGCATCTTTCTTAGGGTCCGCTTCCGCCTTTGCAACTGCCGATGCGAGCGATTCCAATACCCGGTTCAGCTCGGCGTCGCCAATGTCGCGCAAATTTTCGCCCAGCTGGATTGGCGCGGGCTTGAGCGAAGCGGGCAGGGGGACCCTTTTTTCCTTGTCTTTCTTGGGCGTTACGGTGCCCTGCCTGAATCTAATCTGACTGACCGCACCATAGCCGAAGAAGCGATTTACCCGCTCGATGATGTCCGGCGCGATATGCTGCATCATCGTCGCATAAGCGCCGCCGACCAGCAGATGCAGTGTCCCGCCCTCTTTTTCGCCGCGTGGAAAGCGGATCGATTCGGGCAGGGACACGGCGGCATAGCGTTCGCCGACAATCTCCGTCCAGCGGCTGACTACCGAGCTCTGGATGAAGCCATAGCGACGAAAGGCAGCGCGCCCGATATCGGGCATCAGGTCGGAGATGCTTTTCGCCGGACCGCCGCGCGGACGCTGGTATTTCTGATATGCTTTTACAGCCGGTTTCCTGGCGGCTTTTTTCGGCAATTTTTTGGACGCAGAAGTACCGTTTTCGACGGTTTTCGCCTTTTCATCACCAATATTGCCAATTTTCTTCGCCATTATGTCCTTTTATGGCATGGCGCGGCCATGGCCGTCGATAGCTTCCCCGCCAAAGCCCGTAAAATTTCTGCCAATATCGGTGCACATTATGTGGATAACGCGCGAAAACTGCCCTGGCGGTCTCCGCCGGGTAGCAATTTGCCCGATCCCTATCATGTCTGGTTGTCCGAAGTGATGCTGCAGCAGACAACGGTCGGCGCGGTCAAAAGCTATTTCGAGAAATTTACCCGGCGCTGGCCGAAGGTTCAGGATCTGGCGGGTGCCGAGGAAGCGGATGTCATGGCGGCATGGGCAGGCCTTGGCTATTATGCCCGTGCGCGAAACCTTCGTAAATGTGCGGTGCATGTCGCTGAGAAACTGAATGGAATCTTTCCTCAGAAAGAGTCTGAGCTTCTTCAGCTGCCGGGAGTTGGTGCCTATACGGCGGCGGCGATCGCAGCCATTGCCTTTGGTGAACGAGCGGTAGTGGTCGATGCCAATATCGAGCGGCTGGTGGCGCGGTTGTTCGCCATCGATACGCCGCTTCCCAAAGGCAAGGCCGAAATCCGCGCCGCGATGGATGCGATCACCCCGCGCCACGGTGCCGGAGATTTTGCCCAGGCCTGCATGGATATCGGCGCGACTATCTGCACATCGAAAAATCCGAAATGCGATATCTGTCCGGTGCAGCAACAATGCGCGGCCTTCAAGGCAGGCGACATGGAACGCTATCCGGTCAAGCCGCCGAAGAAAGCCAAGCCGGTTCGCCGCGCGCGGTTTTTCTGGATCGAGCAGCAGGACAGAATTTTGCTGGCCACCCGGCCGCCGAAAGGCATGCTTGGCGGGATGAGATCGCTGCCGGATGATGGCTGGGCTGCGGGAAATGACGGTCATGCGACACCGCCTTTGAGGGGGGAATGGCGGGTGCATGACAATATCGTTCAGCACAGTTTCACCCATTTTTCGCTCGAAGTGGATTTGGCAGTTTATCAGGGCGAGAAAATCGTTACTAACAATGATGACAATATCTGGTGGGCACTGGATGATCTAGCGGAAGCAGGATTGCCGACCCTTTATGCCAAGGCCGTGAAATGGAAAATGAAGGAAGAAAAATGACCGCTGACAGACTTGCAACATCTTCGCTTGGACCATCATTTTCGCGGCGCTCCGTGCTCGGCGGTATCGGCGCGGGAGCCTTTCTCGCCGGCATGCCCGGCGCTGCCTTTGCAAGGGAAGCGGCGAATAACTTCCCGGGGCTGACCAAGATCATCAACCAATATGTCGCGGAAAAGAAAGTCGCCGGCATGATGGCGATGATCGGTTTCGGTCAGCAAGCCCCGGAAGTCATTGCCGCCGGTTCGCTGAAACTGGGCGGCGACACGCTGGTCGGTACCGATACCCTGTGGCGGATGTATTCGCAGACCAAGCCGGTGACCGGCATGGCGACGATGATGCTGGTCGAGGACGGTCTGCTTTCGCTGGATCAGCCGCTGTCGGATATTTTTCCTGAATTTGCCGATATGCAGGTGCTGATCGACCCGGAAGGTGCGCTGGATAATGTCGAGCCAGCCAAAAAGCCGATCACCATCCGCCAGTTGCAAACCCATACCGCCGGACTGGGCTATTCGATCATATCGAAAGGCCCGATCCAGAAGGCCTATCTGGCTGCCGGCATCACTCCGGGCCGCGTCAGCCGCAACCCCATTCCCGGTGTCGATTCCGGCGCGCCGACTCCCGACATCATGACCTTCGTAAAGCGGCTGTCCGAACTGCCTCTGGTCTATCAACCCGGTACGCAGTGGAGCTATTCGCTCAGCCATGACGTGTTGAGTGCGGTGATCGAGAAAGTTTCCGGCCAGCCGCTCGACCAGTTCCTGCAGCAGCGGATGTTCGGGCCGTTGGGCATGAACAGCATATACTATCAGGTTCCCGCCGACCGGGCGGCGGATCTCGCTGACAATTATGCGCCGTTTGCGGGATCGCTGATTCCGATCGATCCGGGTGCGACCAGCATCTATCTCGACAAGCCGGCTTTTGCCTTTGGCAGCACCGGTCTGGTCGGGACCGCTGGCGATTATGATAAATTCCTGCAGATGATTCTGGGCTTCGGCACAGTCGGAGGCGTCCAGGTGATGAAGCCGGAAACCGTGAAGCTGGGCATATCCAACCTGTTGCCGGAAACGGCCAGTACGGCGGGAACGTGGGTGGCCAATCACGGCTTTGGTGCGGGCGGACGGTCCGGTCTCGGTACTGCGGTCAGTCCAGCAGGCACATTCGGATGGGGCGGCGCGGCGGGCACCTCTGCCTTTGTCGACACCGTGCGCGGCCTGCGCGCGGGCGGCTACACCCAATATATTCCGTCGAACAGCTATCCCTTCCAGTCCGATTTTCCGAAATATGTCTATGCCGATCTGACCGGCAATGCACAGGCGGGCGCGGGCAATACCAGTCCGTAAGGGTCAGAAATTCTCTTCCTTTTTGCAGGGACCCACAAAATAAAAAGTCCGGGAGACAAGATGTCGATTGCTAGAAATACGATAGTGCCAACTTTTGCTGGCGGGACCCTTGATCGCGCCGATCAGGTGCGGGTCAATCCGGACAAGTTGCGCGCTGCAATGATGAATCCACGGGCGAAGTTGCTCAAGCTGGATGGCTTGAACCCGGTTTTTGATGACCGTGGCGAACTCGCCTGGGGCGCAGCTTATGAAGCGTCGCCGGACCATGATCTGCTGTTGCTCGGCATCGAAGATGATACGCCTTTCTTCGCGGAGCTGAACGGGGCAGGGGATGCCGGACCGGCGGCCAATAGGGCGCTTTGGCAGACGCTGGGGGGATTGCCTGCTGACCAGGCCGCAATCTATGCGACTGCGCGGAGTCTTGTCGACTGGCACGCACGGCATAAATTTTGCGCGCAATGCGGCAAACCGACCGAGTCCCGCAAAGGCGGCTGGGCACGTCTCTGTGATAGCGAGAAAGATGGTTGCGGAGCAGAGCATTTTCCGCGCACCGATCCGGTGGCGATCATGTTGTCGGAATGCGAGGGCAAGGTATTGCTCGGCCGTCAGCCGCGTTTCCCGCCGAAAAGCTTTTCTGCGCTGGCCGGATTTCTCGAGCCGGGTGAGAGTATCGAAGGCTGCGTGAAGCGCGAATTGTTCGAAGAAGCCGGCATTCATGTGCGTGACGTGCGCTATGTCGCGAGCCAGCCATGGCCGTTCCCTTCGTCATTGATGATCGCCTGCACCAGTGTCACCGATGATCCGACGCTAACGCTTGATGAAGAGGAAATCGAGGAAGCGGCATGGTTTTCTCTCGACGAGGTCAAGGCCGCGATGGCCGGTGAGCCGGGCGCTTTATTCGTCGCGCCGCCACCCTTTGCGATTGCCTATAATTTGCTCAAGCACTGGGTAGACGGAAAGGCCTGATATGACCGACCGGCTCGAACTGATGGGCGCGCCGGGTTCGCCCTATACGCGCAAGATGCTGGCGCTGCTGCGCTATCGGCACATAGATTATAATGTAATCTGGGGCGGCGCGATGGGAGCTCCGGAGGGCTTTCCAAAGCCGAAAGTGGCACTGCTGCCGACCTTTTACTTCCGCGATAGTGATGGTGATCTTGAAGCTGTGGTGGATAGCACGCCGATCATCCGGCGGCTGGAGCAGGAATATAATAGTCGTTCGGTCATTCCCAAGAATGAAGTGCTGCGCTTTCTCGATCTGCTGATCGAGGATTATGCCGATGAATGGCTGACCAAGGCGATGTTCCATTTTCGCTGGGCCTTTCAGGCGGATGCCGACCATGTCGCGCCGCTGCTGATCCATTGGGCCAACCCCAATCTGCCGGATGAACAGGCCAGCGCGATGGCGGCGCAATTTGCAAAACGGCAGATCGAGCGGCTTTATGTTGTCGGGTCAAACGAGATCACGGCGAAAACCATCGAAGACAGCTACGTCCGGCTACTGGGACTTCTCGATCGGCTCATCCGGGAGCAGGGCTTCATTCTGGGAAGCCGGCCCTCTGCCTGCGACTTCGCGCTCCACGGCCAGCTGACCCAGCTCACCCAGGTCGAACCGACATCGATGGCGCTGACCAACAAACATGCGCAAAGAGTGCGCGCGTGGGTGGACCGGGTGGATGATCTCTCCGGGCACAAACATGGCGACTGGCTGGCAAATGACCAGCATGGCTCGCTTCAGGGCCTGCTATCGGAAATCGGCCGGACCTATGCGCCTTTCCTGATTGCCAATGCCGAAGCCGTCCAGTCCGGTGCTGAAAATGTGGAGGCCGAAATTGATGGCCGGAAATGGCAGCAACCGCCATTCCCCTATCAGGCGAAATGTCTGCTCGCGCTGCGGGAAGCATATCAGGCGCTGTCCAATGACGCGCGAACACAGATTGACGGACTATTGGCGGGAACGGGTTGCGATACCCTGTTTGTGGTCGTCTAGACCAGTCCGAGACTAGCCAGTTCGCCGAGCATTTCGGCAGGCATTTCCTCTGCGCCTTCCGCACCTTCACCGAGATCGGCCGGAGCATCTTTTTCGTCAAGATAGCGCCAGCCCTGATGGGCGCGCTTTGGTATCGGCTGGACGGCGATAAGCCGGGGTTCCAGCCGGATCCACTGGCGGCCCTGGCCATTGTCCATGAAGCCGATGATCGGTGAACGTCCGACGATTTTCTTCGCGTGAATCCAGTAGAGCGAGCCGCCTACCATTTCTTCATGCCGTTTGGGCAGATAGCGGGTGGTCAGCCGGGCTTCGCCGCCGGTCGCTTTATTGTCCTTGTGGGATTCGAGCCAGTTTCGCAGCGTTGCCGGGCTCTCGCTGCGATAGGCGATCTTGGTCATGTTCAATGGCATGAGGATTATCTGTGGTGCACGACCGCTTTAGTCAAGCATGTTCCCGTACCGGATCGACCAATTCAGTCATGCCTAAATCTGCTTCTTGCGAGAATCTAATTGCAAATGATTATCAATATCATATTGTAGGGAGAATCGGACATAGAGGAGAAGCAGATTGGGCGAGATATTGGAGAAGCTTTTACTACCGCTACCGGACATCCGGGCGCTGCCATCGGTCGAGGCAAAATTGATCATCGCCTTTCGCCTCGCGGTGGTCGCGAGCCAGAATAGCTATGACTGTCTCGACCATCTGTCCGACCGGCTGGGCGGAAGGCGCGCGGCGACGCGGATATTGATATTGGCCGAGACGATCGGATCCGCCTGGCAGGAGCCGTTCCAGATCGGACGCCCCTGTTCTTCGCTGACCACACCGGATGAAATATGGCTGGTCGCGGCGATAAGGCTGGCGGCTGGCGATAACCGGCCCGGCTTTGATACGCTCAGCTGTGAAATGCTGGGCGATTGCGAGCGGGAGCGGATATATCAGGACCTCGGCAATTTTGTCGCAGCCTATACCCGGGCTTAAAGGCTGACCATTCCACTGCCGACGGCGAGGCTGAGGAAGGCCAGAAAGCCCATGGTGTCGGTGATCATGGTGACGAAGACCGATGAAGCGAGGGCCGGATCCTGATCGATCCGGTCGAGCATCACCGGCACGAATATGCCGGCAAATCCGGCGATCACGATATTGATCAGCATGGCGAGCCCGATAACCCCTCCGAGCACGGGATTGGCGAAGACCAGACCGGTACCGATCCCGACCAGAACGGCAATGGTCGCGCCGTTGAGCAAGGCTATGCGGAATTCCCGGCCGATAATCCGGCGGGTATTGGAGCGGGTCAGTTCGTTCATCGCCAGCGCGCGAACCGAGACAGCCATGGTCTGGGTTCCGGCATTGCCGCCGATAGACGCCACGATCGGCATGAGTACGGCGAGCGCAACCATCTGTTCGATTGCCGCTCCGAAGATCGAGATGACAAAGCTGGCCACCAGTGCAGTCGCCAGATTGGTGATCAGCCAGCGCACGCGGGCCTTGTAGCTGTCGCGGATCGGTTCGTTAATGTCGCCGTCGCCGGCACCGGAGAGCAGCAGCACGTCTTCGCTGGCTTCATCCTCGACAATATGCAGAATGTCATCGACGGTGATCATCCCGATCAGGCGTCCGTCATCATTGACCACTGCGGCCGAGATCAGATTATATTTCTGGAAGCGCAGCGCCACTTCTTCCTGGTCCATGTCGACCGGGATCAGGGTCTGCTCGCGCTTCATCACATCGGCGATAGCGATTTCGCGCGGGGTTCTGAGGATCCAGCTCAGCTGGCAGGTGCCAATCGGCCGGAACGCCGGATCGACAACGTAGATTTCCCAGAACTCGGTGGTCAGATCATCACTCTTGCGGAGATAGTCGATCAGATCGCCAACCCGCATATGCTCGGGCACCGCGACAAATTCGCGCTGCATGATCCGGCCGGCGGTTTCCTCCTCATAGGTGAGGGCGCTTTCGATCGCGGCGCGGTCTTCGGCGTCGAGCTCGGCCAGAACCGCCTGTTGCTCGCCTTCTTCGAGATCCTCGATAATTGCGACCGCGTCATCGGTATCCAGCTGTTCGGTCAGGTCGGCAATCTGGCCGGCGTCGAGCACTTCGATCAGATCTTCGCGAACATGCTCGTTCATCTCGGCGAGCACGTCGGCGCTGACCAGATCGCCGAGCGCGCTGGCCAGTGGCGCGCGTTCGTCGGCATCGATCAGCTCGAACAGATCGGCGATATCGGCATTGTGCAGCGGATTGACCAGTTCCTGCGCCAGCGTGCTATCATTATTCTCGACAGCGTCGGATACCGAACGGACGAATTCGTCGGTCAGCCGGTTGTCGATGTCCAGAACTTCTTCACGTTCGATGGTGGCGTGCTGGGGATCGTTGATATCGGTCATCGCGATGCTCCCCTTGTCTGCGCGTTCGGCTGCTTATTAGTCGGTGCAACGTTGCAATTGCAATCTTTTGTGACAATTATCGCCAGACAGGGTGATTTTTCCGAACGCGTTGCCTATATGCGGCCCAAGACTGATTCAATGAACGAAAAGGAATAGACCCGATGTCTCACGAAAAAATGACTTTCCACCTCGACACAGGCGATGTTGAAATCAAGCTCCGCCCTGATCTCGCGCCGAACCATGTTGCGCGGATCACCGAGCTGGCATCCGAAGGCTTTTATGACGGCGTTGTTTTTCACCGCGTCATCAACGGTTTCATGGCGCAGGGCGGCGACCCGACCGGTACCGGCATGTCCGGCAGCGACAAGCCCGATATTGCGCAGGAATTTTCCAAGGAACCACATGTTGAAGGCACTTGCTCGATGGCCCGTACGATGGACCCGAACAGCGCCAACAGCCAGTTCTTCATCTGCCTCGACGATGCAGGATTCCTTGACGGTCAATATACCGTCTGGGGTGAAGTGACTTCCGGCATGGAAGCGGTTCACGCACTGCCAAAAGGCGAACCACCAGCGAAGCCAGGCGCAATCAAGTCGGTTACACTGGCTTAATCATCCGAAATGCGTCTCGATAAACCCAGGATCGCCCCGCTCGCCGAGTCAGAACTCGGACCCGAGCAGCGGGCGATGCTGGGTGAGCGCTTCAAGACCGGCAAGATACTCAATATCTTCCGGACGCTGCTCAAGGCGCCAAAAGCCTATAAAGCCTTCATGTGGTGGGGCGGCTATATCCTGTCCGACCATAATGACCTGCCGCCGCGCGAGCGCGAGATTGTCATCCTGCGCACCGGCTTCAACTGGAAGTCGGGCTATGAATGGGCGCAGCATGTGCGCATCGGCAAGGATTGCGGTCTGACCGATGAAGAGATCGAGCGGATCAAGGCCGGACCGGACGCACCGGGCTGGACGCCGATCGAGCGTGCGATGCTTCAGGCCACCGACGAACTGACCGGTGGCGGGCATGTTGCGGACGCGACCTGGGCAGCGCTTGCGGAGCTGACGGAAAAACAGCGGATGGATCTGGTGATGACCGTCGGACAATATAGCCAGGTATCGATGCTGCTGAACAGCTTTGGCGTGCAGCTCGATGACGATCTGGAACTGGATCCCGATCTCAAGGCCTAGCGTCTCGGCTCTAGAGGCCCGCTTTTACAACCCAGTCATGGAAAATCCGCACCGCGCGGTTCTTCATGTCGCGTTTGCGGCATACGAACCAGTAGCTGTACGGGCTGTCGACCTGATGGTCGAACAGCCGGACCAGCCGCGAATCATGAGCATCCGAAAAATGGCCGCCGTGCATGATCGCGATACCGAGACCCTGCGCTGCTGCTTCCAGCATCAGCGGGCCGCTGTCGAGATGGTCGATACCGGCCGGCTGCAGATCGGGTAGTCCGACCGCTTCCTTCCACTGGTCAAAGGCCCGGGTCATATTGCTGTGGATCAGGATATTATGGTTCTGCAGATCCTCCGGCTTGCTGATCGCGTTGGGACCCTTGGTCAGCTCGGCCGATGCAATCGCGTAAACCTTGTTGCTGTCCAGCTTTACCGAATAGAGATTGGGATCGACATCATCGCTGATGATGATCGCCGCATCAACGGCGTCGCCCAGCATATTTTCCGCATGGGCGGACGTATCGACGTCAATATGCAGCTTGGGATAAAGTTTTTTGAGTGCGGGCAGCTTCGGCAACAAGCGCGTTGCTCCGAACAAGGGCAGCACGCCGAGGCGCAAGCGCATATCGCCGCCGGTGACCGTCATCTGGTCGACCGCTTCGCCGATAACTTCCAGCGCCGGGGCCACCGCTTTCAGCAAAGCCTGGCCATCGCCGTTCAATACCATCGACTGGTTTCGCCGTTCGAACAGAGGTTTGCCGATATGGTCCTCCAGCGATTTGATTCGCCGGCTGAGCGCAGGCGCAGACAGCGCCAGTTCTGCTGCAGCAGCCTTGGAAGAGCCCAGACGGGCAACGCGAATGAAGGCCTCGAGGGCGCGGAGGGGAGGAAGACGACGCATAGAATGACCAATATTGTGGCTAAATCAGCTTTGTGCAACGCAAAATTAGGGCCGAATCAAGGGGAATGGCGGAAAACTGTCACTAGCATTATTGCTAAGTTGCAAGATATGCAACCTACAATGTTCTTTTCGCACTTGCACAATAATGGGTTTGGCTGCATTCAGAGTGGGCCTTTCAGGCATCCTCTCCTAAAAACTTTTCAGGCCAGTTCTTCGGAACTGGCCTTTTTTTTTGGCGGAATTCCGCCATGCGATGTTTCATCTGAAAATCTGAGTCGCATATCGGCCTGGCGATCCCTATCTTATTGGAAAGAACCAAAACGATTATCGAGGAGATACGCCCCAGTGTCCGATCCAGTGCCCATTAAAGACAAGCCCGAAGACGATAGCAGCCTTCTGAAATTACAAGTTGCCAATGCCCGGCCCGAGGACAGCGGTCGCGGACTGGCCCGTCTGTCCCGTGACAATCTCGGTAAACTGGGATTGATCGAGGGCGACGTTGTCGAAATTGTCGGCAAACAGACAACGCCAGCGCGAGCGGTCCTGCCCTATCCGGAAGACGAGGGACTCGACTTTGTCCGTCTTGACGGTCTGCAGCGCGCCAATGCCGGTGTCGGTGCGGGAGATTTTGTCGAAATTCGCAAGGTCGAATCGAAACCGGCCAAGAAGGTGGTCTTCGGTCCGGCGCAAAAAGACCTGCGATTGCAAGGCAATGGCGGCGGCCTGAAGCGCAGCTTCATGGGACGTCCGCTAAAGGCGGGAGATTTCGTCGCCACCCATGGCCAGCAACAGGTCGACCGCGGCGATATGCCGCCGCAATTGCGGCAGATGCTGGCAGCGCCGGCCTTTTCCCTGACCCAGATACGGCTCAACGTCATCGCGACCACGCCCAAGGGGATTGTCCATATCGACGAGGAGACCGAGGTCGAACTGCGGCCGGAATATGAGGAATCGACCGAGCATCGCCGCGCTGACGTGACCTATGACGATATTGGCGGGTTGCACGAAACCATCGACCAGCTCCGCGAAATGGTCGAATTGCCGCTGCGCTACCCGCAACTGTTCACCCGGCTCGGTGTCGATCCGCCACGCGGCGTGCTTTTGCACGGCCCTCCGGGGACCGGCAAGACACGGCTCGCCCGGGCGGTCGCCAATGAAAGCGAAGCCGAATTTTTCCTGATCAACGGCCCGGAGATCATGGGCTCCGCTTATGGCGAGTCGGAAAAGAAGCTCCGCGAAATATTCGAAGCGGCGACCAAGGCCGCGCCATCAATCCTGTTCATCGACGAGATCGATTCGATCGCGCCGAAACGCGGACAGGTGCAGGGCGAAACCGAGAAGCGTCTGGTGGCGCAATTGCTCACCCTGATGGACGGTCTCGAATCGCGGCTCAATCTGGTGGTCATCGCCGCGACCAACCGTCCCGAAGCGATTGACGAGGCGCTGCGTCGTCCCGGTCGTTTTGATCGGGAAATCATCGTCGGCGTTCCCGATTTTGCCGGACGGCGCGAGATACTGGGTATCCACACGCGCGGCATGCCGCTCGACAAAAATGTTGATCTGAAGGAACTTGCCCGCACAACCTATGGTTTTGTCGGAGCCGATCTGGCGGCATTGACTCGCGAGGCGGCGATTGAAGCTGTCCGCCGGATCATGCCCAAGCTGGATCTGGAATCGGAAACCGTGCCACCGGAAGTGCTCGAGGAACTGGTCGTTTACCGGCATGATTTCATCGAAGCCCTGAAACGCGTCCAGCCTTCCGCGATGCGTGAAGTGATGGTCCAGGCACCGGATGTCCGCTGGGAAGATATTGGCGGTCTCGACGACGCACAGATGCGGTTGAAGGAAGGTATCGAGCTACCGCTAAAAAACCCGGAAGCCTTTACCCGTCTGGGCATTCGTCCCGCCAAGGGTTTTCTGCTCTACGGCCCGCCTGGAACCGGCAAGACCTTGCTGGCGAAAGCGGTTGCGCGCGAAGCCGAAGCCAATTTCATCGCAGTCAAATCCAGCGACCTGCTCTCCAAATGGTACGGCGAAAGCGAGCAACAGATTGCACGCCTGTTCGCGCGGGCAAGACAAGTCGCGCCGACGATCCTGTTCATCGACGAGATTGACAGTCTCGTACCGGCACGCGGCCGTGGCATGGGCGAACCCCAGGTTACCGAGCGGGTGGTCAATACGCTCCTCGCGGAAATGGACGGGCTGGAAGAAATGCAGTCGGTGATCCTGATCGGCGCGACCAATCGCCCGGGTCTGGTCGATCCGGCACTGTTGCGGCCGGGACGCTTTGACGAGCTGATCTATGTACCGGTTCCGGGCAAGGCTGGCCGCCGCCGCATATTGGCTATTCACACCTCGAAAATGCCGCTGGCCAAGGATGTCGACCTCGACGAAATGGCCGAGCGCACCGACCGCTATTCCGGTGCCGATCTGGAGGACCTGGTCCGCCGGGCCGGGCTTTACGCGCTGCGGGAATTTGGCGGTCTGGTTGAAACCGTGCAGATGAAGCATTTCGAAAAGGCGCTGGAAGACAGCCGGGCTTCGGTCACCGAGGATATGGAGGAAGAATATTCCAAAATGGAATCACAGCTGAAGCAGAACGCGATGCGGGCCGAACCGATTGGTTTTGTCTCGCCGGGAATGCTGACTCCGGTGAAGGACAGCAAACACGGATAACCGGCTAGTTGTCGGTCATGATCCGGTCGTCGAGCTTGAGGGTTTTGAAGCCCCAGCCGAACAGGAACACACAGATGCCGGTCGCCAGCCAGAAGGGCAGGGGGCCGGCATAGGTGTAGAGCAGCACGCCAAAAGCCGGCGAGGCGATGAACGCCATGCCGTTCACCGACGCGACAATGCCGGCCACGCCGTTCTGTTCGGACCGTTTAACGGCGAGCGATGCGCCGGCGGTGAAGCCGGGGCGGAACAGGCCAAAGCCGAGCGATGCCACCGCGAATCCGATGATGATGCCGTGCAAGTCGTGAGAAAATCCGATCAGCAGACAGCCACCGGCACCCAGGACCATGCCCCATAATATCGAGGATCGCGGCCCCATTTGTAGTAACGGGATCAACCCCCATTGCGCCAGCAAGGTCGCCGCCGCGCCGGACATCAGCACAATACCGGTCATCTGAATTCCCATTTCCGGATCGCCGCGCAGATTCAGCCGGTCGAGGACAAGAAAGCCGACGACACCGAGTATCAAGGCATGGGCATTGCCGCCCAATATGCCGGTGACCAGCCACGGTTTGACCCGCTCATCACCCCAGCGCAGACGCGGCGGCAGGCTTTCCTCTTCGCCGCTATCATCTTCTTCTTTCAGGCTGCTCGACGAAGGAGCAGAGCTATAGGGCTCGGACGTCACCACACCGCGTGCCTGATAGCCGGGATTGTCATTGGGCAGTTTCAGCGCCAGCGCGATCATCACCAATATCCCGATTGCGGCAAAGGCAAACATCGGGCTGGACAGGCCGAGAGCCGGAATGATCAGCAATGGCGCAATCGCCGGGCCGACAATCGTACCAAGCCCGAAAGAGGATGAAATCAGCGACAGCGCCTTGGTCCGGTCGGCGCGCGCGGTGCGGGCGGCAACATAGGCTTGTACCGCGGGCGGCGCAGCCGAACCGAGCCCGCCATAAAGACTGCGGAAAAATGCGAACAGGATGAAGGTCCAGAGCGCGCTATACCAGCCGAGCAGTCCCAGAAAAAGCGCCAGACCGGCTAGCGCGAAGGAGGTGGTGAAGCCGATCATGCCGAGCCGCATCAGCGCCTTGCGGCCGCGATGGTCGGATTGGCGTGCCCATTTCGGCGCGGTATAGACCCAGAGCAGAGCCGACCAGCTGAACGCCGCGCTGACCCAGAAATCGGGGATATTCAGCTGCGTCCCGATGGTCGGCAAAATCGACTGCATCGCGGTATTGCCCGACGCGGTGACCAGCATGACCGAGAACAGCACCGCCATACGCGTGCTGTCTATCGGCTTGGCATCCGGATAGGATAGCTTGCGGTTCAGCGGTTCAAGGTCGGGAGAATCAGCCATCGGCGTTCCTATGGCATGCTATTTCTGCCAGTCATAGCCACGTTCGACGCGGGCGACATGAAGGCTGTAGGCGCTGTACCATTTGTCGCGACCCTGATCACGGATCAGGGCATGATCCGGGTTGTCGCGCCATGCCCTGGCGCTGGCATCATCGCGCCAGTAGCTGACCGTGATCCCGAAGCCGTCCGCAGATCTGGCATGATCCTCGCCAAGATAGCCCGGTTGCTCCGCGGCGAGCGCGGCCATGGCTGCTGCGGCTGCTTGATAATCCTCTTCACCGGCGTCGGTACGTTGCGCGCAGAATATGACCGCAATGGAGTCGTTTGGATAAAGCTGCATGACTATCTTTTAACCGGTGGATTGCACCGGGCAACCGCTATTATATTTGTCACCGGCGCTGTAACGCTCTACTATTACAGTTTGATCTGTTGCCGGAGGAATGGTTTGTCAAATAGTGTCGCCAAAACGAAATTTATGGACCGTATCAAGTCGCGACTGGAGCGCCGTCTCGGTCCCTGGGGTGTGTTCTTCAAGGGTTTCCTGAAACATCCGGTGATGGTGGGTTCGATCATGCCGTCGTCCGACATCACGATCAAGAAAATGCTTGAACCAGTGAAATGGGACGAGTGCGACCTGTTCGTCGAATATGGTCCGGGTGTGGGCACATTCTGCCGCCCGGTGCTCGAACGGATGAAGCCCGATGCGACTTTGATCGTGATCGACCTGAATGAAGATTTCATCGACTATCTGAGCAAGTCAATCCGCGACAGCCGCTTCTACCCGATTCACGGGTCCGCCGCCGATGTGCAAAAGATCATAAGAGAGCTCGGGCACGAAAAAGCCGACTATGTCCTGTCCGGTCTGCCGTTTTCCACATTGCCCGATCAGCTCGGTCCGAAAATTGCCAAAGAGACCTATGATGTCATCCGTCCGGGCGGCGCCTTTCTGGTTTACCAGTTCGTCAAAAAAGCACGCGATTTCATGACACCGCATTTCGACCATATCGACAGCGGCTATTCCCTCTGGAATATCCTGCCCTGCCATCTGTTCTGGGGGTGGAAGGCAAAATAGCCGTTGGTCGACGTCTGAATGGCGTTCGTCGAAGCCGGCAATAGGCCAGGCCCGGTTTAGCGCCATGTTCGAAGCTGAAAAATTTCATATTGATTGAGAGGAATATCCCGATGTCCCGTTTGTCCCGTTCCCTGTTGCTGGCGCTGACCACCACGGCATTGACGGTCACTGCGCCCGCGCTGGCCAAGCATCATGAATCTGCCGAGCCGGCACCGGTTAGCGAACTGGTTGCCGCGGTTGATATTCCTTATGAGGAATTCACCCTCGACAACGGATTGAAAGTCCTCGTCCACACCGATCGCAAGGCGCCGGTCGTGGCTGTCTCCATCTGGTATGGCGTCGGTTCGGCCAACGAGCCCGAGGGCAAGACCGGCTATGCGCATCTGTTCGAACATATCATGTTCAACGGCTCGGAAAATGCACCGGGAGATTTTTTCGAACCGCTGCGGCAAATTGGCGCGACCGATCTGAACGGCACGACCTGGCTCGACCGGACCAATTATTTCCAGACCGTCCCGACCTCCGCGCTTGATGTTGCCCTGTTCCTCGAAAGCGACCGGATGGGCTATCTGCTCGGCGCGGTGACGCAGGAGAAGCTCGACAACCAGATCAGCGTTGTGTCGAATGAAAAACGCCAGGGCGACAATCAGCCTTACGGGCTGGTCGGCTATCGCCAGACAGAATTGCTGTTTCCCGCAGATCACCCTTATGGTCACGACACGATCGGATCGCTGGAAGATCTCGAAGCGGCTTCACTCGACGATATGAAATCATGGTTCACCGATCATTACGGGCCGAATAATTCCATTCTTGTGCTGGCCGGCGATATTGATGTCGCGACTGCGCGGTCCAAGGTCAACAAATGGTTCGGCGCGATTCCGAGTGGCAAGCCAATCCCGCAACTCGACCCCGCTATTCCTACTCTTGACGCCCCGATCTACGAGGTGATGAAAGACAAGGTCGCGACGACGCGCATCTACCGCAACTGGGTGGTGCCGGGTCTAAACGATCCCGACTATACGCCGCTCGATGTCGGCCTGACCGTGCTCGGCGGATTGGCCAGCTCGCGGCTCGACAATATCATGGTCCGGGACGAGAAAAACGCGGTTTCCGTTTCCGCCTATGTCATTCCCTTCGTGCACAGCAGCTTCGTGAATATCCAGGCAGACGTGAAGCCGGGTGAAGACGCAGATGTCGTCGCCAAGCGGCTGGACGAGATAATCGCCGATTTCATCGCCAATGGCCCGACCGAAGATGAAGTGCAGCGGGTGGCGACGCGCAATGCTGCGGCACGGATTGCCGGGCTGGAGCAGGTTGGCGGCTTTAGCGGCAAGGCCGTCGCCCTGGCGCAGGGCAAGCTCTATTCCGATGATCCGGAATATTACAAGAAAGAACTGGGCCGGCTGGCAGCAACCACACCGGCAGCGGTCAAGGCGGCGATGCAGAAATGGCTGAGCCGTCCGGTCCTTGGCATCACGGTGGTGCCGGGCGAACGGGAAGAATATCAGGAAGTCGGCGCTGGCAAAGGCGCGCGGACCGGCGTTCTGACCGCTCCCGCCTTTTACATGCAGGATGGACAAGCCGGAACTGTAACCGCGCCCGACCGGTCCCAATTGCCGCCCGTCGGCGAAATTCCCAATGTCGATTTCCCGGATGTCGAGACCGCGACCCTGTCAAACGGCATCAAAGTCTATTTTGCCCATCGCGATGCGGTGCCGATGACCCGGGTGACCCTGTCTTTCAACGCCGGCACCAGCGCGGATTCGTCCGACAAGCTCGGGCTGCAGAATTTCGTCACCGGCATATTGGAAGAAGGCACGACCAGCCTGACATCGGTCGAAATTGCCGAGCAACAGGAACGGCTGGGTGCGAATATCAGCATCGGCGGCGGACGTGACCGCACCGATGTCGGTCTGAGCGCGGTCAATCCCAACCTCGATGCTTCGCTCGACCTGATGGCGGATATTGTCAAAAATCCGGCGTTCAAGGCGGATGATATCGAGCGCATCCGTGTCCAGTTGCTGACCGCGATCGACCGCGAGGAAAGCGATCCGCTGAGCATTGCCAGCAACACGCTGCCACCGTTGCTCTTCGGTGCCAACCATCCTTATGGCCGCGGCCTTTCGGGTAACGGTACCAAGGAGACGGTCTCGGCCATTACCCGCAATGATCTGGCGGCCTTCCATCAGCAATGGATGCATCCGGCCAAGGCGACGATCTTCGCAGCGGGTAAAATCGACAAGCAGGAACTGGTCGACAAGCTGGAACTGCGCTTCGGCAAGTGGAAAGGCTCCGGCAAGGCCGCGCCGGCGAAGAATTTCGATGCCACCATTCCGGAAGGACAGGGCCGGGTCATCGTCATCCACCGTCCGAATTCTCCGCAATCGATGATCCTGGCGGGGCAGGTGCTGCCATATAAGGGATCGGACGATCTGCTGACTCTCAGCGCGGCCAATGAAGTTCTGGGCGGCAATTTCCTCTCGCGGATCAATATGGATCTGCGCGAAACAAAGGGCTGGAGCTACGGCACACGCAACACCGTATTGCGCGGTGAAGACCGGGTATTGTACACGATGCGTGCGCCGGTGCAGACCAACCAGACCGGTCCGGCCGTCGCCGCAATTGATGCACAGGTGCGCGACTTCATGGGCGAAAATGGCGTCACGGCAGCGGAACTGGAGCGGACGGTCAACGGCAATGTCCGTCAGCTGCCCGGCCAGTTCGAGCGGACGACCAGCATATTGGGCCAGATGCAGGGCGACGTGATGTTCGGCCGGCCGTCCGACTATGCCGAGACTGTCGCGGATCGCTACAAGGCGCTGACCGAAGATGATCTGAACAACGCCATGGCCGAAGCGGTTGACCCGGACAAATTCACCTGGGTGATCGTCGGTGATGTCGACAAGATCAAAGCGCAGCTGGATGCGCTGGACATGCCGATAGAATATCGCGGCTATGAAGTTAATAACACTGCTGTTAATAGTGAGAGTAGTTCGAATGATTCGGCAGAAGGCGACGAGTGATCGGTGACTTGAGCCGGCTCAGGGCTTTGACATGAAAAGGAGAATGGAATGTCTATTGATGGAACTTATGCTTGTGTAACAAAATCCCCGATGGGAGACCAGACGTCGGAATTCACCATCGTCACCGACGGTGACACGTTCACTGGCAACAATGCCGGTGCAATGGGCGCGATGGACGTTGAAAACGGCAAGGTCGATGGCAATCACATCACCTGGGAAATGAACATGACCGTTCCCATGCCAATGAAGCTGGAAGGCGATGCGACAATCACCGACGGTCAACTGGCCGGTTCGGTTAAAGCAGGCGCTTTCGGTGAAATGGCAATGACCGGCACCAAGAAATAAGCGCTTTTCAAGCGATAAAAAAGGGCCGCTACCTGTTCAGGTAGCGGCCCTTTTTTTGTGTCCTGTAACGATCCGGTCTAGCGGATGACGACGCTTACGGCACGGCGGTTCTGTGCCCATGCGCTTTCGGTGGAAGCGAGCGCTTCGGGGCGTTCCTTGCCATAGCTGACCGTGGTCATCCGTGCCGGGCTGACGCCGAGCGAAGCGAGATAGTTTTTCGCCGCATTGGCCCGACGCTCGCCGAGCGCGAGGTTATAGTCGCGGGTGCCGCGCTCGTCGGCATGACCTTCGATGGTGACCCGTGCATTGGGGTTTTGCGCCAGCCATTGCGCCTGGCTCTGCAAGATAAGCTGATCCTGCGAGTCGATATTGAAGCGATCGGTGTCGAACAGGACCCGGTCGGACATCGTATTGGCCAGGAAGTCGCCCTGCGAACCCGGAGCGTAGCCTGGGCCAACGGGACCGGTCGGTTCCGGAGTCGATGTTGTGGTGCCGAGCGGTGGCGGCGGCAGTTCTTCCGGTGCTTTCTTCGAACAGCCAGCCAAAACCAGGCTCGCGGTAATCAGGAGGGGAGTTGCATATTTGATCATAATTCTGCTCCTATTTGAATTTGCCCTTGGGCTTTATATAGTCGTTTTCCAGTGACTTGTCTTGATTTGAATTTACGGCAGCAGCGGACCCCAAGCCGGATCCGAGCCGTTGACCGGCGTCGGTAACTGCCGTTCGTTGCGACCGGTCAGGTCGACTTGCCAGATCCCGGTGCCGCCGCTTCCCTTGGTTGTCCGGAAGAACTGGATCACCCGGCCATTCGGCGCCCATGTCGGCGCTTCATCCTGCCAGCTGTTGGTCAGCAGACGCTCGCCACCGCCGCTGGGTGTCATCACGCCGATACGGAAATTTCCCGCCATTTTGGTGAAGGCAATCAGATCGCCGCGCGGGCTCCATTCCGGTGTGGCAAAACGTCCGCCACCAAAGCTGATCCGCCGCTCGTTGCCGCCATCGGCGTTCATCACATAGAGCTGCTGGCTGCCCGACCGATCGCTTTCGAAGACGATCCGGCTGCCGTCTGGAGAGAAGCTGCCGCCGATATCGATACCAGGCGAGAAGGTCAGCTGCTGCGGTCTGCCGCCACCGGCTGCCGAAACCTTGTAGATATCGGTATTGCCGGCAATCGCCATGGAATAGAGGATCCATTTGCCGTCTGGCGACCAGCGCGGGGCAAAGGTCGGATTGGTGCTCTGGGTGATCAGGCGCTGGCGACCGGTGCCGATGTCATAGACATAGATTCGCGGGTTGCCGTCGAGAAAGCTCAGATAAACAATGCTCTTGTAATCGGGAGAAAAGCGCGGGGTGAGAGCAGTTGCCTGACCGTTGGTGATGAACCGGTGGTTGGCGCCGTCGCTGTCCATGATCGCCAGTCTTTTGACTCGGTTCCCCTTGGGACCGGTCTCGGCAATATAAGCGATCCGGCTGTCGAAAAAGGGCGATTCCCCGCTCAGTCTCGAATAGATGCTATCGGCGCATTTATGGGCGGCTCTGCGCCAGTCGCGCGGCTCGACGACAAAGCCCTGGCGGGTTAGTTCGGTTTCCAGCGCGACATCATAGAGATAGCAGCCAACCGTCAGCTTGCCGTCGGGATTGGCCCTTACGAAGCCCTGGATCAGGGCAGAAGCGTTGGTGCCGGTCCAATAGGGGAATTGCGGTGCGGTGACTTCGGCATAGCTGATCCCGCGGACCTGATTGCGTCCAATCGGCTTGAACAAACCGCTCGACCGCAAGTCGGTGACGATGACATCGCTGATTTTTGCGCCCAGTTCGCTGGTGCTGCCGGCGGCCGTGTCGACGCTTTGCTGCGTCGGCAGACCGGGAACGGCGATGACAAGATCGTCGCTTGATGTGTCTTCAACATCGACTGTCAGCTGTGCAGCCGCAGGGACGGCCCAAAGTATCAGTGATAGAGGAAGGATAAATTTTCGAACAGATATGTTAGTTAGTGCCATCTAATTTTCCTTAAAGGCCTAGATATAGAACAGGTTCGATAACCCGCCATTCTCCGTAATATTCTTTGGGAAATGTTGAATATGGGGCGGCAAGACGCACCGCGGCAATAGCTCGTTCCTGATGAACTTCGACTTGTGACCGGTTGCTGGCGGTAATGCCAATCGTGGTAGCCCTCGGCGTCCCTATAATTTGACCATTTTCGTCAAGCTGTGCCGTAACAGTCGTGCGCAGGCTTTCCGCATCAGCTCCCGTAGGAGATTTCCAATGAGGTTTTAATTTCCTTTTTAATTCAGAAGCAAGAGCGGCTTTGACGGCAGGCGAAGCATTCTCCGCCGCGATATTCTGGTTCCGGCTGACCGATGGCGCATCTGTCACGCCTTTCAGGAAATCATCACCCAGTCGCGAACCGCGGGGTTTCGGTTTGGGAGCCGGCTTCGGTTCTGCCTTGGCCGTGGTACTGGCGGGCTTGTCCGGTCGTCGCCGGGGTTCGCGGGAAACGGGAGCGGGCTTGCTTGCCGGTGTCGGTTTTGCTTCGGCTTTCGGTGGTTCGGGCAGCGGCTCCGGTTCGACAAAGCTGCTCTCTTCCGGCGCGCCGAGTTCCGGTGCAACGCTGGTCGCGGGAGTGACCATTGACGGGTTGGGCGCTGCGCTTTCGAGACCAACTTCATCGGCGATCATCACCTCTATCGGCTTGTTGCGAAAAGCATCATTGGTGCTGCTCAATATGCTCAAGGAGAGCGCGCCGAACAGGGCCACATGACCCACAGCCGCTATTCCCAAGCCAATTTTTTCAGCTTTCTCCATATCAGCGGTCCACTACTATGGAGTCTCGGATGAACCTGTAGTGACCAGCGACACCCGGTTCAGTCCTGCGCGGTTCAGTTCGCCCATCACGCCCATGATAAGCCCGTAGTCGAGCGTCTTGTCGCCGCGCAGCATGATCTGGCGCGGGTCTTCCGGATTTTGCTCGGCGGCAATGTCACGCAGGCGGTTCTCGAGCGCGCCGCGGCTGAGTTCCTCGTCATCAATGAAGATACGGCCGTCGTTGTCGATCGAAATCTGTACCGGTTCCTGCTCCTGTTCCAGCGCATTGGCGCGGCTTTCCGGCAGGTCAACGGGCACGCCTGTGACCAGCAACGGCGCTGTCACCATGAAAATGATCAGCAGAACCAGCATCACGTCGACAAAGGGTGTGACGTTGATCTCGGCCATTGGCGCACGTCCGCGACTACCGCCGCGCCTGCCAATTCCGGATCCCATATTCATGCCCATGCTCAGTCTCCCAGTTCCAGTTCGCGGCTGAGCGTTGCGTGGAAACCGTCGGCAAAGCGACCCATGCGGGCCTCCAGCTTGTTCAGGCGATGGGAAAAGCGGTTATAGGCAATGACGGCCGGGATAGCGGCAAACAGACCAATGGCAGTCGCGAACAGTGCCTCGGCAATGCCGGGCGCGACCACGGCGAGCGAGCTATTCTGTTCTGCGGCAATTGCCGAGAAACTGCGCATGATGCCCCAGACCGTCCCGAACAGGCCGACGAAGGGGGCAACGCTGCCCACGGTAGCGAGGAAATTGAGCCGGTCGGCGATCCGGTCTACTTCATGGGCAATGGTCGTGTTCATCGCGCTGGCCAGTCGCTGCCGGGTGCCTTCGCGGTCGACCGGAGCCTTGGAGGTGGAGCGGCGCCATTCCTTGACGCCAGCAGCCAGGACCTTGGCGCTGGGCAGGGAGGATTGGCCATATTCGTCAAAGAACTTGTCGAGATTTTCGGTCCTGTCGAAAGCCCGTTCGAATTTATCCGATTTGCGCGAGATTTGCGCGATGTTCATGCCAAAGCTGACGATGATCGTCCATGTCCAGACGCTGGCGAGCAGCAGGCCGATCATCACCGCCTTGACGACGATATCGGCTTCCATGAAGAGCATGAAGGGAGAGAAATTTCCGGCAGTCGCCCCCAGAGAAAGTTGGTCTAGCAAGATTTATAATCCTTCATTTCATATCAGCCTGATCCATGACGCCGGCAAAAGCCTTTGTCCACGCCTTCGGTTGTCGTCTCGGTCGTCCGGCGGGAGTAAGAAATGCTGCGTGAACGGAAGCTGACGTAATATGGTCCGGGCCGCGCATAATTTGCTGGTCGATGATCACGCTGGCGGCACGCAGCGTCTCGACCGTGCTGATAACGACCAGATCATCATTTAGTTTCGCCGGCAACAAATATTTCATCGTCAGATCGACCACAGCATAGACGCCTTCACCGCTTTCATATGCCGCGCCCTGGTCCATATCGAGCAGACGGAGCATGTCCGAACGGGCGCGCTCCATATAGCGGAGATAATTGGCGTGATAGACAATGCCGGAAAAATCCGTGTCTTCAAAATAGATGCGGCAGGCGAAATAATGTTTGCCGTCAACAAAACGGCCATCAAATGGTTTGATATCTGCGGGGATTTCCATGGTCCGCACATTAGGGCGATGTTGCCAGCCGGGAAAGGGTGAAAAGCGTAACGGCGGTTCACTGAGCGCAAATATGACTCGATTGAACCGGCGCAGTACGCTTTTGCGCTGACGCTAGGTTTTCGGCCAAAGCTTTTCGGACAGCACCGTGCCGGTTTCCAATATCGATTTGAGGTTGCTGAGCACCGCTGGCCATCCTTCGCGCACCCCGATATCCATCCGCGATCCCGGCTCGAGTTCGCTGTGGGTGACCGTCAATTTGGTATCGGGCCCCAGGCTGGTCAGTTCGTAAGTGACGCGGGACAGTTTTTCGGGCTGATCTGCTTCCGCGTCAAAGGCCCAGGTCCAGACCATTTTATGGGGCGGATCGATTTCGACAATCCGGCCGCGCGTATCGATTTTGCCGCTGCCATCGCTGCGGACATGGTTCCACCGCGAACCCGGTTGCCAGTCGGATTCGTTATAATGGCCCCAGTAGGCCTTAGTCAGATCCCGATCGATCAGGCCGTTCCAGACCTGTTCAGCGCTAGCCTTGATAAAGATCGTGTAGACAAAATCCGGCGCGCATATCTCTCCGGTCGATGCGCGGGACTCGATCCCGGCGGTTCCATTATCAGGCACGACGTTTCTCCTCTGGCTTACTGGCATCGGAAGGGTTGGAAGCACTTTCGATCTGCTGTTTGAAATCGGTCAGCGCTTCGATCCGGGCGTCCTCGAACTTGCCGACCCAGCGATGGACGATATCGCCGAGCGGAACGGGATTGAGATAGTGCAGCTTTTCCCGGCCCTGCCAGTGGACCGAGACAAGACTGGCTGTCTCGAGAATATGCAGATGCTTGGCCACTGCCTGGCGAGACATGGTCATGCCGGTGTGAAGGTCGGTCAGGCTCTGGCCATTTTTTACAAACAGCCGGTCGAGCAGAGCGCGGCGGGTTTCATCGGCAAGGGCGGCAAAGACATCGGACATGCCTCTCTATATGCAACTATATGGTTGCATGTCAAGCTCGCAAAAGGCTTCCTTGGGCCAAAGTTTGACAAACTTTGGATTGGATCAGCGCGCGCAACCAATGCACAGATGGGCGGCGGGATCGATTTCGAGACGCTTGTAGGCAATGGCTTCGCCGCACTCGGCGCACCAGCCATATTCCCCTTCGTCCACCCGGTTCAGGGCGATTTCAATCCTCGCCAGATCGCTGGTCCGGCGGCGCGCTTCGGCCTGGGCCATTTCCTGTTGCTGCATTGCATCCATCCGTGAAAGCCGCCCGACGCTTTGCTGGTCGAGCTCGACCGGCCCGCGCCAGCTGGCGCCATCCTTGTCGCGCGCCTTCAGTTCCGCTTGCCGCTCGAGCAGCAGCTGATTGAGGCTGAACAGCTGTGAAGAGGAAAGCCCATCGGCCAAGGTTAATCCGTCTTCGGTGCCAGCAGGTCCAGTGCCGCAGCGGTCATTGCCTCTACTCCCAATGTCACGGATTCTCTCGGCGCAACCTTGAAGAAAGGGGAATGGTGCGAGGGCACCGGTGCACCGCCCGCTTCCTCGCGATCAAAATCGGCCTGCGGTGTGCCGCCAACCGAGAAATAGACGCCGGGCACATCGGTATTGGGGGTGACAAAATAGGCGAAATCTTCAGCGCCCATGCCTTCGCGCGGCTGGTTGTCGAACACGTCTTCGCCGAACCGGCTGGCAAATATTCCGGTCACCCTTTTGGTCAGTTCTGCATCATTATAATTGGCCGGGGTCGATTCATGCGACACCAACACTTCGGGCAACCTGTCCTCCGGCATGCCGTTCATCCGGCCGACATTGGTCGCGATCCGCTTGATCCCCTCGAGCAGCTTTGCCCGCGTATCCGCATCATCGGAGCGGACAGTCAATTGCATCGTCGCCTTGTCGGAAATGATATTATGCTTGAACCCGCTGTGAAAGGAACCGACTGTTACCACCGCTGGCTTTAGCGGCGCGATTTCCCGGCTGACGATGGTCTGCAGCGCCATGATGATTTCCGCGCCCATCACGATCGGGTCCTTGCCGCGATGCGGGGATGCACCATGCGCGCCAACACCGTGGACAATGATGTCGACGCTGTCGGACGAGCTATAGTTGATCCCCTCGCTCAGCGCCAGCTTGCCGGTCGGCGTGTCAGCCGAAACGTGAAAGGCCATGGCGAAATCGGGCTTGGGGAAACGGGTATAGAGACCGTCGTCCATCATCAGCTTGGCGCCGCCGATCCGTTCCTCGGCCGGCTGCGCGATCAGCACCAATGTGCCGGCCCACTGATCCTTCCGGGCCGCCATCTGGTGCGCGGTGCCGATTAGCGAAGTGATATGCACATCATGACCGCAGGCATGCATGACCGGCTTCTCTTCGCCATCGATGCTGACCTGTTTTGCGGTCGACATATAGTCCAGCCCGCTGTCCTCGACCAGCGGCAGGCCGTCCATATCCGCGCGCAGCATCAGGGTAGGGCCTTCACCATTTTTCATTACCGCGACGACGCCAGTACCGCCAACCTTCTCGGTCACGGTGAAACCCGCATCGCGCCATTTCGTCGCGATGATCGCGGCGGTTCGGGTTTCCTTGTAGGACAGTTCAGGATTGCGATGAAAATCGAGAAACAGGGCTTCCAGCGTATTGTCATAATCCGCTGCGATGGCGGCTGCCAGATCGGGTGACGCCGAACTGTTCTGCGCCATGACAGGCGTGGTCCAGATCAAGGCGGTAGTCGCCGCCAGAGCCAAAAGATGCTTCATGTTTCTCTCCCTGTATTTTGTAGCCTTATGCAGCGCCCATACGAAATGCGCAAAGCTTGTTGCCTTCCGGGTCGCGGAAATAGGCAGCATAAAAGGCCATCGGCCCTTCATCGCCGCGAAGGCCTGGCGCGCCTTCGTCGCTACCGCCCAGTTCCAGGGCCTTGTGGTAGAAATCATCGACTTGCCCGCGTTCCTGCATCTGCAGCGCGATCATATTGCCATTGCCGGGTTGCGCCGCCTGTCCATTGAACGGCGTGGTCAGCGCAATCGATGGCGTGGTCATATCGACGCCATATAGCGTGAAGCCGTTCTCCTCGAGTTGCATCAGGCGTTTCGCGCCCAGTTCGCCGAGCAGCGCATCATAATAGCTGCGCGCCTTGTCGAGATCGTTGGTGCCGAGCGTTACATATCCGATCATGGTCTTTCTCCTGATTATCAATCGGGCGACTGATTTGGCGTCGGAGTGAACCCTATCAGTCGCGGAGCCAGATGCAATGATCTGCGGGGTCAGGTTTCTTCCGGCGCGGTCCATCAAATGCAAAAAACAAAAAAAGGCAGAAGCGCTATGCTCCTGCCTTCCTGTCTTTTCTGCCAGTCTGTCTTGGATCATCCAGCCGGACATTCGCCGATCCGTTTGCCATTGCTCTTCGCGGTAATATTCATCTTCATGCCGCCGCCGCCGCCGATCATGTTCATCGTCATGTCATAGCTGCTCGGCCCATATTGACCGTCCATCGCCATGGTCATGTTGCCGGGAGCTCCGCCCATATTGCTGCAGGACATTTCGGAGGATACGGCGCCGCCGCTCATATCGAATTTCTTGACCTCGCAATTGGTTTCTTCCTGCGCAGCAAAAAATTCCGCGCCCGGATTTTCGGCCTGTTCCTTGGTGATGCAGGACTTGGTGGTGGTGATCTTGCCCTTCATGCTGTCCATGACGCCGGCTGGCATACCTTCGGGCAGGCCGTCAATTTTCACGTCAACGATTTCGACGGTATTTTCCCACTCGCCCGGTTCGAGAGTGACTTTGTTCATTTCCTTGGCGACTTCCTCGGATGTGATTTTTCCGTCGCCATCCTGATCCGCACCATTGTCTGAACAGCCGGCTATCAGGCTAAGCGCTGCAACCGAAACTAGTAATTTTTTCACAAGATATTCCCTCAATTAATGTGCCCCGATACGGGCCATAAACCGATGTGCCGGTGAAGTAAATTTTCTATCATCCAATTCATCCGAAAACTCGATAACGGGGATGACATTGGACCCTTTTTGTTCCATATTGGTCCAATGACAGAATTGGTAATCAGAAGAGGCCTTGCCGAACCGGAAACCGGCGAGGATTTCGTTCCGCACAAGCCCAATCGTCCGGTTAAATCGGAAGGCGGAAGGCCGTTCAAGCTGGTCAGCGATTTCGAGCCTGCCGGCGATCAGCCGGCTGCGATCAGAGAACTGGTCGCCGGGATGCGCGACGACGAGCGCGATCAGGTGCTGCTCGGGGTAACCGGGTCGGGCAAGACTTTTACCATGGCCAAGATGATCGAAGATCTGCAGCGGCCTGCCCTGATCCTGGCGCCGAACAAGATCCTGGCGGCGCAGCTTTACGGCGAGTTCAAGAATTTCTTCCCGGACAATGCCGTCGAATATTTTGTCTCTTATTATGATTATTACCAGCCCGAAGCCTATGTCGCGCGCTCGGACACCTATATCGAGAAGGAAAGCTCGGTAAACGAAGCGATCGACCGGATGCGGCACAGCGCGACCCGCTCGCTGCTCGAGCGCGACGACGTGATCATCGTTGCGTCGGTCTCCTGTCTTTATGGTATCGGTTCGGTCGAAACCTATTCGGCGATGATCTTCGATCTCACCAAGGAACAGGCGGTCGACCAGCGGGATATCATCCGCAAGCTGGTGGCGCTGCAGTATAAGCGCAACGATATGGCCTTCGCCCGCGGCAATTTTCGGGTGCGTGGTGATAATCTGGAGATATTCCCGTCGCATTATGAAGACATGGCCTGGCGGATCAGCTTCTTCGGCGACGAGATTGAAGAGATTGTCGAATTTGATCCGCTGACCGGCAAAAAGGGAGCGACCCTGAACAAGGTAAGGGTGTACGCCAATTCGCACCATGTCACGCCGGGGCCGACGATGAAGCAGGCGATGGAAGCGATCAAATTCGAGCTTTCCGAACGGCTGAAGGAACTGGAAGCGGAAGGCAAGCTGATCGAGCATCAGCGGCTGGAACAAAGGACCAATTTCGACCTCGAGATGATCGCGGCCACCGGCAGCTGCGCGGGCATCGAAAATTACTCGCGCTTCCTGACCGGCCGCATGCCGGGTGAACCGCCACCGACGCTGTTCGAATATTTGCCGGACAATGCGCTGCTGTTTGTCGATGAAAGTCACCAGACGGTGCCGCAAATCGGTGCTATGTCCAAGGGCGATCACCGCCGCAAGATCAACCTGGCGGAATATGGTTTCCGCTTGCCCAGCTGTATCGACAACCGGCCGCTGCGTTTCAACGAGTGGGACGCGATGCGACCGCAGACGGTCAGCGTGTCGGCTACGCCCGGTTCGTGGGAGATGGAACAGACTGGAGGTGTGTTCAGCGAGCAGGTCATCCGTCCCACCGGGCTGATCGATCCGCCGGTCGAGATTCGGCCGGTCGAGGATCAGGTCGACGATGTGATCAACGAATGCCGCAAGGTGGCGGCGCAGGGCTATCGCACTTTGATCACGACGCTGACCAAGCGGATGGCCGAAGATCTGACCGAATTCATGCACGAGGCGGGGATCAAGGTCCGCTATATGCACAGCGATGTCGAGACTCTGGAGCGGATCGAGCTGATCCGCGATCTGCGGCTCGGCGTCTATGACGTGCTGGTCGGCATCAACCTGCTGCGCGAAGGGCTGGATATCCCGGAATGCGGGCTGGTAGCGATACTGGACGCCGACAAGGAAGGCTTCCTACGCAGTGAAACGTCGCTGATCCAGACCATTGGCCGCGCCGCGCGTAATGTTGATGGCCGGGTGATACTCTACGCCGACCGGATGACCGGCTCGATGGAGCGCGCGATCAGCGAGACCGATCGCCGTCGCGAGAAACAGGTCGAATATAATCTCGAGCACGGCATCACTCCGCAGTCGATCAAGAAAAATATCGGTGACATTGTCGCCCACGCCACGGCCAAGGACATGGTCACCGGCGCCGTTACCGATGACAGCAAACCGCTCGTCGGTCATAATCTGCGCGCCCATATCGAAAGCCTCGAGAAACAGATGCGCGACGCGGCGGCCGATCTCGAGTTCGAAACAGCTGGACGTCTGCGCGACGAAATCCGCAAGCTGGAAGCGGAAGAGCTGGGACTGCCAGCTGATCTGCAGGTCGCGCAGCCGAAAGGCCGTTCGACCGAGGGACGGCCGGGGACGCGCAAAATGGGCTATGGCAAGGTGCAGCGGAAGATGTGAGAAATTGCCAGCTTTGCGATTACAAGACGCGGTGGCATTATACAGTCCAACGGAGATACGCATAATGTCCGGATCGAGGACTATCACAAGGGATGAAGACCGCTTGGACAATGTCCATCCGGGTGATATCCTGCACGAAGACTATCTGATCGGTAGCGAAATATCTGTCGAGGAAGTCGCTGAAGGGGCTGGTCTGGATATCGGTCAGCTCAGCGCCCTTCTTTCCGGTCAACAATCGGTTGATGCCAATGTCGATCTTCGTCTGGCGCGCTATTTCGGAATTTCCGAAGGGTTTTTCCTGGGGCTTCAGATTGATTATGATCTTGAAGAAGTCCGTCGCGCAAATGGTCCTGAGCTGGACAAGATCAGCAAACGCGCTGCATGATTTCTGCGGGTGATCGCCGTTTCGACGAAATGCGTTCGGATATAGATTAAACACATTCCCGTCGCTTGTATGAAAATCATGATGGGTCCATGTTGCCACCAATATTTTGGGGAGAGACATCATGCGTGCTTCGATATTTTTGACATTGGCAACGTCTGCATTGGCGATTGCGGCTCCCGGCCTTGCGGGAGAGACCACGCTCGTATCGGTGGCTGCCGCAGAAGCAGCGGCACCTGATTTTGTGGCAGCCGTGGCCGATCCCGGTCGCGATGACACGGATGTCGCGCTCGACGAGAGCCGCAGCCCGGCAGAAGTGCTGGCCTTCATGGGCCTCGAAACCGGCGATGCCGTGCTCGATATTTTTGCCGGTGGCGGCTATTATAGTGAGATCCTGGGTCACGCTGTCGGCCCAGACGGCACGGTTGTCGCGGTGAATCCACCACAATTTGTTTCCAGCGAGCAATCCAAGGCAAAATGGGCGAGCGTCACTGCGCGGCAAACCAATGTGACCATGGTGCCTTCGCAATTGCCGGATTACAAGCCGGCCGCGAACAGCATCGATTTCGCCATGCTTCACCTGATCTATCATGATTTCTACTGGCAGAGCGAAAAATTCAAATTCGATCAAATGGACCCGGCTGCCGTGCTGGCCAATCTATATGCAGGGATGAAGCCCGGCGGCATCGTTGCTGTGATCGACCATGTCGGTTCGCCGGGCGATACCCGCACCGTGGTCGATAAAACCCACCGGATCGATCCGGCCACCGCCCGGGCTGATTTCCTCAGGGCCGGGTTCCTGCTCGACGGAGAAAGCGGGATGTTCGCCAACCCGGACGATGATCTGGAAAAGAATGTGTTCGACCCGGCTGTGCGCGGCAAAACCAGTCGCTTTGTTATGCGATTCCGCAAGCCGGGCTGATATTGCAAAGACCGTTTCCGGTGGAATTTCAGCACCCGAATCGGTCGCAATTGTAACCACATGGAAAATAAGGCATTTTTCTAATGCCCCCGAAAATCCGCCGTTGCGAGCAAATCGCACGATGACGGATTATGCATAAATTACGCTAAAATGTAATATAATTTCAATGGTTTACCAGTTGTTACTATAGTTTACATGACCGTTCAGGTCAGGTTAGCTAGAGGACCGCTATAGAGATTGCAGTGATAAGAACTGACCCGGCAACAATATTCCGACGTGCTGGAATAGATTGAGGTCAGCATCAAAAAGCATGGTTTCCCTTTTCCGCCGGCACAAGCTGGCTGGCGGACTGGATGAGTTTGACCGGCGGTGCCTTTAACGAGGGTCGCACGCCGTCGGAGCAAAGGGGGAGGCAGATCCGTGTTGTGTACTGGATCTGTCTCCCAACTTTCGCAAATAGTGTTGAGTAGCATCTGCTTCGCAATTGGGTCAGGGGACCTGTCGACGGACGGCCTTCGGGGGGTCGCAGGCTGTTTTCCTATCCCCGGATCCTGGAGCGCAGGGCTGGCACGCGCGTAGAGTTTGCGTGTCAGTCCTGCATTTTCCCCACTATTCAGGACGCATATTTGACCGAGCAGCCGTAGGGCCGCGCTTGCGCAACACTCACCTTGTCTCCGGCTTTAATCTCGCTCAGCGCCGCGAGCACATGGTTGCGGGCAGTCTTGATATCGGCCGTATTCGCTGTCGGCTTGTCATCGATTCCGCCCTGATAGACCAATGTTCCCGTGCCATCGATAATATACATATGTGGCGTCGTTTTCGCGCCATAGGCTTTGCCGACCACACCCTTGGTATCAAACAGATAGTTGGTGGACTGGATTTTCTGTTCGGCAATCAGCGCTTTCGCTTCGGCACCGGTCATATGACCCTGTTTGCCTTTGGCACCGCTGTTGATGGTCAGCCAGACCGCGCCCTGCTGCCGGGCCGCCTTTTGCGTCGCCTGCATATTGCCGCTGCTATAATGTTTGGAGACAAAGGGGCAGCCGGGATTATGCCATTCGAGTACCACAGTCTTGCCGCGGAACTGCGACAGCTGAACCGTCTTGCCATTCACATCGGTGAGTTTGAAATCCTGGGCAACGGCCCCGTTTTTCTGCGCTGCTGCCAACGGGCTAGCCAGTGCGATCGCGGCGATGGCTGCTGTTGCAAAAGAGGGAAGGTTTCGCACGTTTTATCTCCGTTCATTGAAGGATGGGATAGAGTGGACCGCTTTATACCGCTTTACTGACCAGTTCTGTCAATGTCGCGACCGTAAGAATCTGCGGAAGGATTACCGGCTCCTCGCCGGGCGCATAATATAGATAGAGCGGGACGCCGGCGCGGCCGTGTTTTTCCAGAAATCTGCTGATCACCGGATCGGGCCTGGTCCAGTCGCCCATCAGCACGGCGACCTCGGCCGCCTCGAAAGCCTCTGCGGTTTCGGTGCGCTGGATGGCTGCGGCTTCGTTCGCCTTGCATGTGATGCACCAGTCGGCGGTGAAATAAGCGAAAACCGGTTGGCCGGATGCGCGCAGTTCGGAAAGGCGGATCTCGCTAAACGCTTCGCTGGGCAGCGTCGCGCCGGAGGAATGTGCCAGCTTCTGGTCCTGCATTGCCTCTTCGCCGGGCAGGGCAATGATGCCACCCAATATGGCGGCGACCATGGCTGCGCTGGTCAGCGCGCCGCGCGAGAGACCTTTGATCTGACCGCCGCCGAACCACCAAAGGATCAGGCTGACCGTCAGCAGGAAGACCAATGACAGACCCAGAGCATCGGTGCCGATCTGGCGGCCGAGCAACCAGATCAGGCCGATGCTGGTAAGAAACATCGGGATCGCCATGATCTTGCGAAAGCTGTCCAGCCAGGGACCGGGTTTGGGCAGGCGGCTGCGAATTGCCGGTACGAAAGCGATGAGCAGGAACGGCAGGGCAAGGCCGACGCCAAGGCCGGCAAAAATCACCAGCGCAGCAATGGGCGGCAGCACAATTGTGGCACCTAGAGCCGCGGCCATGAACGGGCCGGTGCAGGGCGTGGCGACAAAAGCGGCCAGCGCGCCGGTCCAGAAGGATCCCGCTGCCCCGTCTTTCCTGGTCAGCTTGTTGCCGAAATTGATATTGGGCAGTTCGAACAGCCCAGCGAGATTGAGGCCGATGGCGGTCACCAGCGCCAGCAAAACAAAGATGATCCGCGGGTCCTGTAGCTGGAATGCCCAGCCGACAGCGGCTCCGCTGGCGCGCAGGCCGAGCAGCACTGCGCCAAGAGCCGTGGCAACCAGCACAACACCGGCGGTATAGGCCAGCGCATCGCGCCGGACGACGGCCTCATTGCCGCCAGCCTTGGCCAGACTGATCGCTTTCAGACTGAGAATCGGGAACACACAGGGCATCAGGTTGAGCAGCAGGCCGCCCAATATGGCGCCGCCGAGAGCCAGAAACAGCAGCGAGGCGCTACCCTCTTGCTTTGGCCCGTCTCCAGCCAGAGGCAGACCGGTCATCGCGACATCGCCTTTGGTCGCGGTGATCAGGAAGCCGTCATGATCACCGATTTTCAAAATGCCGGTGATCGTGTCGAAGCCATCGCCGCGCGCGCCGGTTTCCAGGATCAGGCGGTCGCCATCGCGACTGAATGTCTGGGGCGCGGCATAGTCGACGACGCCGTCTTCCAGAATGAAGAAATAGGGCTGGTCAATCCCGACACTGGCGGGAAGCGGGATAGACAGGCGGAACAGATCATCAGTGACGGCAAAGCTGGCTTCGCTGCCCAGCGGGCGGGGCAGGGCCGCGCGAAATCCGTCGAATCTTTTGTCCAGCACGACTGATGCGTCCTTGCCGACGACCTGCAATGTGATCGACAGTTCATCCTGTTCGGGGACGCAAATTTCGTCGGTGCAGGACAGCCATTCGGATTTGACCGAAATCGGCAGCGGACCCGGGCGGACATCGTCGGACAGGGTCAGATTGACCAGAACCGCATAATCACCCTTGTAGATATAGTTCATGATGCCGGAGATCAGCAGCGTATCGGGAACCTGAAACTGCGCCTTTCCGGCGGTCACACCGGCGGGCAGGGTCCAGTCAAAGCTCATGCCGATGCCCGCATCGCCGGGATTTTCCCAATAGCCGTGCCAGGTCGGCTTGGGCTCCATGACAAAGGCGAGCGTGATGCTTTGCCCGGCTTTAACCTGCTGTGCTTCAGCCACCAGCGTAGCGGGTACATTGAGTTCTGTATTGCCCAGCCGGTTTTGCGCATCCGCCGCCGGAGCAATGGCCAGCGCTACGAACGCCAGCATTATCGAGAAAATGCGAAAATCAAATGTCATAAAAACTCACTATTTCCTGTTTAGGCGCATTTAGTCTATTGGAGGACAGCTTTCTATAGCGGCATTTATCAGTGAGGACCATTCGTGCGAAAATCGATCATAGTTACAGCCCTGACCGCATCTATCATATTTTCCGGCAGCGCAAATGCCGAAGATCACAATGGCGCGGGAAAAGCCCAGCCGAAACTGGTTGTGGCGATTTCGGTCGACCAGTTTTCCGCCAATCTGTTCAGCGAATATCGCAGCAGCTTTACCGGTGGCCTGAAACGGCTGTCGAACGGCGTCGTGTTTCCGTCCGGTTATCAGTCGCACGCGGCAACCGAAACCTGCCCTGGCCATTCGACGATCATGACCGGTGTCCATTCCGGACGCGCCGGGATCATCGCCAATAACTGGATTGACCTGTCGATCGAGCGCGATGACAAGACCGTCTATTGCGCCGAGGACGAGCGGATTGATGGCACCAGCTTTGGTGATATCACCGCTGCGACGCAGGGTGATTATGTCGCCTCGGTCTGGCATCTTCTGGTCCCGACGCTGGGCGACCGGCTCAAAAAAATCTCGCCCGGATCCCGCAATGTTGCGGTGGCGGGCAAGGACCGGGCGGCGCTGATGATGGGCGGCCATGATGTCGACGAGATTTACTGGTGGAAGGGCAAGGGGTTCTCCACCCTTCAGGGTCGCAAGATATTGCCTTCGGTGGCTGCGCTGAACAAGGCGATCGGCGAGCAAATCGACAAGGCCCGCCCCGCCTATGCGATGCCTGCGCAATGCGTCGCGCACAGCGCCAAAATCACGCATGGCGAAGGCAAATCCGTCGGTGATTATGCCTTCCAGCGCCCGGAAAATGCGGCCAGCATTTACCGCGGTTCTCCCGACTTTGATGGCTCGGTGATTGCGGCGGCAACGGTGTTGCTGAATGATCTGAAACTGGGGCAGGGCGAGGCGACGGACGTGATCTCCATCGGACTGTCCGCGACCGACTATATCGGCCATGCCTTTGGCACCGAAGGCCTCGAAATGTGCATCCAGATGGGTGAGCTGGACCGTTCGCTTGGAGAATTTTTCAACATATTGGATGGCGAAGGCATCGACTATGTCGTGATGTTGACTGCCGATCACGGCGGTCTCGACCTGCCAGAGCGGATGAGCCTGCAGGGCGTCCCCACCGCACAACGGATCGATCCCAATCTGAATGCGAAGGTCATTGGCGAGAAAGTTGCCGAGGTGCTGAAAATCTCCGGCGACAAGCCCGTGCTCTATGCAGACGGACCGTTTGGTGACTATTATGTAAGCCGGGACCTGTCCGAGAAACAGCGGAAACAGGTCAAGGATAGCGCGATCGCGCTAATCGCCGCCCATGGCCAGGTGGAAATGGTGCTGGAACATGACGATATTGCATCGATAGAGGTCCCGCGCGGTTCGCCAGAAGAATGGACGCTGGAGCAGCGCGCCCGTGCCTCTTTTCATCCGGACCGGTCAGGTGACTTTGTCGTTCTGCTCAAAAAAGGGATTACCCCGATTGCCACAACCCAGCGCGGATATGTCGCCACCCATGGCAGTCCGTGGGATTATGATCGCCGCGTCCCGATGCTGTTCTGGCGGGAAGGCATGCAGCATTTTGAGCAGCCTTTGTCCGTGATGACAGTCGATATCGCCCCGACACTTGGCGCGCTTATCGGCGTGAACATCCCGGCGGAGGAAACCGACGGTAAATGTCTCGATCTCGATGGCGGCCCGTCGAACAGCTGCGAATGAACTAGCGGCCTGATCCTAGCGCCGCTGGTAGCGGGTCAGGCCCTGACCGAGGCTGTTATTCGCAATCCGTAGCTGATCGCCGCTCCAGTCGGCCACGAACCAAGTGTTGCGTTTCACGCCCTTGGCCAGTGACGCGCTGTTGGAATGGATGTTGAGCCCGGTAGATCTGTGATCCGTATCTTCGGCCGCGACCGCGATGAACGCGCTCCAGTTATCCTTGTTCTGGCCCTGAACGAAGACGTTGCCGCTGATTACTCCGGTAGCGCCAGCCGGCAGGTCGATCATATAATTGGTGCTGCGACCCTGTGTGTCATCAAAGCTGTTGTTGTTGATCGTCGCCCTGGGCGCGCGGCTTTTGACATAATGGCCGCCGCTGCCTTTTTCAAACCGGCTGTTGGTTACCTTCAGCGACCCAAAATAGCCGATATAGATGCTGTGCGCGCAGGACAGGCCACGATCGCAGCGGCCCAGCCGCTGGAAGGTTGACCGGTCGATAACAATCTCCGCGCTCGGATCATCGGCGCTCAATATGCCTTGCTCGGCGTTGCGGAACATGGCGTTATAGACATAGAGATCGCCGCGCTCGATCCGGATGCCGGCCCCGTTGCCATCGGCAACCTGCTGATTCTGGAAGATGATTCCGTCGATGGTCGCAGCTTTGCCGCGCAGGACAAGCGTGGCCTTGCCCTCGCAGACGCCGCCATCAAATATGGTCCGTCCGGGAATCGAAGCCTTGTAGGTGATGCGGCCCGCTGTCTGCACGGCGCAATCGCCATAGGAACCAGGTTTGATGACAATGGTCGCATTATTACCGCCGACCGCCGTGACCGCGTCGGACAGCCGGGAAAAGCTTTCACCGCTTTCCTGAACAGTAAACGGCGCATCGCGCTGGGCCTGAACCACGGTTCCGGCGACAGATGCCGTCATGACTGCGGCGATCAACGGGGTCTTCAAGTTCATTTCGGCCATCCTGACTCGGGGGAATAGGGCATTTTCAATATCGTTTGCCGTGACGGCAAACAATATAAAAGCTTGCGCCGTCCCAGATGAATTCAGGCTGAGCGTTACAAGTTAAAGGGTTAATCGGACCGGCTTATTCGTTGAGATTGGGGCGCAGCCACTGGCGCGCCTGATCGATGGATACACCGCGCCTTGTGGCATATTCGTCAACCTGATCTTCGCTGATCCGCGCCACACCGAAATAGTCGGCTTGCGGGTGGGCGAAATAGAAGCCGGAAACCGCAGCGGTCGGCGTCATCGCGAAGCCGCTGGTCAGTTCGATACCCGTATTCTCTGTGGCATCCAGCATCTCGAACAATATCGGCTTCAAACTGTGATCCGGGCAGGCAGGATAGCCGGGGGCAGGTCGGATGCCCTGATATTTTTCCCGGATCAGATCCTTGTTGTTCAGATTCTCGTCGTCTGCATAGCCCCACAGATCCTTGCGGACATGTTCGTGCATGCGTTCGGCGAAGGCTTCGGCAAACCGGTCGGCAAGCGCTTTCAACAGGATGCTGTTATAGTCATCCTTGTCCATCTCGAACCGCTGGACATGTTCATCGATGCCATGGCCGGCGGTGACGGCGAAGCCGCCGATCCAGTCGTCGCTGCTATCGATGAAATCGGCGAGACAGTTGTTCGGTTTGCCACCGCGTTTAACCACCTGCTGGCGAAGCATCGGCAAGGTAAATTCGGCATTTTCCGGGGAGACCAATATGTCGTCTTCTTCCCGCCGCGCCCGCCAGATGCCGGCCACGCCTTTTGCGGTCAGCCATTTTTCCTCGATGATCTGGTCGAGCATCGCCTGCGCGTCGCGGAACAGGTCGGTCGCGCTTTCGCCGACGATTTTGTCGGTCAGAATAGCGGGATAATTGCCGGCTAGTTCCCATGCGCGGAAAAAGGGAGTCCAGTCGATATAGTCGCGCAGCTCTGCGAGGTCCCAGTCGTCATAAACATGCAGGCCGGGTTTCGCCGGTGCCGAGGCTTTGAGGCTCATGTCGACGACAGCGGCATTGGCGCGCGCTTCTTCAAGCGTCGCCAGTTTCTTTCCGGTTTTCCCCGCGCGTGCGATACGGACCTGCTCGTAATCCTCGCGAGTCTTGGCGATGAAACCTTCTGCCTGGGTGTCGCTGACCAGTTGCGAGGCCACACCGACGGCGCGGCTGGCGTCGAGCACATAGACAGTCGGTCCGCTATAGGCGGGTTCGATACGCAGCGCCGTGTGGGTCTTGGAAGTGGTTGCACCGCCGATCATCAGCGGCATTTGCATCTTCGCCCGTTCCATTTCTTCGGCGACGGTCACCATTTCGTCGAGCGATGGCGTGATCAGTCCGGACAGTCCGATAATATCCGCATCATTTTCATTCGCGGCTTTCAATATATCGGTCCAGGCCACCATCACGCCGAGGTCGATGACCTCAAAACCATTGCACTGCAGCACGACGCCGACGATATTCTTGCCGATATCGTGCACATCGCCCTTGACCGTGGCCATGATGATCTTGCCCTTGCCCTTGGCTTTCTCGTCTTTTTCCGCCTCGATATAGGGGAAGAGATGCGCAACAGCTTTTTTCATGACGCGCGCGGATTTCACCACTTGCGGCAGGAACATCTTGCCGGAACCGAACAGATCGCCGACGACATTCATGCCGTCCATCAGCGGACCTTCGATCACTTCGATCGGGCGGCCTTTGCGCTCTTTGACCGCTAGGCGCATTTCCTCGGTATCTTCGATGATATGCGCGTCGATGCCCTTGACCAGCGCATGTTCAAGCCTCTTGTTCACTTCATAGCCGCGCCATTCTGCCGCTGCCTTTTCCGCGACTTCATCGGTGCCGCGGAATTTTTCGGCCAGTGTGATCAGCCGGTCGGTCGCATCGTCGCGACGGTCGAATATCACATCTTCGCAAAGCTCGCGCAGTTCCGGATCGATATCGTCATAAATATCCAGCTGGCCGGCGTTGACGATCGCCATGTCCATGCCCGCAGGTATCGCATGATAGAGAAAGACGCTGTGCATCGCCTTGCGTACCGGCTCGTTGCCACGGAAGCTGAACGACAGGTTGGACAGGCCGCCGGAGATATGGACATGCGGGCAACGTTTCCGGATCTCGCGGGTCGCCTCTATAAAATCGAGCCCGTAGCGGCGATGCTCGTCAATTCCGGTCGCGATTGCGAATACATTGGGGTCGAAGATAATATCTTCCGGCGGGAAGCCGATACCGGTGAGTAGCTTGTAGGCGCGCTCGCAAATCTCCACCTTGCGATCCTTGGTATCGGCCTGTCCGGTTTCATCAAAAGCCATGACCACGACGGCGGCGCCATAAGCCATGCATTTGCGGGCGTGATTGAGGAATTCTTCCTCGCCTTCCTTCATCGAGATAGAATTGACGATCGGTTTGCCGGACACGCATTTTAGTCCCGCCTCGATCACCGACCATTTGCTGCTGTCGATCATCACCGGCACGCGCGCAATATCGGGTTCGGCGGAGATCAGCTTGAGAAAGGTGGTCATCGCATGATGCGCGTCGAGCAGACCCTCGTCCATGTTGATATCGATCACCTGCGCGCCATTCTCGACTTGCTGGCGAGCCACCTCGACCGCCGCTTCATAATCATCGTTCAGGATGAGCTTCTTGAAGCGCGCAGAGCCGGTGACATTGGTGCGTTCGCCGATATTGACGAAATTGGTGGAAGAGGATTGGTTCATAATTCTTGATGTTATCCGTTGGTCGCGACCGGAGCCGGGAATCAATTAATAGTCTGCTCGTTCCGCTACGCTGCGGAACGCCGGGCGCTTATGCCGCCATGTTGAACGGTTCCAGCCCCGACAGGCGGGTGTGCACCGCAATCGCCGGTATCTTGCGCGGTTCCTGATCAGCAACGGCCTTGGCAATAGCGGCAATATGCTCCGGCGTCGTGCCGCAGCATCCGCCGACAATATTGACCAGACCATCTTTCAACCAGTCGCCAATCAATTCCGCTGTCTCGTCCGGCATTTCGTCATATTCACCGAGATCATTGGGCAGGCCGGCATTGGGATAAGCCATGATCAGGCAGTCCGCCTCTTTCGACAGCATCGCGAGATGCGGCCTGAGCTGGTCTGCTCCGAAAGAACAATTCAACCCGATGGTCAGCGGTTTCAGATGGCGCACGGCGTGCCAGAAGGCCTCGACCGTGTGGCCTGACAGATTGCGACCGGACAGGTCGGTCAGGGTCATCGATATCATCAGCGGCACGTCGCGGCCGCTCGCCTCGGCAGCTTCCATCGCCGCCATCCCGGCGCATTTGGCATTGAGCGTATCAAAGATGGTTTCGATCAGCAGAAAGTCGACACCGCCGTCGATCAATGCATCGCATTGCTCGCGATAGACGCCCTTCAGATAGTCATAATCAATCTCCCGGAAGCCCGGATCATTGACGTCGGGGGACAGGGACAGCGTCTTGTTGGTCGGGCCGACAGAACCGGCCACAAAGCGCGGACGGCCATCTTTGGCCTCCGCCTTGTCGCAGGCCGCGCGCGCGATTTCAGCCGATTTGACATTCAGATCGCGAACCAGATGTTCGCAGCCATAATCGGCCTGGCTGATCACGGTCGAACTGAACGTGTTGGTTTCGATTATGTCTGCGCCCGCTTCGAGATAGGCCGTATGAATGGCTTCGATGATGTCTGGCCGGGTCAGGCTGAGCAGATCATTATTGCCCTTCTGGTCATCGGTCAGGTCGAGACTACCGCGATAATCCTCTTCGCCAAGACGATAATTCTGGATCGCCGTGCCATAGCCGCCATCGAACACCAAAATGCGTTCAGCGGCCAGTTTCGTCAAACGTTCGCGCGGGCTGGTCATGCCGCTTTCTCCTGTTGTGCACTGCCGGGGCGTTTGCCGAGCAAATGGCAAATGGCGTAGCTCAACTCTGCCCGGTTGAGCGTATAAAAATGGAACTGGCGAACGCCGCCGGCATAAAGTTTGCGGCATAGTTCCGCCGCTACTGTGGCCGCGATCAATTGCCGCGCCGAAGGATGGTCATCCAGTCCTTCGAACAGATCATTCATCCAGCCCGGGATTTCCGCGCCGCACATGCCGGCGAATTTGCGGGTCTGGGCGACGTTCGACACCGGCAATATGCCCGGCACCAATTCTGCATCAATGCCGGCAGCGCCTGCCGCATCGCGGAACCGGAAAAAGGCTTCTGCGGTGAAGAAAAACTGGGTGATCGCCCGTGTAGCGCCCGCGTCCAGTTTCCGCTTGAGATTGTCGAGATCGCTTTGCGGGCAATCGGCTTCCGGATGGGTCTCCGGATAGGCGGCGACGGATATTTCGAACGGCGCGATGTCGCTCAGGCCCTTTACCAGCTCGGCGGCGCTGGCATAGCCTTGCGGATGCGGTTCGAAAGCCTGGCCTTCTGAGGGCGGATCGCCGCGCAACGCAACAATATGGCGAACGCCGGCATCCCAATAGGATTGGGCAACCTCGGCGATTTCAGCCTTGCTTGCGCCGACGCAGGTCAGATGCGCTGCTGCCGGAATATTGGTTTCCTTGGCAATTCTCGCCACCGTCGCATGGGTGCGTTCGCGTGTGGTTCCGCCAGCGCCATAAGTTACCGAAACAAACCGCGGATTGAGCGGCTCAAGCGTCACGACACTGTCCCACAGGGTCTTTTCCATCTTGTCCGATTTCGGTGGAAAAAACTCGAACGAAACATCCGCATCGCCGCTCAATCCGGCGAAGAGCGGTGCATCAAGCGCCCGTTTTGCCTCTTCCAGTTCGATTAGGCCCATTGGCCGCGTTGGATTGTTCATGCTGATGCTCTTTTCAAATTTTCGGTTCGCGGGGGCAATTTGTCGGAATCGGGATGCAGGCTGGGGACGGTAGCTTTTTTGGCGATCCATATTTTTACCGTCAGTTCACCGCCATCAAGCGTTCGGGTCTGCACCAGTTCGAGCTTCGACGCAGAGAGCCAGTGTCTCATGCTGTCATCACTAAAGCCGAGCCGTGCGTGGGCATGTTCGGTGCGCAGGTCTTCCCGGTCATGGGCAGCAAAATCCGCGATCAGGACGATACCATCGGGCTTCAGCACCCGCGACACTTCTACCAATACCGCTTCCGGATGTTGCGCATAATGCAGAACCTGATGGAGAATGACACTGTCAACCGCGCCATTTTCCAGCGGCAGATTATTGAAGTCGCCTTGCTTCAACTCTGTTTTCTGCACCAGATTGGATCCGCTTACGGTTTCGCTCTCGAGCAATTTGGCCCGCGCCAGCCGCAGCATTTCGGGACTATTGTCGATCGCGACGATCGATTGCGCCGAGGCGCCGAACAGTTCGACCATCCGCCCCGTCCCGGTTCCGATATCCAGTAACTTGCCAAGCGGTGCATCACGCAGCAAGGCGAGCATCGCCCGCTCGACTTCCTCCTCGGGCAAATGCAGCGAGCGGATGGCATCCCATTCTTCGGCGTGAGCAGAGAAATAGCGTTCTGCCATTTCGGCGCGCGCCTTGCGTACCAGCGACAGCTGTGCCTGATCCTGCAACGCCTGTTCGGACTTCGCGACCTTGCCCGACCGAAAAATGCGTCCCAATATTTGTAGCTCGGATGCCGGCCCTGGTTTCAGAAACACCCAGCTGCCTTCTTTCCGGCGTTCCGCCAGTCCCGCTTCATCCAATATTCTGATGTGTCGGGAAATGCGCGGCTGACTTTGGTCGAGAATTTGCGCCAGTTCGCCGACGGCCAGCTCCATCTTTTGCAGCAACAGCATGATTCGTAACCGCGTAGGGTCAGCGAGTGCTCTAAAAATGTTCAAGATATGATCCATGTTGGATGGCTATATAAAGAAATCTTTATATCTGGTCAATCGGCTTGATCTTCTGCCTTTGGCTTTTCTTTCCGGTCACAAGTCTAGAAGAATTTACACGCCGGAAATTGCCGAATCAGGTTCTTCATTGCGTTCATTCGGTCATAACGCTAATGATAGGCCCAGCAGGCAGAGGAGATAAAACAACTCCCCGCCGGCTTGGTTTTTGAGGATTAAAATAGAGGGTTACCCCAATGAAAAAAGTTACAACATCAATCGTTCTGGCCGCTGCACTTGGCCTGGCCGCATGCTCCGGCGCAGACAATGCTGAAACCGGTGCAGAAGAAGCTGTAGAAGGCACTGAAGCAACCGCTGAAGAAGCTGCTGATGATGCCATGGATGCTGCTGAAGGCTCCGCGGACGCCATGGGCGAAGCCGCTGTTGAAGCAACCGCTGAAGCTGCTGATGCCGCTGGCGAAGCTGCTGTAGCCGCTGGCAATGCCGCTGAAGAGGCCGGTAACGCTGCTAAAGAAGCTGCCAAAAGCGCAGTCGACAAAGCTGCAGACGCTGCGAAAAAAGCAGTAAACTAAGCTTTTCCAACTATTTCGAAAAAGGGCTGTCTTCGGACGGCCCTTTTTTTGTCTTTGGTCCAGCCCGAACAGGGTTTATGGAGATATCATGAAAAGCATCTTCAGCGTCATGATATTGGCCGGTCTGGTAGCCTGCGGCCCGGCACAAAATGATCCCGGCCCCGGCGGGGTGACCGTCGGCGAAGCAAAAGCGCTGGATGAAGCAGCGGAAATGCTCGACGAGCGCAACGCGCCGCCTGACTTGACGGAGAATCTGACCGCCGCTCCGGCTGATAGCGAATAGGTTCTAGCCCGGGTGGTATCTGCCCACAGCCCGTGTCACCGCCTGCATCAGGCGCATGCGCTCGGGAATTGACGCGGTTGTATCGCCCAGCATCACCACCACGGCATAGCGGGTTCCGTCTGGCGCGGTCATGATACCGATATCATTATATCCGGTTGCTACCGAACCGAGAACCTGCCCGGTTCCGGTTTTGTGCAGGAATTCCCACCCCGCCGGCACCCCGGCCTTCAGTCGGTTCGGGCCGCTTCTTGTCCGTTTCAATATCGACTGCAGCAATTTGGTCGAATTGGCCGAGAGCAGTTCGCCGCGGGCCAGTTTGTCGAGCGCGCGGACAATTGCACGCGGACTGGCTCCATCAACAGGATCGGCCAGATAGGCGTCGAGAGACTGCCGCCGCTGTTCGACGGGTATTTTGGCGCGGGCCGCATAGAATGTCCGGCGGTAGGACAGATTCTGCTTCCATTCCATCCCGGCGATCCCGCTCTGTAAAAGCCGTTCGCCCGGACCGAAGCGAATTTTCCCGAGATCGTTTTTGGCGATGAACTTGCGGACCGCCTCAGGCCCTCCGGCATGCCGAAGCAGGGAGTCGTTTGCAGTATTGTCGCTGCTCGCCAGCGCCTTTTCGAGCAGGGTGTAGACCGATTTCACAACCGCACCTTCCCGTTCCACTTCAACCGCCATCGGTTGATGGAAGACGGTCAGGTCTTCCTTCCCGATGCGGATCGGGTCGGAGAGCGACGCCCGGCCCTGATCGATCTTGTCGAGCATGGTCATCGCGACCCAGAGCTTGGAAACGCTTTGCTGAGGGAAATATTCATCAATCCGGTGGCCGAATTCCCATTCGCCGTCGATCCGCTTCACGGCAATCCCGGTCTTCCCGGGGAATGTCCGCCAGAGTTGATCGATCTCCCGGACCAGTGCGGGGTTGGGCTGTTCGCGTGCTGTATCGGTGCTTGGTGGCGCTGCCGGTGCCCGATTTTGATAGATCGGCGGCGGGGCGTTATCCGTTCTTGCTGCCGGCCGGTTTGAGGCAGACACGCAGGCAGCCAGTGTGACGGTCAGCATCAATGTCATTACATGCCGAAAATGTCTCATGAGCGGGCGATCATCTGCTGTTGGAATGTTCATAGACCCTTCTAACTACGCGGCCCTGTCTGAACAGGGGCAAAACTGCCTATTGCGGTGAATGATTCTCCTGCTGCGACAGATTGCTCCGGCTGGCTCGCAAACCAGTTCACCTCCGCAAAAATTTCTTATTTCAAGATACCGAAATTGAATCTGCGGGTCACCCGATAGTCCAGCGTATTCACGACGAAATAGGAGATCGTCCAGCGCAGTCGATTGAGAAAAGTCCGGCGGGATTTGTGCAGCGCCGGCGTAATGGTTTCGCTATTTTCGTGCAGGATATCGATCATGCTACGCGCATGACCGGCAAAACCGGCATCCTCGATCCGCAACATCATTTCCACATTGATGAACAGGCTGCGCAAATCGAAATTTGCCGAGCCGACATAGACAGCATCATCGACGACCACCAATTTTGTGTGGAGGCGTCTGGGCTGAAATTCGAAAAGCCGCGCATGCCGCTTCAGCAAATAGCCGTATAGCAACCGGCTTGCCCCCATGGTCGCGCCATTGTCGGTTTTGCCGGGCAATATGATCCGGCTTTGGCCGCCGCGCTTTGACAATCCGCCAATCCGCCGCAAAAGCCCTTGCCCTGGCGAAAAATAGGCGGTGACGAGATCTAGCCTGCTGCCTTTCTCCAGATCATTCTTGATCGCCCGCGCCCAGTGGCTCAGACGATTGCTCGGGCCACCGAGAAGCCACTGGAACTGCCCATTTCCGGCTTCCCATTGTCGCACCATCTTCCGCAGTGAGCGCATATTGCCATTATCCTGATAAACCCAGTTGGACAAAAGCCGAAAATAGCTGGCGAGATTGGCAACCTCTGGCCCCTTGATTTCGAGGCCGAGATCTTCCCAGCTTTTGTCGCTCTGTGCGCTATCCCCGGATTGTTGATGCACGGCGAAATATTCGTCGGCGATATTGAAGCCACCGATCAGGGCGCAGCAATCATCGGCGATGATCATCTTCTGATGATTGCGGACAAAATAGCTGGCGGAAAAACGCGGGCTGAAAACCCTGAACTTCCCCCCGGCCTGGACGAAAGGGTCAAAAAAACCGCGTGGCGCGCCATTCGAGCCGAAGCTGTCGACCATCATTTCGACCGCTACGCCTCGATCACAGGCCGCAATCAGGATAGCGAGAATTTTCCTGCCGATCAGATCGTCTTCGAACATATAGAAAAACAGCTTGAGGCTTTCGTCGGCCCGTTCGAGCATGTGCACCAGCGCGGAAAGTCGTTCGTCTGCCGCGCGGACGAGCCGCAACCGGTTCCCGCCGACATCGAACCACTGCGGTTGTCCGGGTTGCCATAGCAGGTTGTTCACGGGCTTGTTTTCCATGGTTTCAGGGCATAGATTATCATTGGTACACCGACAAACCATTAGATTGCCGATTGGTTTCCTGACTAATCGCTGCGAGAGTCCGGATTTGTTGACAAATCCCGCGCATCGCCCTAGATGCAGGCCTCTTTTCCTATAGTTTGCAGAATCAGGAGCGCCTTATGGCTCGCGTTACGGTTGAAGATTGCGTTGATAAAGTCACAAACCGGTTTGATCTGGTGTTGTTTGCTGCCCAGCGCGCACGTGAGATTTCAGGCGGCGCAGAGCTGACTGTTGATCGCGATCGCGATAAAAACCCGGTTGTCGCCCTGCGCGAAATCGCGGAAGAAACGGTCAAGCCGAAGGATCTGCAGGAAAGCCTGATTCAGTCGCTGCAGAAGGTTCTCATCGACGATGATGATACGCCGGATGAAATCGGTTCGATCAGCCAGTCGGCAGAAGCGCTTCGCCTCACGGCAGCTGCACCACCACGCAGCGCCGGTGTCGCCGGAGACTACGGTCGCCGCTAAACGCTCTGCGGTCCGCCGCACATATCGAGACAAAAGAAAAGGCCGCCGGGAATATCCCGAGCGGCCTTTCTTGTTTCTTGTTCCGTTGCCGGACGGCGATTAAGCGCCTTGTGGTTCGGGATCGCCAAACGGACCCTTCTTCTTCCGCCCCGCTTTCGGGATCGATGCGCCGACTGATGGCACAGCGGTCGGTTTGACGACACCACCACCCGGACGCTCGAACTTGCCGTTCTTGACCAGTTCGTCAATTTCTTCACCGGACAGCGTCTCATATTCGAGCAATGCATTGGCCAGAGCGTGAAGCTGGTCATTATACTTGGTCAGCAGATGCTTCGCCCGGGCATAGCTGTCATCGATCAGTTTGCGAATTTCCATGTCGATCTTTTTCGCGGTCTCGTCTGACATATGCACCCGCTGCGATTGCGAGTAGCCGAGGAAGGTTTCACCCTGTTCCTCTTCATATTGCAGCGGTCCCATCTCGTCCGACATGCCCCATTGGGTGACCATGTCACGCGCAAGCTTCGTGGCATATTGGATATCGCTGGAAGCGCCCGAAGACACTTTGTCATAGCCGAAGATGATTTCCTCGGCGACACGACCACCCATGGATACCGCCATATTGGCGTGCATCTTGTCGCGGTGATAGCTGTAATTATCGCGCTCGGGCAGACGCATTACCATGCCGAGTGCGCGACCGCGCGGAATGATCGTCGCCTTGTGGATCGGATCGGATGCTTCCTCGTGTACCGAGACGATAGCATGGCCTGCTTCATGATAAGCGGTCATCTTCTTCTCGTCGTCCGTCATCACCATGGACTTGCGTTCTGTGCCCATCATGACCTTGTCCTTGGCATCCTCGAACTCGCTCATCGCGACCATCCGTTTGCCACGGCGGGCCGCCATCAGCGCTGCCTCGTTGACCAGATTGGCCAGATCGGCGCCGGAGAAGCCGGGGGTGCCGCGCGCAATAGTGCGCGGGTCAACGTCGGGAGCCAGCGGCACTTTTTTCATATGCACGGCCAAAATCTTTTCGCGGCCGTCGATATCGGGACGCGGAACGACAACCTGGCGGTCAAAGCGGCCGGGACGCAGCAGCGCCGGATCCAGCACGTCGGGACGGTTGGTCGCGGCGATGATGATGATACCTTCATTCGCCTCGAAACCGTCCATTTCGACCAGCAGCTGGTTCAGCGTCTGTTCGCGTTCGTCATTGCCATTGCCGAGGCCGGCGCCACGATGGCGGCCGACGGCGTCGATTTCGTCGATAAAGACGATGCACGGTGCGTTTTTCTTGGCTTGCTCGAACATGTCGCGGACACGGCTTGCGCCAACGCCGACGAACATTTCGACAAAATCGGAACCGGAGATGGAGAAAAACGGTACGCCCGCTTCGCCCGCAATGGCGCGAGCCAAGAGCGTTTTACCGGTACCGGGCGAACCGACAAGCAGCGCGCCTTTCGGAATTTGACCGCCAAGCTTGGCAAAGCGTCCGGGGTTTTTCAGAAATTCGACAATCTCTTCCAGCTCTTCACGGGCTTCATCGATACCTGCGACATCCTGGAAGGTAACCTTGCCCTGTTTTTCGGTCAGCAGCTTGGCCTTGGACTTGCCAAAGCCCATGGCTCCGGAACCGCTGCCCTTTTGCATCTGTCGCAGCACGAAGAAGGCGATGCCGAGAATCAGCAGGAAGGGCAGGGACTGCACGAGAATGATCTGCCAGATGCTGGCCTGTTCCTGTGCCTTGCCGCTATATTCGACGCCTTTTTCATCCAGCAGGTTCACCAGCGAAGGATCGCTGCCGACGGGCGTGGTGGAGAACATGTCGCCATTGGTGAGTTCGCCGGTGATCTTGTCCGGCGCGATAGCAACGCTTTTCACGCTGCCTTCTTCGACCTTGTTGCGGAAGGAAGAATAGCTGATGCCCGTTGCCCCCTCGCTGGAGGCTCCCGCACCAAACATCGAAACGGTGAGCAGAAGCGCTACGATGACGCCAGCCCAGATGAACATGCTTTTCATCCAGGGATTGTCTTTGGGATCCTGTTCGTCATTCATTGCACATCTTGTCCTGTAATCATGGTTGCAGCGGATGAACGGCATCACGCCGCAATTTTATCTATGCTGTAAAGATAGTGTTTTTGCGGCGGATGACAATATGAAGGCCAATGTTTTTACCGATCAGTGTGATCGGAGCGCTTTGGCAGGACGGTTGCGGCAAGAAATCAGCTATTGCGGCGCTTCGGTGCAGGCTGGAAGCGCCAGACCGCTCCGCCCCGGCACAATATGTTGCCAAGTGTGACGGTTTCGCCCTTTTCCAGAGCGATGATTGTCTGGTCAATCTGGTTGCCGCGCGGGGATAAAGCAGGATCACAAATGTGCAGGCATCTGAGCAACAGCCGCCGTTGAAGCTCGTGAGGAAAGTCGATGTGCGAGAGAGTGCAACCGAGGTCCGTGGTTGTGAGATGGTCCGCGGCGAGCCGTTCGACCATCCACTCGATCGCCTCGCGTGCGGCCCCCAGGGCGCTTGCGCTCTGGCTGGCAAGGCTGGTGTCAAATCCTTCGAGATCCTGAAGCGCATTGCGTACTCGCACACGGTCAAAGCCCTGATCGCGATTGGAAGGATCGTCGACCGCGTCCAGGCCTTGGTCCGCGACATAGGCAACCAGTTCCGATTTCTGAAAATGGAGCAGGGGCCGGATGATGTCGGTCCGTTTCTCCCTGATACCCGACATGCCGTCGATGCCGCTGCCGCGCAAGATGCGCATGATCATGGTCTCCAGCTGGTCATCGGCATGATGGGCGGTCGCCAGCCAGTGGATATGCTCTTCCTTCATCCAGTCGTGCAGCAGTCCGTAACGCGCATGCCGGGCCGCGCTCTGGATGCTGCCGCGGATCGGAATGACGGGTCGCAATATTTCGTGCGGGATGCCGCGTTCGCGACAGATTGCCGCTACGAATTCCGCTTCCGTGCGAGCGGCGGGACGCAAACCGTGATCGACAGTCGCCGCAGCAACCCTGCCGGGACAGGCCCCGGATGCCAGCAGCAGCAAAGCCAGGCTGTCGGGACCGCCGGAAACCGCCAGCCCCAGTTTCTGGCCATTTGATGCAAATGCGGGAACCAGCCGGTCAAGCGCCTCCACAAACCGTATGTCGAGCGAGGCGGCTGCATCACCCATGATCTATTTGCAGTTGGCGGCAGCCTTGCCCGATGTCACGCGATCGGCAAGCCGGCCACTGGCGACTTCGGGATAGACATCCTGCATTTCCGCCAATACCCGGCAGGCATCAGTCTTCTTGCCCAGCTGAACCAGCGCGGTGCTCAGGAAATAGAGGCTGTCCGGTGCGCGTTCGCCGCGTGGTCTTTTCTGGTAATTTTCATAGAGAGCGACCGAAGCCAGCGCCGGCTTGCTATCGTCAAGATAGGCGCGGCCGAGCAGATTCTGGGCGAAGCTCGCGCGCCGATGGGTCGGATGATCTTCGACCATCTTCTTCAGCTGCGTTTGCGCTTCGGGATAGAATTTTGCGTCCCACAGCCGATATCCGTAAATATAGGCATCTTCGGCGGCATCGCCGGTTTCCGGCATGACGATTGCGGCAACGCCGACAACCCGCTTGGGATCAGGAGCAACTTCGGTGGCGGGTTTCGGAGCCGCTGTTGGCGCAGATCCGGTAACACCGGCAGCCGGCAGGCTTGCTACTGGAGCGGCGGCTGCAGCCATCCGGTCCTCGATTTTTTTCAGCCGAAAGCCGTTTTCCTCAACCTGACCGGTCAGATTGGCCAAGCTGCGCTCCAGCGTGTCTACCCGGGCGATCAGGTCGCTGACGGCCGAAGTCGTGACCGCTGCCGCAGGCGATGCCGGGCCATTTTCCGCCGTGATTTCGGGCTCGAAATAGCGGGTCGAGCCGCCGGGGAACACCTTGCGTTGAACCGCACGCATTTCCTGCTCGAGCCGGTCCACGCGCTTGTCTACCTCTGCGTTCTGAGCCGCTACAGGTGTGCTGACAAGCAAGCTGGTGAGCAGAATTGTGATACCGAATGTCTTCATCGAGGCCTCCGCTGATTTCTCGTATATTAACCATATACTACGCTGAAAAGTAAAGAATATTATGTCCCGAAACAGGCTGGTTCCGGCGGCTTGTCGCTATCGGGACGGCCCCTGTGGTTCCTATTCAGACGACAAGTCGGCGGCGGGATTGCTGATTTCTTCCCGTGCCAGCAAAGCCTTCGCACTGACGCCGACATCCTTGATGGTCCGCTCGGCAGTTCCCAGTTGCGGGACAACCTGGCCGTCGATGGTGACGGTCAGAGCAGCGGGACGCCCGGTCAGAATCTGGGGGTCATTGGCATCCGCCGGTACAGTGAAAGTTTCTCCGGCGGCCATTTCATTTTCGAAAAGACGCTCGCCTTCCGCATCATAGATTTTCATCCAGACCGGTTCGGTCGCGGTCAGCACCACGGTTCCCTGGTTTGACAGTACCGGACCCATATCCGCGACCTTCTGGTCACTGGCACTTGTTGCCGCGGTTTCGGCCGGCGTTGCGGTTTCGCTTTCCGCAATTTGCTCCAGATCACCGGGATTGAGGATCAACGTGCGCCAGACCAGATAGCCGATCAGCACCAATGCTCCGATGCCGGCGGCTGTCCATGCCAGATAGCGGGGTGGAATGCTGGAGGGGTTGGCCGGCGCATAGCCGCTGACTTCGGGCTGGTAAGCCTCGTGACCCTGTTCATCCATCTCCGCGCGCAACTGGCTGCCGATGGAGGCGTCGACCAGGCCGACGGTTCGGGCGTAGGATTTTGCAAAGCCGATCGCATATGTTCGTCCGGGCAGAGCGTCGAAATCGCCGCTCTCGATCGATTCCAGATGGCGTTGCGGAATCCGGGTTTTTTTGGCGATGTCTTCGAGCGAGAGATTTTTCTGCTCCCGCGCGCGGCGCAATGTTTCACCGGTGCTGTGCAGATGCAGCTCGGCATTTTCTTCATCATTGGTTTCTTCGGCCACAAAAAACTCCCTTGGCCGGATCATTTTGCGACCCTTTTCGCACTTCCCGGATATTCGACGAAAAAAGCCAGTTTGAGCAGCAAAAGTCAATGACTATCATGCTTTAGGGACTGGATTTTCACATTTTTGGCCACTCGACAGAAAAATCGCCGGCAGATCGTGGAAAAACGGATCAGTCGAGATGAACATTGCTCTGATTGGCCCAATGTTCGAGACGCAATCTCGGTTCGGCTGGCGCCTCCTTCAAAATCGCTTCTATTTCCAACGTGGCCTGACCGAGATCAAGCGACCGGACCATCGCCTTGATCGGCCCAACCGAAGCCGGGGTGATCGACAGATTGCGAATGCCCAGCCCCAGTAGCGCCAAAGCGTCAAGCGGGCGGCCACCCATCTCCCCGCAAACGCCGAGCGGTATATCGAACCGCGCGGCATTGTCGGAGGCGCGGCGCAAGAATCTGAGAATGGCCGGGCTCATCCAGTCAAACCGTTCGGCGAGCTTGGGATTGCTCCGGTCCGCGGCAAACAGGAACTGGGTAAGATCATTGGTCCCGATCGACAGAAAGTCGAGCCGGTCCGCCATCAGGTCCAGACATTCGGCCAGAGCAGGGACCTCGAGCATGGCACCGTAGCGAATTTGCGTCGGCAGTCGCTTCTTCTGGTTTTTCAGATAGGCTCGCTGATTTTCGAATACCGCCTTGGCTTCATCAAATTCCCACGGTTCTGCGACCATCGGGAACATGACATTCAGTTTCCGTCCCGCTGCCGCTTCGATCAGGGCGCGAGCCTGAACCTTCATCAGCGCGTCTCGTTCAAGGCCGATGCGGATCGCCCGCCAGCCCATTGCCGGATTGTCTTCCTTTATCTCGCTGGCCTGGAAATAGGGGAGAGGCTTGTCACCGCCAATGTCGACCGTGCGGAATATGACCGGTTTTTCACCGGCAGCTTCCAGAACATCGCGGTAGAAACGGGTCTGGCCGGCTCTGCCGGGCATGGTTGCGGCGACGAGAAACTGGAATTCGGTCCGGAACAATCCGATTCCGTCGGCTCCGGTGAGATTGAGCAAAGCCAGATCGTCCCGCAGCCCGGCGTTGATATTGAGAGTGATCCGGACGCCATCCTTCGTCACGGCTTCCTTGTCGCGCAGTTCGGAATAGGCAGCGCGTTTTTTCTGGCTGAGTTCCAGCTGCGCTTCAAACGCCTCCTCCATCGAGGGGGTCGGGCGGACAAAAACGGTCTTGTCATCGACATTGAGCAAAAGAGGGTCGTCTTCCCGGACGACTTGCCGGATATTCTTGACCTGTCCGAGGATCGGAATGCCCATCGCGCGCGCGATAATCGTGACATGCGCGGTCAGCGAACCTTCCTCCAGGATGACACCCTTCAGCTTGCGCCGGTCATATTCGAGCAATTCGGCCGGTCCCAGATTGCGGGCAATCAGGATCGTGTCATGCCGCAAGCCCATTTTGGCGGCGGTGCCCATCTGTCCGGAAACCGTACGCAGTAGCCGGTTGGCGAGATCTTCCAGATCGTGCATGCGCTCTGCCAGCAGCGGATCGTCGATCTGCCGCATCCGCATCCTGGTATGCTGCTGCACTCTCTCGATCGCCGCTTCGGCGGTCAGGCCGCTGTCGATGGCTTCGTTGATGCGCCGGCTCCAGCCTTCGTCATAAGCGAACATCTTGTAAGTCTCGAGCACTTCTTCATGCTCGCCGCCAACGCCGAATTCTGCCTGACTGGTCATCAGATCGATCTGGTCGCGCATCTTGTCGAACGCCGAATAGACCCGGTGCCGTTCCGCCTCGGTATCTTCGGCAACCGTATGCTCGATTTTAACCCGCGGCTGATGGAAGACCGCGTGGCCGCGGGCCTTGCCCTTGACCAGTTGCAACCCGCTCAGCCGATTGGCGCCAATGTCGATCGTTACCGCTTCTTCGGCGAAATTGTCGTCGACCAGTTCTGCGCTGATGATCAGTTCGGACAAGACCATTGCCGCGGTTTGAAAGGCCTCGATCTCGACTTCCGAATAGCGACGCGGTTCGACATGCTGGGCGCATAATACGCCGATAGATTGCTGGTTGCGAATGATCGGCACCCCGGCAAAGCTATGGAATTTTTCTTCACCGGTTTCCGGCCGGTACTGGAAATCGGGATGACTCGCCGCCTCGTCGAGGTTCAGCGTCTCGACATTTTTGGCGATATAGCCGGTCAGGCCTTCGCCCATCGCGAGTTTCGTGACGTGAACCGCCTCTGCATTGAGTCCGCGGGTCGCGAACAGTTCCAGCAGCCCATCGCGGCGCAGATAGATCGAACAGACCTCACTGCTGACAGCGCCAGCGATCGTTTCGACAACCTGGTTCAGCTTTGTCTGGGCGTTGCCCCGCGACGCCATTATCGACCGAAGGCCGGTAAGGATATTGCGGGCTGTCTTGGTACTGGAGGGATCAGTTGCGGGCATGATCTTTGCCTAGCAGAAACGCCAGATGAGTGCGATGTAGAAAACGGCCCTTCGGACCAGGCGGACTTATATTTTGTCCGCCTAGACCGATCAGCGTCTCCTAATCCCGGTTAATCCAGCAATTCTTCTTTCAGACGGAGCTTCTCTTTCTTCAGACTATGAATTCGAATCGTGTCGGGAAGCGGGCGGGTTTCCTCGTCATTGATCTTGCGTTCCAGCGCTTCATGTTTTTGGCGCAATGCTGACATGTGATCCTGAATCATTAAAGTCTCCTCAAAAAATGTTGTTTTTGAAAATGAAAGACGGGTGGAAGCTTCCTTTCTGATTGTACCGGCCAATCGGCCATGGCCTCCGGCTTCATGATTTAAATGTCTTGGTTTCGACTTGAACCATGAATAGGATCAGGATTGCAAAATTGCTGCACTGACGCAAGAGGGAGATTGATCCGGAATGGGGATGAGCGATGAAGAGTTGCAAATGCGGCTCGAAATGCTGAAAATCGAGCATCGCGATCTCGACGAAGCAATTGCCGCGCTGGTTGAATCGGGCAATGCGGATCAACTCCGGACGGCGCGACTCAAGAAAAGAAAATTGCAATTGCGCGATCGTATCATCGTGATCGAGAACCAGCTGATTCCCGACATCATTGCCTGAGGTCATGGCTGTCTGCGGATTACCCGTTCGTTAACCAAAGCTGTCCACCAGTTAACCCTGCAGTCTCCCGCGTGTCAGTTTGAAACAGACGCCTTACAGGGGCGCCTGACATGTAAAATTAACTGTCAACGAGCACCTATAAATTGCTACGGAGCAAATATGCAGGACCGTGACTCCCTTTTGACGCCGAGACTGATGGATGCCCTATATACCGAGGCAATGCTTCTGGCGGACGAGTCACGATCCTATTTTGAATCGGGGCGTTTCCATGAAGAATGCGATCCGGACAATCTTCTTGCCGTCTCTTTTTCCTGTGAATCGTTAAAGGTCACCACAAGACTGATGCATTGCATCGCCTGGCTTCTGAACCAGAAAGCCCTGCAAAGCGGCGAATTGTCCGAAGGCGAAGCATGGAATCATGATCGCTCGCTTGGCCAGGCACCCGTTACCGATCAGTCGTTGGTAAATCGCTTTCCGGCAGAAGCGCGCCAGATTATAATGGCCAGCGAAGAATTGTTCCAGCGCCTGCAGCGCCTCTCGGCCCGCATGGACCGGGAAATGGAAGCGGAGTCAGCGGTCCAGGATATGTTCCGCCGACTCCAGAGCAGCTTTTAACCGAACGCGGTTCGTTCAGGCCGTCGCGCCTTCCTTCTGCTTCATCGTCGGATAATCGATATATCCCTCGGGACCCTGACTATACCAGGTCGGCGTAAAGTCGATCGGGTTGAGCTCAGCGCCGGCGCGGAAGCGTTCGGGCAAGTCGGGATTGGTCATGAAGGTCCGGCCAAAGCTGATTGCGTCGGCCTTGTTTTCAGCCAGCGCTGCGGTCGCATTATCATAAAAATAGTCGCTGTTCAGTACCAGTGGTCCCTTGAACACCGGGCGGATGTTCGGGCTGACCGGTGGCACATCGGTATTGCCATAAGTACCATGGGCAGGGGGTTCGCGCAGTTCGAGAAAGGCAATGCCGATCTTGTCGAGCAGTTTGGCCGCTGCGGTAAAGGTTTCGATCGGTGTTGCATCATCGGCTCCTTGCGAATCGCCATTGGGCGACAGGCGAACGGCGACCCGGTCGCTGCCCCAGACATCCACCAGTCGCTGGGTCACTTCGCCAAGCAGACGGATACGGTTTTCAATCGGTCCGCCATATTCGTCGGTCCGCAAGTTGGTGCCGGAACGGATGAACTGGTCGATCAGATAGCCATTGGCCGCGTGCAGCTGGACACCGTCAAATCCGGCTTCTTTGGCGTTTTCTGCGGCATTTTGATAATCATCGAGAAGAGCGGGGATTTCGGCTATTTCCAGAGGACGCGCTTCTGCATAGTCTCTCTTGCCCTGATAGGTGCGGACACTGCCTGGAGCTGTTGTCGCGGAAGCCGAAACAGGCTTTTCGCCATCAAGAAAATCAGGATGGACGATACGGCCCATATGCCAGAGCTGGCAGATGATCTTGCCGCCGGCCTTGTGCACTTGTTCGATCACCGGTTTCCACGCTTCGGTCTGCGCGTCGTTCCAGATGCCGGGAGCGAAAGGTGTGCCCAGGCCTTGCTGGCTGATGCCGGTCGCTTCGGAAATGATCACGCCCGCGCCCGCGCGCTGGCTATAATATTCGCCCATGATCGGAGTGGGGACAAATTCCATGGTCGAACGACAGCGGGTAAGCGGGGCCATGAACATACGGTTCTGGGCCTCGATGGCGCCAACGGTGATCGGATCGAACAATGTGGTCAAGATGGAATTCCCTGAAACAAGAGGCGTGAATTGTTAACCAGACAGTTAAGAGACAGCACATCCGAATGCAATGGTTTGAAACGAAGCAATTTCTGTTTATATTGATAGCTCTGATTTCAAAGGAACTCCCATGTCCGTATCGCTCCCCGAAGATCCGACCCTGGACGAGGTGCGTGCCTTTCTCGCGCCCGCACTGGCAGCGCAGGCGGCATTTGACGGCTGGAACGAGAAGGCTGTGCTCGCCGCTGCGGACCTCGCCGGCGTCGATGCCGATCTTGCCAGACTCGCCTTTAACGAAGGCCCGGTCGACATGATCGACGCCTGGTTTCAGGCGGTGGACGAGAAAATGGCGGCGAAATATAGCGCCGATGAACTTTCCGCGATGAAAATACGCGAGCGGATCAAGGCGCTGGTCGAAGCCCGTCTGGAAGCGCTGGAGGCGGATCGTGAAGGACTGCGGCGCGCATTGGCGATACTGGCTGCACCGCCGCATTTGCGCAGAGCCGCGAAAATGGGCTGGCGCGCAGCGGACAAGATGTGGCGGCTCGCCGGTGATACCGCGACCGACTATAATCATTATACCAAGCGCACCATGTTGTCGGGCGTCTACGGCAGCACGATAAGCGTCTTTCTGGATGATCAAAGCGAAGGCTATGCGGAAACCAGAGCGTTTCTGGATCGGCGGATCGAAAATGTCATGCAGTTCGAGAAGGCCAAGGCCAAGGTCACCGGCCGCGGCGGCGACCGGTTCAGCATGGCGCGCTTTGTCGGGCGGTTGCGTTATCGGGGAACCTGATCAACAGATGCTGCTTTGCCGCTAATGCAATCCATAATGTGCCGCGGTTCGATACAAAGTCGCACAAAAAGACTCGCCAAGCGTAATCAATATTGATAATCAGTCGCAATTAGAAAGGCCTTGTTGCGATATATGCAGACTCCCACCACACTTGATCAGCTGTCACTGAAGCAAAATGCGGAAATCGTGGCCATCGACTGGGCAGCCATTTCCGAGACCGAGGGACGCCGTCTGCGCGCGCTCGGTATTGACGAAGGTGTTACGGTGGAGAAACTGCACAAGGGCATGTTCGGCCTGAACGATCCGATAGCGCTAAAAGTCGGACGGATGATGATAGCCATCCGCAAATCCCATGCGCAGGCGATATCGGTCCAGCCGGTAACAGTAACGTTAGCGGCCTGATCAATGACTGAAGCTGCTCCCCTCATTGTCCTCGCGGGCAACCCCAATTCGGGCAAAAGCGCCCTGTTCAACGCATTGACCGGTGCCCGGCAGAAGATTGCCAATTATCCCGGCGTCACGGTCGAACGCAAATCCGGACATTTTGCCTTTGCCGACGGACGGCCTGCCGAACTGGTCGATCTGCCCGGCAGCTACAGTCTCGATCCGACCAGTCCCGACGAGGAAGTGACGCGCGGCGTCATCATGGGACTGCAAAAGGGCGAGCGTCGTCCCGACATGATCGTTCTGGTGCTCGATGCCGCCAATCTCGACAATCACTTGCGCTTCGCGCTCGAGGTTATCGCGCTCGGCCATCCGGTCGTCGTCGCGCTGAACATGATGGATCTGGCGGAGCGGGACGGGCTGACCCTCGACCCGGCGAAGCTCGAAAAAGCGCTCGGAGTTCCGGTGGTTCCGACCGTCGCGGTACGCCGGCGCGGGCTGGAAGAGCTGTCTGCTGCTGTGGAAAACCGTCTCAAGCTCAGGCAGGACACTGTTGGACCGATTGTCGCACAGGAACGCGATCACGGTTTGCGGCAACAGGCGAAGCTGATTGCCAATCAGGTGATTGTTTCCGAAACCGCCGGTCGACGCTGGTCAGAGCGGGCCGACAATTTGTTTCTCCATCCCTTTTTGGGACCGTTGATTCTGCTCTCGGTGCTGTTCATCATGTTTCAGGCGGTATTCGCCTGGTCAGAGGCACCGATTGGCTGGATTGAAAGCGCCAGCGAATGGGGCGCTGCAGCCGTCGAATCGAATATGGCGCCTGGCTTCATACGCGATTTCATTATCGAGGGCGCCATCGCAGGTGTCGGTTCGGTTGTGGTGTTCCTGCCGCAGATCCTGATCCTGTTTCTGTTCATCCTCCTGCTCGAAGCGAGCGGTTATATGACCCGCGCCGCCTTCATCATGGACCGGTTGATGGCGAGCGTCGGCCTGTCGGGCCGGAGCTTCATTCCGCTGCTGTCCTCGTTTGCCTGTGCCATTCCCGGCATCATGGCGACGCGCAGCATTTCCGACCCGAGGGATCGGTTGACCACCATATTGGTGGCGCCATTGATGACCTGCGCGGCGCGGCTTCCGGTTTACGCGATCATCATCGGCGCATTCATTCCGCCGACCACCGTCGGCCCGGGCATCGGGCTGCAGGGTCTGGTATTGTTCGGCCTTTATGTTTTCGGGATCGTCGGCGCGATGATCGTCGCGCTGGTGCTGCGGTCGACGGTGACCAAGGGGCCGAATAGCGGTTTCCTGATGGAAATGCCGAAATATCAGTTGCCGAGCCTGCGCGACATATTGATCGGCCTGTGGCAGCGGGCGTGGATTTTCCTGCGCCGTGCCGGAACGATCATCTTCGCCGCCACCGTGGTATTGTGGCTTTTGCTCACTTTCCCGAAAGTGCCCGAAGACAGCGGGATGAGCCAGGTCGACTATAGCGTCGCGGGGCGGATCGCCAATGTCATCGCGCCGGTGGTCAAGCCGATCGGCTTCAACCGCGATATCGCGCTCGCCCTGATCCCGGCCATGGCCGCACGGGAAGTCGCGGTAGCGGCGCTGGCCACGACCTATGCGATTGACGCAACGGACGAAGAGGCGGAAGCCAAATCCCTGACCGAGCGCCTGCAAAGCCGCTGGTCGCTGCCGACCGCCTTGGCCTTTCTCGCCTGGTTTGTCTTTGCCCCGCAATGTATCTCGACCATTGCCGTGACCAAGCGCGAAACCAACGGCTGGAAATGGCCGATGTTCATGCTCGTCTATCTTTTTGCGCTCGCCTATGTCGCGGCCGGTATTACATATTGGAGTGCCGTCGCCCTCGGTCTATAGAGTCCTCAAGAATCGATAATCACGTTATATATTTGGGGAATTTGAAATGGCCGGCGGCATCAACAAAGTCATCATCGTAGGCAATCTGGGCAAGGATCCGGAAGTGCGTACCTTCGCCAATGGCGGAAAAGTCTGCAATTTCAGCGTCGCGACATCGGAAAGCTGGAAAGACAAGCAGACCGGCGAGCGCAAGGAAAAGACCGAGTGGCACAATATCTCGATCTATAACGAAGGCCTTGCCGGCGTTGCCGAAAGATATCTGCGCAAGGGCAGCAAGGTCTATCTCGAAGGCAAATTGCAAACCCGCAAATGGCAGGACCAGTCCGGCAATGATCGCTATTCGACCGATGTCGTGCTGCAGGGCTTTGACGCGAAAATGGAAATGCTCGACAGCAAGCCAGGCGGCGGAGGCCAGGGCGGCGGTTCCAACGATGGCTGGGGCGGCGGTCAAGGTGGCGGCGCGCCTTCCGGTGGCGGCTCAGGTGGTGGTTCCGGCGGCGGCTGGGGCCAGACCGGCGGCGGTTCAGGCGGCGGTCAGGGCGGCGGCGCCTTTGACAGCGATCTGGATGACGACGTTCCGTTCTAGTCAGCAACGGATGACAAAAGCATTTTGAGGCTCTGTCGATAAGCCCCCGAGCCTACGGCTTTGGCATCGGACCTTCAGGCCGATATTTGTCCATCACGCTATCGAGCTTCTCGTTGGTGATGGAAGGATTTTCGGCCTGCAGGCACGGCAATAAAATGGCCTTGTTTGCATGTTGCTGTGCAACCGACGGGTCATGACTGGCCTCCGGAGAAACCCCGGAGAAACAGTCGATAAAGACTTGTTCGGGAACGCCGAGATCAGCGGCTACCAGATGGGTTGGTCGTTTATGGATCGGTGGCGAAGCAGGTTTCGCCTGGCTGGCTGAGACAGGTGCCAGTGAAATCACCAGAGTTGCCAAAATGATACGACGCATAAACTTACTCCTTTGCGAGAGCGGACATAATGCTGCGCTTATCGGCGTGGCGTCAATTCGATAAGTGTATCAATATGAAGCCGTGGGCTGATGCCGGCTGCCATGGTGCCTCGACATCATAATTATGAGGCGTTTCGAGACCGACCGCTTTGATGTTCCATCTAATCCGTTTGAATGACCGCAATTGGGTGTATTCTGTTGAGAAAGTCGGGTGCAGGGACGACATCGCCGCTGTGTCGATAGCGGACGAGTGACCTCGCTGTCCCGTTCAGGCGGGTGCCACGGCTGGCATTGGCTGCAACTTGGCGAGTTTCCTGAGGTTCTGAGCCGCTGCTGCGAGGTGGAACTCGTCTTTTGCTCCGTTGGGACCGCGCAGGCGCAAGCGGTCCAGCTTCAGTATTCGTTTGAGGTGCGCGAACAGCATCTCGACCTTCTTCCGCTGCCGGCGTGACACGAGATAGGCGTCGGTGGTGGCGATAGCCCGAGCCATGTCGCGCGCGCCTTCATGGACTGAGCGCATGATCTTGCGAGCTGCCATTTTCGGCGTGCAGCGCTGTTTGAGCTGGCAGGCCTGACAGTCCTTCTGGCTCGCTCGATAGCGGATGAAGCCATCGGCATTGGCAAGCGGTCGCGGCGTCTTGAAGTTGCGGTTGGTGGATCGGAGCCGTTTGCCGCCAGGGCAGATATAGCTGTCGTCTTCGTGGTCGTAGGCGAAGGCAGAGCGCTCGAAGGTATCGTCGCTTCTGCCGGACTTGTCGAAGACGGGGATGTGCGGCTCGATGCCTCTGTCCTCGACCAGCCACCCGAGGTTCGGGGCCGAGCCATATGCCGTATCTGCCACAAGCCGCTCAGGCCAGAGACCGAAGCGCTCCTGCGTTCGTTCGATCATCCGGCGCTGGGCGGTCACTTCAGCCTGCCGCACCGATGTGGTTGCCTCGACATCGACGATTACGGCATGATCGAGGTCGATCAGATAGTTGGTGCTGTATGAGTAGAAGGCCGCTTCACGGGTTGCCGCGGTCCAGCGGGATGCAGGGTCGGTGAGGTTGATCCGCTTCGGTTGGACAGGCGTTGCGCCGCCGAAGACGGCATCGTCGAGCACCTCCAGATACTCGGCAACTGCGCGGCCCGCTGCTTCCGGTGGCAGCCCTTGCTCGCCCGGCACTGAGCGCTGGCGATGGACATCGGCGCGGATCAGGCTCGCATCGACCGCGAAGCCTTCGGCACCGACCAGCCCTTCAGCCATACAGCGCTCGACGGTCATCTCGAACAGCTTGCGAAGCAGATCGCTGTCGCGGAACCGCCCGTGCCGGTTCTTTGAGAAGGTTGAGTGGTCAGGCACCGCGCCGTCGAGATCGAGCCGACAAAACCAGCGATAGGCGAGGTTGAGATGCACCTCCTCGCACAGCCGTCGCTCTGACCGGATGCCCATGCAATATCCGATGATCAGCATCCGGACCATCAACTCGGGATCGATCGAAGGGCGACCGGTCGAGCTGTAGAACGGCTTCAGATACTCGCGGATGCTGGTCAGATCGACGAACCGGTCGATGGAACGCAGCAGGTGATTCTGCGGCACATAATCCTTAATGCGGAAGCAATAAAACAGCGCCTCCTGCATCACCGTCCGCTCGCCCATCATCAGCACATCTCCCGATCAGAGAAATCATTGAATCAGTAGCTCAGCCCCGATGCAAGCAGAGTTTTTCAACAGAATAGGGTGGGGAGCGGACATTAAGAGACGCCATTGGGAATGACTGCTTCATCCGGAAAGCGGACAATAGAATTGGTCGATTTTTGACGACGACAAGTGGTTTGCTTACCTAGAACCTAGCCCTGTAGAAAACGCGAGAGGCTTTTGCTGGGCAGTCTTTCAATTTGAACGTCCGATCCAAAGGTATCCGGTGGCCGCAATTCTCTAAAAGCACCGATTTCGAACCGAGTGGTAGCAAAAATTTAGATACCCCGCCAACACCAAGATTGTCTGCTTGCTCCCACAGTTCCTCAAGCTCTTCGTAATGGCGGTTCTCGTCGTAGACCGCCAGGCGAAGCTTGCAGAAAAGCGAAACATAGGTTTCGTTTGGACTCAATAACTCGGGCAATACAGCTAAGCATTCTCTATAACGGTCCCGGGCTTCTTCATGACGGCCTTCCACAACCATCAATGTAGCATCATAAGCTATGAGTTCGAGGAGCGGATCATCTTCTAATGAGAGTGCTGTATCCAAACACGCTCTTGCTTTTTCGTTCCGTCCGCGATTGCTATAATAACGCGAACGACCTACGTTTAACACGTGCTTTAATCCCTCAAAAAGTGTCTGAATTCGCATTCCAACATTATGATGGCTATCGCGGTTGTTGGCAACCTAGAAGGAATGTTTGCAATTGGGGTGATAGCCGACCGGCAGCTTCTGTTTTCCTAATGTCCGCTTTTGCTCACGCAGCAGGCATTAGATTCGACCAAGGCGAACGTCCGCTACTGGGGCGGTTGCCGACAGGCAGCTAATGAATATTTAATCCTCCGCCCGCGCATCCACAGCAGACATCAGAATATCACAACTTATGCCCGGTCCGGTCCCGCTTGGTGTCGAGATAAAATTCATTGTGCGGATTGGCGGCGATCTTGACCGGCAGCCGTTCTTCCACGGTCACGCCACATGCTTCCAAACCTTCCACTTTTTCCGGATTGTTGGTCATCAATTTGACCTTGGGCACGTTGAGCAATTCCAGCATCCGGGCCGCGATCGAGAAATCCCGCGCATCGATGGCAAAGCCCAGCCGCTGGTTGGCGTCGACCGTGTCAAAGCCCTGATCCTGCAGCGCATAAGCGCGCAGCTTGTTGATCAGGCCGATGCCGCGGCCTTCCTGCCGTAGATAAAGCAAGACGCCCCAGCTGGCTTCGCCCATCTGGTGCAGCGCGGCGTGGAGTTGCGGGCCGCAGTCGCATTTCAGGCTGCCGAGCACATCGCCGGTCAGACATTCGCTGTGCAGGCGCACGACCGGCGTGCTGCTGTCGCGCTTGCCGATGACAAGCGCGATATGGTCGGTGGCATCGGCATCGCTGCGAAAGCCGTATATATGCGCTTCTGAATTGGCCGCGACCGGGAGCCGCGCATGAGCGCTGATCGTCAACGCGGTGGAATCGGCATAAGCTGCGGCGTCTTCTGCACGGGCGATATCTTCCGCGTCATCGACGATCACAAAAGCCGGGAGCAGGCCGCCTTGCCGCGCCAGTTCCATTGCCGCGGTGGCGGCTTGCGGATTGGTCAGGGTCTCGCTGCGAAACGGGCCCTTCATCGGATATTGCATGTCGAGCACCGGATCGACGATCGCGATAATCTCTGCTGCGGTCACGGGAGCGGGCAGGCTGATCTGGATCGGCAGGTTCGGGTCGGCCGCGGCAAACTGGTTGAGCAGCTTGAGCGTCGCTGCACGGCTGGCGGATATGATCAGCGATATCTTTCCGGAAGAGGGCAGGGCCGCCTCCAGATCAGCGGTTTCGACCGGCAGCAGGTTCAGGCGCTTGCCGTCTGCTTCCACCCCGACAGGCCAGCCCCGACGCAGCGCATCTATCGCGCGCGCCGCCCGGCGGGCAGCAGCCTTGTCGGCCCCGTCGAGAGGCGATGTGTTCAAAATTCGAATTCCGTGATCAGCGGTGCGTGATCCGATGGCTTGCCCCAGCTGCGCGCGTCTTCGAGCACGGAATGGCTGACCGCTTTGTCTCCCAGTTCGGGACTGACCCAGACATGATCAAGCCGCCGCCCCTTGTCCGATGCGCGCCAGTCCTTGGCGCGGTAGCTCCACCAGGTGAACAGGCGCTCGGGATCCGGAATCAGCTTGCGGCCGATGTCTACCCAGCCATGGGCATCGCGCATTGCGTATAAATGGTCGATCTCGATCTGGGTGTGGCTGACGACTTTCAGCAAGGCCTTGTGGCTCCAGACATCGGAGGCCAGCGGCGCGACGTTGAAGTCGCCCATCAAAATCGTCGGTTCCTTGAGATTCGCCGACCATTCGGTCATCCGGCCAAAGAAATCGAGCTTCTGGCCGAATTTCGGGTTGATCTCGCGATCGGCAATTTCACCACCGGCCGGGATATAGACATTTTCTATGCGGACGCCGTTTTGCAGGACGGCACCGACATGGCGGGCTTCGCCGTTATCCTGCCAGTCGAACCGTTCATCCTTGTGCAACGGAACGCGGCTGATGATCGCAACGCCATGATGCATCGGCTGACCGTTCAGGATCATGTGATTATAGCCGAGGCGCCGGAACATCCCTTCGGGAAATTGTTCGTTGCGCACTTTGGTCTCCTGCAGGCACAGAACATCGGGCGCTTCCTCGGTCAGGAAGCGCTCGACTATGTCGAGGCGGGCACGGATGCTGTTAATATTCCAGCTGACGATTTTCAGACTATCACTCATGCCGAGCCTGATAGCCACGCTCGCACAGAAACCCAAGCCCAAAGGCGACCGGGCGGCCCGGTAATTTTGCTGGGCTGGAAAAGGAAAACCCCCACCTCCGGGGGCATTAAGGAGGTGGGGGCAAACTCGCGTTCGTCACGCATGGGATGAGTTGAGGGTTGTTTCGTCAGGTAACAGGGGGAAAACCTGACTGTCTCTTCTCATCCTGTATTTGGTTATAGTCTCGTGTTTCTGTCGGGAATATGAACGAAAGAAAGATCATTTTCTGCTGATCGGTAGTCCGTCTCGGTTCACCGCTTGGTCCGGCTTTTCCGGCGGGGATCGTCCCAGTTAAAGCTGCTGTTCGAGACAGCAACGCCGAATTTCTGGTTCGACAGGCGGATCGATGTGCGATTGTTTTTCGAATCGAGTGACACCCAGCCATCCAGGCTCAATCCGCCGGGCGCGCCGGGCTTCTTCGTGAAAACCATTGTGATTACGCCATATTCCGGACGTTTGGGATCGTGGACCTCGACGCTCAGAACGGCGGGATTGCGAGTCGGAATGATTTTGCCATATTTTGACAGGTCGCGCTCCGGATTGAGCAGCGCCGCGAGCGGGCTGTTGCTGATCGGCCAGCGTTGCACCTGATTCACCTCATAGTCGATCAAAGTCAGGGCTTTCCCGTCCCCGACGATCAGCAGATTGGCGTCTTTCTGATATTGAAAGCGAATCTTGCCGGGTTGCTTCAATATGAGCTTCCCGGTGAGCAACTGGCCGCCGCGATCGGTCTGGCTGAAATTTGCAGTCATCGTGGTCATGGCGCGCAGATGGGCCTGCACTTTGGACAGATCGTCGGCACGGGTTTGCTGGGCAGTGGCGGGCAGGCTTGCTGTCAGGGCCAAAGGCGCAGCGATCAAGGCGAAACCATATTTAAACATTACGAAAACTCCAGATAATCCAGATATTCGCCTAGCCAGTGGCGATTGAACAATGGCTTAATCACTTCGTCAGCAAAAAGGAGAGAGTCAGAAGGCTAGAGCGGTTCGCCGTGCTGGTCGCGCAGCACTTCGCGGCGCCCGATATGGTTGGGCGGGCTGATCATTTCATCCTCCTCCATCCGGTCGATAATCCGCGCCGCGGTATTATAGCCGATCCGCAATTGCCGCTGCAGCCAGCTGGTCGATACTTTCTGGCTCTCGAAGACAATCTGGCAGGCCTGCGTATATTGCCGGTCTTCCTTGCTGTCACTCAGATCGGCACCATCGAGGGCAAAGCTGCCGTCTTCGGGTTCTTCGGTCACTGCCTGGATATAATCGGGTGTGCCCTGCGAGCGCCAGTGATCGGCAACGCGCCGCACTTCGTCATCTGAGACAAACGGCCCATGCACGCGGGTCAGTTGCTTGCCGCCGGGCATATACAGCATGTCGCCTTTGCCGAGCAGCTGTTCCGCGCCCTGTTCGCCCAAAATGGTGCGCGAGTCGATTTTCGAGGTAACGTGGAAGCTGATCCGGGTCGGCAGGTTGGCCTTGATCACGCCGGTGATGACGTCGACCGACGGACGCTGGGTCGCCATGATCAGGTGGATACCCGCCGCACGCGCCTTTTGCGCCAGCCGCTGAATCAGGAATTCAACTTCCTTGCCGGCTGTCATCATCAGATCGGCAAGTTCGTCGACAATGATTACGATCTGCGGCAGCACCTCGAAGTCGAGCTGCTCCTCCTCGTAAATCGGACGCGATGTTTCCGGGTCATAGCCGGTCTGGACGCGGCGGCCGAGCGGTTGGCCCTTGGCCTTGGCGCCTTTTACCTTCTCGTTATAATTGGCGAGATTTCGCACCGAAATCGACGACATCATCCGGTAACGTTCTTCCATCTGCTCGACCGCCCATTTCAGCGCGCGGATCGCCTTGGCCGGCTCGGTCACAACCGGCGACAACAGATGCGGAATATCGTCATAGGTGCTGAGTTCCAGCATCTTCGGATCGATCATGATCATCTTGCACTCGTCTGGTGTCAGCCGGTAGAGCAGCGACAGGATCATGCAGTTCAGGCCAACGGACTTACCCGAACCGGTGGTACCGGCGACAAGCAGATGCGGCATTGGCGCCAGATCGGCGATGACCGGATCGCCGGAGATGTTCTTGCCCAAAATGATCGGCAGCTTGCCGGTCTGCTCGGCGAAGCTGTCGCTGCCGACCATCTCGTGCAGCACGACCATTTCGCGATTGGCATTGGGAAGCTCGATGCCCATGACCGTGCGTCCGGGGATGGCGGCGACACGCGCCGACAGCGCCGACATATTGCGAGCAATATCTTCGGCCAGCTGGATGACGCGGCTCGCCTTGATACCCGGAGCCGGTTCCAGTTCGTACATGGTGACAACCGGACCGGGCCGGACCGCGTTGATCGTTCCTTTGACGTGGAAATCGTCGAGCACCGATTCCAGCAGCCGTGCGTTGCGCTCCAGTCCGGCCTTGTCGATCACATTGGAATTCTGCTCGGGGGCAGGGGTCAGCAGGTCGAGCGACGGCAGCACATAGGGACCGAAGAAATCGCCTTGCTTGCCTTTGCTGACGCCGGCCTTTTTCGGCGGCAATGCCCGTTCGCTGATCTCCGGCGGTGGCCGGTTGTCGGGTTTGACTTCTTTGCGTGGCGCGGGTTCTTTCTTGGCCTTTGGCTTGACAGTGCCCGAACGATCCGGCTCGATCACCAGGCCTTCGTCTTTCTCGGCAAACGGACTTTTCATGGTCGGAATTTTGAAAGATGTTCCGGAAAATAGCGGTTTGTCCAGCCGCAGACTGAAATAGCCGAGGACGAGGCCACCGGTCAGGGTCAGGGCGATCAACAGGCCTGAGACCAGGCCGCTCCAGCTGGCAGAAATAGCGTTGAGGCCAGCGCTGGTGCCGTTGGCGATCAGCATGCCGGCGAGGCCGCCAAGGCCCGAAGGCAATTCCATTTCCGGTTCCGGAAACCACAAGGCGAGTGCGGTGCCGACCAGCAATGTTGCAACCAGGCACCAAAGCAGTTGCTGCTTCCAGCCGGGCTGCGGAATATCTCGCCACAGCCGGTTGGCCAGCACGAGAAGCAGCGGCAGAAAGAGCAGCACCGGCAGTCCGATCAGCAACAAGAGCAGATCGGACAGATAGGAGCCGAAAACGCCCATCCAGTTATGTTCGACGCTAGCCGCGGATGTGTTGAAGGCCGGATCGCTGGGCGAATAGCTGACCAGCGCCAGAAACAGGAATATGGTCGCCAGAAAAATCGCGATGGCTCCGATCAAGGCACCACTGCGCAACAGGCTGAGGCGCATGATTTCACGCCAGTTCGCTTCTTTGGCTTTTTCCGCCATCATATACTCCCGTGCGTCACCCCAGCCGAAGGCGCGCGTTAACTAACTGCTCCTTTGCGCGAATCGGGGACTCTCCGTCAAGTTTCTTGGCTTTATTTTACCGGATTTGCCTTTCTTTCCCGACCATCGATGCCTAACTATATCTCATATTTGGGCTCGGAAAGGCGTCTCCATGGCAATTGATTCTCGGCAAAGCGATATCATCATATTGGGTGCGGGCATGATCGGTCTGACCCAGGCGCTGACGCTGGCCGCCCATGGACTGCGCGTGGCGATCATCGACCGGGCTGAGCCCGCCGACTTGCTGAACCCGCAGAATGACGCCCGGGTTTCCGCGATCAACAGCGCCAGCTGGAACATGTTCGATGCCATAGGACTGGCCGACAAGCTGCGACCGCATGGCTGTGATATTGCAAAAATCCTGGTCAATGACGGGCTCAAACCCGGCACTCTCGACTTTGTTCCGGCTGAGGACGAAGGCCCGATGGGGATCATGGTCGAAAATGCCGTGCTCCGCCGGCTGCTGTTCGAGGCGGTTCAGTCCCATGACGGCATATCACTGCATCTGTCGACACAGGTAGCGTCCTGCAAACGAGGAGAGCATCTTGTCGATATCATGCTCGATAACGGCGAGCATCTCTCCGCTCCGCTGCTGATCGCCGCCGATGGCCGCGGTAGCCGGATGCGCGAGGAAGCCGGGATCATCATGGCGCACTGGCAATATGATCACAGCGCGATCGTCTGCAAAATCGCGCATGAAAAGCCGCATGGCAACACCGCCTATGAATTGTTTTTTCCATCCGGTCCCTTCGCCATCCTGCCGATGCTGGACGATGCCAACGGCAAACACCGCTCGGCTGTAGTGTGGACGGTCTCGAGAAACGACGGGCCCGCTTATGCCAAGATTAACAAGCGCGCCTTCATCGCCGAAATGATGAAAAAGACCGGCGGTTTTCTCGGCGAGCTCGAGCTGCTCACGGATCGCCAGACTTATCCGCTCGGCTTCCACCACAGTTCCCATTTGACCGCCGACCGGCTGGTGCTGATCGGGGATGCCGGTCATGGCATCCATCCGATCGCCGGACAGGGGCTCAATCTCGGCCTGCGCGATGTGGCCGCGCTGACCGAATGTCTGGTCGAGGGCGCGCGAACCGGCCTCGATCTGGGTGATTCCCAAATACTCGGACGCTATGACCGCTGGCGCAGCCTCGACAATATGATGGTCTCGGCTGCCACCGACCTGCTGACGCGGTTGTTCGGCCTGCCGGGAAAGACATCCTCGAAGATCCGCCGCATGGGCATTGGTCTGGTCCAGCGGATTCCGCCGCTCAAAGCCCAGTTCATGGCCGAGGCAAAAGGTGAGACCGGCGATCTGCCAAAGCTGCTCAAAGGCGAACTGGTCTAGATCCGGGCGCTAGCGCGAACCCTGACCGTCATCGATCTTGATCACGGTTCCGGTCACCGCATCCGAAGAAGGCGACACCAGATAGAGTAGGGTACTGTCCATCTGCTCCGGCTGGCCGACACGCTTGCGCGGGAAATGGACGAAAAAATCACCGGCGCGCTCGATCATGCCATCGGCCATGTCGGTGGCGAACAGGCCCGGCGCAATGCCGTTCACATTGATATGGAATTTTGACCATTCCACCGCCAGGGTTTCGGTGATGCGAACGACACCGGCCTTGGTCGTCGAATAGAGGGCGGCCCCGCCGCCGCTGTAGCTGGTGGCTGCGATAGACGCGACATTAACGATTCGCCCCGGCGTTTTTTGGGCGATCAGCGGACGGGCAAACTCGTTCGACAAGATGAACACGCTACGAAGATTTGTATCCAGAACATCGTCGATCAGGTCGATCGACATCCGGGTGGCATGTTCGGCGTCGACGATGCCGGCATTGTTGACGAGTATATCGGGTTGTCCGAGCGCTTCTGTAACGGTGGGGATGATCGCCTGAAGCTGGGCGGCATCGCGGACATCCAGCGCGAAAGCCTGGGCTGTGCCGCCCTCAGCGGTAATCTCGTTGACGAGATCGTCCAGCTTGTCCTTGCGACGTGCCGTACAGGCGACTTTTGCGCCACAAGCGGCCAGCACTTTGGCGAATCGGCGACCCAGACCGGCCGATGCGCCGGTTACAATGGCGGTATGCCCGCTAAGGTCGATGGAGAAATTGACTGTGGTCATAAAAAGGGCATCCTCTGCAAATTTTTGCGGAGGATGCCCGTGATCATGCGATAAGCGCAAGCGCTAATTTAGTTGTTAAAGATCATCCTGTTCGATCGGAACGATCTTGATCTCGACCCGGCGGTTGGCTGCCCGGCCTTCTTCGGTGCTGTTGGTCGCAACCGGCTGGCTTTCACCATAGCCTCTTGTTGCCAGACGTGCGCGCTGGACGCCGCTATTGGCGAGGAAATTGGCAACCGCTTCGGCGCGTCGTTCGGACAGAGCCTGGTTATAGGCATCGCTGCCGGTGCTGTCGGTATGGCCGAGAACATCGACGTAGCTTTTCTCATATTGCGACAGCGTGTTGGCAACATTGCCCAATGTGGTCTGGAATGCCGGACTGATGGCGCTGCTATCGACGGCGAATGTGACGCTCGACGGCATGTTGAGGATCAGATTGTCGCCCTCGCGGGTGACATCGATGCCGGTACCGGCAGTTTGCTGACGCAGTTTCTTTTCCTGCTCGTCCATATAATAGCCGATGCCTGCGCCGGCGAGGCCACCTAGGCCCGCACCGACGATCTTGGCCGTGCGATCATTCTTGCCACCCAGTACGTCACCAAGCAGATAGCCGCCGACAACGCCACCGAGGCCGCCGATGGCCGCTTTCGAGATGGTCCGGTTGCCGGTTTCGGGATTGGTTACACAGCCGCTGGTCAGTGCCAAGGCGCCGAGCGAAACCGCTGAAATTATTGATTTGTTCATCTGCATTTTCTTTTCCCTAATTGTTTTTTTATCTCGTCAGCACTACGCCCCGCCGACCAGAAGGTTCCGTCTAACGCAGGATAAATGAACGGCGACTGACAGCGAACTTGAGATTTTGTAAAACTTGCTGCTAAAGGGCTTATGGCATTTCGCCCTTTCAATGGACTTTATGACACCCTTTCCCTGGTTTGATGTTGCGATCATAATTGTGCTGGTGCTGATCAATGGCGTATTTGCCATGTCAGAACTGGCTATTGTCTCTGCGCGCAAGGCGCAGTTGCACGGCCTGGCGGACCGGGGGAGCAAGCGCGCCAAGGCGGCTCTCCGCCTTGCCAGTGACCCGGGGAAATTTCTCTCCACTGTACAAATCGGGATAACGCTGATCGGGATTATTGCCGGCGCCTATTCCGGAGCGAGCCTGGGCGGCCCGGTAGCCGAGCGGTTGCAGGTGCTGGGCATGGGGCAGGAGCTGTCGGGCACCGTCGGCTTTGTTCTGGTGATCGGCTTGACCACCTATGCCTCGCTGGTGATTGGAGAGCTGGTACCAAAGCAGATCGCTCTGCGGTCAGCCGAACGGATCGCCCTGATCATGGCCCAGCCGATGGAATTGCTGGCCCGCATTTCCGCACCGCTGGTCTGGCTGCTCGATAATAGCAGCGCCATGATTTTCCGCCTGATGCGGATCAAGCGCGAGCAGGTCAATCATGTGACGGCGGAAGAATTGCAGATGGTCTTCGCCGATGCGACTCGGTCCGGCGTTATCGAGGAGCATGAACGTGCCGTGATGGCCGGGGTCGTGCGCCTGGCCGACCGCCCCATTCGCGAGGTCATGACCCCCCGCACCGAGATCGACTGGCTCGGCATCGATGCGAAGCGCGGGGACATTCACAAGCTGCTGATGGAATCCCAGCACAGCCGTTTCCCCGTCGCCGAACATTCGGTCGATGAAATCCGCGGGGTGGTTCAGGCCCGTGATATCGTTGCCGCGCAACTGGGCGGCGAGAAGCTGGATTTGCGCAAGCTGATGCGCCCGCTGGAAAAGGTGCCGGACCAGCTCGACGCGCTCGATGTGCTGGAAATATTGCGTGAAACCGAAGTCCCGATGATCCTGGTGCACGACGAATATGGCCATTTTGAAGGCATCGTCACACCCAATGACCTGCTCAGTTCGATCGCCGGTGAATTTGTCTCCGATCAGGATGAAAAGACCCAGCGCAGCCTGATCGAACGGGCCGACGGCAGCTATCTGGTTTCCGGCGCGATGGCGATTGATGCGCTGGCCGAACGGCTGGGGATCAGGCTATCCGAAGACCGCGACTATGCAACCGTCGCAGGGCACGCGCTGGCGCAATTGCGCCATCTGCCGGAAGAAGGCGAAAGCTTTGAAGATCAGGACTGGGTCTTCGAAATTGTCGACATGGATGGCCGCAAGATCGACAAGCTGATCGTCCGCGCGAGCAATCCCGAACTGGACTGATCAGGATCCAGAATGATCAGGACCCGACTCTAACGACCGATCCTAGAGCTTGCCGTATTTCTTCTCGAAACCGGCAATATCGTCCTTGGCGAGAAATTTGGCCTGGTCGATCCACGCGTCTCTTGTGATACGTCCGCTGAACGTACCGAGATACTGATCCACCTCGTTGATTTCCGCTTCTTTCCAGTCGGCGATCTGGTCGAACCGGGTCACGCCAAGGCTGATCAGCAATGTGTTCAGCTTCGGACCTACACCCTTGATAAGACGCAGATTGTCGGGCTCTCCGACCGCCGGAGCAATTTTGGGTGCGCCTTCCGTTGTCGCTGCTGCCGTCGTCGCCGCTTCAGCCGGGGGTTCGGGAGCAGGGGCAACAGGCACCACGACCGCCTTGGGCGGTGGCGGCGGAGCTGTTTCCGGTACAGCCGCCGCAGCAGGAGCCGGTTCGGGCTTGGCTTCTGCCGGTTGCATCGGTTCGCCTGCTTTTTCCAGCAGTCCGTCATCGGCATTGAAACTGTCGACGGAGGATGCTTCGCGACCGGTTGCGGCCCAGACCCAGAAAGCGGTGACCACACCGATAAGCAGTGCAACCAGGTATAACAGCCAATTGGCGGTAATCAGCGTAATCATCTTCTCAAAACCCCGTTTTGAATATTGTTCCTAGCCGGTCTCGGCTAATATTCTTCTGTGTTCCGGCCCCAGATAAACCAGCCGATAGCGAGGCCAATTGCAAAAGTAACCAGCAGGAGCAACAGATTTTCAAGTAAAAGTGGCATCGATCAACCCTCCTGTTGCGCTTTGGCATCATTTTGCGACGAGCCGTCTCCAGCCCCGATCCGGAATTCGATCCGGCGATTCTGCGCATCGGCCGTCGCTCCCGAACCTTCTGCGCGCGGCCGGGTCGAGCCATAGCCTTTGGCGCTGATCAGAGCTTCCGCAATGCCGCGTTCGACGAGGCCAGCCTTGATCCGGTCGGCCCGTTCTTGTGACATGTCCCGGTTGACGTCCTTATTGCCATTATCGTCGGTATGGCCTTCGACCGCTACCGACAGCCCGTCACAGCTCTGCAAAGCGGCGGCAATCTGGTCGAGAACTTTCTTGGTGTCGAGCGACACATAAGCGCTGCCGGAGCGGAAGCTGATATTGTTGGGCGCCATGATTTGGTCGACATCGCTTTGGCATTTGGCAATTTTGTCCTGGTCGGCAGTGGCAGGGACTCCTGCGCCGGACGCGCCGTCTTCCGCTGCTGCGATCACATGCTCGCCTTTCCAGCTCGCACTGGAGACGCCGGGGATAGCCATGACCACGGTCAGGGCTTCCCGTTTTTCTTCGTCGTCCGCTTCGCCGTCCAGAACAGCAGCGCGGGACAGCGGATCACGAGCGAAGCTGACGCTGGCACCTTCCAGTCCGCGCGCGTCCAGTTCGGTCTGCGCTTTTTGCTCCAGCCCGTTGATGAAATTATCGCCGGTTACGGCATGGCCGACCAGCGCCAAGACCACGGTCGCCGCTGCACCGGTCAATATCTTGCTTCCGATTTCCATTCGTTAACCTCAGTCCTTTTCCTACCCGATTGCATCTTCTGGTAATGATTGCTCAAAATGACGGATATCGCCGCCCGAGTCCAGTTGGTAGCCGCTGTGCCCGAAGCCATCGTGGCTGAAACTGTCCCTCTATGAAACACAAGGTTAAGAGAAATGGTTAATTTGCTCCGCTTTCTCACGGCAGTGCGATCCAACCGGAAACCGCAATCGCTTGACTTGCTCGGCCCTTCCGCCGGGCGGATAAATCTTGCCCCGGGATGTTCCGCGAATATTTGGCGAGGCTTGCCTTTCCCGCCCTGCTCCACGGAAAGAACGGAAAGATTTACATTCCTTGTCGAGCGGATAGAATATGATTTTTGGGGGAATAGGTAATGGCTAAGCATAAGCTTCAGGAAAGAATGCAAAAATGGTCGGGCCCGACGGCCCTCTTGCTGGCGGCGGGTATATTTTCTGCCCAGCCTGTCCTCGCGCAGGACGCCGCCGCGCTGACACCGCACCAGCAGTTGGCGCGCGACATTTACAGCGATCTGATTGCCTTCCGGACCGCGCGTGGTCAGGAACAGGTCCCGGCGATGGTGTCCTATCTCGTCGAAAGGTTTGAAAAAGCGGGCTTTAGCGATGATGATATCCGCGTCACCGATTATGACAGCGACGGTGAAAAAACCCAGGGACTGATGGTTACCTATCGCGCCAAGCCGGGCAGTACCGCCAAGCCGATTGTCCTGCTCGGCCATATGGACGTGGTCGACGCGCTGGCCAAGGACTGGGTGCGCCCGCCGTTCACCCTGACCGAAGAGGACGGCTATTTCTTCGGACGCGCCACGATGGACAATAAATATGGCATCACCAATCTGACGTCGACTTTCCTCCGCCTGAAGGCAGAGGGCTGGCAACCGTCGCGCGATCTGGTTCTGGTCTTTTCGGGGGACGAGGAAACCGGCATGGTCTCGACCGAGGCGCAGGCGAAATATGTGGCGGAAAATATCGATCCGGCCTTCATCCTGAACAGCGATGCCGGCGGGATAGCGCTGGCGGAAGATGGGACGCCGGTGGCGTTTCAGGTGCAATCTGCGGAGAAGACCTACGCCACCTATGAGATAACCGTCAATAATCCCGGTGGTCATTCATCCCGCCCGCGCGCGGACAACGCGATCTACGAACTGGCCGAGGCATTGGGCAAGATCGCCGCCTATAAATTTCCGGTGCAGGCAACGGACCTGACCAGAAGCTATTTCGCCACTGCGGGCAAGTTGACTCCCGGCGAGCTCGGGCAGGCGATGCTGCGTTTCGCGGCGGACCCGTCCGACGCTTCCGCAATTACGACCTTGCAAGCCAATCCAGAGTCCGTCGGCACGCTGGGGACCACCTGTGTCGCTACCATGTTGCAGGCCGGCCATGCGGAAAACGCCCTGCCGCAATCCGCCACCGCCACGGTCAATTGCCGGATATTCCCGGGCGTAGGCGCTGCGGCAACCGAGGCCAGGCTGAAGGAAATCATCGGCAATGACAATGTCACGTTCAAGCTGATGACCGATGTGACCGAAAGCCCGGAATCAAAGCTGCGCGACGACGTCAAGGCAGCGGTGCGCTACAGTCTCGACAAGAGATATCCGGGCCTGACCATTCTGCCTTATATGGAATCGGGCGGCACCGACGGCATGCACTACCGCGGCCTCGGCTATGACACGGTGGCGATTTCCGGTGCTGCGATGAAAGCCTCCGACATGTTCGCCCATGGTTTGAATGAACGCCTGCCGGTTGCCTCCTTTTATGGCGGACTGGATCACTGGTACTGGATCCTGAAGAAACTGGCAGAATGACGAAGGTTACGCTTCGCCAGAGAAGGATGTTTCTTTTGCGGGAAGCCTGACAACAAATCGCCAGCTATAACCGCGATATTGCGGGATAAATTCGCTTCGGCTGCCAGTCTCGCAGTCTATATCGTCCAGAAAGCGTCGCAGATATCTGCGCGGCTCGACGTGAAACAGCGCCAGCCATTGCTGCAATATCCAGCGAAAGAGAGGCGGCAGCTTCTCCGACTGGCCGAAATCGACGATATGCAACTCCCCGCCCGGCGCCAGCAGAGCCACGGCCTGCCGGATCGCGCCCTGCCAGTCGGGGATCATCGACAGGCAGAAGGACAGGAATATCCGGTCGAATGTCCGGACTGTCGGCGGCATCGCCAGTATCGGATTTTCGGCATCGCCCTGAAACAGCGTGATCCGCTCCGCCAATCCGCTCAGCGCCAGATTCTTGCGTGCCGCTTTCAGCATTTCCGAGCTGATATCAAAGCCGTAAAATTCCGCATCCGGCCAGATCTTCGCCGCCTGGACCAGATTGCGCGCGGTGCCACAGCCGATTTCCAGCACCCGGCCACCCGCCGGCGGTTGCAGCGCCTCGATCAAATGGTCCCGGCCGAGCAGATAATATTTGCGGGTCAGGTCATAGATGCCGCTCTGGCTGCGATAGACACGATCCATCAGCTTCGCGTGGCGATCGCTCGCCCGCTTACGCAAAATATCGTCCATCAGACTCATTTCAGCCGGTACAGATGCATCGCGCCATAGATGGCGGAGCGGTCTTTGCGGGTCAGCGCCTGCGACAGCTCCGCGTCATAGTCCCATGCTCTGAGCAGTTCGTCGGCAACCCGCCCCGGTAGCAAAGTCTCTTCTGCCGCAGTGCGGAACAATACCCGAGCGCCCGGCTTGGCGGTCCGGTCAATCTCGCTCCACAGCCGGTTGAGTTGCTGGTCGGTCATCCAGTCCTGCGCGTCGAGCAGGATATAGCGATCCATTGATCCGGCGGCCTGACTGGCAAGAAATTCGATGAAATTCTGATGCTTGATCTCCAGCTTCCGGCTGCGCTCGCCCAGCCAGTCGAAGCTCGCTGCTTCCAGATAGGGCGGCACCGATCCCGGTTCGGCGCTCTGATAGGCGCGGCCAAAGGCCTGCTGCGCGAAATAATTGTGGGCCAGCGGAAAATCGCAGGCCAGCTTGCGGGTCCGCTCGCAAAGCACGTCAGCCATATGCTGATCGCCGGCAAGCGCCCGATATTGCGCTGGCGGAATGCCGAGGCCGAACAAAGCCATCGGGTTGGAGCACAGGAAGCGCATCAGTTTCTTCTGGAACAATGGCCCGATATGCCGCTCGAACAATTCGATCTGTTCGTCGCGAGTCCGCGCCGCCATCATCAGCGACGGCTTCGCTCCGCCGAGCCGGCCCAATATATGCACCAGACCGATGAAATTGCCGAGCAGACCCTTGCGATAGAAACCCTTGGCAAAACCCTTGATCCGGCGCTGGCCGAAATGGTCGCGGCCATCCCAATATTTACGGCTGGCCGCGTCGAGATGCGGCCGCAGCCGGTCGCGATAGACGGCGAGATTATCCTTGTGATCGGCCTGCCCGAAAAAGCGGAAGAAATCCTCGTGGCTGTCCAATTGCTGTGCCGCCACCGATTTCAGCCTGTTGAGCGCGATATGGGCGGCGTTGAGATCGACCGCGGTGATCTTCGCCGGATTGGCGCGCAGATAGGAAAGGGCATTGCATCCGCCGCTGGCGATGGTGACGATATGATGGTCCGGCTGGATATCCAGCGCCTCCATATCGGCTATCGGGTCTTCCCAGATTTGCGGATAGACCAGCCCGCGAAAAGCCAGCGAGAAAGCCCGCTCGAGCAACCCCGCCTTGCTGGCGCGATTCTGCAGGATCGCATCGTTCAATATGGTGGACTGTTTAATCGAACCCGCTTGTACGCTCATGGAGCCTCCCCGATAGTCTGGATCATTGCGGGGAATTTAGGCCGGTGCGGTGACGTAGAGGTGACCGGGGTGTGACAGGTTTGAGACGGTGACACCCGCTATGGAATTCACATAATTCCCGCGAAACTCTTAATCTAGGTTATTGAACAAACCAAGAACACGCCTTACTGTCGGACGATGAGCAAAATCTCCCGATCCGAAAAACTGGCGATTCTCGCGGACGCTGCGAAATATGATGCGTCCTGCGCGTCGAGCGGTTCGGTGAAACGCAATTCGGCGAAATCGGGGGGCATTGGTTCGACCGGCGGCATGGGCATCTGCCACAGCTATGCGCCGGACGGGCGCTGTATTTCGCTGCTCAAAATCCTGATGACCAACTATTGCATGTTCGACTGTCTCTATTGCATCAATCGCTCGTCGAGCAATGTGCGCCGCGCGGCCTTCACGGTGCAGGAGATTGTCGACCTGACGCTGGATTTCTACAAGCGCAATTATATCGAAGGGCTGTTCCTGTCCTCCGGGATCATCCGCAGCCCGGATTATACGATGGAGCAACTGGTCGAGGTCGCCCGCCGCCTGCGGGTCGTCCATCGCTTCGGGGGTTATATACATTTGAAAACCATTCCCGAGGCCGATCCGGAACTGCTCAGACAGGCAGGCCAATATGCCGACCGTCTCTCGATCAATATCGAATTGCCCGATGATGAATCTATCGCTCGACTGGCGCCGGAAAAAGACGGCAAGCTGATCCGCCGGACGATGGACAATCTGGGCAAGAAGGTGCGCGAGGCCAAGGCGGAGCGGAAGACTTCGCGCAAGGCGCCACTGTTTGCGCCGGGCGGGCACAGCACCCAGATGATCATCGGCGCTGACGCATCGGACGATGCAAAAATCCTGACGACCAGCAACGGGCTCTATGGCAGCTATGGTCTGAAGCGGGTCTATTATTCCGCCTTCAGCCCGATCCCGGATGCCAGCAGCAACCTTCCGGCTCAGGCGCCGCCCCTGTTGCGGGAGCACAGGCTGTATCAAGCCGACTGGCTGCTGCGCTTTTACGGTTTTTCTGTCGCGGAAATCATGCAGGGCGGCAGCGCGGGACAGCTCGACCTGAACATCGATCCCAAGCTGGCCTGGGCGCTGCAAAATCGCGCGCGCTTTCCGGTCAACATCAATCTGGCTGACAAGGAGAGCCTGCTGCGCATTCCCGGTCTGGGCGGCAAGGGCGTGGGCAAGATTTTGCAGGCGCGCCGCTTCACCGCCTTGCGGCTGGCCGACCTCGAACGCATCTGCCAGTCGGTGAAGAAGATATTGCCGTTCATCACCACGGCGGACTGGCATCCGGGCAAGCAGCTGGATTCCCTGAACCTTTACGACCGGCTGAAACCGCCGCCCGAACAGCTCAGCCTGTTTCCAGCCTAGCGGTCGTGAATATGATGCCAGATTTCGGAGGCGGCAATGCTCCCGCCAAAAGCACTTACCGGATATTGCTCGCCAGCGAAGTCGATCTGGAAGGCTGGCGCGACCTTGCGCGGCGACTTTTACAGGCTAGCATCGCGCCGGAACAGGTGAGCTGGACAGTCGAGGGGCGTGGCAATAGCGGCGAACTGGATCTGTCGCCACCAGCCGTCTTGCCGGAGAAAAGCAGCGGCCAGATTGCGCGACCTGTTCGCATATCCAAGACTTTGCTTTCGCTAATCAACACCGCGCTGCTGCACAGCAACGAAGACCGGTTTGATCTCGCTTACCGGCTCCTCTATCGCGCCCAGTCTGTGCCGAGCCTGCACCGCAACCCCGCCGATGCCGACGTTCTGAAGCTGAACCGCTACGCGAAGGCGATCCGGCGCGATATCCACAAAATGCACGCCTTCGTCCGCTTCCGCAAAATCGGTGCCAGCGAGGGTCGCGAACAGTTCGTCTCGTGGTTCGAACCGGACCATCATATCACCGAAGCGGTGGCTCCGTTTTTCTGCAAGCGCTTCACCGGCATGGACTGGCTGATCGTCACCCCCGGGGCCAGCATCGCCTGGGACGGGCAGAAGCTCTCGATCGGTCCCGGCGGCTGCAAGGATGACGTGCCGCAGGAAGACGTCATCGAGGCAGAATGGCGGACCTATTATGCCAATATCTTCAACCCCGCCCGGGTCAAGATCAGCGCGATGAAGTCGGAAATGCCGATGAAATACTGGAAAAACCTGCCGGAGGCGGAGCTTATTCCCTCGCTACTGGAGCAAGCCGGCACGCGGGTCGAGGCGATGGTGGCGCACACGCCGAAGGATATGCTATTTGACTCGAGGATGGATGAACCCGCTGCAAATTTGCCCACCTCGCTGGATCAGCTTTATGCGCTGCTGGAACAGCAGGCCGACGCGCCGAGAGACAAATTCTCCGACCGGTTGATCCGCGGCATCGGCCCGGACCATGCCGATATCATGATCATCGGTGAGCAGCCCGGCGAGCAGGAGGACTTGCAGGGCAAACCCTTTGTCGGACCGGCGGGCCAATTGCTCGATCGGGCATTCGCAGAAGCCCAAATCGACCGTCAAAAGACATTCCTGACCAACGCCGTGAAGCGGTTCAAATTTACCACGCGCGGCAAGCGGCGCATCCACGAGACGCCCAATGTCGGCGAGATCAACTATTACCGCTGGTGGGTTGAACAGGAGATACGGCTGGTCGATCCCAAGCTTGTCGTGGCGCTGGGCGCAACCGCGGCCCGCTGCCTGACGGGAAAGCCGGTGAAAATCTCTCGCCACCGCGGCGAAATATTGCCCGGAGCAGATGGCCGGTCAATGCTGATCACCGTCCACCCGTCCTATCTGCTGCGCATCCCCGACGAGCAGGGGCGACAGGTCGAATATGCTAAATTTGTCCGTGACCTGCAGCTGGCGGAAGATTTTGTCCGCTGAGACAAGCCGGTCTTGTCGCGACTTCCGCTATTACGCTGCCAGACCGCGTTGCAAATCGAGGCCGCTCGGTTCCTGAAACGGACGCAGGCCGAATTCGGGCAGGATCGCGAGCATATGGTCGAAAATGTCCGACTGGATATCTTCATAGGCGTTCCAGTCGGTCGTGTTGGTGAAGCAGTAAATCTCTATCGGCAGGCCTTTCGGCGTCGGGTCGAGCTGGCGCACAAGCAGCGTCATATCTCCGGCGATCTGGCTGTTGGCGCGGAGATATTCGACTACATAGGCGCGGAATGTGCCGATATTGGTCACTCTGCGGGCATTGACCTCGTCGCGGCCGGCTTTCTCGATCGGGGCATTCCATTCGCCGAGCTCCGCGCTTTTATGGCCGAGATATTCGTCCAGCAGCTGGAACCGGCGAAACCCGTTTTTTTCCTCGCGCGTCAGAAAACTGATGCCATTCTGGTCGATGAAGATCGACCGCTTGATCCGTCTCCCGCCCGCTTCGGACATGCCGCGCCAGTTCTTGAAGCTTTCCGAGATCAGGCGATGGGTGGGAATGGTGGTGATCGTCTTGTCCCAGTTCTGCACCTTGACCGTATGCAGCGCGATATCGATGACATCGCCGTCGGCATTCAGCGCCGGCATCTCGATCCAGTCACCGACGCGCAGCATGTCGTTGGAGGTGAGTTGCACCGAAGCGACCAGTGAAAGCAGCGTGTCCTTGAACACCAGCAGGACGACCGCCGCCATCGCGCCGAGGCCCGACAGGAGAAGCAGTGGCGATTCATCCATCAACGCCGCGATGATCAGGATGGTGGCGCCGACATAGAGAATGATTTTGAACAGCTGGATATAGCCCTTGATCGGGCGGGTCGCGGAGCTCGGCCGATGCTCGTAAATGTCGTTGGCCAGGGTGAGCGCCTTGCTCAGTGCCATCGCGACGAACAGGATGATCGAGGCGGACACCACGTTGCTGACCAGGGTCACAACCGGCGCCGTCAAGTGGGGAACCGCGCCGATACCGTTTGAGATGATAAGCGCCGGTACGATATTGGCCAGCCGCGCCGCCACAGGCAAGGGCGTGAGGTCTTCATAGGGCATCCAGCGCGTGACAATCCGCAGCACGATATGCTTGATGATGAAATTGCCGACCCACGCAATGGCGAGAAGTATGCAGATGCCGACCAGCGTTTGGCCCGAGGGCGCGAGGTTGGGAAGGAAGGGAATGCTGTCTATGATGGAAAGAGTTTCACTCTGGAACTGCTGCATGGTGTCATGCCCGCAAGATGGCGGGCTCTGTCTCCGCTTTTTGGGGATGTGAGGGGAGCCCGAATTATGACCGGCGGCCCCGTCAGTGTCAACCGAAGCGAACCAGAGCGTTTCCCCTCTCGACATCTCGCTCGCCGTGCTATTAGATATATTAATAAACCCCCGATGGTCAGGAGATACATGACTTTCTTCAACACCGAACTGACCTTGCTTGTCCTAGGCGTGATATTGTTCACGACCGTGCTGGCCGGGACCTTGTCCAGCCGCTTCGGCTTTCCGGCGCTGATCGGATTTCTTGGCCTCGGCATGCTGGCCGGCGTCGACGGACCCGGCGGTTTTTACTTCGAAAATTTCGAACTGACCCAGGGCATCGGCATCGCCTGCCTGCTGTTCATTCTTTTCTCCGGCGGCATGGGCACCGACTGGCGCGACGTCCGGCGTATGGCGGCACCGGCTTTGCTCCTCGCCACCATCGGCGTCGTGATCAGCGCAGCTATTGTCGCGCTCTCCGCGATTTTCATATTGGGCTTCGGCCCGCTGCAGGGCGCTTTGCTGGGCGCGGTGATTGCCTCGACCGACGCAGCGGCGGTATTTGCCGTGCTGCGTAGCTCGGGTCTAGATCTTCACGGCGATGTACCGGCGCTGATCGAGACCGAATCCGGGTCGAACGACCCCATGGCCATCTTTCTGGTCGGCGCGTTGCTGTTCCTGATAGAAAGCCCCTCGGCTTCTCCTCTCCAGCTGGCACCCGATTTCGTCATCCAGATGGTGATGGGGGCGATCGTCGGTGTCGGCGTCGGTTTTGCCATGCCCGAAATCCTGAAACGCGGCGGCTATCAGCAAGGAGGGCTAGCCTTTGTTATTTCGATCGCCGCGGCGCTGATCGCTTTCGGCCTTGCCGAACTCCTCGCCGGCAACGGTTTTCTCGCCAGCTATCTGGCAGGCATCGTCGCCGGGAACAGGACCTATGCCGCCAAGGAGACCGTGTCCGGCTTTCAGGACGGAATGGCCTGGCTCTCGCAGGTGGTGATGTTCTTCACCCTCGGTTTATTGGTCACGCCGTCCAATCTCGCTCCGGTTATCATACCGGGGCTTTCGATCACCTTCATCCTGATGTTTGTCGCCCGGCCGTTGAGCGTCTTCATCTGCCTCGCACCGTTCCGCCAGTTCGACTGGCGGTCAAAGCTGTTCGTGTCCTGGGCAGGGTTGCGCGGGGCGGTGCCGATTGTCCTTGCGACATTCCCGATGGTCGCCGGTGTGCCGGGCGCTTTCGCGATTTTCAATGTCGTCTTTTTCGTCGTGCTGCTGTCCAGCATCATCCAGGGGCCGACGATCAAATGGGCGGCCGACCGGCTGGGCGTCAGAAGCTGATCTGGTTTGCCATGGAAGCTCCAGCGGTCATCCCCATGATTGAGGATGACCGCTGGAGAAAATCACCGGTGAGTCCGGTCTAGAAACCAAAGCCCAGAGAAAAACCGATAGCCGTTTCGGCAAGATAGATATTCGCTTCGCCACCACCAAAGGGGGCCGGGATCGATCCGGAGCCGTTGACCGTCTGGCGCGGCGCGCGCATCGCATATCCGGTGATCTCGAATTTCTCCGATGCCTTATATGTCGCACCCACGGTGTAGTGATCGCGCACGACGCCGGGTGCCAGCACATTGAGCAAGGTCTCCGATTGCGGGATCGGGTTGGCGGAGCGGCCATAGCCGGCGCGCAGGGCAAGCCTGTCGCTGGCCTGATAGACCGCGCCAAATTTCCACACGTCAATGTCGTTCCAGCCGAAGCCGGGGCCGTCATCCGCGCCAAAGGGGACGCCCTGCAGCAGCGACGCAATCGGGTTGCCGACCGAATTGACGTCGGAATATTCGATATGCTTGAAGTCCGCGCCCAGTGTCAGCTTTGGCGTCGCGTCAACCGATACGCCCACGCCCCAGGAGGCCGGCATGTTGAAACCGCCCTGTTCGGCGAACAGCCCGGCATAGCGCTCAAACTCGGTGGTCCAGACTTTCGACTGGTAGAAAGCACCGACGCGGAAATTGTCACCAAAAGAGCCGAGATAGCCGACGCGGAAGCCCGCGCCAAAGGCCCAGTCCTCGCCGCGGTTGGTGAAATTGGCGGGGTTCTGCGAATTGGCAGCAAACGGCTGGATGCCATTGGCCTCAAAGCTCTGCACCACGAAATGCGGCGACACGCCGAGGCTCTGTCCTTCCGCGATTTCCACCGCAATCGTCGGCGCGATCGAGATCTGCCGCAGGTTCACGCCCGCGGAACCAGTGGCACCGAAACTGGCGAAGGGATTGCTCTTGTAGTCGGTGTTCATCCCGCCATTGCCGTTGACCGCGATGCCGATCGCAACCGTATCGGACAGCGGCCGTACATAAGCAAATTCGGGCAGAATGAAGGGATTGGCGTCATTGCCCGAATAGACTCCGTCGAGCCCGGCCTGATTGCCGATAATCTCGGACCCACGATCGGGAATGAATATCTCGAAACCGACATCCAGCCGGTGCTCGATGGCAGTCGCCGAAGCCGGGTTGGTGGCGATCCCGAACGCATCTTGCGGCATCGCGATAGCCACGCCGCCAGCGCCCTTGGACTTGGCGCCGACACCGTTGACGAAATAGCCGTCCGTCGCCTGCGCTGTACCCGGCATGCAAAGCGCTGCACCGGCGAGCAGGAGGCTGGCGAAGGAGGATATCCGGCGGCCGGAGGCGCGTGAGGCAAGACGGGACATGACGATGTGACTTTCTATTGCTGTTCCGGCGCAACGGGAGAGGGTGTTTGCCGGTGCGCGCTCCTAGCGATTGCGACCCGCGCCCAGCAAGCTAGGAAAGATTGCGGGCGACGTAGCTGTGCTTGGCGGGAAGGAGGTCTCTTTCGCTGATGACAAGCCGGAATCAACCTCCTAACAGGCGCCGATGGAATCGATCCGCACCCTGATCCGCAAAAACGGTACGCTGGCAGCCTGCCTGCTCGCCGTGACGTTGCTGTTCAAGCTGCTGGTTCCGACGGGCTATATGGTCTCGAGCGACAATATGGTGCTGACCGTTATTATCTGCTCGGATTCCACCAGCGAACAGCTGACCCGGCAGATATCGATCCCGATGAAAGGATCTACCGACGCGGAGCATGAGAAGGGCAAAAGCAAATGCCCTTATACCGGTCTGACGAAAAGTGCGATCGCTGGCGCGGACCTGGCATTGCTGGCCTCGGCCATCGTCTTTGTTCTGGCGCTCGGATTTGCACCGCAGATTTTGCCCGGGGCGTGCAGCACGCCGCGCCTGCGGCCACCATCAAGAGGCCCGCCACTGGCTGCCTGACGCAGCCATTCGGTTAAATCTAATGTGCGAAAACGGCGGCGGATCGGCACGATCCCTATCGCCGCACGCCATGTATCCAACCTGCTCCGGCTGCGTTCAAAACATCCCGTCATGTTTGAACTCATTAGTATCGGATTACCCATCATGAAGACTTCCAATCTTGCGCTTGCCGCAGCTCTAGTATTTTCCGTCAACACCGTCCCCGCTCTTGCCGAAGTTTCAGGAGACGGCAGTGACGCTTCTACTGCCGCCGCCAACAGCGAACGACCGGCCACAAGCAAGCCCGACACCAGTTTCTCGGTCGGCGAAATCGTCGTCACAGCACGGGGCATGGCCGGCAGCACCGACAATGTGCTGACGTCGGTCGACAGGCTCGGCGGCGATGTCGCGCAAAATGCCGACGTCGACAATGTCTACGAACTGATCGGTCAGATGCCGGGCATCCTGGTGACCGACTTCAACCAAGGCACGACCAGCGGTAAATTTTCGATGCGCGGCTTCAATGGCGAGGGCAATATCAATGCGGTCAAATTGCTGATCGACGGCATCCCGTCGAACAGCAACGACGGCAATATGCCCTATATCGACATGGCCTTTCCGCTGAATATTGCCGGTATCGAAGTGGTCCGCGGCACCTCTGACCCGCGCTATGGTCTGCACGCGATTGCCGGTAGCGCCAATATCATCACCCGCTCCGGCGGCACCTATGTCGAGGCGCGTGGATCCGCTGGCAGCTACAACAGTTTCGAAGGCCAGCTGGTCGCTGGACTGGAAAGCGGCAATATCACCCAGAATTACCAGATCGCCTATCGCGAGAGCGATGGCTATCGCGACCATAGCGACAGCCAGCGGTTCAGCCTGTCGGGCAAGTGGGGATTGGCGCTGGGCGAAGACGTCAAGCTGGGCGCCATCGCGCGTTACTATGACGCGGATGCGGAAGAGCCCGGCTATCTGACCTTTGCCGACAGCCGCGCCAATCCGCGCATGACCAACAATTATAACGAATCCGACGGCGATTCCCGGGGTTTGCAACAATATGCGCTGACCCTCGATGCCGCCTTGTCCGACCGGCTCGACTGGTCCAGCCTCGCTTATTACAACCGCTTTCGTGACGACCGCTACGTCAAATTCTCCGCCGGAGCATCGCAGCAGCGACGCCTGACGCAGGAAGACCAATATGGTGTTTCAACGGCGCTCCACTGGCACGGCGATCTGTCCGGCATGCCCTTGATGCTGGAGGCCGGTGGCAATGTCGAATGGCAGGACAATCGCTCGGCCCGCTGGCTTTCGGTCGAGCGCGTGCCAACCAGCCAGACCCGCGACCAGCAGTTCGATCTTTCTGTCGGTGGCACCTATGTCCAGGCGATCATCGAACCGGCGAGCTGGCTGCGGATCACGCCCGCCTACCGGGTCGACTGGGTCGGCGGCGATTTCGACAATCTGCTGAACGACACGTCTGCTCCGATCAACGATTATGGCAGCATCGACCAGCCCAAGCTGTCGGTCGCCGTGTTCCCGGCCGATGGCGTCACGCTTTACGGCAACTGGGGCAAGACATTCCAGATCGGTCTGGGATCGGGCGCCTATCTGATCCCGCCGCGCCAGATCGACCTGTCCCCGTCGATCAACACCGGCTGGGAGCTGGGCGCGAAATATCAGCTTGGCGACATGCTCGAGGCACGGGTTGCGTATTGGGAGCAGAGCGCAACCGGAGAAATCGCGCGCAAGCTCAACGATCCGCTCGGTGATTTCGAGAATGTCGGCGGCACCGACCGCAACGGCGTCGATGTTCAGCTGAGCGTCAAGCCGATGGCGGGCCTGTCCTTGTGGGGCGCTCTGTTCTGGCAGAAAGCCGTCATATCGGTGCCATCGCCAGCGACGCCGGAGCTGGCCGGAAACGAGATTAACCACACGCCGCGCTGGCTGTGGTCCGGCGGGATTGCATATTCTCCGCTGGAACCGCTGACCCTGTCGCTGACCGGCCGCGGGCAATCCTCTTACTATCTCACCACCGCCAATGCGGAAGGCAAATGGGGGGATCTCAATGTGTTTGATGCCAGCATCTCCTATCGCCTGAACCAGCATGTCGAATTCGGGCTGGCGGTCAGGAATTTGACGGACAGCTATTATGAATATGTCTGGTGGGACGGCTCGCAGACGCTGCACAGCCCGGCCAATGGCCGCAATGTCACCGCCAGCGCCCGGCTGCGCTTCTGATGCAGGTCAGGGGAGACCGGCTGCGCCGCGCCGTGCGCACGCTCCATCTCTGGCTGGGACTGGGCATTGGCGGCCTGCTGGTCTTGCTGGGCCTGACCGGCTCGGTCCTCGTCTTCTACCCGGAGCTGGATGCACTGCTGCATCCGGCAATCCGGGCGGAGGAGAGCGCCCCGGTTGCCGGTGAACCCGACTGGGACCGCACTCTGGCCACTGTCCGCAAGGCCTATCCGGACAAACAGGGCCCGTGGCGTTTCGAGGTGACCGGCGAGGCGGGCGCGATCCCCGCGCGCTATTACAACCCGCCGGAGCGGGCCGGCCATGCATTCCGTCCGATGATGGTCTGGATCTCCCCCGATGGCGGGCAGGTGCTGCGCCGTGACTATTGGGGCGAATATGCCATGACCTTCATCTATGATCTGCATTACCGGCTGCTGCTCGGAGAGACCGGCGGCACCGTGCTGGGCTGGCTGGGCTTTGTCCTGCTGGCCCTGTTGCTCAGCGGCCTCTGGGCCTGGTGGCCCAAGGGATCGTGGAAGAAGGCGCTGCGGTTCAAACGCGGCGCCCACCCGCACCGGAGCCTGCGGGACTGGCACAAGCTGACCGGCCTGTCGGGTCTGCTGTTTCTGCTGATCCTGACAGTGACCGGAATCATGCTGGCGCTGCCGGAGGAAAGCGACACCGCGCTTGTTGCCGTCGGCTTGCCGGTCGACGCCATGCCCCATGTGCATCCAGTCACGGTCCCGTCCGCGGAGCCCGTAAGCGTCGCCCAAATCGTCCGCGCAGGCCGCACCGCCCTGCCGCAGGCCCGTCTCTCCTGGATCGAAACGCCGGCGGCAGAGGGCGGCCATTTCCGTTTGCGCATGCAGGCCCCCGGCGACCCGAGCTTCCGCTTCCCGCACAGCTATGTCTGGGTGGACAGCAACAGTGGCGAGGTTGTGGCGGTTCATGACATGCGGCGCGCGCAGGCCGGCAGCATGGTCAACAACTGGCTGCACCCTTTGCACGAAGGGTCTGCGGGTGGCCTGGCCGGACGAATATTGGTCGCGCTGTGCGGAATGCTGCCGGGCGTGCTGTTTGTCACCGGTGTCTTGCGATGGCGATCGAGGCGGCGGGGGTGAGGCCCTATCCGGTGCCTCACCCGATATATTCACCGCACCTCAACTATCATCATGTCCGGCGGCAAGCTGGGTCAGTTTGACAAATTCCTGCCGCCAATAGCCCTTCGGCGCTCCGGCCAGCCGGGCAACCTGATCAAAGGAATAATCGGCGAGCTTGCTGTCGCCGCGCAATTTCTGCCCGAAGGCTGCAACAGCAACCGCAAACGCGAGATCACCCTCGGGTTGCGGCGCATTGTTCAGGGATGCGCTGCTGATGGTCTGGGCAATCAGTTTCGACTTTGCCCCATCCGGGGATTTGTAGCGCAACTTCAGATAGGCCATTTCCTCGCCCTTTACCGCAGCACCGGCCTTGGTTTTTGAATAGCGGCGGTCGCCGATCCAGCCAGACTTGCCGGCCGGAATGACCTCATAGATAGCGGTAACCTGATGACCGGCACCGATATCTCCGGCATCGATCCGGTCATTGTCGAAGTCCTCCTCGCGCAGCGCCCGGTTCTCATAGCCGATCAGACGATATTGCGAGATCACCGCGGGGTTGAATTCAATCTGGATTTTGACATCCTTGGCGATGGTGAACAAGGTCGACGTCATCTCTTCGTCGAGCACTTTGCGCGCCTCCATCGCATTGTCGATATAGGCATAATTGCCGTTCCCGACATCGGCGATCTGCTCCATCATCGCCTCGTTATAATTATTCTGGCCAAAACCGAGCGTGGTCAGCGTGATGCCGCTCTCGCGGTTCTTCTCGATCAGCTTGATCATGTCGTCCTGACTGGTGATTCCGACATTGAAATCGCCGTCGGTCGCCAGGATCACCCGGTTGACACCGCCTTTGACGAAATGGTCCCGTGCGGTCCTGTAGGCAAGTTTGATACCGGCACCGCCAGCGGTCGAGCCACCCGCATCGAGTCGGGCCAGCGCCTCCTTGATCTCGCGGCTATTGCTGGTCGGTTCGAGCACGATCCCGGCGGCGCCCGCATAGACGACGATCGAAACCTTGTCGCGGGCGGACAGCTTGTTGGCGAGCATCCCCAGAGCTGTCTTCACCAGCGGCAATTTGTCGCTCTGCTGCATGCTGCCCGAAACATCGAGCAGAAAGACCAGATTGGCCGCCGGGCGCGTTTTGTGGTCGAGATCATAGCCGCGTATGCCGATCCGCAGCAGCCGGCTCTGATTGTTCCAGGGGGATTGCGCCACTTCGCTGGACACGCTGAACGGGACATCGCGACTGGCGGGTTTCGGATAGTCGTAGCGGAAATAATTGACCATTTCCTCGGTCCGGACCGCTGCTTCCGGCGGCAACCGGCCCGCAGTGAGAAAGCGACGGGTGTTCGAATAGCTGCCGGTATCGACATCGACGGAGAATGTGGAAACCGGTTCCAGCCGCGCGAGCTTGACGTCGGACACCTGCTCGTCATCATAGCGTTCGCGGTCTTCTTTCGGGATCGCAACCGGATCGCGCAAGGATGGCTGGTAGCGGTAGACCGTGGTCTGCAGGTCCGGCTGTTTGCCGTAAATCTGCACGCCATTCTGATCGATGATGATGGCATTTGAAGGCGACGGAGCCGCAACCACGCCGGGCGCATAGGCCATTGCGCCAGCATGTTCCGCCTCGGCCTCCTCTGGCATGACAGGCATGTCCAGTTGCATTGGCGGCGCATAGCTTTTCGACGCGGACTGCTTGTCGGAAGAACAGGACGAGATGATCATCGTCAGGGCGATAGCATGGACACAGGCGGTCATGCCGGCAGGAAAAGCGATGCTTCTGGGGGGCGTTCTCATTAATTCTTTCCTCGCGAATAAAATGATATAACGTAACATATATGACCATTGCCAACATGAATGGGAGATGAATGGATGGGGGTGTTGTGCTACCATTGATATGCGCATAAGATATGCACATGTGAACTCGAGGGAATGCTCCATGTCTATGCCCAACCGTCAGCAAGGCCCGAAACGGCGCCCGGTAAACCTGTCCATTCGCGAAGATATATTGAGCGATGCCAAGGCCTTGAACCTCAATGCTTCCAAAGCGGCAGAGGCAGGTTGCTGTCGATACCACGTCCAATGTTCTTGGTATAATCGACGGGGTCAACTTCGTAGAAGGACTCCCTGAGGATTTTATGTTGCTTTATGGTCGGGATAAAAAGTTGAGCAGGGACTTGCAAAGCCTGTTCTTGGTCGAGGAGGAGCTGAAGGGAATACGATAACGGATTGCATTGCGTAGAAAATTGAGTGCACTGTCACCAGTATCCAAAGAGGTAAGGTTTTGCAGCTTGATGAGCCAGTGAAGTTTTTCGGTCTTGTTTGTTTGAGTATTGGCACTCTCCTTTTCGTTAACGCGTGGGGAACTGGTGAAGTGTATTTCATTCAACTGCCGGGGAGTTTAGATATAACATCAGTTTTGGCTGCTGTGTTTTTCAACGTGCTGATCCTCTCGCCGTTCATTTACGGAATATGGAAAGGACTCCAATATTTACGCCGATAGGTCGCTCGAATTATGGTGACAACGACCATGCCTGAAACGGTCGCTATAATGTGGATCGCGCCTATAGAATCACGGTGCCAGTTTACTAAATACACCAATTCCCTCTCCCTCAAGGGAGAGGGTTGTGCAGACTTGGCAGCTTGCTGCCTAGTCGGAGCTGGGTGAGCGTTTACCAGACCGCAGTGGCACAAACCCACCAGCGGAACACCCTCATCCAACTGCGCCTAATCCTTCGGATAAGGCTTCGTATCCTTCTCCCTCACGGGAGAAGGTGGAAAAAGCGCTGTCCTACACCTGGCTCAATGCGCTATTATCGCACCGCTCCGCGCCATGCGCGGGGCAGGCTCTTTGACAATCTGGATAGGATCGCGGCGCTGGCGGCTGGGGGCTTGTTTCCAATGGACCGGTTCGGGCGGCCATTTCAAAGGTCATACTCGACGGCCGGTTGGTTTCCTACAAATGCTGGAATTGGCCAGCCTAGAGGCAAAGGTCGCAGAAAATAAAACAATTCGTTTGTGTAAAGTTCGCGGCGCGACGCAAAATGGTCAGGCTCGCACGAAGACACGAAGCCACAAAGCGCAATCTCTTGGCGCCTTCGTGGCTTCGTGCGAGTCCCATAAACCCGCTCCCCGCAAAAGGGCAGGTGAGAACCGTTCCTTGGCCCAAACTTTGACAAACTTTGGAGCGCAAACCCGCGAAAAAGCCTAGTTCCCCGCTTCCCGCGCAACCTCGCGCCAGCCGATGTCGCGGCGACAAAAGCCGCTCTCGAAATCGATCTGGTCGACCGCCGCATAAGCCTTGGCCTGCGCCTCGGTGGCATTGGCGCCCAGCGCAGTGACACTCAGTACGCGGCCGCCGCTGGCGACCAGCGCGCCGTCGACTTCCGCGGTGCCGGCATGGAAAATCTTGGCGTCCTCGCGTTCGGCCCGCGCCAGATTCTGGATCTTGCCGCCTTTTTCCGGTGTCGCGGGATAGCCCTTGGCGGCCATCACCACGGTGAGCGCGGTTTCGGGGGCGAAGACCGGGGCGCTGGTCTGGGCGAGATCGCCTTTGGCGGTACGCATCATCAGCTTGGCGAGATCGTCTTCCAGCCGCATCATCAGCACCTGGCATTCCGGGTCACCGAAGCGGGCATTATATTCGATCAGCTGCGGGCCGGTCTCGGTCAGCATCAGCCCGGCGAACAGCACGCCGCTATAGGGCGTGCCCTCGGCGGCCAATGTGTCGACGGTCGGCTGGATGATCTGCTCCATCACCTGCTTCTGCAGGGCGGCGGTGAGGACAGGGGCGGGGCTGTAGGCGCCCATGCCGCCGGTGTTCGGGCCGACATCGCCTTCGCCGACGCGCTTGTGGTCCTGCGCCGAGCCGAAGGGCACGACATTCTCGCCGTCGGTGATCGCGAAGAAACTGGCTTCCTCGCCGGTCAGAAATTCCTCGATCACAACTTCGGCGCCGGCCGCGCCGAAGCTGCCGTCGAACATATCGGTGATCGCGGCCTCGGCTTCGTCGCGGGTCTCGGCGATGATGACGCCCTTGCCGGCGGCCAGCCCATCGGCCTTGATCACGACGGGGATGGAAAAGCCGTCGAGCGCCTTGAGAGCGTCTGCCGCGCTGGTGGCGCGGACATAGCCGGCGGTGGGAATATTGGCGCGGGCGCACAGATCCTTGGTAAAGCCTTTAGAGCCTTCCAGCTGCGCCGCTGCCTTGTCCGGGCCGAAGACGAAAATATCGGCAATGCGCAGGCTTTCGGCGAGACCGTCAACCAGCGGCGCTTCCGGCCCGACGACGACCAGATCGATGTCATGCTCGCCGCAAAACAGGATGACTTCTGCATGGTCGGTGATGTCGAGTGCGACCAGATCGCAATGCTGGGCGATGCCGGGATTGCCGGGCGTCGCGTAAAATTTCCCGAGCGAAGGGGATTGCGCCAGCTTCCAGGCCAAGGCATGTTCGCGGCCACCCGAACCGATCAACAGGATATTCATGGACGATTCCCTCTCATTAGACGCGAAGCTCCTAGCCGAGAGCGGGCAGGGTGACAACGCCCCGCCGCTCAGCGTTTCGGAAATTTCCGGAGCGCTCAAGCGGGTGGTCGAGGATCGCTTCGGCTATGTCCGGATCCGCGGCGAAATCTCGGGCTTCAAGCGCGCCGCATCCGGCCATGTCTATCTGGCGCTGAAGGATGACAAGGCGGTGATCGACGGGGTGATGTGGAAGGGCAATGCCGGACGGCTGCCGTTCCGGCCCGAGGATGGCATCGAAGTTGTTGTCTCTGGCAAGCTCACCACCTATCCTGGCCGCTCGAAATATCAGGTGGTGATCGACAAGATGGAACTGGCGGGCGAGGGCGCGCTGATGGCCCTGTTCGAGAAGCTCAAGGCCAAGCTGCTCGCCGAAGGGCTGTTCGAACAGGACCGCAAAAAGCCGATTCCCTTTCTGCCGAAAACCATCGGCGTGGTGACATCGCCGACCGGTTCGGTGATCCGCGATATATTGCACCGTCTCGCCGACCGCTGCCCGAGTCATGTGATCGTCTGGCCGGTGCTGGTCCAGGGCGAAGGCGCGGCGAAGCAGATTGCCCACGCCATTCGCGGCTTCTCCGAGATGGCGCCGGACGGCCCGGTCGCCCGGCCCGATCTGGTGATCGTCGCCCGCGGTGGCGGATCGATCGAGGACCTGTGGAGCTTCAACGAAGAGATAGTGGTCCGGGCGGTCGCGGATTGCTCGATCCCGATCATCTCCGCCGTGGGCCACGAGACCGATACAACGCTTTGCGATTTCGCCGCCGACCTGCGCGCACCGACGCCGACCGCTGCCGCCGAAATGGCGGTGCCGGTGCGGGCGGAATGGCTGGCTACGCTATCGGAGGCCAAGGCGCGGATGGCGCGCAGCGTGCAGCGCAGCTTGAGCACCGCGCAAGAACGGCTGGAGGCGCAGCGCCGCCTGATGCCCGCATTGACCGATCTGCTCCGCCCCCATCAGCAACGGGTCGACGAGACATCCGAGCGGATGAAATATGGCATGAGCCAGAATATCGCCCATGCCCGCAGCCGCTTTGCCAACAGCGCCGGGGCCTTGCGACCATCCATATTGAAGCAGCGGCTGGCGCGGTCTCAGGAGCAATATAATCGGCTCGATTTGCCCGTAAGTCTCGTGCAACGTCCGCTCGACGAGGCGCGGCAGCGGCTGGACTCGCTGTGGCGGCTGGCGCAGCAAGTCTCTCCCGATGGTCCGCTCAAGCGCGGCTATGCCCGCGTCTCCGGTCCGGACGGCAGCCTGATCGCCAATCGCGCCGCCGCGATAAAGGCGGGCGATCTGGATCTGCATTTCCAGGACGGAATCGTTGGAGCGACCGTGACGGACAAAGCGCCAGCCAAACCATCCGCCAAACCAAAGCCCGCTCAACCATCGGCGAGCCGAGTCAAAAAAGCGCCGGATGACAGGCAGCAGGATTTATTCTAGGGAAAATTGCGGTAGGATTGGCCCATTGTGGCAATCATGACCGTAAATCGCAGGTAAAGGATCGAGGGAGTAAAAGCGTCCAATGTTAATGTCCAATCGCAACAAGGTGGCAAAGCTGCACTATATGCCGAACGGTTTCCGGCCGATGTCCGCGGGCGACCATGTGCTTTGCGCGGTCACCGGAGAAGCAATCCCGCTCGACGAGCTCCGCTACTGGAGCGTCGAAAAGCAGGAGCCTTATGCCACGGCACAGATTTCGGCCCACGCCCATCTGCCGGAAAGCGAAAAGTGATCAGACGGTTTAAAGCTGCCCTGTGTCTTTTGACGATCTCGGCTGCCGCTGCGCCTGCGGCAATCGTGTACGCCGAAACCGCTGAAACCGGTGACTCCGAACAGTCGGCGTTTCGCGAAGCGGTCAAATTCGGCTTTAGCGGCGAAGCAATCCAGGGCGGCGTGATGATCGGCGACGCGCCCGCCGGAACCCGTAGTCTGGCTTTTGACGGCGAACCGGTCCCGTTGGACGAGGATGGCAAGTTCATTATCGCCTTCAACCGCGATGCAGGTCAGGCCGCGCAACTGGTGGCGACGCTGGACAATGGCGAGACGGTGAGGAAATTCATCAGTGTCGCACCGCGCAAATGGAAGATCGAACATGTAAATATCAATCGCCGTGCGCGGACGGCCAGCGAATCATTTAAACGGCGACGCGCGCCCGAACTCGCCCGGATCAACGCTGCGCGTAGCGCCACGAATGAAAGCGATGGCTGGCGGCAGACGTTCATATGGCCGGTCAAGGGCCGTATCTCGGGTATGTTCGGCAATCAGCGCATCTATAATGGCGACCCCGGCAGCTATCACAGCGGTGTCGATATCGCGTCTCCGACCGGCACTTATTATGTCGCACCCGCCGATGGCGTGGTGACGCTGGCAGCATCCAGCCCGTTCACGCTGGAAGGCAATCTGTTGATGATCGATCATGGCATGGGGCTGAACAGCGCCTTTCTGCACGGTTCCGAGATACTGGTCGAAGAAGGTCAGGAAGTGAAGCGCGGTGAGCCGATTGGCCGGATTGGTTCGACCGGCAGCGCAACCGGCCCGCATCTGCACTGGTCGATGAAATGGAACGCAGCCCGGATCGACCCGATCCTGCTGACCGGGCCGATGGACTGATTTCTACTGACGCTTCGGTGAGGTCAGTCGCGGATCATTCAACCCGCTTTACCCGGATGGAGCGCTGGCCATTGATACTGGCAAGGTAGCTGCCCATGGCAGCGGTCTTGATCAATATCGTGTCGCCGCTTCGCGGCTCGGCGTTCAGCCGGATACTGTCAGTCTGCTGCCAGCGGCCGCCTTCTTCCAGCGTCAAAAGCCACTTGCCGTAACCGAATTCACGAGCGGATGTGATGGTGGTTTGCAGCTCTTCGATGCGCTCTTCTTTGTCTTTATCGTCCGATCCCCCGCCAAATAGCCGGATTTTGGGAAGCGAGAAGCCGAAAAGGCCACGGCGTGCTTCCTTGATCTGTTCGCGATCGGCGATAACCACTTCCCTGCTTTCCTGTGCAGCAGCCAGTGTCGATACTTTCTGGTCATAACAGGACAGGCGGGCCGTCGTGTCTGTCACCTTCTGGCAATCTATAACATTCTGGAAAATTGCCGGTGGCGGCGTATTTCCGCTATTATCCTTCGCCAGCGCCGATGCGGGCAAAGCCGTGAGCAAGGCCGCGCTGCACGCCAATGCTGTTTTGCCAATAATATCGTTCATGATGATCTCCATCCTCTTCTGATGAGCTGAAATGATAGCGATCTATGCCGCATATTGGACATGAATTAAACATCGGTGTGAAAATCCACAACCGAATAATGGCCGGAAAACGGCTTTTAGGCCTACGCTCAAACTGTGGCAAAATAGTTACATTGTCTACAAAATCCGCTCGGGTTGCTGAACAGAAGCTTTACAGCACCGCCATCGATGTTGCATCGGAGCGGCAATTCGACGGATTAATCATTGCGTTTGGGGCGCATAAATTACCGTCGGTCAACAACCGGGGCAGGCCATGGTGGTTTGTTTCTCCAGAATAAGGGACTGGAATATAATGACAAAATTTACGAAGCTAAAAGCGACCGTAGCACCAATGGTGCTGGGAATTGCTATGGTATCTGTACCTGCCTTCGCGCAGGAAGCAGGCGCCGCTGATGAACAACCTGGCGAATTGATTGTTGTTACCGGTTCGCGCATTGCGTCGGCAACGGTCGAATCTGCTGCTCCGCTGCAGATTGTCACCGCTGAATCGATCGATGATGCTGGTGTCACCAACGTTCAGGAACTTCTCCTTGAAAACCCAGTTTTCGGTACACCTGGTCTTAGCCGTACAAACTCCGCCTTCCTGACTTCAGGTACCGGTGTTGCAACGGTCGATCTTCGTGACCTCGGTTCCGACCGGACATTGGTTCTCGTCAACGGTCGCCGCGTAGTTTCGTCGCTGGCCGGTTCGGCAACCGTCGATCTCAACGTCATCCCGACCCAGTTTGTTGAACGCATCGACATTCTTACCGGTGGTGCTTCTTCGCTTTACGGTTCGGACGCTGTCGCAGGTGTTGTGAACTTTGTTTACAAGAAGAACTTTGAAGGCATCGAAGCCAACGCACAATACGGTCTTACCGAGCAGGGCGACGACGCCCGCTACCAGATGAACGTAACTGCTGGTACAAACTTCGCTGACGGTGACGGCAATATCATGGTCCACTTCGGCTATTCGAACGAAGAAGGTCTGCTTTCCAAGCAACGTTCGAACACCCAGATCGATGCTCTAGACTCGATCTACTTCGGTGGTGAATATGGCGTCGATACCGAGCCGTTCTTCTCCAGCTTCCCGCCTCAGGGCCGTTTCATTACCCCGGGCGCGACCTTCACCTACGATCCACAAGGCGCACTGCAGGATTGTTTCACGACAAACGGAGATACCTGTACTGCAACTATCGGTTCAGGAACAGGCCCCAACGGGTTTAACCGTCAGCAGTTCCGTACACTCGCCGTTCCTGTCCAGCGTTATGTTTTTGCTGCAGCTGGTGAATATGCGCTTAGCGACGATATAAACTTCTTCTTCGAAGGCACATTCAACAAAACGACTTCGTCGCGGATCATCGAGCCGTTCCCTCTCGAATCAGGTGGTTCAAACGGGATTTTCCCAACCGATGGTGGGTATAATGTCGAAAACTACATGCCCGGCACCGCAACTATTGTAGCCAACCCGTTCGTTCCAACAGAAATCCTGAACGCGGCAACGGATACCAATGGTGACGGCTTGCGCGATATCGGCTTTGTCCGTCGTCTCGCAGAATTCGGTCCACGGTCAGGCACGACGGAACGCGATTTCTATCGCTTCGTAGTCGGCTTCGACGGCGGTCTGTTCGATGATCGTTTCCGTTGGGACGTAAGCTATAACTACGGCCAGGTTAACGAAAACCAGACTTCATCGGGTCAGGTCAATGTGGTCAACTTCCGTGACGCGCTTGCGGTCATGGCGGACGTCAATGATGTGAATGGCAACGGTTCGACGACCGATGCAATTTGTATCGATCCTGAAGCACGCGCAAACGGTTGTGTCGCTGCCAATATTTTCGGCGCCGGCTCGATTTCACAGGGCGCGGTTGACTACATCCAGGCACAGGGCACTTATCAGACTGGCCTGAAACAACAGGTTCTCCAGGGTAATATTTCCGGTAGCCTGTTCGATCTGCCTGCTGGTCCACTCGGCATTGCTCTCGGCGTTGAATATCGGAAAGAATCATCTTTCTCGGATAATGATGCTCTGACAAACCAGGGTCTGAATGCCGGTAACGTTCTGCCAGATACAAGCGGTTCGTTCAACGTGAAGGAAGCATTCGCTGAAATCAAGGTTCCGATTTTGGCCGACACTCCATTCTTCCAGTTGCTGGAAGTTGGCGGCGCGGTTCGTGTCTCCGATTATTCCACAGTGGGTTCGGTTGTGAGCTACAACGTAACCGGTACATGGCAGCCTATCGACGATCTCCGTATCCGCGGTACCTATGCTCGTGCTGTTCGTGCTCCGAACATCGGCGAATTGTTTGCGGGCCTCTCGCAGACTTTCCCATCGGGCTTGACCGATCCTTGTGAAGGTATTGGCGCAACCGGTGGCGGCGCAACTGGCGACAATTGCCGCGCTGATGCGGGTGTTGCTACCAACATCGCTGCAAACGGTGTCTTCACGCTCAGCCAGCCTGACATTCAGGGTATCTCGGGCTTCAACGGCGGCAACCCCGACCTGTTCGAAGAAACCGCTGACTCCTGGACAGTTGGTGCGGTTCTGTCACCACGTTCGATCCCTGCATTGGGTAACCTGACGATCACTGCCGATTACTACAACATCAAGATCACCGACGTGATTTCGGGCTTCCCGCGGCAGTTCTCGCTTCAACAGTGCTATGATGAAGGAAATCCGACATTCTGTGATCTGATTGTCCGTCGTCAGACTGCAACGGCTGTTAACAGCGCAGGTTCGATCAATCTGATCAACGCCCTGCAGGTTAACGCTGCTGTTCTGAAGACTTCGGGTGTCGACGTTACAGCGGCTTGGAGCACTCCACTTGGCCTGACGAACGGCGATCGTCTCTCTCTTCGCGGTGCTTACACGCACGTGATCAAGAACGATTTCTTCTCTTTGCCTGATGCACCTGCAGATCCTTCCGCTGGTGAAATCGGTACGGCTAAGGATCGCTTCACCGCGAACGCATCCTATTCGAACGAAGACTTCAAAGTCGGATTTACCGGTACATTCATCGGCAAATCCTACGAAGATGACCAGTTCGATGGGTCGAAGGCTCATGCAATTCCAGCTTACTTCCTGCTGGACATGAACACATCCTTCTATGTGTCTGAAAAGTTCGAGTTCTACTTTGGTGTTGATAACCTCCTCGACAAAGCTGCACCGAACATCTTGACCGGAACACCGTTCAACGTGACCGGTTCGGATACAGCCGCTGACGTTTATGACGTCTTTGGTCGCCGTTATTACACCGGTGTTCGTCTGCGCTTCTAATCGCAGCCGATCCAATCGGATAAAAAGAAGGCGGGCTTTCGAGCCCGCCTTTTTTATTGCCTGAACAAAATTTTTAGACCGAACCTGTTGATCAGGGATCCATCGCCCAACCGGTGATCGCATAGCGACCGACCGGGGCAAATGGTGCGACATAGGAAACCGAATGGCGCTGCGGCACCAGGAACAGGTTGAGGCTGTTGAACATGGGTCTGAACCCCGCTTCGATATTTCCATATTCGTCGAAAAAGTTCAGAAATCCGCCCCATTCCGACTTCCAGTCGGGAATTGTCAGGTTCAGGACATAGGCGACGCGCCGTGGGTCCCTGCTGTGCAAGTCGTCATGTTCGGTCAGGAAATGGCCCGGCCGGAAGCAGGTAGCCTGTGCCTCCGCCTTGATCACCGACTGCACGCCGGTGACTTGCCGGATCAGATTGAGAAACGGCTGATCGTTGAGATTTTCCAGCAAACGATTAAGCGGATGTGCCGGGTCCCATTGCTCGAGATAGGCGGTCAACATGGCATATTGTTCATAGATGAATCCATATTCCCCGTTGCCGACTGCTTCGCCGGCCTTGTCATAGATCATCTGCCTTTGACTGCCCGATAGCGCTTGAGTCTCTGCAAAACGCAGAGCTTTCGGTCCTTCCGCGCCGATTTGCCACGCCAGCCCCCAATCTGTTCTCGTCTGCAGAACCGACCGGTAATATTCTGCCGTATCGATGTTCAGCGCATTGCGTATCTGGATACGGCCCTGTGCTTTGAATTGTTTTGCCAGATCCGCTAGATCAAGATCTGCGTTCAGCTGAAAACCAGCGTTTTGATCGGAGTTCATTTTCTGTTTCGGCCTCTATTCCTGTTGTCAAAGCAACGGCGATGGGAGTTCAAGCGCGATATTCTGGCTTTGTGCGACGGCGGCAGACCATTGCACGACCATATCGATCTCCTCGCCATGAGCTTCATCGACGCCCGAATGCTGATTCAGGCGGGCATCCGTGTCGAATTTCGAAAAATCTTTCGAATGTCGGGTGAAAGCGGGGCCGGCAAGGACATCTGCAAGCCGATCGCTATCCAGATCCAGTTCGAAAAATGAAGCGAGACTGGCAATCGTGTCCTGCTTGTTGTTCAAAAATACCTCGCTATCGAGGGTTTTGATACGATCGCTGCCATATTTCTGGATAATTTTGGCAAATCGCGCATGTTCGGAGAGCCATCCCACTGCCGCGATCTGGATGTCGGTCAGCCGGAGCAAATCTGCGGAGGTAAAGCCGCTGATCAGTACCTGATCATCCATGATACCGATGACATTGTCCCGGGCCCAGATTCTCCCCCACATGTTTTTTGCCGCCAGCGAACGCAAAAAGGACTTGAGCGGGGCGTGCAGCAGCAAGGCTTTGGAATTGGGTCGCATATCCAGGATCGACGGCGCCAGGCAATTGACGATATTGGATGGCTTGACGATGATCTTCTCGCCGCTGGAGAAGGGACGGGCGAGAAGGTCGATTGACTGATCGAGCGCCGTGGCGAGCTTTGCCGGGGCGGTGCCGCGCCGTTTCATGCCGACCAGATCGTTCAGGACGATCGGTTCCTTCAATCCCATGGAAATGCCCTCGATATCCAGCGCCCGGGCCAGCATGGTCGAGCAGGCAAATGCCGAATGGAAGATGAAATCTACCGGAGCCAGTTCCGCACGATCGAGATTGAGATCTTCCGACCTGATCATCACCCGCCGGGATTCCTCGGGAATATATTCGTCGGTCAGGAAGGTGCAGCGACGATGCTGCTCGCGGCTCAATGCAACAAATTGAAAAGCATTGCTGGCTTCATCGTAGCGATGGGCGAGAAACTCGGCGTTTCCGGTCATTTCTGTGGTTGGAGTCATCGTGGTCTATAATGCGGGGAAAAGGCTGTTCGCACAATAGGCGGATTTCCCCAAATACGGGGTTCGGTCTATCCCAGAACTTCGACGAACAGCTTCTGCCAGTTGCCGCCCATGATTTTCGATACTTCTGTCTGGCTGAAGCCATCGTCCAGCAAGGCATCGCGGATCGTCATCATCCGGGACAGATTGTTCAGTTCCGGGATTACAACATGTTGCGGATCAACTTCATATCCGGGAATGCCGAGCTTTCGCATCGCCTGCCACCAGCCGAGATATTCTTTGACGCCCTCGGCATTGTCATTGTTCAATCTGCGCAGATTTTCCTGCCCCGCCATCGGAAAATCATTGGAGATGCCGACCGTGTCAATGCCGCCAATATTTACCGCATGCCGGATATGCGCGATCAGATGGTCGATATTGGGCTGGCTGTCGGTTGTCAGCCAGAAACTCATCATGAAAATGCCAACGACGCCACCCTTGTCGGCGATGGCACGGATGCCTTCGTCGGTAATGCAGCGAGGGTGATCAACAATAGCACGGCATGCTCCGTGGGAGTAGACGACAGGCGACCGGCTCGCCTGCGCGGCCTCCAATATGGTAGGCACCGACCCATGGGAGACGTCTGGCAGCAGGCCGACCCGGTTCATCTCGGCAATGCCCGCTCGGCCAAGTTCCGTCAGTCCGCTCTGTTCCGTTTCGATCGCGCCGCCGGCGAACTTATTGTCATTATGATGGGTCAGTTGCAGCACACGCAGACCCTTTGCGTGAAAATACGCGATCCGGCGGAGGTCTTCGCCGATGGTTTCACAAGACTGGAATTGTAGAAATGCAGCGCAGCCGGGTTTCGACCCGATGTCGCTCCCGCGTTTTGCAACAAAGACCAAATCGCTATCGTCTATCCGGCTGATCGCGGCATCCAGTGACGCATCGTTGACGCCGAAATTCCGTTGGTAACGCGGCGTTCCGTCCGCATCCCGGACTTCCTCGACTTGCGAGACATCGCAGATCATCGCGGTCAGTCCGGCTTGGCGGATTTCTTCCAGATTTTCGGGAAGGAAACTCAATCCGTCTATCACCGGGGGAGGTCGAACGGCACCGGTCAGGCTCCTGGCCATCGCGATCCCGCCACTGCCCGCCAAAGCGGACAGTGCGGTGCCGCCGACAAAAGATCGTCGCGAAATTGATTTCAGGTTTTTCATGCCCGCAATATGGAAGCCCAGCCGTTGATTGTCATGCAGTTTCCATCTTCAACGCCCCATCACCTTCATCGATCTTGACCGTGGATCCGTCGGGCACTTCGCCGCGCAGGATCATGTCAGCCAGCGGATCCTGAAGATATTTCTGGATCGCCCGTTTCAGCGGCCGTGCGCCGTACACCGGATCATAGCCAACCCGTCCCAGCCAGCGCCTTGCCGCGTCCGTGAGGTCCAGTTCGATCTTCCGGTCCTTGAGCAATTTCTGCACGCGTAGGACCTGAATGTCGACGATCGGGGCCATATGCTCCTCGGACAGTCGGTGGAACAGGATGATTTCATCCAGCCGGTTGAGAAATTCCGGCCGGAAATGTGCCCGGACGACTTCCATCACCTGCGGCTCGATATCCTGAACCGTCTCGTCATCCTTCATGTTCGCCATATATTGGCTGCCGAGGTTGGAGGTCAGGATGATCAGCGTGTTGGAGAAATCCACCACCCGGCCCTGACCGTCGGTCAGGCGACCATCGTCCAGAACCTGCAATAGTACGTTGAACACATCGCTATGCGCCTTTTCGACCTCGTCGAACAGGATCACCTGATAGGGACGCCGGCGAACCGCTTCGGTCAGCACGCCGCCTTCATCATAGCCGACATAGCCCGGAGGGGCGCCGATCAGGCGGGATACGCTGTGCTTTTCCATGAATTCGGACATGTCGATCCGGACCATCGCCTGATCATCATCGAACAGAAAGCCGGCCAGCGCTTTGGTCAATTCGGTCTTGCCGACGCCGGTGGGCCCGAGGAATAGAAAGCTGCCCAGAGGACGGTTGGGGTCTTGCAATCCCGCGCGGCTCCGGCGGACGGCGGCAGACACGGCAGCAACCGCGTCCTTCTGGCCAATCACACGCTTGCCGATGATCTCTTCCATCGCCAGCAGTTTCTCGCGTTCGCCTTCGAGCATCTTGTCAACCGGGATGCCGGTCCACTTCGAGACCACCGCAGCGATATCCACGGGGGTGACTTCTTCGCGCAGCATCGCGCCTACGGTATCGTCGGCGGCTTCTTCGAGCGCTTTCTCGAGGTTGGGAATAGTACCGTAACTCAGCTCGCCTGCCTTGGCGAGATCACCGGCACGCTCGGCCTGTTCCAGCTCAAGCCGCGCGTGGTCCAGTTGCTCCTTGAGCTGGGCCTCGGCGTTGATCTTGTCTTTCTCGCCCTGCCAGCGCGTGGTCAGTTCTGCGCTATGCTGCTCAAGCTCGGCTAGTTCCTTTTCGAGATTTTTAAGCCGGTCCTTGGACGCGTCATCGGTTTCTTTCGATAGCGCTTCGCGCTCGATCTTGAGCTGGATGATGCGCCGGTCAAGCGTTTCGATTTCTGCGGGTTTTGATTCGACTTCCATACGGATGTGCGATGCCGCCTCATCCATCAGATCGATGGCTTTGTCGGGCAGGAACCGGTCTGAAATATAACGGTTAGAGAGCGTGGCTGCGCTGACCAGAGCGGCGTCGGTAATCCGCACGCCATGGTGCAGTTCATATTTTTCCTTCAGCCCGCGCAGGATCGAAATCGTGTCCTCGACAGTCGGTTCGCCAATGAATACCGGCTGGAACCGCCGTTGCAGGGCCGCGTCTTTTTCGACATATTTCTGATATTCGTTGAGTGTGGTCGCGCCGATACAGTGAAGCTCACCGCGCGCCAGTGCCGGCTTGAGCAAGTTGGAGGCGTCCATCGAGCCTTCCGACGCGCCAGCGCCAACCAGCGTATGCATTTCGTCGATAAACAGGATGATTTCGCCTTCGGCGCCACGCACTTCGTCGAGCACAGCCTTGAGCCGCTCTTCAAACTCGCCGCGATATTTCGCGCCTGCGATCAGGGACCCCATGTCGAGCGCCATCAAGCGGCGATCCTTCAAGCTATCCGGCACATCGCCATTGGCAATGCGCAGCGCCATGCCTTCGGCGATGGCGGTCTTGCCGACGCCGGGTTCACCGATCAGGACGGGATTATTCTTGGTCCGGCGCGCCAATATCTGGATCGTGCGGCGGATTTCCTCGTCGCGACCGATGACCGGATCGAGCTTGCCGTCGCGCGCCGCCTGGGTCAGGTCGCGGGTGTATTTTTCCATCGCTTCATAAGCATCCTCGGCAGAGGCCGTGTCCGCCGAGCGACCGCCACGCAGATCGTTGATCGCGCTGTTCAGCGCTTCTGCAGTAACGCCGGAGGATTGCAGCGCTTTGCCGGCTGCCGTATCCTTGGACAATAGCAGTGCGAGCAACAACCGTTCGACTGTAACATAGCTGTCGCCAGCCTTTTCGGCGATCTGTTCGGCCTGATCGAGCACGCGAACCGCGTCATTATTGAGGCCCGGTGTCTGCTGCGCACCGCTGCCCGAAACCGCCGGAATTTTTTCCAGAGCTTCATCAATGGCCTGATGGGCCATTTTCGCATCGCCGCCAGCCTTGGTGATCAGTCCCGCTGCCATGCCCTGATCGTCTTCGAGCAATGCCTTGGCCAGATGGGCAGCGGTAATCTGCTGGTGGTTCATCCGGATCGCCACGGTCTGGGCGGATTGCAAAAAGCCCTTGGCGCGGTCGGTAAATTTCTCAAGGTTCATCGGTTCATCCTGTTCAGTCTAAGTGTCTGATCATAAATATGGTGTTGCAGTGGTGCAACACAACCATATTGATGACTTTTTCCGTCGGGTTGATATGGTAAGCGCCAAAGGGCGTTAAGATACACGCAGCATATGATGCTGTCGGAGAGGAAAAAATACGTGAAAACACTTAAGCGTGTGGGCATCGGGCTGCTCATCATTGTTGTGCTGTCGGCAATCGGTCTCTCGGTCTGGGAACCGTTGAGCGTCGAAGAATCTGCTCCGCCACCGGATGGCTCTTATGAAGCGCGGATTGTCCGCGACGAGTTCGGTGTGCCGCATATATTCGGCAAGACCGATGCCGATGTCGCTTATGGCGTGGCCTACGCCCATAGCGAAGATGATTTCTCGACGCTGCAGGAAGTAACCGCGATGACCCGGGGCCGGATGGCCACGCTCAATGGGGCGGAGAGCGCGCCGATCGACTATATCGCCGCTTTGCTCGATGTGCGCGGTACGGTGAACCGCAAATATGATCAATTGCCACCCGATGTCCGCGCGGTGCTTGACGGCTACGCGTCCGGACTCAACGCTTATGCGGCGGAGCATCCCGAAGAGGTGAAGCTCGCGAAACTATTCCCCGTGAACGGGCAGGATATTGCCGCCGGATTCGTGCTGCGTTCGCCGTTTTTCTTCGGCCTCAACAATCCGGTAGAAGCGCTGGTGCAGAACAAGCCGCTGCCGCGCGAAGGCGGCCCGCGCCTGTCCGATGAACCTGCCAAAACATCGATCCATCCGCTCAGCCCTGACAAGCTGATCGAGGATGATTCCGCCACACCCGTTGGACCAAATCCCAACGAAAATGGCTCCAATGCTTATGCAATTGCGCCGGATCGTTCTCCCGAAGGCAAGACCCGCCTGATCTCCAATTCGCACCAGCCGTTGCGCGGCAATGTCGCGTGGTACGAACTGGTTGTGCACAGCGAAGAAGGCTGGAACTTCGCCGGAGCGAATTTCCCGGGTTCGCCATTCCCGTTTCTCGGGCATAATGAATATCTCGGCTGGACCAACACCGTCAACCGGCCCGATCTGGTCGATGTCTACAAGCTCACACTGAACGACAAGAAAGACGCCTATCGTTTCGACGGCGAATGGAAGCCACTGGAAAAGAAACGCGTCTGGCTGAAAATCAAATATGGTCCGTTTGTCATTCCCTATCCACAGATCGCCTATCGCTCGATCCACGGGCCGGTGATCATGAACGACGGCGGCGCCTATGCGCTCCGCTATGCCGGGATCGACGAACTCGATATGCTGACCCAATATTACCGGATCAACAAGGCGAAGAATTTCGACCAATGGCAGGCGGCGATGGCGGGGCAGGGCGTTCCGGCGACCAATTTCATCTATGCCGATGCCGAGGGCAATATCGGGATGTATTATAACGCGATGTTCCCCGACCGGCCCGAAGGCTATGACTGGCGCGGGGTATTGCCCGGAGACAGTTCAAAAGCGCTGTGGCAGAAAACCCTGCCGTTCACCCGCGTACCCGCGCTGGTCAATCCGGCATCGGGTTACGTCATGAACGCCAACAACACGCCTTATATTGCGGCGGGTCCGGCCGACGAACTCAAGCCCGACAATTTCTCGCCGCTGCTCGGTGTCGAGGATGACCAGACCAACCGCTCGCGCCGGTCGATCGCGTTGCTGGAAAAGGCCAATGATGATGGCAAGATCACCGACGCCGAATTATGGGCCATCAAATATGACACCGGCTACGAAAAAGCGGGCTATGCGAAAAACTGGCTGGACAGAATTGCCGCGCTTGATCTGAAGGACAGTGCGAAGCTGCTCAAGGCACAACAGCTGCTAGCCCAGTGGGACTGGAATCTCGATGGCAAAGGTGCTGCCGACGCGCTCGCATTGATAATACTGCGCCCGGCCAACAAATCGCATTATAACCGTGGCACAATGCCCGACCCGCGACTGATACTGGAAGACACGGTCGATCATCTGACGAAATATTTCGGCAAGATCGATCCGCCGATGATGGATGTACTGCGGATGCGGCAGGGCAATGTCGATCTGCCGGTTGACGGCGGCAATGACACGATCCGCGCCTCGACTCTCTGGGATGTCGAGGATGATGGACGGCTGTCTGTGCGCCATGGCGACAGCTACATCATGTTCATCGAATGGGCGAAGGACGGCAAGGTCCACTCCCGCTCGATCCAGCCGTTCGGCGCTGCGACGACGCGTCCGGATTCACCGCATTACACCGACCAGATGCAGCTGTTTGTCGACAAGAAGCTGAAGCCGGTTTGGTTCGATCCGGCAGATCTGGAGAAGCACAAGACGAGTGACAAGATGGTCGGGACGGCGGTCCGCTAGGATCAGGGAATCAATCATCCAGACATCAGAAAGGCCGGACATCATGTCCGGCCTTTCTTGTATCATGTGGTGATGAACTTAACGCTGTGGCTTGTAGCCTGCATTGCCCATCTCGTTGCGGCCGACGACCATATGGTGGACTTCATCCGGACCATCAGCGAGGCGCAATGTTCTCTGGTTGGCATACATACGGGAAAGCGGTGTCCATTGTGATACACCGGCAGCACCGTGGATCTGGATCGCCTCATCGATGATCCGGCATGTAATTTCAGGAACATAGGCTTTGACCATGGAAACCCAGACACGAGCTTGCTTGTTGCCCATGACATCCATTGCCTTGGCGGCTTTCAGAACCATCAGACGCATCGCTTCGATATCGATGCGGGCGCGTGAAATAACTTCCAGGTTTTTGCCGAGCAAAGCCAGAGGCTGGCCAAAGGCTTCCCGGCTTCCGCCGCGATGGACCATCAGGTCCAAAGCCCGTTCTGCGACGCCAACGCTACGCATGCAGTGGTGGATGCGTCCGGGACCGAGGCGCAGCTGAGAGATTTCAAAGCCGCGGCCTTCGCCGAGCAGCATATTCTCTTCGGGCACCCGGACATTGTTGAACTTGATATGCATATGGCCATGCGGTGCGTCGTCTTCGCCAAAGACATGCATCGGCCCGATGATCTCAACGCCCGGCGTATCAATTGGCACCAGAATTTGTGATTGTTGCGAGTGCGATGCGCCATCCGGGTTGGTCAGGACCATAGTGATCATGACTTTACAACGTGGATCGCCAGCGCCGGAAATGTAGAATTTCTCTCCGTTGATCACCCATTCGCCTTTTTCAAGAACAGCCTCGGTGCGAATATTCCGTGCATCGGACGAAGGATGCCCTGGTTCGGTCATTGCGAAAGCAGAGCGGATTTTTCCTTCGAGCAGGGGGACGAGCCATTCCTGCTTTTGTGCGGTTGTGCCGACGCGTTCGAGCACCTCCATATTGCCGGTATCGGGCGCGCTGCAGTTCATACATTCGGATGCCAACGAGTTTTGGCCCAGGATGCCGGCAATAAACGCATAGTCGAGGTTCTTAAGGCCTTCGCCCGATTCTGCGTCGGGCAGGAAGAAATTCCAGAGCCCTTGTGCGCGCGCCTTGTCTTTCACGCCTTCCAGCAATTCCAGCTGCCCGGGCGCGTAGCTCCAGCGTTCTTCGCGATTTTCGCCCATGGCGTAAAATTGTTCGGTTATCGGATCTACTTCTTCGGCAACAAAGCGCTTCACCTTGTCATATAATATCCGGCCGCTGTCTGACATTCTCAGGTCATTCATTTCTGAATCATTGGGATCATGGGTCATTATCGTTCCTTTTCTAGTCTGTCTGGGCGGTCACATCCGAATTGACGAAGGTGAAAACGCGAGTCGTTATATATTTCAGCATTAAACTATATCACAACCATTGCAGATGACAATATCACGATGCAGGCGCTGATAGTAGGGGATAACCGTTTCTCATGTGCCAGTTTGGTGAGCGATAATAATTCACTATTGAACTTATAAATGGTTCGCAATTGTCCAGCGATGCGGTAATAAGAGGGCATGTCGGCAAGAAATCAGAGATTCTACTCGCGGCTTCAGCTAGCCGCCCACGCGCTCAAGAAAATTTCTGATCGCCAGTTGCTCGACGTCGCAGGCGTTACGACAGCTCAAATGTCAGCTCTGGCGTTAATCGCTTCCGAAGAAGCATCCACCCAGACTTTGTTGGCAAAAAGGCTTGGTCTGAATGATAGCGCGATCACCGCGATGATGCGTCGGCTGATTGATCTCGATCTGGTCGAACGGGTGCGGGATGATCAGGATGGCCGGGCATGGCTGTTAAAGCTGACCAAATCGGGTACGGAGACCGTGGAAAGAGCAAGCGCAGCCGGTGATCAAGCCAGCATACAGGTTGATGCGCTGCTGGGCGAAAAGACAATTGCCACGGTCGTCGCCGCGATGGAATTGATCATCAACGAGTTGGATTGACGGCTTGGACTGCACGGCATTGAGCGACGCGCCATCGATTTCAAGCTAGCGCTTCTGTTTCCGAGGCGAAGTGCATCGCAACATATGCGAATATCAGCGAGATGGTCCTCTTAAGGCTCCAAAACCGTATCCACCGCCTCCGGCAACAGATCCGGATAATCGGTAATATAATGCAGTCCCCGGCTTTCCTTTCGCGCCAGCGCTGACTTCACGATGAGGTCCGCGACCTCGATCAGGTTGCGCAGCTCGATCAGATCCTGGGTGACGCGGAAATTGCCGTAATATTCTTCGACTTCACCGCGCAGGAGGTTGATGCGGTTCTGGGCGCGCTCGAGCCTTTTGGTGGTGCGGACGATGCCGACATAATTCCACATGAAGCGCCGGATTTCGGTCCAGGTCTGCTTGATCACCACTTCTTCGTCGCTGTCGGTGACGCGGCTTTCGTCCCAGGGCCGGATGGCGGGCGGGGCAGGGAGCTCATCCCAGTGTTCGGCGATATCGCGCGCCGCAGCGTCGCCGAAGACGAAACATTCGAGCAGGCTGTTCGATGCCAGCCGGTTGGCGCCGTGGAGGCCGCTCTCGCTGGATTCGCCGGCTGCATAAAGTCCCGGCAAGTCGGTGCGGCCAGCGAGATCGATCAATATTCCGCCGCAGGTATAATGTTGCGCAGGCACGACCGGGATCGGTCCCTTGGTCATGTCGATGCCTAGCCCAAGCAGCTTGTCATAGATATTCGGGAAATGGCCTTTGACGAATTCCGGGTCGCGGTGGGAGATGTCGAGATGGACATAGTCCAGCCCGAGCCGCTTGATTTCGTGGTCATTGGCGCGCGCAACAATATCGCGTGGGGCCAGTTCCATGCGTTCGGGGTCAAAGCGCTGCATGAAACGCTCGCCGGCTTCATCGCCTGCGTCGTCCGGCAGTTTCAGATGCCCGCCTTCGCCGCGGACCGCTTCGGTGATCAGGAAATTCTTGACCTCGAGATTATAAAGGCAGGTCGGGTGGAACTGCATCATTTCCATATTGGAAACCCGCGCGCCCGCCCGCCAGGCCATGGCGATGCCATCGCCGGTCGCGCCGCGCGGTGCGGTGGAGAAAAGATAGGTCCGTCCGGCGCCGCCGCTCGCCATGATCGTCGCGCGCGATGTCAGCGTCTCGACATGGCCGTTTTCATTGTTGAGCGCGTAAACGCCCCAGACATTCCTGGCGCCGGTCGGGGTCTCCGCATGGCGGTCGACGATCAGGTCAATCGCCACCATATGTGGCCGTAGCGTGATATTCGGGTGTGCCGCGGCGGTGTTCTGCAAGGCTTCCTGCACCGCCCAGCCGGTTGCATCATCGACATGGACGATGCGCCTATGGCTGTGCCCGCCTTCACGGGTGAGGTGAAGGACTTCCGCTTCCTTGTTGAAGGGCACGCCCATATCTTCCAGCCGTTCAATCGCGGCTGGTGCATTTTCGACTACAAATTCAACGGTCTCGCGGCGGTTGAGGCCGGCACCGGCGATCATCGTATCGTTGATATGATTTTCAAACGTATCGCCCGCGTCGAGCACGGCGGCAATCCCGCCCTGCGCCCAGGCCGTAGAGCCGCCGGTCAGTTCACCCTTGGCCAGCACCAGCACCTTGTGGGTGCGGGCCAGCGTGATGGCTGCGCTCAGTCCGGCTGCGCCGGATCCGACAATGATAACGTCATGGTTCAATTTAAAATTCCGTTCGTCCTGAGCCCGTCGAAGGACCGCTCTCCGCTGGATGCCGTGGTTCGACTGGTTCACCATTGGCGGTCACGAGCGCGCACATCATCGTCACGCGGCTTTGGCGCGCGTCAGATTGAGAAACACATCCTCGAGATCCGCTTCTTTCGTGGTGACGTCGACGATCGCGAATCCACGTTCCTGTATCGCCGCCATCACGCCGCCGGCGTTGGTCCGGTCCTTGTTATAGGTGACGGCCACTGTGCGCGGGCCGATTATCTCGGCTTTTTCGAACAATGTATTGGCAAAGGAAACCGCATCCTGGGCCTCGCTGATGTCGCGGTCGAGCGTCAGCTCGACCAGCTTTTCCCGGGCCATATCGACCAGTTCTGGTGTCGGTTTGTTGGCGATCAGCTTGCCGTGATTGATAATCGCGATGCGATCGCAGAGATTTTCCGCTTCTTCGAGATAATGGGTCGTCAGTACGATGGTCACACCGGCTTTGTTGAGATCGACGACATATTCCCATAGCTGTTGCCGCAGGTCGATATCGACACCCGCGGTCGGCTCGTCGAGCACCAGAATCGGCGGCGAATGGACCATCGCCTTGGCGACCAGCAGCCGCCGCTTCATGCCGCCCGACAAGGTCCGGGCATAGGCATCCGCCTTGTCTTCCAGGTGCACCGCGCGCAGCAATTCCATCGTCCGGCGTTTTGCTTTCGGGACGCCATAGAGCCCGGCTTGGACTTCCAGCGCTTCCGACGGCGTGAAGAAAGGATCGAAAATGATTTCCTGTGGTACGATCCCGATCGAAGCCTTGGCGTTGCGCGGGCTGTCGTCGATATCGAAGCCCCAGATGCTGGCATTGCCACCGGTCTTGCGGACCATACCGGAAAGAATGTTGATCAGCGTCGACTTGCCAGCACCATTGGGCCCGAGAAGCCCGAAAATCGAGCCGCGCGGCACGTCGAAACTGACGTCGTCGAGTGCCTGTTTGCCGCCGGCGTAGGTTTTGGAGAGGTTTTTAATCGAGATCGCTGCATCAGTCATTCGGGCGGCATACCCATATTAATTCCCATAATCAAAGGCTTTGGCAGAGGCATCATAGCGAGGGAAACAACAGTTGCCCGAGCCGGGGGCCGACCCCGGACAATTGCTATTGTGCAACCGCGATGCAGGCCGGTACCAATTATGTAATAGCAATATTAACCGTGTTGCCGACCCATTTGCTTCACGCCTCTCGGCTAGGCCGCCGGGAATGTGGGACAATGAACATCCAGTGGGCCGTCGACATTCCGGGCGCCCGTGTGAAGGGATTAGATGTTGCCGCCGACTTCCAGCGACCTACGGCTGGCAACTATCCCGACAACAATAGCATTGCCGATGCTAGAAAATCCGGCATTACCGATAAATATCAATATCTTGTATCGTTATTTTCAAAGGTTACCGTGAATTTAACCATGCGGGTAAAGGTAAAATTACAACTATCGATATAAGACAGTTAACAACCGATATAGGACAGATTTTGTGATGACCAGAGAACAAATCTTACCACGCCTGATTGGTGGCCTTTTTGCCGTGCTCGTCGTTTTGACAGGTGCGCCGGCTGCCTTCGCCCAAGCTACCGATACTGACGCCAGAGCTGTGACCATTGGTCCGCTTTCCGTGGTCAAGACCAGGGATCTGCAATATGGCAACATCATTCCCGGCAACGGCAGTGGCACGATGTCGATTGATCCCCGCAACGGTGATATATCGATGACCGGCGGCGCCATCCGTGCAGGCGGAGTGGCCACTTCGGCGAATTTCATAATTTATGGCGGGCCGAATCAAATTGTCGAAATATCGATTCCCGGATCCTTGTTCGTGACCCACACAAACGGCACCGACCAGATGCGGATTGATCGTCTGTCGATCGGCAACGGAAACCGGGATTTCAGCACCTTTGTACGCGGTTTGCTGGGAACGCTGGGCATTTATGATCTGACGGTTGGCGGGCGGCTGCGCTTCAATGGCAACCAGCAGACAGGGGCCTATAGCGGGTCCTTCATCATGACCGTCGACTATCAATGATATCGGGCAGTGATATCGGGCAATGATATCGCGCGATCATATCGGGTAGCGATCGGCGGGCGTCAGAAAATATTGCGCCCCCGCAAATCTGTTGCTAATTCACCGGGATGATCGAAACTCCCGAAATCGTCAAAACTTCCAAGAAACGCGTATCCTGTGACGGATCGACCGATATTGCGGGCGGCGCCGCCTTGGGCCATCCCCGAGTCTGGTTGGAAATCGACGAAAAAGGCTATGTCGATTGCGGCTATTGTGACCGGCGATTCGTTCTTACCGGCGGTCCCGCGGACATCTCTCCGGCGCTGCCCGAAGAATAATCCGACATAGGGGGTGCAAGGTCCCCATTATATTTCTATATATAGGGGATGACAAAAAACCTTGATCCCCGCTCGTTTCTATATCGTCCCGATGGCCTCGATCCGGAGCGCGCCAAAGCGCTTGTTGCCGACAGCCTTTCCGCTTGCGACGATGGCGAACTTTATCTGCAATATAGCGCGGTGGAGAGTTTCGGCTTTGACGATGGTCGTCTGAAGACCGCCGACTATAGCACCGACAGCGGCTTTGGCCTGCGCGGTGTGTCGGGCGAGATGACCGGTTTTTCCTTCAGCAACGAAACCAGCGAGGCGGCGATCAAGCGCGCTGCCCAGACCCTGAAATTGCTCGACCCGGCAAAGGGCGAGAAAGCCCCGCCCCCGCGCGGCAACAACCGGCATCTATATGGCGAAGCCAATCCGCTGGAGGCGATTCCGTTCGCCAAGAAAGTCGCGCTTTGCCAGCAGATTGATGCCGCAGCGCGGGCGCGCGATCCCCGCGTTGCCCAGGTTTCCGTCGGTCTGTCCGGCAGCTGGAGCGTTGTCGAAATCGTTCGTCCCGACGGCTTTGTCGCCACCGACGTTCGCCCTCTGGTGCGGCTCAATGTATCGATTGTCGCAGAACAGAACGGCCGGCGTGAAAGCGGCAGCTTCGGCATGGGCGGGCGTTATCTCTATGACGAACTGTTCGAAGAAGCGCGCTGGAACCGCGCTGTCGACGAGGCCCTGGCGCAGGCTCTGGTCAATCTCGAAAGCGTGGATGCGCCAGCGGGCGAACAGACCGTCCTGCTCGGCCCCGGCTGGCCCGGCATCATTCTCCACGAAGCGATCGGCCATGGCCTCGAAGGCGATTTCAATCGCAAGGGTACCAGTGCCTTTTCCGGCAAGATCGGCCAGCGCGTCGCTGCGCCCGGCGTCACCGTGGTCGACGATGGTTCGATCCGGGAGCGGCGCGGTTCGCTGAGCATCGACGACGAAGGCACGCCGACGCAGGAAAATATCCTGATCGAGGATGGCATATTGAAATGCTATATGCAGGACCGGCTGAACGCGCGCCTGATGGGCGTTCCGGCAACCGGCAACGGCCGCCGCGAAAGCTATGCCCATGCGCCGATGCCGCGAATGACCAACACGTTCATGCGTGGCGGGAATGATGATCCGGACGAGCTGATGAGCCGGGTGAAGAACGGCATCTACGCCAAAAGCTTCGGCGGCGGGCAGGTCGACATCGTCTCGGGCAAATTCGTCTTCTCCTGTACCGAGGCCTACAAAATCGAAAATGGCAAGCTCGGCGCGCCGATCAAGGGCGCGACGCTGATCGGTGACGGCCCGACCGTGCTGACCAAGGTCGCCGGTATCGGCAACGACATGGCGCTCGACGAAGGCGTCGGCATGTGCGGCAAGGGCGGACAGTCGGTGCCGGCCGGCGTCGGCCAGCCGACCCTGCTGGTGGAAGGTCTGACCGTCGGGGGGACGGCGTAAGCCTGGAACCGGCATGATGATTTCGAGCTCATCCCGATGAACTGGCCTGCCGAGATATTGTCCTTCTGGTTTCAGGAGCTTGACCCCAAGGACTGGTGGGCCAAGAGCGATGCCACCGATGATCAGATCAGGGAGCGGTTCCTCGAACTCTGGGAAGAGCAGAAATCGAAAACCGCCGACGATTTCCTGACTGCGCCGGAAACCGCGCTGGCCGCCGTCATCCTGTTCGACCAGTTCCCGCGCAATATGTTCCGTGACAGCGCCGACGCTTTTTCCACCGATCATCTGGCGCAGCAGATTGCCGAAAAGGCGGTGGATCTGGAACTCGACGCGCAATTGCCCGAGGATCAGCGCGCTTTCCTCTATATGCCGTTCATGCATGCGGAAGATATCCAGCTGCAAAACAGGTCCGTCACCCTGTTCACCAAACTCGGCAGCAACCAGAAATTCGCCAACGAGCATCGCGACGTGATCGCGAAATTCGGTCGCTTTCCGCATCGCAACGCCGTTCTCGGACGGCAAACCCGGGACGGGGAGCAGGCCGCCATCGACGCCGGGGCGAGTTGGTAGCCGCGGTGCCGGTCGCCGCCGTCAAGCAGACTTGGCGCGCGTTGCAAGTCTGGCCCGCCGCCGGTCGCTGGAAAGCCGCTCTGGGCATTGCACTCCCGGCCGCTGCAATTATCGCATTGTCAGGATTTCTGGGCGGCTGGCTCCGCTTCGATCCCGTCACCGATCTCCCGTCGTCGCTGATCGCCGCCGCCATCCTGTTCGTCGTCCCCGCCCTTGTCGAAGAGCTGGTCTTTCGCGGCGTGCTGCTGTCCTGGTTCGCAACCGTCTCGCAACGCTGGGGCAACTGGCTTTCGATCGGCCTGTTCGTGCTCTGGCATCCGGTGCAAGCGCTGACCTTTGGCCCGCCATGGTCGGCAATATTCCTGCAGCCCTCGTTTCTATTTGCTACGTTCATCCTCGGCATAGTATTGACCCATATCCGGATCGTTTCGCAGTCCCTGTGGCCTGTGATAGTGATCCACTGGCTGCTGGTTGCGGTCTGGAAGCTTCTGTTTGGCGGACCATTTTACTGAGAAGGGCGGAATATGGCGGAATTTTTTGATGCGCTGAATGATGATCATATCGCATTCATCGCCAAGCAGCCGATGTTCTTCGTCGCGACTGCTGCGGCGGACGGCCGGATCAATCTGTCGCCCAAGGGCTATGATGCGTTCCGGGTGATCGGACCCGACCGCGTTGCCTACCTTGATCTGGGCGGGTCGGGCAATGAAACTCATGCCCATCTGGTCGCCGACGGCCGGATCACCATCATGTTCAATAATTTTGCTAACCCGGCGCTGATCATGCGGCTCTATGGCAGTGGAAAGCCGGTGCTGCCGCAGGATGACGGCTGGGAAGAACTGGCCGCGCATTTCGACCTTCTGCCCGGCACCCGCCAGATTTTCGATATAAAGATCAACAGCATACAGGCCAGCTGCGGCTGGGGCGTGCCGCAGATGGATATGAAGGCCGAGCGCCAAACATTGGTCAAATATCACCGCCAGGCCGATCCGGAGGCCTGGGTGGCCAAGTCCGCCGGGCGGGTGAAAAGTATCGACGGCCTGACGACACGCGCGACGGACCGCTATTTTGGCGAGCAATAGATCATGAGCCTGGTTGAACTGTCCCGGCACATGCACGGCGTCGAAGCGGAGATCATCCGCGGACGGCTGGAAGCCGCCGGCATCGGCGCGGTCTGTTTCGACAGCAATGTCAATATTGTCGAGGGCGCCGGCATCGCTTTGCCCGCCCGGGTGATGGTGCTGGCAGAGGATCTGGCCGAAGCGAAAGCGATATTGGCGGAGGATGTGTCATTATGACCGGTGCCGGAAAAATTTCCCTCGCGCTGGGCGGTGGAGCCGGTCTCGGCTGGACCCATATCGGGGTGCTGCGGGCGATCGACGATAGCCCGCTGGAAATCGCCGCCATTGCCGGCACCTCGATGGGCGCCATTATCGGCGCGAGCTATGCCGTCGGCAAGCTCGATTATCTCGAAGACATGGCCCGCAACGTCAATTTCCGCAATATGCTGCGCTTCATGGATCCCTATTTCAAGCGCGGCGCGGTCATGGGCGCGCGCAATATCGAGAAAGAGCTGGAGACCGAACTCGGCCATCTCGACTTCAAGGATTTGCCCTTCCCGGTCGCGGCGGTTGCTGCCGACCTGCGCACCGGCGATACGATTGTGATGAAATCCGGCAAGCTGGTGCCGGCGGTCCGGGCCTCCATGTCGCTGCCCGGCATATTCAAGCCGGTCGAACATGAAGGCCGCCTGCTCGTCGACGGCGGCGCTGCCTTGCCGGTTCCGGTTTCCCCGGTGCGGGCGCTCGCGCCCGAAGCTCTGTGCCTGTCGGTCAACCTGCAGGATGATTTCATCAATCGCTCGATCGCCGCAGGTATTACGGAGAACAGCGCCAAGGAACCCAATAGTATTGCGATCATCAAGGCGTCGGTCGGACTGTCGCTGCGCAACCTTGGTCGCTATTCGCTGGCGCTCGATCCGCCCGATTTCGCGATGTCGCCGCCGGTCGGCCATATCGATATCCAGAATTTCTTCCGCGCCGACGAACTGATCGATATCGGCCGGCGCGAGACCGAAAAGGTCATTCCTGCGATAATGGCGAAACTGGCCGAGCAGTCTGCTTAAAATTTGTGCACTTGTGCTGCAATGCACAATATTTACTCTTCCTTAAGAGTCTCGATTTCATGAAAATCGTTTGAATCCAAAGCCTTCTGATTCTGGCACGGGCTTTGCTAAGAATCCCCCGCAACAACAATAGGGGGCGTAATGAAATTTATCATAGCCATAATCAAACCGTTCAAGCTTGACGATGTTCGTGAAGCGCTGACCGGTGTCGGTGTTACCGGCATGACCGTAACCGAAGTCAAAGGCTTCGGTCGGCAAAAGGGCCAGACGGAAGTCTATCGCGGCGCGGAATATACCACCAACATGGTTCCGAAGCTGAAAATCGAGGTCGCTTGCAGCAGCGCTGTCGCGGCCCAGGCGGTCGAGGCGATCCAGACTGCCGCAGGGACGGAATCGATTGGTGACGGCAAGATCTTCACGCTCGGTCTCGAAGACGCCGTCCGCATCCGCACCGGCGAAACCGGCGACACAGCAATTTAATCGGGGAAGCATGATAATGAAAAAATTCTTAACAATTTCCGCAGGGCTGGCGATGATGGCGACCGCCGCTCCCGCGCTTGCGCAGGAGGTGGCTGAAGTGGCCGACCCCAGCGCAAATACAGCCTATATTCTAAACACCTTGTTGTTCCTGCTTGGCGGGTTCCTGGTCATGTGGATGGCGGCAGGCTTTGCCATGCTGGAAGCCGGCCTTGTGCGTTCCAAGAACGTGTCGATGCAATGTCTGAAAAACATCGGACTCTATTCAATCGCCGGTATCATGTTCTGGTTTATCGGCTACTCGATTGCCTATCCTGGTTTCGAAGGAGGCTATTTCGGTATCGCTGACTTCCCTTATGCCATGCAGGGCGTCGGCGAGGCGGATGTTGACACCGGTTATTCGGTGGCTTCCGACTGGTTCTTCCAGATGGTCTTCTGTGCAACCACAGCCTCGATTGTTTCAGGCACGGTTGCAGAGCGGGTGAAAGTCATTCCGTTCTTCATCTTCGTTTTCGTGCTGACCGGGTTCATCTATCCCGTGATCGTCAGCTGGGAATGGGGCGCAGGCTGGCTCGACGCAATGGGCTTCAGTGACTTTGCCGGTTCCACATTGGTCCACTCGACTGGTGGCTGGGCGGCTTTGGCTGGTGCCTTGATCATTGGCCCCCGTCTCGGACGCTATGTTAATGGCAAGGTTACCGTAATGCCAGGTTCGAGCATTCCGCTCGCAACTCTGGGTACGTTCATCTTGTGGCTCGGCTGGTTCGGTTTCAACGGCGCATCGCAGCTCGCAATGGGCACGATCAGCGATATCAGCGATGTTTCCAAGATCTTTGTGAACACCAATATGGCTGCGGCTGGCGGTGTTGTGGTTGCGATTATCCTGACACAGCTACTGTACAAGAAGATCGACGTTACGATGGCGCTCAACGGTGCACTGGCTGGTCTGGTTTCGATCACGGCAGAACCATTGACCCCATCGGTACCACAAGCGTTGCTTATCGGTGGTATCGGCGGCGCGATTGTTGTCTTCGCAGTTCCGATGCTCGACAAGCTCAAGATCGATGACGTCGTAGGCGCCATTCCGGTTCACCTTCTGGCCGGCATCTGGGGCACGTTGATCGTTCCTTTCTCCAACACCGAAGTGCCGTTCACGGCGCAGTTGACCGGTGTTGTCGCTACTGGCGTGTTCGTGATGGTCATGAGCTCAATCGTCTGGTTTGCGCTGAAATACACCATCGGTGTTCGTCCGACTGAAGAGCAGGAAATGCTCGGAATGGATATCGCCGAAGTGGGTGTCGAAGCCTATCCGGAATTTGCCAAAGGCTAACCAGTTTGGCGCCGGCCTTCTCCTCCCAAAACCGGTCGGCGCCTCACATTGTTCCTCCTGCGAACAAATAACTTTATGGCCGGTGATGTGAAAACATCCCGGCCATTTTTTTGTCACTGATGAAACACCACAGGTCTTGAACTGAACATATGAACAGCTTCGACTATATAGTGGTGATTGGCTATCTCGCAGCGATGCTTATGTTCGGACTGTTCGTGAGCGAGCAGAATGACGAGGGCGACTATTTCCTTGGTAACAAGGGGATCGGCTGGTTTCCCCTCGGCCTGTCGGCCATGGCCACTCAATTATCGGCGATCAGCTTCATATCCGCACCGGCCTTTGTCGGCTTGCGGGAAGGCGGCGGGCTGAAATGGCTGACCTTTGAATTTGCGTTACCTCTGGCAATGTTGCTGGTGATGTTCGTGATCATGCCACCACTCTATCGCTCGGGTGTGATCAGCATATTTGATTTTCTGGAACAGCGGATCGGCCGGTCAACGCGCTTCCTGATCAGTATCTCGTTCCAGATCGTCCGCGCCTTTGGTACCGGTATCATGGTCTATACGACCGGTATCATCATCGAGGCGGTTCTGGGCGTTCCATTCCTCCAGTCGATCCTGGCGATCAGCATAATCACCATCGTCTATTCCTTTCTCGGCGGCATCCGGGCGGTGGTCTACGCCGACGCGATCCAGATGGTGCTGATCGTCTTCGGACTGCTGGTCTGTCTGGCTTATGCAATCACGTTCATCGGCGGCTTCGACATATTCTGGGCGAGCATAGATCCGGAGCGGTTGCGGGTTGTGGACTGGACCTATGCGGGGCTTGTGACCGACGAATTTGCCCTGTTACCGATGCTGTTTGGCGGCTTCGTGCTCTATGTCTCCTATTATGCCTGCGACCAGACCCAGGCCCAGCGGTCGCTCTCGGCCAAAAGTCTCGGGGATGTTCGCAAATTGCTTACGGCGAACGCTTTGCTGCGTTTTCCCGTGACGCTTCTCTATTGCATCACCGGCCTGGCGGTCGGCGTGATTGCATCGGGGGACAGCGCCTTTCTGGCGCTCATTCCGGATGATCGTCCGGACTATCTGATGCCCTTTTTCATTCTCGAATTTCTGCCCCATGGCATCATCGGCCTGTTGCTGGTTGCGATCATGTCGGCGGCGATGTCAACGCTGAGCTCGGCGGTGAATTCGCTGTCGGCGGTGACGATCGCGGATATGAAGGGCTTTGGCCTGCAGCTTGGCAATTCCCGTCAGGAAATCAGGCTGGCGCGCCTTCTGGCGCTGCTTTGGGGCGGGCTGATCCTCTATTTCTCGATCTATTCGGGCGATATTTCTGCCACGGTCATCGAAGCGATCAACAAGGTTGGTTCTGCGCTCTACGGCCCGGTCCTGGGCGTGTTTCTGATCGCCATCCTTTGGCGGCGCAGGACCGTCCTGAGCAGCAATATCGGCTTTCTGACCGGGGTCGCCCTCAACCTCTATTTCTGGCAGTTCCAGCCCGGCCTTTTCTGGATGTGGTGGAATCTTATCGGGCTGCTTGTGACTCTCGCGGTCGCAATCCTGCTGTCGCTGGCCTCGGGGAAAATGCCGCTTGCCGGTCGCCCAGCCAAATGGTCCAAGGAGCGTGTCTCGCCGAGACACGTCCTCCTTGTGACGACAGGTCTGACCCTGTTCGTTTGTCTCATCATCCTGATTTCCCTGTCGATCGAGAGATTCTAGGCGCATCGACCAGTCGGCAGCGAAACCCGTTAGCCGGCCAGATCGGCCTTGATGAACTCCGCCGCCCGCTCACCGATCATGATGCTCGGCGCATTGGTGTTACCGCTGATGATTTCCGGCATGATCGAGGCATCGGCGATATAAAGACCTTCCAGTCCGCGGAATTTCAGCCGTGCATCGACCACCGCTTCATCATCTCCGCCCATCCGGCAGGTGCCGACCGGGTGATAGACGGTATCGGCGCGGTCGCGGATCAGCTTGTCCAGCGCCGCATCATTGTTGATGTCTATCGGATGCCTGTCGGTCGGTGAGAATTCGGTCAGCGGCGGTGTTTCCAATATCCGTTTCATGTGCCGGACACCCTTGCGCAGCGTGTCGATATCCCGGTCATCATCGAGAAAATTCGGGTCAATGGCCGGCTGGGACTCCGGATCCTGATCGTTCAGCCGGACCGTGCCCTTGCTATGCGGGCGCAGCACACAGGCGTGACAGCTGAAGCCATGACCCTTGACCGGCTCGCGTCCGTGATCTTCGAGCATCGCCGGAACGAAATGATACTGGATATCGGGGGCAGGGACATCCGGACCGCTGCTCCAGAAGCCACCGGCTTCGGCATAAGGCGTGGTCATGATGCCGGTCCGCTTGAAACGGTGCTGGAAGATAGCCTTTGCCATGCGCACGGTGCCTGCAAGCGAATCGCCGACCAGCTCTTTGGACTCGGTCTGGTAGCCGGAGACAAAATCGATATGATCCTTCAGATTGGCTCCGACTTCGGGCTTGTCGACAACGACATCGACACCCTTGTCTTTCAGATGCGCAGCCGGACCAATGCCGGACAATTGCAGGATATGTGGCGATCCAAAGGCACCGGCAGACAGCACGACAGCCGCACGCGCGTTGATCGTTTCGCTGCCGGAACCGCGTTTGATCTGGACGCCGGTAACCCGCCCGTCTTTGATCGTCAGCTTCTCGACCAGCGATTTGGTCTTGATTGTCAGATTGGAGCGAGAGCGAGCGGGGTCGACATAGGCACGCGCCGCAGTCCAGCGTTCGCCGCCTTTTTGCGTGACCTGATAAATGCCCATGCCTTCCTGTTTCTCGCCATTGAAATCATCGAGAATGGGGATCTGCAGATTCCGCGCCGCTTCGACAAAGGCGACGCTGCCCGGATTCGGCCATTTCTGGTCGGACACCGAAAGCGGACCGTCGCCGCCATGATAATCGTCGCCGCCGCGTTCATTGCTTTCGGATTTCTTGAAATAGGGCAGGACATCGTCATAGGACCAGCCGGCACAGCCTTGGGCCGCCCAATTGTCATAATCCCATTTATTGCCGCGGATATAGATCATCGCGTTGATCGCGCTTGATCCGCCGAGCCCGCGTCCGCGCGGCTGATAGCCGGTGCGGCCGTTGAGACCCTTTTGCGGAACCGTATCGAATTTCCAGTTGGTGCCTTTCGGTAGAAACGGCAGCATTCCCGGCGTTTTTACAAGGAAATTATTATTGCGTCCGCCCGCTTCGATCAGGCAAACCGTGCGCTTGCCATCTTCGCTCAGCCGTCCCGCGACGGCACTGCCGGCGGAACCGCCGCCGATGACGATGTAGTCAAATTCTGCCATGTAACTCTCTCCTGTTCTGCCCAGCGCGCCTTTATGGCTTCGCTGCTTTCTCTGGAGCCATCATGGCTCCACCCGGGCGGTTTTATCAAATAGTTGATTTTGTAGCGCCACGGAGCGCTCCACAAATCCTTTGCGATGCCGATCCATTCATGAAAGGCAGCCCACAGCAGATTGAAGCTGTCGAGATTCTTGACGATGCCATATTGGATTTTCTCGGCATCGGTCTCCGCTTCATAGGTGCCGAACATCTTGTCCCAGATAATGAAAACACCGGCATAATTGCGGTCGAGATAGCGCGGATTGGTCGCATGATGGACGCGATGGTGCGACGGCGTGTTCATCACCGCTTCGAACCAGCGCGGCATCCGGTCAATCGCCTCGGTGTGGATCCAATATTGATAGACCAGGTTCAGTCCCGCGAGGAAAAAGATCAGCGTCGGCGGAAAACCGATCAGAAACAGCGGCATGCGGAACAGGAAGCTGAGCGCAAAAAAGCCGGTCCAGGTCTGACGCAGCGCCGTGGTGAGATTATAATGCTGGCTGCTGTGATGGATGACATGTGCGGCCCAGAACCATCTCACCCGGTGCGCTGTGCGGTGAAACCAGTAATAAGCCAGATCATCCAGCACGAAGGCCAGTGGCACGATCCAGAGCGCGCTCGGCCAGCTTATTTCGATATCGAGGAGGCGATATTGATAGACCCACAGGCTGAGCGCCAGAACAAAGCCGCCGGTCAGGATGCCGGCGACAACGCTGCCGGTGCCAAGGGCCAGGGATGTGAGAGCATCCCGGGTTTCATAACGGATCTTCTTATTCTTGCGGCTCCACAACCACTCCATGGCGACCGTGATGACGAACATCGGGACGGCCCAGTCAGTCGGGGATGGCAGGTTTTCCATGACTCCTGCTACTTACACAAATGTTAGTGGCTGTCCATATCCCGCGATCAACTTCCCGCAGACAGCGCATCAATCATCGCGCGTACCGGGGTGATGTCATAGCCTGCATTGCCGGCAAGCCGGGAGATTTCATCCGCTTCGACACCCTGTTTCGCCTGCGCCAGCGCCCACAGCAATGTGGATCGTGTGCCGGAACGGCAATAGGCGAGGGTCTTGTCCCCGTCAGCAAGTGCGGCGATCATCGCTTCAACCTGCGGCCCGGAAAAGCCGCTATGGGTAATCGGGATCGCGATATATTTCATGCCAGCGTCGCGAGCCGCCGCTTCAATGTCGGCGCTTTGCGGGGCGGACGGGTCTTCGCCATCGGGGCGGTTATTGATGATCAGGCTCACTCCTTCAGCCTTGGCTGCGGCGACATCTTCCAGGGTGATTTGCGGCGAGACGCTAATATTGTCGTTGATTTTCCGGAACATGTTCTGGGTCTCCTCTGTCGAAAATTGTGTATCGGTTGCGGTTGCCGCGCTGCAGCTGATCAAGGCAATGGGCAATAAGGCGGGCAGGATTTTCATAAATCGACCTATGCTGCTTCGGTCACATCGCGGATGACGGCCAGAAAAGCTTCCCCATGTTTCTCCAGTTTCGCCGCCCCGACACCGGGAAGCTCACTGAGTGCGGACAGGCTGCCCGGCTTCAGGCCGGTCATATCACGCAGCACGCTATCGTGGAAGATCACATAAGGCGGGACGCCCAATTCCTTGGCAAGTTCCATACGCTTTGCACGCAGCGCCTCGAACAAGGGATCACCGAACGGGTTAGGCGAGGCACTGGCACCGCGCCGTTTGCGCGATGTCCGTTTGGGCGGTTCGACAATCGCGACTTCCTGCTCGCCCTTGAGAATCTTACGCGCCTCGGGACCGAACATCAGGCCGCCATGCTCGGTGTTGCGCAGCGCATCGCGGAGCAAGAGCGACCGCGATACCGGCTTGATCAGAGCGGCTTCCTCTTCTCCGACAATGTCGAACACCGAAAGCTGGTCATGACCGCGCGAGAGGATTTTCTCATCCTGCCGTCCGGTAAGCACCGCTTCGAGATGGGTGACTCCGAAACTCTGTCCTGTGCGATAGACCGCGGACAGGAATTTGCGTGCCAGTTCGGTGACGTTGCGGGTTTTCGGGGCGTTCAGGCAATTGTCGCAATTCCCGCATTGCTCCGCTGGATGTTCACCGAAATGCCGGAGCAAAATCGCCCGCCGGCAGCCTGCGGTTTCGACCAGACCGCCCAAAGCAGCCAGCCTCGTCCGCTCGCTCTCCAGCCGGGTCTTGTCGATCTCGCCGAGCCGCTGCCTTGCCCTGGCGAAATCTTCCGCACCCCAGAACATATGCGCTTCGGCCGGGTCGCCGTCGCGGCCGGCACGTCCGGTTTCCTGATAATAAGCTTCGATCGATTTCGGCAGTCCGGCGTGGGCGACAAAGCGTACATCCGGCTTGTCGATACCCATGCCGAAGGCGATGGTAGCGACCATCACCATATCTTCCGAAGCGACAAAATCATGCTGGTTCTGCTGGCGGACTTCCGGCGGTAGTCCAGCGTGATAAGCCCGCGCGCTGCGTCCGGTGGCGGCGATCTGGCTGGCCATTTTCTCGGTTGCAGCCCTGGTCTGGGCATAGACAATGCCCGGTCCCGGAACGCGATCGACCAGATCGCCAATCTGCCGTGCCAGTCCGGCGCGCGGGCTCATGCTGTAGCGAATATTGGGCCGGTCAAAACCGGCGAGGATCAGGCCATCCTGCTCGATTCCCAACTGCACCAAAATATCGTCGCGTGTATGCGCGTCGGCAGTGGCGGTGAGTGCCAGCCGCGGCACAGAGCCAAAATGGTCGAGAAGGGGGCGGAGTAAACGGTAATCGGGCCGGAAGTCATGCCCCCATTCGGAAACGCAATGCGCTTCATCGATGGCGAAGAGCGAAATATCGGTCTGCTCCAGCAATTCCCGGAAATGCGATTGCGATGCGCGTTCCGGTGCGGCGTAGAGCAGGTCCAGTTCGCCTGCCTTGAGACGGGCAATCGTCTCGGCGCGATTGTCATCGGCAGAGGTGAGGGTGGCCGCCCTGATCCCGACCGCTTCGGCGCTGCGCAACTGATCGTGCATCAGCGCGATCAGCGGAGAAATCACGATCGTCGTGCCTTTGTTGGCGATGGCAGGCAACTGGTAGCAGAGCGATTTGCCGGAACCGGTCGGCATGACGGCGAGCACATTCTGCTTCGCCATCACCCGTTCCATCACCTGGTCCTGCATGCCGCGAAAGCTGCTATAGCCAAAGGTTGATTTGAGCAGGGGAAGGAGTGCTGCGGTCATTCTTCTTTCCTAGCCAGAGACCGCACTATGCGAAACCGCAAAAGCGAAAATTGACCGAAATTGTAATCCGGACGGATGGTCACACCTTCTCCCGCTGGTCCTCGGCCTGCCGCTTCCACATGTCCGCATAGAGTCCGCGTTTGACCAGCAACTGCCGGTGGCTGCCGCGTTCTGCGATGCGGCCTTCGTTGAGCACGATGATCTCGTCGGCGTGGGTGATCGTCGAGAGCCGGTGCGCGATGATCAAGGTGGTGCGCCGCTCCGATATCTTCGCGAGAGTCGCCTGGATCTCGTCCTCTGTGCGGCTGTCGAGCGCCGAGGTGGCTTCGTCCAATATCAGGATCGGCGGATTCTTCAGCAATGTGCGGGCAATGGCAACGCGCTGCTTTTCGCCGCCGGACAATTTAAGTCCGCGCTCGCCGACCTGCGTATCATAGCCATCGGGTAGTTTGGCGATAAAGCCATCCAGTGCTGCTCCGCGTGCGGCTTCCTCGATCTCTGCCTGGGTCGCGCCTTCACGGCCATAGCCGATATTATAGCCGATGCTGTCGTTGAACAGCACGCTGTCCTGCGGAACGATACCGATTGCACCACGCAGGCTGTGCTGGGTGACTTCGGATATGTCCTGACCGTCGATCAATATCCGTCCGGCTTGCGGATCATAGAAACGGAACAGCAACCGCGCGATCGTCGACTTGCCGGCGCCGGAAGGCCCGACAATGGCAAGCGTCCCGTCGGGCGGCACTTCGAAGTCGAGGCCGTGCAGGATCTGGCGATCATCATCATAGTTGAACACCACATTCTCGAACCGCACAGCGCCATCGGAAACCTGCAGCGGCTTGGCGCCCGGCTTGTCGACCACTTCCTGTTCTGTATCGATCAGTTTGAACATTGCGTCCATGTCGACGAGTCCCTGGCGGATAGTGCGATAGACCATGCCGAGTAGGTCGAGCGGGCGGAACAGCTGCATCAGCAGCGCGTTGACCAATACCAGATCACCAACCGTCAGATCACCCTGTTGCCAGCCGTAAACGCTGAATGCCATCGCCCCGATCATCGTCAGGTTGGTGATGATCGACTGGCCGATATTGAGCATGCCAAGCGAGTTTTCCGATTTGACCGCGGCATTGGCCCAGTCCCGCATCGCCTTGTCATAGCGTTCGGCCTCGCGCTGTTCGGCGGTGAAATATTTGACCGTCTCGTAGTTGAGCAAAGCATCAACCGAGCGGCCGATCACCCTTGTGTCCATGTCGTTCATCTTCGCCCGCAGCGCGTTGCGCCAGTCGGTCACCTTGCGGGTGAAGGTGATATAGATAGCGACCATTGCCATCGTCGCGGCAACCAGCCCGAAGCCGAATTTGATCTGGAAGATGATCAGCACTGCGGTCAGTTCGACGACCGTAGGGGCAATGTTGAACAGCAGAAAATAGAGCATGATATCGATGCTCTTGGTGCCGCGTTCGATGATCTTGGTGACTTCGCCGGTGCGACGACCGAGATGAAAGCGCAGCGACAGGCTGTGAAGATGGGTAAAAACATTGGTGGCGAGGCGGCGGGCTGCCTGCTGGCCGACCTTTTCAAAAACAATGTTCCGCAAATTGTCGAACATCACCTGACCGAACCGCGCCAGACCATAAGCCGCTACAAGCGCGAGCAAAACCGTCAGCTCGGTGCCCAGTGCATCGTCGGACATGCCATCGATAACCGCCTTGTAGATGAAAGGCATCGTGAGAATGGCGGCCTTGGCACAAAGAACCAGCAATCCCGCGACAATGATCCGCAGCCGTAACGCCGGCTCTCCCTTGGGCCAGAGATAGGGCAGGAAACGCTTGAGCGTGGGGATCATCGGCGGGTCGATCTGACCCTGGGTGGCATAATCAGGTGGCATGGGTGCGGATGTAGGACTGCCCGCACCGAAAGTCTATCCGGCTATAAATTCACCGGCGCGGTGCGTCAGAAGCTGCCGCTGACGGTCAAACGGTAAATCAGACCGAACTCGCGGCTGCGATCCTCGACAAAGGCGACCGGACCGTTGCGACGACCTCTTATAAAGTCGCGATCCAGACCCCCGGGCTGACCCAGAAGATCACCATAGGCCGTGCGGGTAAAATTTTCGGCGCGACCGAACAGATTGCCCAGATTGGCCTGTACCGTCAGCCCCAGCACGTCCTTATGCTCGACAAATATCCAGCTATAGGGCGCGCCCGTGCGGAAGCGGGTGATCTGGTCCAGCCGCAGAAAATCCGAGTAGCGGGATTCTTCAACACCCGCGCCCCATGCCCAGTTGCTGCCCGGGATATCGTGCCGCAAAGTGGCTTCGTAGCTGTATATCTTGTCGTCGCTGATCCGCCGGTGAATGCCTGTGAGCGGATCGCGCAGCGAACTCCGCCGGACTTCTCCTTCAAAGTCGAGCTTGGCTCCCTTCCATCCGATCGGATCGAATAATATGCTGGTCACCATTTCCACACCATAGCTGGTTGCGCTGTCGAGATTGCCGCGCGCCTCGGTGGTCGCCGTGATCGGGATGGAATCGACAATATCGCTGAATTTCTCGCCATAGATATTGACGGTCAGCGAGCCCCATGGTCCCAGCTTCTGTGTCGCCTCCAGTTCCGCTCGCCAGCTTTGCGGCGGTACCAGCCCGGGATTGCCGGCATTGCCACTATTCTGCGAGACATCGACCGACTGAACAAAATCGAAGAAGTTCAGCTGACCCACCGATCGCTCGACTTTCAGGCTGATGTCAAGATCGGGCTGCGGTCGCCATGCCAGCGAGACAGATCCTTTCGGCCGGATGAAAGACCGGCTCTCACCCGCCGCTCCGCTCTGGCTGATCTTGCTATATTCGCCGCCCAGGGTTGCCTGAAGACTCAGATTTTCCAACAGGGGCTGTCCATAGGAACCAATGACCTCGCCGCGATATTCGGTCACTGTGCTATCCGCATTGGTGAGCACGACCGGCTGATACACGCCTTGTGGATCAAGCACTTCCAGAGAGCCCTCATTGTCGAGGAAATTATAGGCGCCTTCGACGCTGATGCCCCAGTCGGTTCCGCCCGTTGTCTTCCAGCCATATTCCGCGCGCAGGATGGACTCCCCCTCGTCGGTCACCCGGTCAAACCGGCTACCTCGGGCGGGCGTGACGCCGTCGGAAAAAGTCTGTCCGAAAAAGTCGGTAACCGGACTATGCTCGAACCGCTGCAAGCCGATGAGCTTCAGCCGGCCATTGCCGAGCGGAAATTCATAATCCGTGCTGAATTCGGCATTCCACTCGTTTTCGCGGCTGTTATACAGTTCTAAAATATCCGCCTGGCCGGCTTGTGTCCGGTTGGTAGCGACCGACTCCCGGCCCCGGTAAATCTGATAGGCGGCATTGGCGTTGAACAGCGCGCCGCCAGCACTGGCGCGGCTATAGGAACCGCTCAGCTTCGGTGCGTCCTGACGATAGCGGGCGATCTCGTCCCGCTCGAACAGCAGGTTGCCAAAGCGGTCGGTGACCTGTTCCGGCCCTTCGACGCCGTTGCGTGCGGCGTCATTTTCGATCGACAGGGTGAAATCGCCTTTGCCCAGCTTGCCGCTGATCGAGGCTTCTCCAGCCAGCCAGTTGTTACCCGAGCGCCGCCATTGCGGTTCCCATTTGAAATTGCCGCTCAGCCCGCTTTTCTCGCTGACATTGGTGACGAGATTGAGCACCTGGCCGGACAGGCCGGAAATGCTCAGCGTCGCTCCGTCGACAATTTCGATCCTCAAGACATTGGCTGCGGAAATCCGGCCGAGGAATGTGAAGGCGTCGATATTCTTGCCCGAGATACGCGCGCCATTGATCAGGACATTTTCGTCGGCCTGCCCGAGGCCGCGTTCGTCGCTGTCTCCTGTGTCGATGGTGAAGCCGGGCACCTGACGGACCATGTCCAGCGCCGTGCGGGGATTGAAGCGGGAAAATTGACCCGCATCATATATCTGCCGGCCGCTTTCGGTGCGCGGCTGCAGGGAGGACAGGTCCGCCGTCTGGGCCTGTGCTGCCATGGGGAAAAGGGATGACGTAATCATCGCACCTATGGCAATACCGGTCAAAGCCCATATTCTGTCGTTCAAGATAATCCCCCCAAAAGCCATCCGTTTCGAATGGGGCGCTGCTATTTCCAATTGGTTGCAGCCGATACCGGCTTTCGATAAACTACATTCGTAGTCGGATAAACAGCGTCTTCTGTCCCGGGTAACAAGCCCCTCTAATCTTACGGTTTATGGAAAAAAAGTACCCAGGCCGCCGCGCAATTGGCGAGCGTGTAGACGAAATAGAAAATCACCGCGGTCAGCATGCCCATATTGGCAAAAATCATCGCTGCAACGAGCATGAAGAACTCGAGAAAATAACTGCCATGGGGACCGAGAATTTTCCGGAAACTGCCACGCGCTTCGGCCATGACCGGATGATTGCTCTCGAGCATGGCCTTGTGCATCGCGAAATTGGCGACACCGCACAGGAAGATGACAAAAATATACATGGCTTCAATATAGGCCAATTGGATGCCATTGTCATTGGCGGACAAAAGATTCCGTCAGCTGCGCACAGGAATAATCTGGTCAGCCATCCCGAAAACGTCGTGCGCATGGAAGAACGTTGGGCCGAGGTTTACGGTGCCGTCGAAAAATATGCGTCGCGTCTTGAGGGCGATGATCAGATGGATGTCCAGCTATGGGTGGAGCGGATGCGCGCAGCGCGCAAGAGCTAGACCATCGCCCCTGCGCAGGGGCGACGCTTCAACCCCGCGGGTTCAAACGCCCTCCAGCAATCCCTCCCGCTTGATCTTCTCCTGCCACACCAATGGCGCCAGATGGTGCACACTCTGCCCTTCGGAATCGACCGCGACCGTTACCGGCATATCCTGCACTTCAAATTCGTAGATCGCTTCCATGCCGAGCTCTTCGAAGCCGACAACCTTCGATCCCTTGATCGCCCGCGACACCAGATAGGCGCTGCCGCCGACCGCCATCAGATAGGCGCTCTTGTGTTTCTTGATCGAGCCGACCGTATCCAGCCCGCGCTCGGCCTTGCCGACCATGGCGAGCAGGCCCTGTTCAAGCATCATGTCGGTAAACTTGTCCATCCGCGTAGCGGTGGTCGGACCGGCGGGGCCAACCACTTCTTCTCCAACCGGATCGACGGGGCCGACATAATAGATAACGCGCCCCTTGAACGAGACCGGCAATTCTTCGCCGGCTTCCAGCATATCCTTGATTTTCTTGTGCGCGGCATCGCGGCCGGTCAGCATCTTGCCGTTGAGCAGCAGGCGGTCGCCATGTTTCCAGGTCGCCACTTCTGCCGCATCCAGCTGGTCGAGATGCACGCGTTTCGCTTCGGATGAGGGCGTCCAGTTGACATCCGGCCATTCTTCGAGCTTTGGCGCTTCGAGATAGGCGGGGCCGCTGCCATCCAATGTGAAATGGGCGTGGCGCGTGGCAGCGCAATTGGGGATCATCGCAACCGGCTTGCCAGCGGCGTGGCAGGGCCAGTCGTTGATCTTGACGTCCAATATCGTCGACAGTCCGCCCAGACCCTGCGCGCCAATGCCGAGCGCGTTGACCTTGTCGAAAATCTCGATGCGCATTTCCTCGATATCGTTGCGTGGGCCACGTTCTTTAAGCTGTCCCATATCGATCGGGTCCATCAGACTTTGCTTGGCCAGAAGTACGGCGCGTTCGGCGGTGCCGCCAATGCCAATGCCGAGCATCCCGGGAGGGCACCAGCCCGCGCCCATTTGCGGGATCATTTCCAGCACCCAGTCGACAATATTGTCGCTCGGGTTCATCATCTTGAATTTGGATTTATTCTCCGACCCGCCACCCTTGGCCGCGACATCGACGGAGACTTTGTCGCCGGTTACCATCTCGACATGCAAGACACTCGGGGTGTTGTCCTTGGTATTGCGCCGGGTGAAGGCCGGGTCGGCGAGGATAGAGGCGCGCAGCTTGTTCTCGGGGTGCAGATAGGCACGGCGCACGCCTTCATCGACAATTTCCTGCATCGATTGAGAAGTGTCGTCGAGCCGGCAATCCATACCCCATTTGACGAAGACGTTGACGATGCCGGTATCCTGACAGATCGGGCGGTGGCCCTCCGCGCACATTTTCGAATTGGTCAGGATCTGGGCAATGGCGTCTTTTGCTGCGGGCGATTTCTCCGCATCATAGGCTTTGCCGAGCGCCCGGATATAATCCATCGGATGATAATAAGAGATAAATTGCAGCGCGTCGGCGACGCTCTCGATCAGGTCGGCGGTTTTGATGGTCGTGGTCATGAATGCTCCAGAATATCGGCGAAATGCGATTGGACTGCCTTTTGACCGATATGACCGGACCGGGCAAGTTTTTGTGGCGCCGTGCCTGCCGGGAGATGGCCGGCCTGATGATGGACCTGGCCGATTCAGCAGCGTGACCCGTGTCATGGCCAATATAATACGCGGGTGTTGGGGGATGTAAAAAATAAACGGTTGTTCGCGCTATGCTGCGATTGCGAACGATCCGCTGACGCGATACGAACAGTGAAGCGGGCAGTGCCGACTACCCATCAAGGAACCGATTCTATGCGCGTGCGCGATTTTCTACTGCTCGTCCTGATCTGTCTGATCTGGGCTTCCAATAATGTCCTGAGCAAGATCATCGTCGATGACTGGGCCGTTCCCCCCATTTTCTACGCGGCTCTCCGCTTTGCCGTAGTCGCGCTTGTGATGCTGCCCTGGCTCTGGCCCATGCCCCGCCCGGCCTGGCGCATCATATTGATCGGAATGCTGATGGGTGGCGGAAATTTCGCGCTATTGTTCATTGGCCTGCAGACAACCTCGCCATCGTCCGCCGCCATCATATTGCAACTCGGGGTTCCCTTCACGATTCTGCTGTCAATGCTGATGCTCGGGGAGCGCGTTCACTGGCGCCGTGGCATTGGTATCGGCCTGACTTTGCTTGGCGTGTTGGTTGTGGTCTGGCGCCCTGAAGGCATCACGCTCTCGACCGGGCTCTGGTTCGTTGCCGCTGCCGCATTTGCCGGTTCTGCCGGTGCTGTGCTGATGAAGCGGGTTCATGATGTCGCTCCATTCCGCTTTCAGGCCTGGGTTGGTCTGGTGTCCGTAATTACCTTGACAATTTCCTCGCTGTTCTTCGAGCAGGGGCAATGGGCCGCTGCCGTAGCTGTCGGATGGCCGCTGGTCGCTGCTGTCCTGTTTACCGCTCTGATCGTTTCGGTAGGGGCCCATTCTGCTTATTATCACCTTATCCGAAACTATGAGGCCAATCTTCTTGCTCCGCTTACGCTTATAACGCCGCTGGCGACGATCGCCTTGGGGGTCTTGATCACGAATGATGCTTTCGATTTGCGTATGGGAGTGGGCGCAGCGCTGGCGATTGGCGGCGTGCTGATTGTCGCGCTTCGGCGCAAGCCTGCCACCGCGCTTCTCGTCGATCGCGAGCAGCGATAGAGGTTCTGGAGGACTTTAGCGAATGGTTCGCAGCTGCAGCACGTTACGCAATGGTTGTTCAGCAATCAGCAACGCTTTTTACACCGCAGCTAATCGATTGCGGAGTGTACTCTCACCCTGACAATATCAGTCAGACGGATGGCGCCGATATCCATTTTTCTGAAATGTCGGCTATCCGATCACAACGGAAATGATATTTTGATCACCGCTATTATCCCACCCCGATATAGCTGATCGGGAAATTTATCCGAAAGACCGTGGCCTGCCTGCAACTTGGTTAATTAGCTCGGGTCAGCTGCCGAGAAGGTGGTAGTTTCATTGGGAGAAAAAATTCCCTTTGCGGACTCAGACTCTTTTGCCAAATTCAGTTCAATCAAGACCGGCTTTTCATATTTCATTTTGGTCTTGGCGGATTTCGGTTCGTTTTCCTGCTCATGAATCATGTTTATGCTCCAAATCTAATTGTTCCTACTTAGATGCTTATGTACTTGGGATCTATAAAGAATCATATACTGTGATCATCGTTACACTACTTGGTGCTAAATATCAAATACATGCATTTTGAGATGTAAATGAATGTATGGCGTTATAACGCAAGGCGTGCAGGGCGGGCAGAAAACTTGTTTCCGTTCGAGGGCCAAGTCAGGAGAAGCGCATCCAGTCGGTTCGACTGTGCCCCTTGTCTGTTCATTGTCGCCATTATGGTTAATGACGAAACGTGAAAATTACCGGTCGGCAAGATGCGAGCCGAGCATGTGATCTACCAGATATGGTGTCACAATTCTGCCATCACCCCTTGTGGATGATCTGTGGACAGATATTTTTGTAAATATTGGCATCTGCTCTTGCGAAACGCGCTAGGCCTAGAAGGTCCACGCGTCGCTGCATTGCAGCATCAATCGTCGCTCGACGAAGCGATTCATTTATACGACGAATGGAGTCGTTAAATTGTCATTTACCCCCTTGCATAAAATTTCGATTCAGCCACTATAGGTTGTGGTTCGGCCTAGGGGGCACACCAACTGATAGTATTAGCCGTCATTCACACCGACTCGGTGGGGGGCTCCCTTTGTGCCAAATGTACAGTGAGAAATACCGGATTTGGGTAAGAAAAAAATGCCCGCTGGGGCGTGAATACTGTTAGAGTGAATGCTTCGGCGTGAGTCGAACAAGACAGGAACAAACGCCCGGATATGATCCTGGTGGTCGATCGGCCGATACGCCGCCTCGATCTTTGATTTAGTAGAGTGATTTGAGGGGGCTTTGATGGATTTTAGAGACAACCGCGACAACGAAAATGTGTCGGGAACAGATGTGAGTGAGAGTGAAATGGGCGCGGAAGTATTGGACAAGCCAGAAAGCAAGACCGAAAACACGGGGCCGACCAGCGAACCTGAGGTCAGCAAGAAGGCTGCTGCAGAAGCGGCTGCGACCAAAGCCAATGACGAGAAGGAATTGAAGGCCGAGCGCGACAGCCACAGTGTTGAAAAGCGCCGCTTCAAGATCACGCAGGACGAAAGCCGCGATGCTCTGCTGACCGACTTTGGCAAGGAAACACTCAACGACCGCTATTTGTTGCCCGGCGAATCCTATCAGGATCTGTTCGCCCGCGTCGCCGATGCTTATGCGGACGATGAGGCGCATGCCCAGCGGCTCTATGACGCGATTTCAAAACTCTGGTTCATGCCCGCGACGCCCGTGCTGTCCAATGGCGGCACCGGACGCGGCCTGCCGATCAGCTGCTATCTCAACAGCGTCGACGACAGCCTCGGCGGCATCGTCAACACCTGGAACGAAAATGTCTGGCTCGCTTCGCGCGGCGGCGGCATCGGCACCTATTGGGGCGCGGTTCGCGGTATCGGCGAACCGGTTGGCCTGAACGGCAAGACATCCGGCATCATCCCGTTCGTCCGGGTGATGGACAGCCTGACCCTGGCGATTTCTCAGGGTTCGCTGCGCCGCGGTTCAGCGGCTTGCTATCTCGATGTCAACCATCCGGAAATCGAAGAATTCCTTGAAATCAGAAAGCCTTCCGGCGACTTTAACCGGAAAGCTCTGAACTTGCATCATGGCGTATTGCTGACCGACGAATTCATGGAAGCGGTCCGCGACGGCACGGAATTCGATCTCAAATCGCCGAAAGACGGTTCGGTTCGCGGCACCGTTGATGCGCGCAGCCTTTTCCAGAAGCTGGTCGAGACCCGTCTCGCCACCGGCGAGCCCTATATCATCTTCAGCGACACGGTGAACCGGATGATGCCCAAGCATCACCGCGATCTGGGGCTCAAGGTTTCCACCTCCAATCTCTGCTCCGAGATCACGCTGCCCACGGGTCGCGATCATCTCGGTGAAGACCGGACGGCGGTATGCTGCCTGTCCTCGCTCAATCTCGAGAAATGGGATGAATGGTCGGTCGAAAAGGGCTTTATCGAGGATGTCATGCGCTTCCTCGACAATGTCCTGCAGGATTATATCGATCGCGCGCCGGAAGAAATGGCGCGGGCGAAATATAGCGCGATGCGCGAACGCAGCGTTGGTCTCGGCGTGATGGGCTTCCACAGCTTCCTTCAGGCACGCGGCCTCGGCTTCGAAAGCGCGCTGGCAAAATCGTGGAACTTCAAGATCTTCAAACATGTTTCGGCCAAGGCATCCGAAGCCAGCATGATGCTCGCCAAGGAACGCGGACCGTGTCCCGATGCCGCCGATCAGGGCGTGATGGAGCGCTTCTCCTGCAAGATGGCAATCGCACCGACCGCGTCGATCAGCATCATCTGCGGCGGCGCCTCTGCCTGTATCGAACCGATCCCGGCGAATATCTACACCCACAAGACGCTCTCGGGCAGCTTCATCGTGAAGAACCCGCATCTCGAGAAATTGCTGCAGGAGAAGAGCAAGGACAGCAACAATGTCTGGAACACGATCCTCGAAAAGGGTGGCAGCGTCCAGCATCTCGACTTCCTCAGCCCGGAGGAAAAGGACACGTACAAGACCAGCTTCGAGATCGACCAGCGCTGGCTGCTCGAACTCGCCGCCGACCGCACGCCCTATATCGATCAGGCGCAGTCGCTGAACCTGTTCATCCCGGCCGATGTTGACAAATGGGACCTGCTGATGCTCCACTTCCGCGCCTGGGAGCTTGGCATCAAGTCGCTTTACTATTTGCGCTCGAAATCGATCCAGCGCGCCGGTTTTGCCGGTGGCGAAACGATGATGAGCGAGCCGGCAACGGGCGGCGGCGTCGAAGCCGATAATACGCTTGATCCGAAAAAGGTCGAACTGATGACCACCGCCGGCAGCACCGATTATGACGAATGTCTGGCGTGTCAGTAAGCAACGAAGCATAGCGGATCAGGATTGAGCAAATATAATGAGAGCAGGAGCAGGAGGATATTTGGTAATGTTCGGGATCATAGTGATCCTGATCGTCTTGATCATGGCGTTTTATCCCCAATATCGCGTCTATTCTCAGCGATTGGCAGGGGAGGCTTCCTTGGCTGAAGCGCAGTCATCCCGGCAAGTCGCAGTGCTTGAAGCGCGTGCCAAACGGGAAAGTGCGACGGAACTGGCTGCTGCCGAAATTTTACGTGCCGAAGGCGCTGCCAAAGCCAATGCGATTTTGCAGGATAGTTTGGGCGGGCCGGAAGGATATTTGCGATATTTGCAAATTCAGGCACTGGAATCGTCCAAAGCGTCTTTAATTTACGTTCCAACCGAAAGCGGCCTGCCGATCACCGAGTCCGCTAGAATCAGACAAGCTCAATGACGGAAAATTGATGCATTAGACTTTGCCCACTGCCCCCTCCCTTTTGCTCCTTTTGGGAGGGGGCCGTTTTATTCGGAAGCAAGGGAGCATTTTCCTCTCCCCTTGAGGGAGAGGACAACGGAGACTTGGCGCCGCAGCTTTAGCGTAGGCGGTTAGTCGGAGTCGGTGAGGGGTGGCGTCTGGTCGCAGCCCCCTCGCCAAGAACGACTAGGCAGACAAGCTGCCAAGTCTAACTATCCTCTCCCTCCGGGGGAGAGGATGAATGAGTATAAAGCGGAGAACGAGTAACCATGTCACTTCTGGAAGCACGCAAAACCTACAAGCCCTTCGAATATCCCTGGGCCTATGAATTCTGGAAGCGGCAGCAGCAGATCCACTGGATGCCGGAAGAAGTGCCGCTCGGCGAGGATTGCCGCGACTGGGCGCAGAAGCTCACCGATCACGAACGCAATCTGCTGACCCAGATTTTCCGCTTCTTCACCCAGGCCGATGTCGAGGTGCAGGATTGCTATCACGACAAATACGGCCGGGTGTTCAAACCGACCGAAATCAAGATGATGCTGACCTCGTTCAGCAACATGGAAACCGTCCATATCGCCGCTTACTCGCATCTGCTCGACACGATCGGCATGCCGGAAAGCGAATATTCGATGTTCCTCGAATATGAAGCGATGAAGGACAAGCACGACTATATGGGCACGTTCGGCGTCGACAATGACGAGGATATTGCCAAGACGCTGGCGATGTTCGGCGGTTTCACCGAAGGGCTGCAACTGTTCGCCAGCTTCGCCATGCTGATGAACTTCCCCCGCTTCAACAAGATGAAGGGTATGGGCCAGATCGTCACCTGGTCAATCCGCGACGAAAGCCTGCACTGCGAGGGCATCATCAAGATGTTTCACACCTTCGTGCAGGAACGCGACTGCCTGACCAAGTCGGTCAAGGATGATATCATCGACTGCTGCCAGAAGACCGTGCGGCTGGAGGACGCCTTCATCGACCTCGCGTTCAGCGACGGCCCGGTCACCGGCATGACCGCCAAGGAAATCAAGAAATATATCCGCTATATCGCCGACTGGCGCCTCGGCCAGCTCGGATTCCAGCCGATCTACATGATCGAGGATCACCCGCTGCCCTGGCTCGCCCCGATGCTCAACGGCGTCGAACACGCCAATTTCTTCGAAGCCCGCGCCACCGAATATTCCAAAGGCGCGACCAAGGGCGAGTGGAATGACGTCTGGTCAAGCTTCGACCAGCGCAAGGGCAAGGTCGCGAACGAGGATGCGCCGGTTGATGACGGGCCGGATATGTTTGAAGATGCGGGGGTTGCTGCGGAGTAGGGTGGTGTTCTGTGTCCGAGAATGACGATCAACAACTGGATGTTGAAAGCAATTTTAATCCGATCTCAAAAGTAATAGCGAATGGGTTGGCTGGATTACCTGACGCTATTTCTAAAAGTGCTTTGGGTGCGGTGAATAGGCTCGTCACTGGTGCAGTTGACGTTCCCGTTGCATTCTTGGCCGGATTTAAGGAAGCTATTGAGGATAAGAATTTTGAAAAAAGGACGTTTCGCAGGTCATTAGCAAAAGCGGCTGTCAGCAAAGCTGTGATGACAGATGAACTCCAGCTTCGCGCTATTGAGCGTCTGATCACGGATCAAAGTTGGAAACAGCGAAACAGAGAGAGTATCGCTAAAGCAGCTCTAGCAGAACTCAGGGGTTCTGAAAATGTAATGGAACCCGAATCGTCGGTGGACAGTGACTGGATGGCGAAGTTTGCCAAATATTCTGAAGATGTCTCAAGCGAAGATGTTCAAAAATTATGGGGCAAGGTGCTCGCTGGGGAGATCTTGAACCCAGGCAGCTTTCGTAGCAAAAGCTTGATGCTGCTCTCCGATATGGATCAAAAAACTGCTAAATTATTTCAGCTCGTTTTAGACTCAGCATTTGGACCTCTGATACCTCACGATCTACTGGGTACAACCGGCGAATTATTGTCTGCGGCACGTTATCTGGAAGCTGAAGGTTTTTTATCATCAGCAAATGGTGCATTTGAAAAAGTACTATATTTAAGTGACAAATCCGCCGGATTGAATGGCCAAACAGCGCATATAGCAATTCACGGGAGCAACCTTCCAAGGCTAAAATTTAAAGCTGTTTGGATGACAAACGGAGCTGAAGACATAGCAAAAATATTGCCCAGAACAAACGAGAGAAAAATTGCAGAAGCAATCGTTTCGAAGCTTCCGAAAAATAACATCTCGCTTATTTCTTACCATTTGTTTGAGCCCGGAACAACCATAGTTGATAAGACGAAAACGCCGGAATTTCTCTACGTACCTCCCGTAGGCTCAACTTAATAGGTTAACTTACGGTGCCAGTTTACCAAACGCACCAAATAGCTCTCGCGCCGATCCACCTATCCGCAATTACCGTGACAGGTGCAACAATCCCCAAATCATGTAAGTTAAGGTCACATTTTATTAAGTAGACCACTTATTACCGCCCACAACCATCTCTCCGCAAACGATCATATCCCGTTGTCTTCAAGCCAATTGATAGTTCCGGTCAACGAGCCATAGCGCGAGTGATCTGACCCGGCCTTTGTCCTAATCCCGATGGCGAACGTATTGCCGGGGACCGCACATGCCGAAGATTTTCGAGTGGCAGGGCTATCGCTTTTACTTCTATTCCAATGAAGGCAATCCCCGGGAACCGGTGCACGTCCATGTTCGCAAGGGACGCGACACCGCCAAATTCTGGATTCGACCCCAAATCAGCGTCGCTTACAACCGGGGATTTTCTTCAAACGTGCTTTCGCGGCTGATTGCGGTTATAGAGGGGAGAGGCGATGAAATTGAAAGAATATGGCATGACTTCTTTTCCACCTGAACCGCTTGCGGTCCGGTTTGACGAGAATAATTTCTGGGTTGATCTGGAAGACGGACGTACGCTCGGCATCCCGCTTGCCTGGTTTCCGCGCCTGCTGCACGCAACGCCCCGGCAGCGGGAACAGGTCGAACTCAGCCGCTCGGGCCTGCACTGGGAAGAGATCGACGAGGATATATCCGTTGCTGGCCTTTTGGCCGGGCGCGGCGACATTACCCGTACAACGAATGTAGCCGCAGAATAGAAGCGGTTTGCTGATAAGGGGGCAATGCACCAGTTCCCAAACCTCGTCATCCTGAACTTGTTTCAGGACCCCCCGAGGTTCACGCGCTGCCGATGGAGGTCCTGAAACAAGTTCAGGATGACGACTCCCGCTTTAGAGTCTCCGCTCAACCGTCAGCCACTATTCCCGAAATCCGCGCCGCCCTTTTCGCTCAGCGGCGCATCATCTTCGGCCTTGTCCAATATCCCGAGGTCACTTTCCTCGTCATCATCATTGCGCTCGCCGGCAAAGGCGCCGCCTTCGATGCGGCCGCTTTCGACCATCTGTTTCATATGGTCGACCGTGTCCTGGGTATCGTCGGGGATGAGCTGCGCCGGGTCGGTATGGCCGCCGTGCGTGCTGTCGGCGATATCCTCGCGCTTGGCCTTGGTCTGCTGCTGCGATTTCTCGGCAAATTTCTGGGCTTGCGCGTCGTCGCGCTGGGACTGGTTGATGTTCTGATTGTCGGTCATGATTTTCCTCTTTCTGTTGTTCCATCAACACGGGGGCAGGGGATTTGTTCCGTGAAGGGCGTAACGTTGCGGCAGCAAGCCCCGTCATTGCGAGGAGCAAAGCGACGAAGCAATCCAGAGCGGCAAGCGACGCACCGGATTGCTTCGTTGCGCTCGCAATGACGAAATAACCGCTCCCCCCCCCCAGCCGCACCTTTCACCAGTTTTTAAGCCTATCCCCGTAAATTTACATGGTGGCATATATTCTCACCTTGATGCTCGCCCTCGTGGTGCTCAACTTGTGGACATTCGTGCTGTTCGGCTGGGACAAGATGCGGGCGGAGCAAGGGGGCTGGCGGGTTAGCGAGGCCAGTCTGCTGAGTCTGGCGCTAATCGGCGGCATTGGTGGGGCATATGCTGGACGGGCTTTTTTCCGGCACAAGACCCGCAAGAAATCCTTCAACGCCGCGCTGCAATATGTCGGGTTTTTCCAGTTGGTCGTGCTGACCTTTTGCGGCGTCTATTTTTATGAGCCGGGCGGTCTCTCGACACCGGCGCAAGCCGAAAAGGTACAGACCTTCGCGCAGCGGCCGCAAACAAGTGCTTATTATCGCAATTGCGCCGATGCCCGAGCCGCTGGCGCTGCGCCGATCTATCGAGGCGAGCCTGGCTATCGATCATCGATGGATGGAGACAATGACGGCATCGCCTGCGAACCCTATCGCGGGCGGTGACACTAGTCGTCATCCTGAACTCGTTTCCGGATCCCTCGAGGTTCACGCGCTGCCGATGGAGGTCCATCCCTCGTCATCCTGAACTTGTTTCAGGATCCCTCAAGGTTCACTCCCTGCCGATGGAGGTCCTGAAACGAGTTCAGGATGACGACTTGTGCTGCCGGATGCAGCGCAGTTGGCTGGGCCACAAACGCTACCGCACAGGCCCAAACCCCAAATCCTCCGCCAGATCACGCCACTGCGGATTGGTCGCCTCGATCAGGTTCAGCTTCCACTGCCGGTGCCAGCGCTTCAATTGCTTCTCGCGCGTGATCGCCAGTTCCATCGTGCCATATTGTTCGAACAGCATCAGCTTGTTCAGATTATAGCGCTTGGTAAACCCGTCTGCGCTGCCTTCGCGATGCTGATAGATGCGCTGCATCAGGTCGGAGGTAACACCGATATAGGGCAGGCCGCGCGGCTTGTTGGTCATGATATAGACGCACGGCTGGAAAGACATGGTGCCGGCTTACCGCCAGGGCGGGGCTGGCAACAGGGGCAGGGGGCGAAACTGTCAAGCGGCGGCCTATTCCGTCAAAGCGCGCTGTCGGTACGAAGAAACGTCATCCATCCCCCTCGTCATCCTGAACTCGTTTCAGGACCCCTCTAGGTTCGCGCGCTGCCGATGGAGGTCCATCCCTTCGTCATCCTGAACTCGTTTCAGGATCCCCCAAGATTCACGCGCTGCCGATGGAGGTCCTGAAACAAGTTCAGGATGACGATCCTCACTACGCACCAGCTTCAACGCCGCGGCAACAACCGTCGCCAGTCCCTCCAAAGCACCACCGCCAGCGAAACCCCGATCACCACCAGATCCACCACCGCCTCGACCGGCGCATATTGCAACCCGGCGAGCGCTGACAGTCCGCCAATCACCGCCCAGACAGTAAACAGCTTCCGTCCGCCGTCCCAGCCTTTGACCAGGCCGATACCGGCGGCGAACAGCAGCATCGGTGATAGCATCATCAGGATCGGGCCAAGGCCGGGCACCAGCATCATCATCGATGCGGTCAGCATCGGTGGCAGCGCGGGCAGGGGGACCGGGAGAAAGCTGAGCGCGGCAACGGCGATCGCGCCCCAGCCGATGATGTGACGATATTTTTCCATGAACGCCCAATATCACGGCGCGCCGGATTTGCTATGCTGTTGGGAATTTCAGGGATCGGCCTCTGTCCTACATCCCGCCGTTATGCTAAAGCCGGGATCATGAGAAACAATGCCGCCAATCTGATCCAGGCTTTTGAAAAAAAGCGAAAAATCGTGGTTTGGGGCGAGCGGGGATTTTTTCTTTTAACACTGTAAACTTTGTAAAGTTCAGCCCGGAGTCGCCATGAAATTTGTCCGAATCATTTTCGCTCTCGCCGCCGCCTGGGGCTTGTTCGCGCTGGTTCCCGGATTGTTCGGCGAAGCCGGCCCTCGACCGGAATATTATTACGGCTTTATCGGCATCGCACTGGTGTTCCAGCTGATCTTCATTCTGATCGCCATTGATCCCGCCCGCTATCGCGCGCTGATCCCGCTCTCGATATTGGAAAAACTGTCCTTCTTCCTGCCGGTGACCATCCTCTATGCGCAGGGACGGGTGGCAATGGGGCCGGTGTTTTTCGGCGCCATGGTCGACGGATTGTTCATGTTGTTATTCGCTCTTGCGTGGCTGGTTTCGCGCAAGGCCGGGCAGGCGGCCTAGCACCAGTTGCGGCGATAGCCCTGCCAGCGTTCGGCCAGCCCCTCGGCGACCAGTATCTCGCCCAGGCTCTGGCCGTCGCGGGTGATGATCCGCAGGTCGCGGCCATATTGGTCCTGGTCGCGGTCGATCGATTGCAGCGAGAAGCCGCCCTGATTGAGCAGGGATTGCAGGCGCATCTTGGCGCGCTGGCCAAGCCGCTTTTCGGAGGCGCAGCCGGGGCTGGAGATTTCCGGGGTGTTGATATCGGCGATGCGGATCTTGCGGCCCTCGAACCAGATCGTGTCGCCGTCGACGACGCAGCTGTAGCGGTCGGGGCCAAAGCAGATGCCGAAGCTGGCGCGGTTTGAATCGATACCGACGGCTGCTGTCGTGCTGGCCGGACCGCCGCTGAGGAAGATCGCCAGAAACAGCGCCGTGCACATGGCGACGGTGACGATGATGAAGGTGGGCCAGCGGATGTCGTTCACCGGCTGGAAAATAGCGGGGAGATGTTAAAGGAGGCTAAATGGCAGTGTCTGAAAATGCGGGGCAGGGAGGCGACATGGGAGTGGCGATCGGCGGCGCCCGCCCGGAGCATCTTCGGTGATCAGATCACCAAAGATGCGCTGTTGTTGACTGCGGGGCCGATCGAGGCGCTGAGCAGGATGGCAGCCGAAACGAACGAGGCAAAGGCTGCGGCAAGGCGGGTTTGAAATTTCGAGGACAACATATTCGGGGTTCCTTTATGAGTGGGTTAAGCGACCAGAGCGGCGGCGTTGTTCATGGCTGGGGCAATCGAAGCGCTGACGAAAATTGCGGCGGTGAAAAGAGCGGCAAAAGCGGCGGCGACCTGGTTCTGGATGTTTGCGTTGGTCATGTTGAATTTCCTTTTTGGTTTAAATGGTTGCTTCGCAAATTGTTTTGCGAAGATGCCAATAACATTGCACAGGCCGTGCCAGTTTAGGAAAGTCTATACATATCAGCTAGATAGCCATATCTGGCGGTTGGACCAATATGAACTGAAACTGAATAATGGGGAAATATGCCAATATTTGGCATTGGTGATTGCGGAGGGATCGCGACGGGGATCGACAAGTTGTTAATCTGGCAATGCTATCGCCTGATCCATGTTCGGACCCCGCCTCACACGAGTCTTCGCCAGCCGCGGCCACGCCTTATGGTGGTCCGCGATGGTGCTGGTCACCGCCTATTGCGTCGCCGCCGATCCGCCAGCCGAAGTGGCGCCCGCGCCGGATGCGGCCGAAACCAAGGCACAAGCCAGGCAAGGTGATCCATGGGCCGGCATGAAAGATGTCGCCAGGAAGCGCAAAGAACTGCTGCCCTGAGCCTATAATTTGGTGATGCTATTGCCGCTTCAGGCAGGACGCCTCAATATTGCGCGGTGCCGCCATCGACGCTCAGCGTCCCGCCGGTAATCCCGCCGCCGGCATCCGATGCCAGCAATACCGCCATCGCCGCGACCTCCTCGACCTTGCCGGGGCGCTTGAGCGCGCTTTCCTGCGAGAACATGTCGATCATCTCGTCGAAGGTCATGCCCATGCCTTCCGCCGTGGCCGGGCCGCCCTGCAGGATCAGGTCGGTGAGGATCAGGCCGGGGCAGATCGCATTGACCGTGACACCCGAAGTGCCAACTTCTTGCGCCACTGCCTTGGTCATGCCGTTGATGCCGTGCTTGGCGATCGTGTAGGGCGCGAAGGTCGGTTTGCCCATCTTGCCCTCGGTCGAGCTGATGTTGATGATGCGGCCCCATTGCTGCGCGATCATCGGTTTCAGCGCCCGGCGGGTCGCCCAGAAGGTGGAATAGATATTCCATTTCATAGCCATATCAAAGGCTTCGTCGGTCAGATCAACCAAGGGCGCGAGATCGCCCGCCCCGCCGGCGTTATTAACAAGAATGTCAATAGCGCCGAAATGCGCGGCGGTCTGGTCAATAAAACCCTCAACCTGATCCTGCTCCATCACATCCCCGGCAATGAAGATCGCCCGGTCCCCGACATCCAGTTCCGCGACAACTTCAGCACCTTTGTCCGGATTGCGCGCAAACAGTGCAACATTCGCCCCCTCCGCCAGAAACGCCTCGGCAATCCCGCGCCCAATACCCGCCGTGCCGCCCGTAATCGCTGCTGTCTTGCCGTTCAATTTCATCGCTCTTCCTCTTTTCTATATCGGGCATTTGCTATCGGACGGGGTGACAATCGACAATGGATTAAAAAGCTAGTCCCTGATGCTCCGGTTCAATCCATTCAGGTAAACGGCTCCAATTATGAACCTTAGATAAAGTCAGCATTCAGCAATCGGTCAAGGCCCCGCGGCTAGAACTCTATTTGTCAGCCAGCAATTGATTCGGGTTCCGGAAGAACCCTTTTGGAGTGAAGAAAATGATCAACAAGATTTTGGGAAGTCTAGCCATTTCAACCGCAGCCGTTGCAACTATGGCCTTTGCCGCGCCTGCAGAAGCACGCGGCGGCTATTATGGTGGCGGACAGTATGAACAAGCGCGCAGCGACGGATATCGCGAATATCGCCGTGGCGATACATATCGTGACAGCCGTTACCGGGACCGGGATCGTCGCGACTATCGTGGCCAGCGCCGCTATCGCGATAACCGCTATTCTGACAACAGCCGCTATCGGGGCTGCGACCGCGGAACCGGTGGCACGATTATCGGCGCGATAGCCGGTGGTCTGCTCGGCAACGAGGTCGCTGGTCGCGGTAGCAAGACCGAGGGCACGATCATTGGTGGCGCAGTCGGCGCATTGGCCGGTCGCGCGATCGACGGCAACTGCTGATCCAATCGCAGCCTAATTTACACAGTTAAAACCCTGCGACCAAGTGCGCAGGGTCATTAATTCCCTCGAGTGGCGTATTGGGGGACAGGGGGTCGGTGCTGCTTTATAGCCCGGCCCCCGATCATTTCTATCGTTTTGCGAGCATCGATGGGATCGGGCCGATCCAGTCCGCCAGATCCGGCTCGTCCTTGACGAAATAGGGCTCGCCCTTGCTGTTCAGATAGAAACGCTGCATCTCGCTGCGGGTGAAAGGGCGGGAACCCAGTCTTCCGAATACCGCCATCTGTCCGCCTGTCTCATCGACTGCCCGATCCCGATCCAGACCCTTGGACAAGGCCAGTGCTGGTTTCGGAGTGCGGGCAAAGGCAATCAGTTCCGGCTTGGGAGCGGGCGAGAAACCATAGAAGTTTTTCTGGCTATCGGGCGTGGTCAACTGAATCACCTTCAGCCCGTTGCGCCCATCTGCGACATAGGCAAACAGGGTGGCGTTGGTTGATCCGACGATCACATCCTCCGCATCATTCATCGTGCCGCTGAAGGTTTCCTTCAGGTAGACGGTCGGAGCTTCCGGTCGCGTAATATTCGCGATCACAAGGCCTTCATCCTTGGCCGCGATATAGGCATAGGTGCGGGCGAGGTAGATCCGGCGGGCGTTACGCAGCGGAATTGTTCCTGAAGGCACGGCAACCGGATTTTCCATGTCGGTGATATCGAACAGTTTCACGCCGTCAGCATCGGTGACCCAGAGATAGCGGAATTGCAGCGCTGAAGCCCGCGCGTCGGTCATCGGAACGGTGATAACATGCCGGGGTTTCAGCGGATCATCCAGATCGATTAGAGTCAATCCGGCAGCTGTTGTAATATAGGCATAATGCCCGGCCAGCGTGATATGCTGCGCTCCATCAAGTACTCCGCCCTCGTTCCAGGTCAGGCTGCGCTTGAAGAAATTGTTGCGGAATTCGCCATCGGCCAACGTGTTGATATTGACCAGGATCAGGCCTTCTTCGCTGTCTGTGATCACCGCATAATTATAGATCGGGTGGAAAGCCTGCTCTTCGTTGACCTCACGCAATTCTTTGGTGTTGCGCGTTGGTGCAATCGGCTGGTTGGTAGCCAGCGCCATGCAGGTTGCGTTTTTGGTGTCGACATGGGTGTCATGGCCCAGCGACGAGAAGGGTGCCTTGACGATACGTTCCGAGAAGCCCTTGTTACCAATCGAGGCGACATCATAGGCGCGGAAACCGCCTTTGCCCTCGGCAACGAACATATATTCGCCGCGCAATTGTAGACAGCGAACAGCATCGCTGGTCCCCTGAACGACATTTTTGAACTCTTCGAGCGCCTTGGTTTCGCCAGACAGATCCTTGTCGAGCCGTTCTCCACGAACCCAGTCAATCAGTTCGCGATCATTGTCTTCAACGTGCATCTTCCAATAGTCGGGATAGGCATATTTCTGGAGGTAGGAGCCGATGACTGCCTGTGGTTCATCCCATTCGGTCACCCGAACAGCTTCAAAGCCTTTTTCCAGGCCGACCCAGACGTGGAGGCCGATGAAGTTTACGAAATTCGTGCCCTGCAGCAATGTTTGCGCCATGATCGCGTTGTTGTCATTGGCTTCGCTGACGTGACAATCCGAGCATTGTTTGGTCTCGGTCTTGCGCACGGTGTGCGGGAAATGCGGCGCAAAAGCCTGCGATGAGAAGCCGATGCCGGAAATCGGCGGCTGCTGGACGTAGATGCGCTCGCGGTTGATGTTCGTCGAGGACAGGATCAGGGCCGAAGTCGAACGGACCGGAGCGATGACATTGCCCTTGCTGGTCTGGTGACGGCCGAGCTGGAACATCTGGTCGCGGGCGACCTGGGGATTGTAAGTCGCATAGTTCCGCGTCGTGCCACCTTCATATTTATGGCTGTCTGCCTGCCAGTTCGCTTCGATCGGCAAGTGGCAACCACCGCAGCTAGTTGTCCAGCTGAGATGACAGGTGAAGCAGACCATATTTTCGTCTTTATGCGCCCGTTCTTCTTTCGGAACGCCGCTACCGAAGGCATATTTGCCCGTTTCTGCTCCGCTTTTGGACATAAGCTTCGCTCGTGCCGCCTTGAGATTGAAGTCGGGGTGGGAACGATCGACGCTATTCTTGACCAGACTGACCTGCCAGCTGAGTTCGGGATCGACGATCGAACGCTGGATCAGCACGCGCTTGCCCTCGGGGTTTTTAAACCATTCGAAACGCCGCTCGCCGTTGGCATTGCGCAGCAGACCAAGATTGCTGCCTTTGGGCCGAGCCGCAAGATTGCTGGTCAGCAAAGTGGGGTAGGCGTCAGCGGTACCGTGGCAATCCTTGCAGCTGATCTCCACGGCATTGGCAACCTCGCCATAGATCAGGCCGTTGCCATGGCTGTCTTGCGAGAAATGGCAATCGGCGCATTGCATGCCGACTTCGGCATGGATGCTCATCATATGGACCGATTTGCCGGGATTGATCCCCGCTTCGACGAATTTGCCTTCGCCTTCCTTGCGGAATTTTTCCGGATCGTCATTGGCGACGATATTGTCGGTATCGGTGCTGTAGCTTGCCTGGTTACCCTCGGCATCAAGCAGATTGCCATCGCGATCGCGTTTCAGGACCGCACGGAAATTCCAGCCATGGCCGTGATAGTCGGCAAATTGCGTATCTTTGAGTTCGCTGTTGAGGTCATAAACATTGCGCAGAAAATCGATGTCGGCCCACAGCCCCTTTGGCGCTGCGCCTTCCGGATTGCGATCGAGAACTTTGCGGACTTCTTCTGCATCCGGATATTTCTGCTGTTTATAGGTCTTCTGATATTCCTCGTCGCTCATCCCTTCCGGCTTGGGCGTCTTGTTGTCCGGGCCCGGCCACATATAGGGCGCGTCTGATTCATAGTCCCACATCGTGTAGCCAAGATAGCTGTTCAGGAAGATATTCGGCTGGTGCATGTGACAGTTCATGCATTGGGCGGTCGGGATGGCCCGTGTGAAGGCATGTTGTATCGGATGGCCTTTTTCGCGTTTGGCAGGGTCCGTCTCATCGGCGTGATCATCACCATGGCCCGTGTCATCACCATGCACTGCTGCAGCTGGCTTTTTATCTTCACCGTGCGCGCCTTTTGCACCGTGGGCGGCATCATAAGTTCCAAAGCTGCCGAACCGATGTTCGCCTTCTTTCAGATTGCGGATCGTCGGATCAACCGTCTGTGTCTGCCCGTCGCGGCCATATTTTGCCCAGATCGAACTGTGCCGCGGTTCGCGGTCATTGGCGTAAACGACGTGACAACCGGCGCAGCCAGACTGGCGATAATCGCCCGGCTGGTCATTGGTGCCCATGAACCACATGAATGGATCGTTGAGCCGTGTTTTGTGGATATTGAGCACAGGGATGGCGACGCGCAGGCCGGTTCCGGGGCCGCGATTGGATTGCTTGAGGTCAGGCCGTCCCGGCTCCTCCAGCCGCTGGATGATACCGCCGATATTGGGCAGTCCGATTTCCGGGAACTGGGTGTTGATATTGCGGCCACCGCGCTCGAATACCCGGAAAATATCGCCCGGTGGAACCGTGTGCCATGTTGGTAGCGGATAGAGGATTGGCAGTGCGCCGCGTTTCTTTTCGGCTTCGGTCACGGTGCCGTGCGGATTGCCGGGCGACTTGATCGTCGCCGGTTCACCCTTGCGGGTATAAGCCTCGCCGAACACGTAATTTTTGAAGGGTACAATACCGTTATTATAGGCGGCTCCGCCCCAGAGCATCGCACCGGTTGCCATCAGCGACCGCTCCGAAGCCTCGATGATTTCCATATGGCAGGCGCCGCAGGATTCGCGTGCAACCCGATAGTCCGACGGATTGACAAAGCGCACGAATTCCGGAGATTCCTTGTTCAGAAGACCATAGCTGCGCTTGGGATTGGCGGAAGACGGCCAGTGCCAGCTTTCCGGATATTTCGGCAGGACATGCGCCTTGGTCAGCGCGTCCATATAGGCGAGACTGTTCTTGCCCCATTTGTTGTCACCGACAACCGAAGCGTCGCCACCATGACAATCGACACAGCCGAGAACCACGGCAGGGGTCTCGTGCATCGTCTTCTGGTCGCTAGCCGTGTGACAGGTCTGGCAGCCGTTGCTCTTGACCTGCGCTTCGTCCCAGGTCTGGTTCTGCGGGGCAGGGGGCGTGAAACTATAGTCGACCTTTTGCGGCTTTTCCTTGCCTGCAGCCATCAATAATGATGCCGGAGTCACGGTCAGTGCCAAGGCGCCCAGTCCCGCGAGGAATAATTTGCTATTGCCGGTCAAGAGGTTCCGCCAGCGCATCAGAATGCCAATATCGCGTTGAGTAGAATCGAATAGTGGAAGTCGCGTTTGTCGGTCTGATCGAACAAATCCTTGAATCCTTTTCCGGGTATCAAAGCAGCGCCGGAGAGGCGGAATACCATATTCTGCGTGGCTTTCGGGCGATAGATGGCGGCCAGCGACAGATCCCAGCCGATGTCGCGTGGAATTGACCCTTCGACGCGCAATGCTTCGAGGCTCTCGGTCTTGTGGAACCAGAGATGGTTTGCATTGCCGGAGAGCCGGAAATCGGGCGTAAGATCAGCGTCGACGCCGACTCCGGCCAATATCGTGCCGGGATTGTTGAAATTGCTCTGGCCCTGTTCTTTGGAGGAACGAAGCGAGTTGAGGATGCCGTTGCGCCCGTTGATCGAGATCACCCGGCCACCGCCGGCGAAGGGGATGGTCTGGCGGATCCAGTAGCTGGTGTCAGCGCCGGCAAAGATCGGATTTTCGAAGATCGCGTCAAACCCGGCCTCGGTATTATTATAGGGATTGCCGTCGCCGCTGGCGAACAGGCCGGAGGCGCGGAAGCGCAGGAAGTCAACGTCATAGCTGGCTTCCAGCGCACCGAAATAGGCTTCGATTTTTGCCGGTTCGCTGGTGAAGAAACTGTTCCGGTCTTCGCCAAAGGCACCGTAAACTTGGCCTGTCAGATTGATCCGCCCGATCCGCCCGTCGAAGGCATAGCCCGGATAGACGACATCATAGGCCCGGCCCCTGAGGTCGCCGAGCAGTGCCGGACGGACAGGAAAGCCGTTGTCGTCAATCTGGACATCGGACTTCTCGCGATTCATATTATAGGTCAGGCTGAACTGGCTGGTCAGGCCGACGAACGGCAGATCCTGCCGGTAGAGATTGGCGAAGAAAATATAGCTTTCGCGCGGGGTCTGGGTGATGTCATTGAGGCCGGAATTGGTATCTTTTTCCAGCTGGACAAAGGCGCCGAGATTATACTGGATCCGGTTGTTGTCGCGGGTGCCGAACAGGCGAAAGCCGAGCTGGTTGTCTTGAAACAGGAAGCCGCGGAAATCCGCCTGCATCGGCTGGATACCGATGCGGAAACTGTCGAAGTCATAGCGCGCCGAGGTGTTGCGGATATGATAATCGAAAAACGCCTCCTGCACGCCGACAAACCAGTCGGTGCGGTGCGAAGATTTGGACGGCTCGACGAACAGGACCCGGCGTTCCGGAACATTCACATGATTGACCTGGGTCGCCAGTGTCAGACGATATTCCACGTCAGGTGGCTTGTAGGCGGTGGAGCCCTTGATCAGGGCAAAGCCGGTGATGAATGTCTGGGCATAGACTTCCGAACCGGACCGTCCGAAGACGTCGATGCTGTTCGGCCGTTCGGTGGTCTGGACGCCGACGGGAATGGGGAAGCTGCGCGGTTCGACGACCGTATCGGAAATCACATTGGCGACGAAGAACCAGTCATCGCCTTTGAGAAAGCCCGGTTTCTTGTCGGCCGGGATGGGCTTGTCGCCCTTCAGAACATTCTGGTTATAGGGATTGAGCGTGCTGTGGCAGTTGTTCCGCAGCGCTCCGAACAAAGTGTAGATCGCCTGTTCGCTGCCCTTGGCGGGGCAGAGGCTTTGCATGATCCGCCAGCGGTCGGGGACCGGAAATTCGTCGGTCGGAAAGGCTTCCGGGGGCGGAGCATTGATCGCGCCGGGGTTATTCTGGGTGACCCGATCGGGCAGGGATTGCTGGACGCCGGGCCGGCGGCGGCCGTCGATCAGTGCGTCATCGGCGGTCAGGCTGTCGACGTCCATTTCCGGTGGATCCGGGGTTTCGGACTGTTGCGAACTGGAAGAATTGGAAGCATCTTTCGGAGTCGAAGGGGCCGCTGCGGATTTTTCGTCCTTTTCCGCCTCTTCTTCGTCCGGATCTGGTCCGCCCATGCCCGTTTCTGCACCAAAATCGACAGATTCTGTCTGTATCCAGACAAATTTTTCCCCAGCGAGCAGGGCGGTCAGAGACGCTTCCATCTGCTCGACCGAGGCACGCTGGGTCTCCAGCTGTTGGGCTTGCCCCGACATCACCGCCAGGATCGGTACAAAGGAGGCTGAGAGTACCGGCATCAGTCCTACAGTCCCTCGCAGACATTTTGTTCATTGCTGTCGAGGAACGGCGCGAAGGGGCAGTTCACATAGCGCAACCGGACATTGGCATTACCCAGATCGACGACGACATTGTCGGCCCTTATGGCTTTCGGTGCGTGGCCAATGGTGCCGACGCGCTGGCCGGCGTTGTACAGTCCGAGGAAGCTGGCCATATCGTCCTGGTCGATACCGTCGCCGGAGACCCCGATACCGCCGATGAGCCTGTCACCGCGATAGATTGGCACGCTGCCCGGGAAAATCTGCATGCCATTGGAGAGACGGTTTTGCCCGCCGGTTCCGGCTATAGTCGGCAATTGCGTGCAGCGTTGGTCGGTGTCGGGGCTGGCACCGTTGGACCGGACGAAGCCGACATGCTGCACGATATTCGGAAAGACCAGATCAAGCTGCAAGCCAACCGCGAACGGGCTGAATTTTGCCGACTGTTCGATCGACAGCGGTCCGGGAGGACGTCCGATTTCCCCATCGGGAAAATAGGGTCGGGCGAGATTGCCGCCTGAACGGTCGGCAAAGGCCACGGTGCCGGTCAGGGCATTGGGATCGCCGAGAAAATTGCGCACGCGCTGCACATGGGCCGGGACATTGGCGAAGGGAGCAAATACCGGTGTTGCGAGCAACTCCTGGGCTGCGATCGCGCTGGAGAAAAAGGCCGCCGTCCGTGCTTTTTGCAGCGAGACGTCGGTGCCGAAAATCGGACCGTCGGGCGTGCGCACGATCCCCAATATCTGGCCACGGGTATCGACCACGCTGACAGTGGCCTGCATCCGGCTGTCGAGCGGCTGGCGAATTTGCGCTCTGGCCCGGCTGATGACGATGAACGCTTCTTCGAGAATGGCGCGCACTTCTGTCGCCGAAAGCGGTGTGGGCACCGCCGCAGCATCGGTACCGCCGCGGATCGGATAGCGATTGGTGCCGGTTCCGTCGGTCAAAACAAAGGCGTCGCTATTTTTAAATTCGGTTGCCGTCGACGCCCGGATGCCGGATGCTTCCGTTCCATAAGCAGTGCCGGCGATGATCGAGCCATTGCTATAGCCCTTGACGGTCAAAAGCGCGCCGGCAACATTGTTGATAGCGGCAAAATTATTCTGCAATGGCGACAAGTCGGAGACCACCATATCGCTGAACCGCAAGGATGTGCCATCAACCGAAATCCGGTTTGCGGCAATGGATGCGGGCGGGGCAAATCCCTGAATGCCGGCCAGCGCAACCGCTTCCTCGTCATCGACGTCGACATCGAGAATATTTGGGTCGAAACCATAGTCGCCGTCGCCCATGACACCGATGCCGCCAACCACCACCCCGTCTTTATAGAGCGGCAGCCCACCGGGATCGGCGGCCAGTCCGAGCGGCGATCTTTTCGGGCCGATCAGTGATCCGGTACCGCCCATATCATTGAACCGCTGCGACAGGTCGGAGCAGGGAAGCTGGCTGAACTGGACACCGAACAGCGGTCCGCTTTCGAGACCGACGGTAGTTGGTGCAGGCGGAAAATGCTCCTGGGCAATCTGGCTGGCTGTTCGTGAAGAAAATGCGTTGCCGCCGCTCGACAGATAGGCACCGGTTACCGCCTTGGCGATTGCCGCAGCCGCAGCCGGGACCTGCTGGCCCTGCAGGCCGATCAAATCGGCCGGGGCGGCGAGGCCGCCAATCTGCCTGTTGCTGATCGTGATCTCGGTCGATCCGTTGTTCGAACCGTTCATATCGAACACAGCCAGCACATTGCCGACCCGGTCGACCACAGCGATGACCGAAGGCAAATTGCGGGCCTGCGCTTCGCCGACTGCTTGTGCGATGATCGTCTGAACGTCTGTTACCGTCAGGGCGCGCTGCGCCGGTGGTGTAAAAGCGCCGCCATTGCCATCAACTGCTATCGGCGTTGGTGTCGGGCTAGGCGCCGGCGAGGGCGATGGTGTGCCGCCAAAATCATTGCTGTCGCCGCCGCCGCCACAGGAAGTCAGCAGCAGCGCTGCGGCGGAAATGGCAGAGGTGAAAAAGGGTTTGCGCATCACCGGATCCCCTATCTGAGCGACCGGATCGTGCGGACGGCGCTGCCGAGTGCCCGGCGGTATTTCAGCGGTTCATAATCATTGGGCTCGGCAACGGCCGCATAAGCGACATTGATTTGTCCGCGCAGACTGGAAGCAGCAGATTCGCTGACCTGACCGCTGTTGACCAGTCCGTTGAGCAATGTGTCGATCGCCATGACCGCCTGCACGCTGCCTTCATAGTCGGTGAAGCGCGGCGATATCGCCTGACCGGCGATGGTCTCCATGATCTGGAACGTCTGGTCGCGGCCAAAGCTGGCGCGGGAGAAACGGTCGGCGAGCTGCGTTGCATAATGGCGCAGGCGCGCGGCTTCCTCGACCGCAGGGCCGCGGCCTTGCGCCATGGCGGCGTGGAACGCTCTGGAGCGGCTATCGAATTCACCGGCAATGTCCGGCGCAGCCACTTTGATCGCGGCGCTGAGCATGATCATATTCTCGTCATTATAGGGCGGCATGCCTTCGGGGATCGGGCGGCCGGGGTTGTCGACAGATGTCGGACGAGCGGACGCGTCGTCGTAAATCCGGCGGTGACAGCTGTGGCAGTCGTAGAAATAGAATTCCGGGAAAATGCCTTCGGTGGCAATCGCCGGTTTGCCGAAAAGATTGAGCGAGCGTTCGAGCGCCATCGCCTGACCGACAGCCCAGAACCGGACGCTGTTGGTCCGGCCCTTGCGGCGGACATAATCGACATCCTCGTCATGATGCTGCTGCAGGGTCGAGAACAGGTCCATCTCGAACGAGATGCGCGGGTGACCGGCGGCCATGATCCTGTGATCGACAAACTGGCCTTTTTTGGCGCTGCCGAAATGACAGTCGAGACAGACGCTGGCGCGGGCCTTGGGATTGTCGAGAGGCGTGAGGCCCTGCGCGACATTGCGGGCATGACTGGCGCCCACGGCATAATGGCTGGAAAGCCATCCGGAGGATGCGCCATGGCAGGATTCGCAGCCGACACCATCGTTCAACTGGAACCGCGGGCCCTTGCTTGCGGCCGCTGTGCTGTGACAGCCGAGGCATTCGGATGCGGAGGCCGCGTCCTTGATGCCGAGGCGTTTGGCGATCGCGATGCTGCGGGGTTCGCGCAGGACACGGAAAGCGCGGCTATGGGCACCGCCGGGCGTGGATTCTTCCTGCCAGCGCATGATTTCGTCCTGACGGACAATTTCGCCATCGGCTTCCTGACGCCCGTGGCAGGTCGAACCACCGCAGGTTGCCACGCCAAGATGGGTGTTTCTGGCGGTATCGGTGGCGGCTTCTACCGGTTCCGGGCTTGCCATGGTCGAGACAAATAATGCCGCTGCGACCAGTGCCGAGCAGAATAGGCTAGCGGCCAGTACTGACCAGCCTGGTACCTGTGAAAATTTTGCCCTCGTTTGCATCGTTGCCCAATCCGGTTTTGAAACCGGTCCCCTTATTCAGCACGAAGCGACCCTTGCCGTTTAATATAACGATCAGGTTACCTATCCCCCAAGTGATGCTCAATGCAAACGAAAATCGCCCGATTTCTTTTATTTTTTAGGGCGTTGACGATCCTATCCTACAGCAATGCAAACTTGGTGTGGCCCCGGGGCCACGGTCAGATCCGGCTGGCTAGCCGGGTTTGCGGCGAATCACCAGATTGCGGATTTCGGTCATGTCTTCCATGGCGAATCTGATACCTTCGCGGCCCAGACCGCTGTCCTTGACCCCGCCATAAGGCATATTGTCGACCCGATAGGACGGCACATCATTGATCACGACACCGCCGACATCGAGATGGTCCCAGGCATCGAGGGACTTGAACAGATCGCGGGTGAAGATACCCGCCTGCAGCCCGAATTTGCTGTCGTTGACCTCGTCCATAGCGGCACCGAAGTCGCTGAATTTGGAGAGCAGGGCGAGCGGACCAAAGGCTTCTTCGCGATAGGCGTCGGCGCTGCTGTCGACATTTTCCAGCAGCGTCGCCTCGAGCATATTGCCATTGCGGTTGCCGCCACAAAGTAGCTTTGCGCCACCGGCGACAGCGCTTTCGATCCAGCCATGCAGGCGGCTGGCTTCGCCTTCGGAAATCATCGGGCCGATGAATGTGTCGCGATCTTTCGGATCGCCGGAGACCAGTGTCCTGGTCTTGGCAACCAGCATGTCCCTGAACTTGTCGTAGATGCTTTCGTGAATGATGATCCGCTGCACGCCGATACAGCTTTGGCCGGATTGGTAAAAGGCACCGAAGACAATTCGTTCGAGCGCATCGTCGAGATCGGCGTCGGCATCGACGACGACCGCGGCATTGCCGCCGAGTTCCAAAATGACCGGTTTCTTGCCGGCCTTTGCCTTCAGGTCCCAGCCCACACCGGGAGAACCGGTGAAGGACAAGAGCTTCAGGCGCTCGTCGGTGGTGAACAAATCGGCGCCATCCCGACTAGCGGGTAGAATCGAGAAGGCGCCTTTCGGCAGATCGGTCTCTGCCAATATTTCGCCCATGATGATCGCGCCCAGCGGTGTTTTGCTGGCCGGTTTCATGACGAACGGACAGCCCACGGCAATCGCTGGTGCAATCTTGTGCGCCGCCAGATTGAGCGGGAAATTGAACGGCGAAATGAAACTGCACGGACCGATCGGGACGCGTTTCCACATGCCCATATAGCCTTTGGCACGCGCGGATATATCCAGCGGCTGGACCTCGCCATAATTGCGCACGGATTCTTCGGCAGCAATACGGAAGGTGTCGATCAGACGGCCGACTTCACCCTCTGCATCCTTGATCGGTTTGCCGGCTTCGACGCACAGGGAATAGGCCAGTTCGTCATAGCGTTCCTTGAACCGGTCGACACAATGCTGCAGCACATTTTGCCGTTCGTAGCTGGCCATTCTGGCCATCGGTTCGGTGGCCGATACCGCTCCGGCGATCGCCTCTTCAATGACATCGGGCGTTGCCAATGCTGTCCGGAAGGCGACTTCATTGGTATATTTGTCGGTGACTTCCAGGTCGGTATTGGGCTGCACCGCTTCATTGTTGAGATAGAGCGGATAGACGTCTTTCAATTTGGTCATAGGTATCTCGTTCAAACCTTCGCGCTGAGTTCCTTGATCTCGTGATTCAAGATGCGATCATTGTCGGAATAGTCAACCGGAACCTCGATCAGATGCACGCCTTCGCTGTTCAGGCATTTGTCGATCGTTTCCTGCAGGTCCTGGGCGCTGGTGATCCGGTAGCCATTGGCACCATAAGCCTCGGCATATTTGACAAAGTCGGGGTTGCCATAGGTCAGGCCCCAGTCCTTGAAGCCCATGTTCGCCTGTTTCCAGCGGATCATACCGTAGCTGTTGTCGTTGAGCACCAGCACGGTGATGTTGAGTTTCAGCCGGACAGCGGTTTCCATTTCCTGGCTGTTCATCATGAAGCCGCCATCGCCGCAAATCGCCATGACCTTGCGGTCGGGATAAACCATCGCCGAAGCCATGGCAGAGGGCAGGCCGGCGCCCATGGTCGCCAGCGCATTGTCGAGCAATACAGTGTTGGCCTGACGCGCCTTGTAGTTGCGGGCGAACCAGATTTTATAGACGCCATTGTCGAGGCAGATGATGCCGTCGGCCGGCATCGCTTCACGGACGACCTTGACGAGATGCGGCGGATAGATAGGGCAACGAACATCGTCATCCATCGAATCCGTATGCTCTTCCTCGGCCCGGCGCGCCTTGTACATCGCGTCGAAATTCCAGCTGCCGGACGGAACAATATCTTCCTTCATCTGCCAGATCGCATTGCCGATATCGCCGATCACCTCGATCTGCGGGAAATAGACAGGATCGACTTCGGCGCTGTTCATCGACACGTGGATGACCTCGGTGCTGCCGGTGGCCATGAAGAAGGGCGGCTTTTCGATCACATCATGACCGACGTTGATGATCAGGTCAGCAGCTTCGATTGCGCGATGGACAAAATCATTGGCTGACAGGGCCGCACAGCCCATGAATTCCTTGTGGGTCTCATCGACCACACCCTTGCCGAGCTGGGTGGTGACAAAGGGGATGCCGGTCTTCTCGATAAATTGCGTTAGCATTCGGCCGGTGGTGGTCCGGTTGGCACCGCCGCCGACGACGATGATAGGGGACTTGGCATTCTCGATTTTCTTGGTCGCGGCGCGCACGGCTTTTGCCTCGGCAACGGGACGCCGGGCGAGGCTAGGCGCGATTGGCGTCGAGTCCGTTTCCTCGTCGGCAATATCTTCCGGAAATTCGATATGGGTGGCGCCTGGCTTTTCTTCTTCGGCGAGGCGGATGGCTTCGCGTACGCGGCTCGGGATATTGTCGGCGGAGGCCAGCTGGTGGGTGAATTTGGTAATCGGGCCCATCATGTCGACGACGTCGAGAATCTGGAAGCGGCCCTGTTTGGATTTCTTGATCGGCTTCTGGCCGGTGACCATCAGGATCGGCATGCCGCCGAGTTGCGCATAGGCCGCTGCCGTCACCAGATTGGTCGCGCCGGGGCCCAAGGTTGCCATGCACACGCCGGTCTTGCCGGTATGGCGGCCATAGGTTGCAGCCATGAAGCCGGCGCCCTGTTCGTGGCGGGTGAGAATGAGCTTGATTTTCTTCGACCGCGAAAGGCTGTCGAGCATGTCGAGATTTTCTTCGCCGGGAACGCCGAACAGATATTCAACGCCTTCATTCTCGAGACATTCTACGAAAAGATCGGATGCTTTGGTCATGTGGGTCCTTCCCTGGCCGCGATGACCAGTATTGGTGCGAGTAATTGGTAACGACCCCAATGACCCTCAATCCCCCTCAGAAATGAGACTCACTCTACCCCTATGTTCTTGGTTGATAAGTTAAAATAGCCGCGAAGTCACCCCTCAATATCCCCGGTCGAAGTCGGCCACGGCAATCATATCGTCGCCATTTTTATAGCGTTTCAGATTTTCGACGAAGCGGGCAGCGGCGCGCTGGAACATCCGGGTTTGCGCTACGCCCGACAAATGCATGGTGATGATGCAATTGGGCGCGTCCCACAACGGATGGTCGGCGGGCAGCGGTTCGGGGTCGGCGACGTCGAGCGCGGCGCCGCCGATGGCTTTGTCGTTCAGCGCTGTGAGCAAGGCATCCTGCTCGACCAGAGAGCCGCGCGCGACGTTGATCAGCCAGGCGGAGGATTTCATCGCGGCAAATTCGTCGGCGCCCAGCAAATGTTTGGTGTCGCTGGTTGCAGGCGCCGAAACGAAGACCCAGTCAAATTCGCCGAGCCGGTCGCGCCAGTCATCGAGCCCGATGACATTGGGCTCGCCAGTCGCGGTGCGGCGGACGGCGGTCACATCAACGTCAAAGCCGGAAAGCTTTTTCGCGATCTGCTGGCCGATGCCGCCATAGCCGATGATCAGCGCCTTGCTGTCGTCAATCTCGGCGGTGCCCGGCGGCGTTTCCAGCCAGTTGTGCTGGCGCTGGTTGTCGAGAATGATATCGCTGCGCTTGGCGGCGGCGAGCATCATCATCACAGCAAATTCGGCGATCGGCGCGCTGTTCAGGCCGGCGCCATTGGTCAGTTTCGTGCCTTGCGCCTTGAGCTGCTCGAGCGGAAAATGTTCGACGCCGGCGTAAATGCTGTTGAGCCATTTGAGACTGGTCGCGGCACCGATGATCTCGGCCATCTTGGCCTTGTCGTACATGTCGAACCAGCCGATCTCGGCATGCGGCGCGATTTCCATCGCTTCCTCGGTGCTGGTGAACCAAGTGACATCCAGATCGCCGCAATGCGGTTCGACCAGCGGACGGACGAGGGATGCCATGGCGGCTTTTATTTTGGTCATGTGATTTGGTCTCCTAAAATCTGTCTGTCGAATGGCCCGGAATCTCGCGTTCCGTTACCCGGCTACATGGTCGACCCTCCGGCTTCGCGAAGGTTTCCAAGAAAAAGCCTAAATGTCTATCGCCCAGTCCCAGCGCAGCGGGTCGCCGTCCATCAGTTCCACGCCCTTCGCCGTCAGTTCGTCGCGGATCGAATCGGCGGTGGCGAAATCTTTTGCCGCTTTTGCCTGCTGGCGCTGATCCAGCTTTGCCTCGATGCTGACTTCGTCCAGCTCAGCATCAGTCGGGCGTAGCCGCAATTGTTCCCGTTGCAGCGTGGCAAGTTCCAGCCCCAAAACCGAATCCATCTCGGACAGCAGGCTCATTCTCTGATCGGCTGGCAGTTTTTTCGAACCGAGAAATTCTTCGAGCAGCGGCAGGCCTTTCGAACTGTTCAAATCTTCGCTCAACGCTGCGTCAAACTTGTCTCGTAATTGCAGAAGCGCAGGATGGTCTATCTTTGCCGTTTGTCCGTCGGCTTTCTCGAGCAGTCGTTCAATGCCGATGACGATCCGCTTGAGCCGCGTCAGTGCGGCAGCGAGATTGTCCCAGCTGAATTCGAGTTCACTGCGATAATGGGCCTGCAGACATAGCAGGCGGTAGGCGAGGGGGTGGAAGCCCCGGTCGATCAGGACCTGCAGTCGCAGGAAATCACCGCTCGACTTCGACATCTTGCCAGCCCGGTCGATCAGGAAATTATTGTGCATCCAGATATTGGCGCCGCTGTGCTGCGAGCAGTTATGCGCCTGGTTTTGGGCGATTTCATTCGGGTGGTGGATCTCGCGATGGTCGATGCCGCCGGTGTGGATATCAAATTGTTCGCCGAGATATTTGTTGCTCATCTGCGAACATTCCAGATGCCAGCCCGGCGCGCCTTTGCCCCAGGGGCTGTCCCATTCCATCTGGCGGGTTTCGCCGGCGGGCGTCTTGCGCCAGATCGCGAAATCCTGCGGATGGCGCTTGCCTTCGACGGCGTCGATCCGCCCTTCGACATCATCGCTTTGCGCGCCGGACAGCCGGCCGTAATCCGGCACCGTGCTGACATCGAAATAAAGGCCGCTGTCCAGTTCGTAACAATGTTTGTCGGCGATGCTTTTGGCAAAGGCGATCATCTCTTCGACATGGTCGGTGGCAATCGCCCATTTCGCCGGCTGGCGGATGTTGAGCCGGTCGATATCCAGCCAATAGGCATCGGTATAATATTTGGCGATATCCCAGGCCGATTTGCCGGATTGCGCCGCCGCCTTTTCCATCTTGTCATCGCCGGCATCAGCATCGGAGGTCAGATGTCCGACATCGGTGATGTTGATGATATGGGTGAGCTTGTAGCCCTTCCAGCTCAGCGTGCGGCCGAGCAAGTCGGCGAAAATATAGGCGCGCATATTGCCGATATGCTGATAATTATAGACCGTCGGCCCGCAGGTGTAGACGCGTGCTTCGCCTTGATGGACGGGCACAAACTCTTCCATCTGGCGAGTCAGGCTGTTGAACAGTTTTAGCGGACGCGAAACATTGTCATTCATCATCCATCGCCTAATGGCTTTCCGCGCAAAAGGTCAACAGATCAATTGACCGGCGGCGTTATTCCGCCGGTTCGAGCTCTTCCGCTTCCTCGTCAATCACGCACTCTCCGCTATTATCGCCCTCGCATTCAGTGCCGCCAACCCACAGATCGTCATTACCCGCACCGGTCACCGGCTCGTCGATTAACGGCGCGTCAGCCATGTCCTCATTTTCCCTGATCTCGATAAGATTGGTCGCAAGCGGGTCTGCCACATATTCTTCCGGAGTCACCTCTTCCTCGATTACATCCTGAACCGGATCCATCACTGTGGGTGTATCTGGCGTTGGAGTGGGTGTCGGGGTTGGAGTGGGAGTTGGAGTAGGGGTCGGCGTCGGTGTTGGAGTAGGAGTAGGAGTAGGCGCACAACTCGCCGGGTTGGCGATAACACAGCCGTTGATGGTTGACTGTTGATCAAAACCGGCCCCGGTTATCGTTGTGACCGGAATAGCGTCAATGCCCGTCGCGCCATTGACCGTGCCATTGATGACGATGGGCGTAACGCCACTGGGACCAGCATCGATGGAAAGTCCGCCAGTGCCGGCAACAAAGCCCCGCCGGGCATCGAAATCAGTGCCATTGCCTGTATTCTGAACATAGAATTGGCTGGCAAGCAGAGTGACGCTGATTGCGTCGGCCTGAATAAACCCGTTGTCCCGAACATTGCCGTCATTCTGGGCAAGGCGCTCATCAATTTCGGCGGCGCCCAGACCCTGGATATCGTCAAAAGCCTGATCGGTCATCGCGTATATATTGCGTGCGGTGAGAGACAGGTTCCCCGAAAGGCTATTGTCATTTCTCATCCCGATCGAGCCGGTTGCGGCGTTGACGAACAGATCATCACCCGCGGCGAGATTGAGGCTTGAATTGAAGTCGCCCTGAACAGACAGGCTGCCGATCACATTTATCGACTGATCTGCGGAAATATTGAAGTTTCCATCTGTGCCGAAATTGCCGTCATCAAACGCGCTCGCCGTCAGGGTCTGGATGGTTAGATCAAATCCGCTAAGCCCCGTTTCTGCAACGTTGATTGTCAGGTCACCGCCCGAATGGACCCGGCTGAATTCGTCATTTGTAAGAGAGAAAACTCCCGTCAAATCCGTTTCGTCGCCCAGTCTCATCTGTCTGGTGCCGTCGGTGGAAATAACGATGTCGCTGGTTAAATCTCTCTGGCCAAGGCTGCCCGCCGATCCGATATTCATATCGGCGCTGACCGTCTGGATAGTGCCGCCGATTGTTGCTGCCTGGATATCGATCCCGCCGCCGGCGGTGATCTGCAGATCATTCGCCGCACTGACCGAGCCGTTGATCAGAACATTGTCGCCGGCACTCATGGCGATGTCACCAGTGGCTTGCGCGCCGTCGACTTCCAGACCTGCCGCCGAGGACAGATTGATATCGCCATTGGTAGCTTCGGCGCCGACCCTCGTATCTTGTTGCGTCACAATAGAGACCGCTTCGCCCGACGCGACAATGCCATTGGACACATCGACATTATTGGTGACATTGACCAGGCCGTTTGTGGCCGTCAGAAATATACTGTTCCCCGCGACATTGGCGATCTCGATGCCGTTACTGGCGCTGATGTCGACTTCGTCTTCGCCCTGGCTCGTTGTAGCCGCATTCACTTCGCTTGCAGTAAAGGCGCCTTGCAACTGGGCTCTGATATTTGCGCCGCTGTTAACGGTTCCGAGGTCGGCGTCGCCATCGCCGTTGATCGCGATGTCGCCATCGGAAGCCATGTCGCCGCCGGTGATGTCGCCGCCAGCGTTGAGCGCCATATCGCCGCTGCTCGCGGCGCTGGTGAAATCGATATTGCCGCCGGCATCGACGGTGAACGTGCCGCCCTGCGCATCGAGGTCGCCAAATCCGACATCACCGGTCGCATCGAGATCGATGCCGCCGCCGACCGTTACCGCGCCAGTCCCGTCGATATTGCCGGCAGTTGCATTGAGCGTCAGATTGCCGCCGATGGTACCGCTGCCTAGTGTGACAGATGACCCGTTAATGCTGGTGTCATTGCCGCTGACGGCATTGGCGATAGAGGGAGTGCCCAGCGCTGTGACGATGATATCATCATGTGCGTCAAGTGTCCCGGAAACGCCGATATCGCTGCCACCGTCGAGCATGATATTGGAGCCGGTCGCGGTCTCCGAGGAGAAGACAATGGATCCGGCCTGACCCGCATTGGCGGTGTCGAACGACAGGGCGAACAGATCAATACCTGCGCCGCTGGTGGTCGCGCTGTCCAGCGAGATCATACCGTCAGACCCGACGATGAAATCGTCAGCTGCAGCGACAGTTGCCAGCGCGACATTTCCCAGCGCACGGATCGACACATCCTCGCCAGCGCTAAGCGAACCCGTGGCGGCAATATCGCCTCCCGCCAGCAAGCCGATCGAACCAGCGGTCGGAACGCCGGTTCCGGTAGCAGCGGCGGCGAGTGTGATATCTTGCGCCGCGGAAACCAGTATGTCGCCGCTATCGGTGGTAAGCGTGCCGACAGCCACATCATTTGCGAATAGATTGATGCCCGACCCTACACCGGTTGCCGTGATATCGCCTGGGCCGCTGTTTGCGCCAATCGTGCCGCCGGTTGCGGTCAGGGTGATCGAAGCAGGCGACATGATCGAGTCGAACAATATGTCCGTCACGCTCGAGAAGTTGATCGAACCGGCGCTCGCATCACCGATGGCAATATTGCCACCGTCCAGATTGAGAGTGTCGGACGCCGTCAGGTCACCGCCGTTGATGCTGCCGCCCGCTGACATCGAGATGGAGCTGTTGCCGGTTGCGGAACTGAAACTGATGTTGCTTCCCGCATCAACCGTGAAGGATCCGCCCTGGGCATCAAGATCGCCAAATCCGACATCGTCGGTCGCGTCCAGATCAATGCCGCCACCAACGGACACCGTGCCATTGCTGCCGATATCGCCTGCGGTTGCGTTGAGCGTCAGATCGCCGCCGATGGTGCCGTTGTTCAGCGTTACCGACGCACCCGTGATGCTGGTGTTGCCGCCGCTGATCGCATTGGCGATACTTGGCGTGCCGCCAGCCGTAACAGTGATATCCGTCGCCGCATCGAGCACGCCGGTATCGAGGTCGGTGCCCGTTACAAGGACGATCGATCCCAAAGATGTGACATTGCCGACATTGCCCGATCCGTTGGTGGCGGTCAGACGCAATGCGGTCGTATTGCCGTTCATGGCGGAAGCGACGTCGAAATTCTCGCTTGCGGCCAATGTAATGCCCAGGCCTGCGTCCAGTGCGCCGGTCGTGATGCTGCCAGCGGTCGCATCGATTGTCAGATTATCACCTGCGGTGATATCGCCAACAGTGACATCCGTGCCGTCGATATCGACAAATGCGACAGCGTCGATGACGCCGCCGGTAATCACAGTGCCGTCAATGCTGACGAGACGGTCCGCTGTGACCGACCCGAAATCGGCGGTTCCGCCGGCGCGCAGCTGAATGTCGCTTGCGCCGCCACCGGTCGCGCTCAAATCGCCGGTCGATATATTGCCGCCGAGCGCGCTTACCAGGATCGATATTCCGGTGATGTCGGCGGTCGTGACGTCGCCGCCCGTCGCCAGTGTTTGAACAGCGGTGCCCGAAAGTGTACCTGTCGAAATATTCCCGTTAGCGGCGGTCATCGTGACAATGCCGTCTGATGTCGCATCGCCGGTTGTAATGTCATCCGCTTCGATGCGGACCAGCGCACTGCCGGTGATATTTCCAAAATTGGCGGTGATCGCGTCAACATCGACGATATCATTGGCAAGCATGGTGGTTACGGTGGCCGTCCCGCCGGACACCAGATTGATGGTCTGGTTGGCGCCGGCATTGGTTGCTGTCAGCGAGGTGCCGGTGATATCTCCACCCGCAGTCAGGCCGATTCCCTGGGCCGCGATGTCGGCAAAATCGATCGTCCCGTTATTGGCAACCACGTTGGTGTTATTGACGGTTGTGACATTGCCGAGAATGACATTGCCGCTCAGTGCTTCCAGTCGCATTGACGATCCGCCGGTGACGGTGCCGATATCCAGATCACCGGTCGAAGTGGTGACATTTCCGATATTGTCCGAATTTAGCGAATTTGCATCGATAGCCCCGGCAATGATCGCAGTGGTCAGGCCGGCGCTGAGTATATCCGCGGTCAAGGTTCCGCCGGCATCGATATCCAATGTATCCGTCGCAATCGCGCTGCCGACGATGATATCTCCAGCGGCATTGATAGCCAGATTATTCGGTCCGCCGCCGGTTACGCCGAGCGATTCAATATTGTTGCCGCGAACATCGACTGCGTTGACAGTTACGCTGAACGCACCGACATCATTGAAATCGAAATCACCGCCGACGCCGGCGTTAACGGTCAGAGACGCGTTGCCGACGATATCATTCACGGCAATGTCATTTGTCGCGTCAAGAATGATACCATTGTTGCCGCCGGTCAGGTCGCCAACACTGATGCTGCCGCCAATGGCTTCAATATCCAATATGTTGACGGTGGTCGCATTGCCGCCAGAAACGTCGCCATCTGTCGCCAAAATATCAATTCTGCTGATGATATTGAACGAGGCATCAAGGTCGATGAAACCGACATTATCTCCGCTCAGGAATATATTGCTTGAACCCGTCGAGGTTCCCAGGAACACATCACCGGGTCCTGATTGGGCTGCGAGCAGCTGGATCGAGTTTCCTGGCGCACTGATCGCACCGAAGCTGATATTGTTACCCGCTTCGACCCGGAATTGCTGATTTGCACTCTGGGTGTAGCCGCCAACATCGATACTGCCGGGAACCGTGTAGAGATTCTCGGTTCCGCCGCCGACCAGCGCGATGGTGGTCAACTGCCCGCCGGTCGTGATCGATGCGGCGCTAATGTCCGACCCCACAGTGATGCCGATATCATTGCTGCTGGTCAGCGAAGCGGAGCCGAGCAGGCTGCCATTGACCGCGCTGATGAATATGCTCGCGCTGCCGACCGACGCATCACGCAGGTTGACGTCGCCTTCGGTACTCTCGACGAGGAACTGGTTTGACGCATCGAGCAGCGTGGCGATGCCATCGGTGCCCATGATGATATCGCGGCGGGTCGTGACCAATATGTCATTGGCGGACACCGTGCCGGACTCGATGATGCCCTGAACCACATCATTGTTGCTGGCCTGGCCGATATAGACGAAATTGTCGGCGTTGAGCGTGCCCAGGCAGATATTGCCTTCGACACATTGTCCGCTGAGCAGGCCATCGTCATCGGATTGTCCGATCGCGGCGATTAAGGCGTTGGAAGGGGCATCATTGATATCTGCCGAGACCGAACTGGCGGTGATCGTGCCACCGAGGCCGTCAATCGCGTTGGCCGACATCACCACAGCGAAATCATTGGCATCGATATTGCCGGCAGCTACAATCGAGGCGATCGGGCTAAACGGCGTGGTGCTCAAAGACGTCAGACTGCCGGCCTGCAGGATCAAATTGTTGGTGTCGGAAAAAGGGCTGGCCGGGTTCGGCGTCGTGGCCGGGCTATCGCCAGCAACGAGGCTCGCGCCGGTCTGGATGATGATGTCATCTCCGGTCGAGACGGTCAGGCCATTGTCCGAAATCGTGCTGCTGCCGGTGGCGAAAAGCGCGTTTCCGCCGGCGTTTACCGTGATAAAACCGGTAGAGGTGACGTCGCCATCGATGGTGGCGTTATAGCTCGGATCGAAGGGGGAGGGTGTCGGACTTGGATCATGCCCGGCCTGGATCAGCATTTGCGGGCCGAGCACCAGGGTTCCTGCTCCCAAGGTCACGGTCGTCACGGTTCCTGTCACCGCCGCATTGGTGACATTCGCATTCCACATGGCGGAAATATCAACCAGACCGACGCCGGCAATATCGGCGACCGTGGCATTTTGTCCGGTACGAACCGTAGCTGTGCCGGCGGCATTGATCCGCGAGCCGGCGGTGCTGGCAAAATCGGCTTGCGCTGTCGCAGAAAAGTCTCCGGACACGTCTATGCTATTCACCGGAACCAGATTGTTGCTGTGATTGATCAGGATATTCTGACCACTGGTCAGAGTGGCATTGCCGCCAACCGTCATCTGCGCATCGCCGTCGAGATCATATTGGATGTTACCAGCAACGTCGACGACCAGATCGCCGAGAATCGATACAGCTCCGCTGTTACCGGTCATGAAGAAGCCGCCCGGCAGGGCCGAACCGGAACCGATCCCGGTTCCGATTGCGGTATCGAAAGCGGTGGCTGTCAGGCTGCCGAAACTTATCAATCCCGCGGGATCGGTCGAGCTGTCGGAAATCTGGATAAGTCCACCCGCGCCGACACGGCCGAACAAGCCGTCTCCACCCGTGCCGCTGGAATCTATGGTGACGTTGGCGAAGGTCAGTATTCCCGGACTGCCTTCCTGAATCTCGACAATCGCCGTTCCGCCAGTTCCGATGCCGCCGTAGCCCGGGACTCCGTCGGTCCCGAAGGCGCCGTAAAAACCGCCGCCGCCGGCGTCGCCCGCCAGGCCGGCTGTGGTTATAATCAGATCGTTGCCGGAAATCGTACCGCCTTGTGCGAGCAGGCGACCGGTGCCGCCCGTTCCGTCACCGCCGTCGCCGCCATCGCCGGCCACACTGTCATAAGAGTTGCCACCATATCCGCCAACTCCGCCGGTGCCGGTGCTGGTCATGGTAAAATCGGTGGAGGTCAAATTAATCGTTCCGCCTGTCCGCGCGATCAGTTCGACCGTGCCGCCTGTCGCGTCACCGCCCGACCCACCATCGCCGCCGTTTATGCCGCCGCCAAAACTATAGAAACCGTCGCCCCCGTTGCCGCCGGTAGCGTCAGCTTCCAATATGGCGAAGCCGAGATCGAGATTGCCGCCTGCACCTGTGATCTGCAGTCTTGCAGTGCCTGCGGTAGCATCGCCACCATTGCCGCTGTTGCCGGCATTGTTTCCCGGGTCGATTCTGCCCTGACTGCCATCACCGCCGGTCGCATTCGCCAATATCGTCGGATCGTCCAGATCGACGGCCGCATCGTTGATGTTGATCGCCGCCACACCGCCATAGGCGCTGCCTCCGTTGCCGCCGGTCGAGCCGTAGTCGCCTTGCCCGCCGATAGCGCTTGCGTCGACGGTGACCGTCCTGCTTGTGGCATTGTCCTGATTAAGATTGAGCGTGGCATTCCCGCCTCGAGCGGTTCCGCCATTCCCGCCCGAACCGTTCCCGTAGAATGAGCCGCGGTTGTCGAAATTGCTCCCTCCGTCGCCGCCTACAGCCACCGATTCTATCGTCGCAGACGTGAAGGTCAGAGTGCCGGAGGTGTCGTTAAGAACAGCATCACCGCCGGTAGCATCTCCGCCTGATCCAGCCGGGCCACCGTCGATGTACGCATCGATGTTGTCGAATCTATCGCTGGTAGTTCCACCATAGCCGCCGGTTGCGGAGGTGCTAACCTGAACGTCTCCCGCGTCAATGGTAGCCGAGCCGGTCATGTTGAATATCGCTGTGCCACCGATTCCGGCACCGCCGTTGCCGCCGTCGCTGCCATAGCCGAAACCACCCGCCGCATATGCTGCGTAGGGAGCAGATGCCGGATTGTTCGCTTCTGCCGAGACGGACAGGGTATTGGTTACGGTCAGGTTGCCAGATATAGCGTTGAACGTAGCATTGCCGCCGATGCCACGACCACCATCGCCACCGGCGGTCCCGTTGAGGATATCACCATAAGCGCCGTTGCCGCCAAAGCCGTCCGCGCTGATTGTCAAATTGGTGACGGTCGCATTGCCACCATTCAGATTGAAAGTAACATCGCCGCCCTGACCGTCGCCGCCGTCGCCGGCAGAAGTGCCACCTGCCGTAGGTGTATTAACCACGCTAAGATCCATAGGCTCGACCAAAGCAGACTGGTCAGGGGTCGGTACATTGCCGTTGCCGTTGCCGTTCGACAAGGCTGTTTCCGATCCGCCTTCTCCGCCAGCGCCGCTTGCGCTGGCGACGACATTGCCTGCGATGAACGTACCGCCGAGAAGATCAAATGTTATGTCGCCACCAAAGCCGCTGCCACCGTTGCCTTCAAAACGAGGTGTTGTTTCCGCACCGGCAGCAATCGAGCCATCGGCATTGAAATCAATGTCTGCAAAACTCATGCGGCTGCTGATCGGAGATGGGCCCTCCAGCAGGATTCTGACCGATCCCCCCTGGGCATTGGTTGTCGCCGCAATCGCAGGGTCTTTCACGCCCCCTCGAGCACTTGCATTTACATAAAGATTTCCTGCCAGAACAATGGAGCCTTCGTTGGCGTGGAGCAGGACATCGCCGCCAACCGCGTTGATGCCAAAAGTGTTCTCGGTGTTGGTATAGGCATAAAAGTCCGCTGCGTTGCCGGAAATCACCCCACCATTTTGTGCAACCAAATCAATGTTGCCCGCGGTCGCAAGTGCGCTCATTTCGCCAAAGGAAAAGAGGTCTATGCTGGTATCAATGTATAAATTTTCAAAATTGATTTCGCCATTGTCAGCGCCGATCGAAACCGATCCGGCGGTCAGAGCGGCGCCGGGACCGCCGCTGGAAGCAAATGTGTAAATATCGATTCCGTTTGACACGAACAGCCCTGTTTCCCCTCCGGTGTTGAAAACACTGATGGTCACAGCGTCCGCGGCTGGATCGTTTAGAACATTGCCATTTGTCGAGGCGTCGATGACAATTCTGTCTGAAACGGCCACATTTGTACCGCTGTTGCTGATGGCAAGATTGACCGACGCACGAGTGACGTCGCCGACCATGCTGTTGCCGGCTGCATCGAATGAACTTCCGCCACTTGCAAAGGCGGAGAAATCCAGACTTCCGAAATCGTGGTTGCCCCCCGAAATGATGAGATTGATATCGCCGGCAGTGGCGGCATTATTCTGGGCCGTCGCGCTGTCCGACCCGCTGCTTGCAAGTGCGTAGGTTGTCAGGCCAAGATTGCCGACGACCGACATCTGGCCACCGGTCAGATTCAGGTCGATATTGCCGGCGGTGCTGCTGCTTCCGAGCAAACTGGGACCATCTCCGCCTATTTTCCCGTCACTGGCATTCCGAACCATCGCGTTGAAATTTGCACCGCCGTCAAATTGCGCTGTGCCGCTATCCATGTTGAATATGATATTGCCGGCTTGTCCGGAACCATTCTGGATTTCGCCTTTGCCGCCCTGGGCTCCGGCGTTAAATGTCGTGACACCGCCAATGACTAGATCACCGCCGCCGTTAATATTGATATTGATGTCACCGCCGATGGCATTTTGCCCGATCCCGGTATTGCCATTGTTGCGAACGGCGTCAAAATCATCGCGTCCGGTGGAGCTGGTATCCACGATCAGATCTCCTGTTGCAATCAGACCGCTGATTATCGAATCGCCAAAGCCGATCTGGTCGGTATTGATATTGATTGTCCCGCCGACGCCATCGGTTCCGGCGCGCAGCGTGACATTGCCGTTGGCACCAATCGTGCCGCCGCCGAGAGCGTTGATATCTATCTGGTTTCTGGCCTCGAGCAGCAAATTCTGCGTGCCTGTCGAACTGTCAGCGATGATAAAATCGGACACGGAAGCGGTGGCAGCAACTATGCCGTTCGTTGCAAAGCTGGAAACGGACGAAGTGAAGGCAGCATTCTGAAACTGGATGTTCGAATCCGAATCGGCAGCTGTTTTGTCAATGGCGAAGCTGGCATTGGTCTGGCTGCCGGTTGTCGCGACATCGGCACCGGCGCTGAGCACAACATTGCCATTGACGATCGAAGCTGCGGCGGCGGGTTGATAGCCGATACTGCCGCCGACCAGCATGGTCAGCGCATCATTTTTGGGAACAGCCACCATATATATGGCCTGTGCGTCGGCATCGATCACACCGTTTTGGCCGAATATCGGAGTTGATGCCGATCCAGTGGTTGTGCCCGTATGGACTACGCCGTTGGCATCGGATGTGCCAACGCCAATCGAAATGTCGAAAAGCCCGTTGTTGATTGTCAGGCTGGCCTGCTCCGCTGCGACATAGGCAGCCGAACCATCGACATTTACCGTGCCGCCCTGCACGATGCGCGGCGCCACCATGGCGACATAGCTGCTGCCGTTGTTGAGTGCGTTGATCTGCGCGCCGGCGTTGATCTGGATGCTCGACGAACTGTCGGCAATTCCGGCAAAGCGCATTTCTCCGCTGGAGCCAAACAGGCCTCCGGTGGTATCGATATCGTTGGTGGTCAGCACCAGACTGCCGACATCGAACCGGCTGGTGGCACCGGCAATGATTCCGCCGGGGCTGTAGAACCAGATATTGCCGCCGGTTGTGGTTGCGGCAAGGTCAGTAAAGCTATCCACGATACCGTTAAACTGCACCGGACGGCCATCGGCGCTCGCAACAGGCAAGACCCGGTTCAGAACCGTATAGTCCAGACCGTTTGAAACGAAGCGTAACGTTCTGCCGGCGGGCAGGATATCAATCGGATTGTTGACCAGGCCATCACTGCCAAAGGTAGCCGCGTCGGTGTCCAGCGGCGTCCAGTTGATCACCACCTCGCTCTGGTTTATCTGGAGCTGATCCAGGTTGGTCGTGCGACCGCCCAGAAATAGCACACCGCCGGTAGGCGAATTGGCACTGGCCTGAAACGCCTGGCCACTAACCGGTGTGAAGGCCTGTGGCTCGGTCAGCCCGGGGACCAGTGCGTTGATTCTGATCGGTTCGAGATTGACCGGTGCAGGCGCGGAAATCCGCACGTCAGTAACAGGTGGTCGGACAATTGGCGCCGAAATCCGGATATCGGCGTTAGGCAGCCTTGCGATTGGCGTGCTGATCCTGATATCATTGACCGGAAGTGGTGACAGAGGCGCCGATATCCTGATGTCCCGCGGAGAGAAATCGGGCGCGCGCAGCATCGACTGGGCTTGCGCCTGCGCTGCTTGCGGAGCGGACGCCAGCAGGAATGCTGCTGCTGCCATCGAGCTTCCCGACAGCCAGCGCATCTTGCCCACGGTTCGAACGTCGCTTCGGTTGCTGTTGCTCTTTGATCGTTTGCTCATGATCCTGTCCTCGTTTGCACTGCGACTGGTCTATCGTCGGAAATCGGTTTCATCTGCGCTTCCACGGCGCCAGCTGTACGGTCAGCGTCAGCAGTGCCCGCGCGTCCTGGCGGCGGGTTTCGAACGGCGCCCGTTTCAGCGGTACAACCGCGGTCAGATCCAGACTGGCCTGCTGGCCGATCGTCATGCGCAGCCCGCCACCGGCGGAATAGAGTTTCTGGGGATCACCCGGAACATTCTTGTTCCAGACGCCCATGATGTCAAAAAACGCATAGGGTTGAAGCGCGATGCTGTCGGGTGTCTCGGGGATCAGCGAGCCGTAGCTGATTTCCGTCTGCAGGCCATAGCCGCTGTCGCCGATGATCGTTCCCGGATCATAGCCACGACCCGTGGTATAATTGCCGCCGGACACTTCTTCATAGGAGAACAGCGCATCGGGAGAATATTGCAGTCGCGGTTTCAGCGTCACTGCCAGCAGCGGTGTCGGACGAAAGTCAATCTTGGCCTGGCCCCTGACAACAAAGGCTGTCGGGTCGCCATCGGCGCGGGTCGGCAAGACGGTCTGGCCGATGCAATTGACAAAGGCCGGGCCGCAACCCTCGCTGGCGCCCAATATGTCCAGCCCCTGCCGGATTTCCAGCGAGCCGCCAATGCCCCATTTCGGTTCGAAGGCGGAATAGCCGCCGCGTCCGGAAATGCTGCCCGCTTCGATCTGGTTGAAGTCCAGCCGGGCAAAGGCCACGCTCAGCCGGTCCTCATTGGTGCGGACACCCAGCAGGTCGGTGCGCTGGTCAATATAGTCGAGACCGACCGTGCCGAAAATATTGTGCGACTGCTTGCGAATGAAAGGATAGCTTGCATAGGCACTTGCCACCAATGTCTGTGAATCGACGTCAAGTCCGCCGGACAGCTCGGGTCTGGTCCAGGCATAGGTGAAATTTCCGCCGAATTTGAGGCCTTCGCCGCCGACCGTGAATTCATGGCCAACTTGCAGAACCTGCTGCTCCTTGAAATCAGCTGACGAATAGCCGCTGATCACGGTCTCATCGCCCAGTCCGGTCAGTCCGTTAAACCGGACCCGCGCCAGTCCGCCGAAACGGCCGACCGCTTTGGAGCCGAAATTCTGAACATTGATGTCGGCATATACCGGCGTACGGACGACGTTGAACTCGCCGACGACTTCGCCGGGCTGGCCACCGGATTCCGCCGAAACCGGGCGGAGCGAAAGCCGTACGTCCAGCCCCGGTATGTCACGGGCGAGCAGCAGATAGCGGTCCGCTGTGTTGATATTGAACACCGGTTGCGCGGCGAGCTTCTCGATATATTTTTGCAGCAGGGCTTCGGATGGCCCGGCATCGCCACGGACCTGCACCGCGGTCATCCGTGCCATCAGCACATCGAACCGGACATTGCCGGAATCGATTGTCTGCGGCGGTACCTGTACGGCCGCGAGATAGCCATTGCTGCGGAGGATGGTTGCCGCGCGGTCGCGGATATCGCAAACCACCGAAACCGGGACATCCTGGCCGATATAGTCTGTGTAGGATGAACTTAGTGATGCGGCATCAACCGAAATCAGTCCGGTAAAATCAACCGACTTCAGCGTGAACCGCACGTCGGAAAATTCCGGTCCGGCGAGCGGGCAGGCGGATCGTTCTACGTCTCCGTCCAAGGACAGCGGCTGGGCCTGGCCCTTCAGCGCTTCATCGATGACTCCGCGCTGGATTTCCTCCCTGGTCGGCGCTGCGGCGGATGATTGTCCCCATGCAGGCACGCCGGACAAGAAAATGGCGAAACCGGCCGCCAAGGCAGTCGTTTTAAGCGTAGTTCGCGAGCGCGTCATATACATCCCCGTTTTGCGGTGATTCCGGCGCAACACAGGGAACCACCATACCGGCTCTGCCGTCCGGCCACTGGCCGGAACGGCAGAATTCATTCAGAGACTAGCCCTGGTCACCGGTTTCTTCATTATTCGCGTTAAGTGTCTCGACCAGCAAATCCAGCTGGCCCTGACAGCCGTTCTCGATCAGCACAGCCGCCGTCGCATCAAGATCGGCCGGTTCGCTGTCCAGGACCACAAAATTCACCTCTACCGATTGCTCTACACTCGAGCCGAGCAGTCGATAGTTCGCACCATTGGTTACCGGCAGAACAGTCTTCGGCCATGCCTTTAGCGGATTGCCTTTGCGCCATGCGATTTCGGTGACATTGCCACTTGTCGGTTCAACAATGGAGGCCGTCGCCGATCCGGTGTAATCCGGCCGCCAGACAACCAGTCCCTTCGGATTGGAGACACAGAATTTGCCTCCCTTGGTCACGTCAAGAAACCAGAGATTCGGATTGTTCGGTGTAACGGCCGCTGCGCTGGTGTCGCCGCGAACCGCTCCGGTTCTGGCGCGGCTGCTGCCACGATTGTTGATGAAGCTCGACAGCCGGCCGGATGCGCTCGAAGCCGAGCCGCTGCCCTGTGCGAGCGAATAGGTTCCGGGACCGGACAGAACGCGCGTGCCCGACTTGGTCAATATGGTGACCTTGTCCTGGGCCTTCAGCGTGATTTTCGCATCATTGCCCATTTTCTTGCCCGCAGGGTAGCTGCTCGCCGAAGGTCCGGTCGAACGCACGACCATATTTTGTGCCAGTGCGACGCTACCGACTCCGAAAAGCAGGAACGTACCGAGAGCCGCTTTCGCAAAGCCGGGAAGAAGTCGTCCGGACGATGCCAGAGTGTTTTTATCCAAGTGCATAGCTTTCTCCATTTTCAGTCTTTTTCAATCGTTTGAGCAGATTGACGAGGCCCAAATCCTCGCCATATTGCTTGATCACGGCACCCAGTGCCTGAATAGAACCACTATCACCGATTTCATGGGCCGCTATGATTGCGGTCACTGCCGCGCGATCTTTTTCTTCCCAGTCGGGGACCGGTTCGAACACGTCGACGGGCGTGGATCGGCCGCGGAGCGTGATCCGGCCCATTGGCCGGTACCAGTCGAGACCAGTCCGTTCCATCGCTTCCCGGCTCAGCAGGACCTTGGTCTCCAGCGTCTTGTTTGCCGCTTCCAGCCGGGCTGCGGTGTTCATCGCGTCGCCCAGTGCGGTATATTGAATCCGGCCCTCGCCGCCGAAATTGCCGACGATCGCATCGCCATAATGCATGCCGACCCGGGTTCTGCCGATCGGCGGAACGCCTTCGGGTACGTTCTTGCGAAATTCCTCGCCCGCCAGATAGAGAGCATAGGCCGCCTTGGCCGCCCGTTCGCCGTCATCGGGATAGGCGATCGGAGCGCCCCAGAACGTGACCAGCGCATCGCCGACGAACTTGTCGATCGTGCCACCATATTCCAGCGCTACCTCGCTCAGCCGGTCGAGATAATCGTTGAGCAAATAGGCAACCATCTCCGGCTCGATCGCATGGGTCAATTTGGTAAAGCCCTCCAGATCGGTGAAGACCGCGAATATTTTCCGCTTCTCGCCATGCAATGCGAGCTTCTCGGGATCCTTCAATATCTCGCTGGCGATTGATTTTGGCAGATATTTGCCCAAGGCGCTTTGCGCAAAGGCCCGCTGCTTGGAATTTATGGTTCGCGCGGCCGAGCCGACCGAGGCATAGCCGAGCAGCCAGCCGACACCCCAGCCAAAGGCCGGCAGCGAAAGCGTATCAATCCCGATATTTTGCAAAACAAAGGGGAAGATCAGGAAAAAGGCAAACTGGCCGAGCAACATGAAACCGACCTTGAGCGCATTGCCGACGATCAGGGCGGAGAGCCCCCCGCAAATCGCTACGATCAGCGCGCCCAGCCACAAGGTCCATGTCGGGATCGGGGTGGGCAGATCATCGTTGAGCAACTGGGCGAGCATATGGGCATGGACTTCCAGCCCGATCATCTTGCCGTCATCGCCCTTGATGTCGGCCAGTCCGCCGACCGGGGTTTCGAACCGGTCGCGATCGACAAAGTCTCCGCCGATCAGCACATGTTTGCCGGCGATGAACGATCCGAGCATCTCGGCAATCGCCGGATCAGCAAAGCTTTCGATCGGGAATTTGTCAAACACCGGAACATCGGTTGTGGTCGGAACATGATAGCGGATGGCGCCATCATTCTGGGCAAATTTCGGGTTCGGTCCGGTCAGGGCAATGGCCATGAACGGAGGAGCGCCGGGGCGGTGCGGGGTCCACCGGCGCTGGACGCCGTCGCTGTCGGTTTCCAGCTTGATATCGGTGGGGCGGACATTTTCCGTGCGCGCTTCTTCGAAAAACTGCTGCAGAAATTCATGCTCGGCGAAGGCGATTTCCGGATTTTCCTTCGGGTCGGCATAAGCGAGAAAGGTCGGCGTTTTCATATTCTTGAAGGCCGAAATCAGCAGCGCGTCATCATCCTGCGGCATCGTGAACAATATATCGATGCCGATCGATTTGGGATTGGCGCCATCGATGGTTTCGAGCGCCTGGGCCAGGATCGTCCGGTCGACCGGAGAACGCTGGCCGGTCAGCTTCAGCGTATCCTCATTATAGACGACCATGACGATATTCTCGTCTTTTTCGATCTCCGGCGCGAACACCGATGCCCGCAGATCATATAGCGCGCGCTCGGCTTCCTGGATCAGCGGCGTTGTCCAGCTGTAGCGGGCGACCAGCAGCGCGAGGACCATGAACAATATCGTCGATGCCAGGCGGATCGGGCCCAGCTGGTCAAAAAGACGGCGCAGGGACTGCAATATGCCCTTCGCTCCCTCTTTGACGTCGCGGTTATTGGTAACCGGGTCCGTTGGCGCAGCGGTTGCAGCCATTATTTCAGCGCCGTTGCCGATGTGGTTGCAGGGGTTGCAGCACTGGCGGAACCATTCACGGCGTCCGGCAAAAACGGCCGGGCACCGTCACCGATCAGGGCAAATCCGGCCCAGTAGAAGGGATGGGATGTGACCGGATCGTCCATCAGCTCCAGCTGGGACAGTCTGAGCGCTTCGGTAATCGAGCGTCCCTGACCGTCGCTGAACAAGCCGTTGATCAGTCTCTCCGTCGCGCGGAAGTCATCCGGGGCAGGCCAGTGACTGGCGAGTACCGAACGGCCACCGGCACCGATGAACGAACGGACCAGGCCATCCAGAGCCGTTCCGCCGCCGCTGCTGACACCAGCCTCGCGGGTGACTGCTATGCTGGCTTTGCCCGCAGTATCGCAGGCCGAGAGGATGATGATATCCGCATCCAGCTTCAGATCGAAAATTTCGTCAAACGCCAGCAGGCCATCCGAATTGCCGGCTCCAAAAGAGGTCAGCAGCGCCGGTTTGGCCGGGCAGGACGGGCTGGGCGCGGTGACCAGGCCATGGGTGGCAAAATGCAGGATACGGTAATCATTGATATCGTCATTCGACAGGACGGCACTGTCGGTAAATGCCGCGCCGGTCAGCAGCTCGGAATTTGCTGCGCCGATCAAGCTTCGGGCCTCCATTAGCTCGCGATCGGATATCGGGCTGTTCCACTGGCTCAGCGGCCATTGGCACTGGGCACTATTCTTCTGCTCGCCGCCGCGGATGACAGCCATTTTGGTATTGGCCACCACCGGCTCGTTTCTGCCCATTCCCAGATATTGACGCGTGGCCTTGGATTGCGGTGCATTGCGGGCATCGGCGAAAGAGCGCGGGGACACGGCGGTGCTGATATCCAGATCTTTGCCGAGCCATTGGACATCGGCAAAATCAAAGGGGTCGCCGTCAATCGCTTCGGTTCTGGCAAGATATTGCGCAACCGACGCATCATCGGCGACCAGCAAATTGATCGGCAGACGGAGCATGGCGCCGTCGGGTTCGAATATCAGATGTTTCTTTCCGGCAAGCTGCGCGGAAACCGGTCCGAAAAGATCGGAATACAGGGCGCGAGCCGCTTCGATATCGAAAGGATAGGTTACATATTGGCCATTTTCGAAAACCGAGATCGAGGCGCGGATCGTATCGACCTTTCCGTCGAGCGCAGCCTCGTCCAGCGGCACCCGGTAAATTTTTGTCGCTGACTGATCGGTGTAGAACATGAATATATCGCCGCCGATGATCGCCATGCGCATATAGGCTTCTGAAGGCTGCATGGTGGCGCGCAGTTCGTCGAGGCTGAGAAAACGGTCGGTAACCGCGCGATACTGCGGAAATTCGGAGAGCCTGACCTGAGTGAGCTGCTGGCTTCGTTCCAGTGCCTCGATTTCGGCAGCGAGACCGTCTCTTTGTGTGAGGACCAGCGCCGTCTGCTCAACTCTGCCGAGCGCCGAGAAACGAATTCGCAATCTTTCGATATTGCGTGTCAGATTGATCGATTGCCTGAACATGCGGGCGGCTTCGTCGGTGCCTCCGCTCAGCTCGCGCGAGAGAACGGCCTGGGTTTCGGCCACACCGGGGCGGACCAAAATCTGCGACGCTTTGAAAAACTGGTCGGTTGCCATGGGATCAGCGGCCAGCAGAGCAAAATAGGGGGCCAGCTGGTTGGCCATGCCTGTAATCGCGCTTTGCTTGCCGAGCGAACTGTCCACGACTTCCGCATATAATGTGCGGGCTTCGGCTTCCTGTCCATTGCGCAAAAGAAACGCAGCGAGGCGCGCCTTGGCGCCGTTGACCGCTCTTGTTTCCGGATATTGGATGCTCAGCAAATCGAGGCCGTCGCGCAGATATTGCCGGGCCTCGCCGATATTGCCATCCGCTTCTGAAAGCAGCGACAGTTCGGCGAGTGTTTGCGCTCTCAGGCGTGTGATCGAGGTGACCCGGCCATCGCGCACGGCGATCGCGCGGTTGTAAGCCGTGATGAACGAATTCCGGGCGGCTTCGCGATCGCCATTCAACCGCTGTGCCGTGCCGAGAAGCTGCAAGGCCTGTGCATCGATAATCTCGCTGCGCTCCTGCGAACTCAATTTTGTTTCGTCGATAAAGCCGAGCAGGTTGCGAGTCTGCACGCTGCCGTTGATCCTGGTTGAAATCCTGGTGGTTATCTCGAGTCGCTCGGCCAGGGCAGCCTGTTCTTCAACGGCGGTATTGAGCGGAGTTTTGATCCGTGCGATCGCTGCAATAACCTGGCCCTGGTTGAGCAAATGCATGGTTTCGAAATTGCGCTGCAGCCGTTCGGTTATCGGGTCGCCGCCGTTGGTTTCGCTGGCTTGCTCGAACAGGTCATCGGCTTCGGCAAATTCACCGAGATTGGATTTCTGCAATGCCCGGTTGATCAGATATTCGCGAGGATTGATATCCTCCCCCTCGAGGCCGGATGTGCGTTGCTGCAAGGTTTCAAAAAAGGCAGCGGCCTCCGCATAGTCGCCGCTCAGATTTCTGCGATAGCCTTCCGCTAGGGCCTGATAGGGCTTGAGCGTTGAGGCCTGTACCCGGGCAAAGGCGAACGGGTCTTCGATCGACGTGGATGCGACATCGATTTTGCCGGTGGCGATCGAGTCATTCAAAATCGACTTGAGCGCCAGCAAGGTCGCGCTGTCATAGGCGGACAGACCTTCGGCGACATAGCTGGTGCCACCTTGCCTGCCGGTGATCAGCGAATAGGCAACCGGTTCTGCTGCAAGTTGGCATGCGGTGTGACGAAAGCCGCCGAGTGTCGCTTGTGACTGGTCATCAGTGCAGGTCACCGGTTCGTTACGATTGGGTGCGATGCGGGCCAGCATCTCCTGCTCTGGCGACCGGGAGGAATAGACAAAGCCGACCGGTCTTGCCGAATCGCGGCAAACTACCGCCCAGCTTCGGTCGAACATGTTGGTTTTGGCTTTGTTCTCGATGCTGCGATCCTGCACCTGGCACAAAATGCCTTCGCTGCTTCCGATCGGGAAGCTGTCGCGCAGTGAAACCGGCGTGCCTTGGGCAAACGCCGCCATCGGGCTTGTTAGCAAGCCCATCGTCAACAATATTGTACCGATCCTCATCCGGTGCACGAAATTCTCCCCACAATTTTTGTGCATTGCCCAGCCCCCTCAGACTTAGGCAATGTCGATTGCGACCCAGAATATTCTTATAACTACACTAGTTAGCTGAGAAAACCGAGTCTCGGATAGTAGAATATCGACACCTGTGGTAGATTGAGTGACCATCGTCACATTGCGGGACGTTTTTGGCCCGAATATTCCCCGATAATCAGGACCTGTAGTGGTTAAAAGCCGCGAAACTTTATTGCATCGCCGATCGGGACGCGCGGCACATCGAATGTGTTGATCGGCGCATCCGGGTCGCGATAGCCGATTGCCATGCCGCAAAAGAAGATATGGTCGTCATCAATATCGAGCAATTCGCGCATATAGGTGCCGTACATCGCCCAGATTTCCTGGGGGCAGCTGTCGAGGCCTTCTTCGCGCAGCAGCAGCATCACGGTCTGCAGCCACATGCCCATGTCCGACCATTGCGGCGGACCCATATATTTCTTGGTATAGGTGAACAATTGCACCGGCGCGCCGAAACTGTCCCAGTTTTTTGCCATTTGCGCGACCCGCCCGGCCGCGTCGCCGCGTTCCAGACCGACGGCGTCGAACATACCTTTGCCAACCGCGCGGCGCTGTTCTTCGTAGCGGCCGTCTAGATCCTTGGGGTAAATGTCATATTCCATGCCTTCGCCCATCGGCGCGGTCGCGGCCTTCGCCTTGATCTTGGCGGTGATGTCCTTGAGCGCATCGCCACCGACGACCACCGCGCTCCAGGGCTGGGTGTTGCCGCCGGACGGAGAGCGTTGTGCCGTTTCCAGAATGCGTTCGAGGGTGGTGCGGTCGACCGGCTTGTCGATAAACTGGCGGACGGACCGGCGGGAGGTGACGGCTTCGGTTACGTTCATTCAGTCATTCCTCATCAAATAGTCCGGCCAGTTGCTCGACCATGGTTCCGCCGAGTTGCTCGGCGTCCATGATTGTCACGGCTTTCTTGTAATAGCGGGTCACATCATGGCCGATGCCAATGGCGACAAGCTGCACCGGCGAGCGGCTTTCGATCCATTCGATGACCTTGCGCAGATGGTTTTCCAGATAGGCGCCATGGTTGACCGACAAGGTGCTGTCGTCGACCGGCGCGCCGTCGGAGATTACCATCAGGATGCGGCGTTCTTCGGGACGGGCAATCAGCCGGCTGTGCGCCCAGAGCAGGGCCTCGCCGTCGATATTTTCCTTGAGCAGGCCTTCGCGCATCATCAGGCCGAGATTTTTCTTGGCATGGCGCCATGGCTCGTCGGCTTTCTTGTAGACGATATGGCGCAGGTCGTTGAGCCGTCCGGGATTGGCCGGGCGATCGGCGGCGAGCCAGTCTTCGCGGGTCTGGCCACCTTTCCACGCGCGAGTGGTAAAGCCGAGGATTTCGGTTTTGACGCCACAGCGTTCCAGCGTGCGGGCCATGATATCGGCAGAGATGGCGGCAATCGAAATCGGCCGTCCGCGCATCGAACCGCTATTGTCGATCAGCAGGGTCACGACCGTGTCGCGGAAATCGGTCTCGCGCTCGATCTTGTAGGACAGGCTGTGCGACGGGTTGCTGACAACGCGGGCGAGGCGGGCGGCATCGAGCATGCCCTCTTCCTGATCGAAATCCCAACTGCGATTCTGCTGCGCCATCAGGCGGCGTTGCAGGCGGTTAGCGAGCTTGGTCACCGCGCCCTGCAAATTGGTCAGCTGCTGGTCGAGGAAGGCGCGCAGGCGCGTCAGTTCTTCTTCGTCGCACAGCTCGGTGGCGCTGACGACCTCGTCATATTTTTCGGTCCATGGCGCATAGTTGAAGCCGGGAGGCAGGTCGGACATCGCCCGATTGGGACGGACCGGCATCATGCCTTCGTCGCCGGCGTCTCCCATTTCCTCTTCGGCGCCTTCTTCCAGTTCCTCGGCATTCTGGTCGCTTTCGCCGTCCTGGCTATCGTCGTCCGATGGTTCGGAGCGCATTTCGGACTCGCCCTGATCACCGGTCGCTTCCTCGTCAGCGCCGTCATCCTGACTGTCGTCGCTGTCTTCATCGCTGTCATCGTCGTCGCTGTCGTCGGCTTCGGATTGATCATCGCTCTGGATCAGATCGAGATGCTGGAGCAACTGGGTCGACAATTTGGCAAAGCTGTTCTGGTCGTCGAGGGTCAGGTTGAGACCGTCGAGATCCGTGCCTGCACTTTCCTCGATCCACTCGCGGAGCATGTCGAGGCCCTTGACCGTGCCTGCTGGCGGCGCTTGTCCGGTCAGTTTTTCCCGCGCCAGCAGGGCTAGCGCAGTGGAAATCGGAACTTCATCACGATTCTGTGCCCGTGCAATAGGGTCGGAACGCATCCGCATTTCCAGCGCTGCGTTCAGATTGTCCTTGGCGCCGGACATGACGCGCGATCCCAGCGCGTCGGTGCGAACCTGTTCGAGCGCATCGAAGCAAGCGCGTGCTACCGCTTCCTGCGGGGCATTTTTCCGGTGCGTCGCTTCGTTGTGATGGCGCAATCTCAGCGAAAAACTGTCGGCAAAGCCGCGCGCTTCGGCGACTTGCGCCGGTGGCAGGTCGCGCGCCGGCATTGGCACCTTGAGATGCTGACCGGCTTGCGACGGGGCTTCGGCGGTATAGGCGAGTTCAAGGTCCGGATCTCCGGCAATAGCGCGCGCCGCGCCACCCAGCACGTCTTTCAGGTCATCAAGTTTGGAACGGTCAGCCATAGAAGCGAACAGCTTTAAGCGGAAAGGCGAGGGGAATCAAAGGCCTAATTTCCTGCTTTTTTGTTAGGCGGGATCTTGCGACCGGGTTTACTGTCCCGGTGGGGTTTCCACCTGCCGCCGTTCGATCGCCATGCCATCGCCATCGATCCTCAAATCCACCGGCACACCACCTATTTCCGTACCCACCCGGACACCGGAATCGCCATTTATCCTGATATCGATATTGCCGGGTTCAGCCGGAACATCAGGAATTTCTGGCAGATCGAGTGGAATGACCGGGCCTTCCGGATCCGGCTTGCTGGCCGGCTTGGCGGCGCCAGCGGGCTTTTTGGACTGGACAGCCTGCTGCATGAAATCCTTCCAGATACGCGCCGGCAGGCTGCCGCCACTCACGCCCTTCAGCGGTTTATTGTCATCGTTGCCGATCCACACGCCGACCACCAGCCGGTCGTCACCATCACCGGCATAGCCGACAAACAGCGCGTCGCGATTGTTCTGGCTGGTGCCGGTCTTGCCGTAATTGGGGATCGTCAGCATCGCCCGTCGTCCGGTGCCGTCGTTGACCGCCGACCGCAGCAGCGCTTCCGTATTGGCATGGGTTTTGGACTCATAACGTCCCGGCCAGTCGAACAGCCATTCGCTCCAGCTCTGCTTCTCTCTCTTGAAAGCATAGGGCTCCACCGGCCAGCTGTTGCCGGCAACCCCTGCATAAGCAGCGGTCAGCTCCATAAGATTCATCGTCGATGTGCCCAGCGCCAGGCTTGGGTCATCTTCGGCCAGTCGTGATTTGACCCCCAGATTGCGCGCTTCGCGGATCACGGCCTTGTCGCCGACCTGACCGAACAGGCGGACCGCGGCGACATTGCTCGACTTGGCGAATGCGTCTTTCAAACTGAGCGTGCCGCGATATTTTTCTCCGGCATTTTTCGGGAGATAGCCGCCTTTGGTGATCGGGCTGTCGTCGATCATGTCATCCGGGCTCATGCCCGAGCGCAGTGCGGCCAGATAGACAAACAGTTTGAAGGTCGATCCGGGCTGGCGCTGGGCCTGGGTGACCCGGTTGAATGCAGATTTTGCATAATCCTTGCCGCCGATCATCGCCACGACTTCGCCATCCGGGCGCATTGCAACCAGAGCGACTTGCGCCTGGCCGAGCGGCGCGCGCGCCACCGCACGGCGGGCAATTTCCTGCATCCGGGAATCGAGCGTCGTGGTCAGGTTGAGCTTCTCGTAGCTGAGGTCGGTCAGCTCCCGCGCTTGCGGCATTGCCCAATCGGCAAAATAGGTGCCGGTGGGCAGGGCGTTTTTGGCGCGGACGTCCAGTCTGGCGATGCCGAGACCATCCGCCTCGTTCTGGGCAAGATAGCCAGCGCTGACCATTGCCGCTTTGACCAGATTGGCTCTTTTTGCCGCCAGTTCCGGGTTGCGCGTCGGGGCGAGGCGGGACGGCGCCTGCACCAGACCGGCGAGCATGATCGCCTGTTCCAGCTTGAGGTTTTCCGGCTGGCGATAGTAATAATGCAGCGACGCGGCGCGTAAACCGTAGACATTGTCGCCGAAATAGACGTTGGAAAGATAGCGTTCGAGTATCTCGTCCTTGGTCAGCCACGCCTCCAGCCAGAAAGCGATCAGCATCTCGCGCGCCTTGCGCGTCAGGCTGCGTTCGGGGGTGAGGAATGTCGTCTTTGCGAGCTGTTGGGTGATCGTGCTGCCGCCCTGGGTCATCCCGCTGCCGGAGATATTGCTCAACAGCGCGCGAGCGAACCCGCGCGGGTCAACGCCCCAGTGCGTATAGAAGCGCCGGTCCTCGATCGACATGAAGGCCTGCATCACATGATCGGGCAATTTAGCCACCTGGACAGGGTCGTCAACGACCGCGCCATTGCGGGCGAACGGTTGTCCGTCGGACGTCAGCAAGGTGATTTGCGGCGGAACGATCGGCTGCAGGGATTTGGATAAAGGCGCGGTGATCGCAAGATAGGCGACCAGAAGGACGAACAGCAACAGCCCGGCAGCAAGAGCGCGGCTGAACCACCACCATTTGCCGCGCGGTTTTTTGAGCGGCGCAACGGGTTCGTCAATGCGTGGCGGGATGGCATCGCCATAGGGTTCATAATATGTATTTTCGGCCGCCGTTTTGCCGCGAAATGGCCAAAACCAGCGTCGTTTGACAGAAGAATCAGGGCTAGGCTCAAGCATGTAAATACTGTGTTGCCATAATAATACGCCGTTGGCGAGAAAGAAGTTTGGAAAGGAGGAAGGATTTGCTAGTCAATTGGCTTATCTTGGGAATGGATGATGCTAGGAAAATTTTTGAAAATCGGGAATCTATTTAGATTAACCCAACGCGAATATGAAGCGACGATCAATGCGCTGAATATTTTCTTCGGCGCGATTATCGGTGTCAGTCTGGGCAATATCACCGAAATCCCGATGGATGACTATGTGATTTTGCTGGTCATCATCTCGGCGATGGTGAGCAGCATCCTGCTCGTGACCTATACCCATCGGCGAATCTGGAACAGCGTCATGTTGATGGGAGTCTTGCTGGCAGCCTGGTATGCTGAAAGCAGTACCGGTGGACTCATCGATTTCCCTGAACGCGTTTTGCCGACACTCACGGTATGGGCGGTGCTGGCCGTGACGACCGAATTTTCGGATCGTGCAGAGGATCCGCAATCTGAAAGCTAACGCCTGACCAGCCACCCATCAGGCTTTCCGGCCAGCGGGCCAGTACCAGCGCCGTTTCTTGATCTGCGAAGAATATCAATCGTTGGAAATATGATCGCGGAACCAAGAAGCGAGATATTCTTCCGGGAGTTCGCCGGCTGCGAGGGTTTGGACTGTTGTAATTGCTTCCTCCCGGTCAAAAGCTAACTGGCAGTCATTCAGCACCAGAAATGTTCGCGCCAATACCCAGGCGGTGCGCTTGTTGCCATCGGTAAATGGGTGGTTGCGGGCAACGCCAAATGCGTAAGCTGCGGCCAGGGCGCACAAATCATCCTCACCATAACTCCATTTGTTGACCGGTTTTGCGAGGGCGGACTCGAGCAGGCCGTGATCACGAATACCGGACGGACCGCCATGCTCGGCAATCTGGCGGTCGTGGATGGCAAGCGCAATTTCGGCATCCAGCCAAATTGGCTCGATACGGCCGTTGGTCATTTTGCCAAGACGCGAAGGATGTCGCGATCTTCGCGCATCACACCTTCGGCTGCAGCCATTTTTTTCTGGAAATCAGGGTCGATTGCGGTCAGCCTGACCCCATCAGGAGATTCACTCAGATAGACGGTATCACCCTGTGATACCCGCAGCTTTTCGAGCAAATCCTTGGGTAGGATTACACCAGTGGAGTTGCCGATTTTAACCAGCTTGAGCGCATGGCCAGCGGGGATAGGAGTCATCTTGTTCATACGGGTGTTATAACGAAATTGCCGTATGAAGGCAATCGGGATTCAATCGCATGTAAATTGGTGGTACCGGATCAGTTCGCTTTTTATAAAAATAATTTTGACGCAAAAAACGATGTCTGTCCGTCAGCTTATCCGCCCATCACGCTTTCCGGCAGATCTTCACCAAATACCCGCTGATAATATTCCGCCACCAGCATCCGCTCCGCTTCGTCGCATTTATTGAGGAAGCTCAGGCGGAAGGCGAAGCCGATATTTTTGAAGATCGCGGCATTTTGCGCCCAGCTGATCACGGTCCGCGGGCTCATCACCGTGGAAATATCGCCGTTGATGAATCCCTGACGGGTCAGGTCGGCGACCTTGATCATATTTTCGATCGTCTTGTCACCGGCGTCCGGCACTTTCGACAGGATCACCTTCGCTTCGGTTTCCGCGGGCAGATAGTTCAGCGTCACTACGATATTCCAGCGGTCCATCTGGCCCTGGTTGATCTGCTGGGTGCCGTGATAGAGGCCGCTGGTGTCGCCGAGGCCGACCGTGTTGGCGGTTGCGAACAGGCGGAAATAGGGATTGGGACGGATCACCCGGTTCTGGTCGAGCAGAGTCAGCTTGCCTTCTGCTTCCAGGATGCGCTGAATCACGAACATCACGTCGGGGCGACCGGCGTCATATTCGTCGAACACCAGTGCGGTTGGCGTCTGCAATGCCCATGGCAGCAGGCCTTCGCGGAATTCGGTGACCTGCTGGCCATCCTTCAGGACAATCGCGTCGCGGCCAACCAGATCGATCCGGCTGATATGGGCGTCCAGGTTGATCCGGATACAGGGCCAGTTGAGGCGCGCGGCAATCTGCTCGATATGAGTCGATTTCCCGGTACCGTGATAACCTTGCACCATCACCCGGCGATTGAAGGCGAAACCGGCGAGTATCGCGATCGTCGTTTCCGGATCGAAAACATAGGATGGATCAAGGTCGGGAACCCGTTCGTCCTTTATGCTGAACGCAGGAACCTGCATATCCACATCCACACCGAAAACCTCGCGGGCATCGACGGTTATGTCGGGTGCATCCATTACGGTTTCGTCGCTGGCGTCTGGGTTGATATCGGGTATGTCGGTCATCATAGTCCTTCGAAAAATCTCTGCTGCCCTAGAAAATGCCAAAGGGGCGAGCCACTATCTAAAATCTGGTGATTCCTTGAGCTGCGTATAGGCCTCGATCACTTTTGCCAACTGTTTCTCGTGGCTGCGGTCGCCGCCATTGCGGTCCGGATGATATTTGCGGACCAGCGCGGAATAGGCGCGGCGGATATCACTGCGGACTATGGATTTTGCTTCACTGTCGCCAAGCCCTAGCGTCTTGAGTGCTTTCTGGTCCGCGCCGGAGAGAGCAGGGCCGGACGTCTGGCGGCGGTTGAGACCACCGGCAAATCGCGCGCCGATTGCATCCAGCGGATCGGTAAAATCGCTCCAGGCCGGTTGCGCACCCGCTCCGCCGTCATAGATTCGGCGGGACGAATCCCATCCTCTGACCGGATGCTGTGCGTCGAATATCTCTTCGGCGTCCATGCCGGCGAAATAGTCATAGCCCTGGTTAAATTCGCGAACATGGTCGAGGCAGAGCCAGCGATATTCGCCGGGGCCGTCGTAGCTGCGGCCTGAGCCATAGATGGGCGGCGCGCGAAATTCGCCACATTCCTCGCATCCGTCCACGGCGCAGGGCTGGCCTTCGGTTTCGACGCGGCCATGAAAACGATTCGGTTTTCTTTTGGGGGAGGTTTCAGTCAAATTCCGTTCGTGCTGAGCTTGTCGAAGCTAGCGTGTCCTTTGTATTGAAACGCCCTTCGACAGGCTCAGGGCGAACGGTTATAGTCTATGTCGAAAAAGCAATATGGAGATTCGATGCCCAAAGGTCCAGTCCACAGCGAGATAGAAAAGCGGCTCACCGCCGAACTCGCGCCGATTTCGCTCGTCGTGACCAACGACAGCGCCAGCCATCACGGCCACGCCGGCGACGATGGCAGCGGGGAATCGCATTTTTCCGTCGACATAGAATGCGCGGAATTTGCCGGTCAGTCGCGACTCAATCGTCAGCGGATGGTGAACAAGGCGCTCGGCGACATGATGCGGGACAAGGTCCACGCGATGGTTATCAAGGCGAGGGCACCGGGGGAGTGAATGGAGCCTTCTCCCGTGCGGGAGAAGGATTAGGCGAAGTTGGATGAGGGTGTACAAAATTCGAGATAGTACACCCTCATCCAGCTACGACTAGGCAGCAAGCTGCCTAGCTTCCACATCCTTCTCCCGCACGGGAGAAGGTAAGAGCGTTGTAGTGATAGGGGAGAGGTTGAACATGATCCGCAAAATCAATCTTGCCGAAGCTTTCGCCAGCTTCTCCAATCACTGGTCCCCGAAAGTCGCGGGCAATATCAACGACGCGCAGGTGAAGCTCGCCAAATTCGAGGGCAAGTTCGACTGGCATCATCATGACGAGGAAGACGAGCTGTTTCTGGTGGTCAAGGGCACGATGCGCATGGGGCTGCGCACCGGCGACATTGATGTTGGGGAAGGGGAGTTTCTCATCGTTCCCAAGGGTATCGAACATCGTCCGGAAGCGCTGGACGGCGAATGCCATGTGCTGCTGCTGGAACCCAAATCGACCCTCAATACCGGCAATGTGATAACAGACAAAACCGTCAGAGATCTGGATAATATATGACCATTATTGCGCAAACCATCACGCCGACCACTCACGATCTGGGCGAGTTTCAGGTCCGCCGCGTGCTGCCATCGCGGCATCGCCGGATGGTCGGACCGTTTATCTTTGTCGACGAATTTGGTCCGGCGGTGCTGCCGGAAGGGCCGGGCATGGGCGTGCGGCCGCATCCGCATATCAATCTGGCGACGGTGACCTATTTGTTCGAGGGTGCGATTGACCATCGCGACAGTCTCGGTACGTTTCAGACGATCCGGCCGGGCGCGGTGAATCTGATGACGGCGGGCAGGGGAATCGTGCATTCCGAACGCTCGCCAGCGGAGACAAGGGGTGTGCCAAAGCCGATGTTCGGGATGCAGACCTGGCTAGCCTTGCCCGATGGCAAGGAAGAAATTGACCCGGCTTTCGAGAATGTCGGAGAGGAAGATTTGCCGCTGATCGAGGATGGTGGCGCAAAGGCGCGGATCATCATGGGTAGCATCTGGGGACAGACGGCGCCGACGACCTGTCACGCAGAAACTATTTACGCTGATATATTACTGTACGCCGGTGGCGCGATCCCGATCGATGCGGAGGCCGACGAACGGGCGGTGATGCTGGTCGATGGTGACGGCGCGCTGGATGGCGTGCCGCTGGAGAAATATGTGCTTTACGTGATCGCGCCGGGGGCGAAGGTCTCGCTCTCGTCCCTGTCCGGTGGGCGTGCAATGCTGCTCGGCGGCGAGGCTTTTACTACGGAACGGCATGTCTGGTGGAATTTTGTTTCGTCGAGCAAGGAGCGGATCGAGCAGGCCAAGGCCGACTGGTTTGAAGGGCGCTTTCCGGTGGTGCCGGGTGATCAGGAGGAATATATCCCGCTGCCGGAGGGCAGGCCGAAGACGGCGACGGATTGATATTTCCTCTCCCATAGGGAGAGGCAACAAGCCTTGGCAATTTATTGCCTTAGGCGCAGGCGGTGAGGGGTTTTACCCTCTCCACATTCGAACCCCTCACCGAGTTTCGCTAGTCAGCAAGCTGACAAGCTACACTTGCCTCTCCCTGTGGGAGAGGAAAATTCAGCGTTTCTACTCCTCAAGCCACTCGACCCAGGCACCATGGGCATGGGCGCGGCCCAGCAACGCCGGTTGCTCGCCGCCTGGCCAATAGCGGATGATTAGTTCGTGGCTGAAGGTCTTGCGGTTGGTCTCCAGCGACATCCAGGCGAGCGGCCTGTCTGCGGTTGCCGCTTTGCCGGCGGTCTCCATCGCGACCGTGATCCGGTCCCTGGTTGCCTGCGGCAAATATTGCCAGACAATCGAATGCATCAGCACCCGGGTCACGCCGCTCTCTTGCGGATGAGTTAGCTGCTGTTCGGTCCAGTCGGCGGCATCGGCTTTCGCGACATCGGGCGGGTTCTGTTTGGCAAGCGTGATCGAGGCTTCCATACGCTCGAAGCGGGCGGGCATTTCCGGCCAGATATAGCCCTTGAGCCGCGCGGCGGTTTCGTCGGCGGTCAAGTCTATCGGATTTTGGTCGCAGCCGCTGACGCTGATGATTTCGACCGGTGCCTGCGGGGGAGGGGGACCGCGCCACTCGGGCTTGATCCGCATCGGCGAATCCTCTGGCCCCGCCAGAACGCCGTGCAGATCATAATGATAGCGGTCCATCATCGTATTCACCCCCGCGCTGGCGCCCAGTTCGAGCAGTTCGAATCGCGGGCCGACACGCCCGGACAGCCAGAGTATCCCGGCCATGAAACTGGCCGATCGACCGGATTCATTGGTCTGCGGTGGATTGTCGAACCAGGGCAGGAGATCGGCGTCATGGTCGGCGACAACCTCTCCGACGAGACGGTCAATCGCGTCCTGATCGGTAATCCGGCCTTCGTAAATCTCGGCCAGGCGTGGCTCCTTGCCGCTGAGATAGAGATGATGCAGGCCACCGGTGAGGCGCAGCGGCATCGCGTCTTCCAGCGGTTTTCCCGGCCAGTGCGCTATCTTTTGGCCGCAGACAGTCGGGCCGTCCATCAGCGGCAATTGGGCGATGATGATCGAGGCTGTTACCGGAGCATCGTTGCGCAAACAATGTTCAGCCTGACCGCGCATTCCCTGTGCGATATCTTCCACGTCCAAAATGTCCATAACTCGTTGCCCTTTCATCTGCGAAGCCGTAAAGCCGCGGCCATCATGGCCAAACCACTAATCTTTGCAATTCCGAAAGGGAGGATTCTCGACGATGCCTTGCCGCTCCTGGAGCAGGCGGGAATTGTGCCAGAAGACGCCTTTTTTGACAAGTCGAACCGCAGTCTGCAATTCGCGACGAATCTGCCGCATATGTCGATCATCCGGGTGCGGGCGTTCGACGTGGCAACGTTCGTTGCGCATGGCGCGGCGCAGATCGGTATCGTCGGCTCCGACGTGATCGAGGAATTCGGCTATAGCGAGCTTTACGCGCCGGTCGATCTCGGGATCGGGCGCTGCCGTCTGTCGGTGGCGCAGCCGAAGGATGATGCCGAGGAGGTCGGGAATATCTCGCATCTGCGGGTCGCGACCAAATATCCCAATCTGACCAGCCGCTATTTCGAGAGCAAGGGCATTCAGGCAGAATGCGTGAAGCTCAATGGCGCGATGGAACTGGCGCCGTCGCTCGGCCTGTCCCGGCATATTGTCGATCTGGTCGAATCGGGCAGCACGCTGAAAGCCAATAATCTGGTTGAAACCGACCGGATACTGGATATTTCCGGGCGGCTGGTCGTTAACCGCGCGGCGTTCAAGATGCGCAGCGCCGAGTTAACACCGCTGGTGCAGAAATTCCGCGAGCTGGCGGGGCAGGTCTGATGGGGCCGGTGAACATATATTCCCGCTCCTCTTCAGAGGAAGGAATCAAGGGGTGGTGGCGATGCTCTTGCATCGATCGCGTCAGCGATATGCGGCACGGAACCACCCCAACCCCTCCTTTGAAAAGGAGGGGCTAAGATGGCTCTGCGACTATCCATTTCAGACCCCGGTTTCGACGCAGCCTTTGACGCGCTGGTCAATGCCCGGCGCGAGGCGGATGCTGATGTTTCGGCGGATGTTCGGGCGATCATTCAGGATGTTCGTGATCATGGTGATGAGGCAGTTTCGCGGCTGACCAGCAAGTTTGACCAGCATGATCTGGAACAGACCGGCTGGCGTGTGGACAAGGCCGAATCCGAAGCGGCACTGGAAGGTCTGGAAGCATCTTTGCGCGTGGCGCTGGAACTGGCAGCCTTGAGAATTCGTGATTACCATGACGGGCAACTCCCTGAAAACAGGGATTATATCGACGATGCCGGCGTGCGCATCGGCGCGCGCTGGGGCGCGGTCGAGCGAGCGGGCATCTATATTCCCGGTGGCCGCGCGGCCTATCCGTCTTCGGTGCTGATGAACGCCATTCCGGCCAAGGTTGCCGGCGTTCAGAAGATCATCATGGTGACACCGGCACCCGGCGGCTATATCAATCCGCTGGTGCTGGCGGCGGCAGAATTGGCCGGCGTTGACGAAATCTGGCGCATTGGCGGCGCTCAGGCGGTGGCAGCGCTCGCTTATGGTACCGAAAAGATCAAAACTGTCGATGTTATTACCGGTCCGGGCAATGCCTGGGTTGCCGAGGCCAAGCGGCAAGTGTTCGGTGTCGTCGGCATTGATATGGTCGCCGGTCCGTCGGAAATCGTGGTCGTGGCCGATGGCAAGAATGATCCCGACTGTATCGCTGCCGATCTGCTCAGCCAGGCGGAACATGATCCGACCAGCCAGTCGATATTGTTCACAGATGATGAGAAGTTTGCCGATCAAGTTTCTGAGAAAATTGCTGAACAATTAGGTGTTCTTGCAACGTCCGCAACCGCGACCACCAGCTGGAATGACAATGGCGCTATCATTGTCCTCGACCGTCTGGAGCAGGCGGTGCCTCTCGTCGACCGGCTGGCTGCCGAACATCTGGAGCTGGCGATCGATGAACCGGACGCCATGTTCCGCAAGATCCGCCATGCCGGTTCGGTCTTTCTGGGCCGTCACACACCCGAAGCCGTCGGTGACTATGTCGCCGGCCCCAATCACGTATTGCCAACAGGCCGCCGGGCGCGTTTCTCGTCCGGCCTGTCGGTGACCGACTTCATGAAACGCACCAGCTTCATCCACTGTGATGAACAGGCTTTGCGCAATATCGGCCCGGCCGCGGTCGCTCTGGCAGAAGCAGAGGGCTTGCCCGCCCATGCCGCCAGCGTACAGAAGCGGCTCGACCGGCGCTGACAATCAAGAGAAAGAAAAGTCCATGACCATTTCCCTATATGATGCCGTAATTCCGACCCAGCTGCAGATCATCGCTGCGGTTCGCAAGCTGGTCGACAAGGCCAAAGCCCATTGCGAGGAAGCGGGCACCGCGCCGGCAGAGATTATCGGCGCGCGACTGATCGAGGATATGCTGCCTTTTTCCTATCAGGTGAAATGCTGCCGCGAACATTCGCTGGGCGCGATTGAGGCTGTCAGAGAGGGTGTGTTCACGCCAAGCCTGACTCCGCCACCCGAAGACTGGGCGGGTTTGTACGAGAAACTCGACGAAGCAAAGGCCGGACTGGAAGCGGTTAGCGAAGCGGAAATGGAAGGCTTTATCGGTCAGCATATGGAATTCCGTTTCAACGAAACGGTGATGCCTTTCACTGCCGAGAATTTCCTGCTGAGCTTTGCCCAGCCGAACTTCTATTTCCATGCCACCACCGCCTATGACGTGCTGCGCGGGCGCGGTTTCAAGATTGGCAAGGGTGACTTTCTCGGCATGCCACGGATGAAAAGAGCATGACCGCAAAATCCACATCCCGATCCGCCGCCCGTCTGGCAGCCGTCCAGGCGCTATTCCAGCACCAGATGGAAAAGACGCCGGTGCCGAAACTGATCAAGGAATTTCACGACCACCGGCTGGGCAAGGAAATCGAGGATGACCAATATCATCCCGCCGAACGCGATTTTTTTGACGATCTTGTTATCGGCGTGACGTCGCGGATGGAAGAAATCGACCAGCTGGTCGCCTCGAAACTGGCCGCTGGCTGGACGCTAGGCCGTCTCGACAAGACGATGGTCCAGATCCTGCGCTGCGGGACATTTGAACTGGTCGCACAAGAAGACGTACCGATCGCAACGGTAATTGACGAATATCTGGACGTGGCCCATGCCTTCTTCAACAAGAAGGATGCCGGTTTTGTAAACGGGCTTCTGGATAGCATCGCGAAGCAGGTTCGGGGCTGAACAATACCCCCGGCTGACACTGGGGGAAGAACATTGTCCGACTTTCTAGACCGCCTGGATCCTGCGTTCCGCGACATGATTCAAGCGGACGGGCCCTATCTTTTCGAGATATTGAAAAGCGACGTGGCGGCTGCCCGTGCCGCGCTGGATACGCTGTTCGCGCAAATGGCGGTCGATCTGCCCGAATATGACGGCCAGAAAGACGAATATCATATGCCGGGGCTGGAAGGCGATCCTGATGTCGCGGTGATCGAATATCGCGCACGGGATGTTCTCTATCCTGATTGCACGATCATCTGGCTGCACGGCGGTGGCTATATGATGGGCAGCGCCGATGATCTTTCGGCCCAGAGCTATTCCTCTCTCGCTCCGGTGGTGTCCGTCGACTACCGGATGGCGCCGGAACATCGCGCGCCGGCTGCGGCCCGCGATGTCTGCGCGGTGATCGAGCGGGTGGCGGCAAACCGCAATCCCCGCAAGATCATTCTTGCCGGCCCGAGTGCTGGCGGCGGGCTGGCGGCGAGCGCAGTATTGATGAACCGCGATCGGGGAGGCCCGGAAATCGCGTTCCAGCTTCTGATCTATCCGATGCTCGATGATCAGCACGATACTCCGTCCGGCCATATGGATATCCCGCCATCGACATGGACCCGCGAAACCTCGCTCCATGCCTGGTCACTTTATGCCGAGGAAACGGGCGCGAGCCCTTATGCAGCAGCAGCGCGCGCGACGGATCTCGCTGGTCTACCGCCCGCCTATATCATGTGCGGCGATCTCGACCTGTTTCTCGACGACGATATTGCCTATGCAAATCGGCTTCGTTCATCCGGTGTTCCGGTTGAGCTTGCTATCTACCCCGGAGCGCCGCACGGATTCAATGGATTTGCCCCTCAGGCAGCGGTCAGCAAGCGCGCCAACGCTTCCATCAGAATGGCACTGGAGCACGCTCTCTCTTGAACGAATTGCAATTTATTGACCGGTTGAAGGCCATCACCACCCACCCGGCAGCACGCGGATTGACCGACGATGTAGCGATGATGCCCTTTGGCCGGCACAAGCTGGTGATGACCCATGACATGATGGTCGAAGGCGTGCATTTTCTTCGCGATGCCGATCCCGCCGACGTGGCGTGGAAGCTTGTCGCGGTCAATCTTTCCGATCTGGCAGCCAAGGGCGCGAAGCCGCTTGGCTTGTTGCTCGGCTATGGCCGGACTTCCGGCGATGAGTGGGATGCAGCCTTTGTCGAGGGTCTGAAACAGGCAATCGACCGCTTTGCCGTGCCATTGCTTGGCGGTGACACAGTGGCGATGGGCGAAAATGCGCCGAGAACATTCGGCCTGACCGCCATCGGCGAAGCCAAAGGCCATATCGTGCCCTCGCGCAGCAATGCCAAGCCGGGCCACGCCGTCTATGTTACCGGAACCATTGGCGACGCCTGGGCCGGTCTGCAAATCGCGTCAGGAAAGCTGCGTTCCACGGATATCGACACCACCGCATCGTTGCTCAAGGCGCACACCCGCCCGATGCCCAGGCTGGAGGAAGGGCGGATATTGTCCAATCTGGTTAGCAGCATGATGGATGTCTCGGACGGCCTATTGCTGGACGCGTCGCGGATCGCAGCGGCCAGCGGCATAAAGATCGAAATCGATCTGGCGGAACTGCCGCTCTCCAAACAGTTCCAGACGCTGGTCGGTGACGACAGCGACGCGCGGATGAAGGCGGCGACCGGCGGTGACGATTATCAATTGCTACTGACCGCCAGTCCCGAAACCGTCCTCTCCGTACCGCTGACTTGTGTCGGTATTTGTCGACCGGGGGAGGGCGTCTCGCTGCACAGCCATGGCGAACGACTGGAACTGCCCGAGCATCTAGGATTCGTGCACGCCTGATCCGGCCGGAATCTATCTAATTGAATAGCGGCAAAAGCCATTCAATTGCGCCGTTAAATCAGGGCTTGCACCGTTCGCGTTTCCCGCACTATACCTAAGGCGAAAGCGCTCTGATCAATGGGGTGCTCGTAAAAAAATAGGGGGGGATGCTCAGCAATGACTGTAGTCACCATTTCAATTTTATGTGGTTTCATAGCCATATTATACGGCTTTATAACCAGCCGTCAGGTGCTCAACGCGCCGGCCGGTAACGAGAAAATGCAATCCATTGCCGGCGCCATTCAGGAAGGCGCACAAGCCTATCTGAACCGCCAATATCGCGCGATCGGTCTCGTCGGCATTGTTGTCGCGGTTCTGGTCTTCATCTTCCTCGGCGCAATCTCGACAGTGGGCTTCCTGCTCGGCGCGATCCTTTCCGGCGTTGCGGGCTATATCGGCATGAACATTTCGGTGCGTGCCAATGTCCGCACGGCACAGGGTGCCAGCGAAAGCCTGCAAACCGGTCTCACCGTCGCGTTCCGCGCCGGTGCGGTGACGGGCATGCTGGTGGCTGGCCTCGCATTGCTGGCAATCTCGATCTTCTTCTATGTGCTGACTACCCAGATGGGCATGGCCGCCAATGACCGTACGGTTATTGACGCTCTGGTCGCTCTGGCCTTCGGTGCTTCGCTGATTTCGATCTTCGCGCGTTTGGGCGGTGGTATCTTTACCAAGGCCGCTGACGTTGGCGCCGATCTGGTCGGCAAGGTGGAAGCGGGCATCCCCGAGGATGATCCACGCAACCCTGCAACGATCGCGGATAATGTTGGTGACAATGTCGGCGATTGCGCTGGGATGGCGGCTGACCTGTTCGAGACCTATGTTGTGACCGTTGGTGCCACTATGGTGCTGCTGGCGCTTCTCTTTGGTGATCTGGTTGGCAGCGCAATGCTCTATGACCTGATGTCTCTGCCTCTGATTGTCGGTGGTGTCTGTATCCTGACTTCGATCATCGGCACCTATATGGTGCGGTTGGGAAGCGGCACGAACATCATGGGCGCTTTGTACAAGGGTTTCCTGACCACTGCGGTGCTGTCGATCCCGGCGATCTATTATGTCACGATGCGCACGCTGGGTGACATGGATACGGCGATCGGAACCGAGCTTGATGGTTCTGGCGGCTTTACCGGCATGGCCCTGTTCTGGTCGATGATGGTTGGTCTGGCGGTTACTGGCCTGATCATCTGGATCACCGAATATTACACCGGCACACAATATCGTCCGGTGCGGTCGATCGCAAAATCGTCAGAAACCGGCCACGGCACCAACGTGATCCAGGGACTGGCGATTTCGATGGAAGCAACGGCATTGCCGACGCTGGTTATCGTGATCGGCATCGTTGTCGCGTTCCAGCTTGCTGGTCTGATCGGCATCGCCTTTGCGGCAACCGCCATGCTGGCTCTTGCCGGAATGGTTGTGGCGCTCGATGCTTATGGTCCGGTTACCGATAACGCAGGCGGCATCGCCGAAATGGCTGGTCTGGACGAAAGCGTCCGGAACAAGACCGACGCGCTCGACGCTGTGGGTAACACCACAAAGGCTGTGACCAAAGGCTATGCCATTGGTTCCGCCGGTCTTGCAGCATTGGTGCTTTTCTCTGCTTACACAGCCGACCTCAAGGAGTTCTTCCCGAACCTTGAAGTCAGCTTCAGCCTTGAAAATCCCTATGTGATCGTTGGCCTGTTGCTGGGAGCCTTGCTGCCCTATCTGTTCGGTTCGATGGGCATGACCGCTGTTGGCCGTGCTGCCGGTGACGTTGTCAAAGACGTTCGCGAGCAGTTTGCCAGTGACCCGGGCATCATGGCGGGTACCTCGCGTCCCAACTATGCACGGACCGTCGATCTGGTGACCAAGGCGGCGATCAAGGAAATGATCCTGCCTTCCCTGTTGCCGGTTCTCGCACCGATCGTGGTCTATTTCGTGATCACAGCGGTTGCCGGTCAGGCAAACGGCTTTGCGGCTCTCGGCGCATTGTTGCTCGGCGTGATCGTTTCCGGCCTGTTCGTTGCCCTGTCGATGACAGCGGGTGGCGGTGCCTGGGACAATGCCAAGAAATATATCGAGGACGGCAATCACGGCGGCAAGGGCTCGGACGCCCACCATGCTGCGGTGACCGGCGATACTGTTGGCGATCCTTACAAGGATACCGCAGGTCCGGCCGTCAACCCGATGATCAAGATCACCAATATCGTCGCATTGCTGCTGCTCGCAGCCCTCTATGCGGCGCAGGGCGGCGTTTAACGCGACACTGCTTCCGTTGGTTTGAAACAAGACCCCGCCGGAAGCGATTTCGGCGGGGTTTCTTCATGGCAGGAAGCCACCGATTCCGGTCCGGACAGCGTTAATAAGATTTTACCCCTTTTCCGCTAGCCAGAATGGCGAAAGCGACAATAATGCGGGCGGGACGATATCGATGGATTTGAGCGGACTTCACAAGATGGAGGGCAAGGATATCCGGGCTAACCGGTTTCGCGAAGGCTTGTCCGCACCCGAATTCGAAGCAAGATTTCATCCGGTAGCCGAGATAGATGCCAATCTGGTCGAAGCGTGGAGCGAACTTGCGGAGCAGGCGAGCGAACCGAATATATTTTACGAACATTGGTTTCTGCGTCCGGCATTGGCGCAACTTGACCATCATCGCGATCTGCAGCTGTTTCTGCTCTGGGCGGGAGAACCGCGCCATTCCCAATTGCTGGGGCTGCTGCCGCTCGGCCCGGAAAATCGATACGGGCGCTGGCGGGTTTCCTATGTGCAAAACTGGATGCATCACAATTGTTTTCTCGGCACACCGCTGGTCCGCAGGGGCTTTGAAGCGATGTTCTGGGAAAAGCTGCTGACCGCTCTCGATACGGGCAACTGGCCGGGCTTCCTGCATATCAACGGAATGACGATTGGCGGCCCGCTGGATCAGGCATTGCGGACGGTTTGCGGCGGCCGGAAACGGCGTTGCGAGCTGGTGCACAGCGAGGCACGGGCGTTGCTTGAGGGGCAATGCACGGCGGAACAATATTACCGGACGAATATCCGCAAGAAAAAACGCAAGGAGCTGCTCCGCAAACAAAGGCGTCTGGCCGAAACCGGCGAACTCCTGTTTTCGTGCCAGCGCGATAGCGAGAATCTGGATAGCTGGATTGACGAATTCCTGGCGCTGGAACGCAAGGGATGGAAGGGGCAGGAAGGCTCTGCGCTGGATTGCACCGATGCCACCCGCGAATTTTTCCGCAGCGCGATCCACGGCGCGGCACAAAGCGGCCAGCTGGAACGGCGGGACATGCGTCTCGACGGTCAGCCGATTACGATGCTGGTCAATTTCCTGTCCGGCCGCGGCGGCTTCGGGTTCAAGACCGCTTTCGACGAAGATTATTCGCGCTATTCGCCCGGTGTCTTGCTGCAGATTGAAAATCTCGATTGCCTGAATAGCGAGACGCTCGACTGGGTCGACAGCTGCGCATCCGAAGGCCATCCGATGATCGATGGCTTGTGGACCGACCGGCGACATATCGGGCGGTTTTCTATCGAACTCAAAGGCCTGTCCCGCGGCGCAATCTTTCGCGGTGCCAGATTTGGCGAGGCCTTGATGGGCAAGGTCAGGGGGCGGACGATATTTGACCCGACGGAGGTGCAGCCATGAACCAGATGAGCAGCAGGGACGCTTTTCGACAGCAGGTTTTTGGCGAGGATAGTCGGCGGCAATTTGACGCCTGCTATCCCGAACAGGCCGGGCTGCTCGATCATGCGATGCAGTCGCACGAATTGCTGACGCTCGACGCGCTGGCGAAGCTGGGCACGGCGCTGCCGGACACCAGCGTCGAATATAATCCCGGTGACCTGCCGGTCGGCATCAAGCCCGAGGATGTTCCCGGCAATGTCCTGGGCATTAGTGACACGATCCGGACGATCGACCAGTCGGCGAGCTGGGCGGTGCTCAAGAATATCGAGCAGATGCCCGAATATGAGGCGTTGCTGCTCTCGCTTCTCGCGGAAATCCGGCCGATACTGGAGGCCAAGACCGGCCAGATGCTCAAGCCCCAGGGTTATATTTTCGTGTCTTCGCCGGGTGCGGTGACTCCTTATCATTTCGACCCCGAGCATAATATCCTGCTGCAATTGCGCGGCGAGAAGTGGATGACCACTTTTCCGGCCGGTGATGCTCGCTTTGCCGCCGACGAAATTCACGAAGGCTATCATCTCGGCGGCCCCCGCAATCTGGTCTGGCAGGGCGATTTCGAAGCAGAAGGCACGCGCCACCATCTGACTCCCGGCAAGGCGATCTTCGTGCCGGTCATGGCCCCGCATCATGTGCAGAACGGACCCGAGCCGAGCATCTCGCTCTCGATCACTTGGCGCAGTGACTGGAGCTTTGAAGAAGCGGATGCGCGGGCTTTTAACGGCTGGCTGCGCAAGCGTGGGATCACGCCCAAGGCCCCGGGACGCTTTCCGGCGCGGAGCAGGGCGAAGGCGCTAGCGTGGCGGGTTTTGCGGAAGATATCCGGGCAATAAAGCAGGGATAGCCCTTCCTTTTCAAAGGAGGGGTCGGGGTGGTTCCGTGCCGCCTGTCGCTGCGCGAGCGATGCTGTCGCACCGCCACCACCCCGACCCCTCCTCTAAAGAGGAGGGGCTTTAGAACTGTGATGCTTTGGTTTAAGCAGTCTGTGATTTCTTATTTCACACCGACACGCGCAATGCAGGGGAACCCAATATGTATATGGTACACCCGAAACTTGGTATCGGACGATCATTGGCCGGATTGGTAGCTATACTATCCATATTAATGCTGGCATCATGCGGGACACGGGAAAAAAGCGGGTTTGAAATTCCCTTTGTGAAAATGAGTTCTAATCAGTTCATTTTTTCTACCAGTCTTGATCGTCACTATTTTGACGAAAATCAGTTAAAGTGGAAGCTTTGCCGGGACAACAATCCCAGGCCTTTTAGAGGGGGGACTTTACTAAACATAGTTCTGGGTGAGCCAGAATTGTTTTCTCTTGGGCACGATGGCGACTGCCAAGTGACAATCGTAAAAGATATCCTCGACGTTCCAGCTTCTACAAAAATTGAAAAACACGGTTGTCATTTCTATTTCGAGGCATTTGAGAAATCGATCAACCATATATTTATCGTCGATAACGGTGCTACAAATGATCAGTATATAAAATGTCTGTACAGGTTAGGGATTTTTGCCAAAGGGTATAATGGAGCGTTGGACTTACCTGACACTGACCTATTCTATTTACGGACAAAAAGTTTTTGGGCATCGTTTTCTCGTGGCCCCAAATATGTTCCTCTTTTCCAATATTATGTCTTACTTTGCGACTTTCAGATGCGTCGCTTTGAAAGCCCCAACTCCGTTCCCAGCAACGTAAAGTGCCAGCAAAAGCTGGGCAAAAGGGAATTGCAGTGACAGGTGCAGCTATGCCATTCTTCATCTAAAAAACGCACTGTCGCGGTAACCCTAAAGAACGTCTGGAACGTTTGGAATCGAAAGAATAATGATATGGCATTTGTTTTTGATCGCGAAATTCATGGCGTAAGAGATGATGAACGAAGTGTTCAAATCAGAGAGGGTGGCGGTGGGAGAGACATCGCTGAAATGCGATATCATTTTTGTTATGATGGATGCGAGTTTGTGAGAACCACGTGGAAGACCAAGCATGGGATCAAGGTCCATTTCAGTGAAAAAAAACCAGATGGGCGGCGAGTCAAACGAGTGGTTATTGAAGGTGATCCATATATTGTTGTTCAGACATCTAAAAATATCCGTAAGCATGGAGACTGCAAATGGGATGAGCAAATGGAGGAGCTGTATAAGGAAGGGATATATTCAATTTATTGCTATGTGTACGGTGCGAAAAATATGAAGATAATTCCTTTGTATTTCACCTGGGCTTTGGATCAACAGCTGCCGGACCCATATGTTCAACCGTCCGGCGTTAGCAGTACTTGAGTCAAAATAGATTTACGGTCACAGCCTCAACAATCCCCAATTTACTGCCGCAGCTTCACCCCCAAACCAACCCCACTTGACATTCCCCCCACCGCCGTCACTCTCCCCAAAAAACAGGGAGAGAGAATATGGCCACCGTTGTAACCGCAGCACCAACCACCATGGACGCCTTTATCGAGAAACAGGCGCGGGCGGATGCGGTGGTGAATATCGTGCTGGCGGGCGGGATCAATTACTGGCTGACCCGCGATCTGGCCTTTGTTCCGGCTACGCTGCCCTTCGGCGATTCCGCTCCCAATCTTGGCGGCACGCTGATTGCCATTGCCGTGCTGATGAGCCTGATGCTGACTTTGATCGTCTACGCGATCACCGTGTCGCAGCGCAAATCGGGCAAGCTCACGCCCGGACTGGCCGCCGACACGCGAGTCGGTTTTGCGCCCTTCGTTCTGGCATTCAAACATCTCGCAATGACGCTGATCCCTGCCTTTCTGATTGTGATGGTCTTGCAGGGTGCGGGGCCGGAGCTGCGTTTCACGCCGATGGCCTTTACGGTGATCGTCACGATCATCGCGGCGGTGCTGGCCTATTTCATGTCGAAGAGCACGACGCGGGCGACGCTGAAACTATGATTATCATCACCGCCACCATCTCCACCGCGTTTGCGGCCAGCCCGGACGAGATCATCGCGCTGTGCAGCGAGCATAGCGCCCGGTCCCGCCCCGAACCGGGCTGTATTTCGCACCATATCCATGCCGATTGCGAAGACCCGGCGCGGTTGTTCTTTCATGAACAGTGGCAGGACGATGCGGCAGTAAGTGCCCATTTCTCGGTTCCGGAATCGGGGGAGTTTGTGAAGCGATTGACTGTGTTGCTTGGCGAGCGGCCGAAAATACAGATTTACCGCGCGGAAGCGGTGTCGATGGCGGAGCTGGGTTAATCGATCTGTTAGCCCTGAGCTTGCCGAAGGGCGCTTCTCGTTCGGCATCGATCTAACAATCTTTCGAGAGACGCGGGCATAACGAGGCACCTATTGCGACTTCTCCAAAAATCCTCCCCGGCACGGGGAGGGGGACCGCGCGCAGCGTGGTGGAGGGGGTGTTCGTCTGAACGCAGCGCCTGGGCCAGAACCCCCTCCGTCAACCACCTTCGCCAAGGCTACGGCGGCTGCCACCTCCCCGCAAGCGGGGAGGATATGTTCCACGCCTATCATCGATAACGCCGTTAAGCTGAGTTCGCGCGTCGGCTCGAACGGGAATCCTAGAACCGCTTGCGGAAATCGATCTCGACATAGCGCCCGACCGGATCGAGATAGCCTTGCTGATAGCTCAGCGGAATCAGGCCGCTGCCGTCGCGGACGGTCTGGATGTCATTGAAGATATTTTCCACTTTCAACGCGATCCGGCTGTTTTTCAGGAACGGGACTTTCTCGGTCAGATTGCCGCGGTCATCGAGATTGATGAACGTCCGCAGATTGACCGTGGTCAGATCGGAGAATCGCAGGTCGGAGCCGGTCAGGCCGCCGCTGACGCGGGTTGCGGTCTGGTGTTTGGCGTCGAGCCGGAAGCCGATGCCATTGTTGAACCAGCCACCGTTGACCTCGAACTCGTGCCGCGGGCTGCCGCCGGTCGAACCGGTGGCAGAACCGTTGAGCAGGTCCAGTTCGTCGACGCCGTCGCGGATCTTGATCTTGTCTTCGAGGCGGATGGTGTGAAAAGCCGACAGCTGCCAGCGGCCGCCGCTTGGACGGCCAACTGCACCGGGACCGCCACCACCGGGACCACCGGACCGGGCATTCTGCCTGCCTTCCGGAGCGCCGCCTTCCGGTGTTCCGCCTTCGGCTGGCGGGCTGCCATCTGCAGGGCCGTCTGCTGCCGGCTGCGGCTGTGGTGCTGCGCGCTCGGCACGTCCGCCGCCGCGGCTTTGCTCGCCGAAGCGTTTCGAAAAGTCGATACCATAGCGAATCCGTTCGCTGTAGACATTGGCATAGGTGACCGGCCGCTGGTCGATTGCGATCAGACGGCCATTGGTGTCCCGGGTTACACGATCGGGAAAGGCCGCCTCGATTTCGGGCGTCAGCAGCGGAAAGCTGGATGCGACATTATCGCTGTTGTTGCGGAAATATTCGCCCAGAAAAGTGAAGCCGTCGAGCCATTCGGGACGATAATTGACGGCCAGCTTGATGTCCCGCTGTTTCTCAGCCGGCAGGGCGAGATTGCCACCGGTCGTGATCGAGGCAAGCACGGTTTCACCATTGGTGAAGTCGAAGGTCGTCACGTTCGGCGTGACGATGAGCGGATTGCCGAGCTGGGCAATCGTCGGCGCGGCGTCTTCGCCAATGGCGGAAGCGGAAAAGACCAGTCCGTCCAGTGGTTCCCAGTTCAGACCAAAGCCGAATTCGACGAGTCCTCCGAAATCGGACAGTTCGGAATAGCCGAGATTGCCGTTGATCGACAATTTGCCAATCGCTTCCACCACATCGATATTTTCGTCGGCTAGCGGGATATCGATGTTGATCCCGGTGCTGATTTCATCGCGGCTGAGGTTGGTGGTTGTGAGGACCGCGCCGCTCGTTTCCCAGCTGTCCAGATCTTCGCGATCATAGCCGGCACGGAGGGTCGTGGTCACGGCTCCGGATGGCAGGACCAGCAATGTGCCAGACAGGGTCGCGAGATTGTTGATCGTCTGATCAACCACCTTGGCGCTGTCGGTACTAGGTGTGCCAAGCAAGGGCCCGAAGCTGACCGCCAGCGGATCGACGGTGCCGGCATCTATGGCCGCCTGCAGGGCGCTGGTGTCGCCGGACCGGTCGGTGTCGGTATTCACCTGCGTGCGGGTGTAATCGCTGGTCAGCGACCAGCGCCAGTCGCTCAGCATGCCGTTCAGGGTCAGGCCGGCCTGCGCGGTGTTGGTTTCCTGCACCCGGCGGAGCGGGCCATATTCGGTGAAATAGCGGAACAGCGGATCGCCGGCGACCTCCAGAGTGCCGCCTGGCAGGCCCTGAAGACCGCGGGACTTGTCATAGACATAGCCGCCGTTCAGGGAGAGCGACATGCCATTGTCGAAGTTGCGGCTGTAATTGGCGTTCAGTTCCACATTGTCGGAGGGCGCGACCAGAGTGCGATAATCGCCCAGATTGACCAGTTCGCCGGCCGTATCCTGGATGATGTCCCGCTCGCTTTCGGTAATCGCGGTGTTGTTCTGCCATTCCAGATTGATGTTGACGCGACTGTTCTCGCCAATGCGGGTGATCGTGCCCTCAAGCTCCGAACGGCCCTGACCGCCTTGCGTCGGAATGCCATATTCTGCCGATACGCTGACGCCGGTATAATTGTCCTTCAGTACGAAATTGATCACCCGCTGATCGGGGCGATAGCCATATTGGAGAGCGAGCTCTTCCGGGAAGACCTGCACTGTGCGGATGGCTTCGGGCGGCAGATCGCGAATCTCGCGGAAGCCGGATGTGCGCTGGCCGTTGATCAGCACGATCGGACGCCCGGTGCCGCGGCCCCGGCTGGACGTGGTCTGGGAGGAAATTGCCTCGAGCAGGTCCTGCACCGATGATGCGCCATAGCTGGCGATATCTTCTTCGCTCAGTTCGACGACGGGCGGTATCTCGGTAACGACCGCACCGCGCGGAAGCGCTGCGGTTACGACAATTTCTTCATCGGCATATTCCGAATCTGTCTCGGTGATTTGCGCGCTGGCCGGCGCCGCGAGCAGCATCGTTGCCAAAATGACGGGGGAGGCGGTGAGGAGGGATTTTGGGGAAGAAATCATGATTTGGTTCATTAGCTCTTGAATAGGGGGAGAGAAGATGTCCGAAGTGCCATGTGAAAGGCGCTAATGGTATAATTTCTTTGTATTAAATTGTCGCAGGGAAAATGCCGCGCCGGCAATAGATATTATCATTTTGGTTGATGCAGCTAATCCTTCCCTTTTTGTACATTTGCCGTTATGGCGCACTGCAACACGCGGGTTTGCCGCAACATCAGGGAAAATGCACCGCCATATGGCAAAAGAAGAATTACTGGAAATGAAGGGAATGGTTCGCGAACTGCTCCCCAACGCCATGTTCCGGGTCGAACTGGAAAACGGCCACGAGATTTTGGGTCACACCGCTGGCAAGATGCGCAAGAACCGCATCCGCGTGCTGGTTGGCGATGAAGTGCTCGTCGAGCTCACCCCTTATGATCTGACCAAGGGTCGCATCACCTATCGTTTCAAATGATGGTATGCCGTTCGTCCTGAGCCTGTCGAAGGACGGCGATCGGCTGGCATTGCATTTGCGTATATGGCTTCGACAAGCTCAGCCCGAACGGTTTAGAGGGTGTTTACTGACATGAAACTGGTCCTCGCCTCCTCCAGCCCGCGCCGTCTGGACCTGCTTGGCCGTCTCGGCGTCACGCCGGACCGGATCATCTCTCCCGATATTGACGAAGCGCCGCACAAGGGCGAGCTGCCGCGCGACTATGTCTTGCGCATGGCACAGGAAAAGGCTGCTGCGGTCGAGCGCGAAGATCAGGAAATACTGGTTGCTGGCGATACCACGGTAGCGGTTGGGCGCCGGATATTGGGGCAGGCCAGTGATGCGGCGGAGCAGCGCAAATTTCTGGAACTGGTTAGCGGGCGGCGGCACCACGTAATGTCGGCGGTCTGCGTGATCGCGGCTGACGGCACGGCGCGGACGAAATTGTCCGATAGCATTGTCAAATTCAAACGTTTCGAGTCCAGCGAGATTCAGGCCTATATCGCCACCGGCGAAGGTCAGGGCAAGGCGGGCGGCTATGCGATCCAGGGTACGGCGGAAGCTTTTGTCACCTGGATGTCGGGCAGCTACAGCGGGATCATGGGATTGCCTCTATATGAAACCCGCAATCTGTTGATCAGCGCGGGCTATCCTCTTGGCTGATTTCGCCCATGGCTGGCTTTACGAAGCCGGGATAGGTGAAAACCGGGCGTTGCGGCTGCAAAATGGCGAACTCTCGCAGATACGCGTCGAGCGGGCCGATGGCAGTGTCAGAGTCGGCGCGGTCGTCGATGCGAAATTTACCCGGCAATGGGTGGCCGGAAAGTCCGGGATCGTTACATTGCCTGACGGGCAGGAGGCGCTGCTGCAGCCGCTACCCAAAGGACTGACCGAAGGGTCTATGGTTCGGGTGGAGATTGTCCGGGCCGCGATGATCGAACGCGGCGGGCAGGCGAAGCGGGCGAAGGCGCGGCCAGCGGACGAAGACAGTGCCCTCAGCGATGGTCCCGACCTGTTGACCGAGATTGAGGCTAGCGGCCTGCCGGTCAAAAAGGTCCACGCCCATGATGCAGATATCTTTGCCGGGCATGACTGGCACGAAGCCGTCGAGCAGGCAGAAAGCGGACGGATCGATTTCGAGGGCGGAAGCCTGCTGGTGTCGCTGACCCCCGCCATGACATTGTTCGATGTCGACGGGCCGCTGCCACCGTTCGAGCTGGCGAAGCGAGCGGCGAAAGAGATCGCGCTGGCGCTGGTACGCTTTGACATATCCGGCAATATCGGCGTCGATTTTCCCACATTGCAAGCCAAGACAGAGCGCGCCTCCGTCACCGCTATCTTTGACGAATTTATGATCGCCAACTGCGAACGCACGGCAATCAACGGCTTCGGGTTCATGCAGGTTGTCAGCCGCAAGGTCCGGCCATCGGTGCTGGAGATCATGCAGGGCAATCGCTCGATCAATGCGGCTTTGAAATTGCTGCGGCAGGCGGAGCGGGATCGCGGCACCGGCGCGCTTCAACTGACTGTGCATCCGGCTGTAGCGAACAAGTTGCATGCGTCACTGCTAGAAGAACTGGCCAAGCGGACCGGGCGCTCCGTGTCGCTCGAACCGCGTGGCGAAATTTCGATCGATGGCGGCTCGACAGGATAATTGCAGCCAAGCTTGCAATTCCGCTAGCCAATCTTCAAAGCCTGCGCATGACAGATATCATTCTTTATGATTATTGGCGCAGCTCGGCGAGCTATCGCGTTCGCATCGCGCTCAACCTGAAGGGCGTTTCCTACACCGCGATCAACACCAGTCTGCTCGATGGTGACCAGAAAGCTCCGGATTATGTCGCGCGCAATCCGCAGGGTTTCGTGCCGATGCTGTCGATTGACGGCCATGACCTGACCCAGTCGCTGGCGATCATCGACTATCTTGATGCACAATATGACGACCCGCCGATGGTATCCAGCGATCCGGCGGAGCGGGCCAACACGCTCGCCCAGGCATTGGTCATCGCGGCCGATATTCATCCGGTGAACAATCTGCGGATACTGAAATATCTCAAGAACGAGCTGGGACAGGATCAGGACGCCATCGACACATGGTATCGCCACTGGATTGAAGAAGGCTTTGTCGCGCTCGAAGCCATGGCACCGGAAGCCGACCTGTTCGGTGGTGACAAACCCAATCTTGCCGATGTCTGTCTCGCCCCGCAAATGTACAATGCACGGCGGTTCAAGGTAGATTTGAGCGTGTTTCCCAAACTCGTGCGGATCGATGCCGCATGCAATCAACTCGAGGCTTTTCAGAAAGCCGCTCCCGAAGCAGTGAAGGATCAATGATATGACAATCGAAGGCGGATGCTATTGCGGCGCAGTGCGTTACAAGGCCGAAGGCGAGCCGATGCTGAAAGCGGAATGCTTCTGCCGCGAATGCCAATATACGACCGGTGGAAACAGTCTGCTGCTGATGGCGATGCCGGCGGACGGGTACGAGATTACCAAGGGGGCCGTGAAAGGCTTCAAACGCGACGATCTTGAAAAGGGCGTGACCCGCGAATTTTGTTCGGACTGCGGCACCCATCTGGCCACTCGCGCGCCGGGCTTTGAAGTCGCGGTGATCGTGAAGGTCGGCACGCTCGATGATCCGAGTGTCTTCGGCAAAGCGGACAGCGCGAATTTCACATGCGACGCGCAGGACTATCACCGGCTCCCGGACGATATGCCGGTTCATCAGAAGTGGATGCACAACTAGATCATGAAAAAATCGGTTTTAGCCTACCCGCTATTGGCATCGATGGCGTTGGTGTCTGTCCCTGCGTGGGCGCAAGAGCAGGTTGGCAATGATGACGTTCAGGTAGCGGAGATCATCGTTTCCGGACTGCCCGTTACACGCGGCGAAAATGTCTATAGCGCAATCGACATATCGATGGATCAGTCACAAACGGTCGAAAATGCGTTGCGTGAGGTGCCCGGGCTGCAACAATTCCGCCGATCAGACGCGCGTTCTGCCAACCCGACCAGTCAGGGCGTTACCCTGCGCGGTTTGGGAGGCAATGCCTCTTCGCGTGCGCTGCTGATCCTGGATGGTGTGCCGCAGGCTGATCCCTTCGGCGGATGGGTCGCCTGGCCGGGCTATGATGCCCTTGCGCTCAGCAGTGCCAGAATTACACGCGGCGGCGGCAGCGTGACTGACGGGCAGGGCGCCATTTCCGGAACCATCGAACTGTTCAGCGACAATGTCGGCGACAGAATCGAACTGGGCGCTGCTTATGGCAGCCGCAACAGCGTCGATGCCGATCTGCTGTTCGGTCGCGAGCTGGGGCAGGGGCAGCTGACCATCTCCGCCAATTACGCGCGCGGCGACGGGTTCATCCCGATCATCGAAGGCCAGCGCGGTTCGGTTGATCGTCCTGCGGAATATGAGCAAGCCGGTCTCGCCGTCCGCTTTGTCGCGCCGCTTTCCGACAATGTTGAATTGCAGAGCAATGTCCGCGCCTTCACCGACGACCGCGAACGCGGCTTTGCGTTCAGCGAAAATCACAATGACGGAGCGGACGCCAGCATCCGGCTGGTTGACCGCACTTCCGACTGGCAATGGTCGGCACTCGCTTATGTCCAGATCCGCAATTTCGATGTCAGCTTCGGCGGCGTCGATGATGATCGCAATTCGGTCAGCCGGGTGTTTGAACAATATAACGTGCCCTCGACCGGCCTGGGCGGCCGCTTTGAAGTGCGCCCTCCGGTTGGTGACAATATCGAATTGCGCATCGGCGGCGACTGGCGTCGTACCGAGGGGACGACCAACGAGAATTTTTTCTTTGCCGACAATGATACGCCGCGCCGCAGCCGCAGCGCCGGGGGGAGTACATCCACCTACGGCGGTTTTGTCGAAGCCAGCGTGCAGGCCGGCGATGCGCTGGTCCTGACGGGTGGCGGACGTGTCGACGTCTGGTCGATCGATGACGGTTTTCGCAAAGAAATAGAGTTGATCAGTCCGTTCCCGGGGTCCGTCCGGAGCGACGAGACGTTCGTCAATCGCAACGGCACGGAATTCACCGGACGCGGCGGCTTTGCTTTTGAAGCAACCGACACCATCACCTTGCGCGGCGCAGCCTATCTCGGCTGGCGCTTGCCGACGCTGAACGAATTGTTCCGGCCCTTTCGGGTCGGCTCCGATGCAACGGCGGCCAATGAATTGCTGGAACCCGAACGGGTCAAGGGCGCTGAACTGGGGTTGGACTGGGAGAGCGGCGTCGTCACGCTGGGCATTACCGCCTTTTACAATCAACTTGATAATGCAGTCGCTAACGTAACCCTGGCCGATGGTCCGGGCGTCTTTCCCGGCGTCGGCTTTGTCGCGGCAGACGGCACCTACAGCCAGCGCCAGAATCTCGAAGCGATCAGATCCAGGGGCATTGAAATCGATGCCGCGTTTGATCTCGGCGAACTGGTCGACGGTCTGACCGTCCGCGCTGCCTATGCCTTTGTTGATGCAGAGGTCGACGGTTCGGGTGACGCGGCTGCGGTCGACGGTTTCCGCCCGGCCCAGGTGCCCCGGCACAATGCGTCCGGCTCTATCCGCTGGGAAAAAGACAATGGCACCGGTGCCAGCCTGTCGGCCCGATATGTCGGGCAACAATATGAGGATGACGTCAATATCCTCAGTCTCGCGGATGCTTTCACGATCGATGGCCGGATGGCGCTGGCCGTCAATGATCGACTGCTGGTCGAAACCCGGGTTGAAAATTTGCTCGATGCCCGCGTAGAAGCTGCTGTCAGTAGCAATGGAATAATAGAACGCGCCTTCCCTCGGACATTTTGGGTTGGACTTCGTGCCAAAATTGAATAAATATTACTTATGAACTTTAAGCTTGATGATTATCTGCCCTACCAGCTCTCGACGACCTCCAACGTCGTCAGCGACGTGATTGCGGGCGAGTATAAGAGCCTCTTTGGCCTCAAGATCCCCGAGTGGCGGGTGATGTCGGTGCTCGGTACGCGCGGCGCATCGACCCAGCGGCATCTGGTGGAGGCGACGTTGATGGACAAGGTGACCGTCAATCGAGCGGTAAAGAATCTCGTCGATCGCGCCTTGCTTGATCGCAGTCCGAACACTGCCGATGGCCGTTCGCATCATTTGCTGCTGAGCAACACAGGGCGCGATCTCTACGGCAAGATCCTGCCCGCCGCCCAGGCGATGGACAAGAAGATCATGTCGGTGCTCAGCGCGGAAGAGAAAGCCGAGCTATCCGCCATGCTGGCACGGATAAAAGAATCGGCGGATACGATCGCGGCAGGATGAAAAAGAGCGGCATGTAACTGCCGCTCTCTTGAAGTCGGGAATTATTTTCCCGCTATAACATCGCATCGGAGATCGAGCAGGCTGCAGGACCGAGAATCACGATGAACAGGGTCGGCAGGATGAACATGATCAGCGGTATCGTCATGATGGCAGGCAGGCGCGCGGCCTTTTCTTCGGCCCGCATCATCCGGTCGTTCCGGAATTCCGCCGACAGAACCCGCAACGAAGAAGCCAGCGGCGTACCATATTTCTCGGTCTGGATCATCGTCGTGACCACTCCCTTGATATGGTCCAGCGCGACGCGATAGGCGAGATTTTCAAAAGCCTGCCGCCGCTCGGTCAGAAAGCCGAGTTCGATCGAGGTCAGCGAAAATTCGTCGGCCAGTTCCGGATAGGCGGTGCCGAGCTCTTTCGAAACCCGGGCAAAGGCCGCATCGACTGTCAGACCGGCTTCCGCACAAATGACGAGAAGATCGATGGCGTCGGGCAGACCCTTGCGAACCAGATCGGTCCGCTTGGCGATCAGGTTGTTGATGTAAATATCAGCACCTTTATACCCCAGGATCGCCGCGCCGGCAAAGACGCCGAACCGCTTGATGTCGGACCATTCGGCGAGATAGTCGAAACCATATATCGCCAGAGCCGCACCGCCGCCCAACAGGATCGGCAATACGAGCCGGCTGAAGATGATGAGAAAGGCGAGATCCTTTGAACGAATACCGGCCTGTGCCAGCTTATGCTGCGCTTCCTTGACCTGCGTGTCCTGCAGCACCTGCATCGACGACAATATGTTGCGCATGCGGTCGGTGGTGTCATTCTGTTGGACCAGCTTTGCACGTTTCTTGGTAGTTGAGGCGGTGATACCGGCCTTCAGCTGTTCACGGCGCTCATTGAGAGCCTTGACCCGCTTTGCCATAGGGTCGCGGACCGTCACGGCGGCATAGATTGCGAAGAACACAGCCGCCGCCGCAACGGCAGACAATATTGTCGCCACCCAGAGCACGTCTATGCCAAATAATGTTGGTCCGCCGCTTGTCATTTGCCTTGTACCTTCATCCTTAAATCTCGAAATTGACCATCTTGGCCATTATGAACACGCCGATGCTCATCCAGCACAGCCCGCCGAGGCCGGCGATGATCAGCCGTTCTTCATAGAAGAATCCAGCCAGATATGTCGGGTTCACGCTGTAAACCAGAGCGAACACGATGAACGGCAGCGAGCCCACGATATAGGCCGAAGCCTTGGATTCCGAAGACATCGCCTTGATCTTGAGCTTCATCTGGCTACGCTTGCGCAGCACATCGGCAAGGTTGAACAGCGTCTCTGCCAGGTTACCGCCGGTTTCACGCTGAATCGCCAATGTGATGCAGAAGAACTGGAATTCGGGCGTGTCCATCCGCTTGGCGCTTTCCTGCAGAGCATCTTCCATCGTCTGACCGATCTTGATGCGATCGACCACTTTCTGGAATTCCTCACCAACAGGACCGTCAATTTCCTTGGCGACCACACCGATTGTTTCGGTAACCGGAAGACCCGAGCGAAGACCACGAACGAGCAGCTCGATGGCGTCGGGAAAGGTGGAGGTGAACTTGGCAATACGCCGGTTGATCAGGAAGCTTACGGTAAAATGCGGTATTCCGGCACCGACCAGAAGCCCGATAAACAGGCATAGCAAAACCGGTGCGCCCTTGAGCAAGAGCAGGCCGGATATAACCACGAACAGGCCGCCCGCTGCATAGAAGAAATAGGAAAGCGGCCAGTTCTTGCCGGTTTTCTCCAGCCGGATCGCCAGAATTTCCATCTTGGTCATGTTCTCGCCCTTGGGACGAGTGGTTTTACGCCGCGCCGAAAGCGCCTTTTTCATCTGCGCTTCAACCCGCACATTGGCGCTGTCGGAATGTCGATATTTGACTTTGTCGAGCCGCCGGGCGGTGGCCTTGGATTGCGATGGGCCGGCAAAGGCAAAGATGAGCAGCAGCAGAACCGCTAGAACGCCAGCACTCAAAATTGCAGTTTGCATTATACCCATTGTCTAATCCCTTTAAAGCTGAAGAATATCTGCACCCGCTTCAGACTTTAGGAGCATCCTCTTTGGCTTTTTTTGACGGCAGAAATGATTTGAAATCGCCAAATTTATCCATGAAAGATTTCTTGTTGTCCGCGTCGTCGGGGTTTTCCCCGCCACCTACGGATCCGAGCACCAGGCTGGTCAGCTCGATTATTTTTGCGGAGGCTTTGCTGGACTTGCCTGCCTCCACCATTGCCTGACCCAATTTCGCAGCCTGTGCTGCGGTCTTGGCATCATAGGGAATCATGATGTCGATCTTGCGCTCGATGGAGCTTTCAAAATCCTGACGGCCGATTTCCAGATTGGTGGTCTGCACCTTGTTGGCAACGACGTAGACTTTGCTCTGTGCAGCGTGGGATTTCAGCCAGGACAGCAAACGAATGCAGTCTCGCGCCGAAGCCAGCGTCAGTTCCGTCACGATGACGGTCGCGTTCACATCGCCCAGAAGATGGGGATAGTTGATCAGCATGTCGCGCGGCAAATCGATCACCGTGCAGTCGAAGGCGGCGCGAAATTCTTCCTGTAACTGGAAGAACGCGGTGCCATCGGTCAGGATCGGCGAGTTGATCGGCGCTTCTGCGGACAGTAGTGACAGCTTTTCATTGGCCTTGATCATCGCGCGCTCGATGAACAAACCGTCAATCCGGCTCGGATTATCGATCGCATCGGTCAGGCCGCGACCGGGCTCCAGGTCCAGCGACAGCGCACCGGTGCCGAAATGGACATCCAGATCGAGCAGCGCGGTCAGGCGTTCCCGGTCGTGGCTGAGCAGCCAGGCCAGAGAAGTGGCAATGGTCGAAGCGCCGACACCGCCACGAGTACCGATAACGGCCGTGGAAATATGGGGTTTTTCGGCCAGCGGATCGTCCATTTTCGGGGCGTTGATGACCGCTTGCGCCTGCGACAATACGTCGCGCAACTGATCCGGACTGAAGGGTTTCAGCAGATAGTCCTGCAAGCCGCTGACGATTAAATCGCGATAGAGGCGAACATCGTTCACCTGACCCATGGCGATCACAACGGTGCCAGGTTCGCAGACTTCGGCCAGCGAGTTGATGTCGTTCAGCGGATCACCGGATTCCGACAGATCCACCAGCAATATATTGGGACTGGCAGAAACAGAAAGGGTCTGGACGGCATTGCGCAGTCCACCCTTGCTACATTTGTCGACCGACCAGCCCATTTCCTCGGCAACCGAACGGAGCATTTCCAGCGTGTCATCATCACAAACGAAGGCGGCAAATGGTTCACGTCCGTTGGCCGAGCCGGGTTTCCAGGGAGCGTTCATTATTGTCCTCCAACTTGCTTGTCACGATAGGCGCGGATGGCCTTGGAAGCCTGCGACTGATCTTCACCATCGGCATTCTGGCCGCGGACGAGATCTTCCGGATTGGCAATCATGGCAGAGAGCGTACTGTTCGTGCCGCAACCATAGTTGGCGCTCGTGCGCGCCTGAAAGTCTGTGTGGCTGCGATGGCTGTAATCGGGGCATCCCGGTACCGAAGCCGTGGTGCGCGTCACCACAACCCGCATCTGACCGGAAGGGATATTGCCTTCGGTCACGGGTGCGGTTTCGCTGATCAGCAATCCGTAGCTGGCCACGATATTTTCGACGGCCGCCTTTGCCACGGCGCTGGTAGAATAGCTCGGATCATCGATCGAAACGCGATCGCCATAGCCAAGTTCGAGAGCGTCGAACCAGCCGGACAGGCGATTTTGCTCCGCCGTGGACAGTCCGCCATTGCCCGCACTCAGATCGAGCACGAAATTCGATTTGGAAACGACCGGTTGACGTTCGCTATAGACGCTACGGTTCGCGGTGTTGCTGCCACAAGCGGTAACCGAGAGCCCGAGGGCGGTGATGAGTGCCATTGAAACGATGCGCATGAACTATTCTCCTGACCGAGCTTATTTGTCGAAACTGAAACCGGGTGCAGTGCCGCCGGACTTCTTGGATTTTTTGGCCGATTGGACCGCAGCCGGGCTCTCCAGGCTGCCAAAGCTCTGGCTTTCCGGTGTAGCTGGAGCCACGCTCGGCTTGGGTCGATCGCCGCTGGAACCGCTATGGTTACGGTTCATCAGGAAGCGTTCTGCGTCATTGGCGGCCTTGAAGCCGTCGGTCGGCAAAACAATCTCGCTGTCGCTGACCGGTTTTACCAGATATGGCGTAACCACGATCATCAGTTCCGTTTCATTGCGACTATAGCCATCGGACTTGAACAAGGCGCCAAGGATAGGGACATCGGCCAGACCCGGAGTTTTCGCGATCGCCGAGTTATAGCTATTCTGCATCAGACCGGCGATCATGAAGCTTTCGCCAGATCCCAGCTCGACTGTGGTCTCTGCCCGTCGGGTGGATACCGCAGGTATGCTGAAACCGTTAATGATGACGGCGCCGTTGGTGGTTATTTCCGACACTTCCGGTGCAACGCGAATGGAAATCCGGCCGTTAGAGAGCACGGTCGGCGTATAAGACAGGCTTACCCCGTAATTCTTATACTGGACGGAGACTTCACCCAGACCGGTTGAAATAGGAATGGGAAACTCGCCGCCAGCCAGGAAGGTGGCGGTTTCTCCCGAAATGGCGGTCAGATTTGGCGATGCCAACGTGCTGACAAGACCAACGCGCTCGGACACGTCCAGGGCGGTGGCAATGTCGATGCCGAAAAGCCGGCCTGCTGCCTGAATTGTGTTGAGCTCTGAACCGGCGTTATAGTTGAAAGAAGTCCCGCCGGCAGTGACGAACTGGCCGGTTGCGGTGTTGAACGGAAGCGAAACCGAACCTGCGGGCAAGCCAAACAGGCTTGATGCATCCAGATTGGGGAATGCCGAGGTGTCGAAATCGGTGATCGTACCGAAACTGCGGCCGCGCGATACACCAAATTGGAAGCCACCGGTTGTATCCCGGGTTAGCAGATTGCCGTTGATTTCTTTCGCCAGTGAACGGCTGACTTCGGCAAAACGGACCTTCAGATTGACTTGCATCGGCGTCGCGGTTTTCAGGCGGCTAACGACGCGGGTAGCATCGCCGACAAATGCCTGGACGAGATTTTCAGCTTCCTCCGCATCATCGGGATTGGCGATGGTGCCGGTCAGCAGCACGAAATTGTTGGTCGTGCTGACCGAGATATTCGCTTCTGGCATGGCCAGATTCAGCATCTGGTCAATCGAAGAAATTTCTGCACCGACTGCGACTTCCGCCGAATAGATGACTTTCCCGGAGGCGCTGGTAGCGTAAAAGCTGGTCTGACCACCTTTTTTGCCGAAAATATAGATTTGACGCGGTGACCGCACCTGAACATCGGCGATGGCATTTTCAGCGATGAAAATATCTTCGATCGGCGAAGGCAGAGTGATCAACTTGCCACGGCCTACCGCAATGGAAATTCGCGAATCCGGCTGAGATATGTTGACCGACTGGGCGTTAAGCGCAGTGGTGCTGTTGGCAGCCATAGCCAGGGCGAGGGCGGCGACGACGGTAGCGCCGATTGCCTTTTTCGCCGAACGGCTATGCTGTGCATATACTACGGCCATTACTTGTCTCCAAATTCGATGTCATTGACCGTATTGCCACGCGCGACGCGGACGACCGGACCTCTTGGTTTTTCCTTTTCGGCCAGTGGCGGTGGCGAGCGCGTTTCAAAGCGCGACACGTCGCCTCCGGTCGAGAAGGTTGATTTCGTGCTGGTTGGGCGTGCAGCCAGCGAACGGATCATGTCGGCTTCAACAACCGGATCATCCGTTTTCGGCAGCTTGATCGCGCCGGATGCAATGGCTTCTTCCAGTTCGGCAGCGCTGTCGGCGAGCGAACGTAGCGACAGGCTCAATGTACCCAGCGTCTGGGCAACCGAGATCTGTTCGGCAATTTTCGGTGTGGCTTCGAGAGTGACCAGCTTTGCCTTCTTGGCAATCTGCTGTCCCTCTTCATTGGTGGAAGCGGTCACCCGGTTGTCAGTGGCCAAGACCCGCAGGTTGCGGATCACGGTTTCGGAAACCTTGAGCTCGGGACCTTCTCCCTGCACCGACTGGGTCAGCATCAGGTCGACCCGGTCACCCGGGAATACAAAGCCGGCGACGCCGGTCAGACCCGATACGGGAATAGTGACGGCGCGCATGCCAGGGCCGAGCGCAGCAGCAAGGAAGCCGCGATCACCCGGCGCTACGAGAGAGCCTTTGGTCAGCGGCTGGCCGGCGGTGACCGGATTGCGGACAACGGTGCCGGCAAGCGTTTCCACGTCGGTGCTTTCCTTCATGAAATAAGCGGCTTCGATCAAATCCTTCGGCCATGGCTGGAACCGGAAACTGTCTGGCGTGATGATCGTGCCAACGGGAAGCGCGCGGGTTGCGACGAGCACTTCTTCGCCCACCACTTCGGCTTTCTTGGCAGCAACTTGTGGCGCGGAGGCACCATCAAACATGTTTTTTGCGAGCAACGCCGTAACCGCAGCCACGATCAGTGCGCCAACCAGCAAAATGATTTTCTTCTTTTCCATGACGTCTGACGCCTCCTGAATGCCCCCGCCCAAATGGTTCCATTGGCGGTCATTGCCTCTTTCGAGTAAAATGGTTAAAATATCGTTTGTGAACTATGTCCCGTGATGCCCAGGATCATCCAGAGCCCTGAAAAAGCGATGGCGACCCCGTAAGGAACCTTTATCGGACCTTCGGTCTTTCGAATTGTTTTGCTGATCATCATTAACAGCGTCAGCAGACCGCCCGCGATCGACATGATCACCAGCAGTTCCAGAAATGTCAGCCAGTGCATCCACAAAGACAGGGCCGTCAGCAGCTTTACATCTCCGCCGCCCATTGCGCCGACCGCGAACATTCCGGTAAATATGGTGAATATGATCGCAGCCAGACCCAATTGCCCGATCATCTCCGGCCAGACGGTCATGCCGCTGGATATCCAGAAGACCGGTGCTCCCAGAGCGATGCCGAGATTCAGCCAGTTCGATATATGGCGGCTTTTGAGGTCGGTAATCGCGGCTGCAATCAGTGCAATTGCCAATCCGCCCCAGAGCACGTAGATGAAGGTTTCGCTATCCATGGACAGACCGTCTAGTTAATTTGCCTTACCAAATAGTAACCATGATTTCCGGAACGGTTTTTGTCCGACCCTGTGACAACGATAAAGCGTGATATGACAGACTTGAAAGACGAGCGCTTTGATCGCCGGTCGGTTCCAGAAGACGCCGCGGAAGAGACATGGATCGGTCCGGATGGCTGGGAGTTCCGGAAACTGGACTGGCTGCAGGATGATCGGCCGGGCGGACCGCGAGGCTCCATTCTGTTCATGACGGGCCGGGCCGATTTCTACGAAAAATATCTCGAAACATTTCACGATTTCCACGCGCACGGCTGGAATGTCACTTCGGTCGACTGGCGCGGACAGGGCGGATCGGGCCGTTGCGGGCCGCACCCGCATGTCGGCCATATCGACGATTTCGCGACATGGGTGACGGATCTGGTAGCGGTGTTTGACGACTGGCGCGCCACCCATCCCGGGCCGCATATAGTTCTGGGGCACAGTATGGGCGGGCATCTGGTGTTGCGGGCGATGACCGAGCAGCGCATCCGTCCCGATGCGGCGATATTGAGCGCGCCGATGCTGGCGCCGGCGGGCGGCGGCATGCCGGAGTGGACCGCGCAGCTGGCCGCCAAGATCATGTGCCTCATTGGTCGCGGCGAACGGCGTGCCTGGAAACCGATCGAAAACCCGCTGGAACCCTACGTACCGCGCCAGGCTCTGCTGACCCATGATGCCGACCGCTATTCGGACGAGTTTTTCTGGTTCCGTGAGCGTCCCTTTGTCCGGCTGGGGCCGGCGAGCTGGCGATGGGTGGAGCGCGCCTATTCCTCGACCCGATCCTTGCGCAACCGCAAAAGGCTGATGCAAATGGATATACCGGTTCTGGTGCTGGCGACATCGACCGACGAGCTGGTCGATCATCCGACCATCCAGCGTGCGGTGCATCTGATGCCCAAGGCCGAGATGAAGCTCTTCGGTGCGGAATCCGCGCACGAAATTTTCCGTGAAGTTGATCAAGTGCGCGACGATGCACTCGACAGCTGTTTTTCCTTTCTCGACCGTGTGGCCCCTAAAAAATGAAGCAATTTGACGTCATCATAATCGGAGCCGGTATCGCCGGCGCCAGCATCGCCTCGGAAATCGGGGCGGATCGTTCGGTTCTGCTGCTCGAGGCCGAGGATTATCCCGGCTATCATTCGACCGGTCGTTCAGCAGCCTTCTGGACGGAGAGCTATGGCGGTCCGCTGGTGCAGCCTCTGACATCGGCCTCGCAAGAATTTCTCGAAAACCCGCCGTCGGAATTTTCAGAATCCGCTTTTCTTGGCCCGCGCGGCGCGGTCAACATCGGCCGGGACGATGAGCAACATCTGGCCGATCAGTTCCTGGGCGATTTCGCCGAGAGCGGACTGTCCATGGCTCGCTGGTCCTGGGAGCAAGCCGTTGCCCTGGTTCCGAACCTGAAACCAATATGGAAACATGCGGTCCATGAGCCGGATTGCCGTGATATCGATGTGGCTGCGCTGCACGCCGCCTATCTGAGAGACGCAAGACGCAAATCTGTCGAGCTGATCTGCCGGGCGCCGGTTAGCCATATCCGGCGGAAGGACGGTATGTGGGAGTTGATCGCCGGGGATGAAGCCTATCGCGCGACCATGCTGGTCAACGCGGCCGGTGCCTGGGCCGATGACATAGCGCGGATGGCCGATGTGAAGCCGGTCGGTATCCAGCCTATGATCCGCAATATGGTGCAGATCGAAACCGATCCGCCTTCCACGCAGGCGATGCCGCTGGTCGTCGGACTGGATGGCAGTTTTTACTTCAAGCCAGAAGCCGGTGGCGGCTATTGGCTCAGTCCGCACGACGAGATTCCGTCTGAACCGGGCGACGTCGCGCCGGACGAGATGAGTGTTGCGATTGCCATCGACCGGTTTGAAAAGGTGATGGATGTAGAGGTGAAACGGGTCAGCCGGAAATGGGCAGGCTTGCGCAGCTTCGCACCGGACCGGCTGCCGGTGATCGGATTTGATGCTGCGATCGATGATTTTTTCTGGTTCGCGGGGCAGGGTGGCTTCGGCATCCAGACGGCGCCTGCTGCCGCAAAACTGGCCCGCTCCGTGCTGCTTGGACAAGACCCCGACGAAAGCCTTCATGCCGTTGACGCTAGCCTCTACACAGCGTCACGCTTTTCCTAGGAAACATCGTTTTACAACGGGCCGGTTGCGCGGACGGGTGGATTGCGCAATAGTTTGCCCATCCAACAGAAGGAGAGGATGGCAATGGCGCATAAATTTGAAATCTGGAAAGACAAGAAGGGCGAATTTCGTGTTCGCTTCAAATATAATAGCGAGATCATTTTCGCGACCGAAGGCTATTCCAGCAAGGCGAGCGCCAAAAATGCGATCAGTTCGATCCAGAAAAATGGACCGGATGCCGAGATTGAAGACAATAGCTAGGGGCTGACCCTAAAAACTACGGCGATTGGCCGCGACGTTCATGGCAGCGTCGCTGGCCAATTGGTCTGCGCGCTCATTGTCAGCGTCGCCAGCGTGGCCCTTGACCCAGTGCCATTCGATATGATGGGGCTCTACCGCCTTTAACAGATCCTGCCAGAGGTCGGCATTTTTGACAGGCTTTCTCGCGGCTGTCCGCCAGCCGTTTTTCTGCCAGCCGAAAATCCACTTGGTAATACCGTCTTTCACATATTTGCTGTCGATCGATAGCTTCACCTTGCAAGGGCGCTTCAGCGCGTTGAGCGCTTCGATCGCGGCGCGCAATTCCATGCGGTTGTTGGTCGTATCCGGCTCACCACCGGATATTTCTTTTTCTGTGTCTCCATGACGGATCAACGCGCCCCAGCCACCCGGCCCGGGATTGCCCTTGCACGCGCCATCGGTGGCGATTTCGACAATTTTCGTCTCGGTCATGCGGTGAAAATATCCTTGTGGGACTGGTAATATTGCAGCCGGTTGAGAAAGGCCTGCGGGTCCTTGCGCGTCACCAGCGCGCCAGCCGGGGTGTTGATCCAGTCGTAGGCCCGGGTCAGCAGAAAGCGCAGGGTTGCGCCACGGGCCAGCAAAGGAAGCGCCTGACGTTCGGCGTCACTGATCGGAAAGGCCGATATATAGCCTTCGATCAGCGCGCGGGATATCGGTTCGTGAAAATCAGCGCCATCCTCGGAAAAGCACCAGGCCGCATGGGTCACCGCGAGATCATAGGCGCGGATGTCGGTGCAGGAGAAATAAAAGTCGATCAGCCCGGTCACCCGGTCGTCCAGCATCAGCACATTGTCCGGAAACAGGTCGGCATGAATCGCCGAACGGGGCAGGTCATGCGGCCAATATTTGTCGAGATGGTCGAGTTCTTGCGAAACCGCATCTGCCAGGCCTGGCGCGATTTCGTCGAGCTGTGCGGGACCACATTGCTCAGCCAGCGTCCGCCAGCCATCATGATCCATGCTGTTGCGCCGCTCCAGTTCGAAATCCGCAAGGGCCCGGTGCATGTCCCCCAAGGCTTTTCCGGTTGCTCCGGCCTGGGCGGTGGTCGGGTGACTTACCGACACCCCGGAGAGAAAGGTGATCAGGCAGGCGCTGCGCCCGCAGAGTTGCTGAATCTTCGTACCGTCGCGGTCGGCGATCATCGGTGGCACCAGGCAACCGTGTTTCGCCAGATGATCAAGCAGTTCGATGAAAAACGGCAAGTCCGCCGGATCGACCCGTTTTTCATATAATGTCAGGATGAACTTGTCTTGCGTTGTTTCGAGCAGATAATTGCTGTTCTCCACCCCTTCGGCGATGCCCTTGACGGACACCAGAGTGCCGACATCGAAACGGGTCAGGAACCGGTCGATTTCCTCTGCGCTAACTTTTGTATAGACCGCCATCAGGCCGGTTCGAGTCCGCGCGGCAGTTTGAAGACCATATTTTCCTTGGTGGTCTCGACTTTTTCCTGCTCGATATCGAAATTCTCCTCGAGCAGGCTTATGACTTCGCGCACCAATATCTCCGGTGCCGACGCGCCTGCGGTCAATCCCAGTTTGCTGACACCGTCCAGCCAGGCGAGATCGATCTCATTCGCTCGCTGAATCAATTTCGCGGTTGCGCCACCGCGTTCGGCGACTTCTACCAGACGGAGGCTATTGGAACTGTTGGGCGCGCCGATGACCAGAACAAGCTGACAGCTGTCGGCGATTTTTTTCACTGCATCCTGGCGATTGGAGGTGGCGTAGCAAATATCCTCGCCTTTAGGCCCGACAATAGTCGGAAAACGGGCCTGCAGCGCCGCAACGATAGCATGGGTGTCATCGACGGAAAGGGTGGTCTGGGTCAGGAAAGCGAGTGCTTCCGGATCCGCCGGTTGCAGCGCGTGCACATCGTCCAGCGTTTCAACCAAGGTCATCTGGCCGTCGTCGACCTGGCCGAAAGTGCCGATAACCTCGGGGTGATTGGCGTGGCCGACGAAGATGATATGCCGTCCCGCTTCAGTCTGCCGTTCCGCCTGACGATGCACTTTGGACACCAGCGGGCAGGTCGCGTCGAGATATTCCAGTCCGCGCTCTTCCGCTTTATGCGGTACCGCCTTGGGCACGCCATGAGCGGAAAATACCACCGGGACACCGTCCGGCACTTCGTCCAGTTCCTCGACAAATATCGCGCCCAGTTTCTTCAATTCATCGACGACATAGCGATTGTGGACGATTTCGTGGCGGACATAGACCGGTGCGCCATATTTTTTTATCGCCAGCTCGACGATTTTTATCGCCCTGTCGACGCCTGCACAAAAGCCGCGAGGCGCGGCCACAAGCAAGTCTATCTGCCGTTTCTGCTTATCGGAATGAATCATGTTTTTAGCTCTTAGGGAATAAGTTCACCGGCGAAAAGCCTGTCTGTTCATCTTATGGACGGTTGCACCGCATTAAAGGCCCAGATAAGGGTTGCGAAATTTTTATCGGAGCGCATGGAGCCTATGTGTGTTGCCCGTGATCAAAGGCAAGGATTGAAAATGATGGCGAATGGCCGGTTGAAAAATATGGTTTTGGCAGGGGTCGCGGTTTTGACTGTTACCGGATGTGCCAAAGAAGGCGCGATCGACCTGAGCTCGGGCGTCGGTATTTCGGTTATCCGCAGTGGTTGCCCGGCGGTGGCGGTCCCCGATCACACCGGTGACATCACCATCTTCAACCCTGCAAGCAGCACCGATGCCAGCGCCATTGATGTGGTCGCCTACATCACCAACGTCCGTACGACCTGCAATAGCGAAAGCGCGCGGATTTACAGCGAAGCGGCATTTGATGTCCATGCATCGCGGATGAATCCAGCCGGCGCCCGTACGGTCACGATCCCCTATTTCTCGACGGTCGTCCAGGGCGGTACTGCCGTGGTCGCCAAGCGGGTCGGTAATGTGACGCTGCAATTTGCCGATGGTGCGTATCGGGCAACGGCCGCAGCCAAGGCCGGTTCCTATGTCGATGCTTCCGCCGCGCGTTTGCCGGACGATGTAATTGAACGCCTGACCCGCCGCCGCAAGGCCGGTGATCCCGATGCGGCGCTCGATCCGCTGGCCGATCCGACGATCAAGGCCGCGGTTGCGCGGTCTTCGTTCGAAATGCTTGTCGGTTTTCAACTGAGCCAGGCACAGTTACAATATAACGCTACCCGATAGGGTCGCCGCAATTGACGATTGTTCGCGCCTGATCAAATCGGGCCCCTTTTCCTATGACGAATTGAACCCATCATGCTGTTCCATATTTTTCAAAAGCATATTGATGCGATATTGGATGAACTGACCGAAGCGGAAGTCCTTCCGGCCGGGATCGATCGGTCGAACGTCACGCTGGAGCCGCCGCGCGATCCGTCGCACGGCGACCTGTCGACCAATGCGGCGATGGTCCTGTCAAAGGCAGCGGGCATGAAACCGCGCGACCTGGCTGAGAAAATAGCGGAAAAGCTGGGCACGCTGGATGATGTACAGTCGGTGGATATTGCGGGTCCCGGGTTTATCAACCTGCGGGTTGCGACGCCCGTTCTGCTGGGTGAATTGCTCGAAATCGAGCAACTGGGTCCGGAATATGGCCGCTCGGACAAGGGCAAGGACGTCACCGTCAATATCGAATATGTCTCCGCCAATCCGACCGGACCGATGCACATGGGCCATTGCCGCGGCGCGGTGGTCGGAGATGCGCTGGCCGATCTGCTCGAAGCGGTCGGTAACAAGGTGATCCGCGAATATTATGTCAATGACGCCGGATCGCAGGTCGACACGCTCGCCCGGTCGGCGCATTTGCGCTATCTCGAGGCGCTGGGCCAAGAAATCGGTGCAATTCCTGAAGGCCTTTATCCGGGCGACTATCTGAAGCCAGTAGGAGAAGCTCTGGCCGCCGAATTTGGCGATAAATATAAGGATGCGGCAGAAGACGACTGGCTGCTGATCTTCCGCAAGGCGGCGGTTGCCAAGATGATGGACATGATCCGCTCTGATCTTGCCATGCTGGGCATCAGGCACGATGTCTTCTCTTCCGAAGCCGAGCTGCACGAGGCGGGCAAGGCGGATATCGCTGAAGCCGAATTGCGGTCCCGCGATCTTGTCTATGACGGGGTGCTCGAGCAACCCAAGGGCAAGGTGATCGAGGATTGGGAAGCGGTCGAGCTGCCGCTGTTCCGGTCGACCCAATTTGGCGATGATCAGGATCGTCCGATCAAGAAGTCCAACGGTCGCTGGACCTATTTCGGCGGTGATCTCGCTTATCATTACCAGAAAGCACAATCGGCTGACGAGCTGATCGACATCTGGGGTGCCGATCACAGCGGCACGGTCAAGCGGATCAAGGCCGCGGTGGCGGCGCTCACCGAAGGGAAGGCCAAATTCGACGTCAAGCTGGTGCAGATGGTGCGCTTGCTGCGCAACGGCGAACCGGAAAAAATGTCCAAACGTTCCGGCAATTTCGTCACCATCGCCGATATGGTCGAGGAAGTAGGCAAGGACGCCGTCCGTTTCACCATGTTGACCCGCAAGGCGGATGCCCAGATGGACTTTGATTTCGCCAAGGTCATGGAGGCCTCCCGCGATAATCCGGTCTTCTATGTGCAATATGCCCATGCCCGTATCCAGTCGATGCTGCGCAAGGCCGCGGATGAAGGGGTGATGCCTTCCGCCGATCATCTCGACCGGCTCGGTGAAGAGGAAATGGACCTCGTGAAAATGGCGGCGCAATTTCCGCGTATCATCGAATCGGCAGCAGCTTCGCGTGAGCCGCACCGAGTCGCATTTTATCTGAATGACCTCGCAGCCGCGTTTCACGGCTTTTATAATTTGGGCAACGACCGGCCTGAGAAGCGGATCATAATGGTTAACGACCCGGAAATGACATCGGCGAGGCTTTTCTTAGCCAAGAATATCGGGCAGACTGTGAAGAACGGTCTTGCATTGATGGGCGTAGAGGCCGCAGAATCGATGTGATCAGCCCTTTGGCTAACGGAGCATAACATGTCAGACACCACCCGCGATAATCTTGATCTCGATGACGAAGATCGTCTGCCCTGGCTGGAATCGGCGGAAGATTATGACGATGACGGTGAATATTCGCCGGTCCGGGTGGCATTGTTTGTCGGGGTCGGCTTGCTTCTCTTGGCGGCAATTGTCGGCGGCATCTACTGGCTGCAGAACCGCGATGGTGGCGGGCTGGATGGCAGTGGCGAACTGATCGCAGCGCAGGAAGGCGATTACAAGGTCCGTCCTGACGATCCGCAGGCAAGGAAATTTGAAGGCGAGGGCGATGCCAGCTTCGCCGCCAGCGAAGGCCAGGAAACACCGGCACAAATGGGTGATCCGGTCGCAACCGAAGCACCAATCCGCAAATCCGACGCGGCGCCAGCCGCAGATGCTGCAGGGAGCGCGCTGATCCAGCTTGGTGCGTTCAGCTCTGCCAGCCTCGCGGATAGCAGCTGGTCCGGCTATGCCCGCCGGTTTGAATCGATCGGCTCGCTGCCGAAGAAGATCATCCCCGGCAATCTGGATGGCGGTACGATTTACCGGCTGAACGCGGTCGCACCAAGTCGTGAGGCGGCTCAGGAGATATGCAATAATCTTAAGGCCGCTGGCGAAAGTTGCCTCGTCGTTCGCTGATTTTGCCGCAATAGATGGTTGAAGCGCTGTGGATAACGGCGCTTTCGCCTTTACGCGGCTGCGAAACGGCGCGAGTATAAGACATGTTGCGTGAGAAGAGTTCATCATGGCTATGACACCGGCGGTATTCGGAGTTTCGGGCCTCGGCCTGACCCCCGCTGAAAAATCATTTTTCCGCGATAGCGATCCTGCGGGCTATATCATCTTCGGTCGCAATATCGAGAGCAAGGCGCAATTGCGCGCGCTGACCGACGAGTTGCGCGCGATTCATGGCCGCGATGATCTGGCAATCCTGATCGATCAGGAAGGCGGTCGCGTAGCGCGGATGCAGGAGCCGCTCTGGCCCAAATTCCCGGCCGGGGAAGTTTTCGACAAGCTCTACGACATCGCCCCGGCGACCGCGATCGAAGCGGCGCGGCTCAATGCCCAGGCTATTGCCGTCACGCTGAATGAGGTCGGGATCACCGTCGATTGCCATCCGCTGCTCGATGTCCGCCAGCCGGACGCCAATAATGTCATTGGTGATCGTGCTCTGGGCAGCGAGCCGATGCGGGTCGCGGCTCTGGGCCGGGCGATTCTGGACGGCTTGCAGCGCGGCGGCGTGGTTGGCGTTGTCAAACATCTGCCGGGCCATGGCCGGACCAGCGTCGACACGCACAAGGCATTGCCGACTGTAACCGCCAGCGACGAGGAGCTTGAGCTTGATCTCGCTCCGTTCCAGACGCTGAACAAGGCGCCAATGGGCATGACCGGCCATTTGTTGTTCACTGCCTGGGATGCGGAGACACCGTCGACCCTGTCGAAAACCGTTGTGCAGGATATCATCCGCGACCGGATCGGTTTTGACGGCCTGCTGTTTACCGACGATCTGGATATGGAGGCGCTCTCCGGCACGGTTCCGGAGCGGGCCGAACGGGCCCAGGCGGCTGGCTGCGACATCGCCCTCAATTGCTGGGCTAGGATGGACGACATGACCGGGATTGCCGAACGGCTGGCACCGATGTCGGAAAAAACACAGCAGCGTCTGGATGACGCAATGGAGACCATTGCCGGTTCAACGGTCACCGATTCTGCGGATGAACTGGCCAGCTTGCTCGCCCGGCGCGACGGGCTGATGGCAGCGGTAGCATGAGCGACGAGCCCCAGGATGAAGGGTTCTTCTTCCCGCCCGAGCCGGCGGCATCCGACGAAGGATCGCTGACCCTCAATATCGACGGCTGGGAAGGGCCGCTCGATCTGCTGCTCGCGCTGGCCCGTAACCAGAAAGTCGATTTGCGCGAGATATCGATTCTCGAGCTGGTGCAGGAATATCTCAAATATATCGCCAGCGCCCAGACGCTGCGGCTGGAACTGGCGGCCGATTATCTGGTGATGGCGGCGTGGCTGACCTATCTGAAATCCGGGCTTTTGCTGCCCCGCGATCCTGAAATCGAGCCATCGCCGGAAGAGCTGGCGCTGCGGTTGCAGATGCGGCTGGAGCGGCTGAACGCGATGCGGGAATCGGGTGCGCGTCTGCTGGCACGGGACCGGATCGGTCGCGACGTCTTCATGCGCGGTGCTCCGGAGGGGCTGCGGGTCGTGAAGGAACGGCAGTGGCAGGCGGAATATTATGATCTGATCGCCGCTTATTCCCGCGTAAAAGTACGTGGTGCACCAGCGATCCATATCGTCCGGCAGCGGATGGTCATGACTCTGGAAGATGCACTGGCCCGGGTGTCGCTGATGCTCGGAGAAGCAATCGACTGGATGGATATCCGGCATTTTCTGCCCCCAGGCGCGCCGCCCGAATTGCGCAAATCGGCGCTAGCGTCCAGTTTTCTGGCGACACTGGAACTGGCCCGGCAAGGGAAGCTGATATTGCAGCAGGAAGAAAGTTTTTCACCGCTCAGAATAAAGGCGACGACCAATGGGTGAACATGACAGCGAAGACACCAGCCTGATTGATCCGATGCCCGAGGCCATGGATATCGGCAAGCGTGCGGTCGAGGCGACGCTTTTTGCCTCCGAAAAGCCGATGACGATCGCCGATATCAAGGCTTATGTCGGCGAAGAGCTGGATATCCGCCAGATATTGGCCGACCTGCAAGCGGATTTTCAGCATCGCGGTATCGTCCTGATCAAAACCGGCGACCGCTGGCATTTCCAGACCGCGCAGGATCTCTCGCATCTGTTGCGCCGCGAACGGGCGGAAATGCGCAAGCTCAGCCGCGCCGGGATGGAGACGCTGGCGATCATCGCCTATCATGAACCGGTCAGCCGCGCTGAAATCGAGGCGATAAGGGGCGTTCAGGTTGCCAAGGGCACGCTCGATGTGTTGATGGAAGCAGGGTGGGTGCGCCCGGCGGGCCGGCGCGAAGTGCCGGGACGACCACTGATTTACGCCACCACAGCAGAATTCCTCACCCATTTCGGCTTGCAAAGTCGCAGGGACCTGCCGGGTATCGAGGACCTGAAAGCCGCAGGATTGCTGGACCCCGTCGACCTCGTGCTGGAGCAAATGGAACTGGACGCAGAAGCGGAATCGGAAGCGGATCAGGCCGCTGAAGAGTCCGTAGAGCGAGAATTCGTAGATGATGATGGTGTTTTGCTGGAAAACGAGATCGAAAGTGCTTAAATAGAGCGCTTAAGGAGAATATCGCATGCAACCGAGTGTTTGGCAGATTTTAATTGTAGCGGCGCTGGTTCTGGTTCTGTTTGGCCGCGGCCGGATTTCCGAAATGATGGGTGATGTCGGCAAAGGCATCCGTTCCTTTAAAAAGGGCATTACCGAGGAAGAAGCGGACGCTGCCACCCCCCCTCCGAAGATTGACAGCAAGACCGGCGACAGGTCAGCCGATAGCAGCAAGACCGCAGATAAAACGGCTGTTTGATCAGGCCGGCCTCTGGACTTAGGGCCGCATGATATATGTTTGACCTTTCCATATCTGAGATCGCGATTATCGCGATCATTGCCGTTGTCGTCATTGGCCCCAAGGAATTGCCGCGCGCCCTGGCGACGGCGGGCAAATGGATGGCCAAGGGACGCGGCGTGATGGCCAATTTCCGTACCGGGCTTGATGCCATGGTCCGCGAGGCCGAGCTTCAGGAAATGGAAAAGAAATGGGCGGCCGAGAATGACCGGATCATGAGCGAACATCCCGCGCTTCCCGATGACAGCGCGGAGGATGAAGCGAAGATGGAACCGCTGGCCGGACCTCCCGCAGATATTTCCGAACCACCTGTTTCTTCAGACAATCGGGCCGAGTTTCCGCCGGTGGATGATTCCAAGCCGTGAACGATCAAAGCAAGCCGGATCTTGATGAAAGCAAGGCGCCGCTGATCGAGCATCTGATCGAACTGCGTCAGCGGCTTCTATGGTCGGTAGCAGCGCTGACCGTGGCTTTTCTGATCAGCATATTTTTCGCCGACGAGATTTTTGGGATATTGGTGCAGCCGCTGACCGACGCTTTCCCCGCAGGCCAAGGCAAGATCATTTACACCAAGCTTTACGAAGCCTTTTTCGTCGAGATCAAGGTGGCGATGTTCGCGGCCTTCTTCCTCGCTTTTCCGATCATTTCCAACCAGCTGTGGGCTTTTGTCGCGCCTGGGCTCTACGCAAAAGAGAAAAAGGCATTTCTGCCCTTTCTGATTGCCACACCTCTATTATTCATGGCGGGCGCATCGCTTGCTTATTTCATCGTCATGCCGACCGCGTTCAAATTCTTTCTGGGATTTGAAGGGCCGGTTGGCGGCCTGCAGCAGGAAGCCTTGCCGGCGATGGGCGACTATCTGTCGCTGGTGATGCAGTTCATCCTGGCCTTCGGCGTATGTTTCCAGTTGCCGGTGCTGCTGTTGCTGCTCAACCGGGCGGGGATCGTAAGCAGGGAGCAGTTAAAGGGCATGCGCCGCTATATGGTTGTCGGGGCTTTTGCTCTGGCCGCGATCCTGACCCCGCCGGATGTTGTGTCGCAACTGATGCTCGGTATTCCGCTGATCCTGCTCTATGAAATCTCGCTATTGATCATGTGGATCACCGAGCGGAAGAAGAGCAAAGAAATCACGCCCTGAGCGGTGTTGAAGAGCTTGATGGGTTAGTGGTGAGCTTGTCGAACCACGTCTCTCTTGTGAAAAGCGCCTTTCGACAAGCTCAGAACTAATGGTGATCAGTCAATCGCGTCCTGGCCAGCTTCGCCAACCGACTCAATGTCTTTGCCGACACCTTTGACGGTCGCACAGGCGCTGAGAAGGACCATTGTAGAAATCAAGATCGCTGCGGTAATTTTCTGCATTTCAAAATATCCTAAAAACTGAACTTTGCACTGACGCGAATATCACGACCGGACAGAGGTACATAGTCTTTAGTGAACGACGCATGACGGCGTGCATTTACGTCGAAAATATTATTGGCCGAAGCGAGGAGGGTAACCCCGCCATCCTTGCCGAACGGACGCCATGCTGCTGATGCATTGACCATGGTGAAGCTGTCGGTCGGGGTTTCAAACTCTGCGACCTTGTTCTGGCTGGCAGACCATTCAACTTCGGCGCGCAGGTCGAGATTGTCGCTATGCGCCTTGATTCCGCCAAGCAAACGCAAGGGCGGGATGCGCGGTACCGAGCCGCCGCCGTTGTCGATCTTCGCCCGAACATAGTCGGCAACGCCATCGACGATCAGGTCGAACGCGCCAGTCTGGGCAACAACCGCAGATGCCGAGGCTTCGAAACCATAATAGGTTGCATCGCGCTGGAAATATTGGAACACCGGCAGGCCGTCTTCTTCTGCAGCGGTCTGCGCTTCAAAAATATAATCGTCGAAGAAGTTCGCATAGGCGGTTGCGCTGATCTTGACAGCGTCACTTTCCCACCGGGCGTAAAGCTCGCCACCCCAGCTTTTCTCGGTGGTAAAATTGGCGTTACCGATTTCAAAGGCCTGAGTCGCGATATGCGGGCCGTTGGACAGCAATTCCTCGGCCGACGGCGCCCGTTCAGAGCGGGAAATATTCGCGCCGACCTTGAACGCTGCATCGTCCGGCGCATAGGCGAGGCCGAAGGCTCCCGATACCGTGTTGAAGCTGCGGTCGAAAGCGATGCTGTTGGCGGAAATGTCGGTCTGGTCGAAGCGCAAAGCGCCTTCCAGTTCGATCGAGCCGAGATCAACTTCCTGCACGGTGAACAGGGCCCAGCTTTCGATGCTGTTTTTGGGCACGAAGGCTTCAGCGCCGATCGCGTTAAAATCTCGCACCAGCACCTGAGTGCCGATCACGCCGCGCCAGCCGTCATGGTCGGCCTGGACCAGTTCTGCGCGTGCTTCGATCCCGGAAACGGAGAAAACCGTGCCAATCTCGTCGCCTTCAAATTCGGTATGTTCATAGTCGGAATAGCCGGCCCGGAAATTCAGCGCTTCAAAGAAACCGTCCATATTCACGCCGCCGCGCAGGTCGGCGCGATATTGCTTCAGGCCGATGGTGACCGGACCCTCTTCCTCATGGCCCTCTTCCTCCTCGTGATCTTCGCCTTCCTCTTCTTCGCCGTGCGCATGCTCGGTACCGGGGCGGGATGGGACGCCATAGTCGGTGTCGTAATAGCTCACGGAAAAGCCGAGATTGCCACCATCATCGATATAAGCAATGCCGGCGCCTGCGGTCTGGGTGCGGCTTGCGGTATTGGCGACCCGACCGGACTGGTTTGCAGCCTCGGTCAGTTCCTCTGCTTCCTCGAGATGGCCTTCCTCGGTTTCTTCTGCGGCATCGGCTAGTAGATCAGCGCGCAAATCGGGGGACAGGACGTAACCCGGCACCCGCACATCATCGGTATCACGATAGCTGCCGTCAGCATGGATCACCAGTTTCGACGTCAGGGGCACATCGACAGAGCCGGCGAGGCTCCAGTCTTCGGCGGCGCTGCCATAGCCGCCAATCGCATCAACATGCACCGCATCATCAGGAATGTCGCGGGGGATGCGCTTGTCGATGACATTGACGGCGCCGCCGATCGCATCACCGCCGAATAGCAGGACCGCAGGGCCGCGCAGGATTTCGACGCGTTGCGCGGTCAGCGGATCAATTGTCACGGCGTGATCAACGGATGTATTGGAGGCGTCAAGCGAGCCGATGCCATCGGTCAGCACGCGAACCCGCGGGCCCTGAAAACCGCGCAGCACCGGGCGGGATGATCCGGGGGAAAAAGATGTGGAGGAGACACCGGGCAGGCTGGTAAGGCTGTCGCCGATCTGGCCGCGCAGGTCTTGTGCCAGTTCATCGCCCGACAGCGCCGAAGTGCCGGCGAGCAGGTCAAGCTGATCGACATAGGGAGCCGTGACGATGATCATGTCATCATCGTGGAAATCGTCCGACAGTCCGCTGCCACGCTGGGCAGCGGCTTCGTCTTGCTGAGCAAAAGCAGGGGAGACGGGGAGCATCAGAATGGCGGCAGAAGCAAAAAATTTTCTATGGGACAAGAGTTTCTCTCTTACACTGGAGTACGGGACGGACAGTCAGATAGGTGTAATGATATAATATATCAATTAGTAATTGTACGGACTCGGCAAAACGAGTGAAATTTGCTATAAACCGCGCTTAATCAGAGTGGAGGGCAACGATGGTGGCTTGGAAAGAAGATGGATATCACAGCGTAACACCTTATCTCACCGTGGACGATGCCGAGGCAGCGATCAGATTCTATTCAGAAGCCTTTGGCGCGACCGAGCAGATGCGCCTGCCGATGAGCGACAAGATCGGCCATGCCGACCTGCTGATTGGTGACAGCCATATCATGTTGTCGGATGAATTTCCGGAGATGGACAAGCTGGGGCCCAACAAGCGGGGCGGTGCGACCGCGAGCCTGATGATCTATGTGCCCGATGTCGATGCGGCCTTCGCCAAGGCCGTCGCCGCCGGGGCCGAAATCGTGCGGCCGGTGGAAGATCAGTTCTACGGCGACCGTTCCGGCTGGGTGAAAGATCCGTTCGGGCACGAATGGACATTGTCGACTCATGTCGAGGATGTTCCGGAAGAGGAAATGGGCCGCCGGATGCAGGAAATGATGACGGGCGAGGGAGCTTAGTCACCATCGTCATCCTGAACTTGTTTCAGGACCCCCTCACTCTTGTCACTCACTTCCGGTAGAGACGCCCGAGGTCCTGAAACAAGTTCAGGATGACGAGGCTGCTGGCTTTGGCTATGGCCAGTCCATGACCTACACCAAAAAAATCCTCCTCCTCGGCTCCGGCGAACTGGGCCGTGAATTTACCATCTCGGCCAAGCGGCTCGGCGCTTATGTCATTGCATGCGATGCCTATGATGATGCGCCGGCGATGCAAGTGGCGGACGCTCGCGAAATCTTCTCGATGCTGGATGGCGGGAAATTGCGCGCGGCAGCAGAAAAACACCGGCCCGACCTGATCGTCCCCGAGGTCGAGGCGATCCGGACCGAAATTCTTGCCGAACTGGAAGGTGAGGGGTTTCACATCGTTCCATCCGCCCGCGCTACGCAGCTGACGATGAACCGGGACGCGATCCGGGATGTCGCGGCTCAGGAACTGGGCCTGACCACGTCGCGCTATCATTATGCCGAGAGTTTTGCAGAGGTCGCAAGCGCGGCAGCGGATATCGGCTATCCGCTGGTGATCAAGCCGGTAATGTCTTCCTCGGGCAAGGGGCAGAGCAAGGTCGACAGCGCCGACAAACTGGAAGCAGCGTGGGAATATGGAGTCGCCAATATGCGCGGCGACCGGGCGCGGGTGATTGTCGAGCAATTCATCGACTTTGATTATGAAATCACTCTGTTGACCGTGCGGACGATGGACGGCGTGCTGTTCTGCCCGCCCATCGGCCACAGGCAGGAACGCGGAGATTATCAGGAAAGCTGGCAACCGGCGGCGATGACCGACGCGGCTCTAGCCACCGCGCAGGATATGGCCCGCAAGGTCGTCGAAAATCTGGGTGGCGGCGGCAAGGGCTGGGGCTTGTTCGGGGTCGAGTTTTTTGTCACCAGGCAAGGCGAAGTGATCTTCTCCGAACTCAGCCCGCGGCCCCACGATACCGGCATGGTCACCTCGATCGGCCAGAATCTCAGCGAGTTCGACCTCCACGCCCGCGCCATCATGGGGCTTCCGATTCCGTATATCGCGCTAACCGCACCGGCGAGCGCCAGCGCGGTGATCCTGGCGGACCGGGACAGCGACCAATTCGAATTTACCGGCGTGGCGGACGCTCTGGCGCTGGGTGGCGAGGGCGCGGAGACGGACGTGCGAATATTCGGCAAGCCGGTGACGCGGCCCTATCGGCGGATGGCAGTGGCGCTGGCGACCGGCGCGGATACGGATGCTGCGCGGACGTTGGCGAAGAAGGCGGCGGATGCGGTGGGGATTGAATATTCCTGAAACAAGTTTCCAATCAATCGCCTTCTCCCTTGAGGGAGAAGGATACGAAGGCTTATCCGTCAGGATTAGCCGCAGTTGGATGAGGGTGGTCCGCTGTCGAGGGAATAGAACGCCCTCATCCAGCTACGCCTAGGCAGCAAGCTGCCAAGTCTGCGCATCCTTCTCCCTCACGGGAGAAGGAGGAGGGCGGGGGTTTTCAATCTCCGAACAATCCGGCATGGAGCTTCCAAATATTAGGAGAAAACACCCATGACTGCATCCCTCGTCCTCTACGGCTCGCCTCTGTCCCCATTCCAGCGCAAGGTCGAGGCGGTGATGGCGCTCAAGGGGCTCGACTATGATTGCGAGGACGTCAATGTCATGGGCATGCCGGACTGGTATAAGGAAATCAGCCCGCTCGGCCGCATTCCGTCCTTGCGCGACCGGGACATCGCCCAAGAAGGCGCCGCCGGTACGATCACCGACAGCTCGGCAATCTGCGGCTATCTGGAGAAACTGCAGCCGGAACCGACGGTCTATCCCGCCGATGCATTCGAACATGGGCGCGCGCTGTGGCTCGAGGAATATGCAGATACCGGCATGGCAATGGCTGGCGGCATGGGCCTGTTCCGGCCGATCATCTTCAATCTGTTCCAGCGCAAGGAGCCGGATATCGAAACGGCGCGCAAGACCTGGAATGAAAAATTGCCGCCGCTGTGGGACTATCTTGAAGCGCAGCTCGATGGCCGCTCCCATTTCATTGGCGATACGATCACAATCGCCGATATCGCGGTCGCGGCGCAGATCGCCCAGACCGACATGCTCGCCGGTCTGCCCGATAAGAGCCGCTGGCCAGCACTGGTTGCCCATTATCAAGCGATGCGGGCGCATGACTGCTTCCAGCGCAACAACGCGGGCTGCGATAGAATTCTCGCGAAACTGGTGCCGGAGAAATTCGATCTGAGCTAGACACAGTGAAGCGGGCTTCTCAGCCCAACGTCAGCAAATAGAGCGCGTAGATCGCGGGCATGCTCAGAACCGAAAAGACGGTCTGAACCGCGACCAGATTAGCGGATAAAGTCGCATCGCCGCCCAGTTGCCGCGCCAAAATATAGCCGCTGCTCGCGGTTGGCGTGGCGGCGGCGATCATGACAATCGCAAGACTGTCTGCCGGAAGGCCGAGCATCAATCCGGCAGCCAGTGCCACCAGCGGAAACCCGAGCAGACGCACGGCTGACCATGTCAAAGTGGTGTGGCCAGCGCGCTTGAACGCCTCGAGATCAACCGCAGCGCCGACCACGAGAAGGCCGAGCGCAAGCGTGGCCTGACCCAATATATCGAGGACCTTCTCGGCAATGCCGGTGGGCGCCATGCCCAGCACATTTAGCGCGATGCCGATCACGCAGCCGATGATCAGCGGATTGCGCACCATGTCCATCACGACATGCGGTTTCTGCTCGCCGCTATCCTTGGCAAAATGGGTGAGCGCCAGCACCGAGATGACATTGGCGGTCGGCGTCAGAGCCGCGACCGCGATCGCCATCAGGGCCAGCCCCGGCTCGCCGAACAGGGCGCTGGCAATGGACAGTCCGACAAAGGTATTCCAGCGGACATTGGACTGGATGATCGAGCCCTTTCGTGGTCCGTCGTCAGCCCGTTTCGCCAGCAGCCCCATCGCAGCCAGCGCCACTTGCGAACCGATCAGGACCAGCACCATGGCCCAGGGCACAATCTCAAAAGATGCGCTGGCCAGAACATTGATGATCAGTGCCGGGAAAAATATGAAATAGACCAGCCTTTCGATCGCGCGCCACCCATCGGCGGGCAGGAAGTTCCTGTGCGCCAACAGCCAGCCCAATGCGGTAATCAGGACCACCGGGATCAGGGCATATATAAAATTTATCATCGATGGATCGCGCGCGCGAGACTACAAAGCTGTGGTTCTGAGCGGCAACAGATCGGGAAAGTCCGGCTCCCGCTTCTCTCCCATCGCGGCGACCGCTTCCTGAATATGCGACGGCGGGAACATGCCTGCGTTCCAGACACCGATATAGTCCAGTGTATCCGCTGTATTATGGTCGCGGCCATAGTTGATCAGGACCTTGCAGCCGGTAACCGCCAGTGGTGATTTGGAGGCAATTTCTTTCGCCGTTGCCATGACATGGGCCAGACATTCTTCCTGTGTCTCGAACACATCGTTGACCAGTCCGATTTCCTTTGCCTTCGCTGCGTCGATCCGGCGGCCGGTGTAAGCCATTTCCTTGACCCAGCCTTCGGGGATATAGCGTTGCAGGCGCGGGAAGGTGCCGACATCGGCGGTCATGCCGATATTGGTTTCCTGAATGCAGAATATCGCGTCCTTGCTGCACCAGCGGATATCACCGGCGCTGATCATATCGATCGCGCCGCCGATGACGCCGCCGTGCAGCGCGAACAATACGGGAATCCGCGCTTCTTCCAGCGCGTTGAAACTATGCTGGATCCGTTTGACATTGGAGCGGAACATTTCCGCGAGCACATGCTTGTCTGCGCCATCGATTTTATCATTGGGCTGTGGCGCGAAAACCGAAAGATCCATACCGGCCGAGAAATGCTTGCCGGTAGAGCTGATCACGATGACGCGCGCGCGGGCTTTGATATCAATATCTTCGACAATTTCCGGCAGATCATTCCAGAATGATTTGTTCATGCTGTTGAGTTTTTCCGGACGGTTCATCCGGATATGGGCGACGCCATTTTCTATTTCGACATCGAAACATTCATATTTTTTCTCGTGCATGTTGTTGTCATTCCTTATTTCAAGCCAGAAGTTTCCATCGGCCTAGCATGATAATCTGCCGCTGCGTACTGACATTTTTCTCGGATGCCGGACCGCAGACGCTCGACTAAAGCAATGCTATTGCCCCTAAAAAGGCTTCAAGCTTGCGGCGCGAAATCACGCGCACTATGTATTGTTCCATGAGCATCATTCCAAACACACTCGAACTGATCGGCAACACGCCGCTCGTCCGCCTCTCCGGACCCAGCGAAGCTGCCGGTTGTGACATTTACGGCAAGTGCGAATTTGCCAATCCCGGCGCATCGGTGAAAGACCGTGCGGCGCTCTACATCATTCAGGACGCTGAAGAACGCGGGCAACTCAAGCCGGGCGGGCGGATCGTCGAGGGGACAGCGGGCAATACCGGCATCGGTATCGCTTTGGTCGCCAATGCCAAGGGCTATAAATCGACCATCGTCATGCCGGAAACCCAGAGCCGGGAAAAAATGGATACGTTGCGCGCGCTTGGTGCGGAACTGATCACGGTGCCGGCCGCTCCTTATTCCAGCCAGTGTCATTTCGTCCATCAATCGCGGCGCATTGCGGAAGAAACCGAGGGCGCTGTCTGGGCCAACCAGTTTGACAATGTCGCCAACCGCCGCGCCCATATCGAGACCACGGCGGAAGAAATCTGGAACCAGATGGACGGCAAGATTGACGGCTTTACCTGCGCTGTCGGTACTGGCGGCACGCTGGCCGGCGTCGGCATGGGACTGAAGGCGAAAGACGAAAATATCACCATCGCCCTGTCCGACCCGCATGGTGCCGCGCTCTACGAATATTATGCCCATGGTGAGCTCAAGTCCGAAGGCAATAGCGTTGCCGAAGGCATCGGCCAGGGCCGGATTACCGGCAACCTGGAAGATGCGCCGATCGACAAGCAATATCGCATTTCTGACGAAGAAGCGCTGGTCTGGGTCGAGCGATTGCTGATGGATGAAGGGCTCTGCCTTGGCATGTCATCGGGCATCAATGTCGCCGGCGCAATTGCGCTGGGCAAGGAATTGGGCCCGGGCAGCCGGGTTTCAACGATCCTCTGCGATACCGGTTTCCGCTATCTGTCCTCGCTTTACAATGCCGCATGGCTGAGGGAAAAGGGGCTGCCGGTATTCCCGTGGCTCGACAATGATGGGTAAAAAGGCGCAAACTACCGGCCGTCAGGACACGATGCAGCGCATCCAGGTTGGTGTGGTCGGTCTGGCAGCGGTGCTGCTGCTGGTCAGCGTCGCCAATTTCGTCATTCAGCGCGCCAGTCATGAACAGACGGTGATCGAGGAAATGCAGGCCGAAGCAACCGGCAGCGCGCCGCCGCTCGCCGGCACTCCGGAAGAAAAGCCCGCCGAACCGCTGGCAGAGCTGGGCCTCACCCCGGCGCCGGCAACCGGGAAGCCGGAAGCGCAAAAGCCTGCGGCGAACCTGCCTGGACAAACCGTACCGGATTTGAAGCCCGATCCGAATCTGGATGCGCCGATGGACCGGGAGCGGCGCTAGTTGGCGCGTTTATGGCAGACGGTCCCGTCGGCCTTGTTGGCTTTACTGGTTCTTGCGCAATGCAGCGCTGGCGAATCTCCGCCTGATCCGCCACAGGTCAAGCCCCGCATCCAGCTCATGACAAGCCTGCCTCTGGTGTGGGGCGACGGTGCCTCGATGGAATCGATCCTCTCCGGTGGGTCGGAGCCGGCGCCGATCTACCGCTATTGGCAGCAAAAATATGAGATTGCGGCGGTCGACAGTCTGGAAAATCTTGCCGTGCAAGATCCAGATATCGTCATCCTGGCCCAGCCGCGCGCCATGGATCCCGCCGATCTCACCGATCTTGACGCCTGGGTCCGAGCGGGTGGCGCCGTCATCATCCTCACCGACTCCGATTTGGTCTGGCCGTCCCGGCTGCCGCTCGGCGATCCACGCAGACCGCTGGTCAGCGGGTTCCTGTCGCCGCTGCTCGGTCACTGGGGTCTGGCACTTGTCGGTGTCGCCGGAAATAGCGCAGAAGTCGTAGACCTTCGCTTTGGTGACGATGTTTTCACCAGCGTGGGAGTGGGCAAGCTGGAGCCGGAAAGGGCGAGCGAGGCGTCGGACGTGAACTGCGACTGGAACACGGCCGATTTTATCGTCCAATGTTCGGTTGGGCAGGGGCGGGCGACAATCGTTGCCGATGCAGATTTTCTCAATGCGGCGCTCTGGCCGGAAACGGCCCGCCAGTCACCGCAGAAAAGCGGCGCTGTGCGGTTCATTGATGCTCTCGTGAAGGAGCAAGTCGATGCCGATGATCGCGGGAAATAGAGATATGGCGCGCGATTCCGGACAGCAGGTGCAGATGCCCAGATTGGTGGTCAGATTGGCGGAAATTTAAATACAGGAATTACAGTAGGTTAATAGACGCTTCCCATAATATCCCGTAAAAAACCCTTTTATCCCAAGCTCACCCCTGTTAGCAATTATTTGTTATCGGGGTATTCTTCCTGTCCGGATTCTAATTTTCGGAAAGGCGCTGGAAAACGCACTTCTGGAGCGGGAAGAGCATTGGCCCCGGTTCGGATAAGGGATTTCCACGGTGTCAGTTGCATATGCATATTCAGGCTCTGCAATATCGGCGATAGACGACAAGGGTCGTCTTTCGGTTCCCGCATTTCTGCGCAAAAATCTGGTGGAAAGCAGCGATGGCCGGACGCTCTGCCTTGGCACCCATGAAAAATGGGATTGTCTGGTCGGCTTCGGTCTGAGCCGCAAATCCGATATGCTCGCCGAAATCGACAAGCAGTGGGAAGCGGCAATCACGCGCGGCGAAAGCTTCGACAAGGACGCTGCCGGTGCCCGGAAATTTTCTTCGTTGCAGGACCTGAGCTTTGATGCCAGCGGCCGCTTCATCCTGCCACCGCAACTGCGGGACCTCGGTAATCTTGATGGCAATGTCCTGTTTCACGGCATTGGTACGACCTTCTGTCTGTGGAACCCGCAGACCTTGCTCGACACCACCGACGATGTGCCGGTCGATCGCCGTCTTGTCGAATTTCATCTGAAAGAAGCTGGCGAAAAAAGCGGAGGGAAACAGAAATGACCCCCGCTTCAGCCGCACGCCATGTTCCTGTCCTGATCGACGAAGTGATCGACGCGCTCGCCATTATTCCCGGCGAGACGCATGTTGACGGTACGTTCGGTGCCGGCGGTTATAGCGCCGCGATGCTGGAAGCGGGCGCGCATGTGCACGCTTTTGACCAGGACCCGGATGCGATTGCCAGCGGCCAGAAAGTGGTCGACGAGACCGAGGGAAAGTTGACCCTCCACCACGCCCGCTATTCCGAAATGGCCGAGATATTGGTTAATGACGATATCGACGGCGTCACGCTCGATATCGGCGTGTCGTCGATGCAGTTGGATCAGGCCGAGCGCGGCTTTTCCTTTCAGAAAGATGGTCCGCTCGACATGCGCATGGCCCGCGATGGCGAAAGCGCAGCCGATTTTCTCAACGAAGCCGAAGAAGAGATGATCGCTGATGTGATCTATCGCTATGGCGAAGAGCGTCGTTCACGGCGGATCGCCAAGGCGATTGTCGAAGCACGGCCGCTGACCCGCACGTCCGAACTGGCGCGGGTGGTTCGAAAAGCGCTGGGATTTCGCGCTGGCGACAAGAAGGATCCGGCGACCCGGACCTTTCAGGCGATCCGCATCCATATCAATCGCGAACTGGGCGAACTCGAAGACGGACTTGCTGCGGCAGAAAAAATGTTGCAGCCCGGTGGTCGTCTTGCGGTTGTGACATTCCACAGCCTCGAAGATCGCATTGTCAAAAATTTCTTGCGGGATCGCAGCGGACAGAAGTCTGCCGGTTCCCGTCATCTACCCCAGGTTAACGAGACACGGCCGGCACCCACCTTTCATAAACCAGCCAAAGCGGTGCGTCCGGCCGGGGCGGAGCAGGCTCTTAATCCCCGGGCCCGCTCCGCCACCCTGAGATCGGCAGTGCGCACAGACGCGCCTGCCGGCGACGGTGACGGACAGTGAAGCTGGCGATCAAGCGCCTCGAAGGCATGGGATGGCTCGCCCTGGTTTTTCTGGTGGCGATTTTGCTTTATCCGCTCTCGCTCAGCGTCGCGACCTTGCGCAGCGATCTTGCGCGCACCGATCACAAAATCGTCGAGATCAAGAAAGATATCCGCTATCTGGAAACGGAATTCAGCGCCCGCGCCAATCTGCGTCAGCTCGAGGACTGGAACAAACTGGAATTCGGCTATGCCTCGCCGCAGGCCTCGCAATATCTTGATGGCGAACGCGCACTGGCCAATCTGGGCGGCAAGGACTTGCGCAAGCCGGTACAGGTTGCCGTGATCAGTTCGATGGAAGGCATCAGACCGGCCGGCATTATCGGTTCGGTCTTCGGAACCGCCAAGGCGCAAGACCGCAACGCCGACGGCAGCGCGATCGGTAGCAATCCCGGTCTCGCCACCACCGTGAGGGATTCCGGACCCGCCCAGGGCATGGGAGGAGCGCAGGCTCGCACAACTCGCGTCGCGCATATGGAAGAAAAACTGCTCGACGACGGGCTTGTCCGCGATCTCGGGCGAAAGGCAATTGCTGAAAAAATCGAAAGCATGGCCGAATGACGACACTTCTGGCCAACAGCAAGAAGGTGCAATTTTCGGGAAAAGCCAAGGAAATAACCGCGAGTGCTCATTTTCGGCTGATGATTTTGTTGCTGGTGTTTCTGGCTGCTTTCACGATTATCGTCGGACGGCTGGTCAGCCTCACGATATTGGAAGATGCGACACCCTATCGCGCATCGAGCAGTGCCTTTATTCCCCCGCGTGGCGATATTGTCGACCGCAACGGCGTGCCGCTGGCCCGGACGATATTGGGCTATGCGGTTCGCGTGGTACCGGCCCGGGTACTGGGTGACAAAAAGACGTTGGCGCGGCAGCTATCCTCGATTTTTCCGGACACCAGCGCAACCTATTTTCTCGAGAAGCTCAGAGGATCCCATCCTACCTATCTTCGCCGCAGGGCGCTCCCCGAAGAGGTGAAGCAGATCCATGCGCTGGGTGAGATCGGTATCGAATTTCCCCGCGAGGACGAACGCCTCTATCCACAGCGTGAACTGGCCGCCCATGTACTGGGTTATGTCGACGCTGACGGCAAAGGTGTGATGGGCATGGAGCGGGCGCTCAACGACCGTCTTCTCGATGAGAAATTGCGCGGCACGCCATCAATATTGTCGATCGACAGCCGGGCGCAAGCGGCGCTGGAAAGCGAGCTTCAGGATGCCATGATCATGACCGAAGCGCGCGGCGCAGCGGGAATCATCCTGGATGTCCAGACCGGAGAAGTCATGGCGCTTGCCTCGCTGCCGCTATTTGATCCGAATAAGATCCGCCGGGCATCGATGAAGCACCAGAATAATGAAGTGACCCAGAGCGTGTTCGAACTGGGGTCTACGTTCAAGCCCCTGACCATTGCTGCTGCGCTCGACGCCGGTACGGTTACCGATCTGGCCGTGCGCTACAATGCGATGGAACCGATCAAGGTCGGCGGCTTCACGATCAAGGACGATCATAGCCAGGGGCGCTATCTGAACGTGCCGGAAACGCTGGTGCACAGTTCCAATATCGTTACCGCGCGGATTGCCGACAATCTTGGCCAGGAAGCGATGGAAAATATGTTCCGGCGTCTCGGTTTTGACGAACGGCCGCATATCGAGCTATTCGAGAGAGGCCATCCGCTGTGGCCGCGCAACTGGGGCAGGGTCACCAATATGACCGTCGCTTATGGACATGGTATTGCCGTCACCCCGCTTCATCTCGCCAGCGCCTATGCGGCGATGGTCAATGGCGGCATCTGGCGTCCTGCAACTTTGCTCAAAGTGGAGCCGGGCGAGGAAGCCAAGGGACGGCGGGTATTCAAGGCGGCAACCAGCGCACGTATGCGTCAGTTATTGCGGATGATTGTTTCGGACGGAACCGGTCGCAAGGCCGATGCGCCGGGCTACCGGATTGGCGGCAAGACCGGCTCGGCAGAAAAGCCTTCGGAAGGCGGCTATAACAAGACGTCGCTGGTTTCGACCTTTTCTGCGGCCTTTCCGATGGACAATCCGCGCTATGTTGTCATTGCCATGCTTGATGAACCCAAGGGAACCGCTGCAACCTCCTTCCAGCGTACGGCTGGCTGGACCGCCGCGCCGATCGTGCGGAAAGTCGTATCTCGCGTCGGACCGATGCTTGGCGTGATCCCCGATGATCATCGCGATGTCGACGTATCCGAATTGACGCCGCTTCTCTGGAAGCCCAAAACCACAGCCAATGAGCAGAATGATGCGATTGAATAATCTGGTACCAGGAGTGGAAGGCGAGACCGGCGAGCAGGCGGTCACCGGCTTTGCCATCGATCATCGCAAGATCGCGCCCGGCAATATATTCGGCGCGTTCCGGGGTGCAAAGTTCAACGGCGAAGATTTTATCGAAGCGGCAATCGCCGCCGGAGCGATCGCCATTGTCGCCCATCCCGAGGCGCAGGTTGAAGGCGCCGTGCATATTTCCGATGACGAGCCACGGCGACTATTCGCCCGGATGGCGGCACGATATTATACGCCGACACCCGCCAATGTGGCAGCGGTTACCGGAACCAATGGCAAGACATCGACCGCAGAACTGACCCGTCAGCTTTGGCGGATGGATGGCTACAATAGCGCATCGATCGGGACGCTCGGAGTCACCACCGCTGATGAGCAGGTCAAGACCGGTCTCACCACCCCGGATATCGTCACCTTTCTTTCGAACATGTCTGGTCTGGCCCGCGAAGGGGTCAGTCACGCGATTTTTGAAGCGTCGAGCCACGGCTTGTCGCAATATCGCACCGAAGGATTGCCGGTCAATGTTGCCGCATTCACCAATCTGAGCCGCGACCACCTCGATTATCATGGTGATATGGACAGCTATTTCGAAGCCAAAATGCGGCTGTTTGATGAAGTTGTGGAAAGCGACGGCACTGCTGTCATCTGGGCCGACGACGAGCCCTGGTCGGGCAAGGCGATCCAGCGCGCGAAGGATCGCGGGCTTGAATTGTTCACCGTTGGAGAAAAGGGCGAAACGCTGAGGCTGGTGTCGCAAACACCGACTCATTTGGGTCAGGTCCTGATGGTCAAGGCGCAGGGCAATACCCACCGCATTTCGCTGCCGCTGATCGGCGCTTATCAGGCCGCCAATATCCTGTGCGCCGCCGCCATTGTGCTGGCAACCGGCGGACAGTTGCAGAATATATTTGACCATATGCAGCGGGTGCAGCCGGTCCGTGGCCGGATGGAGCGGGCGGTGATCACCCGCGCCGGTGCGCCGGTCTATGTCGATTATGCGCATACGCCGGACGCCTTGCGCGCGGCGATCAAAGCCTTGCGGCCGCATGTAACTGGTCAGTTGATCACGATTTTTGGCGCTGGCGGCGACCGCGACAAGGGCAAGCGTCCGGAAATGGGCAAGATTGCCGTTGAAAAGTCCGATCATGTGATCGTCACCGACGACAATCCGCGCAGCGAAGATCCGGCCGCCATTCGCGCCGAAATCATGGCCGGAGCTAGCGGTGCCGAGGAAGTGGCCGATCGCCGTGCGGCGATTGCCAGGGCGATAGAGCTGGCCGGTCCGCAGGACATCATCCTGCTTGCCGGAAAAGGCCATGAACAGGGCCAGATCGTTGGCGACCGCATCATTCCCTTTGATGATGTCGAAGTGGCGAGAGAATGTGCCGGAGCGCAGCCGCTATGAGCGCGCTTTGGACATCAGTCGCTATCGCGGACGCCACTTCAGGCAAGGCCAGCAACGAATTCACCGCCAACGGCGTTGCCTTTGACTCGCGGGAAATCGGCCCCGGCGATCTTTTTGTCGCGCTGAAGGGCGAGCATAGCGACGGTCATCTCCACGTTGAACAGGCGTTTGCTTCCGGCGCTGCTGGCGCCATTGTCAGCCAGCCGGTCGACGGACCCCATATCCTGGTATCCGACACGGCTCGTGCTCTCGACGCACTGGGCAAGGCCTCACGCACCCGCACCGATGCGAAAATCATCGGCGTGACCGGATCGGTCGGCAAGACCGGCACCAAAGAGGCGCTTTATTCGGCGCTCGACCGCTGTTCTTTCGGCAAGGCGCACCGGTCGGTCAAAAGCTATAATAATCATGTCGGGGTTCCGCTCAGCCTGTCGCGGATGCCGGAAGATACGAAATATGGCATTTTCGAAATGGGTATGAACCACGCCCACGAACTGTCGGCGCTAACCCGTCTGGTGCGCCCGCATGCCGCGATCATCACGGCTATAGCGCCCGCCCATATCGGCAATTTTTCCAGTGGCGAGGCCGGCATCGTCGACGCCAAGGCGGAGATATTCGAAGGCCTGATGCCCGGCGGTACAGCCATCATTCCGCATGACAGCCCGCATTGTCAGCGGCTGCGGAAAAAGGCGGAACGCCACGCAGAGCATGTGATATCCTTTGGATTTGAAGCCGGAGCCGACGTCCGCGCGATTGATGTGGTTGCCGCGCCCCGTGGCGGCTCGCTGGTCACGGCAAAACTTGGTGAGCAAAGTCTCTGCTTCACGATAGCCGAGGCCGGTCGTCATTGGGTGTCCAATTCTCTGGCCATACTCGCAGCGGTCCGTGCAGTCGGCGGTGATCTCGCTACCACCGGTCTGGCGCTCGCAGAAATGAGCGGTATCGATGGTCGCGGACGTCGCCACCTCGTCTCGCTGAAATCAGGCGGTACAGCGACGGTTATCGACGAGAGCTACAATGCCAATCCGGCATCGATGAAAGCGACGTTACAACATTTTGCCAGCGAAGCCTGCGCCGGACAAAAAATCGTCATATTGGGCGCGATGGGCGAATTGGGCGAGCAATCGGCCCGCTATCATACGGCATTGGCGGATGATATTCTGCTCTCCGGAGCCAAAGCGATCATCTTGGTTGGCGACGATATGGCACATACTGCCGCGAAACTCGAACATGGCCTTGATCAGGGCGTGAAAATGTCACATGCGGCAAGTGCTTCGGACGCGCTGACCGAGGTCGCAAAATTGCTCAGCGACGGGGATATCCTTCTGGTCAAGGGTTCAAATTATCTGGGGCTTTCCTCCGCGGTTTCCGCGTTGGCAAGCGGGGAGTATTGATGTTTTATTTACTGGCCCAATGGCTTGAATTCGAAGGTATTTTCAACGTTTTCCGGTATCTGAGCTTTCGCTCGGGTGCCGCTATATCGACGTCGCTTTTCATCGGTCTGTTGATCGGCCCCAAGTTCATCAACATGTTGCGCATGCGGCAGGGCAAGGGTCAGCCGATCCGCGAGGACGGTCCGATCACGCATCTGAAAAAAGCCGGAACGCCTACCATGGGCGGTCTGATGATCCTGATTTCGGTGGTGACTTCGCTGCTGTTGTGGATGGATCTCAGCAACATTTTCGTCTGGGCCTGTATTTTCGTGACGCTCGGCTTTGGCGCGATCGGTTTCATGGATGACTATGACAAGGTCCGCAAAGCCAGCCACAAGGGCATTCCGGGCCGGGTCCGGCTGTTGCTCGAATTCATCATCGCCGGTTTCGCCACCTGGCTGATCGTCCAGCAAATCGGCACCAGCCTTTATGTGCCGTTCTTCAACGACGTGCAGATCGACCTCGGCTATTTCTACATCCCTTTCGCGATGTTCGTGATTGTCGGTGCCGGCAATGCGGTCAATCTGACCGATGGTCTTGATGGTCTTGCCACCATGCCGGTGGTGATTGCCAGCGCTACCTTTCTGGTGCTCGTCTATCTGTCCGGTAACGCGGTGTTCTCCGAATATCTCGGCATTCCTTTTGTTCGCGGAGCAGGGGAGCTGGCAATTTTCTGCGCCTGCGTGATCGGTGCCTGCCTTGCTTTCCTGTGGTTCAATGCGCCGCCAGCAGCGGTGTTCATGGGCGATACCGGCAGCCTGGCCCTCGGCGGCGCGCTTGGCGCGATTGCCGTTTCCATCCATCATGAAATCGTGCTGGCGCTGGTCGGCGGACTGTTTGTGCTCGAAGCCGTATCGGTGATCGTTCAGGTCTTTTTCTTCAAACGCACCGGACGCCGCGTCTTTCGAATGGCACCGATCCACCATCATTTTGAGCAGCTTGGCTGGTCCGAATCCACCATCGTGATCCGTTTCTGGATCATCTCTCTGGTGCTCGCGCTCGCCGGATTGGCGACGTTGAAACTCAGATGATCGTCTCATCCGCCTTTGCCGGAAAGCGCTATGCCATTCTTGGACTGGCCCGGTCCGGCATGGCGGTGCTGGAAAGTCTGCATGCCAGCGGAGCGCAATTGCTCGCCTGGGACAATCGCGAAGAATTGCGCGACAGCGTTGCCGACAAGGCGCTTATCGCCGATCCGCTGGAAAGCGATCTGACCGGCTATGAGGCGATTGTTGTCTCTCCCGGCGTGCCGCTCAACAATCACCCGATCGCGCAAAAGGCAAAGGCCGACGGCGTCCCGATCATCGGTGATATCGAATTATTCGCCCAGGCGCGATCAGAACTGCCGGCGCACCGGGTGGTCGGCATCACGGGCACCAACGGCAAATCGACGACGACTGCTCTGGTCCACCATATATTGCAATATGCTGGCGTTCCGTCGGTGATGGGCGGCAATATCGGCGTACCGATCCTGTCGCAGGAACCGCTGCCCGAGGGCGGTGTCTATGTGCTGGAACTGTCCAGCTACCAGATTGACTTGACCAACAGTCTCGACTGCGATGTCGCGCTGCTGCTCAATATCAGCCCTGACCATCTCGACCGCTATGACGGCTTCGACGCTTATGCTGCCGCAAAAGCACGTCTGTTCGACATGCTGGGGTCCGATCACAGCGCAATCTTCGCCAGCGATGATGAAAAGACCCAATTGGCCTTGCACGGCCTGCGCGATCTCGGCCGGGTGCAGAATATCTTCGACACCAGTGCCGTCGAGCTTGCCGGACAACCGGATTGGCCATCGCTGCAAGGGCCGCATAATCTCCAGAACGCGATTGCAGCGATCGCCACGGTCGAGGCTCTCGGCATAACCGAGGATCAATGGCGTCCGGCACTGGCCGCCTTTACTGGCCTGCCGCACCGCATGGAGCGCATCGCCGAAGCCCGAGGCGTATTGTTTGTCAATGACAGCAAGGCGACCAACCCGGCATCGACTGGACCGGCGCTCGGCGCTTATCCGAAAATTCACTGGATTCTCGGCGGCTTGCCGAAAAGCGACACGCTGACCGAATGCGAGCCCTTCTACAAAAATGTCGTCCGGGCCTATACGATCGGCGAAGCCGGACCCCTGTTCGGGAAATTGCTGGCCGGTCATGTTCCGGTTGAATCCTGCGAAATGATCCTTACCGCCGTGCAACGCGCCGCTGCCAATGCGCAGCCCGGCGAAGTGATATTGCTGTCGCCGGCCTGCGCTTCGTTTGACCAGTTTCGCGATTTTGAAGCGCGCGGCAATTGTTTCCGCAGCGCCGTCAATTCGGTGATCGAGAGTGATCTGATCGGGACCGCGACCGGGGAGGCAACAAGATGAGCGCATCTGAACAAGAAACCGGCCCAGCACATCCGCTTCCCGAAATTTCCGCTGCGCTCAAGAAGAAGCGCTTCCAGTTGCATTCGCGGTTCGGACGCAGCGACCGCTCCCCGCTGGCAATCTGGTTCTGGGAACTCGACCGGGTGCTGCTCGGGCTGATCCTGACGCTGGTCGCGATCGGTCTGATCGCAGTCGCTGCGGCGTCACCAGTCACCGCGCTCAAGCAGAGCACTGCAGCGGTCACGATCGAACCGCTCTATTATTTTTACCGCCAGCTCGTCTGGGTCGTCATCGGCGTTCCGGTGATGCTGGTGGTCTCGATGCTGCCGAAGGAACAGGCCCGGCGCTTCGCTATTCTGGCGGCGGTCGCGGCCGTCATATTGCTGTTTCTGGTTCCGGTTTTCGGGAAATCCGTCAACGGGGCCCAGCGCTGGATCGGCTATAGTTTTGCCACGATCCAGCCCGGCGAGTTTCTCAAGCCGCTTTACGCGGTGACGCTGGCCTGGCTGCTGTCGCTCAGGATCAAGGATCCGGCCCTGCCGGTGATTTCACTGTCCGTGATCCTGACGGCGATCATCGCCATTTTGATGATGATGCAACCCAATCTCGGCGAGACCATATTGATCTGCGGCATCTGGTTCGCGGTGATGACCGTCTCCGGACTTTCGGCCCGCCTGATCGCGGGGATCGGTATCGGCGGCGTTGGCGGTCTGGTCGGAGCCTATTTCCTCTATCCCGTGGCAACCCAGCGGATCAACGCGTGGCTGTTCGGCGGCGGTGAATTCGACCAGGTGATGTTTGCCCACAAGGCCCTTACGGGCGGGGGGTTGCTCGGCACCGGCCCTGGACTGGGTACGGCCAAGTTCAAACTGCCCGAGGCGCATACCGACTATATTTTCTCGGTGATCGGAGAAGAATTCGGCCTGCTTGCGTGTATGGCGATCGCGCTCGTCTATCTCGCGATCGTTGTCCGTGTGTTTCTTCGTCTGCTCGACGAAGAGGATAATTTCATCATTCTCGCCGTAACCGGCCTGACCGCCCAATTTGGTGGACAGGCGCTGATCAATATGGCGGTGAATCTGCAGCTATTCCCGTCCAAGGGCATGACTCTGCCGTTCATCAGCTACGGTGGCTCGTCGATTCTCGCCTTGTGTATCGGCGTCGGACTTTTGCTCGCATTTACGCGGCGAAACCCGTATCTTGACCGCTCACAATATGTCTCGGCCTGGCCCGAGCGGGAACGGATAGCGGTATGAGTTTTTCGAAACATTATGTTCTGGCGGCTGGCGGTACCGGCGGCCATATGATCCCGGCCTATGCACTGGCCAGGGAACTGGTCCTGCGCGGGCATCGGGTGGCGATGATCACCGATGAGCGCGGCGAAAAAATACCCGGCATGGTTGACGAAGCGCAGGTCCATGTCCTGCCCGCCGGCCGGATTACCAAGAATCCGCGCAGCTGGCTCGGAGGAACCCGCGCCATATTGAAGGGTCGCCGGATGGCGATGCAGCTTTACGACACATTCCAGCCATCTGCGATTGTTGGCTTTGGCGGCTATCCCGCCTATCCCGCCTTGCTTGCCGCGAACAGCAAGGACATCCCGACGATCGTGCATGAGCAGAATGCGGTTCTCGGCCGGGTCAACCGGCTGGCCTCGCGTTCGGTCAATGCCATCGCCACCGCCTATCCAGATGTGTTGCGAATCAAGCCGAAATATCAGGACAAGGTCCATCTGGTCGGCAACCCGGTGCGCGAGGAAGTCGTTGCGCTGCGGTCCGAGCTTTATCCCATTTTGTCGGAAGACGGCATCTTCCGCGTTCTGGTGACCGGCGGCAGCCAGGGTGCTTCCATCCTTTCCGATGTTGTCCCCGATGCCATGGCAATGCTGCCGATGCATTTGCGCCGCCGCCTGCAGATCACCCAGCAATGCCGCGAGGATGATATCGAGCGGGTGCGGGCGAAATATGCCGAACATGATATTCCGGCAGAACTGGCGACCTATCTGCCGGATCTGCCCGAGCGGCTCGGCTGGGCGCATCTGGTAATTGGTCGGGCAGGGGCTTCGACGATTGCCGAGCTGACCACAGCCGGTCGTCCTGCGATCCTGATTCCCTTGCCAAGCGCGATGGATGATCACCAGACTTACAACGTCAAGGAAATGGTCGCTGCAGGCGGTGCGCGGTCGATCCCGCAGTCGCACTTCTCTTCCAAGGAACTGGCCAAGCAGATGCAGAAAATGGCGCTGCAGCCCGGTGCACTGGAAAATGCCGCGCGTTTCGCAGCGAAATGCGGTCGGCCGGAGGCCGTCAATGATCTCGCCGATCTGGTCGAAAGCATCGGCACATCGCCGCTCGGAAATACGATGAAAGCAGAAAAAGAAATGCCGCAAAGGCTGACGGCCCGCAAGGAAGCACTGGCAAAGGATGCTGTTCAGTGAAGGGTGTTGGCACCGATATCGGGACAATCCATTTCGTCGGAATCGGCGGCATCGGCATGTCCGGCATTGCCGAAGTGATGCACAATATGGGCTATCAGGTGCAGGGCAGCGATATTGCCGAAGGCTATGTCGTTGAAGGCCTGCGCGCCAAGGGTATTGATGTGAAAATCGGCCATAGCGCCGACAATGTCGAAGGCACTGCCGTGGTAGTTACATCGACAGCGGTCAAGCGCGGCAATCCGGAAGTGGAAGCGGCGCTGGCCAGCCGGATTCCATTGGTACGCCGGGCGGAAATGCTCGCCGAGCTGATGCGGCTGAAATCGACCATTGCTATTGCCGGTACCCATGGCAAGACGACCACCACCTCGATGGTCGCGGCGATGCTCGACGCTGGCGGCATAGATCCGACGGTGATCAACGGCGGCATCATCAACCAATATGGCTCGAACGCCCGGCTTGGCGCAGGCGAGTGGATGGTGATCGAGGCCGACGAAAGCGACGGCAGTTTCCTGCGCCTCGACGGTACGATAGCGGTGGTCACCAACATCGATGCCGAGCATCTCGATCATTATGGCAGCTTCGACAAGATCAAGGACAGCTTCCTCGAATTTGTCGAGAATGTTCCCTTTTATGGCGCGGCGATCCTGTGCATCGATCATCCCGAGGTCCAGGCATTGTTACCGCGTATCCGCGACCGGCGGATCATCACCTATGGCTTTTCCGCGCAGGCTGATGTCAAAGGCGTCAATGTCACGCCATTTTCCGGTGGCAATCGTTTTGACGTCGATGTCCGCGATCGCGATGGCGGGACCAGACGGATCACCGGTATCGAACTGCCGATGCCGGGCCGCCACAATGTCCAGAACGCGATTGCCGCAGTGGCGGTCGGACTGGAAATGGGCATCAGCGACGAGCAGATCGCCAAGGGCTTCGACCATTTTGGCGGCGTCAAGCGGCGCTTCACCAAGGTCGGCGAAGTTGACGGCGTGACCATTATCGACGATTACGGCCATCATCCGGTCGAAATCCAGGCGGTGCTGTCGGCGGCGCGCGAAGGCGCGCAAGGCCGCGTCATCGCGGTGGTCCAGCCGCATCGCTTCACTCGCCTGCGCGACCATATGGAAGAATTTCAGGGTGCCTTCAATGACGCCGACATGGTGTTCGTGACGCCGGTCTATGTGGCTGGCGAAGACCCGATCGAAGGCATTGACAGCGACGCTCTGGTCGAAGGCTTGAAAACCCGTGGCCATCGTCTCGCGGAAACGGTCGCGGACCAGCAACATCTGGCACGGCGACTGGCCGAAGAAGCGCAATCCACGGATATGATTATCTGCCTCGGGGCAGGGGACATCACCAAATGGGCAGCCGGGCTCGCGGATGGTATCACGGAGGCGCGCAAATGAAATTTTTGCCAGTAGTCCCCAGCAGCTTGCCGTTCGTCCTGAGCCTGTCGAAGGACAATTATCGTCTTGCGGTGCCCTTCGACAAGCTCAGTGCGAACGGATCATCCCGCCGGGAGCCGCTTTCATGAACGCGGTGGCCACCATGCCTGTTACCCGCGGCAAGCTGACCGAAGGCGCGGCTCTGGCCCCGCTCGTCTGGTTCAAGAGCGGCGGGCCAGCGCAATGGCTGTTCGAACCGAAAGATAGTGACGATCTGCAGCAGTTTCTCCGCGACCTCGATCCGACAATTGCCGTCTGGCCGCTCGGACTGGGGTCCAACCTGATCATCCGTGATGGAGGCATGCCGGGCGTTGTAGTGCGCCTGGGCAAGGCCTTTGCGGCTATTCAAGCTGACGGAATGACGCTCAACTGTGGTGCCGGTGCGCCGGGAATTTCAGCGGCCAGCAAGGCCCGTAACCATGGCATTGCCGGGTTGGAATTCTTGCGCGGCATACCCGGCACGATCGGCGGCGCGGTCCGCATGAACGCCGGCGCTTATGGCCGCGAAGTCTGCGACATATTGGTGAGTGCGGATGTCGTTCTGCGCAACGGCGATCTGGTGACCATCCCGCTCGCCGACATGGGGTTTAGCTACCGCCATTCTGGCTTGCCGGACGGATCGATTGTTGTCAGCGCCGCATTTGTGGGAGAGGCCGGCGACCCCGAAATCATCGGTGCCGAGATGAAGCGCATTGCCGACGAGCGCGAGGCTTCGCAACCGCTGCGGTCGAAGACAGGCGGCTCGACGTTCAAAAATCCCGACGGTAAGAAAGCGTGGCAACTGGTCGACGAAGCCGGCTGTCGCGGCCTGCAGATCGGTCAGGCGCAAGTGTCCGAAAAGCACTGCAACTTCCTGATCAATCTTGGCGGTGCGACATCCGCGGATATCGAAGCGCTTGGCGACGAAGTGCGCAAGCGGGTAAAGGCCCATTCAGGCGTCGAACTGCATTGGGAAATTCAGCGAGTAGGTAATCAATCGTGACCGCCAAAGAGAAGAAAAGCCTCCACATCGCGGTCCTGATGGGCGGCTGGTCCGCCGAGCGCGAAGTATCGCTGAGCAGCGGCAATGGTGTCGCCGATGCGCTTGAGAAAAACGGCCATAAGGTGACCCGCGTCGACATGGACCGCAATGTCGCACAGGTGTTGACCGCGATCCGGCCCGACGTGGTGTTCAATGCACTGCACGGCGTGCCCGGTGAAGATGGCAGCGTGCAGGGCATGCTCGATCTGATGCAGATCCCCTATACCCATAGCGGACTCGCCACGTCGGTAATCGCGATAGACAAGGAACTGACCAAGCAGCAGCTGGTCCCCGCAGGCATCCCGATGCCCAAAGGCAAAATCGTCTCCAGCGCCAGCCTGTACGAGGCCGATCCGCTGCCTCGGCCCTATGTCCTGAAACCCGTCAACGAGGGTTCCTCCGTTGGCGTCGCGATCGTGACCGATGACAGCAATTACGGCAATCCGATTGGCCGAGACGTTACCGGTCCGTGGCAGGAATTTGACGAACTGCTCGCCGAGCCTTTCATCAAGGGCCGCGAACTGACCACCGCCGTTCTCGGCGGCAAGGCGCTGTGCGTGACCGAATTGAAAACCGCGCAGGGCTTCTATGATTATGCCGCCAAATATACCGAAGGCCTGACCCAGCATGTCTGCCCCGCCGAAATTCCTGCCGAGATTGAAAAATTATGTCTCGACTATGCGCTGCGCGCCCATCAGGTTCTGGGATGCAAGGGAACCTCGCGCACCGATTTCCGGTGGGATGACGAGCAGGGCGCTGCCGGCCTGTTCGTGCTGGAAACCAATACCCAGCCCGGAATGACGCCGCTCAGCCTGGTGCCCGAGCAGGCAAAACAGGCCGGAATCAGCTATGAACAGCTGGTCGAGATAATCGTGAGAGAAGCGCTATGACAGCTACCCGCAAACGCAACAACAGCCAGGCCAGGGGCAAGCCGCGCAAACAGGCGAAACGCAAGGTTCGGCAGGTCTCGGTTTTCGACAAGATATTGCGCGCCATGCCCGTCACCGAAGAACAGGTGCAAAAGGGCCTGACCTGGGGGCTGGTGGCCGTGTTCATTCTCGGCGCCTATAGCGTTGCCCATTATTCCGGCATCAACGACCGGATCAAGACCGAGGTAGCAGAAGCGGTCGGCAACGCCGGCTTCGAAGTAAAAAGGGTCGAGGTGACTGGTGTCAACCGCATCGACGAACTGAAAGTCTACGAAATCACCCTGGCGCAGAAAGACCGTTCGATGCTGCTGGTCGATATTGACGAAGTGCGCGAGGATCTGCTGTCCAACGGCTGGATCAAGGACGCCCGGATTTCGCGGCGGCTGCCCGACACGCTCATTGTCGATATTGTAGAGCGCGAGCCCGTGGCCGTGTGGCAAAATCAGGGCAAGCTCTCGCTGATCGACAAGACCGGCTACCCGCTGGAAGAAATCGTCAAAGAGGAAATTCCCGACCTGCCGGTGATCGTCGGCAAGAAAGCCAATCTGAAATTTTCCCAGCTGGACTCGTTGCTCGACGTCGCGCCCGCGCTTCGCCCGATGGTGACTGGTGCGAGCTGGATAGGCAACCGGCGCTGGGATCTGGAATTTGACAGCGGCGAAACGCTGGCGCTTCCCGAAGGGGAGGAGACGGCATCAGCGGCTTTGCTGAATTTCGCGCGGATGGATGGCATCAACCGACTGCTTGGCCGCGGGGTCGTTCATTTCGACCTGCGCGATGCCGAGCGCGCCTATTTGCGGATGCCGCCGAAAGAAGAACCGGTAGATCCGGATAGTTGATAGACCGGATCGCGGACTGGATGATGATAATGATCGAGGTGAAGGAATAGGCTCATGGCAGCACGGGTAGAAAAAATCTTCACATCGCTGGATATTGGTTCGTCGAAAATTTCGGCGATGATAGCCGGGCGGATGGACAATGGCGAACTGACCGTATTGGGCACCGGCCATCATGCCAGCAAAGGCGTGAAACGGGGCTATATCGCCGATACCGAGACCACCGAAACGGACGTCCGCGCCGCGGTGGAACAGGCCGAGCGTATCGCCGGCACCAATATAGATGATGTCTGGGTCAGCTTCTCGGCTGGCGGCCTGCAGAGCATGCTGACTTCGGTTGAAACCGAACTGGGTGGTCACCGGATCGAACAGGAAGATATCGATCTGCTGCTTGACGCGGGCCGCAACAGCATAGACCCCAAGGGCAAGATGGTGCTGCATGCCCAGCCGGCGCTCTATACGCTTGATGGGCTGAACGGCGTGAAGAAACCGAAGGGACTGCACGCCGATCGTCTCGGCGTGGATATCCATGTCATTCTCGCTGAAGCCTCGCCGGTCCGCAATATCGAGATGAGTGTGCGCGGCGCGCATCTCAATGTCAGATCGATCGTCGCATCGCCGATCGCGGTCGGCAACGCCTGTCTTTCGCGAGAAGAGCGCGAGCTTGGCGTGGCGCTGGTGGAAATGGGCGCTGAAGTGACCAATGTCTCGCTCTTTGCCGGTGGCATGCTGGTCGGCTTGAAGACACTGCCTTACGGTGCCGCCGACATTACCGACGATATTGCCTCCTCCTTTGGCTTGCGGCGCGCGCAGGCCGAACGGATCAAATGTTTCTATGGTTCGGCCACCACCAGCCCGCGCGACAATCATGATGTGATCAATCAGGATCTCGACAATAATGCCGAAGTCAACGAGGAAGACGGCCGGATCACCCGGGCGCAGCTGATCGCCGTTATCCGGCAACGGCTCGACCATCTGATCGGTGAAATCGGCCGGTCACTCAAGGAGTTGGGCTTTACCGGTCCGGTGGGTCGGCAGGTTGTTCTGACCGGCGGCGGAGCCGAGCTCAAGGGCATCGCCGATTATGCCCAGTCGGCGCTGGGACGCACGGTGCGCATCGGTCGCCCGACGGGGCTGAGCGCGCTTCCGGAAGCGCATAGCGGTCCGGCCTTTGCCGGTCTCGCGGGACTGGCGCTCTATGCGTCACAGGAACCGGTTGATCTGCGCTTCATGTCAAGAAGCCACCAGAATGTTCACAAATATGGCGGATCAGCAGTAATCGGACGGCTTATGTCGGCGATCCGCGGAAATTTTTAGTAAATTGACGAAAATAAATTAACTTTTCGGGTGATTCCGGCGGGAAATTTGTGCAAAGCGTTAAACAAATATTACAGCACGATAAAATGTCTCGGGAGACAGTGAGATGAGTATCAATATTGGCCCACCGGAAGTCGAAGAGCTGAAGCCGAAAATCGCGGTTATCGGTGTCGGCGGCGCAGGGGGCAACGCTATTGCCAACATGATTGCCGCACAGGTTGAAGGCGTTGATTTCATCGTCACCAACACCGATGCGCAATCGCTAAACAGTTCTACCGCCGAACGGCGTATCCAGCTCGGCCCCGATATTACGCAGGGTCTGGGTGCGGGATCGCGTCCCGAAGTCGGTCGTGCAGCCGCCGAGGAAACCATTGATCTGGTCGAGCAGGCTCTGGACGGCACGCATATGTGCTTCATCGCTGCCGGCATGGGCGGCGGTACCGGTACCGGTGCAGCCCCTGTGATCGCAAAAGCGGCACGCGACCGCGGCATTTTGACCGTTGGCGTAGTGACCAAACCATTCACTTTCGAAGGCACACGCCGGATGAAAGCGGCCGAAGCTGGCATCGAAGAGCTGCAGAAGAATGTCGACACGTTGATCGTCATTCCGAACCAGAATCTGTTCCTTGTCGCCAATCCGAACACGACCTTTAAAGAAGCGTTCCTGCTCGCTGACGAAGTGCTGCAGCAGGGCGTTCGCGGCATTACCGATCTGATGGTAATGCCGGGCCTGATCAACCTCGACTTTGCCGACGTGCGCAGCGTGATGCACGAAATGGGTCAGGCAATGATGGGTACGGGCGAAGCGGAAGGCGACGGACGTGCGCTGGAAGCGGCAGAAAAAGCCATTGCCAATCCTTTGCTCGACGGCGTGTCGATGCAGGGCGCCAAGGGTGTTATCGTCTCGATCACCGGTGGTGAAGACATGCGCCTTATGGAAGTCGACGAAGCCGCCAATCATATTCGCGAGCTGGTCGATCCGGACGCCAATATCATCTGGGGCAGTGCGTTTAACCCGAATCTCGACGGGCGTATCCGCGTTTCGGTTGTCGCCACCGGCATCGATAGCGAAGGCAGCCGTTCGTCATCCGCACCATCGGCGTCTTTCGCCATGAGCAGCCCAGTCAGCAAATCGGAAGGCACGCCGGCTCCATCCACTTTCGCCTCGTCCATTTCCAGCGACGAGAGCGTAGAGGAAGCCGCCCAGGAAGCTGAAATCGCATCTGCACCGGTTCCCGATATTGAGCAAGAAGCTGAAGTCGAAACCGAAGCCGAGCCAGAACGCTCTCCCGCTCCTGTCGCGACCTATGGCGATGACGATGATCTGGGCGCAACGCCGTCCTTCGCATCGCTGACTCCCGGGATTGCCTCGACCGGTTCCGCTCCGGAAGAGGATGAGCTGATTCTCGGCGATGATGCCATTCAGCCTGAAGAAGACGCGGCTCCTGCCGCCAGCCAGGCACCGCCGGCACCGCGCGTTGCTACCGGTGGTGGGACGCTGTTCGAACGGATGTCCAATCTGACCCGTGGTGGATCAAAAGGCGACGAAGCCGATGATGGCGAGGAAGATAAATCCCGCGATCCGCTCGATATTCCGCGTTTTCTGAACCGTCAGAATAATCAGTAAATTCCGGTTTCGGCCGAGCGGCTTGATCGACTAATGGGGCGGCGCGAGGGAGTTTGTCTTTCGCGTGCCACCATTGGCCTTGCCGGATTGCGGGAACGATTGATTTCAGGCGCGATCATTCCTTTATGTATCTTGTGAACCAAAAACTGAAAATATTGCTAGCCGTATCGGCGGCGCTTGCGGCTGTTGTTATGCCGCAACTGCCCGCCGTTGCCCAGTCCAGTACCCAGTCCAACAGCGACAACTTGCAGGATGCCCTGCGCCGGATCGCGATTAATTCCAACGATTCCTCGGCGCTGGCCGACGCCGGCCTGGCGGCCCTCGAACTGGGCGACATGCGCGCAGCGATCGGGTTTCTGGCCAAAGCGGATCAAATATATTCGACCAGCGGCCGGGTGAAAGTCGGTCTGGGACGGGCGCTGCTGGCAGAGGAAAATCCGTTCGGTGCGATCCGTTATTTTGACCAGGCGGTGGCCAATGGCATAGCCCCGCGCGAAATCGCGGCGGATCGAGGTCTTGCCTATGACCTGATCGGGCGGAACCGGGATGCCCAGAAAGATTATGAGCTGGCGATGCTCTATGGCAGCAATGACGAGTTGACCGGACGCTATGCGGTGTCGCTCGGGATTAGCGGTGACGTCGACCGCGCCGATGCCCAGCTCAATCCCTTGCTGCAGAAAAGCGACCGGGATGCCTGGCGCAACCGGGCTTTCATTTATGCTATGAACGGCAGGAAGAAAGACGCCGAGAATATCGTCGAACAGACGATGGAACGGCGAATGGCGAAAGCGATCAAGCCGTTTTTTGATCGCATGCCCAAGCTGACCGCAGCCCAGAAAGCGGCTGCCGTCCATTTCGGTCATTTCCCCGCCAGCGAGAATATCGGTGTCGATGTAGCAGCGGTTCAACTGGCATCTAGTCAGGCTGCCCGAAACGGCAATGGAGCGGATGCGGGTCTGATCCCGGTCGGCGAGGCTCTGGGCACGGATGCCAAGCGGCCCCGCGTACTGGCGATGCCCGACAAGTCGCCCCGCCGTCGTCCCGGAGCAACCGAGCGGAAACCTTCCGAGCGCGAGATCAGGCGGGCGGCGAAGAAAAAAGAAGCTCAGACGCTGTCGCAGACAACATCGCCAGCGCCTTCAACCAGTCGCTCATCTCGTTCGACGACCACTGCGAGCAGCAAGCCGGTTCCGGCACCGCAGCCTGTAACGCCTCGGACGATAGAGCCGGAACCAATCAAGACTGCCGAAATCCAGCCCGAAAGAAAAGCGGCTGCACCCGGCTTTGCCACCACGCTTGGCGTCAGCCAGCCACCGGTGCTGGTATCGCAAACCCTGGAGCGCAAGGTTGAAATCGCCGGTCGTCAGCCCGATTCTGCGTCAGTCGTCCAGCGGCCTGCGCAAGGCCCTTCCGGAGAGGAAGCCAAGGCAGGCGGACCGGTCAATCTGATCAATTTCGATCTCGCGCAACAGCGACCTGCCTCTACCGAGATGGCCGCAGCAGTTCCGGTGTCACGGCCGCTTGCCGATATTATCAGCGGCATCGATATACCGGATCGTGAAACCAGAAGTGCGGTTGTTCCGGTCGATCTCGACGAAATCGAACCGGCCAAGCCGCAACCGAAGATCGTTGCCAAACCGGTTGAAAAAACTCCGGTCAAACCGAAAGAACCGGCCCATCCGAAACGCTATTGGGTACAGATTGCAACGGGTTCAAATCTCGACGCGCTGAAATTCGACTATCGCCGGATGACAAAAAAGCAGCCGGATATATTCAAGAGCCAGAAGGCTTGGACCTCGCCCTGGGGCAGGACCCGGCGACTGGTCGTCGGACCATTTGACGATTTCAAGGCTGCCAAGGCCTTTGAAGCGGATTATCGCAAGGATGGCGGTGACGGCTTTGCCTGGGCCAGCGCAGATGGTGTCGAGGTCAACGAGCTCGGAAAATGACCCAGTTGAAAATTTACGCCAGCGACCCGGCGAACAGCCGGGGGCGGCTGCACGATGAAAAACGCGCTGTTACACGCGGCCCGCGGGACGATTTTCAGCGCGACCGCGACCGTATCATTCACAGTATTTCCTTTCGCCGCCTGCGCCACAAGACCCAGGTTTTTGTCGCGCCCGATGGTGACCATTATCGCGTCCGCCTGACCCACAGCCTCGAGGTTGCCCAAATTGGCAGGACGATGGCGCGGGCCCTGGGTCTCAACGAAGATCTGACCGAAGCGCTCTGCCTTGCCCATGATATCGGCCATCCGCCTTTTGGCCATGCCGGAGAAGATGCGTTGCAAGAAGCCTTGGCGGATTTCGGCGGTTTCGACCATAATGCCCAGACCATCCGGACGCTGACCAAGCTGGAAACACCCTATCCGCGCTGGGACGGCCTGAACCTGACATGGGAAATGCTGGAAGGGCTGGCCAAGCACAATGGACCAGTGGAGCAGCCAACATGGGCGCTGGCCGAGGCCAATGCTGCCAGAGACCTCGATTTGCACAGCTGGCCGTCGCTGGAGGCGCAAATAGCCGCCATTGCCGACGATATTGCCTATGACAATCATGATATTGACGATGGCATGCGGGCCGGTCTGCTGACACTTGATCAGTTGCTCGAACTGCCGTTCATTGCCGAGCGGTGGCAAGTGATTTGCGACCGTTTTGATGATGTGCCGCAAGAGCGGTTGCTACCAGAGCTGATCCGCGACCAGATCGGGCTGATGGCCAATGATGTGCTGGAAACCACGCAGGCGCGGATCGACCGGATCGGCGTGAAAACGCCCGAGGACGTGCGACAGGCTGGGCAAATGATTGGGGGGTTCTCCGATGCGATGGCGGAAAAGGAACGCACGCTGAAGCGCTTCATGTACGAAAATCTCTATCATCACCCGAAGCAGATGGCGGCAGCGGAAGAGGGCAAGATGATGGTCGGCGATCTGGTGAAAGCCTATCGCGAACAGCCAAACCTGATGCCTGAAAGCTGGGCTGCGGCCTTGCCCGACGACGAACCGGAGCGGATCCGCCATATCGCCGATTTTCTCGCCGGAATGACCGACCGCTATGCCCGTAACCGGCACGGCGAAATCTTTGGCGAGCGCGCGAACCGAAGCTGATCCGTCACCCCGGCGAAGGCCGGGGCCTATCCCAATCGGGTGAGTCTGACAAAAATTGGTTTGGATAGCAGCCTTCGCTGCTATGACAGCTAATCAACAGACAATATGCGGGGATCCTGACCATGGCCGAAAAAATCCTGATCGTCGGAGCCACCGGCCTGATCGGCGGACTGCTGACCCGTCAGTTGGTCGACCACGGCAGGGACAAGGGTCTTCACCTGCTGCTGCGCAGACCGTATCGGAAGGACGTCGGCAAGGCGAAAATCCATGTCCAGCTGCAGGAAAACTGGCCCGCAACCATCGCGAAGATCAAGCCTGATATCGTGATATCCTGCTTGGGTTCGACGATGAAAAAGGCCGGCTCGAAAGCGGAATTTGCAGCGGTCGATCGCGATCTGGTCGGAACGGTGGCAGCGGCGGCCAAGGCAGCGGGCGCTAAACAGTTCATTGCCATATCCTCGACCATGGCCGACAGCAACGCATCGAGTTTCTACCTGAAGATCAAGGGCGAAGCCGAAGACCTGATGCGTGCGCAGAATTTCGACCGCCTCGACATCATCCGCCCCGGCCTGTTGCGCGGCGAACGCGCAAACGATAACCGTCTCGGCGAAAGCCTCGCCATCGCCGCCAGCCCGGTCATGGATTTGTTATTGCACGGAAAACTCCGTCGCTTCCGTTCGATTTTGGCCAGCGATGTCGCCGCTGCGATAGTCGCGCTGACAGGGCAAAATGCCCCGGGCGATTTTGTTCATGAAAATGATGCGATCTGGGCAATGGTTTGAATATTCCGAACGCCAAAAAGTCGCAAGAAGACTGACAAAAAGCTGGTCTCCGTCTTTCGCTAGTCCCGCCCGGGAGGGGCTTCTGTGCGCAATTTTTGTCCGCTTATTCTTCGTCCAGAACCTTAGTCATGGTTTTGGCAATCTCGTAGCGCTTGCGCCGGGATTGCATGGCAAGCTTGCCGGTATAGAGGCCCTTCAGAAACGCCGTGTCCCATTGCGATAAACCATTTTCGGTCTCTGTCGTGCGTTTGACGGACTGGAACAGATTGAGAATGGATTGCCCCTCAACCGGAGCGCCGCGGTCTGGAATGCCCGAGAGAAAGCGCATCGCGATATAGGACGCGAGCCCTTCGAAGGTGAGGCCGTCGATTTTATTAACGTCCACTATCGCCACCCCGGAAACAAAGTCATATTTGATCGATGTTTCGATGCGGGAGTCACCCACCCCGGTTCCTTGGACAATCCGATCGCTATATGGCCTCAAGTCGGAAAGACCGGGGGGCGGGCGCAGTGCGCTATCGAGGCCGATGGTTCTTCCATCGCTGTTCAACAAGCGGGCGCCGAGTAACATCCTGACCGGTTGCTCGCTGTTCTGGACCGCTTCCCGCTGATCTTTCCCGAAACGAGAGAATAGCGACGGTACTGCCTTTTCCAACTTCGTAACAAAAGCATCGGGGTCGGCGGTCAGCACAACCGCCATATTGGGTTTGCAGCCTTCCGCAGCAACTTCATGGCCGATCGCGATCGTCGTGGATTCGATGATTTTCCTGACCCGGTCAGCATGTTCCGGCTGCCATCCGGTCATTTCGAGGCAGACGGGTACATCCCATCGCGCATATTGGCCGCTGAATTCTGGGATATCCAGCCTGTCGACGAATGATTTTGTGGCTTTTCTGACATCTTGTCCGGTCACAACGATCTGGTCGTCCTGACGCGCTTCCAGTTCCGGTTCGCCGATAGTCTCCAGATTTGCGGCATGGACGGGAAATCCTGCCAAATGGGCGGCGCAAATCAATGTAGCGAGTTTTTTCATGGCAGCCTGAAGCCTCCTTGATATCTCTGGATAATTTCCAGGCTAGTCAATTCCCGTTCGCCAGTCAATTTTCGGGACAGGATCATCGCGGGAGATGGATCGCGGCTATCCGGTTCGTTGAGGAAATTATTGTCCTGTTGATCGGAAAGACCGGTCTGCCGCCCCTAGGGGATCGGCAAGCTGCGCATGCCAGCCAGATAGACATCAAAGGGCAAGTCACCCTGTCGCCAGGGGGATTGGCGGCCGTTGGTCTGCTTGTTCACCCGAACCGCCGTTTTGCGCATCACCTCGTCGAGCGACTGGCGTTTCCGGATCTCGCGCGCGAAAGCTTTGGCGAAAGGGCTGCCTTTGCCGGGTACGTCCCCGTCCTCGGCGACATTGCCGGGTTCGGTCGAGAATAGTAAAATGGCCGAAAGACCGCGCAGATTGCCGAGCTGGGCAAGACCGGATTGGGCCTTTCTGATATCATCCAGGGTAATCGTTTCGGCCTGCCGGCTGGTTCTCGCGATGCTGTGGACCGCCATTTCGCGGGGTGCCGGGTTTTTGGCGAGGGGATTGTTCCGGCACGCGTCGACGATGATGATCGCGCCCTTCGCCGCTTCGGTCAATTTCTGCACCATCGCATCGAGCGGGATCAGCGAGACGCCATCGGATGCGAGGAAATAGTTGCGCCCCCTGATCTGGAAGCCGTGTCCGGCATAATAGAGGAGGGCGATATCGTCCGGCCCGAGGCTGTCCGCAAAGGCCGTGAATTTTTCGTCCCAGTCCTCGACCTGTGGTTCGTTGATCAGGGTGATATGTTCGATCCCGCCCTTCGCCAGTGCCCGCGTTACCAGCCCGGCGTCGGCCAGGGGATTGGCAAGCAACAGAGCAGCATTTGTATCAATCAGATCGTAATTGGACGCCATCACCAGTGCGCGGGTTTCGGCGAAAGCGGAAGCGGGCGCGATGCTGCACAGCAACAGCAGGCAAAGGGTGAACGTTTTTTTCATGGTCATAAGCAAGTCATCATCGCCAAATCCGTCCTGCAACGGCTGTTCCCCCTTGAAATGCACCTATTGCAATGGCTTTAGCTACGATCAGCGTCATAGGCAAATATCCGGCTGATATGGCTATGAAGGACCCGCTGATAATTTTCCGCACTGCACAACAGAATCATTGACTCCGCCGACACGCTGATCCACTCATAAATCTGCTTTTTGATCGGCGCTTTCGGGCAAGGATCATGAGGCGTTGCGGGAGAGCGTTTTGCTGTCTCACAGGACTGCAAGGCCGCCGAAGGAGCAACCGCCCCGGAAACTCTCAGGCCAACGGACCGCAACGGCTCGCAAGCACTCTGGAAAGAGAGCGGATGGTCAAGTGACCGGCGTTCCACCGAAGGGGTAAATGGCGTCGGATTTGATCCGGCATGAACGCTAGCCGTTCATCCTGAGCTTGTTGAAGGATGGTTGGCAAGCGCGCTTCGACAAGCTCGGCACGAGCGGAAGTGAAAAGCCATGAAACTCTCAGGTTCCGTGACAGAGGGGGCAGTTTTGCAGGGCTTTGCTGCGGGCTGTCTTCTTGATGTGGAAATATGATGAGTGATAATAGCGAAAATCTGAAACAACTGCCACTCGGCGACTGGCACCGTGGCCTCGGCGCGCGGATGGTGCCGTTTGCGGGCTATGAAATGCCGGTGCAATATGAAGGCGTGATGGCCGAACATATCTGGACCCGGACCGAAGCGGGCCTGTTCGATGTGTCGCACATGGGACAGTTGCAGCTAATCGGCGAGGGCGCAGCTGATGCGCTGGAACGGATTACGCCGGGCAATCTTTCGGCGCTGGCTGCGGGCAAAATCCGCTACACTCTGCTGCTCGCCCAGGATGGCGGGATATTGGACGATCTGATGGTGACCAACATCGGCCGCCATCTTTATCTGGTGGTCAATGGCGCGACCAAGCATGATGATATTGCCTATTTGCGCGAACAGTTGCCGGACAGCCTGACCCTCGAGCATCTGGAGGATGCGGCATTATTGGCGCTGCAGGGACCGAAGGCTGCGGAAGCACTGTCCAAGCTGGACATCGATCCGTTCGAACCGGACTGGCCATTGCCAAATGATCTCCATTTCATGGAAGCGGGTCCGTTTCTGTGGCGCGGCATTCCGCTCGGCATCAGCCGCTCGGGCTATACCGGCGAGGACGGTTTTGAAATCAGCGTGCCGGCCGAACATGTGGTGACACTGGCCGCCGCTCTGACCGAGTTGGACGAAGTGCGCCCGATCGGCCTTGGTGCCCGCGACAGCCTGCGCCTCGAGGCAGGCCTGCCGCTCTACGGTCATGACATGAATGCGGATATATTGCCGGTCGAAGCCAATCTGAACTTCGCCCTGTCCAAGGTGCGCCGCGAAGAAGGCAATTTTGCCGGAGCAGAGCGCGTGCTCGCGCAATATCCCAATAAAGCCGCAAAAAAGCGCGTTGGCCTGTTCGTCGATGGCCGCCAGCCCGTTCGCGAAGGCGCGACCGTGGTAGACGCTGCTGGTGCGATCATCGGCAATGTGACCAGCGGCGGTTTCTCGCCGACGCTCCAGCGCCCGATCGCCATGGCCTATGTCCCGATGGACCTGGCTGAAACAGGAACCCCGATTACCGTCGAACAGCGTGGCAGGAAAATCGCCTGCACCGTCGCCGATATGCCCTTTGTACCGCATAACTATCACCGCAAACCCAAGCCATAGATTGACAGCAAGAGGATACGAGAATGAGCCGATATTTTACCGATGAACATGAATGGGTCGATGTCGAAGGCGACACGGCAACCGTCGGGATTACCGACTATGCGCAGGAACAGCTGGGCGACATTGTGTTTGTCGAAACACCGGAAGTCGGGGCCCAGTTGGGCCAGGGCGACGATGCTGCGGTGGTGGAATCGGTCAAGGCCGCGTCCGACGTCTATGCGGCGGTTTCCGGCGAAGTGGTCGAAGTGAACGAAATGCTGGAGGAAGAACCGGCATTGGTCAATTCATCGGCAGAGGAAGACGGCTGGTTTTTCCGCCTGACACTGTCGGACAAGAGCGAACTCGACGACCTGATGGACGAGAAGGCCTATCGCGCCTTTGTCGACGAACTGTAGGATTAAATAGCCACTCCCCTTCAGGGGAGGGGTTGGAGTGGGGCCTGTCCTCACTCGCAAATTTGGATGCTGGCATCGAGCCAGCCTCCTCATAACCCACCCCTTTCCCCTCCCTTGAAAGGGAGGGGCGATTGGAAGGAAGAATATATGCGTTATCTCCCGCTGACTCCTGACGACCGGCAATCGATGCTGGCGACCATCGGCGCGCAATCGGTTGACGATCTGTTTGTCGATGTGCCCGAGGAAGCCCGGCTGAACGGGCCGATCGACGGCCTGCCAATGCACGCGGGCGAAATGGCGGTGGAAGCGCATATGAAGGCGCTGGCGAAGAAAAACCACGCTGCCGGCGATATGCCGTTTTTCCTCGGGGCAGGGGCCTATCGTCATCATGTTCCGGCCAGCGTCGACCATATCATCCAGCGCGGCGAATTTCTGACCGCTTACACACCCTATCAGCCGGAAATCGCGCAGGGCACGCTGCAGACCCTGTTTGAATTCCAGACCCAGGTCGCGCGCCTGTTCGGTGTCGATGTCGCCAATGCCTCGATGTACGATGGCTCGACGGCTTGCTGGGAAGCGATCACCATGGCCCGCCGGATCACCAAGCGCGGCAAGGCGATCCTCTCTTCGGGTCTGCACCCCCATTATGTTTCGGTGGCCAAGACGATGGCCCGCTTCACCAAGGACAATTTGTCCTATCAGGCACCCACCCTCGACGCTGCGACCGATGGCCAGAATATGCTCGACCAGATTGATGACGAGACCAGCTGTGTGGTTGTGCAATATCCCGATATATTGGGCCGCATCGGCGACCTCTCCGCCATCGCGGAAAAAGCGCACCAGCATAAGGCCTTGCTGATCGCCGTGGTCACCGAGCCCGTCGCTCTCGGCGCGATCAAGTCGCCGGGGGAAATGGATGCGGATATTGTCGTTGGCGAAGGCCAGTCGATCGGTGTCGGCCTGCAATTTGGCGGTCCCTATGTCGGGCTATTCGGCTGCAAGGCAAAATATGTCCGGCAAATGCCGGGCCGGCTGTGCGGAGAGACCGTCGACGCCGAAGGCAAGCGCGGCTTTGTCCTCACGCTTTCGACCCGGGAACAGCATATCCGCCGCGAAAAAGCGACGTCCAATATCTGTACCAACAGTGGCCTGTGCGCGCTGGCGTTCACCGCGCACATGACCTTGCTTGGCGAGAAGGGGCTGCGCGAACTGGCGATGCTCAATCACAAAAGGGCAGTGCAGGCGGCAGACCGGCTTTCGTCGATCAAAGGCGTGAAGCTGTTGAATGAAAGCTATTTCAACGAGTTTACGCTGGTTCTTGATACGGATTCACGGCCCATAGTGCGGCAACTTGCCGACCAGCGGATCCTGGCCGGTGTTTCTCTCGGTCGCCTCTATCCGGAGGAGGCACCGCTTGCGCATGGACTGCTTGTCGCCGTTACAGAAACATCGACCGATGGAGAGATCGAGCAATTTGCGACCGCTCTGGAAGGAGCCCTGTCATGAGCATGCTCTCCGAAGGACGCCCGACCAGGCAGGAAGAAAATTTGCAGATGACCGACGATGGCTCCATCACCACCCACACCGGCAATCGCGCCCTGATGGTTGACGAACCGCTGATTTTCGAAATCGGTTCGTCCGATCGCAGCGGTGTCGATCTGCCCGAGGCACCACAAGTCGAAAGCCGTCTCGGCGGCCTCGAACGCGAAGCGCCGATTGCCATCCCCGGATTGTCCGAAGGCGAGATGGTGCGTCACTATACACGCCTCAGCCGCCAGAATTACGCGATCGACGTCGGCCTTTTCCCGCTTGGCAGCTGCACGATGAAGCACAACCCGCGGCTCAACGAGAAAATGGCGCGGCTCAAGGGCTTTGCCGATATCCATCCGTTGCAGCCGATCGACAGCGTGCAGGGCGCGCTGGAACTGATCCATGAATTGGCTGAGTGGCTGAAGCTTCTCACCGGTATGCCAGCGGTCGCGATGTCGCCGAAGGCCGGCGCCCATGGCGAGCTCTGCGGCATATTGGCGATCCGTTCTGCACTGGAAGCGCGCGGCGATGCCCGCGAAGTGATCCTGGTGCCGGAAAGCGCCCATGGCACCAATCCGGCGACCGCTGCCTTTGCCGGCTACAAGGTTGAAGACATCCCCGCCAATGGAGATGGCCGGGTCGATCTCGAGGCGCTCAAGGCGCGTTTGGGACCCGATGTGGCCGGTGTGATGATCACCAACCCCAATACCTGCGGTCTGTTCGAACCGGACATGAAAGCGATTTCCGACGCGGTGCACGCGGCCGGCGGCTTGGTCTATTGCGACGGTGCCAATTTCAACGCCATTGTCGGCCGGGTGCGGCCTGGCGATCTCGGCGTCGATGCGATGCATATCAATCTGCACAAGACCTTTTCCACGCCGCATGGCGGCGGCGGTCCCGGTTCCGGACCGGTGGTTTTTTCCGAAGCGCTGGCGCCCTTCGCGCCGCTGCCGATTGTCGAGAAAACGGACGACGGCCAATTCCGTCTGGTCGAGGAAGAAACCGCCGAAGACCATCACAGCAGCAGCTTTGGCCGGATGGTCGCCTTCCACGGCCAGATGGGCATGTTCAGCCGCGCGCTGGCCTATATGCTCAGCCATGGTGCGGATGGGCTGAAGCAGGTCTCGGAAGATGCCGTGCTCAACGCCAATTATATCCTTCGCAGTCTTGAAGGCGTGCTCGAAGCGCCTTTTGCGAAGAGTGGCCCCTGCATGCACGAAGCTCTGTTCTCCGACAAAGGCTTCAGCAATGGCTTGTCGACGCTCGACTTAGCCAAGGGCATGATCGACGAGGGCTATCACCCGATGACCATGTATTTCCCGCTCGTGGTGCATGGCGCGATGCTGGTCGAGCCGACCGAGACCGAGAGCAAGGCGGCGATTGACCAGTTTATCGGTGCGTTCCGTTCTGTGGCTGAACGAGCCAAAGCGGGTGACGAATTGTTGAAATCCGCGCCCTACTTTGCCCCGCGCCGCCGCCTCGATGAAACCCAGGCCGCGCGCAAACCGATATTGGTATGGACCGAGCCTGAGGATCTTGCCGAAGCGGCCGAGTGATAGCGCTCCCTGATAGCGCAATCACCTGAGCTTGTTTATTTCACGCAATATTTGCCGGAGGTTTTCAATCCGCTCGGGCAGCTGCCGCTTCTGATTTCGGCATAATCGCCTTTATCACCGACGCAATAATTGGCGGAGGATTTGAAGCCTGTGGGGCAGGAGCCGATTTTGGCAATGGCGACCTTGCCGGAGCTGGATTTGCACGAGCTTCCCGATGATTTGAAGCCGGTCGGGCAGCTGCCATCCTTGGCCACGGTGGTGCCGCTCGACTGGGCGAAAGCCGCCGGAACGGCCAGACTGGAAATGATCAGCGATGACAAGGCGATTGCGTAACGCATATTGTGGTTCCTTTTGGAAATCGGGATAGTCGGTAGCGGGTTCGGCACTATCGCGCTGGTGCGCTCAGATATTCGAATGCGACCAGGCTCTTGCCGGTTCTCTTGTTATAATATTGGCAGTAGAGCTTTTCCGTTTTCGCGCGGCTGTGCTCGTTGAGGCGAGCGAGAAAGCTGATACCATATTTGCCACGCTTTTTCCGGTCGGCGCTATAGGCGGAGGCACGGGACGAGTTGGTGCCGGTAGCGCAGTCGCTGACACCCTGATCATTGCCGCAATGCAATTTCATGTGTGAATCGCCAAGATATTGATCGCTATGCCATGTCCAGTAATCGACCGTACCGGCACCGGGGTCATCCGATTTCACGCATTGCCAGGTAAAGTCATTGCCCTTGTCCATCGCCTTGTATTTTTTCTCGTCGACCTCGAAATAGAGAATTTCCTGCGGTTGCAGAGATGGCGCAATGCACGACCCGCTCACTGTGCCCGGCTTGCGGTTGATGAAACCGGTGCGCTTTTCTTTGCTGAAGCCCTGCTGGAATGTATATTCCCCGAGATTGCCGACCGTCACATTGGAAAGCGGAAGGCCTGCACATTGGGTTTGCGATGTGAGATTGGCAGATGGCGTGCCGAGGGCCACTGAACCGCTGGGGCCACTGCTTTTCCCGATCTTGATCTTCTTGCCTTTTTTCCCGCGTATCGCGTTATCAATCGCATTGGCGGCTTCTTCTGCGGCCTGTTCCTCCGCATCGCGCTGGGTCTTTTTCGCTTCTTTTTTGAGCGCCTTGCTCAAGCCGCCAAATTGCGCCTGCGCCGTGCCGCTGCCGAGTAGGGAAATGGCAAATATTGCCGCGATAGCTGGTTTCGAAAATTTCATCCTTGGCCTCCATTGGGTTCAGCAGCGGAACTAGGGAAGCTGTGCGGGCTTTAGAATATACCATATGGTATAGTCGGGCAGATTATCTGGCTGGCGACAAGGCCCGCCGAAAGCGGTTCAATCCGGATGGCTTTTTGCGGCTTCCTCGAAAATCCTGTGCGGCACCTGCTGAATCGCCAGACTGCCGACATCGGGCAAGGGACCGATCAGGTTGAAGCCATAGTGGTCGCAAAATTTTGCGACCATGTGTGGCGGCGCAAGCCGGTCTTCCGCTCCGCAAATGACGGTGACCGGCACTTGCAGATCGCGGCACCATTTCGACCAGTCGCTCGCCGTCAGGATTGCCTGTTGCGCAGTCGATTCATAGCCATCTTCAAATGTCCGCTTCATCGAGCGCTGCATCAGTTCCGCGACATCGGGCCGGCTGAGCGTTTTCATATCGGCGGCGCTTTCGCCGTAAATGCTTTTGAAATAGGCCATGCTCTTGCCGCGCCGGACCATTGTCGAGATGGCCGCGAAATATAGCCGTACGAAGGACGGCGCGATCCGCGCCAGCCGCAGCGGTGCCCGATAGCCCATGGCGAGATGCGAGAAATCATTGGCATCGGCTGCCGGCAATATCGTCCCCGCCATGACCAGTCCGCAGAAGCGATCCGGGTGGCTGCGAATGGCGGCCATTCCGTAAGGAGCGGCAACTCTCGCCGAAACCACCGAACAGCGCGCTATCTTCAGCTGATCCAGCAAATGGACAAGCCGTTCGACAAATTCGTCTACTACCGCGAGGCCCGTGCTCGCCATCTTGCTGCCGGCATAAAAGGGCAGCCACGGCGCAATGATGCGCAAATTCTGACGCGTCGCCGCGTCCTGTTGTCTGGCCGTCAGATAGGCACCGTCGATTGTGGCGTGCAGATAGATGACCGGCCTGGCGTTCGGATTGCCATAGATTTCAAACGGCAGATGGCTGCCGTCCTGCAAAGTCAGTTTGTGACTGGAACGGTCAGGGCCCAGATTGGGGGCCTTTGCCTCAGCCGTCGCGAAGGCGTTGCTAAAACCGGCATAGAGGGCAATCAGATCGGTCTGCGAACCAATGGCCAGCTTGCGAAGAAGACCCTTGAGCTGGTTTCTCGCGGTCCCCAGAGCGCGCTGGCGATCGGACGCAAATTCCAGGACAGACAGTCCATTGACCAGATATTCCGCCAGCTTTTTCTCTGTGGTGGTAAGCCCCAGCGACCGCGCGAACGCATCGCCACTGACAGGGTCCCAGCGCAGTCGCATCACCCGGAAGTCCAGTTGCGCACTGTCGGCGCCGGATGTCTGCGCGGCGAACAGCACGCCTCTGTCATCCTCGGGATCCATATATAGGCGAATGATCACCGGTCCAGCCTTGTTTCCGCCAGCCATGAGCCTTTCGACCTGGGTAAAGGTCTCGCCATCGACGTCGAAAAACCAGTCGGGTATCGATTGTCCGCGGACGATTTCTGCGCTTTGAAAAATCTGTTCGTCGGCGTGCAACACGGTCATCGACGGACCAAGTTTCAGGTCCGCTGGCATCAGCTCGCCGCCGGTCCTGTCCAGGTCCCGGGCATAGGTGGCAAAATCATCCCCGACACTGGGATCAATTTCGGTCAGCAACGCGGTGACATTGGCAAAATGCGGCTGAAGCGCGCCTTCATCCTCGGCGCCCGGCTCCTGCAACACCGTCAATAATTTAATCAACCGTTCCGGCTGGGCCGCGATAGCATAGGCGTCGCGGATCAGCGGATCGAGAGAATCATTCGGCATAGTTCCAGCCTACAGAAACCGGCAAGTTTCGGAAAGAACATCTCGCTTTTTCAGATGGTTGTCCGGGCGCCGGATAGAGGCCAGCGAGGTGGCTCTAAAACCAGCGGCGAACCCTGGTTTTATAGGCGAGATATTCGTCACCGAATTTTGTTGCCAGATAGCGTTCTTCGCGCGCGATCACCTGTGTGCGAATGACCAGAATCGCGACCAGCAGCAGGATCACGGCCCAGCTGCTGCGGAACCATAAGGCAAGACCGAGATAGGCTAGCGCCATGCCCAGATACATCGGATTGCGGGTGTAGCGGTAGATGCCGGTACTGACGATCTGGTTGCTGTGCTTCCACGGCTCGAGATTATTGCCCAGTTTCCTGAAGTGGCTGGTTCCGGTGAGCATCACAAAGATACCGGACAGGAGGGCAATGCCTCCGGCCGCCATGATCCAGGGCGAAACCGGAATGAAGTCCGGTATCCTGTTGCTCAGACGGTCGAGCAACAATCCGGCCAGCAGAAAACCGACATAGACGAGCGGCGGTGGAAATTTGACCTGCGCGCTATCTTCTTCGGGGCGGAAAAATTTCATCATCAAACAAGATAATATCGCAAAACCGCCCAACAGGCAAACTCTCGATCGTAGCGATTTTGCATTTAAAACTGCGGCGCAAAACTGTGACGGGGGAAGCCAGTGTCATATAATTTCGCCGATCCGGACCATAAGGCTGGCAATACTGCTTCATCGTCGGCAATAAGCTCGCAAATTCCTTCCACGAATATCCTTTCGAAAGCATATATTATGAAAATCGACAGCAGCAGCGTAGCCTTCATCACCGGCGGAGCTGCGGGTATCGGGCTTGGCATCGCTCAAGCCTTCGCCAAGCGCGGCGCGAAACTGATGCTCGCCGATATTGATCAATCCACTCTCGATGCTGCTGCAGAAACCTTGAGGGCCGATGGCGCTGATGTGGCAACCGTGGTCTGCGATGTGGCGGACGAAGCGCAAATGCGCGCGGCGGCGCAGGCGACCATCGATCGTTTCGGCAAAGTCCATATCGTCGTCAATAATGCCGGAGTGGCGCTGGGCGGCATGACCGGCGAGATTGACCTGAAAGACTGGCGCTGGATCGTCGATATCAATCTGATGGGCGTGGCGCACGGCGTGGAAATATTCACGCCACTGATCAAGAGCCACGGCGAGGGCGGTCATATCATCAACACCGCATCGCTGGCGGGTCACATCGCGGGTCCGGGCATGGCGCCCTATCATGCGACGAAATTCGCGGTCGTCGGCTATTCCGAAGCCATGCAGCAGGAACTGGCGCCCGCCGATATCGGCGTCAGCGTATTGTGCCCCGCATGGGTTAAAACCAATATCCACCGTAGCGGCTTTAACAAGCCGACCGGCGGTGGGAATGAAGAAGACCCGCAGTTTAAGGAAATGAGCAAGGTGATCGATGGCGGTCTTGATCCTGCCGATCTTGGCGAGTGGACGGCAACTTGCGTCGAGGACAATCGGCTATATATCTTCTCCCATCCCGAGTTCGCAGCGGGCATCGATATGCGCTATGCAGCGGTGAAGGCCGACTATGACGCAGTTCCGTTTGGTAAATGACAAGAAATAGCAGGTTCTAGCAATGACTGATTCCAAACCCTGGACCATTGATGATGCCGGCTCGAATGAACAGCGGCACGCTCCGGCAACGCTCCGCAACCGTGATGCGATTGTCGAAGTCTTGCGCGATATCCTGCCGGGTCAGGGTATCATATTGGAAGTCGCCAGCGGCACCGGCGAGCATGCCGTCTATTTCGGCCGGACATTTCCCGATCTGACATTCCAGCCGAGCGACCCGGATCCCGCATGCTGCGAGTCGATCACCGCGTGGACGAAGCGCGAAGCGGTGCCGAATATCCTGCCGCCGAAACAGCTCGATGCGCAGGCCGCGCAATGGGACGTGGAGAACGTGGCGGCGATCCTGTGCATCAACATGGTTCATATCAGCCCCTGGGAATCGAGCATCGGCCTGTTTGAAAAGGCCGGCAAGCTGCTCGCTCCGGGCGCGCCTTTCTATCTCTATGGTCCCTATCTGCGCGAAAATGTCGAGACCGCACCGGGCAATCTCGCCTTCGAACGCAGCCTCAAGAGCCGCAACCTCCGCTGGGGCCTGCGCGATGTCGCGGATATGGACGCGCTGGCGGCACGCAATGGCTTCGTTCGGGAGAGCCTGATCGAGATGCCCGCTAACAATATCTCTCTGGTTTATCGAAAGCAGGATTAAGCCCATCCTTTTCAAAGGAGGGGTTGGGGTGGTTTCTCTCCGCGGAGAAACGCTCTCTGGTCTTTTGCCTGATTGCCGACTGGCCGCCATTCACTGACGCGAGCGATGCTTGCGCATCGCCACCACCCCAACCCCTCCTCTAAAGAGGAGGGGCTTAAAATCCTTCTCCGGACCATCCCCCTTGCCATGGCTTAATCGCGCGATTAACAGGGCGTTATAAACATATAGGAGCGGGCAAAATGACAGAGACAAGACGCTGCATGGGGTCGTCTATCGCCCATTGGGCTGCGAACACCCCGGACAATATCGCGATCGACGATCCGGACGGTCTCGTCAGCTATGCCGAACTCGACAAGCGGGTCACCGCCTATGCGCAAGCCTTTATAGGTGCCGGCCTTTCCAAGGGCGACCGGATCTGCTGGCTGGGCAAGAATAGCGGGCTCTATTTCACCCTGTTCGCCGCTGCCAGCCGAGCCGGCATGGTTATAGCGCCAATTGGCTGGCGTCTCGCCGCTCCGGAGGTCGCCTATGTCCTGAAAGACACAAGAGCACCGCTGCTGATCTGCGAACCGGAATTTGCCGAAACCAGCAAAAATGCCGCCAAAGAGTCGCCCGATACCAAGACGATCATCTGCACAAAGCCCGGCACCGATCTGCCAACATTGGCCGATTTTGTAGCCAACACAGCGCCCGGCGATCTGCCCCAGTGCGATCCGGCGGAAGGCGTGCTGCAACTCTATACGTCCGGCACCACCGGCAATCCCAAGGGCGCGGTCCTGACCAGCGACAATCTGTTCAAGCTGCGGCCTCTGGTCGAGGATAATCCCGACCATGCATGGATAGACCTGAAGCCCGGCGACAGCACGCTCGCGGTCATGCCCTGCGCGCATATTGCAGGGTCCGGCATCGGCCCGATCGCCTTTTACAACGGCGCGACGATGATGGTTATTCCCGAATTCCATCCCGACAGCGTGCTCGACTGCATCGACAAGGGGCTTAACCAGTTCTTCCTCGTGCCGACAGCGCTGCAGATGCTGGTCAACTGGCCGCGCGCGAACGACACGGATTTTTCCAGTGTCCGCGCGATCACCTATGGAGCCGCGCCAATCCCGCTGGAATTGTTGCGCCAGTGCATACAGACGATGCCGCAGGCGCTTTTCTGCCAGCAATATGGCATGACCGAAACCACCGGCACCATCTGCATATTGCCGCCCGGCGATCATGATCCCGACGGCAATGAACGGATGCGCGGCATCGGCATTCCGCTGCCCGGCGTCGAGATGAAGATCGTCGACGAAAACCATCAGGAAGTTCCGCCCGGTACGATCGGAGAAATCGCCACACGATCCGGCCTCAACATGCTGTATTATTACGATAATCCGGAGAAAACCGCCGAGACGGTCGATGCCGACGGCTGGCTCTACACCGGCGACGCGGCGGTGATGGATGAAGACGGCTATTTCTACATCAAGGACCGAGTCAAGGACATGATCATCTCGGGCGGCGAGAATGTCTATCCGGCAGAAGTCGAGAATGCGATCTTCGGCCACCCGCAAGTCAACGAAGTCGCGGTCATCGGCATCCCCGACGCGAAATGGGGCGAAGCGGTGAAGGCCGTCGTCTCACCCAAAGCGGACGCGGGCGAAGTCGACACCGACAGCGTCATCGCCTGGGCGAGAGAGCGGATCGCCGGGTTCAAGGTCCCGAAGACCGTCGACGTCATTCCGGAGCTACCGAGAAACGCCAGCGGCAAGATCCTGCGCCGGGAACTCCGCGCGCCTTATTGGGAAGGCAATGATCGCGGGGTGAATTGAGGGGGCACTTCCTGACCGGGGCGGCAGTCAATGTCTCCTTCGGGGAAACGCTCTCAATTGATCGACTCCATAACTTAAACTTACTCGGGACAATGGAGCGTCGTCATCAACGGGCGCCGTGGAATATATTTATGAAAAACAATGAAAAAATAATCGCAGAAAGCAATCGAAACGGCCCCAAGTTCATCAGTATGCTGGGCGGGAAAGTGGTTGATATTGATGCTGAAAAATGCGCTTGCACGTTCGAATTTGATATCGGCAAAGATTATTGCCATTCGATCGATATCGTCCAGGGCGGCTTTGTCACCGCTATGCTCGATGCTGCCATGAGCCACGCCCTGTTTCTGCACGATCCGGATATTGTCGGCCTGTCATCGCTGGAAATAAAGACGACATATCTGGAACCGACCCGGGCTGGAAAGCTGCGGGTTGAAGGCTGGGCGATCAAGCAAGGCTATAAAATTGTCTTCATGGAAGGCCATGTTTACAACGAAGACAATGTGTTGACGGCGACAGCCAGCACGGTGAGCAAAATATCCAGAGCGCCAAAGGGTTAAACAAGCTGTCTTGGCCCGAGCGTTGACGAACATTGGCCTATAAAAGCCGCGTCATTGAATGAGCGCGGATTGACCCTCCGGCGCGGGGACGATTAGGCCCGCTTATTCCGCCAGTGCTTTCTTCGATTGCCGGATGCCATATCCCAGCCAACCGGCCTCGTTGAAATTGGCGGAAGCTTTGTGCAGCTTCTGCAATATTTTCAAACGGACGGCCCAGGCAGGCTTGTGCTTGGGATCAACTGACAGCACGCTTTCCGCTAGTGACAAGGCGGACAGGTCCTCGCCCTTGCCGAACAGCGTCTCTGCCTCTGCCACCACGGCATCGGGACCGCCCGCCATCTTCACCAGGCTGATATTGGATGCATTGGGCTTGATCGTCAATATGGAAGAGGGGTTGCCGTCAAACCAGCCGGCATAGCCGTCATATATGCCGCGGACCGTCCATTTCACTGTGCCATATTGTTCGGGCAGGGCCAGTTCGGCTGGCAGCTGTATCTCTTCCATCAGACTGTGGACGTCCTTGCCGGCGTTCATCCCGGCGACGGTTGCATCGTGAACATAAAGAATCGCATCGCGATATCTGGTCAGCGCTGCGCGGACAGCGTCGGCACCCTTGATCGCTTCGCCGTGGCTCGGGATCATGATCTCGGCGTCGAGCTGCAGCACGTCTTCGATCGACTGAACATAGTCGAGCGCCCAGCGCGGTTTGGTGCCGCGCAATGTGTAGATATTGGGGAAGGATTCATAAATCAGATCGCCAACGAACACCGTGCTCTTTTCCGGAATCCAGACGGTCAGCGCATCCAGCGTTTCCCCCGGGGCGCTCTCGACGACGAAAGTCAGTCCGCCAAGCCGGAATTCATATTTGTCGTCGAACAGGACGGTCGCGGGAATGTCCGCGTCGAAATTGCCGGGGTGCGCGGAGCCGGCATCCGGTCTGGCGATAGCAAGCCCGAACTGGGCCGAGTTTCGCAGCGCGAAAAAGCCTGCAAGGCGCTTTTGATAATGGAGAAACTCGACCGAATTTTCTTGCGCGATGACCTGCGTGTCTTCGCCGCGCCAGAGCGGGATGCCGCCGACATGATCGCCATGACCGTGGGTTGCGATAATATATTCCGGTACCTTGTCGCTGACCGCGTCGAGCAGCTTCTTATGGCCCGCCGCATTTTGCGGCAATGAGGTGTCGATGACGACATTGCCTTCGTCGGTCACGACCAGAAAGCTGTTACCGAAGCCGGTGGCCTGATAAATGCCATCGGTGATTTCCAGCGCTTTGGTCTGGGTTGATTTTTGTTGCAGCGACAATGTGTCGCCGCTCGCGCTTTTAATTGAAACCGTGTCCAGATCATTGGAGCCCGGCGCGGGATCATCCTGTGCGGCTGCTTGCGCGGAACCCGTACCGAGCGCGGATAATGCCAATATGGCTGCCAGCGTGTTTTTCACAATATGATCTCCCATGACCGGTCGTCGGATTTTTGTAGCCAGCAACGGCTGGTGCCATTGCATCTTGCTCATATCCGTTCCTGTCCACGTATATTGTTGGACAGAGTATAGTCCAGCCTTATCGGGAGCGGGTCGTTCGCCTTGCGGCTCTTCGATAGCGCTGGTCTGTGATCAGGCCGCCGACGTTGCCGCCATGGTGCTCGGCATATTGGCTGGACAATCATTCTTGAGCAGGAGCGGCGAGCGTTCGATAGCAGAATGGTCCCGGGAATTCCCAACCGCAAATATGGTTGCCTAGCCCGCCGTTCGCGACGCTTTCCACGCCCCCATCGAGCCCAGATAAATATCGAGTTTATCAAACCCCCGACTGGCCAGCCAACCCGCTGCCACGGTCGCCCGCATTCCGCTGGCACACATCAATGTATAGTGCCGCGCCTTGTCGAGCTCTTTCCAGCGTTCGTTCAATTCGCCAACATAGATATGCTGGGAGCCGTCGATCGAGAATTCGCTATGTTCATCTGCATCGCGCACGTCGAGCAAAGTCCAGTTGTCGCGATCCTCGTCCAGCCGCGTCCTGACCTCGTCCGTCTCGATCATCGGTATTTGCGCCATGTTTTTCCCTGCCGCCGCTGCGGAGACGACGCCGGTATATCCGCCAACGATATTGTCGAGCGCGATACGAACGAGATGCTCGGTGGCACCGGAAAGCTCGCTTTCATCCGAACCGATCAGCAAAATGCTGTCTTCCTCGCCGATATACCATCCGGCAAAGGCAGAAACCATGCCGACCGGCAGGTTCATTGATCCCGGAAAATGGCCCGAGGCATAAGCCATCGGATCGCGCACATCTACCCAATGGGTAGCGCTACAATTGTCCAGTTCCGACAGGGTCAGGTTCTTCGGCCTTGGCACCCGCGGAGCAGGATCGCCACCTTCCATATTGAGGCGTTCCATCAGCCGGAAATAGGGGGGCTGATAGTGGTTCTCGTTGACCTTCGCGTCGATAAATTCGTCCCGGCTCTGGATTTGCAACCGGCCATTGTTTTTCCGCTCATGGCCGACCGTCGAAAATTCCCGTTCGGCCATTCCCGATCCACAGACCGATCCGGCACCATGGGCGGGATAGATCATCGCCTGATCGCCGAGCGCCAGAATTTTCTGCAGCGAATCGAATAATAGTCCGGCGACTTCGCGTTTGCGATCCGAGTAGAAATCGGTGCGGCCGACATCACCAACGAAAAGGGCATCTCCGGTGAACACGCCGACCGCTCCGTCAGGATATTCCGTGTCATAAAGCACAAAGGCGATATGATCGTCCGTGTGACCGGGCGTCTCGATGATCTCGATTGTCAGCTGCCCGATGTCAAAACGGTCGCCTTCCAGCGCTGTTGTCGCGTAAACGACGTCACCTGCCGGATTTGGGCCATGATATACTGTGGCGCCTGTCATGCTCGCCAATATTGGCGCGCCGGAGACCAGGTCCTCGTTGCGATGGGTCTCGAAGATATGCGTTATTTCAAGACCCTCGGCGCGTGCGGTTTCGAGATAGATGTCGCAGTCCCGTCTCGGATCGATGACGGCTGCCTTGCCGCCAGAACCGACCAGATAGGAAAGATGGGACAGGCCGGGTGTCTTGATTTTCTTCAACAACATGATTTTTCCTCGCGTCGATCAAATTACACGGAAACCCGCCTCGAGTTCCGCCGATATGTGGCCGGTAGCAATGCATTTGCTACAAGATCATCGGCTCCGCCACCTGATCAAAACCAGAAACGCACGCCCACCACATAATTGGTGACGCTTGCGTCCTCACCGGCAAGCCGCGCAAAGTCGCGGCTGCCGCCGAGTTTCCATTCCTGCTCGATCCCGATATAAGGCGCAAATTCGCGCACGATCTCGTAGCGGAGCCGGAGGCCGAGTTCGATATTGTCGATCCCGGAGCCGATTCCCAGTCGGGGAATCTCCTGAGCCGAGAGGTTCAGCTCTGCGCGGGGTTGCAGGATCAGCCGCTGGCTGAGGCGCTGGTCATATTCCGCTTCGATCCGCGCGGTCAGGTCGCCCTTGGTCGAGAGAAACGCCGCGGCATCGACTTCGAACATATAGGGCATCAGGCCCTGGACGCCGATCACCGCATGGGTGCGATCGGGGCCGGTCAGGTCCTGCCGGACGCCGGCCTGCAGATCGAAAAAGGGCGCGATGGCGCGGCTGTATAGAGCCTGTATTTCGGCGCTTTCCAGCGGCTCGCCAAAACTGCCTTCGCCTTCGCTCTTGTACCAGAATTTGTCGATATCGCCGCCATAATAGCCTTGCACGTCCCAGAGATAGCCGTCATCGCCCTGGCGCGCGCGATATTCCAGCCGGTCGCCTTGGAACCAGAAGAGCTGCATATTGCCATGCTCCTGATAGAGCTCATCGCGGGCCGGACGCATGGCATCCGCACCCCAGATAGCATCCGCCGCATTGGGAGGGCCGGTCAGGTTGTTCGACGGGGATGCTTGAGGGGCAGCTTGCAGACTATGGCCCATAGCGCCATGATCCATCTGGCTATGGTCCACCTCGGGCGCTTCTTCCGGAGCAGCGGGCATCTGGCGCGCGCTGTGGTCCATCCGGCTGTGATCCTGCGCCAGTGTCGGCGTGGTCGCGATCATCGCTGCCAGGCTCGCTGAAAAGAGCCGCATCACGCTGCTCCTTCCGGAAAGGCGACGCTGACCGTCTGCATCATCCCGGCGTGCATATGATAGAGCAGATGGCAGTGGAACGCCCAGTCGCCCGGCTCGTCGGTGGTCACGTCAAAAGTCGCGCTGCTGCCCGGCTGGACAATCACTGTATGCTTTTTCGGCTGGTGGTGGCCCTGACCGTTGACGAGTTCGAAAAACATCCCGTGCAAATGGATCGGATGCGCCATCATCGTGTCGTTGACCAGCTTCACCCGCACGCGCTCGTCAAAGCCGAAGCGGATCGGGTCATCGCCGACTGCGCTCATTTTCTTGCCGTCGAACGACCACATATAGCGTTCCATATTGCCGGTCAGATGCAGCTCCATCTCGCGGTCCGGCGAACGCTTCTGATGGTCCATCTCAAGCGACTTCAGCAGGCGATAGTTGAGCACCCGGTGCGGCACCTTGTCGAGACCCAGTCCGGGATAGCCGGTGCGGTCCTGCGGGTTCATCGATACCATATCAATGCCGGGACCGACCTTGACCGTATCGGGCAGCAGCGAGGTGTCGCGCATATCCATGCCGCCGCTCATATCCATAGTTGCCATATCATGCCCGCCAGCAGGCGCCGCTTCCGGCATCGCATGACCCATGGCCGCATGGTCCATCTTGCCATGATCCATCGGCTCGGCGGCCTCGGCTCCACCGCTACCATGATCCATGTTGCCATGGCCCATATCCACCATCGACAGCAACGGCGGATCGCGCAGGGCAGGGAAGGCGGCCTTGCGTCCCGGTTGCGAGGTGAGCGAGGCTTGCGCCATGCCGCTGCGGTCCATGCTTTCGGCGGCGATCGCAAAAGTGCCCGCTTCGGTCGGGGTGACAATCACGTCATAGGTCTCGGCCACACCGATCTGCAGCTCGTCGACCGCGACCGGCTGCACATTCTGGCCATCAGCCTGCACCACTGTCATCGGCAGACCCGGCAATCGCACATTGAAGAAAGACATCGCGCTGCCATTGATGATCCGCAGCCTGACCCGTTCGCCGGGCTTGTAGGGCAGCTCCAGCCCGTCCTCCGGACCATGGCCGTTGATCATATAGGTATAAGTCGGCGCAGAGACATCCGCGATATCGGTCGGCATCATCCGCATCCGACCCCACATCCGCCGCTGTTCCGCGCTCAGCGGATAATCGTCCGTGGCGCTGGTCTTCTGCATGCTGAAATAGCCCTCCGAGACTTTCAGCTTCTTCATGATCTGGTGCGGATGCATCGGCGTGAATTCGCTCAGCAAGATGATATGCTCGCGGTCATATTGTACCGGATCGGGTCCTGCGGGGTCGATGATGATCGGACCATAATGGCCGACCTGTTCCTGCAGCCCGCTATGGCTGTGCCACCAGTAGGTTCCCGACTGGCGCGGCGTCAAAGGCACGTCGAAGCGTGCGCCGGGCTTGATCCCGGGAAAGCTGATCCCCGGCACACCGTCAAACTGGAACGGCAGGAGAAGCCCATGCCAGTGCACCGAGCTGTCGACATCCAGCATATTATGGACAGAGAGGATCGTCTGCTCGCCTTCCTTCAGCCGGATCAGCGGCCCCGGCACGGTGCCGTTGACCGCAATCGCATGACCGGACCGGCCACCGGTGGCAAAGCGGCCATCGGCAATATGCAGGTCGATCTTCGCGCCGGAAAGCTCGTTGATTCCTTTACGCACTGCACCTCCATCATGGCTACCCATCTTACCCATGGCCCAGGCGGGCATGGGCAGGGCGGCGGCACCGGACAGCGCGGCCAGACTGGTGATCATCCGGCGGCGGGAAAGGGAGGCATTGCTTTTTATCATGCCAGAAACTATATACCCCCTATGGGTATATGACAAGAGTCGATGCTGCGGTCTGTTTCAGGACAAAGCCCGACCGCGCGACAGGGTCCGGCCAGAAGTTTCCCGGAACAACCCTTTGGCTCGTGCGTCATTGAAATTACCGCTTGTGCAGGAAGGAAAGGAGCGCAACGACGATGTCAAAATATACAAGATTTATCGTGATGATCGCCACCTCGACGCTGGTGATGTTCGGCCTGATGTATCTCAACACCTATGCGCTGGAGCATGTCCATTTCAGTGAAACGCGGAACTGGATGGCGCTCTACATGGGCGGCGCGATGGCGATCGTCATGTTGCTGTTCATGCTCGGCATGTACGACGACAGAAGGAAGAACGCGCTGATCCTTGGCAGTGCCGTGGCCCTTTTCGCCGGCTCGCTCTATCTGGTCCGCTCGCAGGACACGATCTCCGATCTGGCCTGGCAGAAAGCGATGATTCCGCATCACAGCATCGCCATCCTGACCAGTGAACGCGCCAATATTGAAGACCGGCGCGTGCGCGATCTGGCCGACAATATCATCAAGGCGCAGCGCCGGGAGATCAAGGAGATGCAATGGCTGATCGGGGATATCCGGACGAACGGCAAGGCCATGACCGAAGCTGATGCCACCGCACGACCCGTGCCGGATTTCGAGGGTGAAATATGAGCAACGCCAAAACCGCAACGCTTTACCGCATGGTGATGGAGCAGCATATCTGTCCCTACGGGCTGAAATCGAAAGACCTGCTGGAACGGCAGGGCTTCACGGTCGAGGACCGTCCTCTGACCACCCGCGCGGAGACCGATGCGTTCAAGGCCGAACATGATGTCGAAACCACGCCGCAGACTTTTATCGATGGCGAGCGCGTCGGCGGCTATGACCAATTGCGCGTCGCCCTCGGCAAGGACAAGCCGAAGGAAAAGCGCAGCGACACCAGCTACCAGCCGGTCATAGCCCTGTTCACCATGACCCTGCTGATGGCCCTCGCCGCCGCCTTTGTCGCAACCGGTGCCTGGTTCTCGATACTGACCGCAGAATGGTTCGTCGCTTTCTCGATGTGCGGTCTCGCCTATCTGAAATTGCGCGATATCGAGAGCTTCTCGACCATGTTCCTCAACTATGACCTGCTCGCCAAGCGCTGGGTGCGCTACGGTTATCTCTATCCGTTCGGCGAGGGTCTGGCCGGCGTGCTGATGATCGCCGGTGTCGCGATGTGGCTGGCCATTCCGGTGGCTTTGTTCATCGGTACGATCGGTGCGGTCTCGGTCTTCTACGCCGTCTATATCCAGAAACGCGAGCTCAAATGCGCGTGCGTCGGCGGCGACAGCAATGTGCCGCTCGGCTTCATCTCGCTGACCGAGAATATTTTCATGGTCGGCATGGCGCTGTGGATGAGTTACAAGCTGTTCGCTGCGTGATAGGGACGGGATCATGACAAAAGACAATATCACCGCGAAACTGAACCGGTTGAAGCGCATCGAGGGGCAGGTTCGCGGGATCGCGAAAATGGTCGAGGAAGACCGCTATTGCATGGACATATTGCACCAGATGCAGGCGGTAAAATCCGCGCTCGCCAAGGTCGAGAGCCAGATCCTCAAGGACCACGCCGCCTGCTGCGTCAGCGAAGCGATTGCCACCGGCGATCCCGAAGAACAGCGCGAGAAATTCGACGAGTTGGTCGACCTGTTCGAAAAGATGAAGCGGTAGCAGCCGGGCCACCGACCGGCGCCCCGGGCTGTCAGATCACTCTGCAATCTCCGGCTTGATCCGGTAAATCACCGTATCGCCGACGCCCTTCAGCGCGATGGTTTCGGGCGCGTCAAATTCATGGGCTTCGGTACATTGAAAATAGGTTGCGGCGGATACAGCGATGCCATTGGGCTCGGCCGCGCCTTCGATCCGGCTCGCGATATTCATCGTATCGCCCCAATAATCATAGGCCAGCCGACTGGTGCCGACCACGCCGCCGACCACAGGACCGCTATGGATGCCGACCCGCAACTGAATGTCGATCCCGCTTGCCGTCGCCCGGCTCTGCATATCCGCGATCACATCCTTGGCGAAGCTGACCGCGTCCTTCGCGCCCGGACCGTTGGAAGCCGTGCCGCCCGACACCGCCAGATAGCAATCGCCAATAGTCTTCACTTTCTCGATGCCATAGCGGGACGCGCATTGATCGGCGATCAGGAAAAACCCGTTCAGCTGTTCGACCAGATGGCCCGGCGAAAGCTGTTTGGACAGTTTCGAGAAACCGACAATATCGATGAAAACCACCGAGATATCGGAGAAGGAATCGGCCACCACTTCGCCGGCGCGCAGCCGCGTGGCCACCGCTTGCGGCAAGACATTATAGAGCAGCTTCTCGGTCTTCTTGCGTTCCTGATTAAGCTCCTGGCGCGCGACATACATGGCCCGCGCCCGGCGATCGGCTTCCCAGTTGGAGAAGATCGCGAACAGCAGGAAGAAGCTGATGTTGACGATGGTGTGATACATTTCGTCAACGTCGATGCCATGGCTGTCCATATAGACGATGAACACGCCCAGCGTGCCGATCGCCCAGATCATGAACAGCCGCACATTGGCGACAAAGGCGACGCTGGCGATGAAATAGATCAGGCCAAAGAAAACCACGGCAATCTTGGTGATATCAAGGTCATTTTCAGCGGTGGTCCGCACCAACACTGTCATCAGCACAGCCGCGGCAACCGTCATGGCCACGAACGGCAGGATATCCAGCCAGGGCCATTCGACATAATGGCGGTTGGTTGTTGCAAATATCGCCAGCGCGAAAAAACCGACAATCGCCATCGTCGTGATATTGAAGGTCGCAAAGGCCTGGTTCGACGAAAACACCGGGGTCAGCATGAAGAAACCGAGGAAGATCAGCGGCCCGAGAATGAGCACCGCCCGCGTCGCCTTGAGCCGGGACACGCGCTCGTCGTGCACATAGTTCCGCTCGTCTTCGGCCTCGTCAAAATGATTGATAAATGCCATAATATATCCCCCCGGATGAAACGGTCGCTGGCCGGACAAACAGCCCGGCGCAAAGCCTGCAATCCGGCCCTTCTATCACAGGGTTATAGGGTGCTACTATTAACTAGTGGTTGTTTTGGTTCGATTTGGTTCCCGGGAGAGTGGGGCGGAGGGGAACCAATTCTGCTTTGGGCAGGAAAGCGGACATTGCGCATTCGGATACTGAATGGCGGCTAGCGCCCCAGTTGCGGACGTTCACTCCAGCCTGACGCTTAGTCCGCTTTCGGTAGGAAGCGGATACCGCTTACGAAATGTCCGTGCCGCTGCACCGACCAGCAATGCTATCGCGCCGACCGCGAAATGGATCAGTCCAATCGGATGCAGCTCGGTCAAGCCGCTGCCTTATCGCGCAACATGATCGTTCCAAGCCAGATAAACCAGACGATTTGGCCGAGTCCAAAAATCTCGACAAAAATTTCCCAGGAAGGAGCAACGGACAGGACGCCTGCACATCCCAGGATAATTCCCAGATAGTTAAGAAACTTCGGATAAATACCGCTCTTCAAACCAGTCCAGCTAATGATGAGAATCCACACGCCTCCCAGGAGCTCGATTCCACCGCCCAATCCGTCTTGAACAATGCCAACCGCCATCCAAAGTGTAGCAGCTCGTTCAGGATCATTTGCATATATACTGATCACGCCTTCCGCGCCGACATTGAAAATCATCCCGCTGGCTACAACCACGCCAGCCCAAATGAGGCCCACCGATGTTGCGACTTGCATCGCTTTGGGCGATTTTTCCTTCAATTGGTCATGCAGTGCCAAGATCAGAACAGCCAAAACCAGCGCGGCAAATATATAGATTGTCGACATGGTGGACATGATGAGAATTTTATTCTCGATGAGAAACTCTACATTCTCAACAGGGTTGGAATTGCCTGGAAAATCGAGGAAAAAGACAAATATCGCGAACCCGACAATATAGCACAGCGCCTCCGTCAAAGCCGCAAGGCCGCCCATTTTCCGATAGTTTTCCAACATTGGCCATTTCTCCCTGTTTCCCAACGGACTGATGTTCCGAAGTGAAAAGCATGTGGCATATTCCATATCGATAATCAATAATTATATTGCCATATATCAATATGTAGATTATTGAAGGACAATAAATTACGGAGACTCGGTGATGGAAACGAATATGAAAAAGGATTCACAATCAAATGATATCGTGCTCAAATCCGCGCGTAGCATATTGGCTTTTAGCAAGTGGGTTTTGTTGGCTGGAATAGGCGTTGTCACAATTTGCTTGCTGACAATACCATTCACCTATCAATATCTGCTGGCGGAAATGGCAAAGGCATTTGTGAGCCCGCCCGAACCTGAGATTTTCGGGATGATCGCATTGATAATGGCACTGGCGGTTGTCTTGATGTTGCTGACGCTTTTTGCGGTCGATCGTTTGCGTCGGATCGTGCGCTCGGTTGGTGAGGGCAACCCCTTTACCCATATCAACGGTACCCGGCTGCGCGGTATTGGCATTGCAGCCGTCGGAATCCAAATTGTAACATTTTGCGCAAGCCTGCTTGCTACAGGCGTGGTCACAATGCTCGGTGATCCGAAACCGGGGGTAGATTTTGAAATGTCGCCTGATGCCAGCATATCGATTTCCGGTATTTTGCTCGTCTTGCTGCTTATCATCCTCGCGCGGGTTTTTGATCGCGGGGCGGAAATGCAGGAAGAACTGGATGGGACGGTTTAATGGCTATTCGAGTCAAGCTCGACGATCTGCTGCACGATAACCGCATGACCCTGACCGAACTGGCCGAGCGGGTGGATATCACGCTTGCCAACCTCTCCATCCTGAAAACCGGTAAGGCAAAGGCAATGCGTTTTACCACGCTTGAGGCGATCTGTCGGGAGTTGAAATGCCAACCCGGTGATTTGTTAAGCTACGAACCGGTAGAAAAAGATTGAACACCGCAACAATTTTCGGGGTATCAGTCTACGATATTGGATGGCCACCACAGACAGTGCATATTTTTTCGATGGAAGGCGGTCTTGGTTCAGAAAAATGCAACAGCAAATATTGGTGCATTCAAATGAGCATCTAGTGTCCGCCTTCGGGAGTTAGCGGACATCATCTGGAAGAAGAGTCAATGACCGCTTCCCACCCAATTGTTGCCGGCAAAAGCGACCAAAGGCGATGTCCGCTTTTGCGTTCATCACGGTTTAATGTCTTTCTGTTCCCGCTGTCTGGCACCGATTGACCTGCTTTGCAGCGAACGCGGCCTTCGGGGAAAGCGGGTGGCGTCATGGCATGACGGCATTGCACATAGGTCTTTCCTACACCTACCCCAATCGCTTATCCTCGTCTTGGCTCTTTGACAATTTGGATAAGATGACGGCGATAGCGCTCGCCCGCCGGAACCAACCGGACCAGATCGCCCGGTTCGCCTAAAGGTTACACTCGCCGCCATGGTGGCGGAGAGACAAGACCGGAAAACTGCGGCTTTGGGGCAAAGGTCGCGGAAAACAAAAGGGAGGGTTTGTGTAAAGTTTTAATTGTGGGCGCGGTTGAGGCCAGTTCGTAGCGATACGGTCCTTCGACAAGCTCAGGACGAACGGGGTTCTTTGTGGGCTCACACTAAGACACAAAGGTACAAAGGGTGTCAGGAAGGCATGATAAGCCTTTGTGACTTTGTGGCTTTGTGTGAGAAAAATGGCTCGTGATGCCTGTCGGGAGAAACCGTTCTTGGCCCTAACTTTGACGAACTTTGAGATCGTTGAGGGCAAAAATCCGTTCGCTTCGAGCGTAGTCGAGAAGCCTTGCGCCATGTGTCTCGACTACACTCGACACGAACGGACCAAGGGGCACTCGTCATCCTGAACTTGTTTCAGGACCCCTTGAGATTGCGCACCGCCGCCCGAGGTCCTGAAACAAGTTCAGGATGACGAAGCGGTCCAGCTTGCTTGCGGCAAGCCCTTCAACAGGCTCAGTGCGATCGGTGTTTGCAGACGCGCTATTCCGCCGGGAACCAGCGCCCCTCGAATATCACGCCCTTGATCCCGACCTCCCGCAACTTCGCCGCACCACCGACATAGGGATCGCGGTCGAGCACGGTGAAATCGGCTTTCTTGCCGGTGGCGATACTGCCGACCATGGCGTCCAGTCCGATCACCTGCGCCGCCTCGACGGTGATTGCGCGCAGCGCCTTGTCGAGCGAGAGTCGTTCCTTCGGTGCCTTGACATTGCCGTCGAGGGTGATCCGGTTGCTCGCCACCCAGGCGAGATAGAGCGGGTCGATCGGCGCCATGTTGAAGTCGCTGTGCAGGCCGAGCGGCACGCTCTTGCGCTCGAGCGAACCGAGCCGGCTCATCTGCGCCGCGCGGTCGGGACCCATGCCGGTCTTCGCATAGGCATCGCCGAGGATGCGGATATAATTCGGCTGCGCGGAGACATAGAGGCCCATATCCCCGATCCGCCGGTTCTGCGCTTCGGTCGAATAGCCGAGATGCTCCATCACGATGTTCTGGCCGTTGCGCGGGGCGAGCTTTTCGGTGATGTCGAGCACCACATCGAGCCCCTTGTCGCCATTGACATGGGTGTGGAGGTTCCAGCCGGCGTCCCAGAAACGCTCGGTCTGCTTGAGCAATTCCTCCGGTTCGGTCAGCCACTTGCCCTCGTGACCGTCGCTGTAACCGGGCGGGTTCATCTGCATATATTGGGCGAAAAAGGCGCCGTCGGCGAACAGCTTCACTCGGTTGGAGAAGAAGAATTTGCTGCTGTCATATCTGGCTTTCATATCCTTGAGCCAGACATTGGGATCGCCGGTAACCAGCGGCGCAACGGGGATCGCGAGGATCCGCGATGGCGTCGTCGGCTGGTCATAAAGGCTCTTGAACAGAGCCGACTCCATCTCCGGTCCGCCAAAGCCGCCGAAAGCGAGATCGGCGCTGGTGGTGACGCCATTCTCCAGCATCATCTGGCGCATGTCGGTCAGGCCCTGCTGCACCTTGGCCGGCGAGAAGAGATAGGGGCGCAGCATCTCGATGCCGTTGAACAAAGCGGTTTCGTGGATGATGCCGCTGGCATAATCGGCGTGGCCGGGATCGATAGCGGGCTTGCTGAACGCCGCGGTGAACGCCGCTTCATCGCCGATACCGAGCAGGGTCAGCGCCTTGCTGTTGGCGATGATCTCGTGGAAGCTGCGCTGCCAGATCACCACCGGCCGGTCGGGCGCAATGCGGTCGAGCTCGGCGCGGTCCATGTCGCCGTGGAACAGCTTGTGATGGCCCCAGGTGATGAACAGGGCGTCCTCGCTCTTGGCCATTTCTGCGCGCAGGCGCTGCTCATATTGCGCCTTGCCGCGAGCCGCAGGGTAGGTCTTGCCGGGGAGCTTCCACTCCTCGGGGCTGATGAACGGCATCGGCAGCATCATGATCGTCTGCATCGGATGGACATGCGGCTCGACAAAACCGGGCATCAGGACCTGCTTCGCAAATTGCCGGTCGACGGTGACGTTGCGATCCCGCGTCCATGCTTCCAGATCGTCCAACGTCTGGCCAAGCCCAAGGATGATACCGTCGGCGGTCGCGACATAGCGGGCCTCGGGATAGCCGGGCTCCATGGTGATGATCTTCGCGGCTTCGAAGATGGTGACGTCGGGATAGGGGAGGGCCGCGGGCACCTCTTTGGCCTGCGCGCCACTGGCCAACAGCAGCGCCAGCGCCGCCCCGATGGACGATATGAATTTCAGCATGTCTCTCTCCCTTTAACGGAAGTGACTATGCGCTCGGTTCCGCATTGGCAACCGTCAGCTTGGTTGCCCGCACATGTTCGCGCCAGGCGATGAACAGGCCCGAGCCGATGATAACCGGTGCGCCGAGCCAGATCGACAGGCCGGGATATTGGTCGAAGATGACGATGCCAAAGAAGCTGGCCCAGATCAGTGCGCTATAGTCCATCGGCACGATCGTCGACACCGGCGCATAGCGCAGCGACTGGGTGATGCACAGCTGCCCCAGCGCACCGAATATTCCGACGCCAAGCAGATAGGCCCAAGTCTGTGCGTCATGGCCGCCACCATAGATGAAGGCGCAGATGGCCAGCGCGGGCAGGGTGTAGACCGAGAACCAGAATATCGTGACAACGCTGGTTTCGGTGCGGCCCAGCATACGGATGACCATGGTGACCGCCGCCGTGACCAGCGCGCCGCTCAGGGCGACGGCTGCGCCGAAAGCGGGGATCAGCGAACCGCCCGGCTGGACCACGATCAGCACGCCGACAAAACCGATCAGGATCGCCGACCAGCGTCTGATGCCAACCTTCTCCCGCAGGAATATCGCGGCGAACAGGGTGGCGAAAATCGGAACGGTGAAGCTGATCGTCGTGGCATCGGCCAGCGGCAGCAGGGTCATCGCCCAGAAGTTGAGGCCCATCGCAAAAATGCCGAGGCAGGAGCGAAGGATATGGAGCTTGTGCTTGTTCGAGATGATCGACGGCCAGCCCTCCCGGCTCCGCATGATCAGAAAGCAGATCAGCGGCATGGCGATCAACTGGCGGTAGAACAGGCTTTCGGTGACATGCACGCCTTGCTCACCGGCCAGTTTGACAAAGGCAAACATGACCGCGAGCGAGAGCATCGCTGCCAGACGCGTGAGAATTCCTGCCATCGGCCGGTTCTGTCCGGCGGCGCCGTCATTGCTCATGCAATATTGCCATAAAAGATAGGGAAACAGCTGTTGTGCATTGTTGCGGTAAATAGCATATAGCCCGCAAAAGCAATCAGGAGTCTATTCAATGCGCACTGTCACCCATGTTCTGGCCTCCGGAGGAACCGCAGCAGCGTCCCGCCAGAGCGATATTTTCGACCCGAATAATGGCGGTATCCAGGGCAAGGTGGATCTTGGCGATGCAGCGGTGCTCGACAAGGCGGTCGACGCGGCACTGGCGGCACAGCCAGCCTGGGCCGCTACCAACCCGCAGCGGCGTGCGCGGGTGATGTTCAAGTTCAAGGAACTGGTCGAAGCGCATATGGACGAACTGGCCAATCTGCTGTCGATCGAACATGGCAAGGTGATCGCGGACTCGAAGGGCGATATTCAGCGCGGACTGGAAGTCATCGAATTCTGCTGCGGCATTCCGCATATCCTCAAGGGCGAATATACCCAGGGCGCAGGCCCCGGCATCGATGTCTATTCGATGCGCCAGCCGATCGGTATTGGTGCCGGCATCACCCCGTTCAACTTCCCGGCGATGATTCCGATGTGGATGTTCGGTCCTGCGATCGCGACCGGCAACGCCTTCATTTTGAAACCGTCCGAGCGTGATCCATCGGTGCCTGTACGGTTGGTCGAACTGATGCTCGAAGCCGGCCTGCCAGAAGGCATTTTGCAATGTCTGCAAGGTGACAAGGAAATGGTCGACGCCATTCTCGATCATCCGGCTATCGGCGGGATCAGCTTTGTCGGCTCTTCGGATATCGCCCATTATGTCTACCAGCGCGGCGTTGCAGCCGGCAAGCGGGTCCAGGCTATGGGCGGCGCGAAAAACCACGGTATCGTTCTTCCTGACGCCGATCTCGATCAGGTTGTCAATGATCTGTCTGGTGCTGCCTTCGGTTCTGCTGGCGAACGCTGCATGGCGCTGCCGGTTGTCGTTCCGGTGGGAGAAGAAACCGCTGACCGTCTGCGCGAAAAGATGATCCCGGCGATGGATGCTCTTCGCGTTGGTGTTTCAACTGATGAAGAGGCGCATTACGGCCCAATGGTCAATCCGGCGCAAAAAGCACGGGTCGAGAACTGGATTCAGACTGGAGTTGACGAAGGCGCAGAACTGGTCGTCGATGGGCGCGGCTTCTCGCTGCAGGGCCATGAAGAAGGCTGTTTCATCGGACCATCTTTGTTCGACCATGTCACCACCGATATGGAAAGCTACAAGGAAGAGATTTTCGGCCCGGTTCTGCAGATCGTCCGCGCCAAGAATTTTGAAGAAGCGGTCGCGCTGCCGAGCCAGCATCAATATGGCAATGGCGTCGCAATCTTCACCCGCAACGGACACGCGGCGCGCGAATTTGCCAGCCGCGTCAATGTCGGTATGGTCGGCATCAACGTGCCGATCCCGGTACCGGTCGCCTATCACAGCTTCGGCGGCTGGAAGCGCTCGGCATTCGGCGATACCAACCAGCACGGCATGGAAGGCGTGAAATTCTGGACCAAGGTCAAGACCATCACCCAGCGCTGGCCCGACGGTACTGCCGATGGCGGCAACAAGGATGCCTTTGTCATTCCCACCATGGGGTAAACGTCCGGTAAGGCTTGAGCGGAACAGAGTTCCAAATCAGGACAAGCCGCCCGAAATGCTGGAAATTCCGGCATTTCGGGCGGACATGATTATCATGACTGTCCAGCCAATATTATTGCCGGTGCCGCGTTGCTAGCGCTGTCGCCCAAGCTGTTTCTGCCATCGGTTCTGCTGGCGATCGCTCTGTTCGCCTTCTGGCGTCCGGACAATGTTGCAAACGAGACAATGACCCTGCCAACGCCGGTTGCTATGTCCGGCAAGCGCATCGCCTTCAGTTTCGACGATGCGCCGCGCGGCAAGGGCGCTTTTCTGGAACCGGACGAGCGGCCGAAGCTGCTGATCGAGGCTCTGAAAACAGCGGGTATCGAACAAGCCGCCTTCTTCATCAACACGGGGCGGATTACCGCTTACGACAATGACGCGGCCGATATTGCCGCTTATGCCGAGGCCGGACATGTCTTGGCCAACCATACTGCCAAACACAGCAAGCTCTCAGCCGTATCGGTCGAGACCTTCCTTGCCGATATTGATGCAGCGGAAGTCTGGCTGAAAGACAAACCCAATTACCGCCCGTGGTTCCGCTTCCCGTTTCTCGATGAAGGGCGGAAAAACAGAGCGAAGCGGGATGCGGTGCGTACTGGTCTGAAAAAGCGCGGTCTGATGAACGGTTATGTAACGGTTGATGCGTCCGACTGGTATCTGGAGGATATGGCGATCTCGGCAGCCAGGGCGGGAAAGATCATGGACTGGAACGCGCTGCGCGACCTGTTTGTCGAATCCTATGTGCAATCGGCCAATTTCTCGGATGATCTGGCACGCCGAACGCTGGATAGAGCGCCGGTGCAGATGATCTTGCTGCACGAAACCGATCTTGCCGCCATGTTCGTCGATGATCTGGCAGCAGCGCTTAAGGCGGGCGGCTGGACGATTGTAACTGCTGACGAGGCTTACCGGGATCCGATCGCCAATATGGAGCCGGATGTAGATTTTGCCGATGGTACCCGCACACAGATGCTGGCCGCCGAGCGTAACATCGGCAATCGATGGTATAAGCGCAATGATCAAAAAGTAGCAAAAAAGCTATTTGCCGAGAGGGTGCTGCGCGACTAGACCCCGGTGCATGAAAGCCAACCATTTCTTGCGCGATAGCGCCAGGTCTGTTGATCTCCCGAGAAGGATATTGATCCCGGCTCGATCACTGACCTTGCAAAAATCGCCCGCGGCAACATATTGCGGGTAATGCGAGGAACAGAATCAACCGCCGCAGCCATGGCAAGAAACAAGAAATAGATATGACCCAATTTTCCCTGACCGAAGACCAGCTTGCCATTCAGGAAATGGCGCAGAAATTTACCGCCGACGCGATCACGCCTTTTGCTGCCGAATGGGACGAGAAGTATATCTTCCCGCGCGACACGATCAAACAAGCGGCAGATCTGGGCTTTGGCGGCATTTATGTGTCGGAAGAATCTGGCGGCATCGGTCTCGGACGTCTCGAATCAGCGATAATCATGGAAGCGATGGCTTATGGTTGTCCCTCGACCAGCGCCTTTGTCTCGATCCATAATATGGCCAGCTGGATGATCGACACATATGGATCGCAGGCGGTGAAGGACAAGTATCTTCCCGATCTTGTCCCGATGGAGAAAATCGCCAGCTATTGCCTGACCGAAGCGGGTGCGGGATCGGATGCGGCGTCGTTGAAAACAAAGGCGGTCCGTGATGGTGACGACTATATCGTCAACGGCTCGAAACAGTTTATCTCCGGCGGCGGCGAGAACGAGATCTATGTCACGATGACGCGCACATCCGACGATGGCGCAAAGGGTGTAACCTGCCTCGTTATCGAAAAGGACATGGAAGGCGTGAGCTTTGGCGCGAACGAGAAGAAACTCGGCTGGCACTCGCAGCCCACCGCCCAGGTTAATTTCGATAACGTCCGCGTTCCGATTGAAAACCGGGTCGGTGATGAGGGCGAGGGCTTTCGCATTGCAATGGCGGGCCTTGATGGCGGGCGTTTGAACATTGGCGCCTGCTCGCTTGGTGGCGCCCAGCGCTGTCTCGATGAGGCGGTCAATTATACCAAGGAGCGCAAGCAATTCGGCAAGGCGATCAGCGACTTCCAGAATACCCAATTCATGCTCGCCGATATGGCGACCGATCTCGAAGCATCGCGGGCATTGCTCTATCTTGCGGCCGCCAAAGTGACCGAAGGCGCGCCGGACAAGACCAAATTCGCGGCCATGGCTAAGCGCCTCGCTACGGACAATGGCAGCAAGATCGTCAACGATGCGCTGCAACTGTTTGGCGGCTATGGCTATTTGCAGGACTATCCTATCGAACGTTTCTGGCGCGATTTGCGGGTGCATAGCATTCTCGAGGGCACCAATCAGGTTATGCGGATGATTGTTTCGCGCGAACTGCTTCGGCAATAAGGTAAATTATGACAGAAGATCTCATTATCAGAAAAACCGGCCGGGTTGGCCATATCAGCCTGAACCGGCCCAAAGTGATCCATTCGCTCAATCTCGACATGTGTTTGGGGATGATCGACGCGCTGCTCGCATGGCGCGACGATGACGAAATCGAAGCGGTGATCATCGATCATAGCGAAGGCAGGGGTTTTTGCGCCGGTGGCGATATTGCCATGCTGCGCGAATCCGGTATGGCGGACGGCAAGGAAGGTCGCGCGTTTTTCTACAAGGAATATCAGCTCAACCATCTGATGTTCGAATATCCCAAACCGCTGGTCGCTTTCATGGATGGTATCACCATGGGCGGCGGCGTGGGTATATCCCAGCCTGCGCCCTATCGCGTGGCGACGGAGAATACACGCTTTGCCATGCCGGAAACGGGCATTGGCCTGTTCCCGGATGTTGGCGGTGGCTGGTATCTATCTCGATTGAGCGGACGTTTGGGCCAATTTCTGGCGTTGACCGGCGCACGTCTGGATGGAGCGGAATGCAAGGAAGTGGGCCTCGCGACCCATTATTTGCCATCAGATTCGCTGGAAGAAGCGAAGCAGAGAATTGCCGAAAACCCGGACCGGATCGAAGGTATATTGGGACAGCTTTCTGACAATATTCCGGAGGCACGGATCGCCAGCAATCTCGACAAGGTCGACAAGTTTTTCGCCTCGGACCGTTATGAGGACATATTGGCTGCGCTTGATGCCGATGACAGCGACTGGGCAGCCAAGGAACGGGGTACTCTGGGCACTAAAAGCCCGCAGACCTGCAAGGTGGCTTTGCGCCAGCTCAAGGAAGGCGCGGCGATGGAAAGCTTCGCCGACGAGATGCGCAACGAATATCGCATCGGCTCTCATGTGCTGGTGATGCACGATTTCCTCGAAGGCGTGCGGGCACTGATAATCGACAAGGACAATGATCCGAAATGGAATCCGGCCACCCCCGAAGAAGTGACCGACGAATGGATTGATGCGATTTTCGCACCCCTGCCAGCAAAAGAAGAATGGAAGCCCTTATGACTTACGAAACAATTCTGACCGAGAAAAAGGGTGCGGTTACCCTGATTACCCTCAACCGTCCCAAGGCGCTGAATGCGCTAAACAGCCAGGTGCTTGACGAATTGATCGAAGCTTTTGCTGCATTTCAGGCCGACGACACGCAAAATTGCGCGGTGCTGACCGGCTCCGGTGACAAGGCCTTTGCTGCCGGTGCCGATATCAAGGAAATGTACGACAAGTCCGCCGCCGATTTCTACCTCGAGGATTTCTTCGCGAAATGGACCAGCCATATCGTCAAGGCGACCCGCAAGCCGTGGATCGCGGCGGTCAACGGCTTCTCGCTCGGCGGCGGCTGTGAACTGGCGATGATGGCGGATTATATCATCGCCAGCGACAAGGCCAAATTCGGCCAGCCGGAAATCAAGCTGGGTGTCGCACCGGGTATGGGTGGCTCGCAGCGCCTGACCCGCGCGATTGGCAAGGCCAAATCGATGGAAATGTGCCTCACAGGCCGGATGATGGATGCCGAGGAAGCTGAACGCTCCGGTCTCGTCGCCCGTGTGGTGCCGCATGATGACCTGCTTGACGAAGCGCTGAAATCCGCCGCTCTCGTTGCCTCGATGCCGCCAATGGCCGCTCAGGTGAACAAGGAAATGGTCAATGCTGCCTTTGAAAATAATCTTGAGCAGGGATTGGTGTTCGAACGCCGGCTGTTCCAGATCCTGACCGCCACTGAAGACAAGAAAGAGGGCATGGCTGCCTTTATCGAGAAGCGCGAAGGCCAATGGAAGGGTCGGTAATTCTAAAAGCCATCGGACTGCTTGGCTTTGGGCTTTTGTTTGTCTGCTTAGGTTCTACCGGGTGGAAACATCGGCGGGAAGAACGGATTAACCTGGTAGAAGCGGCGTTGTTGAAGATGAGCAGCGAAACACCGCTTCCGCATAATAGATGGGATCGCGCTATGGCCTATGTGCAGCCGGTTCTTTGTTTGATATTTGGTCCAATAATGATTTTTCTGGGCCTTACTTTGCTCTTTGTTTGATGGGAAACATATAATGAAAATCGGATTTATCGGCCTTGGCAATATGGGCGGCGGCATGGCGGCCAATCTCGCAAAAGCGGGGCACGAGGTCTATGCTTTTGACCTGTCCGGCGAAGCGCTGGCCAAGGCGGGTGAGGCGGGCTGTCATCCGGTCAGCGACGCGGCGCAAGCGGTCCAGAATATGGAAGCCGTGGTCACCATGCTCCCGGCCGGTACCCATGTCCGTAAAGTCTATGAATATGAAATCGTCATCAACGCCAATCCCGGCACTCTGGTGATCGACTGCTCGACCATCGACGTCGACAGCGCCCGCGACGTGGCGACCATGGCCGATGCCAAGGGGCTTGTCCCTGTGGATGCTCCGGTTTCCGGCGGTATCGCGGCCGCCAATGGCGGTACATTGACCTTCATGGTCGGCGGCAGCGACGAAGGTTTTAAACGCGCCGAACCGATCCTGTCCGACATGGGCAAGGCAGTAATCCACGCCGGCGGCAATGGTGCCGGACAGGCAGCGAAGATCTGCAACAACATGCTGCTCGGTGCCTCGATGATCGCGACCTGCGAAACATTCAAGATGGCCGAGAAACTGGGCCTCGATCTGCAGAACTTCTACGATATTTCATCGAAAGCTTCGGGGCAGAACTGGTCAATGACCAGCTATTGTCCGGTTCCCGGCGTCGGCCCGCAAAGCCCGGCGGACCATGGCTATCAGGGCGGCTTTGCTGCGGCGCTGATGCTCAAGGACCTTCGTCTCGCGATGGAAGCCGCCCAAAGCGCCGGAGCGGATGTACCGATGGGCGCGGAAGCCGCGAAACTCTATGAGAAATATGCCGAAGAACAAGGGCAGGGCGGCTCGGATTTCTCAGGTATTATCAATATGCTGGACAAGGGTTAAACCCATATGCCGCCGCTGTGGATGGTGATCTGCGGGTTGTCGGGCACGGTTGCCGTGATTTCGGAGATCGGTAACCGGCGCCGCAGCAATCGCCGTGATATAGAAGATGTCGGTTTTATGCCGTGGTCGACCATAACCGCTCTTGCGTTGCTGACCTTCGGGATATCGATAGGCTTTGGTCTGGGAATACTCTCGACCGACTGAGCGCGAGCCTAGAGGCAGGCTTCCAGCAAGGGCTGGTCGAAGCCATATTGCCGCGCTTTATCGAGCGTATAGGGGCGCAGACCGGCAGACTGATATTCACCGATGATCTTGCCGTCGGCATCCTCGTCAAGATATTGATATTTAAACAATTCCTGGGTGACGATCACGTCGCCTTCCATCCCGATCACCTCGGTAATATTGGTGGTACGGCGTGAACCATCGCGCAGACGTTTCACCTGGACGATCAGATCGACCGATTCCGCGATCTGGCGGGAAATGGCTTCCTTCGGGATTTTGATGTCGCCCATCAGGATCATATTCTCCATACGGCCGAGACATTCGCGCGGGCTGTTGGCGTGAAGCGTACACATGGAGCCATCATGACCGGTGTTCATGGCGGCCAGAAGGTCGAAACATTCCGCGCCACGAATCTCACCAAGGATGATCCGGTCAGGACGCATACGCAGGGCGTTCTTCACGAGATCGCCGATGGTAATCGCGCCTTCGCCTTCAAGGTTTGGCGGACGGGTTTCGAGCGGCAGCCAGTGCGGCTGTTGCAGACGAAGCTCGGCGGCATCCTCGATCGTCAGCACGCGTTCACCCGGATCGATCATTTTCGACATAGCATTGAGCATGGTCGTCTTACCGGAACCGGTACCGCCCGAGATAACGACGTTGAAGCGGCATGCGCCGGCAATCTTGAGCGCCGTACACATGTCATCGGACATGGAGCCGAAGCCCTTCATCATATCGAGCGTGATCGGTTTCTCGGAAAATTTACGAATCGAGATCGCGGTGCCTTTGAGGCTCAGCGGCGGAACGATTACGTTCACACGCGAACCGTCCTTCAGACGCGCATCGGCAAGCGGCGTTGTCTGGTCGACGCGGCGACCGACCTGGTTGACGATCCGCTGGGCGATCTGGAACAGATGTTCCTCGTCACGAAACTGGATCGGTGCAATTTCTAGCTTGCCCTTGATTTCGATATAGGTCTGTTCGGGACCGTTGACCATGATATCCGAGATGTCCGGATTGCTCAGCAGCTCTTCGAGCGGTCCAAAGCCGAGCAATTCGTCGACCAGAACTTTTTCCAGCGCGAATTGTTCGCGCCGGTTGAGCGTGAGCTTCAACTCGGTCAGCACTTCCATGATGATCGGGCGGAATTCTTCGGTCAGTTCTTCCTTGTTCAGGGTCGCGGCGGCTTCCGGGTCGACGCGCTCTAGCAGGCGCGGCAGCACCTGTTCCTTGATCTTGTGGACCGAGGCACCAAAGCCCTCTTCCTTTTCGGAATCTTCTGCAAGCGGTTGCGAACGCTCGGAAAGGCGCGCCATTGCGTCACTTTGCGCAGGAGCTGGCGAGGACGGCGTTTCGTCATCGGTGAGAGGAATGGATTCGAGCGGCGGAAACTGATTGCCACCCAGATTGTCGACGCGATTTTCTGACTCGGCGATCTTCTTGCCGCCACCGGTCATGGGCTTCGCTACGCCAAAGGACGGTTTACCGCCGCCCAGTCCATTTTTCTTGCCAAATGCGCTCATGCTATTCTGTCCGATATGTCTAATGTCACACGATCAATGCCCTCTTTCCGCGAAAATGGTTAATAAACTGGTAAATCTGCCTGATTTCAGCAGGACGATTGTTCCTGTGTTTTTGTGACTTGCTCCGCGTAAAGCAGCCGCTAAGCCGTCAATATGCGCAAGGTACAAAATTTTGACAGCTGACCATTCTCGTGATCGGGCGGCTGCCGGGGGTATCACACTCGCGCTGGTGGCCTTTGCCGGTTTCCCGCTCGGTGATGCGGTGATCAAGTCTATGGCGGGAGACTGGCCTGCGTCAGCGGTGGCAGCGCTTCGCTTTGCGATCGGTGCGCTGGCCCTCGCGGTAATCCTGTTCATGCGGGAGGGGCGTCGCGGCTTTCAGGTCAACCGGGTGGCTTCACGTCGCGCGAGGATTTGCGCTGTTTGTCGGGACCATCAGTTTCTTTTCCGCCATTTATATCATGCCGCTGGCTGATGCGGTGGCGATATCCTTTATCAACCCGATCCTCACCGCATTATTTTCCGGCTGGTTTCTGAAAGAAAAGATGCCGCCCCGGACATGGGTCGCAACGATCATTGCATTTGCCGGGGTGCTGATCATGCTGCGTCCCAATGTCGCGGCCTTCGGCTGGGTGGCTATTTTGCCGCTGATTTCCGCCTTTGCCATGTCGACAATGCTGATTCTCAACCGCATGGTATCTACCCAGCGGTCGATCTACGCGGCGCAATTCTATATTGCTTTCTGGGCGGCAATATTTCTGATCATTGCTTCGCTGATCGGGCACTGGCTGGTCCCTGTCATGGCCGTCCCCGGTGCGCCGCATTGGGACGTTGTGCTGCGCTGCATGCTGGTGTCACTGACTGCGACGGGCTGTCATTTCCTGCTGTTCATGGCAACGATGCGAACGACCGCGGCGGCGATCGCCCCGATTGTCTATATCCAGTTGCTGATCGCGACGGCCATTAGCATCTTTGTCTTTGATGATCCGATAGACCGGACCGCGATGTTTGGTGGCCTGTTGATAATTTTCAGTGGATTGCTGCTCTGGCGCAGCTCCCGGAAGGCGACGACAGTACTGGAAGCCTAGGCTAATTGGGAAATTTGCTTAAACAATGCGAGATGCCGGTCGCTCCAAAGTCACATGCCCAGCAGCAGCATCCCTCAAAAATGGTCAATCAGGAACGATTGCTTTCCCTATTTACGCTGTGCTTTGCCATGGTGATAATAGTCCATAATCGCGTCCGCCGCATATTCGGCTCCGTTTTCAATGTCATCGCCTAGCGCGTCGCGGGTCAGTTTTTTCTGTATCTCGATATATTGCGGATGCATTTCGCGCGCCCGCGCCACTGCGGCAAATATCTCAGCAGGGTCGTCAATAACCTCACCCATTTGCCAGAACAGATAATTGGGGTTGTTCCGCCAATCTATCTTGTTGAAATTGAGAAATATGCACGGTCTGGGCCGGGCCGTGAACTCATAAACCTGACTGCTGACATCCCCGATATAAATATCCGCCGCGACAGTATAGCTGTTATCAAGCAGGCGGTTCGAGCATGTGTCGATGAGGATATTCTCGGTGCTGCGGCTTTCCCACTTCTGTCTAACGCTTGCCGACCGTCTGCGGAACATCTTGATATGGGGCGCTACGATCAGGTTGAATATATCCTGTTTGGCAAACTGGTCGAGCATCGGCTCGATTGCCTGTCGCCATGATGATTGCTTCCGGTCCTTATGCGGATTGTAGATGACGGTCGGCCGATCGTTCTCAAACAACGCCTCCTCTCCCTTGCGCAGCCGCTCCGTGACCTCGGTTTTCAGATAGCCGGTTGTTACGATCCCGTTCGGCTGACCCAGTCCCTGTTCCAGATATCGTTCCGCTGTCTTGGATCCGTGTGGCAGGAGCAGATCGAACTCTGCGATACGGGGATGCCAGGCGACATCCCTGTCGCCCGCGCCATGGCTTTTGAACACGAAAACAGGACGGTCGGATGTGCGCTTTTTGGCCAGCCAGGCGACTGTATTCTCGACCGAAACGATGACATCATAGGATAATAGTTCCCGCATATTCGCGCGCATGACCTGGTTTTTTGCCATACCCAGAAAGCGCACCGATTGGATCATCCAGCCCAGAAAACCGCGTTTCAGGCGTTTCACAGGTACGGGTTTGACGCCATTTGCAGTCGCTATCCGCTGCAAATGCTCCGGCACTGTCGGATCATTATAATATGCGATCACGTCACACCCATCGCGTTTGGCGAGTTCCAGAGCTATGGTGTAGCCGTGATAAGTTTGATACGCTTCTGCAATGAACAGGAAGGCAATTTTCATACAAATGGATCCAGTATGTCTGACGGGTTTCCTCGGACATGAATTTCTGTTGGTCGGATTGCAGGTGTACTGTTGAATAACAAGATTATTATCGGGGTTCGATCCTTTTTCGAGGCCAATAGCTCGCTCAGTCGCGTGATCAAAAACCTTGGCTGGCTGCTGGCCGGGAAGGGTTTCGGTGCGGTGCTGAGCCTATTCTATCTGGCATTGGCCACCAGGCTGCTCGAGCCCGCCGGATTTGGATATTTCACGCTGATACTGGTGACGGCACAGGTCGCTTCGGCATTTGTCTCCTTTGAAAGCTGGCAACTGGTCATTCGCTTCGGCAGCCAGCTGCAGGCAAGAAAGGCAGATGACGAGATTAACAGGCTCGCTGCATTCTGTCTGCTGCTGGACGTCAGCTCGGCTCTGCTCGGGATATTGCTGGTTACCGGCTTGATCGCGATTTTCGCGCACCAGTTCGGCTGGCAGGATGAGATGATAAGAATGGCAATCCTGTTTGCGGTTGTCAGCCTGCTCAGTGTGCGTTCCTCCGCCATCGGGATATTGCGCCTGTTTGACCGTTTCCGCGACGGTGCAATGGCCGCTGCGATGACGCCGCTGGCCCGATTTGGCGGCGCGTTGCTGGCCTGGTCTTTCTCGCCCGATATCAAGGGCTTTCTGATCGCCTGGGCTGCTGCGGAGATACTCACTTGCATCGCCTATTGGGTCACGGTCCGGCTGGTCACGCCCGTCCGGTTTGCCGGCCTCGGGTTCTCCCAGATACTTGCGACACCAAGAAGCTTCTCGCAATTTTTCAGCTTTCTCTGGATCACCAATCTCGGCACGACCGTAAGAGCTATCGCGCAGCAGGTTCCGTTGCTGGTTGTTGGCTTTTTTGTCGGCCCGGCCGCCGCCGGACTGTTTCGATTGGCCTATCAGTTGAAAGACGCGGTCGCGCGGCTCGCCGATATGCTCGGTCGAGCCGTTTATGCGGAACTGAGCGCAGTGGATTCGCATGAGGGCGGCGACGCCCGCAAGACGCTGTTCGCACAGACCAGCCGCATATCCGCGGTCGGTTCCGTATTGTTGGTGATCATTGCGCTTCTGCTCGGGAAACCGGCGTTGCAGCTGATTGCCGGAGATGCGTTTCTGCCGGCCTATCCGATACTTCTGGTTCTGGCACTGGCTGCGGCGGTCGAACTATGGGGTGTCAATTTCGAACCCAATTTGATGGCCGCTGGCCGCCCCCGGGCTATCCTGTGGATACGCGCTGCCGCAGCATCGGTTCTGCTCGGCCTGCTGACGGTTTTGATACCCGGTCTGGGCGGTCTCGGCGCGGCCTATGCGATATTGGCCTATAGCCTTCTGGCCAATATGGCGTTGTGGATATTTACCCGCTATTCAGACTGATAGCGGACGATCAAGGATCAGATCAGGAAACAGCCTCGGCCAGAACCGTCAGGCCCTTTTCATTGACCTGGGCAAAGCCGCCCTGCACGGAAATCTTCTCCGGCGTCGCGCCTTCGCTGGCGTAAATAACCAGTTCCGCATCGCGGATGGTCGACATCACGCCAGCATGATTGGCAAGCACGCCAAAATCACCCTCGGTACCGGGCACAACCACCATGAATACATCTTCCGAACGGACGAGTTTCTCTGGGGTTACGAGTTCGAAATGTAGATTTGCCATTTTTCTAAAAACCTTCTGGTAATTGTACGCCAGATGGGACGGCGTTTACAGTTGTCATTAATTTAAGGTCAGAGTCCGGAAAATTAAACGTCATGAGGTTCATCAAATAAGGTTGACCATTTCCATCTCGCTTCAAAAACATTCTTTTTGTTACGTTTCCTCGAGTGGCAGTAGAGTTAGGTGGTTCAAGCCAACCAAACTTCTCGGCGGCGATGGCTTCTGAAAAGCTATCCAAATCAGCTTCATCTGATTTTGATAGCAGCATTGATTTACAACCCGGCATTTGACCGCCAAAAGCTAACACAATGGCATCATCGCCGTTGGTTTTACTACCCATTGTCGAGCGATTTAAAACGCCCTCATATTTTCTGCCAAAACGAAAAAGCATCTCTTTTTGAATGCCCGACGAAAATCCTATCGATTGCAAAGTTTCTTTATCAGCAGAAATATCATTACCAAATGTGATCTGGCCAGCCGAACTAGCGAAGCAAATCTCCGCAGTGAGTAAAGCCAAGTCCTCTATTGCGCTGGAAACGGGTATATCTGCGGCTGGGACTTCGGCAACCAGAAAAATAGTTGAAAGAAGTCCCAGCACAGAAATCAAGCCGCTTCAGCAGCCATTTTTTTGCCTTTTTCGATCGCTTCCTCGATTCCGCCGACCATGTAGAAAGCGTTCTCTGGAAGGTGATCATATTCGCCTTCGACAACCGCCTTGAACGATTTGATCGTGTCTTCCAGATCAACGAACTTGCCCTTGATGCCGGTGAAGACTTCAGCAACGTGGAACGGCTGCGACAGGAACTTCTGGATCTTGCGAGCACGTTGAACGACCAGCTTATCTTCTTCGGAAAGCTCGTCCATGCCGAGAATGGCGATAATGTCCTGCAAAGACTTATATTTTTGCAGGGTTTCCTGAACAGCACGGGCCGTATCATAATGTTCCTGGCCAACAACACGCGGTTCGAGAACACGCGAGGTTGAGTCGAGCGGATCAACAGCAGGGTAGATGCCCAGCTCCGAAATCGCACGGTTCAAAACGGTCGTTGCGTCGAGGTGGGCAAACGATGTTGCCGGTGCAGGGTCGGTCAAGTCATCGGCAGGAACGTAAATGGCCTGAACCGATGTAATCGAACCCTTGTTGGTCGAGGTAATACGTTCCTGCAACTGACCCATGTCGGTCGACAGGGTAGGCTGATAACCCACAGCCGAAGGAATACGGCCGAGCAGTGCGGACACTTCCGAACCGGCCTGGGTGAAGCGGAAAATATTGTCGATGAAGAACAGAACGTCCTGCCCTTCGACGTCGCGGAAATATTCCGCCTGAGTCAGACCGGACAGAGCCACACGAGCACGCGCTCCTGGAGGTTCGTTCATCTGGCCGAACACGAGAGCCACTTTCGAGCCTTCCGACTTCGGATTGCCGTCGGCATCCTTGGCGATAACGCCAGCGTCGAGAAATTCGTGATAGAGATCGTTACCTTCGCGGGTACGCTCACCAACACCGGCGAAAACGGATGTACCGCCATGGCCTTTGGCAATGTTGTTGATCAGTTCCTGAATAAGAACGGTCTTGCCCACGCCGGCGCCGCCGAACAGGCCGATCTTGCCGCCTTTTGCATAAGGTGCGAGCAGGTCGACAACCTTGATGCCAGTCACCAGAATTTCATTCTCGGTGGACTGGTCGACAAAAGCAGGCGCTTCCGCGTGAATAGGAGAGGTGGTTTTGTTGCCGATCGGGCCGCGTTCGTCGATTGGCTCGCCGATCACGTTCATGATCCGGCCAAGCGTTTCAGGACCAACAGGCATCATGATCTGCGAACCGGTGTCGGTGACTTCCTGACCGCGGGTGAGGCCTTCGGTCGCGTCCATGGCGATGGTACGAACCGTATTCTCGCCAAGATGCTGTGCAACCTCGAGAACCAGCCGGTTGCCGTTATTGTCGGTTTCCAGAGCCGAGAGAATTGCCGGGATTTCGCTATCAAAGGTGACGTCGACGACAGCGCCGATGACCTGTGAAATGCGGCCTATATTTTTGGTTTTTGCCATTTTTCCGTTTCCTTGCGTACGTGCTTTAGAGCGCTTCAGCGCCAGCGATAATTTCAATCAATTCGGTGGTAATCGCGGCCTGACGGCTGCGGTTGTAAATAATCGTGAGGTTGTCGATCAGATCGCCGGCATTGCGGGTCGCATTGTCCATGGCGGTCATCGACGCCCCTTGCTCTGACGCGTTATTTTCAAGCAATGCACCGAAAATCTGCGTGGTCAGGTTGCGCGGGAGCAGTTCGGCGAGGATTTCTTCCTTGTCCGGTTCATAATCGACTGCACCGCCCGCTTCGGAAATAGCGCCGTCTTGAACTGCAATCGGAATGATCTGCTGAACGGTAGGCTCTTGTACCAAAGCGGATTTGAACTTGCCGTAAAACAGATGGGCAACATCATATTTGCCCTCTTCGATCATATCCGTCAGGTCCTCCGCAATCGCCTTGGCCTCTTCATATCCCGGTGCCTTGACAGTCGACGTATCGAAATGCTTCAGGATCATGCCGGGGTAGAAACGCTTGATGATCGGAATGCCCTTGCGGCCGACCATGTAGAACAGCACTTTATGGCCTTCGCCGAGAAGCTTCTCGGCCTTGAGGCGGGCTTCCTTGACGATATTGGCGTTGAACGCGCCGCACAGGCCGCGGTCTGAAGTGGCGACTACCAGCAGATGGGTTTCCAGCTTGCCCGTACCTGCCAGCAGTTTCGATGTATTCACATCAATCGAAACCTTGGTGGCGAGGCTCGCCATCACATTTTCCATCTGCTCGGCATAAGGACGCGCAGCTTCGGCGGCCATTTGCGCCCGACGCAACTTGGCTGCTGCAACCATCTTCTTGGCTTTGGTGATCTTCTGGGTCGACTTAACCGACGCGATCCGATCTTTCAGTTCTTTAAGACTAGCCATTTCATTCCTTCAATTGTCATTCCCGCAAATACGGGAACCCAGTTCCATAAAAATGTCGCTTCGCGGCTTCTTTATTCGCTGGATCCCGGATCAAGCCCGGGACGACATTTTCTCCTTATACGAACGCCTTGCCGAAGGCCGCCAGAGCCGCTTCCAGAGCCGCCTTGGTATCATCCGCCAAGTCACCGCTTTCACGGATCGTTTTCAATATGTCAGCATGTTCGCTGCGCAAATGGGCGAGCATCGCTGCTTCATAACGCACAACATCAGTAACGCCGACCGTGTCGAGATGGCCGTTGGTACCAGCGTAGATCGAAGCGGTCTGCTCTTCGAATGGAAGAGGCGAGAATTGCGCCTGTTTCAGAAGCTGCGTCAAACGCTCGCCACGTGCGAGCAATTTCTGGGTCGATGCATCAAGATCTGAACCGAACTGCGCAAAGGCCGCCATTTCGCGATATTGTGCGAGATCGAGTTTGATCGAGCCCGAAACCTTCTTCATCGCCTTCGTCTGTGCGGCAGAACCAACACGAGACACGGACAGACCCACGTTAATAGCAGGACGGATGCCCTGGTTGAACAGGTCGGTTTCGAGGAAGATCTGGCCGTCGGTGATCGAAATCACGTTGGTCGGAATATAGGCCGAAACGTCGCCAGCCTGGGTTTCGATGATCGGCAATGCGGTCAAGGAACCGGAGCCATTGGCTTCGTTCATCTTCGCGGCACGTTCGAGCAAACGACTATGCAGATAGAAAACGTCACCAGGATAAGCTTCACGTCCTGGAGGACGACGCAGAAGCAGGGACATCTGGCGATAGGCCACAGCCTGCTTGGAGAGATCGTCATAAACGATACAGGCGTGCATGCCGTTATCGCGGAAATATTCGCCCATCGTCACACCGGTATAAGGTGCGAGATACTGAAGAGGTGCAGGCTCGGAAGCGGTTGCAGCAACCACGATCGAATATTCCATTGCGCCATTTTCTTCGAGGCTCTTGACGATCTGTGCAACCGTCGAGCGCTTCTGGCCGATGGCAACATAGATGCAGTAGAGCTTCTTGCTTTCATCGTCGCCGGCGTTGACTGTCTTCTGGTTGATGAACGTGTCGATCGCGACAGCGGTCTTGCCGGTTTGACGGTCACCAATGATCAATTCGCGCTGGCCACGGCCAACAGGAACGAGAGCGTCGAGCGCTTTCAGGCCGGTCTGGACGGGTTCGTGAACCGATTTACGCGGGATAATGCCCGGCGCCTTTACTTCCACACGGCTACGCTGGGTGGTGTTGATCGGGCCCTTGCCATCAATCGGGTTGCCGAGACCGTCAACCACACGACCAAGCAATTCCTTGCCGATCGGAACGTCCACAATCGTGCCGGTCCGCTTGACGACGTCGCCTTCTTTGATTTCAGCGTCAGAGCCGAAGATCACGACGCCGACATTGTCAGCCTCGAGGTTCAGCGCCATGCCCTGAATACCGTTGGAGAATTCAACCATCTCACCGGCTTGCACCTGATCGAGGCCGTGAATACGGGCAATACCGTCACCCACTGCAAGCACGGTTCCGACTTCGGAAACCTGGGCTTCATTGCCAAAATTGGCGATCTGGTCCTTGATGACCTTTGAAATTTCTGCGGCGCGAATATCCATGTGTATCTTCCTTTAGCCCTTCATGGCCTGCGATAGGGTGTTCAAACGGGTTTTAATCGAGCTGTCGATCATCTGGCTGCCGATTTTTACGACGAGCCCGCCCAAAATGGACGGATCGACTGCGGTGGAAACGCTAACATCGCTTCCCACACGTTTCTTGAGCTGCGCCTTGAGCGCATCAATCTGTTTTTTGTCCAGCGGGTGGGCCGAGGTGACTTCCGCAGTAATTTCGCCGCGATGGTCCGATGCCAAAGTGGAGAAAGCGCGAATGACCGCGGGGATCTGGTCGAGCCGGCGATTGGCCGCGAGCACACCGAGCACGTTGGTCGACAGCTTGTCGAGACCAAGAGCCTTGGCCGTGGCCGCAATAGCCACGCCGGCATCATCGCGCGAGACAACCGGGCTGCTGGTCAGCGCCCTGAGGTCATCCGATTCGGCTATGGCTGCGCTCAATGTCGCGAGACTGGCCTGCACCGCGTCGATGCTTTTATTTTCTTCTGCAAGCGCGAACAAAGCCGTGGCGTAACGCCCCGCTAAACTCGCTCTAATGCCGCTGGAATGATCCACGCGTTTGCTTCTCCTTGACCGTAATTGTAGTCTGAAAACCGTTCATGAAATAGTCCGTTTAATGGCCGGAAATCCTGCAATTCCGCCCACAGATGCGCGGCGTCTAGCAACCATTTTGCTGCGATGCAAGACGGCTTGGGGAATCATTTTCCCGGAAAGACAAACCAGCAGTTTTTGGCGGCTTTGAATCGCTCCACGGATTATTTTTAGCTTTGAACGCAAGATACGGGAAGCCGTACCGGCAGAGCTGATTTATATCCGTTTCGACAGCCAGAATGGGAGATTGCATATGACCTACAAAATCACCGGATTGAGCCCGGAACTGGCAAAACAGTTCGAGGTCGCAAACGCTGAAGAGCTCTCGGCGCTGGGTGCGGTGCAAATGACCGCGACCAGTAAGCCCGGCTTTCCCTGCCGCATATCTTTGGAAGATGCCGAGGTGGGAGAAAAGGTGATTCTGTTCCACCACACCTCCCATGATGTCGATTCTCCCTACCGGAGTTCCTACGCGATATTTGCGAGAACCGGGCTGACAGCGTCTGCGCAATTTACCGATACGGTTCCGCCGGTTTTTGAGGGACGGCCATTGGGCATGCGCGCTTTCGGCGAAGATGCGATGCTGAAAACAGCCATCCTTGCCTTGTCCGGCGAAGCTGACCGGTCGATACGTGCGTTATTTGAACTGGACGAGGTTGCCTATATAGATGTTCATAATGCAGCCCATGGATGTTTTGTCGCGCGGGTGGAGAGGTTTGAGCCGTGAACGAGAATTTTGTGGATAATGTTCGAGCATGGACGGCTGTCCAGGCCCGCGACCGCAGCTTCGACGGAAAATTCGTTACCGGCGTCCTGAGCACCGGCATCTATTGCCGCCCCTCCTGCGCCGCACGCCACCCCAAGCGCGAAAATGTACGTTTCTTTGCGAAAGCCGAACAGGCAGAGGCAGCAGGTCTGCGCGCTTGCCTGCGCTGTCTCCCCAACGACGTGGCGCGTGACGAAGCGGCGGTAAAGACAGTAATTGACGCGATCCGGATGGCGGAGGTCGCGCCAACGCTCGGCGAACTGGGCCAGCTGACAAGCTATTCGCCGACTCACCTCCAGCGGATTTTCAAACGCGACACCGGACTTTCGCCAGCCGCCTATGCGCGGGCTTTGCGATCAGAACGGGTCAAGGACGCTCTGGCTGGCGGCGCATCGGTAACCGAAGCCATTTACGACGCCGGCTATGGGTCGGCTTCGCGCTTTTACGAGGAACAGAAAATGGGCCGGAAAATGGGAATGAAACCGGGCGTGTGGAAAAATGGCGGGGCAGGGGTGACGATCTGTTGGGCCAGTGTCGAGACATCGCTGGGCGAGATGTTGGTAGCGGCGACCGATAAAGGCGTGTGCTGCCTGTCTTTCAACGAAGGCGAAGCAGAGCTATGCCAACGATTCCCGAAAGCGGACCTGAAACAGGGCGGTGACGATTTTCGGAAGCTGCTCGCGCAGGTGATCGCACAGGTCGAAGCGCCGGGCCGGCCGCATAATATCCCGGTCGATGTCCAGGGCACCGCCTTTCAGGAAGCGGTCTGGCAGGAATTGCGCAAAATCCCCGAAGGCGAAACACGCAGCTATGCGGACGTTGCTGCTGCCATCGGCAAGCCCAAAGCCGTCCGCGCGGTGGGCAGCGCCAATGGCGCCAACCATGTCGCCGTGCTGATCCCCTGCCACCGTGTGGTGCGCAGCGATGGCTCGATGGGCGGCTATGCTTATGGGCTGGAGATCAAGCAAATGCTGCTGGAGAAGGAACGAGGTAAAAGCGTTTCTCGATAGCGGTCGTCGCTAACGCCTTGCCAAATCGCTGATATCTGGAGGTAGACTTAATGGTTCTCCGGTCAAAACCGACTTGCTCCCCGATTCGCCAGAGATCAGTGTCGAGAAAAGACGGATGAGCGCAGATGGAAATCCCAATTTTGCAGTTAAAATGGAGACCCGCAGTCAGATCGAAGTTCAAGCTGATCCATCCCCTTGGCCTTAATTGATATTGTATTTGCCGTAACCAACCGCAGATGACCTAGTATCAATCTGCAAATAGTTTGAGCCAATCAGCCATCTGAATGTTCGAGGGCGGCAGGCTCAAACGGGGCAATTACGGCCTTCAAAATGTTAGATCGATATTCTGGTCAATATTGTTCTGAAAATTGTGAGTGGAGCAGGTGTTCCTTTGCGAAGCCTGTTTTCACTAAGGATGGATTCGGTGACCAGATGACTATTGAAGACTATATGCCAACTTCGACTGGCAAAAGGATTTCCATCTTTGCGGGGATTACGGCGGCATTTGGCCTGTTATCAGTCGCAGGAATCTTGCTGACCCGCGGAGGGGCCGATTTTTCAGCATTGTGGATTTCGAACGGTTTTCTGGTCGCCGCATTGTTGCGGTATAAAGGCAGGATTTCCGTCCCGCATATCCTGGCATGCGCAGCAATCGGATTTGTTGTCGCAATCAGCGTAGGCGATAGTGGGACGAAAGCCCTGTCCATGGCGATCGCCAACGCTGTTGAAGTCGCCATCGCGATTTTTCTGATCCGCAGAAAGTGCGGAACGGATCCCAATTATGTGGATTTCGGGAAGCTGATCTGGTTCGCCATGCTCGGTGGTCTGGTGGCACCACTGATCGGCAGCGGGCTGGCAATGGGACTGTTTTCCCTGTTCGGCGAAAATGTGTCGCTGCTTGGATGGCTTGACTGGCTGATAGCGCATAGCCTTGGCATGTTGATCTTTGCCCCGATTTTTTCGATTATTTTAGGAAATCGCAACGGTATCCATCGGTGGAACAAGACGATGGACCTGGAATATCTGGTCATCTTCGGGTTCGGCGGACTTTTGACAATCTTTGTGTTCAGCCAGTCCTCCTACCCGTTTCTGTTCATGACCTCGCTGTTCGTACTCTTTGCGGCGGTCCGTAAGGGAATTGTCGGTGCATCCTTGTCTGTCGCGGTCATTGCAATCATTGCGATTGCTGGCACATTTAACGGTTCCGGGCCAGCGCACTTGATAGACGGAAATTTGCACGACAATATATTTGTCGTACAAATTTTTCTTCTGTTCACCTTTGCAAGTTCGCTACCGTTTGCCAGCTTTCTGGAAGCACAAACCATTTTGCAGCGGGAATTGCGGGTCAGTCGTGATCAAACCCAATCGATATTTGACAATATGCGGGACGTTGTTTTCCGCACCGACAAACTGGGGCGCTGGATCCTTCTCAATCCGGCCTGGGAGGAAATAACGGGCTATTCCGTGGAACGGACGCTGGGGGAGCACGTATCGAAATTATTGAACGATGAGTCCCGGCAAAAGGCCGATGTGGAATATCTACGGCTGGCCAGCGGGGAATTGGACACTCTCACTCTCGACCAGACCTTCATTCGCGCTGACGGAAAGGAACGTCGCGTCGAAGTGTTCCTCGAGGCCGTACGTGACGAGAGGGGGCGGTTTGAGGGAGCGACGGGAAATATTCGGGACGTTACAGATGCGATATCAAGCAGGCACGCTCTGGAAAAGAGCGAAGAACGGTTCCGCAGGCTCGCGGAATCCGCTCCCGTAGGATTTTTCCAGGCGGATGCGGAAGGCAAAATATTCTATGTGAGCAAGGCCTGGCGTGAACGGATCGGCCTCAGTGAGGAAGAGGTCAAAGGCAACGGATGGATGCGGGCGCTGAAAGACCGAACTTCTTACGATATGGACGAGGCGTTTACCGGCTTTAACAAGCCCGGAGATAAATGCGAACGGGAAGCCTGCCACACCACAAAAGATGGCGAAGAAATCTGGGTTCGCACCGTAAACCAGGCCGAGTTCGATATTGATAATAATATTATCGGCTATGTCGGTGTCATTGTAGAAATCACCGAACAGCGCAGGGCGATTGCAGAATTGCGCCACCGGCAGAGCGAATTACGGGAAGCGCGTGACATCGCCGAAGCCGCAACCGAAGCCAAGGCATCATTCCTGGCGAATATGAGTCACGAAATCCGTACGCCCATGAACGGCGTGCTCGGTTTCGCAGAGATGCTCCGCCAGTCGGAACTCGACGAACAGCAAGCGGGGTATGTCGCGTTGATCGAGGAATCCGGCAAGGTCATGATGGCATTGTTGAATGACATTCTCGATATTTCCAAAATTGACGCTGGGTTATTGGCTTTGTCGCCGGAGCCGTTTGAATTGGCCCATTTGCTCAAGAGCACGTGCAACATGATGCTGACCGCGGCCGGGAATCACGGGCTCGCACTCAAGCTGGACTATACAGAGGATCTGCCAAAATTTATCGAGCATGACAAGCTGCGGCTCCGCCAGATACTGACGAATCTGGTCGGCAATGCGATCAAGTTTACCGAGTCCGGATCGATAACCGTCAAGGCTGAAATGTCAGATGACGACAATGGTAAGTTCAGGATAAGCGTTATCGATACCGGCATCGGCATAGCCGAAGAACGGCAACGCTCGATATTCGAGGAATTCGTCCAAGCAGAACATGATACGGATCGGTCCTACGGCGGGACAGGTCTCGGACTGGCGATTTCTCGCAAGCTTGTAGAAATGATGGGTGGCAGTATCGGCTTGCAAAGCACACCCGGTTCGGGATCCACATTTTGTGTCGAGATACCTTTGAATGAATGTGTCGACCCCCGTGGAGAAGCAACCAGGCGCGCCAACACCGAAAGCCAGCAGGCCACGTTACCGGCCGTCAGTCGTACCATATTGCTGGTCGAGGATCATGAAATCAACCGGCTGCTTGCGACAGCCATGCTCGAGCGCATGGGCTGTAGCGTTATCTGCGCCGACAATGGCGTGCGCGCGCTGGAAATCCTGACCGGCAATGCTGACCAGCTACTGAAATTTGGCCTTGTCCTGATGGACATGCAGATGCCGATCATGGACGGGATCGAATGCACAAGAAAAATCCGTCAAGCTGGCATCACAGCCGAACAGCTTCCAATTGTCGCGCTGACCGCCAATGCTTTCTCCGAAGACCGGGAGGCTTGCGCAGCGGCGGGCATGCAGGATCATGTTTCCAAACCTATCCAGTTTAATGACCTCTACAAAGCTGTGTGCAAATGGTATTTTGAGCCGCGTTCGAAAAAACGGACTCCGGAAGTGGAAGAGGAAGACGAGACCATAGCCTCGCTTCGTCCGAAATATGAAGAATTTCGAAACAGAACACTGGATCGTCTGATGGCTGGAATGGCCACTATCAACCACTGGTCGGTGGAGCAAAGCGACGAAATCGCTGGTATGCTGCACAAGCTTGTGGGGTCCGCAGGCTCATTCGGTGAAGGCGAAATGGCCGCCGCGGCAAAGCAACTGGAAGACGCGATCAAACAGGATAAACCCGTCGATGTTTTAAGATCGCTTTCCAACAATCTGCTAACCCATGTTCGACAGGACACCCCGCTGAGAGCCAACCGGGCCTGAGCAATATAAAAGAGAGTCTGGACGATTTGGGATTCTCGGTTGACGACCCGCGCACTTCTGAAAGCCTGAGCCGCATAGGATGGCCAGCCGGGGCGTTGCAGGATCAAGCGCGGAATCCGATCATCGAGTCAGCAGCTGCAATCTGCTAGCCCGTTCACTTCGGCACAATCACTCGTCATATATGCGAAGCACTCAACGATATTCCGGGTTTGGATGGTTATACCGCGTGCCGTCATCCCAGGCTTCCCGCGAATTGCCGTAATCGGGAATACCACCCGCCTGCTTGAGCATATGGGCGGTGTGCATCAGGTTCCAGGCCAGAAATGTTGCGTTGCGCTGCGTGAAATCGCTGTCAAAACCGACGCGAGTGCCATCGTCTTTCTTGTCCCCGTAAGAAGGACCAGGGCCGATCGGACCGATCCAGCCGGCGTCAGCCTGTGGCGGGATCGTATAGCCGATATGACTCAGCGAGTAGAGCGTGCTCATCGCGCAGTGCTTCACGCCGTCTTCATTGCCGGTAACGATGCAGCCACCGGCCTTGCCGTAGAATATATACTGGCCCTTGTCATTGGTCTCGCCAGAATGGGCGTAGAGCCGCTCGATGATCTTGCGGCATTCCGATGACACATCTCCGAGCCAGATCGGGGTGCCAATGACCAGTATTTCCGCCTCCATTACTTTTCGCGAAATCACTGGCCAGTCGTCCGAGGCAAAACCATGTTCTGTCATATCGGGATAAACGCCGGGAGCGATATCATGATCGACGCTGCGGAATGTCTGGACCGATATGCCGGCGTCTTCCATGATTTTCCGGACCACATCCATCAGGCACTCGGTGTGGCTGAACGCGGGTGAAGGCGTCAAAGTGCAATTGATGAAGACCGCTTTCATGCCGGAATAATCAGGTTTTTGGCTGACGCTTTTTGTGCTGGTCATGGGTGTTTCCTCTCGCGCTAATCAGTCTTTCGACACTCGTATACCAAACTCTCGTTTGCCTGCGACGGCAATTCCGCTCTGATTGCCTTCACCATATCCTCGATGTCGGCGAGCGCCTTAACGTCGGTCGTGCAAGCCCGGTTGCCATATTCGGCACGGATCGCCCGCGCTTTGGTCATCGCGTCCAGCCCCATCAGATAACGCTCTTCGGTAAACTCGCTGCGATCCGGCTGGAAGCTGCTGATGGTGATGGTCTGCTCCTGATTGGGAACGAAGATACGGGACCATTTGGCACCGTCGCGGCCATATTGGGTGCGACCGTTGACACAGCCGCCATCGGTCCACTCGAGCGGCAGTTCATTTTCCTGCGAGACGGTGATCCGGCTGCGTTGCGGGTTGATCGTGCATTGATATTTGCCCGATGTGGTAATGTTCGGTTGTTGCGGTTCACTCTTGTCGGCATTTTCCTGCAACGCGGCAGCAACACGGTCATCGATTTCGCTAAAATCCGGGCGTGCTAGAAAGATGATGACAGCACCGACCAGCAGAACCGCCGCCCCACCTGCTGCCCCGATACCCGGGTTGCGCTTGCCCTGAACCAACAGAATAGCCGCGCCACCGGCTGCCAGCAGCGACAGCGCCAGCATTAGCGCCGCTATCGCGATCCGGTTTTCGCGTTCTGCGATGATGTCCTGGGTTATGCTGGTGCGCAATTTGGTTTCGGCCCGTTCGCGCTTTTCGGCTTCGGCTTCCTTGGCCGCTGTCACCTGGGCACGGGCAGCCGCTTCACGCAGCCGTTCTTTTTCGCTGATCTCCGCAGCCGATCGGCAGGGCGTCGCCGTTGAACCCACTTTTACGCCCGCCTGGCGGAGGAAGTTCAATATTTCGCGCGCCGACACGGCAAAACCGAATTCGGCATCATTCCCCTCGCTGATCGAACCAAAGCTGTTGACGCCCAGCACCCGGCCGCAATTGTCGATCAGCGGTCCGCCGCTATTGCCCGATGCTATCGGCGCTGTGTGGAGAATCGTGTCAAACTGCTTGGTCGTGCGGCCGCCGGAAACCGTACCGGTGGTCTTGACCGGCGACATCGGGTTGATCAGATCATCCAGATCTAGCCCCTGTGCCCGGTCGACCGAACCGGGATAGCCGATCGCCACCACCTCCGCGCCATCGCCGACCGGACCGCCAAAGATCGTCATCGGTGGCAGGCGCCCGCCATCCAGTACCTGGATGAGTGCAAGATCGTTCTCGGGTGAATAAGCGATGATTTTCCCGCCATAGCTGGTTCCGCCCTGCGACGGGATGATGCCGATAACAACCGAGCTTTCCTGTCGCGCGATCTCGACCACATGGGCGTTGGTCACGATCTTGTCCGGCGCCACCGCGAACCCGCTGCCATGACCGACAAAGGCAACTTTGCTGCCGTCTTTCGCAGCCAGAACCACGCGGACCACCGAACGGCTGGCGGCGCTGATATCGGCCGGGTCGGCCTGGGCCGGGCCGGTTAGCAAGGTGGCCACGAGCATAGAGAAGATGAGGGACAGTTTTTTAATCATAGTTCGGCTCATGCTTCAAATAGGCGCAACATTCAAAGGACTTTTGCACTTCATCTTAGCCCCTCCTTTTCAAACGAGGGGACGGCGTGGTTGCGAACGCGAGCGAGCCTGCGAGATATCAAGGCACAAACCGGAATAGATCTCGTAGTTGCCTATCCCACCTCTTCTCCTGTCTTGAAAGCGAGGGATGATCGGAAATCAAACAAAACTATAGGGATCGACATCCACCCCGACCCGTACCGCGCGCGGCCATTCGAGATTTTCCAGCCATTCGCGCATGATATTCTGGAGGTCGACCGACCGGAGTGCATGGACCAGCAAACGGTGCCGGTGCCGTCCGCGCAGCATCGACAGCGGGGCTGGGGCAGGGCCGTAAACCGAGAATCCATCGAGCTTGGGAGCGGTCTGGCCAATCAGGCGCGCCGTTTCCATCGCTTCCTTATTATCCTCGGACGAGACAATGATCGCCGCCCAGCGCGCGAACGGCGGGGCGAGAGCCTGCCGACGGGATTCTATCTCGGCGGCGTAAAAGCCTTCCCGGTCATTCTTGATCAAGGCCTGGATCACCGGCGCGTTCGGCATCCGGGTCTGGACATAGACACGCCCTGGCTTTTCCGCGCGGCCAGCGCGGCCGGCGACCTGAGCAATCTGCTGGAAGCTACGCTCGGCGGCGCGCAGGTCGCCGCCTTCCAGCCCGATATCCGCGTCGACAACACCAACCAGAGTGAGATTGGGAAAATGATAGCCCTTGGTCACCAGTTGCGTCCCGACGACGATATCAATCGCTCCGGCCTCCATCTGGTGGACAAAATCAGCGGCTTTCTGCGGTGACCAGATCGTGTCCGATGTGACAATCGCCGTGCGGGCGGCGGGGAACAGCATTTTGACCTCGTCGCAAATCCGCTCAACGCCGGGTCCGCAGGCAACCAGACTGTCCTCGTCGCCGCATTCCGGGCATTTCTCCGGAATTGGCATGACATGGCCGCAATGGTGGCAGGCGAGGCGCCGGGTCAGGCGGTGCTCGACCATCCAGGCGGTGCAATTCGGGCAGGCGATGCGGTGGCCGCAGGTGCGGCACAGGGTGAGCGGGGCAAAGCCGCGGCGGTTGAGAAAGAGCAGCGATTGTTCGCCGCGCTCCAGGTTCTCCTCCAGCGCATGGACCAACGTCGGTGCCAGCCAGCTTCCGCGCGGCGGGACATCCTCGGTCAGGTCCAGTGCCTCGATATCGGGCATCGTCGCTCCGCCGAAACGCGCCGGCAGTTCGAGCAGTTCATAATTGCCCTGCTCGACCTGATGGCGGCTCTCGATCGCCGGTGTGGCGGAGGCTAATATGACCGGAATCTGCTCGTACAGGCCGCGCATCACCGCGACATCGCGGGCATGATAGCGCACGCCGTCTTCCTGCTTGAAGCTGGTCTCGTGCGCTTCGTCGACGATGATCAGGCCGAGATTGGCATAAGGCAGGAACAGGGCCGAGCGCGCGCCGACGATCACCTTGGCATTGCCTTCGGCCAGCGCCCGCCAATTTCGCTTCCGCTCCGACTGTTTCATGCCGCTGTGCCATGCCAGTGGCTCGGCCCCGAACCGCGCCTCGAAGCGGTTGAGAAACGGCTCTGTCAGCGCGATTTCCGGCAGCAACACCAGCACCTGCTTGTCCTGACGCAAGGCTTCGGCAACCGCTTCGAAATAGACTTCGGTCTTGCCTGATCCCGTCACGCCGTCGAGCAAGAAGGGTTTGAACTGTGAGGCGCGGACCGCCTCGATCAATATATTGCTGACATTCTGCTGATCAGTGCTCAGATCAACCGTGTCGAAATCGGGTGTGGGCCTGGCGGTGGTGGCGAAAGGGGAAACTTCTTCCCGGTCAAACACGCCCAGCTTTTCCAGTCCGCGGATGACCGCGATCGACACATCGGCCTTGAAGGCCAGTTCGCTGATCGTGCCCTGCACGCCAGCCAGTTTTTCGAGCGCCTGCTCGCGCCGCGGCGTCATCCGGTCCGGCACCGTGCCATTCAACCGGTACTCGCTGATCGGGCGATTGTCGGCAAAGGCAGCGCCGCTCGACAATACCATGCGCAGCACCGAGGCTGGCGAGGCGAAGTAATAGGCGGCAGTCCACTCGATCAATCTGCGCAATGGCGCGCGCAGCGGCGGCACATCGCGAACCTCGAGCAAGGGGCGCAATTTTTTCGGGTCAATCTCGTCGACCGGAAAGCTTTCCGCCTCCCACACCACTCCGGGCAATTTACGCGGGCCCAGCGGCGCCATCACGATCGAGCCGGGCTCAACTTGCATGCCATCGGGAACGCGATAATCAAGCGGACTCAGGGCGGCATTAAGGAGGAGTACACGAACGCGATTCATATTCATGCTATAGGCAGCTTATCATCATCCGTCATTCTTGCTTTGACGAAAACAGGAGAGAGTAATGATCTATCACCGCAGATCGGTTCTGGGCTTTGGCGCTGTCGCCGGATTGCTGGCGCTTCCCGGCTGTTCGAGCCTTCCGGGTCTCAGCCTGACCGAAGCCGTCAAAAGGCTGCTCACCCTGTCGTCCCAGAATGCCTTCGCCGAATTGCTCCAGCCCAATGGTTTCTTCGACAACCAGGTCGCCCGGATTTCCGTGCCGGATTCTCTGGGCGGGTCGCGGGTGACCAGCGTGGCAACCGCCTTGCTGCGTTCCAAGCCGATCCAGGACCGCTTGCTGATGCAGGTCAACCGGGCGGCAGAAGCAGGCGCGGAACTCGCTGCACCGATCGTCGCGGAAACCATCCGCAATATGAGCATCGCTGACGCGGCCGCGATCATCAATGGCGGACCGCGCGCGGCCACCAGCCTGTTGCAGGGGCAGTTGGGCAATACACTGGTCGACCGGATGCTGCCGGGCATCGGCAATGGTCTGAGGCTGTTCGACAATGAAATTATCAATCTCGTGCTGTCGCAGGCCACCAATGTCGATTTTTCCAGCATCAGCCGCGATGTGACCAACAAGGTCAGCGATGCCATCTATCGCTCGATCGGCGCGCAGGAGGAATCCATCCGCGCCAATCCGCGGGCGACCAATGATCCTCTGCTGATTGCGGTTCTGGGTGTCGGGAAGGCCTTTTAGCGGCTTTTTATCCCGCAATCTTCCCCCAAACTATCCACAGCTTTCTGCCGCTAAGGGACGGGGGGCAGTTCCACGGCTCGCGGAAAGCGGATAGGCACAGGGTAACAGCCGCATTTTTCCCATTTCTGGAGCCAGACCGATGAAATTTTTCGTAGACACAGCCGATACCGCGGAAATCGCCGACCTCGCCGCGACCGGCATGGTCGATGGCGTCACCACCAACCCGTCGCTGATCAAGAAATCAGGTCGCGATATCATGGAAGTGACCAAGGAAATTTGCGGCCTGACCGACGGACCGGTTTCCGCTGAAGTTATCGCGCTCGATCACGAAACGATGATGAAAGAAGCAGAAGTGCTGCGCAAGATCGCCGACAATGTCTGCATCAAGGTGCCATTGACGATCGACGGACTGAAAACCTGCAAGGCGCTGACCGGCGAAGGCACGATGGTCAATGTCACCTTGTGTTTCTCGGCCAATCAGGCGCTGCTCGCCGCCAAGGCCGGCGCAAGCTTCATCTCGCCATTTGTCGGACGCCATGATGACAACGGCCTCGACGGCATGACGCTGATCGAAGATATCCGGCTGATCTACGACAATTACGCTTTCGACACAGAAATCCTGGTAGCGTCGATCCGCCATCCGATTCACGTGCTCGAATCCGCCCGTATCGGCGCCGATGTCGGCACCATGCCGCCCAACGTGATCCGCAACCTGTTCAAACATGTGCTGACCGACAAGGGGCTCGAAGGTTTCCTGAAGGACTGGGAATCGACCGGACAGAATATCGGCTGATCCAATAAACGTCATCCTGAACTTGTTTCAGGACCCCGTGCATTAGCGCATTGCCGTTGGAGGTCCTGAAACGAGTTCAGGATGACGAACTGCTCTCTCAAAAACCCCTGGGCGCCGGATCGACCACGGTAAAGCTGCCGCTGCGGATTTCCTGAACTTCCAGGGCCCGCTCCGAGACGCCGTCAGCCTTGAACCGGAAAACGCCGTCCAGTCCGATAAAACCGCCCTTGTCGGTGAGTTGATTGATCGGGAAGGGCGATCCCACTTTCCAGTTGCGGGCAACCTTGACGGTCAGCAGCACTGAATCATAGCCGAGGCTCGACAGCCGGAACGGCGCCTTGCCATAGCGGGCGCGATATTTGTCGGCATATTGTTTGTACAGGCTGTCGGAAACGCTGGCGAACCAGGCCCCCCGCATTGACGGTGCGCCGGCCAGATTGCTGCTTGTATTCCACAGGTCGGTGCCGAGGATTTTCGCAGTGCCGCTGGCGTTTTTGCGAATATAGGGCGCGGCCTTGATCGCCATGTCGCCATTGTCGGCGAGCAGGACGGCTTCGAAATCGCCATTATCGCCGAGCTTCTTTGTCGCCGCCTCGATCGATTTGGAGTCGCGGTTGAAGGTCTGAATCGAGACCACAGTGCCGCCGACATCTTTCACGCTGCGCAGCAAAGTCGAGGATGCGCGCTGTCCGTAGACGCCGTTGGGAACCAGCGCGGCAAAGCGCTTCATGCCTTTGGATTTGGCATATTCGACAACCCGGTTGATCGACTGCGACGGGATATGGCCCAATATGAAGACATTATTGCCAGCAGCGCCGCTGTCGTTGGAAAAACTGAGGATCGGCACGCCGGCGGGACGGGCGATATTGGCGGTGGCCACGACATTATCGCTAAGCAAAGGACCGATGATCAGTTTGTTACCGTCGCGAATGGCGTTCTGGGCCGCTGCCGCTGCGCCCTTGGCCGTGTCATAGCTGGTCATGCGGATATTCTCCGCCTTGGTATCGAGCAGCGCCATGGTGGTGGCATTGGCCAGCGACTGGCCGATACCGGCATTTTTGCCGGATAGCGGCACCAGCAGGGCGATGCGGTGATGTTTCTGGTCGTCGGGTAAGCCGGCGGTCACCGGAGGCGGTGCAGGCGTGTCGGTCCGCACCGGCTCTGCGCCGCGCGGGACCACAGTTGCACAACCGGCGAGCATGACGAATGCCGAAACACTCGCCCACTTCAAAATGCCGCGTCGTCTGCTTTGATCTTGTCCTAGATGCACCTTGTCTGCCATGACCGTCATATGTCTGCTCCTGCCCAATCCGGTCTCTATATCGTTGCCACCCCTATCGGCAACCTCGGAGATTTATCGCGCCGCGCTGAAGAGACGCTCGCCGCCGCCGATATCATCCTTGTCGAAGATACAAGAGTGACCGGCAAGCTTTTGAATCACATAGGTAAAAAGTCGAAGATGATGGTCTATAACGACCATAAGTCTGCGGCCGATCGCGAGAGCATTTTGGATGCGATACGGTGCAAAATTGTCGCACTGGTCAGCGATGCGGGAACGCCGCTGATCTCCGATCCCGGCTACAAGCTGGTTCGCGACGCGCAGGTGGCTGACCTCTATGTCACAACAATTCCCGGGCCCAGCGCCGCGATCGCCGCCCTGACCCTGTCCGGTTTGCCCAGCGACCGGTTTCTTTTCGAAGGATTTCTGCCGAGCAAGACCAAGGCGCGAACCGAATCGCTCGCCGCGCTGAAGACGCTCAACGCCAGCCTGATCTTCTACGAGAACGGATCTCGGCTCGGAGCGATGCTGGCCGACTCGCTGGCGGTACTGGGCGACCGCAAGGCGGCGGTCGTGCGCGAAATCACCAAGAGATTCGAGGAAGCCGTAGCCGGTTCCCTGAGCGAACTGGCCGAGCGCTATGGTGCGGAAAAACCCAAAGGCGAGATCGTCGTGATCATCGGCCCGCCCGGCGCGCCGGAAGCGGCCAGCGAAGCGGATATCGAGGCGGCGTTGCGCGAAGCTTTGGTGCGGCTGCCGGCATCGAAGGCGGCGGGCGAGGTGGCGAAGGCCTTCAACACCGACCGCAAGGCGCTCTACGAACTGGTCAACCGCTGGAAATCGGAAAAATGAACACCGTTCGCCCTGAGCCTGTCGAAGGGCCTCTCTCGGACACGCGGTGTATCGGCGGTCGGGATGCTTCGACAAGCTCAGCACGAACGGCATTTCCGCAATGAACGCATACGACCCTTACACCGTTCGCCCTGAGCCTGTCGAAGGGCCTCTCTCGGACATGCGGTGCCTCGACGGTCGAGGTGCTTCGACAAGCTCAGCACGAACGGGACTTTTGCTTTCACGAGCGGCACTTCAGAAATGAACGCCTGCGCGCCCCACACCGTTCGTCCTGAGCCTGTCGAAGGACATGGCCACGCGCAGGCTCTTGCTGCGCTACACTCAGCACATCCGGCACCGCCCCAATGAAACGCGAGGCAGCCGAGAAGCGCGGGCGCCAGGCCGAAAAGACCGCAGCCCGCTTCTTGCGCCTGAAAGGCTGGCGGATATTGGGCGAGCGGGTGCGGACGCCCCGCGGCGAGGTCGATCTGGTCGCCAAACGTGGCGGACTAGTTGCCTTTGTCGAGGTGAAGGCCCGCACGAAGCTGGAGGATCTCGAGCAGTCGATCGATCTGAAACGGCTCCAGCGCGTCGCCGATGCCGTTGAAATACTCTATCCGAAATTTTGCACCAAGGGTGAAGATGCGCGGATCGACGTGATACTGGTCGCGCCAAGACGTCTGCCGGTTCATCTTACGAATGTGTGGCATGGATTTTGACGCGCCACGGAATGCGCAGCGTTCCGAAGCGTCAACCCCCGCGAAGGCGGGGGGTCTCGGGCCTTCTTCCGTTCGTCCTGAGCTTGTCGAAGGACATCTGACGTCAAGCAGCGTGGATCAACAGGCTCACCAACAACGGCAAGCGGACCGAACTTTCCCTTTACCGCGGTAAACAAAAACGCCCTTCGACAAGCTCGGGACGAACGGTTAGAAACACACTCCCCCGTTCGTCTCGAGCGAAGCCGAGAGACGTCTGCCGCAATGCCAATGTGTCTCGACTACGCTCGGCACGAACGGTAAGCGGGTTCGAAAATATCTGAGGAATGCAAATGACCCTGAAAATCGCCGTCCAGATGGACCCCATGGAGACCGTGAATATCGCAGGAGACAGCAGCTTCGCGCTTATGCTCTCCGCCCAGAAACGCGGCCATGAGATATTCCACTATGACGTAAAAGGCCTGACCCTGCACGCCAATGGCCGTCTGACCACACCCGCCCATCCAGTCACGGTGCAGCCGGTAAAAGGCGATCATTTCACCTTCGGCGATCCGGTAAAACTGGATCTCGGCAGCGATGTCGATGTCGTGCTCATGCGTCAGGACCCGCCCTTCCATGTCGGCTATATCACCGCGACCCATTTGCTCGAACGGATCGAGAGCGAGACGCTGGTCGTCAACAACCCCGTTTCCGTCCGCAACGCGCCGGAGAAGGTCTATGTGCTCGACTATGCCCAGTTCATGCCGCCAACCCTGATAACCCGCGACCTCGACGAAGTGCGCGCCTTTCAGGCTGAACATGGCGGCATCGTCGTCAAGCCGCTGCACGGCAATGGCGGCAAGGCGATCTTCCTCGTGCCGGAAGATGGCAGCAATCTCAGCGCCCTGTTTGAAGTGTTCAACCAGACTTGGCCGGAGCCGCATATGGTCCAGCCCTTCCTCCCCGAAGTGCATCAGGGCGACAAGCGCATCGTGCTGATCGACGGCGAAGTCGCCGGCGCGATCAACCGCAAGCCCGGCGAAGGCGAGTTCCGCAGCAATCTGGCGCAGGGCGGCTATGCCGAAGCGGCGGAACTGACCGAGCGCGAGAAGGAAATCTGCGCGGCGATGGGGCCTGACCTGAAACGGCTCGGCCTGATCTTCGTCGGCATTGATGTAATCGGCGGCAAATGGCTGACCGAGATCAACGTGACCTCACCCACCGGCATTGTCGCAATCGATAATTTCAACGGCACCGATACCTCCGGCATGATCTGGGATGCGATCGAGCGGCGGCTTGGAAACTAAAAACTCCATGTCAAAAAGGCTATGGTCCAGCGGCGGTATTGTACTGCTTTTGCTATTGACGCAGATTGCCGTCTTGCTTGTGAGTTGGGGCCCGCTCCATCAAATCAGTGTCTTTTGTACCGGACCTCTGGACGGGCAATATTCCGAGATATTTGGGTCTACCCATATTGGATTTCTGGTTTTGCTGGCAGTTGGTATCGGTTCATTTTTTGTCAAAAAGCTGAGGTGGATTTATATTCCGCTCGCATTGCTAGGGTTTGCATTGCTTCCGGTGCAGTATCATTTTGTCGAACAAGGTTTGCTCTCCTGTGATTTCCCTTGAAGCCCAAAGCCGTGTGCTCTGAATGAACAGCTGGGTCACAGACCTGATCGAGCAGGGCGGCTATTGGGCCATTGCGTTGCTCATGGCGCTGGAAAATATCTTCCCGCCTATCCCGTCCGAGCTGATCATGGGGCTTGGCGGCGTCGGCGTGGGGCAGGGGACGTTCCACCCGGCCTGGCTGGTGCTGGTCGGCACCATCGGTTCGCTGGCTGGCAACTATGTCTGGTTCATGGTCGGGCGGCACTGGAACGAGGATGACCTGCGCGCCTTTGTCCGCAAGCACGGCCGCTGGCTGACGCTCGATGTCGCGACAGTCAACCGGATCGACCGGATTTTCGACAATCACGGCCAGTGGGTGGTCTTCGTCGCCCGTTTCATCCCCAATATCCGCACGATGATATCCGTGCCCGCCGGCCTGTTCGGCATGTCCCACAAACGCTTCATCCTCGCAACTAGCGCCGGTGCCGCGGTCTGGAACAGTGCTCTGGTCTATGCCGGCTATACGCTACAGCAGAATGTCGATGATATCGGGCAATATCTGGGACCGGTGTCGCTTGGCGTGGTCGGGTTGCTGGTGGCGGTCTATATCTGGCGAATTATCTTCTGGCGGCCGAGTAAGGGGTGAGGCAGAAAGGGATTGGCCGGAAGTGGTTGAAGGGCGGTTGGGGTGATGACTGATTCCAGAAGAAAATTCGGTCGCGCAGACCATATATTGACGGCAATTTTGCTGACAATCCTGCTCGGAATCGCCTTGCTGCTATTTTACAGCGACCTTTGGGGGGTAAGCGATGCGGGGTTCGTTGCCCTGCTTGTCGTCCCCGCAGCGCTTGGCGGATTAACGGTCCAACTGGGCGACCCCAACGGCAGCAAGTCAATGCTCGGCTGCATCGGCTTCGTAACGGTAGGTCTGGGGACCATTTTCTTGTTCACTTATCTGGCCAAAGTTGAGGGATTGATCTGCATTGCGATGATATTCCCATTCTGGATTCCTGCGGCAGCTGTCGGAGCACTCATCAGCAGGTGGAATGCCAGAGAGGCAAGGAAACAGGGAGCGACCCGGCTGATGTCCATGGGCTGGGTTGTCGTTCCCTTAGCGCTACTGGCTGCCGAACAGAGGATACCACCAGAATGGAATAGTTGGGAAGTGTCTCGTGAGATCGAAATCGAAGCAGCGGCAGAAACCGTGTGGCCGCTGCTGATCAATATTCCCGCAATCTCCTCGGATGAGGGGACATTCAACCTGACTCAGGATATTTTGATGGTACCCCGTCCGAGTGAAGCGAAAATTCAGCGCGAAAGCGCGGCTCTGGTTCGAAAAGCGCAATGGGGTAAAAACATTCGATTTGATGAAGTGATTTCCGATTTTCAACAAGGCGAAGCTCTGGGTTGGAATTTCCGCTTTCCCGATGATTCCGTCCAGAAATATACCGACAAACATATTTCCCCCGATGGCGATAAACTGAAAATCATCTCGGGGCGCTACGAACTCAAGCAAACGGGATTTAACCAGTCAAAGCTGGTTTTGACCACCCGCTACAAAATGCGCAGTCATATGGATTTTTATCTTAGCCTGTGGGGTGATCTTTTGCTCGGCGATGTTCAGGACAATGTTTTGCACATCATCAAAGAACGGGCCGAGAATTCGATCTAGGCACCGTCGAAACATCGACAAGCGCAGGTTATTATTCGGCCCTCGGATGGCGCTAGGATAAACATCCAGCAAATGCGTCGCATCAACGGTAGTATGGACCGACTCGCAGTCGGTGAGGGGTTTTATCCCTCGCGACTGTTCCAACCCCTTACCGAGTTGCGCTAGAGAACAAGTTCACAAGCTCCACTTGCCTCTCCCTGTGGGAGAGGATGAATCCCTGTCATTCCAGTCTCGTCATTGCGAGCGTAGCGTAGCAATCCAGAGCGGCTCGGGGTTCTAAATCATGGATTACCAGCCAATTGCGGATAACAGCATCAGGCCGGACAGCAGCTGCTGGTCCGGCCTGATGTGATCAACGGGAGAGTGTCGATCAGAATTTGAAGGCGGCTTCGACGAACAATTGCCGGCCGCGGTTCTGGGTGACTATGCGGTCATCGCCGCCAGCGGGCAGAAACGGCCGGTCGCCAACGGTGTTGGCCCATAGCTCGTTGGTCAGATTGACGCCGATCAGCGACAATTTCCACTTGCCGTCGGGCTCGCCGATCGAGACCGCGCCGTCGAGCGAGACATAGCTGTCCTGGACATAATCGGTGAAATTATTATTGCCGGCGAAATAGGACGAGCTGTAGGCGGCGTTGCCGTTTAGCCCGAACTCGATCGAATCTCCCATGGGCACGGTCCAGTCGAAAGCGATATTTCCCGACCATTTTGGTGCCCGCGCCGCGGTCCGGCCGTCGAGGTCGACGTCATCGGCGTTTCCGGGGATGCCGTCGGGGTCCTGCGATATGAACGTGTCGGTGAACTTGGCATCGGTATAGCCGAGCGCGCCGGAGAAGCTCAGTCCCTCGACCGGGGTGCGCCATGACCAGTCGAGGTCAAAGCCCTTGGTCGTCAGTTCGCCCGCGTTGATGGTCAGGAAGCGGACCGCCGCGCCGTCGAAATTCTGCACCTGCAGATCGTCGAAGACGAAATAGAAGGCCGATGTGTTGATCCGGAATGCGCCATTGCCGAGCATCGCCTTGACGCCGATTTCACCGCCCTTGGCTGTTTCAGAGTCGTAGATAAGCGAACTCAGCGCCGCTGCGCGGGCCGCTTCGGGATCGGGATAGAGTCCCGGATATTGTTCTGCGAAACCGGGTACCACCAGCTGGATCGACGCGGTCGGCAGGCTGCTGTTGTCGACGCCGCCTGACTTGAAGCCGGTCTTGTACGATGCGTAGAAGTTGAGATCAGGGGTCGCCTGATATTTCAGCGTCACTTCCGGCGAGATATTGCTGTCCGAGAATTTGACCGGACCGGTCTGGAATCCTTCGGGAACCACCAGGCCAATGCCGCCGACAATACCGTTCAGAAATGTCAGGGCATTATGCACAAACGGAAAGGAGGTTCTATGGGTCTTTTGCTCGTCGGTCCAGCGGACACCACCCGACAGCTCCAGCTGATCGGTAATATCCAGGCTCATGCTGCCGAAGAAGGACAGGGCCTCGCTTTTTGTCGTGCGGTCGGCAACCCAGTCATAGGTGATCCCGCGGGAATCGGGGAAAATGAACGAGCCGAGGAAGGCATTTTGCGATGTCTGCAACGGCTGGCTGCGGCTTTCCCAGAAACCGCCGACCATGAAATTGAACATGCCGTCAAAGTCGCTGGTCAGGCGGATTTCCTGCGTGTGCTGGGTGAGTGAATCGGTGAAAGGTGCGGGCAGGCCGCCGGGATCGCCATTGGCCAATATGCCGACATAGCTGAAGTGATCTGCATGCTCGTTATCGAGGTCGAGAAAGCCGCTGACGGTCGACAGGGTCAGCGTGTCGCTGAGTTGCAGGTCCATCGCCAGCCGGACGAAGACGGTGTTGGTCTCGTTGTAGGATTGGCCGGTGTAGCGATCCGCGCCGGTGGTACCCGGGGCGATGACCTGCAGGTCAGGATGGCCGTCTGGATGGGGATAGAGCCCGTCCTGAATATCGCAGGCGGCGTTGGACGGGATTGAAACGCCGGGTACCGCCAGAACAACATCATCCGCGACACCATTGGCACCGCAATCAATATCGGAGTGACCCAGCAAACTGTCGCCTTGGTTATGATTATAGTTAAGTTTCAGGTTAGCGGAGAAATTATCTGTCGGATCCCATTGCAATGTGACCCGGCCGACAAAATTTTTCAGTCCCTTGCCCGAGTCGGCAAAGACCGACGGCGTGCCTGCTTCCAGCTCGACATATTTGTCGATATCCTGATATTGCGCCGCGACGCGAATGCCGAGCGTGTCACTGACCGGACCGGAAATATAGCCGCCCACCGTATAGCCTTGTTCTTCAAACTCGTAAGAGGCCTTGCCGCCGACTTCCCAGTCCGCGGTCGGATTGGCGGAGCGGACCGAGAATACACCCGCCGATGCGCTTTTACCGAAGAACAGGGATTGCGGACCTTTGAGAACGTCAATTTGTTCGACGTCGAAAAAGGACGCCTGAACCAGCCGCATGGTGCTGATCGATACGCCGTCAAAATCAAATGCTACGGCAGAGTCGAAGGCTGCGGAAATATTGGTCGTGCCAACGCCGCGCAAGCTGATCTGGCCACCAGCTCCCGAGCCACCTACTTGCACGTTCAGGGCCGGAATGCGGCTGACGACATCGGCAACTTCATTGACCTGGAATTTATCGAGCGTGTCACCGCCTATGGATGTAACCGTAACCGGTGTTTCCTGAAGCGTTTCGTTTTGCTTGCGCGCTGTGACGATGATGATGTCGCTGCCGGTTTCATCTTCGATCAAATCCTGCGCCAAGGCTGGCGCGCTATAGCCGACAGCGCCAATGGCCACCGCCGAACTCATCAGTGCGGTCATGATTGGTTTGCGTGAAAAAATTGATGCGTTGTAATGCGTTTCCTTATCCATTTCAGACTTCCTCCCTGGCGCAGATAAAACAGTCCTCGTTTCAGTTCACATATTCTCTTTTTAGATGGAATTATGGGACCTACTCTGCCGGCCAATAATGAGTGACGTTACGGAATGTGCTACTAACTAAAGAATTAGGCTGCAGCGAAAAACGCCCCTTTTAAGCTCATTTGACGCTAACCAATCTGACAGGGCTGATCGAAATTCGGCATCGCGTGCCATCGGAATAACTCTTGAAGGTGAGTTCGGGCTTCGATTCTCTCGCGCCTCCGACATGGAGCCAAAGGCGCGGTTCCGCGCTCACAACGCGACGGGATCGCATATGTTTTCTGTTGCGCAACCTGTTGGCCGACCGCCATCCCAAAGCTCACGCCCTGTCCCTTGGTACATATTGTGGTTCTTGCGCTCTGAATTTATTTACCCAGACTTGCGGAACGTTGCGGTCGGCTGAAAAGCCCCCATTCGTTTCATCACGGACTGGGGGGCATATGCACTTTACCGATATTGCGAACAATCTTCTGACAGTTGCTGCAAAGCGCAACCAGATATTTGGTGACGAAATCTCTGACCTCGGCGAAGACACGTGGCTGGTGATGCTGAAATTATATGCCTGTCGGGATTCTGTTCCCGTCGTGCGTGAATCGTCGCTGACAGAAGTGATGCGCTTTCCGACAAATCTGGACCGCATCCTGTCGGTGCTGGCCAGACAGGATCTGGTAACCGGAAATATTTCCGAGACCGGAGTGGACCGGAGTTTCAAGATTACCGGCAAGGGCATCTCGACGATCGAACTGGTGTTGGATGGTGCGGCTGAGCCAGCTTCTCCGACGGCTGAATATGAGGCTGGCAACAAAGCGGTATGACATTGCGCCTGCAGAATTTATCGTTACTTTTCTGATATATCCCAAGTAAATTTTGACTTTTCGTTCCCTTGGCTTCACTGTGCCTTTTGTGGAAGTGATGGCTTGATATTGAAAGCCGATACCATTGATATTCATATCAGTTGCAAAAGTGTTCGGGATGAAAAACGAAGATAAATTATCCGGATTCATCCAGTTGCTTCAAGAGCTCCTGGTACAGCTAGACGAGCTACAATTGAGTGTTCCCGCGGTAAAGGTTGCCGAGGCGATCGATATTCTGACGCTAACAAACCAAAATAACGCTTCCGACGACGCTGGCTGACACCGGTCTGATTTGTATCCCGATGGTCCTGGCCATTGGATCCGGAAATCACCCGGCCCGGGGATGGGCATTCTGGTAAACATCCAGCAAATGCGCCGCATCGACGGCGGTGTATACTTGCGTTGAACTCAGGCTGGCATGGCCGAGCAATTCCTGCAGACTCCGCAAATCCGCACCGCCCGCCAGCAGATGCGTGGCAAAGCTGTGCCGCAAGGCGTGAGGGGTGGTTGTATCGGAGATGCCGAGCCTGGTTCGTGCCTGCTGCACCACGCGACGGATCATATTGGGTGACAATGGCCCGCCACGCTTGCCGCGGAATAACGGTGAGCCGCTGATCTGGTCATTCTTGCAGCGCGCGAAATCCTGGGCAATGGGATAGGGGCATAGGTCGATATAATGTTCGATCGCCTCGCGCACCTTGGGCAGCAAAGGCACGATCCGGACCTTGCTGCGCTTGCCGGTCACCCGCAAAGTGTCGGACAGGGGCAGGACTTCGCCGGTCAGGTCGAGCGCCTCGCTGATCCGCAGGCCCGAGCCGTAAAGCAACAGCAGCACCGCCCAGTCGCGCGCGCCAATCCAGTCCTCGCTGGCGCTGTCCTGTGCATTGCCAGCCAGTGCCAATATATCATCGGGCGAAGCCGGGCGCGGGACCCCGCGCTTGACCTTCGGCCCCTTGATCTTCGGTATCTGCGCCTCATCGCCGCCGACATGTTTCAGAAAGGCCCGCAAGGCTGACAATTCCCGCGCCGCGCTATTGTTGGTCAGCCCGTCACCCCGGCGATAGGCGAGATAGGAACGGATATCGGCCTGCTTCACCGCCTTGATTTCGTCCGCCCCGACGCCGCCACCAATATGTTCCATCAGGAACGCACAAAAGCGCTCCGCCGTGATCACATAAGCGCGCACGGTATGTGGCGACCGCCGCCGGTCGTCTCGGAGATAGGCGGAGAAGGCGTTGATGATGGCTTGACTGCTATCGGCCATAAAACCCGTTCGTGCTGAGCCTGTCGAAGCATGGCGTCTATCCACCCTTCGACAGGCTCAGGGTGAACGGATATTGTTTTAGCAGATGGGGAATCAAACTCCAAACACCCTCTCCCATAGGGAGAGGCAAGAGGAGCTTGCAAACCTGTTTGTTAGCGCATCTCGGTGAGGGGTTGGATCAGTCTCGAGGGTTAAAACCCCTCACCGACTGCGCCTAAGGCAATAAATTGCCAAGGCTTGTTGCCTCTCCCTACGGGAGAGGAAAACCACTCGCCGGTTCGCTGAAACCCGCCGCTACAACCAATATTCCCCCGATAACAGCTTCGCATGTTCCGTCTTGGTCAGCTCGGCGTAACCCTCCACCTCCGGTTTGCAGAACCAGATCGGGTCTTTGATCCTGGCGACGTCAAAGCCCTCCTTGACCAGCTCCACCTTGCGATATTTGAACGTGCCGGTGGTTTGTGCCTCCGGCTCGATCCGGATGAACAAAGGCACGGCATAAGGCGGCATTTCCGCGGCCAGAAAAGCGCGCAGGCCCGATATATCGAAATCATCCGCCACGGTCAGCGAGGCCATGCCGGCGCGACCATCGGTGCCGGGGACTTCGACGCCATAGACATTGGCGGTCTTGATCCCGGGATATTGCGACAGAACTTCAGAGACTTCGTTGGTCGCGACATTCTCGCCCTTCCAGCGGAACGTGTCGCCGATCCGGTCCTTGAAATAGATATAGCCGGAGCGGTCGCGGCTCATCAGATCGCCGGAGCGAAACCAGGCGTCGCCTTTTTCAAACACGTCGCGGAGAATTTTCTTCTCAGTCGCTTCCTTGTCCTGATAGCCGGAAAAATCGGACGGGCTGTCCTTGAAAATTCGCCCGATCAGCTCGCCCGCTTCATCCCAGTCCGCCTTGATGCAAAAGCCGTCGTCGCCGCGTACCGGCTGTTCCTCGGCAATATCGAATTTCACGATTCTGGTGTCGCCAAACTGTTTCTCCAGATATTTCGGTATCCGGCCGACGGCGCCGATCTTGCCATCAAAATTCATCAGGAAAATATTGCCCTCGGTAGAGCCATAGATTTCGAGCAGCTTGGGCACCTGAAAGCGGTCGACAAATTGCTGCCAGATATCGGCGCGCAGACCATTGCCGATGCCGACCCGGACCTTGTGCGCGCTTTGCTTGGGATGGTCCGGCTGGTTCAGCAGATAGCGGCACAGCTCGCCAATATAGACGACCACCGTCGCGCCATAATCGGCCGCGTCATCCCAATATTGGGAGGCGGAAAATTTGCGTCGCAAAATGACCGATGCGCCGCTGAGCAAAGCGCCGCCCATGCCAATGAAGCCGCCGGTCACATGATAGAGCGGCAGGGTGATGTAAATGCGGTCTTCCGGCGTCAGCGGGCAGGTCGAGATGGCGATGCGAAAGCTGCGCCGGGCGCGGGCATGGGAGATGCGCGCCGCCTTGGGCAGGCCGGTGGTGCCGGACGTATAGACATAGAGAAACAGGTCCTTGCCGGTCATATGGGCGCGGTGGTTCTGGTCGGGGCGATCATCAGGCAGGGCCGCCAATGCGCTGTCCAGGTCTTTACCGACTTCGCCATCCCAGTCCCACAGCACCGGCGATCCATCCAGCTGGGCAGCGATTTTCGACACCCGCGGTGCAAGATCCGCAGTGGTGATCACCGCCTTGGTCGCGACGATATTCAGGCAATGGGCCAGGCCTGCGCCTTCGAGATTGCTGTTGATCAGCGCCGTGACGATCCCGACCTTGGACAGGCCGAACCAGGTGGCGACAAAATCGGGCGCATTTTCCATGAACAGGGCGACCGTGTCGCCCGCCTGATAGCCTTGTGCCAGCGCCCAGTGGGCAATCCGGTTGGCGCGCGCCTCAAACTCCGCATAGGTGACCGTGTCGCCTTCAAAATGAAAGGCTATATTGTCGGGGAAGCGCTCGATCGTGGCTTCGATATCGTCGGTGATCAGGATAGGAGCGTCCGCGTCAATATCCTTGACCAGAGCCATCACGCTTTTGAGCGACTGTGTGAAATGGAGCTCGCGCTTGATGACGCTGAATATTCCCATGGCTTCTCTCTCCTCAGACCTCAAGCGAGTGTGACAGGTAAGTTGATATTATTCAACGCCCGTAGGACGATAGAACATAGCGTGTGATTTCAGATGTCGGCGATGATCTTCGGCAAGAGCGCATCAAGCAGCGGCATGCCCTTGGGCGAAATTGTCAGCCGTCCGCCTGCCGCGTCGAGCAGGCCTAGTTCGGTAAGGTGATCCACCGCTTTCTGGTCCACCATCTGCGCCGCCGCCAGCCCGGTCTTCTCTGCGAGCGCGTGCAAATCGACGCCCTCGGCCAGCCGCAGCCCCATCATCAACGCTTCCATCGCTCGCGTCTCGGGTGACAATGCCTGTTCGACCTTCAGCCCGTTGCCGTTGCGCTCCACCGCCGAGAGAAAATTCTCCGGTTTCTTGTGCCGCTCGGTCGCTTGGTCAAGCCGCCGCCCGTGCGCGCCGGGTCCGATGCCGACATAATCCTCGTAGCGCCAGTAGGTCAGATTATGGCGGCTTTCCTGACCGGGCTTGGCGTGATTGCTGATCTCGTAGGCGGGCAGACCGGCTGCCGTCATGACGCCACGGGTCAGTTCGAACAGGTCGGCGCAATGGTCATCATCGGCCGGGACCAGCTTGCCGGTCCGCACCAGAGTCTCGAACCGCGTGCCGGGCTCGATCGTCAGCTGATAGAGCGAAAGATGCCCGGTGCCGAAGCTTAGCGCCCGGTCCAGTTCTTTCTGCCAGTCTTCGAGAGACTGACCGGGACGGGCATAGATCAGATCAAAACTGACCCGGTCAAACGCCTGTTGGGCGGTCTCGAGCGCGGCGAGCCCTTCGTTGACGTCATGGGCGCGTCCGAGAAATTCCAGCGTCTGGTCGTCGAGCGATTGCAGACCGAGCGACACCCGGTTCACGCCCGCCTTCGCCAAATCATGAAAATTCGCCGCCTCGACCGAGGATGGATTGGCCTCCAGCGTAATTTCGATATTGTCCTCGAAACCCCACTGACGTTCCGCCGCCGCGATCAATGTTTCGACCAGTGCCGGCGGCATCAGAGAGGGCGTGCCGCCACCAAAGAAGATGCTCGACAGCTTGCGCTCCGGCGTCAGCACCGCCTCATGAGCCATATCGGCGAGCAAGGCCGCCTGCCAGGCCGCGACGTCAACCTGTTCGCGAACATGGCTGTTAAAGTCGCAATAGGGGCATTTGGAGACACAGAACGGCCAATGGACATAGAGCGCCAGCGGCCCTGTAGCGGACTTGTTAACTGTTAGCTTCCTATGGTCTCGTTCATGCATATATTCCGCGCCCTTAGCCCTATCTTTGCGATCGCGCCACTATTTGCGGCCTGTTCCGTCATCCCGCCGCAAATCCCCTATCAGGATGCGGCGATGGAACCGCCAGCCGCGGGCAAGCCGGAGCCGCGCGTGCTTGCAAGTCCCGCGCCGCGCAGCATTCCAGCCCCGACAGCGCGCGCCGTCCCGGCTCCTCCTGTTCGGCCGGCCAGCCCGTTGCAAAGTGTGATGATGCGTGCTCACAATCAAACCCGGGCCAAGGTTGGCGCGCCGGATCTGCTGTGGAGCGATGATTTGGCGAGGGATGCTGACACTTATGCCCGGTCGATGGCCCGCACTGGCCGGTTCGGGCATGATAACCAGTCGAGAAGCAGCGAACGGCAAGGCGAAAACCTGTGGATGGGCACGCGCAACGCTTATGATCATATGGATATGGTCGGCTCCTGGGTCGAGGAAGACCGCTATTTCAAGCCGGGCCGTTTCCCGGAAAACAGCACCACCGGCAACTGGGGCGACATCGGCCATTATACCCAGATAATCTGGCCGACGACCCGGCGGGTCGGCTGCGCTTTGGCCAGCAGCGGCCATTTCGATTATCTCGTCTGTCGCTATAGCCCGGCGGGCAATGTGATGGGCAGGGATCCGTTGCGGGGGTAGGTTACCCGTCATGCCAGCCAAGGCTGGCATCCAACCCGCTTACGGGAGTCTCACGACCCTCGGTTTGGGCCCCAGCCTTCGCTGGGGTGACAGTTTAAAAACAGCTTTCGACCAGTTTCCGGAATGCATCCGCCCGATGGCTCATCGCCTGTTTCTGCGCCGGATCGAGTTCTGCAAATGTCTCACCAAAACCAATCGGCTGGAACACCGGATCATAGCCGAAACCCATAGTCCCGCGCGGCGGCCAGACGAGATTGCCCTCTACGCGCCCTTCGAAGATTTCGGAATGCCCATCGGGCCAGGCCAGCGCCAATGTGCAGGCAAAATAGGCGCTGCGGTCGACGTCGGGGCCTTGTTCGGCCAGCTTTCCCTCGACCTTGCCCATCGCCATATACCAGTCGCGGCCCGGTTCACCCTCGAACCATTGCCGCTCGGCCCAGTCGGCGGTGTAGACGCCGGGCTTGCCGTCCAGCGCGGTAACGCAAAGCCCGCTGTCATCGGCCAGCGCCACACAATCGGCGCCCTCCGCGCTCGCCCGTGCCTTAAGCAGTGCATTTTCGGCAAAGGTCGTACCCGTCTCTTCCGGTTCGGGCAGGTCCAGATCACGCGCCGACACCGGCTTGATCCCGTAAGGTTCGAGCAGAGCCCGGATTTCGCGGACCTTGCCCTGATTATGGCTGGCGATCACGAGGCGTCCGGGGGTGAGCTTGCGGTGGGTGGTCATGGGTTTCTCACATTTTCGTCATCCTGAACTCGTTTCAGGACCCCTCGAGACCGCGCACAGCCTTTGGAGGTCCTGAAACAAGTTCAGGATGACGATTTCTTTTCCTAAATCCTAACCAACCGCCTTGTCCTGCGCCTCGAAAATCTGGTCGCAACCGATTTTCGCCAGCCGCATCAGTCGCAGCAGGCCTTCATCGTCAAAGGTCTGGCCTTCAGCAGTGGCTTGTGCTTCGGCGATATTGCCATCACCGGTCAGCACGAAATTGGCGTCGGCGCCGGCGTTGCTGTCCTCGTCATAGTCGAGGTCGAGCACCGGTGTGCCGTCGAAGATACCGCAGCTGATCGCGGCGATCTTCTGCTGGATCGGGTCTTCCTTGAGCACTTTCTGGTCGAGCAGGCCGTTGACCGCCAGCCGCAGCGCCACCCACGCACCGCTGATCGAAGCCGTCCGCGTGCCGCCATCGGCCTGGATCACGTCGCAATCGAGCGTGATCTGCCGTTCGCCGAGCTTCTTCAGATCGACGACGCTGCGCAAGCTACGCCCGATGAGCCGCTGGATTTCCTGCGTTCGGCCCGACTGCTTGCCGCGCGCCGCTTCGCGCGAACCACGGGTATGGGTGGCGCGGGGCAGCATCGAATATTCGCCGGTGACCCAGCCGGTACCCTTGCCGCGCATCCACGGTGGCAGGCTCGTCTCGATGCTGGCGGTGCACAATACCCGCGTATCGCCAAAGCTGATCAGGCAGCTGCCCTCGGCATGTTTGGTAAATCCGGTTTCGATGGAAATGGCGCGCATTTCGTCCGGCGCACGGCCTGATGGTCGCATGTGATGATTCCTTATTTTGAGTTGGTGCGTTCTTATCTACTCCCACGGGGAGAGACAACCGCTCATCCGGTCCCTTCGGGGGAGGGAGGCATTTTTCCTCTCCCAGAGGGAGAGGCAAGCAAGACTTGGTAGCGAAGCTACCCTGGTCGCGCTCGGTGAGGGGTTATGCCCTATCGATAGCACAAAACCCCTCACCGACCTGCGCTAGCCATCAAAGATGCCAAGCTCCGGTTGCCTCTCCCGATGGGAGAGGGTGAAGATATTCTCCGGTGGTATTAAATGAACAGGACAGCTAGCATGTGAATGCTGGCATAAGGAGAGGTCATGCAAATCATCGATATGGTTCTGTTATTGGGTAGCTGCTTCTTGCTGGTATCGTGCAGCCCAGAAGCTGAACCATTTTCCGATGAACCACATCACTCGATTTCACCATCTCTCAGAATTGATATTTCGGGGGATGTTAGAAGAACGACCTATTTGGTGAAGCCGAATTTGGAAGCGTCGATAGTTGATCACTATCCCGTTCCAACGCCTGAAAAAAAGCGACTACTCACCAGAGATGATTTCTCAAAAATATCCAAATTGCTTGGTCCTTTGATCAACTATGGGGGAACGGAGACATCCAAAGAGTTGATGGCCGGTAAAATTGATTGCGGCCTCTGGGCAACAGATAGTCCAACCGCTGCGATCCACTGGAATTATTTTGTCGTCGACGGCGAGAAAGAAGAATTAAATCTTTCTGAAAGATCGGACTATTATTTCGGTTGCGGTTCAAATGAGGCTAAGGCCGCAAAAGAACGGATCCAAAAAGTTGCCGAGATTATTGAAAATGGATCAGGTGATACGATCTCGGATAAAGTAGCGGAAAAACAATGACCAACACCCCGATCACCGAAATGACCACCCGCGCGCAGGATATTTTCCGCGTTGTGGTGGAATCCTATCTCGACACCGGCGCGCCGGTCGGGTCGCGGACCATTTCCAAGGCGCCGGGTCTCGAGCTTTCGCCCGCCTCGATCCGCAATGTCATGCAGGATCTCGAGGAGCTGGGCCTGCTCGCCGCGCCGCATACCAGCGCCGGGCGGATGCCGACCGAGCTGGGCCTGCGGCTGTTTGTCGACGGCATGATGCAGGCGGCCGCGCCGTCGCAGCAGGAGCGCGAGGCGATCGAGAGCCAGATTACCGAACAGGGCCCGGTCGAGGATGCCCTGCGCGCCACCACTTCGATCCTGTCCGGCCTTTCTTCCTGCGCTGGCCTCGTGCTGGTGCCCAAGCGCGAGCCTTTGCTCAAACAATTCAGTTTCGTTAAATTGTCCGAAGGGCAGGGGCTGGCGATCCTCGTCTCGCAGGACGGCGCGGTGGAAAACCGCGTGCTCGACCTGCCGCCCGGCGTATCGGAATCGGCATTGGTTGAAGCCGGCAATTATCTCACCGCCCGTTATGGCGGCAAGACGCTCAGCCAGGCGCTCGCAACCGTTGGCGGGGAAATCAGCGCCGGTGAACTCGCAATCGACAAGGCCTCGGAAGAGCTGGTCAGGGCCGGCATGGTCACCTGGAGCCGCGATCCGTCGGACCGGCCGGTATTGATCGTCCGCGGACAGGCGAATCTGCTTCAGGATAATAGCGCTCTCGAGGATCTCGATCGGGTGCGGCGTTTGCTCGACGAACTTGAAGCCAAGCAGGAAATTGCCCGGCTGCTCGACAATGCCCGCGATGCCGAGGCAGCGAAAATATTTATCGGCGCGGAGAATAAATTATTCTCCCTTTCCGGCTCATCTGTGATAGCGGCGCCCTACAAAGACGGCGACGGACAGGTGGTTGGCGTGGTCGGCGTAATCGGTCCGACAAGGTTGAATTATGCCCGCGTGGTACCCATGGTAGACTTTACCGCGCAAACCCTGTCGCGTTTGTTGACCAAATGATCAAAATAGAGTGACCCAAGCAATGAGTGATAACAAGCAGAACCCCGGACAAACTGACGCCGATGCCGCCGCCGAGCTGGACGGGGTGCCGGAGTCGATGAAAGATGGCGGTGAAGGCCAGTCTTCTCAACCCGAAAATTCCGACAACCGTATCGAAGCGCTGGAGACCGAACTGGCCGATGCCCAGCAGGCGGTTCTCTATGCTCAGGCCGAAACCCAGAATGTCCGCCGCCGTCTCGAAAAAGACGCGCAGGACGCCCGCGCCTATGCCGCCACCGGCTTTGCCCGCGACATGCTCTCGGTAATGGACAATATGCAGCGCGCCCTCGAAGCGATTCCCGCCGAAGTGAAGGACGAGGAAAAGTGGAAGGGCCTGATCAACGGCATCGAAGCCACCGGCCGCGAGCTACAGTCCGTGTTCGAGAAAAACGGCATCAAGCGCGTCGCCTCGGTCGGCCTGCCGCTCGATCCCAACCAGCACCAGGCGATGGTCGAAATTCCGACCGCTGATAAAGAACCCGGCACGATCGTGCAGGAAATGCAGGCTGGTTACATGATCAAGGACCGGTTGCTGCGTCCGGCGTTTGTCGGAGTGGCGAAGAAGCCGGAGTGATGTTGCTGGCGATAAACCATTGATGCTAGTTCGGTGACCTTCTATTGGTTGCTAATAGGCTTTGTCGTTGCGGCATTGATCTATCAATATGTTTTTAAACGATATTTTGGATCGAGGCCTGTTAAGGATCTGCCTGAAGGCTCAGCTTATCGCGTTTATACCGACAGGTTTGACACAATACTGGACGCTAAGCATTATCCTGAATTTCTTCGCGCGCGGTCTGACCCAAATGCCAGTTACGTTCCCGAAGCGATAGATGAGCGGCCGATCAGGCAAGGCGATTGGCAGGAACTCGTCAATGAATGTGACGACTTGTTCAAAGCGTTAAGCGGCAAGTGGCTTTCTCTCGAAGCCGATATCGATATGCTTAAAAGTCAGGCGCACGACACGGCAATAACGCTTTTGATAGACCAATCGGGTTCTTTGCTGGGCGATAAAATCCTGCATCTGGCTGCCGCGACCAAGTGGCTGGCGCATGAGTTTGAAAAACGAGATATTGCTTTTGAAATTTTGGGTTTCACGACGTCGATGTGGAAAGGCGGGCAGTCGCGGAAACAATGGTTGGCGGATGGGCGGCCGGAATATCCTGGGCGGCTCAATGATCTGCTGCATATAGTCTACAAGCCATTTGATGATACGTTCTCAGAAGATGCCATTAGAACTATGGTGCATCCCCAATTGCTACGAGAAAATGTTGATGGTGAGGCTATCCAGTGGGCTGCCGATCGACTGGAGAGCCGCGACGCATCCGGAAGGATTTTAGTGATTGTTTCAGATGGAGCCCCGGTGGACGATTCCACCTTGGTACAAAATGGACCGAGCTTCATGGTCCGCCACCTGTCGGCTGTTCGGGATGCGATTGCAGATGCCGGTTCGATCCAATTGGGCGGCGTGGGCATTGGCTATGACGTCGGTCAATATTATGCCGTGTCGGAAAGCGATAAGGATTTAACCAAGATACCCAAAAGGATTATCGAAGTCTGCAAGGCGCTCGCGCTGCACGCAGGCAAATGAGGAAGCTATCGCGATCCGTCAGGCTAGCGCACGCCGGCATCCAGCCCGCTTATGGGGATCTCACCACCCTTGGATTAGACCCCGGCCTTCGCTGGGGTGACGGAGGTCTTCGCCGGCTGAGATGTGCAAGATGGTTTGGGGCTGATGTCCAGCATCGTCAGTTCGTTCTCCGCCTTTGCGATACCGCTCCGAACATTTCTCAAGTCATCCATCGACATAGCCGTTATTTTTCGGACTGGAGGCTGGCAGATTTGAGCCGCATTTTCGAATAAGATAATGATTTCAGATCCGCGCGTTGCCCAACTCATCTCAGAGTGCGCAATTTCGGATCTAAACTGAGCGAACGGCTTGAATGCGGTCAAGCGCACTTTCATCTTTTTAGCGAGCTTCGATGGATTTTCGTCTTGATCGAGCAGATTTTCCATCTGATCGATTTTTTGAGAAAGCATCATCGCCGGTTTCTGGAACAGTGAAATCTGATTGAACAGCCATCGCTCCACAGATGCGCATTCAGCGATAATCTTGCTATGCAGAATATGTGCCTCATCCATATTGAATGTGGTTGAAAGCTCGCTCACGGCTTGGTCCGCTTTGATATCGAGAGACATATCATTCATCGCACATCTCTAGCGCAAATCATTGAATATATTCTAAACGAGAGGGAGCGTGAAAGCACCCGTCATGCCAGCGAAGGCTGGCATCCATCCCACTTATGCAAGTCTCGCCACCCTCGGTTTAGGCCCCAGCCTTCGCTGGGGTGACGGGTTGAACTGCAATCCGCGCAAAGACCCAGCCGCCAACGGCACCGGCGAACATCTGCGACAGAAAGCCCATGGTCGATCGCGCGCCGCTGATCGGGATGGTTTGAAACACCATATACATGGCGCCGAGCGTGACCGCGATCGCGGCAGCGCCGGCAATCGGATAGGCGACACGGGCCAGATTGGGCAGATAGCGCTTCAGGATTGTGGCAATCAGAAAGCCGGCCAGCAAGGCGATTGCGATAATCGCCAGATAGGCGACCATGTTGGTAATATCGAACAGCGTCATGTTCAACCGGTCGCCGATGCTCACAGAAATATCATGCATGGCGATAACAGCTTGGGAATTCAGCACGGACCCGACGATATAGGTCGCCAATGCCGCCGCAATCAGACCCAAAACCCACCGAACAAAGCGCGCCATAAAATTCTCCTGTCAGCAATTTAACCTAAATGCTTTGTTGTGACTAGCAAGAGGTGATTTAGAGAGGCTGGTCAGACCGTATAATTTTGATAGACTGTGCGATCAAACAAGGGATCCAATATGCGGAACTTCAAGATCATTCTTACCGTTGTCGCAATGGGCGCACTGGCGGCCTGTTCGAACCAGGGCGCTTCTTCAGACGGCGAGAAAACCAGTGAAGCCGCTGGCCGTGTCGATCCGGCGCCGGTCAATTATACGCTTGAAACGGTCGCTGACGGTCTCGATCATCCCTGGTCGCTGGCGTTCCTGCCGGATGGCAATATGCTGGTGACCGAGCGTAGCGGCAAGCTCAAGCAGGTCGCTCCCGACGGGACTACGACGGTGGTCTACGATTTCGCCAGCGGCGATGAACATCCCAAGGTCCACACCGCCGCCGGCGCGCAGGCCGGTCTGTTCGATGTTGCGCTGCACCCGGACTTTGCCGAAAACGGCTTGCTCTACATTTCCTATGCCGCCGAGCAGGGCGATGGCACCAACACGCTTTCGCTGATGCGATTTGAATATAGCAATACGGACGGCCAGCCGCGGATCAGCAACGGCAAGCAGATATTCGCCGCCTCGCCCAGCCGGGTCCAGGGCAATCACTATGGCGCGCGGATCATCTTCCTGCCAGACGGGACGTTGATGATGCCAGTGGGCGATGCTTTCCATTTCCGCGAACAGGCGCAAAAGCTGGACAGTCATTTCGGCAAGATCATCCGGTTGAATGATGATGGTTCGGTGCCAGCGGACAATCCCTTTGTCGGACAGGAAGGCGCGTTGCCGGAAATCTGGAGCTATGGGCACCGCAATCCGCAGGGGATCATTCTGGCAGCGGACGGGCGTGTCTTCGAGAATGAACATGGCCCGGCGGGCGGCGATGAAATCAATGTGATCAAAGCGGGGACCAATTATGGCTGGCCAACCGCGTCATACGGACTGGATTATTCCGGTGGCCGCATTTCCCCTTATGAAGCGTTCGAAGGCACCGAACAATCGCTGGTCCACTTCACGCCGTCGATCGCGCCGTCAGGCTTTGCCCAATATGCGGGAGAGGCGTTTCCGGACTGGAATGGCGATCTTTTCCTTTCGGCGCTGGCGCTCAAACATGTGCGCCATGTGAATTTGAACGCCGACGGCTCGCTAGGCAAACAGACTGAACTATTTGGCGAGCTGGACACGCGCTTTCGGGATGTCCGGACCGGCCCTGACGGATTTCTATACCTGCTGACCGAAGTGCCAGACGGCCCGACCAGCAAGATTTTGCGCGTGCGACCGAAATAGTCGCCCACACCGCCGCTAGAAAATCGAATTGCCCATGCCGCCATCGACGACCAGACTCTGGCCGGTGGCGTAACCAGCCATTTCGCTGCAGAACATCGCGACGAACATGCCCATATCTTCCGCGTCGCCAAAGCGGCCGACCGGTATCCGTACCTGCTTGACGAATTTGGCGACTTCCTCGTCATAGCTGGTGCCGTTGGCCTCCGCCTGGCTGTCGAACATTCCTCTTATCCCGTCGGTATGGTGCATGCCGGGCAGGATATTGTTGATCGTGACGCCATGTTTGGCGACCTGTTTGGCCACGGCGACTGTATAGTTGACCAGCGCTGCACGCGGCGGCCCCGACAGCACCCGCATCGCGGCCGGATATTTGGCGGCGCCGGTGGCGATATTGACGATCCGGCCCCATTTGCGCTCGACCATGCCGTCGATCACCGATTTGATAAATTCCACCGGGCTGAGCAGGGTCAGCGACAGCGCTTCCTCCCATTCCGCGCGGCCGACGGTGCGGAAATCGCCGGAGAAAGGGGGAGGGGAACAGGTGGCGACCAATATGTCCGGGCTGGGGCAGATGGACAGGATCGTCTCGCGGCCCTCGTCGCTGCTGTGGTCGGCAACAATCGGCGTGATATTGGCACCGGTTTCGCGGGCCAGTTCTTCGCAAGTCTGAAGCAGCCGCTCTTCGCCGCGCGCGGTGACGAACAATTCGGTCTTCTCCCGGGCCAGAGCCAGCGCCGCTCCACGCCCAAGGCCGGCGCTACCGCCATTGACCAGCGCAATTCTTCCCGCAATTCCCAGATCCATATTGGCCTCTATCCTGAAAGGTTGAGTGGCTGTTCTAGCGAGAGCGTCGCACCGTGCCGACTAGCCATAGTGGGGAAAGGCGTAACCTAGGATCAGGCCATCGACATATACATCGCCGCCGCCAGCCCGAAGCCGCGTGGATCGCCCAACAGGCCGGATTCCATCTTGTTCATCACATAGGAAAAACACAGTCGCGCGTCCTGATCGATGATCACTGATGATCCGCCATAGCCGCCCCAGAAAGCCGTGTTGCTATTGGGGCTGATCGGGGTGGATGCGCTGTTGAGGCCATAGCCCATGCCAAAGGTCACCGGTATGCCGAGCACCAGATCGGTGCCTTCGCTCTGTTTCTCGAATATGCGTTTCGTTCCGGCTTCCGACATGATCGTCTTGCCGAATGCCTGGCCACCATTGGCCATGGCGGTCTGGGCGCGGACGATGCTGCGGGCATTGCCCTGACCATTGGCGGCGGGGATTTCCGCCGCGCGCCACTTCCGCTTTCTCGGTTCGGTGGCATCGACGCCGGGATTGGTGAAGGTACGGCCCGCGATTGAATCCGGATCGGGGGCAGGGCCGCTTTTCGGCGGGACGAGATTGCCGATGCGCGTGTCGAGCGCTTCATCCGCGCCGATATGGAAATCCGCGCCGGTTGGCTCTGCGATTTCCTGACGAAAGAAATTGCCGATCGTCTGGCCGGTCACCCGGCGGACGATTTCACCGATCAGATGGCCTTGGGTCAGGGCGTGATAGCCCGATTGCGTTCCCGGTTCCCACCAAGGCTCCTGTTTTGCGAGCGCTGTGGTCATCCACTCCCAGTCATAGAGTGCATCGCCATCAACCTTTTTGTCCATGCCCGACAGGCCGGCATTATGGCTCAGAAAATGTCGAACTTCGACAGCCTTTTTACCATTTTGGGCAAATTCCGGCCAATATTTGCTGGCCGGTGCATGAAGATCGACCTCGCCGCGATCGGCGAGCAGCAATAGCGACATCGCGGCCATCGTCTTGGTGCTCGACCAGACGTTGACCAGAGTATCTTCCTGCCATGGCTGAGTGCGTTCCTCGTCGAGATGGCCACCCCACAGGTCGACGACAAATTCGCCATCCAGCGTGATCGCAACGGAAGCGCCGAGATCGTCATGCTCGCTGAAATTATTCTCGAATGCCGCTTTGACCGCTGCAAAGCGGGGGTCGCAGGTGCCGTGTATCGGAATTGTCATTGATCTCTCCATCCAGACTTTAACTGTTCGATTAACAGCTTGTGGGCGCGAGTCCAATATCTTTAAAGCGGGGCGCCGTCTTAGATGGACCACGATTAGGCAAAATATTCGAACAGTTTTTCAGAGGCTTGCACATTTTTCCACGGTGCACCATTGCAAAGACATGTTAAAGATATATCTTAAGAACATCTTATAAATGTAGAAAGATTTGAAAATGAGACATGGAATGAAATTTGGAACCGGGGGCCCCGAGGGGTCCGGGCGTGGATCTGGTCGTGGCCGAGGCCGCGGCAGAGGCGGGTCGCCGGGCGAGAAATTCGCCCGGGCCTTTGCCCAGGCTGCTTTTGAAGGGGCCAAGGGCAAGCGGCGCGCAAGGATGTTCCGCCGTGGCGAGCTGAAACTGCTGGCGCTGCACCTGATCGCCGAAGAACCACGGCACGGCTATGACCTGATCCGTCAGGTAGAGGAACTGACCGGCGGCCATTATGCGCCCAGTCCGGGGATCGTCTATCCGACGCTGACCCTGATGGCGGAAATGGACCTGATCGACGAAAAGGTCGATGATGACGGCAAGAAAATCTATTCGATCACCGAAGCGGGTTCCGCCCGGTTGGCCGAGGACGAGGCGCATATCGCCGAAATTCTGGCACGGCTGGAAGGCGTATCGAAGATGGACGAGGCCAGCGATGGTGCGTCGATCCGCCGGGCCGTCCACAATCTGAAAAGCGCCATCCGCATCCGGCTGGCTGATCAAGAGAAAGGATCAGACAAGATCTTGGAGGTTGCGGCGATTATCGATGAAGCCGCGAGCAAGATCGAGCGGTTGAAATAGGTTTCTGTCATCCCAGCGCAGGCTGGGATCCAACCCGCCTATGTGAGTCTCACAGCCCTCGGTTTAGGCCCCAGCCTTCGCTGGGGTGACGGAGGAAAGCTCAAGAACCATCTGCACATTGCACCGCGCATACGGCGTGGGCCACAGATCATCACCGGATAAATGCTGAAAGCCGCACCGTTCGTAAAGACGGATTGCGGCTTTCAAGTCTGCGTTGGTCTCGAGCCAGATGGCGTCTGCCTCCATGGACCGGGCTTCTTCAATCAGCGCCTCCAACACGGCGCGTCCAATGCCCTGACCACGCAAATCTTTTTGTGCCGCCATCTTAATGATTTCCAGCCATTTTTGGCCATCTTCCGGATCATGATGCGGCGACAGGATCGCTCCAGATCCGACAACCTGATCGTCGATCAAAGCAACGATAATCTGCCCGCCCTTGGCAAGGATAGATGCTTCCAATTCTTCCAATTGTTGACGGTCGCTGTCCTCAAGAACAAAATATTCCTCGATCCAGTCGCGGTTGAGATCGATGAAAGTCTGCCGGTCGGCGACTTGGTAGCGACGGGTTGTAACCGTCACTAGAATATCCCGAACAATATCACCGCCATGATCGTCCCGATCACCGGTATCACCACGGTCAGCGCGCCCACTGCGCCATAAGCATCCTTGTGGGTCTCCCCGCAAACCGCGCGGATCGTGGTCACGACATAGCCATTATGCGGCAAGCTATCGAGCGCGCCGGAGGAAATGGCGACGACCCGGTGCAGTTCGTCGGGTTGCGCACCAACATCGATATAATGGGGCGCGATCAGCGGCAGGGCGATCGACTGTCCACCCGATGCGGAGCCGGTCAGGCCAGCAATTACAGTGACGGCAATGGCCGCGCCGATCAGCGGACTGCCGGGAATATTCTGTACCAGGATCAGCGCTTCCTGGAAGGCCGGTGACAGCTTGGCGACAGAACCGAACCCGACAACCGCGCAAGTGTTGGTAATCGCAACAACAGCGCTGGTAGCCCCGCGCGAAAAGGCTTCCGGCATGGATTTCAGTTTCTGGTATCCGACGATCAGTGCGACCACCGCGCCCGACCCCAAAGCGGCCACCAGCGCCCATTTGTCGAGCGATTCCTGTGGCAGGATTGCCGAGAGCGGCCCCATATCCTGCGGATATTGGAAGATAAGAAATATCGCCAGCACCGCAACCAGCGGCAGGATGCAGAGCAAGGGTGCGGGCAGGTTGCTATAGTCTGTATTGTGGTCGTCCGTTTCGCGCCCGACGAAATTTTCGCCCTTGGCGACCGCGCGCTTGACCATATGGTTGAGCCAATATTGTCCGGTAACGGCCATGAACAGAGCGATCACCAGACTGACCTGCCAGCCGGCATAAGCCGTGGTGTCGAGATATTCCATCGGGATCAGATTCTGGATCTCCGGGCTGCCGGCGCTGGTCATGGTGAAGGTCACCGACCCGAAGGCCAGCGCAGCGGGGATGAAACGCCTTGGCAGATCCGCCTCGCGAAACAGATGCACGGCGAGCGAATAGACGCTGAACGACACGATGAAGACGCTGACGCCGCCATAGGTCAGGATCGCGCAGGCGGCGACCACGGCGAGTACGGCATGTTTGATGCCGATCTTTTCGATCACCCAGTGGGCAACGCTGGCGGCAGCGCCGCTGGCCCCCATGATCTCGCCGAATATCGCACCGAGCAAAAACATGAAAAACCAGCTTTTGAAGAAGCTGACAAAGCCGTCCATATAGGCGGTGGCGAAATCAGGAGCACCTGCTGCGGCGAGCGGGGGTAGCCACGCAATCCCGCTGGTCAGCGCGACAATAGCCGCGGCGACCGGTCCGGCGATCAGGATATTGACCCCGCGTACGGTCATCCAGATGAGCAGCGCAAGTCCGCCAATAAGTCCGATTGCCGATAGCATGAATGTCCCCCGTTCCTGGCGAGCCTAGTGGCAGAGGGGAGGGAGGCGGTGCAAGGAATTTATCCTCTTCCCTTGTGGGAGAGGAAAAACCATCAGATCAGCTGGGCCCGGTTTTCATCGCGGTGCTTTTTCAGATATTTCATAAACGGTGTTCCTCCGGTACCGACTTCGGTGTCATTGCCTTTGCCGCTCACTGCCTGCTTGTTGATATAGCTTGCGGCATATTCGAGATGCCTTGTGCGGAAACGGGCGACTTGTTCGACGCTGGCGTTGAAAGCCTCTCTGAGCGCCGGATTACCGCTGGCAATGGCGAATTCCCGCAACTTGCTCTGTTCACGCAGATCCTCGATGAAGCGCCGGTGGTGGACCGGGCGATACGCGTGGAGTTCGTCGAGAAAGGCGCGCAGCGGGTCATTGCCATGCTGCACCTGAAACAAGGCATCCATGCTCGGTACAATCGAGCTTTGCGACCCGGTCTGGCCGCGCAATGCCTGGCCTTTGCCTTCATATTTCTCGACACCTTCATAGATCAGGCCATCGGGCAGCGCCGGATTATTCGCCCAGCCATGGATATAGGGCCGCACCCGCTGATAATAAATATAGGGGTCGCAGCGGTCGGGCATGCGGTCGAATATCGCGTTGACCGTATCCCAATGGCCGTCCATTTCCTCGAGCAGCGCCGTTGTTCTGGCGGTGTCTTCTGCACGTGCGGCTGCGACAAGATCGCAGGCAAGATCGAGAAGGGGACCAGCCGCAGCCTCGATCGCGACATGGATCAGGACAAACCAGTTCTCGTCTGCTCCACCATAGAAATTCTGCACCATATAGACATTGTCGAGCGTGATCGGACCATCCCGGTTCAGTCGCGCCCAATTGTCGAGAACATAGCCGCTATAGGGCAGCAAAGGCGCCTGATCGAGCCGTTCGGCCAGCGCCACCACCGGACGTGCTAGATTGGCGGGCAGGGCGGCTGGTGCTTCGCTTTCACCCCAGACATAGGCCTGGACGAGGAATGAAAAACGCACCATAGCGACTCGAACCTGCTCTTCCGGCGCATTGGCGGCCCAGTCGGAAAGATCAAGCGCCGGCAGCTGCTCCAGCCAGTGCCGCACCCGGCCGGTGGTCATCAGACCGGACAGATTATCTGCGGCCTTGATGATCGGGGCAAAAATATCGGGAAGATCGATGTCGACTATTTCGAAATGCGAGAGAAATCCGCGGGAAGCGGACATATCATAATCTGACAATTTCATAGGGTCACCACTTGGGCAAGCGCGGGTTGGGCCGCTTGCGCAACAGCGGGATGGTATCAAATGATATCAGATCGGGCAAATCGAATTTTGCTCTGGCTGGCAGGTGCAACTGGTCGCATCGACGAAGCGTCCTGCCTTGCAAAATTCATCTGTTCAGGAACCATAGGTCGCCTGCAGTGTTGACTTACCAACGGAACGACAAATGATGGAGATTGACGATGATGACATGGGCACAGCAATTGGCACTCGCGACGACCGCTGCATTCAGCCTGACGGCCTGCGCGCAAAATTATGCAGCAGAAGGTGCCGGAGCCGGCGCCGCAGCCGGCGCGGCGATCGGAGCTATCACCGGTGGTAATGTACTGGAAGGGGCCGCTATCGGCGCCGCAGCCGGTGCGGCTGGTGGCTATTTTATCGACAAAAATGACGGCTGCGACGGCTATGACCGTAACGGCAGGCTGGACGATGATTGCTACGGCACGCGTGGCTATCCGAGAGACCCTAGATAATATCGAACAGTTTTAGGCTGGAGCGCGGTTTCACTGGCTTGGTACTGCGCTCTGGGCTAACGCCCGCCGATGACCGGCGCATCCCTCAAGCTGCGAGAGCAACACCCTTGGCGGCATGAACTGCGCGTCACGCTAGCGCTTGCCTGGCCGCTGATCCTGTCGAACCTGACGATGGCGCTAATCGGCGCCACCGATGTGCTGATGCTCGGCTGGTTGGGAGCGCGCGAACTGGCCGGGGCCACGCTGGGCTTTAATCTGGCGATGACCGCCGCAATTTTCTGCATGGGGTTGATTACCGCCTCCGCGCCAATGATGGCTACCGAAATCGGCCGGATGCAGCATAGCGTTCGGGATGTGCGCAGAACTTTCCGTCAAGCCATGTGGGCTGCGTTTGCGGTTCTCATACCCTTCTGGATTCTGCTCTGGAATACCGAAAGCCTGTTGCTGCTATTCGGTCAGGAACCGGACCTCGCTGCCATAGCCGGTACCTATATCAGCGCCTATATGTGGTCGATCCTGCCGTTTCTGTTCTTCATCATCCTGCGCAATTTCATTTCAGCACTGGAACAACCGGTCTGGGCGCTGATCATCAGCGTCATTGGCGTATTATCCAATGCCCTGTTCAACTATGCGTTGATCTTCGGAAGGTTTGGGGTGCCTGAATTTGGTGTTGTCGGCGCCGGTATCGGCAGCGTGATGACCAACGTGCTGATGTTCGGGGGCATGGTGCTGGTAGTATTGCTGCACAAGCGCTTCCGCCGCTATCATCTGTTCGGGCGCTTTTGGCGCAGTGACTGGCAGCGCTTTCGGGCTATGTGGAAACTTGGCCTGCCGATTGCCATCACCATGGGTCTCGAAGGCTCCGTATTCGGCGTCGCCGCCTTGCTAATGGGATTGATCAGTGCTGAATCCGTCGCCGCGCATGCGATCGCCCTGCAACTCGCCGCCTTGACCTTCATGGTTCCGATGGGGCTGGGGCAAGCGGCCACGGTGCGCGTAGGTATCCAATATGGCCGAAAAAATATTGCCGGCATCACCCGCGCCGGCTGGGTCAGCTTCGCGCTCGGTACATCCTTTATGGCTGCGATGGCGCTGGTGTTCGTTCTCGCTCCCGATTTTCTGATCTCGATGTTCATCGACGCCAGCGCCCCCGGCAATGCAGAAGTTGCTGCGCTGGCGGTCAGTTTTCTGGCCATTGCCGCCATCTTCCAGATTGTCGACGGCGCCCAGGTCGTGGGTGCCGGTATGCTCCGCGGCCTGCACGACACGACCATGCCGATGCTGTTCGCACTGATGGGATACTGGTTCATCGGCATCGGGTTGGGAGCCGGTCTCGCCTTCTGGCAGGGCTGGGAAGGCGTCGGTATCTGGGCCGGTCTGGCCGGAGGACTGAGCGTGGTCGCCGTGCTAATGCTGGCGCGCTGGATGATGCGGGCGAAACTGGGCCTGTTGCCATAAACAGCGGCACAGGACACGGGCGGCTTTCCATCCCGGTTCATTGAAATAGCGCTTTTCGGCTCCCTTCAGGGATATTGCGTATGTCAGTGATTTTTTCATCCCGTTAATGGCCTCGGTCAGAAACCAAACAGGGATTGAATGATATGAAAAATGCATTGAAATGGACCGCAGCCGCGGCAGCATTGGCGATGAGTGGAACGGCGATAGCCGGTTCGAGCGATGGCAAAATCCAGATCAAGGCTTTGGCCACGCTGGTTGCCCCCGATGGCAAGATTACGTCTATCGAACTGGACAATATCGGATTGCCTGCTGGCACGCAGACCAAGGCCGATGACAATTTTGTTCCGACCATCGCCGCCGAATATTTTTTCACGCCCAATATTTCGCTGGAAACCATCTGCTGCGTTACCCAGCATGATGTGACCGGTACCGGACCTTTGGATGGCGCCGGACTTGTCTCCAACGCAAATATCATACCCGCGACCCTCACCGCGAAATATCACTTCGGCGACGGCAGCGGGTTCAAACCCTATGTCGGCGTCGGACCGACCTATTTCATTTTCATTGACGAGAAAGCCGGTGACACGGCGCAGGCGCTGGGCGCGACACGGCAGAAGATGAACGACAAGGTCGGTGTTGCCTTGCAGGCCGGATTTGATCTGCCGCTCAATGACAAGGGCCTGGGCCTGAGCGTCGACGCCAAGCGCTATTTCGTCAACACGACGGCCCGCTGGTATGCTGGCGACACCGAAGTTTTGCGGACGCGCCACAAGATCGATCCCTGGGTGATCAGCGCCGGTCTGGCCTATCGCTTCTGAACGCCTCGCAATCTGACCGGGAGCATAATGGCCGGGAAGCAATGCTTCCCGGCCTTTTGCATTTGCGCCTGAATGACAGTCTAGAAGGGCAATAGTCCTTGATAATCTGCCATGCGGTAGCCGTTTTTCAAGCGGGCACCAAGCCCGAGCAGAAAATAGTGGCTGACAATCTCGGCCTGCTGTTCGATGCCGTAATGCGCGAAACTCTTGCCCGGCAGCAATTCATAATCATAGCGGCAGAAGGGATGGCGCGCCAAAGGCAGGAAGACGCCTTGCTGATGCTGCCAGACATGCACCATTTCGTGGATGAACAATGCCTGGATATTCTGCGATGATCCGCAGAAATCGTCGCAGAACAGATTGCTTTTGGGATGAAACCAGAGATTGCCATCCGGCGCCATGGTGACCCTGGGGTTCTGGAACAGCCACCATTTGCGGTTGAAGACCGTCACCCTGTCATAGTCGATAGCCTGCCCGAAGACGGACAGGCACAGTGAGACTTCGGGTCGGGTCAGCGCACGGCCTGTCACCTGGGCGTCTTATTCTTCAGAAACTGGCGCGGGATCGCCGACTTTTTTGACAGCGGCATCAATCTCGATCCGGTCATCGTTGGAATAGATCAAGGTCATGGTCAGCAAGCCGCGCTTCTTCGATCCTTCGCCCACGCCCCAGATCATCAGATGCTTCCCGCCGGGCTCCAGTTTCACCGTTTTCCCGGCCGGGACCGAAATAGACTTGAGCTTGGCCATGCTTGCCATGCCGTTTTCCTCGGTGGTCTCGTGCATCTCGATCCGCAATACATCGTCGGCGGTTACGCCGACCAGCTCAACATCCACGCGGCCACCGTGCAGATCCATATAGCCTGCCGACGGATTGCCTTCCACCGGAGACAGATTAACCACTGCTTTGTCCGCGAAAAGAATATCCCCCTGACCACATGAAGCGAGCAAAAATGACGCGGATGCGGCTAGCATGATAGAGATTTTGTTCATGATGATACCTCGTTAAACCGTTGTAATTCTGTCCCGATATGGGTGTTTTGCGTTGATTTTTCAAATGTACGATGTCTCACGTCTTGTGCCAAGGAAAATGCCACCTATATCCGATTGCGAAGCCGTAACGGTGCCACTTGACTAGGGCCGGGCGGCAATTTTGCTAATGTTAGAAAATTGATTGAGGGATTTATGGGTAAAGTAATCGGAATTGATCTGGGCACCACCAACAGCTGTGTTGCCGTTATGGATGGCGGCAAGCCAAAGGTTATTGAAAATTCGGAAGGCGCGCGGACCACACCGTCTGTTGTTGCATTCACCAAGGATGGCGAGCGCCTGATTGGTCAGCCGGCCAAGCGTCAGGCAGTGACCAATCCGGAAAGCACGATTTTCGCCGTGAAGCGTCTGATCGGTCGCCGTTTCGATGATCCGATGACGAAGAAAGACATGGAACTGGTTCCTTATGAAATCGTCAAGGGTGCCAATGGTGACGCTTGGGTGAAAGCCGGTGGCGAAGATTACAGCCCGTCACAGATTTCTGCCTATACTTTGCAGAAGATGAAAGAAACGGCCGAAGCCTATCTTGGCGAAACCGTTACCCAGGCCGTGATTACCACGCCTGCCTATTTTAACGACGCCCAGCGTCAGGCAACCAAGGATGCCGGTAAAATTGCCGGTCTCGAAGTATTGCGTATCATCAACGAACCAACCGCTGCGGCGCTGGCTTATGGCCTCGACAAGAATGACGGCAAGACCATTGCTGTCTATGACCTTGGCGGCGGTACGTTCGATATTTCGATCCTGGAAATCGGCGACGGCGTTTTCGAAGTGAAATCGACCAACGGCGACACGTTCCTCGGCGGTGAAGATTTTGATGCCAAGCTGGTCGAGTTTCTCGCCGCTGACTTCAAGAAAGCCGAAAGCATCGACCTGACCAAGGACAAGCTCGCTCTGCAGCGTCTCAAGGAAGCTGCTGAAAAAGCCAAAATCGAACTGTCCAGCGCCCAGACGACCGAAATCAACCTGCCGTTCATTACCGCAGATCAAAACGGTCCAAAGCATCTGGTCAAGGCGATCAGCCGCTCGGATCTTGAAAAGCTGGTTGGCGATCTCGTCAAGCGCACCCTTGATCCATGCAAAAAGGCATTGAAGGATGCTGGCGTCGAAGCGAAAGACATCGACGATGTCGTGATGGTTGGCGGTATGACCCGTATGCCTATGGTTCGCGAAACGGTTGAGAAGTTCTTCGGCCGGGAACCACATGTTGGCGTGAACCCTGATGAAGTCGTTGCCATGGGCGCGGCCATTCAGGCAGGCGTTTTGCAGGGCGACGTCAAGGACGTTCTCTTGCTCGACGTGACACCATTGTCTTTGGGTATCGAAACCCTCGGCGGCGTGTTTACCCGCATGATTGATCGCAACACCACGATCCCGACGAAGAAATCGCAAGTCTACTCCACCGCTGATGACAATCAGGGCGCTGTGACGATCCGTGTCTTCCAGGGCGAACGCGAAATGGCGGCGGACAACAAGATGCTCGGCCAGTTTGATCTGGTTGGTATCCCGCCCGCACCGCGCGGTGTGCCGCAGATTGATGTGACTTTTGACATCGATGCCAACGGCATCGTCAACGTGTCCGCGAAAGACAAGGGCACGGGCAAGGAACAGCAGATCAAGATCCAGGCCTCTGGCGGTCTGAGCGATAGCGATATCGACCAGATGGTTCAGGATGCCGAGAAATTTGCGGAAGAAGACAAGCAGCGGCGTGCCGAGGCGGAAGCCAAGAATAACGCGGAAAGCCTTGTTCACACCACAGAGAAGCAGCTTGAAGAGCATGGCGACAAGATTGACGCCGATCTCAAGGGCCAGATCGAAGCAGCCGTCAAGGAAACCAAGGAAGCCATCGAAGGTGGCGATCCCGAAGCGATGAAGACCAAGTCTGAAGCGCTGGCACAGGTTTCCATGCAAATGGGTCAGAAGATCTATGAAGCGGAACAGGCTGCTGGCGGCGACGCCGGTGATGCTGCCGCTGCTGATGCGGCTGCCAAAGCGGCTGACGATGATGTTGTCGACGCCGAGTTCTCCGAAGTGGATGACTCTGACGACAGCGACAAGAAAGATGACGCCAAGGCGGCTGAGTAAATATAGGAACGTCGCTCGCGCGCGGGCCGGTGTCGCTGGATGTAATTCCAGAGGCAGCGGCCCGCGCCGGGACGACGATCTTCTCGCTTTGGGGGAAGCATGAGTATGGCATCCGAAATCGATTATTATGAGCAACTGAATGTGTCGCGCGATTGTGATGGCGCGACGCTGAAATCTTCCTATCGTAAACTGGCAATGCAGTGGCACCCGGATAAAAATCCCGGCGACGACGCAGCGGAAGCCAAGTTCAAGACGATCAGCGAAGCCTATGATGTATTGAAGGACCCGCAGAAACGGGCGGCCTATGATCGCTATGGCCACGCTGCATTCACCAATGGCGGCGGCAATAATGCCGGTGGCGGCGGCGGTTTTGGCGGCGCGGCTTTCAACGATATCGGCGATATTTTCGAGACTATTTTTGGCGGCGGTGGCGGCGGTGGTTTTGGCGGCCAGCAGCAACAACGCGGTCCTGCGCGCGGCGCGGACTTGCGCTACGACATGGAAATTACGCTCGAAGATGCGTATCACGGCAAACATACCGAAATAGAAATAGATGTTTCGGTAGGGTGCGACGAATGCGACGGCTCCGGAGCGGAGCCGGGCACCGGTGTCAAACGATGCGACACATGTCATGGCCACGGCAAGGTCCGTGCACAGCAAGGCTTTTTCGTTGTCGAACGGACCTGCACCAGCTGTCAGGGTCGCGGCGAAGTGATCGAAAGCCCGTGCCACGTCTGTTATGGCGAGGGCAGGGTCGACAAGCCGCAGACGCTGGAAGTCGATATCCCTGCAGGTGTCGATACCGGCACGCGTATCCGCCTAACCGGCAAAGGCGAAGCGGGGGCACGCGGCGCCCCGGCTGGCGATCTCTATATTTTCATTCACCTGATCCGGCACAATATTTTCGAACGCGAAGGAACAACTCTGTTCACCCGCGCGCCGATCAGCTTTACACTTGCGGCTCTAGGCGGTGAAATCACCATTCCCGGCCTCGACGGGGAAAAACATGCCATCCGTATTCCAGCCGGAATCCAGAGCGGCAAGCAGATCCACCAGCGCGGCGCCGGCATGCCGGTCCTGCGCGGGCGCGGCAATGGCGATATGGTGGTGCAGATAGAGGTCGAAACACCGACCAGACTGTCCAAGCAGCAGCGGCAGATCCTGCGCGAATTCCAGGCCACCGAAACCGGTGACGAAACGCCGAACTCGACCGGATTTTTCGGTAAATTGAAAGATGCCTGGGAAGATTTGACCGAATAAGGCGGCGCGATGCGCTGCAACCCTGAACGTCGACCGGGCCTAAACGTCGACCGGGGCAGCGGGCGACGATCAGCTATATCAATCGAACATGGCACTGATAGCAGCGGTGCGTGTAATATCAGGACGTTTGCCCTAGTCGGGATCGACAGCGGGTATCGCCGGCAATGAAATCTCCGGCAATGAAACAGTCACAGCAGATGCATTGATCCGTGTGCTGTTTCGCCAAGGCGGACTATATTGCCTCGATTGACGAGAAAATTTTACGGGTCTGTTGAACGATAGTCCCCGCATTTTCGAATCCGCGTCGTGTAAGCGACAGATTATCGCGCGCGAGGTCGAAGCAATCCTCTTCTTTCAGGTCATATGCGCAGACAATGTCGTCGTTCAAAAGCGCCGTCAGATATCGCAAAGCCGAAGTTCTGCTGATTTCGAGATGCCGGGCGATCGCACTGGAATCTATGGGAAGGTCGTTGATTTCGTGGCTGTACAACAACAATATTATGTCCCAAAACTTGTTGGTGAAATATTGTTCGTTGAACAATTCGCTGCGATTTTTTCTGACCGAGACTATTGCGTCAATGTCAATTTGCATATTGTTACAATTATTGGGGAAAATCCGTTCAATTTCTGAAAGCATAATTTCAATTCTTTTTTATTAAATCTACTAGTTGAACAATTTCTTACAGGGTCTTCCTTATCCGCACACGTCACGTTGCTACGTGACAGATACGAAATCCGCTGAAAGTCGCTTGTTCTACCGCATTCACGAGTTTCCAGAACGAATGGCTTTTTTGTCCTATTCAAATCCGACGCCTTCTTTATTATTGTGCGGGACGTAATGTTTTTTCAGGATTTGCTGGCCATTCCTGAAAAGCATCGCGACAAGAAATGTGTGGTAGGCCTATGGTTTATAATTACAGCCCGCTTCGGGAGGGGTTTTCAGTAGCGTCGCAACTGAATGAATTATCTCATCAACTGATGGCTCAGGGCGTCAAGGCGTTGTCTTACCATATCACGCCGCCGTTTTATTCGCAGGTGTCGAAACGCTCGTCGGTATTTCATTTCGGATATCCGGAGGACGTAGTCGCCACATATCTGGACCCGGAAGTCTTTGAATCTGACCCGTTCCCCGACCATGTCATGGCAGTCGGCCATGCAGTGACGTGGCAACAGGCTGTGGTCGATCAAAAACTGACAGAAAAGCATCTGGAGTTTCTGAAAAAAGCAAAAAAACTCGGGTTTGTTGACGGAATTGCCGTCCCTCTATTCGGCCCGAACAGCAGAAATTCCTATTTCTCGATGAATTTTGAACGGAATATGACGGTCGATGATGAAGCAATTATCGCGCCGCTGGTTGGCATTGCACAGTCTTGCCACCGCAGAATATGTGCCATCATAAACCAGAGCAGTGATGAGGAACCGCCTCTTTCCGAACGGGAAAGTCAGGTGTTATACTGGATTTCGCGCGGCAAATCGAATTCCGATATGGCGATCATATTGGATATTTCCCAGGCGACGGTGGATTCCTATATCCGGCGCCTGTTCAAAAAGCTGCAAGTTAACGACCGCATATCTGCGGTGATTGTCGGACTGAGCAATTCCCTGATCAAATTGATGTAATATCCGGCTCCGTCGGTCCGTTCGGAGGCATGGTGTGCCGCCGATGGGGGACTCATGTCCAGAACCGGTAGCCGGTTGCCAAAAGGTGCTGAATTTTACGGGAAGAGTAAGCGGGTCAGGATAGGACCAGCCATCCTGACCCGCTGAATTGATGTTCTGTAGCCGAGATCTTCACCGCTCCAGATTGGCCTGGGTGGGAAATGGGCCAATCGATTGGGAATAGTTCTGCTCAATCATCAATCAGAGCTAAGAACGGCGGGAGCCGAGATTGATTAACCCATGACGCCAAAATTATTTGGTCGGATGGTCCGGCCGTGGCTGTTCGCCCGGTTGAATGCGGGTTTTGGCTAGGAAGAAAAAGCGTTGGCGGCTTCGACTGTGTTCATGAAATCGCGAAACAACAGCCATTTCTCGTCGGCCACGGTAATGACATGGACGAAGTCGGACTCGATCTGCCGTCCGGTCGAGCGGGCGGTGAGGCGGAGATGGCCGGTGACCACTATCTTGTCGCCTTCGCAGATAAACTCTTCCGGGTCGAACTGGTGGATGTCGACCGAGGACAGCACCGTCTCGAAAAACCGCCGCGCCTGTCCGAGACCGTCATAGGTCCCCGCATAGGGGATGACTTCGGGCCCGTAAAATTCGATCCGGACATCAGGGTGCAGCCACTGGACGATGGTATCGACGTCGGCGGCGCCAAAGGCGGCGAAGACATTCTTGGTTACATCAATCGGGGCGATCATGGATATTCTCCTTGGAAAGGGTTACGCTGGCTCGGCTCAGAAATTGAACCGCAGGTCGACGCCATAGGTAGCCGGTGTGCCGAGCGGCCCGACAAATTCCGCGCCGTAGACGGTGCCGGTGAGGATCTGGTTGGTGAAATAGGTCTCGCCGGTCAGATTGTCGCCGAACAGGCGGACGCTCCACCTGTCATCGGCGCTGGTGAAGCCGAGGCTGGCGCGGAGCAGGCCGTAGCTTTCCTGCGAGGCGGCATCGATGTTGAAGACGGTGAAGTAGATCTTGCTTTGCCAGTGATATTCGGCGCGGGCGGTGATTGTGCCGCTGTCACCCACCGGCTGCTCCACCTGACCGGCAATGCTATATTTCCAGCGCGGCGCGCGCGGCAGGCGAAGGCCGTCAAGGTCGCGGACAAATGTCCCCGGATCCTGGCTGAGCGGAGCAGGGCGCAGGGCTTCGGTCAGCTGACCCTCGGTAAATTGCGCATCGACATAGGTCAGCGCGCCTTCCAGCCGGAAGAAGTCGGTCGGTCTGGCGACAGTTTCGACTTCAAAACCGCGCACCCGTGCCTTGCCGACATTGCGGATGATCGGCTGGTTGCCAACGCTGTCCTGCGCCTGCAAATTGGTATAATCGTACCAGAAGGCCGAGGCATTGAGCAGCAGCGCGCGGTCGAGCAACTCGCTGCGCGCACCGATTTCATAGGACCAGATTTTCTCCGGCTCGAACGGATCACGCTGGCTGCTGCCGATATTATAGCCGCCGCTTTTGAAGCCGCGCTGCACCGACGCGTAGAGCATAACATCGTCGCTCGGTTTGAAATCAATGCCGAGTTTCGGAGTGAAGGCACTGAAGGTTGTCGGGCCGTTGACCGGAGCGATGATGAAACCGAATGGATCTGGCTGCGCCGCATCGCGGTTTTCGGTAATCGCATCGGGGAAAAAGACCGTATTCGGAGCGATGCGGATATCCGGGAGCATCACCAGATCGAAATTCTGCCGTCCGTCGCGCCGCTCTTCGCTATAGCGGCCGCCGAGCCGGATGGTGATCTGGTCCGACACTTCCCACTGGGTATCGAGATAGGTGGCCCAGGCCCTGGTCTCCTGTTCGCCGCTCAGATGCAGCTCGCAGCACAGGTCGGTTTCCGGGAACACCACAGGGAAGGGCGGCAGGACACCGGCGGCTTGCAGATCCGTGAAGCCCTGAATCAAGATAGGCTCCCAGAAATTGCCGAATATATCATTATCGATGATATTGCGTTCTTCAAAATAATAAGCGCCGGCAATCCATGAGAAGGGCTTGCCGGTGGGCGAGCTCAGCTGCACTTCGCCGCTCCACTGCCAATGGTCCTCTTCGCGTCCGACATAATTGACATAGGCGTCGGACAGATCAAATTCGTTTTGCGAGACCGGGTTGGTATCGCGGTAGCTGCCGATGACCTTCAGATTATAGTCGGCGATGTTCCAGTCGAGCGTGGCGCCGAGGCCCCAATTCTCGACCTTGTTGAAATAGGGAACATCGGCAAAAATATCGCGGGAAGCGGCCTCTGAAACACGGCCGGCGTTTTTCATCCCGAAATAGGGCAGGGTTTGCGATCCCTCCCGCGTCCCGTACCAGCCCGGTATCTCGTCGGCATAGCCTGCGCTGGCATAATAATAGGCATTGGCCTTGTCGTTTGCGCGATAATAGTCGCCGTTGAGGGTCAGGGTAGCGTCGGGAGATAGATCGGCTTCCACCGTGAGCCGGATGGAATAATCTTCCTTGTCTTCCACCCGCTCGGTGCTGTCGTCGGGCCGGGTTACCGTCGCATAGCCGTCGCGATCTTCCCACTGAAAGGCAAGACGCGCGCGGATCGCTTCGTTGATCGGCCCGCTCAAGGCGCCTGCGACGCGAAAACGATTATAATTGCCGACCTTCAGCTGCAAATTGCCTTCCAGATAATCGGTCGGGCGATTGGTGACGATATTGACCGCACCGCCGGTGGCGTTGCGGCCATAGAGCGTGCCCTGCGGTCCGCGCAGCACTTCGATCCGTTCGATGTCGAAAAATAGCGGACCAATGGCGGCGGGCCGGCTGATATAAACACCATCAATATAGGTTGCTGTAGAACTGTCCGTGCCGGCGATGATCGATGGCGTGCCGATGCCGCGAATGAAGATCGACGTGTCTCCCTGATAGGTCGATATCTGTACACCGGGGGCGATCGCGCCGACTTGTTCGATCGAGGTGATCGACCGGTTGACGAGTTCATCGCCGCCGAACGCGGTAATCGATATCGGTGTATCCTGAATCGATTCTGCCCGGCGGTTCGCGGTCACGATGATGACATCGCCGGTGCTTTCCTGAGCTGCATCGCTAGCATCCTGCTGGGCGTAGAGCGGCGCTGGTGCCGCGATGATGGCGAGCAGGCTGGCTGTTGCCTGCATCGCCTTCTTGTTGTTCCGAATGTTCATGTCTTCCTCCCTCGTTCGGTGATTTTGCTCACCGTCTTTTTTTGAATATTTTGTTCGGCTAGTCCCGGACGCGAAAAATCACCGGGTTGCTGTGCAGGCCGTGGTTGAGCAGGCTGACATCCTGCCAGACCGCTTCGCCCGCGCGTTCAATCTGTTTGTATCGTTCGCGCAGCATGCGCGCGGTGGACTCCGCTTCCAACTGCGCCAGCGGCGCACCGAGACAGCGATGGATGCCATAACCGAAGCTCATATGGCGATTGGCGTTCTTGCGGTTCAGCTGGAACTCGTATGGATCGGGAAAGGCCTCCGGATCATAATTGGCCGCGCCGAAAAAGCAGGCTACCCAGTCACCGCGCTTGATGTCGGCATTGCCTATGGTGATGTCGCGGGTAGCCACCCGGAACAGACGTTGTGGCGGGCCGTGAAAGCGCAGGGTTTCCTTGTAGATCGCGTCGAACTGAGTGACGTCCCCGACGTAGCTCTGCCAGATTTCGTTGAGGTCGGCGAACACGGCAATCAGATTGCCGAGATAGAAAGATGTTGTTTCTGCTCCGGCGACGGTGGCGGTCATGCAGAAGCGGACGATTTCCTCAAAGGACAGGCTGTCACCGTCAACTTCGGTGTGAATGAAGGCGTTGAGCAGAGGGCCGGGCGTATCTTCGCCCTCTGCAATCCGGTCCATATGCTTTCTGACATGCTCGGCAAAAAAGGCCATGGCTTCTTCATTATAGGCCTGCCGTTCTTGCGGGCTTATATCGGCGGACAGCATGAAGGCGGTCGCCCAGTTGCGCACGTCCCGGTCCATATCGTCCGGCATACCGAACAAATAGGCCATCACTCTGCTCGGCAGCATCGCGCAATAGTCGGCCATCACGTCAACCGGTTGATCCGTAACAAAAAAATCGTCCATGGCTTTGCTGACCAGTGCGTCCACCGCTGGTGCCAGCGATTTGATCGATGCTGGCTGAAAAACCTTGGTCGCAATCTTGCGCAGCCGCGTGTGTTCCGGCCGGTCATGATTGACCAGCATCAAAGAGGGCGCGGAGGATTCCTCCTGCAAGCTGTCGCGTGAAGAAAAGCTGTCATGATCCCAAGCAACGGCGGCGACATCATCAAAATTGAGCACCACCCAGGAGGGCTTTGGCTCGTCCACGCCCGGCATCGTGCCTGGAGGAAAATCGCGATAGCCGAACATCGGGGACTGGGCGCGCAGCAGATCATAATAAGGATAGGGGTTCCGGATCACCTCCGGGCTGCTCAATTGGTCGACGCTGAACGCGGGTTTCATATATCCTCAATCCTCAAAATATTATATGTCGTTGGGACATAGTGTCCGTGCGACATAATATGAATCGGAAAGAGAAATTGTCAACCGATCTGGATGGCACGCATCGCTTATTACTATAATATGTTGAATATATTAGATAAAATTGGACGTTGTGATATGGATGATGGATGGCCTGACGGCGGGCATCTCGACAGTTGTGCTGGCAATGCGATGTTTTTCAAGCTGGATGATTAGACTTTGGCGCGATATTCGTTCATCCATCTATTTGATTCGTAGCCAGGGAAACCTGGCGGATATCTCAACGATGGAGCATCGAGTGAAGCAGCAGTCCGATTTCGGCATAGACTATCCCATAGAACGGGATGCTGCCCCGCAAAACTTTCTCAAGCTATTTTATCCTTTTCATTATTCGGTCGGCATGGCGGTTGAAAAACATTTGAGCGGGTCCAATCTGACCCGACACCAAACGGTGATTCTGTGGATCATCCATTCCAAGGGCACGGATGGCAATACGATCCATCGAAAGACGATCGAACGACTGATTGGTGAATGGTATGAACTGGGAAGTCCGGCGATTTCCAAGGTCTTGCGCGCGATGGCGGAAAAAGAGCTCAATCTGATATCGATCAAGGAAAGCAAGACGTCGGCGCGGGAAAAGGTGATCCGTCTGACCAAAAAAGGGCAGGCAACGGTGAATGAAATGATGGAACGGACAGAGGCCTTCATCAAGTTGATCTCTGACGAGCTGACCGACGAAGAGATTGCGAATGGCATGGAATTCATGAGCAGGGTCGGAGCCATTGTCGAAGGTGGCATTGCCGGTCGAAAAGCTTAATTCTGATGCGGCGGACCCCAAGGCCTGGCAGAATGGCTGGCGGGTCGAGCAATAAATCTATGTCCTACAGCCGGCCATTCATGATAGGGATGCAAAATGTCTGATCTGCTAGCTTCTCAATATTTGTCTTGCCTTGCCAGTCGCTTGGGGGGCATTTTTGACGCTGAAAATGAAGGCGGGTTTCTTTCCTTTAACAGTGTAAAGTTTGTAAAGTTCGTCAGACTATCGGCGCGTAATATGAACGGCGGGGGCCGGATATTGTTCCGCGGTTCTGCCGCGATGATTATCTTGCCGTCTCGTCGGAGAGCTTTGTGATGCTGCCTTCGCTGCTCATCCTCGACAATTTTATCTCGGACCCGGTGGCGGCGCGTAATGCTGCCTTGGCGCTCGATTATGATCCGCAAAACAAGCATGGCAATTATCCGGGCCATATCTCGACAAAACCGCTGAATATTCAGGGACTGAACGAGCGGATATCCGGCATGATCAACGCTCCGGTCAAGGCTGCACCGAATACCAGCCACTTGCATTGCCGGGTGACGCTGAAAGGCGACAAGGGTCGCAGCGGCGTGCATATTGATCCGGCCTTTTATTCAGGTATTCTTTACCTGTCTCTGCCGGAACATTGCAAAGGCGGCACCGAATTTTACCGCCACAAGCGTACCGGACTCGAGCGGATTCCGACGGATATGCCGGGAATCATGACAGCCGGCTACTCGGACATAAACGCCCTGATCGAGGATGTGGTCAACAAGGATACCAACCATCCCGCGCAATGGACCAAGGTGATGACGGTGCCGATGCGCTTCAACCGGCTTATCCTGTTCAGTCCTTGGATGTTCCATAATAGTGGTGCCGCGTTCGGCAAGACGCCGCAGGATGGCCGGCTGGTCAACCTGATGTTTTTTGCCAAGGGATAGCGGCGGTCCGGTTTCGATGTTAAGTCGCTAGAATAAATTGTCACATCAGCGAAGGCCGGGACCTAAACCGATGGAATTGGGGTAAGCGATAGTTCCCTGAAACCACCGGCCCGACGAGAAAAACAGGAGACCCTTCACATGCCAAAACCGATATCCAGAACTTTCGCTGCCCTTTTGCTAGCGGCTTCTCCACTGGCCCTCTTCCCCGTCAGCCAGGCCCATGCCCAGGAAACCGACCGTTTCGCGAATGTCGAGATCAAGGCGGAACCACTGGCCGATGGGGTGGCTGTTCTCTTCGGGGCAGGGGGTAATATCGGCGTTTCCTACGGGCCCGACGGAACCGTGCTGATCGACGACCAGTTTGCGCCACTGACGCCGAAAATCCAGGCGGCGATCGCTGACCTTGGTGCAGAGGCGGTCACATATCTGATCAACACCCACTGGCACGGCGATCATAGCGGCGGGAACGAGAATTTCGGCAAGGCCGGTGCGCTGATCATGGCGCATGACCATGTCCGCGAACGGATGCTGGGCATCCAGAAGTCGGGACGGGGCAATGATCCGGCATCACCGGTCGAGGCCTTGCCTACCGTGACCTATCATGACGGGATCAAGCTTCACCTGAATGGCGACGAAGTGCAGGTCAGACATATGAAACATGGCCACACCGACGGCGACAGCGTCATCTTCTGGAAAAAGGCTAATGTTGTTCATATGGGCGATCTGTTCTTCCACAAGATGAGTCTGCCCTTCATTGACCTGAACAGCGGCGGCAATGTGCGTGGCGTGCTGGCGGCGGCAGAGAAGGTGCTGACCATGGTGAATGAGGACACCAAGATCATCCCCGGTCATGGACCGATGGCGACCAAGGCCGATCTGATCGCCTATCGCGATATGTTGAAAACGGTGATCGGCGCAGTCGAAAAAGCGCAGGGTGAAGGCAAGTCACTGGAAGCGGTGCAGGAGATGAAACCGGCGGCGCAATGGGATATCAATCCAGATGCCTTCATCAAGGGCGATGCCTTTGTCGAGGCGGTCTACAAGAGCTTGCAAAAGCCGGATCACGCAGAGGGCCATGCCCACTAGCAGAGAGCCGCGGCCTCGATCTCCTCGCGCAAGGCGGCAATCAGCGGCTTGACCTTGGTCAGCCGCGGCTCCTCTTCATCGACGATCTTGCGGAAGATGATTTTCTTGAATCCGAGGATCGTGTCATCGGCCGGGCGCTTGGACTCGGGCAGGGTGGAGAGCATGATGTCGATCATCCGGTCGGCGCCGTGCAACCGGCCCCAGAGATAATCATTCTCGCGGTAGCTGCGGCTGAAAAAGGCGCCGAAATTGTTGAATTCAATGCCTTTTAATGTCGCCGCCACGCCGCCCTTGCGGATCGTCTTGGCATCTTCGGGGGAAATACGGTCAACCTTGATGGGGTCGAACTCGTCGAGCCCTTCGCCCTGCAGCAGCGGCAGGGTGGCGATGTCGTAGAAAGGGAATCCGAGGAAAGCGAGCAGCATCGACCGCTTCTCCGCCTTGGGTATCACCGCCAGCGCTGCGGCCAGCTTGGCATCGACAATCGCGTCGGCCGAGGTCAGGTCGCGGGCCTTGGCCAGCGCATCCAGCATGGCCCCGGGCTGCTCCTCTGCATGTTCGGCAAGGCTGACGAAATCATCGCCGAGATAGTCGATCGTCTCGCGCTCGATATAAAGCGAAAGGCAGTCATAGATGACATCATGCATACCCTCCATCACCTCGGCAGCGGCGGGATCGGCGCGGTCGAGATCCTCGGCAAGCTGCCGCGCCATGAAGCGCAGCCTCCGTACCCGGAACCCCAGGTCGTGCTGGCGGAAGAACTCGGCTGCCGGCTTGGTCGGTCCGCCGCTCTTCTGCCCGACATTGTCGAGGCCGAGTCGGCGTATCTCCGTCCATAATGCGTTGCGCAAGCCGGGATGATTATGTCCGTTGGGATCGGATTTGGCCCGCCGCACCGTATGCGCAATATCCTCGATCACCGTCGCCAGCTTCAGATGGCCATAAGCGCTGTAGGAAAAGCCGGACAGCTTGGCCGCCTTGTCGCGCGACTTGCGGCGCCAGGCGGCCACCCGTGCTGGCGTGGGCCGGTCGAGGAAGAAGGTGCGCCCGAACAGGCTCTCGACATGCTGCTCGACTTCGCCGCGCAAATTCTCGGTGATCAGCCGCATCTGGGTGATCCGGTTCGATCGTCCGGCAATGGCGTTGAGATTGTCGCGGATCGGCTGTTCGCGGGGAATATTCGAAATCGCTCCGAAAATCGTGGAAAAGAAACCGGGCAGCGCCTCATCGTCGGCTTCCTGTGCCGCTTGCAGGCGCTGCGTCGCCTTGTCGCTTTTCGCCACGTCGAGATCGGGGCGCGGGTCGATATAGACGAACCTTCGGTCGACCTCGCGTTTCGCCGGCCGGTTCTTCAAAGCCTCGATCGCTTGGGCAAAGGGTGCGTTGGCAAGGACCGAACCATCGATCAGCACCGTATCCTCCGCCGTGCCAGCGCGAAACTGGTTGGGCAATATCCGCTTCAGAAAGGCCGAACGGCCCTCCCAGACATAGTCATGCTCGGCCAACAGCCCGTCCAGCTCCCGCACCGTGAACGGCGGGAAAGCGCCCGGGAAACTGGCGGTGGCGCGGCCGGCAAAGGTCAGGGCTGCCGGATCGGCAATTGCGTCATCCCTCTTGCCTCTGGTCGAGAAACCGATGGTGATCCGATGCTCCATCTCGAGCGCTTCGGGCGGGCTGTGCAATTGCAGCTTTTCCGGATGGCCAACGAAATCGGTAACCGTGACAAACAGGTCGAGCGGCTGGCCCGGCGGCAGCAGCCGCGGTCCGCGTTCCGTTGCCCGGACTGCTGCCAGCGCGTCCCAGATCAGGCCGCTGAACACCTTGCCGCCGAAGGGCGGGGCAAACCAGCGCGCGCGGACAAAGCGCGAGAGTTTCATCTTGACCTCTTCGCGCGCTTCCTTCGACACGGTCTGCTCGACGGCACCGCCCTTGCGGCCCAGCGCCATCCAGGCGATCGGCTCGGCCCAGAATTTGGAGAAGCGCGAGAGCGGTCGCGCATCGGGATCGAGCAGCTTGTCGACATCGGCGGTATCAAGCCACAAGTCGGTCAGAGGATCGAGCGACTGGCCCGACAGGATCGCCTGCGACAGGAATATCCCGTTGATTCCGCCAGCGCTGGCCCCGGAAATAATGTCCGGCAAGATCCGGAGCCTCGTGCCGGTTTCCTGCTCCAGCCATTCCAATATGTCATAATAGATACCGCGGCTGCACTGGTCGACCCGCGCGCCATCGTGAAAATCCCGGCTCGCTTGCGCCAGCTTCCAGATTTCCTTGGTGATGCCGTGCATGTAAATGGCCAGACTCACGCCGCCATAGCAGATCAAGGCCAGTCTGAGTTCTTTCTGCCGCATGGCTTTTAACTACAGGATGGCGGGGAGGGCGCAACCCGTAATGCGTTGCTTAGTAATTGTGGAGCGAAGACGTTCGGTACGCCTCTCGCTTTTCTATTTCAGACTCGCTTTCCTACACCAGCGTCTCTCTGCTAAACCAGAGCCATGAACCGGCAACACCCTGATCACACGGGCAAGAGCAATCTTGCTCATGTCTCCGCGCGCGCCTTCTCAACCTGGAATCATTTTCTCATTTAGGGGGTGTGACCCGTGTGACCCTGTTTTAATTTTTTGATGCAAAACCACTGGCGTTCCTTATTTGTTCTGGTAGATAAACCGCATGGCCAAACCGAAGAAAAAATATGTCTGTCAGAATTGCGGCTCGATCGCGCATCGCTGGGAAGGGCAGTGCGGTGATTGTGGCGAGTGGAATACGCTCGTCGAGGAAGCGGGCGAAACGGTGTTTGCTTCCAAGCATAATCTGCAGACCGGCGGACGCGAAGTGCGTCTGGTCGGGCTGGATAGCGAGATCGCGCTGCCGGACCGGAAGCAGACCGGTATCGCCGAATTTGATCGCGCCGTCGGTGGCGGGCTTGTGGCCGGATCGGCGACGCTCATGGGCGGCGATCCGGGGATCGGGAAATCGACATTGTTGCTGCAAGTTTCTGCGCGCTTGGCCGAGGCGGGGCTTTCGGTGGCCTATATTTCGGGCGAGGAAGCAGCGGATCAGGTCCGATTGCGGGCACGGCGTCTGGGGCTGGGCAAGGCACCGGTCAAACTAGCATCTGCAACTTCTGTCCGCGACATATTGACGACATTGGGCCGCGATGCCCCGGATTTTGTCGTGATCGATTCGATCCAGACTATGCACAGCGATCTGATCGAGGGCGCGCCGGGGACTGTAAGCCAAGTGCGCGCTTCGGCGCAGGAAATCATCAAATTCGCCAAGGAACATGGCACGATGGTTATGCTCGTCGGCCATGTCACCAAGGATGGCAATATCGCTGGTCCGCGCGTGCTGGAACATATGGTCGACACCGTGATGAGCTTCGAGGGAGAGCGCAGTCATCAATATAGAATTCTCCGAGCAATCAAAAACCGCTTCGGCGGGACTGACGAAATCGGTGTTTTTGCGATGGAAGAAAAGGGCCTCACCGAAGTGGCCAATCCATCCGCCCTGTTCCTGACCGATCGCAGCGAGGAAGTCACCGGAGCGACCGTGTTTCCGGCGATGGAAGGCACACGGCCGGTGCTGGTCGAGATTCAGGCGCTGACCGTCCGCCTGGCGAGCGGCGCGACCCCTCGGCGGTCGGTGGTCGGATGGGACAGTTCGCGGCTGGCGATGATCCTGGCGGTTCTGGAAGCGCGCTGCGGGCTGAGCTTCTCCGGTGCTGAAGTCTATCTCAATGTCGCCGGCGGCTATCGACTCACCGACCCGGCCGCCGATCTGGCGGTAGCGGCGGCGTTGATCTCCGCCCATGCCGAACGTCCGATGCCTAGCGACGCCGTGATCTTCGGCGAAATCGCGCTGTCTGGAGAAATACGCCCGGTCTCGCGCACGCCGCTTCGCCTGAAAGAAGCATCGAAGCTCGGATTTGACCGCGCGCTGATACCGGCGTCGGGCGAAAAAAGCAGCGATAGTATGAAGAAGCTACAATTTGCCAAACTCGCCAATCTCGTTGACCATATGCTCGAGCGTGACTAGCTAGAGCCGATGACTGGTCTCGACATATTTGTGCTGATTTTAATGGGCGGGGCTGCGATCCTCGGTTTCCTCAGAGGATTCGTGCAGGAAGCGCTGTCGCTCTTCGTCTGGATATTGGTCGTGGTCGGCGTCCGGATGCTGCACACGCCGATTTACGAGCGGCTGATTAGTCCGGTGGGCAGCGAGAGCGGGGCCTCTGTGCTGGCTTTCGCATCGATTGTCATTGTCACTTATGCGCTGGGTCGCTGGGTCGCCCGGTCGATTGGTGCGCGCTCTCGTAAATCTGTTCTCGGTCCGATTGACCGGGTGCTTGGATTCGGCTTTGGCATGATCAAGGGCCTGATTGGTGCCACTTTGCTCTATCTGCTGGTGGTTCTGGTCTATGACACCATCTATGGCGCCGACGAACCGCGGCCGGAATGGATCGCGGAATCCCGCACCTATCCGCTGCTTAACGCGAGCGGAAAATCGATGGTCGACTTTGTTGAGGAACAGCGGAAATCGAGCGATGAGCCAGCGGTGGCGGATCAATGAGCGGGGCGCTTTACACGCGCGAGATTTTGCGTCTTGCGGTGTCTATCCCGCATCAGCAAAGGTTGGCGAAGCCGGATGGCACCGCCGAACTGCGATCCAAAACATGCGGCAGCAAGGTTACGGCAGATGTGATGCTAACCGATAGTGGTAACCTAAACGATCTGGGTCTTGAGATAAGCGCCTGCGCACTGGGGCAGGCATCCGCTGCCATATTGGGCGCGCAAGCAGTCGGAAAATCTGCTGCCGAGATCGAAACTGAACGAGCCAATTTGGCAGCATTTCTGACCGGCTCAGGCGAGTCGCCGGGGGAATGGCCGGATATGGACAAGTTGGCGGCCGCCCGGGAACACAAGGGCCGCCATGCCGCGATATTACTTCCCTATGACGCAGTGATCGCTGCATTTGCAGACGCTGCCGCCAAGCAAGAGGCAGTCTGATCCATGGAACCTGAAACCCATATGGCCGACCTGCTGTTGGGTGGTTTTGTCATGCTCGGCGCTGCCTTGGTGATGGTGCTGATCTTCCGGCGCTTCGGCATCGGCGCGGTGCTTGGCTATCTGATCGCCGGCGTATTGATCGGCCCGCACGGCTTTCAGTTGATCAGCAATGCCGGCACGATCCTGGAGTTTTCCGAAATCGGGATCATACTCCTGCTTTTCATCGTCGGTCTGGAACTGGCACCGGCGCGGCTCATGCGCTTGCGCCAGGCTATCTTCGGGCTCGGAATGAGCCAGGTCGTGTTGTGCGGCATAGCGCTGTTCCTGCTAATCATGGCCACAACCAACTTCACCCTTGCCGCATCCATCGCGATTGGCTTGCCACTGGCGCTCTCCTCGACGGCGCAGGTCCTTCCGATGCTCCAATCATCCGGCAGACTGAATACGCCAACGGGAGAGAAAGCTTTCTCGATCCTGCTGTTTCAGGACCTGTCGATCATCCCGCTTCTAACAATCATTGCGGCATTATCGCGCGCACCACAGGACGAGGGCGGGCCGTCAGGATGGCTGACCGCGCTTTACGCAATATTGGCTATCGGCGGGCTGATTCTGGCCGGCAAATATCTGTTGCAACCACTGCTGAAGGTGATCGGCAGGATTGCCGAACGCGAATTGTTCATTGTCGCCGGTCTTGTGGCTGTATTCGGCGGTGCTGCACTGATGGAATTCATCGGTCTGTCACCAGCTCTCGGTGCCTTTATCGCCGGAGTTATGCTGGCGAATTCTCCCTATCGCCATGAGCTGGAAGCCGACATTGATCCCTTTCGCTCTCTATTGCTCGGTTTCTTCTTTCTCGCGGTCGGCATGATGCTGGACGTCAACGTTGTAATGGAAAATCCCGGCTTTATCTTGGGCGCAGCCATCGCGTTGGTAACGGTCAAGATCGCGATCATTTTCGGATTGGGCAAGCTGTTCGGTATGGATACCAACCCGGCTCTGGCGATGGGCATGCTGCTCAGCCAGGGCGGGGAATTCGGCTTTGTGCTATTTTCCGAGGCCGAAAAAGCGCTTTTGATTGAACCCGAAGCAAGCAGTCTGTTCGGTGCGATCATAACTATTTCCATGGCGACCACTCCGTTTCTGATGCTGGTGGCGCGGCGCTTCAGCAACGGAGGAAGTAAGTCCTCGACCAATCTTGAAGACCCCAGCAACGCCGATCGTGCTTCGGTCATCGTTGTCGGACAGGGACGGTTCGGACAGACCGTATCGCAAATGCTGATGGCGGCAAAAATCCCGCTGACACTGATTGATATCAAACCCGACCAGATTGATGTTCACCAGCAATTCGGGGCCAAAGTCTTTTATGGCGACGGCACCCGTGTCGATCTCTTGCGCCGCGCCGGAGCGCATGAAGCGGATGCTATTGTTTTCTGCATGGACGATCCGGACTTCGGTCCCGAACAAGCGCGCGCGATCGTTCAATCCTTTCCGGAAACCAAGATGTTCGTCAGGGTATATGACCGCCGCCAGCTGATCGCGCTCAAGGGGCTCGGCATTGTCGGGATGAAGCGTGAAATGTTTGAATCGGCAATCCATCTCGCACGACAGACGATGTTCGCGATCGATCTGGACAGCAGTCTGATCGAAGAGGTCGATGACGAATTCCGTCAGCGCGATTGCGACCGGCTGGAAGCGCAAATGAAGTCCGGTGGTGACATGCTCGCCGGTGCGGAACTCAGGTTCGAGAATAACTCCGGCAAGAAAGTCTGATCTTCATATTGGCAGATCTGCTTAAGTCGACTCGTCCAGAAATGCGGCAACGTCTTCCAGATCGACGTCCTGCGCCAGAAAGGACTGGCCGATGCCGTTGGCAAGCAGGAAGGGCAGGGTGCCGCCGCTCATTTTCTTGTCGTGCATCATATGGTCGACCAGACGCTGGCCAGAAGCCCGAACCGAAGCGGTTGCCAAATCATGGGGCAGGTTAACCGACTGTAGATGTGATCGGACGCGTTCGGCATCCGTTGCATCGCAATGGCCGCGGCGCACCGAATATCCGAATGCCAGTGCCATGCCGGCAGCGACCGCTTCACCGTGGACCAGCTTGTTTGAGAAGCCGGTTTCCGCCTCGAGCGCGTGGCCAAATGTGTGGCCGAGATTGAGCAACGCGCGTCGTCCACTGAGCTCTTTCTCGTCTTCGCCAACGATCAGGGCTTTGGCGCGCACGCTGTGGATGATCGCTTTGCTGAGGGCTTCAGGGTCGCGCTTCAGGACCATGCTGCCATTGGCTTCGCACCAGGCGAAGAAACTGGCGTCGCTGATCAATCCATATTTGATCACCTCGGCATAGCCGGCGCGCAATTCCCGGTCCGGAAGGCTGTTCAGCACGAGCGGATCGATCAGCACAAAGCGGGGCTGGTTGAAGCTGCCGATCAGATTCTTGCCGGCAGAACTGTTGATCGCCGTCTTCCCGCCGACGCTGCTGTCTACCTGTGCGAGCAGGCTGGTGGGTATCTGGACGAACCCGCAGCCACGCTTGACAATTGCTGCCGCAAATCCGGTGAGATCACCGATGACGCCGCCACCCAGCGCCACTAGCGTGTCGGAACGCTCGATTCCTTGGGCCAGTAACCAGTCCGTGACCAATTCGAGCTGGCTCCAGCTTTTGCTCGACTCTCCCGCAGGGAGGGTTTTGACGATCAAATTGATCCCGCGTCCGGCAAAGGCTTGCTGAAATTTCGGCAGCAAATGCGCCGCCACATTCTCGTCTGTCAGAATGAAAAGCCGGCGATTGCTGGCAAATTCCTGCAGATGCGTGGCTGCACTTTCCAAGGCGCCTGGCTCAACCAATATGGGATAACTATGTTCGCCGAGTTCGACTGTGATCTGGGTCAACGCTGTAATGCCTCGATTATCTTTTCAACGGTAATTTCATGCGGCGAATCATTGCCCATGACATGAATATGGGCGGTGGCATAAACGGGATTGCGGGTCGCTGCCAGATCGGCCAGTATCTTTGCCGGATCACCGGATTTCAGCAATGGTCTGGTGTTGCGCCGGGCGACACGTTTCACCAACGTCTCCAGATCGGCGTCCAGCCAGATCGAGATGGCCTTTTCAAGGATTAGCGCTCGCGTTTCCTCGTTCATGAATGCGCCGCCGCCCGTCGCGATAATCTGGCGTTCCCCTTCGATCAGCCGCGCTATCACGCGCCGTTCTCCGTCGCGGAAATAGTCCTCGCCAAAACGACTGAAGATTTCTTCGACGGTCAGACCAGCCGCCTGCTCGATCTCCTCGTCGGCGTCGACAAAGCCAAGGCCCAGCCGTTTTGCCAGGCGCCGGCCAACCGTAGTTTTGCCCACTCCCATCAATCCGACGAGAACAATCGATTGTTCAGGCACGAAATCTGGTGTTTCACCGGAATTTCCGTCTGATTTGTCGAAAGAGGCTTTTATGTTTTTGTCCATTGGGGCAAAGGCTATACAAGGGTTGGCTAAGGGTGCAAATTCCAATGCTGACTAAGCTAGTTTTTTTAACCGTTTGGAAGATTGAGTCACATTGATGCCGCGTCAGTTGGTTTTTCTAATTTTGTTTGTCGCAATCCTGATTGGTGCGGCGCTTGCCTTGGCCTCGATGGATGTCGAACAGCCTCTGCAGCCGGTTGAAAAGCCGGTAATTGGTGACGATCTGCAATAAGATGCATATGCGTATCAAGCATATATCTTTAGCCGCTGTCAGCCTCGGCGCACTTTTTGTGGCGATCCCGGTTCTTGGGCAGGATTCTCCGGAATCTCTTCTGCCCCCCGGATTTGGAGAACCCGCTCCGGCGCCCAGGCCTGCGCCCGCACCTGTTCCAACTCCTGCTCCTGGGCCGGTTTCAGCACGGCCAGTCACTCCGCAGGCAAGCGATCCATCGAGCGACGCTGTTGAAGAGCGGAGTGCCGCGGAAACCGACCCGGATATGTCGCTGTTGAAACTGGATGAAAACGGAGAGCTCGATCTCAACGCGCTAGATGACGCACTCCAGCCCCAATATACTTTATCTGCAGGCGAACGTCGGTCGATGTTGGAAATCGGCGTTTTGACACCGCAACATAATGGTCTGCCAAAGGATGCTTTCGGCAAAGAGGGCGGTCAATATCTGACCAATTTGATCAGAAATCTCAACGGCCCCATCATTTCCCGCTGGGGTTCGATACTGCTCCGCCGCACCTTGCTCAGCAAGGTTGTCAGTCCCGAAAATGTAAATCCGGCGGATTGGGCTGCCGAACGTGCCTGGCGCTTGTTGCTCATGGGCGAAGCCGATGCTGCTCGTTCGCTGGTTTTGAAAGTGGATGGCGGGAATTATACACCGCGACTTTATGAAGTCGCGATGCAGGCGCACTTGGCAACTGCCGATCCGGCGGGAATTTGTCCCCTTGTGGATGGTGGCGCGCAAGTTAGCGATGCACCGACATGGATCATGTTCCGGCCGATTTGCGCATCTTTTACCGGTGAACAAAGCCGAGCGACCAGCCTGTTGCAGCAGGCGAGGCGGGACAAGGTAGCCACCGGCATTGATTATTTACTGGCAGAAAAGACGATTGGTGCCGGTTTCGAAGGCCGAAGGGCTGTTTCCATCCTTTGGGATGATATTGAATATTTCAATAACTGGCGTTTTGGTTTGGGTGCAGCGACCGGGGTCGAACCGCCGGATCGTCTATATGCTCAAGCCGGTCGCCATGTGCAGGGTTGGCGCGCTCGCGCTCCCATGCTTTCGATCGACTCACGTATGAAAGCGGCAGATATCGCAGCCGCGATCGGCGTGATGTCGAGCCAGGCGATGGTCGACCTGTATGCCGCTGCATATGATGATCCCGAGACAGGCGATGACCGGAAGGCGCTGGCTTCGGTATTGCGGCAGGCTTATACCAATGACACAGCGGAATCCCGGCTGGCTGCAATGCGCGATCTGTGGGGGCGGTCCAACGGCTCATTAACCCGGTATTCGGCCAAGATATTGACCGCTCGTGCCGCGGCGAAAATCCCTCCGTCAACTGCACTTGGTGATGAGAGTGCAGATTTAATTGCTTCCATGCTTTCCGCCGGTCTTGACCGCAGCGCCATTAGATGGGCTGATATGGTTGAGCAGGGTAGCGACGGTTGGGCATTATTGGCGGTGGCTTCCCCGACCGATGCTGTTCCCGTCTCCTATGACGCGCTGGATGATTTTGGCGGCAACGATGGCAGTGAAGAGCAGCTACGCAGCAAATTCTTGCTGGCTGCAGTTGCCGGTCTGGGGAAAACTGACCAACAGACGATTGATGATTTTGCGAATGATTTGGACCTGGACCTGGGTCGCAGCACAAAGTGGACGAGGGCCATCCAGTCTGCTGCTCGACGCGGCCAGTCGGGAACCGTTGCGTTGCTCGCCGCGGTTGGCATGCAAGGCCGAAACTGGAAAGCCATGTCGCCTCTGCATCTGTTCCACATCATGCAAAGCTTCAAACGGGTAGGTCTCGAGCCTGAAGCGCGTATGATTGCAGCCGAAGCCTTGACGCGGACATAGGCTTTGCATCGACCGCTATGAGGTCTATTCGTGCATATTATGAGCGATGATGCCAATCTGATCGAACGTTTTCTGGAAATGCTCGTCGCGGAAGCCGGTGCATCTCAGCATACTTTGTCGGCTTACCGAACAGATTTGGAACAAGCGTCGGTAATTACCGGTAGACGATTGTCCAGCGCCGATAGCGAGATGATCGGAAAGTTGCCGTCTCACTGGCGCAAGCTACAAAATAGTACGGTAGCGCGAAAATCTTCCAGCTTGAGACGCTTTTTTGGCTTTCTCGTGGAAGAAGGCTTTCGGGAGAATGATCCTTCTGATGCTCTCCCAAGGCCCGGACTGGTTCGATCATTGCCCAAGACCCTGTCTCACGCGGAAATCAGGTTGCTATTCCAGTTGATCGCCGAGGGGTTGGGGCGTGAGCCGGTCAAATCTTCCGTGGTCAGGCTTTCTGCGATAATGGAATTGCTTTATGGCTCCGGGCTCCGGGCAAGTGAACTTGTCGGTTTGCAGCGCTCATCAATTGCCAGCGACAAGCCCTATCTGATCATCAAGGGAAAGGGAGAAAAGGAACGACTGGTGCCGATTTCTCAACAGGCTCGAAGTGCTGTCCGACGGTGGGCCGAATTTATTGGTCCGCAGGAAAAATGGCTCTTTCCCTCGCGAACCGGTCACATCAGCCGCATCAGATTGTTCCAGATCATCAAGGAACATGCTGCCAGGGCAGGGATCAACCCGGCAAAAATCAGTCCGCATGTCTTGCGACATGCCTTCGCGACCCATTTGCTTGAAGGCGGTGCAGACTTGCGAGCCTTGCAAACGCTGCTCGGGCACAGCGATATCAGCACCACGCAAATCTATACGCATATCGACAGCGCCCGCCTGGTCGAACTCGTGAATAATCGTCATCCATTGAACCAACTGGATCTCGCGCGTTGACGTTTAGCTTGTCCGGTTCTAACTCGTTTTCATGACATCTTATCTTGATTTTGAAAAACCGATTGCCGCTCTGGAAGCCCGTATTCTGGAACTCAGGGATACAGCCGATGAAGGCTCGCTCGATATCGAGGCGGAAATCGAGAAGCTGCAGGTCAAATCAGCCAAAATGTTGAGCGACACTTACGGGAAATTGTCGCCTTGGCAAAAAACACAGGTCGCCCGTCATCCGGAGCGTCCGCATTTTAAGGATTTCATCGCTGGCTTGTTCGACGAGTTTATCCCACTGGGGGGTGATCGGAACTTCGGCGATGATCAGGCCATTATTGGCGGTTTTGCGAAACTCGGAGACCGTCGATTGGTCGTGATTGGTCATGAAAAGGGTGATGATACGGAAAGCCGCTTGCGCCATAATTTTGGAATGGGCAAGCCCGAAGGATATCGCAAAGCCATCCGCCTTATGGACATGGCCGACCGGTTTTCGCTGCCAGTGTTGACACTGGTTGATACGTCAGGCGCATTTCCAGGCGTATCGGCAGAAGAACGAGGGCAGGCTGAGGCAATCGCCCGTTCGACTGAAAAATGCCTTTCGCTCGGTGTTCCGATGGTGGCGATAATTGTCGGCGAAGGCGGATCGGGTGGCGCTGTGGCATTGGCAGCTGCAGAACGCGTGTTAATGTTTGAACATGCTGTCTATTCGGTAATTTCTCCCGAAGGCTGTGCATCGATTCTGTGGCGCACGGGTGACAAGGCTGATGTCGCTGCAGATGCCATGCAGATTACGGCCCAAAATCTTAAGAAGCTGGGCGTCATTGAACGGATAATCCAGGAGCCTGTCGGTGGTGCGCATCGCGATCCGGCTTTGGCTATCGCATCTTTGGGCAAGGCGATTGAAGAAGAGTTTGAACAGCTCGAGAAGCTTGATCGCGAAGAGTTGAGGCGATTGCGTCGAGAAAAATTTCTGGAAATTGGCGCGCTTTAGACGCGTAGATGTAGATTCTACGTCGGCCAAAGCTGCTGAAACGTCATTTTACATGCGGAACTCTTTACCGAGTGAACAGTTCTTATACACTGCGACCATGAGGAGCTTGATATGAGACATTTTTCAACAAAACTGATGAGTGCCGCGGGAGTTATTGCCTTGGTGGCGTGCACCGGCAGTGGAGCCGACGCCGGTGCGGTGAATTCTACAGGAAGTCAGGCTGGTGAAGCCCGCTCGATATCAGCGGCTGAAAAACAGAAAGGCGCGGAAGCCCATCCGCAATTGCTGGAGGAATTCGGCGGTGCATATTCCGGCCCACAGGTTGCCTATGTCGTCGGTGTGGGGCAGAATATTGCCGTACAATCTGGCCTTGGCAACGCTCGCAGTGACTTTACCGTGACCTTGCTGAACAGTCCCGTGAATAACGCTTTCGCTATTCCTGGGGGATATGTTTATCTCACCCGCCAGTTGATGGCGTTGATGAACGATGAAGCAGAGATGGCTGGTGTTCTCGGTCATGAAGTTGGGCATGTTGCCGCGCGGCATAGTGAAAAGCGCCAGAAGGCGGCTACGCGCAACAGCATTTTGGGGATCTTGGGCCAAATCGGCTCTCAGGTTTTGTTGGGGGATTCTTCGCTTGGTCGGATCGGTCAGGAAATTTTTGGTACCGGGAGCCAGTTGCTGACGCTGAAATATTCTCGCAAACAGGAATATGAAGCCGACGATCTGGGTATTCGTTATCTGGCTTCGGCGGGATATGATCCCCAGGCGCTTTCATCCATGCTATATTCGCTGGCGGCACAATCTGCGATTGATGTACGCGCTGCGGGACGCGACGCTCGCAGCGCACCCGAATGGGCCAGCACACACCCCGACCCGGCGCGCAGAGTGTCGCGGGCAGCCACCAATGCGAGCAAGCTGACCAGAACCGGCGGCGTCCGCAATCGCGATCAGTTCCTGCAAAATCTGGATGGTATCCTGTACGGCGATGATCCCAAACAGGGGGTGATCGAGGGCAACAGCTTCCTGCATCGTGATCTGAAGCTGCAGTTCACCGTCCCGAACGGTTTCTCGATGCAAAATGGCGCGCGTGCCGTGTCTATCACGGGCTCTGGCGGGCAGGGACAGTTTACCACCGGCGCTTATAACGGGAATATGGCAACATATATCGATGCCGCCTTCAAGGGGCTGGCGGGCGAAGGCAAAACCATATCCTATGGCAATATCGAAAGAACAACGGTCAACGGGCTGCCTGCATCTTACGCGATGGCGCGGGTAGACAGTAGCAATGGTCCGGTTGATGTAACTGTTTTCGCTTATGAATTTTCAAAAAGTAGCGCGTTTCATTTCGCTACAATAGCCCCGGCAGGGAGCGCCAATATTTTCTCGCCTATGTATCAGAGCATCAGCAGGCTTTCGGCAACAGAAGCAGCCGCGATCAAGTCGCGTAAAGTCGATGTCGTAACGGTGAAAAGCGGAGACACGATTTCCAGTCTTTCGTCGCGCATGGCCTATAGCAACTATCAGCAGGACCGGTTTCTGGTGCTGAACCGGTTGAGCGCAAATGACGGGCTACGGGCCGGTCAAAAAGTGAAAATCATCACTTATTGATTCATTCAGGCACAAAAAAAGACGGCAGCCGTAAGGCTGCCGTCCTCTTAACTTGCATAATCCGAAGATTAGCCAGCCATTGAATTGTCTACTTCTGAGAAGGTGTTGCTGAGGGTGTTACCCAGCTGACCCATTGCAACGATAGCTGCAACAGCGATCAGAGCAGCAATAAGGCCATATTCAATAGCCGTTGCGCCTTCTTCATTCTTGAACATTTTACGTACGAATTTCATGTCTGGTCTCCTAGATTTGACAAACTTCACTTACCCAATTGGATCCAATTTACATCCAATGTTCAACAACCTAGAGCAGAAACCTTACCAAAACATTTAAGTGCGATAGCGCTATTTATGAAACTTCGGTAACCTGATTGGAAACGTCATCCCACATGCCGACAGTTTTATTGGCCACACCGGCAATCGCCACAAGCACTGTGAGTGCAATGAGAGCCAGTATCAAACCATATTCAACAGCCGTTGCGCCCTTGTCAGAAAGATATAATTTTTTCAAAAGATCAATCATGTCTCTCTCAACGCGGATAAAGTTCTGCTAAGTCGTGAACATGACTTGTTTCACAGAAAGGGATTAATAAAATCCTTACATCGCGCAAAAAAATGGAAAAAAATCCGACATATCTGTTTGTCGTAGCTGCTGCCCTAGTCGATCAGAATGGCAGAATTCTGGTGCAAAAACGTCCTGAAGGAAAGCCTATGGCTGGTCTCTGGGAGTTCCCTGGAGGAAAGGTTGAGGCAGGGGAGACGCCGGAAGCTGCATTGGTTCGCGAACTGAATGAAGAGTTGGAAATTGATGTTGCCGAGGCGGATATCGAGCCCGTTGCTTTTGCCAGCGAAGCAATCGGGAGCAAGCATCTGGTCCTGCTCCTTTATATATGTCGCAAATGGAGAGGTCCTGTTAGCAGCGCGGATTCACTGGACCTCCAGTGGTTGCCGGTCGATGCACTTGAAGAACTTCCGATGCCACCGGCCGACGGCCCTTTGGTTCAAAAGCTGTCTTGTAGCCTATAGTGAGCCCGTCTAGTTACGCGGCTCGTCCTCACCATTGGCCGACAGCGTCGTAGCGAGGGATATCTGCCCACTTCCCCGACGCGCAGGTTTCGGCTGGTCGGGATGAGGCGCCCACGCGCAAAGATAGGTAATCGTGACGCTTTCCAGAAATTTGCCGTCGGCCCTTGCCCGAGCGTCGAATAACATTTGAATGTTTCGATAGATATCCCGCTTTATCGCGGAGAGGCCGCCGGTCATGATATTGCTACCCCCCACGTCTCTGATGTCGGAAATCAACCGCTGGAGGCTTGAATATCTTAGATTCAAGTTGTCGCTGTCAGCTACCGGCAACGTCAAGCCAGCGCGTGTCATAAGATCGCCAGCCGTCCGCACATCGATCTGCGGATGAATATGCGCAGAAACACGGTCTCCCTCGGCTTCCATGATGACTGACTTGAGCGATGGGAAGCTTTCAGCGCTGACCAGAGCGGCCAGCAGCAATCCGTCGGGAACCAATATCCTGCGACATAAAACCAGTGCGCCTGGCAGGTCGTTGACGGTGTCGAGCGAGCCTATATTGATTATCAGATCGAAGCTGTGATCGGCGAACGGCAGCCGGTCATCGTCACATATCACACCGCCGAGGGCCTGTACCATTCGAGGGCCGGAATCAGCGATAACGACGGTCAAACCGCGAGTTTCAAGTTCGCTACGGAGCCTGTTTGCCGGTAAACCGAGTATCAGCGCCCGTCGAAATGTGCGCTTGACGACATCCAGCCGTTCCAGGATCTCCTCGATCATGATCTGAGAGAGGAAATCCTCACCATTGGCGCGCCCATAGGCTCGGTCACGGACAAGCCGTCTTCTTTTGCGGTCGAATACTTCGGGAACATTGACTGTATCGGTCATAGGGTCTTGTGGCTTTAGGGGCGCTGGACAAAAAGATCAAATGACCTTGCCAGCTATCTTCAAGCCGCTGATCGATTTTGCTTTGCCGCCGAGATGTCCGATATGTGGTGTTACAGTGGAGATGGACAATCGCTTTTGCCTGTCTTGCTGGCAGCAGCTGGATTTTCTGGCAAAGCCCTGGTGTGCTGGCTGTGGCTTGCCCTTTGCCTTTGATCGTCCGACCGATAGTCTTTGTGCCAAATGTCTTGCAGAGCGGTCAATCCACGATGGGGTGAGGGCAGTGGTGCGCTATGATGATCAGAGTTCGTTGATCGCGATGCGTCTGAAATATGGCACTCGTTTGGGGCTCGCCAGATTGATCGCTGAACATTTGCAAAAATTCGTTCCGGAATGTGCAGACAAAATAATCATCGTGCCGGTGCCGCTTCATCGATGGCGGCTATGGCGCCGTGGCTTCAATCAGTCGGTTCTGATCGGCAGAGAACTGGCCCAAAAAACTGGCATTGAAATGGATTGTGGCGCGATTTTTCGTAGCAAGGTGACCCCGCCGTTGCGGGGAATGTCCGGAAAGCAGCGACGAAAAACGGTCGCTTCAGCGTTCGCACTCGGCGCTGGGGCTCGATCGCGTCTCGCCGGAAGACTGGTTTTGTTGGTCGACGATGTCTACACGAGCGGCTCGACCAGCAATGCCTGCGCGCAGCTTCTTAAAAAGGCGGGAGCCGAACAAGTGCTCGTTTTCTGCTGGGCACGGGTTATAAGCGACGTCGAAAATGGCTAGTGTCAGGCAGCGATAGTGATTGCTTGAAAATCTGCTTCTAACCGCCCATTTGCATAGTGATGGCTGAAAGAGTGAAATATGTCGAAAGTTGAAATATACACAAAGTTTACCTGTGGCTTCTGCTTCCGGGCAAAAGCTTTGCTTGAAGGCAAAAATGTCAGTTTCGAGGAAACGGATATTTCCATGGGCGGTGCGAAACGCGAGGAGATGATCCAGCGCTCCGGGGGTAGAATGACGGTGCCGCAGATATTCATTGATGACCGCCATATCGGCGGTTCGGATGATCTTGCTGCCTTGGACCGGTCGGGCGAACTCGACGCGCTTCTCGCGGGGTGATCTGATTTGAAAATCGCGCTGGCCCAAATGAGTAGCGGCATTGTTCCGGAGGAAAATGCCCGCCAGCTCTGTTCGCTTATAGCTGAAGCTGCCGCGGGCGGGGCGGCAATGATTTTTACCCCCGAGATGAGCGGGCTGCTCGATCGGGACCGCTCACGGGCGGCAACCGCGATCCGTAGTGAACCGGATGATGTCGTTCTGTCGGCAGTCCGGTCGGAAGCGAAAAAGGCCGGGATATGGGTCCAGCTTGGCTCTCTGGCAATCAGCGACCTCGGAGATCCTGGCGCAAAATGGAAAAACCGTTCCTATCTGATCAACCCGCAGGGTGATATTACCGCGCACTACGACAAGATTCATCTGTTTGATGTCGATCTGGGGCCCGATGAATCGCAGCGGGAATCCTCAGCCTATGCAGGCGGCCATGATGCAGTGGTGGCGCCGGTCCCTGAAGCAACGCTCGGCTTGTCAATTTGCTATGATCTTCGTTTTCCAGCGCTTTACGAAGCCCTGACCAATGCTGGCGCGGACATATTGTCGGTTCCGGCGGCATTTACCGTTCCCACCGGAAAGGTCCATTGGGAGATATTGCTACGCGCTCGCGCAATCGAGGCTGGTGCCTTTGTTGTCGCGGCAGCGCAATATGGCAGGCATGAAGACGGTCGTGCTACTTATGGCCACTCGATGGTAGTCGATCCATGGGGCGAAATCTTGCTCGACATGGGAGAGGGGGCAGGACTGGGCTTTTGCGATCTGGATATGGCAACGGTACAAGAGGTGCGTTCGCGCATTCCCGCTGTCGCCAATCGCAAGAGCTTTGAAATGCCGGTAAAAACCTCGTGATAATCTTCGACTTGATCTGCGCCGAGGGCGCGCACAGATTTGAGGGCTGGTTTGGATCCGCAAATGACTATGCAGATCAACAGCATCGTGGATTGCTGGACTGCCCGGTTTGCGGCAGCACCAATATAGCCAAGGCCGTTATGGCCCCGAACCTGGGCAGGAAAGGCAATCAGCAACCCGTCGTATCCAGACCAGTGGACGATCGGCCCGAGCCCCCGGCTGTGGCAAAGCCGGTTACCAACAAGGTGGCCGTGCCGGCGGAATATCAGGAAATGATCGGTAAATTGGTCAAGGCGCAAGAAAAGATGCTGGCCAGTTCCGAATGGGTTGGCGATAAATTTGCCGATCGGGCTCGCGACATCCACTATGGCGATGCGGATGAAAAGCCGATTCATGGCACGGCATCAAAAGAAGAAGTCGCCGACTTGGCAGAAGAGGGCATCGCAGCGCTTCCTCTGCCTTTACCGGTTTTACCGCCCGAATCCAAAAATTGACTGTGGCATGCGCCCGCCGATGGGGCTAAACCCGTCAATACGCGCCCGTAGCTCAGTCGGATAGAGCATCAGATTCCTAATCTGGGGGCCACAGGTTCGAATCCTGTCGGGCGCACCAATATAGATTTTCTCTATTACCGCGCCGAGTTCCTGTCGTCCGGTCGATCGCTGTCATCGCCTCGAAGCGGACGAGTCCGCGAAATTGAAAGATAATGTCTGTGGCCATTGCGGCTATTGCGGCTATTGCGGCTATTCGCCGATACAACTCAATGTCTGTCTAGGGCGCAAACGCGGATATGGTGCTGGTTTGTTGATGTTGGTCATAGCTTTGGCCGATGGCTTCTCTCTGCTATGCAATGTCGCGCAAGGAGGTTTCCGTGGAAATTGATGAGGTCATTGCATTTCTAAAACGACATGCGCCCTTTGATGGTCTGTCGGCGGATATAATCGCTTCGCTCGCCCGCAAAATCGAAATTCGCTATTTCCCGCGCGGAACCGTGATTATCGAGGCAGGCATAGAAAATCTGGCATTGGGTATCGTGCGGTCCGGGGCGGTTGAACTGCGATTGGGGGGCACCGAACTCAATCACCGGTTGGGCGAAGGCGGTGTCTTCGGTTACCCATCGCTACTGCATCATGAAGTCACCCGCAACAAGGTGATCGCGCTGGAAGATTGCCTGATCTACCAGCTTCCCAAAGCAGATTTTCTCAAGTTGCTGGAACAGCGGGAGGCATTGAAGGCATTTTTTGCCAAAGACGAGGCCGAACGGCTGCGCCGGGCGGTGGAAGGTCTGCGCCAATCTGAAAATGGTTACGGCGATGCGGCGATGATCGCGGTGAAACTGAAAACCCTGCTGCGCCGCAAACAAGTGGTGACTGCCCGTCCTGACGACACGATCCTTGATGCGGCAAAGCTGATGACCCAGGCTGATGTTTCGACTCTGCCGATAATCGATCAGGGCAAGCTGATCGGTATATTGACAGACAAGGATCTTCGTCGCCGGGTATTGGGTGAGGGGGTTTCTCCGGATGAGCCGCTTTCCAGCGTGATGAGTCCGGATCCGATAACCATGTCTCTGGACGATGACTTGCTGTCCGCGATGCTGGTTATGTCCCAGAAGAATATCCATCACTTTCCCATTGTCGACGGCGCAAACCAGGTCGTCGGGGTGGTCAGTGCCAGCGACTTGCTCAACCGATTCGGTATGAATGCCTTGCAGGTGGTGGCGGAGATCAAGGCAGCTCCCGATGCAGCGACGGTCGCCATAGCGGCGCAGCGCGTGGGAGCGGTTTTGACCAATATGATCGAGTCCGGGGTCGACGCCGATCATACCGCGCGCTTTGTTTCCAATATCGGAGAGACAACCCATCGCCAGTTGCTCAAATTGGCGGAAGAACAATTGGGACCGCCTCCGGTTCCCTACGCTCTCGTTGTTTTCGGATCGCTCGCCCGGCAGGAACAGGCTGGCGGATCAGATCAGGACAATGGTTTCATTCTTGATGATAGCTATGACCCTGCAAAGCACGCGACCTATTTTGAGCAGCTGGCTACGCTATTATGCGATGGGTTGAACAGTGCGGGCTATGTCTATTGCCCTGGCGATATTATGGCGACCAACGAGAAATGGCGGCAACCGCTGGCCGTCTGGAAAGCGCGCTATCGGGACTGGATCGACAAACCTGATCCGGAAAATGTCCTGAACACGACGATTTTCTTCGACATGCGATGTGTGGCTGGTGAAGAGGGGCTTGTCGATGACCTTCGTGCCCGGATTTTTGAATGGAGCAGCGCCAACAGGATTTTTCTGTCATTCATCGCACGGGCAGCAGCGAGCACAAAGGTGCCATTAGGATTCTTCCGCAATTTTCTTCTGCAACATGATGAAAAGGAAGGCGAGGTGCTTGACCTGAAGCATCAGGCGATAACGCCTGTGGTCGACATCGCCCGCGTTTATGCGCTCGCGCTTGGACTGGCAGAGGTAAACAGCAAAGAACGTCTGAAAATGGCAGTCGAACGGAAATGTCTGAGTGAGGAGGCGGCGTCCGACCTCATTGACTGCTTCGAATTTATCCGCAGCGTCCGCTTTCGCCATCAGTCCAATCAGGTCAAACGCGGGGAGGGGCCCACCAATAACCTCCCACCCCAGTCACTGTCCCGTTTCGAGCGGGAGCATCTGAAAGATGCTTTCCGCATAATCCGTAATCATATGGACATCATCAGCCGCAAATATGCCGGCGGGATCCAGTGAAACTGGATTGGCAGAACTGGTTCCACAAAAGGCGCTTTGCGCAGGATTGGGAGCGCGCAAAAATGGCTGCCATATCCACACCGATGGAACCTTATTATGATGTCCTCTTGCCAGAGGAAGCGTTGCTTGATGAGACGCCTCTGGTAGCGCTTGATTTTGAAAGTGACGGGCTGGAGAAAGACGCCCAGTTGCTGGAGGCGGGCTGGGTGCACATTATTGACCGGGCGGTAAAACTGGAAACGGCACAGAAATTCCGCATTCGGGCAGGCAACCGGCTACAGGAATCGGCCGTAGTCATTCACCGTATTACCGATGATGCGGCAGCAGACGGGCAACTGGAGCCAGCAGTCCTGACCTTACTGCTGGATCAGCTGAAAGGGTCGGCAATTGTTGCGCACGGGGCGGCGATTGAACAATCATTTCTGAACACCGCTTGCTTGCGCAGTTTTGGCATTCCCTTTGTCGGGCGCTTTATCTGTACCATGCAACTTGAGGAACGATGGTTCCCGAAACAGCGGACGGCAGATGGTCTGCGTCTCGGTAAATTACGATCTCAATATGGCTTGCCCTCATACCGCGCGCATGATGGCCTGACCGATGCGATTGCTTGCGGTGAATTGTTTCTGGCCCAATGCGCGCGCCGCAAAGTCGAAAATCTGTTGCTTAAAGACGTTCTTATGAAGGGCTAGGCTTTCATCGCGCGCCTATTAGACGAAAGTCTCTCTATCAAATTTCTCCATCCTCTCTAGCCTTGCAGGAGAATGGTCAGAAACCGGCCATGACGTGAAAAAGAATAGGGGAGGATGAGCATGACGGACAAAGACATATCCATTCCGGAGCCGAAGGGTAATCCGGAATCGGACGGCGAAGCCAATGCAAATGAAAAGGCCTATTGGTCGGAAAATATCAGGCTGCTTTGGTCATTAATGGCGGTCTGGTTCGTCGTGTCATTTGGTGCAGGCATCCTGTTCCGTGATTTCCTCGATCAGTTTTCGCTGGGCGGTTATCCTCTGGGTTTCTGGTTTGCCCAACAGGGTTCCATCTACGTCTTCGTTCTTCTCATTTTCTACTACACTTGGAAGATGAAGAAGATCGAACGCAAATATGATCTTGATGATTGAGGGAGGCTGACATGGATACACAAACATTAATCTATCTTTTCGTCGGTCTCTCTTTCTCCCTCTATATCGGCATTGCGATATGGACGCGGGCCGGATCGACCAAGGAATTTTATATTGCCGGCGGCGGGGTTCACCCGGTCGTCAATGGCATGGCAACGGCGGCTGACTGGATGTCGGCAGCCAGCTTTATCTCGATGGCGGGTATCATCGCCTTTTCCGGCTATGATGGCTCGGTCTATCTGATGGGCTGGACAGGTGGCTATGTGGTGCTGGCATTATTGCTCGCGCCCTATCTGCGCAAATTTGGACAATTTACGGTGCCTGATTTTATCGGCACGCGCTATTATTCAAAAACCGCGCGAGTGGTTGCGGTGATCTGCCTGATCTTTATCAGCTTCACTTATATTGCCGGACAGATGCGTGGCGTGGGAATTGTTTTCTCCCGCTTCCTCGACGTACCGATTACGCTCGGCGTGATCATCGGCATGGGTATTGTGTTCTTTTATGCTGTGCTCGGCGGGATGAAAGGTGTCACCTATACGCAAGTCGCACAATATTGCGTGCTGATCTTTGCCTATATGGTGCCGGCGTTTTTCATCAGCTTTCTGGTGACCGGTAATCCGATACCCCAATTGGGGCTGGGATCGACGGTCAATGACGGCTCGGGATTATACGTGCTGCAGAAACTGGATCTGGTGCTTCAGGACATGGGCTTTGGCGCCTATACTGACGGGTCAAAATCGATGGTCGACGTGTTCTGTATCACTGCCGCGTTGATGGTCGGTACGGCCGGATTGCCGCATGTGATCGTGCGGTTCTTCACCGTGCCCAAGGCATCAGATGCTCGTAAGTCGGCGGGTTGGGCACTGATCTCCATTGCCCTGCTTTATACCACGGCACCTGCCATTGGCGCGTTTGCGAGGATCAACTTCATCGAAACGGTTGATCAGACCGAATATGCAGAAGCGCCGGAATGGTTCAAGAACTGGGAAGCCAATGACCTGATTGCCTGGACCGATAAAAATGGTGATGGCAAGATGGAATATCGTTCCGGTGATGCCTTTGCCGGCAGCCCCGAGTTTACTGGTCAAACCGGCAAAAGCGGAGAACGATTAATTGGCAATACAATCAATGTCGAAAGCGAGAATGAGGTCTATGTTGATAAAGACATCATGGTGCTCGCCAATCCGGAAATTGCAAATCTTCCCGGTTGGGTGATCGCTTTGGTGGCCGCTGGCGGTCTGGCGGCAGCGCTGTCGACAGCGGCGGGTTTGCTGTTGGTGATTTCATCGTCGATCAGTCATGACTTGCTGAAACAGACCTTCCGTCCGCAAATTACGGAAAAAGGGGAGTTGATGGCAGCACGTCTTGCGGCAACAGCGGCGATCGTGGTGGCGGGTTACCTCGGCATCTATCCTCCGGGATGGGTGGCGCAGGTTGTGGCTTTCGCCTTTGGTCTGGCGGCTGCATCGCTATTCCCGGCCATTTTCATGGGTATCTTCTGGAAATCCATGAACAAGGAAGGCGCGATTGCCGGCATGGTAAGCGGACTGGTATTTACCTTCAGCTACATTGCCTATTTCAAGCTGGTCGCGCCGGAAGCCAATATTGCCGCCAATTGGCTGTTTGGCATCTCTCCAGAGGGCATTGGTGTGGTTGGTATGGTCATCAATTTCGCTATCGCAATTGCAGTATCGAAAATGACCGCCTCGCCGCCGGTGGAGGTGCTCAAGATGATCGACTCGATCCGCGTACCGCGCGGCGCTGGAGATGCGGCGGTTCATTAGACCCTTTCCAGCTTAAGAAAAAAGGGCGGCGCTTGGCGTTGCCCTTTTTTTTTGCTTAAAGAGAAACAGGAGAAGAGAATGATCTTGTGGATCGCGCTGGCCGCTTCGGTGCTCTATGCCGCCGGTCTCTTTTGGCTTGCGCTAAAGGGGGACAGCGGGCGCTTCCCTCTGGGACCGCGAGCGCAATCCTGGATCTACGGGCTTTCCCTCGGTGTCTATTGCACCAGCTGGACGTTTTACAGCGCGGTCGGAACGGCAGTCTCGAATGGCTGGCATTTTCTGCCAATCTATCTCGGGCCGATATTATCATTCACCATCGGCTATGGTCTGGTTTCACGCACCTTGCAGCTGGGCAAAGCGCAACACAGCACCTCGATCGCGGATTTTCTGTCGACCCGATATGGCAAGAGCGGTTCGGTAGCCGCTCTGGTCACCATCATCGCCACTATCGGTATCTTGCCCTATGTCGCCCTGCAATTAAAATCCGTCGGTCAGACTTTATCGGCGCTATCGCCCGATATTGGTGGCGTGATCAATTCTGAAGATGTCGTATTGGGAGTGGCCGCTGTAATGGCGATGTTCGCCATATTGTTCGGCGCCCGGCAGGTCGATCTTACCCAACATAACAGGGGACTGGTGCTGACCATTGCGGTCGAAGCCGTGGTGAAAATGTTCGCTTTGCTGGCAGTCACGGTGTTCGCGGTTCTTATGCTTGCGGGAACAGATGTTAGGCAAATTGAGGGTGCGCGCAGCTTTGGCGAGATTTTCAAAGTGGAGCAGTTTGATGCCCGCTTTGTAATATTGACCCTGATATCCGCATGCGCGGCTTTATGTTTGCCGCGACAATTTCACATGACCATCGTCGAGGCGCAGAAAGATCGCCCGGACAGGCTGATGCGCTTCGTTTTTCCTGCTTATCTCGTCGTCATTGCCCTGGTTGTATTTCCGATAACGATGATCGGTACTTCGATATTATCGGCGGGCCAGACAAACCCCGATATGTTGATGCTTGCCCTTCCGCTAAGCACCGGTGCGGATTGGCTAGCGATACTGGTCTTCATCGGCGGCTTTTCAGCGGCCACCGGCATGGTGATTGTTACAACCGTGGCGCTTTCCGGTATGATAACCAACGATCTGATTATTCCGCTTTTCTATCGCCGCAGGACCAATCACGCCATATTGAGCCAGTCGCTGCTGTGGATCAGGCGCCTGACGATCATCGGGCTGCTTTTCCTCGCTTATCTTTATTACCGCACGATCAATAGCGCCACCACATTGGCAGGTGTGGGAATCATTTCTTTTGCAGCGGTTTCGCAATTCGCTCCGGCACTCATCGGCGGACTGTTTTGGAAGACGGGCAATCGAAAGGGAGTCAATGCGGGTCTTGTATTGGGCTTTGGCGCGTGGTTGATATTATTGATAATACCAACCTATCTAGAGACAAATCCGGTTTTCCAGATTGCGGATGATATGCTGGTGTCAGCAGTGATCATCAGTCTTTCCCTCAATATTGCAGGGTATTTCATATTCTCCCTGAACACACAGACAAATATCATCGATAAAGCGCAGTCGGCCGCCTTTGTCGGCATGGAATACCGCACAGCTGGTGGTAGCCGTGCGCTGGAAAAAATGCGCGTGGCGGATTATCGTCTGTTGTTGCGGCAATTTGTCGGGGATGAGCGCAGTCGCGCCGCGATGAAGCAACTGGGCGCACAGCTTGATGGTCGCACCTACAGTGATCTGGACGTTGCGGACGACGCCTTGATCGAAATGGTCGAACGACAGCTTTCCGGCGTGCTCGGTGCCTCGTCGGCCAGGGCGATTATTGGTTCCACCATGGAGGGCGACCCGATACCGTTGGAACAGGTTGTCGCCATGTTTGACGAAACTTCACAGCGTCTGCAATTTAGTGGGGAATTGCTGCAAACGGCGATCGAGAATATTGATCAGGGCGTTGCTGTTGTCGACAATGAAATGCAACTTGTTGCCTGGAATAGCCGCTATGTTGAGATGTTCGGCATGAGCGATGACCTGATAGTGGTCGGGCGCCCGATAGCTGATCTGATAGGCAATAATTTGCGCCGCAACGGTTTGAATGAAAATCAAATAGAAGCGGAAGTTTCGAAACGGCTCAATCATATGCGGGCTGGTCGCAAACATGGTCAAGAGCGCGAGCAGGCTGACGGCCGAATATTGCGGATATTGGGCAACCCGACCGCGACCGGCGGTTATGTGACCAGCTATACCGACATCACCGCAGACAGGCGGTCAGGGCAGGCATTGGAGGCAAAGGTTGCAGAACGCACTCGACAACTCACCGAAGTCAATATTGCGCTGGAAAAGGCAACGCGTTCGAAAACCCGTTTTCTAGCAGCAGCCAGCCATGACCTTGTCCAACCACTGAACGCCGCGAGACTATTCACCTCGGCGCTTCATGAAGAAATTGGGGCCGAGCAACCCAAGGCGAGAAAACTGGCGAACGATATTGACCGTTCTATTGAAATGGCGGATCGGCTGTTGCGCGCATTGCTCGACATATCGAAGCTGGATGGCGGCGGTCTGCAACCCGAGATTACCACATTCCCGTTAGCACCGATATTCGATGATCTGCGATCGGAATTTAACCGTGCCGCGAAGAAAAAGGGGCTGGTTCTGAATGTGCAAGAAACGGATGTCTGGGTTCAAACGGACCGCAATTTGCTGCTCAGCATTCTCCAGAATCTGATTTCCAATGCCGTTCGCTATACGGAAGCGGGATCGGTTTCACTCGGAGTGGAAATCAAGGCCGATAAGGCGAAAATCCGGATCGATGATACCGGGCCAGGCATTGATCCTGAACACCATCAGCGCATTTTTGAAGAGTTCCAGCAAGTCGGCACGCAGGCCGATAGGGAAGGCGCCGGGTTGGGTTTGTCCATTTCCCAGCGTATTGCGCGTTTGCTCGAAACGGAGATTGCTGTGGCTTCGACACTTGGGGAGGGGAGCAGCTTCTCACTCACCCTGAGACGTGGAAAAGCAAAAATAGCTGACAGAGAGGCACCCAAAGCACGCCAGACACGCGCTTCCGATCTGATTGGTAAAACGGTCCTCTACGTCGATAACGATCAAAGTGCTCTGGACAGTCTTTCCGCCCTGTTGGAGGGCTGGGGGTGTGACATCAGGACAGCGTTGTCGCCTGAGCAGGCCTTTGACGCTTTTTCAAAACCGCCTGAACTGGTGATTTTTGACTATCAACTGGATGATGGCTGGACCGGTGATCAACTTTTTGAAAAACTTTGCGAGAATTGGGGCCAGCGTCCGGCCGGTATATTGGTGACCGCTGAGGATTCTGGCCGGACAAAAGATGCCGCGGTACGATTGTCAGTCGAGCGCTTGCTCAAGCCAGTACCGCCCGCGGCCCTTCGTGCACTGGTAAGCCAGACTTTCCGGAAGAACTGATCTCAGGCTGATTTTACTTCCGGTAAATCGACATCCAACTGTTTTGCCACCAGAACCGCTTGCGTACGGCTGATCACGTCCAGCTTGCGGAAAATAGCGGTGATATGCGCTTTGACCGTCGCTTCGCTAATCTCCATTTGATAGGCGATCTGTTTATTGAGCATCCCTTGGCTGACCAGGTTCAATATGCGACGTTGCGCCGGTGTCAGGCTAGCCAGCTTATCGAATAATGCGGTATCATCTTCGCTTTCGGTGACGTCAGTATCGAACCATATGTCGCCATCGCGAATTCGGGACAGGGCATCGCGCATGACATCCAGGTCGACCGATTTGGGAATGAAACCCGATGCGCCCAGACTTTGACACGCTCGCACGACCCGGCCTTCTTCACTGGCAGAGACAACTACAACGGGGAGCGCGGGAAATTCGTGACGAAAATCAAGCAGCGCGGTCAGCCCGTCACTGTCCTTCATATGCAGATCGAGGAGCAAAAGATCGGCTGGGCCAGCAGCCGCAGCCATATTGGCCTGCGCCACAGTCTCGGCTTCCACGATATCCGCTTGCGGCCAGACTTTCTGCACCGCCTGACATAATGCACCCCTGAACAGCGGGTGGTCATCAGCGATGATGATGCGGGCCATGGCTTATCTGTTTAACCTTCCTTCGATCAGACTATCAACAACGCCGGGATCTGCAAGGGTGGAAGTATCTCCGAGCGCAGCATAGTCATTCTCGGCAATCTTCCGCAGTATCCGCCGCATGATTTTTCCGGAACGGGTCTTGGGGAGGGTCGGCGTGAGGTGGAGATGATCGGGCGTGGCGATGGGGCCAATCTCGATGCGGACGTGACCCCGCAGTTCAGCTGTCAATTCGTCCGATGATTCCACTCCGGCGTTCAGGGTGACATAGCAATAAATGCCCTGTCCCTTTATGTCGTGCGGATAGCCGACGACCGCCGCCTCTGCGACCTTGGGATGGGAGACCAGCGCCGATTCCACTTCCGCCGTGCCCATCCGGTGGCCCGAGACATTGATCACATCATCGACGCGACCGGTGATCCAGTAATAATCATCCTCGTCCCGCCGGCAGCCGTCACCCGTGAAATATTTGCCCTTATAGGTCGAAAAATATGTCTGGATGAAGCGTTCGTGATCGCCATAGACGGACCGCGCTTGCCCGGGCCAGCTGGCAATGATGCACAGATTTCCACTGGTCGCACCCTCGAGCACAGCGCCCTCGTTATCGACCAGTTGCGGTTGAATGCCAAAAAATGGCTTGCCTGCACTGCCGGGTTTCATCGCATGTGCGCCCGGCAGAGTGGTGATCATGATGCCACCGGTTTCGGTCTGCCACCATGTATCGACAATGGGCGACTTTCCCTCGCCGACCACATCATAATACCAGCGCCATGCCTCGGGATTGATCGGTTCGCCGACGGTACCGAGCAAGCGAATGGAAGACCTGTCATGCGCCTTCACCGGTGCATCACCTTCCCGCATCAGCGCGCGAATTGCGGTGGGCGCAGTGTAGAAAATATTGACCTTATATTTGGCAACGATTTCCCAGAAACGGCCAAAATCAGGATAGTTCGGAATGCCCTCGAACATCACTTCCGTAGCGCCGTTCAGGAGCGGGCCGTAGACGATGTAACTGTGCCCGGTGACCCAGCCGATGTCGGCGCTGCACCAGAATATTTCGCCCGGCCTATAATCAAACACATAATGAAAAGTGGTGGCCACCCAGACGGCATAGCCACCGATAGTGTGCAACACACCTTTCGGGGTACCCGTTGATCCCGATGTGTAGAGTATGAATAACGGATCTTCGGCATTCATCGGTTCGCAAGGACAGTCCGCGTCCGCATCTTTGCTAATCTCGTGATACCAGTGATCGCGGCCTTCGCTCATCACCGCATCGACGCCAGCATGGTTCACGACTAGTACTGCATCAACATTCACACCGTCATGGTCTAGAGCGGCATCGACATTGGCCTTGAGGGGCACGGTCTTCCCTCCGCGCAGGCCTGCGTCTGCGGTAATCACAAAATGGCTTTCGCAATCCTTGATCCGGCCCGCCAGCGCTTCCGGGGAGAAGCCGCCAAACACCACGGAGTGCACGGCCCCGATCCGGGAACAGGCCAGCATCGCAACCGCGCCCTCGACAATCATCGGCATATAGATTGTGACCCGGTCACCCTTTTTAGCGCCCATTTTTTTAAGGGCGTTGGCCATTTTTATGACTTCAGCCAGAAGCTCCGCATAGGTCAGCTTGCGTCCGTCCGCCTGCGGATCATCCGGTTCGAAAATCAGCGCCGTCACATCTCCCTTACCCGTCTCGACGTGGCGATCGAGCGCATTGTGGCAAATGTTCAGGCGGCCATCTTCATACCATTTAATATCGACAGGATCGAAGGACCAATTGGAAATTCTGGAAGGCTTGGCAATCCAGTCCAGCCGCTCCGCCTGCTTCGCCCAGAATGCATCGGGATCGGATATGCTTTCTGCATATAGGCGATCATAATCGTCCGAAGTGCAATGCGTCGGCGCTCCTTGCTGCGGTGAGGGAATGGCAGCCTTACCAGCGGGCTTGGCGTTTATATCTGAGCTGTCCGACATGATCATCTCCCCATTTTCTATAATATTAGAGCCCGTCTATCCGAAAGGTGCATGGATTTTGAATGCGACATTGGTCGTATAGACCATTGGCTAATTTCCCTTTGCCAGTCCGCCTGTCATTCTTGCTGAAATATAAGCGAAGGGGAGGATGGTTCATGGCCAAGGCTGAAAGATTTCTAATCAAGGGGTTATTATTGTCCGCGACGATGTTGAGCTCATCATCTGCATGGGCGCAAAAGAGCGATGTCGATGCCCGCCTGGATCGGCTGGAAGCTCTGGTTACCGGTCTGATTGAACGCTTGGATGCAAAAGAAGGTTCGCCGGCGGCAAGCGATGTTGCCGTTGCACAGCAGGCCCGGCAAGCAATCTCGGAGACGCGGGCCCTCGCTGAAAGAACGACAGCGGTAGAAACCAAAGTGGCCGAACAATCCTCTGGCGGTAATGGCTTCAATGTTGGTAAAACCCGTGTGACTTACGGCGGCTATGTAAAAATAGATGCCATCTCGCAGCGAACCAGCGGCGGTCAGGTTGAAACGGGTAGCATCGTGCGTGACTTCCTGATTCCCGGAGCCATTCCCGTTGGCGGAACATCTTCCGGGTTTGATACTGATTTCAGTGCGCGCCAAAGCCGCTTCATTCTTGAAACCAGCACCGATGTCGGTGACGGACATAAGCTGGGTTCGAAAATCGAGATGGATTTCATGGTCACCGGCGGCGGTGACGAGCGTGTTTCGAACAGCTATACACCGCGCCTGCGGCAGGCCTATATTACATTCGACAACTGGCTATTCGGTCAGGCCTGGTCCACCTTTCAGGATGTAGGCGCATTGCCCGAAGCGCTCGACTTTATCGGACCGACACCCGGTACCGTTTTTGACCGTCAACCGATGATCCGTTACACAAATGGCGGCTTTCAAATAGCTGTTGAACAGCCAGAAACAACCGTGACCAGTCCTACGGGAGGTCGCGTGGTGGCAGGTGATGACAGTGTTCCGGATGTCGTTTTGCGCTACAATCATAGCGGTGATTTCGGCCATCTGACAGCCGCCGCTATCGGACGGGTGCTCCGCGTAAAGCCCGATGATTTTGGTCTGATTTCGGATAGCGCCATCGGCTATGGTCTAAGCTTGTCAGGCAAAGTGAATCTGGGTGCGCGCGATGACGTTCGTTTCATGGCAACAGCCGGGCAGGGGCTGGGGCGCTACATCGGCCTGAACATCGTCAACGACGCCGCTTTGCGTGTCGATGGCAGTCTTGAGCCGATAGCTACCTACTCCGGATTTCTTGCCTATCGTCACATGTGGACGGACAATGTCCGATCGACAATTTCCGGCAGCTATTTCAAGGCTGACAATCCAGTGGCGCTCACCACCGGGAGCGTTACCGATGAAAGCTGGAATGGTTTCGCAAATATCATCTATTCGCCTGTCCCGCCGCTCGATCTGGGAATAGAATATATGTACGCCAATCGTGAACTGGAAAATGGCGAAGCGGGCGATCTACAAAAGGTGCAGCTGTCAGCCAAATATAAATTCTGAACAATTTGTTTGATGGAGCAATATATTCGCTAATCGTTGGCTGCCAAGCTGATCGATACCGCAGTGCCGATAGAGTCGGAGCCGGGGCTCACAAAGGTCAGCATGAGATCCGCACCCTGGGCCTCCATAATCACCGGACTGTCGTCGGCAAGGCGCCGTGCAGTGCCGACAATGGATAGGTCCTTCACCAGCAATTGTTTGGATGTAATCGGACCCTTGAAAATCAGGTTCAACCGTCCCGGCGAGGCGGTGAAGCGAACGGCTTGGCCGTCGTCGGTCTCTCCATCCGAGCGAGTCCACGGCTGCGTTCCATAAATCGCATCACCATTGGCTCGTAACCATATGCCAAATTGCTTCAGGCGCTTCAATTGTTCGTCCGGGATGGTGGCATCAGTCCCGCGGGGGCCGACATTTAACAAAAGATTGCCATTGCGCGAAACGGCATCGATGAAATCATGAATGAGTGTTTCTGCGCTTTCATAATCAGCATCTGTGTCATTGCGGTTGAAACCGAATGAATGGCTCATGCCGCGCGTGGCTTCCCACTTCTTGATCTGGATTTCGGCAAAGGCGGCATATTCGGGCGTACGGAAGTCGCTGTGCGGCACTGGCGGCGGGATGATACCCTCCGATTCCTTGCCACTGCGTTTGCGCAATGACGCCTTGATTTTGCGATCAATCAATTTCCGGACCAACGGAATTTTAAGCAATTCTCGTGGAACGCTCGCCGCAACCCAGCGGTCGTTGACCACGCCATCCGGCACGGCAGAATAATAGTCGGCAAATAGCTGATAGAGAGATTTGGAACGGGTGGGCCATGATATGTCATTCCAGAGCACCGAGGGTTCGTATTTCTCGATCAATTCGCGAACCTGGGCCATGGCATAGGCTGGATAGTCGCCGCCGGGCGTTGACGAGATGAAGTCGCCAAGAGTGCGCATCGGCCGACGATTGAAGGTCCAGTCGATCCCTCCCGAATAATAGACCCCGAACCGCATCCCGGCCGCGCGTACGGCATTCGCCAGTTCGCCGACAATATCACGGCTCGTGTTCCAGTTCTCTTCATGCGGATTGGCAATGTCGGACGGCCAAAGTGAAAGTCCGTCATGATGTTTCGTCACAAGCACGACATAGCGGGCACCTGCATCGCGGAATGCCTCGGCCCAAGCCGAGGGATCCCATTGCTTGAGCCCTTCTTCGAATGGCTGTTTGAAATCTGTATAAGGGGCGTCACCGTAATGCGCCTTATGGAACTCGGCCGAGGGCGTTCCCGGAACCTTGGTCGCATTCCAGTACCACTCAGTATAGGGCACCATCGCAACCGCCCGGTCATAGTCTTTGGCAAAAGCTTCGCCAATCGAGCCGAGGCGCGGTGCAAAGCCGGGGATAGCGAAAGCCCCCCAATGGATGAAGATTCCGAACTTGGCATCATTATACCAGTCAGGCAGATCGCGTTTGGACAGTTCCTTAAGGGTGGAGGACGAACTCATTTGAAGGCCCCCCATATTCCCATCAAATGTTTTCCGACGCGCGCGGGGGGCGGCCCGTTTCTTCTTTTCAGCAATATATTTGACCAATTCATCAGGCGCAATTGTCGAGCCATTATTTTCCTCCCCATTTCTGCCTCCATCTTCGTGGTGGCTTAATCGTTGTCGGCGTGACGAGACACGTCGAGGTACTTTATTCTATTGCCATAGAAAAATCGATAAGACAATTATTATGTAGCTCGAATTTGAAATTACAGGCACCTTCTTAGAAAGATCTGCGCGCGGCTCGGGGGACGCCGATCTCGCTCCACATACCGGAGGTCAGCGATACTAATCTGGCAGCAAGATTGCAGGGACATCATGATTTCACCTTGCATCAGACGCTGAGTATCTGGCTGTATTCGGCCATCTTTCTGATTATCTATACCGATAATTATATCATTATAGACTAATCTATTAATCTCCTATAACATCCGATTCAGGAGATGCTGAAAAGGCATCCCGGATACTAATGATGTGAGACCCGTATAAGCGGGATCACTGTTCTAATTATCGACCAGAAAATCGCTGGCGACGGGAGAGGATGGGTATGCGAAACATTTCATGGATGCTTGCGAGTGTTGCATTTGTAGGGGCGCCAGTTGCGGCGCAAACACAGGAGCCGGTGCCTGCGGCAGATCAGCCACCTAGCGCGAAAGCCGATGGCGGCCTCGCGGAAATCGTCGTCACGGCTGAAAAGCGCAGTGTCAATCTTCAGGACGTGCCGTTGCCGATCTCCGCCTATACGGCTGATGCGCGACAAATCGCGGGCATAAATACCCTTCAGGATTTTGCGAATTTTACACCCGGCCTCAGCTATTCGGCCAGTAACGACCGTGTTTTTATCCGCGGTATCGGGCGTCAAACGAATACCAATGGCAGTGATCCAGGCGTCTCGACCTACACGGACGGAATATATGACTCCTCGACCAATTCGATCGGCGCATCCGACTTCTTTATCGAGCGTATTGAAGTGTTGCGTGGGCCACAGGGCACGCTCTACGGACGGAATTCAATCGGCGGCGCCATCAATGCGATCTCCAAGCGACCGACCGAAGAACTGACAGCAGACCTGCGCGGCACGGTGGGCAATTACGGCGTCTATAGTCTGGAAGCTTCAGCATCAGGCGAGGTCGCGAACGGACTTCGGGCGCGCTTGGCGGGCGCGTTTTATAACCAGGATGACGGATATTTCAAAAATGATGCTGGCAAGGGCAGCGAAGGGGGGCGGGGCGAGCGCCGGTATCTTGAGCTGCAACTGGAAGCCGATCTGGGGCCGGACGTGGTTGGCTGGCTCAAATTATCCACCGGCAGCACTGATCTTAACCCTCGCACTATCAACCGTATCGGCGGCTATGATTTTGCGCCTTATCCCTTTGGAGCAATTATTCCGGGGGCTGCCTTTGGCTATTTAATCCCGGGAGTGGTTACGCTGAACCCGGATCCCCAGCCGCCCGGTGCAGCCGATATCAGGCACTTCAGTGCTGACACGACCCAGACTGAACGTATGCGTGGCAATTTCGGTGCGACCGGCGACATAAAATGGACATTGCCAACATTCGATGTTCGTCTGCTCGGCGGCTATCAGCAATATCGTGCCGAAAATACCTATGAACTCGATGATACCAGCGTGATCTCCTATACATTCCCGCTTGCTGCAGGTGGAGGGGTTTGCGCTTTCATTCCCGGCTGTGGACCGTTGACAGTATTCCCTTCCTCACAAGTTGACCTGGACACCGACAAATCTTTCGGTAGCGGCGAAATCAATCTGACGTCAAACACCAACGGGCCGCTGCAATGGGTCGCCGGTGTTTATTATTATCAGGAGACGTTGACCCAGGAAACGCACTTCCGCGCTCCCGATCAGTTGCAACTTCAAACGCCGGCCAATGGTCCCGCCAACCCGTTCAGCGATTTCGTATATGCTGCTTCGACGCTCACCACCAAGTCGATGGCTGCGTTCGGCCAGGTCGACTATCAAATCTCCGACGCGTTCAAAGTGACAGGTGGATTGCGCTATACCCGTGACAAGAAAAGTGGTGACGAATCCTTCCGCATCCTGTGTTTCGGATGCGGCGGCTTCTCTCCCGATCTATACGGCACGGCGACACCGGCGCTCGACATTACTGCGTCGCAAATTTCTACGGCCGCAGCGCCGGGCGTGGCGTCTGCTGTCACGACTGACCCGGCGACAGGTATCGCCAGTCGTGACTTGTCAAACAGTTGGGATGCCGTCACCGGTACGGTCGCTATCCAATGGCAGCCGACAGTCGATGAATTGGCATTCGCGCGCTACAGCCGGGGATATAAATCCGGCGGTTTCAACGCGGGCGGTATCTCGGCGCTACCACAAACCGGAGCGGAGCATGTCAACGCCTACGAGATAGGGTATAAGCGGACACTTGGGGCAAGGCTTCGGGTTAATCTGGCCGGTTTCTATTACGACTATCAGGGGCTCCAGGTACCACTGACGGTATCACAGCCGGGAGGCGCACAGCTTACCCAGTTTTTCAATCTCGAAAGTTCGAAAAGCTACGGAGTCGAAGCCGAACTGGCCTGGCAGCCGACGGATGCTCTGCAAATGGCGTTCAATTACGGTTATGGCCATTCGCGCGTCGACAGCGGATGCTGTTTTGTCGATGGCGAAGATCCATTGGCTATCCAGCCGGAAGCCCAGCCATCGGGCGCTGCTGTGGCAGGGCAGCAACCGCAAAGTGTTGACGGCGCGCGACTGCCCAACGCTCCGCGTCACAAGATTGCGCTAAATGCTGTCTACAACATCGACTTCGATCCGGGCACGTTATCCTTGTCGGGCAATTATGTCTGGCGCAGCTCCGCATATAGCAACATCTTCAACCGCGAATATAACCGTATGCCATCTTATGATCAGGTTGACCTGCGCGCGATCTGGACCGAGCGTAACGACCGTTTTCGGGTTATCGCATTCGTAAAGAATGTTTTTGACAGCGTGGGCTATGATAGCGCTACCGGCGATCTTCTCGCTTCCTCGCCTACTCTGGAGGTGGCGCAGTCATATTCGCTTACGCCGCCCCGGACTTTCGGTGTCCAGTTCGAAATTCGTTTCAGATAGGTAACGGCGCATGTCGCAATCCCGATCGGCGGCCGGAGGGGAGCTGTCATTTAAAACACGGCTTCTTTACGGCTCGGGTACTATAGCGTTTGGCGTCAAGGATCAGGGCTTCAATGCTCTGCTGATGCTATTCTACAATCAGGTCATCGGCCTCCCGGCGGCCTGGGTGGGATCGGCGATCATGATTGCGATGATCGCAGATGCGCTTTTTGATCCTTTGCTCGGACAATATTCGGATAATTTCCGTTCCCGCCTGGGGCGGCGGCACCCTTTCATGTATGCAGCGGCTTTACCTATCGGGATTTTCTACCTGTTGCTCTGGTCGCCGCCCGACGCCTCGGATACGGTGCAATTTGCATGGCTGGTAGTGACCGCAATTTTTGTGCGCTTCTCTATCAGCCTTTACGAAATTCCGTCTACGGCTCTGCTGGCCGAGTTCACCAGCGACTATGATGAACGCACAAAACTCGTCGCCGCGCGATTTTTCTTTGGTGTATGCGGCGGCCTTGGAATGACAATCGTGACATTTGGCTATTTTCTCCAGCCGACGCCTGAGCAACCGGTCGGCCATCTAAACGCCGGGGGCTATGGGGTCTACGCCTGGGTAGCGGCAGCCATCATGATGATATCGGTCCTCATATCGTCGTTTGGCACGCAAAAAGAAGTGCTGAAGCGCCCGGCTCCGCCACCTCGCGTTGCGATGTCGACGTCACAAATGCTGAAGGAAATGCTCGGCATATTGGTGCACCCTTCTTATGTGTCGGTCCTTCTCGCCAGTCTGTTTTTTGCCATCGCCTCTGGAATCAACATGGCTCTGCAAATGTATTTTTCGACCTATTTCTGGGAACTGAGCGCAAGCCAGATCGCCATGGTCGCATCTACCAGCGTCGTCGGTATATTCTTCGCCTTCGTCGTGGTCCTGCCTCTGTCCGCGCGCTTCGGCAAAAAGCTATCCGCGTTGTTGATGTTCAGCTTGGCGCTGGTTTCCAATGTAACTCCATTGGTCTTGCGGCTGACCGATCTGTTTCCAGCAAATGGCGAACCGATGTTGTTGTATCTTTTGATGGGTCAGTTCGCGTTTACGATCATGACAACCATCGCAGGCGGAATTCTGGCGGTGTCGATGATCGCAGACGTGACCGACCAAATTCAGCTGGAGACAGGGCACCGGTCCGAGGGGCTGCTCTTTTCCGCATCAACGATGGTCAACAAAGCGGTCTCGGGGATGGGAATTCTGCTAGCGGGTCTCTTGCTCGCTTTCGTCAATTTCCCCGACAAGGCACAACCCGGACTGGTTAGCGCTGACGTTCTGCAAAGACTTGCCAGCATCTATATCGGCTCAACAGCGCTAGCGACGGTGCTCGCGATTATCTGCCTTGCTTATTATCCGATCAACCGGCTGCGTCACATCGAGAATATCCGGCAACTCAGCGAGAAAACGCTCTGATAACGCCTCGCTTCGTGCGGTTAAGCTGGATCCACTGAGTCCGCGGTATCGGTTTTGATTAACGGCAAGCCGTGGGCGAGTACGGCTTCGGCAGCGTCTAGCAACCGCTCGTTCTCCGCGACGAGATCACCGGCTCGGCCGCTTTCGATCCAGCTGTCGAATGCCATACGGCCACCCGCGACCAGCATCGCAGCAACCATTTGCGCGCGACGATCCTCCAACGGGTCAATCCCAAGCTCGTCAGCAATATAATCCGTTAGCAAGGATATCTGCAGGCGCTGATGATCGAACCAAACAGGCAAGAGATCGGGTTCACCGGCAATGGCTCGCCCGAGATTAATCTGCCCGTCGCCATCGCGCTCATAAGCATGCGCAATTCGAGCGACTTGGTTCCGCCAAAATGTCAGCACCGGTACACCTTGTTCGCGCTGCGTCTTGATTACGGTTTCAAACCGTGTGCCGGCTGTGACAGCGATCTCTGCCGCGAGTTTGCGCTTGGACGAAAAATGCGTGAACAGCGTGGTTATATGGATGTCGGCAGCCTCGGAAATTGCCGCCATTGTCGCGTCGGCATAGCCGTGGGTAACGAAAAGGCGCCGGGCGGCATCGACAATACGTTGGCGTGTGCGCGCTTTTGTAGCAGTGCGCCTCGGAAAACTGGTTTTAGCTGGTTCGGACATGCGACCATTATAGTCAATAAACAGGGAAGTGCCAGTTCTAACTTGATCATTCTATCTTTATAGTGTTATCTCCAAAAAAAAGGATTTTAGGAGAGTGATTATGACGATGGATCTGGCGATGCGGAATGAATTCGAAACATGGGTCGAGACAGGCCAGCCGCCGCTTGAGGAGCAACCTATACTGGGGATTGCTGCGCTGATGACGACCGCTGCGTTTGTCGACCCGGTGGCCCAGGTGCCGATCTTCGACGCTATCGCCGCAGCGACCTTGGCCAGTAACGACAACGCCCAGCGCGCCGCTGAAATTACCGAGGCGTTGCCATGGGTAAAAACCGGAAAGCCGCGTATCGCATTGCCACGGCCATTGTGGGACGGGTTCTGGAATATTGTTCAGGCGCCGCCGTTGCCGACCGATGGCGAGCTGGATTTGACATTGCAAGTTGTCGCGCTGGGCGACCTTTACGACGATCGGATATTGGATTGTTGCGAAGAGGCACTTCTTGAATTTGACGGGGTGCACGATCTGATTGCCCAACCCGAAGTGCGACTGACCACTGCCGATCTGGAAAAATACCCGACGGATACGCTGGCGACCGAATTGCTAACGATGTTGAATTCGAACGGATATGATATCGAGGTGATTGATGCCGATAATGTGGTTCTGCCGGGAGACTATCCGGCGCAAAACAGGACCAACCGCCGTATCCTTCAACTTCACGATATATGGCACCTGGTAGGAGGATATGGGTTTACGGGAGCCGGCGAAGTGGCGATTTCGGGCTTTCAAATGGCACAGTTCGGACAAAATTACTCTACGCGCTTTTTAGCGACTGTCGCGACCAAGTTTTCCAACCATACGCCTGCGGTAATGGATATGTTCCTGGCCGTTGCTTTCGATGGCTGGCGCCATGGCCGTGCTACCAAGGAACTGATTGCGGTTCCCTGGCACAAGCGCATCGCCGATCCGATTAGTAAAATCCGTTCAGATATTGGAATCCACCCGATCGACAGTAACGCAATGCGGATGATGGACGCCCTTATGCCGGCCGGTTGAATGCCGACTTTGGGAATGGAAGAATGAAAGAAGCCGTCCGGCTGCGGATTAATCCGCAGCCGCGGGTGTAGTAGTTGGGCGATATTGCCGAGCATCGGTGGTAAACTCTGCATGACCATAATCAGCTAGCTGGGCCTTAAGCTTCGCGACCAGTCGGCGATCGGCTATCCTGCGCAGGCCGGGAATATGCGAGGCAAGGGCGTAAAGGCGCATTCTGGCATAGATAAACAGACCCGCTATAGCGGCCAGAATAATATCCCCGGATGTAAGCTTCACCCCGATCGACGCGGCTTTCTCCTTGTCGTTGCCCATGAAGCTCTTGACGAAAAACAGCTTCGCAAAAGCCCGTTCGAACGTTTCGTGGGTGCGTGCGCGAAAAGAGTTATTAGGCCGTAAATCGGCGGCCATGGTCGCCCGCAACAATACTCCACATGTGTCATCATCATATCCGCTGAGCAAAGTCCCGCTGCGCGCGTTCATGAGGTCGACGATCCCCTGTGGCGTATCGGCGAGCAGATCTTCCGGAAGGCCGAGCAGGAAGCATCGATAGCGCGCCAGTTCTACCATTGCACGTTCAGAGTCGGTGAATTGCTCCCGTCCCTCGGCGATCATTTTATACGACAAAAGAAAGATCGCAATAAGTCCCGCAGGCATCTGATCGACTTGTGGAATGGGTATGCCGTAAACGCTGACATCCCATTCACCGGGACGGCGCAAGACGTTCGCACGCACCATCGAATGCATCAATCGCACCATGGCCGCAGCTTTGAAGCCCGGGCCAAAACGTTCGAGCGCGCCCGGCAACAGTGAAGTGGTGAAGAAGGTAGCGGTATCCTTGACGCGTCTGGCAGCCGTCTGGGTCGTTAATGTGCCCGTGATTGCCATCGGCAATGCAGCATATTTATTCATGAAGGTCGCAATGAACGCGCCGCGGATGATGAACGGGCCAAAATTGGCGGCTGAATTGCGGTCGATACGCGCGCCCTCCTCGACAAGTTTCATGTCTACCCAGTCCGGAGTGCGCTCCATCTCGCGGATTAATTCGACCAGTTCGGAGGGCGCGTCCGGCACATTTTCTACGCCCTGGTCGCAGGCCAGGGTCAGCATATCGACCAAGGTGCGAAAACTATAATCGCGCATCAGACTCGCATAGGCGTCCGCGGCCGCATCTCCAGTCATCGTATAAGCACGGATGAAATCCACGCGATCTGCGTTGGCAAGCAGCGCGTCACGCTCCGAGTCATATTCTCCGGAAAGTGCAGTTGGATCGCCAGCCGTGGCGGTAAAACGTTCGGGCATGATGCGGAAATCGACGTTGCCATACATGGCCGGTACGCGCTCCCGCTGCGATTCCACTTTTGTCCAAAGCCTATCCTGTACCGCCTGTGTCATTCGACTTTTCCTCTCTCGACTTGATGTCTTTTATCATATATATCAAATGATATAATTTCAAGGAAAACGGATGAGCATTTATCGATGACCAAAGCCAAATCTTTGGCTCCACCTCTCCGCACCGCCGTCGATGGCTATCGCAAAGGGGAGGAAACGCGTGCGCGCATCCTTGATGTTGCACTCACAGAATTTGGTAACAGCGGTTTTTCCAGTGTCACAACACGGCAAATCGCGAAGAAGGCCGGGGTTAATCTGCCTGCGCTAACTTATTATTTCGGGAACAAGCGCGGCCTTTATCTGGCCTGTGCACATGCGATCGTCGCGAGCTATCGCGACGGCATGGCCCCGGTTGCCGAAGTATATTACGCAACATTGCGCGCGCCACTGGTGCCAGATGAAGCCCGCACATTGTTGAAGCGTCTGTTCGCGGAGTTGGCCCGCTTTCTTCTCTCGACCTCTGGAGCCCAAAACCCAGCATTGTTCGTCCAACGCGAGATTGCGAGCCCGGGCCCGGCATTCGAGATTCTTTATGCGGAGCTTTGGCGTCCCGGTATCGAACTTGTGACGAACCTGATCATCCAGGCATCGAACGGTCTGCTTTCCGAGAAAGAGGCTCAAGTGCGCGCGGTTCTGATGATCTCCAGCCTGACAGGTTTTTTATCGGGACTACCGGTGATTGCGCGTACGGCAGGTAAGGCAGATTACTCGGGGCTCGTAATTGCGGCCCTGGACGGGCAGATTGAGGCGCTCGAGCGAAGGGTCTAGCATTTTTCCTTGATGAACCGCTGCTAGGCGTCCCTGTGAAGGGCCGTCCTTATTTGCCGTTGGTTGCCGCTATTCATTACGGACTGGCCGCGCTTCGTCTTCAGGCCAGTGCCACGATGCTCGCTAGTATAAGGCGAACAAGATCTGCTTGGCCGCGCGTTCCGGTCTTGGCATAAATCCGCTTTGAATAAAGGCGCGTGGTTTCATGGGTGAGGCCCAGCAGGGTTGCCGCCTCCCTGATCGTCACACCGTGGCTGATATGCAAAGCCAGGCGCGCTTCCTGCAGCGTAAGACCAAACAGGTTGGCCAAATGCTGACTGCGTTCGGCGCTGCTCAATCGCTCGCCATGAACAAAGGCAATAGCCACGGGCTGGAGCGCACCGGGCAGGTCGGCTGGCGGGTTGGTGAGGAGCATATCCAGCCATGGTTCGTCAGAAAGATGTACCGACCGCACAACGCTTTCTCCCGCCTGCCGCATTTTCAGGAATTTGCGCAAGATGCCTTGTGCATCAGCCTGCTCGGCCATCAGGCGTCCGTCGGGCGATTTGCGCAGGGTTTGCGCTTCTTGTACCAAAGCTTCCGCCTGTTCACTCATGTCAATGATCCGGCCGGACGCGTCGAGCATGAACCATCCGAAATTAAGCCGCATGATCGCATCGGCAGAGATCCCCGCCTTCAACCGTTGCCGTTCCAGCTCGGCATGTGTGCCGGCAGCAATCGCCAGATGAGTGGCAAGAGAGCCCAGCAAAGCCCCGTCACTCGCCGAAAAGTCACTCTTTGTCCGCCCAAGCGAAATCCAGATTTGTCCGCCATTGGGCTCGGCAACCCGCATGTTGCGAGCAAAGCGGATATCGGCATCCTGCATGAATAATGTCTTGAAGCGACTGTGACGGGGATCGTTGGAGTCAAGAAATTCGTCAAGAGAATAGACCCGGTTGAGCCTCATGGCCTTATGTGGGAGCGCCTGGGAGTTTCCGAATTCCTGCCGGTAGATTTCATTTATATCGTCCGAACCACTGTGGAGTGCCGGAATCCGGACAGATTGTAGCCAATCATGGTCGCCCTGGAACAGCAGTCGGGCATAATCAGCACCGGTTCTGCGGCGTAATTGCTCCAGAAAATATTCCCAGGGTGGCGCGCCAAGCGTTCCGCGATGCAGAGCTGCGATAAGATCATGTTCTTCGCTGAGAATGATAGCCATTTGCGGCTAATATCCCATTTGGGAACTACATGCCAGTCGAAAGCGGCTATGACCGCTGGGAACGAACAAGGATGGAATGACAAGTGACCCGTATCTTAACCCATTTGGAGCGGCTTGAGGCTGAAGCGATCCACATCATGCGAGAAGTCATGGCTGACGCGCAAAAGCCGGTGATGATGTACAGCGTTGGCAAGGATAGCGCAGTGTTGCTGCATCTTGCAAAAAAAGCATTTTATCCATCTCCACCGCCGTTTCCGCTGCTGCATGTCGATACGACCTGGAAATTCAATGATATGTACGCGTTGCGCGAAAAGGCCGCCCAGGACGCGGGAATGGAATTGATCGTCCATCACAATGCAGAGGCTAAAGAACGCGGCATAAACCCGTTTGACCACGGTCCGCTGCACACCGACATGTGGAAGACAGAAGGATTGAAGCAGGCGCTTGATCTGCACGAATTTGATGTCGCCTTCGGCGGTGCGCGCCGCGATGAAGAGAAAAGTCGCGCGAAAGAGCGAATCTTCTCGTTTCGCACCGCCAGCCATGGATGGGATCCTAAAAACCAGCGCCCCGAATTGTGGAATCTCTACAATGCCAAAAAGGCAAAGGGGGAAAGCATTCGGGTCTTCCCGATCAGCAACTGGACCGAGCTGGATATCTGGCAATATATCATGGCCGAGAATATAGAAATCGTTCCGCTTTACTTCGCAGCGCCGCGCCCGACCTACATATACGAAGGCGGCCTGTTCATGGCGGACGATCTGGACCGGCTCGAGAAGGTGATGGGCTACAAGCCTGAAATCACCACCCGTTCTGTCCGTTTTCGCACCTTGGGCTGTTCGCCGTTGACCGGTGCCGTCGAGAGCACAGCATCGACCCTTTCGGAAGTGATCCAGGAAATGCTGCTGACCACCACCAGTGAAAGACAGGGCCGCGTCATCGACAAGGATGAAGGCGGTGCCGGCATGGAGAAGAAGAAGCAGGAGGGCTATTTCTGATGACCGAACAGACCGGAAATGATCCGATTTATAAAACCGATGCGCTTATCGCCGAGGATATTGACGCCTATCTGGCCCAGCACCAGAACAAGGAGCTGCTGCGTTTTATCACATGCGGCAGCGTGGACGATGGCAAGAGCACGCTGATTGGGCGGCTGCTATACGACAGCAAGATGATCTTTGAAGATCAGCTGGCTGCGCTGGAAGCGGATAGCAAGAAGTCTGGTACGCAAGGGCAGGAGATTGATTTCGCCCTGCTGGTCGATGGTCTTGCTGCCGAGCGCGAGCAGGGGATCACCATTGATGTTGCCTATCGTTTCTTCTCCACCGAAAAACGCAAGTTCATCGTCGCCGATACACCGGGCCACGAACAATATACCCGTAACATGGTCACGGGTGCATCGACCGCCGATGCTGCTGTCATATTGGTCGACGCGCGCAAGGGAATATTGGTCCAGACACGGCGACATTCCTATCTGGCTCATTTGCTTGGCATCAAGAATCTGATCCTTGCGGTGAACAAGATGGACCTTGTCGACTTCAGTCAGGAAACCTTCGACTCGATCGTCAAGGAATATGGCGAATTTGCAGCCGAAATTGGCATAGATAGCTTCACCGCGATTCCGATTTCCGGCTTCAAGGGCGATAATATTACCGAGGCGCCATCGGCAAATACCCCGTGGTACGACGGCCCGGCGCTAATTGCTCATCTGGAAAATATCGAAATCACGGCTACCGTAGCGCAGGAAAAACCGTTCCGGATGCCGGTGCAATGGGTCAATCGGCCCAATCTCGACTTTCGTGGGTTCTCCGGTCTTGTTTCCGGAGGTACTATCAAGCCGGGCGATCCCGTCCGCATCGTGCCGTCGGGCAAGAACAGTCGGGTAAAAAGCATTGTAACTCTGGATCGTAAGCTCGACGAAGCGGTGGCAGGCCAGTCGGTCACGATCACGCTTGAAGATGAAGTGGACTGTTCTCGTGGCGATGTAATCGCTGCGGCGGGAGATCCGCCCGAAGTTTCAGACCAGTTTGAATCCACGATCGTGTGGATGAGCGATGAAGCGCTGAAACCCGGTCGCGGTTACTGGCTCAAGCTCGCCACACAAACGGTCAGTGTGTCGGTGCAGGAGCCAAAATTTGAAATCAACATCAACACCATGGAGCATCTTGCGGCCAAGACGCTGGAACTGAACGGCATTGGCGTAACCGAAATCCATACTGACAAACCGATTGTGTTTGAGGCTTATGCCGACAGCCGGCAGCTTGGCGGTTTCATTCTGGTCGACAAGATTACCAATGCGACAGTAGCCGCCGGCATGCTGCATTTCAGCCTGCGCCGGGCCGATAACGTGCACTGGCAGCCGACAACCATTACCCGCGAAGAGCATGCATTGCTCAAAAACCAGACGCCGCGTGTCTTGTGGTTCACCGGCCTTTCCGGCTCGGGGAAATCCACGATCGCCAACGAGGTCGAGAAAAGTCTCAATCTGATGAATCGCCATACATTTCTTCTCGACGGCGATAACGTGCGCCATGGTCTCAACAAGGACCTTGGCTTTACCGAAGCGGACCGGATCGAGAATATCCGGCGGGTCGGCGAAGTCGCCAAATTGATGACAGACGCCGGGCTGATCGTGCTGACTGCCTTTATCAGTCCATTTCGCGCGGAACGGCAAATGGTGCGCGAAATGCTGCCCGATGCCGAGTTTGTCGAGATTTTCGTTGATACGCCGCTCGAAGTTGCCGAAAAGCGCGACGTGAAAGGCCTGTACAAGAAGGCGCGTAGCGGCAAGCTGAAGAACTTCACTGGTATTGATAGCCCCTACGAGTCTCCGGAAAGTGCGGAAATCCGCGTTAATACCGTAGAGATGACCCCTACAGAAGCTGCCGAATATATCGTCCGGCAGATCATGCCACTGAAATGAGAGATATTATGACCGACGCCGATCTCGCCGCCCATCTTGCGCATGTTGCTGGGCGGATTCTGCTCGAAGTTCGCGACAGTGGAATGTTCGAAGGAAAGGCACTCGGAAAAGCCGGGGACCAGACCGCCAACGAGTTTCTCGTCCATGCCTTGCGCCAGCAGAGGCCCGATGACGGCCTGCTGTCGGAAGAAAGCAAGGATACCGACGAGCGGCTCGGCAAATCGCGCGTGTGGATCATTGATCCGGTGGATGGCACGCGAGAATATGGTGAGGCGCGCTCGGACTGGGCGGTGCATGTCGCTCTGGCTGTTGACGGCGTTGCCTCGATCGGCGCTGTTGCATTACCGGGGCAGGATGGCGGCGTTGTGCTGCGCAGTGACAAGGTCGGCGACCTTCGCACGCATGAAGGTTCGCCGCGTCTGGTTGTCAGCCGAACCCGCCCGGCGGCAGAAGCGCTGTCCGTAGCAGAACGATTGGGTGGCGAACTGGTACCGATGGGTTCTGCCGGCGCGAAGGCCATGGCGGTGGTGCAGGGGGAAGCTGAAATATATCTCCATTCGGGTGGTCAATATGAATGGGACAGTTGCGCGCCTGTAGCAGTCGCATCGGCCTATGGCCTGCACTGCTCGCGGATCGACGGTTCGCCGCTGGTCTACAATCAGCAGGACACCTATATGCCGGACCTGCTGATCTGCAGGAAGGAATGGACAGAGGCTGTTTTCGATGCGCTGAACAATTGAATGGCGTGATAACCGGAGAACCCGAAGGCAAACTTGGCGCTGAGGGTGATTCAGGGGATTGTCGTTAGCCACACATTCATTTGGTTTCATCCGGGCGTTGCATCGTCGCGGGGATCGATAAATCGAATTCAGTCAGCGATCGTCTTCTCACGCTGCTTTGAGAAGCTCGTCCAGCGCATTCCGCATTTTCTGAGGCCGGTCTTCCATTTTCCATTGCCCGAGGCCATCCTCGATCAGCTTTGCTTGACTGCCCAATTCCTGTTCACCGAACATCGCAGCAGTCCCTGCAAGCTTATGCAGCTGTTCCCGGATTTGACGGGTTTCGCCATCGGAAAAGGTGCCTTGCTTTACGAAGCTGACGACACTGTTGATCGCTTCCTCCCGGCGCAATCGGTAGCGCTGGAACAAGTCATCGGAAATCCCGCTTTGGAGCTCTTTCGCGGGGGATTTTTTTTCTTCCGGCTGCTGGGGGGCAAGCCAGTGCTGCAAAACTGATTTCAGATTCGAGATATCAACAGGTTTCGAAATATGAGCCTGCATTCCCGCCTCCAGGCAATTTCGAATATCATCGCCAAATGCGTTTGCGGTGATTGCAACTATCGGCAGGACCTTAGCCGATATTCCGCTTGTCCGGATTATTCGGGTAGCTTCATATCCGTCCATAAAAGGCATCTGGATATCCATCAATACGAGATCGAATGGTTTCCCTTCGGATATGGACCGAGTTATTTGTGCGACGGCTTCGGTTCCATCCGACGCCAGTTCGGTTTCATAGCCCAATCGCTTGGTCATGGCCTGAATAAGGATCTGGTTCACATCATGATCTTCCACCAATAGCAGGCGCGCTTTCGCAGAAGATGGCTCGATAGCATTGGATTGGCGATCAAGAGGCGTGGGACCGCTTGCCCGGCTGATGTCCTGATCGTGCTTCATGCTTTTTCCTTTCTTTCCGGGCTTTCGCCAATTGGTCACCCAAGGCTGTCAGGACGGTACTTGGGCCATAATGCAAGACGGTGATTATGAGCTTTGGTTAAGTGCCAATATTTTTGGCAGCTAATGGCAACGGTACCTTTGACGATCGACGGCCGCTGTTTTGCCAGCAATGCCCTGCCGTGAAGTGCGTCTCGAAAACGGGCGGCTTGCTTGACGGAATTATCGGGAGAGGGGAGGGCAAATTCCTTGGTATTCCGCCGGTAATGGCTGCTGTTGATGTATTAGTTCGAAGTAGAATGGTTAATTATCGAGTGTTTGGTCCGTAATTACATCGAGACATGATCAGGATCGGTTTGATCCAACTCTATCTGTTTCAATTTCTCGCGCCGGGTTGGGTGAGAAATGCAATGGCAAAGGAACTGAAATTGGCGACTATCCTGTTTGCAGATGATGATGCGCTTCTGGGCGACTTGGTTTATCACAAGCTCGAGTCTTGCGGTCATCGGGTCGTGGTAGTGGACAATGGGTATAGCGTCCTGTCCGCAGCGCTCCGAACTCATCCTGATCTCATCATTCTGGATAACCGTATGCCCGGACTGAGAGGTCCTGAAGTCCTGCCCGTTCTGAAGAGACAAGCGAGAACTGCGGCAATCCCGGTGCTGGTTTTGACAAGCCAGACGGGTAAGAATGTAATGGCCGAAGCTTTTCGTGCAGGTGCTGCAGACTATATGGCGAAGCCATTTTTGCCGCAAGATTTGGCTGACCGTATATCTTCCTTGTTGGGTTCGCGGGAACCCCTGCAACAGGTTGGGCAACGCTGATGAAATTCGTCGTGAACCGAATAGCTCGCAAATTGCGGGACAATGAAACCTTTCCAATGAACGTCACGACCGGTGCCACATTATTGTTCGGAACCATAGTGTTGTTGGGAGTGACAATATTTGCATGGAACCTAACCAAGACAACGACATATGAGCGTAATCTTGCCGCCTTTGAAACTCTATCCAAAGATAGCGAACTCGCGCTTACGCACAGAATAGAATCTTACCGGCAAGCGCTGGATAGCGGCGCAGCTTTGTTCACATCGTCTGATCTGGTCGTGAAAAGTGACTGGGAGACTTTCGTTGATATCTTGAAGATTGAAGAAACGCTGCCAGGTATCAACGGAATTGGTTATATCGAGCAAGTATTGCGTTCCCAAGAAAGCGCATTTCTAAACGATCTTTCCGCTCGCGGTGTTACCGGTTTTGCAGTCTATCCGCGGACACAATGGTCTGAAATTTTGCCAATCACCTATATTGAACCGATGTCCACCAATAAAGAGGCCGTGGGTCTGGATATCGGCTTCGAGGCCAACCGCCGCTCTGCTGCCTATCAGGCAAGAGATACAGGAAAAGCGACAATCACAAAGCGCATATTCCTCGTGCAGGACAAGGAAAAAAGTGCAGGATTCCTGCTGCTTCGACCGGTGTATGAAAAGGGGCGTCCGCTGAATTCCGTATCGCAACGCCGCGCCGCGTTTCGGGGGTGGGTTTACGCACCATTCATCGCGTCCCGGTTCATGAAAGGGCTGACCGCAAGCCAGGGCACCAACTTCGGGATCACGGTTTATGACGGAAAGTCGACGAATGAATCCGAATTGATATTCGGGAACGAATCTGAACTCAACGAATCTCGTCCGGCTCGATATTCTGTGACAAAAGTGCTGCCGATGATGGGGCAACAATGGACTGTTGCATGGCACAGTACGCCAGAATTCGAGGCCAATGTCGGAACACAGGAGCCGAAATTCGTACTTATTGGTGGATTGGCTCTGGTTCTGGCCTTTGCCACACTTGTGATGTTCTACGCTCGTCGTGAAGCTTATGTGAGGCAAGAGGTCAAAAACAAGACGCAGATACTGGTCGACAAGGAAAGAGAAATTGTCTCCGCATTGGAAGTCGCCGAAGCCGCAACGGGTGCCAAGTCCAAATTCCTTGCCAATATGAGCCACGAAATACGAACGCCGATGAATGGTGTTATCGGTTTTACGCAATTGTTGGACGATGGTACGCTGAACGACACACAAAAGAAATATGTCGAGCTGATATCCAATTCCGGTTCGGCGATGATGACACTCCTGAATGATATTCTGGATATTTCCAAAGTCGATTCCGGCGCGATGACAATCGCCCCCGAACCCTTCGATGTCCGCCATTTGCTGAACAGTTGCGTGAAGATTTTCTCCCCCAATGCGGAAGAAAAACACCTGACAATCCTGGTTGAGGTGGACAAGGAGCTGCCACAGTGGGTTCAGGTGGATGGTTTCCGGCTACGGCAGATAGTGATGAATCTATTGGCCAATGCCATCAAATTTACGGAAACCGGCTATATAACAATATCTGCCTCGTTCACCGAAACCGATAAGCCCGAACTGGCTATAGCAGTTGCCGATACCGGAGTAGGCATTGCGCCTGATCGGAAAGAAGCAATTTTCGAACCGTTCATCCAGGAGGATGATTCAACCGCAAGAAAACATGGCGGCAGTGGATTGGGTCTGACGATCAGCAAACAGTTGGTCGAGCTGATGGGAGGGGAAATCCTGCTGGAGAGCTATGTCGGACGCGGTTCGAAATTCACGATACAAATACCCGTGGAACGGCTTGAGGAGGAAGCATCCAAAAACCTGATCAAATTTCCGACTCAACCGGATACCCAATATAAAAACGGCGGTAACGCAATGCGCATCCTGGTGGCGGAGGATCACGATGTAAATCAGGTACTGATCGGGGAAATGCTGACGAGACTTGGCTATGAATATGAACTGGCAATCGATGGCGCCGAGGCGGTTGCCATGATCAGAAAAGCCGAGTTCGCCGAAAATCAGTATGATCTGGCATTGATGGATTTGCAAATGCCATATGTGGATGGCTTCAAAGCCACCCGAATGGTTCGAGAGCAGGGAATTGATGCAAAATCGCTTCCGATCATTGCGCTAACCGCAAATGCTTTTGAGCAAGATATCGAACGTTGCTTCGAGGCCGGAATGCAAGCGCATCTTGCAAAACCATTGGCGATCGAAGCGTTGCGCAAGACAGTGCTCGACTGGGCGGCCTGACGATATGGCTTATGTCGGAACCGTCCAGAATTTCAAACCTCGGTAATCTCGGTGGCAGGAAGATTTTTGGGATTTGTTGAAGCAAGGCGCGAGGGAACGGTGGTTAGGTTTTGGGCTCGGTTAGACTGCAGCAAACACCGTTTCTCCAATGATTAAAGCATACTCGCGTCGCACCGGATTTTTAGGACAATAAATCCCGGCCGTTACATAATCATACCAGATCAACTTGGGTGTCATTCCTTTTGGTCCCGCACGAAAAAGGATGAACAGGTGCCTCACGTTTTTAACAATGCGGCCGAAAGTGAAGCTATTTTCCCACAGACCGGTTTTGAAACCGGTCAGGGCACCGGCTTTCGCGGCAACATCAAATCGAATATGATTTGGAAACTTGTGCCATCCTTGGTGGTGCTGCTGACGGCTCTTCTGGTTCTGGTCTTCGGCTGGGGCCTTGGAATAGCGGAGTTGACGAGCCTTCATCCTTCCTTTGCAGCCATGGTTCCCAGCACTGCGATACTGTTCGCATTATCCTCTGCCTGTCTTGTCGTCTGGGCGATCTTCCCGGAACAATGGTTCGCAATGGTCTTGATGCGACTTATTGCGCTTGTGTCGATGGCGGTTGCTGCAATCAACATCGCGATCATTATCGGCTCGACGGCTTCGGGGATAGATGCCGTCATATGGTCCGGTAACCCGTCTTTTCTAGTAGAGCATATGTCAGTTTCCACATCGCTCTGCTTTTTCCTTTTGGGAATTGCGCTGTTCAGGGTGCCGAAGCAGAGTGGCAGGGACCATCTTTTCAATTTTTCGACCACCTTGGGGGCAGGGATCGCGCTGTTGGCATTGATTGCCTATGCTTTTGGCGCGTCCTCTCTTTATGCAGTGGCTTTGTTCACCACGATGGCAATCCATACCACGATCGCATTTGCGATACTTTTTGCCATGGCTTTACTTGCTCGCCCCGATCGTGGCTGGGTCGCAATATTGCTTGCCGACGGACGCGGAAGCGCCGGCGCCCGGCGGATGATGCCATTTCTGCTTGGTGTACCGTTTTTGCTGAGCTTGGTGGTGAACTGGGGACTCAAACTTCAGCTTTTCGACGCAAATTTTCAGTTAAGTTTGCTGGCCGTTGTGACGATGTTGCTTCTTGCGGCTGTATCAATCCGCGATGCACGCGTCGATAATCACGCAGAGCGCCTGCAGATCGATACCAGTATGCGACTCGCCTCATCGAAAGCTGCCATCAAGGCCAAATCGAATTTTCTTGCCAATATGAGCCACGAGATACGGACGCCTATGAATGGTGTCATGGGATTTACCCAGTTGCTGCTGGATAGCGATCTGGATGCCGAACAACGTCAATATGCCGAGCTGATCTCGGAGTCCGGCCACTCGATGGTCGCATTGATCAATGATATTCTGGATATATCGAAAATCGATGCCGGGCAGATGACTCTGGCTAGCGATCCGATTGATATTCGGCATGCGATCGAAGGCTCTGTGCGCTTGATGAAGGCCGCTGCAGCACAAAAGGGTCTCAAGCTGGAATCGCAATATGATGAATCCTTGCCTCAAACAATCCTCGGTGATCAATTAAGAATCCGCCAGATTCTTTCGAATCTGATAGGTAATGCGGTCAAATTCACGCAGGATGGCGGGATATCGGTTCATGCCAGAAAAATAGGGCTTGGAAATCACGAATTGATTGAATTTGCGATCTCCGACACGGGCATCGGGATTGCTCAAGAGCGTCAATCTGCAATCTTCGAAGAATTTAGCCAGGCAGACGAGTCCACCGCTCGAAAATTCGGAGGCACCGGCCTGGGCTTGGCTATCAGTCGGCAACTTGCGAAATTAATGGGTGGTACGATCAGTTTGCAGAGCGAAATCGGCAAAGGCACCACATTTTTCGTCACGCTTCCGCTCCCTTCCGTGGAAACCGATAATGGAACAAGAATCGAAAATCGGCTCGATCAGAAAATTGAGAAAACCACTCCCTCAAGCGCGCGAAAAATTCTTGTGGTGGAAGACAATCAGATAAATCAGCAGCTGATAAAATCTGTATTGGAAAAATATGGCCATGACTATGTAGTGACGGAAGATGGGCTTGAAGCAATCGAGGTTCTGGAAAAAGCGCGAAACTCGCAGCAACCGTTTGAACTTGTGCTGATGGATATCGAGATGCCGAACCTCGAAGGCATTGAAACAACGAAACAAATACGCGCAATGGGTCTTGCATCCAGCCGCCTACCGATCATTGCGATGACCGCCAATGCCTATGATCAAGATATTCAAGATGCATTGGCCGCAGGCATGCAAGCGCATTTGGCCAAGCCGCTTAATGTCGTTAAACTTCTCGCGCTTCTTGATGAATGGATGCCTTCAAGCGCCGTGCCTCATTGATATAGTCGCCATTTGATCGATGGATCGCCGTGCAGAGTATCAGATCTTGCGATTGTCTTTCTGCTGACAGGATAATTCTTTCCAACAGGGCGCTTCGACTATTCTCGTAACCTCCGAGTCAGTTGCGTTACATGGATCAAATCAGTATGAAGAAACAGAATTAATGGGACTTAACCTTGGACGATATCGAGCTAGAGTCATCGCGCGTGGCAAATTTGACTGCAAAGCAGCGGGAATGCTTGCATCTTGTGGTGCTCCGAAAATCCTCCAAGGAAATCGCCCGAATTCTCGAAATTTCCAAACCGGCGGTAGATCAACGCCTGGTGAGCGCCCGACGGGTGCTCGGTGCGGCAACCCGGGATGAGGCCGCGCTAATATATGCGAGGGCCTCCGGCACCTATGACCGGATACTATATGATCCGGTAGGTGTTCCCTTCGATGGCGATTTCGGTCCAGAAGGATCTCAGGACGAGCGATCAAGTTCATCCATGCTCGAAGAAGTATCAATCCCTTATGAGTTTGATACCGAACATGATTTGAATGTCTGGCCGCAAATCTTGAAGGAGTCGGAAGGTAATTGGGGAACCGCCCAAAGAATAGCCATTATAGTCATTTTGACTATCGGAATTTTGGCGATTGTGTTGATCGGTTTGTCAGTTTCCCAGTCTCTTTCTAGTCTGTTGACAGCCTAGCCACCGTCTAGGCTCTCATTTTTTGAAACAGCAACAATCCGTGTTTTACGGAAAGGAAAAGCTATGTCTTATCAAATCAGAATCGCGACCGATCAAATCAAGCAAGATGTGCCGCACACCGAGGCCTCCATTGATCAGGCCCTGATTTCGGTGTGCAGCTTGATGGCCACTTTGGTGCAAGCGCGGGTGGATACCGGTGTTCCAGCGGCAACGGGGCAAGTTGCCGTTCGCAGATTGGCAAAAGCACAAATGGCGCTCGTCGAAGCCAGCAGCGATGTTTTGCGCGTACATGGCGAATTGCAGAAGGTCGGAAGAGAATTTGCCGGCATGGATGTGCATGAATCCTGTCCAGCGGTTCAAGCTGCGGTCGGGCCCGGCAATTTGCGTTCTGTTGCAGCGTAAGCGAACAAAGGTTGACTGGAATGCGTGGGAATGGTCCATCTAGAGAATGCGAACTCTTGTTTTTTTACTCTTCCTCGGTGCAATCTGCATTTACGCGTTGTATCGGGGAGGGGGGCCAGAGCGCTGGGTCGCCGGTATCGTTATCGGCATGGTTGTATTGGATCCGGCCGTTCATATCTTCACGCCGCTTGAATATGCCACACTGGACCCGGGACATCTGGTTATTGATACCGCCGGCTGGATCGGCCTGCTCGCGATCGCACTTCGCGCAAACCGCTTCTGGCCGCTATGGGTAGTTTCACTTCAGACAATCGCGCTGGTGGCTCACGCCACAAGGCTACTCGATGTGACGATTCATCCAAAAGCCTATATGATCATGCAAATCGCTTCTTCCTATCCTTTGTTGGTTCTGCTGATGGTCGGCACGTTTTATCATCAGAGGAGACTGAAAGCCATCGGGACCGACAGGTCCTGGCGCAGCTGATCGCGATTATCGAGCCGGATCAGGCCTTCAGGCTATCGGGCGAGCTTCTGGAAGAATTCGGATCAATTGGCCGTATGCTGGGCGAGTCCGACGCCGCGCTGCACAGAGTTCTGGATAGCAATAAAGCCGTTGTGAAGCTGCTCAAGGCAACCGAAGAATTCATGCTCGCCAAATTGCGTAACGAACTGCCACGCAGGCTCATTTCGGCTACCGATCAGCGGCTCGTGAAATATCTGCAGGCGCGCATGGGATCCCGGACCACAGAGTTAATGCGCATATTGTTTCTGGATAGTTCACACCATTTGCTGAAGGATCAGGAGTTTGGCGAAGGTTCTCCGCAGAGAATATATATTCAACCACGCACTATTCTGAAACGTGCTCTGGAACTTGATGCGAGCGGTATCATTCTCGCTCACAATCACCCTGGCGGGAGCGTGACGCCAAGCAAATCAGATATAGAATTTACAACGTCCATCAAAGCATTGTGCCTGGAACTGGATATATGTTTGCTTGATCATATTATCATCACGAGTGATCGCTGGGCTAGTTTTCGAAAGCTAAAAATAATATGAGCCTCGAAGGGGAAGCGGATTACGCCGCACTTGCAGCAATCGAACTTCAGGAAAACCGGCAGCGAAATTTATATTTCTCGAATTCGCAAATTTTTGGTGATCCGGCTTGGGAGTTGATGCTGGAAGCCTATGTCGCGACCACTGAGAAACGGTGCGTTGATCTATCTGACCTGGAAAATGATCTGCGGAGGCCGGTTTCGGTTATAACCAGATTGGCAGCAATTCTGGAAGCCGAAGGCTATTTGGAACGATGCCGTTCTCACAAAAATCAGCGTCTTGGCTATGTGAAGTTGACAAATGACGCTATTGCCTGGTGTGAGCAATGCTTCGACTTGAAACGTGCTGGACGTTAAGGCCAAGCGGATCAGCGCTGAAAAATTTTCAGATGGCGAATTCTCATCAGCACAGTTTCCAGGACGGTAATTAGCCGGCCCTTAGCCCACAATCTGGCGCAGTTTGACAGCTTAACCGTCTTTGCGATCTCCGTTTAACCATAGGCTCCCAAGCCTTGGCCGTTAAAGGCTGGCATATCAGGTTAAAGGCTCCCGGATTTTACCGTCATCTTCCCTGAGTTCCCGATATTTCGTCAGGACCAGAGGAGATCGCCCCGATCGCACAATATCCAGAATCACATGCGGTTATTCCGGCACTCAGATTGACAATGGTCATCGGGTTTTCGATGATCATTGGCGCCTATGGGTCAAATGGGCGAGGAACGGTCATTGATAGAGCCAACGCAGCTTCCGTCGTGGCGTCCGACGCCAAGGTGCTGATCCGCCGCCGGGTTGAACTCAGACGGGATGGATCGATCAAGTCGGACCTCTTGCAACGCTCCGATCGAATGCAGATTAATGAGCAGGAATGTGATGCTGAATTGCGTCAGCAAGAAACGGAATGCGTCTTTTTGATTTACGAAATTCAATAAGGTTGGTGACGATTTGATGGAGGTGTACTGCAAACAGCAGGTGACCCGAGCTTTTTCGCGTCATCAGTCCGGTTTTGAGGAATCCGGATTGTCGATTTCCAGCATTTTCAAAGCGTTGATCGCTTCTTCGACTTTTATCGCAGGAATTGCCAAGTCATTCTCATCGAGAAAATTCAGCACATCGTGGAGCTTTTCAATAAGCCTATGCACATCAATATTCCTATTTGTTATGCCGCGCGACATTGATCGATTGGAAAGCTAGTATGCGACATCATATTTCCAGTATCAGACATTGGGTAAGGATTTGGCTGGCCGGCAAACTCAAGCGAAATATTAAGAGTAAGTGACCAAAAATTCAATATAAACTATACGGTAGTAATATTATCCAGAGGAGCTTGTTATATTATTTCAAGGGGGCGTAAGTAATTTATTGCCGATGTCCGATAGAACGCATTAATATTTGCAGACTAGATTTCTATCAAACTTATTGTCTTCGCAATATACTCAGGAAGCTATGCGAAACGCTGTTTGCTTGTCCCGATGTAAAGGTTACCCAAACACCGCAGGACCAAGCCACCGTTGATAAGGAAGGCTGAACTCGGGCTGGCCACTATCATGGTCAATCTGATCGACAGGGCAAGCTGTAAGAGAGCGATATCGATCGCCGACCAGAGCCCATAAAGTCAATTGGGTAGGACGAGATAAATCGTCCTACCCAAACTGAGAGCGCATACCAGGTGCACTACGTTCACCAAGATTGAGGCCTGCGGGGGCTGATCAACCTCGGAGGAAAGTATTCAAGCTTTCCTGATGCTATCTATCCGGATTGAAGCGCTATAGATCAATTGATATCCAACCCGATTTGGCGGGATACTGTGATATTAGATCCAAAGTGGTGAGAGTATAGAAGCGTCGTCTGTTACCCATCCGGATTCTATACGGATCATAACGGCATTTACCGCAGCTTGATTGAATATGTTCGGCGGATCGCATTCACTGGTTTGATGCCGCAATAATTATGCCTTTGCAGTCGTTGAGCACAGCGCTGCTACGCGATCACGAAGATCATCTTTCGTCCGAACGACCAGCCCGGATCACGAGCTAATAGCGAGCTTTTCCGGCACGGGAGAGGTCCAAGCGATGAGCTAAAAAACTCTGCAATGAGACCTTAATTTTGTCCTAACGGACCGTAAATGTCTGTGAAAGAAGTTATGCACGCCGCCGAGCACGGTACAGCAGAACGCAAATTGCTATTTTGGCGCAGTAACGATGGAATGATATGAAACCAAATGAAAGCTATTCGGTCATGATTAGACGGCTGGAACGTTCGGGTTTGACACAAGCTGCTCCCAAGGGCGGTGCCGGCAGGGAAGCTGCTGACAATGAAACTGGTGCGGCTAACAACCCGGCGCCTGGTAAGGGGCTGCCGATCGAAAGGCCGACATTCGACGCGCAGAAGGTGGACAGGATAAAATTGCAAATCGCCTTCGGTATTTATCATATCGACATGGACAGGCTGGCGGCGAAGTTGCTTGATGATGGTGTAGTCTACGGAAATTAAAAATGATCTTCGCATTATTTCGAATTTTCCAAAGCTGACTGGCATCCGCATTGGATGGATACGGCTATTGTGCGAAATCTCCGGCGAGCGCACCAATCGTCCGGCGGTTGGAGAATGCCGTCCGCCGCGTAATTGCGAAATCGGGCATTAATTCACAGAAAATCTGAAGACCAAATTATTGGCACGATGATTGCTTGTCTCTCAGCAGGAGATTTTGAGCAATATGTCACATCGATCGATCATAGAAAACCACTCATGGCGCAGTTCACGAAATGTGGACCCGCTATCTGCGCTGCGCAACGAGGAAGATTCCGATTTTCCAATGCTGCAGACGCGACCGGGACGCGCATCCAGGCGGGCAGGGCGCGATAAAAGATTGCCGCTGCCCGGCAACGGCTTGCTGAACTCACAAAGCCTGCAGTCGCGCGTACCGCCAGCGGACTGCCTCACCATCACAACCAAGAGCGTCAACGGCCAGATCCATCTGGAAAAATCCGCCCCGCTTAATCAGCCGGTCGCATTTGCCTCTTTGCCGCCCGTTCTGCTGGGACTGTAAATGAACATTATACCCAATATTTCCGCTCTGAAGAGAATTTCAGCCCATGTAAAAGCTGGTTTTCTGCCGTTGGTGGCGCTTTTTCTGCTTATCTGCTTGGTCGCGCCGGCCATGATGTATCTAGCAATTTTTTCGGCATTGGCTTTTGCTGGCGGGTTCGCCTTGCATCTGTTCCGCACCCCCAAAACTGCTGAGGCGGTATTTGAATCGACCGATGAGAAATATCCGGTTTCTATCGACCGGGACGAAGTCCCTCAAAGGCCGGGTCTGGCGATCAAAATCGGATACGGACTGTTTCCGCTCGTTGAAGATCGCAAGGGTGCGCCGCTGATGAGCCGGGTAGCCGAAATCCGGCATCAGGTTTGCCGGCAACTGGGCTTCGTTGTCCCGCATATTCCTATCAAAGTGGACCTGTCTCTGGAACCCAACAGCTATCGGATATTGATGGGTGGCATGGTGCTGGGCGAGGGCGTGGCATGGCCTGATGATATGCTCGCGATCGACGACGGCGGCGTGGATATAGTGATCGCGGGTCGTCCTTGCAAAGACCCGACATTCGGGATGAATGCGACCTGGGTGTCTGCGGGACAGCGGGCTTTGGCAGTCGCCAAAGGCTATACTGTGGTGGATGCGCCCACTGTGGTTGCAACCCATCTCAACGATGTCGTGCAGCGCAATGCTGCGAAGCTATTCGAGACCGATGACGCGCAGCAACTGCTGGATTTCCTCAAGCAATCGTCGCCTCAATTGGTGGATAGACTCACCCCCGAACCGCTGTCACTCGACGATATTACCGCCATTTGCCGCGACCTTCTCGCTGAGAGGGTACCGGTCAAAGACTTCGGCAGAATTTCCCTCGCAATGGCGCAGGTCTGCGATCTCCACGACGAAACCGCTGATATGGCGGAAGCTATCCGGCCACATATTGGCGATTTGATCGTCCAGAGTCTGGTGCCGGCCGGCCTGCCTCTGCCGGTGATGACGCTGGATGCATCGCTTGAAAGCCTGCTCGTTAAGGCGCTGCAGGCCGGTGAGGGCGCCAGTTACCCTATCGACCCGCTGTTGGCGCAGAGAATGATTGGGGCGGTCTATATTGCCACGCGCTCCTTGCCTTCGGAGATCCGCAACGTCGCGCTGATTAGCTCGCCGATAGTGCGGAAACCGCTCAGCGCTTTGCTGAAGCAGCGGTTCCCGGACCTGTCCATCTTGTCTGACGCGGAATTGCCCGAAGGCAAATCGATCGAACTACTCGCCAGCATCGGCGCTCCGTCCTCCAGCCAGACGATGGCTGCCACAGATGCAAATCAAATTTAATGACCAGTCGGGAACATGATATGTTGAAAACAGAAAGCCGCACCGTGCAAGCTTATGGGGCGACGCAAATTGACGAGAATAGACTGATTGAGGAAAATCAGTCTTTGGTCACGAAAATTGCCTGGCAGGTAAAATCATTCGCTCCCGATCAGATGGAGATTGAGGACCTGATTCAGGTCGGTCTCGTTGCAATGGTAGAGGCCGCAAAAAAATATGTAGATCAAGGACATAGCTTCAGCACCTATCTCTATGTGCGTGTCCGCGGCGCCATGATTGACGACCTTAGATCGACCTGCAATTTGCGCAGAACATCCGTCGACTGGCATAAGAAAGTCCGGCGGTCCCGGGCGAAGCTTTTGCAGGAACTTGGCCATGAACCGACTGATTCAGAACTGGCGCTGGCGATGGATATGGAGCCGGGCGAATTTCGCAAGAATACGGACCGGGCGATCGCTGTCCACGTGGGCTCGCTCGATGAAATTTACTGCGATTCAAGCAGCTGGTTTACCGATGAGGAGGATGATCAGCATCAGAAACTGGAAAAGTCTCAAATGGCTGAATTACTGTCCTCGAAATTGAAACAGCTAAACGAGCGCGAGCAGCTTGTTCTCAATTGCTACTTTGTCGAGGAACTGCAGCTTGACGAGATCGGGGCGATCCTTGATGTTTCCGCCGTGCGTATCTGCCAGATCAAAAAACGCGCATTGGAGAAGCTTCAGACCTCAATGACAGCAGCCTGAGTGTTGCAAATGGTCTTAGCCGAGAGAACAAGCCCTACACGGTAAGCCAGGATATGTCGGTTTCCCGACAGAGAATATCGAAAATGTCGGTTTTTCGACAGATGTGATGGATTCCCGACGCCCCTGTCGGCAATCACCGCCAGATATCGCCGGCCATAAAACTGGCACGCCCCTTGCTAGGTAGAAGGCGAACACGGAATCTCGGTTCCGGCGTTCAGCCGATAACGTGAGGGAATAACAATGATCCGCAAACAACTGAATTTTAGTCTGGTCACTAGATTTCGGGAGTTTGCTGATCTGCTGGTGGGTGATGATACGATTCACTCGCACCTTCAATGCTCGCCTTCTGCCATGCAAATATCCCCCGATATGAGCAAGGCAGAAGGTGAGGTTGAAGGCATTCTGGATGCCGTCGTGGTTTACCGCGATGGCCCATTTTCCTTCGTTCCGGCTTCCCATACTTAGTCACCCCGTATCGCATTCGGCGAAGCAGGCAGAAATTTTGGCCTGTCCTGCTTTGTTGAATGGGATGCGAGGTGAATTAGGTCCCGGCTATGCCGATGAAAAGACCAGTCTCCCTTTTTTGATATCCAACCCGCGTGACGCGCAGTGACGTCCATGTAATTGCCTACGGCGAGACCGGCAGCGTCCGCGAACGGTTCTATGTCTGATGAGCCCCGATGTGTCGCCGACGGTGCGTGCCTGGCGCGAATTCAAACTGATCATAGTTCTTAATTCATACCTAGATCTGCCGTAAAATATCTAGAGGACGTTTATCATGTTCGGAGAATTTGCAGATGATCTTTTGTCGGGTTGGAAGTTGATGTCGCAAATTCCTTTACCGGCTTTTCGTCGACCTCCTGAGACTCCACGCGCTATAATTTCAATTGTGGGCCAGCACTTTTCTTCTTCCGACAATCATGAAAACTGATCTGGAAAGCAATCGAATATGACGTACCCCTGCCGCAATCACCGAACCACGGGTTCCAGAGAATTTGTGAAGACAAGCAATGATTCAGCGGCAGACCCTTATGGTCAGGTTGCAGGGCTTCTGGAAGAACTCGGTGAAACGCTTGGCCTGATCATCAAAAGCGCCCGATGCGGCGAAGATATGCATGTTTTTCAATATCGAGCGAGCGCACGCAATATTCTCAGCGGTCTGGACAAGGAATTGAACTTCGAGCTTGCCGGAGACCTCTCGCAGACCTTGCGCGTCATGTATAATGAGGCGGCAAAGCGCATTCAGCTGGAAGGAATGGAAGCATATGTCGAGCGTATCGAGTCAGCGCGGGAGATGATCCTGGAAATCGAGAAAGCCTGGACCAAAATCGTCGCGTTTAATTGATAGACAATCTGCCCGGTTAAACTGCAATCCGGCAATCAACAGGCTCTTCCGTCCGCTGGTGGATATTATGCTTGCGCATCTTGTCGATAAGCGTGGTTCTTTTAATGTTGATCGAGCGTGCCGCTCGAGAAACCACGCCGTGCGATCCGTCCAGTGCTGCCATGATAATCCGGCGTTCTTCGTGCTGAAGGTGGACATTCAGGTCACTGACAATTTTGCCCCGGGGTTCAAAGATCGGCGAAGGCGCTGCGCCATGATAGGGAGTAGGTTGCTCTTGCTCGCGAATCTCGGACTGATCGGATGCCATGGCGGCAACATCAGGAATGGCCGGTGCGATATCTGATTGGATCAGTTTGGCCACGTCTGCGGCGACAACTTGCTCTCCGGAAAAGAAAACACACGCCCGTTCAACGACATTGCGCAATTCGCGCACGTTGCCCGGCCAGTCATAAATTTGCATCGCGGCAAATGCTTCTGCGGTGAAAATTGGGAGGGGGCGGCCGGCTTCCTGGTTTTTCAGGAAATGGGCAACTAGGGCCGGAATGTCTTCCGAGCGCTCGTTGAGTGCCGGCACTTCGATCGGAACAACGCAAAGACGATAGTAGAGATCTTCGCGGAAGGCTTTGCTTTTGATGCAATCGGCGAGATTTTTATGGGTCGCTGTGATCACTCTGATGTCGACGGCTATGTCGCGGTTGCCGCCCACCCGGTTGACGATCCGGGTTTCCAATACGCGCAGCAGTTTGACCTGCATGTCGATCGGCATGTCACCGATCTCGTCAAGGAATATCGTTCCGCTGCTGGCTTGTTCAAACAGGCCGACATGGCGGCTTACTGCGCCGGTGAAGCTGCCTTTTTCGTGACCGAAAAGCTCGGACTCGATCAACTGTTCAGGTAGAGCACCGCAATTGACGGCAATATTGGGGGCATTTTTGCGGTCTGAGATGGCGTGAATGGCTTCGGCAACGACTTCCTTGCCGCTACCGGAAGGTCCGGTGATCATGATCGAACTATTGCAGCGGCCGGCAAAGTTGACGATTGCACGCAACTGTTGCATTTTCGGACTGTCGCCGATCAGCTTCGCAGCAAGCAATGTCTCTATTTTTGAATCGGTCATTAAACTACCCAGATAACAATACACACACATCTCCGAATCGCCGGAGAAGGGTGGTTCGAAGATCCCGCAATCGTCGAACCGTCACCTGGTAAGGTCTCAAATGGACAGGGAACGTTAAATATAAGTTAATGGGGCATTGCTGGATTAACGACATTCGTGCCGATTTGTACCGATATCGACCGCTTATCAGGGCCTGACGTTATCGTAAGGGGCTCCCGTCAAACCGAACGTCAAGTCTGATATATGCGGTTGGAGAGTATGTGCTGCGGATATGGTCTACCCGATTCTCAGAATGGCGCGTTGGACAGCAGCTTTACTATCTTGGCCTGGCATTCCTCAGAAACCGCAACGAAGACCATACGATGATCGGCCGGATTGGAAGACTTTTGAAGCAAGCCCTGTTCGGCCATGACGTTGATATACCGCATTGCCGTCGTCATCGGGATGCCGGAGCTATGCGCGATTGCGGAAACCGTCACCTGCTGGTCTTTGAGGCCGCAGAGATATATGTCGAGACACATATTCCAGCAAGAGTCGGTAAATAGTCCGTTCCCGGTATCCAGCGTGCCGGACTTTAATCGACCCCATTCCAGAAACTTCTCAGCCCGATCGATCAAATCAGCACTGTCCAGATCTTTGCCATTGGGGAATTGATTTTTGCCGGGCTGATCGCCGGAGTTTGAAATCCGTTTATCGAGAATTTCAAATTTCTCGTTTGCCTGCTTTATCGTCAAGCGAAGCTCATCTAATTCGGCTTTAACACTATTCATTGCTATTACGCTGCAATTTTAGAGTCCTCCAGTATTGACTACCTTAAGAAAGAACAGGCGTACTCGTCTCTTCCCTTGCTCGCTAATACACGTGTATATTCGTAAAATTAGCTAATTCACCGAGGGATGTAGTATAGCCTTGTAGCTTATCCACTCTGCAGCCAAATTGTCAACGAGGACGCTTTGGTGGGCCGCGTTATTTTACATCTTCTGCAGCCCTGGAATTTGGCCAAATTTTCCCGGCATGGATTGGCATTGGCACCGCTAGCTAAAGATGCTGGGCGATTGCCGACAAGCGGTAGCCGATCCAGGCCTTGGGAAAGCCCGAAAAATAGGTTGAGCTTTCCCGGAAATCTGCCTGCGAGGGTCCACTTGTTGCACCCATGGTTTCTCCTGCGTGCCCTGTCATTCGCCATTCCCAGAAATATTCGAGGATATGCCTTAGTTTTTCGCGGGATTAACCGTCTGTCAACTTATGGTCTCGAAATCGAATGGAAAATCGCGCAATGAAAAGCGCTCGCAGTTTGAGGCTGAGGCTGCGCGTCAATTTGCCTTGGAGCGATATGATATTCTAGACACGGCTGCGGAGGATAGTTTCGACCATATTACGATGGCGATGAAACTGACTCTCGACGTCCCCTTCGCCGGAATTTCGTTCATGGATGGAGACCGGCTGTGGTTTAAATCCAAATCTGGCCTGGCGACAACAGATGTCCCGCGAGATATTTCTTTTTGCGATTTTGCCATCGCTCAAAGAGCGCCGACGATTGTCGAGGACACCCTGCAGGATGAACGTTTCAGCGAGAACCCCGCTGTTATCAACAGTCCCTTTCTCCGTAGCTATATCGGCGTCCCGCTAATCACGCCGGACGGATATAATATTGGAACGCTATGTGCTGCCGATATTATCCCCAAACAATATAGCGGCGAAAAGATCGACCGGATGAAACAGCTGGCAGAGCTGGTTATCCACGAACTGGAATTACGTCAGCAAGCGAAAAAGGATCGGCTGACGGGCGCTCTGACACGGAGCGGGTTTTCGGTAGAAGTGCAAAAGGCAATTTCCCTGTACGAAAGGCAGGGGATAAAGAGCACGCTCGTGATCTTTGACGTGGACCTGTATAAAATGGTCAGCAAGCGTTTCGGACGTCCCTCGGGCAATGCATTATTACGATCAATCATCCAGCCGCTGGTCCGGCGGCTGCGGCGGTCGGATTATATCGGCCGTCTGGGTGGGACGCAATTTGCCGTGCTCCTGACATGCACGGTCGAAGAGAAAGCCCGGCAAGCGACAAAAATAATCCAGAGGGAAATGGAGCAGACCAATACTGAAATCTATTTCGATGTTGGTTTCTGCGAAATAACACCTGCTATGGGCGTTTGTGATGACTGGCTCGATCAGGCGAAAATCAACCTTCTCGCCGACAAGCAGGCGGTCGACAGCGGCATTTGCGAAGAACCGGACAAGCAATATAAAATGGCCGGTGGCGCCAGCTGATATTCAGTGAACCGGGCAGGGCGGAGGGGCGCTCTTCCATCTGCAAAGCTTATGCGAGATCAGGCGATCGACCGGCGATATGGCATTGATCCCCGTATGATAGTTTGGTTGCCAATTCAGGCAATGCATGCCAATTTGCATCAAAGGCGAATAGGCAAGCAAAGGAACTGAACATGGCGACCGCGATCCAAACCAATGAATCCGCAATGGGCGTTGGCCCCGGATTTTCGATCCCCGATCCGCATGATATTCCCAGTCTCAAAGGCAAGGTCTCCGATGCGGAATGGCAACTGCGCTGCGATCTGGCGGCGACCTATCGGCTCTGTGCCATGCACGCCTGGACCGATCTGGTGTTCACCCATATTTCCACGCGGCTGCCCGATGAGGACGGGGAGGAGCGGTTCCTGATCAATCCTTATGGCGTGCTGTTTGACGAAATGACCGCGTCGGCATTGGTCAAGATCGATCTCGAGGGCAATATCAAGCAGGACACGCCTTATTTCATCAATCCCGCCGGTTTCACCATTCATAGCGCGGTCCACAGCGCCCGCGAGGATGCGGGATGCGTGATCCATGTCCACACGCCTTATGGCATTGCCGTATCGGTGCAGAAGGCCGGCCTCCGCCGCTACACACAATTTGCGATGCAGGTCCATGATGACCTCGCCTATCATGATTATGAAGGCATCGCGCTCGATCTCGACGAGCGGGACCGGTTGATCAATGACCTTGGCGAGAACAACCTGCTGATCCTGCGCAACCACGGTACCTTAACCGTCGGCGAGAATTGTGCGATCGCCTTTCTGCGCATGTATATCCTCGAAAATGCCTGCAAAACGCAAATATTGGCGCAGTCGGTTGGCGGGGCAGAGCATCTACACGAGGATAGTGAAGACATGGGGCATCGCGTGTTTCAGCAAGCGTCTCCCGCATTCCAGAGAGGGTTGGGCGACAATCTGATCTGGCCGGGCCTGATGCGCAAGCTGAAGCGCACCAATCCGGGGCATGATCACTAGGCTCTGACTTTATAGATCAAAGGGAAGGCGGGAGAGTATCTCGACCTTTTTATCCGCGAACACGGCGGACCCCAGTTCCTGTTTCTTCTCCTTCAGGAAGACATCGCGCCTGCGCATCATTTCGATGATCGGGTCATGAAAATGGTGGACGGCTGCGGTGAGCCAGTCATTGACCAGCGGATCGCCCGGCGCTCCGCTCATGTCGAAATGACGCAATCGCGAAGCAATAGCTTCTGCCGGCATCATATATTCATAGGTGACCCAGTAGTTGGTGGTGAACCAGCTGAGCGGCATGCCGTCGAGCCCGAAACTTAACGCTCCGAAATGGACGACGCCTTGCGTATTCTTGCCATTGGGCAGCTTGGCGGGTGGTTGATAATAAGGTTCGACATCATCAAAGATGTCGAGTGGCAGGAACATGTGAAAATGGCCATGTTCGCCGTCTTCGCGTTCTTCCGGCTTGTGCGCATGGTAGAACCAGCGCGACTTGTTGCCGGGCGCGATGCAATCCCCCTTGGGGTAATGCTGATATTGAACGAAAGGGGCGTCTGCCGGTACCACTCTGGGTACTAGCGAGACGCCCTCTTTAGCTATCTGGCCGGTAAGCTCAAATAGCCTTTCTAATGCATTTTCCAATGCGAAATAAGCTTTGCTTACTCGGCAACAGCTTCTTCAGCTGCACAAGTGGCATCTTCAGCTGCACAAGCGGCATCGCCAGCAGCTTCTTCAGCAGCACATGTTGCTTCTTCAGCAGCACAGGTCGCTTCTTCAGCGGCACATGTTGCGTCTTCAGCAGCACATTCAGCTACAGCAACTGCATCGTCAGCCTGTTCTGCACATGCAGAAAGAGCAGGAACAGCGAGTGCGAGGCCGCCAGCTACAGCGAGCATTTTGCGGAAGTTGGTTTCGGTAGTCATTTAAAATATCCCCTTTGGATGAACTAGACCTCCACCTTTATCTGGAAAGATACAGGCATGGCAAGCCTATTTCGTAAATATTGCATTAATCTGCTATATTCTGAGGCATTTATCCGGTTTCGGGGCGCGAAAGGCGGGAAAATCGTTGTTTCCAGAGGATATTTTAGCCCTCTCAGCGTTCGGAACCACGAATCTTTCCCCACTGTCTGGCGACGGTATAACCCAGATAACCGGTGCCGAAGAGCGCATAGAGCGGCTCCGGTATGCCGGAGAGATAGGCGTTCATGCCAGCGGAAATGTCGCGCGCCGCCTCCGGACGAAATGCAGCGATCAGTCCCATCGGGATAGACCAGAGCAACAGCAAATACATGACGTAGAGGAAGCTTGGACGTGCCCGGCTGGTCCAGGGATCGGCCGATTGCGCCTCTGCCAGTATCGCTGACATTTGCACCCGGACTTCTTCGAGTTCCTGGCTGCCTTCGAGTTTTAGCAGTTCGAGCTTGGCCCGGTCACGCGCTTCCTTGTCGGGAATGATTTTATCGATAATCTTGGTTACGGGGCCGATAAGTGTCGAGAGAATGGACATTTTTCAGGTTTCCTTTCGGTGTGTCGGATTTCAAACTTTGTCAAAGTTGGGGCCAAGAACGGTTTTTTGCCGCAGAAGGGAAGTTAAGAGAGAGTCTGAAGAGTTCGACCGTTCTTGACAAAGTTTATACTGTTATAGGTATGATATTTCTGACGGAATTCAGCGGACCCGGTTGGCCAGCCAGCCGTACAGAAAGGCCTCGTTGGCCGGACGGTTTTCCGCGAGTGTGATATAGCGGGCGCCCTGCAGGGCCTCGATCGCCTTAAGCAGCACGGTCTCCCCCCGGCGTCCCCGTTTGCGGAGAAATGCGTCCAGCGCAGTCACCGTCTTCGCGCCAATCACGCGATCAACCGCGATATCGGTAAAGTCGCCCCCGTTGCGGTTCAGCGCATTCAGCGCGCGTTGCAGGAAGCCGCTCGCCGTTCCGGTTCCCATGTTGATCCCGGTGTCGAAAAGTTCGGCCGCTATATCCGGTGCATATCTCGCGATCTGGTCAAAGCCGGGGCGATGCCAATATTTGCGTTTGTAGATCACCGCCGCTTGTGCGCGGGGGAAATGGCGCATGTCGCCGGCATAGCCGTGAGCCCGCGCGACAGCCTCGGTTACGCCCCATCGTGTGGGGCCGCCACGGTCGGCGGGATGATCGGAAAAATCGCCTTCAAGCATGATGACCTTGTCGATCAGCCTGTCGATATCGTGAATATTGGACATGGGGGAATCTCCTTTCGGGTTGGAAAGGGTGATATAACCTATTTGGTTGGTTGTAGGAAAGAGGGCGTTTGCCGATTTTTCTTGAGCGAGCCTATGGGCTGAAAAGCCTGCTATTGGCCGATTTACGTAGGTTTACGGAGTTATTCGGCTTCTGCCAAAGCCTATAAAAGGGCAATTGTTGAGATAATTGCAAAGGACCACAGAGATGTCATTACATATTGGCGATACCGCTCCGGACTTTACCACAGACAGCACAGTCGGAACGATCAATTTCCATGAATGGGCAGGGGACAACTGGGTCTTCTTCTTCAGTCACCCCGCTGACTTTACCCCGGTGTGCACCACCGAAATGGGCCGGACGGCGCAACTGGCGGACAAGTTTGCCGCGCGGAATACAAAGCCGCTCGGGCTATCCACGGACACGGCTGCCGAACATCTGAAATGGATCGCCGATGTCAACGAGACCCAGCATACCAATCTGGAATTCCCGATCGTTGCCGACCCTGAACACAAGATCGCGAGGCTCTATGACATGATCCATCCGGAAGAGAGTGATACAGCGGCGGTGCGTTCGGTGTTCATCATCGATCCCGAGAAGAAAATCCGGCTGACGATGACCTATCCGATGAGCGTCGGGCGCAATTTTGACGAGATATTGCGGGTGATCGACGCGCTGCAACTCTCGGATGCGAAACGCATAGCGACACCGGCAGACTGGCGTCCCGGCAGCAAGGTCATTATTCCTCCGTCGATCTCCGATGATGAAGCGAAAACGCTCTTCCCGCAGGGCTGGGATGAACTGCGCCCCTATCTGCGCCTGACCGATATCAGCTGAGGAAAATGAAGATGGAAGATTCCGGTACAGCCGAGATTCGGGAAGCGGTCGGCATATTCGACAGCGAGAAGCAATTGCAGGCGGCGATTGACGATCTGCTGAGCCACGGATTCAACCGTGCGGAGATTAGCGTGCTTGCACCGGTGTCGGCCGTCGAGGAAAAGCTCGGGCATCGCTTCAAATCGGTGGCAGAAATCGAGGATGATCCGGAGGCGATGTCGAAAGCCTATATTCCGGTCGAAACGATCGGCGACGCAGAGGGGGCCGTCATCGGCAGCCTGCTTTATGTCGGCGCCTTTGCCGGGATTGTGCTCGTGGCGTCGGGCGGCGCTCTGGCGGCGGCCCTGGCGGCGCTCGCCCTGGGCGGATCAGGTACGGCGGTGGGCGTCGCTCTGGCGCGTTTCATCCAGCAGCATCATGCCGATTATATTGCTGATCAGCTGGAGAAAGGCGGCCTGTTGCTCTGGGTGCGGACGTGGGATCAGAAGGATGAGGTAAAGGCTGTGGAACTGCTGTCTGCCCATTCTGCTCACGACGTTCATATTCACGCGCTTCCTGCGTAAAACATCTCTGCGACTACGCAATATTGCGTATCGCGCGGACTATCTTACTCGTCCAGACATGATGCATGACCTGGAAAACAATCCGCCTTGAACTGGCAAGAACCGCTGACCATCCCAATGGCTCGTCAGCCCATGCATATGTCTTTCGTGTTCCGCTGACCGATGAAGGATTCATTGAACCGGAGGCGCTCAAACAGGCTGAGAAGCGGCCTGTCGTCCGTCGGTTCTGGCCGGGCGAAGCCGATCAGAGCGGCGTTGTGATCGCTTCGCCAAAGGGATGGGTCTTCTCCTACAAAGTCGGCGATGACGATGATGAGAGCATTTTCCGGCTGAAGGATCATCCGCTGAAAGTCGGCGAATATCTGACGATCACGGAAACCGATGGCAGCGAGCTGCCGTTTCGCGTCATCAGCTGTCACGAATAGACGGAAAAATCCGATCGCAGGGAGGAATAATATGCTGACGAAATTGAAATGGACCGGATTTATGTCAGCCGCTGCGCTGGCCCTGACTCTTGCAAGCAGTCCTGCCGCAGCGGAATGCGTGATCGGCTCTGCGCCGCTGTTTGACCCGTTCGCGCCTTATAAGGAGCCGGGGGCTATCATTCACAAGGAAAGCGGCTTCATATTCCCGGCAGACATCGCCGGCTTCCGCCGCCAATGTGAAATGACAACAGATTTCTCCGGCAATAATTTCGAGATTGGTTATCTGCGCGATTTTGAAGGTCATGAAATCGAGATTAAAATCGCGATCATCCATCTCGAAGAGTTGAACGCTGAAGATCATTACAAGATTGTAAAACCCGATCTGCTTGCCCAATATTCAAGCGCGGCAGTCGTTTCGGAGGGTGAATATTTCCTCTCGGGACGCCCCGAAATTGACGGTTATCAAGGCATTTTTGACGGAGACAAGGATTCCGTACCCTGGCATTTCAGCGTCACCGCGCTGGACTATGGCTATTGGGACGCGCGCTTGACGGCCTCCTATCCACAGGAAATCGATAGCGCTGCGCAAGAGGCGATCATGGAATTGATCACCGCGTTCCAGTGGCAGACTCCGGACGCCGTAGAGACTGAGGAATTAGCGCCATGACACGCATTGCGGTAATCGATGGTCATCCTGATCCAAGCCCCGGTCGCTTCGGTCACGCCATCGTGTCCGCTTATGCAGACGCTGCTAGCGCTGCCGGTCATGATGTGCGGGTGATCCGGCTTGCCGGCCAGAATATCCCGATCCTCGAAAGCCGCAAGCAATGGCTTGAAGAGGACGTGCCTGAAGCCGTCAGGCCGGGGCAGGATGCGATCAAATGGGCTGAGCATATTGTCTTCTATTATCCGCTCTGGATGGGCGATATGCCGGCGATGCTCAAGGCGTTTATCGAGCAGGCCTTCCGTCCCAATTTCGCGCTCGACTATGGCGAGGAGGGCAGCAAGCAATTACCAAAGAAGCTGCTGCGCGGTCGCTCGGCGCGCCTGATTGTCAGCATGGGCATGCCGGCGCTTTTCTACCGCGCCTATTTCGCCTCGCACAGCGTTCGCAGTTTTGAGCGCAATATTTTGAAGCTGACTGGAATCGCTCCGGTCACCACATCCCTGATCGGAAATGTGGACAGCAGCGACAAGCATCGCACCCGCTGGCTGAAGAGAATCGCGGCCCACGGTACGGCCGGGAACTGAGCAAACGCCTTCTATCCGTATAAACCCTTATACAGGCCCCGATTGGGTCCCGCTACGCTCCGTCCAACAACATTTCTTCAAAGCGATTGATTTGGAAACAGGAGACAGTTTATGAAATCCGTGCTGCTATATATTGCCGATGATGCAGGCCTCGAGGCCCGGCTTCAGGCGGCGCTTGATCTGACCCGTTCGCTCGGTGGCCACCTCCATTGCCTGCGCGCAAATCCTTACAATTCGCAGATCGCTTTTGACGGCGTAACCGGCATGTCGGTGATGTATGATGTCACCGAAATGGCGCGCGAGCAGGACAGGAAACTGCGCGCCGAGATCGAAAAGCGGCTGGCTGGTGAAGATGTGTCCTGGGATTATCGCGAAGAAAATATCGATCCCGCGCGGGGATTGTCGAAAAACTCTGCGCTGGTTGATATCATTGTCCTGAGCTCCGCTGGTGGCGACAAGGAAAATGCTCTGCCGCTTGGTATATTGGGCGACGTATTGTTCAACGCGACCGCGCCGGTCGTGGTCCAGCCCGACAATGTGAAGAAATTTGATGCCTGCGGCCCTGCGCTGGTTGCCTGGAACGGCAGTTTCGAAGCTGGTAACGCGCTACGCGCTGCGGTGCCTTTGCTGAAAATGGCCAGCGACGTCCATATCCTGACAGTCGAGGAAGACAAGGATCACGATCTGCCGCAACTCGCCGCGTCGGAATATCTCGCCTATCATGGCATCAAATCCGAAATCCACGCGCCGTCGGCGGGCAATGACCCTGTCGATGTCAGGCTTGTGTCGGAAGCGAAAAATGTGAAGGCGGAATATATCGTGATGGGTGCTTATGGGCATAGCCGGGCGAGAGAGTTTCTGTTCGGTGGCGTGACGCGCAATCTGCTCAAAGACTGCGAAATTCCACTTGTCGTCTCGCACTGAATGAGAATGCGCCCCGCCAGAGACAGATCAAATTTCCTTATGGCAATCCACGCATTTTGTGTAGGGTCTGTCCATTCGCACACTGCGAACGGACAGTCGAGGGATAGACATAACAGGTGCGCAAAGCGATCGTTCATGGCGCGAACCGGGCATTCGATCCGGATTCTGCCCTATCCGCCCTCCCGAATTGTGTCATGATAGTCGATCGCAACCTGCAGGCAATCAATTGCAGCGCGGTCGGGTTGAAGATATTCGGAGTCGCCAGTCTGGCAGACCTGCCTGACGGAGCGCCTGCGGCTTGTGTGGCGCCCGACCATCGGCCGCTGTTCGAGAAAACAATGGATCGCGCATTTGAAGACAGCGTCATTGATCCGTTCGACGTGCATCTGCATCTTCCTGACGGGCGGCTGATTTTTGCCGAATGCAATATCGCTGCCCTGGCCAGTCCACAGGGCGAAATTGATGCTGTCATGGTGTCTTTTCAGGACGTGACGGCGCTGAGGAACACCGAAAGCAAACTGGATCAGGCCAATTCGATATTGAAGTCGATCCTGACGACCATACCGGACGCCATGGTGGTGATCGATGAAGACGGGCTGGTCAGTTCGTTCAGCGCCACGGCTGAAAAAATGTTCGGCTATGAGCAACAAGAGATCATCGGGCAGAATGTCAAAATCCTGATGCCGGAGCCCTACAGGGCGGCGCATGACGGTTATATCGAGCGCTATATACGGACCGATGAAAAGCGGATTATCGGCATCGGCCGGACCGTTGTCGGGTGCAGGAAAGACGGCACGACCTTCCCGCTGCAGCTGGAAGTCGGCGAAGCGAAGATCGGTGAGGAACGCTATTTTACCGGCTTCATCATCGATCTTACCGAGAAAAAGCAGACGGAAGCCGAGCTGCAGGCGCTGCAGGCGGATTTGGCCCATGCCTCGCGGCTGAGCGCAGTAGGAACCCTGGCTTCTTCGCTCGCCCATGAAATCAACCAGCCATTGACCGCGATAGCCAATTATCTGTCGGCGGCGCGGGATATGATGGATGGCGATTTGGGCGAGAATCGCGAGTTTTTCCGGGAAGCGCTACAGGAAAGCGTGTCCGAGAGCTTGCGGGCAGGGACTATTGTCCGGCGGCTGCGGGAATTTGTCTCGCGCGGCGAGATCAATCGGCGGGTTTTGTCGATTGCTCAGGTAGTGGAAGATGCCACCGTGCTGGGGATGATCGGCGCGCAGGAACGGGGCGTCGAATTTTCGATCGATATCGCGCCTGATACCGATCACGTGTTTGCCGACCGTGTGCAGATCCAGCAGGTGATGGTCAATCTGATGCGTAACGGGATCGAGGCAATGGCCGACAGCGCCGTGAAAAATCTGCATATCGGCGTGACATCGATCGATGATGCGCGGGTGGAAATTGCCGTATCGGACAGCGGCACAGGCATTGACCAGGAACTGGGAGAGCGGATATTCGATCCCTTCGCCAGCACCAAGGGCGACGGCATGGGGCTCGGTCTGTCCATATGCCGGACGATCATAGAATCGCACGGCGGAACGATCCGTGTCGAACCCAATCCCGAAGGGGGCACGATATTCAGGATCACGCTGGAAAAAGCGGAGCAGGAGCAGAATGATGAGCAGTGAACGGCTGGTCTATATTGTCGATGATGATGATTCCGTCCGGCGGTCGGCGGCATTCATGTTGCGGCATGCCGGATTTAAAGTCGAACCGGTCGAGTCCGGCGTCGACTTTCTGAAGCTGGCGAAAGGCGCTAAGCGGGGCTGTGTCCTGCTCGATGTGCGGATGCCGGAAATGGACGGCCTGCAGGTGCAGCAGCAGATGATCAAGGACGGCATCGATATGCCGGTGGTGATCCTGACCGGCCATGGCGATATCGAAATCGCGGTGCAGGCAATGCGCGCCGGGGCGGTCAACTTCCTCGAAAAGCCCTATGAAAAAGAAGCCCTGATCGCGGCCATGGAAGAGGCATTCGTGCGGCTGGAAGACAGCAATTTGAAGGAAATGGCGGCTTCCGAAGCGAAGGTCCGGCTGGCCTGTCTTACCGGCAGGGAGCAGGATGTGCTGGATGGCCTTTTGGCCGGACTGCCCAACAAGACCATCGCTTATGATCTCGGCATTTCACCGCGCACGGTGGAGATATATCGCGCGAATATGATGGAAAAATTGCGGGTGCGCAGTCTGGCCGAGGCCTTGCGTATCGGCTTTGCGGCGGAAAGTGGCGAGAATCACAATATCCCGGCGAAATAGCTGATTTCAGCTTTTCGGGGCTTTCTTGCGTGACAGGCAGGCATGGCATGGCTTGGCGCAATCATTCTTGCCATCCTCCTGCTCGACCGGAATCGACACATTTCGCACCTCACCATCGGCAGAGCACAACTGGATCGTCATCACGTCCGATCTTGCCGACAAAGGCATGGCAGCCATCGGCAGTGCAATCACCGCGATCGCGAACCGGCTGATCCTGGATGTTCTGATCCGGCCTATCATGATGGCTCGTCTTCCTCGTCGATCAATACCCGCTGGGCGGCGCCGTCGAGATCGTCGAACTGGTCGTTGCGGATCGCCCAGAAAAAGAACACAAGACCGCTAAGTCCCATCAGCAGGGCTACCGGAATCAGGATGGCCAGGCCGCTCAATTGGCCGCTCCGTTGAGGCGCAGGGCGTTGCCGACGACGATCAGCGACGAGAGCGACATGGCGATCGCGGCAATCAGCGGCGTGACCATGCCGGTCAGCGCCAGCGGTACGGCGATGATATTATAGCCGATGGCGAGAGCGAAATTCTGGTGGACGATCTGCATGGTGCGGCGCGCGACCTTGATCGACAGCGCCACGGGCATTAGCGATTCACTGGTAAAGACGGCATCAGCGGCCTGTTGACCGACATCGCTGGCGGAACCCGGCGCAATCGAGACATGGGCCGCGGCAAGGGCAGGGCCGTCGTTGAGGCCATCGCCAACCATCAGCACCTTGTGCCCGCTGGTCGTCAGGCGGGTGATCGCTTCGACCTTGTCCTGCGGCGAGGCACCGGCTTGGGCAGGAATATCCAAAGCGTGCGAAACAAGCGATACGGAGCGGAAATTGTCACCGGATATGATCGAAGCGGGCAATCCCAGAGTCTGCAATTTTGCGATTGCTTCTGAAGCATCCGGCCGGACTTCGTCCTGCAGTTGCAGAACGACACTCTCGCCGTCCACGGTTAGCTGGCTGGACAAATGGTCTTCGGACTTCTCGGGCTTGCCGAGCATGACTTTCACACCATCCCAGTTTGCGGTCATGCCTTCGCCGGGCAATTCCTGAATGTCGTCCAGAACGGCGGGTTCGATATCGAGCGCCAGCAATCCGGAGCGGATACCCTTGCTGATCGGATGGCGGCTGGCTTGTGCGAGCGCCAGCGTGATCTGCTTTTGGCTGAGGCTCAGGTCATCGAGATTGACCGGCGTCGGACGGCCGAGGGTCAACGTGCCGGTCTTGTCAAACAGCGCATAGTCGACGTCTGCCAGACGCTCCAGTGCGCTACCGTCCTTGACCATCACGCCTTTGCGCAGCAGCGCTCCCGAGGCCACGACCTGCGCTGCTGGTACCGCAAGGCCGAGTGCGCAAGGGCAGGTGATGATCAGCACCGCGACCGCGATGAGCAAGGATTGATGCCAGCCGGCGCCCGCAAACATCCAATAGGCGAATGCGAGTAGCGCGAGGCTGTGGACCGCTGGCGCATAGAAGCGGGCAGCCCGGTCGGCGACGCGGACATAGAAGGAGCGATGCTGTCCCGCTTCGTCCATCAACCGCGCAATGTCAGAAACACTGGTATCTTCACCCGTGGCGGTGACCTGCACTATGACCGGAGATGACAGATTCAGCGTTCCGGCGAGCGCCATATCGCCCTTGCCCCGGGGCTGCGGTTCGCTTTCACCGGTCATTAGTGAACAGTCGAAACTGCTTGAGCCCGATATTATAACGCCGTCTGCTGCGAGGCTTTCACCGGCCGCAACCATCATCCGCATGTCGGGAAGCAAATCCTTGGCAGCGACCCAGCGGGTTTTGTCATCATCATCCAGCACCATCGCGCCCGGCGCAGTCTGTTTCAGCAGCGCACCGATGCCTTCGCGCGCGCGGTCCCGCATCATGCCGTCCAGCACCCGCCCGGCGAGCAGGAAGAACAACAGCATCACCGCGCCGTCAAAATAGGCATGGGCACCGCCAGTGGCGGTTTCATAAAGGCTGAGGCAGGTTGCCAGCAATATGCCGATCGAGATAGGCACATCCATATTGGTCCGGCCGTAACGCAGCGCCATCGCTGCAGACGCAAAAAACGGACGCCCGGAATAAGCGATCACCGGGACAGCGATTAGCGCCGAAAGCCAGTGGAACAGATCGCGGGTGACGCCGGTCGCGCCGGACCAGACGCTGACCGACAGCAGCATGATATTCATCATCCCGAAACCGGCTACCGCGAGCGCGCGGATCAGCTTGTCGGTGCTGCCTTTCTCTTCGGACAAGGGATTGTCGGCGAGAATCTGCGCTTCGAAACCGAGTGTCTCGATCTTGCGCTTGAGCTGATCGTCATCCAGTTCCGGCAAATGGGTTATTGCCACTTGCTTGGTCGAGAAATTGACCCGCGACGACATTATGCCGGGCACGTCGCTGAGCCCGTTCTCGATTTTCGAGATGCAACCGGCGCAGCGGATTGCCGGCACCGCAAAGCGGGATATAATCGACCGGGATTGACCCGCGCTGATAGGCGCGATGGCGTTCACCAGATGTCCCGAACCACGCGCATGTTCTTGTCACCCTGAGTGATGATGATCTTCAGTTTCCAGCGGCCTTCGGGCAGGGGCTGGACGCTCTGATATTCGCCTGTGGCTGCCTGGGTGAAGCTGATCTCGAACGGATCGGATTGACCGATCGGATGTTCTGCAATGGCCTCCATGGTTGCGCCCTGCAAGGGAGCGCCATCAGCTGTCGTGATCGCGATACTCGCCTTGCCAGCCTTGCGAAGCGCAGGTGAGACGGTCCAGCCGTGCTCCTTCTGATTGCGGGCCTGTTCCAGCCAGTCATTATATTTCTGGCTCGCGACATAGCTGTTGTCGACGACCGTGCCGCTGAAGGTCGACAGGGCAAATTGCGCCATTACCAGATTGACGACGACGACCACCGCGAAAAAGGCAACGATGATCGCCGTGGCATGATAGCCGGTGAATTTCTTCACTGCGGGAGTTTTCTCGCTCATTCACCTGTCTCCGGTCTTTCGAAAAATACTTCGTCGACATCCTTTGCCTCGGGATCATCGGCAGCGGTGACCGTCAGGGCGAATTCTTCACGGACCGGCCCCGTGCCGGGGGCCGCAACATAAAGCCGCAATCTTGCGATGCTGTCGGGCGCGACTTTGGTAACGAGCGTCTGTCCCGCGCCTTCCCGCGATCCGGCGTTGGACCACATCACAGCACCTTTAAGTTCGGTCATGCCAATGATCATATCGCGCGGACGGGCCTCCATATTGCGCAGATTGATCGTGTAACTATTGCGGACATGGCCGTCGGCAAGCTGGACATAGACCGGGTTGCGGTCATGATTGGCGCTGATGTCGATACGGGTGCGATTGCCCACCGCAAACAGCATTGCCAGTCCGATCGCACCCCAGATCGTCGAATAGAGGATGGTACGGGGACGAAACAGCGTTTTCAGGATCGGATTGTGCGGTTTACCGGCCTTTTCCAGCTCGGCATCTTCCAGCGTGGCATAGTCGATCAGACCGCGCGGACGTCCGACCTGATCCATCACGTTGTCGCAGGCGTCGATGCAAAGCGCGCAGGTGATGCAGCCGATTTGCGGTCCTTCGCGGATATCAATGCCGGTCGGGCACACCGCCACACATTGATTGCAGTCGATGCAGTCGCCGAAGCTACCCGGCTGGGCTTCCGCTTTTTTCACGCTGCCACGCGGTTCGCCGCGCCAGTCCTTATAGGTAACGGTCAGCGATTTCTCATCCATCATCGCGGTCTGGATGCGCGGCCATGGGCACATATAGATGCACACCTGCTCGCGCATGAAACCACCGAAAATGAAAGTCGTCAGGGTCAGCACAGCGACCGTGGCATAAGCGACAAACGGGGCCTCGCCGGACCAGAAGTCGACAACCAGAGTGGGCGCATCGGCAAAATACATGATCCAGGCGCCGCCGGTCCAGAAGCCGATAAACAGCCAGATCGACCATTTCAGCAGGCGCTTGCCGATCTTCTTTGGTCCCCAGGGCGCATCCTGCAGCCGGAACTGGGCGTTGCGATCGCCGTCAATGGCGCGTTCGACATGCTGGAACAGGTCGGTCCAGACGGTTTGCGGGCAGGAATAGCCGCACCACGCCCGGCCGACAGCCGAGGTGACCAGAAACAGCCCGATCCCCGCCATGACCAGCATACCGGCGACATAATAAAATTCATGCGGCCAGATTTCGATGCCGAACATGTAAAAGCGCCGGTTGGCAAGATCGACCAATACGGCCTGGTTCGGAGCATAAGGCCCGCGATCCCAGCGGATCCACGGCGTCACATAATAGATGGCGAGGGTGATCGCCATGATCACCCATTTCAGCCGCCGGAATGTGCCTTTGACCGCCTTGGGAAATACATTCTTGCGCGATTCATAGAGCTTCAGCTCGGGATCGAGAATTTCCTTAGGATTGCTCATTGCTTGTGACCTGTTCGATCGTATCCTGCTGGATGCTTTCCAGCGCGGGCAGCGTCTCGCCACCGCCCAGAGAATGGACATAGGCGGCGAGCATGCGGATCGTTGCCGGATCAAGCCTCTGGCCCCAGCGCGGCATCACGCCATAGCGGGCATTGGTGATCGTGTCGGTCAGCGAAGCACGGTCGAGCCCGTAGAGGCTGATCGCATCGGTGAGATTGGGCGCGCCCTGAACGCGGTCGCCGGTGCCATCGGCGCCATGGCAGACTGCGCAATTGGTTTCGAACAACGCCGCTCCGCGCGTCGCCGCCTTGCTCGGTTTCTCGCGACCGGACAACAGCCGGACATAAGAGACGAGATCCTGGATTTCATTCGACTGCAATATGCCGTCCCGGCCAAAAGCAGGCATTTGCGAGAAGCGGGTCTGGTCATGATCCGGATTACGGATACCGTGGATCAGAGTATATTCGATCGTTTCGAGATCGCCGCCCCAGAGCCAGTCATCATCGTTGAGATTGGGATAGCCCTTTGATCCCGCAGCACCGGAGCCGTGGCATTGCACGCAGTGGACCTTGAACGCCGACCGGCCGCCTTCAATCGCCTGTTGCATCAGTTCGGGACTGCCATTCAGTTTGCGGATATCGGTGGAAACCAGAGCCTGCCTGACCGGTTCGAGCTGTTTTTGCCGCTCGGCTACCTGCATTTCATAATCGCCGCGGCTGCTCCAGCCGAGCAGGCCTTCGCTGGCCGAGTTGAGCATCGGTATCGCAGGATAAAGAATGACATAGCCGATTGCCCAGACGATCGTGGCGTAGAGCGTCAGCAGCCACCAGCGTGGCATCGGCGTGTCGAGTTCCTCGATGCCGTCCCATTCATGGCCTACGGTTTCGGTTCCGGTCGGTTGATCGACGCGTCTTTTATCCGACATCATTCTTGTCCTCGTCAAAAATCATATGGGCGGCTTCTTCATGATTGCGTCCGGCGCCGGGACGAAAGGTCCATCCGACCAGGGTCAGAAAAACCAGTGTCATGAACAAAAGCCCCCAGCTATCGGCGAAATGGCGTAGCGCTTCATAGTTCATCGGGGCAGCTCCTGCGCTTCACCCGCCTCGAAATCGACCAATGTGCCGATCATCTGCAAATAGGCGACCAGAGCATCCATTTCGGTGAGCTTGTCCGGATTGCCGTCAAAGTCGCGGACCTGTACCTTGGGATAGCGTTTCTCGAGTTCGGTCGAACTGGCCATTGGGTCGGCCTGAGTTTGCAGGTCTTCGTCCGCTTTCTCGATTGCTTCCTCGGTATAAGGGACGCCAACCCGCTTCATGGCGCGCAAATGGTCGGTCATGTCGCCGGTTTTCAGCTTCTTTTCGGCCAGAAAAGCATAAGGCGGCATGATCGATTCCGGTACAACGGCGCGCGGGTCGGTCAGATGCTGGACATGCCATTCATCCGAATAGCGACCGCCCACCCGGGCGAGATCCGGCCCGGTGCGTTTGGAACCCCATTGGAACGGATGGTCATACATCGATTCCGCCGCCAGCGAATAATGGCCGTAGCGCTCGACTTCGTCGCGGAACGGCCGGATCATCTGGCTGTGGCAGGAATAGCATCCTTCGCGGACATAGATATTGCGTCCGGCCAGTTCCAGCGGGGTGTAAGGTCGGACCCCGTCGACTTCCTCGACCGTATTGTCGATCCAGAAAAGCGGGGCGATTTCCACGATCCCGCCGATCGCCACGGTGACCAGAGAGAGTACCGCCAGCAAGGTAATGCTGCGCTCGATTTTCTTATGCTTTTGCGTGAGTGTGGTCATGTTCCTGTCTCCCTCACTCTGCCGGGGCCGCGACGAGCGGCTTGTCAGCGGATTGGTCATAAGGCGTTTCGGTCATCGACTTTTCATCGCGGACCTTGCCGGCAATGGTCATCCAGACATTGTAGACCATGACCGCAGCACCTGCGAGATAGAGAACGCCGCCCGCTGCGCGGATCAGATACATCGGGAACATGGCCGAGACGACTTCGCTAAACGCATAGACGAGATAGCCATCGTCCCCATATTCGCGCCACATCAGGCCCTGCATGATACCGGCGACCCACATCGAAGCGACGTAGAGTACGATACCGATAGTCGCGAGCCAGAAGTGCCAGTTCACCATCCGCAGGCTGTACAGTCTTGGCTTGCCCCAGAGGCGCGGCACCATGAAGTAAAGCGCGGCAAAGGTGATCATGCCGTTCCACCCGAGCGCACCGCTGTGCACATGGCCGATGGTCCAGTCGGTATAATGCGACAGACTGTTGACCGACTTGATCGACATCATCGGACCTTCGAAGGTGCTCATGCCGTAAAAGGCGAGGGCGAGCACCATCATCCGGATGATCGGATCGGTGCGGATCTTGTCCCATGCGCCGTTCAGCGTCATCAGGCCGTTGATCATGCCGCCCCAGCTTGGCATCCACAGGACGATCGAGAAGACCATGCCCAGCGTCTGCGCCCAGTCGGGCAGCGCGGTATAATGAAGATGGTGCGGACCGGCCCAGATATAGAGGAAGATCAGCGACCAGAAGTGGATGATCGACAGGCGATAGCTGTAGACCGGTCGTTCTGCCTGTTTCGGCACGAAATAATACATCATGCCGAGGAAGCCCGCGGTCAGGAAAAAACCGACTGCATTATGGCCGTACCACCATTGCGTCAGAGCATCCTGTACACCGGCAAAGGCGCTGTAGCTTTTCCCGCCGAGCAGGCTGACCGGCATGGCCAGGTTATTGACCAGATGCAGCATCGCTATGGTTAGAATGAACGCCAGGAAAAACCAGTTGGCGACGTAAATATGCGGCTCGGAGCGTTTGACGATCGTGCCGATAAATACGGCTGCATAGCTGACCCAGACGATGGTGAGCCAGATATCGACATACCATTCCGGCTCGGCATATTCTCTCGACTGGGTGACTCCCATCAGATAGCCGGTGGCGGCCAGCACGATGAACAGCTGGTAACCCCAGAAAACAAAACGGGCGAGGCGGGGGAAGGCCAACCTCGCCCTGCACGTGCGTTGAACGACGTAGAAACTCGTCGCGATCAGCGCATTGCCTCCGAAAGCGAAAATAACGGCAGATGTGTGAAGCGGGCGGAGGCGCCCGAAGGTGGTATATTCCAGACCCAGATTGAGCACCGGAAAGGCAAGCTGCAGAGCGATGAACAGTCCGACGGCAAAACCCGCCATGCCCCAGAATAATGTGGCGATAACCCCCCAGCGGATCGGATCGTCATCATATTTGCCGGGATCGGCTGGCGCTTTCAATATCCCGCGCCCGATGGCGGCATAATCCGCCTTGCTGACCGTAACCCAAAGCGCAATCAGGCAGGCGATCATGATGATCGCCATATGCACGGCAAATCCTCCATCTACTGCCAATACCATCGCAACGAATGCCAAAAATACGAGCAGTAACCACCCGCCGGCTTTCACCAATAACTTGTCCATAACGACCTTCCCCGTTTAGTCGGAATGCCGCTACCAGCCCACTGTAGAACGCGACATAGGTAGAGTTACGTATACGGTTCGGCGAAAAGGGACAAGATGTCAGTCGACCGCGATTTTTGCCCAGACCGGCAAATGGTCGGATGCCTTGCGCGCCGAAGGGCTGTCGTGGACCCCCGCCTCGAAGGACTGGATGCCATCCGAGTGCATGATCCGGTCGAGTGTCGCGATCGGGCTGCGGGAATGAAAACTCCGACCGCATTCCACCATCTCGAACGCCTTGCCAAAATCCTTCAGGCAGCCGCCAGCGGCGCTCCATTCGTTGAGGTCGCCCATCAGCAGCACCGGCGCATCTTTCTGTTTTTCCTGCGCCAGCTTGATGATCGCAGCGGCCTGTCGTCGGCGCCACAGGCCGGATAAGTCAAGATGCATGCCGAAAACCGCCAGTTGTTGTCCCGCCAGTTCGAAATGCGCCATGATCGCACCGCGCGGTTCGAGGCAGGGGATATGCATGATATCATGGGCGATCACCGTCGCGGCCTTGCGCACCAATATCGCATTGCCGTGCCAGCCCATGGAATCGGTCTGGACGTCGAGCGGAATGGCGCGAAAATCGCTGTGCATTTCCAGCAGGTTCGTCGGAATGGCTGCTGCCCGCGCGCCAAAGCGGCGATCAGCCTCTTGCAGCGCGATGATATCGGCATCGATTTCGTTCAGAACATCGATGATCCGGCCCGGGTTGCGCCTTCGATCCGTACCTATGCCCTTGTGAATATTGTAGCTTGCGACCTTCAACATTTCGGCTTGCTTGTCCGATCAGAAGGGATTGATGGTGAAGCCTTGCTGTTGCAGCAAAGCATGGGCGGTCATTGCGGAGAGCGACATTTTGACGCCCGGGAGAAGATCGGCGTTGGTGATGCCGTGGGCCGCCGCGCTTTGCCCGCACAGGTAAAATTCCACGCCATGTTGCTGCAATTGCGCGATGGCGGCAGCACTGGCATTTTCCCTGCCGTCTTTGTGCGCCGCGAAAAATTCTTGACTGGTCAGGTCGATGGAAGCTCCACCATGGACGACGACAGCGAGATGGATATTCTCCTGCGGAACGCCGGCAGCCACGTGCATGTTGATGAAACGGGCAGCGCTTTCGATCGTGCGGTTGATCTTGTCCGGATCAGCAGCAGTGGAAACGTCGAAACTGATCTTGAATATCGCATCTTTCGCTACCGGCTCACTTTGCTGAACCGGCGCGGTCGGACCGAAATCCGCGAACACCGGTCCGGGCTTGAAATTTTCCATCTGGGCCGATGCCGGCTGGGCGAGGGCCAATAGCGGCAGCAGCAGGGCGAGGCGGGATATTTGCATTCTGGTTCCTATTCATTCCGGATGTGAGACAATCTGGACGTCGCGTCAGTAGCCAATCGCCTGACCATCTTTGCGCATTTCGGTTGCGCCCGTGTAGACGCCGGTTTCGGCGTCACGGGTGATGGCCTGATAGCCGCCAAACATGATGCCGTCGTCAACGATTTTGACGACATGACCCATGGACTCGAGACGCTCGACGGTTTCGGTTGATATGCCCGGCTCGACATAGAGTATACCCAGAAGATCGGCGTCGGTTCCCGCCAAATCGTCGGTTGGCTGGCGGCCGCCGTCATGGTTCAGGCGCGCAGCGTCGCCGGCTTCCTGCAGATTCATCTCATAGTCGACCAGATTGACCATCACCTGGACGTGGCCCTGCGGCTGCATGCCGCCACCCATCAGGCCAAAGGACATGAAAGGTTTGCCGTCTTTCTTCATGAAGGCCGGAATGATCGTCTGGAACGGGCGTTTGCCGGGCGCATAGGCGTTGGGGTGTTTGGCATCGAGCGAATAGAGCTCGCCGCGATCCTGAAACATGAAGCCTAGACCGTCTGCGACCAGCCCGCTGCCCATGCCGCGATAGTTTGACTGGATCAGCGACACCATCATCCCGTCCTTGTCGGCAACGGTAAGATAGGTCGTGTCGCCTTCGCCTTCGAGCTTGGGCTCGCCAGGGCCGAAGCCGGGCGTGGCTTTCGCCGGATCGATCAGCGCGAAACGCTCCTTGCCATAGGCATCCGAGAGCAGCCAATCCAGCGGGGCAGGGGAGACATCGGGATCGGCGTAGAAGCGCGCGACATCCTCAAAGGCGAGGCGTTTGGATTCGGTGATATAGTGCAGCACCTCGGCGCTTCCCCGCGACCATTGGGTCAGGTCGACATTTTTGAGGATATTGGCCATTTGCAGCGCCGCGAACCCTTGCGAGTTAGGTGGCAGCTCGCACAGTTCATAGCCTTTGCGATAGGTAACGCAGCCGGGTTCGACCCACAGGCTGCTGTGCGCGGCGAAATCCTCGTAACGCAAATTGCCGCCAATCCGTTTGAAATAGCTGTCGATCGTCTTGGCAATGTCGCCCTTGTAGAAGGCATCGCGGCCGCCGGTGGCTATTTTGCCGAGCGTATTGGCGAGATCCGGGTTTTTGAAAATCTCTCCCGCTTTCGGTGCGCCATTCTTGAAATAGGTGTTCCGCGCATTGTCGAAATCACCGATCATATCGAGGCTCTGTTCAAACCGATCGAGATTTCTTTCGAGATAATGACCGATCACGGGCGCGACCGGATGGCCTTCCTCGGCGTAGGAAATGGTCGGCGCAAGGATATCGGCCATGCTCAGCTTGCCGAACTTGCCATGCATTTCGAACCAGGCGTCGACCGTCCCGGGAACGGTGATCGGCATCGGGCCGAATGGCGGAATGGTTTTGCTGCCCTCGAGCTGCTTGATGAACTGCTTGTAGCTGGTTCCCATCGGGCTTTTGCCCGACCCGTTCAGGCCATATAATTTCTGCGTTTTCGGATCCCAGATGATGGCAAACAGATCGCCGCCAATGCCGTTGCCGGTCGGCTCCATCAGGCCCAGCGCCGCATTGGCGGCAATCGCCGCATCGACCGCAGAACCTCCTTTTTTAAGAATATCGATAGCGATCTGGCTGGCCAGCGGATGGGCGGTCGCCGCCATACCATGCTGGGCATAGACCGGACTGCGCGACCAGGCCTCGCCAACCGGCCTTCCGCCTGCGCCGATATCAAGCGTCGGCTTTTCCGGAGCCGCTGTTTCCTGCGCGGCGGCAGGACCGACCGTGAAAGCAGCCAGAGCAATGGTCGAAAGAAACAGGTTGCGCATATCATCATCCGTCTTGCAGGGGCATGTGCCTTGCTGGGTGCGAGGCCAATGAGATACCCACTCTAACCAGTCTGCTTCCCGCATCAAGTAGGAACGATCGCCAGTGCCTCAATTTGAATATCCACTTCTGGACAGTGGCGGCAATTTAGCCTGACTGAACCCAACGCTCGACCAGGAGCGCAAAAAGGCGCGCATTGGAAAGGTAAAGCAGCTAATCAGCTTCCGCCGCCGTAACGTCATATTAACCATATTCCGATAGCCCTTAGACTCAGGGCGCGAGGCCTTTTGCCAAAGCGCGTGCGGGGGGCATCATAATGCAGCCATTGAATCGCTTGCTTCATCATGAAGGAAAGCAAAGCGCCGACTCAAACCCATGGACAGGCGGTTTTGTCGCTGACGGCTTTGAACCGGTGGCCGATGCTTTTCAGGCATCAATCTTGTCGGGGGAGGCGCTCGGCGCCGCGTGCACCATCATGCATGGAGGCGAAACCATTGTAGATCTGCATGGTGGCTGGAAAGATCGGTCGCAAAAGCAGGTCTGGAGCAGCGATGATATCGCGATGGTCTATTCGCTGACCAAGGGCCTGACCGGGATGGCCGCAGCCGTTGCCGTCTCGCGGGGACTTTTTGCTTATGACGAACCGGTCGCTGATATCTGGCCCGAGTTTGCCGCCGAGGGCAAAGAGGCGGTCACGGTGGGCGAAGCGCTGTCCGAGCAGGCGGGTCTTGCCGCGATCGATTATAAACTCAGTCTCGAGAATATTGGTGATGAAGCGGCGATCTGCGCCGCTATCGCACGCCAGAAACCCAATTGGACGCCGGGCGACTATTCCGGAAACCATGCCTATACACTCGGCTGGATCGCCAGCGAGCTGATCCACCGCCGCGACCCTGAAGGCCGGTGCCTACCCCGGTTCTTCGCCGAGGAAATTGCCGGACCGCTCGGTGAGGACGTCTTCGTCGGTTTGCCCGATAGCTTCGACCGCAATCGCATTGCACGGATTGAAGGATTTGGCATGCAGGATCTATATATCCATCACACCACCATGCCCTGGCCGCTTACCTTCAAGATGTGCGTGCCGGGTATGCTGGCATTCCGCACCTTGAATAACCCTCTGATTCTTGAAGGTCCGGGGGCGCTCGATTGTGAAGCGTTCTGGGGCGTGGGACAGGGGGCTGCCGGCGGCATGGCTTCGGCGCGCGGATTGGCCGCGCTGTACAACGCTTTTGCTGAAGGCGGCGAAAAACTGGGCATCACGCCCGAGGTAATGGATAGCCTTGCCCAGGGTCATCGCCCCCCGCGCAAAGGGCTGAAGGACCAGGTGCTGACCGCCGACATGTATTATTCCTATGGCTTCGAAAAACCTTTCAAAGAGTGGGAATATGCTCGCACTCGCAGCGCGTTCGGTAGCTTCGCGGTCGGCGGATCGCTGGCCTTCTGCGATCCCGACGACGGGGTTGCCTACGCCTGGATAACCAACAAGCTCGGCACCGGGAAATGGGACGATCCCCGCGAGAAGTTGGTCCGGGATGCATTTTACGCCTGTTTGGAGAACCGCTCATGAGCATTCGACACGTCGTTTTATCCGATCTTCACCTTGGCGCGCGCGACAGCTTGCTGACGCACGTCGATAGCAGCGGCGCCATTGCCGAAGGCCCATCGGACGTTCTGGCTGCCTTTGCCAATGGTCTTGGCGAAACGCTGGGTGATCAGGAAAAGCCCCAGCTCGTCCTGCTGGGCGATGCCCTTGACCTCGGCCTGTCGCCTTTTGGCGACGTTTCAAAGAGCTTTCTGCAGCTTTTGGACGCTTTTTACCCTGCGGACGGACCCGATCTGTTTGATCGCGAGATCATTTATGTCGCAGGCAATCATGACCATCACCTGTGGCGCATTGCGCAGGACAATAGCTTTATTTCCGCGCTAGAGAACGGGGAAATGCCCGGCGATCTGGAAGCCGTGACCAAAATCTTCGGCACACCATCGCATCATTGCCGCTTGATGGAATCCCTGATCATGCACCGGCCGCATTTGCATGATGCGTCGGTCAAAATAGCCTATCCGAATTGGGGGCTCTGGGACAGCGGAACCAAGCGTGCGGTCGTCATGCATCATGGGCATTATCTCGACGGGATGTATCGTGCGCTTTCGAACATGCGCGCGTTCATCGGAGATGGTGAGGCGCGTCCCGCCACAATGCGTCAGCTGGAGCAGGAGAATGGTCCGTGGATTGACTTCCTGTGGTCCGACCTGGGCAGTGCCGGCGAAATCGGCAGCGACGTGGGCTCACTTTATGAGGTGATGCTGAGCGCAGGTGCCAGCCATGATTTTGCCGAATCTATTGCGCGGCGGATCACGGGCGGTTTGCACGCAAAACTAGGTCTCAACCCGAAAATGCCGCTTAAATACGGAGTCACGCTGGATAATTTGATCCGGGCCGGCGTCGATCTGACGGCTGGTCGCGCGGCTGAGCGGCAACGCTACGGCTACGGAAATGTGCTGGGCGAAGCCGCGATCGAGGACCTCGGCTGGTATCTCGGCGCGCCGCTGGTGAACGAAATGCAGCAGGAATTGCCGGACATGCCGCACGAACTTTCCTTCATATTCGGGCACACGCACAAGCCGTTTCAGGACGAGTTGCTGGTCGATGGCTATAAAGTGCCGGTCGGCATCTTCAACACCGGTGGCTGGGTGCTGGACGAGCCGACCCTTATGCCTGTGCAAGGCTGTGCCGCGATGCTCGTATCTGATGAGCTGGAAGTCGCTTCGCTGCGGCTGTTCAACGATCCAACCGACGGTGAAATGGCGCCGGTGCGCGTCGAAGGCAACGGCCGCTTGAATCAACTGGTCGACTATGCCGCCGAACGGGTGGAGCGTGCTTCCGCACATTGGGAAGGCTTTTCCCGCATCGTCCACGCCCGCATTGTGGAAGAGGCTGATAATCGGGCCCGCCAATTGCTGGAGCGATCCAGTGAACAGTTGCTGGAGGCAGCAGAATGACCATGCAAAAACGTATCGCACGCAGCCTGGATCAGGCGAAATCGCATTATACCGTCCTCGTCGTCGGCTCGGGTTATGGCGCCGGTGTCGCCGCCTCGCGGCTGGCGCGGGCAGGGCAGGACGTGTGCATTCTGGAACGCGGCAAGGAAATGCTTCCCGGTGAATATCCGGACAAGTTATCGGATGCGCAGGGAGCCATGCAATTCAACGTCAAAGGCGGGCGGATCGGGTCGCCGGATGCGCTGTTCGAAGTGCATGTAAACGACGATCAATATGCGCTCGTCGGATGCGGCCTCGGTGGGACATCGCTTATCAACGCAAACGTATCACTCGAGTTGGACAAGCGCCTGCTCGATCAGGAGCATTGGCCCGCCGTCTTCCGGGAAAATCCCCACGCAATCGATCCCTATTACGAGCGCGCGCGTGAGATGCTCTCGCCAAATGTCTATCCTGACACGCACCCGACACTGGGCAAGCTGGAAGCGCTTGAACATTCGGCCGGCAGCATGGACAAGCGCTTCTACAAGACTCCGATCAACGTGACATTTGAGGACAAGACCAACAAGTTCGGCGTGCCTCAGCCAGCCTGCACCAATTGCGGCGACTGCGTTTCGGGCTGCAATGTTGGCGCCAAAAACACCACGCTGATGAACTATCTGCCCGATGCCGCCAATCATGGAGCGGAGGTCTTCACACATGCCAATGTGCTATGGATCGAGCGCGATGGAGATGTCTGGCGCGTACATGTCGAGCATAATGGTGAGGACACAGCTGATACGCCACTGAGCATTACCGCCGACCATGTGGTTCTTGGCGCAGGTTCGCTCGGCTCTACCGAAATCCTGTTGCGGTCGCGAGCGAAGGGGCTGTCTCTTTCCGACCGGCTCGGGACAGGTTTCTCGGGCAATGGCGACGCACTCGGTTTCGCCTATGACAGCTACTTCAAGTCCGAGAAGGACGGCGATAGCATTACCGCCGGCCCGATTTACGCAATGGGCGTCGGCACATCGGATGCCGCGCCAGAAGCCTATCCCGGCCCATGCATTACCGGTGTCATCGACATGCGGGACAATGACGATCCCGCCAAGGGGCTGGTAATCGAGGAAGGTGTGGTTCCCGGTATCCTTGCAGCCGCATTGGGACCGGCTTTTTTCTTCGGTGAAGCGCTGGCCGACGGTTTTACCCGTTTTGGTTTCGATCAGATCAAGCCGCGCCTGCTGGACGCAAAGGCAATGGGCGAAGCGGTCCAGACCGATCCCGCAAGTATTGCCGAGTGGGCCTATAAAGGTCCGATGGCGCGGACCCAGACCTATCTGGTGATGAGCGTGGATGATAGCGGTGGCGGCCTCGCTCTCGAGGATGACCGCATTGTCATTCATTGGACCAAGGCGGGCGAACAGCGAGCCTACCGCCGGGATGACGACAAGATGCGCGAGGCGGCTGAGGCGATTGAGGCCCAATATTTCTCCGATCCGCTCTGGTCCGAACCGATGGGTCGCAAGCTGATCACAGTGCACCCGATCGGCGGATGCGGCATGGGCGATGATGCCATGTCAGGCGTTGTCGATGACAGTTGCCGTGTTTTCGCGGGCACCAGCGGGACTGATGTCCATCCGGGTCTTTACGTGTGTGACGGTGCCGCGCTGCCCGCGGCAGTTGGCGTCAATCCATTGCTGACGATCACGGCAGTGGCCGAACGCGCGGTGGAAAAGCTGGCTCTGCGCCAGGGTTGGACCATCGACTATGCGCTAGACGCGGAAACACCGCTGGCGAAGGAGATGCCTGCGAAAGCCGAGGTGGCTGCCGAGCCGCAATTGGTTGTGCATGGTGACGGTCTGAAGCTGTCCATCGCCAAATGGGTAGGTGGCTATGCCATCGGGCCGGTCGCCGATGCGGTTACCGAAGCGTCCAAGCATTTCGAAAGCGGCGCCATCGATGATGGGAAAGCCGCTATCCGCAAGCTGGTACAAGAACATCCCGAGGCCATGAGCCCGGGTTTGGCCTTCACCGAGACCATGGCGGGCCATATCAGCGCCACCGGTTGTCACCATCGGCCCTGCGGACATGCCGAACGCATTCGCGACGATTACGTCAACGGCGCGGCCTGGGGACAGGCGGAAAGCGGTGCATGCAGCTTCCGGTTGACGGTCACGACTGACAATCTCCATCGTATGATCGACGACCCGCAGCACCGTTCGCAGATAACGGGAGAAGTGCTGGTTGACGCAATTTCACCGGATCCGCTGCCGGTGCGTGAAGGTGTTTTCCGGCTGCTTATTGCCGATCCGGACAAGGCAGAGAGCTGGAAAATGCTCTATGATATGGTGCTCGAAGGTCCAGATGGTCCGATCCATTTCCACGGATTCAAGACATTGGAGCAGCGCGGAAAGTCGGATCCCTGGACCGACTTGACAACCTTGTTCGTCACTCTTCGTCGCGGCGAGGATGCGAATGGCGAGTTGATAGGGCGCGGCGTGTTGAAGCTCGGAATTGACGAATTCATGCGGCAATTGAACACGATCACTGTCCATGATGCGGATACGTTGGTCGGTCATGTCATCAATCTCATCCCCCGCGCCCGCAAGGCTATAGAAGCCTATTTCGTGGCCAAATTTGGGGGTTTCTTCGCGATGACCGTGTTCCGTGCCTATGGCGGGATGCTGGCGACGCTCAACGATTTTGCGAGGAAGGACGCTGCAACCTTGTTGTCGCGGACAATGCACCTGCCGCCGCCCGAGCGCCATGTCGTCGCAACCGGTGACGGCGTAAATATCGGCCTCACCCGCTATCGCGGTGGATCACGAGGTCCGCTGGTGCTGGCACCGGGATTTTCCGTGCGGGCGTCAAGCTTCGCCACCCCGACAGTTGACGAGAACCTCACGGAGAGCCTTGTTGCGCAAGGCTATGATGTCTGGCTGTTCGACTATCGTGCGAGCGCGGATTCGGGCAATGATACCGAACATCCTCCCGAATTCACGATCGACGATATAGCCCGCCACGATTGGCCTGCGGCGATCGCCGAAATACGTTCGGTGACCGGGGCCGATAGCGTCCAGGCAGTGGCGCATTGTGTCGGTTCGATGAGCCTGTTGATGGGCATAGGCGCGGGCTGGGTCACGCACGTCCGCTCGATCATCTCTTCGCAGCTCACTCTGCATCCTGTGACCGACTGGCTTAACTATATGAAGGCTGATCTGGGCGTCGCGGGCATGCTCGGCCAGATTTCGCTGCTGGACGGGCACATCGATTTCGTTAGCCAAGGCACAGAGGCCGACAACGAAATCGATGCGATCGCCTACCAGATGCCCGTCCCTGAAGGCCAGGCATGCAAGAACCCGACGTGCCGCCGCGTTTTCGGTGTCTTTGGCCCAAGCTGGGACCATCGCCAACTGGGCCATGATACGCATCTGGCGCTAGGCAGCATGTTCAGCCGCGTCTCACTGTCACCATTCAAACAGTTGCAGGAGATCATGCGCAAGGGGTTGGCCGTCGATGCGGATGGCAAGCCGGCTTACACCGATGACGACGCCGCGCGCCGTCTGGCCTTGCCAATAAGTTTCCTCTCGGGGGCTACTAACCAGATCTTCTATCCCGAAAGCGGACAGCGCACGCGGGCCTGGCTGTCGGAGCACAACGGCAAATCCTTGTACCGCCAGCGGATCATTCCCGATTACGGCCACATGGATCTGTTCATCGGCAGGAACGCACATCGCGATGTGACTCCTTGGATTCTGGAAGAACTGGAAAGGCTTGATCAACAGGCCGCCCCCGGAGCAGATCGCAAGACTGGCTGAGGCCGTCCCGCTTCTGTCGTGACACGGTCGAGAAAATCCGATCGATAAAAACCCGATGCGATCATAGCGCCGTCCAGAGTCTCGTCAGCGCCCCGTTCGGGCGCAGCGGATGCCCATGGATCTGGTGTAAGCTGGCCAGAGCAGTAGTGCGGAGCGACAGCGCAGCACGCGCGGACTTATTGTATATGCGCAGCCTGCTAGGCAGCGTGTCAAGCAGTGCCCAGCGGACTATCGATCAGCTCAAGGCGCGCTTGAATTCGATCAGTTCCGATTTTGGTTCGGGCGTGGCCTCTTCCGGAGGGCGTTCCACTTCCAGATGGCGTTCCTCGGCATTCTCTACACGGTTTCGGCCACTCGACTTGGCCCTGTAGAGCGCTGCATCGGCTCGTCCGAACATCTGCTCATAGGTCTCCCCATCACGCGCTGTGGCCACGCCAAAACTCGCAGTCAGACGGACATCGTTGCTCAGGCCGGCATGCTGGAGGCCTTCGAAGGCCTGCCTGATTCGGTCGGCCAACTGCTCAGCAGCGTTATTGGGGCAATTCCAGATCGCGATGCAGAATTCCTCCCCGCCGATTCGGCCGGCGGTGTCGCATCCACGCACCATCTTTTGAATGAGTTTGCCAATGCCCGCGATCGCCTGATCGCCCGCCTGGTGGCCCCAAATATCGTTTACCTTTTTGAAGTGGTCGATATCGACCACCACCAAACTGAGCGGACGTCCTTCCGTCTGCGCTCGGGGGAGAAGGCTTCGCATCGAGTCTTCAAACGCACCCCGGTTGCGCAGCCCGCTTAGGGCATCGCGCTCACTGCTTTCACGCAGGACGGTAGTCCATTCGGCGATCGTCGCACCCATCAGAACCATCGCTGTGGCAATGGATTTCACCCCGAGCACGAGCCCGATCAGCGAATAGTAGATCGAGTCCCGATAGATATGCGCAGAAATCGATTGTTCGAACATCAGGGTCATGACGGGTCTGATGAAGAAATCGGCGGCTTGCAATGCCATGACCGCGATAATCGCGACATCGATCAAATTACGGCGGGGTGCCATAAGGAGCGTCGTCACTCCCATGATGAACATGGCCCCATAGCCCATATTGACGAAGACCAGTCGGGGACCGACATCATCGGATAGGCTCACCATCAGCCCCAGCACCAAGGCGCTGATCACGTAAACGACTGCAAAGCTGCCCAGATGAATCCGCTGTCCGGCGCGTTCACACACAGATGCCACAAATATAGTCGTGCCAAGACTGTAGAGCGCCTGCGTTGTGTGAAAGACGTAGAACGCGTCGCGGGGCAGGAAATGGGTGGCCAGGAACCCCAATGTGAACAGGGCGCTGGATATGGCAAAACCAAGCACGTGACGCTTCATTCGTCCCATCCGCCAAAAAACCGCAAATGTCGCCGCAAAGATCAGCGCCATGAGCGGAGTTATCAGTCCAAGAATTTGCGTTTGCATTGACTCGTTGTGCTCCTTGCGCTGCGGCTTAGACCAATAAGGTTAATGACGCGTTTCGGAGCCCCCCGTCGTCCACGGATTTTTATCGGTCTCACGAATTGGCTGTTGCGACGCGCCCAATTTGCCTCGCACCATCCAGCGCTCTATCTGCGCGCGATATTTCTCACTCACGTCGGATACGTTCGAAGGACATGTCCGATGGCCGCATAATAGGCCTATGTCATGAAGAGTATTTCCAAGGGTTTACCCGGAAAACGGCCGCTTAACAGCCATTTGCGGTCAATCCCGATCAAAGCCGATGTCCGCTTTCGGAGGCGGTTTCAATCGGCAGGCCGGAGGGGACCGGCTTGAAGCAGAGGCGCAATTTTACTCCGAACGGATCAATCCCGCCTCGCGCATCAGCGTCTCGAGTTTTATCCCGCTAAAACCATAAGCCTTTTTATAGGCTTCATATTGCTCGAGATATTTGGGGGACGGCTTGTTCTTCTTGATGGCTGTAATCAGCGTATTCTTTTGTGTGTGCTCGGCAGAGACGAAATCGATGACATCGACCTGATAGCCCTGTGACCGGAGCAGCATCACGCGGCTGTTGTCGGTGATCAGGTCTGCCTGCTTTTGCAGAAAAAGGCCGTGGGAGATGAATTTCCGGTTTGCGGTCTCGCTCTTCTGCAGGTCGACCAGTACCTCGTGCTGGCAGCAGGGGGCGCAGACGATCAGTTTGGATTTCGACCTTATGCCATAGAATAAGGCGTCATCCGTCGCCGTGTCGCAGGCGTGCAGGGCTATGATCGCATCATAATAGCCCTCAACGAAATCCTCGGCCTTCACGTTGTGAAAGGCCAGATTTTCAAAGCCGGAGGTTTGCGCCGCTTCATTGCAAAGGTTGATCATATCGGAGCGCGTATCAACACCGTCAATCTTTGGATTGAGCCCCGCCTTGGCGAGCTGATCATACATTGCGAAGGTCAGATAACCCTTGCCCGAACCGATATCCAAAACCTTGACCCGCTTCTGTTTTACCGCCTGTGTCCGCTCGATCCGCTCGATGAAAATCTCTACAAAGCGGCAGATCTGGCGATATTTCGCATATTTATTAGGCTTGATCTCGCCGACGTCGTTTGAAACACCGAGCGCCTTCAGAAACAGGCTGTCGCTTTTGATGAGGTAGTTCTTGTCTCGGTTATGGGGCTTTGTGTCGGTCATCGGCTTGGCCATAAATAAATCTGCTGGAATTGATAGTATTTTGGTGGCTGATCGATTCCGGAATTTCTGGCCGCCGGTCGCGGGTAGCTGTCGTCGGCTGGAAAGCGATGCTTGGTCTGTACCGGCTAGCCCTGACGAAGGCGACTGTTTCGGACGAGCCGGTCAGCCTGTCTTGCGCACCGGTTCCTGATTGAAGATAGGATATTCGTCCTGGAGCTGGATTGCTTTCCGCAGGGGGGCAAGGCCGACTGGTCTGCTGAGAAGAAACCCCTGCAATGCATCGAATCCCAGTGTCCCGGCGAGAATCTTTTCCTCTTCGGTTGCGATGCCCTCGCATACCGTGCTGGCGCCGAGAGCCTTGGCCATATGGATGATCGAGACAAGGAAATCGATCAGGTGCGGCCTTTCGTTGATAGTGTTAATGAGGGAGCGATCGACTTTCAGAACATTCACAGGAAGGTCCAGCAAAGTCCTGTAATTCGCATAACCGCTGCCAAAGTCGTCCAACGCAATTTTGATGCCTGCTGCGCTCAATTCTTCGAGGTTGCTGCGCGCAGTCTGCGATTTTTCCATGACTGCCGTCTCGATGATCTCGATCAGGACGGCGTTGGGGTCGATCTTATATTCCTCGAGAATATTGAGAAGGTTCCGTGCATATCCAAGTGACGCGACATCACTCGGACTCGCATTTACCGAGAAATAGCCGATGCTCCCGTTATCCAAAAATTCGGCGAGTTCGGTGCATGCCCGTCTGAGCACGATTTGGTCCAGATGGACCAACAGGCCCAATCGCCCGGCAAGCAAAATAAATTCGTCGGGCAAGATGGGGCCCAGCTCCGGATGCGTCCAGCGCGCCAAAACTTCTACGCCCTGGATGCGTCCTTCGCGAGCATCGAAAATCGGCTGGTATACAGCCGATATCTGGCCTTGCTCGATTGCCGTTCTCAGGCCGGCTTCAAGCTGTCGCAACCGCAAATCATCTTCATGATCCGAAGCCTCGAAAATTCGAATACGCCCTTTGCCGGCTTTTTTGGCCTTCATGAGGGCAAGATCGGCATAATGCTTCAACTCGCTCAGATTCTTTGTGTCGAACGGGTAGCGTGTAAGACCGAGAGAGCCCGATGCATCTACGTCTCGTCTAAATTCACTGACGGGTCGAAAGACATGATCGGCCATTCGCTGAAGCTGTTCTTCAACCTGCTCTGTTGACTGCCCGGCGCACTCCAGCAGCACTGCAAACTCGTCACCACCCAGCCGGGACACGGAGAAAATGGAGTCGATCGATTTCAGTCTATCAGCCACTTGGCAAAGCACCCGGTCACCCATCCTGTGTCCGAATGTATCATTTATGTGTTTGAAATCGTCGAGATCGATATAGGCGAGCGTAAATGAGCCGGACCGTTCGTCATAGCGCTTGGAAAGCAGTTGCAGGTCGGACTGGAAGCCGAGGCGGTTTCCGACTTTTGTCAGCGGATCGGTCTGGGCGAGGCTTTGGGCATCTTCGCGATCACGCTCAAGATCTCGCAACCGTCTTTCATATTGCTTGGCGTGGTCGTCTGCCTTGCTTTGCAATTGAGACAGCAAGAGATTATTCGTTTCCTGGGCCGTCTTGTGGTCTAAACGCGCTTTCCTGAGATCTTCCGGGCTCGCCACGGCTTCGATAATCACCCCGATCAGACCGGGCTTTCCATCTTCAAGCGTTATGGGAAATTTTCGCGTGAGTGCGAATGTGCCCTCGCCAATTTCTTCGAAACTCGTACTTGTGTGTCCGCTGAACACGAGATCGTCTTCTCTCCAGAAGACATCGATTTGCTCTTCGTCGAAAAGGCTCGTGTCGTCCCGCCCGATGAAGTCGTCGATACCGATCAGAGTGACGAAAGCCTGATTGCCGTAAATCCAGGTATGGTCCGCTGCCTTGGCGAAAACTGGCAGCGGCAGCGCATCCAGCATCTGTTTGATTTCAGTTGCGGGCAACATCGCTCAAGCTGATCCTGTGATCGCTGTCGTGCGGCAGACCAAGTTCCGGACGAACCGGAAGCTTTCATCAATCACGACTTGGGTGTTTTCCGACCGTGTCGAAGCTGGCTTTACAGTCGCAATCAACCTCTTTGCGATTATATTGGAAGAAAAGCCGAAAACCCGTTCTGTTAGCGGGCCGGGTTCACGCTGTTGCTTCCTTGTCACCTCGAACCCCATTCAACTCGCCCCTCTCTGCACAATCCCCTTCTGAAAGTACGGTCATAAGCTCAAGGAGTTAAACTGAAATAAATATAAGTCCGACGGCCATGGTAATTAGATAATAAAAAGACAGCTTGGCTACCTTTTTACCGAAATAGATTGAACTCGATTTCGACAACTTTTCGAAAATGGCAAGTTTCCATTCCCGGATCGGCAGTAGAATGTCCGGCCTGGCCGCGTCACCGCCTCAAAGCAGACTGGCCCTTCCGACCCCGTTGCTTGCGCCAGGATGTGACGGATTAAGTCCGTCCACTGTCGGGATGAAGCGGATGTTGCTATTGCAGGCGCGCAGCGTGAAGATCACGGACCAGGCAGAAACCGTCATTGTGATACTACCGAGCCATCACAACGCTTGACTTAATCCCGAAAACACCTATGTTGCATCGCAGCAAGGGCGGCAATATCGATTGACCGTCTGGCGGAAGTTCTGCGTGAGAGATGACAAGATCATCTCGAACCTATCGCCTTCATTGCTTCTTTCTTTCCGGCAGCCTGATCACGCGGGTCGTCTTAACAGACGGCGAACACGCGTATAGCTTCCATGCTGTGCGCTGGAAACTTGCTGCTATTACAAGGTATATAAAATTGACTAAATTTTCTGATTTCGCATTGGCGGAACCTATTCAAAAACGCGTGGCCGAAGGCGGCTACACCACTCCTTCGCCGATCCAGCAGCAGGCCATTCCGCCAGCGCTTGAAGGCAAGGATATTCTCGGCATCGCACAAACCGGTACCGGCAAGACTGCCGCGTTCTCGCTGCCCGCCATCCACCACCTGCTGAACGACAAACGGCGCGCCGGTCGCTTCGAATGCCGGATGCTGGTACTGGCACCGACCCGGGAACTCGCTCGGCAGATTGCCGACAGCATGACCGGCTATTCCAAAGGTCTCGGTCTTTTCGTAACCTCCGCTTTTGGCGGCGTGCCGATCAACCGGCAGAAGCGCATCCTGGAACGCGGCGTCGACGTATTGGTAGCAACCCCCGGTCGGTTGCTTGATCTGATCGATCAGCGCTATCTGACTCTGTCCAAGGTCGAAATCCTGGTGCTCGACGAAGCCGACCAGATGCTCGATCTCGGTTTCATTGTTCCGCTGAAGAAAATCGTTCCGATGCTGCCAAAGCAGCGCCAGAGCCTGTTCTTCTCGGCAACCATGCCGAAGACCATCTCGCAGCTAGCCGACCAGTTCCTGACCAACCCGGTCCAGGTTTCGGTTGCACCGCAATCGACGACGGCCGAGCGGGTTGACCAGAAGGTCACCTATATCAATCAGGACGACAAGCAGCGCTTGCTGAAGGATTTCATCAACAATGAAAATCCCGATCATATGCTGGTGTTTACCCAGACCAAACATGGTGCGGACAAGGTTGTGAAAAACCTGATGGCCGTCGGTATCCACTCCGCTGCCATCCACGGCAACAAGAGCCAGCCACAGCGCGAACGCGCTTTGGGTGACTTCAAGAAGGGCAAGATCAACATTCTTGTCGCCACCGATATTGCCGCGCGCGGTATCGACGTCGATGGCATCACCCATGTCATCAACTTCGACATGCCGAATGTGTCCGAGCAATATGTCCACCGGATCGGCCGGACAGCACGGGCAGGGGCGAGCGGTATTTCCTACTCGCTGGTGGCTCCTGACGAGCGCCAGTTCCTGCGCGATGTTGTCAAACTGACCGGCGTGAAGCCAGACGTCATTCCATTGCCGGAAGGTTATGACGAACCGCCGCGCGAAGAAGTTGCTTCGCGTATCTATGGCCAGAAGCCGAAGAAATATGGCGCGACGCCAAGCCGCAATGGCCCGCCCAAGAACAAGCATAGTGCCCGCAAGGGCCGTCCCGGTGGCGGTGGTTCGGGTCGCGGTGGACCAGGTTCGAGTGCAGGTGCCGGCGCCAAGAGCGACGGACCGAAGCATTGGAACAATGGAGCGAAATCGTTCAAACGCCGTCAGGCCCGCAACGCCGACGCCTAGGCTTTCAGGAAATTAGCGCCTTGCTTTCGGCAAGTGCGCTGATTTCCTCATCACCCATATCCAGCCAATCCCGAAGCGCGGCGACATTATGTTCGCCGCGTTTTGCGGTTTTGGCATCGGCGTCAATACCGCTTTTGGATTTCGAGAAGCGATAGGGCGACTGGACGGTGCGGCGGGCATTGCCGTCATCATCGGTCACATCGACCACGACGCCATTGGCTTTGACGCTGGGCTGTTCGTAGACACCCGGACCGAAGGGAAAGACTTCACCCCAGGCGAGGTTGAGCCGGTCGAGGGCGGCGGTCAGCGCATCGAAACTGTCATAGGACAGAATGTGCTTCTCCATCGCTTCATTGCGCAGCCGCACTTTCGTGGGAATGTCCGCACCTTCTGGCGTTGGATCCTGCAAGCCGTCTTTCGTCGAAAACATGATCCACAGCCATTTCATGTCGCCGGTAATCAAGATCTGCCGGCCTTCAGGTGCTCCCCAGACCAGAGTCTCGGGCGCTTTTGGCCAGATATCGTCGAGCGCAAAATGCGCATAGTCATCGGCGGAGTGCAGCACGTTGACCATGGCGAGATCGATATATTGGCCTTCACCGGCCTGGTCGAGCGTGCGCAAGGCCGACAATATCGCGATAATGCCGTGCAGAGAACTGTAACTGTCGGCCATCGCAAATTGCATGTCCGTCGGTTTGCCGCCGCTCATCTCCGCTTGCCGGGAAATTATACCACTTTCGGCATGCAGCACCGGCGCATAAGCTGCGCGCGCCCGTTCGGGGCTATTCTGACCGTAACCGGAAATGGAGAGCATCACGAGGCGGGGATTGACCTTCGACAGGTCGGCCCAGCCGATACCGAATTTGTCCATGATGCCGGGCCGGAAATTCTCTACGACAATATCGGCCTGAGCGGCCAGCTTGTGGATCAATTCTTTCGCGCCTTCGGCTTTCAGGTCGACGCAGATATTCTTCTTGCCGATATTCAGCTGCAGATAATTGCCGCTAACCCCGCTGCCGCGTTTCGCGAGCTTGCGCGTCACGTCGCCTTCGGGCGGCTCTACCTTGAGCACTTCCGCGCCGAGGTCGGAGAGCATGCGCGTGGCATAAGGCCCCGCCACGACGCGCGAAAAATCGAGGACCTTGAGCCCCGCTAAAGGAAAATCTGCCATTATTTCCTGACGTTAGAGTTTCATCTGCTGTTTCATGGTTTTTTCCGTACCCGCGCCATACGGGGGAAGGAAACCGGCAATTTTGGCAATGTTGATCTTCGGCTGACGATAGACCGCCTTGGCGTGACTGAATTCCTTGAAGCCGTCGGGTCCGGTATAAGCGCCCATGCCGGAAGGTCCGACCCCGCCGAACGGCAGGTCATGCTGGGCGATGTGGAAGATCACATCATTCACGGTGACGCCGCCGGATATCGTCCGGTCGAGCACTCTGCGCTTGTCGCTCTCGGTCTCGCCGAAATAATATAGCCCGAGCGGCCGGTCGTGATCGTTCACATAGTCGATCACTTCGTCGAGATTGCGATAGGTTTTGACCGGGAGGATCGGGCCGAAAATCTCTTCCTGCATCACCCGCATGTCGTCATTGACATTTTGCAATACGGTCAAAGGCATCTTGTTGCTGTTGGTGTTGGAGAAATCCTCGTCGCCTGGATTGACAATCGTCTGTTTCGCGCCCTTTTGCACCGCGTCGTCGATCAGGCCCTGCAGCCGTTCCTTGTGCCGGCCGTTGATCACCGACGTATAGTCGTCATTGGCGATCAGCATGGGATATTGCTCCGCTACATTCGATACGATACCTTCGACAACGGCATCTTCCTTGTCCTGCGGGACGAGCAGATAGTCCGGTGCCAGGCAGATCTGCCCTGCGTTCATCATCTTGCCCATGGCGATGCGCTGGGTTGCCTTTTGCACGTCAGCGTCCGGTCCGATGATGGTTGGCGACTTGCCGCCCAGTTCCAGGGTTACGGGGGTAAGATTTTGTGCGGCAGCCGCCATCACATGTTTGGCAATCCCGCCACCGCCGGTGAAGATCAGGTGATCCCACGGAATTTCCGAGAAGGCCTTGCCGGTTTCCGGACCGCCGGTGATCACGGTCATTTCCTCCGGCGCGAAATATTCGGCGACCAGCTTTTTCACCAGTTCGCCGGTTTCGGGCGTGAATTCGGAAAATTTGATGATCACCCGGTTGCCGGCACCAAAGGCACCGATCGCCGGATCAAAGGCGAGGTTGATCGGAAAATTCCACGGGGCAATCACGCCGACAACGCCCTTGGGCTGATATTCCACCTGGCCGCTGGCGCCCAGCAGACCGAGCGGAAAATCCATTTTGCGTTTCTCGGGCCGCATCCATTTTTTCAGGTTTTTCTTGTGATCCTTGGCATGGCCGACAATCGACATCAGGTCGGTCATCACTGTCTGGACGCTGCTGCGATGGCCGAAATCATTGGATACAGCTTCGCAAAGCGCATCCTGATTTTCGATAATCATCTTGGCGGTACGGTTGATCCGGTCCATCCGGGTTTCGTAGCTGACGGGCAATTCGGCGTGAAACGCATCGCGCTGTGCCTGAAAAAGCTTCATGATCTCGTCTTTGCTGACTTCGCCTGCTGCTGCTTCCAATGCTTCCATATCTGCTCTCCAAAGGGCAGGGCTTCAACGCCCCGTCACAATCCATTTCAATTGACCACTTAAACTTTTTTTTGGCGGCTTGTCGAGAGCGAACCGTCTATTTTGCCAGCGCGTCGATTGCTGCCGCGGTCTCGACGAGCTGTTTTGCCTGTTTGAGATGCAGCAGTTCGGTCATCTTGCCGTCGACAACGATGACGCCTTTGCCGGCGTTGACCGGATCCTTGAACGCCGCGATGATAGTCTCGGCTTCGGCAATTTCCTTTGCATGGGGAGCAAAAACCCAGTTGGCGGTATCAATCTGCGCCGGATGGATCAGCGACTTGCCGTCGAAGCCCAGTTTCTTGGCTTCGAGACATTCTGCCTCAAGGCCATCGGGATCATTGAAATCATTGTACACGCTGTCGATGACATCGAGACCATAAGCGCGTGCGGCGATAACCGTCTGGGTCATGACGGAGCCAAAAACGGCGCGGTCATGGTCAGCGTGCATTTCTTTTGCCAGATCGTTGAAGCCCATGACAAAGCCTGTCAGCCGCTGCTGCGCGCCAAGCGCCGCAATTTCCGCGAGATTGAGCATGGCCAGCGGCATCTCGATCATCGCCCATAATTTGGTGTTTAGGGCAGCGTCGCATTCATCCATCAAAGCGCTGATCTGGATGATATCATCTGCGCTCAATATTTTCGGTACCAGCACGGCGTCAGCCTTGGCAAGACAGGCCTGTTCGAGGTCCTGGGCAAACCAGGGCGTGTCCGTCGCGTTGATGCGGACGACAAGCTCCCGTTTGCCATAGTCGCCGGATTGCAGCGCGGCGCAAGCGTTCGCCCGCGCCTCTTCCTTGGCATCGGGTGCCACGGCATCTTCCAGATCGAAGATGATCGTGTCGGCGGCCAGGGTTTTCGCCTTTTCCAGCGCCCGCCTATTGGATGCGGGCATGTAGAGGCAGGAACGGCGCGGGCGATATTTGATTTGGGTCATGGATCATCCGTATCATTTCGCCAGCCGGACGCAAAGCTAGTTAATCTGTGCATATATACGCTTTGTTAACCATAGGCTTTTAGGACATTTTTAACCCAATTTGAAGACCGGCCACGACAGGCGATGACTAGAGGAACGGGCATATCATGAAGCTGATTATCCAGATCCCCTGCTATAATGAAGCGGAAAGCCTGCCCGAAACGCTGGTCGCCTTGCCGCGCCAGATCGACGGGATCGATAGTATCGAAATTCTGGTCATCGACGACGGCAGCAAGGATAATACCAGCGACGTCGCCCGCCGGTTCGGCGTTCATCATATCGTCCGGCATCGGACCAACCGCGGTCTGGCGGCCGCTTTCCAGTCCGGGATCAACAAGGCACTGGCCGAAGGCGCGGACATCATCGTTAATACCGATGCCGATAATCAATATGAAGGCCGCGATATCTGCAAGCTGGTCGCGCCGGTTCTGGCCGGTGAAGCCGATATCGTCGTCGGAGACCGCGGCGTACGCGACAATGCGCATTTCGGGCCTTTCAAACGGCTGCTGCAAATGTTCGGCAGCGCTACGGTCAAGAGATTGTCCAACACCCATATCACCGATGCAGTCAGCGGTTTCCGGGCGATCAGCCGGGCAGCCGCGCAGAAGATCAATATTACCTCCAGTTTTTCATACACCACCGAAATGCTGATTCAGGCGGGACGCAAACGGATGGCGATCGTGTCGGTCCCGATCCGGACCAACGGGGCCATCCGGCCATCGCGGCTGTTCAAATCGGTGCCGCAATTCATTACGAACACCGCCGCGACCATGATCCGCTCTTATGCGATGTATAATCCGTTGAAAGTGTTTGTAATGGCTGGGACGGGGCTATTCTTGCTCGGTGCCATGCCGATCGTGCGCTTCCTGTGGTTTTTCATCAACGGCGAAGGGCAGGGGCATCTGCAATCGATTGTGATTGGCGGATCGCTGATGACACTTGGCGTGGTCGCGATCATGTTCGGCGCGGTCGCCGATCTGGTCGGGCGCAACCGGCAATTGCTGGAGCAGACGCTGGAACGGTTGCATAATTTGGAAGATAAGTTTGACGGCAAGGCCCGTCATACCGAGACTGTCGCGAAGAATATGGAAAATGATACAGTAGCCAGAAAAAAGCGGGCCTGATATGGCTTTGGTGCTTCCAAACCTTCCAAATTGGCGCAATCGGCTTCAGCCGGTTCAGCATTGGTTGCAGCGATATCGCAAGTCACTCACTATATTGGCGACCATCATCTTCTTTGCTGGAATCATCTGGTCCATCCGCGACCTGAAACTCAGCATCGATGATTTAGCCATCGGTCCGCTGGCGTTGCTCGCCTTCATTCTAGTTCCGCTGTCGCTTCTATACGGCGGGGTCGGATTGCAGCTTCTGGCCAAGGTCGCAGGATTGAAAATGGCGGCCTCTTTTGCATTTCGTCGGTCGGCTTTGGCCCAGCTTGCCGAGATATTACCCATACCGGGTGGCGCTATCGTTCGTGCCGGCGCGCTTGTGTCGGTTGGCGCCAAAGTCGGCGAGGGGGCGATCCTCGTTCTGGCGGCGGCGTTACTCTGGATCGCGATCGCCGCGACTGGTGCCGGCTTTGCCATATATGCCAACGCAGAATATTGGGGCTGGGCGATCATAATCTCAGGATTGTTCGTCACTGCTCTGATTATAACCTGGATCGTCAAAAAAGCTGGCTGGTCTGCTGCATTGCAAATCCTAGTCCACCGGCTTTTCGGCATAGCGCTGACCGCCCTGCGGATCGTTTGCGCGTTTGCGATTATCGGAGCTGTGCTTCCCGTTGAAAGCGGGCTGATCTTCGCCTTTGCCACGATTGCAGGATCGGCTGCCGCTATCGCACCGGCCGGTCTTGGTGTCAGCGAAATTCTTTCAGCAGCTGTGGCTCCGATTGTCTCCGTCGGTCCGGCAACCGCATTTCTCGCCGTAGCCGTGAACCGCATTATCGGATTGTCGGTCACGGCATTGTCGGTTCTGGCCACAGGCGGATTCACCAAGGCCAAGGCAGGGGGCAAAGTCGTTGGATAAAAATCTTGTCTTCATTGCTTCGGGCGGACGGACCGGAACCCAATTTCTCGGTGATCTTCTGGCGACGATTATCGATGATTGCTGGTCGGAACATGAAGCCGATATGTTCGCCGGCTTTACCGCAAAATCCTGGCAGCGGATTCAGGATTTCGGTTTGTGGCATATGATCGTTGGTCGCGCTTTTGGTCAGACCGGTTTGCGCGCAGCAGGCACGAAATTCCTGTCGGGCAAGGGAGACATTGAATCCCACGCAGCAAAACTGTGCCGCCAGCGTGTCAATTATCATGGCCGGATCGAGCAATCCCTGATCATTGAAAGCTACTGGCGCTGGTGGATGTTCTCCGGCCAGATGGGGAAAATCTGGCCTGGTGCAAAAACCGTTGGAATCATCCGCGACCCAAAAAGCTGGATCAGTTCTTGGCTTGCGCATGATAAATCTCATTCTGGAACGCCGTGGACCTACTATTTCCCGCCAGGCCCGGTTACGCCGGCCCGGATCGGAGACGTTGAATGGACCGATCGCTGGGACAGTCTCAGCCCGGTCGGCCGTTTGGCATGGGAATGGCGCGAAATTTACCGACGTCTGGATGCGGCATCACAATCAGATCAAAATACGCAGTTGTTCCGCTTTGAAGATCTGTTTGATCCGAAAACCGGAGCGATGCAAAAACTGGTTGATTTCGCATCTGCGCACCCGGGCAAACAATATGCTACCGGCAATATTGACGAAATAATGCCGCTGGTTCGCAATGCTAGCAGCAACCGGAAAAATGCTTGGAAAAGCTGGTCCCAGCAGGACAAGGCTATCGTTGATGAGCTTTGTGGTTCGCTGATCGACAAATATGGCTATGCTTCTATGGATAGCGCTTTGTCTGCCAAGGAAATCTCCTTTGTCCAGTGACTATTTCCAGACAAAACTGTGGATCGAGATATCCAAATGAGTGCGGCCAATATGCATGATTACCAAATTGCAAACCGGATGCGCCTGATTTCGGGAGTATTGATTGCGGTTATAGCCTGCCAGGGCTGGCTGATCTTTCAAAAAGCGATCAACTGGGACGAGTTCCTGCACTTCGGGCAAATTTATGAACTGGCCGACGGCCGGCTCAGCGGAAGCCTGCAATCGCTGCACAGCCGTTTGTTCGGCTGGGCGGTGATGGTCTCGCAAGACGTCATCACTCAAATTCAGGCGGCCCGTATCGCCATGCTGGCTTGCGCGGTGTTGACGGCCGCGTGCATCGTCATATTGGCCCGGCGGCTGGCCAATAAAGAGACCGCGCTGTTGTGCGGGCTTGTCTATTTGACAGCCGGTTTTGTATTCACCAATTCCATTACCTATCGCCCCGACCCTGTGGCAGCGGCGGCCTTGATGGGCGCACTCCTTCTGGTCGCATTTGGTTCCTTTTCGTGGAAGCGTGTCATTCTGTCCGGCCTGCTTGTCGGTTTTGCTGGCGCTCTGACGATTAAAAGTGTGTTCTATGCACCGTGTTTTGCCGCTGTCGTTTATCTGCAGTGGCGTAATGCCGACAGCGCCCGCGCCAATATCGTTTATCGGGCGGCGGCGCTACTTGCGGTTGCCATTGTCTTCTTTGCCCTGATAATCGGGTTGCATGGGTCCACCTTGTCAGCTGATCCGGTGCAGGGGAGCGGTCTGGGTAGCAAAGTGCTTAGCTTTTTGCGCTTTTTTGAGTTTGAACAGGTGCGTTACGTTTTTGCAGAGATGGCGTTGGCACCGTTAGTAACCCTTGGCCTCATTCTGCTTGTCCCGGTCGCACGCGGATTGTCGGGCAATGTAAAAATTCTGTTGCTGGGCCTGTGCGGACCACTGCTGTGCATATTCTTCTATCGCAACACCTATCCCTATTTCTTTACGTTTTTACTGCCGCCAATTTGCGTTGCGATCGCACCGGTGCTTGACAGGCTGGTCGGGCGTTATGGTGTCTTATCGGTCATCTGTATTGCGTTATTCGGCCCGGTCCTTTTACTGACCCAGGAGCCGTATGGGACGCTTGAACGACAAGACGCGGTTATAAAGGAAATCGAAAGGTTGTTTCCTGAACCAACGCCGTATCTGTCTTTTTCTAGCTATGTTCCACAATATCCTCGGCAATTTCGATCGCTCTTGTCGGGCCCCGGTTTGCGAAACTATCGGAAGCAACGTAATGGCGAGATCACACGTGACATCGAAGCTGGCCATATCGCATTCGTTATTGTCACGGATGAGGTACTCGAATCAGTTTATAAAAACGAGAGGTTAGGCAAATTTTTGCCTGAACGAGATGTCAGGGCGCTCCAAACAAATTTTCTGAAACATAGTGAAAATATATACATACTGGGGCGCGAAATCTGTCCGCAGCGCAAAGAGCAACAAGTTCAAATCTATCGCAGAGGGTCTTATTCGCTAGAGGGTGGTGATTTGGTGATCGACAAACAACATCTTTCTGATGGCAATAGTATTTTTCTATCTGCAGGGACATATGCCGTAAACTATGGGCAGGGTGACTGCGTCAAATTGTGGGGATTGAACCATGTCCCAGTGCTACCGGAAAGCTTCTTGTCAGGACCGATAGGTGGAGGGTACTGATTTTGGTAGGACACTCTGTATCTCCCGACATTCGGTTCATTACCCGCAAATGGGCACCGGCCATGGGCGGGATGGAAACCTATTGCATCCGTCTGACCGGGGAACTGGGCAAGACGCATCGGCTGGACATAATCGCTTTACCCGGAAAGCCGGATGGCGATGTGCCGGCACCGGGCGCGTTGATCGGTTTTGGACTGAAGACGGCGATACGCCTGTTGTTCGCTAAACCCGCAAAAATCGTCCATCTCGGTGATGTAGCGATCTGGCCGCTGGGTTGGATTGCGTCGCTGCGCCATCCGAAGAGCCGCATCGTTTTGTCTGCGCACGGATCGGACTTGAACTATGCGACAAAAGACACACTTTCGGGGCGGCTTTATGCTGCATATGTCAAGATTGGCGCGCGGCTGCTGGGGCGCTCGCGGCTGATTGCCAATAGCGACTGGATCGCCGAATTGGCTCGGCAATTGGGGTTTCAAGATGTCACTAAGGTCGCGCTGGCCACAGACATCCGATCAGATATTCCCGCCGGTCCGCATAATGAAAGCCTGTTTTTTGCTGGCCGGATCACGTCTAGCAAGGGCTTGTCCTTCATCGTCAACCAAGTACTCCCTCGGATCGAGAACCCACCCAGAATTAGGGTTGCCGGCACAATCTGGGATGAGGAGGAAGCCAAGATACTCGAATCACCATTGGTCGATTATTTGGGCAGTCTCGGCCGCAATCAGCTAATCGCCGAATATGCACAATCGATGGCCGTCATCGTACCCAGTCAGGGCAAGGAAGGCTTCGGATTGGTTGCAGCGGAAGCCGCCGCTTGCGGGGCTATTGTCATTGCCTCCGATCATAGCGGTCTGGCTGAAGTGGTAACGCCCGATATCGGCCTGCTCGCCGACAGCGATTCCCCGGAGCAATGGGCCGCGGCGATCGAGAAAGTCCGCTCCTGGACAGATGAAAAGCGATCTGCTTTCACCAACGGTTCGCAGTTGATTGCAAGCACGCGTTACGGTTGGGACCGGGTGGCGAGGGAAACAGCCGCCGTTTACGACAAAGTTTAAGGACGTTGTTCAACTCGCCAATCTTATTTCGCTAACCGCTTCCCTGTTATCCGGCTGGTCCGGCCATATCCCGCGTGTATCATAGACCACCTTGCTGGCGCGTTCGTCGAGCGGGATGGATTTGAACATGTCGTGATCGGTGAGAGTGATCATGATCGGACAGGTTTCGAGCGCCTGGTCGATGTCGATCAGCTCGGCACCGGTGCCTTCAAAGGCTGCCGGAAGCTCGCTGGCATAAGGCTCGACAATTTTTACCCGTCCGCCATAGCGCCGCGCCAGCTTGGCGGCGATCTTGAGGGCGGGGCTCTCGCGGAAATCATCGATATTGGCTTTGAACGCCAGACCGAAACAGGCGATCGATACGCCGGGCAGTTCGTCGATCATCAGCGAAGCCTGTTCCAGCACATGGCCGGTCTTACCGTCATTCACTTCGCGGGCGATGCGGATCAGCGGCGATTGTTCGGGCGCGCTGTGGATGATGAACCAGGGGTCGACGGCAATGCAATGGCCGCCAACGCCGGGGCCGGGTTGCAGGATGTTGACGCGGGGATGACGGTTGGCGAGGCGGATAACCTCCCAGACGTCGAGGTCCATATGATCGGCGATGATCGAAAGTTCGTTCGCAAAAGCGATATTGACGTCGCGATAGCTGTTCTCGACCAATTTGGTCATTTCGGCGGCGCGTGCAGATGTGGTCACCAGTTCACCGCGGACAAAGCGCCGGTAAAAGCCAAGCGCCTTGCGCGCGCAACGGGGCGTGACGCCGCCGATGCTGCGGTCATTCTGGATCAGCTCCTCGAGGATTTTCCCCGGCAGCACCCGTTCCGGACAATAAGCGATGGCAATATCGGGAATATCACTGGTCATGCCAGGAACCTTCAGGTCCGGACGCAATTTCGCGATCAGGTCCCGCATTTTTTCGGTCGTTCCGACAGGGCAGGTCGATTCAAGAATGACGGTGTCGCCCGCTTTTAGCGCAGCGGCGATATTGGTGGCCGCTTCCATGACATAGCTGGTGTCGGGAATATGATTGTCGCCAAACGGCGTCGGCACCGCGATGACGAATACGTCGGACGGTTCCACCAGCAGCGAAGCGCGAAGTGTCCCGCGGGAGACAACGCCTTGCACCAGTCCGTCCAGATCGACTTCTTCGATATGGATGCGGCCCGAATTGATCGTGTCGACGACCTGCTGATTGACGTCGATGCCAAGCACCGGGCAGCCGGAACGGGCAATCACGGCTGCGGTGGGCAGTCCGATATAGCCGAGACCCATGACGCAAACGCTTGGTTTTTCTTCCGATAACATGTGAGAAGCCACTCCGCAGTGCGCCAATCTGGCGCGGTTTACCTGCCGATTCATTAGCCGATCATCGTAAATATTTTGGTAATATGGCGGCTTGCCCCGAAATATTCAGGCGGAAAGGCTTTTATCGATGATGTCGGCGATTTGCTGGCTGGCCGTGCCATCACCAAAGGGATTGTGGGCGCGTGCCATGGCAAGATAATGCGCCTCATCGTCCAGAAGCCGGGTGGCTTCCGCCAAGATGACGTCCTTGTCCGTCCCGACCAGTTTTGCGGTGCCGGCCTCCACCCCTTCGGGGCGCTCCGTCGTATCCCGCATTACCAGCACCGGCTTGCCCAGCGCTGGCGCCTCTTCCTGTACGCCGCCACTGTCGGTCATCATGAAGTGGCAATGGTTGAGCAGACTGACGAAATTCGGATAATCCAGCGGTTCGATCATCGCGACATTGTCGAGGTCGCCCAGGGCATCCTGCATGATCGCCCGGACTTTGGGATTGAGATGAACGGGGAAAATCAGTGCGACGTCCTTCCGCTCGGCGATTATACGGAGCGCCTTGGCAATATTGGTCAGCCCGTCACCCAGATTTTCCCGCCTGTGGCTGGTAACCCCGATGATTTTGCGATCAGAAAACTTCTCGTATAATCCGGCAAGCTTGGCATCCAGGCGGCTGGGATCATTGAATTTATCTACAGTCGTCAGAAGGGCGTCGATCACCGTATTGCCGGTGATATATATCTGCTCCACCGGAATATTTTCCTTTTTGAGCGCGTCTGCAGACGTCTGGGTCGGGGCAAAATGCTGATCGGCAATCGTGCCGATGATCTTGCGGTTCACCTCTTCCGGCCAGGGATGGTATATATTGTAGCTGCGTAGACCGGCTTCGACATGGCTGACCGGAATCTGACGGTAATAGGCTGCCAGCGCACCGCACATCGCGGTAGCCGTATCTCCCTGGACCACGACCCGCCCCGGCTTTGTTTCATCCAGTATTTTGCCGATACCGGTCAGGAGCCTGGCTGTCAGATCGTCGAGGTTCTGATTGGCCTTCATCAGGTCCAGATCGAAATCCGGCTGGATATCGGCAATATCCAGAACCTGGTCGAGCATTTCCCTGTGTTGGGCTGTCACGCAGGTGAGTGTTTCCAGATTGTTTCGTTCTGACAGCGCCTGAACGACCGGGAACAGCTTGATCGCTTCCGGTCTGGTGCCAAAAATGGTCAGGATTTTCGGTTTGCTCACGGTCTTTTTTGTCATTCCGGCTGCTTAATCACTTTTGGCTAAAATTTTCATAATGATATCATCCGCAAAAAGCGTTGACCCTTGCGTCCGGCTAGCCCAATCGCACTTTTATGGATTGGTTTGAAATCAAAAACTGGCTGGAACTGTCAACCGGACTGGCTCGCGACTCTCTGCACGTTTATGCGGGAGTTGGGGTTCAACTGTTTGTTGCGCTCATTCTTCGTCGGTCATTGGCCAGCCCGGTGCCGTGGTTGTTCGTGGTTTTCGCTGCCTTTGCCAATGAATTGTATGACTATAGTGTGGTGCAAGCGCCACAAAATCGCGAGCCGGTATATTTTGACGAAGCTGTCAGTGATATCTGGAACACCTTGTTGCTGCCGACATTGTTCCTGGTGATTGCCAGATTCTGGCCGAATTGGCTTACCGGCAGCGTTGCAAAGAATGGAGCGCCGGAGGCCGCGGACGGCGATCGTCAGTCCAGCTAGCCTTCACCCTCAAGCCTCTGTGTGATTTTTTTGACATTTTGCGATTGTCCGCGGGGCAAGATCATGACTTTGTTGCCATGAGTGACAATGATCAGGTTTTCCACGCCGTGAACCGCGACTTCCAGCGCGTCGCTGTGGATCAGATTGTTGCGGGAATCGATTGTCACGGCTTTGCCGATTATTGCGTTTGACTGTTCGTCCTTGCTGGAGATTTCGAACAGGGCATCCCAGCTTCCGACATCCGACCAGCCGGGGTTGACGGGAGTCACCGCGACCCGGTCCGATCTTTCCATGATCGCATAATCGATCGAGTCAGAAGGCGCCGATGCAAAGGCGTCCGGGTCAGGATGATAAATTCCGTTATCCGTCTGTTGGCTATTCATGGCGGCCCGACAAGCGACAAGAATCTCGGGTGAATATTTTTCCATCGCCGCCAGATAGCTGTCGGCCCGGAACAGGAATATTCCGGCATTCCAGTGATAGCCACCTTCGGCGAGCATTTTCTCGGCATTTTCCAGATTTGGTTTCTCGACAAATCTTTTTGCCGACAAGCTTCTGGTGCTTCCGACGATAGCATCGCCCTCCTGGATATATCCATATCCGGTAGCTGGCCCGGTGGGTTCGATTCCGAATGTCACCAGCCAGCGGGATTGTGCAACCGGTATCGAAGCGAGAACGGATTTCTGGAAGGCCGTGAGATTCTTGATGATATGGTCGCTGGGCATCACCAGTAACAAATCCGTCGGGTTTTTAGCAGCAAGCGCGGCCAAGGCGATTGCCGGAGCGGTATTGCGAGGGCAGGGCTCGAGGATGATCTCGCCGCCTGTTGCGCCGACTTCCTGCATCTGGTCCTGCATGATCTCGATATGTCTGGCGGAGCCTACAATGACCGGCTTGCGATAGAGACTCTGGTCCGCACAGCGCTGGAGCGTCAACTGGAACATGCTCAACGGGCCGGACAGATTTAGGAACTGCTTGGGCTTTTCCGGTGTCGAAAGCGGCCATAACCGCGTTCCGGAGCCACCGGACAGAATGACGGGAGTAATCAGCGGATTTTGCTGCATGCTAAATATTTCACGTCATCGTACAAGCGATGAGCGACCTTCCGTTTTTGGCAAGATCGATATCGGCAAATCGCGGACAGATTCCGCATTCCCCCGCCTTGATCAATTTTCCACGTACAGTGACCGACCCTTCCAGGGGTATGACTTGCCATTCTTTGCTCGCGATCTTCGAAATGACCGCGTCGTCTGTGCCGACAATCTGGAACAGACCAAAGGGCGAGGTGCCAGAGAGGCTAGCGGTCTCGTCCGGCGGGATCTCGCTAGCGTATTTCATATTATAAGGTGCCAGCTTGGCAACCCCGATCGCTTCATCCAGATGGAGTTCGCGCGGGCGACCATAATCGTACAAGCGATAGGTGATATCCACGTTTCCCTGGACCTCGATGAGCGAGATACCGGGGCCAATGGCATGAATGGTTCCCGCGGGAACATGAAAATAATCACCCTTCTTGACCGGCTTCCAGTCAATGAGTTGCTCAATTTCGCCCAATATCGCTGCGGTTCTCAGTTTCGTGGCGCTGACGGTTTTTTTCAGGCCAAGACCCAGAACGGCATCCGGTTCCGCCTCGAGAATATACCAGGATTCTTCCTTGCCATGGGGAAGTCCAATCCTGCGCGCCTGCCGGTCGTTGGGATGGACTTGGATGGACAGCTTTTCACTGGTGAAAAGATATTTGACCATGAGCTGCGGGCTGACGCCCTTCGGCGCTTCAAACCAGATTTCGCCGATTTTCTTTCCGCTTCCGCCATCAAAGATGTCCGGTAGAACTTCCTGACCCCAGGGTTTCTCTATGAATTTCCTCTTTAACTTCATGGTCTGAAATTAGGGCTCACTGGTTTCTCCTGACACTGGCGTGTGATAATCCTGTCTGCGCAATTTCTGGCGGATTGTAAATGTTCCGCAAATTGACGGGCCGGCATAGCGAGAATCTATCATTGCAAATCTCATTCAAAGCCCCCGAATATCAGATCCCAAAAGATGCAGAATCTCGCGGCTTGTGGCCGGTTGGCTGGCACAGGTCAAGTTTGCATAAATTGCGCCATATCCATCTGTCTCATGCAACCGATTATGTATATGCATCGTTTGGTAAGGATCGCATATCTCCGATTTGCTGGGTTAAACGTTGCCAGTTTCGGGACAATCTCCATTAATAATCGATTTTAAAGTAGTTGGCTAAACAGCTTCTGTTCGGTAAATGCCTAATTCGGCGTCGCAGCTTTGAGAATCTAAAGCCAGCTTTGAGAGCCAAATGATCAAGAATATCACTGCCGTCATCACATCGTTACTAGAAAAAATTGCCCAGCTATCGCGCTGGAAAAAGAGAGCAATCGTATTGCTACTGGATGTTCTGCTGTGCGTGCAGTCGATCTGGATAGCTTATTCCCTGCGCATTGGCGTTTGGGTCTTGTGGGATATTGCTATCCAGAAAATCGTGCTGGTTTGCGTGCTGCTGATGATTCCCATTTTTATCCTGAGCGGGGTATATAACGCCATTTTCCGCTATGCCGGCACCGGCATGATGAAAACACTGGTGCGTGCTTTCGCAATCTATTCCGTGGTGATCGGGGTTGCTTTCGCTGTTGCGGGTGTGGACGGCGTGCCCCGGACCATTGGGCTTATTCAACCAGTGGTATTCTTCATTCTGGTCGGTTTTTCAAGAGTGTCCGGACGATATCTGATGGTCGATATTCTCGGCCGGAACAGTTTCGCTGGCGAGGTGAAAAATGTCCTGATCTATGGTGCGGGCAGCGCGGGTCAACAGCTCGCGGCATCTATGCGCTCAGAACCGGCCATGCGACTATGCGGCTATATTGATGATGATCATCGGCTCGACGGCCAGAGGCTGGACGGAGATAAAGTCTTCTGGAGCGGGCATCTGCCGGATCTGATCAGAAAACAGAAAATCACCGATATCCTGTTGGCTTTGCCACGGATCAACCGCCGGAAACGCCGCGCTATTGTCGATCAGGTCAGCGAATTTAAAGTGCATGTTCAAACATTGCCGAACATACAGGAAATTATTTCCGGCAAGATTGCATTCAGCGATATTCGCGAGCTGGAGATCGAAGATTTGCTTGGACGTGAACCGGTTCAGCCGAACGAACTGCTGTTTGGCAGGACCATTGTCGGCAAGACCGTATTGGTGACCGGTGCCGGAGGATCGATCGGCGGGGAGCTTTGCCGGCAGATCGCAAAATCGGGTGCCCATCGCCTGGTGATGCTGGATATTTCCGAATATGCGCTTTACGAAATCGAGAAAGAACTGAGAAAAACGGTCGCCGGTCAGGTTGCAACGAAGCTTGAACTGTTCCCGGTTCTGGGCTCGGTCGTTGATGCGGAAAGGCTGGACGAAATATTCGCAACGTGGAACCCCGACACGGTATTTCATGCCGCTGCCTATAAGCATGTGCCGCTTGTCGAGGCCAATCCGATAGAGGGTATCCGCAACAATATATTGGGAACGAAGACGCTGGCTGCTGCGGCTCAGGCGGCAGAGGTCAAGGATTTCATCCTGATCAGTACCGATAAGGCGGTTCGTCCTACCAATGTCATGGGAGCGACCAAGCGCGCTGCGGAACAGATAATTCAGAATTTCGCAAATGGTGCCGGCAGTACCAGATTTTCCATGGTGCGATTTGGCAATGTCCTCGGGTCCAGCGGATCTGTGGTGCCGCTATTCCGTAAACAAATAGAGCAGGGTGGCCCGATCACCCTGACGGATCGCAAAGTCACCCGCTATTTCATGACTATTCCCGAGGCGGCGCAACTGGTTATCCAGGCCGCCGGCATGGCCAAGGGCGGTGAAGTGTTTGTTTTGGACATGGGCAAATCCGTGAAAATCCAGGACCTGGCTGAAACACTGGTCCGGCTGTCCGGACTGACTGTCCGCAATGACGCCAACCCGGATGGCGATATCGAAATTGTTGAAGTCGGCCTGCGCGCGGGCGAGAAGCTCTATGAAGAACTGATCATCGGCAATGATCCGCAAAAGACCCTGCACCCCCGGATAATGAAGGCTCATGAATCTCATCTTGCGGAAGATATATTGAACGACCTGATCGCGCATCTGCTCCATTGTCGCGATCCGAAGCTTGCCGTCACGACGCTCAAGTCGCTGGTACCGGAATTTGATCACGGCCGGGACAATGATGACAATCTGGAAGAAGCTTCCTGAAATCAGGTTCGGCGGTGATCCGGAGCCGAGTTATTCCAATCCATAGATCAGGTCTTTAACAGCCCGAACGGCACAATCCGGTTCTGGGCATCATGCCCGATTTCCGCGCGGCCCAGATAGGCAATAGCATTGCTCCGGGCCCATCGCTTGATAATCGCCTCGGGATTCTCGCCGAACGGCCGGTCGTTTTCGGGAATGTCGTCGACCCTGCCCAATTTTATGCCGGTCAGGCCGCTATCAGCCAGATTGCTGCAAAGGTGAAACATCGCGCGATCAAAGGCGTAGAGATATTCGGATATCTCCTCGACGATGAGAATATGATCGCGCAAATCCGGTATCAGCTTTGTGCCGGTCATCATGGCGAGCGTCATTAAGTTGAAAGCGGCGTATTTCTGGCCGCTGATCAGACCGGGATCGAGCGCATCCGCCTTCCTGTGGACAATCCAGTCCAGCGCTCTGGCCACAGCTTGCTCGCCGTCTGGTCTGCCAATATCGGAAGGCATGGGGCCATGTGCTACTTCCCCGATACCAGCGCGGTAGAGTGCACCAAGCAAATTGCCGGCATCGCTATATCCCAGATAGATCTTGTTGCTGGCAACGCTGTCCAGCCGTTGGACGGCCGCTTCCGCGATACGGGCGGCACCATAGCCGCCGCGAGCAAACCATATCGCATCGATGTCCGGATCATTGGCGAAAGCAACGAAACTGTCGGTGCGTTGCCTGTCGCTGCCGGCAAAATGGCCGTCTTCAAAAAAGCATTGCTCGTCAAAGACCAGTTCGGCGTGCGGATGGGTCCGGGCCGCGAGCGCGAGGACACGACTGGCAGCGTCCTTGGTGAATGGGGTCGACGGCGCACAAATGCCGATGCGGACTGGTGAGGAGATCGATTTTGTTCCTTGCGCCATTGCCAAATAGAGAGAGAAGCAATAGCGCGAAAAAATGACTGAAGACAAATCCTATTATTTTTGCGGTATCGGCGGCTCCGGAATGCTGCCTCTGGCAATGATCGTCAAAGCGGCTGGCGCGCAGGTTGCAGGATCGGACCGGGCGCTCGACCAGGGCCGGCTGGCGGACAAGTTTCAATGGTTGCAGGACAGGGGGATCAAGCTGTTCCAGCAGGATGGCAGCGGCCTGGTTGATGGTAGCCAGATATTGATCGCTTCCGCAGCCATCGAAGAGACCGTGCCCGATGTGGCGCGTGCCATTGCCCTAGGGTGCAAGCGGATGACCCGCGCCGAATTGCTGGCCGGGCATTTCAACGCCGTGCCACGCAGCATCGCCGTTGGCGGTACCAGCGGTAAATCGACGGTCACCGGGATGATCGGCTGGATATTGACCGAAGCCGGCCGTGATCCGACGATCATGAACGGCGCGGTGATGAAGAATTTCGTCAATGCCGACGCGCCATTTGCCAGCTCCCGTGTCGGGGCCGGCGGGCTGATGGTGAGCGAAGTGGACGAAAGCGATGGTTCCATCGCTTTGTTCGATCCTGAAATTGCGGTGCTCAACAATGTCAGCCTCGATCACAAGAGCCTCGAAGAGCTAAGAATATTGTTCGGAGACTTTGTCGCGAAGTCGCACCATGCGATCTGGAATCATGACGATGCAGAATCACGTGGGCTGATTGATGTGTGCAAACTGGCGAAAGCCAGCAGCTTCGGATTTCTTGAAGGTGCTGACTATCAGGCTGTGCAAGTCGAGGAAAAATCGCTGGGCAGCGCTTTTGTGATGCGGAGCGGCGGGAAGGAATATCCGGTTTCGCTGCAAGTGCCCGGTAGGCATAATATCGCCAATGCTCTGGCGGCGATCGCGGCCTGTTCTGCAATCGGAGTGCCGACCGACGCTGTGGTAACGGCAATGGGAACTTTTCAGGGGTTGGCCCGACGTTTTGATATCGTGGGGAGTACGGGCGATATTACCGTGATCGACGATTTCGGTCACAATCCCGATAAAATCGCTGCCACGCTCCGGACCCTGAAGGCTTTCCCCGGTCGGGTCATAGCCTTCTTCCAGCCGCATGGTTTTGGACCGATACAAAAAATGGGTGCTGAGCTGGCTACAGTTTTTTCCGGGCATCTCGATGGTGATGACCGCGTCTTTCTGTGCGATCCGGTCTATTTTGGCGGCACGGTTGATCGGTCGCTGGGCAGCAAATCGATTGTCGATGCGATAAATGCTGGCGGTGGCAGGGCAGAATATATCCCCGGCCGGCCGGATTGCGGTGATAAAATGGTGGAGCTCGCGAAGTCGGGGGACCGAATCGTCATCATGGGCGCCCGCGACGACACATTACACGGCTTTGCCGAGTCGATACTGGCCGAGATTGCCCGGGATTGATCTGACTGGCAGAGAGATGGATGTCCCATATATGGAATTGATCTCGTCTGTTTCAGAATGATCTAAAATATTATCCCGGTGGCATATCGCCAATTCCCGCGGCTGGAAGTTCTATCGTTGCCCAATAGACCGGCTGTCTTCGTGCCTCGGCTGCGATTGGACTTTGCCCCACGCTGTTGATGTTGTATATTCAACCATATCGCGAGTCACAGGGTCGTAAATCTGTGAAATCCGCCCTTTGAGGTCCCCAGTTGCCGTGTCACGTCACGATAATTGGCAAGGATTTTGTTAACTATTATGTAGAAACAGTTAAACTTTCCGCCCCGTCATCGCGGGCGGTTCAGAAAAATGCTTTAATTACAGCGACTTAAAAATCTGCAACCGTAACATACTGTAACATTAGCCGTGTCTAACTGCCTTTTGCCGCCATGCTCCGCCACAAAGGATAGGCAAGTGGGGCAATACGGCTTTTGCCTGTGGTAACCCAATTAAGCGCCACAGTTGCCCTGGCATCGGTGCGATATTCTGGTCAATATCGTACCGATTGTTCCCGATGGAGCGGGTAGACATTCTACCCGCTCCATTATCGGACAAACGCCTCACGGACTCCCTCTTGCAGATCAGTGGTTGGGATGCGTCATGCAGTTAGTTGGTACGATATTGTGGAAAGTGACAACCGATTATTCTCGGTTGCTCCGCTATTCCAGCATAATGCCACTATCCATCCTGGCCGTCATGATAATCATCATATTGCCTGCGCTGGCTTCCGAAGCATTCGCGACCGATCCAACCACAGCTCCACAACGCGGTCGCGCTACGGCGGTGGCCAGTGCGCACGTGATCAAGCCATTCACTATGACTCCCACGGTGCAGGGCGGGGCCAACGCGCAGGTTTCCGCGATCACCGTGTCGCGCCGCACGACGTTTCGCGATTGCGAAATTCTTCTGGGCGCCGACGCCAAAAGAGGTCCCGGTGAATCTTGCGAACTACGCCTGATCGAATTGCATTGAGTAGACAAACGACACGAATGGTTATGCCGGTAGATAATATGACAAATAACGCCCTTAATTATGAAGTTGAATTGCAGTAAACAGGTTATAACGGGAAAAGACGATGCAGACATCCAATGCGAAATATGAGGCTTCTGCGGTCCGATGCGACCGCCGGGGCCATCGCGCTACCGCAAGGCCAAGTGTCATGTCGTGCGTCATTGCATTGGCGCTTGTCGCAATTCCGCTGCCGGCATTTGCCGAAGCTGACCCGGGCGAGAATATCGCCATCGCACTTTCGAGCAACATTGTTGGAAGCCCTGCCGGCAATAGCGGGGCACTCGCAACCGTTCCAGGAGCCGTTGTCGACTTCTTCGTATCCGTTACCGGGCCCGGCAAGAGCGGATCTCCTGCCGCATCCTTTGCTGTCACCGATAAAGTTCCCGAACATCTTTCCCTGTTTGTCGGTGATCTGGATCACAGTGGCACTGGCCCTGCAGTGTTTAAGGACAATGACAGTGGCCTGGAATTCAGCTTTGACGGTCTTTCCAGTGCAAAGGATTCTATCGAATTTTCCAGCGATGGCGGCAAAACGTTCGATTATATTCCCATCGCCGATACCGATGGATTTGATGCGAATGTGACGCATATCAAACTCCGGCCGAATGGCGCTCTGCTGCCGACGGTTGGCAATTACGAACGGTTTTCCCTACGTTACCGAATGAAGGTCAAGTAAATGACAAATATGATCGAATCTGGTACTTCCTCCGCTCCCCCATCGGACAATATCGTCGTGGACGAGGACCGCAGAAAACAAGACCGGCATATTGCCATGTTGAGGCTTGCCAAGATCAAGGCAGAATCCGGAGAAGGCTGGGGCTTCATAAAAAACCTTTCGGCCACCGGCATGATGGTCGAAATCCATCCCAATTTTGAACTCGGTGACACGGTCTCCGCCCTTTTGACCGAGGAGCAGGAATTGACCGGCACGGTACGTTGGCGCAAAAAGGCGCTGGCTGGCATCGAATTTTCCACGCCGATCGATATGGCCAAGGTGCTTTCCAAACCCAATGATGCAAAGCAAGGCCGGGTTTCGCGCCTGCCGCGGATCGAGATGAAGCATCCGATCAACATCTATCAGGGGTCTCGTCTGGTCCATGCCGATATTTGTGACATTTCCCCCGCAGGCATTTGCGTCAGAACAGAACATGTTTTTGAAATCGGCAAAAACATCCGGCTTTCGGTGCCCGAGCTGCTGGACATAAGCGGCACTGTGCGCTGGCAATCAGGTGCGCGTGTCGGGATCGTATTTTCCCAGCGGCTTCCCCTCGATGACCTGATGGTCTGGTTGTCCACCTTCTATCGTGCGGCCCGTATCGATACCGGTGAACTTGCCGTGCTCAACAAGGGGGCCGATACGGCCGGCTCGGTGAATTCGGGCGCAGATTGTCTTCCCTTCCAGGTCATTGGGCACGATGATCTCGGGAAAGAAATATTGATCGATACATTATATTCAGCGACCGAAGCCCTGACCCAGTTCAAAGCGACATCGAAGTTTTTCTACCGGGTGAGCATCAGAAATGCTGACAATGAAGAGCTGTCAATCGGCACTATTGTTCTGCGCGCTTTTGATGAAGAGCGGGCGGCTGCCAAGGCTTAGCCAAATCAGGCAATGCCGGGGCCGGACGCCGACATAGCCTCATAATCGACCGGGCCGGGTCCTACCTGAAATAGTGCGTGACGACTTGGGTGACCTGGTCGGATATCGCTGCTGCGCTTTCGGGGAATGTGCGAAGCATACTGGTCCTCGGCGGCATGCCCGTCGATAATATCCGGGATTGCACAAGCCGTGCTTCATCTTCGGAGCCAAGATGATGGAATACGGTCATTGCCGCAAGCAAAGCCAACGGACTGTGTTGCGAAAATTCGGTGAGCTTGCGCGAAAGCGCGAGCGCTTCTTCGTCCTTGCCCAGATTAAATGCCGCGTAGGTTTGAGTGGTCTCGGCTTCGAAACGCATCGGACAATTCGGACTGAGCTTCGTGGCAAGCTTCGCAGCTTCATGGGCGGCGGCAAAGTCACCTTTCAGCAATAGAACAACGGCCTGTGAATTATAGGCTTCGGCGTAGTTCGGACAAAAGGCTATGGCTTTGGCATAATGGTCCAGCGCGCCATCGATATTGCCGTTGAATCGTTCCGCCCGGCCACTTACAAGATGGGCGAACGGATCAAGGGGATCGCATCGCAATGCCTGTTCTCCGAGCATCAGCATGCTATGAATAGCGGCATTTTCGTCCCCGCCTTGCGCAAGATGGTATAGGCCCAGGCCATGAATATAGGCGGTGCCGGCATGGGCGCGTGCGAATGCGGGGGCTTTCGCACGGGCAAATTCAAAATGGTCCAGCGCCATTTTCAGGTCCATTCTGGCCCCGTTTACGGTCGACATCCCCAGATGATAGGCTTCCCATCCGGTCAGCTGATCGGGGGCCGTCAGTTTCGCATATGCCGCTTCGGTATCGCTGATCGATAGATCGATCGCGGCAATGATATCACGCACCATTTGGGCCCGCAGATCATGAATATTTGTGAGCCGCGCATCATAGCGCTCTGCCCAGACGACCCGATGCTGTCTGGTTTCGGTGAGCTCCACGCCGACCAGCATCTGAGCGTCGACCAGTTCGACCCACCCGGTAAGAACATAGTCGACACCGAGTTCTTCGCGCATCTTTGCAAGATCGGGAAGATTGGCATCGAAGCGGAAGCTGGATGCGCGCGCGATCACGAAAAGCCATCGTAACTGGGATAGCGCGGTCGTGATGTCTGCGGGCAGGGCCTCGGGTAAGCAGCTATGTTCTGCCATGTCACCGATTTTGTAAAACGGTAGCACGGCGATGACAGGCGGCTTTCCGGCTTGATCAATCAGCGCATCCGTCACTTTCGGACGGGCTGCTGCGACGAGCGAATTTGTCGAGGACGAGACCGTCTCGACGCGGGCAGCAAAGCGAAACCCCCGGCCATAGATAGTCTGGATTATCCGCTGCTCCTGGCCGTCATCGTCCAGAACTCGACGCAGGACCTTGACTTGGCTGGAGAGGGCGCTGTCCGAAATATTTCGGCCGTTCCATAAATGCTGGACCAATTCCTCTTTAAGCATCAATTTGCCATGATTGCTCACTAGCATGGACAATATGGCCAGAGTCTGTGGTTGAATTGCGACTTTCTCGCCCTTCCGGAGCAGGTCGAAACGCTCGGTATCCAGTTCGAATTCTAGGAAACGATATTTCATGTCATTGCTTCAAACTTCCTTTTCCATTCTAGAATCCAGACTCTATCCAGATTTGATGGTTTGAATAGTCCCTCATCTCAAGCTATGTTACAATAGTTTACGCACAGCTTGAGGGCGCAATTGTGTATCAATAATAACCCGATACCTATAGACTGATCTAGGTAAGGACAATAATCAACCTATGGATGATGCCGCCGCATTGCAATTATGTCTGGAACGCGACCGGTTGTTGAGCGATGCCGAATTTGCACGCTCACCGAGCATGTGCAAATTATTGCGGTTTCTGGTGGACTATAAATTGTCCGGGAACAGCGTCCCGCTAAAAAGCTATACTATCGCTACCGATGCGCTTGGTCGTGATGCGGATTTCGACACGCAGACCGATAGCTATCCGCGCGTCCAGATGGGGCGGCTGCGCCGGATGCTCGACAATTTCTATTTGCGCAAGGGAGGCGAAAACCGGCTTGCCATCGCTCCCAATAAATATGAAATCATCCTGGAGCCCAATGTGGCACCGTCGGGTCATGAGGGAAATCTGATCGGACAGGGTACGGATTCGTCCGCGCCGAATGGCAAGAAATCGAAACGCCCCGAAACCGAAGCGCGTCCTCCTGTTGAAAAACAGACCGAAAGTCAGCGTGGTTGGTACAGGGGCTTTTTCACAATTCTCGGCGTCTCCATCCTGTTGGTAGCGATCGGTACCCTGGCTTATCTTCTTTGGCCTGCTCAGGTTGATGATGAGATCGCCTATCCAAGAATTGCACTGGATTTGCCCGATGGGGCTTCCGGCGTGCGTGCATCGGAACTCTCCGAATCCGTCGGCAACCAGCTGGTCCGTGGCTTGAACGGGTTTGGCGGGCTACGGATATTTGATGCCAAATCCGGCCAGCCGGAAAAATCCGACTATGTGCTGCGGCTGCGCTTTCTGGAAGCCACCGCAGATAAGATGGAATTGCGTCTGCTGGATGGGCACAGCGGCGAAATATTGTGGTCGAGAGAATTGAACACAGCGAACGAGGCAGCCTTCAGGCTGGAACTGGATAAAGCCATCATCGCATTGGCGGGGCCTTACGGGGAAATCGCCCAGACAGAGATTTCCAAACTGGAAAATGACTATTCCGCTGGATATCCCTGCCTGCTCCAGTTCGACCTTTATATCCGCTATCGCGAACCGCGAAAACTGGAGCCTCTGAAAAAATGTTTGGAGAAATCGGTCGAGCGCTTCCCCAATGATGCCCATCTTTTGAGTGTGTCGGCCTTCGCGCGAAATATGTCGGAACGTTCCAACCCGGGCATCGGCGGCAAGGGTGCCGGCATGCTGCTCGCCAGACAGGCCGAAGCGCTGGATCAGAATAGCGCTGGCGCGAATTTTGCTGTGGCCCAGTCGGCCTTTTTCGCCGGAGATTGCGCGACTGGTCTGGCCTGGGGCAAGAAGGCCGTTGCACTCAATCCTCTGAATTCCCGGATAAGCGGCTATCTCGGCCTCTATATGATTGGCTGCGATTATCCGGAAGGTGAAAAATATGCAGCGCAAGCGCTGGAACTGGATCCCAACGCCGATCTGGCGATCGCTGCGGCTGTAGCCCTGCAAATGTTGAAGAGGGGTGATGCATCAGCCGCCCGCGAACTGACCACAGAATATCTGGCTTCATCGCCGAGAAAAGAGCCGGCACTTGAGCTAACTTATATGCTGTCTTCGGCGATGCTGAATGACAAGGAAGAGGCGCGGCGCGTTTGGAAAACGATGGCAACAGACTATGGGTTATCCGAAAACAGCCCGCCGCGGGAAGTGCTTGACCAGTGGATCGATAGTCCGACCCTGATCAATGAAATCATGACGATCATGAATCGCTCGGGCATGTTCGAAAAGTAGCAACGGTCGACCGGTGTCGGAAATCCCGGTGATGGATGGCATCAAGTGTGTTTCTTTTCCGGCCTGTCGCCGCTTTCCGCGGGTCGTCATTTTTGACCGGGACGCCCGGCAATGAACTTTGTCATTACTGATCAACCGGATTTGTCCATTAGTTCTCTGTAAAAATGAATCGAAATTATGTAATCGATTTGTTACTAGTTTCGCCACGTCAAATTTGGAATATTTGGCATGCGTTTAGGGAAGCAGTTCCCAACGACAGAAGGGGACGTAATGCCGGGGATGTTATTGACGTATTTTTCTTATTTTTTGGCATTTTTCCTAATGATGGTGATTGCCTATCTGGCTTTTCGATTGCGGAAACTGCGCAAGGACTTGCAGGCCGTCCAGATAGAACTTGACCGTTGCCAGTTGACGCTTGAAATTTCGGAAGATGTCGGACGCTTTGGATCTTGGCATGTGGATGCGAGAACGAATACCGTAAAATGGTCAGACTATATTTTCGACATGCATGAGCGTCGCCATTCGCTCGGCCATCCTCTTCTGGAAAATGCGATCCATTATTATCATCCGGATGATCGTCCGATGGTTCAGGAAGCGGTCGCGCGCGCGCTGGATGAAGGCGCGGATTTTGAATATCGCGCGCGGATTCTTACCGAGAATGGAAACGATCTTCCAGTGCTGGCGAGAGGCACATGCCAGATTGGGGGAGATGGGGAAGTTTTGGGCATTTTTGGCTGCTTTGTAGATCTAAGCACCCCCGAGGAACGAAAACTTAAATGATTTCCGCCATTTAATTGCGAACTACTCGCAACTATCTTATAGGATACGGGTCTATATAACAGAAGCGTCACGCTTGCCCCTGAAAAATTTCATGGAGCAAGTCGCCGTATCAAATGGAGGAATCTTGCCAATTTTGACCGAAGCGGAAAAGCTTCAACTTTGTTTGGAGCGCGACCGGCTGCTGTGCAGTTCCGAATTTGCGCGGTCCCCGACCATGAGCAAGCTGCTTCGTTTTCTCGTCGATCACAAGTTGCTGGAAGAAGGCAAGCCTTTGACGGCTTATGCCGTTGCCGTCGATGCGCTTGGTCGCGACGACAGTTTCGACACTCAAATTGATAGTTATCCGCGGGTGCAGATTGGACGGCTGCGCCGCATGCTCGACCATTTTTACCTGCGTGAGAAAAGCGAAAACCGGCTTTACATCCCCTATCAACACTACGAAATCATGCTGGGATCGAACGAGGCAGTCAAAGCGCCCGACCTTCCACCAACCGAAGGCCGGCCGACCAGCAACTTGGCAGTCGATCCGCAGCAGAAAGACGAGAAACCCGCCGAACCGGTGATCGAACCCGATATTGCAACCGGGAGTTTTTCCGAGCACTTGGCTGCGATCAATCGCGGTTATATTCTGGCAATTTTCGCAGCTCTGGTGCTCCTGGCCACCGCGGCAATTTTCTATCTGCAGAAGAGCGAAAGCGAACCGGAAGTCGCCATTATCTATCCGGCAGTCATTGTGAAAGCGACGGAAGGGATCACCAATTCTTCATCCCGCGCCACATCGGAAATCATTCACAGCCATCTGGTCGGAGCGCTGAAAAAGTTCGATCAAGTGCGTGTTTTTGAAGAAAATTCTGATCCCGCCAACGCCTCGCAATATCTGCTCGAATCCTCGAGCTTGGATGATACGGGCGATCGCGTCCAGCTTCGCCTTGTCGACAGCATCACCAGAGAAGTGATCTGGTCGAGCAGAGTTGAGGCCACCAGTCGCCAGGAACGCGAGGCAGGTCTGGACCAGGCCGTGATCAATATCGCGGGCCCTTACGGCAAACTGGCCCAGCACGAATTGTCCAAATATCGTGTCGACTTTACGCCGGGCTACCCGTGTCTGTTGCAATTTCATCAATATATGCGTTACCGCGACGCGGCGCTTCTGGAGCGCGTTTTGAAATGTATGAACGCATCGGCGCACAAATTTCCCAATGATTCCTATTTGATGAGTGTGTTGGCCACGGCCAAGAATATATCGGAGAAATTCGACCTTGCTGACGCGATTGACGGGTCACGCGAGGATTTCGCAACGAGAGCCGCAAAAATCGACAATAATAGCGCATCAGCCACTTTTGCTGTGGCGCAGAGCGCTTTTTATGAAGGCGACTGTCGCAGAGGAGCATTGTGGGGAGAGCGGGCTGTCGATCTCAACCCGCTGAATTCCCGCATCATGGGTTATCTGGGCATGTATATGCTGGCCTGTGATATGCCGGAAGGGGAAGCCTATGCAGTCAAGGCTTTGCAAATGGATCCTAACGCGGAGCTGGCGATCGCAGCGACGGTGGCGATGCGAAAATTGCGGATTGGGGATGCCAAGGCAGCGCAGGAACTGTCTTCGAGATATCTGGATTCGATACCGGGAGCCGCGCTCGGGCTGGAAATCAGCTATATATTGTCGTCGGCGATGCTGGGTGAAAAAGAGGATGCACGACAGGTATGGCGGCAGTTGGCAGAGCGTTCCGGTTTCCCGGAAACCGCAGAACCGGGTGACGTCCTGGGCAAGTGGATCAGCGATCCAGACCTTCTCCGCAAGCTTGAAGAAGAGTTCAGAATTGCTAATCTTTACTAACAGTTAGAGGCCAGACTTTCGATATCATGGTAAGCCTGCGATCGGAGATATATCCGGGATCGCTAGACGCTTTCGAGTGCCCGCTTGAGCGCCGCCAGCATTTTCTCGCGGTCCTTATTGGTCCGTTGCTCGGATAGTTTTTCCTCGACCTCCTCGCGCAATGCTGCAAGTTTGGAAATCCAGTCACGCGAAGCGGTCAGCTCGCCAGCATCGGGCCGACCGGCCGTCAGGCGGGTTGCCGCTTTTCCTGGCTGCAATTCCCAGGTCTCGCCCAGTTTCGGGATGATCGTTGGCGGTAAATCCGGAATGCCGCCCAGAGCTTCGGCGAAACCCGCGAGAGCGCTCTGCTCTCCATGGACCAGAAAGAGCGACCCTCTGATCGGTGTGCGATCCTTGATCCATTCCACCAGACCGCCACGGTCGGCATGGTTGGAATAGCCTTCAAGCGTGGCGACCTGCGCCTTGACCATGACATCATTGCCGGAGATACGGACGCGCTTTGCTCCATCCCGGAGCACCGCGCCCAGGGTTCCGGCAACCTGAAAGCCGGACAACAATAGCCGAGACTGTCTTCGTGGCAGGTTGCGGATCAGGTGATGCCTGATCCGGCCGCCGGTGCACATGCCCGATCCGGCGATGATGACCACCCCGGTCATCCGGTTGAGCTTCTTGGATTCCGCTGTATTCTGGATGAACCGAATATTGGTTCGTTTCAACATGTCGGTACCGCTGTCACGATAGCGCATCACCGCCATCGTGACTTTCTGGGCCAGAGGAGAATCCAGAAACACATTTATCGGGGGCAGGCGCCCGGATTCAAACAGGGCATCGAAATCTTCGAGTATCGCCTGGGTGCGTTCGAGAGCGAAAGCCGGGATCAGCACATTGCCGCCCGCCGCCATCACTTCTTCGACATGGCGCGCCAATGTTTCGCGGCGCTCGCTGACCAATATGAGCTCGCGGTCCCGGTCACCATAAGTCGATTCACAGATCACATGATCATAACCACCGATTTCCGAGCTTGTACAATTGATCGATCGACCGAGCCCGACATCGCCCGAGAAGAGCAACCGCTGTCCGGCAATGTTGATCTCTATCGAAGCCGATCCGATAATATGCCTGGCATCCCAGAAGCGAAAGGAGACGCCGTTGCCGAGATCATTTTCTGCACAATAGGTGACCGCACGGACATTCTTGTGCAGTTTCGCGATATCCTTGCCATCATAGAGGGGGATGAATGGTGGCAGGCCAGCGCGGTCCGCCCGGCGGTTGCGACGCTCGGCATCGGCGGCCTGCAACTTGGCCGCGTCCTGCAGAAGCGGTTTGATAATATCGGCGCTCGGCGCAGTGCAATAGGTTTTCGCCTTGCAGCCACTGGCGTAGAGATAGGCCAGCCGGCCGCTATGATCGAGATGGGCATGGGTCAGCAGCACCGCATCGATTTTTTCCGGATCAAAGGGAAGCTGTTCATGGTTCAGCGCTTCGAGCGAACGGGTACCCTGAAACATGCCGCAATCGACCAATATGGTCTTGCCGGCACCGGTGACTTCGAAACAGGAGCCGGTGACGGTTCCCGCCGCACCATGAAATTTTAAGGTTACACTACTCATTCCATTCTTCCTCGAGGGAGGCTCGTTTCCCAAATCAGTGCGCTACCACGAGCGGAACCGGGCAATCCCAAAACAGGTTTCTTGTGACGCCGCCAAAGAAAAACTCGCGGGCCCGGCTGTGGCCATAGGCACCCATAACCATATAACTGGCATTAAGCGCATCGACGGTCGAGAGCAGCACAGCTTGCACCGAGGACTTGTCTGCAGCAAGATCGTGGATTTTCGACTTTATGCCATGTCTGGAAAGATATTCTGATGCGTTCAGTGGCGGGAGGTCGTGGTTCTTGTCTTCCTCGACGACGACGATGTGTACATCGCTGGCCAGTTTGAGCAAGGGCACCGCCGCACGAAGGGCATTCCCTGCCTCGAGACTGCCATTCCAGGCGACCACTACAGTTCCGGCGGCGTCGAATTTCTTGACGCTGTCCGGCTGGACGACAACGGGGATATTGGTGTTCAAAACCACGTCACCCAAAATACCGAGGGGCAGGGTGTTGTCTTTCAGACCACTACACGAACTGAGCACCATTATGTCGGTCAGTGCCGAGTTTCGCGACAGCCCTCTGGCAGGCTCCGCATTAGCTTCCTCATAATCCCATGGCACATCTTCACCTGCCAGCCGTTCCTCCATTACCGTCTTCAATTGCTGATCGGCTTGGCTTTCATATTCGGTGACATCATACATCACCGACATGCCGGTGACGCCATCAAAAGCCATTTGCGGCTTGTAAGGATTGGGGCGCAGGCAATGGAGATGTCCCTCCAGCGCGCGGGTGAGATCCAGTGCTGCCTGATAGCGGGCGTCGAGTCCGGAATCGTCGTTCACATAAAGAAGCACGGATTTCATATTCTATCTCCTATTTTGATAATTTTTTCTCGAAGGCTTTTTGGTTACCAACTTGCCCGTCCTCTAACCGATGCAGGAAAGGCGATTGGCAAGCCATCCGTAGTGTTACCTAGCGGCGGCATGAAATTCCTCACCGAGATATAAATGGCGTACGAGCTTGTCCTCCAGCATCGCCTGCGGTGTGCCGTCAAACACGATCTGCCCTTCGTGCAGGACATAGACCCGGTCCAGAATATCGACCATTTCGCGCACATTCTGATCGGTAATCAATATACCGACATCATGGCGTTCAAGATTGGCAATCATTGCCTTGATATCCCGGACCGACATCGGATCAATCCCGGCGAAGGGTTCGTCAAACAACATGATGTTTGGTTCGGCCGCCATCGCCCGGGCGATTTCACATCGGCGTCTTTCGCCGCCCGACAGCGCCCGCGCCGGGGTGTTGCGGACATAGCCAATATGGAATTCCTCTAGCAGGGCATCCAGTTTCTGCGCTCGCAAAACCGGATCGCGCTCGAAGAGCTCGAGCACAGTCATGATATTCTGCTCTACCGTCAGGCCGCGGAAAATCGAGGCTTCCTGTGGCAAATATCCCAAGCCGCGAAGCGCACGCTGATCGAGAGGCAATCTCGTTATATCTTCACCATTTAGAAAAATATGGCCCGAGTTTATCCGCAATAGTCCGAGGATCGAATAGAAGGTCAAGGTCTTGCCCGCGCCGTCGCGGCCAAGCAGGCCGACAACCTCGGATGGACGGACTTCGATCGAAACATTGCTCAGGACCGTCTTTTTACCGAATTTTTTGGTGAGCGAGACGACCGATAATCCGGTGCCTTCCAGCGCTGCTGCTTCCGCAAAATGTGGCAAAGTTGGTAGAATGATTTGCTTCAATGGCTCGCATTGCCCCGGTTGGAAAGCGGATAGGGTAGGAGGCGAGGGGGCGTAACCATATCAGGGAGATTACGTATCTTTCCATCGAACTGCGCCAAAGCAGGGCAGGCCGCTTTTCCATACTCTCCGTACGGGCGTTAATCTTATAAACCGTTTGCCAGTTCATCCCTGAATTTCGGATGGGCCAGGCCAATCAGGGCATCTGCCCGCTGGTGAAGTGATTTGCCCTTCAGGTCGACCGCGCCATATTCGGTCACCACAATATGTGTATCGTTGCGGGGGGTCGTGACCGGCCCGTCCAGCCGGGGGACGATGCGCGAGACTGTGCCGTTGCGCGCCGTCGACTGGCAGGCGATGATCGACTTTCCGCCTTTCGATGCGTTAGCGCCACGCACGAAATCGAGCTGGCCGCCCGAACCGCTATATTGCCGCCCCATCATATGTTCCGAATTGCACGCGCCGCCAAGATCGATCTGCAGCGTTGCGTTGACCGAAACGACATTTCTATTCTTGGCAATATGGCGGGGATCGTTGACGATATTCACAGGCGCGCTGTGGAACGCCGGATTGTCATCGAGAAAATCGTAAAAGGCCCGGTCACCCATGGCGAAGGTGAAGACGCTGCGACCGCGATAGGTGGTCTTCGCCTGATTAGTGACCGCACCGCAGTGGATGAGCCCCGCCAGGGCAGGGGTCATCAATTCTGTATGAATGCCAAGATCCTTGCGATCGTGGAGCAAGGCGCAAACCGCACCGGGAAGCGCGCCTATGCCCATTTGCAGACAGGCTCTGTCATCGATCATGTCCGCGATAATGGCAGCGACCTTTGCGTCTACTGACGATGTTTCTGGCAGATGAACCTCGGTTAGCGGCGTGCTGTTTTCAACAATCGCATCGACTTCCGAAACATGAAGCAGGGAAGCGCCGAACACGCGCGGCATATTGGGATTGACCTCGACCACCAGCTTTTTGGCGCTGCGAGCGGCGGTGGTGGAATAGTCGTTGCTGGTGCCGAAAGTGAACCAGCCATGCTTATCCATCGGCGACACGGTCGTCACAAAAAGATCGAGCGACACGTCTTGCTCGAATAGCCTGGGGGAGTCGCTGAAAGCGACCGGAACAAATTCGATCGGGCTTTTCTCCCCCGGCTCCTTTGTGCTGAGCAATTTGCGGTCAACAGAACTCAGAAACATGCAGCGCGGGCGAATATGGCCCAATAGGTCAGGCCGTAGCACCGTATCACCGGCGTGATCCATCGAATGGAAATACCATAGCTTCAGATCTTCTACATCGCCATTTTCTACCATGTCCGCGATTGCGCCGAGCAGTGCCGGCGGCTCCGCTGTCGCCATGCCCATCGCCATATGCGCTCCGGACTTTAATCCTTGCACCGCTTCGGCGGCGGTCCTGATCCGGGATTTATATGCTTCTATATGCGTCATTATCAATGCCTCGGATGGAAAGAAAACTGCCGGAACAGTCGGTTGCTGACAGACCGGATAAACCCCAACCGAGTCAATAGGGAGCATTACGGATATTTGCAGAGATACGTTGGATTACGGATGGCAAGCGTATCGCGGGACCGGCTATATTTGCCGTATTGGATTTCAATTTCCCCAAGCGCCTTGAAAGGAACTCCCATGTCCGAAGCAAAATCATCCCCCTTGCAGCCTTCACCGGCTGAACCGATCCGTCCCGACCATGCCGTTGTCGTAAGCAACAGCATGCCGCTGACCACCCGCACCGGTTTTGAATTTCACGTCCGGCCGGTCGAGCCATCGGACAAGGAAGCCCTGGCGGAATTTTTCACCCATGTTTCAAAAGAAGATTTGCGCTTCCGCTTTTTGTCCGCGGTCCCGGAAGTCCAGGGCGCTTTGCTCGACGAGCTGGTGGACGTCGATCATGATCACAAGGAAGACTATCTGGCTTTTGACATAGACGACAAGACCATCACCGCCAGCGCGATGGTGGGCGCCAGCGCAGACAAGTCCGAAGCGGAAGTCGCCCTCGCAGTGCGCAGCGATTATAAACATCGCGGCATGAGCTGGACTTTCCTGAAATATGTGATCGACCAGTCACGCAAGAGCGGCATCAAGAAGCTTGAGTCGATCGAGGCCCGCGACAATCATGCGGCGATCGAACTGGAAAAGGAAATGGGTTTTTCTGCGCGATGCTTCCCGGGCGACCCCACGCTCATGTTACTGGAATTTGATCTTACGGCTGATCGTCCTGCAGCCTGACAAGAGTCTCATCGCAAATTTGCAAAAGGGCGGAGATCAGTTTCTCCGCCCTTTTGCAAACTCGTTCACTTTGGCGAGCGCTTCATTCAATCAGTGATTCTGAATATAATTCCGGCAACGCCCAAACATCTGTCAGGCTTCATGTTTGGCGAGCATTTTTGCCAGCGGTTCTTTGTCGTCCGGCCCAAAGTCCTTGGGAATCTCTGCCAGCAGTCGTGCGCTCGTTTCGGTGTTCATATGCTTCCGGATAACGCCCAATGCGCGCGGTGCTGCAACCAATATGATGCCTGCGTCTGATCCTGACATGATCTGTTCGATCCGCTGGGTCATCTCCAGAACAAAACGGTCTTCTACCTGTTGTTGCAGGTCTGTCTGCTCATGTGCGCCGCGGCTGGGAGACTTGCTTTGAAAGCTTCGTCCGGGCCTGTCCGTGCCGAGTTCCGAAGTGCGCAAAGAGGGGTTTTTATGCTCCTCGATCAGTTCCAGCACCGGGGCAAAAGCCTCCCCGATATTCTTGAACATCGCCATGCGGGAACCGTCTACCGCGATTATCTTGCTATCCTTGCGCACCAGCATTTCATTCTCCCATCAGCTTGTTGCCTGCTGACTTTCTAGGATGGAGCGAGTTTAGCGGCGATAGGTATTGTTACGGACCGGTCTGACTAGCCTTACGAATAATTACGTAAAGACAAATCAACGCCCCACTCCGAGAATGGCATCGTATCAGCCGCTGTAGTGGCCACATCAGAAGGACCGACCATGACGGATCATGCAACGATTACCAAAGCCGCTTCCAGGGCCACCGCGCTGCTTATGACTTTGTTGTTGTTCGCCTGTGCGACCGCAACACCCTATCAGCCCCAAATCGCGGGACAGCGGGTCTCCGGTGGCTATTCGGAAGATCGGATAGACGATACGCATTATCGTGTGCGTTTTGCCGGAAATACACTGACTTCGCGTGATACTGTAGAAGGCTATCTCTTGTACCGGGCAGCGGAGCTCACGGTTCAGAGCGGCTATGACTGGTTCCGGATCACCGACCATACCACCGAAACGGATCGCCGAACCTATATCGAGCATTCCCCTCGCTACGAACCCTATTACGGGTCGATCTATCTGAACTGGCGTCCGCACTGGCGCTATTATCGCAGCGGCGTCTGGTCGACATGGCATCCCTATGGCCGTGATCCCTTCTGGTCCTTCGATACCGATGTACGGACTGTCGAGCGGTACGAAGCCGAAGCGGAAATTGTGATGCGCCGTGGTTCGATGCCCGCCGACGCCTCGCGCGCGTTTGATGCCCGCAAGGTTCTGCAGGATCTCGGCCCCTCGATCAAATGGCCCGAAGAGAAATAGCAAAGAGGAAGCCTTCTGACCGCGCGAAAATGCTCCGTAACGAGCATGCGCGGGAAGGGCCCGCAAGGCGGCGATGCACGGTCGCGTTCGTCGGAAAATCTACGGGATTTTCAAGCGCGCAGTCAGCTTTGTACAAAGGACGGCAAAGGAACCGCCAAGATTATCCGTTATACCTTGTCGGCATAGAGCAGACGGCCCGGCCCCAGTCGTTCCAATATGACCGGCAGATCGCCTTCGGAAAAGGCAAAGCAGCCCTGGCTGCGGCCCAGTTTTCCGTGTGCGTCTACCATTTCCGGTTCTGCATACCAAGCGCCGTGGATCACAATCGCGCGCGGTTCGGCCAAGTTATTACTCGGGTCGAGACCTTTCAGGCGACGGGATGTGCCGTGCTTGCCGACGTAGCTCTCGCTGGTCATATAGCTGCCACCGGATGAGGCTTCGGACCCCGGCACATTGGAAAATTCCTGCAGCCAGCCGGTGTGCCGAAGGTCGGAACCCTTGCCATGGGCTACCAGAAAGGACTGGGTCGTTCCGTTTGCCATGTCGACAATATGGAAACGTTTCTTGGCCGAGTGCAGCGAATAGTCGGCAATTCCGATTCTGTCGGTGTGGAGCAAGGATGACTCATGAGCCGCCATCGCTGCCTTGGCGCGGTCGATCAAACCGAGCGGACCTGTCTGCGGGGTGATCTTCGGACGCGCCGGTAGCGGCGTCACGATCTTGCTAGCGGCTTGTGATCGGGTACTGAGCCCATAAGCCGCGCCGGTTAGGCCAACGAGACTGGCGGTGATAAAATTTCTTCTGTTCATCATTCGTCCATAGCAGATTTTTCCTGTACCCAGGATTAAGTATCAATACTTATTGTCGTGCCTGCCAATAGCCTGAAAAGGGATCATATGAGAATATTCATAACATTATTGAGCGGATTTCTGCTCTCCGCCTCCGCCGTTGCGCAGCCAGTAGATCAAGCAGTAGAAAATATCCGGGATCATCTGATCTGGACCGAACCGCAAATCGCACAATTGCAGCAACTCGTGGATGCGCGCGCATCCGAGGGACTGGAAAACTGCACGATCAGCGATTTTAGCCAACCGAATTCCGCCAGCGATCCCTATCGGCGATCGAGGCTGGCGTCGGTCGCTGCGAACGAGTTGATGAAAGCCTATCTCGAGGGATGTTCTCCCGCTTCGGCCAAGGCGAAATGGAATATAAGTAGCGATGACCGCTATATCGATACGCAGCAATTGCTGCTGAAGGCGCTGGTTCGCAACGACCTTGCCGGCTATTTTGACGCGCTTCGACCACGCAATCCGCATTATCAGGCGCTGCGCGAAGCCTATGCGACGGAAAATGATGCGGAAAAACGCGCGACATTGGCGTTGAACATGGAACGATGGCGCTGGATGCGGCTGGCCATGGGTCAGAAATATCTGTTGGTAAACGCCGCGAGTTTCGAAGTGACTTTGTGGGAAAATGATCAAAAACTCAAAAGCTGGCCGGTTATCGTCGGCAAGACCAAGTCTCCGACGCCGATTTTTGAAGCCACGGTCAGCGGCGTGATCCTGAACCCCTGGTGGGAAATCCCGACATCGATTGTCGCGGAAGGCATCGGATCAATGGTGCGCAACAATCCGGCGGCGGCGCGGCGAAAAGGCTATGTCTTGCAAAACGGCCGCTATCGCCAGCGCCCCGGACCCGGCAATGCGCTCGGGCAGATGAAGCTGGTCATGCCCAACTCGTACAGCGTCTATTTGCACGACACGCCTTACAAGAACCGGTTTTCCGAACCGGTGCGGACCTTTAGCCACGGCTGTATCCGGGTTGGCGGCGCCATCGATCTGGACAAGACATTGCTCGAAGGAGCGGCGACGCCAGAGCAGATTGACGAAATATTGGCCAGCCGGAAAACCACCAAATTGTCGCTGACAAAAGCGATCCCGATCTACATCGCCTATTTCACGGCAGAGGGAGCAGAAGACGGCACGATCCGCTATTATCCCGACGTTTATAAAAGGGATGATTTGAAACTTGCGCAGAACGAGCCGCGTCTGGATTGTGCCGCATAGGTGCATATTATGATCGATCGAGGCATCTTCAGGCCGTGAGATAAGAGGATATTGGTGTAATCATCCTCGAGCGCGTAGCTCGGATAACCATTACATCCGCTTTGTTCGGAGCAACATTCATCGCCATTGCGCGTCGCTCTTGTTCTGATGAACAGGGTATCGGCGCTCGCGTCGGGTCAAGCTGTCGATTAACGCGCCCGTCGCCAAGCGAAACCAACGGTAGCTTGATCCGGGCATTCACCATAATAACCGTTTTTGTCATCTTCCTATCGGCGCTTGTAACAAGCTTATGGCGTCTGGCTGCCCTATCCAATTTTCATATTCAATGAAGTTACAGGGGGCCTGAATGCGCTTTTCCAAAGTCGTCGCGATGTCGACAATCGCCTTGAACACCTGCTTGCTCGCGCTCGCATCAGCGCCGGCAGCGGCGCAAGCTGACCAGGATGTCAAAAATGCCATGGATCAACTGAGTGCAGGGCAGGCCGAAGCGGCCTATTCCGCACTCAAACTCCGCGAAGCCAATCGCGCCGGGCAACCGGATTATGATCTCGCGCTTGGTCTGGCCGCACTCGAGAGCGGTCGCCATGGCGAAGCGATTATCGCGTTCCAGCGGATCTTGGCACAGCAACCGGACAATGCGCGAGCGCAAGCCGAACTGGCCCGGGCTTACGCCGTGGCCGGTGACATCGATACGGCACGCGCTGAATTCGCAACGGTTCGCGGTGATCCCTCCATTCCTGATCCGGTGCGTAACCGGATCGATGGTCTGGTCCGGACATTGGACCAACAGATCGCCGGCGGGGCATCGGAGATTACCGGCTATCTCGACGTAGAAGGCGGATATGACAGCAACATCAATACCGCGACCGACGCGATTTCGATCACCTTGCCGCTCTTCGCATTTCTCGGCCCCGCCACGCTCAACGGGCCAGCGCGCGAACAGGATGCCGGATTTTACCAGATCCAGGGCGGCTTGTCCGGCTCGACCCCGCTTAGTCGCCAGACGCGCCTGTTCGGCTCTGTTCTGGGCAACTGGCGAGACAATGTCGACACACGTTTTGTCGACCAGGCATCTGCCGTCGGCACAATCGGGATTGCCCATAGCCTTGCCAACGGGGATGTCATTTCCCTGTCCGGACAGGGTCAGAGATTCTGGCTTGGTCATAGCGGCTACCGGACCAGCGTCGGCGGCGATATACGCTATACCAAGCGGCTGTCGGACAACCGTGCCTTGTCGTTCAGTGGGCAATATTTCCGGCTGAACTATGACGGCAACCCGCTGCAGGATGCAGAGCGTTTCTCTGGCAGTATCACTTATGCTGACGACAATATTTACGGCGGCATTGGCGGCGGCAAGGAGGAAACCCGCCGTCCCGGTGCCGACCAGCTCAGCTATGCTTTCGTCAATGCCCAGCTCGGCGGCGAATTCGATCTGGGCGACAAGGCGGCAATTATCGCCGGGGCCAGCGTCGAGCACCGTGACTATGACGCACGCGATCCGCTCTTTCTCAAAGGCCGCAAGGACACGCAATATGATGCGTCGCTTGGTGTCCGGTACAAATTTACCGACGCCCTGAGCGTCCGCCCACGCGTTACCTATACCCGCAATGACAGCAATATCGGCCTCTATGATTACGACCGCTGGACCGCTTCGGTCGGCGTTCGCCTGAGCTTCTAGTTTCAACAGAATATTCATTGGGAGACAAACCATGACCCAGATTAACCAGAGAAATACCAGCTTGCTGACCGACGTAAAACTGGCCGGTGCGAGCGCCTTGGTGACCACCCTCGCTGCCCTGCTTATCCCCTGTTCGCCGGTTTGGGGTGCCGAGATGGTTTACGCCTCCGCCAATGCCGGGAACCCCTCCGCTCAAAATGGCACGGGTGACCAGCAAATCTCGTCGGGTATGGTGCAGTTGAAGCTTGATGACGGAACAATGGTGAGCATCGTCGGGCCGGCGCGCTATTCGATTGATGCAAGCGGTCAGCTGGAAGTTGCCAGTGGCAGTTTTACGGCATCTGCTCCGAAAGGCGGATCTCCAAAACCGATATTGGCTGGCAATGGCAGCCAGATTTCCCTGCGCTCCGGTAGCAGTGCCAGCGGCAAGATCGCTTCCGATGGCAGCTTCTCCGGCTTTGCGCTTTCGGGATCGATGGAGATTGCCAGTAACGGCAAGAGCCGCAATTTCAGGGCCGGAAATGCCTTTCGTGCAAGCACCAGTTCGGGACCATCGGCCACGGTGACCGCAGGCGCACAGCCCAACAGCAGCAGCGGAAAAACCGCTTTGCAGCAAGTCCGGCAAGCGCAGCAAACTGCCGCACAATATCTGGCCAATGCCAGCCAGACCACGCCGACGTCGATGGGCTTTGCCGGCGTGCCGCAAACCCAGGCCTTCACTCCGGGAACGTTGCAGTCGGCGACCACGCCTGCTCAGTTTCAGGCCATTGTCCAGGCCCAGACCGGCGCACTCGATCCTGCAGTTGCCTTGCAATTTATCACAGAGATTTTGGCTGCCGCCAGTAATGGCAATCTGGGGACCTACAGCGGGCTGACGCCTGCGCAGATTCAGGCGTTGCTGTTCAATCTGCAGAGCTATGGCGCACCGTCCGGTATTTCACAGTTCCAGCTGGAAGAATTCTTGCGCGCTTTGGGCGCCGCGGGATATTCTGTCACCGGGATTAGCGGCAGTGGTCCCAGCTTCGGATCGCTCGCCGATTTGCTGGCTCTGGTATCATCGGGTGGCATGATCCCGCCCGGTGATGCGACGGTCCAGGCACTGGTGGATCTGCTGTTCGCCAACGCCTTTCCTCCAGGTCTCGATGTCGACGAGATTGCCCGGCTGTTCCGTCTGGCAGGCTATACTGTTCCGCCGCAATTTGGTGGCGGTACCGGCGGCACTCCCACGCCAACGCCAACACCGACACCGACTCCTACCCCGACACCAACTCCAACTCCGACACCTACCCCCACACCTACTCCGACACCGGGGCCGACGGAAACACGTAGCAATCAGCTGACTTACGCATTCGGCGCGACCGGACTGGTGGACTTCGGACTGGGGGATATCGATTTGGCCGACGGAAAGATCGAGAAATTCACGAGTATTTTTAACGGGACCACGGCTCTGGGCGACGCGGAAGTGGCAGAATTTGGCTCCTTCGATGATGTGGCATTTGCCCGCTGGACGAATGGCACGATCAACGGGATCGCTTATGGCCCCAATCAGGGCTTTCACGTCATGTCGGGTACGGCGTCGACATCCTTCAACCGCTCCGGCCTGCTCACCTATGATCTGGCGGGATCGACGCGTGTAACCTTGTCCGACGGCAGTGCGGCACCCGGTACATTTTCCGGAATGCTTGCAATATCGGCGGGAGGGATAAATCCAATTGGCTGGGACCTGGAACTGAATGTCGGCAACTATATGTGGCAAACTTCTACGGTTGGCGGGGCAGCAGACCCCTCGCAATCCGATTATGTTATCCAATCCGATTTAACCTTTGGCGGTGCTGTAGCGATCACCGGGTTTGGCGGCGATGCTTGCAAGGGGACTTGTAACGGCAATGTGAGCGGTCAGCTTTATGGGGCCGACGGCGCCTATGCCGGACTTGCATTCAACGTGAATGACAGTTCTTCAGACGGTTTTGTGCAAGCTATCGGTCTTGGCATATTTGCGCTGAGTGGCAGCGGAACAAGTGTTTCTCCGCCGGCAGGCTCCGTCCGCGAGAGCCAGTTTATCTCTTACGCGGCAGGAGAGAAAGTCGGAATTGACCGCCGGCTGGGCCAGGTAATCTATGGCGCTAGCGGTGCCCCGATCGGCTATGTTTCCAGTGCGGAGGAAAATCCTGACATTGGTACCGCAAAAGAATTTGAATCGGGCGCAGCCGGCGACATAATCGCTTGGACACGTTGGGCAGACGGCAAGACCGGCGGAAAATTCTATGCGTTTGAAGACGGTTTGGATTATATCGACCGCAATGGCTTCCACATCGTAACCGGAACGCCAGCAACCAGTTTGCCCACATCTGGGAAAGTCGATTACAGCTTGATTGGCGCGACCACACCAAGCGTTCGCGCCGGTGGACTGGGAAGCTTTGAAGGCAGCCTGTCCGTCGCTTTCGGTGCCGAAACCCTGGTTGGGGTCAGCGCGCAAGTGGATATGCATGGCAACAGCTACACCTTCGGTACGGCGGGTGGAAGCGCGGATCCGACCAACGGTGGCATGGTGGTCGGCATGGATGCGGATGCCATCGGCCGCTTTTCATCCTATAATCTGAAGGCAAACGGTTCGGGTTCGATCTGCAATGGTGAATGCAATGCGGTCATCACCGGGTTCTTGGCCGGTGAGGGCGGCAAGCACGCGGGCTTCAGCTATACTTTCGGCTCCGGAGGCGCATTTTCGCAAGTGGATGGTGTGGCGGCTTTCGCGGCCCCAGGCGCAGCAGCGACCGTCAACAGCACCAAGGTAGACTGGGCTGGCTGGGCAAATCCTGCCGCTAATATCGATCGCAACTTCAATTTCGGCGACCCGGTCGCAGCGAGATTAAACGATATTTCCGACCTCAAGAAAAACCTCGGTTCGCACTTCTCGTTTAAATAGTCGGTTGGTCAGCGACCCGGATACCGGCCCGTCGATAAAGATTGCGAGATCATTCGACGGGCCGGTCCGATTTCCAAGCGACCTTAACAGCTTTTGTCATCTCTCTAACAGGAGGTGTAACTGGCACATCCAGCGCTTCTGCGTATTTTTGATCGGGCATCGAGCGGACCACCGCTCACTTTCTTGATAGAATGCGAAGGGGATTATCATCATGACCACGAAGCCAATATTTTCCACAGCACTGACTGCAATTGCCATGGCATCCATTGCCGTTTCGGCAGCGCCTGCCGCCGCGAAAGAACAAAGCGTCGAGGTTGTGAAATGCGATGCATCCTATGGAACGATTGCAATCACCGATGGCGACACCCAGGGCTGGAGCAAATTCGGCCTGTCCAGTCCGCGCGGCATGCTGGGCGCAATCGTTCAGGAGTCAGGATGTTTCACTCTCCATACCGGAGCTGACGGCCAACCCACCAATTATCTGATGTCTGCTATTGCCGGTTCCCAGGAAGAAGTGGACCAGACAATGAATGTTGCAAAAACTGCGCTGACCGAAGGTCTGGTCCGGTCTGGAGCAGCGAGCACGGTCCTCAGCAAGGTTCCGATGGGCGGCGCGCTGATGGGGATGTTCGGTGGTCTTGGCGGCAAGAAGAAAACTATCACAGCCGGCCTGCGACTGATGAATCCGGCCAATGGCCAGACATTGATTGCCGGAAGCGGGCAAAGCAAGAAATCGACCATCAAGGTTCTGGGCCGAAGCGACTGGGTGTCGGCCAGCCAGGGGCAGTTCGGACAATATGGCAGCTCGAAGGATGGCAAGATGGTCACCAGTGCTTTTATCGAGGCGTTCAATGGCCTGGCATCGCAGGCCGGAGCCCTTGCTGCGGTACAGCAAACCGCCACTCCGGCCGCGACCGCCAGCACCAGCTACACAGTGGCCGTCGAGACAAAGATGCTTGCTAGCGCTTCGGAATCTGCCGCTGAGGTCCGCGCCCTGCGCGCGGATACAGAGCTGGTTCCCACCGGCAATAAAGCGGGGCTGTTCGTCGAAGTTACCGACAATTACGGCACCAAGGGATGGGTTTCAGTCGAAGACCTGCGCTAAAGCGACCCGAGCGCAGGAACGTCGCTGATTGGGAAGGGCGTCCTCCACCCCGGAGGGCGCCCTTTTGCTATGGCTCTAATCGCCGATCAGAATGAACGGTGCCCAGACGGCGGGATGGGATGCCCCCGGTACGCTCGGATCATCCATCAAATCCAGTTGCGCCTGTCGCAGGGCTTCGGCGCGGTCTAGGCCTCCGGCAGCATTTTTCACGGTGTCCACCGTCAGCCTGGCCGCGGCATCATCACGAACGCGCCAGTGTGAAAGAAGCAAGGATCTGGCCCCGGCATAGGCGAATGATTTGGCAAGTCCTGAATAAGTCGGTGTTCCAACGCCGGAACCGGAAGCCGAGTTGCAGGCCGACAATATCACCCAATCGGCGTCCAGCCTCAATTGCCCTATTTCCGATGCCGTCAGCAGACCATCATCCGCGCCGTCATCCGTTTGCGGTGGCGTGAATACCAGAGCGGGCTCACCCAATCCCCGCAACTCTCCGTTCACCAGCCCGTGCGTCGCAAAGGCGAGTACAGAATAAGAACGCAGGTCCATCGACTTAATCAGCTTTTCGGTCGCTTCATCACCAGTAATGACTCGAGACAAGCCCCTGCCGAGAGCTTCACTGATATTTGATAGTTCAAGCGTTGCGGAGGGCAAGCTGGGAAGATCGCGCACTTCGCTGACATCGACATTTCCGCTCCGCAACAGACTGGCGAAGACGACCGGACCGTCTTTGGCGCCAGAAAGCGACGGCGCGCCAAATCCTGCAAAACGGATTTCCCGTTGCCGGGAAACCGGGGGCTGGACGAGGTCATTCACACTCATCGGATTGCTGACGGCGAAACGCTTTATCAGCCATGCGATATCGGTATCGGCCGTCTGCTCGGATACCGGCTCCATGATCAACAGCGATGCAGGAAGCGCCGCCAGAATACCCGCGCTGATCAGATGTATCTCGTTCTTGTCCTGCAAAAGTTCTTCGACTTTGGGAGGAAAATAATATCGATATAGCGCGTGCGCGCTGTCCATCGCAAATGGCGTTGCTTGCCCGGCATCTTGCGAGACGCTTTTCCGGATATCCTGCACCCACTGGCTCAGTTGCCCGGGAGTGGCTGACGTTTTCTGCCACACATAATCATTCTGCGTGACAGCTGCGACATAGACCCCGTCCAATGCGGGCGTCACCATCACCAGCGGCGCAGATTTGAGCGCGGATTGTACCGTCTCCAGAGCGACGGGTTCAGGCTTTACCAAGGCCCAATATTGGGGGAGGGCGGTCTCGATCCTGGCTGACAGCTCGGTAATTGCTTTGCTGTTTTTCTCCCGTTCGAGAAGAAGAGCGGCTTGCTTCGGCTGATCGCCTTTTGTCGTTGCCCTGGTGAAGCTTGCATCGATTTTCTTGCCGTTCTGCACCAGATCCTGAAGCATTCGGACCTCGTCCCCGAAACCGGCTTTCTCCGCCACAGATCTTGCTGTCAAACTGCCCGAGATACTGCTCAGATCGGCAAACTGGGCGAGCTGCATGGCGTCGAAACTCTCCGCCATATTATCCTGGCGGGCCATGATGCCGGCAAATCTTGCAAATTGATCTGTCAGTCCGGTGTCATCCGCAAAATATTCTTCAATCGATACTGCGCGATCCAGTATTTTCCGGCGAACGTCCCGATATGCGGCAATTGCCTCGGATGATTTGTTTTCCGGACGCTCGAACGCATTTGCCAGTTCGGTTCTCATAACTGCGAATTTGAATTTCTCCGCTACCGGAAATTTGGCAACCACATCTGCCTGTGCTTCGATCGCGGTCATTATATTTTGGGCTGAATCGTAATTTTCATTCAACAGATAGTTGTTTACAAGTTCCAGGCGCAATTCGGCGACCGCCGGGTGATTATCCGGGAGCGCGGACAGAGTCAGTTCCAGCGCTTTTTCAAGATAGGCCTGGCCTTCTTTCAACTGTCCCAGACGGGTGCTGAGCAGTCCGGCCTTGGCAAGGCTAGTGCCGGTAAAGCGGCTTTGACTGTTGCCGGGGCTGTTGCCAAAAATACGGGCCGCTTCATCAAACATCGCAACCTGGTCCAGACTGGGCTCGGACTTTGACAGGCAGTCGGCAAGGTTGGTCAGCGTTATCGCCGTATCACGCTTGTCGCGACCCAGGATTTCGGTTCGCAGGTCCAGCGCGCGGCGGAGCAGCGGTATCGCCTCGCCGCAGCGTCCAGCGCTGCTCAGGGCCGAGCCGAGATTATTCAAGGCACCGGCATAAACCGAATGCTGGTCTCCCAGTCGATCTTCGGCATATTGGGTGGCCAGCCGGTTTTCCTTGAGTGCCAGTTCGGTATTGCCTGTGGTATTGACCACGGCGGCGAGAGACATCCAGTATGTCACGGCCAGCGTATTATCCGCATCGGTGGGATCCTGAATGGCCCTGGCAATGTCGACCGCCTGCCGGATTTCAACCACTGCTGATTCATAATCGCCCAGCCGGAACTTGGTGCTGCCGATATTGAACAATGCCGCCGCATAGCCTGAGCTTTCTGTGCCATCGGTTTCCCGCCGGATATCCAGAACTTTCTGCTGGATTGCGAGTGCCTCTTCCGCTTTTCCGGTCATGCTCAGAACAACACTGATGTTGTTCAGTGTCGAGATCATTTGCTTGTGGTTATTTAAATTTGCTGCGTCCAATGCTGTCTCTGCTGCACGGAAATTTGCGAGGCTTTGATCAAAGTCCTGAAGATAAAAATAGGCGCCGCCGAGTGCCCCCAATGCCGTGGCTTTGCCGAGTGCACCAACCGCATCATCCGATGTTGCTTCTTCGAGCATGGTCTGGATTTCTGCAATGGCAACTTTCGGTTCCCGAGAAACATCGCGATCCGCCAATGCGATCATTCTGTTGTTTAACGTCTCGCCATTCTCGGCCTGCGCATGGACGGGAGAAAACCCGGTGAAGAGCAAAAAAGCGAACCCCAAAAATCTAGATGCCATTTTGTGCAACCTATCCCAGTATTGCTGATTATCGTCTCGCCATTGCTGGCAAAGTGCAAACCTATTAGCGCCCATGCCAATCCTATGAAAGAAATTACATGTTTGCAAACTGTTGCTTCCGGTTTTCTAACAGCATTTGTCACTGCATTATCTTGAGATGATAATGCTAAGAGCCTAGTTATGATTCAACATTATCTGAGAACGAGCCAAATTCATGCCGGGTCTTAACATTCTGCATATCGAGGATGACGCGCAGACGGCGGAGATGGTTTCTGTCGCGTTGGCCAAGACCGGTGCGAAAGTCATCTGGGCAGCCGACGGGAGCGATGGCCTGCGCCTTGCTGCCGGATCGAAATTCGATCTTGTGATTCTCGACCGGATGCTGCCGGATATGAGTGGCATTGATATCATTGGTAAATTGCGAGAGGCGGGCGTTGACGTTCCGGTGTTGATGCTGTCGGCTCTGGGCCGGACGGAAAACCGGATCGAGGGGCTGGACGCCGGGGTTGATGACTATCTTGCCAAACCCTTTGAACAGGAAGAGCTGATCGCACGGGTCCGCGCTCTGCACCGGCGAGCCAGCGGCCAATCCCATAGCGCTGTGATCATTTTCGGTGACATGGAATGCCATATCAAGGCGCGCACCGCGCACCGACAGGGCAGGCATGTCGCGCTCAGTCCCAAAGAGTTCGAGCTGTTCAGATATTTCATGCAAAATGCCGGGGAAATTGTAACCCGCGAAATGCTGCTACTCAATGTCTGGAACCTGAAATTCGATCCGCAGACCAATGTCATAGACGTCAACGTCGGACGGCTTCGGCGCAAGCTGGAAGAGGATTTTGACAAACCGGTACTGGAGACGATCTGGGGTGCAGGCTATCGGCTCCACGCGGTTTGAACATGGGCATTTTCTCTTCCTTGTTCGGGCGCTTGAGTTTGATCGTCATCACCGTCTCGATCTTGTCGTCGGCGGCCTTGTTTGTGATGACCGAATGGATCGTGCGAACGGAATCCCAAGAGCAGATTGCGCGCAGCGTCGACACGGATATCGCCGGTCTCGCTGACATTTACATAACCAGCGGTCCGGCTGAGCTGCGAGAGCGGATCATGGACCGGCTGCAATTGCAATCGTCTGATGACAAACGCTATTATCTGCTGGCTTCGCCAAGCGGCCGCGCAATTATCGGCAATGTCGGATCCTGGCCGGAACTGTCGTCGGAAAATTCCGAGGCCGGGTTTGTTCAACTGGAAGACGGCACGCAAATCTTCGCTCGTGCCACGCAGTTGAACCCGGATCTAAAGCTGCTTGTTGGCCGGGACACATCGGCCCAGTCGGCTTTGCTCGGGCGGGTCAGAACCGCTTTTCTCATCGCGGGCCTGTTGCTGGTCCTTATCTTTTTTATAATCGGTTATTATTCTACCCGCCGGCTGAAGAACCGGCTGGGAACCATAAATGATGCGTTTCGCGAAATTGGTGCGGGGAATCTGGCCGTCACTATCCCGGTCGACAGACGGGGTGACGAGCTTGACCAGCTGTCGCAACACAGCAATGCCATGACCGGGCGTTTGGCTTCCCTGCTCGCCGCGCATCGGGATATTTCAGACCATACGGCGCATGAATTGCGCACGCCGCTCATGCATCTGGATAACCGCCTGGTAGCGGCGATGGGCCAGAGCAAAGACCGACTGCACGGCGAAACGCTCGGCCGGGCACGACAGGATATTCGCGATATTATCACCATGCTGGACTCCCTGCTCGACATAGCATCCAGCCGCGCACAAAAAGGCGACCGGAGCGGCTTGTCACAATGCGATATCTCGGAGATTGCAACCGAAATCACGGAGCTGTTTGCCGAAAGCGCCGAGGATTTGGGGATAAGGTTCAGTACTGACATCAGCCCCGGGGTCAATATGATGGCCAATCCCGCCCATATTCAGCGGATATTGTCCAACCTGCTCGACAATGCTCTGAAATATACCCCCAAAGGCGGCGAGGTGGAACTCGTCTTGCGGCCGGGACCTGTCATCACGGTGCGAGATAATGGTCCCGGCATTCCAGAGAATATGAGAGAGAAGGTTTTCGAACGCTTTGTCCGCGTTGATGCCAGCGGGGCGAGGGGGCATGGCCTTGGCCTTGCTCTGTCACAGGCATTGGCCGAGCGAAACGGGTTGGTCATTGACTGCCGGGATGCGAAACCCGGAGCATTGTTCGAGATCAGACCGGAAGGGAGTGATTGATTTGATGTACCGATATTGTTCGATAATTACACTTGCCGGGTCGGTTTCGATCCTGTCTGCCTGCACCGGCGTCGCTTCGGGCGCGGCTGCGCAAACATCTCCCGGCCAGGCCGTTGTCGCCAGGTCTGCGGTTGATGCTAGCGCGGTGATGCGGACGGCCGATGCAATTGTTGCAGGGCAGGTGGGCGCGAAAAATTCCGATGCACGCGCGCTCCGCACTGCTGCACAAACGCTCGAAAGCCTCGGAGCCAGGCCTGACGGGGATCAGGAAAGCAACCTCTCGAAAAGCTGGAGCGAACAGGCGAGCCTGATCGATCCGTCGACCACACCACCGGTCTACCGCGGCCGGGCGCTTGGGCCATCCTATAAAAAGGGGATTGTCTCGGCAGGATCGCGGGTCAGTATCGACCAGATTTTTCTCGCAGGCAGAAAGGCATCGGTGGCTCTGGTGCCAGCTTCACCCAAACCGATGTCGATCGAGATAAGCGATGGCCAGGGCAAGAATATTTGCGCCCGGCGTACTTCATCGAAGCCGGCAAATTGCGAATGGCTGCCGCTTTTTACCGAGAGATATAAGATAAATATCCGGACCAGCGAGAGCCGGCCGGTAACCTATTATCTGGTATCGAACTAGGCTGGCAGCGATCGGGTCTCATCCGATCTCATGTTGAGCAATTCCGCTAGTTGATAGTCGTAACATCGAAGCCTGTTCATGCCAGGCTCGAACCCATTGGGTCCATAAGACCCATCGTATCCATAAGAGTTGTGTGGCTGGATGTTGCATATACATGTTCCAGCCCCACACTTCGTTCGAACTTACTTATTCGGGAAATATCTCTCTCGGGCGAGCCATAGACTGCTATCGACGCGTGACAGATATAGGCGGTTTGGTTGTTACGGCGCACGATGCGCGATGCCGTTCCGGCGATTTTCTTGCCATTCAGGCACAGATTGTAATTGCCGTCACAATAAGCGCCGGCGATCGGACCGACAAAAGCTTCAACATATAATTTGCGAAATGCAGCTTGCAGCAATGCAGTCAAGTCTGCGTAGCTGGCATTGGGTTGCACGCGGCGTTTGCCAGCGGCCACGGCGAGCGATATATTCATTATCCCGGGACGGTGGATCACGGTCGAACCGCCTGACGACCGGATATGGACGGGCCACCCTGATTGCTCGCTCAGCTTTGCCGCTTCGGCAAACTCTTTTCGCTTGGCAACAGGACGGGTCGTCACAAGGCAGTTCCGGTTTTCCCATATTCTGAGGCAGGACGATCCGGACGGCAAGGCGACGGCTTTTTCGAGAAGCGCGTCATCATCGTCTATCGCTTGCTGACCTGAACAGACTTCAACCGCAGTTTCAGCCGAGATCGCGCGGGCAAGGCGCCGGACGAGATCTCGTTCTAGTGTCGAGGCCATTATTTTACCAAACCAACCACCTGTCCCGGAAGCACGATTTCATCCTCCGCTACCGAAATGGATAGCGTTCCGCTGGCCGGCGCGGGGATTTCGAAACTGGTTTTCTCGACCATTATTTCGGCGACCGTCACGCCTTCCTGCACGGTTTCACCTTCGCCATAGAGCCAGGTTGCAAGCGCAGCTTCCTGATCCGGCTCCCACTGCCCCTGAGGCACGATTATGTCGCTCATTTCTTCTCTCCCAGCATGGCGATGACCCGGCTTTCGATCTTCCCGGCATCGGGCAACAGGAAATGTTCCATCACCGGTGTGAACGGGATCGGGATGTCGGGATGGGCTATACGTTGCGGCGGACATCGCAGGGGACCTGGCAGCGCTTCACAAACCGTGGCGATGATTTCTGCTCCGATACCGAAACTGAGATAATCATCGTCCACCACCAACAGTCGCCCGGTTTTGGAAACCGAAGCGAGGATGGTCGCCCGGTCAAGTGGCGCTATGGTCCGTAAATCTATGACTTCTGCATCAATCCCGGTTTTGGCCAGATTTTTGGCGGCGGCGAGCGCCTGGTGAACCGTAGCTCCAAGCCCGACAATGGTGATGTCACCTCCCTCGCGAACGATTGAGGCTTTTCCGATTGGCACGAGATAGTCACTATCTGGCGTGTCGTTGATCGAGCCGGCCACGGTGCCGAGCCAACCCATGCCCTGCAGCGCCTTGTGAAACATGAAGATGACCGGATTGTCGTCGCGAATGGCGGAGAGCATCAGACCTTTGGCATCATGGGCATTGGACGGGATCACCACTTTCATGCCCGGAAGATGTCCGAATGTCGCATAGAGGCACTGGCTGTGTTGCCCGGCATCGCCATAGCCACCGCCCACCGATGTCATTAGCACCATCGGACAGGAAACCTTTCCGCCGGAAAAATAGCTTTGCTTGGCGGCCAGATTATAGATCGCGTCCATGCAGACGCCGAAGAAATCGACGAACATTAATTCCACAACCGGTCGCAGGCCCGAGGCAGCCATACCGACAGCGGCGCCGATGAAAGCGGTTTCGGAAATCGGCGTGTCCCGCACGCGAGCTTCACCGAATTTTTCGAACAGTCCGGTTGTTGTGCCAAACACGCCACCCATTTTCCCGATATCCTCGCCCATCACCAGCACGGTCGGATCGCGTTCCATCTCCTGACCGATGGCTTCGCTCATCGCCTTGGCGATAGTCAGCCGGCGTTCTGCAGCCGGTTTCTCGATAGTTGCATCAGGCAAAGACATGGTCAAAGGCCTCCTTCGGTTCGGGATAATCATTGCTGCGGGCGAAGGAAAATGCCTGGTCGACAATCTCGCGCGCTTCACGTTCAGCGCGATCAAGTTCTTGTTCTTCAAACCCGTCTTCGACCAATCGGGCCCGATAGGCGGGAATCGGATCGGCTTCCTTCAATCGCCTGACCTCATCCTTGGGGCGATAGCCTTCCGGGTCGCCCATGAAATGGCCTTCTAGCCGGCTGGTTTCTATCTCGATCAGACTGGGCCCCGAGCCCGCTCTTGCGCGCTCGATCGCGATGCCGGCGGCCTCATAGACAGCATCCGGATCATTGCCGCCGACATGGTGGCCTGGCATGGCATAGCCTGCTGCGCGGTCGGCATTGCTGGCGACGGCCGTACAGGCATTTTTCGGAACCGAAATGCCATAGCTGTTATCCTCGATGATGAAGACCACTGGCGCTTTCCACACTGACGCGAGATTGAGGCTTTCATGGAAAGCCCCCTGGTTGGCGGCACCTTCGCCCAGGAAAGCAACCGCAATGGCATCACTGCCGCGCATCTTGGCTGCCATGGCGGCGCCGACGGCTGGCCCCATGCCTTGGGCGATGATACCCGAGCAGGAAAAATTCACTGCCGGATCGAACAGATGCATATGGCCGCCGCGTCCGCCAGCTAGTCCGTCTTTCTTGCCGAAAATCTCGGCCGCCATGCCGTTCAGATCGACACCCTTTGCGATTGCGATATGATGGGGCCGGTGGGTGGCGGTGACGGTGTCATCGGGGCGCAAATGTGCGCACACACCCACGGCGCAGGGTTCCTGGCCATCGGACAGATGCATTTCGCCGGGCAGGGGGCCTTTCGCCATATTAAACACCGGCGTCTTGCCTTCAAAATAGGCCGGTTTGATCAGATCTTCAAAATGACGGCTCTTGACCATCTGGGCATACATCCAGAGGCGGTGGTTTTCGTTGCTCATCGGGCGACCCATCCGCCGTCAATCACCAGTTCGATACCAGTGACAAAACGCGACTCGTCCGAGCCGAGATATATCGCGCCCATGGCGATATCTTCCGGCAAGCCAACCTTGTTCAACGGACATAGCGCGGCGATTGCCGTCCATGGATCATCTGCGGGTACGGAGCCATTTTCGACCCATCCTTCCACCGCCATTTCGAGCATCGGGGTGCGGATGCATCCGGGATGGATTGAATTGCAGCGGATCGCATCGCCATGTGCAGCCCATTCGATCGCCAGGCTCTTTGACATGTGCCGCACGGCGCCTTTTGAGGTGTTATAGGCCAGCTGGTCCGGGTAGCCGACGAGGCCCGCAATCGACGAAATATTGATCACCGAAGCGGAGGAACCCGACTTCCCGGATTCGCGCAGCATCGCCTCGAGAGTCTTGCAGCCCAGAAAAATGCCGTCCACGTTGACGGCCATGACTTGCCGCCAATCGGCCAGACTGTGATCCTTCATCGGTTTCACGAGTTCCAGACCTGCGTTGTTGACCAGAATATCCAGTTTTCCAAAATGCTCGCCTATATATTCGGCCAGCGCCTGCCAGTCCTCTTGCAAGGAAACATCCAGGTGAACAGCATGTGCACCGATTTGCTCCGCGAGCGCCTTGGCGCCGTCGTCATTAACATCGCCAATGATAATGCGTGCGCCTTCTTTCGCCATCGCCTCGGCGATTCCGGCTCCAATGCCTTGCGCTGCGCCGGTGATACACACGACCTTGTTTTGCAGTCGTCCTGCCATAATCCCATCCTCTTTTTTTGTTTTTTCGGGATTAGCCGAACGCTTGTCAGCCCGCTTGTGTCAGCGTGGCAACAAAGTTGATTCTGGGCGAACTGAAGGCGGAACGATTGGCTCAGTAGCCGTTTTCGTTGTTCCGATAGGATTGTTTGAACTGCCGCGGCGACTGTCCAAATTCGTTTTTGAACGCATGGCTGAAGTGCGAGGCATCAGCAAAGCCGCGCTGCATCGCGATCTGGGTCACCGACAATCTGCTTTTGGCCGGCTCGCAGAGATCGGCCTTGGCGGCATGCAATCGCCGTTTGCGAATCCAGCTGCCGGCGCTCTCATCGGATTCTTCGAACAAGCGATGCAGATAGCGCGGGCTGAACTTGAAAGCCGCCGCTATGGAAGCCGGGGAAAGGGTCGGTTCGCCGAGATTGGCAACGATATATTCCTGCACCCTGTTCAGAACGGCCTGACGGAATGCCGTCGTCGACCGATTGGCACTTTCCGGCTTGAAGGCTGCCGCGACCAATTCTATCGTCGCCCGCAAAACCGCCGGCCGGTCTTCCGGCTCCACCAGTTCAATCGCCTGATGGATTTGCATAAGATGGGAATGCAGTATCGATCCGAGGCCTTTCGTTCCATCCACGCTCAGGCCGCACATGTCTTCGATACCCGGGATCATCATTTTTGCATTGTCGCGCGGGATCAATATCGAAAATTGATTCAGGCGGCTGGTATTCTGGAATTTAGCCGGGCGCGTGCTGTCCCAGATCGCGATTTTACCATTTGAAACGACGGTTTCATTCGCGCCCTGCTCAAGCAGGCATTCACCTTCCGTGAAAAATAGCAGACAAAAATAGGCATCGGCGCTTTTCTTGATGTCATCCATCGACCGAAATCCGGTTACCGGATCCGCGACAATATGGGTAAGCATATAGTCATTCACGGCCCGCCGGCGCACTTCGGCTATATATTGGTCATTGCGATCCGATTTCAGGTCCCAGTGGAAATGGGTGCGGTCGAGCACCTCCTGAAAGCCGGGCAATTGCCTTGTCGGAGGCAGGCTGGCCGATCGCCAGCTCTCTTCCTCGATTATTTTCATGATCCCTCTCCTGAGCCAACGCTACGACGGCTGGTCGGCATTCGCAAGACGGTGTGGTTTTCTGGCACAAATTACCAACTTAGGTGTCTCTCTGGAACAATTTTGGAGATATCGGTTCACCCGAATACAAAAACGATGCCGTTCCCACGCAAGAAACATCAGGCCCATGAAGGCTAATAAACGGCCAATCGGATAGCCGCAGTCAAGACGGCTCACCGTTCAGGAGAAGGAAAAACAATGAACAATATTTGTCGCGCAACCATAGTCGCATCCCTTGCATCGGTTTCTCTGCTAGCCCATGGCACTGCGCTCGCCCAGGCGGTGTCGGATGATGTCGGAGCGGATGAGCAGAGCGGCGGCGTCAATGTCATTGTGGTCACTGCGCAGAAACGGGCGCAAAATCTGCAGGACGTGCCGGTGTCCGTCTCTGCATTTGACACGCAGATGATCGCGGATTCCGGTTTTACCAACAGCCTTTCAATCGGCGACCAGGTACCCAATCTCGAAATCAAGACATTCGGCGGTGTCCCGAACATATTCATTCGCGGCGTCGGCAATAATGATTTCAACAGTTCGTCCATCGGCCCAATCAGCGTTTACCGTGATGATGTGGTGGTCGCATCGACCGGCAGCCAGATATTTTCGCTGTTTGATCTGGAGCGTATAGAAGTGGTTCGCGGGCCGCAGGGAACCTTGTTCGGGAAAAATGCCACCGGTGGTGCGATCCAGTTCTTCTCCAAATTGCCTGACGACCGGTTCGAGGGGAACGCCCGTTTCGGCTATGGCCGTTTCAGCCTGTTTGAAGGTGAAGTGGCAGCCTCCCTTCCGATTACCGACGGATTTTCAGTTCGCGTTGCCGGCATGATCCGCAAACGGGATGGTGAAAAATTCAACCGCTTTGACGGCACGGATGCGATCAATGTTGATGAAGCCGCCGCGCGTGCGATTTTTCGATTGCGTCCGGGCCCCGACACCGATCTCCGGCTGACAGTCGGTGGTGGCCGGGATCGCAGCGACTATCTGGAAAACAAGCCGGTGGGCACGATCAACGGTACCGATCTGTTCGGCTATACCGATCCCTTCCCCGACGACGAGCGGCTGCTCAATTACAATGGCCCTTCGCGGAACCACTCGGACAATGTCTTTGTGAATTTTGTCGCGCAGCATGATTTTGGCGACTGGTCGGTCCGGTCGCTCACCGGCTATGACAAGAGCGACGTTGACAATGCAGTGGATGTCGATGGCGGGCCTTTCCGGATCGACGAAATCACCTTTTTGACGGATGCCGAACAGTTCACCCAGGAGTTTCAGCTGTCCTATGATGACGGCACCGTGAATGCGATTGCCGGACTCTATTATTTCTACGAGGATTTCAACGCGCGCAGCAATGCCGATCTGCTAGGGGAACTGACCTTTGCTCAGGGTGCATTGCCGGTGATCACCCAGGCGACGCGCAAAAACAAGGCCTATGCTGCATTTGGCCAGGCGACTTATTCGGTGGTTCCGGAGCTGCGCCTGACCGTTGGCGCCCGATATACAATCGACAAAGTTCGCGCGACCCATCAGGCCGATCTGATATCCGGATTTTTCGATGATGACATTGTCAATGGCGCCCCGGTTCCGCTGGTGCCGTTCGCCAGTCTGCGAGATTCCTATAAGTCATTCTCCTGGCGCCTTTCGGCTGATTATGATGTCACCGATGATGTTCTGGCCTATGTTAGCGTCGACAAGGGGTTCAAAGCCGGTGGTTTCAATATCGGGATCATTACCAATGTCGCAGAGCGCACGCAGGTGGATCCGGAAACGCTGATTTCCTACGAAGTCGGCCTCAAGTCGACCCTGTTCGATAGAAATCTGAGGCTGAATGTCGCTGCTTTCTATTATGACTATAGCGACCTTCAGGTGCTTTCGGTCAACACGCAGGCGGGTAGCGCGGTTCCCACGCTGGGCCTCGACAATGCCGCCGATGCGACGATCAAGGGTATCGAAGTGGAGGCCTTTGCGACGCCGACTGACTGGCTGGATCTAGGGCTGAACTTTGGCATTCTGGATGCGAAGTTCAAAAATTACCTGTCGGGTGCGATTGATCCGGTTTCGGGCCTGCCAAGGGATTTTTCCGGCAACAGCCTGCCGGGAGCGCCCAAGTTTACCCTTTCAGCCAATGCGCAGGTGACGGTGCCGGTCGGGCGCTTCGAGACGCGCTGGCGGGCCGAGTATAATTATACCGGCAAGAAATATTATAATAATGCCCAAGATCCGCTGATCAGTTCTGGTGAAGGCTATGGCTTGCTCAACCTGCGTGCATCGCTTTCCGACCCTGACAATGGTTGGGAATTGGCGGCCTGGGCAAAAAATGTCACCAACAAGGCCTATATTGTCGACGCGACCGACCTCCGCGGTTTCGGCTTCGTGCCGCGCTATTACGGCGAACGCGCGACCTATGGTGCCGAACTCCGGCTCACATTCTGACCCCAGACCAAAGATAGGATTCAAACATGGAATTAGTGCCGGAACTGCTCACCACTCCCGAAGATATTGACTGGTTCAACCTGGTCGACGGAATCGAGTTTAAACTTTTCTTTGCCAGCAAGGAAACTGGCCGGTGGACGGTGTTGTTGCGCTGCCAGCCGGGCAGCTTTTTCCCTCGACACCGCCATCTCGGCGCGGGGGAATATTATGTTGTCAAAGGCAAGATGGAATATCGAATGGGCACGGCGCTCGAGGGGACCTATGGCTATGAGCCCCTGGATGTCATCCACGATCATACGGCCTTTCCGGAATATACGGAGCTATATTTTACCAACCATGGCCCGGTCGTTTTTCTCGACGAAGACGATAATGTGACATCAATATTGGATCATACCCTTTTAACCGAGCTATCGAACGGGTAAGCTGCTGCAGATGCATGATTATGAAAAATCGATAGCTGACAGTATTGCCGATCCGGACCGTTTCTGGCTGGAAGCTTCGTCGGAAATTGACTGGATAGCAGCGCCCAGCATTGGCTGGGATGAGGACAGCAACAGCTGGTTCCCCGATGGGCGGATGAACAGCTGTTACAATGCCGTCGACCGCCATGTCGATAGCGGCAGGGCTGACCAGCAAGCGATCATCTACGAAAGTCCGGTCACCGGGCAACGGCAGACGTTCACCTACCGGGAATTGCAGGCAGAGGTCGCAAAAACCGCTGGCATGATCGCGGCGCAAGGCGTGCAGAAGGGCGATCGGGTGATCATCTATATGCCGATGATTCCGCAAACCGTGTTCGCCATGCTTGCCTGCGCCAGAATCGGTGCCATCCACTCCGTCGTCTTCGGTGGTTTTGCGCCGCCGGAACTGGCAAAACGGATCGATGACGCCGAGCCTAAATTATTGCTGACCGCCTCCTGCGGCATAGAGGGAAAAAAGATCATCCCCTATCAGCCACTGGTTGTCGAAAGTCTGGCGCTGGCCGAGCATCACGTTCCGGCCGTCATCATGTACCAGCGGGAAACTCTGCCTGCGGATATTGCGGATGGATGGGCGCAAGACTGGTCGGACCAGCTGGCCAAGGCCGAACCCGCCGATTGCGTCCCTCTGATGTCCTCCGACCCGCTCTATATTCTCTATACATCGGGCACGACCGGAACGCCGAAAGGCGTGGTGCGGGACAACGGCGGACATGCGGTGGCGCTCAACTGGAGCATGAGACATATCTACGGCCTGATGCCCGGCGAATGTTTCTGGGCCGCTTCCGATGTCGGCTGGGTCGTGGGCCACAGCTATATTGTCTATGCTCCGCTTTTCGCGGGTGCCACTGTCGTGCTGTATGAAGGCAAGCCAGTGGGCACTCCTGATGCCGGAGAATTCTGGCGGATTATCGAGCGCAACCAGGTTTCTGTATTTTTCACGGCTCCGACCGCCATTCGCGCCATTCGCAAAGACGATGAAAATGGCGAGCTTTATCCGGCAAGTGATTTGCCGTCGCTGAGAGCCATATTCCTGGCGGGTGAACGCGCAGATCCGGACACGATAAAATGGCTGGAGCAGCGCTTGGGCCGACCAGTCATTGATCACTGGTGGCAGACGGAGCTCGGATGGCCAGCTCTGGCAACCAGTCTGGGCCTCGGTGATGTGCGGCGAAAAGCCGGAAGCGCCGGATTCCCGGTGCCCGGTTACAGCTTTCATGTGCTGGATGACGATGGCGAGCCGGTCCCTGCGGGGAAAGTGGGTAGTATTTCGATCAAATGCCCCCTGCCGCCGGGCTGCTACCAGAGCCTCTGGGGCAATCGGGAAGGATATCAGAAAGCCTTCATAACCTATCCCGGATATTATGAAACCGGCGATGCGGGTTTCCGCGATGCCGACGGTTTCATGCATGTGATGGGCCGAACCGACGACATCATCAATGTCGCCGGGCACAGGCTGTCGACCGGTCAGATGGAAGGCGCACTGGCAGAGGTCGAAGGGGTTTCCGAATGTGCGGTAATCGGGGCCGACGATCAGCTCAAGGGCATGATTCCTGTCGCGTTTGTAGTCGCTTCTACACAGGACAATGAAAAGGAGCTGGCAGCAGCATGTATAGCTCATGCTCGTTCGGAAATAGGGGCTGTCGCATCTGTGCGGACGATCCATGTCGTCGCTGCGTTACCCAAAACACGCTCCGGCAAAATCCTGCGTTCGACATTGCGCGCGATCGCTAATGGTCAAGTAGTAACGATGCCAAACACGATCGAGAATCCTGAAGCGATCAAGGCGATTCTTTCCAAAGTGAGATAAACAAGCCGCTAGTGACTTGCTGGACGGAACCCCGGCCTTGGATTTACAGCCGCCGAGCGAGCCGCATTATTGCGCCCATATTGTATGTTTATTCCCTCTACCGTGGGATGTCTGCATCGCGCATTTGCGCCATTGATACCGGACCGTCAGCAAATCACCCAGTTTGCGACATAAGGTCGCGACAATGGTGAAATAAAAGTAGTCCGTCAGCTAGCGCCCCAAAATACGACATTTGGAAGCCGGATGCGACGTCCGAAACGAGACATTCAGCGCGCCTTAGTTCCTTTCGCCGGAATTACAAAAAACGCAGGCAAGGCCGAAGGCGTGGATTGATGCGAATTTGCATCGTATCCTCGGATTAGTGCTTGCGTTGGGTACCGGAAACAGCCAAACTTTTGGCTTGGAGGGCTTATGCCAAAAAGTCGTACGAGACGGAAGAAGGTCTTAAGCGCAGTGCCAAGATTCACAGGCTCGTTGGATGCTAGAGTTCCAAGTGAAAACGTGGTGCTGTCTCACTATATGCCTGAACTTGAAAAATGGTACGTAGCTAGTCAGGCCTCCGATGGCCGTGTCTTCACCAGTCTTGGGAACACTGAACCCTTAAGTCGCCGAGCGGCTGGTCTTCGCACACTCGAACATCTGAAGGATAGAGCGGCAGGTGATCTTCAGGAACTTACACCGGAAGACATAGAGGCGGCTAGATCAGAACTGGCGGATGAACTGAGCGAGATGCTCAAGTTGGTGACAGGCTTCAACGAACCATTTCCTTCGACCTATTCAAAGGATGTCGTGTTAATCGAATTGCAAACAGCCAAGGACCTCGTACTTGCACGCGCCGAGCGAGGTGCGTTGGCGAGGTGGGTCTTACCACCTTTAATATTTTTATCTGGAGCGTTCGCCGAAGGCGTCATCGGCGTCGGTGCAGAAAAAGCGATGGCTGCCTTGACAAAAATACTCTCTGGTTAAGGAGGGGAACAACCACAGTTCCGGGGACACAATACTATATGTGCCAATCTATCTATGGCATCTGTCCATCGTCAGAACAATTGGTTCCAATGTTTGCTTTCTTATGCCTAGTGCCCAAAACCTGCCATTCCGCTTCCCACCCATTGCGCCCGTTCGAAGTGATTGGATGGAAAATTAAAGCAGCCGGAAGGCAATCTCCCCGAAAGCTGACGCCAGTCCGTAAGTGACTGGTGTCAGGGGGGCACATTATTTTCTGCCACACACCCATAAATTGCTCTTGCAGAATGATTGGCTGCCAGCGGGCCACAGCGACCCGTGCGCATTTGTGGCCTTTCGTTTCGGCGAGCCTTTGACTCCATGTTCGCAAGACAAGCGGCGGCTTGACGCGCACCCGCAGATTGTTCGCCGTTTCACATGGCGCCGAACGGAGGTTCGGACTCCCGGCTTTGCTGATGTAGCCGTTATAGTCCCGCTCGCCGGACCGGTTCCGCCTTGCTGAAAATGCCGCGATGCACAGGGCATGTTTGCGGGAAGCCCGGTAAATATCAATCGATCCGACAATCGATCAAAATGATAGAAATTCTGCGGGATTGGAAGGAAATTCCGTTGATAGCGAGTTGCTGGAACCAACTTTTTATGTCTATAGATTCATGATCATGACTATCTTGTTGAAAAATATCCGAACACCGGTTGTTCAAGCGATATGGGGCGCAGAAACAATATTGACGCTGGCGTCAGCACGTTTTCTAGTGAAATTTGTTCCGTTTCGCTATTGGCGCTGGACGCTGGGTGTGATTGATCATGCGCCCAACAGCATCGTTGAAACCGACGAACTCAATAGCGCGCGGGCTCGATCTGTTGGCCGCCGGGTTCGGCGCACCGCGAAGAAAATGCCTTTTGAGGCCGTATGTCTGCCGCAAGCCATGGCTTGCCGCTGGCTGCTTTCACGCAGAGGACTATCAAGCCAGGTATTTCTCGGAACGAAAAAGGACGGCGAGACCAAAGATACTGCGTTCCACGCATGGATCATGCATGGTGACATTTGTCTGACGGGTCAGCATGAAAAGGGTAGCTATATGGTCTTTTCAAAGAGGTGAAATAGCAAGCCCGGATTATAATTGCTATCATATCCCAATAGATCAAAATCTTTCTCAAAATGGTCCAGCACCATTTGCTGAAGCTCGGGATCACAACAATCTTTGTAAGATGTACGCTGCGAACCGTTGGCCTTTGGCAGAAGATAGGGCGCACCGCCACTCTTGGAACGGATGGAGCCGAATTCGCTTTGACTCGTCTCATAGCGGGCAGCATGACTGATCATGATCTTGCCATAGGGCGGTGTGACAAATTCATGCTGACGGGGAGCAATTTGGAATAGTAAACGGACATGAGTAAATGATATAGACCACTAAATCAGCCAGAATGGCGGAAATAATGGTGAGCCCTGCTGGGTTCGAACCAGCGACCTACTGATTAAAAGTTTTTTTAAGCCGATATTTTGATATCCCACATATTCCCTAAACGTCTGAAATAATTAGATAATAGAAAAATAATGTTCTTGATATGTTCCAGCCAATCCCATAGTATCCTCTCGAAACGCTACCCGGGTAGCACGTTTTTAAGAGGCCAAAATGCCAAATCAAATAAAGCTTACTGATGCTAAATTAAAAGCGGTGAAAACACCATTGCGAGGACGAGTGGAGCTCGCAGATAGTGATTGTGTTGGGTTGAGATTTGTAAAAGGATCGACAGGTAAATGTCGTTGGATTGTTCGAAAACGGGTTGCTGGAAAGTTCAGAAAGATCACTCTGGGAGACTATCCCGGGATTGGTCTGGCTAAGGCTAGGCAGAAAGCGCTCCAGGCTTGTGCTGACATTGAGAGCGGCCGGAAGCTGGCGAAGCCTGATAAACGATCGAACAAAACGGTTTCCGCACTGTGGAGTACTTACGATCAGCAGCGCGTTGAGAACAAGCGATCTGCAAAAGAAATACGGCGCATATTCAAAAAGTACGTTTTACCGGAGCTTGGCGGTCGTCCGGTGGACGCCATAACGCGCACGGATGTTACTCGGTTAATTGATGGCATCGCTTATGGCGAGCGTTCTGCGCCGGTAATGGCCCGGCTTGTTGCTGCGCAAATGTCAGTGTTTTTCAATTGGGTTTTACCACGAGTAGAAACTCTAGCGTACAACCCAGTAACAGCAGCAAGCAGACCACCAGCACCGAAACCTCGTGATAGGGTTTTGTCGAATGAAGAATTGAAAAGCCTTTGGAAGGCTGTTGAAAATCAGCCGTTTCCTTGGCAGCATAGTTTGAAACTCATGCTGTTCACCGCTGCACGGCGAAGCGAAGTATTTGGAGCTGAACGTGCGGAGTTTGATTTAGAAGAAAAAGTCTGGAACTTACCTGCGTCGAGCGCAAAAAATAACAACGCTGTTATCATTCCACTTTCCGAAGAAGCTTGCCGTGTCGTTTCAGGTTGCCTGGTTACTGATGGTAGCAGCAAGCTGTTTCCTTCTGCGACAAATCCAAAAACTAGTGCATCAGGTATATCCAAATTGTTGCGACGGTTGAGGGCCGACGTTCAATCTGACTTGCAACGTCCCGTTCTGCATTGGACATTACATGACATCCGGCGGACTGTTGCTACAAACCTGCAGCGGCTGGGAGTAAGGTTGGAAGTGACTGAGGCAATTCTCAATCACGTTAGCGGTTCTCAGGCTGGTATCGTCAAAGTTTACCAACGATATAACTGGATGAATGAAAAACGCGAGGCGTTGCAACTTTGGTCTGATGATCTTGTTCGTATCTGTGACTGCAGCCGACAATAGGTTATTTTGTTTCACCAACCCAATCAACCGCAATGGAGTCAACTCCAGTTTTCACACCCTCAACCAATACCATGTGATTATCTTCGGGAACTTCATTGTCTTGAAAATCCAGTTTCCAAACGCTTTTATCATCACATTGCAGGACATATCGGCGGTCCCCTTTGATGAGTTTGCCAGTCAGCCGAAGGCGGTTTGAGTTTGAATGGTTCATGATCAAGTGTTCTCTGTCCTACAGTCCCGATTCTGTCCAGCGCGCTAGAACCTTCTTCACGTAGTCGCGGGTTTCCCGATATCGAGGAATACCTTTGGCTCGCTGCACCGCATTCGGTCCGGCATTATATGCCGCTAGCGCCAAGTGAATTCCGCCAAATTTGTCCAACATTTGCCTTAAATAGCGGGCACCGCCGTTAATGTTGGCCACAGGGTCATAGCGATTGCGTACCCCAAGGTCCGAAGCTGTTCCTGGCATAAGTTGGGCCAGACCAACAGCACCCGCTGGGCTTACAGCCATTGGATTATACCGTGATTCCTGCCAAATTAGAGCGTCGAGCAACCCAAAGGGGAGGGCGTGTTTCCTTTCCGCTGCCCGGATGGAGGATATATAGATAGTCCGCCTGGACGAAGCAGTTCGGCTGAGCCTTGAAAGCTTTCTCTTTTGTAGATTGGTTCTGGCATCATCATGAACTGCAGATGTTCTGGGGATGGTTTGCAATGGATTTGCTGGCTGCCAAATTCCATGCTGGAATAGCTGAAACGTTGAATTTTCATCGGCCTGCTGATCCCCAAGTTCCGTTGTAGGACCGCCATTGCTTTCCTGTAAACTCACATCTTGTGCCCATGCCACGCTCGAGCACAGCGTAATCGTAAGCAGCCCTATTGATAGCATCTTTGCCAAAATTCATCTCCATCTTGTATCGAATCGGATGAGAACATAAATAGAACATATAGCTGTAGGAAAGTGTTTTCTTACGTGTTGAAGAGGGGAGGCTGCCGGGAAGGGGAGAACTGGCGCAGATGCAAGGAACTCCTCAATGTCCCGTAACGTCCTAACTAATCCCACATCATCCATCGAGAATACAGAGGTGGCTCGGTTTGTTTGCACAGCGATTGGCAAAAGATAAGCGGATCGTCTGCCGTTTGTTTCCTCAATATTCCGATATGGGGTGTCATGCAGGGAGGGCGTAGCCCGACCGGAATGACACCCCATATCGGTTGCCAAATTCATGCTGCCATTTTCACAGGTAGGTTGTCAAAATATGTTTGATCGGGCGTCTTGGCGGCAAGGCTCGAATGCGGTCTTCTCCCATTGTAAAAGCCCAGATACCTGCCGATCGACGACCGGGCTTCGCTGACCCCGCCATAGGCGTGCAAGGGTTTTGTCTATCTCGTTGCCATCGTCGACTGGTTCAGTCGCAAGGTTCTCTCATGGCGACTATCGATCACGATGGAGGCTGATTTTTGCGTCGAGGCCCTGGAAGAAGCACTGGCCCGCTATGGCAACCCTGAGATATTCAACACCGACCAGGGCAGTCAGTTCACCAGCATGGCTTTCACCAGCGTGCTGCTGCGCGAAAAAATCGCCATCAGCATGGACGGCAGGGGTGCATGGCGCGACAACGTCATTGTAGAACGGCTCTGGCGTTCAGTGAAGTATGAGGAGGTTTACCTGGCCATCGGGATGTAGGTGATGTCTGTAGCCCACACCTGACCCGGCCGCACGATCGGCAGTCCTCGCAGCAAATAGGGGTAGATCTTATGCCCTGGAGCCGGCTTCGAAGTGTTCGGGCGGCGGTAGATGGCTTCGATCGCCATCTTCTTCATCAAGCTGGCGACATGCAGGCGGCCGATCTTGATGCCCTCCTGGCGCAGAAGATCGCGCAGCATTCGGCTGCCTGCATACGGGAACTCCAGGTGCAGCTCATCGATCCGCCGCATGATCGCCAGATCGGCAGGCGATACCGGCCGAGGCAGGTAATACACGCTGCCACGGCTGATCCTCAATTCCCGGGCCTGCCGCACGAGCGGCAATGCGTGCTTGCGATCGATCATCGTTTTGCGCCCGGCAACAGTCCGGCTTTCCCGAGCGCTCCGGCCAAAAAATCATTCACCAGCGTCAACTCGCCAATCTTGGCGTGCATCGTCTTTACGTCGATCGCCGGCTCTGCCGCTGCGCTACCGCCGTCCGATCCGAAAACACCCGCAGCCCCTTCCAGCAACTGAGTGCGCCAGGCCGTGATCTGGTTTGCGTGAACGTCAAACTGCTGCGCTAACTCAGCCAGCGTCTTCTCACCCTTCACCGCAGCCAATGCCACCTTTGCTTTAAATGCCGGACTGTGGTTCCGGCGTGGTCGTCTGCTCATATACGCTCCTGTCATGCGGCCGCCTTGGCCGCCGTTAGACAGAAAATCCACTTATCCCGCTGTGCAGTTTTCCCGAGCCACCTCTCCCCCTCTTCAACACCCGTCAGGTGACAAGTGCGTAAAGAGAAACCTCCAGTTTTGTCTGGAAAACGAATCCCATATTCGTTTTCAATCCGGATCGGTTGCGGCAAACATTGCGATGCCGTTTCGGCAAAGGAGAAATGTAATATTTACTTAGCAGCCCGACCCGGAAATCAATGCTATCGCATCAAAAGCTATTCAACCTCAACTCGATGCCAAATGTCCTTCCGCGAGAAAGCGGCGCAAGTGTGCCGCCGAGCGGTACCGGCCCCAAGATGTCCGGAAGCTGCGTATCGCCGCCATGCTGCACATCGTTGGTCAGGTTCTTACCATAGAGTGTGAAAGTCATATCCCCATCCATGAGCGCGAACGAAACGCTGGCATCAATCCGGTCAGATGGGTTTAAAAAACCGAGATTATTGTCGGTAAGCGCCGCACCATCACGATGTGAATAGGCGACCCGGCCAGTTAGGGTACCAAAGTCCATTTCTTGTTCGGCGATCAGCCCGATATTACCGGTCCAGTTAGCGAGGCGCGGAATCTGCAGAGAAGCATCATCTGTATCAATTACTCCGTCGCCATTGAGGTCAAACACCACGTTTTTATAGTCACCGTCGACATATCCGAGAGAACCTTCAAGCAATAAGCCAGGAAGAATTTCAATCTGGCCGTCGATCTCAACGCCCCAGATGGTAGCATCGGCAGTGTTCCGAATAACCTGAACGATACCCGCAATCGGATCAGTCAAGAGAATTTCACGCTGCAGACTTTCCATTTGGTTATAGAAGACCGCAAAGTTCAGACGCGAGCGCGGCATGGGCTCAGACTTAAAGCCCAACTCAAAGGAATCGATCTGTTCATCCTGAAACGGACCAGGTCCAAAATTAACCTTATCAGCGGCTGTATTACGCAAGTTGAAACCACCGGCCCGATAGGCCCGCGCCCAATGCGCGTACATTCGTGCATCCGGACTGAATTCATAGCCAATACCGATCTTGGGTGACCAGTTCGACGTTTGGAATATATCCACGAAATCGAATGCGCAAGTTCCCGCGATGACATTACAAGGGGTATTCACATTATTAACGAGTGATGCGACTTGGGCATCTTTTGTTTCGTCAGCATAGCGGATACCGGCGTTGATCGAAAAACTATCGGTCAGGTCTATGTCAACCGCGGCGAAGACGCCGAATGTCTCCTGATCTACTATACCACCGCCATGCTGTGTCAGTGCCGGTACGCCTGTTGGCGTCAGCGCACCAAGCAGATCGCGTCCTTCTGTATATACCAGTTTCTGTGAGAAATAATAGATACCTGTCGTCAAATCGACCATGTCGCCAAAGCGTCCATTAAATCGCAGTTCGTTCGATATCTGGTTCTGCTTTGTTGCAAAGTCCCCATGAAACAGTGACAGTGGAGTGCCGTCAATGTCGCTGCGAGCCGTCTGTTCATATTCGCGCCAACCGAAAACATTGACAATAGAACCGCCATCACCAATATTGACATCAACGTTGATCGTAGCAATCACTTGGTTCCAACTTGTATCGAAAAAGCCGAGCTCATCAATGGAGAAATCAAAGCTCTCACGGCTGAACCTTCCGGAAGTGCCCGGAGGATTTAAAGGTGCCGCCTCTACCCCACGTCCGTTTATATGGTTTTGGTTGGCAGGTCCCTGACCATCGGCTTCACCGTGCTCAAATTTCAAGGTGAAATTACCAATATCGTTAGGTGTTACTTTGATTGCGGCGCGTACGATAACTGTTTCAGACTCACCAAAAGTCTCTGTTTCGCCGGAGGCCAACGTATTTTTGAACCAACCATCATCCTTATTGTAATAGAGTGCCAATTTGGCGGACAGCTTGTCTTCAACAATCGGGCCGGTGACCGTGCCCATGGCATAATAATTTCCGCCTGTCCCGCGGAGACCAGATTCGGCGATTAGTTTTGCTGTTGTCTGAAATTCATTCTTAGGGTCAGCGGTATTTAGCAATACTGCGCCACCAGTCACGTTCCTCCCAAACAAAATGCCCTGTGGACCGCGCAGTACTTCCACGCTTTCCAGATCAAATGTGTCAAATACAACGCCTCCATTTATCCCCAGATAGACGCCGTCGACAAATACACCGACAGCTGGATCGATCGAAGGAATCGATGAATTCACTCCGAGGCCGCGTATAGCAAAATTCGCAACGCCTTTCGTAGTGCCGACCTCATCAAGTGCAACATTCGGCATTTTGAAACTAAGACTAGAAATGTCGCGTACTTGCAGAGCATCCAATGTTTCTGAGCCATAGGCTGTAATTGCCAACGCGGCATCCTGCACATTCTCACCGCCAGCCTTTTTAGTGCCGGTGACAACAATCACATCGTCCAGAAAAGTAAAACCGCCGGATGACTGATCTTGATCAGAGGTTAACTGATCTGTTTCCTGAGCTTGTGCCATTCCTGCCGTCGACAGAGCCAGCGCAGCTATTACAATAACGGACGCACTGCGCAAATAAACAAATCGCATGATTTTTCCCCCTAATACACTTTTATAATCTTCTAAGATGCAGAACTTAAACAAACTGATCAGCGGTGCAACTGATGCCACTATTCAATGAGCGCCAATCCACCGTCTTTGCTCACTAACCATTTCGTCAATCAATTCCTGCCGATGTTCATTATGTAAAGGTGCCTCACCAAGAAAATCGTTGGACACAGACGCAAAACGTGGTGCAGCAATGGCTTGTCTAAAGCCGAGACTGTCATCAAATATGCCGCGTTCCTTATTATGAGGGTGATCCGCAGCGTCGGTAGGGCTTGTCACCAAACCAAAACAGGCATCGCTTCCTTCCAAAAGTTCGCACCAATGCGCGCTCGGTTGAGAAGCAAACAAATCGCTTAGCCGTTTGGCTTGATTGGCCCATGCGTTCTTATCGAACTGGTGTTCATACACGGGATCGTCTGTAAGGTTCAACAGATCCAGTAGCACCGAATAGAATTTTGGTTCGAGACTTCCTAACGTTATATATCGACCATCAGCACATCGGTAACTGTTATACCAGGGCGCTCCGTCCAGAGCGCTTTGGCCTCGTTCCGGTTGCATCAAACCCTTCGGCAAAAGGTCGAACACCAAATTCATCATATGAGCCGACCCGTCCACAATCGCCGCATCAATGACATCGCCCTTGCCAGTTGTGCGCGCCCGGATAATCCCTGCCAGAAGACCAATGGTCAGGTAATTGGCACCGCCGCCGACATCCCCGACAAGGCCGGGCGGCGGCAGGGGCTTTCCGCCCGCAGGGCTAGCATACCACATGGCGGAACTGACAGCCACATAGTTGAGATCGTGACCGGCCGCCTGTGCCAATGGTCCATCCTGTCCCCATCCGGTAATTCGGCCATAGACCAGCCGAGGATTGCGTTTCATACAGGCATCGGGACCAAGGTTCAGACGCTCCATTACACCAGGACGCATCCCCTCAATCAGAGCGTCCGCTCCCTCGATCAGATTCATCAACAGCTCTTGGTCATCCGAATTCTTGAGATCAAGCGCAATGGAACGTTTCCCGCGTTTCAATATACCAATCGGCATTGTCGAGCCGGGATTACTACCTTTTTCCTTGCGCTCGATCAGTACGACATCGGCGCCAAGATCGGCCAGATGCATACCACTAAAGGGCCCCGGTCCGATCCCCTCCATTTCAATTATCCTGATGCCGCTGAGCGGCCCCTGTCCCATTGTCATGGTCCCATTCACCGGAATGCGGAAATGCCGGTCAAACCCCGAGCGATCAAGAGCTTCTGAATTTCCGTAGTGCCGTCAGGAATGGGTGTAATCATGGCTTCGCGGGCCAATCTCTCGACGATGAATTCCTTCGTTAGGCCATTGCCGCCATGTATCTGAACCGCCTGGCGCGTAGCCTCCACTGCTATTTCCGTGCCGTACCATTTCGCCATAGCGCATTCGACATCACAGCGCTGACCTGCGTCAATCATAGATGCCGCCCGAAGCGCAAGCAATCGCGCAGCATCAATCTGGGTTGCCATGGTCGCAATCTTGTCGGCGATCAGTTGATGTCCGGCAATTTGTTTGCCATGCTGGACGCGATCCTGTGCATATTTAATGGATTCTTCCAGTGCCCGTCTGGCAATGCCATAGCCCCAAGCCGCGACATGGATGCGCGCCCGTTCAAACAGGGTCAGTGTATTTTTCAACCCGCTACCAATTTCGCCGATTGTATTGCTGACCGGCACCCGCACATCATTCAGAAATATCTGTGAAGTTGACTGGCTGTTCAGTGCTATTTTGGGAATGCCGCGCACCTCATAGGGATGCTCTTCCCGATCAAGCAAAATGTGCGTCAGCTGATTTTCATCCGAGCGGCATGTACAGATGAAAAAGTCAGAATATTCTCCATTTGTGATCCAGGTTTTCTCTCCGTTTATAATCCAGTCATTGCCATCACGCACGGCGCGGGTCTTGACGCCCGACACATCCGATCCGATATCTGGTTCCGATATGCCAACCGCACCTATTATCTCACCGCGCAGCATCGGGCCGGCATATCGTGATTTAATATGATCCGGCGCGAGCCTCAGGAGCATCGACGTGGCAGCGGCATTAACCAGCGCGACGATCGCCAAATCGCCGGAGGAATATGCCAGCTCTTCAATCAGCTGTACATGCAGGCGCCAGGACAGGCCCAGCCCGCCATCCGATTCCGGCTGGGGCGCGTTGACAATGCCAAATTCCCCTAGCTGCATCATCCATTCACGGATATTTTCCTTGGGATAGAAAACATCGCCTAGCTCCTTCAACTCCGGCTCAAGCCGCTCATCCAGAAAACGCCGCAGACCGTCTATCGCAAGACGTTCATCTTCATTGAACATGAAACCAATGTTGCTCATTATGCTTCCACCTTTCCCAAAATATTGATTACAGCTGCGCCTTCTTCGATACCGACCAGGCCGCCGCTATTTTCGTGAATGGCGTGCCGCGCATTTTCGACTTGCCGTTTGCCCGCCTCTCCGCGCAATTGCGTAACCAGTTCGTGAAGTTGTCCAAGGCCCGTCGCGCCGATCGGATGTCCTTTTGATTCCAATCCACCCGACGGGTTGATGGGTATCCTGCCGCCTACCGTAAAATCGCCGCGTTCCGCCGCCGGACCCGCCTCACCCAGAGGAGCAAGCATCAGGTTCTCCGCATGCATCAACTCTCCGATAGCAGTCGCATCATGGACTTCGGCGACATCCATATCATCGGGGGAACGGCCAGCCATCTGATAGGCTTTTTGCGCCGCCAGCCGGGCCATGTGGTTTTCCGGTTCGTCAGCGGTCCTTTCGGCATTGCCGCTCATCGATACGCTAGCTAGGATTTCCACAGCGCGGGACTTGTCCATGCCCAGCTTCTTCAGCCCCTCTTCATTGCAAATAACCGCGGCAGCAGCACCATCGGAAATGGGTGCGCACATTGGCAAGGTCAGCGGATAGGTAATAGGCGGCGCAGCCAGCACCTCCTCAATCGAATAGGCCTGACGATATTGCGAATATTCATTATGCACCGAATGTTCATGGTTTTTGGCAGCGATGGCCGCGATCTGCCGCTGCGTCGTTCCATTACGCTTCATGTGGTTGAGCCCAAAGGCCGCATAGACCTTCATGAAAATACTATAGGGCCGTTCCGATTCGGACCCTTCGGGGCATTCCATGCCTTTGCCAAGACTAACAAGGCGCTCAATATTTTCATCGACCGTGGCCACGTCCCAAGCGCCATCAAACACCGCAAACATTTTTTTCTTGTCAGGAACATTCATTTTCTCAACACCGGCGGCCAAAATAATGTCGTGCATGCCGGAGCCAACCCCCTGCACGGCCAGATGGAAGGAAGACGAGCTCGACGCGCAAGCATTCTCTATGTTGAAGACAGGTATTCCAGACAGGCCAATCTGGCCCAGCGCCACCTGCCCGGGAATGAATGTTTGCCCTTGCAGGAAACCTTGTGTCGAGCTTGAATGATAAACCGCTTCAACGTCAGACTTATGGCCGCCCGCATCACCGAGAGCAGTGCTAATGGCCGTGTCAAGCAACTGCCTTATGCTTTGGTCAGGGTGTCGGCCGAATTTTGTCATGCCCACACCGACTATATATGCCTTTTCCATTGTCGAAAGTTCCCTCTAATCTTTTTTCCGGAAAACCGGCGCGATCATTTTCCCGTATATTCTGGTGCCCGTTTCTCGCTAAAGGCAGACAGGCCCTCTAGAAAATCGGCGGATTTGGAATGCTCTGCTAATAGCCGGGTTTCCAGCGTCAGCGCATCGCGCGGATTGAGCTGACGACCATCCGCCACCATCTGTTTCATGCGATGCAGAACCAAGGGACTTTTCTGCGCCAGATTATCGGCGAGCTTCATTGCTTCGTCCATCAGGCTCTCATCGTCATGGACGGCGCTGACGAAGCCAAGGTTTTCAAATTCCTCCGCTGGCCAGTTTTCACCTGAAAAAAGCAGCAGATTAGCCTTCTTCTCACCAATAAGCCGCGGCATGATCGTGCCCCCACCACCACCCGGCAGCACACCGAAATTGGAATGGCTGTCGCCCAATCGTGCGCTACGGGCGGCAAGGACGATATCGCAGGCAATAGCCATTTCCAGACCTCCGGCAAGCGTGAATCCATTCAGCGCCGCAATTGTTGGTTTAGGCAGTTCCCGCAATTGGTGGAATATCTCCTGGATAGTACCAAGAAAGGATAAAAATTCCTTCGCATTGCCTGCCTGGGCTTCGGCAAGAACGCCTTTCAGATCCGCCCCGCAACAAAAGGCACGCCCCGCTCCCGTTATGATTAGCACACGCAAACCGTCATCTTCTGCAACGACGGAAACCGCACTGGAAAGTTCGTCCACCATTGCCCCCGAAAGCGCATTCATCGCCTTAGGCCGGTTCAATGTTATGCAGGCAATGGCATCGCGAGTTTCAAATTTTATTGTTTCATAAGCCATCGGTCATCATATCCCGTCCATGATAAGGCAAAAGACGCATTCAACTGCGCTGCCGAATACTGACAATTATAGCGAAAGCCTGCGTTTGACATGCGATTGACTCGCCATTGCACGCCAAAATAGCGTCAACAAAACCATCGGACGATTGAAACTTGCTGTTATTCGGATTTCAGCTTTGATTTTTCGAGATACTCGTGCGGTGACCGACCGGTCAATCTTCGAAATGCACGCGAAAAGTTGCTGGAGTCGTTATATCCTAAAAGATAGGACATTTCCTTGATCGAATGACGTCCGGAACGCAAATACCGGATAGCGAGATATTTACGCATACCGTCAAGCACCGCGTTAAAAGTTGAACCTTCATTCTGTAACTGCCGTTGGAGGCTTCGATTGCTCATACCAAGTGCGCTTGCAATTGTGCGGATCGACACGTCACCATCGGGCAGCATATTTACAATGGCTGACTGAGTCCGAGGAATGATTTGCTCATCATCAAATCGGGCGATATATTCCGTTGCAATCTGATCATGAGCACGGACAAACTCTGGATTGAACCCTCGCAATCGTTGGTTAGAATCGGATTCGGAGACGTGCAGTTCGAGCCGTTCGCACCCATATTCGATGGGACAGCAAAAATAATCATCAAACTCGGCAGATGCGAATTTAGGTTTAGGTCGGGGCATACGCACCAAAATCGGCGAAAAGTTTGACCGATAAACCATCCTTGCAAATCGCAGAACAGTTGCCAAAAATGCATCCTCCCTCGTCGGAGGCAGTTTTTCTTGTATTGTTAACGAAAAAACTAACCGCTTATCACGGATCTGTGTGCTGGCATTACCCGCCTGCGAAATTAATTGGAAAAACCGTTCGTATCTTACGAAGAAAGAATTCAGAGTGCGACTGGCAAACAGTGAATATCCTAATGCGTGCATGGAGCCCGGTGTAAGGCGTGCGCCGAGCTTCAAGCCAATCGCTTCATCGCCTGTAATTCTCTGAACAATCTCGTAAAACTTGCTCACCTGCCACGAAGGAACACGCGCATTGGGATCATTCAAAAGCTCAGGATTGATTCCTACTTCTTGCAGAATTTCATTGGTGTCAAACTCCGAATAGAACTCGTCAACAATCGCAACCAAGTGGATCATCCACGTAGCAATGACTGTCACTTTAGCTGTCGGGAATTCCGCTTCGGCCTCCAATTTTTCTCTCCTATTTCAAGCACTAGATTTTTTATTGAGATTGATACGAGTTTTTCAAACGACATAATAAGCAAGCATATGTCCTCGGGCGGATACTCGTACCCTAAAAACAATGCGCTGACACTATACTATACCCCGTCTACATACTATAGGCCACCTCTAAAAATACCCTTTCGTCCGCGCCGATTTTCTGATTCAGTAGATTTGAACTGAGGAAGGATTTCGCACCATGGGTCAGCCAGGATTTTTTGATTTGAGCGGCCGTTATGAAGGTCTGGACGCGTCGGGTGATCCGTTGGTGGCGATAGCAGCGGCAGTACCCTTTGAGTTGTTCCGGGGGAAGCTTCAGCGTGCGCTTGTCAAAGGCGGTTTGCGCAAGGCGGATGGGGACCGCAAAAGTGCCGCAGGGCGCAAACCCTGGGATGAGGTTCTGATTTTCAAGATATTGGTGCTTCAGGCGCTCTATAATCTGTCGGATGACGCGATGGAATATCAGCTTCGCGACCGGCTTTCATTCATGCGTTTTGCCGGGCTCGGCCTGGAGGATGCGGTGCCCGATGCCAAGACATTATGGCTTTATCGCGAGGCTCTGACCCAAGCGAAGGCGGTGGACAAGCTGTTTCACTTGTTTGATAACTATCTCAAGGACCAAGGCTATCTGGCTATGGGCGGTCAGATTATTGATGCCACCATCGTGCCTGCCCCGCATCAGCGTAACTCGCGTGACGATAATGCGAAGATCAAAGCGGGCGGGACCCCGGCGGGATGGGAGGCGCACCCCGCCAAGAACCGCCAGAAGGACAAGGATGCCCGCTGGACCAAGAAGCATGGCAAGTCGCATTTTGGATACAAGAACCACATCAACGTTGATCGCCGCCACAAGCTGGTGCGGCGCTACGCCGTCAGCAGCGCCTCGGTGCATGACAGTCAGAAGCTGGATGATGTGCTTGATCGTGCAAACACTGCCAGCGGGGTCTGGGCCGATAGCGCTTACCGCAGTGAGGCTAGTGAAGCGGCGCTCGCCGAGCGCGGCCTGACCAGCCACATCCATCGGCGCGGATCACGGGGTAAACCGCTCACCAGCGCCCAAGAAGCCGCCAACAAGACCCGCTCAAAAGTGCGCGTGCGGGTCGAACATGTGTTCGGATGCCAGCACAGCATGGGTGGCAAGTTCGTGCGCACCATCGGCATCCTGCGGGCGACTACGAAGATCGGGATGCAAAATCTGGCTTACAACATGCGCCGTCTGGTCGTGCTCGAAAGGGCGGCAATGGTCGCTACCTGAGGCCAAAGGCCAGAAAGACAGGCTGCATCAACCCAAAACAGGCTGGGGGAAACCCAAAAATGATCCGACTTCTGGTCCAGTGAGGATATCAAATCGCTATATCAGCCGGAAATCGGTATTGTTCGAGGTGGCCTATACCCCGTCTACCTCAGGATCCGAAAATCTGCGGGATTGATGACGCGAAAGTTGTCGGTGACCTGATCGCGGAAGGCGTGCCATTGTTTCGGCACGTTTTGAGTTAGGAACCCCAGGATCGCTGCCCTAAATTCGCGCGCCGTTGCGTAGCCTTGGTTATGGGTGATGTTTTAGTGCATCACTCCCCAGAGTCGCTCGATCGGATTGAGGTGGGGGCTGTAGGTCGGCACGAAGTGGAGCCTGATCCGCTGGCCTTTTCGGACCAGCCATTCCTGCGCCAGCCGGGCATGATGGTAGCGGGCGTTGTCGAGGAAGACGTGGATCAACCGCCGCGACGGATGGGTGGCAAGGATCGCCATGAGCAGCAGGATCGTGCTTTGCGCATCGACGGTGAGGACATCGAGCATCTGGGTCTTGCCGGTCTCGAGGTCGATGGCGCCATGAATATTCACCCGGTCACGACCGCTGCTGGGCGTGATCGCTACCGCCTCGCCCGTGGGTGCCCAGCAGCCCACCGCACGGACCTGATGGGTCGGATGAACGGCGTCGACGAACGCTACTGCCTCGTCGTTCTTAAGGCCGCACATCAGCCGGTCATAGTCTGCGATGAACGTCGCTTGCTTGGCCGCGTCCAGCTTGCCCGACACCATCGCAGGCTTGCGGTACGAAAGCTTCAGCCGATGCAGCAGCGCGATCAGCCCCGCGTGGCTGTACTCAATGCCAAAACTGTCGACGATCCACGCGCCGATCGTGCGCGCGTTGCGTGGCAGGCTGGCGCTGACCCACGTAAACAGCGCATCTTCCTGTTCCGCAGAAAGCCGGCTGTGACTGCCCCCAACATCGAAGACCACAAGGCCGGTCAGGCCATGCTCGTCATAAAGTCTGTGCCAGGAGCGAGCCGTGTCATCGTCGATCAACAAAGCCTCCGCCACCTCCTGGCAGCTCCATCCCTTGTCCAGCAGAATGATCGCATTGGCACGGCGCGCCGCGCGCGCTTCACTCAGCCCATCCCGCGCCAGAGCTCGTAGCTCAAGCCGTTCTGCTTTGCTCAGAAAACCACTGCGGATCATGCCCCAATACAGAATCGCTTCCCGACTATAACGCAACCGCTATTTTTTCGGATACTCAAGGAGTCGGGGTATATCGTTCTGAAATTGTGAGCATAGCGTTGCGTGCCCGAAGACGACAGATTGGCACAGTCTGACCAATTTTACACCAAGATTTTTTGTGCCAAAGCTCCTAAATTTAATCGAGTTTGGAGGCGGGCAAACTGGAGTGCGCCTAACAATTTCAGCGAAAGCTCTAATGATAATGTCAATCGGTAAAAATTTTAAATTGCTGGGTAGGGAAGGCAAATTAATATCCAGCTCTACGTCGAGATCGTGTCAATCGGCATTGGTCATAAAGTCGGCATTCGACTTCCCGGGTGCTATATCTAAAACAAGTGGAAATATAAAAATGGACCGTTTCGATAATTTAGCGAGGGTGATGACTAATGCAACTTAAACGGAAGATAGTAGTCATTACGGGTGGGGCATCCGGTCTCGGCGCCGCTACTGCACGATACTTTGTTGAACATGGTGCCAAAGTTTCACTTTTCGATCTGAACGAGGAAGCAGGCCAGAGTCTGTGTGCAGAACTGGGGGCGGAAAACGCCATATTTCATAATGTTGACGTAACTAATGATACCCAGGCGAAGGAGGCGATCGAAAAGACCGCTGCAAAATTTGGCACTATTCACATCAACATTAACGCGGCCGGGATACCAGCACCAACAAAAATTCTCGACCGCGAAGGCAATGCCTGCGACCTTTCAAAATTTGCCAAAGTGGTAAATGTCAACCTTATCGGCTTGTTCAACGTCATGAGCAAATGCGTTGCTGTGATGGTCAAAAATCCTACAGAAAATGACGGGGAGCGTGGAGTCGTTATCAATGTCTCTTCCGGTGCGGCCTATGAAGGCCAGATCGGGCAAGCTGGCTATTCGGCATCCAAGGCCGGTGTCATTGGCCTCAATTTACCCGCCGCGCGGGAACTGGGTGCCCACGGTATCCGAGTCAATGCTATCGCCCCGGGTTTGTTCGGGACGCCCATGATTATGGGATTGGGAGGAAAGATTGTTTCTTCACTCATCGAAATGGTGGAGGCGCCCAAGCGGCTTGGCGATATGCGTGAATTCGCCCATAGTTGCCAGTATATCGTCGAAAATGCCTATTTAAACGGTGAGACCATCCGGCTTGATGCTGCAACGCGCCTGAGGGCCAGATAACATCGGAAACTTTGAAATGAAATCGAAACTCACTCCATCAAATACACAAACGCTTTCTACTGGGTCTTTCAACTACAGCCGGATCATGCAAGGACTGGTCGACACATTCGGTGATCGCGAAGCGATCGTGAATATCGAACGCGGGCGCCGATTAACCTTTCGCGAATATCACGAGTTGACCAACCGATTTGCTCACGTCTTACATGGTCCGTTGGGATTGGGCACTGGCGACCGATACGTCTGTTTGCTCGACAATGACAATCTGTCACTTTTCCATTGGGGGTCGGCAGCCAAAGCTTTGGCCACCTGCTGCCATGGTAATTTCCGTGACAGCTTAGAAACCCACATGAGACAGGTCGAGATAACTGGTCCTAAAGTTGCTTTCATCGAAAATTCCTTAGTCGAAACCCACGCTGAGCTACTTACGCAACGCGGCATTCAAGTGGTGGTGGTTGATCGACTGGAAGAAAAAAGGGATGGTATATTGGAACTGCCGAGCTTGTTGGCAGAGGCTCCAACACATAATACAGACGTAGAAATTGATGATAGAACGCATATTGTTTTGATGCGCTTTACCGGCGGCACGACAGGCGATAGCAAATGCGCAAAATATACTGCAGACAATATTATGGCCTGTTCAGAGAGCTTTCTAACATTGCCAGGTCATGATTTTGATCCAGACAGCCGGATGCTCCATATCGCACCGTTGAGTCATGCCAGCGGTATGATGTTGCAGCCAACCTTGTTTCGCGGCGGTTGTACGGTGACTATGAACCAGCCCGATCTGGAGCGCTGGTGTGAGCACATTGAAAAAGAACGGATCACTCATGCGTTTGTTGTGCCAACAATCGCTTATCGCTTGCTGGAGATGCCGGAGGCTGAGAGATATGATCTCTCGACGCTTAAAACAATTTTCTATGGAGCCGCGCCAATGAGTCCGGCCAAGGCCAAGAAATTAGTTGCCAAATTTGGTCCGCTTTTCATGCAAGTATATGGTTCCACCGAACATCTCGTGGCGACCCTGTTTTTGGGCAAGGCAGAACATGTCGGAGATACGCAGACGGAAAAGAGGCTGGCATCGGCCGGACGGCGGAACGCGGGGGTTGAGGTGACCATTTGCGATGATGACGGCAACCCCGTGCTGCAGGGTGAAGTTGGCGAATTATATCTCCGGTCCCGGGGTACATGCCAGGGTTATGAAGGCAATCCAGAAAAAACAGCGGAAGAATTTTTCCAAGGTTACTGGAAGTCTGGCGATCTAGGCTATTCCGATGAAGCTGGATATTGCTATCTGGTTGACCGAAAAAAAGACCTGATAATCACAGGTGGATTCAACGTCTATGCGAATGAGGTGGAAGCCGCAATTAATTCTCATCCCTGTGTAACAATGTCAGCCGTGGTCGGCATCCCTGACGAAGAATGGGGGGAGGCTGTCCACGCAGAAGTCATCCGAAATGGAGTGACGGAAGTGCACGAGCAAGAACTGATCGACCATGCAAAAAGTCTGATCGGTTCGGTTAAGGCTCCCAAAACGGTCACTTTTGTGGATGAATTGCCAACCACTACGGTTGGTAAGGTTCTCCGCAAAAATGTGAGGGCTAAATATTGGGAAAAGCATACTCGGCAGATAGCCTAATGTTTCGTGACGTCCTCCCTGTTTTTTCCTCCAGTTTGAATGAGAGTTTTCCGGTATTGTGACCCTGATTATGAAGGAGCGTGCCATGAAGAAGAGTCGATATACTGAGGAACAAATTGCCTACGCGATGAAGCAGGCGGAGACGGGAACGCCGGTGGCGGAGGTAATCGCCGGATGGGGATTTCGGAGCAGACGTTTTACCGCTGGAAGAAGCTTTACGGCGGGCTGGGTGTTGGTGAGTTGAGACGGCTCAAGCAGTTGGAGGACGAGAACCGGCAGCTCAAACGATTGGTTGCTGATCTCAGCCTGGACAAGCATATTTTGCAGGATGTTCTGTCAAAAAAAGTCTGAGGCCTGATCGGCAGCGCGAGATCGCCCGGTACGTCCAGTCGAGTCATGCGGTCAGTGAGCGCCGGAGCTGCGCCATACTGACCTTCGACCGGCGGAGCATAAGATACCCCAAGGTCCGAAGCTGTCCCTGGCATGAGTTGGGCAAGACTAACCGCACCCGCTGGACTAACAGCCATCGGATTATACCGCGATTCCTGCCAAATTAGCGCATCTAGCAACCCAAAGGGAAGGGCATGTTTCCTTTCGGCTGCCCGGATCGAGGTTAGGTAAATAGACCGTCTGGAGGAGGTTGTTCGGCTAAGCCGCGTAAGTTTTCTCTTTTGTAGATTGGTTCTGGCACCGTCATGAACTGCCGATGTTTTGGGGACAGGTTGTAATGGATTTTCTGGATGCCAAATTCCGTGTTGGAATAGCTGGAACGTTGAATTTCCATCTGCCTGATTGTCGGGAGTTTCTGTTTCGGGAGTACCGCTGCTTTCCGGTAAACTTGCTTCTTGTGCCCAAGCCGTGCTGGAACACAACACTATTGCTAGCAGTCCCATTGAGAGCTTCTTTGCCAAAATTCATCTCCATCTTGCATCGAATCGGATGAGAACATAAATAGAACATACAGCTGTAGGAAAGCGTTTTCTTACGTGTTGAAGAGGGGAGGCTGCCGGGAAGGGGAGAACTGGCGCAGATGCAAGGAACTCCTCGATGTCCCGTAACGTCCTAACTAATCCCACGTCATCCCTCGAGAATACCGCCAGACAGATTTGTGAAAAATTTTCAGGCTATTGGAAAAATAGCAAAGGAATGTGCTGCTGCCCGGCACATGATGACAATACCCCATCGCTTGGAGTTAGCATCGGCCGGAATGCGATTCTTTTTCACTGTTTCGCGGGATGTCCGCAGAAAGACGTGCTTGCGGGACTTGAGCGCCAAGGTGTGCCCGCACGCAGTCTGTTCAGCGGGAGCTCCGTTTCAATTCCCGCAGCAAACCCCAAAGAGCTAAAACCAAGCGCCAATGCACAGCGGCTCTGGCGGCAGGCTCAGCGCCTGCAGGGAAGCATAGCCCGGACTTATCTCCAAAAGCGCCTGATTAGTATTACTTCCCCAGAATTGCGCTTCCTCGAACGCACGCCGCTTGGCCCCAAAGGCCATGTCCGCTTTTTACCGGCAATGCTGGCAGCGGTGCGCACAGACGCTGAAATCATGGCCATTCACCGCACTTTCCTGCTTGCCGATGGTTCAGGCCAGGCCGATTTCATAAAACCCAAACGCGCGCTGGGATCCCTCGGCACCGGGGCCGTGCGCCTTTTTCCACCCAAAAATGGAGTTCTGGGATTAGCGGAAGGCACAGAAAGCGCGATGTCCGCAACCCAGCTTACCGGCATTCCGACCTGGGCAACATTGGGCAATGAGCGCTTCGGGATCGTAACCATCTCCGAAAGCGTGAAGCGGCTTTATCTCTTCGTGGATCATGACGCTGGCGGCGACCTTGCCGAAGCCAAGGCCCGTGAACATTTTCAGATGCCCGACCGGTCGATTATAGCGCGCCGACCCGGTCAGCGCGGCGATGACTGGAATAACGAATTGTTTCGAGCAATCGCAGCTTCCACTTAACCCGGTCCACCCGTGACCCAGAGGAAAGGGGGCTTTTCCCTGATTATGCACGAGAAGGCCGTCTGAGGTCTGTCCGTGCCTAACGGAGGAAAACCATCATGACTCTACAAAACGCACAGTTGCAACTTGACGATACACTGGATCTGGCCAGCGAAATAATAATCAAGGCCGCTCAGGAAATAACAGGTCGCCTCGGAACAGGTTCCCAAGTCACACGAAAAGACATCAACGCTATTTTCGAAACCCTCACCGGAAGCAGCGATGCGACCGATGGCTGGTCGGTAAAAATGACTGGCTGTGCCATCGAGCTGGCAGAGCTAATATGGCTTCGCGAACATTCCGGTATTTCACTCAATTCCGATTTTGCTGAAGTCGACAAATGCTTCATGGCCCTTGAGCAAGTTCTTCCGCCACAACATAACCGGCATGATGACCAGATTGCCCTCCAGCAATTTTCGACCCCTACCCGGCTTGCCTGGGCGATGGCTTTGGCAGCGGGCATTTCGCGCGAAGATATCGTACTCGAGCCATCTGCCGGAACGGGAATTCTCGCCATTTGGCCGCATCTTGTCGGCGCAAAGCTGATCCTCAACGAGATCGACGGCCTGCGCAGCGCGTGCCTAAGCGAGCTGTTCCCGGGCGCTGCGCTTTCCTCGCACGATGGCGAGCTGATCAACGAATTACTTCCATCGCGCAATAATCCAAATCTAGTGCTTATGAACCCGCCATTTGCGCAAAGCGCCGAACGCGGAAAAGATAGTCGCTCAGCCCTACGGCACTTGCGTTCTGCCTGGCGTCGTATGGCAGTTGGCGGCCGGCTTGTGGCGATCATGCCCGAGGGATTCAGCGCCGCCAAATTTGCCAAAAACGAACTTGGATCATGTGCGCTTCGCTTGGATGCGCGCATCACGCGATCTTTTGCGCGCCGAGGAACGGGCATTACCGTGCGTCTGGTGGTATTAGACAAAATTGCTACCGCGCAATGCGTAGAGCCAATCGACATCGTCGATTTTAAAGGTTTGTACGACGCCTGCTGTGCTTTGCCCGAGCGCGCCGCCTCAAAATCCACCGCGCAAACTTCCAGACCCAAAGCAAAGCCACTCGCGCTTGTGTCGAACTACCGTTCCAAACGCCCGGTCGCGCCAGTTTTAAAATCCTCACCAGACACGCTAATATCCGAAAAGCTCATCTTTGAAGTTCTCGACGATACTGCGCCAACACCGGAGCAAAAGGGCATTTATCTTGCCTATCGGCCAAGCCGGATATCAATCGACAATGCTCCCGTTCACCCGACCCCGCTGGTGGAATCGGTCGCGATGGGGTCTGTTGCTGCGCCGGTCCCGCAGCATCAGCCGGTGGTTCCAGCAGACTGGCGGGAGAACCAGCTTCTTTCCGATGCGCAGTGCGAAACGCTCATTTATGCAGTGAATGCCTTCGCCCGCGATTTGCCCGGAACTTACAGGCCCATCAACGAAGGCTCCGGGCTGGAACCGTCGGAAGAGGGTTTTCATTATAGGACTGGCTTCTTCCTCGGAGACGGAACCGGCGCCGGCAAGGGCCGCGAGATTGCCAGCGTCATCATGGACCGATGGCTGCAGGGCCATTGCCGCCATATCTGGATTACCAAGAACGAGACCTTGCTCGAGGACGCCCGCCGCGACTGGTCAGCGCTCGGCGGCCTGCCGCTTGATGTCCAGTCACTTTCGGGTTGGAAACTGGGAAGGCCGGTTTCGATGTCAGGAGGAATTTTGTTCGTCACTTATCCAACGCTGCGCTCAGGGAGGATGGATACGACTAGACTTGCTCAAATATTAGAATGGGCAGGGGAGGAGTTTGACGGCGTCATCGCCTTTGATGAAGCACATGCAATGGCGAATGCTCTGGGAGGAACGGGAAGCCGAGGCAAGGTCAAAGGGTCGGAGCAGGGCATTGCGGGTCTGCGTCTTCAAAATTTGCTGCCCCGAGCGCGGGTAATATATGCATCGGCAACCGGCGCATCTGATATTGCCAATCTTGGCTATGCGGCGCGCCTTGGTCTCTGGGGTCCGGAAACCGCCTTTCCAAATTATGACAAGTTTCTAAGCGATATCCGCGCGGGCGGCATATCTGCGATGGAACTGGTCGTGCGCGATCTTAAAGCCCAGGGGCTTTATTTGGCCCGCGCCTTGTCCTTCGCCGGCGTTGAGTATGAGCTTCTCGAACATGAACTGACCAAGGAACAAATATCGGTTTATGATAGCTATGCCGGGGCATGGGCGATTATTCACAAAAACCTCGAGGCCGCGCTCGAAGCCACACGGATCGTCGATGAGGATAGCGGTGATACGCTTAACCGAAATGCAAAGGCGGCGGCGCTTTCGATATTCGAGGGTACAAAACAGCGCTTTTTCGCGCAGCTGCTTTTGTCCATGAAACTTCCAAGCCTGCTGCCAGCCATCGAACAAGCATTGGAAGAGGAGCATTCGGCTGTTGTGCAGCTTGTCTCGACCGCCGAGGCTATGCTCAACCGCAGACTTGCCGATCTCAGCGCCGAAGAGCGCGAACAGCTTGATATCGACCTCTCCCCGCGCGAATATGTGATCGATTATCTCGCCAAAAGTTTTCCGGTCCGTTTGATGCAGGTGTTCCGCGATGATGACGGCAATTTGCGATCAGAACCTATGTCCACTTCTAAAGGTCATCCGGTGCTTTGTCCGCGCGCGGTTCAGGCAAGAGACGCGATGATCGAAAAGCTGTGTGCGCTTCCGCCCATTTGGGCGGCGCTTGATGCCGTGATCGAACGTTTTGGAACAGATCATGTTGCCGAAGTGACGGGCCGGACCCGTAGGCTTGTAAATGGCAGTGACGGACGTCAACGCCTTGAACGCCGCACGGCACGGTCGAATTTAATCGAAGCCCAGAGTTTCATGGACGGCGAGAAGCGCGTGCTTATATTTTCCGATGCAGGCGGGACAGGCCGGTCCTATCACGCTGATCTTGATGTGCAGAACCAGCAACGCCGCGTGCATTTCTTGCTCGAACCGGGTTGGCGGGCCGACAATGCCATACAAGGCCTGGGCCGCACCAACCGCACCAATCAAGCGTCCGCGCCGCTATTTCGGCCTGTAACCACCGATGTCAAAGGCGAACGGCGGTTTATCTCCACCATCGCCCGGCGGCTCGATAGTCTTGGCGCATTGACCCGAGGTCAAAGACAAACCGGCGGGCAAAACCTGTTCAATCCGGCTGATAATCTTGAAAGCGAATATGCCCGCGACGCGCTCACCAGCTGGTTCCACCTGCTCTATGCAGGTAAGCTGGATGCCGTATCACTGGACCGTTTTCAGGATGTCACGGGCCTTAAGCTTGAAACACCCGATGGTGATCTGGCTGAAAAACTGCCAACCATCCAGCGCTGGCTAAACCGGATATTGGCGCTGCCCATCGCTTTGCAGAACGCAATATTTGATGAATATATATCGCTGATCGAAGCCCGCGTCGAGGCGGCGCGCGAAGCGGGAACTTTGGATATGGGCGTTGAAACCGTTGCGGTTGATACATTTGAAATTGTGTCGGACAAGCTGCTTCGAACGGATGGCATTTCTGGCGCCACCACGCATCTTGTGACGTTGGAAACACAGCGGCCGCTTAAACCGCTTCGCTTCAAGCGGCTTTACAAACTTTATGATTTAAGCCTGCCGCAAGTTCAATTATTACGCAATGCGCGTTCCGGCGGCGTTGCCTTGTCGGTCCCGACCCGGCGTATGATCACCGATGAGGGAGAGACAATCGAACGCCGCCGCCTGATCAGGCCGCTAAAAACGGTAAATTGGACACTCGAAGCATTGTCGGAAAGCCTCTGGGAGCAGGTCAATTTTAAAAACTTCCGAAAAGGCTGGTTGGAGGAGGAAGAACAAGCGGCGTCCGAAACGGCCCATGAACGCGTCCATCTTGCCACCGGATTGCTCTTGCCAGTCTGGAACAAAATTCCAGGAGAGTTTGTCCGTGTCACCCGCATTGCAGCACACGACGGGCGTTCAATCATTGGCCGCGAAATTTCCGAACTCGATATGGCTGATCTCGCACGGGCCTTTGGCCTCGACATGAAGCAGAGGGTCAATCCCTCCCGGATTGCGGAAATGGTGATGCAAAGCGGTAAGCCGTTTTCAGTTCAAAGCCATGATGACCTTATGGCCAAACGCTCACTGGTCAATGGCAGCCAGCGACTGGAACTGACAGGCTTTTCAGCCGAGCGGCTCGTCTGGTACAAATCCAAAGGCTGTTTCACCGAGATTATCCGCTATCGCACGCGTCTATTCGTGCCGGTCAATGAAGCAGCGCAGATACTGGAAAAACTGACTGCCTGAGCGTTTCCGCTCTCCCTCAATCTCAAACCACCAGAAAGCGAACGCGTGATCTCTAGGAATGAGAGGGGAGGAGGCTTGGCTCTTTTGAACCCGGTTTTGGCGATGGTCGCCGAAAATCGTTGGTTCGATCAATAAGGAGTTAAAAAATGTTCAAATCTATTCCACTCAACAAACTCGTTGAATCCAAGAAAAATGTCCGCAAGCGGTCTGATCCGGCAGCCGATGCATGGCTGAAGGCGGACATTGCAGCGCGAGGATTGTTACAAAATCTGGTCGTTAACGCGATTGCTCGGGGCAAATTTGAGGTCACGGCAGGTGGCCGGCGTCTTAAACAGTTGAAGGCTCTTGCCAACGACAAGGCGATTAAGAAGACCGAGCCGATTACATGCTTGGTTAAAAACGGCGAAGCGCATGAAATTCGGGAAATCAGTCTGGCCGAGAATTTCCAACGCGTAAAACTCAATCCGGCAGACGAAGCCGAAGCGTTTCAGGATATTGTGGACGACGGCGCAAGCGTTGAAGACGTCGCCATTCGCTTTGGCCAGACGGTTCGCTTTGTCGAAGGGCGTTTGCGGCTCGCCAAACTAGCGCCAGTGGTTTTTGAGGCATTGGCATGCGGCGATATAACACTTGATATTGCGAAAGCCTATGGAGCGACATCGGATGTCGAACGCCAGGCCCAGGTGTTCGAGGAAGTCTCGGGCGCTTATTATCAAATCACCCCGGATAGTGTTCGCCGTATGGTTCTCGATGCCAGCGTCCGGGCCAGTGATCCCCGTGCTGTTCTGGTCGGACGCGATTCTTATCTCGAGGCGGGCGGCAAGATCGACCGAGAACTTTTTGACGATGATGAAAGTGAAAGCTGGGTTGACGTTGCTCTTCTTGAACGTCTCGCCGCTGAGAAAATGGAATGGCGATCCGACGAGATCAAAGACCAGCATGGTCTTGCCTGGGTGAAACCGACGCTCGACTGTTATGTCTCGCATGAACTTGTCGAAGGCTTGAACCGGCTTCCTACCGAGCTTGAACCGCTTGGCGAGGAAGCAATCGCGCGTCTGTCTGAACTGGAGATCGAATATGACGGCGAAGCTGTCATCCTCGAAAATGAAGACAGCAGCGAAGATGATGTGTTCGCAGCCGAAAAACGCGTGTCGGAAATCGAGCAGGAAATGCGCTCGCTCAATAATCGCAAGACAGTTTTGGCCGATGCGCTGCGCAGCGAAGCTGGCGCTTTTCTGGCGCTTGGCAATGACGGGGTACCGACGTTGGTTCCTCAATATTATACCGAAAAGGTTGATGTCGAGCATGACGATGAAGGCGTCGAACTGGTCGAGGAAGGAGAATCTGTTAAACCCACGCGTGCGGCTCTTTCCAAACGCCTTGTCGATGAACTGGCGATGCAGCGGCGCGATATTCTGTCGCTTCATGTGGCAAGCGATCCGGCGCTCGCGCTCGATTTTATGATCTTCACGCTTGCAGATAGCGATAGCCATGATTGGCGGGCACAGGAGGCATCGACTCTCAAGGGCCCGACCGCCCATGGTCCAGCGCATAATTTTGAGGCAAAGGATGCACCGGCAAGCGCAGCCTTGGCGGAATTGCGCGGATCGTTGGATGAAAGCTGGAAAGCTGGCACCACTGATGTCGAGCGTTTCATGGCGTTTCGGGCATTGAGCGATGATGCGCGCAGCGCGTGGCTCGGCCATGTTGTCGCGCGAACGCTGGTCGCGAGCCTGAATGTTGAAGGCGACCGGAAAGTCTCACTGCACGATTATCTAGGCGGTATCTTGGAAATCGATATGGCGGCTTGGTGGCGCCCGACTGCGGCCAATTATTTTGACCGCGTACCCAAGGCTAAAACGCTTGGCGGCATGGAAGAAGTTGGCGGTCTGGAGCTTTCAAACCGCTACGGCGCATCCAAAAAAGCCGACCTTGCAGCAACGGCCGAACGCATCTTCTCCGGAAACTTCATTGCAGAGGCCGAGGTCAAGCAGCAAGCTGCGCGTTGGGTTCCCGATGCGATGTGCTTTGCTGATCCGCTAGCGGTTGATGAAGTTTTGGAAGATGATGTTTCGGAACACGAGGTATCGGAAGATGTACCTGAGATAGCTGATAAGGCTGCCTGATCCTCCTCCTGACAGGTGGTCTTCTGGCTGAAGCGGCTTGCCTTTCGATGCAAGCCGCTTCTTTTTGTGTAAATCATAATAGTTGGGGATTATCGGATTGCGGCCAGTTGACGGGCTACTTCCGGAAGTGATCCAATTTCAATATCCTCGGAATGGGGATAGCTTTCGGAACCTGGATATATCACAAGCTTCCGGTCCGGACGTATGTCATCGCAGGCATTATAAAAGCCTCTTTCCAGTTTTGGCGCCAAGCTTCGCTTGACCTCAATTGCCCATTTTTTGCCCGAGGGCAGCGTCAGAAGAAGATCGATTTCTGCTCCTGCCGACGTGCGATAGAAATTAGCCAGCGTTGCTTCAGGTGCGGCAGCGATCAGGCTTTCGATGACAAATCCTTCCCAGCTGGCTCCGGCGACCGGATGGCCAAGCAGGGCTTCGAGACTGTCTATGCCCAGTAGCGCGTGAACAATGCCGCTATCACGGACATAGACACGCGGAGATTTGACCAGTCTTTTGCCAGCATTATTGTGCCAGGGCTCAAGACGCCGAACGAGCAGCAAATCAACCATCAAGTCGAGATAGGATGCAACCGTTTTTCCATCGACTCCCAATGACCTTGCGAAGTCGGCAGCATTTAATAGGCCGGACTGATGATGTGCGAGCATGACCCAGAAACGCCTTAGTGTCTCAGCGGCAATTCTCGGCCCCAGTTGCGGGATGTCACGCTCCAGATAGCTACGGATAAAATCCCTGCGCCAGCGCAGGCTCGTCTGATTGTTTTTGGCAAGATAACTGTCCGGGAATCCGCCCCTTACCCAAAGTGCGTTCAAATCATCCGGATTAACTTCCAGCGGGTCAAGTGGACGCATTTCCAGATAGGAAATACGGCCGGCCAGGCTTTCACCCGACTGGCGCATCAGATCCAGAGATGCTGACCCTAACAGGAGGAACCGGCCTGTGCGCCTTCCTTTTTTACGTCCTTTGTCAATCAATCCGCGCAAGTTCTGGAAAAGATCCGGAACACGGTGAACTTCGTCGAGGATTACAAGCTTGTCCTCATGATTGCCAAGATAAAGTTCCGGTTCTCTTAATCGGGACCGGTCAGCATCCGATTCCAGATCAAGATAGATGGATGGGCCGCTTTCACCAATTTTTTGCGCAAGCGTCGTTTTACCCACCTGACGCGGCCCAAGCAAGGCTACTGCTGGACTTTCATCCAGTCTTTCGAGCAAAATATCGTGGATTCGGCGGTCAATCATTCTTGCATTTATGGAGTACAGTTCCAGAATTGCAAGGTATATTAATGGCCGGACTTCCGACCAAGAGAGGAGAGGGGGGCTTGGGCCTGTCTGATCCGGCAATTTTGCTGGATATACTCAGGAGAATACACATGCCCAAAAGATCATATCGCTCACCGAAGATATCGCCAGCCGCAAGGATCACCGCCGCGATCATTGAAAAACTGGAAGCTGGAACAAAACCCTGGATCCAGCCTTGGAGAGGACTTCCAGTCTCACGGCCCTTGCGCAGTTGCGGTACGCCCTATCGCGGAATGAATGTATTCTGGCTCTGGATGATGGCTCAGGAAAGTGGCTTTAACTCTCCTTACTGGATGACCTACCGGCAATGCGCATCGCTTGGCGGTCAGGTTCGCAAGGGCGAAAAATCGTCCATCGCTATATTCTACAAAAGCTATACCAAAGAAGTCGAAGCTGCGGATCATGGTGAAGCGCAGGAGGAAACCCGCCGCGTGCTCAAATCCTATGCTATATTCAATGCCGATCAATGCGACGGTCTGCCCGAACGCTACCATCCCAAGGCTGAAGTATTGGATATCGAACCGGAGGGACGAACGGAAAAGCTCGACCAGTTCTTTGGGGATATCGGTGCCAATATCCGCGAGCATGGCAGCAGCGCCTACTATGAACCGGTAGCTGACCGTATTACGATGCCGCCCATCAGTCTGTTTGATGGCTATGACCAATTTTGTGCGACCCTTTCTCATGAACTTGGTCATAATGCCGCAACCGGGATTATGCCGCATGGTGTTCGTATATGACGGTAT
>CAXBEI010000002.1:0-1151574 GCA_963974765.1 uncultured Sphingorhabdus sp.
TCGACCAGCACTTCGCCCGCTTTTGGCCCTTCCAGATCAAGCTCGACAATCTCCAACGGCTTTTTCGCTTCAAATGCTACGGCTGCGCGTGTTTTCATAATTCTACCCTTTGGCTTATTGTAATATCAATTAACGAGACGCGACCAGACACTTGTGTGTTTTACTGGCCGGCATCTCAAATCATCCGAAGACGGACACCTTTGTGGTGCGGCAGGCCTGATCGACCTCCGTGTCTCTGCCCCCGACCGGTATTTCCTAGCGATAGATCAACCCATCTTCGAGGTCAGCATTGGGGAAGTTCACACTCTCTGCTGGATAGTCATGCTCAAATATCCATGGGTGTTTGTCACCCTGTTTGGGCATCAAATGCAGGCTCCTTTGAAGATAACCTGGGCTGAAAACAGCCGGGTCAATCCAAGGGCCGAGTTGGAGGTCCTTGTCCTCCTCGCGCAACTGCGGCGTTATCACTCTCTTGCCGGTTTTCTCCATGTGCTGGAAAATCCGTATCATCAGCTGTGAGACAAGGTCTGACCGCATGGTCCAGGATGCAGAGCGGAAATAACCGAATACCCAGCAAAGGTTCGGTACCCCGGTAAACATGAGGCCTCTGTAAGCAACGGTGTTGGCAAAATCGACAACCTCTCCATCCAGGTCAAACTGTATGCCGCCCAGCACGAGTAGATTTATCCCGGTGGCGCTGACGATTAGGTCGGCCTCTAGCTCTTCGCCGGATTTTGTGACAATGCCCTTCTCGGTAAAGTGATCAATTTGATCAGTCACCATAGACGCTTTTCCACTGGCTATGCTCTTGAACAAATCGCCATCAGGGACAAAGGCAAGGCGCTGCTCCCATGGATTGTACTTTGGGTTGAAGTGAACGCTGGTATCGTAATCTTCGGGCAGATATTCCTTCATCGCTGACAGCAGTTCAGCCCTCACGATATCTGGCTGCGTTTCGCTCATCTCAATCAACTCTGCAGAATTCTGTACCACTTCTTTGCGGGCGATTTCGTGAATCCATTCCGGAGAAACATCTAGTTTCCTTAGTTGATCGACGAGATCATTTCGGTTGGGCGCGGCAAAAAAATATGTCGGGGAGCGCTGCAGAACTGTGACATGCTTGGCGTCATCGGCCATTGCCGGAACAATTGTTGCGGTTGTTGCGCCAGAGCCGATCACTATTACGTTCTTGTCCTTATATTCGGTGTCTTTGGTCCACTTCTGCGGGTGAATGATTTCTCCCTTGAAGTTTTCCATTCCGGGCCACGTGGGAGTAAATCCCTTCTCGTGGTTATAATAACCTTGGCCCATCCACATGAAATCGGTGGTGTAGGCTTCAAGCTCGCCGCTTTCCAGGCGCTCGGCAATCACCGTCCATTTTTGGTCGGCACTCGACCATGAGGCTTTTTTGACTTTGGTCTTATACTGGATGTGCTTTCTGAGATCCTGTTCCTCAAGCACTTCATCCAGATATTCGAGAATCTCATCAGCCGTTGCGATCGGCGGACCGGACCAGGGCTTCCAGCCAAAGCCAAAGGTGAAAAGATCGCTGTCCGAGCGGATGCCGGGATAAATATGCGAGCGCCAGGTCCCGCCAAAGGAATCAAGTGCATCCAGCAATTTGAATGACTTTCCGGGCATATCTTTTTGCAAGTGGTAGGCAGCATCAATACCCGATATGCCTGCGCCAACGATCAATATATCGATATGACCCATGTGCTGCATTTCGCCAGCGGGTTTGGTAGCAACTTCATTCATCCTCTATTCCTTTTCTTATAGGCTCTGGGACGCAAATTTATTGCGCCTTCTTCTCACGCTCATGCAGCTTGTAATGCATCACATCGCGGAAGCTGCCGGGCACCATATAAAGATGGATCGCCGGTCAAGTGGTCGAAATTTTTCTTTTATGATAGGCGATTATATCCATTATTTCTGGCGTAAAGGCATCAAAGCAGGAAATTTCGTGCTTGGTTAGTTTTTCCCTGACATTTTGCATGACAGAAGCGCTTGCACCATTTTCGACGATGGAGGAGCAGAAGGCAGCAAATTCTATTTTGGGATTGATATTGTCGCTCGCCAGTTCCGGATGGACGAAGCTGAGGCCATAAAAATGATGGAGAGGGTCTTTGACAGTACCGATCATGTGCGTGCCGCATGCGCTGCACCGCGATCTGTTGATGACTTGTTCAGGCTCTGCCAGTTCCAGTTTATCTCCGTTGGCGACAACGTTCGCGGAGTCACTGGGGACAACCGCAATCTGCGCGAAGAGTGAGTCTTCAGGTTTCCAGCATTTGCTGCAACCACAAAGGTGATTGTGATATATCGGAGCCGAAATCTCAACCATGACCTGATCGGTCGAACAGGCGCATTTTAACGAGATATTTTTACAGGTTTCAGCACGGGCCTCGCCATTCGAGGTGGCATTTAGGGCGGGGTGGATGTTCGGGGATTGACGGGACAATTCTTCAGCCCGGGTTTTTAGGGCCAGGTTGAAATTTATGTAGGCTGGCTCCATAAATTGCGCAATCGGTTCGGCCAGGAACGGCGCTGCAGGACCATCAAATTCTTCGCGATGGACAAGACAGGTTCCAGTTTCGCTTGGCGAGAGAAGAAAAATATGTTCCGCTGTGAAGCCCGCATCACCGGGTATCGTGGCTTTCCAACGCAATTCTCTTGCCGGGACAATGCGGGTGATGGCTGGGGCAATGGGGGTGACGGGCATGCCGGGGATTACCAGATCACCCGAGACAGTTTCACCTACTGTTGTTCTGCCGGAGAATGCGGGTAAAATCGGATTCCATTCGCCATAGCGCGGCAGATCATCCAATATGCTCCATACCAATTGGGGACTGGCTTCTATTTCAATGGTTGTTTCGGTAAATTCCATTTTTTCTCTCTGATATAATTATTGCGGGCCTGATCTTGGCCTGTGGTTACGGTCCAGAATCAATTCAAATGCCTGGTTACAGCTCAGCTCTGAGCAGTTTCTTATCGATCTTTCCAATCGGGGTGAGGGGGATGGCATCGACAAAATGAATTGCTCTGGGCTTTTTGTAGATGGCCATATTTTCGGCGAAATATGTCATCAGTTCCGATCGCAGTTCATCTTCATCGCGGTTCCTGTGATCCTCGGTCAGTTGCACGAACAGATGCACGATATCGTTTCCGGGACGATCTTCATCCGCTTTTCCGACAATCGCCGAAGCTTCAACCATCGGGAGCGATTTCAGCTTGTCTTCGATCTCGACCGAGAAGACCTTATAGCCTCCGACGATCAACATGTCTTTTGCGCGGTCACACAGGAAGACAAAGCCTTCTTCATCCATATAGCCGACGTCGCCGGAATACATGTAGGTCCTGCCGTCAATCTCGCGCAGGGCATTGGCAGTTTCATCTGGCAGGTTGAGATAGCCCTTCATCACTTGCGGGCCAGAGACGCATAATTCGCCCGGTTCGCCAGCTGGCACCTCTACATCACCCTTTTCGACATCCATGATCCGTAGATCAGTTTCGGGCAGGGGTATGCCTACCGATCCAAATTTATAACGTTTCGGAGGGTTTGCGATATAGGCTCCGCTGGTTTCGGTCATGCCGAAAGAATCGCTAAGCTTGCCTTCGCCAACCCGCTGACACAATTCTGCAACTGTCTGGCTGGATATGGGGGCGGCGCCTGAGCCCCAGGTTTTGAGCCGACTTAAATCCACTTTCTCGAACCCCGGTGTCGCCATGAGCATTTCGGTCAAAGCCGGAACAGCGCCAATCAACGTCGGAGGAAATTGCTGCATTTGCTTGACCAGTTGGGCAAGGTCGCGGGGGTCAGGAAGCAGAAAGAACAATGTTCCCTGGCGCGCCGCAGATGCCACGCTGAAAAGACCCGCAATATGGAACAGGGGGAAAGGCGACGCCCAGACTTCCTTGCCCATTTCCAGAGGGGCACCGAGAGAGTTGGACAATAGCGGATTGTGCATGATATTTCGTATCGAAAGCTGCGCCCCTTTGGGCTTTCCGGTTGTGCCCCCGGTATATTGGATCATGAACGTGTCGTTCCAGTCGGTAGGCACCTGCGCGCACTCGTCGGAGGCCTCTGACATGATATTGCAATAGGACACCACATTCACGCCCGGCATGTCAGGCAGTTCGGTCTTGCCTGGCGCGATATCATCCATCGCGTCTGTGATTATCACCGATGACAGGCAGTCAGGTATGTCCGGCATGGCTTGCAGCTTGGGAACCAAGTCGCTCAGAGCGATGACAACCTGAGCCTTGGCATCGCTGATCTGGTAGGCCAGTTCCGGAGGAGAGCAAAGCGGCGACAGTCCGGTTCCGATAGCGCCCAGCCTGCTGCATGCTGCCACCGCAAAGGCATATTGCGGAAGATTGGGCATCAGGAAACCGACCACATCACCTTTGCCGATTCCAAGGTTGCGAAGCGCATTGGCCAACCGGCTTGTGCTGGTGTCATATTCTGTGAAACTGATAATCTTGTCGAAAAACAGCAGGGCTGGCGCGTCGGGCCGCTCCTTGGCGTGACGTGCAACAAATTCGGCCAGCGGCCGATCATCCTTGGCGATGGGGCCAATTTCCAGTTCGTCGTGAATTTTGAGCCAAGGACTTTTGCGCTTTGCCGTTTTCTGCGGGTTTTCCAACTATTCTGCCTCCCCTTTATCGTTGCAGCGTTTTCGCCTCAATGAAAGTCTGATAAGACTATCAGATTATAGAGTCAAACATGGACTGCACATCCTTCCCGAGCAACGTTCGGTTTCGGAATTATGGCTGGCCTGTTTTGCTCAAGTCACAATTCGATTGGCTGAGTCGGAACAAAACTGCGACGCCCGGGATAATTGCGGCGAGATCCGGAGAGATCCTTTTCCCGCCAATTGAGGCCACTTGCACGAGCGTACTTGATTTAATTTGCATCCTATGTTTTATAACTGATAAAGCTATCAGTATAAGATAAGATTGTGGAGAGGGATAAGCGCATATGCGTATGGAACAACATGTATTGAACGAACTGCACAGCTTTCGTTTTACCGGCGAGGATCCGAAATATGCGCTGGTCATTTCCCACGGAATCGGCGGTCATGCCGGCATTTACGATATTTTCTGCGAGCATCATGCGGCCAAGGGCGCCGATATATTTGCTTACGACGCGCCGGGCCATGGTCGCTCCACAACCAACCGCGCACGCGGGAATTGGCGCATGGAGGAATGGGCACAGGCGAGCATGGATTATGCGACCTATGTCAAGAAGCTGACTGGCCTTCCCGTCTTCACCATGGGTTCCAGCCTCGGTGTAGCGGCGGCAATCAGTGCCATTAGCCATGATGATGTCACGGGTGCAGTGCTCATGGGCTCAACCGCGGTGCCCGGCCTGCCCATGTTGGAAGCATATGCCAAGCCCTTTCGCAGCGAAGAATGGAAAGCGGCTGTGGCCTTGCTGCAAGGCGCGGCGACGCTGGATATAAAACGCTTTTTCAATTTCGATGAAGACTATGGCTACAGCGGCGCACAAGCGCAGAAAGAAGCCGATCCCTGGAATACATGGACTTATGATCTCGAAAGCTGGGCCAGCTTTTTCCAATATGATCCGCCGAAGCCATTAGCGGATAACAGCAAGCCCGTGCTCTACACGGTCGGCGACAAAGATCCGAATTTCCCGGTGGAAATGGTAAAAATGGCAGCGGCGGCGATTGGCGGTCCGGTCGAATTCAAAGTGTTCGACGATGCTACCCATCAGCTGATGCTTTTCGACACCGAGAGATTTTCAGACGCGGTCCATGAGTGGGTGCTGAAACAGATTTGATTGGAAATTAACTATGACCAAGAACATAAAAGCAAATGGCCTCAATCATCTGGCCATCTCGACCAACAACATGAAAGAGCAGATTGAGTTTTATACCGATGTCCTCGGCATGCGTCTGGTGGCGCTCTACTGGATGCACGGTGTCGAGGGTTGCTGGCATGGCTTCCTCGAGCTGAATGATTCCAGCCAGATTGCCTTTGTGTTCAATCCTGGCAACAAGGATGCAAAGGTTGAGTATGGAGTGACCAATCCGGGCAATACTGCCGCGCCATCAGCGCCCGGCACGATGCAGCACCTCGCCCTCAATGTGGACAGTCTTGCGGATTTGCTCAACATGCGTGATCGCATCCGTTCGCGCGGCGTGAATGTTATGGGCCCGTTGAACCATGGCATGTGTCACAGCATCTATTTTCAGGGTCCCGAAGACACCTGTCTGGAAGTCGCCACTTTTGGCGATGTCGAATATCCTATTGGGCCAAAAGACTGGATCGATCCGGAGGTGCAAGAGCTTGCGGGGATCAGTGACCAGGATCTCGCACGTTATACCAATCCGCCGGAATATGCGGGTGAGGGCGGAGCGCTGCCACAGCCGGAATTTGATCCGAATGGATATCATCCCAATTTGCCGGTAGATATGCTGAAGGGGTCGATTGCCATGCCCGACGCAATGGTTACCGCCACTTTCAGCGAGCCGCGCCCACCGTCTGTGATGAGTGACGACGAGCGCGCCGCCAAGCGCGCCGCCGAGTAGCTTCCCGCGGAGACACCGCCAATATTAAAGAGAGGGGCGAAATGCCGACTGCACAAATTGATTGCCCGGTCTACGACCAGGATATGTTTTCGGATGAAGCGATGCAGGATCCGTTCCCGCATTACCAAAGACTGCGGGACCTTGGCCCCGTTGTCTATTTGCCCGATAATGATTTCTACGTGCTGCCGCGTTTCGAAGATGTGAAAGCCGCGCTTATGTCGGCGGACCGGCTCGTTTCATCAAAAGGCAATGGCTTGAACAGCTTCGTAATTGAGGCAGCCAGCGCTCCAGATGTTCGCAAGGGTGTTATTATTTCTGACGGCGAACAACACCGCCGCTTGCGCACACCTCTGGTTCGCGAATTGGCGCCGGGTGCCATTAAAGACAGTCGCGATAACCTGAAGTCGATGATCTCGAAGCAAGTCGAAAGTCTAGTGGGCAGCGGAAAATTTGACGGCGTGACCGAGATTGCACAGCATCTGCCGCTTGCCGCCATTTCGCATCTGCTCGGTCTTCCGGAAGAAGGTCGACAGAATATGCTGCGTTGGGCAGCCGCGACCTTCAACATCCTCGGCCCGAATGTCGAAAAGATGATGGCAAATATCCCGGTAGCGACCGAGGGCTTTGCTTATGTGAACGCTGTTGACCGGCAGAACCTCCGTGAAGGAAGCTGGGCTGCCAAAATGTTCGAACTTGTTGATCAGGGCAAATTGACCGAGGAAGAAGCGCGCGGCGTTATTGGCGATTTCATGATCCCGTCACTGGATACAACGATTTTTGCCAAAGGCAATCTGCTGTACAACCTCGGAGCCAATCAGGATCAGTGGCAAAAGCTGAAATCCGATCCGTCGTTGATCCGCAGCGCCGTTTTTGAAAGCGTCAGGCACAGCGCCGTCGTTCGCTGGTTCTCGCGTTACGCTGCGACCGAATATATCGAGGGCGAGGTGTCTATCCCAGAGGGGGCCCGCGTCGTGATCTTGTACGGGTCTGCCAACCGGGATGAACGTCAATATCCTGAGCCAGATAGCTTCCAGGTGGATCGCAATCCGCGGGATCAATTGGGCTGGGGAACCGGTCCGCATATCTGCGCGGGAATGCATCTGGCGAAAATGGAAATGGAAGTCTTGCTGGAAGCACTGGTTGAACAGGTTGATACGATCGAAGTTTTCGAGACAAGCGTCGGCACCAACCAAGGCCTCTATGGTTTTGAAAGCGTCAGCATGAAGCTCAATTGAACCTATTTTATACTTAATACTCAAGGATTATGGAAATGAACGAAGCCTATATTGTTGATGCAGTGCGGACACCGCGGGGAATTGGTAAGGTCGGCAAGGGCGCGCTGGCAGCCGAGCACCCGCAACATCTCGCAGCGACCGTTCTCAAAGTCATCGCGGAGCGCAACGGAATAGACACCAAGACTGTTGACGATGTGATTTGGTCGGTCAGCTCGCAAGATGGCAAGCAGGGCGGTGACCTTGGCCGCATGGCCGCGCTCGATGCAGGCTATGATATCACCACTAGCGGCATGACCCTCGACCGTTTCTGCGGCGGTGGTATCACTAGCGTAAACCTTGCCGCTTCGCAGGTCATGTCCGGTATGGCTGACTGCGTTGTTGCTGGCGGCACGGAAATGATGAGTCTGACGAGCGAAATGGTGAAGGACAAGATGCAGGCCGGGATCGCTCCCCCGACAATGGGCAGTTACAACGAGCGGCTTCAGGCCAAGCATCCGCAGAGCCACCAAGGCGTGTGCGGCGATGCGATTGCCAGCATGGAAGGATTTACCCGCGAGGACCTGGACGAAGTTGGTTATCGCAGCCAGCAGCGCGCGGCGCAGGCGATCGCAGAAGGCCGCTTCGCCAAATCGGTTGTGCCCGTAGTCGACGACGATGGAAACATCATTCTCGATAAGGAAGAATTTCCCCGTCCCCAAACGACAATGGAAACACTGGGGCAGCTGGAACCGGCTTTCCCGAAGCTGGCCGACGTGCCTCTCGACGAGAAGGGCACTACCTTTCGCAAGCTTATCAATCAGAAATATCCAGACCTCGACATCAAGCATTTCCACCATGCGGGCAACAGCTCGGGCGTGGTCGATGGCGCGGCGGCGGTGCTGGTGGCGAGCAAGGAATATTGTGACAAACATGGTTTGAAACCACGCGCGAAAATCGTCGCAACGGCGAACATGGGCGATGATCCAACGCTGATGCTCAACGCTCCGGTCCCGGCGGCAAAACGCGTTCTCGAAAAAGCCGGACTCACGCTGGACGATATCGACTTGTTCGAAATCAATGAAGCTTTCGCTGTGGTTGCGGCCAAGTTCGTGCGGGACCTCGGGCTCGACTGGGACAAGGTCAATGTTAACGGCGGCGCGATTGCCCTCGGTCATCCGATTGGTGCGACCGGCTCGATGTTAATCGGTACAATTGTCGACGAGCTGGAACGTCAAGGCAAGAAGCGCGGTCTGGTGACCATGTGTGCCGCAGGCGGCATGGCACCCGCCATCATCGTCGAACTGGTTTGAACGCCAGGACCCCGATAGCGTCAAAGTCGGCCTGAATCCGGGCGATCAGCCAGATGGACAATAGTTAGCAGGAGGAATGAAATGAAATATACAGCAAAAGATATCCGCAGCGTCAAAGATTACGTCAAGATGCCGTTCCTGTTCAATCATTGGTATGTTGCAGGCATGGGGGAAGAGTTTGATCGCACTCCCAAGGAGCGAACCCTGCTGGAGCGTTCACTGGTATTCTACCGAACCGAAGCCGGCGAACTCGTAGCATTGCAAAACCGCTGTCTCCATCGCTCCTTCCCCTTGTCAGAGAGCAAGCTGGTCGGTGATAATCTGGTCTGCGGATATCACGGTGCCCGATATGATCCCGAAGGTACTCTCGTGGGCCTGCCTGCTCAGGACAGCTGCCCGAAAAGAAAGCTGCGCAAATATGCGATCAGGGAAATCGGGCCTTTCGCGTTTATCTGGATGGGTGAAGAAGGTTCCGAAGACGAATCCAAACTGCCCGATTTGCCCTTTCTGGAAGACGATAAATTCCGCACCATTTTTGGCGAGAAGCCATTGGAAGGCAATTACCTGCTGATGCAGGAAAACCTCAATGACCTGACCCATTTTTCCTATCTGCATGCTGAAACCTTTGGCTTTACCGATGAATTTATCGCCCTGCCTACCGAGATAACAAAAGAGGGTACAGCAGTCGTGCTCGACCGCTACAATACGAATTGGGAGCAGGTAAAACTCGGCATGCCGGCAGACGTGCAGGAGGCTGTGGGTGAGCGGCCTATTGAAAAACATGATGGCGGTTATTCATTTTCGCCGGGCGTATTTGTCGGGCTTGCTCATCTTGTGGTGAAGAACGAAGACGGAGAGGATGACGTTTTCCATTCCTATGTCATGCATTATCTGACGCCGGAGAGTGGTGGAAAGACGCATTATTGGTATTCGATCTCTAACGATTATGCTCTGGACAACGATCCATATTATCAACTGATTGAAGCCGTATCCGGTGTCGGGTTCAACGAAGATGTCGTGGCGGTGAAACATATGCAGCATCTGCTCGACAACGACAAAATTGAATTTGAGGAAATGAGCCTGCCCGGTGATCGGGCAGGGCTTCTCTTTCGCAAGGTCATGCTGGATTGGGCCAATGAAGAATATAGTGACGCACCGGCTAACGAAGGGTCCGCTCTGGATGCACCCGTCCAGGCGGTTTCGTGACGCAGCGGACCGCGGTTCACTATAGCGGTATCGCCAAATTTCTGCACTGGGCGATCGCCTTGCTGATCATCATGATGCTGGTCTTTGGCCAGGGGTTCGATGACGTAAAAACCGATCCGGAATTGGCATTTTCGCTGACAGGGCATTCCAGCCTTGGTTTGACGGCGCTTACGTTGATCATCTTGCGTATTCTGTGGCGTATCGGGCATCCGCCTCCGGCGCTGCCGGCAACCGTTTCGCCTGCTCAGGCCATGGCCTCAAAGCTCTCGCATCTGCTGCTCTATGCCCTGATGATCTATGTACCGCTAACGGGCATTTACACCGCCGCTGCCCATGAGATGGTGGTGATGCCCTGGAACGCCTTTGATTTGCGCGAAGTCGTGAGCTTTCTGGGCGCGACTGACTTTGAAGGTCGCCGCTTCCTGCACGAACTGGGGACGTGGCTGTTAATCGCATTGTTGGCGGTTCATATCGCCGCCGCTTTTCTCCACCAGTTCATCCAGAAGGATGGGGTGTTGCGAAGAATGTGGTTCGGCAAGGGCAAGCAAGCCAAATGAGCGCTCATCCGAAAACGCTTTCCAATAATCAAGACAGACCAAAGGTAGCAAGAATTGATGTTTGATCTTTCCGGCAAAACGGCAGTTGTCACCGGCGGCAATGGCGGCATCGGTCTAGCAATGGCGCGCGGACTTGTGAAAGCGGGCGGCGATGTTGCGATATGGGGGCGCAACCAGGAGAAGAACAGAAGCGCGGTTGAAGAGCTGAACGGACTTCGACACGGAGCGGCAGCCGCTTTTGCCTGCGACATTGCGGATGAAGATCAAATTGCCGCAGCTATGGCCGGGACGCTGGAGCATTTTGGACAGGTCGATAGCTGTTTTGCCAATGCGGGCTTCGGCGGCGGAGAAATTCGCCTGAATGAAATGACGCCCCGGGAGTGGCGCAAAATGATGGCGATCAACAGCGAGGGTGTTGCTCTCACCTATGCCCATGTCACCAGTCATATGATCGAACGCGGTGAAGGCGGTAAGCTGCTGGTCTCCTCATCACTACAATCGATCATGGGTGTGAACCGGTCTGCCCATTATGCCGCTGCCAAGGCTTCGGTAAATGGCCTGACCCGCGGAGCTGCCTTTGAAATGGCGCGGTACCAAATCACCGCAAACGCTTTCCTGTTCGGCTATTTCGAGACCGACATGACCGCCGCCGCCAATCCGAAATTTGTCGAAGGCATGATCAGAAGGATACCGCTGAGGCGTGCCGGTCGGATGAGCGAACTGGAAGGCTTGGCTGTGTTCTTCGCTTCGCCTTATAGTGATTATATCACGGGCCAGTGCCTGCCGGTTGGCGGCGGGTTGAGCATAAGCTGATGTTTGATCGGGGCGTCAGATGATCCTTTCGCGGACCAGTTTCTGGGGAGTGTTTTTCCTGCTTCTGGCTGTCTTGTCACCAATAGCTGCATATGCTGGCGAAAAGCCAAATTTTCTTGTCGTTGTTGCTGATGATCTCGGCTGGTCGGATCCCGGTTTTCTGGGCAGCAGGATCAGGACGCCCACCATCGATGGTCTGGCGCGGCGCGGCATTTTCATGTCGCATTTCTATGTAGCGCCGACCTGTTCTCCGACGCGAGCCATGCTCCTGACCGGATTGAGCAATCATGCCGCCGGGGTGGGCACGATGAACAATCTTCAGACTCCGAATCAGATGGGTCATCGGGAATATGCCGCACAGCTACATGACGGCGTTGTAACAGTTGCGGAAATGCTCTCGGCCCATGGCTACACAACCATGATGAGCGGCAAGTGGCATCTTGCGATTGATGAAGACCAGCGTCCCAACAAGCGGGGCTTCCAGTATAGTTTCGGACTGGTTGAGGGCGGTGCCAGTCATTTTGCCGACCAGATGGGGATCACCGACACGGAGACAGTTACCTATCATGAAAATGGCAAAGAGACTGCGCTTTCCGACGATTTCTATTCGACTATTGGTTACACGGACAAGATAATCGAATATATTGACAGGGCAGGAGAGCAGCCCTTTTTTGCCTATCTGACCTACACCGCGCCGCATGATCCGCTACAAGTGCCGGATGACTGGCTAGACCGCTATAAAGGCGTGTTTGATGAGGGGCCTGCCAAGGCCAAAGAAAAACGGCGTCAGCGATTGATCGAACTTGGCCTGATCAGCAAAGATGCCAAATTGGCGGAACCCCTCAATTTCCCGGCCTGGCTGAATTCCCACAAGGAGCCTTGGGAATCGCGCAGCGAAGGCGAACGACAGGCTGACTCTCGGAGAATGGAAATCTACGCCGCAATGGTGGAGTTGCTCGACCAACAACTGGGCCGGGTTATCGGCCATTTGCGGGCCAAAGGCGAACTGGACAATACCTATATCCTGTTTCTGTCCGACAATGGTGCGTCTATGACGACACCGCTGGTCTATTTGGGGAACAGTCGGCAGTGGCTTCATGACAATTATGATCTTAGCACTGCGGCTATGGGAACTGAAGGTTCCTTCACCACAATGGGACGCGACTGGGCAAATAACAGCAACACGCCGTTTCGCATGTTCAAGGGCTCAATGGGGGAAGGGGGCATACGCTCTCCTCTCATAGTTGCCGGCCCCAGTCTGGCCGTAGGGGCTATCCGCAAAATGCCGGGCCATGTCATGGACCTGACGCCAACGATATTCGAACTCGCGGGCGTCAATCCTGCTCGCGATCCCCTCTATAAAGGCAAGCTGCTACCGCACGGTGCATCGATCCTGTCAATCTGGGAAGAAGACAGGACCGATGACAAGCGAATGCTGATTACCGAGCTATTTGGTAGCCAGATGGTCCGCAAGGGCCGGTGGAAAGCGGTATTTATTGGCGGGGTGATCGGCAATAATGAATGGGAACTCTATGACGTTGTCGCCGATCCGAGCGAGAGCACCAATCTGGCCGAAGAAAATTCCGGCCTGTTGAATGAAATGCGTAACGCCTACGAAAAATTTGCCGAGCGCAACAAGGTCGTCGCTCCTGATCCTCTTTCGGCGCCAAGCATGGGGGTTACCTATGAAGGGCAATGCAACTGGTGGTGTGAAACCAAATTCGGGTTCGTCGACGTCTTGCTCAACCCACGCCAGCGCAATATTCTGTTTGCGGCAGTTATTGGGCTTATACTGCTTGCGGGAGTTGGGCTCTTTGTCAGGCGCCGAACAAGGAACCTAGTCGCATGAGCAGAAAATTCGGACCAATCAAGCAAAACGGCTATGTCGTCCGGGATATCGTCGCGGCGATGAAACACTGGTCAGAGGCACTGGGGGTGGGCCCGTGGTTCTATCTTGGCGAGGTGGACGATTTGCGTGCTGACTATAAAGGAATGCCGACCGATGCGGGAATCCGGGTTGCGCTTGCCTATAGCGGCGACCTGCAGATTGAGTTGATTGAGCCGGTTGACGATCATCCATCTCCCTATCGCGACTTTCTGCAAAGCACGGCCGGCCAGGGGGGCTTGCATCATATCTGTAGCTGGATGAGCCAAGCAGGCTTTGAAAAGGCCGTAGCCGAACATCAGTCAGAAGGCGGCACCATTGCCTACGGTGGTATGACTTCCGGGACACGGTTCGCCTATTTCGATGCATCTTATGATCTGGGCACGATGATAGAAATCGCTGTTCTCTCGGATGTTTCTGAATCATTTATGGATCACATTCGAACGACAGCCGAGGACTGGGACGGCACCAACCCGATCCGTCCTGTCGGCAACGGAAAAAACGAAAAAACTCAACTAAGGAACTGAAAATGGCGAGCAAGAAAATCAAAATTGACATCGCGGACGGCGTCGGCACGATAACCCTCGATCGGCCGGAAAAGATGAACGCCGTCGATACGGCGATGCTTTACGAAATCATAGAAGCCTTCGACGAATGCGATGGCAATGACGAAATCAAGGCTATCGTCGTGACCGGCGAAGGAAGGGCGTTTTGCGCAGGTGCAGAGCTTGGTGGCGCTGACGGGAATTTCCTTGAACCCGGTCATGATGCCGGCGCAGTGGTCCGCGATGTTGGCGGGCTGTTGACCCTTCGCCTGTTCGACATGAAAAAGCCGGTCATTGCCGCTGTTAACGGGGCCGCCGTCGGGATGGGGGCGTCCATGCTACTGCCGATGGATTATTGCATCGCGAGCGACAAGGCCAAATTCGGCTTTGTCTTTACGCGTCGAGGCATCGTTACCGAGTCTAACTCGAGCTACTTCCTTCCCAGAGTGGTGGGGATCAGAAAAGCGTTGGACTGGTGCATGACCGGGCGTGTTTTCGGCCCGGAAGAAGCGCTTCAGGCTGGGTTGATCTCGCAAATTTGTTCACCGGAAGAGCTTCTGGAAACCGCCTATAAGCTCGCGCACGATATCATCGATAACACCGCACCTATTTCGGTCGCTCTAACCCGTCAGATGCTCTGGAAGGGCCTGGGCTGGGACCACCCGATGGAGGCCCACAAGTGGGAAAGTCGGGGCGTTTCTTCGAGAGCGGCTTCAGCCGATGCGGAAGAAGGTGTTGCATCCTTTCTGGAAAAACGGCCCGCGAAATTCCCGCTGGAAATATCGAAAGACATGCCGGATTTCTATCCATGGTGGACGGATCGGGAATATTCCTAGCGTCCAGCGACTGCTAAGCTGGCTTTGACTTGTGCTGAACAGGCCTCATCAAACCCTCCTGTGTGGCGGAGGCGACGAGTTTGCCTTCCCTGGTGAAAAACTTTCCTCGGTTGTGACCGCGTGCGCCACCAGTCCAGTCGCTGTCCATCACGTGACAAATCCATTCATCCGCCCGGAAATCGTCGTGGAACCACATTGCATGATCGAGGCTGGTCGAGATCATGCGCGACGTGGTCATGTTGAGGCCATGGGGTAGCATGGATGTCGAGAGCAGGCCCATATCGGATGCAAAAGCCAGAGTCGCGCGGTGCAGCAGCGGATCATCCGGAAGTCGGCCGATCGTTTTGAGCCATTGATACTGGCGCGTTGATTGCCCCTGATTCTTGGGCCGGAAATGACAGATTTCAAAAGGACGGGGCATGGTCATCCGCTTTATCTTCTCGTCGGGAACGGCTGGATTGCGGGCAATATATTCAAGATATTTTGCGACATTCCGACATTCCTCTGGCGGCAACACGTCGGGCATGGGGACCTGATGATGCAAGCCTTCCAACGGCCTCTGGAAAGAAGCTGTAAGGTTGAAGATCACCTTTTCATCCTGCCGCACGACAACGCGACGATTGGATATCGTGCGGCCGTCAAAATCGCGGTGCACTTTGAAATGCAGCGGCTTTGTCTCACTGCCAGCGCGCAGAAAATAGCCGTGCAGCGAATGTATCTGCTTCGTTTCTTCGACCGTAAGGTTCGCCGCGATCATGGCCTGTGCGATCACCTGCCCACCGAAAATCCTCTCCCGGGCCGTCGTTTCCCGGGCGGGAAAAAGAAACTCGTCGCCGGCTTTGCCAGCGGACAGGCCAAAAGTGCCCAGCAAATCGGCAACCAGCTTTTCAGGAGATACTGATTGATTGTTCGCGATCGCCAGAGCCAGACGTCGCTCAATATCTTTTTCACTCAATTGCTTCATATGGATGCATTCTGATCTGGAATTAATCTGAACCTAATCGCCGGGCATTGCCAGCATATGGGTCAGGGTTGCAGCAAAATGCTGGAGAATGGATGTTTCATTCCATATCGGATGAACGCGAGAGGCATCTTCGAGGCGCGTTTCGCGTGCCGAAAGGACGCCGTTCAGATATTCTTCCATAAATATGAAGCGCTGATTCTGTTTTGCATTATCCAGTCCGGGCATCAGTTTGCGTAAATGCTGGAGACAACGCTGGTAGCCCGAATTCCAGCGACCATCGAGCGCATCCACAAACAATTGCCGATGCGCCATGGTGAGCATTTTCAGAAACCGGTTAAAGCTGTCAGTCTCTCCCTCCGCAGCCAGATCAATTGCCGGAAAGATCAATATGTCTACGATCTGGGCGATATTTTCAGGTCCGCCGGAAGCTTCCAGAGCATCGAGTTCTGCGTTGCGGCGATCATCAATGATTTTCGCGCCATCAACCACGAGTTCCCGGATGAGTCCTTCTTTCGATCCGAAGTGATAGCCGACAGCCGCAGGGTTTTTCTGTCCGGCAGCGTTGGCAATGTCCCGCACCGTAACGCCGTCTATTCCGCGCTGGGCGAAAAGCCGCTGGGCTTCTTTTTTAAGCCGCGTGACTGAGGGGCTTCCCGGTTTTGCGATTAGTCGTTCCATTGTCGGTAATATAAGCAGCAAAATATTATGCTTGCAATAATTCATTTGATTAATACAATTGCATTATGACGAATCAAGCAAAACCTGATGACAATTTTCCGGTCGATCTCGACGCACTGCAAATCTGGATGGATGGGCAGGGCCTGGAGACAGGACCATTGGCCGATGTCAAACTCTTAGCTGGCGGCACGCAGAATATCCTCGTGCGATTCAAGCGTGGCAGTCGCGACTTTGTTCTGCGCAGGCCGCCGCTGCATTTGCGCAAGAACAGCAACAAGACGATGCTGCGCGAAGCACGGGTCCTCGAAGCAATTTCGGGCAGCGATGTGCCGCATCCGGGCTTCATTGCCAGCTGCGATGATGAGGACGTCATCGGTGCCTGTTTCTATCTGATGGAACCGGTTGAAGGATTTAACCCCGGTAATGGTCTACCCGAACTCCATGCCAGCGACCCAGCCATTCGCCGCCGCATGGGCTTTTCCTATATCGAAGGGATCGCGGCGCTGGGCGCCCTGGATTACAAGAAACTCGGCCTTGAAGGCTTTGGCAAGCCCGAGGGATTTCTGCAGCGTCAGCCATCCCGCTGGATGGGGCAACTCGAAGGCTATGCAGAGATTGAGAACTGGACAGGCTTTAAAGAGCTACCTGACGTAACGCGCATTGTAAGTTGGCTCGAGGATCATATGCCGGAAGATTTTATTCCCGGCATACTCCATGGCGATTGCCATCTGTCAAACACGATGTTCCACAATGACAGCGCGGAACTGGCGGCTCTCGTCGACTGGGAACTGGCGACAATTGGTGATCCGTTGATTGATCTCGGCTGGGTAATAGCCACGTGGCCAACAGAAGGGCAGAAAACCGTTTTCGCTATTCAGCCCTGGGATGGATTTCCGACCCTGGATGAGCTGATTGCCCATTATGGCGAACACACATCGCGCAACATGGATGCGGTTGCCTGGTATGGCGTGCTCGGCTGTTTCAAGCTTGGCGCGATACTGGAGGGCACCCACGCACGTGCCGGTGCCGGCAAGGCGCCCAAGGAAACCGGTGACTTCCTGCACGCGGTGACCATCTCGCTATTCAAACATGCCCATCGGCTAGTGGCTGAAAATTAGAAAAAGGCAATATTATGAGTGATCTCGATTTTACAGGTAAGCGTGTTCTTGTCGTCGGCGGCTCGAGCGGTATCGGCAATGGTATCGCACAGGGTTTTGCAAAGCGCGGAGCGGAGGTGCATGTCTGGGGCACCCGTGCATCAGCCGAGGACTATGCGGGGGTGAAGGGATCCGACCTGACCGGTCTCCATTATGCGCAGGTCAATGTCGCAGATTTCGATGAACTCACGGCCTATCAGCCACCTTTTGACGGCCTGGATGTTCTCGTCCAGTCTCAGGGCTTTGTCCGCTACCAACAGGCCGAATATGAAAAACAGGGATGGGATGATGTGATGGACATCAACATCAACTCGGTCATGCACACGGCGACAAAGTTCAAGGCCATGCTGAGCGAAAGAAACGGGTCGCTGATCATTGTCAGCTCGGTTTCGGGCTTTAGCGCCAATATTGGCAATCCCGCCTATGCAGCATCCAAGGCTGCGGCTGTCAGCCTGACCAAGACGCTGGCACAGGCCTGGGCACGCGACGGCATACGGGTCAACGGCCTCGCCCCCGGGCTGGTGCCAACTAAGCTGACCGCCGTCACTACCGAAAATGAACAGCGCAGTGCGGCGACGCTGCGGGCCATTCCCGTCCGGCGCTACGGAACGCCGGAAGAAATGGCTGGCGTCGCGATGTTCCTTGCCTCGCCGCTTGCATCCTATGTGCAGGGGCACACGATTATTGCCGATGGCGGGCTCACGCTCTGAGCCCAGAATCGAATTCCTTTGGAGAAAACCCATGAACTTTGAATATAGTGATAAAACGCAGGCGCTGATCGAAAGGCTACAGGTTTTTATGGATGCGCACATCGTCCCGGTAAATCAGGAAATCCACGACTGGGATCATGATCCGGATAATCTCTGGAAACCCTGGCCCGGTCTGGAACCGCTAAAGGAGAAGGCCAGGGCAGCTGGATTGTGGAACCTGTTTCTCCCTGAGGAATATGGCGAATATAGCCCTGGACTGAGCAATCTGGAATATGCGCCACTGGCGGAAATGATGGGCCGCATGGGCTGGAGCGCTGAGGTGTTCAACTGCTCCGCACCTGACACCGGCAATATGGAGGTTCTGGCCAAATTCGGGACCGACGCGCAAAAAGACGAGTGGCTGAATCCATTGCTTAACGGCGAAATCCGGTCGTCCTATTTGATGACAGAACCGGATCATGCCTGCTCGGACGCCACAAATGTGCGGACGGAAATTCGCAGCGACGGGGACGATTATGTCATTAACGGCAAGAAATGGTGGATTTCGGGGATCATGGATCCGCGTTGCAAGCTGCTGCTGATGATGGGCCAAACCAATCCCGACAATCCGCGCCACAGCCAGCAATCGACTGTCATCATTCCCCGGGATACTCCCGGCGTCGAAATTGTGCGTGCGCAGACCGTTTTTGGCGATGTCCATTCACCCGGTGGCCACTGCGAGGTGCATCTGAAAGATGTGCGTATCCCCAAATCCAATATTATCTTGGGCGAAGGGCGCGGCTTTGAAATTGCCCAGGGACGCCTCGGCCCCGGCCGGATTCATCATTGCATGCGCTCGATCGGTTCGGCTCAGCTTGCGATGGAACTGATGTGCCAACGGGTAACCGAACGCAAGACATTCGGCCGGATGCTCTCCGACCGGTCGAGTATTCGTATGGAGATCGCAAAGAGCTATTGCGATATCGAACAGGCGCGGCTGCTAACGCTCAAGGCTGCCGATGCGATGGACCGTGTAGGCGCAAAAAATGCCAAGGATTTGATCGGAGCGATCAAGGTAGTGGCGCCGCAAATGGCACAGACCGTTGCTGATCGCGCGATCCAGATATTTGGTGGAATGGGCGTCAGCGATGATGTGCCGCTTGCATCGATATTGGCGACACAGCGCTTCATCCGTCTCGCTGACGGCCCGGATGAAGTCCACGCCTCCCAGCTGGGCAAGTTCAAGATCGGACAATATGCCAAGCCGGGTGCCGGATGGAATGACGCACCAACCAATTAAAAGCCGCCAATCCGGAAGAGAGTCGCCTTATGAAAGCCCTGGTATTTAACGGACCGCGAGACATTCGTTTCGAGGATTACAAGGATCCGGAACTGACCATCGACAATGGGGTGATACTCAAGGTCGAGAAGTGTAGTATTTGCGGGTCCGACCTGCATATCTACCATGGCGATCATATCGGCGGGGCCGGTGGCACGGACTATAACAGTGGCGTCGACAAGTTTTGTGTCGGCCACGAATTCATGGGCGAGGTCGTCGAAACCGGGCGGGACGTGCACGGCTTGAAGGTCGGCGACCGCGTTCTGGCCGCTGGTGGAGCGGGCTGCGGCAAATGTGAGGCCTGCCGCACGGGACGGAGCGCGAGTTGCAGACACGCCATTGCCTTCGGGCTGAGCAATATTTTGAACGGTGGTCAAGCAGAGCTGGTCCAAATTCCCAACGCGGACCAGACTTTGATGAGCATTCCAGAGGGTATCACCGACGATCAGGCGATCCTTCTCACGGACGCCATGGCCACTGCATCCTTTGGCATCAACAACACCGGTCTTCGCGCGGGCCAATCGATAGCGATTGTCGGATTGGGACCGATCGGATTGATCGGTGTCGAATTGGCATTTTTGCTCGGCGCGTCTCAGGTTTTTGCTATTGATCCGGTCGAAGGCCGTCGTGAGCATGCCAGAAAATTGGGTGCTACCGTGTTTGCGCCCGGCCCCGATACAAGGGGCAGCATCCTAGAGCAGTCCCGTGGCGGGGTGAATTGTGTATTTGAGGCTTCGGGCGCCAAGGCGGCGGTTAAGTCTGTTCTGCCGCTGGCCAGGCTGGGCGGTACGGTTTCGTTTATCGGGCTGCCGCAACCGGATGTCACGCTGCCACTCAACCAGATATTATTCAAAAGTATCACCGTTCGCGCAGGCGTTGCACCAGTGCCGCAATTATGGCCGGCGCTCATACCCTTGCTGCAGCAAGGCCGGTTGAAAGCCGAAGGCTTATTCTCGCATGTCATGGATATGTCAGACGGTGCAGAAGCCTATCGCGTGTTTGATGCCCGCGATGACAATGTCGTGAAGATCATGATGAACGTCGGCTAGGCTATTGGTTCTGTGAATTTGCCATGCTCGACCCTGGAAACAGGTTCGGTTCAGTGACTGCGCAATTGCTCGACAAGCTCATTGATACGAAGCTCACCCTCCCTCGTCTGGCCGCCAATCTCCATGAATTTTTTCATCTTTGTTCGCGCCGCGTCGGTCCGGATCAGTTTTTCAAAGAAAAATGCTTCATCGGTTAAAGCTTCATCCAGTGGCTTGTCTGCGCCGTTCATGGACAGTTTGGCTAGCCGCACCGCTTCGACCGGAAAGCTGGCGATCCTGTTCGCCAACCGGTCGATCTGCTGTTCGATTTCATCGGCCTTGTAAATCCGGTTAAAATAGCCCCATCGCTCCGCGGTCTCGGCATCAATATCCTCGCCCGACAAGATGACTTCCATCGCCCGCGCGCGGCCGATGATGCGCTGGAGTGCCTGCGTTCCCGTACCGCCCGGTATGATCCCAAGCGGCACTTCCATCTGGCTGATCACGGCGCGATCGATCACACCAAAACGCATGTCCATATTCGAAATCAACTCATTGCCACCGCCGCCGACACGGCCCTCGACCTGAGCGATAGTGATCTTGTCCATCGTTCGAAAACGCTCGCACATCTTGTGGAAAGGGTTGATCTCCGTAGCCCGTTCGGCGCTACCCTCTGTTGGAAATGAGAGGATCAACTCGACATCAAAATGGGCAATAAAGAAATCGGGGTCAGCGCTCTTGAAAATGACGACGGACAAGTCGGTGTCAGCGTTTAGCTCTTCGGTCAGCGCGATCAGTTCTGCATATAATAGCGATGTTATGATGTTCGCGGGCGGGTTGGAAATCACAACCCGTGCGATATTTCCCGATTTGGTCACATCCAATGTTTCAAATTCATATGCCATCGTCATCAGCCTTCCTTGCATTCCATATATTTCCGGAATTTTACTACTGTAAAGTCCGTTCCTGAAAAACGAATACTCGTGTTCCAGTCCGAGGTTTGAGCAATATCATAATCATTTTTCAGAACTCGTTGTTAGTCGTCAAACGCAAGGTTCTGAAACCCAAAAAAGTTCATGCCCCCGAGAGCCTCGTTTTTGCTGCTTGATAGGTGAATCGTCATATTGACAGCTGATAGGGTTATCAGTAAGCCATCTCTGATAGAAGTATCAGAATGCCGAGCAACAGATTCGGCACGAGAAAATTTTGGGAGGATGATTTCATGGGTAAGCAACGTCTATTATTTGGAACTGCCGGCTTCGCTTTAGCGATCGGCATGTCGGCAACTCCCGCTTTGGCGCAGGATGAGGCTGGAGCCGAAAATGGTGACATCATCATTGTCACCGCAACACGGCGAGCGCAGGACGTTCAGGACATTCCCATCGCAGTGACCGCAGTCACGCCCGTACAGCTTCAAAATCAAGGCGTTGTTGAAGTCCGCGACATTGCTCAGGTTGCACCAAGCTTTTCTGCACAGACCGCACAGAATGCCACGACCACTCCGACGCTTCGCATTCGCGGCATAGGAACGGCCGGCAACGGTCTGGGCTTTGAAAGCGCAGTCGGCATATTTGTGGACGGCGCCTATCAATCGCGTCCGGGCGTTGCGCTCAGCGAATTTGTAGATATCGAGCGGGTCGAAATCCTGCGCGGTCCGCAAGGCACGCTTTTCGGTCGTAACACTTCAGCCGGCGCATTAAATATCACGACCAAACGTCCTGATCTGGACGAGTTTGGCGGCTTCGCCAACGCAACATATGGCAATATGGATCTTCTCAGCATCCAGGGTGCCGTCAATGCTCCGATCGTGAAAGATACTCTGGCGGTTCGTCTCACAGGCGCTTATCGCAAACGCGATGGCTATGTTGATATTGTCGATGCCAGCGGAACGAAAATTGGTGAATCCGGTACGATCGATCAATATCTCGTCCGCGGGCAGCTTGGTTATGAAAGCGAAGGTGGTGTCAAAGGTCGACTGATCGTCGATTATAGCAAAAGCGAAAACCAATGCTGTTCTCCGGTCGAGATATTGGCTTCGCCCCTTGAAACATCCGGCTTGCTCGGTCAGTTGAGCGGCGATCCACGCGGGGGTCAGGCTGCGCCATTCCCCGGTAGCAATCCATTTGATACGGCGGCGGCTAAGGCAGCCCTCGACCGCCGCATATCGACGGCAAATCGTTTGCCATTGTCACGCGTGAAGCAGTGGGGGATTACGGGAGAGCTTGAATTTCCGCTGGGCGACAACGCAGACCTTATCTTGATTGGCTCCTATCGAGATTTTTCCAGCCGCGATAGTTATGACGCGGATTTTACCGGTCTCGATGTTTTTGAAGTCGATGACCAGCGGGCCGATATCGAGACTTTTACCGCCGAAGCGCGAATTCAGGGTGAGGCTCTGGACGGTCGACTGAACTGGGTAGTCGGTGGCTTCTATTCTGATGAGCAGATTTCGTCGGATGTCACGTCCTCGCTCGGTGCCGGATTTGACTTGCTTGCCGGTGCGGCATTTGGTGGCATTTTTGGGCCGGCTCCGCTGGAACTGATCACAGGCGCTTCGCCTGCTCTGACGACTACCAATTACCAGTTCTTCCAATCGGCAGAAAGCTGGTCAGTCTTTACACATAATACCTTCGAACTCACCGATGGCCTTAGCGTTACCGTGGGACTGCGTTATTCGGATGAAAGCAAGCAGGGCGGCTTCACCCAGTCGGCCAACACCAATCCGACATGTTTCGGTGCCCTTGCCGCTGCCGCAACGCCACCCGGTTTGGGGGAATTGACCGCGCCGGTGGTGGGCCTCTCCTGCTTTGCCTTTACAGGTCCGGTCATCCCCGGCGTCCCTGGACTTCCGCAGGAATTCGATGTTCCGTTCAATGATAATGAACTGATCTACACCGGAAACATCAGCTATGAATTCGCCGCGCCCGTCACGGTTTATGCCAGCTTCACGCATGGCTACAAGGCCGGCGGTATCAACCTCGACACGACTGCCGCGATCATCAATCCTCTGACCGGGGTTGCCGGAAACCCAACCTTCCGTTCGGAAACGGTTGATGCCTACGAGGTTGGCGTCAAAGCAAAATTTCTTGATGATGCCGTGACACTGAATGTTGCAGGCTTCCATGAGGCATTTACCGACTTCCAGATTCTGGACTTTGACGGAGTACAATTCTCGTCCTTCAATGTTGGTTCTGCAAAAACGACAGGGATCGAAATCGAGTCTGTCATCCGGCCGTCGTCCGAACTTACTTTCAATCTGGCCCTGACCTATGTTGATGCTCGTTATCCCACCGATTGTGCTGGTGGTTCCACGTCGCCGAATGTCCTGGCGCTGTGTGGCAACTCGTTGAGCAATGCGCCTGACATTGTTGCTCTCGCCGGCGTCAATTACGTCAAGGACTTCGGCAACTATCTGCGCGGGTTTGTCTCGGCTCAGGCACGGACCGTCAGTGATCAACGGACTGGTACACAGGCAGTCGATCCGGCAACAGGTGTCCTGAACGCATTGGATGTTCTGGACGGCCACACCATGGTTAATCTGCGGGCCGGCATCGGCGCTCAGGACGAAAGCTGGGGCTTGGAAGTCTGGGGCGTGAATGTCACCGGTACCGATACCTATGATTTTGCTTTCAATACATTGTTGCGTACCGGTTCCCGCTCGGCCTTCCCGAATGAGCCGGCAACCTATGGTGTGACTCTGCGTACCAAGTTCTGATCCTGCTCTCTCTTTGGATCAAGGGAACGACTGGCAGGAATGTCGGTCGTTCCCTTTTTTATTGGTGAATTCAATTTATTGGGATTGATAAACGTGTTTTGGGGCAGGGGTTTGGATCAACGGCGCGCTGTCTTGTGAGATTTCCGTTCAGCGTGTATTCGCTGCCAAATCGTTTCAAAGGGTGAATGCTAAATGAATGTTCCGGCCAAAATTAAAAAGGACATTGCTTCTCAGCGCATTGTCGATGTTGCGCTCGATCTTTTCGCAACTCATGGTTACGGCGGCGTCAGCACGACCCGGATTGCCAAGGCCGCCGGCATCTCTCAACCCAGTATTCACTATCATTACAGCACCAAGGAAGCCCTGTGGAAAGCGGCAGTTGACGAGCTCAGGCGGAGAGTTGATGTCGAGACCGAAGCAATTGCAAGAGAAGTCCCTGATATTGATCAAGATCCATTTATTCAGTTAAAAGCCAGTTATCTGGGATTACATCAAATGTGTGTCGATGTTCCCGAACTCGGCAAAATCATCTTTTTGGAAGGACAAGCGGGCGGGGCAAGGCTGGACTGGCTGATGCAGCACGTTTTCGCTGACCGTTATGAGCAGATGCTCAGCCAGATCATCCAGTGCATAGAGATGGGGACAATAAAAAAATACCGGCCACACCAAATTCTGATGATCTTGCATGGTGCCGCGGTCACCTATTATAATATAGCTCCGATGGTCCGGTCGGCTTTTGACCGAGATCCCCTGAAAGAAGAAAATTGGCGCGAATATGCCGAAGCCTATATGGACATCATGTTTGACGGCCTGGCGACCCGATAGCTGAACCGGATCAGGAGTCTCTGGCCCTCAATTCGCGCCTGAGGATCTTGCCCGATGCATTTTTCGGCAGATCTTCGACGAATTCGATCTTTCTGGGATATTTATAGGGCGCTGTTTCCTGTTTGACATAGGTCTTCAACTCGTCCGCCAGAGCCTCACTTGCATCTTCGCTGTTTCGCAATATGACCCAGGCTTTTACAACTTCTCCCCGTTCGGGATCCGGCACGCCGGCCACGGCACATTCCTGAACCGCGGGATGTGCGGACAGGACGTTTTCAATCTCCTGTGGACCAATCCGGTATCCGGCTGAACTGATGATGTCATCGGCCCGGCCGGTATAGAAAATATAGCCATCCTCATCGATCTGGACCGTGTCGCCAGTAAGATACCAGCTTGTTCCATCGTTATCGAATTGCGTTGCCGCCGTGCGCTCGGTGTCATTCCAGTAGCCAAGCATGAGATGCGGGCAGGGCAGTTTGATAACCAGTTCTCCACTGGCGCCGACGGCCGTCACGCTGCCGTCTTCCTCTCGCACCGCCGTTTCTACGCCGGGCAGGGCCTTGCCCATGGCACCTGGCTTGATCGGCCATCCGGACCGGTTGGTCACGGTCATCAATGTTTCGGTCTGGCCATAGCCGTCCCGGACAGTGGTGCCCGTCAGCTCGCGCCAGCGATGGACAATCTCGGGATTGACCGATTCCCCGGCGGACACCGTGCTTTTCAGTCGCCCAAGATCGATGTCGGTAAAGTCTTCATGAACCAGCCGGCGCAGCTCGGTCGCAGCCGCACAAAAACAGGTCACATGATATTCTTGCAGCAGTTTCAGCCGCATTGCGGGATCAAAGGGGCCATCGTAAAACAATACGGATGCACCCTGGCTCCAGGGACCAAATAATATGGACGTACCGGCCTTCGACCAACCCGTATCGGCGGTGCACCAGATGCGATCATCCGGCGTCAGTTCGAGCCAGTGGATAGCCGAGCTTGCCCAGACAAAAATCGCGCGCGACGCATGGGTTACGCCTTTGGGTTCCCCCGTTGAACCCGACGTGTAGTAGAGGATCGCCGGGTCTTCAATTGCCACGTGAGCGGCCTTGTGCATCTCCGATTCCTCAAGCGATCTGGCGATGTCGGTCCATCCTCTCGGACCCTGGCCAACCGCTATTTTGACATCGAGCTTTTCCAGACCGTCAAATTTTCCGCATTCTTCCGCAATTGTGATTACGCCACGCGCACCGGAATGTTTCGCGCGATAGGAAAGGTCCTTTGGCGTCTGCATGGTGATGCATGGAATCGGGACGGCACCCATGCGCAGGCAGGCGGTCATCGCGATTTGCCATTCGGCAATACGGGGAAGCATGACGATGATCCGGTCGCCCTGCTGCAAACCCTGAGCTTCCAGCAGGTTTGCCAGTTGGGCCGATCGCCTTGCAATCTCGGCAAATGTCCATGATTTGCTTTGCAAAGCCTCGTCTACTGTAACGAGCGCAATCTTGTCCGGGTCCCGGGCCCAATAGTCCACGATATCAGTTGCAAAATTGAATTGCTCGGGCAAGCGCCACTGCCCATTCTCATCGTCATAGGGTGCTGGGAGTGAATTCATTGCGCTGCCTCTCGCTTTATTTGAGATCGGGCTTCCTGATTGTCCCGGTTCGCTGACACGAACTAATAGCTCTATTAGTCGAACGCAAGTCTAACGCGATGCGATGCGTTCCAGATGAGATTATATCGCGCTTTTGTTCACAGACTTGCGATAATCAATATTCCACCGCCGAACACGATTCCCAGAGTGACAAGGAAGAAGAAGCAGAAGCCCAGAATCTGGCGAACTTTCAATCCTGCTATGGCCAGCATCGGCAATGCCCAGAATGGTTGGATCAGGTTTGTCCACTGATCGCCATAGGCAACCGCCATCACGATTTCCTCATGAGGCGTTCCGAGTGTTGTCGCCGCTTCAATGAAAATCGGACCTTGCACCGCCCATTGTCCGCCGCCGGAAGGGATGAAAATATTGAGCAGCCCGCCGGAAAGAAATGCGAAAAACGGCAAGCTGTCTGCGGATGATGAGGCCACCACACCTGCGGCCAATATGGACACCAGTCCGCTTCCGATCATCAGCGCCATCATTCCCGCGTAAAAGGGATAGTGGAGCAGAATGGGAGCGACGACAGGACCGGCTTTGCCGACCTGCTCCACCAGATCCCGAGGTGATCTGATGAAGAGCAGAACGGCGAGCAGCAACGACCAGTTGACGGTATTGAGATCGATTGTGAGGCTGCCATCGAATGCGCGTTGTCCGAGATAGAAAGCCAGTCCAGCCGCCAGCAGCAAGGTAAACCACCGCGAGGTTTCGAGTTTTTCGGCCGGGGTATTGGCGGGCTTCTCCACCGCCTGTTTATCAAATGGTTCACTCGTGGGCAGTTCGGTGGTCTGGTCATCCGAATGCAACAACAGGGCAGTTGCGCAAATCGCAATGATGGAAACCAATATCATCACGCCGTTCCAAAGGGTAAAAACGGTTTGGGACATCGGAAGGATTCCCATTTGCGCTTCCATCGCATGTCCCTCGGTCGCAACGAACAGGGCTGACGAGCTGGAATAGCCCATGTGCCAGATACACATCGCGGCATAGGCAGTCGCAACGAGCAACGGATAGTTGAGTTTAATCTCTCGCTTTCGGGCTTCCGTCGCAACTGCTTTCGCGATGATCGCTCCGCCGACCAGTCCAAGCGACCAGGTGATCAGGCTGAGGCCGCTGCCAACCAGCCCCACGAGTAAATAGGCTTGCCGTGCCGAACCGGGCAATTTTGCCAATCGGCTCAAAGCCGACGCGACAGGACCCGTGTTGGCCAATGCATGGGAAAAGACAAGCGTCAGGCTGAGCTGTGCCATGAATGAAAGGAGACTGGGCAGCCCGTTGCCCCATAGCGCAAAAACCTCTCCCGGCTTCGTATCGGTCCAGATCAGACAGGCTGTGATCGTTACGAGCGTCAGGCCGATGGTGAATATGATGGGGTCGGGATAATAGCGTGCAAAAAAGCGATCGAGCCGTTGCTGCAATGCGATCATTTTAATCTCCCCACCTCACTGATCCGTTCGCCGGATTCTGCGATTTAATTCATTGTAACAGCTGACAAGCAATATGTCATAATGCCACTTAGCCATTTTGCAGCCGGTATCGTCGAGGCCACTGGCGCGGGCCTTTTCCGGTTCGTTGACATCGACTAATAGATCTATTAGGCGAGTGCAAGCCTGACAAAAAGGTATGTTCGAGAAGGACACGACGGGCCTGCAGAGGCCAATATAGGAAGCTTAAGGAGGGGATTGGGTGTGATCCAACAAGCAAGTTACAACTATCTCGATCTTGACAGGGTTCATACCGGCCTGCCTGTGGAAAAGGCGCTGGAAATCGAGCTTTCGGCACGCAACTGTCACCGGGTCGCGATTGTCGCATCGCAATCGATCGTGAGCAAAACAGAAATTGTCAGCGCGCTTCAGGGACAATTGGGCGAGCGCTGCGCGGGTGTTTTTGATCAGACAGTTGAGCATGTGCCGCGTTCGTCAGTCATCGAACTGGCCAATTTTCTACGGGCATGTAAAGCGGACATCATCCTCACCATCGGCGGCGGCACACCGATTGATACGGTGAAAACAGCGCTGGTCTGTCTCGCGGAAAATATCGATAGAACTGAACAATTGGATCGTTTTGCGATCTATGTCGATGACGATGGCCAGCGCGTAACCCCGGCCATTGCCAACCCGCCGATCCGGCAGATCGTGGTGCCCACGACATTATCGGGAGCGGAATTTTCGGATCTTGCAGGTTGCGTAGATCCTGAAACCGGTATCAAAAATCTCTTTTCCGGCCCGCAAATCGGTGCGGCAAGTGTCATCCTTGATCCGGCGCTCACCATCCCCACGCCCCGCAATCTCTGGCTTTCGACGGGGATCCGTGCGATTGATCATGCCGTCGAAACCATATGTTCTGCCGAGCCGCATCCACTGGCGGATGCCGGAGCATTTCATGCCCTGCGCCTGTTCGCAAAGTCCCTGCCGAGAAACGCCGAACAGCCGGATGATCTCGAAGCGCGGCTGGACAGCCAAACCGCGGTCTGGCTTTCCTGCATGGGCCTCAACAGGGTTCCTTACGGGGCAAGTCACGGTATCGGGCATCAGGTGGGAGCACAGGCCGGCGTTCCCCATGGCTATACCAGCTGCATTCTTTTGCCTCATGTCATGGCGTTCAACCACGCCGCCTCGAAAGACAGGCAGGCACTGATCTCGGACGCTTTTGGCGCGCCGGATCGACAGGCTGCCGACCTTGTTGCCGAGTTGATTTCTGAATTGGGATTGCCCACCCGACTGCGCGATGTGGGAGTAAACAAAGATCAGCTCGATGCGATTGCAGTTGGTTCCTTACAAAATGCATGGGTGCGCGGGAATATAGTCCCCATTAATCACGCCGAACAAGTCCGCGACATCCTCGACAAGGCATTTTGACCGAATGAGTGCCCCGATTTTGACCAGAAAGCTGACCCATATCCTGGAGGGCGCAGCTGTCATGGATGGCGCCGGGGTGGCGCTTACCAGATATTTCGGGACGCAGACGGCTCCGATGCTGGACCCTCTCTTGCTGCTCGATCATTTTGAAAGTGAAATTACCGAAGGCCTGGGTGGTGGCTTCCCGCCGCACCCTCATCGGGGATTTGAAACGGTCACCTACATGCTGGAAGGGCGCATTCGTCACAAAGACAACATTGGCAATGAAGGCGTTATCGAGTCAGGTGGCGTCCAGTGGATGACAGCGGGCAGAGGCATCGTGCATTCGGAAATGGCCGAACAAAAAGAGGGCAGGATGAAGGGGTTCCAGCTCTGGATTAACCTTCCGTCTTCGCACAAGTTGACCGCGCCGAAATATCAGGAATTTGATGCCGGTCAAATTCCTGTCGAGGACACAAAAGGCGGCGGCGTCATTCGGGTGATCGCGGGCAAGACTGATCAGGGATTGACCGGGCCGGTTTTGAACCAGCTGACACAGCCGCTGTATCTGGACGTCACTCTGACGCCGGATGAGACATTCCGGCAATCCATTCCAGACAGCCATAATGCCGCGATCTTCATGATTTCGGGAACCGCGACGATAGGCGACAAGGTCGTTGAAGCGGAACAGCTTGCTATTCTTGGTAACGGATCAGCGGTCGAGATTGCCGCTGGCTCAGACAGCGCTCGATTACTCTTGATAGCAGGAAAACGCCTGAACGAACCGGTAGCGCGCGGCGGTCCGTTCGTCATGAACAGCGAGGCAGAGGTTCGACAGGCCTTTGCCGATTTTCGGGCCGGTGCACTATAGGTCTCCGCCGTGCGGCAAGACTGTTGTTTAATTCTATCGAGTGAAGGTAAAACTGCATGACTTCCGGCATCACACTTTACAGCGGCCCGACGCCCAATGGTCGCAAGGTCACCATCGCTCTCGAGGAAATGGGGCTGGACTATGAAGCCCACTATGTCGACATATTGGAGGGGGACCAGCACAAACCGGAGTTTCTAGCGCTGAACCCGAACAATAAATTCCCGGTAATCGTCGACGCTGATGGTCCTGACGGCGATCCGATAACCCTTTGGGAATCCGGTGCCATTCTCTGGTATCTCGCCGAGAAAACGGGCCAGTTCCTGCCCGCATCAGGTGCTGCTCGCCATCATGTGAACCAGTGGCTGATGTTCCAGATGGCCGGGATCGGTCCCATGTTCGGGCAGTTGGCGCACTTTGCCTTCTATGCCAAAGAGCAACATCCTTATGCGTTAGAACGCTATAGCAATGAAATGACGCGTCTGCTCGCTGTTATGGATAGTCATCTTGAAGAGCGCGACTGGTTTGCGGGAGACAGCTACTCCATCGCTGACATGGCCATGGTCCCCTGGATCGAAGGCGTGATTGATAATCCGCAACTTCCGCCTCGCCCCCAAGTCAAAAAATGGTGTGATCGCATCAAGTCCCGTCCTGCCGCTCAGCGCGGATTGGATGCCCTGCGCGACAAGGTTCGGCCCGAGATCGTGGAAGGTGGCATGAAAGGGTTTGGCGACGAACATCGTTCACAGCTTTTCGGGCCTGCCCAGCATGCCCGAAATTCGAGCAAGAGCGAAGGCGATAGCGGGCGGGGAGTGCTCTGAACCCACAATTTGGTAACACATAATTTGCCGCTCCATTTAGGAACTCGCGAACAGAAGTGGCCCCTGGAACATGGTTGGCAATGGAAGGAATAACATGGCACGAGAATTCGATATCATCATCTTCGGTGCAACCGGCTATACCGGCAAGCTCATCGCAGAATATCTGGTGAACCGCTATGGCGCGGAAACAAAGATGGCCATTGCCGGGCGAAGCGAAAGCAAACTCAACGCCGTCAGGGAAACGCTCGACCATCCGGTTCCGGTTCTAGTCGGCGACTCCGAGGATCTGGATGCCATGCGTGCAATCGCCGGTCGCGCCAAATTGATAGTGTCCTGCACCGGGCCGTTCATTCTCTATGGCTCCAATATGGTGCAGGCCTGCGCAGAGCTTGGCACGCATTATGTCGATGTAACCGGAGAGGTTTATTGGTCGAGCCTGATGATGGCGGAACATGGAGAAACTGCAAAAAATAGCGGTGCACGTATTATCTCCTGTTGCGGGTTTGATTCCGTGCCATCCGATCTGGGCGTTTATTTGCTGCAGAAGCGGGCGAAAGAGCAACGCGGCAAGGCGTTTGACCGCATCAAGATGCGAATCCACTCCCTCCACGGTGGTCCATTGGGCGGGTCACAGGCGACCCAGAAAGCCCATGCAAAGCTGGCAAGAACGGATCCTGAGATCATGACGTTCATAACGAACCCTTTCGGCCTTTGCCCGGACTTTGAGGGTGTGCCGCAAACCTCTGGTCGCGAGCCGGCCTATGAAGAGGAGTTCGATAGTTGGGCGGTGCCATTTCTTATGCACGACATCAATTCGAAAATCGTACATCGTACAAACTTGCTATTGGGCCTGCCCTATGGAGACAGTTTTGTTTACGACGAAATGCAGTTAACCGGCCCCGGCGAAGAGGGAAAATTAAAGATTGAAGAGACGGTCAGAACGTCAAACGGGTTTAATCCCGAAGGCATCACCGGTGAAATAAAGCCGGGCGTTGGGCCGGACAAGGCAATGCAAGAGGCCGGATATTATTCGATCTCTTACTATGGAATTGAGGACGGCAGGATTGCTGCCCGAATCGACATATCCGACGACCGCGATCCCGGTGGCGGGTCGACCTGCAAGCTGGTCGGCGAAAGCGCAATGTGCCTGCTGCAAGACGACGTAACCGTTGGCGGCGGCTTCTGGACGCCCGCTTCCGCGATGGGCGACCAACTCGCCAAGCGCTTGTTGGCAAATGATACGATCAGGATAACACAGCAGATATGACGATTGACGAGGCCTCCAATATGGGGCGATCAATAAATATATAGTCGGGAGAAGTGAGAAATGCGCAGATGGATCGTCGAGTCTTTTGGAGAACCGCAGGATGTATGGCGGCTGCAGGAAAATGCCGATAGCTTTGAGCCCGGTCCCGGCCAGGTCAAGATCAAGGTAGAGGCGGCGGGCCTGGGTTTGCCCGATGTGCTGATGAGCCGTGACAATTATCCGCTGACACCTCGACTGCCATTCACGCCCTCCCAGGAAGCGGCGGGCAAGATAATGTCTGTTGGCGAAGGCGTTGACGATGCGCTGGTTGGTCAGCGGGTACTCGGACCCACACTTTTCCAGGCCGGGCGCGGTGGTTTGGCAGACGAATGTTTAATGCAGGCGGGCGGTGTAGGCGATGGAGCGTTATCGGGAATATTGCCTATCCCGGATGAAATGAGCGGTGTCGAGGCCGCCGGCTTTTACATACCCTACCAGACAGCCTGGGTGGCACTGGTGCGGCGAGCACAGATTGGTGCAGGCGATACCCTTCTGGTTCTGGGCGCGTCCGGCAGCTCCGGGAGCGCTGCGGTGCAATTGGCGAAAGCAAAGGGCGCCCGTGTTATAGCCGTGGCGGGAGGACCGCAAAAAGCGGCCTTTTGCAAAAGCATTGGTGCCGATGAAGTCATCGACAGGAAAGAGCAGGATGTCACTGACGCGGCACGGGAACTCACCGATGGCAAAGGTGTGTCGATGGTTTTCGATCCGGTTGGAGGCAAGGCCGGGCGCGCCGCTTTCAAGGCGTTGGCGTTCGAGGGAAAATTTATCGTGATTGGCTATGCCAGCGGTGAATGGGCGCGCATAACTCTGGCCGAAACTCTGATGAAAAATATCTCTCTGCTGGGGGCGATGCCCGTTGGCTATTCTGCAGAACAGGTGCTGGCTGCCCATCAGGACTTGATGCATCACTGGCATCAGGGGGAATTAAACGTGTCAAACAGCCAGGTGTTCGATTTCGAGGATGCGCTGACAGCTATCGCTTACATCGCGACGGGCAGCGTCGAAGGAAAGGTTGTGGTTCGGCTGTAGAGAGTGGGTCAGCGTCGAACTGATTGAAGTCAGGAGCGCAGCCGAAGCTTCGCCGGAGATCATGCCGTTCCACCCAATTTTAGCGCTGATCCGTCCTGATACTGAGCAAGAGCATTTCCGCCAGCGCCTCAATATCGGCCTGCACGGCTTTTATTGACTGTCTGGCAGGGACACCGACATGGCGAGCAAGTGGTTGGAGGCCAAAATAGGAACCGGCACCATGCGCCATCAGGAAAAAAATCATGCTGGTCGGAACATCCCGGATCATGCCCGCTTTTTTGCCTTCGCTCATCAAGGCTTCCAGATCATCTCTTCCTTGCAAGAAATTTGTCGCAATATAATCGAGCCGGGCGCTACTGCGACTGCCTTCATAGTTCATCAGCCTGAGCACGGCAGGTTCTGTCGATACCCCGGATAGAAAGTCCTCGAACAGAATTCTGATCTTCTCGGTCACTGGCAGATCCCTAGGTGCGTCGGCCAGACGATGCTGCGTCTGCGCCACCAGTTTCTTCATCCCGAAGTCAACGGCGGCCTTCCACAATTTCTCCTTTGAGCCATATCTGGCGTGCAGCAAGCTATGGCTTACGCCCAATTGCCCGGTCAGTCGCCTGATCGAGGTTCCTTCATATCCCGTCTCCGCGAACACCTCGAGAGCAAGCCGCAGAAGTTCGTCTTCAGGGGCCACTTCCGCCTGTTTGCGCGATGGGCGGCCGCGGGAACGCTTTTGTTTTTTGGAGCTGGAATCATCTGCCATTTTTCGATGATAGCCGATGGCTTTGCTGAATTAAATAGACATACGGACAATTTATAATAGACAGTCGTTCTTTAATAATGTTATGCCGCACGCTGAAAATTTGATTGCACTTTGTAGGAGAGGAAAATCATGCCAGTGAACAAGAAAGAATTGATCGGCCGCGTCAGGGAGCTTTCACCCAGAATCGCCGAACTTGCCCGCAAGACCGAAGAGGCCAACCAGCCGCTGGACGAGATTATCGATGCGCTGATTGATGCCGAGGTGATGGAGACTCTGGTTCCGCGCCGTTGGGGTGGGCACGAACTTGGACTGGATACCCATATTGCCATTGTCGAGGAAATTTCCGCCGCATGTATGTCGACAGGCTGGGTTACCGCATTCTACATGGGCCACAATGCGATGGTTCTGCGCCACAGCGAGAAAGCGCAATCGGAAATTTTCGACGGCAAGCCTTATGGCCTAATTCCCGTGACCACCGCCCCTTCCTTGCGGGCAAAGCGGGTGGCAGGCGGCTGGGAGGCCAGCGGGCGTGCGCCCTGGGGGTCCTGTGTCATGCGTTGTGATTGGGTGGCTCTGGGGGCAATGACCGATGAAGGCACGTTCAGACAGCTGCTGATCCCGCGCGAAGATGTGACCGTGGACAAGGTCTGGGATATGAGCGGCATGGCCGGAACCGGCAGCAATGATATCATAGTAGATGGCGCTTTTGTGCCCGACCATCGAACGGAGGATGCTCAGCAATTTGCGATGGGACAGACCGAGGGTGCCAAGTTGATTGGCAGTCCGCTTTCCCAGATGCCGCTGCTGCCATTAATCTATCTGGAGACAATGGGCGTCTTCTCCGGCGGGCTTCGCGGTGCCACCAACGCATTTCAGCAAGGCTGTGAGAAGCGTGTGAGATCGCACACCCAATCCGCGACGAACGAAAAGCCGCAGGTTCACATCCATCTGGGTGAAGCAAGCGCGAATGCCCTGATCGCAGAGCGGCTGGTGCAGGATCTGCTCACGCAAACCGAGGCATTGATTGCCAGCGAGAAATGGGAGGTAGCCGATCGGGTACGTCTCAAGGCGCATGCTGGCTATATCGTCGATCTCGCCCGCCGCTCGGTCAACGATATTATGAACCAATCCGGTTCGTCTGCTTTTAACCGAGACATGCCGGTGCAGCGTTTCTTCCGCGATATCAACATGCTGGCAACGCATGCCTTCTGGGAATGGGATATGGTATGCGAGCAATATGGCCGCACCCAACTCGGACTGGAGCCCAACCATCCACTGGTTTGAGCTGAGGGGCGAAGCCTGATGGGAATGGAATATCGTCAAACATGCGATGGAGAAGTTGCAACGCGAGCCGAAACCGGAGCGGTGTCGGATCGCGCCAACCAGCTGGCGGAGTGGGAGCCCAACGTAAACTTCACCAGGGAAGAACCCATCAGTGCCGACGATCTCCGCGAGGGTATGCGGCACTTTGCTCAGGGCGTGACGATTATTACGACATGCAAAGGCGAAGAAGTGGCCGGACTGACAGCCACCGCTGTTAGTTCGGTCACGGCCGAACCACCCCGACTGATTGCCTTTGTCAACAAGGAATCAGGAGCTCACAGAATGATCCTGGACAGTGGTGTTCTTTGTGTGAACATCCTTGCAGGCGCTCAGGAGGAAATCGCGCGGGTATTTGCCGGAATGGACAAGGCGCTCCGCGGAGCCGAGCGATTTCAATCGGGCAAATGGACAACTCTCAAAACCGGCGCTCCCGTTCTACATGGGGCGTTGACCAGCTTTGATTGCAGGGTCATCAAGGTAATTGACGAAAGTTCTCACAACGCCTTCCTGTGCGAAGTTCTCGCGACCAAAAGAGGTCGGTCCAGGCAGGCTCTGGTCTATCATCAAGGGCAGTTTTGCCGCTGCTGATCCATCGAAGAATTTGAGAATTCAGAATCGCCGCCCCCAACAAACGCATTCATCGCCACGGTCGTGATCTTTCACCCCGTGATCTGTCGCAGGAATGTCAAAGGCCAATCCCGACCATGGTCTGTAGTTGCCACAATCAAGGCCGCATCGAGGGTCCAAGGGACACTGCTTTAAGAACAAGCTTGATTTATTCTGATTTTGTATTTTATAAGTCTATAAAACAAAAAAATGAAAATTAGGAGACGGACATGCGCATGGAACAACATGTACTGAATGAGCTGCACAGCTTTCGCTATACTGGCAAAGACCCCAAATATGCGCTGGTGATTTCGCACGGAATTGGCGGTCATGCGGGCATTTACGACGTATTTTGTGAACATCATGCAGCCAAGGGCGCGGATATCTGGAGCTATGATGCACCAGGCCATGGCCGCTCCACCACCAACCGGGCGCGCGGGAACTGGCGCATGGAAGAATGGGCGCAGGCCAGCATGGACTACGCAACTCATGTCAAGAATCTGACCGGTCTTCCGGTATTCACGCTGGGCTCCAGTCTGGGAGTCGGCGCAGCAATCAGTGCGATTAGCCACGATGATGTGGCTGGCGCAATCCTGATGGGCTCTACAGTGCTTCCAGGTCATCCACTTTGGCAGGAAATGGGAGCGCCGTTCCTCAGTGATGAGTGGAAGGCCGCGGTCCAGTTGTTAAAGGGTGCAGGCCAACTCGACATCAAGCGCTTTTTCAATTTCGATGTCGATTATGGTTATCTGGGCGCGCAGGTGCAGAAGGAAGCCGATCCATGGAATACGTGGAGCTACGACTTGGAAAGCTGGGGTAGCCTTTTCGAATATGAACCACCAAAACCAATGAGCGAAAACGACAAGCCTGTGCTTTACACCATCGGTGACAGCGACCCGACATATCCGGTCGAAATGGTCAAAAAGGCGGCAGAAGGCATTGGCGGCCCGGTGGCTTTCGAGGTCTTCAAGGATGCCTCACATCAGCTGATGCTGTTCCATACCAAGGAATTTTCCAAAGTCGTTCATGATTGGGCGCTGCAACAGATCTGATGCACCCGGGATTCCCTTTAGGAGAGAAATGATGAGTAAAAATATAACCGTCAATGGCGTCAATCATCTGGCCATTTCAACCACCAACATGAAGGAGCAGATCAAGTATTTTACCAATGTGCTGGGTATGCGTCTGGTGGCACTTTACTGGATGCATGGGCTCGAGGGTTGCTGGCATGGTTTTTTGCAACTGAATGAATCCAGCACAATTGCCTTCGTATTCAGCCCTGACAACAAGGACGCAAAGGTTGAATATGGCTCCACCCATCCGGGCTTCACAGCCGGTGGATGCGCGCGGGGCGCCATGCAGCATCTCGCGCTGAACGTTGACACTCTTGAAGATCTGCTCAACATGCGTGATCGTATCCGTTCGCACGGCGTCAACGTCTTTGGTCCGCTTGATCACGGTTTTTGTCATAGTATTTATTTTCAGGGACCGGAAGATTTGTGCCTGGAGGTCGCTACATTCGGCGATGCGGAATATCCGATAGGGGCAAAAGACTGGGTCGACCCTGAAGTTCAGCAGTTGGCGGGAATCAGCGACGAAGAGTTGGCTGAATTCGTCAATCCGCCTGAATATGTCGGAAAAGGCGGCGCACTCCCACAGCCCGAATATGACCCGGCCGGCTATCATCCTGTCCAGCCTGAAGAAGTGGTGAAAGGGATAATCGCGATGCCCGACGCCGAACTTATCGCCCAAATGAGTGAACCACTCCCACCTTCTCTGATGACCCGGCAAGATCGGGAAGCCAAGCAAGCCGCGGAATAAATCTGGAGCAGGCTTGCTCATCAAGTGAAACGAGAGGAGCTCATATGTCGCCGTCACAAAATGAATATCCGGTCTATGAACAGGATTTGTTCTCCGATGAAGCTCTGAAAGATCCGTTTCCGCATTATCAGCGGCTGAGAGACCTTGGCCCCGTTGTCTATTTGCCGGCTCACGACTGGTACGTGCTGTCCCGCTTCCAGGATGTGAAGACTGCGCTTCTCTCGGCGGACCGGCTTATTTCATCAAAGGGTGTTACGTTTAACGACCTCATGAACGACGCAACCAATACGGAAGGGAATCGAAAAGCGGTCATAACGTCTGATGGCGATGAGCACCGCCGGCTGCGCGCGCCTCTGGTTCGGGAACTGGCGCCAGGCGCCATCAAGGAAAGCCGGGATGATCTGAAATCCATGATCTCCAGGCAAGTCGGCACCCTTGTTGGCAATCAACCATTTGACGGCGTGACTAAGATTGCGCAGCATTTGCCGCTCGCCGCCATCTCGCATCTGGTCGGCATTCCGGAAGACGGTCGGCAAAACATGCTGAGATGGGCCACGGCGACCTTCAACATCATGGGCCCGGACATGGCCAAATTTGAAGCGGATGGGCCGGTTGCTATGGAGATCGTCCAATATGTCCTGAACATTGATCCACAGACTCTTCGCAAAGGAAGCTGGGGAGCAAATTTGTTCGAATTGGTCGACAAAGGTGGCATTACCGAAGACGAGGCACGAGGACTTCTGGGCGACTTTATGGTCCCATCGCTTGATACGACGGTCATGGCCAAAGCCAACCTGCTTTACAATCTCGGCACCAATTTGGACCAATGGCAAAAGCTGAAGTCTGACCCGTCTTTAATTCGAAGCGCTGTTTTCGAAGGCGTCAGGCACAGTGCCGTTGTCCGCTGGTTTTCGCGCGTTGCCGCAGTTGACTATGTCGAAGACGAGGTTTCGATCCCCAAGGATGCCCGCGTTATGATCATATACGGATCGGCCAACAGGGATGAACGTCAATATCCGGAACCAGACAGCTTTCAGGTTGATCGCAATCCGCGCGATCAATTGGGCTGGGGTGCCGGTCCCCATACTTGCGCGGGCATGCATCTGGCCAAGATGGAAATGGAAGTTTTGCTCGAAGCACTAGTTGAGCAAGTCGATACGATCGAAATTCTCGATACGGCTGTTGGGTCGAATACAAGTCTCTACGGTTTGGACAGCGTCCACATGAAACTCAATTGAATAGGGTGAGGTGTTCCTATGATACCCGAGTATAATATTGATTTTCGCGACCCCAGCTACCGTAGCGATCCGTGGAACGTCTATCGGCAGCTCCACGAACTCGGCCCAGTGTCGCGCGGTCCCATGGGCGAATTGATAGTCGTTGGTCACCGCGAATGTAAGCAATTGCTCAACGACAGGAAGTCGATTCATAAAAACCCCGAACTTGCGCTGAGCATGTACCCTGAAGGTCCGTTTCGCGAGCATAATGCACATACAATGACATTCATGGACCCGCCGGAACACACTCGTGTTCGCAGGGCGGCTTCCCATGCCTTTACCCCGCGATCGCTCAAGCAGCTCACTCCGGCGATCGAGAAAATCACCGATGAACTAGTCGCTGACATCAGCGACCGCGATGCGTTTGATCTGGTCTCGGATTTCGCCCAACCTTTGCCGATCTATGTCATCTGCGAGATGCTTGGTATTCCGGCGACGGAAAGGGAAATGTTCAAACGCTGCGCGCATGGTGTCATTCTTGGGTTGGAGCCCGGGGCGTCACCTGACTTGATTGAGTCAGCCAATCAGTCGGTATTGGAACTGACCGAGGCGCTCGAAGGCCATGCGCGGGCCGCGGCACCCGACCCCGAAGGCAGCGTATTGCAAAAGATGCTGGTCGTTCACAACGAAGACCAGCTTAGCTGGAAAGAGCTTATCAATCAGGCGATCTTCCTGCTCAATGCAGGTCATGAAACAACTTCAACTCTGCTGGGCCACCTCGCACGGACTTTGTTACGCGAACGCGACCTATGCAGCGCACTTTCCCAATCCGGCGCGCTGACCGACAATGCAATAGAAGAAACGTTGCGCCTCCATCCTCCGCTGCATTTCGGCTGGCGACGGGTCAAGGCGCCCATCGAGTTAAATGGTGAGGAGATACCGGAAGGAACGATGCTCACGATCATGCTGGCGGCTGCCAATCGCGACCCCTCGGTCTTCGCAAACCCCGACATATTTGATGCGGAGCGATCCAATGCGCGTGACCATATCGCGTTCGAAGTTGGAATCCACACCTGCCTCGGGGCAGCGCTAGCCCGTCTTGAAGCAAGGATTGCATTCGATCGGTTGATCCCGCTGCTTGAGAAGTGTGAACCCTCCGGTGAAGCAATAGAAAACGAAGCGGTTTTGTTCCAGGGGCTGGCCAGCTTGCCAGTTCGCCGGGCGCGGGTCATCGCATAAACTTGACGCAATTTTGTACCGACAAGATATCGGGAGCGTCTGAAATTGCCTCAAACGGTGCTGACATTATTCAGCCACGGGAGCAGCGCTGGCTTGGCGGGATGGTTCGGACTTGGTCACGTACTGCGCTAGGTTTCGCTGCCTGGGGTGGTGTGGGCATGTAGTGCAATGTCAATCCAATGACTGCGTCAAAAATGCATCACTGCCCCCCTGTTTTTCCAGGTCACCTATGGACCCTATTGACATTTTATAGGTTTATAAATTATGTTTTATAGGCTTATAAAAAAATACTACCAGTTGAGGCGGCGAAACAGCTGTCCAGCTTTGATTAGGTTTGGGAGAGGATTGATATGACAAAGGCAATTTATTTGCGTGGTGCCGCTGTGGCCGTAGTTGCAGCGATGACGGTTTCGACACCTGTTTATGCGCAGGATGAGGAAGGCGCCAGAGATAGCAATGTAATCATCGTGACAGCAATGAAACGGGAAACGCAGCTCGAAACGACTCCTATGGCCATTAGTGTGCTCGGCGGTGATGCCCTCACGGCATCGGGCATCGATGAAATAAAAGGTCTGTCTGCAACGGTTCCGGGACTTACGCTGAACGAATCGCCATCAGGTTTTAGCGGCGTTTCCATCCGGGGAGTTGGCACGTCGGCCGGTAGTCAGGTCTACGAGCAATCGGTTGGCCTGTTCGTTGATGGCGTTTACCACCCTCGCGGTCATCAATATCGCGATGCCTTGTTCGATGTCGAACGTGTAGAAGTGATCAAAGGCAGCCAAGGCGTGCTGTTTGGCAAGAATACCAGCATCGGTGCCGTCAGCGTCATCTCGCAAGGGCCTGGCTCTGAATCCGGCGGCCATATTCAAGCCGAATATGATGTAAACTTTGACGGACATTCCATTGACGCTGGTATTGATGCCGTAGTCAGTGACACATTCAAACTTCGCATTTCCGGTTTGTATGAAGATTTTGGCGCATATGTGAACAATGTTACCCTAAATCGCGACGAACCCTCGGGTGACAGACTCGCTCTACGCGGCATTTTCGAATGGGAGCCGACCGATACGATCTCGATCCGCGCAAAAGCGCAGCTGGGATTTTATGAAACAACCGGGGACGCTTTCGAATATATTACCGATCTGGATCCGGCCGTACTCCAAAGCCTTGGGGTTGCCGACGGAGGCCAGAGTGATTTCGTGAAATACTCCAGTAATGAGAACATCGGGAATTCGGGCGATGACTATGAAAGTCAGGATTATTCGCTCGAAGCCAATATTGAGCTGGGTGGCGACTTCACGCTAACTTCTGTTTCAGGGTATACCAAGTATAAATATTTGAGCATTTTTGACGCTGATGCTGTACCGGCCTTAATATTTATTTCTGATTTTGATGATCGGTACAGCCAGTTCACTCAGGAACTCCGTCTGACATCGCCGAGCGGCGAGGCGCTGGAGTATATTGTCGGCGCCTTTTATCTGAATTCGGAAATCGACTATACGTTGAATACCGTCCTGAACAATTTTGGACCCGCGCTCACCGGAAGTTATAATCAGAATTTTGACCAGGATCAGAATACATATGCCGTTTTCGGGCAGGCCACCTGGCATATTGCTGATGATATCCAACTGAATCTTGGTGGGCGTTACACGATCGATAAAAAGACTGGTCAGTATCAACGGGTCTTTCTGGATGATTTCGGATCACCGGGTCTGCTTGGGATTATCGGTGCCACTACGCCAGTTCTCACACAAAGCGTGACGGACAAGACCTTAGACTTCTCAGCCACTCTTAGCTATAATCCAACCCCAAGCTCGACACTATATATTAGCGGTGGTCAGGGCAATAAGGGTTCTGGATATTTCAATACATCGGGGTTGGGCACTGTTGCCCCTGCACCGTTCATCGTCCCACCGGAAAAAGCGACCACCATAGAAGCTGGCTTCAAAGGGCGATTTGTAGACGGTCGCATGTATTTTGCTATTGCCGCCTACCATCTGGATATCAAAAATTACCAGGACAGCTATTTTGATGCGTTGCAAGCTGCATTTGTTTCCCGCGCTATTGATGCCAAGAGCACGGGTGTAGAGGTCGAAGCGACCTTCGATGTCACTGATGGCGTCAATCTCTACGGAAATTTTGCCTGGAGCCCGGAAGCCAAATTGGCTGATGGATTCCGCCAACAACGCGCGCCGAAATTCACATCCAATCTGGGTGTTAGATTTAACACCGAATTGTCCGACGACTTTTCGCTAACAGGCTTTGGCCAATGGCAGCATAGCGGTAGCTTCTTGCATCAACCGGAATTTTTCGCGGCTGACCTGAGTAGCCTGCCGTTTGATCTGTTCAGTGCACGACTGGAAGTCAAACATGCACCATCACAATTGAGTTTCTATGTGCGGGGTGACAATCTTTCGGACGAAAAATATCGAACCTTCATGTTTGGCGGAGTCATTCCTGGAATTGGAAATGTTGGAGCATTCAACAAGCCCCGGACCTTCACATTCGGTGTCCGCAAGGATTTTTAAGGATCGGTTTCGACGGGGCAATCATAGGAAGATTGCCCCGTCGCAAAGCCGTTACTGGTGAGAATGACGATATTGTCTCCCCTGCGATCTTCTCGCAAGGGAGACAATTTCCTTTGATTGTCCTTTACGCGCATTACCTGTAGCGCCAATCCGACAATGTTTCAAAAGCCAAAAGGATAGCTGTAGCGTGGACGAGCAACTCAATGACGTTTCCAAACGTATTGTCGATTCAGCCCTCGAACTGTTTGCAACCTATGGCTACGGAAGCGTCAGCACGACGCAGATTGCCAAGGCGGCAGGCGTCGCGCAGCCGCACATTCACTATTACTTCCGCACCAAAGATGACTTGTGGAAGGCTGCGAGTAAAGAGCTTAGGCGCAGGGTTGATGCAGCGAACAAGGCAACCGAGAAGGAGTTCCAGACCGGTGAGGACGATGCATTTAGCAAGCTGAAGATCCATTGCCGGGCACTCCACAGGATGCATATCGAGGTACCCGAAATTGGAAAGATCATTTTTCTTGAAGGGCAAGCCGGTGGTGACAGGCTAGACTGGCTGGTGCACGATGTCTTTCGCGACAGCTACGACGAAATGATTGAATGGATCAAGGGAAGCATTAAACTCGGAAAGATCAAACCGCTTCGCCCGCACCAGATCTTGATGCTCCTGCATGGTGCGGCGGTGACTTATTACAATCTCGCTCCGTTTGTCCGGTCGACTTTTGACCGCGATCCTCGCGACGAGAAAAATGCGAGTGATTTTACCGATGCCTATATGAAAGTGGTGTTTGACGGCCTGGCGGTCTGATCAATCGATTTTTCGCTTGATGCCGCCCGTCAGCAATTGTCCGTCGTCAGATTTAGTGAAGGTCAATATTTTGCTGGATTTCCCAAACTGACCCGCCGGCGCCACCAGTAGGTTTGACCTCGGCGATAGATACTCACGTCCGATCGGCCGATTCCGGGGGACAAGGCGTGTGCCTGAAAAATGTGCGTATCACAGTGCGCAGGTAGGTGCACAACTTGGGATTCTGTTTTCTCAACCGCATGTTGGGACGTCCTCAAAGTTGAGGAAAACCGCGGTTTTTGGTTGGGAAAGATAATCAATTGGTCGGGACGAGAGGATTCGAACCTCCGACCCCCACACCCCCAGTGTGATGCGCTACCAGGCTGCGCTACGTCCCGACCGAGGCTGCGCATATATGGAGGTCGGTAAGGCTTGGCAAGTCGTTTGCGTCATGCTCGTAACCTTTCCCGAATACGGATTCCGTTGCACCTGTGACAAGCGCGTGATAGGCGCGCGCAACATCTGGGTCGGCTGTTCCAGGGCTTGAAACGCGAGCCCGGACATCACACATAAAAAATTGCAACAATCGGGACGAGTTCATGACATCAATCACTATATTATCTGCAGCAGCTGGCGCTGGCGGCGCCGGAGGATTTCTGATTTCGGTAATGCCGCTGGTGCTTATTTTCGCGGTTTTCTATTTTCTGCTCATTCGCCCCCAGCAAAAGAAAATGAAAGAGCATCAGGCGAAGGTCGGCTCGGTCAAGAAGAATGACGAAGTCGTGACCGGCGGCGGACTGGTTGGCAAAGCAGTCAAGGTCGATGACGAATATGTAGAAGTCGAAATCGCCAACGGCGTCCGCGTCAAGGCGATCAAGGCGACCCTGACCGATGTCATGCCACGCGGCGGTGCCAAACCTGCGAACGACTGAACGCGGTGATATAGAAAGTTAGTTTCGATGCTCGATTTCCCGCGCTGGAAAGTCATTTCCATCTCTCTGCTGCTGGCCTTTGGCGTGCTGATGTCCATTCCCAGCCTCCTTGGCGAGAATGGTCGCCAATATTGGCCGAGCTTTCTGCCTAGTGAAACTATCAATCTGGGGCTCGATCTCCAGGGTGGTAGCCATATTCTGCTGGAAGCCGATCCGGCGGATGTTGCGACAACCCGGCTCGAGACGATGGAAGAATCGGTCCGCGCGGAAATGCGCCGCGCCGATCCGCGTATCGGCATTGGCGATATTTCTCGCAAAAACGGCGTTTTGAGCTTCATGGTGCGCGATAGTACCCAGGTCGATGCCGCGCGGGATGCGATCGTTCCGCTGACCAGCGGTGCCGGCCTGACCGGTCAGCGCGACTGGGATATCGAAGTGCGCGATGATACGCGCTTTGTCCTGACTCCGACCGCAGCCGGTCTCGAAAATGCCGTCGAAAATGCGATGGAGACGGCAACCGACGTGATCCGCCGCCGGATCGATGAAATGGGTACCCGCGAACCGACGATCATCCGGCAGGGTGACAACAGGATCGTGGTGCAGGTGCCGGGTCTGGATGATCCGGAAGCGCTGAAAGCCTTGCTCGGACAGACTGCCAAGCTGGATTTCAAACTCGTTGATTTTGAAGCCGATCCCAATATGGTCGCCGCAGGCCGGGCGCCGGTCGGCAGCCAGATTTTCCCTTATCCCGACAATCCGTCCGGATTGCCAAACCTCGCGGTCAAGCGCCTCGGCGGTATCAGCGGCGACAAACTGACCGATGCCGGCCAGGGCTTTGACCAGCAAACCAACGCAGCGGTGGTCAACATCACCTTCGACAGCGAAGGTGGTTCGAAATTTGCCCGCCTGACACAGAATAATGTCGGCAAGCCTTTTGCGATCATTCTCGACGGCAAGGTGCTTTCCGCGCCGAATATCAACGAGCCGATCCTTGGTGGTTCGGCCCAGATTTCCGGGAATTTCTCGGTAGAAAGCGCAAACCAGCTGGCGATTGCCTTGCGGTCCGGCGCACTGCCTGTGGAACTGAAGATTGTCGAGGAGCGCACCGTCGGTCCAGATCTTGGCAAGGATTCGATCGATAAAGGGATGATTGCCGCCATTATCGCAACCGTTGCCGTGCTGACCTTCATGGTCGTCACCTATGGCCGCTTTGGCATGTACGCCAATATCGCGCTGGCGCTGAACCTGTTCATCATCGTCGGCGTCATGGCAATGTTCAACGCCACGCTGACGCTGCCGGGTATCGCCGGCTTCGTTCTCACTGTTGGCGCCGCGGTTGATGCCAATGTGCTGATCAACGAGCGAATACGCGAAGAACGACGGCGAGGGCGAAGAGTCATTCAGGCGATTGAAGTCGGCTATAAGGAAGCATCAAGAGCGATCATGGACGCCAATGTCACCAATATCATCGCTGGTGTGCTGTTGTTCATGTTCGGCTCCGGACCCGTTAAAGGCTTCGCGGTCGTGCTGATGATCGGTATCGCATCCTCCGTCTTTACCGCAGTGGTCGTAACGAGAATGTTTGTGGCGCTCTGGGCAAGGAAAGCCCGGCCGCAGGAGTTGGTGATATGAGATTGATCAAACTTGTTCCGGACGACACCAACATCAGCTTCCTGAAATGGCGGAATGTCGCCATGGCGTTCAGCATATTGACGATTATCGCTTCGATAGGACTGGTGGCAGCTAAGGGACTGAATTTCGGCGTCGACTTCATCGGCGGCCAGATGATTCAGGCCACTTTCACCGAGACCGAAACCGCGCCGATTTCCGAGTTGCGCGACAGTGTTGGCGGGCTTGGTTATGGCGAAGCGACGATCCAGCGGTTTGGCGATGCCAATGAAGTGTCGATCCGGATGCGGCTACCAACCGAAGCGGAAACGCGCCCGGAAGCAGCCAATGAAATGACCGAAAAGATCGTTTCGACGCTCAAGGCCGATCACCCCGATGTCCGCATCGACGGGGTGGAGTCTGTTTCTGGAAAGGTTTCGTCGGAACTGTTTGAAACCGGTGCCTATTCTCTGCTGTTCGCGATGATCGCTATATCCATCTATATCTGGATCCGTTTTGAATGGCAGTTCGGTGTCGGTGCGCTGTTCGCACTGGTGCACGACGTCGCGCTGACATTCGGTCTGTTCGCGCTGACCCAGATGGAGTTCAACCTCAATATCGTCGCCGCGCTGCTGACCATTATCGGCTATTCGCTCAACGATACGATTGTCGTGTTCGACCGGATTCGCGAGAATCTGAAGAAATATCGCAAGATGGACATCATCGGCTTGCTCGACCTGTCGGTGAACGAGACTCTTGCGCGTACCGTGATGACCAGCTTGACCATGTTGATTGCGCTGGGCGCCTTGATCCTCTGGGGCCCGGATGTGATTTTCGGTTTCTCCGTGGCGATGTTCTTCGGCGTCTTTGTCGGCACCTATAGTTCGATCTACATGGCCGCGCCGATCCTGATCTGGCTGAAGGTTGGTCCGGACACATTTGTCCCCGCTGAATCAGACAATGACAAGGCGGAGAAGCTCGGTGGGCCAGAGCAGGTTGGCTGACCGTTGGTAGAATTACGCAAGGACGTCGAATTTACCGGGCCGGTTATCACCGGTTTTACGGCTAGCGGCTTCAAAAGCGGTGACCAGCGGTTTGAGCAAGGCCTGCTGATTTCGCCCGAACAGGCTGTCGGCTGGGCTGGTCCAGGTCTCGACCGGCTGAATCTGGCGGAGATATTGTCTACTCTGAACCTGTCTCCTAAGCCGGAATTTCTCCTGCTTGGCAGCGGCCCGTCGATGCTGCAGCCGCCTGCCGCTTTCCGGCGGGAAGTAGAGGCGGCAGGCATGGGACTGGAAGTCATGGACAGTCGCGCTGCGGCGCGGACCTGGGGCGTGTTGCGGGCCGAAGAGCGCTGGATCATCGGCGCTTTTCTGCCGCTTTCCTAAAGCTTGCCCGCGGCCTGCTGCAGGATTGCCAGCAACTGATCGCCGTTATTTTTCCAGCTGAACTGACTCACTGATGATCGGACCATATCTTGTGCCGGCGGCGCTGCAAGGATGGCCGTTGCGGCTTCGACAATCGCTTCGACGGTCTGATCAACAACCCGTCCGGCATCAATACTGGTAACCAGTTCCCGTGCACCACCGGCCTCGCTGATGATCACTGGCGTGCCGCAGGAGAGTGCTTCAACCCATGCATTGGCAAGCCCCTCGGACTTTGACACAAGAATGGCAATATCGGCGGCGGCGGTCAGATGCGATAGCTGCTCATGCGGCACGCTGCCCAGAAAACGTACACGGTCGGCGACGCCCAGCCGTGCGGCAAGCGCGCGGTAATTCTGCTCTTCTTCGCCGGAGCCAGCGAGGATCAACTCGGCATCGGGGAAGCTCGCCATGGCGCGGATAACCAGATCCTGGTTCTTGCGTTTGATCAGTGCGCCGGTGGTAATGAACAACGGTCCGCTGACGCCGAGTTCTCGTTTTGCGGCGATCCGATCAACGGGAACAAAGCTGTTCGGGTCCAGGCCCGTATAGTGAACCGCAATCTTGCTTCCATCTATTCCAAGTTCAACCATATCCTGCTTCAGCGCTTCGGACACCGCGAGTAATGCGCTGGCCTTCTTCGCCGCTTGCAGGATCTGGGCGCGGCATTTTGGCTCGCTGCCCCAATGATGGATATCCGCACCGCGGGCCTTAATCGTAAAGGGAACGTCGAGTGCAGCGGCCAGCCGCATCGCCGCTGGTCCATCGGGATAGAAAAACTCCGCATCGATCAGATCAAAGGGCGCTTCCTTGTGCAATTCTTTTACCAAGGACAGGGTCGCGTCAGCAATGCGCCGCGGGTTACCAGCACCTCCGATCTTAGGGATTAACCTGAACCGGGGGCGATGAACGTCCAGACCGCGCCATTTTTCATGCTCTGTCAGAGCTTCCAGCGCCTGATATTGCGGCAGTTTGCTCAATGGCCAAGGCGGTATGCCGACAGGGTTGACGATGGTTACCCCGGCCTCCAGGCGACCCGCCAGTTCCGCCGTTTGCCGCTCGACAAATATCCCGAAATTTGGCGCTGCCGCATTGGGGAATAATGTCGACAAGGTCAGAATGCGGAGCGGCTTGGTCATGGCAGGCATCCTAGCATCTAGGCCCTAAAGCTCCCTTACCAGCCGGACCGCAACGCCGATCCACTCGGGATCGCTGACAATCTGCTGCCGGGCTCCGCTGCCAAGGGGCAGGATTTGTAGCTTATTGTCCTGGCGCCCGATCAGGCGCCCAAACAGATAGCGTCCGGCAGGGCGAGGAACCAAAACGTCACGGTTGAGTGCCCCGCTAAATTGGTCCGAAGTACGCCGCGAAAGCCAGACATCGTCACCGGCGCGATAATCGCCGACGCTGCTCTTGACGCGCAGCGCGACCATCGCTGGTTCGATCGCAGGTTGATAAATATTCTCGACCTTGCCCAGAGCGTGCGCGCCCTTGTGATCGAGGATTGCAGCAACCGGAAGCTCTTCCTGGTCGGGAAGCGATAGCAGCGCGGCGCTGTCCACGCCGAGCGCATCGGCAATCCGGTTCAACCAGTCGAGTGACAATGTCCTTGTGCCGGTCTCAAGCCGTCCAATCGTTTGTGCGGTGGTAGGTGGTTCGCACCGCTGCGCTACGCCATCCAGCGTCAATCCCTTGGCTTTGCGAACCTCTCTAATACGGCTGATCATTTATATCTCCAAACCTATATGGTTTTATCCTTTCCTACATTATCGCCAAAATGGCAAGAGGGTAACGAAGCCAAACAGGAGATTCTATGTCAGCCCGTGCAACCAAAACAGACAAATCTCTATGTGATCCGAGATTGCTTACCGAACGGGCGCTGCCGCAGGATGGCGAGGAGCGTAATGGAAACGAACCAAAGGGCAGGCGCGCACGGAGCGTCACGGTCAATCTGTCGGAATCGCCATTGGGCTGGCTGCATGCCAGAGGCCATTTGTCCGACCGACAGTTTGATGCTGGCGAAAAGCTGCGTGCCGACTGGGAAAGAGCCAATCTGGCACCGAGCGTGACGATGCGCTGGGATGCGGCGCCGGTTGCCGGCGGCAAACGCGCGGCCCCCGCGATATTGAACGAAACAGAAGCGCAACTTGCCGCCAAGCTGCGCTTCGAAAATGCCATTGATCATTTGGGCAGCGATTTGTCTGATATCGCCTGGCGAATTATCTGCGGCGGGGAGGGGACGCCCGTCGCGGAGAAAAATCTCGGCTGGCCAGCGCGCTCAGGCAAGCTGGTTTTGAAGATCGCACTGGACCGGCTGGCGAATTTCTACCGCCTGCCGGGCTGATCAGTTATCGGCCAGCCGCTCGACTTCTTCCGCCAGTTCCAGCCAGCGCATTTCGGCCGCGTCCTTCTCTTCGATCAGTGCGCTATTCTCTTTGGAAAGTGCGTCAAAGCGCGGGAAATCACGCGTATAAAGATTGGGGTCGGCCAGCGACTGTTCGATTTCGGCCATGCGCTGGTCAATCGCCTCGATCCGTTCTGGCAACAGATCATAATCGCGCTGGTCCTTGTAGCTCAATTTCTTGACCGGGCTGCCGGAGCGCGGAGGTTGCTGGTTGGTGGAACTTTTCTGCGCGCTTGCTGCTTTTTTTGGAGAATTCCGGTCTTTGCGCTGCTGCTCCCATTCCGCATAGCCGCCGGCGACAATGTCGACCATTCCGCTGCCATCGAGGCCCAGCGTCACCGTCACCGTGCGATCGAGAAAGTCGCGGTCATGGCTGACCAGCAGGACGGTGCCTTCGTAATCGGCGATCACTTCCTGCAAGAGATCGAGTGTCTCCAGGTCGAGATCATTGGTCGGTTCGTCGAGCACCAGCAGATTGGACATCCGGGCAAATTCCCTTGCCAACAAAAGCCGTGATTGTTCTCCACCGGACAATGTACCGACTTTGGCGTCGATCAGCGAAGGGGCAAACAGGAATTCCTTGAGATAGCCCTGCACATGTTTCTTGTCGCCGCGCACATCAATCCAGTCGCTGCCATCCGCCAGCACATCGCGGACCGATTTATTGCCTTCGAGCAGGCTGCGCTGCTGGTCGATGAAAACGCCGTTGAGTGTCTTGGCGAGAGACACTTTGCCGCTATCCGGCTGTAATTCGCCGGTGAGCATTTTCAGCAAGGTGGTTTTGCCAGCGCCGTTGGCTCCGACGATGCCGATCCGGTCGCCGCGCTGAATGCGCAGCGAAAAGTCGCGGATGATCTGGCGTTCCTTCTCGCCTTCACCAAAGGATTTGGAGATATGCTCGGCCGTAATGACCGATTTGGTGCGGCTGTCGTCATTCTGGATCTTGAGATTGGCGGTGCCAGCAGGGCCGATCATTGCCGCACGGGCTTCCCGCATCTGCCACAATTTCTCGAGCCGTCCCTGATTGCGCTTGCGCCGCGCGGTGACACCGCGTTCCAGCCAGCGCGCTTCAAGCTTCAGCTTCGCATCAATCTTGCTCGCGGCCTGTGCTTCGTCAGCATGGATTTTTTCCATCCACGCGTCATAGCCGCCAAAACCGATTTCCTGCCGCCGCAGCGCCCCGCGATCCAGCCAGATCGTCTGTTTGGTCAGCCGGGTCAGGAAGGTTCTGTCGTGGGAAATAGTGATGAACGCGCCCTTGTAGCGGCCAAGCCAGTCTTCCAGCCAGTCAATCGCTCCGAGATCAAGATGGTTGGTTGGTTCGTCGAGCAAAAGCAGATCTGGATCGGATGCCAGCGCCCGGCATATGGCCGCGCGGCGTTTCTCGCCGCCGCTGGCCTTTGCCGCTCCCTTGGACAGGTCGGTACCCAATTGATCGGCAATGGCTTGAACTTCGTGGAGAGCAGGGCTTTGTTCGCCCGATATGGCGAAATCGAGTAACGTTTCAAACGGTGTGAAATCGGGCTCTTGTTCCAGATAAACGATATCGGTGCCGGGCTGGATCATCCGCTGGCCCTTGTCCGCTTCAATCTGGTCGGCAATCAGGCGCAGCAGCGTTGTTTTTCCGGCACCGTTGCGGCCAATCAGGGCGAGTCGGTCGCGCGGTCCGACGTGGAGATCGAGATTTTCAAACAGCCAGCCCTCTCCTTGATGGAGGGACAGGTTTTCATAAGCGAAGATCGGGGGTTGAGCCATGGTTCCCGGGCGTTAGGGCCAAGCGGGCCTGGGCTCAAGCGTTCTCTTCTGAACAAACACCATTGACCTGCCGCGCCATATCGGATTGTTAGTGATGTATATGGCATCCCAAGGATAGGTAAGCGATTTGGAACTGGTCTATCTGAACGGCGATTATGTTCCCAAGTCATCCGCCAAAATATCGATATTTGACCGGGGACTGCTGTTTTCCGACGCGGTCTATGAGGTGATTTCGGTTATCGATAGCCGCTTGATCGATATGGATCGACACATCAGCCGACTGGAGCGATCGCTTGGCGAACTTTCCATTGACGCTTTTGCCGACTGGGCAGCCATTTCGGAGAATCTGGTAACAGAAAATGAATTGCGGGAAGGTCTGGTCTATCTGCAAGTGTCGCGCGGAGTGATGGACGAACGGGACTATCGCTGGCCAGCACCGGAAACGGCTCCGACGATATTCGCTTTCGCCCAGAACCGGGCGCTGGTCGCCAACCCGATGGCCGATCGTGGCATGGCAATCATCACACGGCCCGACCTGCGCTGGCAAAGATGTGATATCAAGACCACCCAGTTGCTCTATGCATCGCTGATGAAAATGGAGGCCGCGGCGGCGGGAGTCGATGATGTCTGGATGACCCGCGACCATATGATCACTGAAGGTACCTCGCAGAATGCGCATATCATCAGCGAGGACGGTGTCCTGATCTCGCATCAGCTCGACCGCCGCATCCTGCCCGGGGTGACCCGTATCGAAATGCTCGCACAGGCAAAAGCCATGGAACTAACGGTCGAGGAGCGCGCTTTCTCGATTGACGAAGCGAAAAACGCGGCAGAAGCCTTCGTCTCGTCTTCAACCTTGCTGATCATGCCCGTGGTCGAAATTGACGGTCATAAGATTGGTGATGGATTGCCGGGCGACCGGACGGAGAAAATCCGTCAAAACTATTTAGCTGTCGTTCAGAGACCTTGATCTATAACGATCTGAAACAACGGAGAATAATATGAGATTTCCAATTTTACTGGCCGGAGCAGCCTTAGCATTTACCCCGATCACCGTAGCGCAAGCTGCGAATGTCGAGATTGTCGCCCAGAACCCGGTGATCGAACTCAGCGTATCCGAGCAGGTCGATAGCGCGCCGGACACAGCCATGTTCAGCACTGGCGTCGAAACCAAGGCGAAGACTGCGACCGAAGCGCTGCGCCAGAATTCGGTGCAGGCACGCGCAGTGATCAATCGGCTCAAATCGCTGGGCATTGCCGAAAAGGATATCCAGACCACCGGTATCAACCTCCGCGCCGATTATGATTATGATCAGGAAAGCCGGCAGAACCGCTTCGTCGGCTATGTTGTTTCCAATCAGGTCTCGGCGACCGTGAATGATATTTCCAAGCTTGGCCAGATTCTCGACGCGATCGTCAGTAGCGGTGCGACCAATTTAAACGGTCCGTCTTTCTCGATCAGCGATGACAGCAAGCTGAAGGATCTCGCGCGGGAGCGGGCGCTTGCCAACGGCAAGGCGCGGGCCATGAGCTATGCGCGGTCCGAAGGATATAGTGGCGTCCGGGTGCTTTCGATTAGCGAAGGCATGTCGCACCAGTCGGAAGCGCCGATGATGCGGATGGAGGCTTCTGCCGCTTCTTCTACACCGCCGGTAGCACCCGGGCAGGTCGGAACCGTTGTTTCGCTCAACATTACTTATGAGATGACGCGCTAGCAGAGCGATCTGTAGCCTGAACCCGCCATTCACCTGATGTTAAAACCACCGAGCCTAGAAGGATGACGATGTTGAAGAAATTCGCCTTTTTATCCTTTCTAGCGCTTGGATTGCCGCTGCTGGCGCCGCAGATTGCGGGTGCCAAGGATCGGCGTGGTGAACAGAATGAAGCGCGCGCGCAAATGATGGCGGGCAAGGTTAAGTCAATCCGATCTATCGAGAACCGGGTGCTGCCAAGAATGGGCGATAGCGAATATATAGGTCCCGAATTTGACCCGGGTGCGCAGGTTTATCGCTTGAAATTCATCCGCGACGGGCGGGTAATTTTTGTCGACGTTGATGGCCGGACCGGTATGATCTTGCGCCAGACCCGCTGATCAAAATCAGTCATTTTCCAATTTTCTAATATCATTGTGCGTTTTCGGGATGGTGATATAGGCTATTTCATAGAAACAGGCATTATTTCGGAGGACAAGCATGCGCGTCTTGATCGTTGAAGACGAACCCACGCTGGGACAACAGCTGAAATCGACATTGGAAGCCAATGGCTATGCCATTGACCTGTCGACAGATGGCGAGGATGGCCATTTCATGGGTTCGACCGAGGACTATGACGCGGTGATCCTCGATCTCGGCCTGCCCGAAATTGACGGTCTGACCGTGCTTGATCGCTGGCGCAAGGAAGAACGCAATTTTCCGGTGCTGGTGCTGACGGCGCGCGACAGTTGGTCGGACAAGGTTGCCGGTCTCGACGCCGGTGCCGATGATTATCTGGCAAAACCGTTCCAGACCGAGGAACTGATCGCCCGTCTGCGCGCGCTCATCCGTCGTGCTTCCGGCAATGCCTCGTCCGAACTAACCGCTGGCGCCGTGCGTCTCGATACGCGGTCGGGGAAAGTGACGCTCGATGGCAGTCCGGTCAAGCTGACCGCACAGGAATATAAATTGCTCTCCTATCTGATGCATCACAAGGGCAAGGTTGTGTCGCGCACCGAGTTGATCGAACATATTTACGATCAGGATTTCGATCGGGATTCCAACACGATCGAGGTGTTCGTCACCCGCATTCGCAAAAAACTGGGTGCAGAAGTCATTTCGACGATTCGGGGGCTTGGCTATAGTCTAGAGGATCCCGAAGCCTGAATGAATCCAGCCAGATAGATAGTCCGGTCAATGAAAAGGCACCGACAACCCAATTTCGGCTAGGCACACAGACCACCGGATCGCTCGGTCGCCGGATGATCGGCATTGCGGCGGCATGGATTGTTATCCTGCTGTTCGGCGGCGGTTTCGCGTTGGACCGGGTGCTGAACGACGCGGTGACCCGCAATTTCGATAATCAGCTGGAATATGTGCTGACGGCGATGATCGCCTCGGCAGAGATCGGTCCCGACGGAGAGGTTTTTCTCAACCGGCCGCTAGGAGACCAGCGTTTTCTCGAGCCCAATAGCGGACTCTACTGGCAGATCAGCGGTAAGGGTCATGACGATTTCCCGTCCCGCTCGCTTTGGGATCGCACGATGGTGTCGAATATCACCCACGATGACCGCGAAACCCATATTTACAACAGCAGCCAGTTCCCGGACGAGCCGTTGCGGGTGCTTGAACGCACGATAATATTGCCCGATTCGGATACGAAATGGCTGTTCCAGGTGGCGCAAAGCCGCGATGGTCTGGATGGCCAGATTTCCAATATTCGGTCAATATTGGTGAACAGCTTTCTGATATTGGCGCTCGGCCTGATCGGCATGGCGGCGTTGCAGACGCTTTACGGTCTATGGCCGCTTCGCAAGATTCGCATCGCCATTGCCTCCATGCGAACCGGCCAGCAGCGCCGGGTGGTGGAACCAATGCCGAATGAGGTCACGCCGATGGTCGATGAACTCAACGCCTTGCTCGATCATAACGAGAAGCAGGCAGAGGAAGCGCGGCGGCATGCGGGCAATCTCGCTCACGCCCTGAAGACCCCGCTCACCGTGATCATGAACAGCGCTACCGCCAAAGCCGACGATCTCGCCGATACGGTGATCCGTGAAGCCGGCGTAATGCGGCGGCAGGTCGACCATCATCTGGCGCGCGCGCGGGCGGTGGGCCGGCGCGGCCACGCGCATAGCCGAGCCAAGGTCTGGCAAAGCCTGCAGGCGGTCGAACGCGCGGTCGGGCGGCTATATCCGCATGTCCGGATCGACATTGACGGCGACAAGGATGCGGTTGCTTCGGTCGAGCGCCAGGATCTGGACGAAATGATCGGCAATCTCGTCGAAAATGCCGCCAAATATGGCGGTGGCAGCGTGTTCATCACCGTCGAAAGCAACGACAAATTTGTCGAACTGCTGATTGAAGACGACGGCCGCGGTATCCCCGAGGAAGAGCGCCAGCGCATATTCGATCGCGGCGTCCGGCTGGACAGCGGCAAGCCCGGCACCGGTCTGGGGCTGGCCATCGTTCGCGATGTTGCGGAAATATATGAAGGCTCTGTATCGCTCGAAGAAAGCGAAGATCTGGGCGGCCTGCTGGTGCGGTTGCGATTACCGAAGTCTGAAGGGATTGATTCCTAGTCGGCTTCAGCCTTGATCCGTTCATGGTGGCGAATCACTTCGTCGATGATGAAACGCAGGAATTTTTCCGAAAATTCGGGATCGAGATTGGCATCGCTGGCCAGCTGGCGCAGGCGGGCTATCTGTTCCTGTTCGCGGGCGCCATCGGCTGGGGGCAGGCTGTTTTTGGCCTTATATTCACCGACCGCCTGGGTCACTTTGAAGCGTTCTGCCAGCATGAACACCAGCGCCGCATCGATATTGTTGATGCTTTCGCGATATTGCTTAAGCTTTTCGTCCATTTTACGCTGCCCCAATTCCACCTGTTTCGATTTCAGCACTTCATGCACGAGATGCAACCGAATATGGCCTGATTTCACTTGCCTTATCCCTAGTGAATTGCCACATCCGGTGCAACATGTCAGCAACGGTCCATCATATCGGGCGGGACACCGCGCCTTCACTTGAACCCATCATATCGCTGGTCGCCAGCGATATGAACCAGGTCAACAGCGTCATATTGGACCGGATGCAATCGGAAATCCCCCTGATTCCGGAACTTGCCGGGCATCTTATCGCTGGCGGCGGCAAGCGGATGCGTCCGATGCTTACTCTGGCAGCAGCCAAGCTGATCGGTTATCCGGGCGATCGCCATTTCAAGCTCGCAGCGGCGGTGGAGTTCATTCATACAGCGACTCTGCTGCATGATGACGTTGTCGACGGTTCCGACATGCGGCGCGGCAAAACCGCAGCCAATCTCATTTTCGGCAATCCGGCGACCGTATTGGTCGGTGACTTCCTGTTCAGCCGCTCATTCGAGCTGATGGTCGAAGACGGCTCGCTCAAAGTGCTGAAAATATTGTCCAATGCTTCTGCAGTGATAGCCGAAGGCGAAGTCAACCAATTGACCGCGCAGCGCAAGATCGAGACCAGCGAAGATCGCTATCTTGATATCATCGGTGCCAAGACAGCGGCCCTGTTCGCCGCAGCCAGCCGGATTTCCGCCGTGGTTGCGGAATGCGATGATGAAGTCGAACTGGCTCTGGACAGCTACGGTCGCAATCTCGGCATAGCCTTTCAGCTGGTCGATGATGCGATCGACTATTCATCCGATCGTGAAACCATGGGCAAGGATGCCGGTGATGATTTCCGCGAAGGCAAGGTGACCTTGCCGGTCATATTGGCCTATGCGCGAGGCAATGAAGAAGACCGGAAATTCTGGAAAGACGCGATCATCGGGCATAAATCATCGGATGAAGATCTCGCCCGGGCCACCGCGTTGATCCACTCGACCGGGGCGATGAAAGACACGATGTCGAGAGCTCGCCACTATGGTCAACGGGCAATTGATGCGCTAGGCATATTTGCGTCGGGCAAAGCGAAAGACGCTATGACCGAAGCGGTTGAATTTGCCATCTCCCGCGCTTATTGAGCCGGTTCAAGACAGGAACAGAAAATGGCCGCACGGATTTATCAAATTCCCAGAAATGCAATGCAGTCGGGCAGAGCGCTGACCGATAAATGGGTGCTGGAATTTGAACCGGCTGAACCGCGCAAGCCCGATCCCCTGACCGGTTGGGCCGGTTCCGGTGATACGCAGCGGCAGGTAGAGCTGACTTTCGATAGCTGCGAAGCGGCAAAGGCTTATGCCGATAAACATGCGATTGCCTATGCGGTGATTCCGACGCCGCACAAGACGCTGAAAATTCAGGCTTACGCCGACAATTTCCGCTAGTTACATCTCCGTCTGCTCGGTGGAATACCGACGGCGCATTCAAGCCAGCTGTAGAAACATCATCAGCTTGACGTCGATACCGGCGCCTTCCTGACGCTTGCTCTCGATGAAATTGCTAAGCTCGCTCAATGCGACGCGGTGCACTGTGATATTCTCCCCGTCGACGCCTCCGCCTTCGCTGACCTTGGTCAATCCGCTGGCCTTGAACAGCGAAAAGCTTTCCGAGACCATGCCTGGGGAGGAATAATATTCGCCGCAATTCTCCATGATTTCTGCGCAGTAGCCGGTTTCTTCCTCCAGTTCGCGGATCGCGGCGATAGCACTGTCTTCGTCGGCATTGTCGTCATGATCGCCGACCAGTCCTGCCGGAAGTTCGATACAGTTCTTGCCGAGCGGAACACGATATTGTTCAACCAGCAGCACATGGCCTGCATCGATGGCGAGAATGACCGCAGCCTTGATGCCGCGGCTGCGGGAGACATATTCCCATTTGCCCTCGCGCTTGGCCGTGATGAAGCGGCCTTCCCACATGACTTCGATATTGTCCGACATTTCTACCCCGTTCTTGCTGAGCCTGTCCTAATATGCCTGCCGCAAAATTCACCCTTCGACAAGCTCAGGGCGAATGGAATGTCAAAGTTCGATCAACCTGTCGGGCAGCTCGTTGGGGTTCTGGTCGGTTTTGGGAAAATGTTCGGTCAGGACAATGCCGATCTGGCGGACCGCTTCGGCCATGCCTTCACCCGGTGTACCAGCGCGGACCAGATCGATCATGGCAACCATCGCATCACCCCAGATCGCCGGCTCCACTTTGGCGACAATGGCTTCGTCGGCCACGATTTCCGCGCGATGTTCGCGCATTGACAGATAAAGCAATATCCCGGTGCGCCCGACCGTCCGATGGTCCGTCGAAACCCGGAACAAGGATACCGCCCGTTTGCGTACCCGGGCTTTTTTGATCGGTGACGGGATGAGGAGGAACAGCAATGGTTTCCAGATCAGGATCAGCCTGGTGCCGAAAAATTTCATCGCGGTAAAAACAAACAGGGCCCAATAGGGCAGGGCGGTGATGCCGCTCCAGCCACCGGCCAGCCAGTCGATGATATTCAGATAGATTTCCGGAAAAAGGCTGACGACCAGCAACGCGGTCAGCGCTACCAGGCCCGACAGGGCCCAGGCGACATCGCCATAATGATCGGATTCACCGGTCACAATGGTGACAATTTCGCCATCTGTCGATTTCTCTGCCTGCGAGACTGCGGACGTGACGATGCTGTGATCATCGGGCGTAAACTGGTTCACTTTGCTCATTACCAGCCCCCCGATGCGCCGCCGCCGCCAAAGCTGCCGCCGCCTCCGCCAAAACCGCCGCCACCGAATCCGCCGCCGCCAAAGCCGGAACTGCCACCACCAAGGCCGGATCCGCCGCCCCAGATGACGACCGGACCAGCACCGTGACGGTAGCGTTTGCCACCGCGATTCGAGAACATCGGGATAATAACAAAGAATATCAGAATGAACGCCCAGAAGATAATCAGGCCGATATTCTCGCCATCGCCTTTGCTGGCTTGTTGACCAGCCTGTTGGGCAACCGCGAGAGCTTGTTCCTCCGGCAGCGTCAATTGTGTCGATATACGGTCCACGCCAGCGATTATACCGCCGGCCATATTATCGTTGCGGAACTGGGGGAGAATATCATTCTGGATGATTATGCTCGACAGGGCATCGGTCATGATGCCCTCAAGGCCGTAGCCCACTTCGACGCGCACCTTGCGCTCATTGGGTGCAATCAGCAGAATCAGGCCATTGTCCTTTTCCGCCTCGCCTTCGCCGTCCTGGCCGATGCCCCATGTTCGGCCAAGCTGATAGCCATAGTCTGCGATATCATAGCCTTCGAGACTGTTGACCGTCGCGACAACCAACTGGCGATTGGACTGGGCTTCCAGAGCTGCAAGCTTCGCGGTGAGCTCCGCTTCCTGCGCAGGATCAAGCAAATCCGCCTGATCGACAACGCGGCCGGTCAGTTCGGGGAAGCTTTGAGCAAAAGCCGGGCTGGCTACCGCCATGAAGGCGATAGCCAAGCCGACAATGACAGTCTTAAGCGGAGTGATGGACCGAAGTGCAATCACCCTTAAAAGCTGACTTCAGGTGCTTCGTCAGCGCCTTCGCTGGTTGCAGCAAAGGGCTCCATCGGTTCGGCACCGTGGATGATCTTTGCGCCGATAATGTCCGGAAAGGTCCGGATCGTCGTATTATATTCGCGGACCGCTTCGTTATAATCGCGACGAGCGACGTTGATACGGTTCTCGGTGCCTTCCAGCTGGCTTTGCAGCGCGAGGAAATTCTGGTTCGATTTGAGCTCGGGATAGGCTTCTACCGTCGCCATCAGGCGTCCAAGCCCTTGCGAGAGCGCGCCTTGAGCTGCGGCAAATTCCTGAACCTTCGCGGCATCGCCAAGATCATCGGCGCTGAGCTGTATCGAGCTTGCTTTCGCCCGGGCTTCTACCACGGCGGTCAGCGTGTCCTGCTCCTGGGTAGCAAAGCCTTTCACGGTCTCGACGAGATTCGGGATAAGATCGGCACGGCGCTGATAGGTGCTTTCAACATCAGCCCATTTGGCTTTGGCATTTTCTTCCGCCGTCGGTACGCTGTTGATCCCGCAGGCGCTCAGCGACAAGGCCACGGCTGGAACCACTAGAAACTTGATCAATTTATTCAGCATATTTGAAAACCCTCCATCCACACGGCGAAACGCCGCACCACTTTGTAAAAATAGGTATCAATGGTCGCCTTTGCAACGACTTCGCTCGACTATTTTGGATTTTTCATGCATTTACACGCCTTTAGAAATGGGAAGGCAATATATATGTTAAACGAGTTTAAGGCATTTATTCTGAAGGGCAATGTGCTCGACCTGGCTGTCGCAGTCATTATCGGCGCGGCTTTCGCGACAATCACCACATCATTGACCGAAGATGTGATCATGCCGATTGTCAGCGCCCTATTTGGTGTTCCCGATTTCTCCGGCATGTTCATTCTGCTCGGCTCGCCACCTGCCGATTATGCCGGTGCAATGACCGACTATGCGGCGCTGAAGGAAGCGGGCGTACCGATGCTCGGATGGGGCCAGTTCCTGACCGTGGTGATCAACTTCATCATTCTGGCGTTCATCATCTTCATGATCGTCCGCTATGCCAACAAGGTGATGAAAAAAGCGGAAGAGGAAGCGGCGGATCCGGGACCAAGCGAAATTGATTTGCTGACCGAAATCCGGGACAGCCTGAAAAAGTAAAGTTCGCGATCGCCAATATCGCCCCTTTTGCAGCGTGGTTTGTGTAATGCAAACATGCATCGCAAAAGGGGCGTTTTTCGTTTCCAAAGGTCGGGAAGGTGCCGCGGAAACCGGTTGAAATGCAGCCAAAATCTAATAATAATCGTGCTATTACAATATGATAGCAAATAGCATCATTTTTTGAGATACATTGGGATTTTTCGATCCTATAGGCTCGCTCGGCTGGATTGATTCTCAGCCGATTTGAACGACGATATGGGGACTAATTATTATGCGTAAATTCGCTGTTTTGGCTGCATCAGCAGCCGTATTCGCTTTGTCTGCTTGTAATGCTCCAGCTGAAGATGCTGTTGTAACCGACGAAGTTGCTACCGAAGAAGTTGCACCTGCTGAAGACGCAATGGTTGCTGAAGAAGTTGCTCCTGCAACTGCTGAAGTTGCTCCTGCTGACGAAGCTGCTGTACCTGCTGAAGAAGCTGTTGCCGAGTAAGCTCGTAACAACTGAAATTCCCTTTGGGGAACTAGAGAAGGGTCAACCGGGCAACCGGTTGGCCCTTTTTTTGTTATTTTTTTCTGCGCGCGGGAACCTATCTTCGTTCGACGTGTTCATATAGCCGAGGAGCCTATTTTGCTTCTTCCAATTGACGAGGGATTATTATGCGTAAATTGATGATTTTAACCGCTTCTACCGCTGCTCTGGCGCTGAGTGCTTGCGCTCAGGAAGACACCAGCGGCGCGGAAACCGAAACCGAACTGCAGGCTCAGGAAGCTGAGATGGAAGCAGACCGTCTGGACGAGGCTGCTGACGCGGCTCCGACCGAAGCCGGCGAAGACATGATGGAAAACAAGGCAGCGGCCATGGAAGACAAGGCTGACGCCCTGGAAGACAAAGCCGATGCTGAAGAAGGCGTTCTCGCCCAGTAATCACGAATTCCCTTTGGGGAACTAGAGGAGGGTCAACCAGGAGACTGGTTGGCCCTTTTTCTTGTCTGTGCACTGTTCATTCAGAATTAAACGCCTATATAGGCACTGTCCGTTTCGACGGACTATGGTGATAAATTGTGATGTGTAATAGACACTACGGACCCGGGGGCAGTACCCGGCGGCTCCACCATCTCAGGCGATTTGCAGCAATGCGGAACGCTTTTGTTGATGGGGCCGAACTAGGATCGACGGGTGTTCAAAGGCGTTATTTTTGCCCGGCCTGAGTATGCCGTGATTGCTCAAAACCTATAAGTGCAAACGATAATGAAGCACTCGCTATCGCTGCCTAACCCATTGACCTCACGGTCATAAGTTAGAAAGCTACGCGCGGTTGAACCCACCGGGCAACAGAAGGGAATTCAGCGGTTTGGAAGGCACCGGGCAACAGAAGCCTTCCACTTCATTCAAAATGACAGAAAAATCCCCATCATCCAGTGATCGGATCGATGTGCCGCTACGGACCGGTTTTAATATTCCGAGCTGTAAACCCGGTTGAGGTCGATCGCCTCGATCATCTTGGCGCCGGCCATGAATACCGCGCCGGTTACCGCAAGGAACAGCATTTTTCCACCCCAGCCGGGATATTCAACCAGATAATGCTGACCACGCTGAACAGCACCAGTGGCGAGGGCATAGGTAATCAGGAAAGCTTCGAACTTGGTCTTTATCACGAATAGCCGTCTGAATTTTTTCCACATGAGCTTTCCGTAGCAAGCGCCGTGCCAAGCGCAAAAAACCGGCGTTTCCATCAAATAAATATGGTAAACTGTAAGTTAACCCGACAGTTGGTAGCTGTTCCTAGCCCTGCAATTCGATCAGACCACAGGCGTCGAGCAGGCTGTTTCTGGCCTTGACGATGGCCTTGGCCAGTCCAGGATCGGATAATTGATCCGGATTGATCGCTTCCGGCCAATATTCCGTCACTACCCGGCTAATCGCTTCCAGTTTCTCAGCGGTCGCCAGAAAGCGCTGATCGACATTGGCCGGATCCGCAACCACCCGCAATCGCAGACACGCCGGGCCGCCGCCATTGGCCATGGACTGGCGGACGTCGACCGGACAGAGTCGGCGTATTGGCCCATTGCCAGCCACGAGATCGGTCAGATAGCGCCAGACCGATATATTTTCGCGCGCCTCGCTGGGCAGGATCAGCGCCATGCCGCCTTCGTCGGGAAGGGTCACCAGTTGCGCGTTGAAAAGATAGGATTTTATTGCGTCTGCCAGACTGACCTTGTCGGCTGGTACGATGACAATCTCCGCGTCCGGCATCTGGTTCCGGATCGCGCCATAGAGCGCCTCAGGCTGTTCGAAGGCCTGTTCGTGGGTGAACAGCACCCGCTCGTTGGCCACGGCGACGACATCATTGTGAAACGCGCCCGCAGCGATGGCGACTTCCGCCTGCTGAGCAAAAATCGCGCGCTTCTGGTTCAGGCCATGTAGTCGCGCCACTGCCTTGCTCGCCTCGATATGCTGGCGAGCAGGAAACGGACCACCGCTCTTGCCATAGACAAAAATCTCGATACCGGCCGCATCGTGGGTGGAACATAGCCGCATATGATTGGCGGCGCCTTCGTCTCCGAATGGTGACGGCACCGGCGCGTGAACCGAGAAATAGTCTTCGTTGGCAAAGGCCAGTTCAAGCTGCGCCAGCGTGCCTGGCCATTCATGGCTGCGGTGCGGCATTGTTTGCAGGTTGGCGACGGTGAGATGGCATTTGCCGTCCGGCGCATCAGGTGCAGGCGAAATGGTCGCGGCATTGGCCGCCCACATCGAGGATGCGGAAAAAGCCGCTGCCCGCAAATGCGGCTCGGCGCCGGATACCGTCGTCCCGAGCGCCTCTAGCCAGCCTTCGTTCGGACGATTGAGCGGCATGAAAAACCCTTGCGCCAGGCCGAGCTCCAGATTGTGCCGCATCTTCGCGATGCCCTGCAAGGCCGCTTCGCGCGGATAGGCGGTCGCGCCGGCATTGGTCGAAGAGGCGATATTACCGTGGCTCAGTCCGGCATAATTATGACTTGGACCGATGATTCCGTCGAAATTGATCTCAACCAGCGCGCTCATCGCGGAATATACCGTATTTCGTCACCGACCGAGAGGCCGATATTGGCCGCTGCCTGTTCGTCGATCATCACGCCATCATCATTCTCGCTCAGCATGGCATAGGTCGCCTGAAAGTCGCTCAGATTGCCGTGCGAAATGATCACTTTCGTTTCGCCTTCTTCGAAAACGCTGATCTTTGCCGATTTTGCGTTGCGGATGCTGGTCACGTCATCGGTCTTGGCAATCATCGTCGGGCCGCCGTCAAAAATATCGACATAGCCGTCGTAGGAGAAATTCTCGTTCTCCAGCATCCGCATGGCGGCACGGCCATTGGGATGCGGGATGCCAATGGCGGCTCGCGCGGACTCGCTGAGCATCGCGGTATAGATCGGATGTTTGGGCATCAGATCGGCGATGAACTGGTTGCCGTGGATGGCATTGAAATAATCGGCTTCCTGAAAGCTCATGCCGAAGAAACGACCGGCGAGACCATCCCAGAAGGGAGAGCCTCCCGCTTCGTCGATAATACCCCGCAGCTCCGCAAAAATCTTGTCGCCAAAACGTTCGCGATGCTCCTTAATGAACAGATAGCGACTGCGGGCCAGCAACATGCCCAGTCCCCCGGCGCGTTCGCCAGGGTGGAGGAACAGGCCGCCGACTTCGCTGGCGCCTTCCAGATCGGTAACAAGGCCCAGCATCTGGGCGCTGAATGTCCGGTTCAGCTCTTTGCTGGTTTGCGACAAGGTGCTCAGGCGATAAGAATAGAAGGGCCAAGTCTGGCCCACTTTGGTAAACAATTGCGAGGTGCCGCGGACCGCTCCGGTTTCAACATTTTCCAGCACCATGACGAACAGGTCATCACCATGCGAACTGCTATCACTCTGATAGGCGCGCTCGGATCGCTCCAGCTTCTGGGTCAGCGAGTCCCGGTCTGCCGGCAGATTGGTAAACCCGCCGCCGGTCAGTTTCGCCATTTCGTAAAGATGCTGCAGATCATCGACCCGCGCTGCGCGTATCCGGAAACTCATAATCCTCCCTTTTCGGCGATTCGCATGATCGTCAGCGCCGATAATTGTGTCCGTTCTACCAGACTTTCTGTGATCAGAAATTCGTCGGAGCTATGGATGGCTCCTCCGCGCACGCCCATCGTATCCACGACCGGGATGCCGCAAGCCGCGATATTATTGCCATCGCATACGCCGCCGGTGCCGCGCCAGTTGATATCGAGGCCCAGTTCTGCGCCACATTGCTTCACCAGGCCGAAAAGCTTTTCTGCTTGGGGATCAATCGGTTTGGGCGGGCGGCCAAAGCTGCCGTGGCAATGGACGCCGAGATCGTGCAGCTTCGCAACATCGGTGACCATCTGGTCAAGTGCGCGTTGCGCCGATGCCTGATCTTCCAGCGTTTTGGGCCGGAAATTGACGCGCAATATCGCATGATCCGGCACGCTATTATTCGGGCCGCCACCGTCGATTTTCGCCGGGTTTACGCTGAGCCCTTCGCGGTGGAGGGCTTTCAGTCGCAAGGCCATGTCCGCCGCCGCGATCAGCGCGTTGCGGCCTTCATCGGGGTTGCGGCCAGCATGTGCGCTCTTGCCGGTAAATATGATCGAGAAATTGCCGCTGCCGCCGCGTTCGCCCGCCAGCGTGCCGTCGGGCAGGGCGGGTTCATAGGTCAGGGCGGCGGTTTTGCCCTTGGCCAGTCGCGTGATCAGCGAAGCCGATGAACCGGAGCCGACTTCCTCGTCGCTGTTGATCATCACGTCATAGCCGATCCGGCCGGCATATTCGCTTTGCTCGAGCAATTGCAGCGCGCCAAGCATGACCGACAGGCCGCCCTTCATGTCGGCAAGGCCGGGGCCGTTCAAAACACCGCTTTCCAGTTCCACAATCTTTTGAAAGGGATGATCCGCTGCAAATACAGTGTCCATGTGGCCGGTCAGCAGAATGCGAACTGGCGCTTCGGGCCGTACGGAGGTGATCAAGTGCTGGCCGCGCTGGACCTGATCTACCGTCCCATCGGCGCGCACCGCCTCAACTGGTGCGGGATCGATCAGGCTGGTCTCTCCGGGCAAAATCGAGAAGGCATCTGCCAACATTCCGGCAACGGTTGCCAGGCCGTCGAGATTGGCGGTGCCGCTGTTGATTTTTGCCCATTCAAGCGTGCGCGGCAGAAGTGGCAGGCTGACGGCGCTTTCCAGCATCTCTTGTTCGGGGAAGGAATCTGCTTTCATTTGAAACCGATAGCATTTCGAGCCATTAATCGTAACCCGTTTCTCTTCGACTTCCTGAAGAGCGGGTCATCAGCTTTGCGCTTCCTCGACAAGCGTCTCGAAGCCGGTGCGCATTTCTGCCCAGACCGCCAGTTCGTCCGCGCTCGTTTCGGGCACCGTATCCGCAATGATCGTGATCGCGGCGTCGATTAATCCCGCAAACCATTCATTTGAAACGTTCAGGGCATGTTTGTGATGGGGAACGGTGCTGCCGAACATGATCCGGATTTCCTCCGGTCTGTCATACCAGTTCATCAGGCAATAGATCACGCTTTCGACCATTTCAGCCTCGAGCTTGACGCTGTTGCCGAGGCCATGTTCCTGAAAAGAAGTTTTTGCCCCGGGATGGCTGGCATAATATTTTGCCATCACGGGCTCCGTCACATCACCCAAAATCGTTGCAGCCCGATCAAGACCGGCTTCCAGAAGTTCATTTTTTTGTTTCGTTTGCATATGTCCCGATACCTGAACCTATAAGATTGGGCCCGCAATGACTCAATTCTGCCATTTACAAAATGGGTTCACAACGTCATATCCCGCCGTAATTCCTCCCCGGACTATCTGCAAATCGGCACTGATACTCGCTTTCAGCATCGAAAAGTGCCTTATCATTGAAGAGGAAATCCCATGTCCAAATATGTCAGCCAGAATGGTATCCAGATCGCGCAGGAGCTATTTGATTTCGTCAATGACCGTGCGTTGCCGGGAACCGGTGTGGACGGTACACAATTCTGGGCCGGGTTTGCGACCCTGCTCGGCAAATTCGCTCCCCGCAATGCCGATCTGCTGGCAAAGCGGGAAGATATTCAGGCGCAGATTGATACGTGGCATATCGACCACAAGGGGCAGCCGATTGATCAGGCTGAATATCAGGCCTTTCTGAAGAGCATCGGCTATCTGGTTGAAGAGCCAGCGGCTTTTTCCATCACCACGGAAAATGTTGATCCTGAAATCGCGACCATGGCTGGCCCACAGCTGGTCGTGCCCTCGCTCAACGACCGTTTCGTTCTGAACGCGGCCAATGCGCGCTGGGGCAGCCTCTATGATGCTTTTTATGGCACCGATGCGCTGGACGCACCGCCTGCCAAGCCGGGCGGTTATGCTCCCCAGCGCGGGGCTGCGGTTATCACGGCGGCGAAGGCCTTTCTCGACGAAGCCTTTCCTCTGTCGAATGGATCATGGACCGATTATACGGGCGGTGAACCCGCCCTGGCGGATCCGTCGCAACTGGTTGGCCGGAATGGCCAGTCGCTGCTGCTCAAACATAACGGGTTGCATGCGGAAGTCGTGATCGACCCGGCGCACCCGATCGGCAAGGATGACCCCGCCCATATTGCCGATGTCCTGATGGAAGCGGCGCTGACCACGATCATCGATATGGAAGATTCGGTCGCCGCGGTAGATGCTGAAGACAAGGTGCTTGCTTACAGCAACTGGCTTGGTCTGATGCGCGGCGATCTTGATGCGTCCTTCGACAAGGGCGGCAAGACCGTCGAACGCAAGGCAAATCCGGATCGCGACTATGTTGATCTGGAGGGTAATGCTTTCACTCTGCCGGGCCGCAGCTTGATGTTTGTCCGCAATGTCGGCCATCTGATGAGCAACCCGGCGGTATTGCTGGCGGACGGGTCGGAAGCGCCGGAAGGGCTGCTCGACGGTGTCTTCACCAGCCTGATCGCGATGCACGACATCAAGGGACTTGGCGAGCTGCGTAACAGTCGCGCCGGATCAATCTATATCGTGAAGCCGAAGATGCACGGGCCGGAAGAATGCGGCTTCACCAATGACCTGTTCGACGCGGTGGAAGATCTGCTTGGCCTCGACCGTCACACCATCAAGGTGGGCGTGATGGACGAAGAACGCCGGACGTCGGCCAATCTTGCTGCCTGTATCCACGCGGTGAAGGACCGGGTTGTGTTCATCAACACCGGCTTCCTCGACCGTACCGGCGATGAAATCCACACCTCGATGCAGGCTGGTGCAATGCTGGCCAAGGCCGACATCAAGAAGAGTGACTGGATTACTGCCTATGAGCAGCGCAATGTCGCCATCGGTCTCGCTTGCGGCATGTCCGGCAAGGCACAGATCGGCAAGGGCATGTGGGCCGCGCCCGATATGATGGCCGACATGATGGAACAGAAAATCGGCCACCCGATGACTGGCGCCAATACCGCCTGGGTACCAAGCCCGACCGCGGCAACGCTGCACGCGATCCATTATCACCGGGTCAATGTTTTTGACCGGCAGAAAGAGGTCGCAGCGGACGGGATTGCGCCGCTCGACAAATTGCTGACCATTCCCTTGGCCGATGGCCACAACTGGTCGGATGCAGAAATCGAGCACGAGCTCGACAATAATGCGCAGGGCATTTTGGGCTATGTGGTCCGCTGGATCGATCAGGGGATTGGCTGTTCCAAGGTTCCTGACATCAACGATGTCGGCCTGATGGAAGATCGCGCGACCTTGCGGATTTCATCGCAGCATATGGCCAACTGGATGTTGCACGGTGTCTGTTCACCCGAGCAGGTCGATGCGGCCCTGTTGCGGATGGCAGCCAAGGTTGACGGGCAGAATGCAGGCGATCCGCTCTATCGGCCAATGGCACCAAATCCGGATGACAGTCTGGCGTTCCAGGCGGCCCGTGATCTGGTGTTCAAGGGTGTCGAGCAGCCGAGCGGCTATACCGAACCGTTGCTGCACGCTTATCGGCGGAAGCTGAAGGCGGCGGGTTAAGCTTCCTCTGAAGGGGCGGGCTTTCAGGAAAGCAGGCGGGCGATATTGACAAATTCTTCGACGCTCACCGTTTCGGGGCGTCTGGAACTGTCGATTCCCAAGCTTTCCAGCGCATCGAGCGCGCCCGCGAGGCCTTTCAGGCTCTGCCTGAGCATCTTGCGCCGCTGGCCGAAGGCGGCCTGTGTGAGATGGGCCAGGACCTCGGGACCGACGCCTTCCGGCTGGGGCTTTGGTGTCAGGTGGACAATTGCCGACATCACTTTCGGCGGCGGCGTGAAAGCGGAGCGATGTACCGTCATCGCCAATTTCGCTTCGCACCGCCATTGCGCCAATATCGACAGGCGACCATAGGCCTCGCTGCCCTCGCTGGCGACAATCCGGTCGGCGACCTCACGCTGGAACATCAGGGTGAGCGACTGCCATTGTGGCGGCCATTGCGGTTCCGAGAGCCATTTGATCAGCAAGGCCGAGCCGACATTATAGGGCAGATTGGAAATGATGTGGAAGGGCTCGTCGAACAGATTGGCCAGATCGATTTTCAGGGCATCATCGTCAATGACCGCGAGCTGGCCCGGGAAATAGCCGCCCAGTTCGGACAAAGCCGGTAGGCAGCGACTGTCGCGTTCCACCGCGGTTACCCGCGCCCCGGCTTGCAGCAATGCCTGGGTCAGTCCGCCCGGGCCGGGGCCCACTTCGAAAACCCTTTGTCCGTCGAGGTCCCCGGGAACGGCGGCGATCCGGTCGAGAAGCTGCAGGTCGAACAGGAAATTCTGGCCCAGCGCCTTGTTGGCGGACAGGCCATATTTCTTGATCACCTCGCGCAGCGGGGGCAGGGCGACCCGCTGTTTCAATTGTCGTGAATCTGGCGATTGGCGACGGCGATTGCGGCCATCTGGATCGCGGCTATCATCGAGCGGGGATCGGCAAGATCCTGGCCGGCGATATTGAATGCGGTGCCATGATCCGGCGACGTGCGGACAATCGGAAGACCCAGAGTGATATTGACTCCATCAAAGAAATGCAGGGTCTTCAGAGGGATCAATGCCTGATCATGATAAGGGCACAGCACGACATCATATTTCACCCGCGCTTCTTCGTGAAACATCGTGTCGGCTGGTAGCGGGTCGGTGATATCCATTCCGTCCTGGCGCAGCTCATCGATCGCCGGTTGCATGATCCGCTGTTCTTCATCGCCAAGATTCCCGTTCTCGCCGGCATGCGGATTAAGTCCCGCTACGGCGATGCGGGGTTTTGCGATGCCAAAATTGCGGACCAATGCTTTCTCCGCAGCGCGCGCGCGCGCGAGGATCAGCCGCCCCGTCAGCTGCTCCGGTACGTCCTTCAGTGCGATATGCGTGGTCATCGGAATGACGCGCAACGTCGGTCCCGCTAGCATCATCACCGCATTCTCTCTCGCTATTCCGCAGCGCTCCGAAACAAATTCAGTCTGACCCGGATAGCGAAAACCAATCTTGTAAAGCTGTGTCTTGGATACGGGAGCGGTGATAACCGCTCCGGCATCCCCGGAACGCGCCAGCCCGCAGGCGATCTCGAGCGCGTGCAGTGAACATTGTGCGCTGTCCAGCGTTGCCTCGCCCGGAACAGCGGCTGCGGCGTCATGGATATGGAAAACCGGCAATGCTTCATTAAAAGCCTCGCTGGCTTCCACCGGCTGTTCGATTTTCCGGACTGGAACGCCGGAGAGATTTTTAAAGTCGGCAATATTCCCGATCGCAAAAAACGGTTTGAGCCCGGCTTCCATCCGCTGTTGCCAGCTCTTACCGATAATTTCCGGCCCTACGCCAGCGGGGTCTCCGCATGAGATGGCAAATGGCTTGGCGTTCCGATCCGCCATTAATTATATTCGATAATGGCGTCGCGTCTAAGGTCGCGCAGATAGATTTGCGCCCGTTTGTTGACCCGGTCATTTTCCAGCCGCGACATGATCGCGTCGAACGACGGTGCTGCGGCGCTCTGCGGATCATCCCGACCGCAGAGAATAAGAACGCGGACACCATCTTCGACCGAACCGAATGGCTGGCTCGCCTGTCCGATCTGCAGTTCCGCAATCGCGCCCTGCAAGGCGGCAGGAAGGTCGCGCAGTCTTACCTGATCGTTGTCGACCACAGTGGCGCCCAGTTGAGCAGCCACTTCATTGGCTGCGCCGCAACCCTTGATGCTCTGAGTCTCCGCGGCAAATTTCGCGGCTCTTGCAGATGCTTGTGCTTCGGTGACGCCTTTTGGAAAATCAATCGCCAACTGTTTGAGGCTTAGCAACGCGTTGCGGGGATCGGCGGTGAGCACCTGACGCGAATCGATCAGATAGAGGATCGAGAGTCCGCCCGGTACTTCGATCGGGCCAACAACCTGTCCCACCTGCATTTGCTCTGCAGCTTCGGCAAGTGTCTGCGGCAATTGAGCCGGGCGGACCCAACCGAGATCGCCCCCGGTCGCGGCGGTCGAAGCTTCCGAAAACTGACGGGCATAAGCAACAAAGGAACCACCGGCGCGGATCTGCTCCAATATTTTGCGCATATTTTCGGCGACCTGCTCGACGGTTTCCTGATTGGCCGACATATAGATTTCACCGATACGGAATTCGCTGGTGCCCTTGGACGCGTTCAGCCGCTCGATGATGGCGTTGACCTCTTCATCGCCGACATTGATGAACGGCTGGATGTTGCGGCGAAGCAGGCGGCTCCAGGCCAGTTCGCCCTTGATCTGGCGTTTCAGCGTGTCGGCAGACGAACCTTGCGTGCGTAGATACTGATCGAATGCGCTAAGGTCCTGTTTGAAATTTTGCTGCGCAACCTGGCGGAAAGTGGCTTCGACTTCCTCTGGCGCAATGACGATTTCATTGGCCTCGGCTTCCTGAATTTGCAGTGTTTCATCAATCAGATTGCGCAACACCTGGAGCCGCAGACGCTGTTTCTCTTCATCCGAGACTTCGCCGCCATTTGCGGCAACTATCAGGGCGAGGCGATGACCGACGTCGGTTCCGGTGATAATGTCTCCGTTGACCTTTGCGGTGGCCCGGCGAATGTTCGGGTCATTCTCGCCAAATATCGTCAATTCGTCGGGAATATCCAGTCCGGTCTGCGGCAGCGACGCATCCGCTACCGTTTGGCTGACGGACGGTGAAGCCCCTGCAACGGCAAGCGCTGTGATCAATATAGCCTTGGTTTTGAAGCCCTGGATTTTCATGCTCAATACATTCATTTCTTGTTTCTTCTCAACTACAAAGAGTAAATTTTACGAAGCAAATAGCAAATATCTGCTGAACCCAATATGAGCGGGCCAACCCGTTTGAGAGCTCTTTACACGCCCAGATTGCGCAAGGCCAGCCGGAACAGGAAGGTACTGCCACGAGTGGCGTCGCCGGTATCTTCATAATCATAGCGCCAGGTGACGCCCATTGACAGGCAGCCATCGTCATAGGCAACGCCAAGCCGGTGTCTTACTGGATCGTACCCATCGGCTACAGAAAGGGGGTCTTCGCTACGATCGGTCAGATCGACGATTGCAGATCCAAAAACCGACCAATATTGATTAATCTGATAACGTCCCCCGACCCGGACTTCTTCGCGGTCTCTGAGATCTTCAAGTTCCGCGCTGATATTGCGGTTCAACCGTAGATAGCCAATTTGCGCGTAAGTGCTTTTCGAACCGACGGTCGCGTCAATTTCATTGCGGCGAACTGCGAGGTTGTCCTTGTCCAGACGGTAGCGGTGTGTGAATTTTACAATGTCCTTGAACCGCACATTGGTGCGACCAACAATATCGGAAAAGCGATCGGACAGGCCGGTGCCCTCCGGCACAATATTGTTGTTATTTTCCAATCGATAGCTTTGACCGACGATCATGTTCACTTGCAAATTCGGCCGATTCAACTCCCATTCTGCTCCATAAGTCGCCCGGACATTATCTTCGTAACGGTCATAGCCGGGAAAGCGGTTGAGCGCGAAAAGGTTGCTGTCGTCCAGATCGACCGAACGGGAATCTTCATTGGGAAGAGAATTATTGGCCAGGCCTGGAGTTGCCACGATCTGGAAGCGCGGCGTGATCGTCTGCGTGCCACCGAAAGCCTCGCCGATAAACGGCCACTTCACATCAATCGCAACGGAGGCGATGGCGCGTGTTTGCCATCCGCCGTCGCCGCGATAGATTGCTGTTTCATTCAGCAAATTATCATCGCTGTGATAGACGTCACCGCGGGCGAATCCGGTCAACGTGATTTCCTGACCCCAGTCGGTGAGTTTTCGCATGTCCCACCGTACCGAACCAAAGGCCCGTTGTGTGTCCTGACCTTCTCCACGCCCGATTGCCAGACTGTTGGCCTGTATCTCTAGCCGACCGCCCAAGATGGGATCATTCAGGCGTTTTCGATAGTCCATCACCGGCAATGCAACCGGAACGCTGCTTTGCGGATCATCGACCCTTAGAGTCTGGAAAGCCCAGCCCGCCAGCGAAAAATAACTGCTGTTGCTGGTGCGTTCGACATTGATGGTAGAGCGAAGGCTGTCGTCGTCGCTAATGTCATAGCGCCTCAAAAATGTGCGATCTGAAACGATGCGTGCCGACTGGGAAATCGTCCAATTATCATCAAGTACGAACCGACCGCTGGTCGAAAAATAACCCCGAAAATCTTCTTCGGCATCCGGTGAAACCTCGGATGCACCCGCGGCAATGCGCGAGCCATAAGTGGCATAGCCGGTAATCTGAAAGGCGCCTTTCTGATCAAGGCTGCGAAAAGTACCGCTGAGCAGGGGCGCGACGTCTGTAAATATCTGCGCGGTAACGGTGGCATCCTGATTAGGCGCGATGCTGAAATAATATGGCACCGTTACGCCGACGCCGTTGACGGAATCGAACTGGATGTCCGGCACCAGAACGCCGCTGCGGTTTTCGTCGCTAACCGGGTGGGAGAGGCCGGGCAGGGGAATGACCGGTAGTCCGAAAATCTCGATACGCGCGCCCTGATATTTTACGCGCTTTTTGACCGGATCATAGATCACCTTCACGGCCTTGATCTGCCAGCTGGGGTTTTTCGGGCATCCATCTTCGGTCGTGACCGCACATGCCGTGTAGGCGGCATTGTGCAGCGCCAGCGAGCCGTCGACAAATCGTTCGCTGCGGCGTGCCGCCAGGCGGCTGCCATCTTCCAGGACGAGCAGGAGGTTGTCGACAGCGCCATCGCGCAGGCTGTCGGTCAGTTCGATGCGGTCGCCATAGGCAACGTCGCCATCGGGGCTGACGGACTTGATATTGCCTTCTGCCACCACAGCGCCGGTTTTCCGGTTCCACACAACCTGGTCGGCACGCAGTTCATATCCGTCGCGATTGAGCACCACATTGCCCTCCGCCGTGACGAAGTCATTCTCGAAATCATAGTCGATGCTGTCGGCGCTAAATTCGATTTCATCGGCTTGCTGATCAGCTGAAACGGCATCGTCGCTTTGCGACTGTCCCATAGCGGCAGCCGGCGTCACAGCGGCCAGACCCAGAGTAAAAACGGCGAGTGAAGATTTCATCGACTGGCTCAACCTGCTTTTAGCCCCATTTTGGACGGCATTGAATATCGCACTGTCCACATTCCGAACGCCTATTGCACCAGTTTGCTTCGTCTGCAAATTTTCTTTGACAGATTCTGATGAACAGATGCTTGACCAGAAAACCTAGACGGTGCAGCAACGGCCCACGATAGAATGAATGTCGGCCCGTTCATCAATGAGTCGGATCGACGAGTGAGCCAATAAGGCTTTTCACTCCTCAGAACATAAAAATAGGGACAGTTTTCCAATGAATTTCAACTTTGCCAACGAGCGGCCCGCAGATGCTGATGCGATTATCTTTGCAATCGCCGAGAATGGACTGGACGATTTCGACCTCAAGCTTGAGCAAGCGAATATAATCAAGGCGGGAGCAAAAGCCGCACGATTTGCGGGGAAACTGGGCGAAGTCTTTGAAACTTTTGTGACCGAAGCGGACAAGGTCTTGCGGGTTGTCTTGACCGGATTGGGTACGGGCAAGCCGAATAATGCAGAATCAGCCGGTGGTTCGGCAATCGCCAAAATTCTCGCATCCGGGGCCAAGCATGCGGTCATCGAACCATCGGGTCTCGACGATGAGCGTCTGGCGAAATTGCTCTTTGGCGCAAAATTGCGCAGCTGGCGGCATGACAAATACCGGACGACCATGCCTGAAAAGCAAAAGGTAACGCTCCAGACCATCACCATGCTCGACCAGGATCTGGAAACCGCCAAGGCCTGGACAGATTTGTCGGCCGTGGCGGACGGTGTTGCCCTGACTCGCGAACTGGTCGCCGAACCGGCCAACGCCATCTACCCGGAAAGCTTCGTCGCCCGTTGCGAGGAACTGAAAGAGCTTGGCGTCGAATTTACCGTGCTCGGCTGGGACGAGATGGAAAAACTCGGCATGGGCGCGCTGCTCGGTGTCTCGCAAGGGTCCGAGCGTCCTCCACGGTTGCTCGCCATGCGCTGGGACGGCACCAATGGCGAACAGAAGACTCCGCTCGCTCTGGTCGGCAAGGGCGTCACCTTCGACACCGGTGGCATTTCCCTGAAACCGGGCGCTGGCATGGAAGAGATGAAATGGGACATGGGCGGTGCCGGCGCCGTTGCCGGAACGATGAAGGCGCTCGCTGGTCGCAAGGCCAAGGCGCATGTCGTCGGTGTTTGCGGACTGGTCGAGAATATGCCGGACGGCAAGGCTCAGCGCCCCGGTGACGTCGTGACCAGCATGAATGGCCAGACCATCGAAGTGATCAACACCGATGCCGAAGGTCGGCTGGTATTGTGCGACGCGATGCACTGGACGCAGGAAACCTTCAAACCGGAAGTGTTGATCGATCTGGCGACTCTGACCGGTGCGATGATTATCGCGCTGGGCAACGAACATGCCGGTTGCTTCAGCAATGATGACGATCTCGCCGAAGACCTGATCGATGCGGGCAAGGATGCCGGTGATCCGCTGTGGCGGCTGCCCGTTGGTCCTGCCTATGACAAGCTGATCAACTCGCCGATTGCCGACATGAAGAATGTCGGGCCGCGCGGGGCAGGCTCGATTACCGCAGCGCAATTCCTCAAACGCTTCGTCAAGGAAGGCGTCAAATGGGCGCATCTCGATATTGCCGGTATGGTCTGGGCCGACAAGCCCGGCCCGGTCTGGGACAAAGGCGCGACCGGCTATGGCGTGCGCCTGCTCAACCAATATGTTGCTGACAATTTCGAAGATTGATTCGGTAGTAACAATGCGGCGAAGTCTGGCTCGAAGGTCGTGCGGTGCGGGTTGATTTCTATCACCTGACCCGCGATCCGGCAGATAAACTGGTGCCGATGCTGGCCGGCAAATCGCTGGATGTCGGAAAAAGGCTGCTGCTGCTGTCGCAGGACGAGGGTCGCCGTGCCGCGCTCAGCGACGCCTTGTGGAGCGCTGAGCCGGCCAGCTTCCTCGCTCATGATTTTAGTGGTTCCGAGCAGCAGGCGGAGCAACCGATCCTGATTTCTGACCAATGCGAACCGGCCAATGGTGCGCCTTATATCATCTTGTCCGATGGCTTGTGGCGGGAAGAGGCGCTGGCTTTCGAGCGCGCCTTCTTCCTGTTTACCGCCGAGCAGATCGATCATGCGCGCACTGTCTGGCGGGATCTCAAGGCCAAAGACGATGTCACGCCGCGCTACTGGAAACAGGATGGTGGCCGCTGGGTCGAAGGACCCTGATTTTCGGGAATGCTGCTGTTGGTACAATGGCACATCATCGAAAACTTGCCATGGTGAAGTGCAGCGGCTAAGGGCGGCGCAACTTTTGACTATCCCTATATTTATGGAGTTTTATCATGGCCGTGACACGGACATTTTCGATCATTAAACCCGACGCTACCCGCCGCAATATCACCGGCGCTGTCACCAAGATGCTGGAAGAAGCCGGACTGCGCGTCGTCGCATCCAAGCGCATCCACATGAGCAAGGAACAGGCCGAAGGCTTTTACGCGGTTCACAAGGAACGCCCTTTCTTTGGCGAACTGGTTGACTTCATGATCAGCGGCCCATGCGTCGTGCAGGTTCTTGAAGGCGAAAATGCGATGCAGGCCAACCGCGACATCATGGGCGCGACCAATCCTGCTGACGCCGCTCCCGGCACGATCCGCAAGGAACTGGCCGAAAGCCTCGAAGCCAACACCGTTCACGGTTCGGACAGTGAAGAAAATGCAGCGATCGAAATCGCATATTTCTTCAACGAAGATGAAATCGTCGGCTAAACCAACCGCCTTTCCGGCAGTCAAAGACGCCCGGTTGCACATTCTGCGACCGGGCGTTTTTTTGTTGATCTGATCGGCATGGCAGGGTGCCGGTTTTACAGGACGAATATTCACCGCGACAATGCGTTGAAACTTCCTGACAATTGACAGGATTTCCGTGTAGCGTGCTGCGAGAATTTGCACCCCGTCTGAAGGAAGTCTCACTATGACAAATGCTCTGTTTTCCATGCACGATAAAGTCTGCGTGATCACGGGAGGGTCCCGGGGGTTGGGGAAAGCCATGGCGCGCGCCTTTCTGGAGGCTGGCGCCAAACGGGTCTATGTCACCGCACGCAAGGCCGAAGAATGCGAGGCGACCGCGAAAGAACTGTCCGGTTTGAGCGAAAATGGCGAGTGCGTTGCGCTTCCCGCTGACATGAGTAACGGGGAAGAAATAGCGGCATTCGCAAAGGCGCTGGCTAAACGGGAAGATCATATCGACGTTCTGGTCAATAATGCCGGCACTGGCTGGACCGCGTCGGTCGAAGAATTTCCCGAAATAGGCTGGGACAAGGTCATGGACCTCAACGTGAAGACGCCTTTCTTCCTCACCCAGCAGCTTTTGCCATTGTTGAAAGCAAATGCGACGGCAGAGAAAAGCGCCTCCGTCATCAACATTGGTTCCATAGCCGGAATCCTGGGAAGCGCCGGAAGCGGCATTAGCTATGGCACGTCCAAAGCGGCGATCCACCAACTGACCCGCAATCTCGCCAGCCTCCTTGCCGATGATCATATCCGGGTGAACGCAATTGCGCCCGGACGCTTCCATTCCAAAATGACCAGTCTGGTTGAACAGGACAAGGAACAATATGAGCGGGAAATCAAAATGATACCGCTGCACCGCTGGGGGCATGACGCGGATATAATGGGACCGGCACTCTTGCTGGCAAGCAGTGCAGGGGCCTTCATGACCGGCGAGATCATCACGGTCGATGGCGGGTATTTGCTGGTTTAAACCTAACGGAATGGGTGTCTATAGCAAGCTTGGAATATTGTTCGTCTCAGCACTGTTCTTGAGTTTCCCCGAGCTATCATTGGCGCAAGTCCTGCAAGAAGAGGACGAGTATAACGTCATAATTGTTACTTCCCTTCGCCAGGGCGGAGCCCAGGACGCCCGCCGTTTTCGAAAAGCCGCTGAAGACGGGATGCCACGGCCCGAAATGCTGAGCATCGAGGGGCTGATGGGCGAGCATGATCTGACCCTTCCCAGCACTCAGAAATGTGAACAGATGTTCTGTCTGGTAACGGAAGCCATGCCCGCATCTTTGCCCGGGCGCCCCGATGACAAGCTATTTGTCGGGCTTGGCTTTGCGACCAATATCAATGAAACCCTCTACAGGCGTCCGCCGCTCAATCTGGTTGCTGTCGTTGACAAATCGGGGTCGATGTCCGGCGAACCACTCGACCTTGTCCGGCAGAGCTTGCGTCATATTGTCAGGCAGATGCAGGATGATGACCAGCTTTCTATCGTCCTTTATGGTGATGAATCACATGTGTGGATGAAGCCCACCATGTTGAAACAGAACCGCCGTGCCATCCTGTCAAAAATCAACGCAATAGAGAGCGCTGGCTCCACCAATATGGAAGCGGGTCTCAAGGTGGGCTATGATACGGCGTTTGATAGCCAGAAAGGGTTTCCCGGTTCGACCCGTGTGATGCTGTTCACCGATGAAAATGCCAATGTCGGTGATACGTCTGCAGAAGGCTTTATGGGCATGGCGATAGCTGCCTCGCAGCGTGATGTCGGCCTCACGACGATCGGTGTCGGCGTCATATTCGATGACAGTCTGGCGACAAAAATATCGAGTGTGCGCGGTGGCAATCTGTTCTTTGTTGACGATGAAGCCGCTGTCGATGAGGTCTTTTCCAAACAATTCGAATTGATGGGCGGTGAGGTAGCACATGATTTGAAACTTACCATCGCACCTGGTGAAGGCTGGGCTGCAACCGGTGTCTTTGGCGTCCCCGATGGCCTGATGACAAGCGGTAATGATGGTGCAATCACGGTTGCAATCCCAACGATTTTTCTAAGCAACAATGGCGGCGGCATCTATGTTACGCTCGGCAAGTCGAGCGAACGTGCAGACTTGCCTGCGCCGATCATTGACGCGGGAATTCCGCTCATGAATGTATCGCTCAGCTATACAGAGGCGAAGTCGGGCCAATCAGGGGCTGACCAGTTGGCTATAGCGCCGCCGGGTAACGCCGCCAGTGCGCCTTTGCGTCTGTCGCAAAATCTGGTTGACCAGTTTCTGAGTATGCGGACTGCCACGACCGCCTATCATATAGACAATGATCCAAAACGGGCATTCAGCATTCTTTCGGATCTCGAAAACCGGCTGAAAAATGCTTCGCTGGCCGGACTGAATCCTGAACTCAAACTCGTGGCTGATATGCGCGCAGAGGCCGCCTATTATTCCGGATATTCAGGTGAGCTTCCCAAAAATATCCGCCACCGTGCAATTTCTGGCCGCTGGAAGGTGGTGCATACGACGGGGTTCGTCGACGTTTTCAAGGGAAATGTCATGACCTTCGAGACAGATGATGATGACGAAAGCTATGTTAAAACCGAGCGCGTTAGCCCGCCACAGGGTGTCGAGGAGGATGAAACTGAAGAATTTGCGGTGAATGAAAAACATATATTCTTCAAAGAGAGCGATATCATCTTTGGCTGGCGATTGGTTGGCAACCGGCTCTATCTCAAAGACCGCGCGGTGGGCAGCAGTGCAAAAATCACTTTGGAGCGTATCGAAGAGGAAAGTTAAAGGTGCATGCCTGTCTTTGAATCAAGTGAAGTTCGCGAAATTTGTGCCTCGGATGATCTGTCTCAAGCGCTGCGGACGTGAAGCGGCGACGTGCATCTCGCCCCAGATTGCAACGTACCCGATTATCAGCATCTATCGAAGTCAAATTCAGCAATGGTAGATCTTGCGCGCCATCTCTCAGGAGCGGTCTGGAAGGATCGCCATAGCCACTACCATCCAAACCAGCACGTCTAACCGCCACCCACATGATTCCCCACCGTCAGCGCTGCGCCGGTTGCGTCTTCCGAGCGTTCCCAGTCGTGAAATGCGTTGCGGCGGACTATGATCCAAGCACCATCGCGTCTTTCCAGCGTGTCGCAATAGCGGCCGGCAACGGTCCAGTCGGTGGCCTTGCTGCTGCCGTGGCAGGCATGAAAATCCGGGTTGCCTGCCTCGATATAGTGATAGGCAACAAAATTGGCTTCGGTGGTGGCGCTGTTGCCATCGTCCGACAGTTCGATATGGACATTGGAGATGGAGTGGTGGGTGCCCGGGATGTTTTCCAGGGTCTCGCTGGCGAAGCCGATAAACTCGTCCGGGGGCCCCTCATAATCGCCATGTTTGTGGACATGGTCGTCGGCGAAGCAGGAGCGGACCAGCGGCCAGTCGCGGCGATCGATCCCCTTGCAATATCGGTGCAGGATATCGCGAATTTCCTCGCGTGCCGACAGTTGCTCCAAAGTGTACATGCTTGATATCTCCTAATTTTGTCAGTCGTTATTATTTGACTCTGGTCCTAGCCTGAAACCAATATCTGATGAGGAGATAAAGCATGGGCAGACTGCAAGGCAAAGTGGCAATAATAACAGGTGCAGCCAAGGGACTGGGTGAAGCCGATGCGCGGATGTTCGCGCGCGAGGGTGCGACCGTCATCCTGACTGACATGGATGCAGAAAATGGCGAGCGGGTTGCCGGAGAGATCGGAGCCGCTGCGGAGTTTCTGGTCCAGGATGTCGCTGATGAACAGGGCTGGGAGGATCTGATTGCCGATGTTGTATCGCGCCATGGCAGACTCGACATATTGGTCAATAATGCCGGCGTGGTCGAACCCGGAACGATCGAGACGCAAACCACCGAGGAATATCGCTTCGTCATGGCAGTCAGCGCCGACGGCGCCTTTTATGGCTGCAAATATGCGGTGCCGGCGATGAAGGCATCGGGTGGTGGCGCGATCATCAATATGTGCTCGATCGCCTCGATCATCGGCGAGCCGATTGTCGTCGCTTATTCGATGGCGAAAGGCGCAATCGAAAGCCTGACCCGCAGCGTGGCCGTGCATTGCGCGAATAACCAATATAATATTCGCTGCAACAGCGTCCATCCCGCCGGCATATTGACGCCGATGGTCGAGGCCATTGGCCCGAAAGTCATGGGCCGCGACGATCTCCGCCCGTCAAGCGACGGACCGGCGCCGAGCGCGCTGGGCGAACCGGATGATATCGCCAACACCGTGCTGTTCCTAGCCTCTGACGAAAGCAAGTTCATCAACGGCGCGGCGATCCGCGTGGATAATGCGAAATCGGTGGTCGAGGGCGTGGTTCCCTGATGTCTTGAGGAAGAGCAGCGGTCTGGATTATCGCTCTCGATCGGAGTCGAGTCGTTATGTTGGCGAAGGCCTGTGCCTGCGTCGTCTCCAGTTCCTGCCGCTGCAGCGCAGAACAGGTTGCCCCTTGATCTGATGGTTCGCTTTTCGACGCTTGCCTGCGATGGTGAGTCTCATCCACTGCTGCCGAACAATCCTCGCTTCCCCCTACAGGCACAATAGGCACCGATGTTTCCAGATTTCGTATGATAGCCAGCGCGATTTCTGACCGTCCGCGCAACAAAAGCGCGATGCGGATCTGATTGCCGTTGAGCTTGTCCTGATGCGTGGTTGGGTACGCTTGTTTACGTTCCGTAAAGGATGTTGGGCTAGCGTCCTTCCAGGGTTGAAAATAAAAAAATTCTGGAAATCGGCGCGCTTATAATGATGAAATTGCGTTATCTATTGTGGCTGTTTCTGATCAGCCCGCTTTTCATAGCGCCACCAATGTCGCCGGCGATGGCAGAGTCGACTGCCATAACGAATTTCAGCCACCGCATTTGTAGTCTGGCAGGCCATGCCGAGGCCGTCCCTGAAGAGATATTGAAATTGCGTCCCGCTTTTGATTGCGGTCCCGACAAGCTGGCCAAAAACACCGATATGTTGTGGATGATAGCGGATATCGGTGATTTGCAAAAAGATATGGCGGAGCCATTGTTGCGCTTTCGCGCGGCGCGGCAGGGCGCGGTGACGCTGCATAGCATTTATCCCGATGGTAGCAGCCAGACAAAATTATATAATCAGGCCGAGATGACCGCACGCTGGCGCTCGCCTTATGCAGTCGCGTTGCCTCTGGTCAGCCGAGATGGCCAGCATCCGGAAACGGTTCTGGTCGGCGCCGCAAATCCATGGGATCCATCCAACTGGAATGACATAGAATTGGTTGATGCCAAGGACGATCTGGCGCTGCATGAACGCGGCGAGATGGTCAGCGTCCTGGTTGCCGGATTGCTACTCGCGCCATTATTGCTGGACTTAGTGTTTTTTATCGTGATGCGCCAGCGTTTCATTCTCTACCATAGCTTGATGGTGGTCGCCATTGTGGTCAATCACATCTGCTGGTCGGGACAGATATTTGACCTGTTTCCTGCGGCGACTCTGGTTCAGCGATCGTGGATTGCGTTTATCGCGTTGGCGACCCTGGCCTTTGGCGGATGCATGCTGATCCGCTCGCTTTGCAATCCGGACAAGCTTGGAAAATGGGGTGCGTTTTCCCTAAAATTTGTGGCCTGGAGCACTTTGGTCACGACCACTATTGTCATGATTTTTGCCGATCAATTGTCGCTGACCGGTTCGCTAATCTTCCATATTGTCTATGGTTCCATGGCTCTTGTCGCGCTCGGAAATTTGCTACACTGCGCGGTCAAGGGCGACAAAATGGCGATGTTGTTGCTGATGGGCCTGTCTGGTGCGGGATTTATAGCTCTGTGCCGGATTATCCGCGCTTTCGGCTGGATTGACGATCTGCCGATTTTTGATTTCGGATTTTACATCGCTATTCTGGCCGAAGTGTTGGCGACCAGCATTGTCGTCGGATATCGAGCAATGGGTATGCGTCGCGAGCGAGATGATGCCCTCATGGTCAGGCAGGGGCTCGAGGATATCGCCTATACTGATGAACTGACTGGCGTGCCCAATCGCCGTGCCTTTTCCATGGCATTTTCCAAATTTGCCGCGCTCCGGAAGAACCGGGATCAGATCTGGGCATTGGGGGTTATCGACGTCGACAATTTCAAGAATGTGAATGACCGCTACGGCCATGACGTCGGTGACAAGGTATTGGTAGAAGTGGCATCAATCCTGAACAGCCGCTGCGGACATGGTGATTATTTCGCGCGTTTCGGCGGTGAGGAATTTGCCGTGCTGATTTCCGGCCGGACCACAAATGATGTAGCGCGCTTTGCGCAGGAACTGGTGGACAGCTGCGCCGAGCATGTTTTCAAGAACGGTGAAGATAATATTGGCCAGGTGACCCTGAGTATCGGTCTGCACGTGCTGGACAACGAGTCAGAGGCCCATCTGGAAACAAGTTTCCGTTTGGCCGACAAGGCGCTCTATGAAGCGAAGAGAGCCGGCAGGAACCGGATACGCCTGGCATCGCCCGGCCAGCCCGAACTGATTGCTGCCTGAAAACCGCTTTCCTACACCCGATCCCTTCGTTTATTATTGCCGCGGATCTCTCGGCCTGCTCAGCGCAGGCGGGGACCTGGCTCTTTGACAATCTAGCGATTACGAAACCCCTTCCGCACGCCCGCAAAAACTGAACGGACCGAATGGCAGCGAAAATCGAAAGGTCACACTCGCCGCACTACTGCTGGCGCGAAAGTCGAGGAAAGCTCTGGCTTCGGGGCAAAAGTCACGGAAAACAAAAGCAGTCATTTCTGTAAAGTTTACGTTGCAACGCGGGGTGATCAGGTTGGTACGAAGTCATTAAGTCTGGAAGACAGCGCCCGATCCCTCGCTATCTTCGAATTACGATGACGTCCCGATTGTGCAAATTTGCGCCCGCCCGGCGACAAAGGTTGCGTTTGCAACCCGAAGTGAGATAATCGGTTTTCCTCTGGCAACTGATCAACACGACGAACCCATTGATCATTGTCTGCTCTCACAATGATATTTAAATCCCCCAATCGAAGACATGTCGGCAAATTTATTAGAAAGCCTCTGATCCATGAACACTCTGATGGACTACCGGGAAAAAATTCGTACGCATCATCGCAGCGATGAAGGCGAGATTCTGGAACATCTGATATCGAATTTCGGTCCGGACGAGCAAACCCGCAAGCGTATTCAGGAGCGAGCGATCCAGGTTGTCCGGGATGTTCGAAGCGCTTCCGGGCCGACACTGACCGAGAGTTTTCTGGGCGAATATGGTCTGTCCACCGACGAGGGGCTCGCCCTGATGACGCTGGCCGAGGCGCTGTTGCGGGTGCCGGACAACCAGACGATTGACGCGCTGATCGAGGACAAGATCGGCCCCTCCAACTGGCGCGAGCATATCGGTCAGTCGGAAAGCTCGCTGGTCAATGCATCGACCTATGCGCTGGAGATGACGCGCAGCGTGATCAACAAGCCGGCAAGCCGCGGGCCGCTGGACGCTCTGCGAGGCGCGATAAAGCGGTTGGGCGAACCGGTGATCCGGGTGGCAGTGCGTCAGGCGATGAAAGAACTCGGCAATCAGTTCGTGCTCGGCGAGGATATGAAGCTGGCGCTGAAGCGGGCGGAAAAGTGGAAAGCCAAGGGCGCGACTTATTCCTATGACATGCTGGGAGAGGCCGCGATCACGCAGGAAGGTGCGGATGAATATTTCGCCGCTTATGCCGATGCGATTCAGGAAATCGCCAAGGTTGCCGTTTCTGATGACCTCCGGGAAAATCCGGGCCTGTCGATAAAATTATCGGCGCTTTATCCCCGTTACGAGATGAGCCAGCAGGCAAAAGCGGTTCCCGAACTCGCCGACCGTGTCGGTGAACTGGCGCGCGCTGCCCGCGATGCCAATGTCGGGCTGAATATCGATGCCGAGGAAGCCTATCGTCTCGGGATATCGCTCGACATGATCGAAATGGTGCTGAGCGATCCGCGGCTCGCCGGCTGGGACGGCTTTGGCGTTGTCGTGCAGGCCTTTGGCAAGCGGGCCAGCTTCGTGCTCGACTGGCTCTATTCGCTGGCGACCCAGCTCGACAGAAAGATCATGGTTCGTCTGGTCAAGGGTGCCTATTGGGACAGCGAGATCAAGCGCGCGCAAATGGATGGTGTGCCCGACTTTTCCGTATTCACGACCAAATCGGCGACCGATATCAGCTATATCTGCTGCGCGTCGCAGCTGTTGAAAATGACCGATCGCATCTATCCGCAATTTGCTACGCATAATGCACACAGCGTTGCGGCCATTCTCGAGATGGCGGGCAACCAGCAGGATTTCGAGTTCCAGCGGCTGCACGGCATGGGCGAGACCTTGCACGATGCGTTGCTCCGCAACGAAAAAGTCCGGTCACGAATCTATGCGCCGGTTGGCAAGCATCGCGAATTGCTCGCCTATCTTGTCCGACGCCTGCTCGAAAACGGAGCGAACTCGTCCTTTGTCAACCAGCTGGCCAATCATACCGTGGCTGCCGAAATGATTGCCACTGATCCGTTCGAGACGCTGAAGGCTGATCAGCAATCCAGCCAGTCGAAGATCATCAAGCCGGCCGATCTGTACCAGCCGGAACGCGTCAACTCGCGTGGCTGGGATCTGGCCAATCGCACCGACATGAATGAATATGTCGGCGAGCGCGCTCCCTTTGCCGAGAAGCTGTGGCGTTCCTCGCCGATCACCGTGCGGCCGGTGACCAGCGGAAGCGCGCGGAAGATTTTCAATCCGGCGCGCGACGACAGTCAGGTTGGCGAAGTGATCGAGGCCGATGAAAGCCAGGCGCTTGAAGCGATAGAAGATGCGCGCGTCTGGGATGCGCCCGTCGCCGAGCGCGCTGCGATACTGCGCAGGGCTGCCGACCTTTACGAGCATCATCACGGCGAAATTTTCGCATTGCTGGCGCGGGAAGCGGGCAAGACCCAGTTCGATACCATCGCTGAATTGCGCGAGGCGGTCGACTTTTTGCGCTACTACGCGAAGGAAGCTGAGAAACATCCCCTGGGCAAGCCGCGCGGCATAATCAGCTGCATCTCTCCCTGGAACTTCCCGCTGGCGATTTTTACCGGTCAGGTGGCTGCGGCTCTGGCTGCCGGCAACGGGGTACTGGCGAAACCGGCGGATCAGACGCCGCTTATTGCCGCTCTTGCCACCAATTTGCTGCACGAAGCCGGCGTGCCTGCGGCTGCTTTGCAGTTGCTGCCAGGTGCCGGCGCCACGGTGGGGGCCACAATCAGTGGTGACGCCCGCATCAATGGCGTCGTTTTTACCGGCTCCACGACAACAGCGCAGACGATAAACCGGAATATCGCTGAAAATGGTCAGGCTGACTCGCTGCTGATCGCAGAGACCGGCGGCCTGAACTGCATGATCGTGGATTCGACCGCGTTGCCGGAACAATCGGTTCGCGATATTATCACGTCGGCGTTCCAGTCGGCCGGCCAGCGTTGCTCGGCGTTGCGGGTGCTCTATCTGCAAGAGGATGTCGCCGAGCCATTTCTGAACATGCTATACGGTGCAATGGATGCGACGGAGATGGGCAATCCCTGGTGGCTGTCGACCGACATTGGACCGGTTATCGATCAGGCGGCGCACGACAAGATCAGCGCCCATATTGCCGCCGCCCATGTGGACGGCCGATTGTTGAAACAGCTGGACAGTCCGGATGATGGTTATTTCGTCGGACCAGCGGTGATCAAGGTCGACGGAGTCAACGATCTCGACGAAGAGATATTTGGTCCGGTCCTACATGTCGCGACATTCAAAAGCGGTGAACTCGATAAAGCGATCAGCGATATCAATGGCCGCGGATATGGGCTGACATTTGGCCTGCAGACACGCATCGAGCGGCGCATCGACAAATTGACCAGCGCGATGAAGGTCGGCAATATCTACGTCAATCGCAACCAGGTCGGCGCTGTGGTCGGTTCGCAACCCTTTGGCGGGGAAGGCCTTTCCGGTACTGGTCCCAAGGCTGGCGGCCCGCATTATCTGCCACGTTTTTATCAGGGCTCCAGACCGGTATCGCCAGTGATCCGTGATGGGGAATTGAGCCTTGAAGCGGTGCAAAAGGCATTGAACAATCTGCCGGCGGTCGATACGCGACCACGCAGTTCCGAGATCATGCCCGGACCTACCGGGGAATCGAACGAGCTGTTCACCTATGCGCGGGGAACGATATTGTGCCTCGGTCCGACGCCGGAAGATGCTGCAAAACAGGCGGAGACGGCGCATCAGCAAGGATGTGTATCGCTGATCTGCGTTCCCGGTGCTACGGGAGAGCAGTCGCTCGACGGATTTGTACCTCGCGAAACGTTGTCCGCGTTGACCGGTATGGACGCCGTTGTCTGCTGGAGCGAAATCGAGGATATTCGCGCCATCCGGAAGGCGCTTGCCGAACGGGACGGACCGCTGATCCCGATCATCACCGAAGAGAAGTTCGGTCATCAATGTCTGGTCGAACGGCACGTCTGTATCGATACAACCGCCGCAGGGGGGAATGTCTCGCTACTGACCTGAGGGGTTTTGGATGCGGTCGGGCCGCTTCAGCCGCGGGTAATGCTCGTGGCTAGCGGCTCGCTCTACGCTTGCCTTTAACCATGAATCTAGAGTAGCTTATCCTGATGGAGCGCGAGAAAAATTCCAGCATGGAAAACCAGATGGCGATTTCCACATCGGATTTGCCGACGGCCTCGGTAATGGGGTTGATCGAAAAAAGCCCGATTGCCTCGGTGGTTAGCAATCCGCGTTTGCCGGACAATCCGCTTGTCGCCGTCAATGATGCGTTCGTGGAACTGACCGGCTATGACCGGGATTTCATTATCGGCCGAAACTGCCGCTTTCTGTCTGGCGAAGAGACGAAGCCCTGGCTGACAGAGGAAATCCGGCGCGGCGTAAGACAGCAAAAGTCCGTTCTGGTCGAGATCTTGAATTACAAGAAGGATGGCACGCCTTTCCAGAATGCTGTGCTGGTCGCTCCCTTGTTCGACGAAGAAGGCGAACTGGAATATTTTCTCGGATCACAGGTGGAAATCGATGCCGATGTGCCGAGCCTGGCGAAAGCGCGGCGGATGCGGGCTGTCGGGATTGTGAAAGACCTGTCGAAACGGCAACGGGAAGTGCTGCAGTTCATCGCCAAGGGACTGCTCAACAAACAGATCGCGCACGAACTGGGTCTCAGCGAGCGGACCGTGAAAATGCATCGTTCGATCCTGATGAAACGGCTCGATGTACCAAGCGCGGCGGACATGGTCCGGCTGGCTGTCGAAGCGGGAATGTAAGCATACGGTCCAAGGGCCGTATGGATTTGGCGCTTGTCACAGTCTAGTTATAAAAATGCATCGCGGGTTGGAGTTTCTTTTCCCTATTCGGGCCGCAGACCTTTTTGGATAACATTTCTCCCTCCTCCTTGTTGTCCAAAGATTTTCAGCCCGTGATGCACTTTTCCCTAAAATTGATCGGCGATCGCGATCATCCTAGTCAGCCGCTTTGGCGCGACCTGGCACCAGCTGCTGTAAAGCCTGCTTGCAATATGGTCCCAATCGGTGCGGCCGGTGTCGAGGCGGATCGCGATCCAGCCAGACTTTCCGTAGAATTTGGGCGCATAATATAGTTCGGGATCGGCATCGATCAGCGCAGACTGTTCGTCCAGGCCAGCCGTCTTGACGAGCAGAGCGATACTGGCTTCGCCATGATGGCTCTGCGCGAAATAGGCGAAATATTTTCCCGTGGTTTTGCTCCCCACCCGCCAGCCGGGGGCACCGAAACTGGCCCGCTCGTGGGTTTCCTCGAGCGCCAGCGCACGCTCGCGAATCTGAGTCAAGATCCAGTCCGGGTCTGCTTCGCGCGTGACATATTTGGCCAGCGTGGCCGGATAGAGTTGATGCTCGGCGATCAAGATACGGCTGGCCAGACTGTCGGCATCGTCATCGGGCAGGATAGCGACCTCGGTCTGGGCCAGCACCGGGCCGTCATCCAGTTCGGCGGTGACCAGATGTACGCTGCATCCCGCGACGCTGTCGCCGGCATCGATAGCGCGTTCATAGGTGTCGAGGCCCTTATATTTCGGCAGTAGGCTGGGATGGATATTGAGCATATGATCCGTCCATTTCCTGACAAAACCATCGCTGAGGATCCGCATATAGCCGGCCAGCACGACATATTCGGCGCCAGATGCGACGATAGCATCGTGCATGATGCCATCATGCGCTTCGCGCGTCAGGCCTTTGTGCGGATGGGCGAAGGTCGCGATGCCTTCTGCCTCGGCCAGCCTCAGGCCGGGGGCATCGGGGTCATTGGACGCCACGAGCATGATTTCATAGGGGCAGTCGGATGATTTGGCGGCGTAGACCATCGCTGCCATATTCGATCCGCGGCCGGAAATTAATATCGCGATTCTGGCTTTTTCAGCCATTGTGGGTGGCGGTCCAGTCGTCCGTTGCCGACCATATGCCGCGTGCGCCTGATACCGAGCAGCCTTTGGGGCCATCGCGAACATCGCCGATCCTGTGGACTGTCTCGCCAGCCGCCTCGAGATCCGATGTGATTGCACCCGCTTCGTCTGCTGACACAGCCAGCACCATGCCGATGCCGCAATTGAACGTCCGCGCCATTTCTTCCGGCTCGATATTGCCCTGCGCCTGCAGGAAGGCCATCAGACGCGGCTGGTCCCAGTTTGACGCATCGACATGGGCGTGCATGCCATCCGGCAACACGCGCGGGATATTTTCCAGCAAACCGCCTCCGGTGATATGGGCAAGTGCCTTGACCCGGCCAGACTGCATCAGCGGCAAGAGCGACTTCACATAGATCCGGGTTGGTGCGATCAAGGCTTCGATCAACAATATGTCGGGGTTGAACAGGGCAGGGCGATCCATTCTCCAGCCCTTGTCCGCCGCCAGCCGACGGACAAGTGAAAAGCCGTTGGAATGTACGCCCGAGGATTCGAGCCCAAGCAGGACATCGCCCGCTTCGATTGTCGCTCCGGTAACGGCTTTTTCGCGCTCGACTGCGCCGACGCAGAAACCGGCGAGATCATAGTCGCCTTCGGCATACATGCCGGGCATTTCTGCCGTTTCGCCACCGATCAGAGCGCAGCCTGACATTTTGCAGCCATCGGCGATCCCGGCGACGACTCGTTCGGCGATGCCGTTTTCCAGCTTGCCGGTGGCAAAATAGTCGAGGAAGAACAAAGGTTCCGCGCCCTGAACGATCAGATCATTGACGCACATGGCGACGAGATCGATGCCGACCGTGTCATGGCGGTCATAATCTATCGCCAGCTTGAGCTTTGTTCCGACACCGTCATTGGCAGCGACCAGCAGAGGGTCCTGATAGCCAGCCGCTTTCAGATCGAAAAATCCCCCGAAACCGCCGAGTTCGGCGTTGGCACCGGCACGCGCCGTGGCTTTTGCCAGTGGCGCGATCGCCTTTATCAGGGCATTGCCCGCTTCGATGGACACACCTGCTTTTGCATAGGTGTACGAATCCGGCTCATTTTGCTTTTCACTCATAACTTGAGCGATTAGACAAGTCGCGGCTGGATTTCCACGCCATAATCGTCAAAAGGGCGCAAATGAGTTTTTTGAGTAACTTCCGGGTCAAGATTGCCGCCGCCATTACCGTTGTGACTGTGCTCGCCGGAACGGTTGTCTATGCCCAGCTGGAAGGCACCCAACGCGGCGTCGCGCCATTGGCCAGCACCGGCGATTTCGAAGTGATGGGCGTGGAAGTTGATGTCCATGGTGACAATGCTTTTGACGCGCGCCGAAAAGGCTGGGAAGAAGCACAACGCAAAGCCTGGAAAATGCTCTACAAACGGACGCAGGGTGGAGAAACCGCCGGCCTCCCTGACGGCACCCTCAATACAATCGTCTCCGCGATCATCGTCGAGCAGGAGCAGATCGGACCTAAACGCTATATCGCCACGCTCGGCGTGATGTTCGATCGTGCCAGAACAGGATCGATTCTGGGCGTTGGCGGCCGGCGATTGCGATCGCCGCCGCTGCTGGTGCTGCCGATCATGTGGAGCGGCGGCTCACCCCAGGTATTCGAAAGCCGTACCGAATGGCAAAAGGCCTGGGCGCGATTCCGCTCTGGCGACAGCGCTATCGACTATGTGCGCCCTTATGGATCCGACAGCGAATCGCTGGTGCTGACGGCAGGGCAGGCCAATCGTCCGAGTCGCCGATGGTGGCGCAATATTCTTGATCAATTTGGCGCAGCGGATGTCATCATCCCGATCGTCAGGCTCACCTATAAATATCCCGGTGGTCCGGTGACGGGTCGATTCACTGCCCGCTATGGTCCCGACAACCGGTATATCGACAGCTTCACCCTGAAAGTGGATCGCAGCGAAGATATTCCCAAGATGATGGACCAGGGCATCGTACGACTGGATAATATCTATTCGAGCGCCTTGTCGCGCGGCATTTTGAAAACCGACAAGTCGCTGATCATTGAGGATCCGTTCAATCTCGACGAACTTAACCTAGATGATTTCGATCTGGATGACGAATTGGCTGTCGAGGTCGGTGAGGACGATGTTTCGACAACCGCAGCGGGTACCAGCGCATCCGAACCAGGCGGAGAAGCGCCCGTGTCGGCGCCGGCTGCCACCACCAGTGTGTCGCTGCAATTCGATACGCCGGATGTCGGCGCTGTCGGACGCGGTGAAACTTCGGTACGCTCGATCCCGGGTGTCACGTCCGCTTCCACATCCAGCCTCGCGCTGGGCGGTGTTTCTGTCATGAGCGTGACATACAGAGGCGATATTTCGACGCTGGCCCAGGCGCTTCGGGCACAAGGCTGGCAAGTCCAGCAAGGAGCGGGCGCCTTGCGTATCAGTCGTTCCGGACAATAATGTAGCGAGACAGTGAGTCAGATAGCTCTCCCTCTTGAACAAAAACTGTCGTCGGAACAGGGTGGATATCTGGTGACCGCTGCCAATGCCGAGGTGCATCGGCACTTGCAGAACTGGCAGGACTGGGCGCACAACACGCTGATTTTGACTGGCCCCGAAGGCTCGGGAAAATCCGCTATGGCTGCGGCGTTTGAAGCGGAGAGTGGCGGGCTGTGCCTCGACGATGCTGCAGAATATGAGGATACGGAGATATTCCATCTCTGGAACCGCGCCAATGGCGAGCATAAGCCGCTTTTGCTTTTGTCGTCAAAACCGGTTTCGGAGTGGGAGATCATGCTTCCGGACTTGAAATCCCGTCTTGCCGCATCGCTGCACCTGGAAATCGGCGCGCCCGATCAGGCGATGATCGACGGGCTGTTTCAGAAATATTTCGCGATACGCGGTCTGACGATATCCGAAGACGCGCTGCGCTATCTGGAAAAACGCATGGTCCGGTCCTATGCCATGGTGCGTCAACTGGCGCAAAAAATGGATGCGCTTGCGATTGAGAGTAAAAAACCGATCAATCTGGCGATCGCGAAATCAGCGCTCGGCTTTTTTGACGCTGATGATGAAAAGGTGGATATTTAGCCCATGGAAAATCCTGCTACAGAGTCACCGGATACGGACATATCGACAGCAGATGATGCCTCCGGTGCTTTTTCGGAAGATGGCAGCAAGCGCTATTTCAATCGCGAAATAAGCTGGCTGGGTTTTAACGAGCGGGTTATCGAAGAGGCCGAGAACAGCGCTCATCCATTGCTCGAGCGGCTGCGCTTCCTGTCGATATCGGGCAACAATCTCGACGAATTCTTCATGGTTCGCTTTGCCGGACTGGTCGGACAATATCGCCAGAAGATAGAGGAACGTTCAGCCGATGGCCTGACCGCTACGCAGCAGCTGGACGCCATAGCTGCCCGAACGGATTTGCTGATCGAACATCAGCAACGGGTCTGGGCGGCCCTGTCCAAGACGCTTGCCGACGAGGATATTTTTGTCTCGGCGGTGGGCGATCTTCCCAAGGACTCGAAGGCTTGGTTGAGACAGCATTTCATCGACCAGATATTTCCGGTGCTGACCCCTCAAGCGCTCGATCCGGCCCATCCCTTCCCGTTCATCCCCAACAAGGGGTTGAGCCTGGTTTTCGATCTGGTCAGGGAATCGGACAATCAGGGTATCAGGGAACTTGTGATGATTCCGTCGGGCCTCCCGCGTTTCATCCGCTTGCCCGGTGAATCGGCCATCTATGTTTCGGTAGAGACGGCAATCCAGGCATTTTCCGACATTCTTTTTCCCGGCTATGCGGTGAAAAACAGCGGGCTTTTCCGGATCATCCGCGACAGCGATATCGAGGTTGAAGAAGAGGCAGAAGATCTTGTCCGCTATTTCCGCAGTGCGATCAAACGTCGGCGGCGCGGTGATGTAATCCGGCTGGAAATGGGGCCGAATCTCGCCGAACCGGTGATTGCAATGTTGCGTGCAAATCTGCTCGATGACGGTGCTACTGAAAGCCGCATCAACGGTTTGGTTGGTGTCGGTGACCTCGACATCTTGGTTGATGAAGATCGCCCTGATCTTAAATTTACGCCTTACAGCCCGCGTTTTCCAGAACGCATTCGCGATCATGGCGGTGACTGTTTTGCCGCGATCCGTGACAAGGATATCCTCGTCCATCATCCCTATGAATCGTTCGAGGTAGTGATTGAGTTTCTGCGGCAGGCCGCTGCCGATCCGGATGTGGTGGCGATCAAACAGACGCTATATCGTGCAGGCAAGCAATCCGCCATCATACGAGCGCTGATCGATGCCGCCGAAGCGGGCAAATCGGTAACCGCAATCGTCGAACTCAAGGCGCGTTTTGACGAAGAGCAGAATCTGCTCTGGGCGAGCGCTCTGGAGCGTGCCGGTGTGCAGGTCGTCTACGGGTTCATCGAATGGAAGACCCACGCGAAAATATCGATGGTCGTGCGCAAGGAGCAGGAAGGCTATCGCACATATTGCCATTTCGGCACCGGCAATTATCATCCGATAACCGCCAAAATCTATACCGATCTCAGCTTCTTCACCGCTGACCCGAGGGCCGCGCGCGATGCGGCGCAGCTGTTCAACTATATCACCGGTTATGTTGAGCCGAAAGCGCTGGAGCTTATCTCGATGTCGCCGCGGGACATGCGAAACGACCTGATGGGACTGATCGATCAGGAAATTGCCAATGTCCGTGCTGGCAAACCCGGCATGATCTGGGCCAAGATGAATTCACTGGTTGACCCCGCGTTGATCGAGAAACTGTATCAGGCGAGCAATGCCGGTGTCGAAATTGATCTCGTGGTCCGGGGTATCTGCTGCCTGAGGCCCGATGTGCCGGGCATGTCGGATCATATCCGCGTGAAATCTGTGGTTGGCCGCTTTCTCGAACACAGCCGTATTTGGGCCTTTGGCAACGGCAAGGATTTGCCCAACGACGGAGCAAAACTCTATATATCATCGGCTGACTGGATGCCGCGCAACCTAGACAGGCGTGTGGAATATATGATGCCGATCACCAACCGGACCGTCCATGACCAGATATTGGATCAGGTCATGGTGGCCAATCTGATTGATGACGAGCAGAGCTGGGAGCTGAATTCCGACGGCAGCTACACCAGAGTGAAACCTTCCGACAAGCCGTTCAACCTGCATCGTTATTTTATGACCAATCCATCGCTCTCTGGACGCGGCAAGGCGCTCAAGAAGAGCAATGCGGTTCCCCGGCTCAGCTTGCGCCGCCGCAAGAAAAAGGCGTGACCGGGGTGCTGGTGCAAAAAGCTGCTGAGTCTCAATCCGTCCAGGCGAGAAAGAAACACGGCCGCCAGCGTACGGCAATCGTCGATATCGGCTCGAACTCGATCCGGCTGGTTGTCTACCAGGGGCCGGTCAGGGTTCCGGCGATATTGTTCAATGAAAAGGTGATGGCCGGCCTCGGCAAGGAATTGTCGACCACCGGAGCAATTGGAAAGGATTCAATGGCGCTCGCCGTGCGCGGCCTGAAGCGTTTCCATCGCCTGTGCGCGGAAATGGAAGTCGACAGCATCAAGAGTTTCGCCACGGCTGCCGTGCGGGATGCCAGCAACGGCAAGGATCTGCTGAAAGCCGCGCACGAGATCGGCTATGATGTAGCGGTTCTGCAAGGGGACGAAGAAGCCGAATCGGCGGCGTTGGGTGTCATCTCGGGAATACCGGATGCCAGGGGCATAGTCGGCGATCTGGGCGGCGGCAGCCTGGAGCTGGCGATGGTCGAAAAAGGCAAGGTTCTGGAACGCTTTTCCTTCCCGCTTGGTGTGCTGAGGGTCGCCGATCTGCGCGCCAAGGGACAAGATGCTCTGAAAACCCAGGTGCGCAAGATGCTCAAAAAAACCGGCTGGGAGAAGCAGGCGCAGGAGCTTCCCTTCTATCTGGTCGGTGGTTCCTGGCGGTCGCTGGCGCGGCTCGACATGTTTGACAGTCATTATCCGCTTCCCGTTATTCACAATTACGAAATGGAACCGCGCCGCGCACAGCGGCTGGTCAGTCGGTTGGCGCAACTGAACCGGGACAAGCTGAAAAATGTGCCCGGGCTCTCTACCTCCCGGATACCGACGCTGAAGGATGCCGCCTGGCTGTTGTCGATGCTGGTGCGCTATTTGAACAGCAGCAAGATGGTGGTTTCCGCTTATGGCGTGCGGGAAGGCTTGCTCTACCAGAGCATCAGCAAGCAGGAAGCGGCACGCGATCCGCTGTTGCTTGCGACCGAAGATGCCGGAGCGGCACAAGCCCGTTTCCCGGCGAACAGCAAATTGCTCGGCAAATGGATTGCCGACATTTTTTCCGATGAGCCGGTCGAATGGCATCGTATCCGTCAAGCCGCCTGCAATCTGGGCGATGTCGCGTGGCGGGCGAACCCGAATTTTCGGGCCGAGCGTGGACTGGAGATTGGGCTGCACGGCAATTGGGTGGCTATAAGCGGCCCGGAACGCGAGATGCTGGGACAGGCGCTCTATACAAGTTTTGGCGGCGGCAATCACATATTTCCCGGAGGTGGCAAGCTTGCCAGTGAACAGGCAACGCAGCGTGCGATCAGTTGGGGGCTTGCGATGCGGCTGGCGCAGCGGCTCAGCGGCGGTACCCGCAATCCGCTGGAGCAAACGCAAATTCGCAAGTCCGGGAAAAAGCTCGAGCTGACGATCGCCGGTGACCTGGTCCATCTTTACGGCGATGCGGTTGCCAAAAGGCACGGACATCTGGCGAGCATGATGGGGCTGGAGCCGGTGATGACCGCCGTCTAGCTATTCCGCTTCGGCGCTGTCACCTTCCTGCTGGTGGGTCATTTTGAGCTTGCCGTCCTTGACCGTGAAGCTCACCCGGCCTTCGACCAGATCCAGCGCATCCCTGCCGAATTCTTCGTAGCGCCAGCCCTCCAGCAACGGAACACCTTCGCGCTCTCCGGCGACAATACGTTCCAGATCATCGGCACGGGCCAGCAGGCGGGATGCAACATTCATTTCCGCCGACCGGATCTTAAGCAACAATTTGAGCAGATCGGTCACCAGAGCATTGGACTTGCCATTTTTGGGGCGCCGGCCAATTTTCAGTGGCAAATCGTCCCGTGACAGGGGGGCCGCCTGTTCGATCACTTCCATCAAACGCGCGCCGATATCGTTATTTTTCCAGCCGGCTGAAAGGCCGCGGACCTGTCCCAGCTTGACCTGGTCCCTGGGCGGATTGGCAGCAATGTCGGCGAGTGTTTCGTCGCGCATGATCCGCCCGCGTGGCAAGTCTTTCGACTGGGCTTCAATCTCCCGCCAGGCGGCGATTGCTTTCAGCCTTCCCAGCATCTCAAGATTGCGGCCTTGCGATTTGACCCGCAACCAGGATTTCTCCGGATCATTGACATAATTGTCGGGATCAGCGAGCTTTTCCATCTCTGCATTTATCCACATGCCGCGACCGGTCTCCCGCAATTTATCCAGCATTCTCGGGAAAATATCTGCGAGATGGGTGACATCCGCGATTGCATATTCCAGCTGGCGTGCATTGAGCGGGCGCCGCGACCAGTCGGTAAATCGAGCGCCTTTGTCCAAAGTGATACCGAGCCAGCTGTCCACGAGATTCGCATAGCCGATCTGTTCGCTCTGGCCGATCGCCATGGCGGCAATCTGGGTATCGAAAATCGGGTGGGGGGTCTTGCCGGTGATATTGTGGATGATTTCGACATCCTGTCCGCCGGCGTGGAAAATCTTGAGCACATTTTCATTGTTGACCAGCAATTCCATCAGCGGACCGAGGTCGACACCTTTGGCCAAGGGGTCAATCGCGGCGGCTTCCTTGCCATCGGAAATCTGGATGAGGCAGAGAATGGGCCAATAGGTATTCTCGCGCATGAACTCTGTATCAACCGCCACGAAATCGGCAGTCGCAAAGCGAGTGCAGATATCGGCGATGTCCTGATTGGTTGTCAGCAAATTATGGATGTGCATTTTTATCCTATACAGCGGGCGGCTCATCCCGCAAACAATTCGTGGGTGCAGGATAAAATTTGGGGGAAATCATGACATTTTGGTCACTGGTTCTGATCTGTGCATTGGCGTTGCTATTGCTGGGGCAGATTATGGCGCTGTGGGGTGACGCCTGTCTGGCGGTTGCCGATCCGCGGCCGGTCGGCGGCAAGACAATCGAGATCACGATATTGGCCTGGGGTTTTGCTTCGCGGCGAGGCCGATCGCTGCAAGTTGATGATTGCTATCAGCTCGGTATCAACGACATGCGCTTTTTCATGACCGGCAAGGCTGTTCTGGTCTGTCTGGTAACCTTCGGTTTTGTCCGGAAGGTCAGCATTGCCTATCGCTGCTATGCCGGCGACCATGACGTGGGAGAAGCCTGATGGCGCGGGTTGTTCATCTCGGCCAGCAAGTCTGGGCCAACTATCACGAAACCGCGGAATGTAATCTCAAGGACCGGATCGAGCTGGCCAACGGCGACGAGAAAAACGGCCGGGCGCATCTGAAAGGCGTGGCGGAGACAGTCTTGGCGCTGCTCCGGGAAGCGAAACAATATCAGATTCCCGTAAGGCCGATCGGGGCAGGCTGGTCGCCGTCGCCGATCAATGTCGTGGAGGATGGCTGGCTGGTCGAAACGTTGCGGCTGAACAGAACCTATAAATTGTCGGCCAAAGATCTGCATGAAGATTGTGAAGTTGCCGCGGAATCGCTGTTGCTGGTGCAGGCCGGTGCGACGGTTGATGAAGTTTACGAAAGTGCCGAAGAAATTGGCCGGTCGCTGCGCACCGGCGGTGCCAGCAACGGACAGAGCTTTGCCGGGGCCTGCGCCACCGGAACCCATGGCAGCGTCTGGCAGGCGGGCGGCATCCAGGACCATGTCCGGGCGGTGCAATTGGTGACACCCGAGCGGATATTGTGGATCGCGCCGGCAAAAGCGATGCTGTCGGATGCGTTTATCGCGCAGACCGGATCGGAGATCATCCGCGATGACCGGATATTTGCCGCTGCCCAGTTGCACGTCGGCGCCATGGGCTTTGTTACCGCGATGCTGATCGAGACCGATCCGATCTATATGGTGCAGAATATCCAGAAGGCGGCAAAGATCAGCCGCGAGCATATCGACTGGCTGTGTCGCGGCGAATTCAAGAAATTCTCCTGCGCGTTCGGCCTGAATGAAGTCCCGTATTTTCAACAGGTTATTCTCAATCCTTTTGACCCTTTCGACAAGAAATGCCTGCTGCGCTTTCTCTACAAGCGTCCATTCGACGCCAGCATCCCGCCGCCGCCGCCGCGGGACATGGGGGCCGGCTATGACGCGCTGACCCTGCTCGGCAAGGCGATGGCGCAAAGCGATCTGTTCAAGGGCGCGATCATGCAATTTGCGATGGAACAGGGCTATCCGAACAATCGCGATGTCGACGATCCGCCGGCCATTGCCACCTGGGGGCATACGACCGAGGAACATGCACCGATTGCCAGCCTGTTCAACGGATCAGTGACACTGGACCGTAACAAGCTGAGCGAAGTATTTGATTTAATTATAGATAGTTTCAGACGCGGTGGCGGCGGCACGGTTGTCACCCTGCGCTTCGTCCGGCAAGCCGAAGGTCTGCTCGCGCCCGCCCACTGGCCGGACAATGTCGTTATCGACTTTGACGGACCCAATGTCGAATCCAGCCACCAGGGTTACAAGAAAGTGATCGAGGCGCTGGATGATGCCGGGATCGCCTTCACTCGCCATTGGGGCAAAACCAACAATCTCGACGAGCGGCGGGTGCAGCGGGACTACGGGCAGAAGTTTGCCGACTGGAAATGGGCGCAAGCGCAAGTGATGCCGGATCCGGCAGACCGGCAGGTATTCGCCAATGATGAATTGGTCAAACTGGGGTTGATCTAGGCTGCCCGATTAAAAATATGCTGAAGCTGCCCTTCTGCAATCGTCCCAATTGCGGTCGTTCGCTGCAACCCGTTTTTATGTCTGCTTCGCGCCCTGTAGTTGCCGCCGTCGCTTACTGATCAAGCGATCGCCGATTCCTGCCATTCATTTATTTGGCGAGCGTCAGAACCTGTAAATGAGACTGTCCCTTTTCGCATTGGCTTACGACCTCCATATTTGGCCATTAAGTGAGCGACAAAACCGGTAGAACGACGTATCTTATTGTATGCGGAGTCTGCAGCGCGCGATTAATGCGTCTGGAAAGGTGATCCGAAGCTTCTTACCGCTGTCCTCAATGTTGTAGGTGAACACCGAAATACCCGCCGCATCCAGCGCCGAAGCCATAATAAGCTTAATGGGCTGGCGATCCGGGATGAGAAGGGCGCGTTCTGGATCTCCCTTAATTCCGATCAGGCTGGGGTAAAGATTTAGCTGACCCACGCCCTCGTAGATCGAACTGGCCGAAGTGCTGGTCTTAATTTCGATTAGCAGGTTGGCGCACTCAACCATCCCATCAACGCAATAGCCCTTACGCTTCGGCTTTTTCAATGAGTTCCCAACGATTTTCTTTAGGGCCTCGTGGACATAGCCCTGCAGTTCCCGCACTTCCACGGTGCCGCCGGGCCGAGAATACGTCGTGATACGACCCCTTTCATCCAAGCCGTAGGTGAATGTCTGCTCATCGTCCGGCACTTGGGATTTGACCTCTGCGAAGCCGCCAGTCAACACTCGGGCACGCAGGCAGGCAATTGAAAAATCTGCAGCCTTTTCGACGATCTCGCGCGGTGAAGCATCAAGATCCGCCACTACAAACCATTGCCTCTTTGACTGTGCGCCGTCGATCATCAGTGGCACCTCCGCCAGTCCAGTCAGTTTGGCGAAGGTGTCGATGATGAAATTTGTACCAGAAATTTTGTTAGGGGTAAGGCGCCCTTCCCGAAGCAAATACCGCCGGCCAGCAACGTCAGTTGCCAGAACTGTCGCGGGCCCCTTGTCGCTCCGTGCGGCTTTCGGACGGACAACCTTCACAGTTGATCTGCCAGTACTTGGATCATATCCGAGCATTACTTGATCTTTGACCTCGCCATAGTTTCCATGACCGTAGTTCGTAAAGATGACACCCTTTCCCTCGATCACCCAGCCATCATCTGTCAGCCTACTGTTGGCGATAAGCGTATCTGCCCACTGACGAAATGCAGAGTCGCACTCACTTTGAATGTTAACGATATCCATGGCCCCCCCCCATCAAAGCTTAGGACCGTAGTGCCTATCAGTATGATAGACTAAAGAGTAGTCTAATCGCGCGAATTACCGACGGCCTAAAGAGAGATTTTTCTCGCTTTGCGAAATCCCGATCGCAAATTGGTGGTTAGCTGAGGTACGCATCGCATACTCATCGATCCGAAAGCTGCCGTTCTGCCCTCGCCCCAACACTGGTCGTCCAAATATGATTTATTGAATGACCGCTGCCCACCCACTATCTGTCATTTAAACTGATCAGATGGAACATAACATCGGCTGGGCGGCCATTGCGCCGGATTCGCTGATGAGCGATCGGGAACTTCATGTCTGTTGCAGGTAACTGCGGGCGTTCACTCTATTGTCCGCTTATAATCGCCCGCTCATGATATAATCTTGTCTCTATTCCAGTTTCGCCAATGTTGAAAAATTTTCCGATATCCGGGAACAGAAACGATTGTCGTCCATTGATTAAGTATCACGAACGACAATGGAGAATATTATGAACGAGAATATGATCAAAGGAAACTGGGAGCAGGTCAAAGGCAATGTCCAGAAGAAATGGGGCGAATTGACCAATGACGAGCTCGACCAAATCAATGGCAACCGCAAAATTCTTGCCGGTAAAATCCAGGAAAAATATGGCCGCGCCGAGGATGAAGCGGAACGCGAGATCGACGAGTTCGAACGTAGCTTCTGATTGCACCCAACCCAGATAATATCACCCAAAGATAGCCCCGTGCAGCGTCGCCAAGATGCCTGTGCGGGGCTAATTCTCTCGGGAATGCGAGGCAATCCCCGACCACTGACCATAACCCTTATCTGCTCGTGAATTGGCTATTTTTGCAACCATATCACGGGAACTATCCAGCGGTCGCAGCGTAATTCCGGTATGACATCACATAATGGAGGTTTCGCTATGGCCACGAGTGACAATAAGAAAACCGGACATTCGCACGAATATGAACGGTTGAACCCCGGGGCAGCACCGGGGACCCCGCACAGACCAGACACTTCTTATGGCATGGATAAGGGAAAGGCCGGGGGTACGTACGGAGACGCCGACAATGTACCGGAGAAAAAGGACGATGATCTGACCCCGGGAGGAAAATCCCCAGAAAAGGTCAGCGACCGCCCCAATGTTTCAACCGTGCGGCCCGAAGACTATCCGCTGAAAGACCGTAAGGACAGCCAGGCTTGAGCGTGTGATAACGATATGATGCGCCGCTAGTTTCTTGCACATGATGCGGTACTGGCGGCGACCATAGCCTTGTCCCTCCCAAAACGCCGCATCAAGCGCGGCGCACAGCCCGTTCGGGCAATCTCAAGCCTTGACAAATGGCCCGCAGACCTGTGTTACGCGTGCAATCTTTCCATCTGGGAAAGCACCCAATTCCAAAGGTCCATCATGCACGCATATCGCACCCATAATTGTTCCGCGCTCCGCTCTTCGCACGTCGGCGAGGAAGTCCGTCTGTCCGGCTGGATCCACCGCAAGCGCGATCACGGCAATCTGCTGTTTGTCGATTTGCGCGATCACTTCGGTCTGACCCAGATTGTCAGCGAAACCGGCAGCGATGCTTTCAAGATGCTCGACGGTGCACGCGTTGAGTCGGTTGTCACGGTGACCGGCAAGGTTGTCGCTCGCGATGATGAAACGGTGAACAAGAATCTGCCAACCGGCGACGTCGAACTGGTCGCCGATACGGTGAGCATGCAGGGCCCGGCTGACGAATTGCCGATGCCGGTCTTTGGCGAGCAGGAATATCCAGAGGATATCCGCCTGCGCTATCGTTTTCTCGATCTGCGCCGCGAAAGCGTTCACGCCAATATGATGCTGCGCTCCAAGGTCATCGCCAGCCTGCGGAACCGGATGACCGAGCAGGGCTTTACCGAGTTCCAGACGCCGATCCTGACCGCCTCGTCGCCGGAAGGCGCGCGCGACTATCTCGTGCCGAGCCGTGTCCATCCCGGCAAATTCTACGCGCTGCCGCAGGCACCGCAGATGTTCAAGCAGATGCTGATGGTCGCCGGTTTCGACCGCTATTTCCAGATCGCGCCCTGTTTCCGCGACGAAGACGCCCGCGCCGATCGTTCGCCGGGCGAATTTTACCAGCTCGATTTCGAAATGAGCTTTGTCACCCAGGAAGATGTGTTCCAGACGCTGGAGCCGGTTCTCGCTGGCGTGTTCGAAGAATTTGCCGATGGCCGTTCGGTCACCCCGGCCGGTGAATTTCCGCGCATTCCCTATAAGGAATCGATGCTAAAATACGGTAATGACAAGCCGGACCTGCGCAACCCGATCATCATTCAGGATGTCAGCGACCATTTCAAGGGTTCCGGTTTCGGCCTGTTCGACAAGATTACCTCGTCCGGCGGCACCGTCCGCGCCTTTGTCGCGCCGGAAGCCGGCAAGAATAGCCGCAAATTCTTTGATTCGATGAATGACTGGGCGCGCGGCGAGGGTTTCGCCGGGCTCGGCTATATCAATATGAAAGAGGGTTCGGCTGGCGGGCCGATTGCCAAGAACCATGGCGAGGAAGGCACCGCGAAGCTGCTGGCCGATCTTGGCTGTGGTCCTGACGATGGCGTGTTCTTTGCCGCTGGCAAGGAAGCCGATGCGGCGAAGCTGGCCGGTGTGGCGCGGACACGGGCAGCCGAGCAGCTCGACCTGATCGACAAAAATGCCTTCAAATTCTGTTGGATCGTCGACTATCCGATGTTCGAATATGATGACGAGCTGAAGAAAATGGATTTCTCGCACAACCCATTCTCGATGCCGCAGGGCGAGCTGGAAGCGCTGGAAAACCAGGACCCGCTCGACATTCTCGCCTGGCAATATGATATTGTCTGCAACGGCATCGAGCTTTCCTCCGGCGCGATCCGGAACCACCGGCCTGACATCATGTACAAGGCGTTTGAAATTGCCGGTTATACCAAGGATCAGGTCGACACCGAATTTTCCGGCATGATCAACGCGCTCAAATATGGCGCGCCGCCGCATGGTGGTTCGGCTCCGGGCGTTGACCGGATCGTGATGATGCTGGCCAATGAGCCGAATATCCGCGAAGTGGTGCTGTTCCCGATGAACCAGAAGGCCGAAGACCTGATGATGAGCGCGCCGAGCCCGGTTGCCGCAAAACAGCTGCGCGAATTGCATATCCGGGTGGTCGAGCCGCCGAAGGAAGGCTAGGCTCAACATTATAGCCAGTTCCGTTCGTGTCGAGCTTAGTCGAGACACGCCGGGAAGTAGGCCATGTCTCTCGACTTCGCTCGAGACGAACGGAGTTATGAATTGACCAGTATCCATCCCACCGAACGTCATTTCGCGTCATCCCATGGCGATATCTGCTATTTCGAATGGGGCAAGCCGGGCGACGGTCCGTCGATCCTGTTGCTCCACGCCACCGGCTTTCATGCGCGGTGCTGGGACCAGGTCGTCGCTGCTTTTCCGGACGGCAGTCATGTGATTGCGGTTGATCAACTTGGCCACGGCCTTAGCGCAGCGCCGATTATTACCGACTGGACCGATGTCGCCGGCGCGACCGCTGAACTGGTGCAATCGCTCGGTATCCGCTTCACGGTCGGAGCAGGGCACAGCATGGGCGGCCATTGTCTGGTGCAGGTCGCGGCCAGCCACCCTGATCTGCTGGAGCGGCTCGTTTTGATTGACCCGGTGATCATGGAACGGCAGGCCTATCAAAATCCGTCTGATTTTAGTGCTACCTACGAGATGGTCGCCAAGCGCCGCAACAGCTGGGCCGGGCCGGATGCGATGTTCGAGCGGTTCAGGGACCGGCATCCGTACAAGCTGTGGGACCCTGCGGTGCTCAAGGATTATTGCGATTATGGACTGCTGCCGGACGGGCAGGGCGACTATAGGCTGGCCTGTCCGCCGCAGACCGAGGCGTCGGTCTATGCGACCAGCACCACTGTTGATCCCTGGCCGCTGATTGACACGATCAAGCAGCCAGTCACTGTCCTGCGGGCGCCGCAGATCCAGCGGGAAGGCGCTTTTGATTTTGCCGGCTCGCCGACACCACCCGGACTGGCCGACGATTTTGCCCATGGCACAGACATATATCTGCCCGATCTTACCCATTTCATGCCGATGCAGGACCCGAAACGGATTGCGGAACTGATCATTAGCGGCTAATGTTCTGTTCATATTAGCGGCGATATTTGTGAACGACCAACTGCGGGGGGATGGACATGAACAGATTATTGATCACAGCAGTCACGGCTGCGATGGTCCTCACAGGCCTTTCGACTGCCGCGCAGGCAGAGGTTCTGACCATCGAGGGGATGACGCCGGCCAACTCCCCGGAATTTGCCGAAATTCAATCCCTGTCCATCGAGCGTTTTGGTGGCCGCGATGGCCGGGCACTGGCGTTTGAGCTGGAAGATCGGCTTTCCGCCATCACCATCTTTGGCCAGCCCTATTTTGCTGTGATCGGCGGTCGGTCGGCGGTGCAGTTCGACGCGAGCCTTTCCGGCAACGTTAATGTTGGCGTGGAACAATATGAAACGACCGCGAAGCGGCGGCGCTGTGTCGAGCGGGATGACAAGGACAAATGTGTCACTCATAAGAATATCAAAGTGCCGTGCCAGACCCGGATCATCGATTATCGGGCGCAGGTACGGGCGACGCGATATAGCGACGGGCGGAGTATCTATGCAGAGAGCTTTCCGGACAAGAATGAGCAGACGATATGTTTCGGCGATGACGAGGACTTTGCCAGCAGCGAGTCGGTGATCCGGACTATGATCTCGCAGACCGCCAGCGCCGTCCGCGACGATCTGGCCCCGAGAGAATATCGGCGGGATATCCGGATATTGGAAAGCCGCAAGGGCATGAGCAAGGTCGAAGGAAATTTCTTCAAGGCCGCGATCAAGATGACCAAGAGCGACGCCACTGAAGCCTGCCGGATGTGGGACGAGGCTGCTGGAAACGGACAGGTTCATATCTCGCTGACGTTCAATCGCGGTCTTTGCGCGGAACAGCGCGGCGATCTTGATGCTGCGCTGGCGCTTTACGAAGAAGCGGACGGATTTGCGCGCGGCAAGCTTGAAGTGACGGAATCCCTGCGGCGCGTGAGCGATCACCGGCGCGCATTGGACGAGTGGGCATTGCGGCAGTCCGGAAGCTCCTGAAATCACGGCTGAAGACCGTGGTTAAGCGGCTGGCCGTCCGGGCGCATCTGATATAGATTGACCTGCTTGGCCTGAGCTTGTCAAAGGCTCGCGATATGCGATAGATGCCACTGATGTGCCTCGCCCTCCGGGTTGAGAGGTTCAGCGCGAACGGAGTGAGAATGACCATAGACCTGTCCGACTATGAATCCGATGACAAATTTGATGGTGATTATAGTGAAGCGCTGGAAGCGCTGCAGGACCGGCTCGCGCATATCCATTTCAAGCATATCATTCACGGCAGCCGCTCGATATTGGTGTTCGAGGGCTGGGACGCAGCGGGCAAGGGCGGCGCGATCCGCCGGATGACCGGGGAATGGGACCCGCGCTATTATGACGTCTGGCCGATCGGCGCCCCGACCAGGGAGGAAAAAGACCGACATTTCCTCTGGCGCTTCTGGCAGAAATTGCCGGGCAGCCGCGAAATCGGCGTGTTCGACCGCAGCTGGTATGGCCGCGTATTGGTCGAACGGGTCGAGGGCTTTTGCGAGCCTGCCGACTGGAAGCGCGGCTATGACGAGATCAACGAATTTGAAGCGCAGCAGATTGATGGCGGCACCAATGTGGTGAAATTATTCTTTCACACGACGCAGGAAGAGCAAGACGCACGTCTCACCAAACGGCTCGACACGCCGTACAAGCGCTGGAAGATTACCGCCGAGGATTTTCGCAACCGGGAAAAACGCGACGCCTATCTTGAAGCGATGCACGACATGTTCAAATATACCGACACCCGCTGGGCACCATGGAAAGTGATCGCCGGTAACGACAAGAAATCCGCGCGCATCGCCGCAATGACCCATGTCGCCGATACGCTGGAAGCCGCGCTGCCCAAGGATTTTCCGGATGCCGACCCGGAACTGGTGAAACTGGCGCATGACGCTTTTGGTTACGAGGTCAAGGATTAGCAGTTGAAGCGCTAATTCTCAGTCCGGCAAAGTTCGAGCCAGTATCATTCCGCCGAGCGAGCGGACAACCAGATTGTGCAACCGGCTAGCAAGGTTGCAATAGCTCCGCTCGCTCCTGAAAAAGGCACGGATCCAAGTCCGAGGCGCACAGCAGCAATATTCAGGACAATTGCAATCACGCCGGCGATCATGCTGATCAGACCGATCACCCGGACTTTTGTCTTTTCGTTGCGGAATAGCGACAGTCCGAAGAGCAGAGCAGCCAGTCCGATTATCGCCTTTGACAGATTGTAGAATAGAAATGATCCGGCGAGCAAGGTGCCCATAAGCGGCGCGAACTCGGGACCGGCTTTGGCTGCTGGCAGAAACATCGACAGTCCGATGCCCGACTGGACGATATTTATCAGCCCTGCCGCGACCAGAGCGGCCCAGCCCCATTGCATCGCCGGAGACCGGACCAGGCCGACGAGCGACGCGATCGTGATGCCGGTAAACAGGAGAAGTTCTGTGGTCCAGATGGTCGACCGCAACGGCCAGCCGTCAACAATCCCGACGCCCTTCAGAGTCATGATATAGAGCACTTGCGTCGCTACGGTGAGCAGAAGCATTATCGATACCAGTATCGCTACACGGCGGTTCGTCTGTGGCATAAATTCTCCAGAATTCCTGATGGTTTGAAGGCTATTCAAGCGGACGAGTTGATTCGTTACAGCCGCAGGAAGATTTCCTGAGCTTATGATGGGCTATTTTTGGGAAAAAGTAATTGCGACATTTTCCGGGGCACAGGTTTGTGAGCTTACTGCTCCCGGGTTTCTGGCAAAGCGGGCTAGTGGCTTGGCCAGGCAATCCTGGCTGGTGATATAGGCAGCATGCGGTGCGTCGGTTAATGTGATTATTGCAACGGAGCCGCTTGCACGGAGGCTGGCTGCGCGCTTTACCGCAGAATCATAGGGTGTTTTGGGATCGAATGTTCCCTGCAAGATCAGCATCGGTGGCCTATTGGCGGGCATGGCCAGCGCCGGTGGTGCTTTGTAGAGCGGGAACTGGTTGCTCACCAGCAGGCCGGGGAGCGGGCTGGTAAATCCTAGCGCTGCTTTTTCCGATGCCAGTATCTCGGCCGTCAGATCGGGTCGGCTGTTGGATTCGGAGCCGGTGATAATAGCGGACAGGGGAATGGAAGCTGTCGCCTGCTGGAACCGGGTGATCTCACTCCAATAAGTCTCGGCGCCCTGGAGGACATCCTTGATCAGCGGCCCGGCTGCGGGATTTCTTTGCGACAAGGCGGCTATGATATCGGGGATCCGGTTGCGGGCGCTCGGTACATCGAGAAGCAGACCGAGCAGTTGCCGCAAATCGCCATTGGGAACGCTGTCCAGACCGGGGATCTCTGCGCCTGCATCGATATCCTTCAGGAGCGTACGATAGGTTTCGACTGCATCCGTTCCGAGACTGCATTTGTTGTCAGCCGCACAGCGGTCGAGCAAGGCCATTCCGACCCGGTCCGTGGTCTGCGAACGATAGCTCAAGCCATTCAGATGATCAGATGGTGCGGGTGTCAGAGAGTCGAGAATGATGCCGTCGATGTCCGTGGTTGCCAGCTTGGCATATTCCAGCACCAGCGAGGTGCCATAAGAGACGCCGTAGATCAGCGTCTTGTCTTTCGAACCCAATGTGGAAACGAGCGTGTCGAGATCAAGCGCGGCGTTTCTCTGGCTGAAGCTATCTGCCCTCCCGGGGGCTGCATATAATTGCCCGAAACAGGTTCCCCATTCGGTTCCGGCGAGAGCGAGGCCGTCCGGGCTATCCAGCGTTTCCTCCGGCATGCACAGTTTCGACGAGTAGCCGGTGCCACGATGATCGGGGACCATCACATCGTAATTTGCGAATGTCTGTCTGAAAAATTCCATATCGGCGTAGAAACTGGCGCCAGACTCGCCGGGGCCGCCGGCAATCAGCCATATCTCGCCCTGATGGTCGCCGCGCGCCGGGAATTTCCGGACGAAAAGGTCGACGGGTTGATCTTGCAGATCGCTGTGATCAACTGTGGTTGCAATACACAGGCTGTCGGACAGATTCGCGTGCAATTTCTGGTCGTCACAGGCGACGAAACCGGATTTCGCGACTCGTTCGTTCGGAGTTGCGCAAGCAGTCAGGGCCATGGCCGCCAATATGGCGGGAAGAAATGCCGGGAAATATTTCACGATCAACTTTCGGCTTGAAACGGATTGGAACGCCGAGCGCTCAACCCTTGTAATTCTTCCCGATATAGCGGGTCAGTGGCGTGTCGCTGCGGATCGTCGGACCGCGCGGGTTTTTCGTGTCATAGACGACCGCATTCTCCAGCACCCGTTTGACATAATTGCGGGTTTCGGAAATCGGGATATCCTCGATCCACTGCACCCAGTCGATACCGCCCATGCGAGGGTCGCCGTTGGCACGCAGCCATTTGTTCACATTGCCCGGACCGGCATTATAGGCGGCGACGGCGAGCGGGTAGCTGCCACCATAATAGTCCATCATCCGCTGGATATAGCCGCTGCCGAGCTGGATATTATATTGCGGATCACCGGTCAGCGACGACAGATTATAGGACAGGTTGGCCTTGCCCGACTGTTCGCGGGCGGTTCCCGGCATCAATTGCATCAGGCCGCGCGCACCGGCATGGCTGATCGCGCCTTCTGCAAACTGGCTTTCCTGACGGGTGATCGCGTGGATCAGCGTCCAGCTGCTTTCATGGCCAAAGGGAACGTTCATGGTCGGGAAGGAGGTTTCGTCGATCGCGCCGACTCCAGCGCTCAGCGCGCTGATGCCCTTGATCACGCCAAGATCGCGGGCGCCGATGCGGGTTGCGAGATCGCTCAGCAGCAGATAGTCCTTGGCTGTCTTGGCATTATAGGCGAGCGCCCTGTGAAAGCGGATCTGCTCTTTCCACGGACCGGTGCGGATCGATGCCTTGGCCGCGATGACAAGCGGTTCGCTGTCATAGGCTTTACGGTCTTCCTCGGTTATTTCGATCGCCGGCTTGCGGTTGAATTCCGGCAGCGGGCGGCCCAGCCGTTCCAGCGACAACTGGCCGTAGAAATAGTCGGGAAAGGCAGCTGCTTTTTCGAAATAGGCAGTGGCCTGTTTGGTCTGGCCCGCTTCGGCAGCGGCGCGGCCCGCCCAGTAATAGCCCTTGGACGTGATGTTGGGCGAGTCGTAGGATTGCGCATAAAGATCGAACATCGGCACAGCTTTGGCCGGTTGGCGCAAGCCGTTCAGCGCGGACGTGCCGGCAATCCACGCGAGATCGGAATATTTGTCCCGCACGCGCGAATTCTGGTCGGCGATCCGGGTCGGAACGGCATAGGCATCCTCGATTTTCGAGGCGATATTATAGGCGGTCGACCATTGCCGGTCATTGGCGGCGGCCTCGGCGTTGATCAGCATGGCCTCGAACCAGGTATCGGGAGCAGCCGGTTTGACGCGCAGCTCCGGACGGGTGGCGAGCAATTGCCGCGCCGCCGCGCTTTGTCCCTGGCTGCGCAAATAGCGGGCGCGATCGGCCAGATAGCCAGCGTCATCGCGGGCGATGGCACCGACGGCGCTGGCCTGTGCATTGGCGTCGGATGCTTCGGTTAGCTGAGACAGTCGCGCTTCGAATACCGGCCGCCGTGTCGGCGAGGTGAAGCCAAGTTGACGCGCGGCATCGCGCGTCGCTCTGGCCCATAATAGCGAATCCATGCGCGCGTCATGGTCGTCGATGCTGAACGCAGAGCTGAACCGTGAGATCAGCGCCGCTTCATCCTCGTCGGTGAGCGTGCCGCCGCGCCAGGCCGTTCTGGCCCATTGATTGGCCAGGTCCTGCTGCCCGGTCGCTTGCAGAGCTACCGCAAATTTTGCCGCGCCAGCGTTGGTGGTCGGTTCGAATCGACCGAAATAGGCAAGCACGCGAGCGGGCGAGAAGCTGTTGATATTGATCGCCTGCTCGGCATTGCGCTGCATTCTCGTGTCTTCCGGCCAGCCCGGGAAGGTGACCAGAAAGCCGGCATAATCCTCGAAAGAATAATTGTCGGATTGCGTCAGCACGCGCCAGCGTTGCAGGCCCAGTACCGCATTGCCGCCGGTCGGATCGGACAGGCCGGCGCTTTCATTTTGCCAGCCGGTTTGTTCGCCGATATTGTCGGCTGCGATGCAGGTGGCAGGGCTTAAAAGCAGTGCCGCTATAACAAATCTTGATACCATGCTGGACATTTTACGGTTAGGCTCCTTATCAGGCGCTGAACGGCGAACTATATCACCGTTAATATTGAAAATGACTTGGTGGCGGCTTTGCCAATATCCAAGGCAAACATAAAGGATTATTAGATGTTCTCGGGCTCAATACCGGCTCTGGCGACTCCCTTTCGCGACGGATCGTTTGCCGAAGACCAGTTTCGCGCTCTGGTGGACTGGCAGATCGACCAGGGCAGCAGCGCCCTCGTGCCCTGCGGGACAACCGGAGAAGCTTCCACATTGTCCAATGCGGAGCATCATCGGGTTATCGAAATATGTATCGAGCAGGCGGCTGGCCGGGTGCCGGTTATCGCCGGTTGCGGTTCCAATGATACGACCAACGCCTTGCTGCACCTCAATTTCTCGAAGAAATGCGGAGCCACCGCCGGTCTGGTCGTTGCCCCTTATTATAACCGGCCCAATCAGGAGGGCATTACCGCCCATTTTACCACGTTGACGGAAAATGTGGATTTGCCGCTGGTTCTTTACAATGTCCCGGCCCGGACGGTGACGGACATCATGCCCGACACGGTTGCGGCCTTGTCGAAGCTGCCCAATGTCGTTGCGATCAAGGATGCCAGTGGCGATCTCGACCGGGTTACTGAACATCGTCTCAATTGTGCCGATGATTTTGTGATGCTTTCGGGCGTCGACGAACTGTCGCTGGCGTTTAACGCAGCAGGCGGTATCGGCTGTATTTCGGTGACCGCTAATGTCGCGCCCAAATTATGTGCCGAATTCCAGGCCGCCTGTGCCGCAGGCGACTATGCCAAGGCACGCGAACTCAATGATGTGCTCTATCCATTGCACAAGTCCTTGTTCTCGGATGCGTCTCCCGGCCCGATCAAATATGCCATGTCTCGGGTTCTCGAAGACTTTTCGACCGACTTGCGCTTGCCGATGACGCCGCCGTCCGAAGCCAGCCGCAAAGCTGTGGACGCTGCTCTGGAAGGGGCTGGGCTGGTCTGATGGCAAAACCGCGGCCAGAAGAATTTGACAAGCAGAAGGTCGTCGCCGAAAACCGGCGCGCGCGTTATGACTATTTTCTGGATGACAAGTTTGAAGCGGGTATCATGCTGACCGGGACCGAAGTGAAATCGCTGCGTTCCGGGTCGGGCACCATTGCCGAAAGCTATGCCGAGGTGAAGGATGACGAGGTCTGGCTGATCAACGCCAACATCCAGGAATGGAGCCACGGTAACCGGCACAATCATACCCCGACGCGACCGCGCAAATTGCTGCTCAGCCGTCGCGAGATAAACAAGCTGCACGGCGCGGTGATGCGCAAGGGCATGACGATCGTGCCGCTGTCGATCTATTTCAACAGCAAGGGACGGGCGAAGCTGGAACTGGCTCTGGCCAAGGGCAAGAAAGCGCCGGATAAACGGCAGACCGAAAAAGATCGCGACTGGAAAAGGCAGCAGGGCCGGCTGATGCGCGAACATGGCTGACCCCAAGCCCAATATCCATGACAAGGATTTTGCGGCGCGTACGATCATGCTCGTTGTCCACTGGTTGCAGAAAAGAATGCCGACCCGCGCCGGGATGGAACGGAATAAATATCTCAAGCCGATAGCCCATCGCTTTCTGCATTCGGAACTGTGGCGATTCACCCGTCGCTCGGTGCCGCGCGGTGTTGCCCTGGGCATGCTGGCTGCTTTTCTGGTCCCGGTCGGCCAGATATTTGCGGCGGTTTTTCTGGCGCTTCCGGTGCGCGCCAATGTCCCGATCGCAGCGATCACGACATTCATTACCAACCCCTTGACCTATCCGTTCTGGATCGCTGCGGCCAACCAGACCGGAAAATTCGCCCTGCAAATCGATGCGATGACATCAAGCCAGCCGATCAACACCCATATCCAGAGCGAATTCGGCCAGTGGCTGAGCTGGCTGGGACGCGAAGCGGGAGTGACCGCGTTCGGATTTCTGATTTTTGCGATAGTTTTCGCGGCGGTCGGCTATCTGGTCAGTTCGTTCGGGTGGCGCTGGTGGATTGGCCGGAAACGGAAAGGGCGATTGAACAAGATTCGCGCCAAAAGGACCGACGATGGCCAGTAAGGCGCAGAACAGGACCGGATTGCTGAACCCCAGTACGCGCAAGGCGCAAAGCGATGTGCGGACACGTGCTCTGTTTCTGGTCGTGGCGGTGCTGGCTTCGGCGGGACTGCTCTACTGGCAAGTGCAGAATGTCACCCTGCTCATCGCTTTTCTGGCTCTGGTGCTCAGCCTGGCCGGAGTCGCGTTTTTCCTGCGCCCGCAAAATATTGCTGCCGATCAGGACCAGGCCGATCCCGAAGACTGGGCGGTGACCCGAATGGTCGCCGATCAGTCAGCTATCGGTCTGGCGATTACCGACCGGGCCGGCCGGCTGGTCTGTGCCAACGAGCTTTTTACCAAGTGGTTCAATGGCGCGGCTGTACCTCCCGAACTGCCGTTGCAGGCGGGCGGCAATGAATTGCTGGCGACAGCCGGCCGCACCGCCTGGCGCGATGGTCGCGGCTATGCCGAGGGCCTGAAGCGCGGAGTCGCCGAATATAGCGCGAAAGTTGTTCGCGCGGGGCAGGGTGATGAATATCTGCTTTGGCAGATGATACCGCAAATCCAGGCGGACCTGCTGGACGATATGGTCAGTCTGGTTAGCGGTGGTGGCGGCCGGGCCTTTTCGGAAGTCGGCATATTGGCCAGCGTTATCGGCGGCGAAGGCCGGATACGCGCATCGAATCAGGCCTTTGCCTTGCGCGCGACCGGCCGGGTCGATGCCAATATTGCCGGTCGTAACTTCATCAATTTCCTGCGTTCGGATGACAAGGGCACGATCTTTTTCGAACGCGAAGGACAGCATGGTACGCCGGTGCGTCTTTTCCATGTGCCGCTCGACCGGGAAAAGGAAAAGGGTCCGGCGCTGATCCTGCTGATCGACGATGATGGCGGAATGGTCGAGCGCGGCAAGGCGCTGGAACAGGTGGAATCGATGCTGTCGCTGCTGCCGCTGGGCCTGGCCCTGACGGATCGCGACGGACGGTTCCTGTTTCTCAACGAGGCTTTTGCCAAAACCGCCGGCATTGGGGAAAAGGAGCAGCCGCTCTATCCCGGCGACTTGATGATCCGCGACGACAAATCGGCGGTTTCCGATGCCGTGCGTCGCTATGCGAGCGGCCCGCCACTGGCGGGCGATCTGGCGGTCCGGCTGCGCAATGGCGGCGAGGAGCCCGTCGCGCTGGGCATTGCCGGCGTTCGTGGCCTTGGCGAAGCGGCGGTGCTGCTGTCGATCCGCGACAATAGCGAAGAGTCGAAATTGAAGAGCCAGGTGGCGCAGGCAACGAAGATGCAGGCCGTCGGCCAGCTTGCCGGTGGCGTTGCTCATGATTTCAACAATATTCTGACCGCCATCATCGGCCATTGCGACCTGATGCTGTTGCGCCATGCGCCGGGTGACAGCGATTATGACGATATCCAGCAGGTCAAGAATAACAGCAATCGCGCGGCCGGCCTGACCCGGCAATTGCTCGCTTTCTCGCGGCAGCAGACCCTGCGGCCGCAAGTGTTGCAATTGCCGGACGTGGTCGCCGATGTCTCGAACCTGCTCAAGCGTTTGCTTGACGAGACTATCGAGCTGGAAGTGCGCCATGGCCGCAATCTGGGGTTGGTTCGCGCGGATCCGGGGCAACTGGAACAAGTGATCATCAATCTGGGGGTCAACGCCCGCGACGCCATGCCCAAAGGCGGCAAGATTTCGATCTCGACCCAGGCGGTGGTGGCATCCGATGTGCGCGCGCTGAAAAGCGATATCCTGCCGGTTGGCGACTATACGGCGTTGATCTTCTCCGACAGCGGGAACGGTATTCCGCCGCATGTCATCGGCAAGATTTTCGAACCGTTTTTCACGACCAAGGCGGTCGGCAAGGGCACGGGACTGGGCTTGTCCACGGTTTACGGGATCATCAAACAATCCGGCGGCTATATTTTTGCCGATTCCAAACCGGGCATGGGCACGACCTTCTCGATCTATTTTCCGGTTCACCATCCGACCAGGGACGATCTGGACAGGGCGACGTTGAATTCGCTTCCGGTCAAGGCGACGGCCAAGAAGGAATTGTGGGGCAGCGCCCATATATTGCTGGTCGAGGACGAGGATATGGTGCGCGCAGTGGCGGAACGGGCTCTGACCCGTCAGGGCTATAAGGTTGTGACAGCAAGCGAGGGCGAGGAGGCGCTGGGGCTGCTCGCGGAGCAGGCCGACAAGGAGCCGCAGTTCGACCTGATCGTTTCCGACGTGGTGATGCCCAATATGGACGGCCCGACCATGGCGAAACATGTCCGGAAAAATTATCCCGAGCTGCCGATCCTTTTCATGTCCGGCTATGCCGAGGAGCAGCTGCGCAAGTCCATCGATCTCGACAAGGTGAATTTTCTGCCGAAACCTTTTTCTGTGGCACAAATAGCGGAAGCGGTCGGGGAGACTTTGGCCGAACATGCCAAGAAAGACTAGAAAGCGGCGATATTTCAATTAATTTTCAATAAATTGGCTTCGCTCTAAAAAAATTATGTTCTCCCCTTGTTCTGTGAGAACAAATGCGGTACATCATCACAATCATTGATTGATGATGGTTAAGCATTTAGCGAAGGGGACAGGCAAATGGCCGGCAATTTAAAAGTCGTAGAATCGGATAATCAGTTGAACTCATCAGACAGACAAAAGGCGCTCGACGCCGCATTGGCGCAAATCGATCGCGCTTTCGGCAAGGGCTCGGCAATGAAGCTGGGACAGCGCAAGGCATTGGAAATTGAAGCTATCTCGACCGGTAGCCTGGGACTGGATATCGCGTTGGGAATCGGGGGATTACCAAAAGGCCGCGTGATCGAAGTCTACGGACCGGAAAGCTCCGGCAAGACGACACTCGCATTGCACGTGATCGCGGAAGCACAGAAAAATGGCGGTACCGCTGCTTTTGTTGATGCGGAACATGCGCTTGATCCGGTCTATGCCAAGGCATTGGGCGTCAACACGGACGAGCTGATCATCTCCCAGCCCGATACCGGTGAGCAGGCACTGGAAATTACCGATACATTGGTGCGTTCCAATGCGATTGATATTTTGGTTGTCGATTCGGTTGCCGCTCTGGTTCCGCGCGCTGAAATCGAAGGCGAGATGGGCGATACCCATGTCGGCTTGCAGGCGCGTTTGATGAGTCAGGCGCTGCGCAAGCTGACCGGCTCGATCAGTCGTTCCAAGTGCATGGTGATTTTCATCAACCAGATTCGCATGAAAATCGGCGTGATGTACGGCAATCCGGAAACCACCTCGGGCGGTAATGCGCTGAAATTCTATGCATCGGTCCGGCTCGACATCCGCCGCACCGGCCAGATCAAGGAACGCGACGATATTGTCGGCAACTCGACTCGTGTCAAAGTGGTCAAGAACAAGGTCGCGCCGCCATTCAAGCAGGTCGAGTTTGACATCATGTACGGTCAGGGCATTTCCAAGGTAGGCGAGATTATCGACCTTGGCGTGAAAGCCGGCGTCGTCGAAAAATCGGGTGCCTGGTTCTCATATGACTCGGTTCGCATCGGGCAGGGCCGTGAAAATTCCAAGCGCTTCCTCCTCGAGAATCCGGAGATGATGGCCAAGCTGGAAAACCAGATTCGCGGCAAACAGGAAGAAGTGGCCGAGGAAATGATGACGGGTCCGATCGGCAAAGCCGATGATGATGAAAAATAGGTGATTTTGCCATCAAGGCGGTGACCACTGTCACCGCCTTGACGATCGCCACTTTCATCTGAGCATCGCCTCCGGTGACCCGGCAGGCGCTGTTACGAAGATATAAGAGCATTACGAGTTTTGCCGGATCACTCTCCCCCGAGGCGATCCCTGGCATAGGGCCGTCCTTCTGTCCCCCGACATCAAGGACGGCCCATTTTTGTGTCTGAAAACAAGATCGAATTAAAGGCTGCCAGGCCTTCAATATTTGCGGGTCCAAAATTGTACTTGCCAACATCAATTTTGATTGAAATAGTTAGCCGTCAATTCTGACATTTGTGGGGGAATACATGAAAACTATAAAAGCGATGGCGGCACTGATAGTGCTGCCAATGGGGCTTGGCGGCTGTGCAACGGTTATCAATGGCACGAGTCAGGATGTTCAGGTTGCTTCGCAGCCATCCGGTGCAACGGTCGAATTTACCGGCGGCATTGGCTGTACCGCTCCCTGCGAGCTCAGCTTGAAGCGGAAGGATGATTATAGAGCGGATTTTGTGCTCGATGGCTATAAATCTGAATATGTATATGTGCAAAGCCGCACCGGAGGAGCCGCTGCTGGCAATATCTTGGTGGGGGGGCTGATCGGCGGTGTTGTTGACGCCAGCAATGGCGCGTCAAACAGCCTGTATCCTCGCCCGCTGCATGTCCGGCTCGTGGCTGACGGTTCGACAGACGAAGCAGTGTTGCTCGGCAAAGAGGGCGAAGTCGTCTCAACCGTCGCGGAGCATAATTACAAGGTTCGTGATGATGTTGAAAAGTCTTTGATGAAAAGAGGCCTGATGACATCGACCGACAAACCTGTAATGATTGTGACCGAGGAAGAGGCAGCCCTTATACAAGCAAAAGCCAATTCTGAAGAGACTGTCGATTCGCAGGAAAATGAACTGCCTTCAGAAGCTGTTGCCGAGGAATCCGAAAACGAACCGGACGGCTCGCAACCGGAATAGCATAGCTTGATATCGATTATCGGCTTTACCGTCTTCGATCGATTGAAATGGAACCGCCCGGGGCATGGGGCCTTTGGGTGGTTCGTTTCTTTTGGATCATGACCTTCCTGATGGCAGCGAAGGTCAGGCACATCAATTACTAATAGGGATCACCATGACCATCATCCTCCATCATCTCGAAAACAGCCGTTCGCAACGGATCATCTGGCTGCTCGAGGAGCTTGGCCTGCCGTACGAAATCAAGCGTTACGAGCGGGACCCCAAAACCCAGAAAGCCCCGGACAGCCTGAAAGCCATCCATCCGCTCGGCAAATCACCGATGATCGAGGACGACGGCGAAGTGATTATCGAGACCGCGGTGATTGCCGAATATCTGGTCGAGAAGGCGGGCGGTAAGCTGGGTGCTCCGAAAGACGCCAGGAGCGCGCGCCTCTATAATCAATATCTCCATTTTGCCGAAGGTTCGATGATGCCGCCGCTCTATGGCCTGCTCGTCGTTGGCCGTCTTGGCCTGCTCGGCTTGCCCGCGCGAAAGCCGGTTGCCAAAATGACCACCGACCTGCTGGTCTGGCTGGAAACCGAACTGGCCGACCGCAACTATTTTGCTGGCGATGCACTGACGGCTGCTGATATCATGATGAGCTTCCCGCTCGAAGCCTGCCAGTCCCGCGCCGGACTGGACGAGCATTATCCCAATCTGATGGCATTTCTCGAGCGGATCCATGCCCGCCCGCAATATCAGACGGCCCTCGAAAAAGGCGGGCCTTATGCTTATGCTTGATGGTCTTTTGCTGCTGGGGCTCTCCTCGCTCGCCAGTGTCACCACGGAGCCGCTTCCGGAGCCCCGGGATTTTTCCGATCCAGTCCAGATAGGTTTCGAGCCGGATTGTACACCTAATGCCGGGTTTCAGAAGATTGTCGAGATGATGGCTGGCGAGCAACCCGACCTTTCGATCTTGCAAACCGTGTCGGGGAATATCGAGCACCATCTTGAACTGGATGAACCGGTCAACTGGCACGGACTGAAACTCTCCGGTTTCCATCTGTATTTCGGGATTGAGCGGGGACCCTATAACTATTCTCTGATCTTCGCGGACGGACCCGATGATGTGCGGGCAGTCTGGAATCAGCGGGGATGGAATTTGCCTCCGATCGGTCAGGCGAGAGACATCGACGGGCTCGAAGGATATGCCTCGATCGGCATCAGTCCATCGTCTGGAGACGGAGAGACCACGCGCGTTACCTGCTGGCGGGATTAGCTTTTGATCCATTCTCGGGATTGTCAACGGCAGATCGGTCGCCTAAGTCGATTCCATGCAAACCACCAATGATATAAGACGCTCTTTTCTGGACTATTTCGCGGCCGAAGGTCACGAGATCGTCCCTTCGTCGCCGCTCATTCCCTATAATGATCCGACCTTGATGTTCATCAATGCCGGGATGGTCCCGTTCAAGAATATCTTCACTGGGGCGGAGAAGAGCTCTTATTCCACCGCGACATCGAGCCAGAAATGCGTTCGCGCCGGCGGCAAACATAATGATCTCGACAATGTCGGCTATACCGCGCGCCATCATACCTTCTTTGAGATGCTGGGGAATTTCTCCTTTGGCGACTATTTCAAGGAGCAGGCGATTGTTCATGCGTGGACCCTGATTACAAAGGTCTGGGGTATATCGCCGGACCGGTTGACCGTGACCGTCTATCATACCGACGACGAAGCCTTTGCCCTCTGGAAGAAAATTGCCGGGTTGCCGGACGAGCGGATCATTCGCATCGCGACCAACGACAATTTCTGGTCAATGGGCGATACCGGTCCTTGCGGTCCCTGCAGCGAGATTTTCTACGATCATGGCGAGCATATTTTTGGTGGCCCTCCGGGCAGCCCGGACGAGGATGGCGATCGCTTTGTCGAAATCTGGAATCTGGTGTTCATGCAATATGACCAGCGCGGCGAAGGCGACCGCGTGGATCTGCCCAAACCCTCGATCGATACCGGCATGGGGCTCGAGCGCGTTGCTGCGGTCATGCAGGGTGTGCACGACAATTATGATATCGACCTGTTCAAGGCGCTGATCGCGGAGTCCGGCTTGCTGACCGGCACTGTCACGACCGGTGACAATCAGGCCAGCCACCGGGTGATAGCCGACCATTTGCGGGCATCTTCTTTTCTGGTGGCCGACGGCGTGCTGCCATCGAACGAGGGGCGCGGCTATGTGCTGCGCCGGATCATGCGGCGGGCGATGCGCCACGCCCATTTGCTCGGCGCCCAAGATCCGTTGATGCATCGTATGGTCGGCTCGCTGACCGGCGAGATGGGCAATGCATTTCCCGAACTGATCCGCGCCAAGCCGCTGATCGAAGAGACGTTGCTGCGCGAGGAAACCAATTTCCGCCAGACATTGGCCAATGGCCTGAAGCTGCTCGATGCCGAAATCGCCGACATGGGCAAAGGTGATATCCTGCCCGGAGCAACCGCGTTCAAACTCTATGATACATTCGGTTTCCCTTATGATCTGACCGAGGACGCATTGCGCGCCAAATCGCTGGGTGTGGATCGCGAAGGCTTTGACGAGGCGATGGAAGAGCAGAAAACAGCTGCCCGCGCCGCCTGGAAAGGCTCTGGCGACCAGGCTTCCGACACGGTCTGGTTCGACATAGCGGAACGCGAAGGCAGTACCGAATTTACCGGTTATACGTCCGAAGAAGGCGAGGGCGTCGTTGTCGCGCTGGTCAAGGATGGCGCAGAAATCGAAACCGCCCAGAGCGGCGATACGATCACATTGCTGACCAACCAGACGCCATTTTACGGCGAAAGCGGCGGCCAGATGGGCGATGCTGGCGAAATTTCCGGCGCGGACGGTTTCGCGGCCACTGTGACCGACACCAGAAAGCCGCTCGGACGGCTCCACGCCCATCAGATTGACATCAAATCGGGTTCCGTGTCGGTCGGCGATATGGTCCATCTCATGGTGGATGGAGACCGGCGCACCGCGCTTCGGGCCAATCACAGCGCCACGCATTTGCTGCACAAGGCGCTGCGCCATCATCTCGGCGACCATGTGACACAGAAGGGCAGTCTCGTTGCCCCGGATCGCCTGCGGTTCGATTTTTCGCACGTCTCGGCACTGACCGATTCCGAATTGAAAGCGGTCGAAGCGGATGTGAATGCACAGATTCGCGGCAACAGCCCGGTGACCACGCGCTTGATGAGTCCCGATGAAGCGGTCGCCGCCGGCGCGCTCGCTCTGTTCGGAGAGAAATATGGCGATGAAGTGCGGGTTCTTTCGATGGGCCGTGAGGTTGATCTCGACTATTCGGTAGAGCTATGCGGCGGCACTCATGTCCATGCTTTAGGCGATATCGGTCTGATGGTGATCGTTTCGGAATCTGCCGTTGCCAGCGGCGTCAGAAGGATCGAAGCGCTGACCGGCGAAGCCGCGCGGCTGTGGCTTGCTGATCGGGATACCAAGCTGAAGTCGATTGCTGCAGCGCTGAAGGCATCACCCGAAGAGGCTGCGGATCGCGTTGCCATATTGATCGACGAGCGCAAGAAGCTGGAACGCGAACTGACCGAGGCGAAAAAGGCCCTGGCTTTGGCCGGCGATGGCGGCGGAGCGAAGGCAGCGGAAGCGGAAACCGTCGGTGACGTCACCTTCAGCGGTCAGGTCATCCAGGGGTTGAATCCCAAGGAATTGCGCGGCCTGATCGATCAATCGAAGAAGCAGCTGTCCAGCGGTGTTAGCGCGCTGGTGGCGGTGAACGATGGTCGGGCAACGGTTGCCGTCGGCGTAACCGATGACCTCACCGAACGCTTCAGCGCGGTTGATCTGGTTCAGGCCGGGGTGGCTGCGGTTGGCGGCAAGGGCGGCGGCGGCCGTCCGGATATGGCGCAGGGCGGTGGTCCCGATGGCGCCAAAGCTGATGACGCGATTGCCGCTATCAGGTCTGTTCTTGCGGGCTGAGCCCGTCCGGCACCAGATCGTCGGCCGTCGCCTGTCCGGTGGAAGTGGACATGGATTTCAGCTTCGGTTCCTGTTCCAGATCGCCTTCTTCCTGAATCCTTTTGCGATAAATGTCGCGGAGTTCATGGATCGAGGCAATGACGGGCCCCATGGCGACGCCATTTTCGACGAGCACGGCCTCTGACAATTGCAGGGACCCCTCGAGCGCCTCGGGCACGGCATTGGTCGCGCCTGCCTGATAGAGTTCGGCAGCATGCTCAATGTCTCTTGCCCTTGCGATAATCGGCAGGTCGGGCACCCAGGCGCGGACCTTTTTGACAATCTGTACCGAGAGAACCGGCTCGTCCATCGTCAGGACAAGAGCCTTTGCATGGCCCAGCCGCAATCGGTCGAGCATTTCGTTGCGGGACACATTACCGAACATGATCGGATAACCGTCGCGCCGCGCCTTGGCGACCGTATCGATGTTGGTTTCGACCGCCAGATATTTCTGATTATGGGTCGTCAGCAGATCAGCGATCAGCTTGCCGACCCGGCCAAAGCCGATGATGATGGTCTGCTGGGCTTCCACAGGCAATTCATCCGCCGCTGCACCCCCACCGCTGCGCATTTCCATCCGCCGGGCGATGTCATGACCAAAGCGGGCGAGCAAGGGGGTGATGGTCAGTCCGATGGCGGTTACAATCTGCCAGAAGGCTGCCGTCTGTGGCTGGATCAACTGGGCCTGCGTCGCTGCTGCCAATACGATCAGGGTCGTTTCGGACGGGCTGGACATCAAAACGCCAGCCTCGGTCGCGGTGCCAGGACGGGCACCGGCAACGCGGAGAAGGCTGCTGGTGACGACGGCCTTGATCAATACAACCCCGACCACAGCGATCAGCAAATCCGACCAGTTGGCGATGATCACGCGAATATCGATCTGCATGCCGACGGTGATCAGGAAGACCCCGAGAGCGAGGCCCTTAAATGGTTGGGTGATGACTTCGACTTCACCGTGATATTCGGTTTCCGCGATCAGCAGGCCAGCGAGCAGGGCACCCACGATCGGCGAAAGGCCCGTAGCGGCGGTTGCCAGACTGGCCAGAATGATGACCAGCAAACTTACGGCGAGGAACAGTTCCGGGCTTTTGGTGCGCGCTGCCTGCGCGAATATGCGCGGCAGCAGCAGTCGACCGAGAACGAGCATGCCGATGATCACCGCGCCACCCATCAACAACGTACGGCCAAGATCATCCCAGCCGCCATCGGCAGTTATCGCCGGAGAGATGGCACCGAGAAGGAAAATGATCGGAACAATGGCGACATCCTCGAACAGAAGCATGGCTAGAGCGGCTCGTCCGACCGGACTTTTGGTGCCCGACATTGGGAGAACCAGGGCCGTCGAGGAGAGTGCCAATGCCAGCCCGAGGCCCAGGGCCCCGGCCGAATTCTGGCCGAGAAGATATAGGACAGAACCGATAATCAGACCCGATGCCAGCAATTCGGCGGCACCGACGCCAAAGACGAGGCGGCGCAAGGACCAGAGGCGCTTGAACGAGAGCTCCAGTCCGATGGAAAAGAGCAATAATATGATGCCCATCTCGGCGAATGGCTCGATAGCCTCGCGATCGTTGATCGTGACAAATTGCAGCCAGCTATACTGGCCCTGAAGCGATCCCAACCCGGATGGGCCGAGCAATACCCCGACCAGAATGAATCCGATGATCGGCGTGATTCGAAAGCGGGCAAAGGCGGGGATGACGATCCCGGCTGCGCCGAGGATCACGATGGCGTCAATGAAGGCTGGATTTTCGAGCGGATTGTGCATGGGGCGACTCTATACGCGAACAATGCTATTTGTCAGCAGGTTACATGGCGGAGAGAGAGAATGTTGGAAAATAGGCGCGATGTCGTGATTGTGGGTGGCGGTCCTGCGGGGATGATGGCCGGATTGCTGCTCGCCCGCGCCGGGCTGAAAGTGGCGGTGCTGGAGAAACATGCTGATTTTCTGCGGGATTTCAGAGGCGATACAATTCATCCTTCAACATTGGAGTTGTTCCATCAGCTGGGGATGCTCGACGACCTGTTGAAATTGCCGCACAGCAGAGTGGATCAGGCCATGATTCACATCGCCGGGCAACAGATGAAAGTGCTGGATTTCCGGCATTTGCCTGTAGCCGCGCCCTATATCGCAATGATGCCGCAATGGGATTTGCTCAATTTCATCGCGACCAAGGCAAAGCAATATCCCGGGTTTGATCTGCTTATGGAAACCGAGGCGGTGGACCTGCTTTACGATGATGCCGAGCGCGTCTGTGGCGTGGAGACAAGGGCCGGAGAAAGCCTGGGTGCCAAACTCGTGATCGCGGCCGATGGCAGACGATCGGTGTTGCGGGGCAAAGCCGAATTGCCACTACAGAATATCGGCGCTCCCATGGACGTTTTCTGGTTTCGGGTCGATAAACCGGACGATGCGGGCGGCGACGTCTTCGGGACGGTTCAGGCGGGCCGGTTCATGGTGATGATCGATCGCCAGGATTATTATCAATGCGCCTATATTTTCAACAAGGGGCAGGCCGACGAAGTGAGGGCCGCTGGCCTGGAGGCGTTTCGCGCCGGTTTGCGGTCACTGGTTCCCGACTTGAGCGAGGCTTTTAGCCAGATAACCAGTTGGGATCAGGTCAAAATGCTGGAAGTGGCGCTTGATCGACTGGAGCGCTGGCATCGCCCCGGTTTGCTGGCGATTGGTGACGCTGCCCATGCCATGTCGCCAATTGGGGGTGTCGGTATCAATATTGCTGTTCAGGACGCAGTGACTGCGGCCAATGTGCTCGCCGGACCAATGGCGAGGGGCGACAATCCCGATTCTTTGTTGGAGCAAGTCTATGCCCGGAGAATAAAGCCGGTGCGCCGGATGCAGGCATTTCAGAAATTCGCGCAGGATCGAGTCATTGCGCCGCTTTTGCGACGGACAAAGCCGATCGAAAAACCATTTCTGATATTGAGGCTGTTGAACCGGATGCCGTTGTTGCGGCGCATTCCCGGTAGGATCATCGGTATGGGATTCGGGCGAGAGGATATCCACTCGCCCGAAAATCCCGTTAAACCGTTATGATTTCTGCCAGTTTTCCATTTCCGTTTCCAGATTGGAGCGAACCGCTTCAAAAAACTGCTCGGTCGTCATCCAGGACTGGTCTGGTCCGATAAGGATCGCCAGATCCTTGGTCATGTCGCCATTTTCAACGGTCTGGATACAGACGCGCTCCAGTGTTTCGGCAAAGCGCGTGACATCAGGCGTATCATCAAATTTGCCGCGATAGATCAGGCCGCGGGTCCAGGCAAAGATCGAGGCGATCGGATTGGTCGATGTCGCCTTGCCTTGCTGATGCTGGCGATAGTGGCGGGTGACCGTGCCGTGCGCCGCTTCCGCTTCGACGCAATCGCCGGTCGGTGTCATCAAAACCGAGGTCATCAGGCCGAGCGAACCGAAACCCTGTGCGACCGTGTCCGACTGGACGTCGCCATCATAGTTTTTGCAGGCCCAGACAAATTTGCCGCTCCATTTCAGAGCGGAAGCGACCATGTCATCGATCAGACGATGTTCGTAGGTGATTCCGGCTTTGTCGAACTTGTCCTTGAATTCGGCCTGGAAGATTTCTTCGAACAGATCTTTGAAGCGGCCGTCATAGGCCTTCATGATCGTGTTCTTGGTCGACAGATAGACTGGCCATTCGCGGTTGAGGCCGTAGTTCATCGATGCGCGGGCAAAATCGCGAATCGAATCGTCGAGATTGTACATCGCCATGGCAATGCCGGGGGACGGGAACTGGAACACTTCTTCGTCAATTTTCGTCCCATCGTCACCGTCGAAGACCAGCCGAAGCTTGCCGGGGCCGGGTACCTTGAAGTCTGTGCAGCGATATTGGTCGCCAAAGGCATGACGGCCGACAACGATAGGATCGGTCCAGCCCGGTACAAGACGCGGGACATTGTCGATCACGATTGGTTCGCGGAATACAACGCCGCCGAGAATGTTGCGAATGGTGCCGTTCGGCGATTTCCACATCCGCTTCAGGCCGAATTCCTCGACCCGGTCTTCGTCGGGGGTGATCGTCGCGCATTTTACGCCAACGCCGTGCTTCTTGATCGCATTGGCCGCGTCGACCGTGATTTTGTCGTTTGTGTCATCGCGGACCTCGATGGAAAGGTCATAATAATGCAAATCAATGTCGAGATAGGGTTCAATCAACCGCTCGCGAATCCATTGCCAGATGATGCGAGTCATTTCGTCGCCGTCAATTTCGACGACCGGATTTTTGACCTTGATTTTCGACATATCGTTTATTTCTTTCCTGAAACGGGAACAAGTAGGGAGGAATGATGTTGCCAGCCTCTTAGCAAAGATTGCCATTTGTTCAACCCAGAGTTGCGGGGGGCGATTTGCTGGCGGTCGGGCAAATCCCGATATCGAATTTCCAATATATCAACGGGAGTGTTGTCAGAACAAGGGCCCGCCACTAAGTAGCGATGATGGCAATCGAGAAATATTCAAACAAGGGGTTGGGCGAGGCTAAATGGTCTTTCCCGCCGATTCATCCTGAGGGCCGCAAATTTGCAGTCATCGCGGGGGCCATCACCGTGTTTTTTGCGCTCTTGGCCTGGGAAACTCTTGCCTGGCCTATGGCCGGCCTAACCATCTGGGTATTGGCGTTTTTCCGCGATCCCAAACGGGTCACGCCGCTCGATGAAAAATATATCATCGCGCCTGCCGATGGTCTGGTGAACCTGATCATGCCGGTTACGCCGCCGGTCGAATTGCAGGGCGAGGGCGGTCTTGGCAACGAAGAGCTGATCCGTGTCTCGATTTTCATGAGTGTGTTTGATGTTCATGTTAATCGGACTCCGATTGAAGGAACCGTGAAACGCCAGGCCTATATTTCCGGAAAATTTCTGAACGCGGACCTCGACAAGGCCAGCGAAGAAAATGAACGGCAGCATTTCATGGTCGAACGCAATGACGGCCTGAAGGTCGGCTTTACCCAGATTGCGGGGCTGGTGGCCCGGCGGATCATGGCCTTTGTCAAGGAAGGCGACTTCGTTGCCGCCGGACAGCGAATCGGACTGATCCGCTTTGGCAGCCGGGTTGATGTCTATTTGCCCAAGGGAACGGAGCCGAATGTTGTTCTGGGGCAGCGGGCCATTGCCGGTGAAACAGTCCTTGCCGTGATCGGCCAGACAAAAGAAATTGAAGGCGTCGGCCAATGACCTCCGGGCGGGCTGATGGCCGGATGGAGCAACGCTGATGGCTGGCAAAGGTTCGATGAAGCGCCCCGAACGCGGTATTCCGCTGCGTGCCTTTGTTCCGAACGCGGTGACCGCGCTGGCGCTTTGCGTGGGATTGAGCAGCGTTCGCTTCGCTTATATGGACAATTGGGTGCTGGCAGCCGCAGCGATTGTGCTGGCTGGCATATTGGACGGCCTTGATGGCCGGATTGCCCGGTTGCTGAATGCGCAGAGCCGCTTTGGCGCGGAACTGGACTCGCTGTCCGATGTGATCGCCTTCGGTGTGTCGCCGGCGCTGGTGATGTTTCTCTGGTCGACTCAATATATGCCGCAATTCGGCTGGGTGCTGGCGCTGACGATGGTGGTCGCCTGTGCCCTCAGGCTGGCGCGCTTCAACGCCTTGATCGATGATGAAGATCAGCCGCATAAATCAGCAGGCTTTCTTACCGGAATTCCGGCACCCGTAGGCGCCGGCCTGGCGATGCTGCCGCTCTATCTCTGGATGATAACCGATCAGGAAATCTTCCGCCATTATGCGTTGGTATCGCCCTGGATCGTTCTGATTGCTTTTCTGATGCTGTCCAACACCGCTACCTACAGTTGGTCTTCCTTGCGTCTGCGAAAGAATATCAGGCTGGAAGCGATTGCTATCATCGCCTTGATCGGTGTCGCGCTGATCAATTCACCGTGGATCATGCTGTCAGCGATCAGTATCATCTATCTGATAATGATTCCGTTCAGCGTCCGCAGCTATGCCAGGGTCAAGCGGCAGCGCGCAGCGGAGCGGGCTGCAGCGAGCGATGCTGGGTCATAAGCTGCGGCGCTTTGACCGTCCGGTGGCGATAGGCTGTCGGCGGGATAACGGTTTCGGGCCGGTGGCCATTCAGCTCGCTTTGAATGACATCCGAGATCCTGTCACGATATTGGAAAAACATCATCGCAATGACGGCGACCGAGCCCAAAAAGGCGAGGGCAAAAAAGGTTGAGATGGCGATAGCAAGCATGTGACAATCCCGTTTGTTCTTTCGATGAGCCCTTAATGTTCCATTTCTGTTCTCATTGTCAAGCGCTATTCGAAAACCTTCGGGAATCCGGGGTGGCCGACGTGCGTCGACCCCAGGAATCTATTGCAGTAACCATAGGAAACTTTTATCTCGTCATTCTTTGGGAACTGATCGATGGTTCAATTTACTCAGCCGACAAAAAGCTCTGTTTCTTCCTTTCCATCCATTCAGGCCAAATTGGCCTCCTGCTCCCAAGTCGTGGGAGAGGCATTTTTCCCGGTCATGGTAGAAGCGCTGGCAGAGGCGCTTTCGGCCCGATGGGTGCTTTTGAGCACGCTCCATCCTGTTGACCGCGGGAAAGCTTGTACGGTCGCGGTATGGGACAACGGGCCTGGTGACAATTTCGAATATGATCTGAAAGACAGTCCCTGTGAAAATATCGTGGGGGAGGGCGCGTGTTGTTATCCCAATAATATTGCCGATCTCTTTCCGCGGGACCAGATGCTGAAAGACATGGGCGCTGTAAGCTATGTCGGAACGCCGTTGCGGAGTTCGGCGGGGGAAGTTCTGGGTCTGCTGTCCGTGCTGGATGAAAAGCCGTTTGAAAATGTAGAACATGCTTCCGAAGTGGTCGAAGTCTTTTCCGGGCGCGCAGCGGCTGAACTGGAGCGGCTGGCGACAGCTTCTCTGAACGAACGGCTCGGGCGTATTGTCGAGGATTCGGTCAGTGAAGTGTATATTTTCGATGCGGACAGCTATCATTTCGAGCTGGTAAACCGGGGCGCACGGGAAAATCTCGGCTATTCCATGGAGGAACTTCGTCAATTGACGCCCTGGGATATCAAGCCCCAGTTCACCAAGGACGAATTCATCCAGCATGTGACGCCGCTACGGAAGGGCGAGGTTGCCAATCAGCTATTTGAAACGCAGCATCAGCGAAAAGACGGTTCCGTCTATGACGTTGCGGTACAGGTGCAGTTTTTCCCGGGCATTGAAAATCTCTTTTATGCTTCGATTAGCGATATCACCGATCGGAAACGTGCAGAAGAAGCGCAAGCCCATCTTGCAGCCATTGTCTCATGCTCCAGCGAAGCGATCATATCCAAGACTTTGGACGGGACGATCAAAAGCTGGAACAACGGAGCGGAAAAGATCTTCGGTTATTCAGCAGAGGAGATGATCGGAAAGTCCATTCGCCTGCTCATCCCTGCTGACCGGCAGAATGAAGAGGAAGATATACTCGCGCAGATCAGTCGCGCGGAGCAGGTCAATAATTACGAAACGGTACGATTGTGCAAAGGCGGTCGGGAGGTGGATGTTTCCGTCACCGTCTCTCCGATTTTCGATTCTACCGGCAGAATAGTTGGCGCATCGAAAATTGCCCATGACATAAGCGATAGAAAACTCGCAGAGGCGCGCGAGCAGTTGCTTATGGGAGAGGTGAACCATCGAGCGAAAAACATGCTGACCCTGGTGCAGGTGATTGCGCGCCAGACCGCCGCCAATGACGCGCACACGTTCGCGCAGCGTTTTGACGAACGCATTCTCGCGCTGTCCGCAAGTCATGATGTTCTTGTGAACAGCTATTGGCAGAATGTGCCGCTGGATGAACTCGTCAGATCGCAGCTGGGACATTTTCAGGACATATTCGAAGCGCGGATAAAACTATCAGGTCCGTCGCTCAAGATCACAGCTCCGGCGGCGCAAGCGATTGGCATGGCGTTGCATGAACTCGCTACAAATGCTGCGAAATATGGCGCGCTGTCCAACGAAGACGGTACGATCGAAATCGACTGGAAGCTCGACGGAAGCGACGTTTCTGAGCAACGGCTGTTGCTGGATTGGATCGAACGGGGAGGGCCGGAAGTCACCAAGCCGTCCCGGAACGGTTTCGGCTCCACGGTGATTGACCAGATATTGGAAGCCAGCATCAATGGCGAAGTCAACATGGACTGGCTCCCGACCGGTCTTGCCTGCCATGTAAGCTGCCCGGCCGAGAAGGTACTCGATAATCTGGAGATATCGAGCCAGCAATCGCGGGTTGCTTCCCGCACCGGGCAATCGTCTGCTTCGGATTCCCGCCGCATTTTGGTCGTGGAAGACGAAATACTGATCGGAATGGAAATAGCCGAAATATTGAAGGCTGCCGGATTCGAAATTTTTGGCCCGGTAGCCACGGCCGCAGGAGCGCTTGCCATATTGAAGAATGAGATGTGCGATGCTGCGGTGCTGGATATAAATTTGGGTAAAGAGACATCGGCGCCCATTGCCAAGCTGCTTTCCGAAACGGGAACACCTTATCTCTCGATCTCGGGTCGCAGTAGAGAAGACCGGCCTGATATATTTAGCGATTCTCCTCATCTGGCAAAGCCGATTCAATCAGCGCTCCTGGTTAAAGAGCTGGGGCAGTTGCTTGAACCGACGGTAAACCAGGAGGCCCGTCAAACCCACTGACCGAAATATGCCGGGTCACCGCCAGGCAATGTGCGGAACGTGGTTATGCGTCTGTCGCCAGTTGATCCGTCAGGTTGTGGTTGTGGAGAAGTTCTTGCCTTCGCGCAAAATATGGTTGCATTTTTCTCCGCTTCACCTTAACGGCACGCTCATTCCACATGGAAAGCACTCATACCGGTGCCAATAGCGGTCTTTCAGGTCGTTTGAGGTTCTCAGCTTTCCAGAGGCATAACCGGATAAGGAGAAATATTATGGCGGCCCCTGTCGTCACCCTACAGCAATTGATTGAAGCCGGAGCTCACTTCGGCCACCAGACCCACCGCTGGAACCCGAAGATGAAACCATATATCTTCGGCGCCCGCAACAGTGTCCACATTCTTGACCTTTCGCAGAGCGTGCCCTTGTTCGCACGGGCGCTTGACTTTATCGCCAATGCGGCTTCCGCTGGCGGCAAGGTCCTGTTCGTTGGTACCAAGCGTCAGGCGCAAGAGCCTATCGCTGAAGCAGCCCGCGCAAGCGGCCAGCATTTCGTAAACCATCGCTGGCTCGGCGGTATGCTGACCAACTGGAAAACGATTTCCAACTCGATTCGCCGGATGAAAACCCTGGAAGAGCAGCTCGGTGGTGACACCGCTGGCTTTACCAAGAAAGAAGTCCTGCAGATGACGCGCGAGCACATCAAGCTGGAACTTTCGCTTGGCGGTATCCGTGACATGGGCGGCATTCCTGATGTCATGTTCGTGATCGATGCCAACAAGGAAGAACTCGCCATCAAGGAAGCCAATGTTCTGGGCATACCGGTTGTCGCAATTCTCGACTCGAACGTTGATCCAAGCAACATCGCTTTCCCGGTTCCCGGTAATGACGATGCCGCTCGGGCGATTCGCCTCTATTGCGAATCCGTTGCTGCAGCAGCCACCAAGGGCGGCCAGGACGCTATGGTTGCAGCTGGTGCAGATCTTGGAGCAGCGGTTGCTCCTCCGGTCGAGCAGATCGTTTCGAGCGAAGCCAATGCAAGCGCGATGGTTTCTGGCGAAGAAGCAGCGGTTGCCGATATTGCGGACATCGCAGCAGAAATGACAGCGGCTGAAAAAGCTCCGGTAGAAGAACCGAAGGCTGAAGAAAAAGCGGCTCCGGAAAAAGCTGACGAAAAGGCAGGCGAAAAAGCCTGAACTTGAAGCTTCTTTCTGCGGTCATATATTGGCCGTAATATAATAAATACGGGGCGGCATTTTTGCCGCCCCAATTTCACATTTCCCGGTCAAGAAATTGAGGAACGAATAATGGCTATTACAGCAGCAGCAGTGAAAGAACTGCGTGAGCGCACCGGTGCGGGCATGATGGATTGCAAAAAGGCACTGAGCGAAACCAATGGTGACGTCGAAGCAGCGGTTGACCTGTTGCGGACCAAGGGTCTCGCCGCCGCACAGAAAAAATCGAGCCGTACAGCGGCTGAAGGCCTTGTCGGCGTATCCGTCGAAGGCACCAAGGGCGTCGCCGTTGAAGTGAACAGCGAAACCGATTTCGTCGCTAAAAACGAACAGTTTCAGGATTTCGTTGCCAAGGTAACGGGCGTTGCACTGGGCCTGAACGATGATGATATCGAAGCGCTTGCCGCTGCGGATTATCCTTCCGGCGGTACCGTAAAAGAAGTGCTGACCAACAATATTGCGACAATTGGTGAAAACCAAGCGATCCGGCGCATGAAAACCGTTGCGGTTTCCAGCGGCCTCGTCGTTCCCTATATTCACAATGCCGTCACTCCTGCGATGGGCAAGATCGGCGTGCTGGTTGCACTGGAAAGCACCGCTGGCGCTGATGTTCTCGAACCACTTGGCAAGCAGATTGCGATGCATATCGCCGCTGCATTCCCGCTGGCTCTGAACGCAGACGGCCTTGATCCGGAACTGCTCGCTCGTGAGCGCGCAATTGCCACCGAAAAGGCAGCCGAGTCCGGCAAGCCTGACAATATCGTCGAAAAAATGGTCGACGGCGCGATGGCAAAATTTGCCAAGGAAAATGCGCTGCTCAGCCAGACATTCGTGATGGATAACAAGACGCCTGTCGCTCAGGTCGTCGAGCAAGCAGGAAAAGATGCCGGCGCAGAAATCAAGCTGACGGAATATGTCCGTTTCCAGCTTGGCGAAGGCATTGAGAAGAAAGAAGAAGATTTTGCAGCAGAAGTCGCTGCTGCGGTTGCCGGCTAATCGAGCAACCGATTGAAGATTTCAAGCGGTAACGCTTGGCAGCATGGCGCGGACTATCTATGGTCTGCGCCATATCTGTTTTTGGGGCCGGGCTTTGATTCCGGCAGGATGGGATTTGCATGAAACGACCGGCGTTCAAGCGCATTTTGCTGAAGCTTTCTGGTGAAGTCCTGATGGGCTCGAGCGAATTCGGGATCGACCCGGAAACGGTCAACCGCATCGCTAACGAAGTGAAGTCTGCAAAAGAGGCAGGATTTGAGCTTTGCCTGGTGGTCGGCGGAGGCAATATTTTTCGCGGTCTGGCTGCGGCCGCAAAGGGCTTTGAGCGGACCAGCGCCGATTATATGGGCATGCTGGCGACGGTGATGAACGCGCTCGCCGTCCAGAATGCACTCGAACAGATGGGCTGCGACACGCGGGTCCTGTCCGCCATACCGATGGCGAGCGTGTGCGAACCCTATATTCGCCGCAAGGCCGTGCGGCATCTGGAAAAGGGCCGCATCGTTATTTTTGCAGCAGGAACAGGCAACCCCTATTTCACAACCGACACCGCTGCTGCATTGCGGGCAGCGGAAATGGGCTGCGAAGCGCTTTTTAAAGGCACCAGTGTCGATGGCGTCTATAACGCCGATCCGAAAATCGATCCGAACGCGACCCGCTATGAAGAATTGAGTTTCGACCGCGTTTTGAGCGATAATCTGAAGGTCATGGACGCCAGTGCCGTGGCGCTCTGCCGTGAAAACAAGATACCGATCGTCGTGTTCTCGATCCGGGAGCAGGGCAATCTCGCGACCGTATTGGGTGGCGGCGGAACCGCGACAATGGTCGGAACAACCGAATAAAATCTGGAGGAACCAGCAATGGCAAAATATGACAAAGCGGATCTGCAAAAGAGGATGAACAGTACACTGGAGGCGCTCAAGCATGATTTGAGCGGTCTGCGTACCGGCCGGGCCAATATAGCACTGCTGGATACAATAACGGTCGAGGTTTACGGCTCGAAAATGCCGCTCAACCAGGTGTCCACGGTCTCCGTGCCCGAGCCGCGGATGTTGTCGGTCCAGGTGTGGGACAAGGCGAATATCCAGCCAGTGGAAAAGGCAATCCGTTCCGCCGGTCTTGGGCTAAACCCGATGACCGATGGTCCCAATGTCAGACTTCCCATTCCTGATCTTACCGAAGAGCGCCGCAAGGACCTTGCGAAACTGACCGGACAATTTGCCGAGAAGGCCCGTATCGCCATTCGCAACGTCCGGCGGGACGGTATGGATGACCTGAAAGCTGACGAGAATAAGAAGGAAATCAGCGAGGACGACCGGAAACGGCTCGAGACCGAAGTTCAGAAGCTGACCGACGAGATGATTGCGGAAGCCGACAAGCTGGCGGATGCAAAGGAACAGGAAATTCTGACGCAGTGAAGCTTACGCGTTCAAAAAATGGTTCTTCAGACTCGGTCCCGGCTAAGGCCGGGATATCCGATCCGACATATGGTGCACGTCATGTCGCGATCATCATGGATGGCAACGGACGATGGGCGAAGCGCAAGCATTTGCCGCGCGCCCTAGGGCACAAGAAAGGTGTCGAGGCGGTCCGCAATATTGTCCGCGTAGCCGGAAAAATCGGCATCGAAGCCATGACGCTCTATGCTTTCTCATCCGAAAACTGGAACCGGCCGGAAGAGGAAATCAGCGATCTCATGGGGTTGCTGCGGCAATATATACAGTCGGATATCGATGAATTTGTCGAAAATGGCGTGCGGCTGACGGTCATTGGCAATTATAAAGCGCTGGACCCCGATATCGTCACGATGATCGACAATGCGATTGAGAAAACGGCCGGGAATGACAAGATGACGCTGGCCGTCGCGCTCAACTATGGTGCGCAAGACGAAATGCTGCGCGCGGTCCAGCATATCGCGAGCAATGTAAAGCAAGGCGAACTGGAGCCGGAAGCGATCGATCCCGATCATATTTCGGGTGCGCTGGATACGGCCGGTCTGCCACCGCTGGATCTGCTGATCAGGACCTCCGGTGAATTGCGTCTGTCCAATTTCCTGTTGTGGCAGGCGGCTTATTCGGAACTATATTTTACCGATACGCTCTGGCCCGATTTCGACAAGGCCGAGCTTGAAAAGGCATTGCAGTCATTTGGCAATCGTGAACGACGCTTTGGTGGACGCTGAACATGGTTGAACCAGCTGCACCAGCTCCCGGCACGGCCAGTGAACTGCAAACCCGCGTCATTGTCGGCGTTCTATTGATCATGGCCGCTTTGCTGGCGGGTTATTTTGGCGGCATGTATCTCTGGTTGCTGGCGGTGCTGATGTCGCTGGGAATCATGAGTGAGTGGGCAGGGCTGACAGGGCGTCACGAGAAACGACTGCTCGCCATGTATGCACTGTCCGTTCCTCTGGCGATCATGTCTCCCTGGGCTGCGGGCCCATCATTTTTGGCGCTCGGCCTGATTTTCGGGGCTGCAATGTTTGTCGCGGTATTCGACCGCTCGATCAAGCTCGCTGCGGGTGTGATCTACGCGGGCCTTCCGGCTCTGGCGATCCTCTACCTGCGCGAAATCGATAACGGCATTCTTGTCATGCTGTGGACGCTTGCTCTGGTCTGGGCGACGGATATAGGCGCCTATTTTTCCGGTCGTGCGATCGGTGGACCCAAATTGGCACCGCAAATCAGTCCCAACAAAACCTGGGCCGGCTTGATCGGTGGCGTCGTCCTGACAGCGGCGCTGAGTTTCGTGCTGCATATCTATTGGGGACTGCCCTTCCATCTGGTGCTGCTCAGCATCCCTCTGGCGGCGTTGGCGCAAATGGGTGACTTGTTCGAAAGCTGGCTCAAGCGAAAAGCGGGTGCCAAGGATAGCGGGACAATCTTCCCTGGCCATGGCGGCGTGATGGATCGTCTCGACGGTTTGATTCCGGTCGCGCCGGTCGTTGCCGTGATCATGCTGGTCGAAAACTGGCCCAGCCTGTCATGACCAAATCAATCTCGATATTTGGCGCAACAGGATCGGTGGGCCTGTCGACTCTGGATCTTGTCCGCCAGCATCGGGAGCAATATAATATCATTGCCCTGACCGCCAACGGCAACGCTGCGCAGCTTGCCGATCTGGCCAAGGAATTTTCTGCAGAGATCGCAGTGGTTGCAGATGACGCCGCCTATCCCGAACTCAAGCAGCAACTGGCAGGAACATCGATTGAGACCGCAAGCGGACCGGATGCGCTGATTGCCGCGGCTGCTCTGGGTGCAGACTGGACGATGGCGGCGATTGTCGGTTGTGCCGGGCTGCCGCCCACACTCGAAGCCCTGCGTTGCGGCAAGACGGTGGCTCTGGCCAACAAGGAAGCCCTGGTTTCCGCAGGTGCCTTGATGATCACCGAGGCAAGAAAAGCCGGTGCGACCCTGTTGCCCGTGGATTCAGAGCATAATGCGATATTCCAGGCGCTGCAGGGCGGCCGGATCGATCAGGTCCGCAAGATTACCCTGACCGCCAGCGGCGGGCCGTTTCGGACATGGTCGCGCGAACAGATGGCCGACGTCACGCCGGAGCAGGCGGTTGCCCATCCCAACTGGGATATGGGCGCTAAAATTTCTGTCGACAGCGCGACGATGATGAACAAGGGGCTGGAGCTGATCGAAGCCCACCATCTTTTTCCGGTCGGTCTCGAAAATATTGAAATACTGGTGCATCCGCAGTCGGTGATTCATTCCATGGTCGAATATCGGGATTGTTCGACACTGGCGCAGCTGGGCTCGCCAGATATGCGGATACCGATTGCCAACGCTCTGGCATGGCCGGACCGGATGACCACCAATTGCCAGCCGCTCAATTTGGCCGAAATCGCCAGACTGGAATTCGAACAGCCCGATGAAAACCGCTTTCCGGCCACCAAAATTGCGCGAGCCGCTATCGTGGCGGGCGGCGCCAAGCCGGCGATGCTGAACGCGGCCAATGAGGTCGCCGTCGCTGCATTTCTCAATCGTGCGGTTCAGTTTCTGGACATCACAGAGATTGTATCGCGGCTGTTAGATAGTTATAGCCCGCCGGACCCAAGCGCGTTGGCGGATATTTTTGCGATAGACAAGGAAGCCCGCGTTCGGACCGAACAGCTGGTTGAGGAATTGAAGGTTTGACGGACAATCCCGGTATTTTGATTTATTTATTTTCATTTCTGATCGTCATTGGCGTGCTCGTGTTCGTGCACGAAATGGGGCATTATCTGGTTGGGCGCTGGTGTGGCGTCAAGGCTGAGACCTTTTCGATCGGTTTTGGCAAAGAAATTACCGGATGGACCGACAAGCGCGGAACCCGCTGGAAAATCGGCATGTTGCCACTCGGCGGTTATGTCCAGTTTGCCGGAGATATGGACCCGGCAGGGACGAAGAGCAAAGAATGGCTGAGTCTGCCGGCGGCGGAACGCAATCAAACCTTCCAGTCCAAGTCACTCTGGAAGCGGGCCGCGATCGTGTTCGCGGGACCGGCGATCAATTTCATCTTTGCCATTTTGATCATCATGGGCTTTGTTATTGCTTATGGCACCAGCGCAACCCTGCCGGTTGCGCATGAAATTTCCCCGGATTCGACCGCAGCCGCGATTGGCATGAAGCCAGGCGACCGGATTGTGTCAGTCGACGGAGACAGAATTGATCTGTTTGAGGATCTGCGGCAGAAAATGATTCTGATCCCCGATCAGAATGTCGAAATCGTCTACGAACGGGATGGTCAGCGCATCGCCAAGCAGGCCACGATCGGTGTTCATATAATGAAGGACCGGTTCGGTAACGAATATCGGCTCGGCATGCTGGGCATGTCATCCAGCAAAGTCGAGTGGCGCGAAGTCACTCCGCTTGAGGCGCCTGCTGTTGCGGTAGAGAAAACAATCGGCATCGTCGACCAGATCGTCACTACTCTCGGGCAGGTAATCACGGGCAAGCGATCTATCAAGGAACTTGGCGGGCCGCTTAAAATTGCCCAGGTTTCCGGCGAGCAGTTCAAACTGGGGCTGGAAAGCTTCATTCTTTTTGTAGCGCTGATCTCAATTAACTTGGGGTTCATCAACCTGCTGCCAATCCCGATGCTCGATGGAGGGCATTTGATGTTCTATGCATTGGAAGCGGTTCGGAGGAAGCCTGCCAGTCCGAAGGTACAAGAATGGGCGTTCCGGTCCGGGTTCGCATTGGTCATGGTGTTCATGCTGGTGGTGACATTTAACGATTTATCGTCATTTGGCGTGTTCCGAGCCATCTCTGGCTGATTGGCCATTGATTGACACGCTGCATTGGGGCAGGGGGTTGGCGAAGTTGGTGCCTTGGTGTCAGTTTCATTTTTATTTATGGTGTGAAAGCGAGTTTGTCTGTGAATCATAAAAAGCGGCTTTTGCCCTTGTTAATGTGCGGCACTATTTTGAGTGGCGCAGCGGTTTCTTCGCAGGCGCTAGCGCAGGAAGCGGCGCCAGCCGCGCCAGCGGCTCCTGCTGAAGATATTATTCGTACGATTGTGGTCAATGGCGCCCAGAGACTGGAGCCAACCACGGTCTTGTCCTATATGAAACTGCGGACCGGCCAGCCCTATACGCAAGAATCTGCCGATCAGGCGCTGAAGGATCTGTTCGGGACGGAATTGTTCAAGGATGTCAGCATCCGGAACAATCAGGGTGCCGTGATCATCGAAGTAGTCGAGAATCCGGTGATCAACCGCATCTTGCTGGAAGGCAACAAGCGGATCAAGGAAGACAAGATCTATCCTGAAATCCGACTGGCTCCACGACAGATATTTACACGTTCAAAAGTCCGCGCCGACGTGGCCCGGATCGTCGAGCTCTATAAGCGCAAGGGCCGCTTCGCGGCGAATGTTGAACCGAAGATGGTTCAACTGGACCAGAATCGCGTCGATATTGTTTTCGAGATCAATGAAGGACCAAAGTCCAAGGTTCAGCAGATCAACATCATCGGGAATGAAGAATTTTCAGACGGCAAGCTGCGCGGGGAAATGGTTACCAAGCAATCGCGCTTCTATCGTTTCTTTAGTTCCAGTGACACTTATGATCCGGATCGTCTCGCTTTTGACCAGCAAAAATTGCGTCAGTTCTATCTGACCGAAGGCTATGCAGATTTTCGCGTCATCTCGGCTGTAGCCGAGCTTACGCCGGACAAGCGCGACTTCATCATCACCTATGTGCTTGAAGAAGGTGAGCGGTATCAGTTTGGCGAAGTGTCGGTTGAAAGCGACATCCGCGATTTCACTCCCGAATTCCTGACGCCGCAATTGCCGATGAAAGCCGGAGACTTTTACGACGCCAAGCAGGTTGAAGATACCGTCGAGCGGTTGTCGGAAACCGCCGGACTTTTCGGCTATGCTTTCGCTGATGTCCGTCCGCAATTTACGCGGAACAAAGAAACGCTGACCATGGATGTCCTCTTCCAAGTCGCGGAAAGTGACCGTGTGTATGTCGAACGGATCGATATCAACGGCAACACTCTGACCCAGGACAAGGTTGTACGCCGGGAATTCCGCCTGAATGAAGGTGACGCGTTCAACAGCTTCCAGGTCAAGCGTTCCGCCAACCGTATCAAATCGCTAGGCTTCTTCCAGGAAGATCTGGAAATCGAGCAGAAGCAGGGCAGCGCGCCCGACCGCATCATATTGGAAGCCAATGTTGAAGAAAAGGCGACCGGCGAACTGCAACTTTCCGCAGGTTTCTCCAGCGTCGAGAATTTCATTCTCCAGGCGTCCGTGCGCCAACGCAACTTCCGCGGCAAAGGTCAGGAGCTGCGCGCAAGCGTCAGCTATTCGAGCTATTCGCAATCGATCGAACTCGGTTTCACCGAACCTTATTTGTTCGACCGGAATATCGCGGTCGGCGTCGATGTGTTTCGCCGCGACCTGAACAGCTTTAATTTCGTCAACAATAGCCGCGAAACAACCTTCGAGCAGCTGACCACCGGTTTCCAGGTCCGGGCGGGCGTGCCGATCACCGAATATCTCTCTGCATCATTTCGCTATGGCCTCAGCCAGGATGATGTGACGCTGGAGCCGTCGCTATATTTCACGGATAGCAATGGAGACGGGATCAGGGGAAACAGCAACGCAGATGCTTGTGACCCGCTAATCGCAGGGCGCTTTCTTTGCGACGCACTGGGCAATCGCACCACATCCTCGGTCGGCGCTTCGCTGATTTATGATGACCGGGACAATCGTATCCGGCCAACCCGCGGCCAGACCGTGGTTGGAAGTGTCGATTTCGCCGGTCTGGGCGGCAGTGTCAAATATCTCCGCGGCCGTTTTAATGCCTCCAAGCACTGGCGTGTCCTGGGCGACTTCATCTTCACAGCCAAGGCCGAAGGCGGATATATCCATCCGCTGGAAAAGCGCTCGCAAACTCCGGGTGACGGTATTGACGACGTCCGGCTGACAGACCGCTTTTTCCTGGGTGAACCGCAAATTCGTGGCTTTGACATCCGCGGTGTTGGTCCACGTGTTGTGCGTTCGACAACCATTCCCGGGCTCGACACCAATGGTAATCCGATCAACATGATCGCGGATGCCAGCAGTGCTACGCAAACCGATGATGCGATCGGTGGTCGCGCTTATTATCTGGGGCGTGCAGAACTGGAAATTCCTCTCGGTTCCGGTGCCAGTGAACTTGGCTTGCGGCCGTCGATCTTTCTCGATGTCGGAGCCGTCTTCAATGTGACCCAGCCTCTGCTACTGACAGACGCTCAGACCCAGTCATTCAGCACTCTCGACAGTCAGGGTAATGCGTCACCCACCGGAGCTGCCGCGCCGCTTTACCTTACCACCGATGCTAACGGGGCGGCGGCAACCACGTTCGACGCAACGACTAACGGTATCGCCAATCCGATCGCTACCAGCTTCACCGAACGTTTCTTTGGTGATACAATAAGTCCACGCTTGTCCGTAGGCTTTGGTGTGAACTGGAATTCACCATTTGGTCCGTTCAGGATCGATATAGCCAAGGCTCTGTTGAAAGAGCCGGGCGATGATACCAAATTATTCACTTTCAACGTAGGAACACAATTCTGATGACACGTTTTTTTAAAACTGCACTCACCGTTCTCACTGTAACTGCTGCGCCATTGGCTTTTGGTTCGGTCGCGAACGCTCAGGTTTCCGGCATTGCTACGGCGAACCCCACGGTCGCCATTGCCAAGACAAAAGCTTTCTCGGCTGCCTATTCGCAAATCGGCACGCAATATAAGTCTTATTTCGACCAGATCGATGCCCGTAATAAAACCCTCAACGGATTGCGCGCGCAGCTGGATACGAACAACGACAACCAATTGACGCAGGAAGAGCTTGATGCTGCGGTCAAGGCGAAAAACCCCGTTTTGCAGACCATCCAGACGGAAGAAAATGAAATCCAGAAGTTGCAGACTCCGGCAATCAAGGCCCAGATGTTTGCGGTTGAAGGCATTTTTGCTGAATATGGCAACGCCCAGCAGAAAGTGGTCGCAGACAAGAAAATCAGCGTTATTCTGGATCCGGAAGTATTTCTCTATGCACCTTCCCAGATCGACGTAACCGATGCCATCGCCGCGGCTTTGGATGCAAGGATTCCGACTGTCAGCACGACGCCGGGTGCAGATTGGCAACCGCAGCGCAACACCGTTGCGCTTCATCAGCAGTTGCAGCAGCTGCTGGTAGCCAGTGCCCGTAACCAGGCGGCTCAGGCTCAGCAACAACAACCGCCGGCTGCTCAGCCAGCCAGTCGCTAGTTGATCGCTGATGTCCGAGCTTCTCGATTATGATGTAACCAGGGTGATGGCGGTGCTACCGCATCGCTATCCCATGCTTCTGGTGGACCGGGTGGAAGAGCTCGTAAAAGACGAATCCATTCGGGCGGTGAAAGCTGTTACAATTAACGAAGGCTTTTTCCAGGGCCATTTTCCGGGTCGTCCAATCATGCCCGGGGTGATGATTGTCGAGGCGCTGGCTCAGGCAGCCGGCGTGCTAGCGATGGAGAGCTTTGACATGGTCGGATCGGGCAAGCTGGTTTATTTCATGGCGATAGACGGAGCGAAATTCCGTCAGCCGGTGGAGCCGGGTTGCCTCTTGTCCCTGAACGTGAAATTTGAGCAGAAGCGCGCGCGTGTCTGCAAATTTTCCGGACGGGCGATGATTGGCGACAAGTTGGCCGCAGAGGCGAGCTTTACTGCCATGATAGCCGACCCTCCTGCGGCATAGGCTTTTTCAAAAGAATCTTGCCCTTTTGTCATTCGGCGGTTAATGCGCCGCTTCCGTTAAATTTATTCGCTTTGGGTCTGGTCGGTAACCAGCCTGTTTAGGAGCCGAAAATGAAATCCGATACGCATCCAGACTATCACATGATCACCGTTCAGATGACCGATGGCACGACTTTTGAAACCCGTTCAACATGGGGCAAAGAAGGCGACACGCTGCAACTGGACATCGATCCTTCCTCGCACCCTGCATGGACCGGCGGCAATCAGCGCCTGCTCGATCAAGGTGGCCAGGTGGCTCGCTTCAATAAGCGCTTTGGTGGTTTGTCGCTCAAAAAGAGCTGATCTTTATCGAGGCTATTGGATAGCCTCGATAGATTACCACAATTTGATCTGGCCCAGCCAGGAAGATAGCAGGGAAAGCTTTTCCCGGTATATTTCTGTGGCCCGTTCTGTCGTGGTTTGCACAAACTGAATCCGTGATCCCGAACCCAGTTGACCGATCAGATGACGGTCGGCCCTGATTACCTGTGCGATCCGGGGATAGCCTCCGGTTGTCTGCGCATCGGGACCGAGCAAATAGGGTTGGCCGCTTGGCGTTAACTGGATTGTACCGGGGAAAACTGCGGCGCTAGGCATATTGGACGAGTTGCTAGCGTTTAGAGGCGCACCTTCCAGCGCCAAGCCCATTCGATTGGCGCGTGCTCCGACAGCATATGCGCTCACGCACAAATCATCGAGCACTCCGGCATGAGCATTAGCAGTCTCGGGCCCCCGTATAATCCGCAGCACATGGTCATCGCTATAATGTAGCTTGAGATTTTGCGGGGTGAATCGTTCCACGTCGGTGACGGGCGAATCCGGTGCGAAGGAAATGATATCGTCCTTCCTGAGCGCCCTGCCGTGAAAGCCGCCGAGAGCCGCAGCGAGATAGGTAGACTGGCCACCGAGTAGCCGATCCGCATTAATCTCCGCAGATATCGCCAAATAGGTCCGGCATCCCGGACGGCTCGGACCGATGTCGACCTTGTCTCCCGCCAGGACTTTCAGCGTCTGGTGCTGGGGATGGGCGTGACCATTGATCCGGACATATTCCGCCGCACCGACGACAGCAACCGAGCAGGGCTCGTTCATCTGGAAAAGCGCATCCGTGAGCGTGATTTCGATCGCGATTGCATCAAAGGACTTGCCGACCAGGAAATTCGCCAGTGCCAGTGAGAGACAATCGGCGGCGCCTGCCGCAGGCATGCCCAGATATCGATGCCCGGTGAAGGGTGCGCCTTGCAAAGTCGTTTGCAACCCGGCTTTGAGAACGGTGAAGCTCATTTTTCCGCTTCCTGTGGCCAGTGGTCGAAGGCCTCTTTGGAAATGGACTCGAAGCGCACAGTAGCTCCCGCTGAAAGCAATGCTGGCTGGCTTTTTGCGGGATCGAACATGCGGAGTGGGGTACGGCCAATGATCGGCCATCCGCCAGGACTGTCGAAGGAATAGATGCAGCTTTGCCGGCCAATGATGCCAATGGAGCCGGCTTTGACCAATTGTCTGGGATTTGCCAGTCGGCCAATGGCGGGGCATGCCGCGCTCTCGAGATAGGCAAAACCCGGCATGAAGCCCAGCACGGCCACGCGTTGCAGGCGTGATGCATGCCAGGATGGCAATGCCTCAGCCGCAATCCCCAGTTCTCTGGCTACATATTCTCGATCTGGAGCCAACTCTGCATCATAACATACTGGAATTGTCACTAAAATATTGGTTTTGTTGGAAGCGGGTGCCGCGTGATCCAGTTGGTCTCCTATCATGGTGACGGCTTCATCGGGTGAAACAAGGGCAGGGTCGAACTGGATTGCTATGCTGTCGAGACCGGGGACAATTTCTGTCCAGTATTTGTCGGCAGAAAGGGCAATTTGTGCTGCCCGAACCGCTTTCCAGTCGGGAAATGTCAAATTGATCCAGTCATCGCAGATGTGGATCGCCGGTTCGTCGTCCGCCACTATCCGACCGGCCTAATCGCTATGCCGGCTCTTTCCAGCGCCAGCCGCATTTTCTTTGCGGTTTCCAGAGCGCCATCGCTATCGGAATGAATACACAGACTGTGCGCTTCGATTCTCAGGAGGCTTTCATCCTGCATTGTCAGTTCGGTTCCCTGAGCCAGTGACAGGCCCTGACGGATACGTTCGCCCTCGTTTGCAAGTACAGCTCCCGCTTCGCTGCGGGGTACCAGTCGACCGTCTTTGCTATATCGCCGATCGATAAAAGCTTCGGCGATGAACGATATTTTTCTCTCCTTGGCGGTTTTCTGGATCAGGGATCTTGGCATGCCCACCAGCGCAAGATTGCTTCTGCTTGCCAACTCGACGAGCAGACTCGCGAGATGCGGATCATCCTGTGCATCGTTGTACAGGGCGCCATGCGGTTTGAGATGGGTTAACGGTACACCGACTTGTTCCGCTATGGATATGATATCGTCCAGCTGGCCGGTCAAACATGCTTCCAATTCTTCCAGCGAGATATCCATCGATTGGCGGCCAAAATTGCTGCGGTCCGGGTATGAAGGATGGGCTCCGGGTGCAATATTCCTCGATTTGGCAGCCGCCAGCATCGTCCGCATGCTTTCTGGCGAGCCGGCATGGCCGCCGGTGGCGATATTGCAGCTGGAGATGATATCCATGATTGCGATATCGCGCGCGATACCCGCAGGGCTCTCGTCCTCGCCGAGATCGGCGTTCAGATCGATTGTCAAGGTCATGGCCAGAATCCTACAGCACGGGCAATCAACCGGAAACCCAAAGCGGTGGTGATCAGCAAAATGGCGGCTCCGAGGATATTGGCCTTGAGACCATTTGCATATTCTCCGAGCAGTTTCCTGTTATTCGCCAGCCGAAGCAGGAAAATCGCGATGATCGGGAGCAGCAGCCCGTTGGCGATCTGGGCAACGAAAATCAGTTCAACCGGCCGATAGCCTAGCAGCGCTGCGAACGTGCCGGAGAGGATCACAAGCAGTGCGCCGATCTGGAACGGTCTCCGCGAGTTGGAAGATTTGAAAATCTCCTGCACGATATAGCCGGTGGCCAGTGGCGCGGTGATTGCGGAGGTCAGGCCCGCTGCAAATAGTCCCGCGCCCAGCGTGATGGTCGCCATGTTGCCGAACAGAGGCGTGAGCTGCTGGGCCATGTCGACCGCATTTTCTATCGTCTTGCCGCTGCCGAAAAGGCTGGCTGCGGCGGTTGCCAATATCGTCATGGATACCAATCCGCCGATTCCGATCGAGATCGTGGTATCCAGCTGCGCTTCTGGCAGTTGCTCCTTGTTCCAGCGCTCGCGCACGCTCGCAGCGTGCAGGAATAGGTTATAAGGCACGATCGTGGTGCCAATCAGAGCGATCGCGGTCATCAGGCCGCCATCGGGGATTGAAGGCACAAAACCTTGCAGCAAGGCCCCAAGGTCGGGCTTGATGAGCAGAAAGGTCAGGATGAAGGCAGCGCTCATCAATAACACCAAGCCTATCAGGACATTCTCCACCCATCTTGGTTTCGAGAATATCAGCATGGCAGATGCGAACAGGGCAATGGTGATGATGACTGGCGCCATACCAAAGGGCAACGAGCCACCATTAATGGCTTCTAGGCCCAGCGCTGCTCCGGACATGTTGCCGGCTTCATAGGCCGCATTGCCTAGTACCAGAGCGGAAATCAGTAGCAAGGCAGCCAGCGCTCGGACGATTGGAGACGTGACGGATTTGAGCATCGCTTCTGCCAGTCCCAACTGGGTGACCAGCGCAATGCGGATGGCGAAGGATTGGAGAATGATTGTCGTGATGGTGGCGAATACCAAGGCCCACAGCAGCGCGAAGCCGAAATTAGCACCCGCCAATGTACAGGCAGTAACGGTTCCGGGGCCGATGAAGGCAGCGGAAACCATCATGCCCGGACCGGGCCGATAGCTGCTAAGTTTCATCGTCTTTGGTGCAATTGATTCAACCGTTCCATGGCCAGGGTTTCTCGCGATACCATTTGGTGATCACATATTTTGTGCCGCGCCGGACTTTCATCCCGTGGTGCAATGTCCAGTTGTTGACGCTGCCATCTTTATTCCGGTTGTTCCAGCACAACAGCGTACCGGTTTCCGGGGTGAAGCTCTTCTTGAATTCGGTGAAGCGTGTGGCCCCGCCCGCGTCGGGTTCGTTGAGATAGAGCATGAATGTCCAGGTGCGCTGGCCGGAGATCGAGCAATATTTTGGGAAATCCTGACCAGCGGGATCGAAAAAATCCGTGTGCGCCTTAAATTCCTGACCGACCGCATAGCGCTGGCCCTGCAGCGGTTCGCCAAATTTCTTGTCGATATTCGCAAAAGCGCAGATCTTCGCATCGATCTCGGCGACGAAGACGTTTGCATGGTTGAGGTCGCAGGTTTCGCTGGTCCGGAAATAATCGTCACCGTTCGGATCGGCAATGGTGGAAGGACGCCGCTGGTCGTCGATCAGCGCCACCAGTTTGGTGCATTCGTCAGGATTGAGGAAATTCCTGACGATGCACAATTCTATTTCCTTGCGCGGAAAACGCTGCACTTTTCCCAATGCGACAAGATAGTCAGCCGATGTATTATTGGCCTCTGTCATATGATCGTCCAAAATTGTGCCTAACTACCCTGTCTCACGATAAATGAATCCGCGTTGATCGCAACCGCTGTTTGCGGCTTGGGCCAATCTGAATATAAGCGATGACGATGAACGAATTTTTCGCCAACTCCCGCAATTGCAACGGCTTCACTCTGGTCGAGATGATGGTGGCGCTGTTCATTTTCGCGATGCTGTCTGTGGCGGGGGTGATCATGCTGCGGTCTGCTGTCGACAGTGACGAGACAACCGCAGAGAATCTGGGTCAGATGGCGGAAATGCAGCGCTTCGTTTCATTGATGGAGGCGGACCTAAGCCAGGCTTTGCCGCGGAGCTATCGCGATGATCGCGGTGACCGGATGCCGGCCTTTGTCAGCGAGACCGGCGGGCCGGAGGCGGCTTTCCTGAAATTCACCCGGGGTGGCCAGAGCAATATCAACGGGCAGGCACGATCCAATCTGGAACGGGTCGAATATCGGCTGACGGACGGCAATGTGGAGCGGTGGCGATTCCGGATGACCGATGGCGGCACGATTGATCAGCCGGCGGTGCTGATCTCGAACGTCGAGACATTGGAGGTTCGCTTTCGTGACAAGCGCGGGCTGTGGTCCGGTCGTTGGGAAACCGAGAGACTGGCAGACTTGCCGCGGGCGATCGAGATCCGGTTTGATCAGCAGGGGCGGCGATATCGCCATTTGTTTCTGGTCGGGACGGGTTATTTGTGAGCGAATTTCGGGAGATAGGGACCGGGAAGGAACGTGGCGCGGCGCTGCTGACGGTGTTGTTGCTGGTCGCGGTGATCGCGATTTTGGCAGCGCACGGGATTGACCGGCTGGCCGGCGCGACCAAGCTTGCTTCCAATGCGCGGGAATTGTCACAGGCCAAGGCCTATCTGATTGCCGCAGAATCGATCGGCATGCGCTCTGCCGAAGAGATTGTGTCCGCTTCGCCGGGCCGGACGATCAATATCGGCGGCTGGAACGGCAAGGAACAGAGTTTTCCGGTGCCCGGCGGGATGATCAACGCATCGCTGGCCGACGGCGGCAATTGCTTCAATATCAACAGCCTCGTGACGCAGCAGCAGGATATCCTCTCGGCGAGGCCGGAAGGTCTGGCGCAATTTTCGCGGTTAATGGTCATGCTGGGCATATTGGATGGCGATGCCGCTGATATTGCGGAATCGGTCGCGGACTGGATCGACAGCGATATGGTGGCGGCTCCCCGCGGGGCAGAGGATCAATATTATTTGCAGCAAGAGAGCCCCTATCGCACGGCCAATGCGCTGATCGTCGATGTCAGCGAGTTACGAACGATCAAGGGCGTGTCCGACGATGTGTACGTCCGCCTCGCACCATGGATATGCGCCTTGCCGACCACCGATCTGTCGCCGATCAATATCAATACCCTGCGGCCGGAGCAGGCGATATTGCTGGCCATGCTGGGAGCTGTGCCCTCCGATCTTACGCCCGCGCGGCAATTTCTCGGACGGCGACCGGAGCTGGGCTATGGCAGTCTGAATGACTTCTGGGCGCAATCCTATCCTGTCAGCTTGGGCGCAACGTCTGAAGCACAAAGCCAGGCCAAGCTGACAACGCGCTGGTTCCGCGTCGATCTGACAGTCGAGATGCAAAGCGCGCTGGTCGAGGAGCGGGCGTTGATCGATGCGGCCCGGCAACCGGCCCGCCTCGTCCATCGCCAGCGCGGCGATGCGTTTTAATTCCAGAATGGCCTGCTAAATGCTTGACGATTGCCACCGCCTATCCCTATGGACCCCATCGCAATGCGGCTATATAGTGCGCGGCTTGTGGCGATCGTAGCTCAGTTGGTTAGAGCGCCGGTTTGTGGTACCGGAGGTCGGGGGTTCAAGACCCCTCGATCGCCCCATTTTCCCCTTAGAAGCATAAGGCCATCACCACCTGGCCTTGCTGCAAAGTCTCTCTTTATTTGTAATTAAATTACAGCTATGAGATATTTAATTACTCCAGTTTGCTAGGGACAACCGCCATGAGCGTGATGTGGGATTTGCCGGATTTTGACGACCATGAAGCGGTTCATTTTTTTCATGATGCCGACAGCGGCCTCAGCGCGATTATCGCCCTGCACAGCACCCATCTCGGCCCCGGCGCCGGCGGAACCCGTTTCTGGCATTACGAGAACCGCGAAACCGCGGTGACCGATGCGCTGCGCCTGTCGCGCGGCATGAGCTTCAAGAACGCGATGGCCGGTCTGCCGCTGGGCGGCGGCAAGGCAGTGATCCTCGCCGACCGCAATCGCACCAAGACACCGGAAATGCTGGCCGCTTTCGGCCGGATGGTCGAGTCGCTTGGCGGCCAATATGTGACCGCCGAAGATGTCGGAATTACCGCTGCGGACATGGTCGCTTTGACCAAGGAGACCAAATATGTTTCCGGCCTGCCGGTCAGCAACAGCGGCGAAGCCGGTGGCGATCCCGGTCCGTTCACCGCGATGGGCGTCTATCTCGGCGTGAAGGCGGCTGTGGCGCACAAGCTTGGCCGTGAGACCATGGCTGGCGTCCATGTGGCGATCCAGGGCGTTGGCAGCGTGGGCGGCGGCCTTGCCCGTCTGCTGGCCAAGGATGGCGCGAAGCTGAGCATCGCTGATATTAACAAAGAACATGCTTCGGCGCTGGCAGAGGAAATTGGCGCAACGGTCGTCGGCCTCGACGAGGTCATGCGGATCGAAGCGGATGTGTTTAGTCCCAATGCCTTGGGCGCGATACTGGACAAAGTCTCTATCGCCCATCTGAACGTTCCGATCGTTGCAGGCGGCGCCAACAACCAGCTCGCGACTCCGGAAGACGGCCAGCGAATCTTTGACCGTAACATCCTGTTTGCGCCGGATTATGTTATCAACAGCGGCGGGATCATCAGCGTCGGTCTCGAATATCTCGGCGATGGCGACGTCAAGGAAGTCAATCGCAGGGTTGCGATGATTCCAGAGCGTCTGACCGAAATCTGGGAACAGAGCGCGGCACAAAAATTGCCGGATTCAGATGTCGCCGACAATATGGCAATGGCGTTGATCGGCCGGGGCTAGGCCCAGGCCGAACTTTACACAGTTCAATTGTTTTGTTTTCTGTGACCTTTGCCTGAAAGGCTTGGTTTTCTAACCGTTTCTGGATGCCATTCCGGCGCCTAGTGTAACCTTTGGATTTTCCGCACCGGTGCGCGGGGTTTCAAAGGTCGTATGAGCATCCTCCTTCCGTTTGAATGTCAAAGAGCCTGTCCCGCGCATGGCGAAGGACAGGCCGGAGGATAGAGGACCGGGTCGGTTGTAGGAAAGAAGTTTTGACGGAAGAGAGCTGCGCAGATGCGCTCCCTTCCGTTCCAGCGTTCAATATTATGGCGCGACCGCAGCCTTGATCTTTGACCAGCTTACAAGTTTGAAATTCTGCGTGCCGCCTTCATTGGCACCATCCTGCATCACCATCAGGCCTTCGGGATAGGCCGAGCCAAAGTCGCCCAATATGACTTCGATGCCGTCTGTTTCCGATGTGCCGTCAACGACGCCGTCGACAAGGCGAAAGCGGTTCACATAGGTGCCGCTGGTCAGGTCATAGAGCACATAGCTATTGTCGCCCTGGCTTGAGGCGACCAGATAGCCGCCATTTGCGCCTTCGGGTGCCAGAGCCAGACCTTCGACATCGGCGACCAGCTCGCGGCCATCGATATTGGCGAAGCGTTGCGGGACGAAATTGTCCGCGTCCAGTTCGAACAGCCAGATGCCGCTATTCTCCTCACCGACATAGAGCCGCCCGGTCCGGTCATCGACGACGCAGCCTTCCGGCTGGGTTGCCAGCTTGTGTTCCCGGCCGATGGTTGCGGCTGGCGTGCCGCCATCAAAGGACAGGGTGATTTCGCGGACGAAGCCGCTTTTCTCGATCATATAGGCGAAGGTTTCGCCGCCTTGATCCTGGCCAAAGCAAAAGCCGTAAGCTTCGCCGGAACCGGCCGGAAATTTGCCCAGCAGCTCCAGCTCGGCGCTATCCGTGTCGAGCTTGTAGAGACCGACATGGGCATTGGCGGGATCATTGCGGATGCTTGCCCCGACCAGCACGGTCTGTTTCCCGTCGATCATGACTTCGCGCAGATCGACATTGTTGAGCTCGCCTTCGGGAAGGAAGGATTTTTTCGATCCGTCCAGCCCGTAGACATAGAGACCGGCGCGCTTGTCGGTGCCGATGATCAGGCTTTTCGCCGGATCCTTGGCATTGCGCCAGATTGCCGGATCATCCGCAGCGTCGCGGTTGACCGTACCGACGGGGACCGTTTCCGCGTCAGCGGTCAGTTCCAGAGTCGGGGCCGAAGAGACGGCAACGGCGGTGGTGGTGCAACCGGAAAGGGCCAGGCTGCCGAGCAGGAGAGGGGAGATTATATTTTTCATCACATTGTTATCTTTGCGCCAAATTTGAACGTCGAGCCATATTCTTCATATTGCAGCAGTCTCTGGGTCGATTCGAAATTCTGATAGGCGAAATATTTGGCATTGTTGATGTTGATCCATTCCGCAAACAGCCGCACATTCTTGTTCAGTTTGAATTTCACACTGGCGTCGAGCTGGAAGTGATTGTCGACATAGCGGTCCTCGCTGGCTTCCGCGCCCAGTTCATCAAGATACCGGTCGCGGTATGTGCCGGCCAGCCGGAAATCAAACGGGCCCTTTTCATAACCAAGCACCGCATTGAAGGTATGTTTGGAGCTGCTTGGCAGAGCAATGTTACGCAGATCATTGATGTCGCCGTCGGTCGGCACCGTGCCGGTGGCATCGGTATAGGTATAGTTGAAATTGACCAGAAAGCCGTCGAGCGGGTCGGGCAGAAAGTTGAGCGCTTGTGCGAAGCCCAGTTCGATGCCGAAGACTTCGGCGCTGCTGCCGTTGATCGGTATGGTTGCCTCGTCAAAGTCAATGCCGAAGCGGGTGCCGTCTTCCTCGAGCGAATCGACGATGAAATTCTTGATGTCCTTGTAGAAGACATTGGCCGTCAGCGCGCCGTTCGTGCTGAAATAATATTCTGCGGAAGCGTCGAAATTCCAGGCTTCATAAGGCTGGAGGTCGGGATTGCCGAATTCACCTTCACGCTCGTCGTCGTCATTCTGCTCGACCGCAAAGCGGGGGGCCAGATCGGACAGGTTTGGGCGCACGACACTGCGATAGCCGGCGGCGCGCAGGACCAGGTTCCGCTGCGGTTCGAAGCGGATGTTGAGGCTCGGCAGCCAGTGGTCATAACTGCGTGAGAAGCTGTTGGGCGCAACGACCACGGTGTCTTCGGTAAACAGCACGCCGCCGAACGTGGCATCCTCCTCGACCAGGGTCACCGTATTGGCCGAAATGACATTTTCGGTACGTTCGAAACGAAGACCGCCGATCACCCGAAGCTTGTTGCTGTCCCAGCGGCCAAGCAGATAGCCGGCGTAAATATCTTCCTGGTTCACATAGTCCGAAACAGCGGAGTCGAACTGGCTGTCGATTTCCTGCAGCTCGAAATCGCCGAAATTGGCGCGGAAATATTCCGTCGGGCCAGTATGGCTGGCAACCGGGCCTAGATCGGTGATGCGATAGGTTTGTGTGCCGAGCACATCGGCCAATGTGTAATTGCCGGTACCGTCCTCATAGAATTCCACATTGTTATCGTGGCTTTTCTCGCGCCAGCGGCCCTTGAAGCCGCCCTTTACGGTGAAGTCGCCGCTATCCATTGCGAAGATGTGGGAGACGTCGAGGCGGGCCGAATATTCTTCGTCCTGCGCATCGGACAATGTGGTCAGTTCGACATCGGCCAGTTCGTAGACGCTGGCATCATTGGCGAGAGCCGCGCCGGAAACGATGCTGTAAAGTGGTACCCGGGGATCGCTATAGTCGAACAAGACGCCGACGCCGTCGCCTTCGAACTTGTTGGAAAAGGTGGTGGGATCAAGCGAACCATTTTCATATTCGCTCGATTTCGACCAGCTGCCCGAATATTCGATTTTCCACGGACCGGTTTCGGTCTTGCCGCCGAGCACGAGCGAGCGGATTTTCTGGCTTTCCATACGGTCCTTGACGTCCCGTTCGATTTCGATTTCGCCATCGGCGTCATCAAACTGGGCGCTAGTGGCATCGCCACTGCTGGCTTCCTCGTCGAGCTTGAAGGTGGTGCGGGTCCGAAATTCCTGATCGTCGAACTGGCTGTAGATACCGCGAACATATAATTCTGTGTTGTCGCTGGCGCGGAAATCGAAGGAGAGTGACGCGCTGATCCGTTCCCGTTCGACATCATAGTCGCGATACTGGACTTCCTCGGCATAGACGACGCCATCATCGTTGACGTCCCAGCCTTCGGCTTCGATATTGTCGGTTTCAAACTTGCGCTTATAATAAGATATGCCGCCTGCAACGCCGATATTGTCGGTCAGCCGGGTGGAAAAGTCGATGCTGCCCTTTGGTGAGACATGGCCAGCATAGTCGTTGTAGCTGCCCTCGATCTTGCCCGTCAGCAGGTCTTTCTTGCGGTCAAATGCGCTGACGGTCTTGATTTCGATCGAAGCGCCGATCGTGTCGGCATCCATATCGGGGGTCAGCGATTTCTTGATTTCGATCGACTCGATAAGGTCGCTGGAAATTACGTCGAGCGCGACCGATCGGACATCGCTTTCGGGGGAGGGGATGCGCACGCCGTTCAGTGACGAGGCATTAAGATTGGGATCAAGGCCGCGCACCGAAACAAACCGGCCTTCACCCTGGTCATTGAGGATGTTGACGCCCGGTATGCGGCGGAGCGACTCCGCCACATTCTGGTCGGGGAACTGGCCGATCGAGTCGCGGGTCAGGACCGAGGAAACGCCATCGGCTTCGCGCTTGCGGGACAGGGAACTTGCCTGATTGGCGCTCTGGCCAATCACCAGAATTTCCGAACCCCCGCCGCTTTTGAGCACGATATTGGTGACAGTCGGGGCGGTTTCGCTGACCGTGATGCTGGTCTGGCTGGTGTCTGCGCCGATATAGCGGGTTTCCAGCGTATAGGTCCCGGCGGGAACATCGGGAAAGCGATAGCTGCCATCGCGACCGGTGGTGACCACGCGGTCCAGTTCGACGATGCGGACCTGGGCGGACTGCAATCCTCTAGTGTCGCTCGGGTCACTGACCACGCCGCTGACCGTACCGGCCCATGCCGCGCCCGGAAGAGCGAGCAGAATAGCCGCTGATCCGATTAGTAACTCTTTGCGAAACTTAGATATTCTGGCCATGATGCCCTCCGGTAAATCTGATGTACCGGGCCTCTAGGCGCTAATTGTGAAGGGAAATGACCGTTTCGAAGACTGCTAGATGAATCTTTATTGACGGTTTCGTGACAAGCACGAACACGCCAAAACCATGTCGCGGGGGGTCGCGTTTCCAGACCGAAATTCCGGCTGTCAGAGATCACGGCCTTTATCGGGGATTATCGCCGCGGTCGGCCGCGCGGGCTTTTCAAATCCGTTCAGCCCCATCCACCATTGCAGGGCGATGATCGCGCCCTTGGCGGGTTGCAGCAAGGCCGCAATCAGAATGAGCGCGAGGATTATAATGATCGCGAGATTGGTCCACATGGAAAAGCCGGTCTCGTTGATCATGAAGATGATGACGGGCGCCAATATATGCCCGGTCACGATGATCGCGACATAGGCTGGAAAATCATCGGCCTGTTGCGCGGTCCAGTCCTGGCCACATGCCGGGCAATGTTCGATCGGCTTGAGCAGGCGAGGAAACATCTTGCCTTCGCCGCAGCTCGGACAGCGGCCCAGCAGACCGCGGGTGCACGCTTCCAACGCCGTTTTCGGCAGAGCGGGGATAATGCGTTTCTCCGTCATATTATCTTCTGCTCCATCGCTGCTACTCATGTCATCAACGATTCTGTCGAGCAAAGTTTCAAATCCGGCCATTAATATTTTCCTGTCCAATCTTCTTTGGAAATTCCGGCTGACTTTATGGCAGCCTCTGGTTTGCGGCAGCTGCGGAATATTCCGCAGGCGTCCGTGAGGGCGATGAACGGGCCGATCAAAAGACAGGTACCATCATCGCGGTGAAATTGGTCTGGTTTGTGTTCCTGTCAGGATCGCCGGTCCTGATATACCGTCATCGGCGAATATCCTCTATACACTATTAGAATAAATTGTTAATACTGATATTTGATGTTTTATATATCATAAGGAATAGATTAATGATCACGTCGCAACAAATGCGGGCGTCGCGCGCCTTGCTGGGTATCGATCAGCGGCAGCTGGCAGAACTGGCCGGTCTGTCGCTACCCACGATTCAGCGCATGGAAGCGTCGGGCGGGCAGGTGCGCGGTGTCGTCGATACTTTGGTCAAAGTTATCGGGGCGCTTGAGAATAGCGGGATCGAGCTGATTGGCGAAAATGCACCGAGCACCGGCATCGGCCGCGGTGTGCGGATGCGCGAGACCATGGATGGCAAGGCGGCCAATGCGGTAGGCTCGATCCTGTTCGACCAGGCAGGGTCGGACGCGGGCGCGGAATAGAGGTTCTTCCGATGCAGAGCTTTACCCCCAAAATCATCACGACGATGCGCGAAGGCTATAATTCCGGCCTGTTCAAGGCCGATGCAGTGGCCGGTCTCACCGTTGCCATCGTTGCTCTGCCTTTATCGATGGCGCTGGCCATTGCCAGCGGCGCATCGCCAGACAAGGGGCTGATTACTGCAGTCATCGCCGGCTTTCTGATTTCCTTCCTCGGCGGTTCCCGGGTTCAGGTCGGGGGACCAACGGGCGCTTTTGTCGTGGTCGTGTTCAACGTCATTGCCCAGCATGGCTATGACGGCCTGCTGATCGCTACATTCATGGCGGGGCTGATCCTGATCGCGGCCGGGGCGTTTAAGATCGGGCGGCTGATCAAGTTCATCCCGCATCCGGTGGTAACCGGTTTTACCGCCGGGATCGCGGTGATCATTGCCTCCAGTCAGGTGAAGGATTTTCTGGGACTGACGCTTGAAGAAGTTCCTTCCGAATTTCTGCCCAAGTGGCAGGCCTATTTCGGCGCCATGTCGACGGTGCATATGGCGACCCTGCTGGTTGGTCTCGGCGCTTTCTTCGTGATTATCGCGCTTAAGAGATTCGCGCCCAAGCTGCCCGGTTTCCTGATTGCGCTGGTGCTGGCCTCGATCGTCGTCGCGCTGCTCAAGCTGCCCGTCGATACGATCGGGACGCGCTTTCCGGATATGCCGGCGACCATGCCGATGCCGTCGCTGCCAGTCGTGACCTGGGCAAGGGTTGCTGAATTGCTGCCTTCGGCTTTCACGATCGCCTTTCTTGCCGGGATCGAAGCGCTGCTCTCAGCAGTGGTAGCGGACGGCATGACCGGCACCCGCCACCGGTCCAACCAGGAATTGATCGGGCAGGGCATCGCCAATCTCGGGTCGGTCCTGTTTGGCGGACTGCCGGCAACCGGAGCGATCGCGCGGACCGCGACGAATATCAAGGCCGGCGCGAAAACGCCCGTGGCTGGCATGATGCATGCGCTTTTCATCCTTTTGTTCATTCTGTTTGGCAGCAGCTTGATGGCTTATGTGCCGATGGCTGCATTGGCCGCGATCCTGTTCGTGGTCGCCTGGGGCATGGGCGAGATTGACCGGTTTATCGCGTTGCTCCGCATGCCCAATAGTGATCGTGCGGTGTTGTTGCTGACCTTCGGGTTGACCGTATTGGTCGATCTGACCGTGGCGATCGGTGTGGGGGTCACCCTGGCGTCGCTGTTGTTCATGGCGCGGATGAGCGAGACCGTGCAGCTGGACAACGGCAATGCGCCGGATCCTGATGATGATCTCGATGACCTGAGCCAGCGGGACGATCTTCCCCCGGGCGTCGAAGTGTTCCGGATCAATGGCCCGGTGTTTTTTGGCGTCGCCGGTGAATTGCTCGATGCCATGCGCAAGATCGGGCGGACGCCGAAAGTCATCATATTACGCATGCGGCTGGTGCCGATGCTCGACGCGAGCGGAGTTACGATGATTGAGGAATTTATCGAGCAGGCCCGCGTGTCCGGGGCAAAGATCATCCTGTCGGGCGTGCAACCACAGCCGCAGGAAATGCTCGGGCGGATCGGTCTGGTCGAGAATGATGTCGCGGGTGTCTATTTTGAGTCCGACTATAAGGTATCGCTGGAACTCGCCGAAAAATTGACGCTGATTACCATCCACTAGCCGCTTGTGACCAGCCACGAAGGATGGTCTGCGGACAATGTTCCGAGAATCGGTCCGCGACCTCGTTACAGGTCGCAATTCGGAAAAACGCTTGTCGCCTTGCCGCGCTTCTGCCATCGAAAGCCGCGATTGATGTTGAACATCCGTAACCGAGGCAATATCGCTTTACCCATGCACGCATATGCCAATCCCACCCGCTTCCTGTCACTTGCCAGGCCGCTGACGCCGTTTTTACTTTTCGGCGGGATCGCCATGGTATTGGTCGCGTGCATCTGGGGCCTGTGGGCGACGCCGGCCGAGCGGTTGCAGGGCGATACGGTGAAGATCATCTTCGTCCATGTGCCGATGGCGTGGCTCGGTATGGCCGGATGGTCCGGCATTGCCATTGCCAGTATTACCGAATTGATCTGGCGCCATCCGCTCGCCTCTCATGCAGCCCGCGCGATTGCTGTGCCCGGGGCGTTGTTTTCCCTATTATGTCTGATCACCGGGGCAATCTGGGGGCGTCCGGCATGGGGGACATGGTGGGTCTGGGACGGCCGTCTGACCTCGATGCTGGTGCTGTTTTTTCTCTATCTTGCCTATATCGTGCTGGCCAACGAGGCCAGCAAGAGCAAAGGCCAGAGCCGGATAGCCGCCATTTTCGGGGTCGTCGGCATCATCAATCTGCCGATCATCCGCTTTTCTGTCGAATGGTGGGAGACCCATCATCAGGGTACCAGCATCAACATCTTGGGCAAATCGACCATCGATCCGCTCTATTTATGGCCTCTATTGGTTTCGGCGATAGGTTTCTCTCTGCTATTCGGCGCGATTGTGCTTATGCGGATGCGCGCCAGTCTGGCACAAACCAAAGTCGATGCCCGGCTGAAAAGGATGGCAGCAGAATGAATCATTTGCCCTTTGTGATTGCTTCCTATGCGTTTGTGCTGTTGGGCACAGCCTTGGTCGTGGCGCATAGCTATCTGGCGATGCGCAAGGCGGAAGCGAAGGCAGATCAGTTGAGCAAACGGAAATGAAAGCAAAGCATCAAAGACTGACACTGGTGCTGCTGGCGGTGGTTGCACTGATCGGCGCCGGCCTGTTGGCCGCCTATGCGTTGCAGGATCAGGCGAGTTATTTCTACACGCCATCCGATATCGCTGAGCAGAAACCGGAAGCGGGCGCGGCCATACGTCTTGGCGGTATGGTCGAGAATGGAACGATCCAGCGCTCGGCCGACGGTGTCACGGTGCAGTTCATCGTTCAGGACGCCGGTGCCCGGCAAAAAGTCACCTATACCGGCATTACTCCAGACCTGTTTGTTGAAGGTTCGGGCGTGGTCGCCGATGGCCGGCTTGATGCCAACGGCATGTTTGTCGCCGAGACATTGCTCGCCAAACATGATGAAAATTACATCCCGCGAGAGCTGGAAGGCATTGATATGACATCCGGACGACAAAAGACGGAGACGCTGGTCCAATGATCGCCGAAACAGGCCTGATCGCGCTCTGGCTGGCTGCTGCACTGGCGCTGCTGCAATTTGCGCTGGGGGCCATTGGCCTTCGCGCTCAGCGGGAAGACTATTATGCCGCGATCCGGCCTGTAGCGGTTGCGCAGGGCCTGTTTGTCAGCCTGTCCTTTTTGCTGCTGATCTGGTTGTTCCTGCGTTCCGACATGTCGGTCAAGCTGGTGGTGATGAACAGCGCTTCCGTAAAGCCGTTGCTCTACAAATTTGCCGGAACCTGGGGCAATCATGAAGGATCGATGCTGCTCTGGGTCACGGTGATGGGGATGGCCGGTGCTTTTATCGCGCTGTTCGAACGCTCGCTAAAGACCAGAACGCTGGTCGCAACGCTGGCGGCGCAAGCCTTCATCAGTCTGGGATTTTACGCTTTTCTCCTGGTATCGTCCAACCCGTTCGAACGGATGTTTCCCGTGCCAGCGGACGGGCAGGGGCTCAACCCGCTGCTACAGGACCCCGGTCTCGCCTTCCATCCGCCGACGCTTTATTTCGGCTATGTCGGGCTTTCGGTAGCCTTCTCCTTCGCGGTTGGCGCGATGATCACCCGCGATGTCGGAGCCGATTTTGCCAAGGCGATGCGGCCATGGGTGTTGGGCGCCTGGATATTCCTCACACTCGGTATTACCGCTGGCAGCTACTGGGCCTATTATGAACTTGGCTGGGGCGGCTGGTGGTTCTGGGACCCCGTCGAAAATGCCTCGCTCATGCCCTGGCTGGCAGCGACAGCCTTGCTCCATTCGGTAACGGTGCTGGCCACGCGCGACAGTCTGCGGGCCTGGACGCTAATGCTGGCTGTGGTAGCATTCTCGATGTCGATGATCGGGACATTTCTGGTGCGATCCGGCATCTTGACCAGCGTACATGCCTTTGCGGTTGATCCCGAAAGAGGCAGCTTCATTCTGGCCTTGCTCGCCATCTATATTGGCGGCGCAATGGCGCTATTCGCGCTGCGTGTCGGCACGGTGAAGGAAGGCAAGCGCTTTGAACTGGTCAGCCGGGAAGGCGCGCTGGTAGCAAACAATCTTTTGCTGTCGGTTATTTTGGCGCTGGTTTTTATCGGTACGCTTTATCCGTTGTTGGTCGAAGCGGTCACCGGCGACAAGCTGTCGGTTGGCCCTCCCTATTTTAATCTCGCGACCGGACCGTTGGCGCTGATGCTGGTCGCGGTCATGGCAGCCGGTCCGCTGCTGCGCTGGCGACGTGATAATCCCAAGGCTTTGCTGAACCGCATTTCGATCCCGATTCTGATTGCCGCCGCTGCCCTGTTTGCACTGGCGCTATTCACCACCGGCATGTCGATTCTCGCACTGCTTGGCCTCGGGCTGGCAGCCGGCGTTGCCGTTGCCAGTTTCGCACCTTTGTGGAAACGCAACCTTCGCCGCACGCCGCTGCACACTTATGGCATGGTGATCGCCCATTTCGGCATCGCGGTGGCTCTCGTCGGCATGGCTTGCGAAAGCAGCTTTACCGAAGAAAGACTGGTCGCGGCGCAACCCGGTGACGAAATCGCAGTGAACCATTGGAAGCTCAAGTTTGAAGCGATCGAGCCTATGGCCGGACCCAATTGGACAGCGCTTGAAGCCCGGATAACCGCGCAATATGGCGATGGCGCTATCCACGAAATTACGCCGCAAAACCGCATGTTTGCCGCTGCCCAGACGCAAACCAGCGAAGCCGCACTGCTGACCCGATGGAACGGGCAACTCTATGTGGTCCTCGGTGACGGAGACAGCGAAGGCCGGTGGCAGATACGGGTCTGGTGGAAGCCATTCGTGCCTTTGATCTGGTATGGCGGCATATTGGTAGCGCTCGGCGGGTTTCTGGCGATGGTCGGCCGCTTGCGGCGCGGTTATAAACAGCGCAACCAGCGGGAATATGCCGAGGCCACACTATGAACCGCTGGTTGCTCTGGCTGCCGCTCGTGCTGTTCGGCATCTTCTTCGCCGCGGTTGCGACTGGCCTGATCATGCCGAAGGATAATATTATCGAGAGCAAAATGGTCGGCAAACCGATGCCTGCCTTTGCGTTACCCGCAGCGGTCGAGCAACGGCCTGGCTTGAGCAGTGCCGACCTGAACAAAGGCAAGCCGACTTTGCTCAACGTCTTCGCCAGCTGGTGCGTGCCCTGCATAGCCGAGGCACCGCAATTGCTGGCGCTGCAGCAGGCTGGTGTTGAAATCAACGCGATAGCCAGCCGCGACACGCCCGAAGATATCGCCAATTTTCTCAACCGCTGGGGCAATCCCTATACGCGGATCGGCACCGACACGACCAGCAAGGTGCAACTGGAACTGGGTTCTTCCGGTGTGCCGGAAACCTTCGTCATCGATGGCGATGGCATCATCGTTCACCAGCATATCGGCGACATCCGCCAAGAGGATATCGCCAAGCTGATCGAATTGCTGGAGGACGCCGGATGAAGAGATTTCTTGTCCTGCTCATTCTCTGTTTCACGGCTCCGATTGCAGCACAAACCGGATTGCCGCCTGCGCCTTATGCAGACCGCCAGCTGGATGACCCGCAACAGGAAGCCGCCGCGCGCGACCTGATGGAAGAATTACGCTGTCTGAAATGCCAGAGCCAGTCGATTGCCGACAGCAATGCGCCGATGGCCGGGGATATGCGCAGTCAGGTCCGGGAAAGAATTGCCGCTGGTGAAACGCCCGAAGAGGTCAGAAGCTGGCTGATCGAACGCTATGGCAATTGGGTCTCCTATAATCCGCCGATAGCCTCTGCTGTCACATGGCCGCTGTGGATCGCGCCGATAATGCTGTTGCTCGCGGCCCTGTGGCTGGCGCGCGGACGGTTCCGCAAAACCAAGGATGGTGAATGATGGGCTGGATCATATTATTTCTACTGGTGTTAATTTGCGCTGGCGCTCTGATCAAATTGGGAAAATTGTCGCGTGGCACCTATGAAATTACCGCTGCGGCGCTGTTGCTCGGTGTTGCCGGTTACGCCTGGCAGGGGCATCCCGGCATGGCGGGCGTATCGGTGGTGCCGATCGAAAAGCCGAATAGCTTCGACGATGATATGATCGATGCACGCAACGAGATGGGCGAGCGTTTCGGCACCGCGCAGGAATGGCTGATCTTTTCCGATTCCCTCAACCGCGCGAAAAAACATGGCGCCGCCGCCAATTATCTGCGCAACGGGGTAAGAGAGCATCCGGACGATCCCGATCTGTGGGTCGGATTGGGCAATGCACTGGTGGTCCATGCTGACGGCGTGATTACGCCTGCCGCGCAATTTGCTTTCCAGAAAGCCGCCGATCTGTCGCCGGAACATCCAGGTCCACCGTTTTTCCTTGGGCTGGCTTATGCGCAGTCGGGCAAGATCGATCAGGCAAGGGCAATCTGGACCGAATTGCTGGCCCGGAGCAGCGAAGACGCCCCGTGGCGCGCAGATCTCGAGTCGCGACTGGCGACGATGGAAAAGATACAACCGTCGCTTCCTGTGGTGCCGGAGTCCTCTGCAGGGCAGTAAAAACCTTGTATTATGAATGGCTTGCTATTCGCAGTCCGTCGTTTTGTTGCGCCTGCTAAATGCCGGTGCTAAGCGCTCGCGCTTGCTGAAATGAATGTCAGTAAAAGACTGTTGTGTCCAAATTGATCGGGGTACGCCTTAACGGCCAACCAATGTCTGCAGAACCAACCGAAAGCGCAGAAGCGCAAGGTAGCACGGTGCAAACCCACGGCTCGCCTCAGCGCAACACTGCCATTGCCAAGCTGGCTGCGGGCGCGATTGGAATCGTGTTCGGCGATATCGGCACCAGCCCGCTATACGCCTTTCGCGAAACGTTCATCGGGGCGCATCCGCTGGAACTGGACCGCGTCCACGTCTTGGGCGTGGTCAGCCTGATTTTCTGGTCGATGACGCTGGTCGTGACCATTCAATATGTCTCGATCACCATGCGGGCGGACAACAAGGGGCAGGGCGGCAGTCTGGCGCTTGTTGCGCTGATTTCCGGAGCCATGCGACGATCAAAATATGGCTGGCTGGCGATATTGCTCGGCGTCTTTGCGACGGCGCTCTTCTATGGCGACAGCATGATCACCCCAGCGATTTCGGTTCTGTCGGCGGTCGAGGGCCTGGCGATTGTTCAGCCCGGACTGGGTCATCTGGTCATTCCGATCGCGCTTACCCTGCTGATATTCCTCTTTCTGCTGCAGTCGCGCGGTACCGCGAAAATAGGCGCATTATTTGCGCCGGTGATGTTTGTCTATTTTGCCGTCATCGCCACGCTTGGCATCATTCAGATTGTTGAACATCCCTCGATCCTCTTTGCCTTTAACCCCTGGTATGCTGTCCAGTTTTTCATCACCGACGGAGTGAAAGCATTTCTCGCCCTCGGTTCGGTCGTGCTGGCTGTAACCGGCTCCGAAGCCCTGTTTGCCGACATGGGCCATTTCGGCAAGAAGCCGATGCGCGTCGCCTGGTACGGTTTTGTCATGCCGGCTCTGCTCTGCAACTATTTCGGACAGGGCGCGATGATCCTCTCGCTCGACGCTGCCGGAGCCGCGGCCGCGATTGAAAGTCCGTTTTTCATCATGGCACCGGAAGTGCTGCGTTTGCCGCTGGTCATCCTGGCGACCATGGCGACATTCATTGCCAGCCAGGCCGTGATTTCGGGTTCCTTCTCGGTCACCCATCAGGCGATCCAGCTTGGCTTCATTCCGCGCCTGACGATCAAGCATACCAGCGCGTCGGAAGCGGGGCAGATTTACATCCCGTTCGTCAACTGGGCGATCATGATAGCGGTCATCCTGCTGGTGCTGACCTTCCAGAGTTCGAGCAACCTTGCCTCGGCTTATGGTATCGCCGTCACCGGTGCGATGTTCATCGACACCTGCCTGCTGGCCATTGTGATGATCGTGCTGTGGAAATGGAAGCTCTGGATCACCGTGCCGCTGCTGGCCATTTTCTTCATCGTCGATGGTGCTTATTTTGCCGCCAATCTGACCAAGGTTCCCGATGGCGGCTGGTTCCCGTTGGCTGTCGGCGGCGTCGCCTTCATCATTCTGACGACCTGGGCCAAAGGGCGGCAGATCATGCGGAAGAATATGGCGGAAGCGGCCATGCCGATCGAAATTTTCACCAAGTCCGCTGCCAATAGCGCCACCCGCGTACCCGGGACGGCAATTTTTATGGCGTCTTCCTCTGCCGGCGTGCCATCGGCGCTGCTCCACAATATCAAGCATAACAAGGTGATTCACGAGCGGGTGGTAATCCTGACCGTCAACATCAAGGATGTCCCGACGGTTTCTGCCAACAAACGCTGCGAAGTGAAGGATCTCGGTCATGGCTTCTACCGCCTCATTCTCCATTTCGGCTTCATGCAGGAAACCGATGTTCCGGAAGCGCTGAAACAGGTCAAAGGCTGCGGCATGGAGTTTGACATGATGACCACCAGCTTCTTCCTGTCGCGCCAGACTTTGCTGCCGTCGAAGAAACCGGAAATGATGATCTGGCGGGAAAAACTCTTCGCCTGGCTGCTGCGCAACGCGGCGACCGCGATGGAATTTTTCAAACTGCCTAGCAACCGCGTGGTGGAACTTGGGAGTCAGATGGAAATCTGACGGGCGGAATAAGCTGTTATCCGGGGGTTAAATCAGGGCCTTATCCGGTATGGTTCAGAAAGCATCTGTCTTTTAGCCGGAAAGAGTCTCCGGCCTTCATCTGGATTGATGGTTTGTCACGCTTCGCATGACGCGGCGCGTCAAATATTTGGTGGCCTATCATTGCGCTCTCTACTAAATAGCGGCCATCCCGATTCTAATGACAGGAACAGCCCATGCGCGTCGCCATTGCCTCCGATCATGCCGCCCTCGATATGAAGGCTGCGCTGGTGGATTGGTTGCAAGAGGCAGGTCACGAGGTCAGCGATCTGGGGCCGATGACAGCCGATAGTGTCGACTATCCCGATTATGGCTATAAGCTGGCCGAGGAAGTGGCTTCCGGACGCGCGGAACGCGGCGTGGCATTGTGCGGATCCGGTATCGGCATTTCCATGGCTGTCAATCGCAATCCGGCCTGTCGCTGTGCACTGGTCTCCGAAGGCCTTTCGGCGAAACTCTCGCGCGAACATAATGACGCGAATGTCATCGCGATGGGCGCAAGGCTCGTCGGTATCGAAATCGCGAAAGACTGTCTCGACGTCTTTCTGAAAACCCCATTTGGCGGCGACCGGCATCAACGCCGCGTCGATAAACTGTCCGCACCACAAGCCCAAGGAGCAAGCGCATGAGCAACGTCGCAGATATTCAGGATATCAGGCAGACCGGTTTCTTTGACTTTTCGGTCGACGAAAGCGATCCAGCGGTTGCCGGAGCGATCAATTCCGAATTGACGCGCCAGCAGAACCAGATTGAACTGATTGCGTCGGAGAATATTGTCTCCAAAGCTGTGCTGCAGGCGCAAGGTTCGGTCTTCACCAACAAATATGCCGAAGGCTATCCCGGACGTCGCTATTATCAGGGCTGCGCGCCTTCGGATGATGTCGAGACGCTGGCGATCGAGCGCGCCAAGCAGCTATTCGATTGCGGCTTTGCCAATGTGCAACCGCATTCGGGTGCGCAGGCCAATGGCGCGGTGATGCTGGCTTTGGTCAAGCCGGGTGATACTATTCTTGGAATGTCGCTCGATGCCGGCGGACATCTGACCCATGGCGCGAAACCGGCGCAATCGGGCAAATGGTTCAACGCCATCCAATATGGCGTCAACGACGATGATCACCTGATCAACTATGAAGAAGTCGAGGCTCTGGCCAAGGAACACCAGCCGAAACTGATCATTGCCGGTGGTTCCGCCTATCCGCGCCAGATCGATTTCGCCAAGTTCCGCGCGATTGCCGATGCCGTTGGTGCGATCTTCATGGTCGATATGGCGCATTTTGCCGGACTGGTTGCCGCCGGACTGCATCCCAGCCCGCTGGATCATGCCCATGTTGTCACGACCACGACGCACAAGACGCTGCGCGGACCGCGTGGCGGCATGATTTTGACCAATGACGAGGCCATTGCCAAGAAGATCAATTCTGCGGTTTTTCCTGGCCTGCAAGGCGGTCCGCTGATGCATGTGATCGCTGCCAAAGCAGTTGCTTTCGGCGAGGCATTGCGTCCCGAGTTTAAAAGCTATTCTGCTGCGGTAATCGAAAATGCCAAGATGCTGGCAGCAACACTTAAGGAACGCGGCGCCGATGTGGTCGCCGGTGGTACCGACACCCATCTCGCGCTGATCGATCTGTCACCGCTGGGAATTACCGGTCGTGACGCCGATGAAGCGCTCGAACGGGCAGGGATCACCTGCAACAAGAACAGCATTCCCAATGATCCGCAGCCGCCGATGAAGACGAGCGGTATCCGCGTCGGTTCTCCCGCCGGTACCACCCGCGGTTTCGGCCCGGTCGAATTCCGGCTGATCGGTGATATGGTTGCGGATGTGCTGGACGGACTGCGCGAAAAAGGCGAAAGCGGCGATCCGTCGGTAGAAGCGGATGTTCGTGAGCGGGTGCAAGAGCTTTGCGACCGTTTCCCGATCTATCAGGATTGATCGGAAAACCAGACCATGCGTTGCCCTTTTTGTGCCCATGACGATAGTCAGGTAAAAGACAGCCGTCCGACCGAGGATAATACCACGATCAGACGCCGGCGTCAGTGCGAGGGCTGCGGCGCGCGGTTCACAACTTTCGAACGCGTGCAGCTTCGCGAGATCACAGTGGTCAAGAGCGAAGACCGCAAGGAACCCTTCGACCGGTCGAAGATCGACCTGTCGGTTTCCCTGGCTTGTCGCAAACGCGGGCTGGCGCAAGAGCAGATGGACCAGCTCGTATCCGGGATCCAGCGGCAGCTGGAAACCAGCGGCGAAACCGAAATTCCTTCGCAGAGAATTGGCGAGATGGTGATGGACGGGCTCAAAGCCCTCGATAGCGTTGCCTATATTCGCTTTGCGTCGGTCTATAAGGATTTTACCGAGGCGAAGGATTTCAAGGAATTTGCCGGCAGCTTGAAAGACGTTGACGGGGCGTGAGCAATCAGCCCGCAATCATATTGGTAAACCCGCAACTCGGCCAGAATATCGGAAAAGCGGCGCGAGCCATGCTGAACTTCGGGTTGACCGAGATGCGCATCGTCAAGCCGCGGGACGGTTGGCCAAATCCGGATGCGGGTCCTTCAGCCTCTGGCGCCGATCACGTGCTGGAACATGCTCAGGTCTTTGAAACCACGGCGGAGGCCGTGGCTGATTGCGCCCATGTCTATGCCACCACGGTCCGCAAACGGGGCATGACCAAGACGGTGCTGACTCCCTGGGAAGCGGCAGAAGACATGGCGCAGGCGAGCGGCAAATGCGCCATCCTGTTCGGGCCGGAGAGATCAGGCCTGGAAGTTGTCGATGTCGAACTTGCCCGGAAGATCATTACCGTGCCGATCAACCCCGAGTTCGGATCGCTGAACCTGGCGCAGGCTGTTATCCTTGTGGCTTATGAAATATCCAAAATCGATAGCGCCGGCAATGTCCAGCCGACGCTGGAAAAGAAAACGGCCGAACCGGCTCCGCAAAAAGAGCTGGATATGTTCTACGAGCATCTGGAGCGGGCGCTGGACAAGAACGGCTATTTCTATCCGGCCGAGCGGGCTGTTGCGACGAAAGTCACGCTTCGAAATATGCTGACAAAGCCGGCCTGGACGACCGAGGAGGTCAAGACATGGCGCGGTGTTGTATCTTCGCTGGAGAGACCGCCGCGCAAGGATAAGGCCGAGAAAAAATAGCCATCATATCGGCTATTTGCGAAGCTGGTCCCATTTCTGCATTTCATAGCTGATCGATGTTTCTACCAGCATTTCCCATATGGCCGCCATAGTCGGCACCGGTATGGATGCTTGCTCCGCCAGGCTTTTTACATTCGCCAGAACCTCTGCCTTGCGGCCCTCGTCCCTGACTGCATTGCGGTCCTGTTTGATTCGCGCTGCCGCATCCATGCAGGCAAAACGGCGCCGGAAAAGATCAATCAACTCCGCATCAAGTTGATCAACTGCTTCCCGCACGTGCTTCATATCGCGAATTTGATTAATAGTTTCAGTGGTTACGGTCATGGCAGTGCGAATAATTTACTGAGAGCAGAATGTCGAGCAAGAAGGCAGTTTTGGGGTGGATATTGTGGCGGACTACCGATATATTGCCCGTAACATTAGATTTTAAGTTCGGAGTAATTATGATTTCACTACTTTTATCACTTGCAATGGTTGGCGATACGCAGACGATGGATAGCAAAGAGCAATCGGCGGATGACAACAAGCGCGTATGTCGGTCTGTTGAGACTCTCGGTTCCAAAATCCCGAAGCGTATCTGTCGTACCCAAGGAGAATGGGCGCAGTTGGACCGGGCAAACTCAAGCATGAGCACAGAATCGATCCGGCGCGATCATAGTTACAGCCGAGGCACGCAAAACAGTAACTGAGCTAAGTAATAGTTCATGCTGTTTGCCTGAATTTTCAAGAATTTTCATGTATCAGGCGCCTTGACAGATTTGAAGAAATCTGTTCAAGGCGCCACAGCAATTGGCCCCGCACCCCGGTGAAGCGGCGGCCGCATCAAGACCTGTGTTTTGATGGTGCGCTCCGGGAAGACGTAAAAACAGCAAATCAGGAGTCATTGATATGACCAAACGTACCAGTTCCAAGTATAAGCTCGATCGCCGTATGGGCGAGAATATCTGGGGTCGCCCCAAATCTCCCGTCAATCGTCGCGACTATGGCCCGGGCCAGCACGGTCAGCGCCGCAAGGGCAAGCTTTCCGACTTCGGCATCCAGCTGCGCGCCAAGCAGAAGCTCAAGGGCTATTATGGCGACGTGACGGAAAAGCAGTTCCGCCGCGCCTATAAAGAAGCCGCAGCGATGAAGGGCGATACCAGCCAGAACCTGATCGGCCTGCTCGAGCAGCGTCTCGACATGGTTGTCTATCGCGCCAAATTCACCCCGACCATCTTTTCTGCCCGTCAGCTCGTCAGTCACGGACATATCCGGGTAAACGGCGTCAAATGTAATGTTGCATCGCGCAAGGTTGTACCGGGCGATGTGGTCTCTCTGAGCGACAAGGCTCAGGAAATGCTGCTCGTTATCGAAGCGCAGAGCCTGCCAGAGCGTGATATTCCTGAATATGTCAATCCAGACGGCACGGACAAAGTAACCTATGTCCGTATCCCGACACTGGACGAAGTGCCTTATCCGGTAACCATGGAACCCAATCTGGTCGTCGAATTCTATTCGCGCTGATTGTTTTCAGAAATTTTCAAAAAAAGGCGGCTTTCAACAGCCGCCTTTTTTTTGTCCTGTGTTTCGGTGGTGATCGTTAGCGCGTGGCAAGGCCGCGGTCCAACGTCTTCAAGGCTCCTTGCCTTGCTGAATATCGTCTGCCATTGAGTGCATAACGATTTTCGGAACTGAAAATTTCAGAAGGAAAAGCATGATGTTGAAACGGTCTCTCTGGGTGCTGTTGGCGCCGTCTCTGGCACTGGCTGGTTGCACGAAGATTGAAGAGGGTGATACGGTAGCAGCGCTGCCCGAAATCGCGGCACCTGAATTGTCGGTTGAAACGATGAAGTCGATTACCGAGGAACTTTCCTCCGACGCCTATGAAGGCCGCGCGCCTGGTACGCCCGGTGAGGAAAAGACGCTGGCGTTGCTGACGAGCAAATTTGCCGAAGCCGGACTGGAGCCGGGCAATGGCGATAGCTGGTTTCAGGACGTGCCGCTGGTCGGCATTACTGCGAAAAACATGTCGCCTTTGAAAGTCAGCGGCGGCGCGAGCGATTTGTCTTTTGCATTTGGCAGTGACTATGTTGGCTCGAGCTATCAGGAGCAGCCGAAAATTGACGTCGCCGACAGCGACATGGTGTTCGTTGGTTATGGTATCAACGCTCCCGAGCGCGGCTGGAACGATTATGCCGGGGTCGATGTCAAAGGCAAAACCGTCGTCATATTGGTGAATGATCCGGATTTCGGCACCGAAAGCCTGGAAGGCGAATTTGGTGGCCGGGCGATGACCTATTACGGTCGCTGGACCTATAAATATGAAGAGGCGGCACGGCAGGGCGCTGCGGCGGCTTTGATCATCCATGACACCGAGCCAGCAGCTTACGGCTGGAATGTTGTCGAATCGAGCTGGACGGGCGAGCAATTTTACGCGGAGTCGGCTAATGGCGGCGCGGACCAGACAAAATTGAACGGCTGGATCCAGAAGGATGCGGCAGCCAAGATTTTTGCCGCAGCCGGTCAGGACCTGACCGCGCAAATGGCGGCGGCGAAGAAAAAGGGCTTCAAGGCGATTGACCTGAAGCTGAAGGCCTCTGCTTCGCTCGAGAATGATATCAACAAAACCGATAGCAAGAATGTCGTCGGTATTTTGAAGGGCAAGACACGGCCGGACGAATATGTGCTCTACACCGCCCATTGGGACCATCTCGGCCGCTGCAAGCCGGCGCCGGATGGTGACGATATCTGCAATGGTGCGGTCGATAACGCTACCGGTACGGCAGCGCTGGTCGCTCTGGCGGAAGCCCATGTCCAAGCGGGTGCGCCGGATCGCAGCATCATCTTCCTCGCTGTCACCGCCGAAGAGTCAGGCCTGCTGGGTTCGGCTTATTATGCGCAAAATCCGATCTATCCGCTGAGCAAGACGGTGGGCGGCGTGAATATGGATGCGTTCGGCATGGCTGGACCGGCGAAAAATGTGATCGTTGTCGGGAAAGGGAAATCGCAACTGGATCGCTATCTCGAAGCGGCGCTGACGGAGGATGGCCGGGTGGCTGAAGCCGAGCCGACACCGGAGAAGGGCTATTATTACCGGTCCGATCATTTCAGCTTTGCCAAGCTTGGCGTCCCGATGATCTATTTCGAAGGCGGCGAGGATCTCGTCGACGGTGGCCGGGAAGCCGGTGAAGCGATTTCGAAAGACTATACCGAGAACCGCTATCATGGTCCGAAGGACGAATATGATCCGAACTGGAACTGGGACGGCGTGATGGGCGACCTGAAAGTCTATTATACCGTCGCCCGGATGCTGGCGATGACCGAAGACTGGCCCAACTGGAACGAAGGCGACGAATTCCGCGCAACGCGGGACGAGAGCCGCGCCGGCAACTGATTCCGGGCAACGCGCATGACAAGATGGCCCGCAGAGTGGGAGCCGCATCAGGCGGTCTGGATCGGCTTTCCCGGTGATCCGGAGGAATGGCCGCAAGGGCGGGATGCCGCGCAGCAGGAAGTGGCTGCTTTTGCCAATGCCGTTGCCGATGAAGGTGCTGGCGAGCGCGTTGTCTTGGTGTGCCGTGAGGCTGCCGACGCGGAGATTGCGCGCGGGCTGGTTCAGTCGGACGTAGACGTGATTGTCGAGCCTTTTGGTGATGTCTGGCTGCGCGATACTGCACCGATTTTTGTCGCCGGTCCGGATGGCCTTCATGGTCGGGATTTCGGCTTCAACGGCTGGGGCGGCAAATTTGAAATGGCTGGCGATCAGGAAATCGGCGCGCGCTTGTCGGACCGCTTCGGTTTGGGCAACAGCGAGCAGGGCTGGATATTGGAGGGCGGTGCGATTGACGGCGATGGCACGGGCCGTTTGATTACCACCGAGCAATGCGTGCTCAATGCCAATCGCAATGACGGGCTGACCAAGGAACAGGCCGCCGCGCGACTGCGCGAAGCTCTTGCGGCGGAGCATATCTGCTGGCTGGGTGACGGGTTGGCTGCCGACCATACCGATGGCCATGTAGATAATCTCGCCCGTTTTGTCGCTCCGGCCACTGTGGTTATCCCGCAAGCCGAGGCTGATGATGATCCCAATGCGGAGATTTTTGATGATGCCGCACGGCGCGCGGAATCTGACGGTCTCACAGTGGTTCGGCTGCCGTCGGCCGGACGATATGAGGTTGACGGCGACATCGCGCCGGCCAGTTATATGAACTTCTATATCGGAAACACAGTGGTCGCGGTTCCGCAATATGGAGCTGCGAACGACAGCAAGGCGGTCGATCGGATCGCGGCTCTTTTCCCCGATCGTAAAGTGATCGGGCTATCCAGCCAGGCGCTGTTGCGCGGCGGCGGCAGTTTCCACTGCATATCGCAACAGATCCCGCTGCAAGCGTAACCTGAACGCCAATTTGCACGAACTCTTGTCCGGAGGGTGGAAGATGCTACGCTTCCATGCCTATCGAAGGGACGATTGATGACGGACGGCATATTGGGCGTGTTGAGTGCGCTGACCTATATTTTCATTCTGCTGCTCGGGCTGGGACTGGCGGCTTTCGTCGTCCTGTTCATCATCGATATTACCCAGAAACAGGATGCTGTGCGGCGGAACTATCCGGTGATCGGCCGTTTTCGCCACATCTTTTCCGAACTGGGCGAATTTTTCCGGCAATATTTTTTCGCCATGGACCGCGAGGAAATGCCGTTCAACCGGGCCGAGAGGGAATGGGTAGAGCGCGCCGGCAAGGGCATGGACAATACGATTGCGTTCGGGTCGACCAAGAATCTCGATCCTCCCGGCACGGCTATTTTTGTCAATTGCCCGTTCCCGACGCTCGAGACCGATGCAGCGGAAACGACGACCTGCATCATCGGCGAACATTCCAGGCATCCCTATGAAGCCACGTCCTTCTTCAACATTTCCGCGATGAGCTTCGGGGCCTTGTCCGTGCCAGCGGTTCAGGCTTTGTCGCATGGGGCCAAACTGGCGGGATGCTGGCTAAACACCGGGGAGGGCGGGTTGTCGCCTTTCCATCTTGAAGGTGGCTGCGATATTGTCTTCCAGATCGGCACCGCGAAATATGGCGTGCGCGATACCGATGGCACGCTGAGCGACGAGAAGCTGCGCGGTATCGCGGCGCACGAACAAGTCCGGATGTTCGAAATAAAGCTGTCGCAAGGCGCCAAGCCCGGCAAGGGCGGGATATTGCCCGGCGAGAAAGTGAACCGGATGATCGCGGAAATTCGCGGCATCACGGAGGGACAGCCGAGCATATCGCCCAACCGCCACCCTGAGATCAACAGCGTCGATCAATTGCTCGATTTCATTCATCATGTGCGGGAAGTGACGGGCAAGCCCACCGGGATCAAGGCGGTGGTCGGGGCCTATGGCTGGCTGGAGGAATTGTGCGAGGCCATCCATCAGCGCGGGATCGAGAGCGCTCCGGACTTTTTCACGCTGGATGGCGGGGACGGCGGGACCGGCGCCGCGCCAATGCCGCTGATGGACAATGTCGGGCTGCAGCTGAAGGAAAGCCTGCCAATGCTGTCCGATATTTTCCATCGCTATGGCTTGCGCGACCGGATCAAGATTATCGCTTCGGGAAAACGGATCACACCGTCCAGCGCCGCCTGGGCGATTTGTGCGGGCGCGGATTTTATCAACACGGCGCGTGGCTTCATGTTCTCGCTCGGCTGTATCCAGTCGCTGAAATGCAACAAGAATACCTGCCCTACCGGCGTTACCACGCATAATCCCCGTCTGCAGCGCGGTCTCGATCCGCAGGACAAGAAAGTCAAAGTGGCCAATTACTGCAAGAATATCGTCCACGAGGTCGAGGTGATCGCGCATAGTTGCGGCGTCGACGAGCCTCGCAAACTGGGCCGCAAACATGTCCGGATCGTCCAGGATACCGGTAAATCCGTTCCTTTCGACGAACTTTATCCGCGGCCCGAGCTTTTGCCGCAATATAGGCCATCTATGGAAAATGCCCGTTAATATATATTGTGTCCTGACCTCGCTCGCGTAGTTATGCAGTCAGGAAAGATACCGGAAATCTGAGAGGAACGACAAGATGAAGAAATTACTGATGGCGAGCGCGGCACTGGCAATGCTCGGAGCCGCCGTCCCTGCGGCTGCAAATCACCATGAAAAACACGGCGCCGCAATGACCGACGCCACACTGCAGGCGATCCTGGATCATGAGCGCCGCGCCGACGACAAGGCCCGCGATGTCTATCGCCTTCCTGCAGAGACGCTCAGCTTCTTCGGCGTCAAACCCGGGCAGACGGTCGTTGAATATGGACCCGGCGGTGGCTGGTACACGCGCGTGCTAGCGCCTTATCTCGCCGCTAGCGGGCAATATATTGCGATCAACGCAGATAGTTCTGACAGCAGTTTTCCGGATCGTGCCCGCGAGGCGCGTACAAAAGGCTGGCCCGAAAGCTTCCCGGAGGCGGCTGCGAAATGGACAGGCGTTGACACCAGCAAGATACTCGCTTTTGAAAGCGACGAAATGCCGGATGATATGAAGGGCAAAGTCGACCGAATTTTAATCTTCCGGTCGCTGCACGGCATGCTGAATGGCAACCGGGCGGACTCCGAGTTGCGCGCCTTGCGGGATATGCTGGCGGATGACGGCATGGTCGGGATTGTCCAGCACCGCGCCAAGAAAGATGCGTCCTACGCTATGTCCAATGGCTCCAAAGGGTATTTGAAACAAGCATCGGTCGTGGCCCTGTTTGAACTGAACGGTTTCGAACTGGTCAGCGAGTCCGAAATCAACGCCAATCCCGCCGACAAGTCCGACTATGAGCGCGGGGTCTGGACATTGCCTCCGGTACTGGCGTCAGGCGATACGGATAAAGCAAAATATCAGGCGATTGGTGAATCCGACCGTATGACATTATTGTTTAAGAAGCGCCCTTAAGCCGCTATCAGGGCTGCTATGACCAATGTAAGCGTAGCAGCCCTGCAGCTGCCCCTGGGTGGCGATGAACAGACGAATATCTTCGCGGTGAGCGGCCTTGTTGCCGAGGCGGCGGAGCAGGGTGCGCAGATCATCTTGCCGCCGGAGCTGTTCGCCGGACCCTATTTCTGCAAGACCGAGGATGAAGCGCTTTTTGCGCTCGCCCAGCCATTGAGCGAAAGCGCTCCGGTGCTCGCCATGCAAAAGCTTGCCAAACAATATGGGATCGCGATCCCGGCCAGTTTTTTCGAACGCGACGGGCCGCATCATTATAACAGCGTGGCGATGATCGGACCGGACGGCGAGATCATGGGCGTCTATCGCAAAAGCCATATTCCCGATGGTCCCGGCTATGAGGAGAAATATTACTTCCGTCCCGGCAATACGGGGTTCAAGGTCTGGGACGTCTTCGGCACGCGGATCGGTGTCGGTATCTGCTGGGACCAATGGTATCCGGAAACTGCCCGGGCCATGGCGCTGATGGGAGCGGAACTGCTCTTCTACCCGACGGCGATCGGTTCCGAACCCTATGATGCGGAGTTTGACACAAGACATATGTGGCGGCGGGCGATGCAGGGCCATGCAGTGAGCAACTGCATGCCGGTGATCGCGAGCAACCGGATCGGGCTGGAGCAAGGCCAGGCTTTCTACGGCCACAGCTTTATCACCAATCAATGGGGTGATCTGGTAGTGGAATATGGCTCGGAGGAAACCGGCGTTCTCACCGCATCTATCGATCTTGAAGAAGCGCGCAAGCACCGCGCCGGCATGGGGTTTTTCCGCGACCGCCGGCCGGAGCTTTACGGTCGGTTGACGGAGGATATTTAGGCGTGTCCCTGCAGATATGGTTCCCAAAGCTGACCGCATTGCTGCTGGTTGGCATGGTTTCCATTTCTGCGCCTTCCTTTGCACAGACTGACTTTATCGTAGAATATGAGTCCGGCATGACCGCGACCTCACCGCGCACCGCTCCTCCGGCAAAGCCACACTCGCCATTCGCCGTCGACCATTATATCGAACTCGACCGACCGCTCGATTTCGGCGAGCATTTCTGGGATGAAAGTTTTGCACGGGCCAGCGGGGCGCGCGGGTCAGCGCAAATTGTCGTCGATCTGCAAGCGGAGCAGCTCTACGTCTATCGCGCCGGTATAGAGATTGCCCGCACCAGGATCACCCGCGGCTGGGAAGAATATGACACGCCCACTGGCATTTTCCCGATTCTCGAAAAAGATGCGGACCATTATAGCAGCACCTATAATAACGCTCCGATGCCCTATAATTTACGGCTGACCTGGAAAGGCGTCGCGATACACGGGGCAGAAGTCGACAGCCTGTCGGCAACCCACGGCTGTATCGGTGTGCCGCTGGAATTTGCCCGCAAGCTATTTGCCAATGTGCGCAAGGGCGACAAGGTTCTGGTGACGCGTAACTGGCGGCCGGAGGTCTATTGATCGGGCCGTCCATCGACGGCCAGATCGAAAATATCCTCAAACATCGCCACCGTGAGCCGCCCCGTATTCAGATTGTAGCGGCTGCAGTGATAGCTATCGATCAGAATGCGTCCAAAGGGGAGTGGATGTTCCGTGCCATGGGCGAACTTGTGGTCCGCCAGCCTCAGCCCCTCCATCCGGATGATACTGTCGTGGGCGATTTTGCCGAGTGCTATTATGACCTGTAGATTGGGCAGGGCGCGGATGGGCTTTTTGAGATAGACTCGGCAATTGTTGATCTCGGCGCGGGTCGGTTTGTTTTCCGGCGGCAGGCATTTGACGGCGTTGAGGATGATTGCGCCGTTTAATGTGATGCCATCGGCGGGGTCATTGGCAAACTGGCCGTCCACGAAACCATATTTGGTCAGGGTGGCGAACAGCAATTCGCCCGAGGCGTCACCGGTGAATGGCCTGCCGGTCCGATTGGCGCCTTCGGTGCCCGGCGCCAGACCTACGATCGCCAGCGATGCCTCAGGGTCACCAAAGGCCGGTACAGGTGCGTTCCACCAGTCTGGATGGTCCTTGCGCAGGGTTTTGCGCAGGCTGACCAGTCGCGGACAGCGGCGGCAGCCTTTCGGGGCTTCCGCAATAGGAATTGGGGCAAAAAGAAGGGGGCTATGATCGCTCACAGCCCCCGCCTAATTTCAAATGGACTTGTCGTCCAGATGATTAGTCTTTCAGTTCAGCCGGAACAATGCCGCCGGCTGCAGCGATCTTGTTCATCACCTGCTTGTGCAGCAGGATATTGTCTTCGGCAGATCCGCTATAATCGCTGTTGCCCAGTTCCTGCGCCAGTTCCTTGCGATTGCCATAGCTGGCGTCGATCTGGACCAGCTTCATCAAATCAACAATCGAAGTGCGCCAGTTGAGCTTGTCCGAGCCGGGGATGCCGTCCAGCCGGGACGCAACGTCGACTTCGCTAATCGCTGCGCGTTTAGCTGGTGCCGCTGCAACAGGTGTCGCCGCAACTTCGGGTTCTGCTGCCTTGGCTTCGCCGCCAAAGATTGCGTTCTTGATTTTTCCAAAAATACTCATGTCATGCTCCTCGTTTAGTTGGGGGGGCTTTCTGTCTGGCTTGTGCCTGCCTACACCCTTGGATGGCAATCTCGGTGTTCGCGGTCGTGGAGTCAATTGTCCTTCTCCGGTCCCCACGGATATGTGCCACCTGCGCCGTGTAAACACTCGTAAAGTCCTCGATTGGGCGGTTTCTCGCCTGAAAATATGCTAGAGACATGGCAAGCAATGAATCAAACGTGCCGTCACGGCATCGAAGGAGAGTGATGATGAATATTTTGGATATGTTGCAGCAGTCGGGTGGCATTGGCACGATGGCCAAGGAACTCGGGATCAACGAAAGCGTCGCTGAAGCTGGCGCTGCGGCACTGCTGCCTGCCATATTGGGCGGCTTCAAGAAAACCACGCAGGCGCAACCAAGCGGACTGGACGGTCTCGGCGGATTGCTGGGTCAACTCGGTGGCGGCGGACTGCTCGACAGTGTGCTCGGTACACAGCCGACGCCGGTTGAAAAAGGCAATGAAGTGCTCGGCCAGATTTTCGGTTCGAAGGAAGTCAGCCGGACCGTTGCCGCTGGAGCGGAACAGCAGACCGGGATCAGCAGCGACCTGCTGAAGAAAATGCTGCCGGTCGTCGCGATGATGGTGACGGGCTATATGGCGAAACAGGGCGGCGACAGCGCTGGCACTGCCGGCAACGGCGGTGGTATCGGTGGTTTGATCGGTGGTCTGCTGGGTGGCGGTAACAAGGCATCATCTGGCGGTCTGGGCGGTCTGGCTTCGATGCTCGACCTCAACGGTGATGGCAATCCGCTCGACGATATCATCGGCATGGCCGGCAAATTGACGCGCTAGTCTTTCCCGAACCAGAGGAATTTGAATATGAGCATGCTCGAAAAGATCATGGATATGTTGCCTGAAAATTTCAGTATCGACGATATTGCGGAGAAAGCTGGAATGACGGCGGACGAAGCGAAAAAGGGCGGCGAGGCCTTGTTCGCCAAATTGCGCGACGGTAGCACTGACAAGATGACCGCGATCAGGGAAGCCGCTGCCGAAGCGGGTGTTGATCCCGAAAAACTGAAGGGGCTGTTGCCGGCCATGGCGGAGAAGGCTGGTCTCGACGGCGAAGGCAGTCTGATGGACAAGTTGACCGGTGACGACGGGCTGCTGGGCAAGGTTACAGGTTTGTTCGACCGCGATGGCGACGGCAATCCGATCAATGACCTCACCAATATGGCGAAGGGCTTCTTCAAGAAATAGGCTTGGCTTCCAGCGGAACGGGATCCTCGAGCGCTTCCAGACGGAGGACTCCGCCTTCGACTGCCGCGACTTTCGCGATCATGCCTTTTTTCATGTCCGGCCCTGTTGCCGGCCAGACACCGTCAGCGACTTTCGCGCGACCACTGGTCGACGATACCGCCTCTACAATCGTCACCGTCCTGCCGACCAGCTGCGCCGAACGATTGTTGAGCATGGGATTTTCGCTTTCGACATTGTGCGTCAGATACCAGCGCCGCCCGCCGAGCACCGCGGCTATCGTAGCCAGTCCAAATACGGTTAGCTGACCGGCCAAGGTCATGTCGATAAATAGCGAGAGGATTCCGGTAAGCGCTGCCGCTGCCGCCACCCAGATCAGGAACACACCGGGGACGAACAGTTCCGCCAGCGCGAGCAGCGCCGCAAGGCCCAGCCAGAAATATTCCGGATTGTTCAGCGTGAAATCATCCATGGTTCATGCTCCGCTTCTCACCGGTCTCACTTGTCCTGATTGTCGAACGGACCCTTGCGCGCGGGTGGCGAGAATATCTGTGGATTGTCGCCAAGTGCTTCTTTGGCCAATGCGCCAATCCCGCCCAATGTGCCGATAAGCTGTGTGGCTTCGATCGGGAATAATATCGTCTTGGCATTGGGTGATGTCGCGAATTTCTCGACCGCTTTCACATAGTCTTGCGCGACAAAATAGTTGATCGCCTGGGCATTGCCACCGGCGATTGCCTCGGACACCATCTGGGTTGCTTTTGCTTCGGCCTGGGCCTCCCGTTCGCGGGCTTCGGCGTCGAGGAAAGCGGCTTCCTTGCGGCCTTCGGCCTGCAGAATCTGGCCCTGCTTTTCGCCCTCCGAACGCAGGATCTCGGATGCGCGCGCACCTTCGGCATCGAGGATATTGGCGCGTTTTTCGCGCTCTGCCTTCATCTGCCGGGCCATCGCGTTGATGATATCCTGCGGCGGACGAATGTCCTTGATCTCGACGCGGGTTATCTTGATTCCCCAGGGCGTCGTCGCATCGTCGATCACGGTCAACAGACGTCCGTTGATCTCGTCGCGTTTCGACAAGGTCTCGTCCAGATCCATCGAACCCATGACGGTGCGCAGATTGGTGGTGACGAGGTTGAGGATAGCATTGTAGAGATCATTGACCTCATAGGCGGCCTTGGATGCGTCCAGCACCTGAAAGAAGACCACGCCGTCGGTGGAGATCATCGCATTGTCCTTGGTGATGATTTCCTGTCCGGGAATATCCAGCACCTGCTCCATCATGTTGACCTTGCGACCGACGCGATAGAGAAAGGCGGGGTAGAAATTGAATCCCGGTTGGGCCGTAGAAGTGAAACGGCCGAAATATTCGATTGTATAATTAAAGCCCTGCCGGACGATCTTGATACTCGCAAAAAGATAGATGATGGTGACCAACAACACCAACAATAACAGCGGAACACCCATTTCTATTCTCCTTTGCGAACCATCTCATTATCATTGATTATTTGCGGGATAATGCCAAGGAAAAAGCGAATTTTTCGCGCTAGCACAAGGGTTGCAATTGCCATGCGTTTCATTGCTGTTTTGATTTTTACCGGTTTGATCTTTTCCAGCGCGACTCGCGCGCAACCGATTGGCGAAGCCGATCTGCTCCGGCATATCGAGATTTTGGCGAGCGATGATTTCGAAGGACGGGAACCCGGCACGACCGGCGAAAACAAGACCGTCAACTATATCGCCAGCCAATGGTCGGCGACAGGCCTCGAAGCGGCAGGTGAAAACGGCTCCTGGTACGCGCCAGTGCCGCTGGTGGAGCGAACGCCAGCGACCTATCGCATATATGTTACAGACAGCAGCCGGAGTGATATCGTGCGTCTGCCGCAGGACGAGATCATCCTGCGGAGTCGGGATTCGTCCTTTCGGCAATATAATTTACCGCTAGTTTTCGCGGGCTATGCTGATTCCGATCAAGGACGGAGTGGGGCGTTGGTCGCCGGAAAGCTGGTTTTTCTGCCGCGCAATCCACCGGAAGGTGACGACGACCTGCCGGACTATCGCGAGCGCAAACTCCAGTTGATCCGGGACGGCGCGGTCGGGGTGATCGCCATTGTCAAAGACGAGGGTCTCTGGCCGAGATATTCCAGAGCCTTTTGGCGCGGTTCGACGGCTTTGGCCGACCCTGAAAACCACGCGCAGGTCGAAGGCGTGATCAGCTACGATCAGTTCAGAAAGCTGGTCCGGCAATCCGGCTTGGATGCCGAAACATTACTGACCGGCGCTGTCGGCATTTCCAGCGTCGATCTTGGCCTGAGCGCAGATGCGGTGGTGGAGACCAAGGTCCGCAATTATCTGTCCCACAATGTCGTCGGAAAGATTCCCGGCGCCGATCCGGCAAGTGGCGCCTTGCTGTTCATGGGGCACTGGGACCATTTCGGCATTTGCCGAACCGAAGACCCGCTGGAACCGGAACAGGACCGGATTTGCAATGGCGCGGTCGACAATGCCAGCGGCATATCCCTGCTGATCGAAGCCGCCAAGCGCCTGTCCGCCCAGGAGCACGATCGAGACATATATTTTCTCGCCACGACTGCGGAGGAAAAAGGCCTTCTGGGCGCACGGGCGTTTGTCCAGGCTCCCCCGGTTGCACTCGAAAATTTCATTGCGGTCTTCAATGCCGATACCGTTGCCCTTTCCGACAACCGCAAGAAGATCGCCGTTGTCGGGCTGGGAGAGACGGTGCTGGACGGGGATATAGAGATCGTTGCCGCGCAAGAGGGGCGCGACATCGATCGCAGCGGCAAGGCGGACGCCTATATCAAACGGCAGGACGGCTATGTTTTTCTGGAACGCGACGTTCCCGCCTATATGATCACCAGTGCATTCGCCGACGAGGAACGGCTTCAGGCTTATATTAACGGTCCCTATCATGATGTTAGCGATGAGGTGAACGACAGTCTGTTGCTGGGGGGCGCCGCTGCCGATGCCGATTTCCATGTCGCGCTGGGCCGCTATTTCTCCTCGACTGTGACATATCCCGGAAAAGCCACTAGCGGTTCCGCCGATAACTGATTACATGGGCCGCCACAGAATCACATTCAGACATCGGAAAGTGGCGATAATGAGCAGGTCGAGCAAGCAAAAAGAAATTCGGTTGGGGCTGACTTTTGATGATGTCCTGTTGCGGCCGGCTGCATCAGATATCGTACCTAGTCAGGCCAATACCAAAACCCGTCTGACCAAGCTGATCGGGCTCAATATTCCGGTTATTTCCTCCGCTATGGATACCGTGACCGAGTCCGACATGGCGATTGTCATGGCGCAAATGGGCGGCATCGGTGTTTTGCACCGCAACCTCACTCTGGAGCAGCAGACCGCAGCCGTGCGGCAGGTTAAGCGTTTCGAATCCGGCATGGTGGTCAATCCGATCACCATCGCACCGGACGCGACGCTGGCAGAAGCGCAGGCGACAATGGCACAGAACCGCATTTCCGGTATTCCGGTGGTCGAGAAATCGGGCAAGCTGGTCGGCATATTGACCAATCGCGATGTCCGTTTCGCCGAAAATCCCAAACAGCTGATTTCCGAACTGATGACCAAGGATAATCTGGCGACGGTTCCGGCTGGCGTCAGTCAGGAAGAAGCGCGGCGCACCCTGCATCAGCGGCGGATTGAAAAATTGCTGGTGGTCGACAATGATTACCGCTGCGTCGGTCTGATTACGGTCAAGGATATCGAGAAAGCCGTTACCTATCCCAATGCAACCAAGGACGAGACCGGTCGCCTGCGCGTCGCTGCGGCATCTACTGTCGGCGAAAGCGGACTGGAGCGCACGCAGGCGCTGATCGACGCGGAATGCGATCTGATCGTGGTTGATACGGCGCACGGTCATAGCGCCATGGTCGCGCGGGCAGTGGAAGACATCAAGAAACGTTCTAACAACACCCAGATCATTGCAGGTAACGTGGCAACAGCCGCGGCGACCCGGGCGCTGATCGATGCGGGCGCTGATGGCATCAAGGTCGGTATCGGGCCCGGATCGATCTGCACCACGCGCGTGGTCGCCGGTGTCGGTGTTCCCCAGCTTACCGCGATCATGGATTGCGCTGAAGAAGCCGATAAATCGGGCATTCCGGTTATCGCCGATGGCGGGTTGCGCACTTCTGGTGATGTGGCAAAGGCGCTCGCTGCCGGTGCATCTGCGGTGATGATCGGTTCTCTGCTGGCCGGAACAGAAGAAGCGCCGGGCGAGACCTTCCTCTACCAGGGCCGTGCCTACAAGAGCTATCGCGGCATGGGTTCGGTGGGCGCGATGGCGCGCGGATCGGCAGATCGCTATTTTCAACAGGATATCACCGACCAGATGAAACTGGTGCCAGAGGGTATCGAAGGGCAGGTGCCGTTCAAGGGGCCGGCGCGCGATGTCATCCATCAACTGGTTGGCGGCGTGAAGGCGGCAATGGGCTATACCGGATCTGCGACGCTCGAGGATTTGCGCGAACGCGCCGAATTTGTCCAGATTACCAATGCCGGATTGCAGGAAAGCCATGTCCATGATGTGGCAATCACCAGAGAAGCGCCGAATTATCCTACGCGATAGGGTCTCCGGAGGCGTCGCGTGATCGAAGCCAAGATAGTCCTGATGATGTTCATCTGGCCTGCCGGGCAGATGGACGACAAGCCGCTCTGGACGAACGAGATTTATCTGACTGTCGAGAGCTGTGAAGAGGATGCTATGGTGCTGAAGGCGAAAATTGCCGCGAAATATGGGTCTGCTACCCGGGTGGAACATCATTGCGTCCATTTGGATGATCGGATCGACACATGACTCCTGCGGCAAGAATGCAAGCTGCGATAGAGATGCTCGACTGGATCATCGCTGCTGCGCGGGACAATGGGGCTTCCGCGGACAATATCGCCAAGAAATTCTTCAAGGAACGGCGCTACGCGGGGTCCGGTGATCGCCGCGCTATTCGCGAACTGGTCTATACCGCCATCCGTCGTTGGGGCGACCGGCCGGAAAACGGCCGGCAGGCCTTGCTCGGTCTGGTAGCCGAACAGCCCGAGTTGCGTGAGCTATTCAGCGGTTCAAACTACGGTCCGGCTGCGATCGCAGAAGGGGAACCAGTTGCCAGCGGCGCGCAAATTCCGGATTGGCTGGCGGACAAATTTGCCAGTCTGATCAACGAGCCGGAACGTGAAGCACTGTTCGATCGTGCGCCGCTCCATGTCCGCGTCAACGGGCAGCGTTCTACCGATATCGAAGTCAAATCCGCCTGGCCGGAGGCCGTCGCTTTGGCTTTGCCGCACGGCTACGAACTGCCGGCCGGCAGCCAGCTCGAAGACAAGGCGCTGTTCCGTGAAGGCGCAATCGAAATCCAGGATCTCGGCAGTCAGGCTATTGCAATGGCCGGCGCTGCTGCGAAGCCGGAGCTGGTTCTGGATCTATGCGCGGGAGCTGGCGGCAAAACCCTTGCTCTTGCGGCGATGCTGCCTGCGGACAGCAAGATTATCGCGGCGGATACGGATCGCGGCCGCTTGAGCCGCATAGAACCCCGCAAGCGCAGAGCCAGCGCCCGCAATATCGAGACGATCTTGCTCGGGCCGGGCAAGGAAATGGAGTCGCTCGAGCATCTGCAAGCCAGTTGTGATCTAGTTTTGATCGATGCGCCTTGCAGCGGCACCGGCACCTGGCGGCGCAACCCCGAATTGCGCTGGCGGATGACGCCGAAGCGGCTCGAACACACAAGCGAATTGCAGCAACGACTGATCGAAATCGGCAGCGAGCTGGTGAAGCCCGGCGGACGGCTTGTCTACGCTGTTTGTTCGCTTCTTGATGCAGAAGGCGGCGACCAGACGGACAGGTTTCTCGAAAACCATCCGGAGTGGCGGGAAATATCGATTGATTTGCCGATTGGCCGCCCATATCGTAAAGGCACTCTTCTTTCACCGCACCATGACGGAACGGATGGCTTTTATTTTACCTGTCTCGAAAAATTGTGATAGCAAAACATGTTAAGCCAGCATGCAGATGAATCTGGCTATGGTCGCGAGACCCTATTGGAGTTGATTATGCGTTTTTCACCGGCTGTTGTCGCCTTGTCTCTCGTTTTTGCCACCGTTTCCAGCGCCAGTTTTGGCCAGGCGACGGATATCGAAATCAAGCAGCGCTCGGTTGAATATATGCAATTGGGTGAATCGGCGCAGAAGCGCGGCGAACTTGATCTGGCAGCAGACCTTTATGAAACATCTTTGGTCGTGGATCCGCGCAACGGATCGGCTTTCATCGCTCTGGCGCAAATTGCCCGGGTGCAGGAACTTCCCGGCAAGGCGATCCGTCTCTATCGCGAAGCGCTGATACTGGACCCGAACAATCTTGACGCACTGGCCGGACAGGGTGAGGCGCTTATCCAGCGCGGTGCGCTGGAAAAAGCCCGGGTAAACCTGTCGCGGATTGAAACCCTGTGCCGTTCACGCTGTGCGCAAAATGACCAGCTGGCATCGGCGATCAAACTGGCGGAAAAGAAACCGGTTTTGTCGGCAGAAGCGGTTACGCCCAAGCCGCAAATCGGTGACGAAGAACCGGTTACCGAAACGCCCTGAAACGGGCCGTCTTTACACTCTAGAAGTCATAGACCAATGTTGCGCGGCTGAGCGTATCGGTTTTGATTCGGCCGGCTGGCGGGTTGGTTTCATGTTCAATCGTATAGGACAGGCGAGCGGAAAGCGCGCCAATCAGTTTTGCATCGAGCGCTGACGTCGCCGTCAAACTGGTGTTGTCGCTATCGATGACAACCACAGCCGAGCTAAACCCCTGTGCATCGCTGGCGTAGGTGCCGCCGGCATCCTGGGAAAATTTGAGACTGTCGGAAATTTTCCAGTCGAAATCGAGACCGGCCAGAGCGGCAAGGCTGCTTTTGGAGCCGCCGCCGGTAAAATTGGTGATGCGGAATGCCGGTCCCGCTTTTACCGCGAGGCGCACATCGTCGGTTTTCACCAGTTCGTAGCCCAGACCTCCCGATATCGTGTAGCGGGCTGAAAAACCCTGAAAGCGGTCGCGCTCAAATTGCCCCAGCCCATATGCGTAGAGTCGTTTGTCGAACTTGTAATTGGGCTCGATGGTCGCGCTCAACTGGTCGCGGGTGGTTTTGCCACCATTGCGTTCATAATCGGCGCGGGCCTGAAAATTCAGACGCCATTTCACCGCGTCCTTGACCAGTTTTACCCCGCCGGAGAGGCCCAGGCTTTTTGTATTTCCGGTCGCACGAAAGCCGCCAATTTCACCTTGCCCTTTCCAGTTTTTAAAGAAGCTGGCCTGTTGCTTCTCGCGTTGTGCCGCTGCGGCCTGTTCCGCAAGGCGAGCATTATGGGCGGACATCAAGGCATCAATTTCGGCGAGATCATCCGGGTTCGTCGCTTTGGCGATTTTTACAACCGCGAGCACATCCTGCTGGTTGCCGGATTCAATGGCGGCGTCGATCATGGCCTTGACCGAAGGCGGTAATGCGGCGGCTGGCGTGGAGACGCTTGCCGCAACGAGAATTGCGGCCGCTAATGCTGGTCTGGTCATAGAAAAATCCCGCTTACTGTTACTAGATCAGCGGCAGAAACTCTTTCAATACCGACCGATACAGGTCCCTTTTGAAGGGAACGATCAGATCTGGCAAGCCCGTGGGATCGGTCCATTTCCAGTTCTTGAATTCGGGATGTTCGGTCTGGATGTCGATATGATCATCTTCTCCGGTGAACCGCATCAGGAACCAGCTTTGCCGCTGGCCGCGATATTTGCCTTTCCAGATCTTGCCGAGCAGTTCGTCGGGCAAATCATAGAGATATTCTTCGGTGCTGCGGCCGATGATCTGCACGAGATCTTCGATAACGCCGGTTTCTTCCCGAAGCTCGCGCAAGGCTGCCGTTTCGGGCTCTTCGCCTTTGTCGATCCCGCCTTGCGGCATTTGCCATGCGTCGGGATAGTTGCTGTCCGCCGCATCGAGTCTCTGGCCGACGAACACCTGGCCCGACCGGTTTGCGAGCATGATACCGGCGCAAGGGCGGTATGGGAGATTGCTATAATCGATTTCACTAAACCTTTTCAAAATCTTCGCTGCACCAGACGTTTGATAGTCTTCAGCCGAATCGCTGCCGTAATATCGAACCGGCGCGTTAGGCTGTTCTTAGCGCATTTCACACTGTTGAGCCTAGCAACTCTTGATATCGAATTCAGATATTCGGTGCTTTGTCAGCAAAGGGAAGCACAGCGCCGGAATTTAAAAATCTTTTGGCGAGCGTCCCGCCCTATGATTCCAGCGAAGCAAGCAATGTCTTCCACGCGGCAATCATCTTGTCGACATCCTGCTGCGCGGAAGGCACGGCTTTGCGGATATTGATGAAGCCATGTACGTTGCCGGGCATTTCCATGAAAGTCGTGTTCACGCCATGCCGGATCAAATCCGCGGCATAATCACGACCCTGGTCGCGCAGCGGATCGAGGCCGGCGGTGACCAGCACGGTCGGCGGCGACGCTGCAAGATCGCCGAGATAGGGTGATACGTGAATGTCCTCATCCTTTGGCGCATATTGCTGGTCAAAATATTCCATACTCTCCTTGGTGAGCAGAAAGCCTTCGGCAAATTCGTCCATCGATCCGCCCTCTGCATCCATGCGGGTTGCAGGGTAGATGGGGAATTGGGCGACGATGGGAACGGACGCTGGTTCGGTTGCGAGCACTTGTCCGACTACCAGCGCGAGATTGCCGCCGGCGCTATCGCCGCATGGAATCATGCCGCTGATCTTGAGTTTGAGCTCTTCCTGATTATCGGCAACCCAGCGCGTTGCGGCCAGGCTGTCCTCGGGAGCAGCCGGGAAGGGCGCTTCGGGGGCCAGCCGATAATCGACGGCGATGACCGGGATATCCATCTCGCGGGCGATATAGGTGCAGAAACTATGGTGGGACTCGAGGTCACCAATGACGAAACCGCCGCCATGATAGAAGATGATGACCGGCGTTTCCGTGTTGCGCTCTGCCTGACTGTCGTAAAGCCGTAGCGCGATGTCGCCCGCTGGACCGGGGCAAGAGATGTCTTCGATCCGCGGGATTTCAACCGCGTCTGCTTCGAGCATCGCCGCCATAACATTGTACATTTCGCGGGCCATCGCAGGCTCCACTTCCGACATCAGCGGTTGGTCCGACTGGGCCATCATTGTCAAAATCATCTGCACATCGGGGCGTACATAAGCGTCAGTCATCTCTCATCTCCTAGCGTTTAATTGACCGATTAGATCAGGCTGCGCGCACTAGGCAAGCGCTAATCGGGACGCGCGTCCCAAACAAATGCTTTATCCCTATTAGTTTTTGTGGTTTGAAGCGGGGCGCATTGCTGCTCTAGGGCGGGGTGCGTAATAATTATAAAGGCACGGAAAAACCCATTATGGCCACCGCACTGAAGCAGGAAGTACCGAATAGTCCCAACCCCGAAGGCGCCGAGAATGTCGTCGTCCGTTTCGCCGGCGATAGCGGCGACGGGATGCAACTTACCGGAGGGCAATTCACCCTGTCGACGGCGCTGGCGGGTAGCGATCTTGCGACTTTTCCCGATTTCCCGGCAGAAATTCGGGCGCCGCAGGGTACCCTGTTCGGTGTTTCCGCCTTCCAGATCAACTTCGGCAGTCGCGCGATTGAAACCGCTGGTGACCAGCCTGATGTATTGATCGCGATGAATCCGGCGGCGCTGAAAACCAATGTCGATGCCTTGCGCGCGGGCGGTCTGATCATCGCCGACTCTGGCGAGTTCGGAAAACGAAATCTCGACAAAGCGAAATATGAGAATGATCCGCTGGAAGACGGGTCCCTGGCGAAATGGCAGTTGCTCAAGCTGGATATTTCCGCGCTGACGCTCGAAGCGGTCAAGCCGTTCGGGCTGGGCAATAAAGAAGCGCTGCGCTGCAAGAATATGTGGACGCTGGGCCTCGCCCTCTGGATGTTCGAGCGCGACCGCCAGCCGATTGTTGACTGGCTGAAGGGCAAATTTGCCAAATTGCCGGATGTTGCCGAAGCCAATATCGCGGCGCTCAACGCCGGCCATGCTTATGGCGAAACCGCTGAACTGTCTGGTGACGGTCTTGGCAGCGGTCATCTGACCACCCGCAAGGTTGGTGCTGCGCCGTCCGCACCAGGCAAATATCGCACCGTAACGGGCGCAGAGGCGCTGTCGCTCGGTCTGGTCGCTGGTGCGCAATTGGCTGGCCTGCCGATGTTCTTTGGCGGCTATCCGATCACGCCAGCCTCGGCGATCCTGCATCACCTGTCACGGCTGAAGGAATTTGGCGTGACCACATTCCAGGCGGAAGACGAGATCGCCGCAATCGCAGCAGCGATTGGCGCTAGCTATGCCGGTAAATTGGGCATTACATCATCTTCCGGTCCGGGTATTGCGCTGAAAGGCGAGGCGATGGGACTGGCGATCATGACCGAGCTTCCGCTGGTCATCGTCAACTCCCAGCGCGGCGGACCTTCGACAGGCCTTCCAACCAAGACCGAGCAATCGGATCTCTATCAGGCTGTCTATGGCCGCAACGGCGATGCACCGATGCCGGTTATTGCGGCTCGCTCGCCGAGCGATGCGTTCGAATGCGCGATCGAGGCGGTGCGGATTGCGGTGCAATATATGACTCCGGTCATGCTGCTTACCGACGGCTATATCGCCAATGCGGCAGAGCCCTGGAAAATTCCGGATGTTAGCGGTCTCGAGCCATTCCCGACCACTTTCCTCGAAACGATGCCTGAAGATGGTTTGAAGCCTTATGCCCGCGACGAGAAGCTGGCGCGGCCATGGATCAAGCCGGGCACGCCGGGATTGATGCACCGTATTGGCGGCATCGAAAAAGGCATTGATACCGGGCATATTGATTATGGCGCGGCCAACCACCAGAAAATGACCGAGATTCGTCGCGACAAGGTCCTGGGCGTTGCGGACAGCATCCCCGATCAGGATGTTGCGATGGGCAAGGCTGGCGGCAAGCTGGCAGTTGTCGGCTGGGGCTCGACCTTCGGGCCGATCCATCAGGCGGTTCGCCGGGCTGTCGATGCGGGCAAGGATGTCGCCCATATCCATATCCGGAATATCTGGCCGATGCCGAAAAATCTTGGTGACTTGCTGAAAAGCTATGACCGGATCATCGTGCCTGAAATGAATACCGGGCAGTTGAAAACAGTGTTGCGCGATCAATATCTGGTCGACGCCAAACCTGTGAACAAGGTTTCCGGCCAGCCGTTTACCATTGCCGAAATTGAAGCGGCGATTGAGGAGAATCTGTCATGAACGAGATGACAAAAATCACGACCACGTTGAAAGACTGGGAAACCGATCAGGAAGTACGCTGGTGCCCGGGGTGCGGCGATTACGCCATCCTGAAGGCCGTACAGCGCACTATGCCCGATCTCGGTGCTGATCCGTCCAAGACGGTCTTTGTCAGCGGTATCGGCTGCTCCTCGCGCTTTCCTTATTATATGGAGACTTATGGTTTCCATACGATCCATGGTCGCGCGCCCGCGGTTGCGACCGGTGTGAAGCTGGCCAATCCGGAACTGGACGTGTGGATCATCACCGGTGACGGCGATGCGCTGTCGATCGGCGGCAACCACACGATGCACTTGCTGCGCCGCAATCTCGATTGCCAGGTGATGCTGTTCAACAATGAAATTTACGGCCTGACCAAGGGGCAGTATTCGCCGACCAGCCGTCAGGGTACGCAAAGCCCGTCGACGCCTTATGGTTCGGTCGACCGGCCTGCTTCGCCCTGTGCTTTTGCTTTGGGCGCCGGTGCGCGGTTCGTTGCGCGCGGTATCGATATTCACAAGGGTCTGCCCGACGTTCTCAAAGCGGCTCACGCCCACAAAGGCACGTCCTTCATCGAGATCTTCCAGAATTGCATCGTCTATAACAAGGATGTGTTCGAGGAATTTGCGGCGAAGAAAACCGCAGCCGATACGCAGCTGCATCTGATGAACGGCGAACCGATGCTGTTCGGCAAGGGCAGCAAGGGTATCACGCTCAATCGCAAGACCTTGCAACTGGAAGTGGTCGACGTTGTCGATGGCGACTGGGAGGCGGCGGATGTAATTGTTCATGATGTCACCAACCGTTCGGTCGCGCATATGCTGATCGAAATGCAGTTCGGTGAATTTCCTATGGCATTAGGCGTCCTATATGACGATCCGCGGCCGACGTTTGAAGCGGCTGTGGTGGCTCAGAATGAAGCCGCTGCGGCTGGCAAGACGCCGGATTTGCAGGCTTTGTTGAGCAAGGGTCAGACCTGGACGGTGACGGAGGGCGGGCCGGAACTGTAAAGATTTTTGGCTCGCACGAAGACACGAAGGCACTAAGATGAGATTGTGCAAGATCTCGAAGCTATCGCCAGAATCTCTGTTGATTGCGGTTTTCACCTGCACAGGGATATTGGGCCGGGCTTGCTCGAGTCCGCCTATGAGATATTGCTTTTCGAGAGTTTGAAACAGAAAGGTCTTTCTGTCGAAAGACAGAAGATCATTCCTATCGTCTTCAAGGGACGAGTTTTGTACGAGGCCTTTCGGGCTGACCTGATCGTCGAAAACAGACTGTTGATTGAGCTGAAGTCTACCGAACGCTACGCACCTGTTCACGCCAAGCAGTTGTTGACCTATCTACGTTTGATGGATTTGCCGCTCGGTTTCCTGATGAACTTTGGCGCAGCCACTTTCAAAGAAGGCGTAAAACGCATAGCCAATGATTATTATGCAATCTAAGCACCTCTTTCTTCGTGCCTTCGTGTCTTCGTGTGAGCAAAAAATTTGGATAATCTGACCCACAGCCTAGCCGGTGCCGTTCTCGGCCAGATGGGCCTGAAAAAGAAAACCGGCCTCGGCATGGCGACGCTGATCATCGCTGCCAATATTCCCGATATTGATGCGGTGGCGACCTTGCTCGGCGGGGTGCAGCATCTCGCGCTCCGGCGGGGGATCACCCACGGGCCTATTGCGATGCTGGTGCTGCCGCTGTTGCTGACCGGGATCATGATATGGTTTGACCGCTGGCAGGGAAAGCGCGGAAAACGGCCTGCGGACCGGTTGCCGATCCACAAGGGCTGGTTGCTGGCGCTGGCCTATATCGGTTGTCTCAGCCATCCGGCGCTGGATTGGCTCAACAGCTATGGCATCCGCCTGCTCGAGCCCTTTTCATCGCAATGGTTTTATGGCGACAGTATCTTCATCATCGATCTCTGGATCTGGGCGGCGTTGATCGCCGGCCTTTGGATTTCGCGGCGGCGGGAGAAGAAGGGGACTGGAAATTGGCAGCGTCCGGCTTGGATCAGCTTTGCTACAGTCTGCGCCTATATTTTCGCCAATGGCATGATCACCGGCAAGGCGGAAGCGGAGACCAAATCGCTGCTCGCGCGCGACGCTGCTCATGTCGAGGCGAATGGCGAAACAAACATGGTGGTGGCAAATCCGGTACCGCTTCAGTTCTGGAAGCGGGAGATGCTGTGGCGGAATGAATCTGCTTATGGATCAGGTGCTTATCATCTGTTCGCCGGACTGGTTCTCAACGAAAAACAGGCCATGACCGAACCCGGCCGAATGCTGCTTCCCGAGCTGGAAAAAGCCAGCGATGACGCTGCGGCTTTCCTGTTCTGGTCGCGGATGCCGGTTGTTGAGCGGGATCAGGCCGAGGCAATTGTCAGAGACCAGCGCTTCATGGATCCGCTGGTCGGGGACCGATTCTCGGTTCGGGTCGATGTCCGAAAAGACAGGTTGGAACGACCGGCTCCCTGAGGGATGGGTGGGATATGACAAAACCCAAAATCATCTGGTTCCGCCGGGACCTTCGCCTGTCCGATCAAGCTGCTGTCGCCTCTGCTGTCTCATCCGACGGCCCGGTCATTCCGGTCTATATTCTCGACGATGAAACGCCCAGGCACCGCATCATGGGCGGGGCTTCGCGCTGGTGGCTGCACCGTTCACTGGAAGAATTGGAAGCATGTTTGCAGAATCTCGGGTCGCGGCTGATCCTGCGGCAGGGGCCGGCTTCAGCGCATTTGGCCGAAATTGTCAAATCTACCGGCGCGGATGAAGTGCATGCACTGCATCATTACGAGCCTTGGTGGCGCAATGCGGAACGAATGTTGGAAAAGTCACTCGGCGAAGAGGCGCGGCTGATCCTGCATGACGGCAATTATCTGCTGCCGCCGGGGACGGTGACGACGGGGGCAGGCACGCCCTACAAGATTTACACGCCGTTCTGGAAGGCGCTGCGCCAGCATATGCCGCCCGGAGAAGCCATGGACGCACCCGAGCAGCTTGATGCACCGGATCACTGGCCAGACAGCGACTGTCTGGATGACTGGGACCTGCTGCCGACCAAGCCGGACTGGGCGGCAGCCTTTGGCGACCATTGGCAGCCGGGGAGCACTGGCGCGGAAGACAATCTCGAGGAATTTGCAGACAAGGCGGCCGAATATGACGCAGGCCGCAATCTGCCTTCGGAAGAACTCGTATCGCGCCTGTCTCCGCATCTGCATTTTGGCGAGATCAGCCCGGCCACCGTCTGGAACCGGCTGGCGGGGCAGGGGAGCAAGGTGGAAACCTATCTCAAGGAGCTCGTCTGGCGCGACTATGCGCAAAATGTCATCGACCAGTTCCCGCAATATGGCGGCGAAAGCTATCGCGAAAAAATGCGCGGCCTGCCGTGGCGCGATATGGACGATGATGCGGTGAAGGCCGACTTCAAGGCCTGGTGCCACGGCAAGACCGGCTACCCGATCGTCGACGCGGGGATGCGCGAATTATGGGCGACCGGCTGGATGCACAACCGGGTGCGGATGATCGCGGCCAGTTTCCTGATCAAGCATCTGCTGATCGACTGGCGCGAGGGCGAACAATGGTTCTGGGATACTTTGGTCGATGCCGATTACGCGTCCAACAGCGTCAACTGGCAGTGGGTTTCCGGCACCGGTGTCGACAGCAATATGTTCGTCCGGATCATGGCGCCGCTGACCCAGTCGGAGAAATTCGATGCGGGGGACTATATCCGCCAATGGGTGCCGGAACTGGCGGATATTGGTGATCCCTATATCCACGATCCGGAAGACCACGGGTGCAAGCCCAAAGATTATCCGGCCAAGATCATCGGACATAAAGAGGCACGGGCCCGGGCGCTGGACGCATATGCCGAAGTGAAATGAACCCGGGGATTGAAATGCGCGCGGCAAGACGCTATCAATAGCGCGCAGATCACAGGATATCAGGTCGATGAACAAGTAGGTCGCCGTCAGGCATTATCAAAATTAAACTCCTTCAGTCCCTCGGACTGGATATTTTGACACCTATTGTTCAGGATCTTTTATGCACAGATTATCAGGAAAATTTTGTATCATCACCGGTGCTGCCCGCGGCATTGGCAAGGCTATTGCCAAGGCTTTCGTCGATGAGGGAGCGACGGTTCTTCTAACCGACTGCGATCCCGAGACATTGATGGCTGCTGGCGAGGAGCTGCACTGTGATACGCTCGTGCTAGACGTCGAGAAAGAAGCGGACTGGGAGCGGCTCGCGACCTTGCACCCGGTCGCCGATATCGTCGTCAACAACGCCGGCGTGACCGGTTTCGAGGAGGGCATCGGTCCGCATGATCCGGAAAATGCCTCGCTCGAAGACTGGCGCGCGGTGCACCGGGTCAATCTCGACGGGACCTTTCTCGGCTGCCGCTATGCTATCAAGGCGATGAAGGACAGGGGCAGTGGATCGATCATCAATATCTCGTCGCGCTCCGGTCTGGTCGGCATTCCGGGGGCAGCCGCTTATGCCTCGTCCAAGGCCGCGATCCGCAACCACAGTAAATCGGTCGCGCTCTATTGCGCGCAGCAGGGCTGGCAAATTCGCTGCAACTCGATTCATCCCGCGGCGATCATGACCCCGATGTGGGAACCGATGCTGGGCGAAGGCGAAGCGCGGGCGGAGTCCGAAAAAGCGCTGGTCCGCGACACGCCGCTACAGCGGTTCGGCAAGGACAGCGAAGTCGCGGCGATTGCGGTGCTGCTGGCGTCTGATGAAGCCAGCTATATCACCGGATCGGAACTGAATATCGATGGCGGTATTCTCGCCGGCTCTGCGGCGGCACCGGGTTCGTGAATTAACGGATAGTTCTACGTTGCCAAGCGCTTAGCGCTGGTCCATATTTGCGCGCATGAATGTCGAGACTCCCAGGCGCGGGCAACATCTGCTTGATGCGCGCAAACGTTTCGCCACCGGCGGAGGGTTTTTCGCGCGCCTGTTCGCTCCCGGCTTTCATCATATTCTCGACCGGATCGATGCGGGCATGGATCATGGCACGTTCGAGGGCAAGCTGCCCGACGGCACCACCCGTATATTGGGCGGTCGCGGCGAGGGTCCGATGGTCCAGATCAACCTGCACAGCTGGAACGCGTTGCTGCGGCTGATCAACAGCGGCTCGGTCGGCTGGTATCGGGCATGGGAACTGGGCGAGTGGGACAGCCACGACCTGGTAACCGTGTTCGATCTGTTCACCCGCAATCGCGACGGACTGAAAAACACCGGCCGGGCTTCGGGCTTTTTCAACTGGGTGGTCAAGCGGCGGCATCAGAAGCGCGACAATGACAAACGGCGCGCGCGGCAGAATATCCAGTATCATTATGATCTGGGCAATGATTTCTACGGACTCTGGCTGGACGACAGCATGAGCTATTCCAGCGCCATTTTTAACGGCGATTCGGCCGATGATGAGGGTGGCCTGGAGCAGGCGCAGCACAACAAGATCGACGCAATAGCGCAGCGGCTGGCGACTAGCCCGGGCGACAGCGTTCTGGAGATCGGCTGCGGCTGGGGCGCGCTTTCGGGCAGTCTTGCGCGCGACCATCGTCTCGACGTGACCGGCATATCTTTGTCCGACGAACAGACGGCATGGGCGAGAGAACATCATCCCGAGGCGCAGTTCCTGATTCAGGATTACCGGGACGTGGAAGGCCAGTTTGATGCGATCGCCAGCGTTGAAATGGTGGAGGCTGTCGGCCGGCAATATTGGCCCGATTTTCTCGACTGTATCGCCAGAAATCTGAAGCCCGGCGGCCGTGCCGCGCTGCAATATATCACCATCGCCGACGATATTTACGAACAATATGCCAGCAGCGCCGACTTCATCCAGACCTATATCTTTCCGGGTGGCATGTTGCTGTCGGAGAGCCGGTTCCGGGCGCTGGCCGAGCAACGCGGTCTGCAATGGAGTGATCAAAGAAATTTCGGCCTCGACTATGCAAAGACCCTGAAAATCTGGTGCGAGCGCTTCGATCAAGCGGTTGAGCGGGGGGCGCTGCCGACTGGATTCGACGAGAGGTTCGTTCGTTTGTGGCGCTATTATCTGGCTTATTGCGAAGGCGGTTTTCGCGGCGGCGGCATCAATGTCGCGCAAGTAACACTGATAAAAATATGATAAAAACGGGAGAGTGGAATAATGAGATTTATCGGAAAAATGGCGATGCTGGGCGTTGCCTGCATCAGCCTGACGGCCTGCGAACAGGTGCAGAAAGTCGCGGCCAATGCCGCCGGCTTGCCGACTGACGAGAACGTGCTGTTCTGGACCCAGGACCAGCGCGACAATGCGTTTCGGCAGATGGAGGTGCTGACCACCACGCGGACGATCGAGGCGGGCGATACTGTCCGGGAAATCCCGGCAGGAAAGCCGCTGCCGGCCCTGTTGCCAGCGGCTGATGGAACCGATGGTGCCGGTATCTCTATCGACGATTACATGGCGGACCAGCGGCTGGCGGGACTGGTTGTCTTGCAGGACGGCAAGGCGCGTCTCGAAGAATATCGAATGGACTTTACCAAGGACGACCGCTGGACCAGCTTCTCGGTTGCCAAGTCTCTGGTCTCGACGCTGGTCGGTGCGGCGATCAAGGAGGGTTTCATCAAGTCTCTGGATGATCCGCTGACCACCTATATCCCGGAACTGACGGGCAGCGGCTATGACGGCGTGACCGTCGAACAGCTGCTGACGATGACCTCGGGCGTCAAATGGAACGAGGATTATGAAGACAAGAATAGCGATGTCGCCAAGTTCAACACGACCAAATCGAAAGACGGTGTCGATCCGGTGATTCTCTACATGAAGACTCTGGTCAACGAGGCCGAGCCCGGCACGCGCTGGCAATATAATACCGGCGAGACCAATTTGATCGGGGTGCTGGTGGCCAAGGCTACGGGCAAATCGCTGTCCGAATATCTCTCCGAAAAAGTCTGGAAACCTTATGGCATGGCCAAGGATGCGGTCTGGATATTGAATGACGGTGGCAAGGAAATCGGCGGTTGCTGTATCTCGGCCACCACGCGCGATTTCGCGCTTTTCGGCCAGTTCGCGATGAACGGCGGCAAGATCGGTGACACGTCGGTCGTGCCCGATGGCTGGTATGAAAAAGCCGGCACGAAACAGGCTGATATCGGCATGGAAGGCCGCGGCTATGGTTATCAGTGGTGGACCTATGATGACGGCAGCTTTGCCGCTCAGGGCATCTTCGGTCAGGGCATCTTTGTCGATCCGAAGCGCAAACTGGTGATTGCCAGCAATGGCAACTGGCCGCGGGCAACGCCGGATGACAAGAAGGCCGGGCGCGATGCTTTCTATCGCGCGGTGCAGGCCTATCTGGACAGCGAGGCTGCGCCAGCTATCTGATCAGGGCCGGCTAACGGATTAGGATTGGGTGATTTCGAACCGCTCGCCGGTTTCGAAATCACTCGCCAATATTTCGACGAGGCGATCTGCGACAACGGAAGGCAGCTTGAGCGTGGCCGGATCTTCGCCGGGATAGGCGCTGGCCCGCATTTCGGTGCGGGTCTTGCCGGGATCGACAATGGCTGTGCGAATCTTGCCCAAATTGCGCATTTCTTCACCATAGCTGAGCAAAAGTGTCTCAAGCGCGGCTTTTGATGCACCATATGCGCCCCAGAATGCCCGCGGCTTGCGGCCGACGCTGCTCGTAATCCCGATCAGCCTTGCGTTGGCGCTTTTGCGAAGCATCGGATCAAATCCGGCGATCAGCGCCTGCTGCGCGATCAGGTTGAGCGTCAGGATCTTGTTGAATTCCTTGCCGTCAATGGCTGGAACCGGTCCCAGCGATCCGAGCATGGCTGCGTTGAGCACGAGAATGTCGAGTCCGTCCCAGCGGCCGGAAATTGCGGTGGCCAGACGGCCGATACTGTCGCCATCGGTCAGATCGAGCGGGGCGATGGTTGCGGCGCCGCCAGCTAGATGGATCTGCTCTTCGATCTTTTCCAGATCATCGGCGCTGCGCGCGGTGATCACGACATGGGCGCCTTCCTTGGCCAACGCCAGGGCGGTTGCCGCACCGATACCGCGGCTTGCACCCGTAACGAGCGCCAGTTGACCTTCAAATTTCATAGTCAGTTCGCTGATTGTTTGAGGCGAGGCAGGTCGCCGGATGGTTCATGATCCCGCGCCGTTCCCGACGAATCGGAACGCTCGTTGAGCATCGTCAGCTGGTCCGGCTCTTCTTCACCATCGCGGTCGGTGAGAACGGTTGGATAGGCACCGGTGAAACAGGCATCGCAATATTGCGGCTGGATATCGTGGCGGTTTTCTTCACCGGCAGCGCGGTAGAGGCCGTCGATGGAAACGAAAGCCAGACTGTCTGCCTGGATGAATTCGCGCATTTCCTCGATCGATTTCCGGGCCGCGAGCAGTTTTTCCCGCTTCGGCGTGTTCACGCCGTAAAAGCAGCTGTGCATCGTCGGCGGGCTGGCGATCCGCATATGGACTTCGGCCGCGCCCGCTTCGCGCATCATCTGGACGATTTTCAGGCTGGTGGTGCCGCGCACGATCGAGTCGTCGACCAGTACGATTTTCTTGCCGTTGACCAAAGGACGGTTGGCGTTGTGCTTTAGCTTGACGCCGAGATGGCGGACGCCGTCGGTCGGCTGGATGAAGGTGCGGCCGACATAATGTGAGCGGATGATGCCGAGTTCGAACGGAATTCCCGATTCTTCGGAAAAGCCGAGGGCGGCGGGCGTGCCGCTGTCCGGAACCGGGATGACATAATCAGCAACAACCGGGCTTTCGATCGCCAGTTGCGCGCCGATGCCCTTGCGCACGCTGTAAACCGAGCTGCCGTCGACGATCGAGTCGGGCCGCGAAAAATAGACATGTTCGAAAATGCAGGGCCGGGCCTGATTGTCGGGGAAGGGACGATGGGAGCGCAGTTCGCCGTTGGTGATCACGATCAGTTCGCCGGGTTCGACGCTGCGGACATATTCCGCGCCAACCAGATCAAGCGCGACGGTTTCGGATGCGAAGACATAGGCTTCCCCGATCCGGCCCATGACCAGCGGACGGATGCCGAGCGGATCGCGACAAGCAATCATGCCCTCTGCGGTCATGCAGATCAGCGAATAGGCACCCTCGACTTGTCGCAAGGCGTCGATGAACTTGTCGAGCAGAGTGCGATATTTGGATGTCGCCACCAGATGGATGATGACTTCGGTATCGCTGGTCGACTGGAAGATCGAGCCATGGCGAACCAGTTCGTCGCGCAATGCCAGGGCATTGGAAATATTGCCATTATGGGCGATAGCAAAGCCGCCGGATGCGAGGTCGGCCTCGAGCGGCTGGACGTTGCGCAACGTGCCTGCACCGGTGGTCGAATAGCGGACATGGCCGCAGGCCGAGTCGCCGCGCAGACGGTTGATTATCTCTTCGCTGTCGAAATTGCCGGCTACCGGGCCAAGCGCGCGGTGGCTGTAAAATTCCTTGCCGTTGCGGCAGGTAATGCCGGCGGCTTCCTGACCACGATGCTGGAGAGCGTGCAGACCGAGCGCAACCATGGCGGCTGCGTCGTCAATGCCGGCAATGCCGAAAACGCCACACTCTTCCCGCAGCTTGTCATCTTCAAACGGGTGGGTTGTCAGCATATCTCACCTGGCATGTGATTGGACGGGCGCGGGATGCCTGCCATATAGGTACGAAAGGGTGCTTTGTCTGCACCCAATGTCATAAAATCATAATATTGCGTGATTGGGCAAAAAGGGGCTCTGCCAATTGCGCCATTAGCCGTTGCACGGGAACGGATCGCGCCTTAATCCACTGCCATGACAAAAAATGAAGATGATCGAGAGACCGGAAATACGCTCCAGCCGAAATATGATTCGAACGGCCTGATCACGGCGGTAGTCACCGATGATTCGTCTGGCGAGTTGCTGATGCTCGCGCATATGAATGCCGAGGCGCTGCAGCTGACGCAGGAAAGCGGCATCGCGCATTTCTATTCGCGCAGCCGCCAGTGCCTCTGGAAGAAGGGCGAAACATCGGGCAACATTCTGACGGTGACTGAACTGCGGATAGATTGCGATCAGGACGCGCTGTGGATCAAGGCTGTGCCGGCGGGGCCCGCCTGCCACACCGGCGAGAGAAGCTGTTTTTACCGCAAGATTGTCGACGGCAAGCTGGAGCCGGTCGCTTGAGTCGCATTGCTGCGCTTTCATTTATATTGTTGCTGGCGGCTTGCAGTCAGGCGCAACCCGAAGCTGAAAAAACCGTCGCGGAACTCTCTCCGCTGGAGCAGGCGGCGATCGATGCCGGCGTCATTCCCGATGTCCGCAATGTCTCGCTTTCGGGCGCTTTTGAACGGCGCAGCGATCTGGGGACCGACCGGTTTTGCGCGGTGGGCAATGACGAGAATGGCTATCAGGTCGGGATGATCGCGGTGTTCGGACCGGAAACCAAGTGCGAAGGGCTGGGCGAGGCCGAGCGTGACGGGGAAACAGTCCGGATCACCCTCAACAGCGAGGATAGCTGCAGCTTCTCCGCCCGGTTTGACGGAGTCGAGCTGGAATTGCCCGGCAGTCTGCCGGAAGCCTGTTCAAGCTATTGCAGCGCGCGCGCCGGTTTCGAAGGGGTCAGTTTCTACATGATAGGCGAGGGCGATGCGGTTGCCCGGTCAACCAGTGGCCGCGATTTCGATAATCTATGCCCTGGCGGCTAACATTGACGTTTACGTTAGCGTAAGCTATACGGTGGTCATGTCACAGCCACCAAATCATGCCGAAATTGACACGCCCGACCTGCAAAACCGGGAAACCTACACGATATCCGACCTGTCGGACGAATTTGGTGTCACCGCGCGAGCCTTGCGATTCTACGAGGACGAGGGGCTCATTGCCCCGCACCGCAAGGGTCTGTCCCGCATTTACACGAAGCGCGACCGGGCGCGTCTGGCCTGGATCATGCGGGCTAAAAATGTCGGATTCAGTCTGACCGAGATCCGCGACATGATCGACCTCTACGATCTTGGCGATGGCCGGAAGACGCAGATGCAGGTTACCGTCGAAAAATGTCAGGAAAAGGTCGATACGCTGAAGAAGCAGCGCGCCGACATCGACAGTTCGATCAAGGAACTGACCGGTTTCATAAAGACTGTGCAGGACGCCATGGCGGACGCCAAAGCACAGCATCAATAGAGGATAGACGCCGGTAATATCCGGTAGCCCCATTTGAGTAGAAAGTAGAAAATCATGCCCAGTTATACCGCACCGATCGGCGAAGTCCGGTTCATTCTCAACGAAGTTCTCCATCTCGAGAATTATTTGAATCTCCCCGGTTTTGAAAATGCGACGCCGGAAATGGTCGACGCGATCCTGACCGAGGCCGGGAAATTTTCGACCGAAGTGCTGCATCCGCTCAATCAGTCGGGCGACGAAGAAGGCTGCACCCGTCACGAAGACGGATCGGTCACGACGCCAAAGGGCTTCAAGGAAGCCTATCAGCAACTGACCGACGGCGGCTGGACGACCTTGTCCTCGCCCGAGGAATTTGGTGGCCAGGGATTGCCCCGCGTGATCGGCAATGCGGTAATGGAATTCATGGTCTCGGCCAATCAGGCGCTGGAAATGTACACTGGCCTGACGCAGGGCGCGATTGCCTCGATCCTCACCGAAGGCAGCGAAGAGCAGAAGCAGACATATGCCACCCAGATGATTTCCGGCAAATGGACCGGAACGATGAATCTGACCGAAGCGCATTGCGGTACCGATCTGGGTCTTATCCGCACCAAGGCGGAACCCATAGCGGGTGGCTATTCGATCACCGGACAGAAGATTTTCATCTCTGCCGGCGAGCACGACATGGCTGAAAATATCATCCACCTCGTATTGGCCAAGACACCGGGCGCTCCCGATAGCTCCAAAGGCATTTCGCTCTTCATCGTGCCGAAATTCCTGGTCAACGAAGACGGCTCGCTCGGCGAACGCAACGGTGTGAGCTGTGGCTCGATAGAAGAAAAAATGGGCATCCACGGCAATGCGACCTGCGTGATGAACTATGACGGCGCCACCGGCTATATGGTCGGCGAAGAGAATAAAGGCCTGCGCGCGATGTTCATCATGATGAACGCGGCGCGGCTGGGTGTTGGCCTGCAGGGCCTCGCACAGGGCGAGATCGCTTATCAGAATGCGGTGGTCTATGCTGGCGACCGGCGTCAGGGCAGGGCATTGACCGGAGCGCAGGATCCGGAAGAAAAAGCGGATACGTTGTTCGTACACCCCGACGTTCGCCGGATGCTGATGGACGGCAAGGCTTTTACCGAATCGATGCGCGCACTGGTGCTCTGGGGCGCTTTGCAGGTTGATCTGGCGGACAAGGCCGAAACCGAGGAAGATCGGCAGTTGGCCAATGATCTGGTCAGCCTGCTGACCCCCGTGGTCAAAGGCTATGGCACTTATATGGGCTATCAGATCGCCACGGAATCGCAGCAGGTTTACGGCGGCCACGGCTATATCCGCGAATGGGGCATGGAACAGTTCGTGCGCGATGCGCGGATTGCGATGATCTACGAAGGCACCAACGGTATCCAGGCGATGGATCTGGTCGGTCGCAAGCTCGGCCAGAATGGTGGCCGTGCGGTGCAGGCCTTTTTCAAAGTGGTTGCCGACGAGATTGCCGAAGCAAAAGGGCACGAGAAACTGTCCGGATTTGCCGAAGCGCTGGAAAAAGCCAATGGCGAGCTGCAGAAAGCGACGATGTGGTTCATGCAGCACGGCATGGCCAATCCGAACAACGCTGGCGCCGGCGCTTATCATTATATGCATATCATGGGCATCGTATCGCTCGGATTGATGTGGCTGCGGATGAGCAAGGCGGCGCAGGCCACTCTCGATGCGGGCACGGACAATGCGAAATATTACGAAGCCAAGCTGGTAACCGCGCAATATTTTGCCGAGCGCTTCCTGCCGGATACCGGATCGCTCCGCCGTAAGATCGAAGGCGGTGCCGACTCGATCATGGCGCTCGACCCGGAAATGTTCGGGGTCGCCTAAGCTATTGGATCAGGCGGCTTCATTCTGTTCCGCCTGTTGATAGGCTTCTTCCCACATATGAAGGTTTCGCCGGGCATCCTGTACAAAGGGTGACCGGCGAATGCCCCATAAAGCCAGATCATTGGCAAGCCGGCCAAGCAGGCGCATTGGCCGCTTCACCTGCACCAGCAGGATGACTCGTCGCTGATCGGTTGCATTGTGCACCTCGTGAAAATAGCTGTCGTCGAAGATCAGCCATTTCCCGGGTTGCCAGTGCAGGTCGCTATCCTCGACCTGCATCACGCATTTCTCCGCCTTGTCCGGGATGATCAGCCCGAGATGGCAGGTGACCAGACCGCGTGTAACCCCTCGGTGGCGCGGAATCGTGGCCCCAGGCTCGAGAATCGAGAAAAAGGCCGAGTTGAGATCGGGTATCCGGTGCACTAGTTCCGCGGTTACCGGTGCACGGGCGCAATTTTCCGCCACTTCATAACCATAGCCGATCAGAAAGAAGGAGCGCCAGTTGCCGTCACCGGCAATCCGCGCATGATCGGGTGAAATGTCCCTGAGCGGCGGCACGGCATCGCGGTGGCGCAGAATTGCAGCGGCTTCCGCGGCGATGGTCTGCCATTTTTCGGTCAGGCTGTCGGTCCATGGAAAGGCACTGGTCTGAATGACCGGTTCTGTCGGGATTTTCGACTGGCCTGTCGATATACGGTTCATCGTGTCGCGCAGCCGCTTGCCGATCTTGATGATCAGGGGGCGATCCTGTTGCTGTTGCGTGGTCATGGCTTGCAACCTTTCAGTTGAAATATCCCCGACCCGTTGTCGGGATTATACAGCGAAATGTGACGATAATTCGACAGACTGTTGCCGAAATTCTGTCAGAAGCGGCACCGGCATTCGGCTGCGACAAATGGTGCTTATTTGTCGATAGATGCCTGAATTCAGCCATTTAGCGCCGCTTTCGACCATGTGGTCGAAGGTCTGTGGACCCGTGGCGGCGAATCCGGCAGCACGTTCGGTGACAGGGGAATGATACGCATAAGGAGTATATGCAATGCATTCCAGAAGAGCCCAAAACAACATGCGCCGGATGACGCCCTTTCTGATTAGCGTCGGACTGGGACTATCGGTTGCAGCCCATGCGGCAGAACCCGAAGCGACCGACGAGATGCAGTCGGAAATCCCGGCACCAACCATCGATACCGATGGTGATGGATTGATGGATGCGTGGGATCGCAGCGGCAACGGGCAGCCCGATGCCTGGGACAGCGATGGTGATGGCCAGCCCGATCTGCTCGACAATGATGGTGACGGCAAGCCGGACTAGTTCCGGCGCTACCGCAAATCTGGAACACCGGACCTAATATTGGTCCGGTGTTTTTTTATTCTCGAACAGCTCGTCAAACATGCTGAGCATGGCGGCCTTGCTTTGCCGGTCCGCCGATGCGTTGTAGCGGACGGCTTCGATCGATCTTGAATTGCTGCTGATGTCGGTGAATCCGTGGACCACACCGGAATAGATGTGCATGTGGCAATCGGCACCGGCAATGTCCATTTCCTCGAGAAATTCGCGGAACTGCTTCGGCGGGACCAGAGGGTCGGCCCGGCCGTGGCAGACCAGGATGCGCGCCTTTATGGTGCCGCGCTTGGCCGGAAGCGGTGTTGCCAGCAGCCCGTGGAAACTGACCACGAGAGCGATATCCTCGCCGCCGCGGGCCATTTCCAGTACGATTTCACCGCCCATGCAATAGCCGATCGCAGCAAGCCGGTTGTTCGCCAGCTTCGACCGCGTCCGGAGTTCATCAAGCGCACAGCGGAAGCGTTCGCGATAATATTCGGCATCGGCGCGCAAGGCGTCGGCCAGTTGCCGCGCTTCGCGCATATCGTCGATCACGCCCTTGCCATAGAGGTCGCAGACCATCGCGCTATAGCCGAGCGAGGCCAGCCATCTGGCGCGATCGAACATCTGTTTGGTCGGTCCGGCAATGGTCGGAACGATCAATATGCCCGCGCGCGGATAACGGCTGGGTTGCGCCATATAGCCGGACAGTACCACATCACCATGCCGGTAGGTGAATTGCTGGACCTCGATCGAGCTCATTCTTCGGGCAAAAACTCTGGCACGGAGAGATAGCGCTCGCCGGTATCATAGTTGAAGCCGAGGACTTTCGCCCCGTTGCCCAGTTCCGGCAGCTTCTGCGCGATCGCCGCCAGCGTTGCGCCGGAGGATATGCCGACCAGCATGCCCTCTTCCTTGGCGGCTCTCAACGCCATGGCTTTGGCATCGGCGGGTTCGACCTGGATTGCGCCGTCGATGCTTTGCGTGTGGAGATTGCCGGGGATGAAGCCGGCGCCAATGCCCTGGATCGGATGCGGCCCTGGCTGGCCGCCGCTGATCACTGGCGAGGAGGTCGGTTCGACCGCATAGACTTTCAAGTGGCTCCAATGCTCTTTCAGCACCTCGGCCACGCCGGTGATATGGCCGCCGGTGCCAACCCCGGTGATGATCGCGTCCAGCGGGTCATCCTTGAAATCATTGAGGATTTCAATCGCGGTCGTGCGTTTATGCACTTCGAAATTTGCCGGGTTTTCAAACTGTTGCGGCATCCATGAACCGGGGGTCTGGTCGACCAGTTCCTGCGCCCGTTCGATCGCGCCCTTCATGCCTTTTTCTTTCGGGCTGAGGTCGAAGGTTGCGCCATAAGCCAGCATCAGGCGGCGGCGTTCGAGTGACATCGACTCGGGCATGACGAGAATGAGCGTATAGCCCTTTACCGCTGCCACCATCGCAAGACCGACGCCGGTGTTGCCCGATGTCGGTTCGATGATGGTGCCGCCGGGCTTGAGCGCGCCGGATTTTTCGGCGGCCTCGATCATCGCAAGGCCGATCCGGTCCTTGATTGATCCGCCCGGATTGGAGCGTTCGGACTTGATCCACACATTGGCATCGCCGAACAGGCGCTGCATCCTGATATGTGGTGTGTTTCCAATGGTTTCGAGAATATTATTGGCAATCATTATCCTGCGCTCCTGTTTATCTTCTCATTCTTTAGCCGGTTTCGTTTCAAGATCTTCCGGCGGATCAAATGTCTTGGCAGCACCCAGTTGGGGAAACAGGCGCGACCAGAGTCCTGTCACCACTATAGCACCGGCTCCGCCCGCGACAATGGCAGCAATCGGTCCGACCAAAACGGCAAGACCACCGGACAAGGCATCGCCGAGTTCGTTTGAGGCGCTGATCGTCATCTGGCTGACGGCGCCGACCCGTCCGCGCTTGGCATCGGGCGTGTGTAACTGGATCAGCGAACTGCGGACATAGACGCCGAACATATCGGCGGCACCGCAGATTCCGAGACAGGCCATCGACAGGTATAGATTTGTACTGAGGCCGAAGCCGATCGTGCCAAGTCCGAATACCGCCATTGCGCCGAGCATGCTGTTCCCGACATTCTTGCTGAGCGGCGCAAAGGAAAAGATCAGGGCGACAATAACCGCACCTACCGCCGGAGAAGCAGCGAGCAGTGACAGGCCGATTTCACCGGCGTTCAATATGTCCTTGGCAAAGACCGGGATCATGGCGGTTGCGCCTGCGAGGAACATGACCAGCAGATCGAGCGTGATCGCGCCGAGCACCAGCTTGTTGGTCCAGACATAGGCCATGCCGTCGCCGACTTGTTGCAGGGGACCTCTGGTTTTGTCCGCTTCGGGGCGCGGCACCGGTCCGATCAGGAACACCGCCAGCGTAGCGAGGGAATAAAGGCCGGCGCAGACGAAATAGGGCAGGGCGGCGTCGACCTTGTACAGCGGCCCCGCCATGCCTGGACCGGCAATGACGCCGACTTGCCAAGCAATGGTCGACAGCGCGATGGCGCGGGGCAGCGAGGCTTTCGGTACCAGATTGGGTGCCAGCGAGGTGATTGCGGGACCCAGAAACGCGCGGCAAATACCGAGCAGCACGGCGATGATATAGATGGTCCACAAAGTGATCCCGCCCGTCGCGGTCAGCAATCCCAGCGCGAGCGCAATCACAGCCTGGGCTGCGAGCACGATGCGCGCGATCCAGCGGCGATCCATATGGTCTGCGACCCAGCCAACCAGCGGTGTCAAAATGAACAGCGGCACAAACTGGAGCAGACCGAGCAGGCCCAATATCCCTGCAGAGGCGCTGATGCCCATGTCCTCGCGAGCCAGATTATAAGCCTGCCAGCCGAGGATCAGCATCATCGCATAAAGCGCGAACATCGATGCCAGTCGCGAGAACCACAGGTAGCGATAATTGGCGATAGTGAAGGGATGTGGTGCGGAACTGATCACGGGATATCTGCTAGCGATTGCCGGATGTTGCTGCAATCAAATCATGCGCCGGTGGCACGTTTTTGCGGTTTGCGGTTGGTCGAATAAGGCTGGTCAAGCCACCGGCGATTATGCCAGTCTGTCACCGATAGAAATATTCCCCGGGGAGACAGAAATGAAGATGCGGAATCTGATGCTGGCGGTATCGCTGGCCGCCTTGACGGTAACCGGCTGCAAGAAGATCGAGGATCAAACGGTCGCAGCGATGGAAATTGACGAAAGTAGCGCCTGGGGTGGTTATCTCTCGGACTTTCTTGATGGCTATTTTCCGGTCAATCCGACATTTGCCGTCTATCAGGGCAAGCATGAATTTGACGGCCAGCTTCCCGACTGGAGCGCTGAGGGCCTGCAAAAAGCGGTGGATATCCGCAAGCAGGCGATAGCGGACGCGCAGGCGATCGATGCCGCTGACCTCAGTGAAGCGGAACAGTTCGAGCGGGACTATCTGGTCAATGTGATGGAGGGCGAGCTTTTCTGGCTGGAGACCGCCGACTGGCCGCACAAAAATCCCGCCTATTATGTCGGAGCACTGGACCCCAATGTCTATATCGCGCGGCCATATGCCGACGCTAAAATCCGGATGAAGGCCTTTATCAAATATGCCAATGCGGTCCCGGCGGCTGCTGCGCAGATCAAGGACAATCTGCAACTGCCGCTACCCGAAACCTATCTGAAATTTGGTCAGGCCGGCTTTGGCGGCTTTGCCGATTATTTCACCGGGGACGCCAAGGCGGCCTTTGCCGAAGTGAAGGATTCCGAGCTCCAGCGGGAGTTTGATGTTGCAGCAGCTGCGGCGGCGGCGGCGATGAAGGACCTTGCCGGTCATATCGGTTCGGTTCCGGCGACCGGCGATGGCTATGCGCTGGGCGCAGAGAAATTTGCTGCGATGGTGAGCAAGACCGAGGGCGTGAATATCTCGCTCGACGAGCTGGAAGCCATTGGCCGGGCGGATCTCAAGCGCAATCAGGCGGCTTTGATTGATGCGTGTGGCAAATTTGCACCGGGTGCGAGCATCAATGGCTGCATGGCGAAAATGGGCAGTGACAAGCCGAAGGACGGGCCGGTCGAGGAAGCGCGGCTGCAATTGCCGGGCCTGCGCGCCTTTCTGATTGAGAAGGACATCGTATCAATACCCGGAACCGAGGAAGCGCAGGTGGAGGAATCGCCGCCCTATAACCGGCAGAACAGCGCCTATATCGACATTCCCGGACCTTATGAAAAAGGCCTGCCGAGCGTCTATTATATCTCGCCGCCGGATCCGTCCTGGGACGAAACCAAGCGCGCAGCCTATATTCCGGGCACCAAGGATTTGCTGTTCACGTCGATCCACGAAGTCTGGCCGGGCCATTTCCTCAACTTCCTGCACAGCAACCGCGCTCAGTCGATTTTCGGCAAATTGTTCGTCGGCTATGCCTTTGCCGAGGGCTGGGCGCATTATAGCGAGGAAATGATGTGGGAGGCCGGACTCAACGAGGGCGATAATGAAACCCATATCGGGCAATTGTCCAACGCGCTGCTCCGCGATTGCCGTTATCTTTCCGCCATCGGACTCCATTCGCAGGGCATGAGTGTTGCGGAATCGAAGAAAATGTTCCTCGAACAATGCTATCAGGATGAAGGCAATGCCGACCAGCAGGCGGCGCGGGGCACTTATGATCCGGCCTATCTCAACTACACGATGGGCAAATTGATGATCCGCAAGCTGCGCGAAGACTGGACCGGTGGAGACCGCAGCAAATGGAAGGCTTTCCACGACGAGTTTCTCAGCTACGGCGGCCCGCCCATTCCGATGGTGCGCAAGGCGATGATGAAGGAAGACGAGGCGAAAGCGGTTTTCTAGGCTTGCTATTCCCGCTCGGGCGTAAGAGCTTTTTCGCGCAAAAGGCCAACATCACGGGCACCTGTCAGCACGGGTGCCCAAATCTGCCCGTTAACACTCCCCCTTAACATGTCCGTAACCACCGTACCGCTGCGGGACGGCGGAAAAATCGGGCATCTCTCGTCGCGAATCCATGGTAAAGACTCCGTTAACTTCTGGAGTATGAGCGATGGTCGAGAAAATAGCCTATCGGGTGAGCGCATCGGTTTTGCTGCTGGCAGCACTGGCGATACTCGCAATGCTGGTAATGGGACTGACCCGCGCCGACGCAGAATCCGCTTCTGCGCGATCGAAGCCGGTTGCGGTCGAGAATGCGGCTCCCGAACCTGCCGTCGAGAATGCCTCCTTGCCAGAACCGATGGCGACAGAGCCGCTGGAAATTGCAGAAAAATTACCATTGAACGACACGTTCGTGGTCAAGCGCATCCTCCAGATCGACGAGCCCTTCGTGCACGGCTATTATAAATGGGATGACGAAGGGGTGCCCGAAGGCGAGCTGGTCGTTACCGTCGATCTCAAGGCCGAGAGCATTTCCGTTTTCCGCGCCGGCTATGAAATCGGCGCGGCGGTGATCACCTTTGGTGATTCCGAAAAACCGACTCCGACCGGAGTCTTTCCGATCACCCAGAAGAGCAAAGACCATGTCTCCAACATCTATGGTTCGCCCATGCCTTATATGATGCGGCTGACCAACGATGGCGTTGCCATCCATGCCTCCGACGTCAAATGGGGTTGGGGGACACGGGGCTGTATCGGTGTGCCGCTGGAATTTGCCCGGCGACTGTTCGAGCAGGCCAAGCTCGGCGACCGGGTGATCGTGACCAACGGCAAGATGATGAATATGGGTGACGCCATTTTGTGACTATTGCTGCGACAGTCCAACTGTCGTCATTGAGGCGCCAAGCCTTACAATCGCCTTCTTGCCTCCCTATATGATAAACAGGCCTTTGTGATCGCGCGATTGCGATGCGCAACGGCATTGTCTCTTCTCGATCCGAAATGACTCTGATCGGCTTTCCTGAGGCAGGACATCACTCGCAGCACTATCGTTTGAGTTTGTTCGCCGACAGCCGATCCGATCAGTCGCCTCCTTGAGGCAGACCCGCTGGCTGCCGTCTGAAAATCAACCCGAGAGGACAATATCATGGCCAAGTCACAGAAGAAATCGAACAAGGAAATCCGCAAGCCAAAGGCCGCCAAGGTCAAGAATAATGCTTCCAACCCATCGGGCAAGGCAGGCGTTGTCGTCGGCCTTGATAATATGAAAAGCAATCGCGGAAAATGATCGAACAGGAAAGGCAACGCACATGCGTGTAAAAGCATCCACCTGTCGGGAACAGGAGGCGCGTCAGCTCGATCTGGCTGCAAATGACCCGCTGGAAAGCCGCCGCAAGGTCGCCGCCGCTGCCGCAAAGGCGTGGGGTCTTGAAGCGATCCAGGCTGAAAAACGCGAGGCCGGCCACGTCAGTCCGCGCGACAAGATCGACGCGGAAATCGCGCTGGAATTTTCCGACGAAGACGAAGCCGAGGCGCTACAGAACAGGAATTGATACACCGCTGAGCCTGATGATCGCTTATGTGCTTATTGCGGCGTTGGCTGGCGCGTTGGGCGCGGTTATTGTAAATGGGACGACGAAGGCGTGTCGGATGGCGAGCTGGTTGTCACCAGGGCTGTCTGTTGGCTGGTTCTGCGCCAGTCTTTACCCATTTCGATGATTTGCCCGTGGACCGCATTGCTGGGACAGGCACTGGCTGGACAAGTCCGCGCGGCGCATAGTCCGACGCGCTTTTCTTCTTCGCCGCTTTTTCATCCCGCTCATATCGCCTATGCGGGAAACCATGGGCTGTGCCGGATGATCACAATCCGCAGTGATTAAATTCACAGTAGCATGAAGCTAGATGTGTCACAGCGGGAATGCGGGCATTTCGAAACAGTCGCCTGGGGGGATGAGCATGGCAAGCAAGGTCGTAATACTAACCGGGGTCAGGGGTTTAATCGCTACCATTATTGCCCTTTTCCTATTGACCGCCGTTCCCGGACTAGAGGGCCCGCTATCCGCGCAGGATTCCGTTCAGACAAGCCGGGAGATGAAGGCGAATATCAAGACGTTTCGCAAGCAGGCTGGTAAAGATCGCCGATCCGGCGCCTATCAGAAGGCCGCGGCCTTATCGGCTCAACTATTGCCTCTCATCGCTACTACTAAAGGTCGTCAATCCGAGGATTATGCAAACGCGCTGGTTGTTCATAGCGTCGATCTGATGAACGCGGGGCGTGCCAGGGAGGCGGAACCAATTGTTCGAGAAGCGCTGAAGCTTCACCAAGATATTTTTGGGCTCCGTCATCCAGAGACGTTGACGGCCTATAATAACCTCGCCGCGAACCTTTTTGGTCAAGGGAGATACACTGATGCAGAACCGATATACCGGAAGGTTTTGGCATTGCGCCAGGAGGTGCTTGGCCGAAAGCATCGCGAGACGGCTTCTTCCTTATCCAATCTTGCGCTAAATTTGATGCTGCAGGGTCGTCGCAGCGAAGCCGAACCGCTGAACCGGGAGGCCCTTGCGCTACGGACAGAAATTCTGGGCAGCGAACATGAAGAGACGGTTTCCAGCCTGAACAATCTTGCCGGCAATCTCCAGTTACAAGAACGCTACGCCGAAGCCGAACCCCTGTTTCGCCAAGCCTTGTCCATTCGCACGAAAATATCCGGTAAACAGCATCCGGAGACTCTGGTTGTTCTCGATAATCTCGCGACAATTCTCAACAAACTGGAGCGCTTCGAAGAAGCAGAACCGCTGCACCGCCGCGCTTATGCGGCGAGTATCGGAATATTGGGAGATAAGCACCCCAATACACTTGTCAGCATGGGCATGCTGGCCGGCAATCTTAAAAAACAGCGCAGATATGATGAAGCCGAGGCGCTCGAACGGCGCGCGGTGCAATATATGACCGAGGTTATGGGCGAGGCGCATCACACAACCCTGGCCGCGATGGGCAACCTCGGCCTGACCTTGAATTACATGGGAAAGGACACCGAAGCTGAAGAAATATATCGCCGTGTTCTGACGCTGCGGGCGGAAACTCTTGGTGAAGACCATCCCGACACATTGTCCACACAGGGCAATCTCGCCTATAATTTAATAGAACAGGCTGAACGCGCCAATCTGGCCATAATCCCTGCCAGAGCGGTGTTAACCGGTTGGCTCGATCGCTGGAATATGCGGGGCAATGATGCCCGCGCAGAATTGCAATATCAGCGCGAAATGAAGAATCGGCGGCATTATTTTACGCTTTTCGCCGATGCGGGCTGGATAGCGGCCAGAGATGGTCCCGATCAGCGCGCAGAATTACAGGAAGAAGTATATGGTGCGTTACAACGGGCGATGACGGGGCCAGCCACCCGCGCAGTTGCCCAAACTGCGGCGCGGCGCGCAGCGGAAAGCGAAGTGGCCGGACTGGACGAGCTTCTTCGCCAAAGACAATCTCTCGCCAATCAGTGGCAAAGCACAGAAGCGCTCATAAACAAGCGACTGGCCCGGATTCAGCAGCGACCCGACAGAAGACTCAAGACATTGCGTCAGAAGAAAGCCGCACTGGTTGAAAAAATAGAGGCGGTTGATGTCCGGGTGGGAAAAGACTTTCCTCAATATTTTGCGATGGTCCGGCCAGAACCGCTCAGCATTGCGGAAACCCAGGCCATGCTTGGGCCGGATGATGCCTTCCTGATGGTGGTTCCCACACAAATGGGAGCGCATATATTCGCCGTGTCCCGGCAAGATGTCCGGTGGGTACGATCCACGGCAACGCGCAAAACGATCAATGCAATGGTAAAACGCCTGCTGTGGGACGTTGGCGCCAATGTCGACGTGAGCAATATTCAGGCTGCAGAATGGGCCGATGAAGGGAAAGGAGCCTATCCTTATGATCGCTCCACCGCTTATCATCTGTATCAACAGCTGATCGGCCCTATGCGAGATGTCCTCCGCGAAAAGCGTCACGTTTATATCGCAGCCGGAGGGGCATTAAGCGGTCTGCCGTTCGGGATTTTGGTTAGCGCCGAGCCGACCGGCGACGATGGCGATCCTGCGGTTCTGCGCGCAACCCGATGGTTTGCTGACGACCACGCCCTGATAAGCATTCCGTCGATACAATCCTTACAATTTCTCAAGCAATATGGGTCTGAAAAGACACCAGTGAACCAAGAGCGGGTAAGTTTCCTGGGTTTTGGGGATCCTTTATTGAACGGCAGTGCGGAAATTCGCGGTGGCGGAAGAGGACGACAACGCGGAGCGACAGCGGCTTCCATTTTTACCGCTAATGGTGTGACCGCCGAGGCCGGAATTGCCAATGTCGATGACATTAAGAAGCTGGCGCGGTTGCCGGGCACGGCGGTGGAACTGGAGCAGATGCGACAGGCGTTGAATGCACCTCCATCCGCAGTGCTGACGGCAGCAAAGGCCAGCGAGGCCAGCGTAAGAGCCAGCGACCTGACCAGTGCCCGGATCCTCGCCTTTGCAACGCACGGTTTGTTGGCGGGCGAAATCGAAGGGGCCAGTGAACCAGGTCTGGTTTTCAGTCCCCCGTCGACCGCTACCGATAAGGATGACGGGTTTTTAAGCGCGTCCGAAGTGGCTGCGTTACGACTGGATGCCGACTGGGTGATTTTATCCGCGTGCAACACGGCCTCTGGCGATGGCTCGAGCGGCGCGCCCGGCCTGTCTGGCTTGGCCCGGTCATTCTTTTATGCCGGCGCAAGAAACCTGCTGGCTTCGCACTGGCCAGTTCGCGACAAGGTCGCCGCCCGGCTGACCGTGCGAACGATAGAGATTGCGCGCGATAACCCGAATCTTAGTCGGGCAGAGGCATTCCAGCACGCAATGCGCGAGATTCGCGCGGACCGGTCCAATGATAGTGAAATTGATACCTGGGCACATCCCAATGCCTGGGCACCCTTTGCCCTTATTGGTGAAGGTACCTGACCAATAGGACTACGGCCAGGCTTGCTTTTGCGAGGGAGGATGAGCTGTTGAGAATAAGCGTGATGCCAGGTTGTTGCCTTCCTTTACCATCACTTCGCCATCGCACATTTGGCGGCTGCTGTAAGCCCCTCCTCTTCAGAAGTATCAGGTCGATCATGCCCCCGGCATGATCTAAACAGTTCGGGGAACTGTTTACCTGAAACTGGGTTGGGGTGGTGGCGAGGCAAAGCCGAGCTGGCGCCATCAAGCCACGACCGGCATCCAGCCGGTTCGCGGCTATCCCACCCTTTGATCCCGTCCCTTGAAAGGGAGGGGTTGGGATTAGAGTGGTTTGCGGTGAACCTGTCGGAGGGCACCTCTCGTCGAGAATGGTCCTTCGACAAGCTCAGGACGAACGGACATACAGGCTCATTACAGTCCGGAGCCTTCAAGCCACCTCGACAAACGAGTCCAAAACCCGCTTGTCACCCGATTTCTCAAACGCAATTTCCAGCTTGTTGCCTTCCTTCACCTTCACTTCGCCATAGCCGAATTTGGTGTGGAAGACGCGCATGCCGACGGTGACGTCTGCGCGGCCCTTGTTGCCGAGAGAGACGGCGCTGCGGCGGGCTTCCTTGATGTTCTTGGGCGTTTTATCAAAACCCGAAGAGGCAGCGCGTTGCCAGCCGGGGCCGCGTTTTCCGGCTCTGGTGGCATTGGTCGCGGCGAGATGGGCGAACGGGTCATTATTCTCGCTCCAGTTGGCGCGCCACAGGCTTTCGCCGCCGCTCATGCTGCTTTCATGCTCGATATGGTCGTCGGGCAATTCGCTGATGAAGCGCGACGGGATCGAGCTGTTCCACTGGCCGTAGATGCGGCGGTTGGCGGCGTGGAAGATCGTGCATTTCTTCTTGGCGCGGGTGATCGCGACATAAGCGAGACGGCGTTCTTCCTCGAGGCTGGCGTTGCCGCCTTCGTCGAGGCTGCGCTGCGACGGAAACACGCCTTCTTCCCAGCCGACGCAGAAAACATGGTCATATTCCAGCCCCTTGGCGCCGTGCATGGTCATGATCGTGACCTTGGGCTCGTCGTCCCGGGCGTCATTGTCCATGACCAGCGATACATGCTCGAGGAAATCGCCGAGCGTTTCATATTCTTCCATGGCGCGGGCGAGTTCGGTCAGATTTTCCAGACGGCCGGCGGCTTCGGTCGATCGATCGGCCTGCAGCATCGTCGTATAGCCGCATTCGTCGAGAACGACGCGGGCGAGTTCGGCATGATCGGTGTCCGCGGCCATGTCTCGCCAGCGACCAAAATTGCGCATCAGTTCGAGCAATGTGTTTCGGGCGCGCGGCGGCAGTTCATCGGTGTCACAGATGCTGAGCGCGGCGGCGGCGAGGGGGATGCCCTGCGCGCGGGCGAGGCGGTGGACTTTCTCGATCGTCTTGTCGCCAAGGCCGCGCTTGGGTGTGTTGACGATACGCTCGAAAGCGAGATCGTCTGCGGGCTGGGTGATGACGCGGAGATAGGCGAGCGCGTCGCGGATTTCGGCGCGCTCGTAGAAACGAAAGCCGCCGATGATCTTGTAGGGCATGCCGATCGAGATGAAGCGGTCTTCAAATTCGCGGGTCTGGAACTGGGCGCGGACCAGGATCGCTACATCGTTGAGCGAGACTTGCTTGAGCTGCTGCAATGCCTCGATTTCATCGCCGATGCGCCGGGCTTCTTCCGGGCCGTCCCAGACGCCGATGACCTGCACCTTGTCGCCTTCGGTTTCTTCGGTCCACAATGTCTTGCCGAGGCGGCCGGAGTTGTGATTGATCAGGCCCGATGCGGCGGCCAATATATGCGGCGTCGAGCGGTAATTCTGCTCCAGCTTGACCACCTTGGCTTCGGGAAAATCCTTCTCGAACTTCAGGATATTGGCGACTTCCGCGCCGCGCCAAGAATAGATCGACTGGTCATCATCGCCGACGCAGCAAATATTCTTGTGGCTCTGCGCGAGCAGGCGAAGCCAGAGATATTGCGAGCTGTTGGTGTCCTGATATTCGTCGACGAGAATATATTTGAACTGCCTTTGGTAACGCTCGAGAATATCGCGGTGATTCTTGAGCAGGTTCAGCGAGTGCAGCAGCAGGTCGCCGAAGTCGCAGGCGTTGAGCGCTTTCAGCCGCTCCTGATAAAGCGTGTAGAAATGCTGTCCCTTGCCATTGTCATAGCGCTCCGCCTCGTTGGCATCGAGATCTCGCGGGTTGAGGCCGCGGTTCTTCCACTGGTCAATCAGCCCCGCGAGCATCCTTGCCGGCCAGCGCTTGTCGTCGACATCCTCGGCCTGGATCAATTGCTTGAGCAGGCGAATCTGGTCGTCGGTGTCAAGTATGGTGAAATTGCTCTGCAGACCGACCATTTCGGCATGACGGCGCAGCATTTTCGCGCCGATGCTGTGGAAAGTGCCGAGCCATGGCATGCCTTCAAAATTCTCGCCGACAATCGTCGCGATCCGCTCCTTCATCTCGCGGGCGGCCTTGTTGGTAAAGGTCACCGCGAGAATCTCGCTGGGCCACGCTTTGCGGGAATAGACGATATGGGCGATTCGCCGGGTGAGGGCCGCGGTTTTACCGGTGCCTGCGCCAGCGAGCACCAGCACCGGCCCCTCGCTGGTCAGCACGGCCTCGCGCTGGGGTGCATTCAGACCACGGACATAGGGCGGGTCATTCTCTTTGGGTATATTGACAGTATCGGTCACGGGTGAACAGTTAGGGAACATCGACGCGTGCGGCAAGGCCAATATCTATTTTGACATGACCCAAAGGGCAGGTTGTAATCTTTGTTGCGGTGCACCATTTGTCAATCAAATGCCGGTATCGGCCAGCAGATGGAGCATAAGATGAGCAAGAGACTATTTACCAGCGCGATTGTCGCGACCTTGATGATGGCTGGCGTCAGCGTCTATTCGACGGTTTACCAGCACGGCAGTGAAACCGCTTCGATCCTGACGATGATGGGCGGCTAGCTTTCCGGTTGAGACGACTGCGTCGGGCGCAGGAGATGAATCCGTGCCTTGCCGCTGTCGCGGACGCAATCGAGATCAAACCCCTTCACGTCAACATTTTCATGCCGCGCCGTCTCAATGGCGATCCAGCTATATGGCGCGAACCAGCCGTGACGGCCTAACTTATCCAGTGCCACCGCGCCAGCGCCCGAATCATAGGGCGGATCCATCAGAACCAGATCATAAGGTTTCCGCGCTGCACCGAGATGCAGGACGGAGCCGATCCGGACATCGGCATCTGCACCCAGCGTTTCGATATTCTTTTCCAGCGCCCTGATCGCGTCCTTGTCCTGCTCGACAAAGGTGCAATGCGCGGCTCCGCGTGACAGGGCTTCCAGGCCCAGGGCACCCGAACCGGAAAACAGGTCAAGTATCTGCAAATCTTCAAAATCGCCGAGTCGGCTGGTCAGCATCGAAAACAGCCGCTCGCGCGTGCGGTCCGCGGTCGGTCGGGTGGTTTCGCCTTTCGGAGCAACGATCTTCCGGCCCCGCCAAGTCCCTGCAATTATGCGCATCTTATGCCGTTCGTCCTGAGCCTGTCGAAGGACTGTTCGCGCTTACATCATGTGCTTCGACAGGCTCGGCACGAACGGAAAGTCTAGCCCAACCAATCATTTCAGCGACTTGCGGAACTGTACCAGATCATGCTGGCGCACGACCTCGATTTCGCCTTTTTGCAGATCGCCAAGCACGAAGGGCCCGTAGCGGGTGCGGATCAGGCGCGATACTTCCAGGCCGAAATGCTCCAGCACCCGGCGAACTTCGCGGTTCTTGCCTTCGGTCAGGGTCATTTCGATCCACTGGTTACGCCCGGTGCGGCGTTCGAGATTGGCGGTGATCGGACCATAATGCATGCCCTCGATGGTGATGCCGCGGTACAGTTCTTCCAGCTGGTTCTGGCTGATGTCACCGAATGTCCGGGCGCGATAGGAGCGTTCGATGCCATTTTTCGGCAGCTCCATCTCGCGCTTGAACTCGCCATCGGTGGTCATCAGCAACAGACCCTCGGTGTTCATGTCGAGGCGGCCGATTGGCATCACCCGTTCCATGTCGGTGGGCAGGACGTCATAGATCGTCTTCTTGCCGGAAAAGTCGCGCTCGGCGGTCAGATAGCCGTTGGGCTTGTGAAAGCGGTATAGTTTGGCGGGTGACGGCTCAGCAACCGGATTACCATCGACGGTGATCCCCGTCAGATTCTTGAGCAGCAGCGATGGATGTTCGACGAGATCGCCGTTCAATGCAATTCGTCCCGCATCGATCATCCGTTCGATTTCGCGACGCGATGCGACCCCGGCGCGGGCGAGCAATTTGGCAATGCGCTGCCCTTCGCGAACGTCGCTGGTCGGCGCTTTGGCAACCGCGGGCGTCTTTGCTCCGGGGGTCGGTTTTGCGCGATAGATCTTGGCTGGTTTATCTTCGGTCATGGGCCGGTTCCATGGCGGAAAAATGCGCTGTCTGCAATCTGTAACCTCTGGTTTGATGGCTGCGAATAGCTATTGTCACCTCATTGGAGTTCGAAATGAGCAAGATCATCCCGTGTCTATTGTTTGCCGGAGCCGCTTTAACCGGCTTGATCGGCATGCAATTCGCACCATCGGCCCAGGCCGGCTCTGGTTCGCTGGTGGCATCCGCGCAAAGTTTCGATGACGTGGCTCGACCCGCCAACCCTGTCGTCATCGAGCTTTTCACCAGTCAGGGATGTTCGTCCTGTCCCCCCGCAGATTTGCTGGCCAGGCGGCTGGCAAAAGACGACTCCCTGCTGGTGATCACGCGGCCTGTGACCTACTGGGACCGGCTTGGCTGGAAGGACACGCTGGCACGCGAGGAAAACACGCGGCTGCAGCGCGCTTATGCCGCAAAAGGCAAGGACGGCTCGGGTGTGTACACGCCGCAAATGGTCGTGAATGGCGGCGGTGGCGCAATTGGTTCGCGCGAAAATGATATCCGCTCGCTGGTCCGGCGGGCCGACCGGTCGGGTCCCTCGATCACGGCGGCGGCCGATGCCAGCGGACAGATGATTGTCACAATCAGCGGCAAGTCTGACTATCTCGCCGGCGTTTCGCTGATCGCGCTCAGTTCTTCCGAAACGGTGCGCATCGGTCGCGGCGAAAATGGCGGGCGGACGATGCATTATGTCAATGTCGTCAAGGCCGAACGCAATCTCGGCAGCTGGCGCGGCAAGCCGATGAAATTCACCATCGCGCCTGAAAATCTGAACATCAGCGGCGCGGACAAATATGCGATACTTGTTCAGCGTCCGGGAGCAGGGCCGATTGTCGCGGCAAAGCTGCTGGATATCTGAGGCGCATCAAAATCAAGCTGGCATTCAGGTGAATAGGCGCTAAAGATTCCCTTAGTTCGAGGGAGAATATGGCGTGAGTGAGCAGGCAGAAAAACCGGGATGGCGCAAAGTAATCGCGTCACTGGGCAATCGCAAAACTCTGTTCATGACGATCTTCGGCTTCGCCGCAGGCTTGCCCTATGCATTGCTCCTTGGAACTCTCTATGCATGGCTCTCGGATGCCGAGGTTGATCTGGAAACCATGGGCGTATTTTCGCTCATCGGGCTGGCCTATGCGTTTAAATTTCTTTGGTCGCCAGCTCTTGATCGCATTAACGTCCCGTTACTGAAGAGACTGGGAAAGCGGAAGCAATGGATCGTGACCGCGCAAATATTGCTCGGTTTCATCTTGGTTGTTTTGGCCACGCTCAATCCGGTCTCGTCACTTGGGCTATTCTCTTTGTTGGCAGGAATAGGTGCTTTCGCCTCTGCTACACAAGATGTCGTCATCGATGCATGGCGCGTCGATGTGGCTGACGAAGTCGCGACAATTGATATTCTTTCTACGGTTTATCAGATGGGGTACAGGATCGCCGCGCTTGTTGGCGGCGCGCTAGCCCTATTTCTGGCCGAAAGAACCGACTGGCCGACAGTTTACATGACCATGGGAGCGATAATGCTCTTGATTGGCTTTGCAGGGCTCTTTGCGCCCGATGCAGAGACAACCGTACAAACCGCCACAGAAATGGCCGATGAACATGGCCTGCGGAAAACCGGTCAGCTTGATCCGCGTATTCGTGGATGGGCGTTGCTAGCTGTTGCAGTCCTTTGGGGATGGGCCTTGCTAACGGTAGGGACATTCATGGTCCGATCATTGGGTAGCGATGCGGAAACGCGTCCTGATTCAGTCGCATTCATTTCCACGATGGGGCCACTGATTGTCGTAGCAACGGTGGTAATTCCGGTTTTGATTTCCGCCTTGCTGGTGCGCTTCGAACGCAGGGGGCAATATCTGTTGATCAAGGATGTGCCAGCTGAATCCACCGCCGGACGATTTCTGGATCATGGTTATCGCGCGCTTGTCCTTCCGCTTACCGAATTTGTTGGACGGTTGGGTTGGGCGCTGATCGTTATATTGGGGCTGGTTCTGACGTATCGCATCACCGATTCCATCTGGGGCAGCTTTGCCTACCCGTTTTATCTGGGAGAGCTTCAATATACCAAAGACGAAGTCGCCGTGGCTTCGAAGTTCTTTGGGATTGGCGCGCTGATGTTAGGTCTCGCGGCTGGTGGTTATATGCTCACGACTTTGGGACGGATGTTGACGCTTACCCTGGGTGCTGTACTCGCTGCCGCTACCAACCTGCTCTACGCCGATTTGGCGAGAGGAGGAACGGTCGTTCAATCGGTCAGCGATTTTACGGGGTTCACGTGGCTTATCGCCAATCTGGGTGGTGATGCAGGGCTTGCCAAACTGATGATGGCGATCGCTGGCGAGAATATTGCAGTCGGAATAGCCGGTGCAGCCTTCGTCGCTTATTTGTCCTCGATCGTCGCCAAAGGCTATAGCGCGGTCCAATATGCGCTGCTGTCATCGCTTACGATGCTGGTCGGGACATTGGGCCGTGGTGCCTTGGGTCAGATGATTGAGGAGCAGGGCTATTTTCAGGTATTCATTCTGACCACCGCCATGGGCGGAATCGCTGTCATAATCTGCATCATCGAATGGATTCGCATTTCGCGTCTTGGTACCAAGTCGGGTGTTGATGCAACGGCGTTGAAGAACGCCTAATCCGGGACCTGCTCGTTCTCTTTCAGAACATCGCCGGCGAGATAGAGCGACCCCGCGATCAGCACCGTCTTGCCCGTGCCGAGTGAGAGGGACTGTAGTGCAGCCGTAATATCGCTCGCTTCCTGCATCGGTGCACTGGCATCCGGATAGTCGCCGAGCGCGTGCGATTCATGGCCGGGAACAGGGATGACCGTCACGCTGGCCAGCTTCTCGTGCAGCGGCGTGATGATCGCGGCGGCATCCTTGTTCGACAGCATCCCGATCACCAGATCGATCGACCCTGCTTCATAGTCCGCGAAATATTTGGCCAGCGCCAGGCCGGCGCTGACATTATGGCCGCCGTCGACCCAGACCTCGGCATCGGATGGCAGGAGATGGGTGACCGGTCCGGCGATCAGGAAATGCATCCGGCCCGGCCATTGCGCCCAGCCCATGGCGGCCTTGAGCGCGGCATCGGAAATCTTGATCTTGTCCTGGTGGCGCAGCATCGCGATGGCGAGCGCAGCATTGTCCGCCTGATGCGCGCCGACGAGAGCGGGCAGGGGCAGGTTGAGTTTTCCAGCGGCGTCCTTGTAGTGCAGCTGGCCTTCGTAAATCGCGGCGTCCCACTCCTCGCCGCGCGGAAAATGCTGCGCACCAATATCCGCAGCATGATCGGCGATTGCGTGCAGCATTTCGTCAGCATATTTTTGCGTGAGCAAGGGCGCGTTCTTCTTCGCTATGCCGGCTTTTTCCCATGCAATGCGGGTCATCGGATCGTCCGGCGTGCCTTCTTCGGGGGAGAGCAGAAAGCCTTCGTGGTCGATGCCGAGCGCCGCTATGCCGGTCGCGACGGGGCGGGAGATGACATTGGTTGCATCGAGCCTGCCGCCGAGACCGACTTCCAGGATGCAGGCGTCGGCGGGCGTTTCGGCGAAGGCAAGAAACGCGGCGGCGGTTGTTGCCTCGAAGAAACTGGGGTTGATATCCTCGCTGATATCGAGAACCCGGGCGAGCAGTTCGGCGAGATATTCATCGTCGATCAGCTTGCCGGCAAGCCGGATCCGTTCATTGAACCGGACCAGATGCGGGCTGGTATAGACATGGGCCGTGAGGCCTTCCGCTTCGATCGCGGCGCGCAGGAAGGCGCAGGTCGAGCCTTTGCCGTTGGTGCCGGCGACATGGAATATCGGGGGTAGTTTTTGATGGGGATTGCCGAGACGGTTCAGGACTTCGCTGATCCGTTCCAGCCCCAATATGTCGCGACCGGGCGAAAGCATCTCGAGCCGGTCGAGCTGTGTCTGAACCGCCGGATGATCCGACTGTGCGCCGTCTGCCATCTACTCCCCTCCCGCTCGCGGGAGGGGCCGGGGGTGGGCCTGAATATTTGAAATTGCGGTTCTGGTCATGGATGATAGTCCCACCCCTAACCCCTCCCGCAAGCGGGAGGGGGGTTTAGGCCGCGTCTTTCCATGCCATCAGATAACCCATGATATGGGCCAGCTTCTCGCGCAGTTCCTTGCGGTGAACAACCATGTCTATCATGCCGTGCTCGAGCAGATATTCCGCCGTCTGGAATCCCTCGGGCAGTTTCTCGCGAATGGTATTCTCGATCACCCGCTGGCCGGCAAAGCCGATCATCGCGCCGGGTTCGGAAATATGCACGTCGCCGAGCATTGCATAGCTGGCGGTGACGCCGCCGGTGGTCGGGTCGGTAAGCACGACGATGAACGGGATACCCGCCTCGCGCAGCATCGAGATAGCCACCGTGGTCTTCGGCATTTGCATCAGCGACAAAATGCCTTCCTGCATCCGCGCGCCGCCGGCGGCGGTGAAGATGATATAGGGACATTGGTCCTTCAGCGCCCGTTTGGCACCGTCGACAAAAGCCTGACCTACGGCCAGCCCCATCGAGCCGCCCATGAAGGCAAAGTCCTGTACGCCGACGACGCAGGGAATGCTCTCGATCGTGCCCTTGACGTTGATCAGTGCGTCCTGCTCCCCGGTCTTGGTCCGCGCGTCTTTCAAACGGTCCGTGTATTTCTTCTGGTCTTTGAATTTCAGAGGGTCTTCCTGCACGGGCGCCCAGGGAATGAATTTCCAGCTATTCTCGTCCATGATCTGGGCAAAGCGGACCATCGGACCGATGCGGCCGTGATGGTCGCATTTCGGGCAGATATACATATTGTCCTGATATTCCTTGAGGAACACCATCGCTTCGCATTTCTTGCACTTGTGCCAGAGATTATCGGGCGTTTCCTTCTTGGTGATCGACGCGATCTTGTTGCGGACATTGCTTAGCCAGGACATGATTTACCCTTATCTTCTGTTCCGTTCGTCTCGAGCGTAGTCGAGAGACTTTTTGCACAGAGGCATCTCGACTTCGCTCGATGCGAACGGTTTTTCAAATTCACCCGTGTCTTGCCACTCTGATAGCATCGGAAAGCGATTTTACATAGTCCCTGACATGCGGCGCAGAGTCTTTGCCATGTTCGGCGACAATTTCGACAATCGCGGAACCGACGACAACGCCATCTGCTACCTGAGCGATGTCGGCGGCCTGTTCGGGGGTACGCACGCCAAAACCAACCGCAACGGGCAGGTCGGTGCCCGCTTTCAGCCGGGCGACCGCTTCTTCGATGCTCGCCTGTGCGGCCTGTTGCTGGCCAGTGATGCCGGCGACCGAGACATAATAGAGAAAGCCGCTCGCGTTGTTCAGGATGGTCGGCAGGCGCTCGGCATCGGTGGTTGGCGTGGCGAGACGGATAACGGCAACATCCTTTGCCCGCAGCGCGTCACCGAGACTTTCGTCTTCCTCGACCGGAATATCGACGCAGATTACCGCATCGACACCGGCATCAACGCAGGCATTGGCGAACCACTCGGAGCCGCGGATCGTCATCGGATTGGCATAGCCCATCAGCACCAGCGGCGTATCGGGATGGCGCTGGCGGAATTCCTTCGCCATGTTGAAAATATCGGCGGTTTTCGTGCCAGCGGCCAGACTGCGAATATCGGCTTCCTGAATCGACGGACCGTCGGCCATCGGGTCGGTGAAGGGCATGCCCAGTTCTATCACATCGGCCCCCCCTTCGACCAGCGCGTCGAGAATCGCACCGGTATCGGCAGGGGTCGGATCGCCAGCAGTGACGAAGGTGACGAGCGCCGCGCGGTCGGCGGGGAAGGATTGGGAGAGACGGGTCATGATCGCTTTCTAAATGAATGGTCACCAAATACTTTACGCTGACACCAATCTGCGATGGGAAGCGCTACAACTATTGCAACAAAGGATGAAGCGTTTATCCCAAAAAATGATGTTTGAGATAGGACGGAGATCTGATTCAGAACCAAGATTAAACCGATGCCCAACACAATTCCAGACAACAGGAAAAATAGGAAAGACGCAAATTTCAGTATCAAATTTCCGTCCCTAAAGCCTCAGCGACCGTGAAAATATCCTTGTCACCGCGACCGCACAGGTTCGCCAGAATGATCTGGTCGCGGTCCATCTTCACCGCTTCGCGGACCACCGCTGCAATCGCGTGGCTGGGTTCTAGTGCGGGAATGATCCCTTCGGTGCGGCAGAGCAGCTGGAAGGCGTCGAGGGCTTCGGTATCGGTGGCGCTGTCATAGTCGACGCGGCCGGATTCCTTCAGCCAGCTGTGCTCGGGGCCGATGCCGGGATAGTCGAGGCCGGCGCTGATCGAATGGGCTTCGGTGATCTGGCCGTCTTCGTCCTGCAAGAGGTATGTCTTGTTGCCGTGGAGGATCCCGGGGCCGCCGCCGGCGAGGCTGGCGGCATGTTCTTTGTCGAGACCATGGCCCGCCGCTTCGATACCGAGCATCCTGACGTCCGGATCATCGAGAAATGGATGGAACAAGCCGATTGCATTGGAGCCGCCGCCGATCGCCGCGACCAGCATATCCGGCAAACGACCGACGCGCTCCAGCATCTGGGCGCGGGCTTCCTTGCCGATCACGCTTTGAAAATCGCGGACCAGTTCGGGATAGGGGTGTGGACCGGCGGCGGTGCCGATGATGTAGAATGTGTCGTGGACATTGGCTACCCAGTCGCGCAACGCTTCGTTCATCGCGTCTTTCAGCGTCGCCGCGCCGCTGGTCACCGGGACGACCTCCGCGCCGAGCAATTTCATCCGGAACAGATTGGGCTTCTGCCGCGCGACATCGGTTGCGCCCATGAAGATGGTGCAGGGCAGACCAAAGCGGGCGCAGACGGTTGCCGTTGCCACGCCATGCTGGCCGGCGCCGGTTTCGGCGATGATCCGGGTCTTGCCCATGCGCATGGCGAGCAATATCTGGCCGACGCAATTGTTGATCTTGTGCGCGCCGGTGTGGTTGAGCTCGTCGCGCTTGAACCAGATTTGCGCGCCCCGTTTCTCTCCATTTGGGCCCTCGGGCGCATCCTTGCGGACTTCCTCGGTCAAGCTTTCCGCATAATAGAGCGGTGAGGGGCGACCGACATAATTTTGCAGCAGGTCGTTGAACTGTTCCTCGAACGCCGGGTCGGCCTGCGCCGCGCGATAATGTTTTTCCAGATCGAGGATCAGAGGCATCAAGGTTTCGGCGACATAGCGCCCGCCGAATTCGCCGAAATGGCCACGGTCATCGGGCTGGTTGCGGAAGCTGTTGGGTGTGTCGTTCATGGGTTCGAGATTTCCGTTCGCATCGAGCGAAGTCGAGATGCATCTGTTACCGGACTGTGTCTCGACTACGCTCGACACGAACGGATGCTATCCGGCTTCATCAAATTCCCGAACCGCTTGGCAAAAGGCGGCGATTCTGTCCACCTGTTTGACACCGGGAGCGGATTCAACGCCCGAGGAAACGTCAACGAGCGGGGCATGGGTGGCGTTCAGCGCGTGGGCTACGTTGTCCGGATCAAGCCCGCCTGCGAGGCCCCAATCTAGTTGATGGTCATGACCGGCAAGCAGCGACCAGTCAAAAGACGTGCCGGTTCCGCCGGGCAGGGCCTTGGCTGGTGCGTCGAACAGCAAGCGGTCGGCCGCGCCGACATAGCGGCTGGATTTCGCCAGCGTCGGCTTGTCCTTGACGCCGAGTGCCTTCCAGATTTCAAGACCGCTATTGTCCTGCACCAGTTTCAGCCAGTCCGGGGTTTCGCTGCCGTGAAACTGGATGACATCGGGTTTGACTTCGCCGATCGCCTTGCCGGTGGCTTTTGGATCAGCGTTGACCAGCAGCAGCACCGTCTTGATCCGGTCGCCTGCATGGTCGCGGAGCTGTTTCGCGCGTTCCAGCGAGACGTGGCGCGGGCTTTTCGGGAAATGGACAAGGCCGATATAGTCGGCTCCAGCGGCGATGGCTGCGTCAATGGTGGCTTCAGTGGATAGTCCGCAGATTTTGATTTTGGTTTTCATGGGAAGGGTCTTAGCGAGCCAACCATTATTCGTCATCCTGAACTTGTTTCAAGACCCCGGGAGACTGCGCTGTGCCGGTAGAGGTCCTGAAACAAGTTCAGGATGACGTCTTCTGGTTCAGGATGACGTCTCTGTCGGCCTAAGGCAGCTTTGCCTTAAAGCGTCGCCTCGATCGCCCGCGCTGCCGCGTTGGGATCCTCTGCTCCGGTAATCGGCCGTCCGATCACCAGCACGCTCGCGCCATTGTCGCGCGCCTGCCGCGGTGTCACCGCCCGTTTCTGGTCGCCCATCGCGCCGCCTTTGGGACGTAGTCCGGGGACGACGAAGAAGCCGTCTTTCCAGATCTGGTGCGCCGCTTCGACTTCGTTGCCGGAGCAAACGATGCCGTCCAGTCCAGCCTCGCGGGCCAGTCCCGCCAGTCGCTCGACCTGGTCATGCGGGGAGCCGCTATAGCCGATCTTGCTCATGTCGCTTTCGTCCAGCGAGGTCAGCAGGGTGACTCCGACAACCTTGGTATGTTCGTTCGCTGCCGCTTTGGCATCTTCCATCATCGAGCGGCCACCGGATGCGTGGATCGTCACGATCGCGGGTTCCAGAACATTGATCGCCTGCATCGCCTTGGCAACGGTATTGGGAATGTCGTGCAGCTTGAGGTCGAGAAAGATCGGCAGGTCGAGCTTCTGGATTTCATGCACGCCATGATGGCCATGGGCGCAGAAAAATTCGAGACCCAGTTTCAGGCCGCCGACATGGCCCTTGACCGATTGCGCGATTTCAATGGCGCGGTCGAGGTTCGGCGTGTCGAGCGCCACAAATATCGGATTGCTCATATGCCGGTCGCTTTCGGGTTGTCGACCGACGACACAGCCGGAGCCGGTTCGGCGACTGGTGTCGGTGCAGGAGCGCGGGGGGCGGTCGGCGTCGGAGTGGTGGCTGGTCTTGCCGCGCCTTCCAGCGTCTTGATCCGCCGCGAGGCCCGCCATTTGGACCCTCTCAGAAGCATCCAGGTGGGCAGGAAGCCGATCAGGAAGGCGCCGACGACAAAAGTCGAAACCCGTGCCTCGACCACCGCCGCTCCCAGATCGAGCGAAGCCCGCGCTTCATTGGTCCACCAGAAAATGAAGGTTGCGACCAGCAGGAGAACCCAGAACAGGATTTTGATAAATTGCATGCTTCACCTTTTTTGCCGTGTTGGGGCCATCCTAGCCCTAAAGAAGGCGGGTGACCAGATGCTATGCAATGGTGCCGGAAACGGCCTTACTCACCGAAGACCCGAGCGAAAATCGTGTCGACATGCTTGAAGTGATAATCGAGGTTGAAGCGCTCCTCGAGTTCTTCGTCTGACAGTTTCGCCGAGACATCAGGGTCAGCTTTGAGCAGGTCGAGCAAGGCGACTTGCCCGTCCGACTCCCAGACTTTCATCGCGTTGCGCTGGACGATGCGATAGCTGTCCTCGCGGCTGATGCCGGCTTGCGTAAGCGCCAGCAATACGCGCTGCGAGTGGACCAGGCCGCCCATGCGGTCGAGATTCTTCTGCATCCGCTCGGGGTAGATCAGCAGCTTTTCGATCACGCCGGTCAGCCGGCCCAGCGAAAAGTCGAGGGTGATTGTCGCGTCCGGTCCGATCATCCGTTCGACCGAGCTGTGCGAAATATCGCGCTCGTGCCACAGCGCAACATTTTCCATCGCGGGCAGGGCATAGCTGCGGACCATGCGAGCGAGACCGGTGAGATTCTCGGTCAGGATCGGGTTGCGCTTGTGCGGCATCGCACTGCTGCCCTTTTGGCCCGGCGAGAAATATTCTTCGGCCTCAAGCACTTCGGTGCGCTGCAAATGCCGGACTTCAACCGCAAGCCGCTCTACCGACGAGGCGATGACACCGAGTGTGGCGAAAAATTGCGCGTGACGGTCGCGCGGGATCACCTGGGTGGAAACCGGCTCGACTTCGAGGCCCAGTTTCTCCGCGACATATTCTTCGACCTTGGGATCGATATTTGCGAAAGTGCCGACCGCGCCGGAAATCGCGCAGGTGGCGATTTCCTTGCGCGCGGCGACCAGCCGCTCGCGGTTGCGTTCAAACTCGGCATAGGCCTGTGCCAGTTTCAAACCGAAGGTTACCGGTTCGCCATGGATGCCGTGGCTGCGACCGATGGTGGGCGTGAACTTATGTTCGTAGGCCCGCTTTTTAATCGCTGCCAGCAAGGCATCAATATCGGCGAGCAAAATGTCCGATGCGCGCGCCAGCTGCACCGCGAGGCAGGTGTCGAGGACATCGCTCGAGGTCATGCCCTGATGCATGAAGCGGGCTTCGTCGCCGACATTTTCGGCAACATTGGTCAGAAAGGCGATCACGTCATGCTTCACTTCGCGCTCGATTTCGTCGATCCGGGCGACGTCAAATTTACCTTTGGCCCAGATTGCCTCCGCCGCTTCCTTTGGCACCACGCCCAACTCGGCCAGCGCGTCAGTAGCGTGCGCCTCAATCTCGAACCAGATCTGGAATTTCGATTCAGGTTCCCAGATGGCAACCATTTCGGGACGGGAATAGCGTGGGATCATGATTGGTCCTTGGACAAAGAGTGCGATTGCGGCAATGAAGTGCCTTGATTTGCGGCCCCGCTAGCACCTACGAAATGAGTCGGCAATGCAGCGGCGGAAACAGGGAGAATAAAATGCGTCTGGCTATACTCACCGGCGGCGGCGATGTCCCGGGCCTCAATCCGTGCATCCAGTCGATTGCGACCTCGGCCTGGCAGCGCGGCTGGGATGTGGTCGGATTGCGCCGCGGCTGGGAAGGCGTGCTGGAGATTGACCCTGCTGATCCCTGGGCGAACGAAAACAGCGTCATGATGCTCGACCAGGACCGGGTGCGCGGGATTGACCGGCAAGGCGGCACGATATTGCACAGTTCCCGCTGCGATCCGCGCACAACCAAAGAGGGAGACCAGACGCAAAAGATACTCGATATTCTCGACGCGCTGGAAGTCGATGCGCTGATTACCATGGGCGGCGATGGCACGCTTCGCTTTTCCGCCCATCTGTCCAGTCTGGGACGCAACGTGATTTCGGTGCCCAAGACGATGGACAATGATGTCTATGGTACGGATTATTGTATCGGTTTCTCCACTGCCGTCACCCGTTCGGTCCAGGCGATCAACTCGCTGCGTACCACGGCGGCGAGCCACGAACGGATAGCGGTGATCGAATTGTTCGGGCGGCGGTCAGGGGAGACCGCGCTGGTCTCCGGCTTTCTCTCGCAAGCGGACCGGACGGTGATCGCGGAAGTGCCGGCGGATATGGATGTGCTGTTGCCTTTGCTGCTGAAGGACAAGGAGGCCAACCCGGAATCCTACGCCATCTGTCTGGTGTCCGAAGGCGCCCGGCTTTCCGGAGGAACGGATTATGCAGACGAAATCAACAAATCCAACACCAATCGCGATGGCCTGAATATCGGCACGCAGTTGGCGCGCGAAATCGAGGCGCGCTCGGACGAGCGAACCATTGTGCAGGAACTCGCTTACCTGATGCGCGCCGGAGAACCGGACGCCATGGACCGGATGGTCGGCTTTGCCTTTGGCGCGCTCGCGGTGCAGTTGATCGAGCAGGACCGGATGGCCAATATGGTATGCCTGACTGACGGCAATTATAGCTCGGTGCCGATCGGCACGCTGCTTGAGGATAGCAAGGGGGTCAATGTCTCCGGCCTCTATGATGCGAACCAGTATCGCGCCAGTCTGATCCAGGTCGAAGGCATGCCGATGTTCCTTTATTGAGCGCCGGCTCAATCGCTAGATCAGTCCTTTCGACCGGAAGGATGTATGCCCGTCCCTGCCGATGACGATATGGTCGTGAACGGCGATGCCCAATGTGGCGCCAGCGGCGCAAATGTCCCTTGTGATCGCGATATCTTGGCGGCTGGGAGTGCTGTCGCCGCTCGGATGATTATGGACAAGGATGATCGCAGCTGACCCCAGATCCAGCGCCCGCTTGATGACTTCGCGGGTATAGATGGCCGCCTGATCAATCGATCCCTCGCTCACCAGCTCATCGCGGATCAACCGGTTCTTGCTGTCGAGATGCAACACCCGCACCCGTTCATGGGCGAGATGCGCCATATCGGCCCGCAAATAGTCGAGCAAAGCCTGCCAACTCGACAAGATGGGCTGGATTCGCACTGGCTCGGAGATCAGGCGCAAGGCCGCGACCTGGACAATTTTTAGCGCAGCGACGCTGGTCTCGCCCATGCCGGGAAATTTTTGCAATGCGTCGGCATCGGAAACCAGAAGGCGGGCGAAGCCGCCGAACTCGTCGATCAATTGTTTTGCCAATGGCTTTGTGTCGCGGCGCGGAATGGCCAGCGCGAGCAGATATTCGACCAGTTCGTGATCGTGTAGTCCGTTGCCCTTGCCGGTCAATATGCGGTGACGAAGCCGGGCACGATGTCCGCTGCTTTGCTTCGGCAAGCCTGACGAAAGTTCATATCCCTTGCTCATATGCCCTCAATAACAGAACAAATCAGGAACTTCGCCGTTTAGCAGACAACAGACCGAAAATGTCCAATCTTTGGATAAGCTACAAAAACTGGGCGTTCAGACACTTGTACATTGCAACTTAAGGCAGACTTCGGCATTTCACCTGCAATGGAAGAAGAAATTGCCAATGACCCCGTCGGTCGCCGCTCCCGGTTTCGACTGTTCGGCGGGATATTGCTTGTTCTGGTTCTGCTCGGGCTGATTGCCCTGTGGGTGAGTCGAACGACTTTGGCCGACAATTTCGTCAAATCCCAGCTCGAACAGATGGATGTCGCGGCGACATATGAAATCGAGGACATCGGTCTGCGCAAACAGGTCATTCGCAATCTGGTCATCGGTGACCCGGAGCGGCCGGACCTGACCGCTGATCTGGTAGAAGTCGGCAATAGCCTTACTCTGGGCGGTGTCGGCATCAACTGGGTCCGTGCGAGTGGCGTGAAGCTGTTCGGGCGGATGGAAAATGGCAAGCTCAGCTTTGGCGAACTCGACAAATTAAGCGATCCGGAAGATGACAGCCCGCTGGCGCTGCCGGATATCTGGCTCGGGCTAAACGATGCCAAGCTTCGCATCGACAGCGAATATGGCGCCATTGGGCTGGTACTCAACGGGCAGGGCGAATTGCACGACGGTTTCAGCGGAGAAATTGCAGCGATCAGCAGCCAGCTGGAAGCCGGCGGCTGTTCACTCCGGAAACCGACCTTCTTTGGCGAGGTCGCGATACGCGGAAAGAAACCGCATTTGCAGGGGCCGTTGAGGCTTCCCAATATAATATGCCGTGATCTTGACCTGACGGCAGAAGATTTTGCGGCGCAAGTGAAGGTTGATCTCGGCGTCGATCTGGCGAGCTGGTCCGGCAATATCGGCCTGATCGGCGGGCCGCTTCGATATGCCGATTATAGCAGCCAGGAAATCAAGGCGACTGTGGAACTGGCCGGAGACTTTAAACAGAGCAGCGGTGATGTGGATCTGACCGCAAGCGGATTGCAATCCCCTTTTGGCAAGGCGGCCGTATCGCAGATCCGGGGTCCGTTCGCGCTGGGCTACGGCGCTGCAACTTTGACGGCAAGCTTTACCGGCCAGCCGGAAATTCGCGGCGTCCAGGTTGCGCAAAGCCTGTTGCGGCAAGCCGGCAGTCTGTCGACATCGGTCGCGGGGACGCCCGTCGGCCCGATCGCTGACCGGATCGCGAAAGCGGTGCAGCAGGCCGGAAGCCAGTTTGATGTTTCCAGCGACATAAAATTTTTCAGGACGGTCGAGCGGACAACGCTTGCGCTCAATGCCGCGGGAGCCCGCTCGCGTTCAGGCGCAACGGTGAGCCTGAGCGATCCGTTGCTGCTGGTCTTTACCGACAAGAATATCAGGATGCTCGCCGACGGTCCCGTTCAGCTTGCCGGGGGTGGCTTTCCCAGTGCCAAATTGCTGCTCGACGACGGCAGCCTGTCGCGCGGATTTTCCGGACGGCTCGAAATGGCCAATTATCAGGTCGGCTCGGCACAGTTGAAGATTCCCGCGATGGCCTTTTCGCCGACGCGTCAGGGCGGCACCAATATCGACGGGCGGATCATCCTCACCGGGCCGGTCGGTGACGGACTGATCACCGGGCTGCAAGTGCCCGTCAGCGGAAACATTACCCGAAATGGCGATTTCGCTCTGTTCAGACAATGTATCAATCTGCAATTTGCCAGCCTGCGCACCGCATCGCTGACCGCTGGGCCGACCAGTGCGCGACTATGCCCGCAAGGCAGTGCCATCGTGACCGGTAGTGGATCGAATGTGAATATCGCGGCCAATGCGCCGTCGCTCAAGCTGAACGGCGCTGTCGGTAACACGCCACTGGCCATTACGAGCGGCGCGCTGGGATTTTCGTTGGCGAAAGGCCTGACTGCGCAAAATGTCGGCATCCGCCTGGGTACGGCTGACAGCATGACCAGCCTCGACATGGCCGTGCTCAGCGCTGCTTTCGGGGATATGATCAACGGCAGAATAGAGGGCGCTTTCGGCAAGGTCGCCAATGTTCCGCTGTTGATGGAAAAGATAGAGGGCGACTGGCGCTATGAAAATGGCAAATTCCTGGCCGATGCCAGCCTGCTGGTCCGCGACGAGCAACCGGTGGAACGGTTCCGCCCCTTGATCAGCAACGACGTCGAACTGGGCTTTGACGGAAGTGATCTGACCGCCACCGGCTGGCTCCGCGAGCCGGAAACTCTGACCGCCATTGCCGCAATCGATATTGCTCACACCTTGAACACCAGCGAAGGCAGAGCGCTGATCGACGTCCAGTCGCTGGCCTTCAACGAACGGTTGCAACCGGAACAGCTAACTCCGCTGACTCTCGGTGTGATCGCCAACGTGCAGGGAGAGATATCGGGTGCGGGCCGGATTGACTGGGATGCCTCTGAAAATGGCATAAAAAGCTCCGGGACTTTTAGCACCCATGGTTTAAATCTGGCGGCCGCATTTGGTCCGGTGACCGGCTTGGCGGGGGAGATACAGTTTTCCGATCTGCTCGCTCTGGAAACCAGACCGGGTCAGATAGTAAGCCTGTCCGAAGTCAATCCCGGCGTCGCGGTGTTCAACGGCCAGATCCGCTACCGTCTGCTCCCCGATTTCAAATTACAGGTGGAAGCGGGGGAGTGGCCATTCGCGGGGGGAAAGCTATATCTGGAGCCGACCATATTGGATCTGAGCGAAGAGGCCGAGCGGCGGCTGCAATTCACCGTCGAGGGCGTCGATGCCGCGCAGTTCCTGACCCAGTTCGATTTCGAGAATATGACGGCAACAGGCGTGTTCGACGGCAAGCTGCCGATGGTCTTTGATCAGGATGGTGGCCGGGTTGTCGGTGGTTATCTGGTAGCGCGCGAAGGTGGCGGTACGCTCGCCTATGTCGGGGAACTGAGCTATGAAGACATGGGCACCATGGCCAATTTCGCCTTCAACGCGCTCAAATCGATCAGATATCGCAATCTGACCATCGGTATGGACGGTGATATTGCCGGTGAAATCATCACCCAAGTAAAATTCGACGGGCTGCAGCAGGGCGATGGTGCGAGCCGCAATTTCATTACCAAACAGCTGGCCCGCATTCCGATCCAGTTCAATGTGCGGATCCAGGCACCCTTCATGCAGATGATGAGTAGTGCCAAATCCTATTACGAGCCCGAAATATTGGTCGGCCAGAACCTGCCAGCGCTATTGCGGGCGCAGGAGGCACGGGCAAAGGCAGCCGTGAAGGTACTCGAAGAAGATGAATAGTCCATTCAGCCGGGGGAAAGCGATGATGCTTTATCAGACAAGTCAATTGACGGATCGATCAGATGATGCGATTCGTAGCAATATGAGGAATTTAACCACTGTCGGCCTGATATTGGGTGCATTGACCGGGCTTTCTGCCTGTGTGCAGGTGACTGCACCGGACAAGCCGATTGTCATCAACCTCAATATCAATATCAAGCAGGAAGTGGTGTATCGCCTGGACGGTGATGCGAAAGACCTGATCAACGAAGAAGCGGATATTTTCTAATGTTTGACTATATGAAGAAAAACAAGGCTTTGGCCGTAATTGGCGGACTGGTTCTGACGGCGGTTGTCGCTGTGCCGGTAATGGCACAGCGCGATCCGGCTTATGCCGCGGCGCGGTCAGCGGGAAAGATCGGCGAGAAGCCTGACGGTTATCTCGGCTATGTGACATCACCGTCACCGGCGATCAAGGCGCTGGTCGAGGATATCAATATCAAGCGCAAGGCGGCCTATACCCGCAAGGCGCAGGAAACCAATTCGACGGTTGAGCAATTTGCTTTCACCTCGGGTTGCAACCTGATCATGCGGACCTCGCCTGGCGAAAAATACCAGACGCCGGCCGGAACCTGGAACACCCGCGATGCGAGCGATCCGGTCCGGGATTCGCGCTGCCCCTGAGCAAGCGTTTACAGGTGAATTGAAAAAGGGGCGTACCGGTCAGGCTGGGGCGCCCCTTTTTAATGTCTGCTAATCTCGATCCGCGACGTTCGGGTCGAAATTATTGCCGGATAGCGGCGAAATAATCGTCCCAGCTTTGATGTGGCCGTCCGGCTGCTTTTTCGTAATCGCTGTCGGTGTCGAGCGCCCCCGTTCGAATGCCTTCGTAAATGCCGGCGATGATCGTGCCCATGAATTCGCCAAGCGCCTCGATCCGTTCGGCGCGATAGTCGGCCACGCTCATTGGCTGATAGTGCAACTCGGTGCCAAAGGTGCGGTTGAAATAGGCCGCCAGCTCGGCCTGGCTGATCGGCTGCCCGTGCAGCCTGTAGGTCTGGCCCCGATGCGCGGGTTCCAGCAACATCTTGGCATAAACGAAGGCAAGTTCGTCGCGGGTGGTATAACCGCATTTGCCATCGCCTGCGCAATTGGCGATTGCGCCGCTTGCCTTATAATGTTCGAGATAGTCGATATCCGGCTCGATATAGATGCCGTTGCGGCCGATCACCCAGTCGAGACCGCTGGCGCGGATATCGGCCTCGGTCTGGCGGTTGCTTTGCACGACCGGAGAAAAGGCGGTGCCGCTCTCGACGCCCTGGATGCTGGTATAGACGATCTTCTTAACGCCGCTGCTACGCGCTGCCTCGATAACATTGCGATGCTGTCCGATCCGCTCGTCGGGATCGGCCATGCCGGAAACCAGCAGCAAAATGTCGACGCCGGCCAGCGACGCCGTCATTTGATCGCGGTCGGCATAATCGCCGGGGCGGATCTCGACGCCGAGTCCCGAGGCTTTTTCCGGCGAGCGGGCGAGACCGACAAGCGGCTCTTCGGTCATTTTCGACAGGGCGCGGATGATGGCGCTACCCAATTGTCCGGATGCTGCGGTTACGGCGATGGTCATGGCGTTTTTTCTCGGCTTGGCTGAAGAGGGTTGCGGGAGCGGTTCAGGAAGTTTCCTGGCGGCTGGCCAGATTCCTTATGATCTCGTCGAGACTGTGCATCAGCTGTTCGCATTTGCGCGGGTCGAGCGCGTCCGGGTGAGGGCGGGCAAACTGGCCGCTGTCATTGTCGAAATAGAGGCCGGAGGCATCTGCAAATTCCTCGGACAAGGCTGCGCGCACCAGAATGTCTACGCCGATCCCGACATCATTGCCCGTCGATCCATAGGCCTCTCTCACCATTTTGGTGCCGAGAAACGAGCCGGGATTGACCGCGACAATCATTGGGCCATCGGGCGAAAGTTCCTGCGCCAGACTGTGCGACCACATGGTCAGCGCCAGCTTGCTCTGGCTATAAGCCGCGCTGTCGGACAGGCTCGTATTTCCGGCCAGTGCTTCCAAATCCACCGGTGACTGCGCCGCCGAGGACAGGTTCACCACCCGCGCGGTCTCGCCCAGCAAGGGCAACAGGCGCCGGGTCAGAAGATAGGGGGCGATGGTATTGACCGCGAAGCGTATATCAAGGCCATCTGCAGTCCGCACATCGGAAACAGCGAAAACCCCGGCATTGTTGATCAGCACATCAATCCGTTTGTGTAGCGCCGTCACCGCTGTTGCCAGCGCTTCGACTGCAGCCATATCGGACAGGTCGGCGACATAAGACTCGACGGACCCGTGATCCGGAATGGCCTCCAGCGCGGCCTTTGCGGCCGCCAGTTTGTGCTCGCTGCGTCCGTGCAGCAGGATGCTGTGCCCGGCGCTGCTCAACGCCTTGGCGGTTTCCAGACCGATCCCGTCGGTCGAACCGGTTATCAGAATGGTTTTTGTCATGACATATCCTTGTTTCTGAAAGGTCAATCGACGGTGAAGGGACCTTTGCTGCGTATATAGATGATACTGTCCATGTCCGACATGTTCGTGATTTCATGGACCGCTGCAGCGTCGGACCCGAAATAGCTGCCGGGCGGCAGAGCTTTCTCTTCGCTGTCTTCCGTCAGGCGATGGCCAATCTCTCCCTTGATGACGACTGCCCGCAAGGGAGAGGCGCTTCCGTGCAGTTCGCCGGAAAAGCCGGGCGGCAGTTTCAGCAGTGCGCCGCTCATTTCGTCCTGTTTTGGGTTGCCCCAGAGAAAAGCCATTTGCGGCGCTTTGCCGGCTGCTTCGCTCTCTGATTTTTTCAGCCAGTTGATGTCTGATGCATTGAGCCAGACGATATTGGATTCATGGACATTGATCGGTCGCTCGCCATCATCAAAGGCTTCGTCTGACGGCCGGACGAGATAGGGCCCCTCCTGAATCTCGATATAGGCGAGATTGGCTTTTCCTTGGGCGGAGGTGATGTGTGATTCACCGGCTGGCTGGGTCCAGAAGGAACCGGCGGGCAACCACATATTGGCGGCAGCGGGATCGTCATTGTGGACTAGCCCCTCGATGACGAGACCGCGATAGGTGACATTGTGGATATGCGGCGGTGAGGCAAAGCCTTCGTCGAATTTTACGAGGAAACCGGACGCGCCCGGGGTGGTGCGATCGCCCCAGAGGTTGCCGGCGCGCGGACTGGCATCACCGCGAGCAGCGTTGAGGGGCCCCCACTGGACATCGTCGGGCAGGACGGTCTCGGCAGTCGGTGCCGCCTCAGCGGCCGGGGGCGCGTCTCGCGCAACCGCCGGTGGACAAGCCACGACAGTCGCGGAGAGTGCAGTGGCGATCGAAAGGAAAGTCTTTTTCGTCATTATGCGGGTGTCCTTTGACTATTGGTTTTCGATCGACCGGGGTCAGACTTCGGTCAGGATTTCCGAAAGCGGCAGGCGCGATTTGGGCAGCTTGGCATTATAGTCCGCTTCTTCGTCGCTGTAGCCCAGGGCGACCACGACGAGACTGTTATAGCCTTGTTCGCGCAATCCGAATTGCTCGTCCAGCGCCTTGGTATCAATGCCTTCCATCGGGGTTGCGTCAATGCCGAGCGTCGATACTCCTAGCAGGAACTGGCCGATATTGAGATAGACCTGCTTGTCCATCCAGTGCTGGACGTCCTTCATATCCTGCTTGTGCAGATTGACGAACAGGCTGCGGCCGCCGTGCATCTGGGCGCGGAAGGTTTCCGGATCGCTGTCGAACCGGCCGTCCTGTTCTTCCTGGTCGAGGACCTTCAGCAGAAAATCCTCATCGATCGCGAGCCTGCTGGCGAAGACCACAACATGGGAAGCGTTACGGATGCTGGGGCTGTTGAACGGATAGCGTTCGTCGGTCGCTCGTGCGACCCGATCCTTGCCCTCTTCGGTCGAGGCGAGGATGAATTTCCACGGCTGGGCATTGGTGCTCGACGGGCTGAAACGCAGAAGGTCGCGAATTTTCTCGACATGTTCCCGGGTGATTTTGCGGTCCGGATCGAATGCCTTCACGGTGTGCCGGTGCTTGGCATAATAAGTGATGTCGTGATCGCCATTCAGTCCGTCCGGGTTGCGGTCGCCGTTGGCAGGGATGATATTCTGGTCTTGCGAAACGCTGTCGGTCTCGTCGGAAGAGGATGTCTGGGTCGCGGATGTTAATGTCATAATGATTGCTCCATTGCTGTTGGGCATGATCATAACGGTTTCGATTATCGGCACTATCTGACAAATTTAAAATAGATTATGTTGAAATACAAAATAACCGATTAAGCCAGTCCGCCATAGCGTTGCCGGTTGGTCTCGATGATCCGTCGCTGCATGAAGTCGAGAAAGGCTTTGACCCGCGCCGGCATCACCCGGCCTGGCGGACGCACGGCCCAGATATTGGTTTCGCGCGTGACCTTATAGTCGGGGAGGACATGAACGAGGCGGCCGGACCTGATATCTGGCCCGACATGCCACAGCGCCGCCAATCCAATGCCGACGCCCGCGCGGACGAGCACGCTCATCGCTTCGCCATGATTCACCGTCACCGGCCCGGTCGCCGTCACGTCGTGAGCTTTGTTGTCCGGACCGGTCAGCTGCCAGTGGCGCATATTGCCGAGCGGCAGGCAGGCATGGTCGGCAAGGTCCGCAGGCTTTTGCGGTCTCCCCGTCCGCTCCAGATAGGCCGGTGAGGCGACCAGCCATTCGGGATTGGCATCAATTTTCTGCGCAAGCAGAGAGGATGGCGCCAGCTCACCGATCCGGAAGGCCAGTTCATAGCCCTGTTCGACGATATCGATTACCGCATCGGTCAGGTTGAGGTCGAGCGTGACATCCGGATGCCGTTCGAGAAATTCCGACAGAAAGGGCACGATATGGGCGCGCCCGAATGTTGCCGATGCGGTGACCCGGAGCAGTCCGGAGGCGGAGTTTGTGGATTGGGAGAGCACCTGGCGCGCCTCTTCGGCGGCGTCGAGAATGCGTTTGGCATGGTCGACGAAAACCTCGCCATCGGGGGTCAGCGATATCGCGCGCGTGGTCCGGTTCAGCAGCTTGACGCCAAGATCGGACTCGAGCGCCTGGATTCGCTGGGTGGCGTTGGTCGGCGACAGATTGAATTCGGTGCCGGCTTTACCAATTGCCCCCAATGCTGCCACGCGCACGAACAGGTCGAGATTTTTCAGATCAAATGCCACATATGATTCCCGGCTTCTGGGTCATGCCAGCGCTAGCATATAGCGCTAAGGGGTGGGCGATAAAAAAGGTGCATACAATAAAAGAGGTCTTGTTCGGGCAATTATCGACTTGTCTGGCAGAAAGCATAATATCTCTGACAGGTGCTGCAAACTGGTTTAAAGGCCCGCCTTCCATGCCGCTACAGAGTGGTTTTTCGGTCTCGACCAGCCGAATTCGCGGCCTCCACAACAACCAAGTTTCCGCGTTGCAGCATTGCTGTTGACTTGGGTACGTTGCTTTCCTAAACGGACCGCGCCTTGGCGGGTCGGCCTACTGTCATATATGGCTCTTTTCGGCGCTCTTCGGGGCAATTAGAGGGGTCATAATGGCAATAAGCGAATCTGATCGAGATCCACTCGAAGAGGATATGCGGGTTTCATCGCTGGATGAGCGACTGATATCTGCACAGAATCGGGAGCGGATCAAAGCAGGGCACCGGAACAAAGGGCCAGACGAAAGTCAGCGGCTCGGCGCAAGGGTGCTAAGCTATCTGATTGGAGGCGTGGCTGCCGGTTTTCTTCTCGGGTGGCTGTTTGACACCTGGTTGGGAACGACGCCATTGTTCCTGTTGCTATTCTTCTTCCTTGGGGTGGGAGTAGCGTTCAGGAAGATTTATATGATTTCGAGCCAGCCGGTGGATGACATCGGTACGGCGTTACCAGATGATGACGATTGACGATCAGGGGTTTGATTAGTGGCTACCGAAGGCAAAATTGATCCGATGCACCAATTCGAAGTGCAGCCCATCTTTGATGGCTTCACTTTATTCGGCCAGCAGATTGATTTCACTAACAGCGCGCTTTGGATGTTTGTTGTCCTTGTGTTGCTCTATGTTTTCATGATGGGCGGAATGAAGCGCGAGCTCGTTCCCGGCCGCTGGCAGGTCATGGTTGAAGGTGTGGTCGGCTTTATCGACAATATCATTGCCAACAGCATCGGCCCGAATGGCAAGAAATATACCCCATGGGTCTTTACCCTGTTCATGTTCATCCTGTTCTCCAACCTTCTGGGCATGATGCCGTTCGGGATCATTCCCGGCATTCACCCGTTTACCGTGACCAGCCAGTTCACGGTTACCGGACTGCTCGCCGCAATCAGCTTCTCGATTGTGTTGATCGTCGGTTTCTGGAAGCACGGCTTCAAGTTTTTCAGCCTTTTCATTCCGCACGGTACGCCGCTGTGGATGATGCCGCTGATTTTCTCGGTAGAGCTTCTGTCGTTCCTCGTCCGCCCGTTCAGCCTCGCGCTGCGGTTGTTCGTGGCGATGATCGCCGGGCATATCCTGATCAAGGTGTTCGCCAGTTTCGTCGTGCAGGCAATCGACGCAGGCGGGGCCAGCTGGGGTATCGCGTTGCTGAGCATTCTCTTCATCGCATTTGTCAGCGCCCTGGAACTTCTGGTATGCGCAATTCAGGCCTATGTTTTCGCTCTTCTGACATCTCTGTATATCAGCGATGCGGAAAATCTTCACTAAGTCACTTTCAATACTAATTTTTCAATACGGAGTTTAAAAAATGGATCTCGCTTCTGCACAAGTAATCGGCGCTGGTATCGCGGCAATTGGTATCGGTGTTGCTGCATCCGGTGTTGGTAATGTTTTCGCTTCCTTCCTTGAAGGCGCTTTGCGTAACCCATCTGCGGCTGACGGCCAGCAGGGACGCCTGTTCATCGGCTTTGCTGCTGCTGAATTGCTCGGCCTGATCGCTTTCGCTGTTGCAATGATGATTCTGTACGCTCCACCAGCTGCTACGCCAGCTGAAGCAGTTGTTGTCGAAGCAGCTGCCGTTGAAGCGCCAGTAGCTGAAGAAGCTCCGGTAGCTGAAGCAGCTGAATGATTTGACGGCGGGCCGGCAGGTCCGGCCCGCCCCAAAATCGCCTATTTGCGTCTCGAAACATCGGGTGAATAATGCCTCAAATTAGTCAGCTTATGGAAGTTTACGGCAGCCAGTTTTTCTGGTTGCTGATCGTGATCGGTATTATCTATTTTGGCATTGCCAAAAATATGGTGCCGAAGATCAGCAAAACCGTTGATGACCGCCAAAAGCGGATTTCCGGCGACCTTGCTGCGGCGCAGGCCGGGCAGGACAAGGCCGAGCAGATCGAAGCCAATTATCGGGAGAGCATCAATGATGCCCGCGCCGATGCGGTTGGGAAGGTCAGCGAAGCCAAAGCGAAGGTTACCAAGAAAAACGAGGCAGCCATCAAACGTGCGGATACCGCCATTGCAAAAAAAGCGGACGAAGCGGATGCTGCGCTCAAGGCGGCTCAAAGCAGCGCACTGAAAGAAATCGAAGCCGTTGCGGCAGATGCCGCTCAGGCTATCGTCAAGACGGTATCCGGTGCCAAGGTTACGGCAACCGATGCAAAAAAGGCGGTCAAGGCGGCTTTCTGAGCGCCTGCTGAAGGAGATAGAACATGCTATTGACGATTTTGGCAGAAGGCGCAGGGGCCGGCGGTCCGTTGATGGATCCCACATTCTGGGTTGCGGTCGGCGTTCTGGTGGTATTTGCGATCATGTTGTGGACGAAAGTCCCCAAGATCGTAGGCGGTATGCTGGATAACAAAATTGCCGAGATCAAGAAGACGCTCGATGAAGCGGCGGATCTGCGCAAGGAAGCCGAAGCGCTGAAAGCCGAATATGAAGCAAAAACGGCTGGTGCGCAGGCTGAAATTGAAGCGCTGATGGACAGTGCTGAAAAAGAAGCTGCGGTTATGGTCAGTGAAGCCGAAGCGGAAGCCAAAGCTCTGATTGCCCGCCGGAAGAGAATGGCAGAAGACAAGATCGGTGCAGCGGAGCGCTCTGCGATAGCCGCCGTTCGCGCCAAGGCCGCGATGGCCGCTACGAAGGCAGCGGAAGCCCTGATTGTGGCACGCCATGATGCAGCAGCCGACAAGAGTCTGGTCGACAAGGCCATTGGCGATATCGGCAAAACGCTGAACTGAGCGAAAATCCTCTCCCATAGGGAGAGGCAACAAGCCTTGGCAATTAATTGCCTTAGGCGCAGTCGGTGAGGGGCTTTCCCCTCCCGACCTGCAAACCCCTCACCGAGTTTCGCCAGTCAGCAGGCTGACAAGCTACACTTGCCTCTCCCTGTGGGAGAGAGGATGCAATTGCTCTGGCAATGCTGCTATCCCTCACTTAAACAAAAACCATGTCCAAGGCCGACCGTCCCGATCATCCCAATGCCGCTTCCCGTTTCAACGAGGATAAGGCGACCTATGCGGTGCGCGGGGAGGGTGATACGCCCGATCTCGAGGCCGGGATGGCGGCGATCCGCGAGGTCTTGAATACACTGCCGACAAGGCCGGGTGTCTACCGGATGCAGGACAAGCGTGGCGATGTGCTCTATGTCGGCAAGGCGCGGTCGCTAAAGTCCCGTGTCGGTGCCTATGTCCAGATGAACCGGCTGCCGCAGCGCTTGATGCGGATGGTCGCGCAGACCCGCTCGATGACTATCGTGACGACCGGCAGCGAAGCCGAAGCGCTGCTGCTCGAAGCGCAGCTGATCAAGAAATTCCGACCTGCCTACAATGTCTTGCTGCGCGATGATAAGAGCTTTCCTTTCATTCTGCTGCGCGACGATCATGATTTTCCGCGGATCACCAAGCATCGCGGGGCGCAGCGGACCAAGGGGCAATATTTCGGACCCTTTGCCAGTGCCGGATCGGTCAATCGAACGATCAATGCGCTGCAAAAGCTGTTTCTGCTGCGCAGTTGCACCGACAGTTTCTTCAATAACCGGTCGCGTCCCTGTCTGCTCTATCAAATCAAGCGCTGCTCGGCGCCCTGCGTCGACCGGATCAGCAAGGAAGACTATTCCGAACTGGTCGAAGATGCGCGCGATTTTCTGTGCGGCAAATCGACCGAGGTGCAAAACAAGCTAGGCGGCGCGATGGAAAAGGCCTCCGAGGCTCTCGATTTCGAAATGGCCGCGGTTTACCGGGACCGGCTGAGGGCGCTGACCTTCATCCAGGGCAGTCAGGCGATCAACGCAGCTGGCCTGCCGGACGCCGATATTTTTGCGCTGGCGGCGAAGGGCTCGACCGTCTGTATCCAGGCTTTCTTCATTCGTGGCGGCCAGAATTGGGGCCACCGCAGCTTCTTTCCGGCGCACACGACCAACGTCGAGATAGAGGAAGTCTTCTCCAGCTTCCTGATGCAATTTTACGACCAGATGCCGCCACCTAAGCTGGTCTTGCTCGACCGCGAACTGCCCGATGCAGAACTGCTGGCGGAGGCGCTGAGCACCAAGGCGGATTATAAGGTGAGCGTGTCCAGGCCGCAGCGCGGGGATCGGCGGAAATTGCTGGAGCAGGCCAGCCGCAATGCCGAAGAGGCGCTCGACCGGCGCCTGGCGGAAACCTCCACCCAGGCCAAGATCATGCGCGAAATGGTTGACCTGCTGGAACTGGATGCTGTGCCGGATCGCATTGAGATTTACGATAACAGCCATATTCAGGGCACCAATATGGTCGGTGGCATGGTCGTCGCCGGCCCCGAGGGTTTTCGCAAGAACGCCTATCGCAAATTCAATATCAAAAATCCCGATATCGCGCCCGGCGACGATTTCGCGATGATGCGCGAAGTGCTTGAGCGGCGCTTTGCCCGCGCGCAGAAGGAAGACCCGGATCGCGACAAGGGCGAGTGGCCGGATCTGGTGCTGATCGACGGCGGCAAGGGGCAGATGAGCGCAGCGAGGGGCGCTCTCGCCGAAATCGGTGTCGAGGATGTGGTGATGATCGGGGTGTCCAAAGGGCCGGATCGGAATGCCGGGCGCGAAACATTCCACCTACCCGACGGCCGTCAGATCAACCTACCGATGAACAGCCCGGTGCTCTTCTATCTCCAGCGTCTGCGCGACGAAGCCCACCGGTTCGCGATTGGCGCACACCGGACGAGACGCGCCAAATCTGTTGGCCATAGTTCACTGGATGACGTGCCCGGCATCGGTCCGGCTCGGAAAAAGGCGCTATTGCTGCATTTCGGTACGGCGCGAGCAGTGAAAAATGCCTCGCTCGACGATCTGCAGGGTGCTCCGGGCGTATCGGCAACGGTGGCGCAGAAAATCTACGACTATTTTCATGCCTGACGAGTTCGTTGCCACAAACGAGATGCCGTGATATTATCTGCTTATGAACGAGCAAGGCAAAATCGATGCTGTAAAGGTCAATATCACCGGAGAAAAGCCGGATGCTGGATATGATGACTGGTTCCGGACAAAAGTCCAAAAGTCGATTGACGATACCGCCAAGGGTGCGAAAATCTACCCAGCCGAAGAAGTCTGGGATGTACTCGGTCTAGATGATTGAATTCTCATCCGGTGCAGTCAGAGATCTTAAAGAGATATTTGACTGGATCGCGAAAGACAGTCCTGCCGCAGCTTTTAGGGTTGTCGGTCGGCTCCGGCAAAATATTGAAGTTCTTGACGATTTCCCTCAACTGGGAAAGACTGGCAGAATTGAAAACACGTTTGAATTGTCCGTGAGCGGATTGCCCTATATTGTGGTATATCGTTCCGGGGTTGACGGTAAATCTGAGAATATTCTGATTGATGCGATCTTGCACACCAGTCGGAACTATCCAACGGTGGAATGATTTGCCTAACCTCCGCACCTCCGCGATCATCTGTTCGGTTCGTTCCCATGGCGAGCATGGCGCGGTCGTACGCTCGCTAACCCCCGAAAATGGTCTGGTAACCGGCTATGTCCGCGGCGCGCATTCGCGCAATATGCGACCGATTTTGATCCCCTCCAATATCGTGCAGGCTGACTATCGCGCGCGAACCGAGGATCAACTGGCGTCGATGACGGCGGAATTGCAGCAGAGCCGGGGGCCGTTTCTGGGCGAGGCGCTGGCCAGCGCGGCGCTGGACTGGGTGACCGCCCTGACGGCAGCGATTCTGCCCGAAGAACATAGCTATCCGCAATTGCATTCGGCTCTGTCCGCCTTGCTTGATGCGATTTGCAGTGCTCCGTCTGCTCAGGGATGGGCCGTGGCTTTGGTGCGTTACGAGCTGCTGCTGCTTTCAGAACTGGGCTTTGGACTGACGCTGGACAAATGCGCGGTGACGGGGTCGGAAGATGATCTGGTCTATATCAGCCCGAAGAGCGCCACGGCGGTCAGTGCCTTTGCGGGGCAGGAATATAAGGAACGGCTTTTGCCGCTTCCGGCTTTTCTCAAAGATCCGGTCCGCCCCGAATGGGACGATATATTCGACGGCCTGCGCGTTACCGGATTTTTCCTCAAACGGCATTTCTTCGAAGACCGCCGCAAGGATGTGATGGCAGCACGAACGGTTTTGGTTGATCGCCTGAAAAGGGTGGTTGCCTAAGCGCGCGATAATCGGCAGGAACGGCGCGCTTATTAGAAGGAAATCTCATGCATATTGCGGTGCTTGCCGGTGACGGCATTGGTCAGGAAATTATGGTCGAGGCGCTGCGCGTGCTGGGAGCGATGGACCTGCCGGACCTTTGTCTCGATCATGCCGATGTCGGCGGTGTTGCCTATCGCAACCATGGCCATCCGCTGCCGCCGGAAACCGTCGAGCTGGCGAAAGAGGCTGATGCGGTGCTGTTCGGCGCGGTCGGTGATCCATCCTGCGACGATCTGGAGCGGCACCTGCGCCCCGAACAGGCGGTGCTCGGCTTGCGCAAGGAAATGCAGACCTTTGCCAATTTGCGGCCCGCGAAAATGTTTCCGGGCATGGAAGATGCTTCCGGTCTCAAACCGGAAATCGCGCGCACCATCGACGTTGTTATTGTTCGCGAGTTGAACGGCGATGTCTATTTTGGCGAAAAGGGCATGCGCACAACCGCGGACGGCCTGCGCGAAGGCTATGACATCATGTCCTACGACGAGAGCGAAGTTCGGCGTATTGCCCATGTCGCTTTCAAGACCGCCATGGTGCGCGGCAAGCGGCTCTGTTCGGTTGACAAGGCCAATGTGCTGGAAACCTCGCAATTGTGGCGCGATGTGATGATCGAGACGTCGGCCGAATATCCCGAAGTCGAACTCAGCCACATGTACGTCGACAATGCCGCGATGCAACTGGTGCGCAATCCCGGCCAGTTTGATGTGGTCGTGACCGGCAATCTGTTCGGCGACATTCTCTCCGATCAGGCGAGCATGTGTGTCGGGTCTATCGGCTTGCTGGCCTCGGCTTCGCTGGGCGAAGGTACCAAAGGTCTGTACGAACCAATCCATGGCAGCGCGCCGGATATCGCCGGGCAGGGCATTGCCAATCCCTCCGCGATGATCCTGTCCGCCGCGATGATGTTGCGGCACAGTTTCAGCATGGAAGCGGAAGCCAGCCGGATCGAGGCGGCAGTCGCCGCCGTGCTCGCGCAGGGCGTGCTGGGCCACGATCTGGGTGGCAAGGCTTCGACTACGGAAATCGGCGATGCTATTGTCGCGCAAGTGACGGGCGGCTAGGACAGCACTATGAAAAGAAATACCGGCCAAGACCGCAATATCACCAAGAATTGGCGCCCGGCAACGCAGGCGATCCGCAGCGGCACGATGCGCAGCGAATTTGGCGAGACATCCGAGGCGTTGTTCCTGACGTCGGGCTATAGCTATGACTGCGCCGAGGATGCCGCGGCCCGCTTTGCCGGCGAGCAGGATGGCATGACTTACAGCCGCCTGCAAAACCCGACGGTGCAGATGCTGGAAGAACGGATTGCGATCATGGAAGGCGCGGAGGCCTGCCGCGCCACGGCATCGGGCATGGCAGCGATGACCGCGGCGTTGCTGTGTCAGCTGGAAGCGGGCGATCATGTTGTCGCCAGCCGCGCTTTGTTTGGCTCCTGCCGCTGGTTGACCGACAGTCTGCTGCCCAAATTCGGGATCGACACGACCGTGGTCGACGGCCGCGATATCGAGAACTGGGAACGGGCAATCACGCCGAAAACCAAGGTCTTTTTCTTCGAAACACCGGCCAACCCGACCATGGATGTGATCGATATCCGCAGCGTCTGCGACCTAGCTCGGGCCAAGGGTATCACCAGCGTGGTCGACAATGCCTTCGCCACTAACGTGCTGCAGCGGCCGATGGAATATGGCGCCGACGTTGTCGCCTATAGCGCCACCAAGATGATGGACGGGCAGGGGCGAGTTCTCGCCGGTGCGGTCTGCGGGACCGAAGAATTTATCGAAGGTCCGCTGCTCGCTTTCACCCGCAACACCGGTCCTACATTGAGCGCATTCAATGCCTGGGTTGTGCTCAAGGGGTTGGAAACGCTCGACCTGCGTATCCGCAAACAGAGCAATAATGCGCTCGAAGTGGGCAAGTTTTTAGAGCAACGGGTAGAGAAAATATTGCACCCCGGTCTGCCGAGCCACCCGCAGCACAATCTGGCGATGAGCCAGATGGAGGCTGCAGGACCGATCTTTTCGCTCTATGTGGGTGGGGGCCGCAAGCAAGCGCATGGCCTGCTCAACGCATTGAATCTGATCGATATTTCGAACAATATTGGCGACAGCCGGTCGCTCATGTGCCATCCATCGTCGACCACCCATCACGGTCTTGGAGAGGAAGCCAGAGTGGAAATCGGCATCACTGAAGACATGCTGAGGATCAATGTCGGTCTGGAAGATCCGATCGACCTGATCAGCGACCTGGATCAGGCCCTTTCGTCGGTCGGGCTTTAACTCTATACCATGGTCATGGAATCATTCTTCCCCTTTGCTGAAACCACCGAAGGCGTCACCGTGCGCGTCTCTGTGACCTTCCTGCCGGAACAGTCCGATATCGATGGCAACCGCTGGTTCTGGGCCTATCATATCCGGATCGAAAACCATCGGGACACAGCGGTACAACTGTTGATGCGGCACTGGCAGATCACCGACGCGCGTGGCGGACTGCAAATGGTCGACGGTGACGGTGTGGTTGGCGAACAGCCGGTTATCCAGCCGGGAAAATCCCATGATTATGTCTCGGGTTGCCCGCTCAATACGCCGAACGGCGCAATGGAAGGTCATTTTGTCATGGTCGGCAGCACGCCGCCGGCCTTCGAGGTCCGTATTCCGCATTTTCCTCTCACCGAACCGACCGTCGAGCAATGAAGCGTACCCATTTGCCATTGAACGGGCTGCGTGTGCTCGATGCTGCCGCGCGGCATCTCAGCTTCACTAAAGCAGCGGATGAACTGGCGGTAACGCCTGCTGCGGTAGGACAGCAAATCCGGGCGCTGGAGGACATGCTCGGCGTAGTGATGTTTCGCCGTACGCCCAAAGGTCTTGAATTGACCGACGAAGCATCGGCGGGGCTGGATGCTTTGCGCTCCGGTTTCCTGCAATTTGAGGAAGCCGTCCGGGCGATGCAATCGGGCCAATCCTCGCACAAGCTGACCATCGCTGCGCCGCGCGACTTCACCCAGAAATGGCTCAACGAGAGGCTATCGAGCTTTTCCGCCAATAATCCGGATACCAGTTTCGCGCTGGTCGCAGCGGATGATGAAATTGATTTTACCGAAGCCAATCTGGACGTGGCGATCTGGCTCGGCGACGGGCCGGGGCAGCATGAAGGCAAGATGCTTGGCGATACCGTTTTCGTGAAGGTCGCCGCTCCCGGTCTCAATGGCGGCAACAAGATTGACTGGCCCGGCTGTCCTATTTCCGAAGGCGAGGAAACCTTGATGCGGGTTGCCGATGGCGGTCTCGCGATCGAGGCTGCTGCCAATGGTTTCGGCTATGCCTGGGTGCCGAAGATGCTGGTCCAGCGCGATCTAGCGGCGGGCCGGATCGAGATTATCGGCGAAGACAGCGTATCATCGCGCGGCTACTGGCTGATGGCACCGCTTCCGCAATGGCGGCAGAAAAAGGTGAAGGCATTGGTCGAGGCTCTCGCCAGCGCCTAGGCTTCTCGGGTTTCGCTATTGCTCCGCCAGCAGATTTATCAGACGCGTGGTTAGCGCCAGCAGATCACTTTCCTGCAGCGATATTCCCTCATCATTCCAGTTGATCGACACGGCATAATTTTCGCCCGCTTTCGACTGCAGCAGGAAATTGAAGGATAATACACCGGGTTCCGATCCGCCCTTGTAGCCGAAATAATTCCATTTATCTGCCGCATTCTGGCCAATGCCGGGGTTGATTGCCAATATCGTCCGGCTTTGCCCGCTTGCGTTCCGACGCAGATGGTCGAGCAATCTGACGATATCCGACGGGGTAGCAAACCATTCCAGCTGATCGACAAAATTGGGCCGATGGGTCAATATCCGGGAATCAAGGCTGTCCAGCGTCAGCGCGGCGTCGAAATCGGCCAGCAGCTGTTCGCGCTCAGCCGGACCGGCGTTCAGATACTGCTCTCGCCGCTCTGCATGAACCGGCATTTTCAGGGCCGATGCCTGACGCGTCATCAGCATAGGTCGTAATTCGTCCGGGTTGTGATGGCCAGTGGCTGTAACCATTTGGGCCAACTTGTCCTGGCCGATGATTCGGATCAGCGTGTCGGTGGCGCTATTGTCGCTGATCGAGATCATCAGCGTCGCTAGCGTGTGCAGCGTGACCGGTGACCCGTCGGGCCAGTTCTGGCTGATTCCGGACGGATGGGATTTCGGCCCCAGTTGCACAACATCGGACCATTGCCTTTCGCCCGCCTGTATCGCGCGGTCGAGTTCGGCCAGAATATAGAGTTTTACCGCCGAAGCGATGGCATAGCGCCCGTCGGGATCGAGCGCGGCGATGGGGGGCAGGTCGGGCCTATCCAGTGACTGGACCAACACACCCTGACGCCCCGGCAGAGCGTCAATCGCGGTCATGACATCGGTAATCGAATCGCCGTCAGCTTCAAAGCCGGTTAGCTGTAGTCCGGAAATGCGATGCGGCGGATCGTTCTCCAGATCTATATTGACCGTGCCAATCGATTTTTCATAGCGAACCTTGAGGATCGCCGAATTGGCGTTACGCGGCTCGATCGATGATATTGCGAGCGGTTGTCCCTGCTGTGCAGACACTTGCTGGACGAGCGCGCGAAACTGGGGAGGGGGCACGGCGTTGCGGAAATTCTCGTCGAACACTTCGGTTTCAATCTCTGCGCCTTGCAACAGGCGTAGCACCTCATTGGCGCGAACCGAAAGCTGCGGAGATATGATAGTCTGCGTCTGTGCTGTGGCAGGCCTTGCAGTGAACGCGAGTGTGAAGGGCAGAAGGCAAAGCGCGAAAGCGTAAAGGAACCGCACAATAATCTCCCCTAACTATCTATGGATCAAGCTTTATCCACTAGGCGTCGATCACATCTTCATCAAGGCTGGCCGCATTCTGCTGGATGAAGTTGAACCGGTGTTCCGGGTTCTTGCCCATCAGCCGGTCGACCAGATCCTTGACGCTGGCGCGCTGCTCATATTCCTGCGGCAGCGTCACCTTGAAAAGGGACCGCGTTTCCGGATCCATCGTCGTTTCGCGGAGCTGCGACGGGTTCATTTCGCCGAGGCCCTTGAACCGGCTGACATCGACATTCTTGCCCTTGAACGGTCCATTTTCTATTTTCGCGCGGGCCGCGTCATCCTGGGCATAGAGACTCTTGCTCCCGGCGCTGATGCGATAGAGCGGCGGCCGTGCGAGATAGAGATGCCCCTGCCGGACCATTTCCGGCATTTCCTGAAAGAAGAAGGTCATCAGCAAGGTCGCGATATGGGCACCATCGACATCGGCGTCGGTCATGATGATCACCCGCTCGTAGCGCAGATTGTCGGGATCGCAGTCCTTGCGGGTGCCGCAACCCAGCGCGAGAATCAGGTCGGCAATTTCGCTATTGGCCATGATCTTCGCGTTATTCGCTGAGGCGACGTTGAGGATTTTACCGCGGATCGGCAGGATCGCCTGGGTTTTGCGTTCGCGGGCCTGTTTCGCGGAACCGCCAGCGCTGTCGCCTTCGACGATGAACAATTCGGTGCCTTCCGGATCGCCGATCGAGCAATCGGTCAGCTTGCCCGGCAAGCGGACCTTGCGGCCCGATGTCGCGGTCTTGCGTTTGACCTCGCGCTCGGCTTTGCGCTTCAGCCGTTCGTCCATCCGTTCCATGACGAAACCGAGTAGCGCCTTGCCGCGATCCATATTGTCGGTGAGGAAATGGTCGAAATGGTCACGTATCGCATTCTCGACCAGCTTTGACGCCTCAGGAGAGGTCAACCGGTCCTTGGTCTGGCTCTGGAATTGCGGGTCGCGAATAAACACCGACAGCATCATTTCACCGCCGGAGATAATGTCATCGGCAGTCAGCTGTGACGCCTTCTTGATCTGCACCAGTTCACCGAAAGCGCGTAATCCCTTAACGAGGGCGTTACGAAGACCGGTTTCATGGGTGCCGCCATTGGGCGTCGGAATAGTGTTACAATACCAGCTGTAGCTGCCATCGGTCCAGATCGGCCAGGTGATTGCCCATTCGACCCGGCCTTGTGCATCGGGAAAATCCTGATTGCCGGCAAAGAAATCCGTTGTGACGCATTCGCGCCCGGAAAGCTGTTCGCGCAGATGGTCGGAGAGGCCGCCCGGGAACTGGAAGGTTGCTTCAGCGGGCACATCGTCGCTGGCCTGATTTTCGTCGCATTTCCAGCGGATTTCGACGCCGGCGTAGAGATAGGCTTTGGAGCGCGCCAGCTTGAACAATCGCGATGGCTTGAACCGGTTGCCTTCGCCAAAAATCTCGACGTCGGGAATGAAGGATATGCTGGTGCCGCGGCGGTTGGGAGCCGTGCCGACTTCCTCGAGTTTGGACGTTGCAAGACCCTGCGAAAAGGTCTGGCGGTAAAGCGTCTTGTTCCGCGCCACTTCGACGATCGTGTCGGAGGACAGGGCGTTGACGACCGATACGCCGACGCCGTGCAGTCCGCCTGAGGTCGCATAGGCCTTGTCGGAGAATTTGCCGCCCGAGTGGAGCGTCGTCATGATCACTTCGAGCGCGGATTTCCCGGGGAATTTTGGATGGGGATCGACCGGAATGCCGCGACCATTGTCGGTGACGGTCAGCCGGTTTTCTGAATCCAGCGTGATTTCTATGCGGCTGGCATGGCCGGCTACCGCTTCGTCCATACTATTGTCGATGACTTCGGCAGCGAGATGGTGGAGCGCGCGTTCATCGACTCCGCCGATATACATGCCGGGTCGTTTGCGAACAGGCTCCAGCCCCTCGAGAACCTCGATTGCCGAGGCATCATAGTCACCGGTTTTGGATTGGGTTGGCGGGTTGGAACCGAACAGATCATCAGACATGTTCGATCCTATAAGAGCGCAGGAGTCACACTGGCAAGAGACTTATGTGGTCTCTGGCCAGTGCATTGAAAATTCTTGTAATTTGGTGCGTTGTTTAACGAACTCTCGGGCCGCCGAAGGGCAGCGGTGGCGGCGCACGACGGGCACCGCGAGGCAATTGCGCTTGGAACGCACGACCGCAATGTTCGACGCAATAAGGAAAGCCCGGGTTCACTTCTTCGCCGCAGAAGTGGAAGTCGGGTTCGCCGGGATGATTGATCGGCCAGCGACAGATTTTGTCGTTCAGGTCGAGCAGGCTGGTCTTGTCGGCAATTTCGTCGCTCGGCTTGGCCGGAACCAGACGGCGCGGAGGTGCTGGTGGAATCGGTGCCTGCTGATCGCCGGGACCCTGACGCAGGAAGCCGCCGGGACCGACGGACACGATCTTCGGGCCATCATGTTTGGGCTGACGCGCCTGCTGCGCGGCATGGGTACGGGCTGCCGGCGTTGGTGGCGGCATGGCGCGGCGCGCAACATGCTCTTCCTTCGGCTTGGCCACGGCGCCAGCCTTTGCCGGTGGTTTTTTCGGCTTGGGCGCAGGTTTTGCGCCTTTTTTCGCTGCCGGCTTTGCTTTTACCGGCGAGGGACGCGACTTCAGGCCAAGGCGATGCGCCTTGCCGATCACGGCATTACGGCTGACGCCGCCCAGTTCTTCCGCGATCTGGCTGGCAGTCAGGCCTTTTTCCCACATATTCTTCAGCGAATCGATCCGCTCATCCGTCCAAGCCATGCAAAGTCCTAATTATCTCGAGTTATGCGGGATATAGGGTCGCCGGGGTGATTATACAACCACGATATTGGCCGTGATAATGGCGCATGCACAGCGCGATATGGGGTTGTGATTGGCGCTCCGAGCCGATAGGCGATATGCATATGCTCGACCAACCCGAAAAAGAACAGACGACCGGCTCTCCGGTCAATGCAATGCGCTTCGCCGAACCTGGCGTGCCAATCATCCGCGGCGTCAACTGGGCCGGATTTCTGGCGCTCTACTGGAAAGAGGTCAGACGCTTTGTCAAAGTCCAGCTGCAGACCATCTGGGCGCCTTCAATCACCACATTATTGTTCCTGATCATCTTCACCGTTGCCATGGGTCGCGGCGACCGTACCGTATTGGGCGTGCCCTTTGCCGACTTTATCGCGCCCGGCCTGATCTGCATGGGTATGTTGCAAAATGCCTTTGCCAACAGCAGTTTCTCGATGCTGGTCGGCAAGATCCAGGGTACGATCATCGACTATCTGACGCCACCCTTGTCGGTCGGAGAATTGCTGGCGGCGCTGGTCGCTTCCTCGATGACAAGAGCAATACTGGTCGGTTTTGCGGTCTGGCTGGCGATGTTCATCTGGCCGGGTGTCAATGTCGGGGTTTCACATTGGTGGGCGGTGATCTGGTTCGGCCTGATGGGCGCAGCTATGCTGTCGTTGCTCGGTGTGCTGACATCGATCTGGGCGGAAAAATTCGACCATGCCGCAGCGGTCAGCAATTTCGTAGTTGCGCCGCTGGCGCTGCTGTCCGGTACATTTTATTCGATTGACCGCCTGTCTCCAGCTTTCCAGGCCGTGAGCCATGTGAATCCATTTTTCTACGCGATATCCGGATTCCGCTATGGCTTTCTGGCCGAGGCGGATTCGCCGGTCGTGCAGGGCGCGCTGATCCTGCTGGCGATCAACATCGGCCTGACGCTGCTTTGCTATTTTCTGCTGAAATCGGGCTGGAAAATCAAGTCCTGACGGGCGCACACCGGCGTCAAAAAACTAGTGCTGGTGGATTTGGTGCAGCTTGTATTTGCCGCTCTCGGTCGCTTGAAACAGCCGCGCGACATCGGGATGGCTGACCGGTTCGCCGCTATCATCGGATAATAGATTCTGCTGGCTGACATAGGCAACATAGCTGCTGTCGGTATTTTCCGCGAACAGATGATAGAATGGCTGGTCTCTTGGCGGCTGCAGATCCTTTGGAATCGCCTCATACCATTCTTCGCTATTGGCGAATACCGGGTCGATATCATAGATCACGCCGCGAAAATCGAAAATCCGGTGCCGCACAACATCGCCAATGGCAAAGCGCGCATCGAGAATGTCGGGCGTATTGGGCGGCAATGGATTGCCGGACTTGAATGGGTCTGCTGAGTTCATATTCACAATTTAGGCGCTTTGGAATCAGATGCAAGCGCCGGTTCGGGAATCTGCTCTGATGAAGGACGATGGCGGGGCAGGGTAGGCCTGCCGGACCGGACGAACCATTGCGAGCCGCGGGTAAATCGTGCGCTGTCACTAATCTCGAATTCGCTCCTTCTGCTCAAAACTGCATATAATCGTGCCTGGCGATGGTTGGCCGTAATCGCGCCTGTTCTCATTGGATATCAATAGTTTACAATCAAATTAGATTTCTTATTGCAAATGCAAATGATTCTCAATAGTAGATGGAGCAAGATTGGAATGTGAGGGAAATTAATGCGACTTCTGAAAACTGTCATCCTGTGCGCGACCGCGCTTTCTCCTTTGCCGGCTTTCGCCGCAGATGCAGCGGAGGATGCAGAACAACGCACCATCATCGTTACCGGCGCGCTGGAAGAAGGCAGTACCGCGACCAAGACCGACACACCGATTATCGAGACACCGCAGCCGATCACGGTGATCGACGACGAACTCTATCTCGCCCAGGGTGCAATCAGCATTGGCGATACGCTGAATTATGTGTCGGGCGTGACAGCCAATCCCTACGGGCCGGACAGCCGGGTCGACGGCGCGTTCGTGCGGGGAATCAACGCGCTCCAGTTCCGCGACGGCATGCGCGACATCTACAGTTTTTACGCAAGTATCCGCGCTGATCCCTATAACTTCGATCAGGTTGAACTGGTCCGCGGTCCGGCCTCGGTCCTTTTCGGGCAGGGCGCGCTTGGCGGGATTATCAATCTCGTTTCAAAACGACCCGAGTTCGAGGCGAGCGGAGAAGTTTCGCTGCGCTATGGTTCGTTCAATCGCAAGGAAGCGCTGGTTGACGTGACCGGCCCGCTTGGCGACACGGTTGCCGCCCGGGTCGTTGCCCGGGTGCGCGACGCAGACTCGCAAACCGACTATGTACCTGACGACCGGGTGATGATCTCGCCGTCGATCACCTTCCAGCCATCCCCCGATACCGAACTCACCCTGATCGGCCTGTATCAGGAAGACGATGGCGGTTCGACATCGCAATTCCTGCCGCTGGTCGGGACGATTCTTCCCAATCCCAACGGCCAGTTGCCGAACAGCCTGTTTGTCGGCAAGCCCGGCTGGGATCGTTATGACGGCCGCCTGCTGCAGGGGACAGCCCTGCTCGAACATCGCTTTAACGAATCAGCCCGGATCAATCTCAAGGCGCGGTACATAGACAGCGACCTGAGCTATTTTACTCACTATCCGAATAGCTACTCAAATCCGACAAATCCGTATCTTGACGCGGACCAGCGGCTCATCGGTCTTTATGTCGATGGCACCATTGCGCGGATGGAAGTCTTCTCCACCGACAATAATGTGCAACTTGATTTCAACACCGGTTCGGCAATTGAACATACGCTGCTCGCGGGTCTCGATTATAGCTTCAGCACGGTTCACAAGACCCGCGGCTTCGCGGTTGAGGCGATCGATATTTACGATATAGATTATGATGCATTGTCCGATTATGGCGGGGGGCTCCCGACACCGACCTATGTCTCCGAGGATGTCGAACAGGACCAGCTCGGCATCTATGTCCAGGACCAGATCCGCTTCTTCGACCGTGTCTCGATCGTGCTCGGGGCAAGGCGCGACTGGACGAGTGCGCAGAGCATGGGCGGCGCGACCCGGCACGATGCGGCAACGACGTTGCGCGCCGGGATCATCGGTGAAATGGTCGAAGGTGTCTCGCCTTTCTTCAGCTATACCGAAAGCTTCGAACCGATCGCCGGGACCGCCAGCGATGGCAGCGCGTTCATTCCGAAGTCCGGCCGCCAGTTCGAGGCGGGGATCAAATTCCATCCCGCCGACAATATCCTGGCGACCGTCACCGCCTATCATATCAAGGAGAACAACCGGCCGGTTTCGGACGACAGCACCGTGGATCCTACCGATCAAATCCAGATTGGATCAATGACATCCAAAGGAATAGAATTCGAAGGTAATGTCTCACTGCCAGGCGCGTTGAACGTCATCGCCAATGCCAGTTACAACAAGGCCGAGGTGGCAGGCACGGGTCACCAGATCGACAATGTGCCCAAGTTCAACGCCTCGCTCTGGACCACCAAGGGCTTCTCGCTGGGAAATGACACCACGCTCCTCCTTGGTGGCGGTGTCCGTCATGTCGGCAAGAACCGTTCGTTCGGCCCCGCTTTTCCCGATGGTCTCGTCACGCCGTCCTTCACCTTGGTCGATGCACTGGCGGAGGTGACCCATGGCAGTTGGAGCTTTGCGCTGAACGCTACCAATCTGTTCGACAAGCGTCATTATTCGGCCTGCCTGGCGCGCGGCGATTGCTTCGTCGGTAGCGAACGCAACGTCATGGGCACAGTAAGCTACCGTTTCTGATGCCGGAGGATATGCTCTTTCTGGCTGGCACGATCAGCGCCATTGCCGCGGTTCTGGTCTTGCGCTTTTCCTGGGCAAGGCCGGGGCGGTCGCGGCTTCTCAATGCCGCCGGCTGGCTTCTTCTCGTGCTTTCGATTGCAGCGGGATGGGCGTTCGCCGGGGCTTGGGGCGTGAGCATCATCTCGCTCTGGGCGATGGTGACGGCGTTTGTCGTCCTTGGCTACGCAGCATGGAAGTCGCCGTCAGCCAAGCGCAAGCCATCCAATCGCAGGGCAGGGATGTTGCCGGAGGCTGGCGAACCGTTGCGCCTCGCCGGGCGCTTGACGACATTTCTGCTGATCGTGCTGGCAGGGATGGTCTCGTCCGTCGCTCTCGCAATCGCCACGCGCTGGATAGCGCTGTTGATCGGCGCCAGCGAAGTAGATTCCAATGTGCTGGCGCTTTTTGCTGCGCCGCTCGGCTGGACGATATTGGCGTTTCTTGTCCTGATGACCGACAGCCGCAAACGGCAGCTGGCGATCATTGCGATTCCGGTGGCCAGCGCCATTCCGGCTTTAGTCTCGGGGAGTCCGCTATGAGCGTCGCAATCGAACCGGCAACGGTGAAAAAGTCTCTCTCTGCCCATGCCGCCATCGGCCTTATCGCCGGGGCCCTGCTCTATATCGTTTCGCTGACCGGGACGGTCGCAATATTCTATCAGGAACTGCAGCGCGTCGAGCAACCGAACGCGCCGGAAATGGCTTCGATAACGCCTGAAGCCGTGCAACATGGCGTCGAGGCTGTTCTCGCTAGTGAAGCAGGCAAGCCGAGCACCACCCATCTCTACGTGCATCTGCCGGACGAGGAGTTGCCGCGCACCGCAGTCACCACCGACACGCAGGCGGTCTATCTGGCGCAGGACGGTAAGATCACCGGACCCGAAGAGATCGCCTGGTCGGACTTCGTCGTGAAGCTCCATTATACGCTCAATCTGCCAACCCTTGTCGGGATCACGATCGTCGGCATATTGGGCGTGATGATGCTGGCGCTGGCGGTCACCGGCGTGGTCGCCCACCCGCGCGTCTTCCGCGATGCTTTCCGCCTGCGCGCCCGCAATGACGGCGGCGTCGGACTCGCCGACTGGCACAACCGTCTCAGCGTCTGGACCTTGCCCTTTTCGGTAGCGATCGCGCTGACCGGGGCGCTGATCGGGCTGGCGAGCATAACCGCTTATGGCATCGCTGCAGACGATTATCAGGGCGACATCGAGGCGGTCTACGGCCCGATTTTTGGAGAGGAAGGTGAGGCGGACACCCGTCCGGCGCCGGTTCCCGATGTCGCAACCGCGTTGGTGCATATGGCCCGTGAATATCCCGATGTGCGTATGACCTACGCTATTCTCCACGATCCGCTGACTCAGGGGCAGCATGTCCAGATCGTCGGTGAGCATGACAAAAGGCTGATTTTTGGCGAATATTACGCCTTCGATGCCGATGGCAGCTTCGAGCATAAGGTAGGACTTGCCGATGGCGAATGGGGACAGCAGGCCGCAGCCTCCACTTACCAGCTGCATTTCGGTACCTTCGGCGGCCTGCCGGTGAAGCTCGCCTATCTGCTGTTCGGCGCCGCTCTGACCGCAGTCTGTGCCACCGGCACCTATATCTGGCTCGGCAAACGCAGACGGCGAGGGATCGAAGAACCGCGAATCCGCGGGGCCTGGCACGGCGTCATCATCGGTACACCGCTTGCCGTGACGATAACGCTGCTGGCGCGGTTCGCCTTCGGCAATGAATTTCCCTTTGCGATCGCGTTCTGGATTGCTTTGGTGGTTGCTGTTGTCGGCGGAGTAGTGGTTATGAAGCGAAAGGCTGGCGGTCAGCCTACCGTCTCGAGCGCTAAGCGCTAGAGTGCAATGTTGAAATAAAAGCGCAGAATGCGCCGATTATTTTCAACAGGGCCTTCTCTCCGTCCCTAGCCAGCAACCCGTTTTATCCCGTCCTATTCGCATGCCTTTTGGAATTCGAAAGCTGGCTACGTCTGCGCCGATCACCGGGGAAGCCATCCAGTATACACCGAGCCGGTCTTTTGAATAACCAGCCCCGAGCATCTCGAAACTTTTCCTATCTTGCAAAGGGATAGTGAAACTGTTCGCATAAACGCATTTGCTATCAGCCGAGAAGGTTTCCGTTTCGCTGTCGAGTATGGTGAAGGTCGACAGATCGCAGGGCACAAAACGGGTCCAGCCTGCATAGGCGGCCGCCTTGTCCACGGCATAGCGACTGCTCACCAATCGGAAAGTGGCTCCATCTGCTTCTTCAATGATATTGGCTCCGTTCCAAACGCGCTTGGCATCGGTAGCGAGTTCAGCGTTGATTGCCCGAAAGGATCGCGGGTCGGAATTCACCAATTTATGACCTTGAAAATATCCGCTTGTCTTGTCTTTACCCCATGGCTTGAAGGCCAGAAACCGGAAGCTCGCAGCATCCGCTTCCGTCTTGCGCTCCAGTTTGTCGAAACTCGGAAATGCCGAGGAGCCGGGATAAGAAATCCAGAATACTGCATCCGATCCTATTTCATAATGCTCACCATCAGATAAAGCGCAGGCGCCAAGCGCCGCGAAAGACGCCAGCGCAACGATTTTTTGCCAGATCAAGAATCGTCTTCTTGCACATGGCGAAGCGTAATGCAGAGGGTCACCTCTGTTTCAGACACCACTTTATCGCCCAACCGATTCATGCAGTCTCCCTTCACCAAATATTTAGTGATGTGACGGGCAAATATAGCCAGTTAGGATTCTAGAATGATATTTTGCGAAAACAATCGGGGATTGTGGTTACAGGCGCGCAGGTCATTAAACCGGTCTCTCATAATCTCTTTCCTACAGCCTCCTGCTTCTGGTAAACCAATTCCATCGATCCGCGCATCTTGATCTGTTTTGCGGGCGCAGCTTTGTGTCTTGCTGGAACGCTTTCCGGCTGCCAAGCGCGTGCTCTGTCGATTGATAAGTAATTGATATTATATGAAGATAATCCGTTTCAGCGGCCAAAGCTCTTTCCGCTTTAGGGGGTGTGACCCGTGTGACCCGAGATTATATATTTGCGGGCGCGCTGGCGTCGCCGATATTTTGATGATCGCCGATTTCGGGGAATGGCGGTCACCGGGCAGCGCCCTTGGGCGGGATCAGCCTCGGCCATCAAACCCGCTGCGTCTGTGGAGGTGCGTTAGGGATTCGAACCCTAGATACCATTGCTGGCATACCGCATTTCGAGTGCGGCGCTTTCGACCACTCAGCCAACGCACCTCATAGACGGGGCAGCATCTAGCGATCATGAGGCAGCGCTGCAACCCATATCGCGGCGTGGGGAAAAATCACCGGGAAGACGGGCAGGGGATGATCGTAATTTCGCTCTGAAACCGCTGTAAAACCGGGGAAATTCGAATATAGGCTTTTGTGCCTCACTTCTCTGCTATAGGTGAATTTCCCGCTATCCCTGAAACAGCAAAGCCCGAAAGGCGAAGCAATACCACCCCTCATGACATCCGATCTCGCACAATATGGCTTGCTTCTGTCGCTGCTGCTGTTTGCAATTCTGGCGGTGAGCGAGGCGATATTCCCGCGCCGCGAGCGCTCGCTGGCGCGCGCAAGACGCTGGCGGACCAATATCTTGATCATCCTGCTGGATAGCGTTGCGCTCCGCCTGATGGGTCCGATCGCCGCGCTCGCCGCCGCCAGCTATGCGGCGCAGCATCATATCGGCCTGTTCAACTGGACCGACTGGCCTGCCTGGCTGGAGTTCATCCTGGCGCTGATCCTGTTCGATCTGGCGATTTACGGACAACATATCGCGACCCATAAGATCCCGCTGCTATGGGCTCTGCACAAGGTCCATCATGCTGACCGGGATATTGACGTGACCACCGCGATACGTTTCCACCCGGTCGAGATCATCTTGTCGATGCTGTACAAGTCGGTTCTGGCCCTGTTGCTCGGTCCGAGCCTGCTGGCGGTGTTCGTGTTCGCTCTGCTTCTCAATCTTTGCGCCATGTTCAACCATAGCAATTTGCGGCTGCCCGACTGGCTGGACAAAAGACTGCGCCTGTTTCTCGTCACTCCCGACATGCATCGGGTCCATCACTCGATCATGCCCGGGGAAACCGACAGCAATTACGGTTTCAGCATTGCCTTATGGGACCGGATATTCGGCACATATATTCCACAGCCGGAAGCCGGCCATGACGATATGGTCATAGGGCTGAAAGAATATCAGACAGACGGCCCGGCGGCCCTATGGTGGAGCTTGGCGCTCCCGTTCCAGAAACGCTATCGGTCAGACAAGGCAAAAGGTTACAAAAGAAATTCTACCTGAACCGGAAATTACGCTAGGTTCCAAAGCGGACAGAAGCTCCATATAGGAAGCTCCATGCACAGCTGGCCATTGCAGCGGAGCCCCTTCGGGCGGAAAGAATTACATGAAAAAAATACTGATCCTTGTTCTTTTCGCGATCGCGATCACCAGTTTCTTCTACTTCGATCTCGGCTCGCAGCTGACACTGGCCAATCTGAAGGAGCAGCAAGCTGCCTTTGACGCGCAATATCAGGCAGCGCCCTTTCTGGTCATTGGTATTTTCTTCCTAGTCTATGTGGCGGCGACAGCGGCATCCCTGCCGGGCGCGCTCATTCTGACGCTCGCGGCTGGCGCTCTTTTCGGCGTTCTAGCCGGCACGATCATTGTTTCCTTCGCCTCGACAATCGGCGCGACCATCGCCTTCCTCTCGTCGCGCTATCTGTTCCGTGACACGATCAAGGCGCGTTTCGGTGACCGGTTGAAGGCTATCGACGACGGCGTCGAGAAAGACGGGCCATTCTACCTGCTGACGCTCCGTCTGGTTCCCATATTCCCCTTCTTCCTGATCAACTTGCTGATGGGCCTGACTGCGATCAAGGCCCGCACCTTCTATATCGTAAGCCAGATCGGCATGTTGCTCGGCACAGTGGTCTATGTGAATGCGGGGACGCAGCTCGCCAATATCGATGAAGTCAGCGATATCGGCTCGCCGGGTCTTCTATTGTCCTTCGCAGCGCTCGGCATAACGCCATGGATCGGCAAGTGGATCGTCGGACTGATCAAACGCCGGAAAGTCTACGCTCGCTGGACCCGGCCGAAAAAATATGACCGCAATATGGTGGTAATCGGAGCCGGCGCGGCCGGACTGGTTTCTTCCTATATCGCCGCCACGGTCAAGGCCAAGGTGACCCTCGTCGAGGCATCCAAAATGGGCGGTGACTGCCTCAACTATGGCTGTGTTCCGAGCAAGGCACTGATCAAGAGTGCCAAGGTCGCCGAGCAGATGCGCCATGGTGACATTTACGGGCTGAACAAGGTCGAGCCGGAATATAGCTTTAAGGCGGTGATGCAGCGTATCCACGGCATTATCGCGGACATTGCTCCGCATGACAGCGTCGAGCGCTATACCGATCTCGGTGTCGATGTGGTGAAGGGCTATGCCACGATCGTTGATCCCTGGACGGTTGAAATCAAGCGCGAGGATGGCGAGACACAGAGGCTCACCACGCGTTCCATCGTCATCGCGACCGGCGGCCGGCCGTTCGTGCCCGATCTGCCCGGTATTGACGATGTCGGTTATGTAACCAGCGACACGCTCTGGGAAGAATTCGCCAAACTCGATGATATCCCCAAGCGCATGATCATACTCGGCGGCGGCCCGATTGGCTGCGAGTTGAGCCAGGCCTTTGCCCGGCTCGGTGCAGAGGTGGTTCAGGTGGAACGGTCGGACCGGCTGCTGGCGCGGGAAGATGACGAAGTCGCAGAATTGGCGCTTGGTGCGCAGCGAGCCTCGGGCGTCAAAGTCTTGACCGGCCATGATGCGATCCGCTGCGAGCTGGTGGACGGCGAGAAGCGCCTGATCCTCTCCGCGGATGGCAAAGAGAAGAGCATCGCCTTTGATGCGCTGGTGGTTGCCGTCGGGCGCAGTGCGCGCCTGAGTGGATTTGGTCTTGAGCAACTGGGCATCGAAACCGACCGAACGGTCGTCACCGATGATTACCTGGCGACGCTCTATCCGAATATCTTCGCAGCCGGCGATGTGGCCGGGCCCTATCAATTCACTCACGTTGCGTCGCACCAAGCCTGGTTTGCTGCGGTCAATGCCCTGTTCGGCCAGTTCCGCAAATTCAAGGCTGACTATCGGGTGATACCGTGGACCACATTCATCGATCCTGAAATTGCCCGGGTCGGCCTGAACGAGCAGGACGCGAAGGCGCAGGGCATTGCCTATGAAGTCACGACCTACCAGATGCAAGAGCTGGACCGGGCGATCGCCGACAGCGCTACGCAGGGATTTGTCAAAGTTCTGACGCCGCCGGGCAAGGACAAGATATTGGGCGTCACCATCGTTGGCGACCATGCCGGGGAGCTGCTCGCCGAATATGTGCTGGCGATGAAATATAAGCTCGGCCTGAACAAGATATTGGGCACGATCCACACCTATCCGACGATGGCCGAAGCCAATAAATATGCCGCCGGCGAATGGAAACGCGCCCATGCGCCGGAAGGCCTGCTGCGCTGGGTCGAGCGCTATCACAGCTGGATGCGCGGATGATTGGCATCCTGCAGCAAGGGCAGGGCCTGATCGGCCTGTCACTGATCCTTCTGTTCGTTTGGCTATTGTCCGAAAACCGGCAGGCCCGGCCAAGCTGGAAATGGATCGGCGGCGCGCTGCTGCTGCAATTTGCCATCGCGCTGGTGATCGTTCGGGTGCCCTTTGTCTGGGATATCATCGACCTCGCCAACCAGGGCGTGATGGCGATTGAAAAAGCCACCCTAGTAGGATCGGCCTATATGTTCGGCTACGCAGGCGGGGCGGAATTGCCCTTCGTGTTGAAAGAAGGCGCGCAGCCGCCGTTGATCATCGCGTTCCAGATTTTGCCTTTGGTCATCGTCTTCTCGGCGCTGTCAGCATTGCTGTGGCACTGGGGTGTGCTCGCGTGGATCGTCCGCGGCCTGTCCTGGGCGCTGCGCAAGACCATGGGTGTCAGCGGCGTGGTTGGCCTCAGCGGCGGCGCGAATATCTTCCTCGGCGTGGTGGAATCACCGCTCGTCTTGCGCGCCTATTTCGAAAAAATGAGCCGGGCGGAACTGTTCATGGTCATGGTGCTGGCGATGTCGACCATCTCCGGCGCGATATTGGTCCTCTATGCCTCTACCCTATCCGCGACAGTTCCCAATGCCGTCGGCCATATGATCTCCGCATCGCTGATCTCGTTGCCGGCCGCGATATTATTGGCCCGGCTGATGGTACCGGGAGACGGTAAGACCGAGACCAGCGACAAGGGTGAGCCGGGATTGAAATATGACGGCAGTATCGACGCCATCGTGCGCGGCACTATGGAAGGCGTGCAGGTCTTCCTTGCGGTAATCGGAATCATATTGGTCGTCTTCGCGCTGGTCGCTTTGGTCGACCAGATATTGACAATACTCCCCTATGTTGATGGTCAGGCGATAACGATCAAACGTGCCTTCGGCTGGCTCTTCGCGCCCGTGATGTGGACATTGGGTGTGCCCTGGGATCAGGCACCGGCCGCCGGGGCTCTGATGGGCACCAAGACGATCCTCAACGAATATGTCGCCTATCTCGATCTTTCGACGGTGCCCGAGGGTACCTTTGATCCGCGCAGCCAGTTGATTGTCGTCTATGCTTTGTGCGGCTTCGCCAATCTGGCCAGCGTCGGATTGCTGGTATCGACAATCGGCACCCTGTCACCATCGCGTCGCGTCGAAGTGGCGGGGCTGGGCATGAAAAGCTGGATCGCCGGCAATTGCGCCACCGCGATGACCGGCGCGGTCATTGGGCTGATAACCTTTGCGTGAGGAAAGACTATGCTGGATTCCCGGCTAAGGCCGCTGATCGATCCGCCGCTGAATGCCATCGGCAAGGGGCTGGCGCGTTCCGGCATAACCGCAAATCAGGTCACCATCGCTGGCGCAGTGATCGGCATCGGTGCGGGCGTTGCCATCGGCTACCGCTATTATCTGCTCGGTCTGGCGCTGGTGCTGCTCAGCCGGATATCCGACGGTCTCGACGGCGCAGTCGCCCGCGCGACGAAACAATCCGATTTCGGCGGCTATCTCGATATCGTCAGCGATTTTGCCTTCTATGTCGCGGTGCCGCTCGGCTTCGGCTTCGCGGCCTCCGCCAATTTGCCCTTCGCGATGATCCTGATCGCGAGCTTTACCCTGACCGGTATCAGCTTTCTCGCTTACGCAGTGATGGCAGCCAAAGCGGGCCGGGAAACCGACGCGCACGGCAAGAAGAGCTTCTTTTACAACACAGGGCTCGCGGAAGGCACGGAGACGATCACCGCCTTTGTCCTGATGTGCCTGCTGCCGCAATATTTTGCCGTGATCGCGGGGATTTATTCGGCGATGTGCGTGATCACCGTGATCCAGCGGACCATTGCCGCGAAAGTTGACTTTCCCTAACCGGCCTGTGAGACCGCCGGCTCAGACAACGGGCGGGCAACAAAAGCGGGTGCAGATTGCGCGGCAAATATGACAGGGGTTTTGATGGCAGACGGTAAATGGACCAAGCAACTGAGTAAATCAGCGCTGACTTTTGGCGTCGCAGCGCCGCTTGTCGCTTTGATCGGTGTGACGCTCGCGCGCTATGACATGATCGGCAAGCTCGCCGGTTTTTCCGGCCTATTGGCCGGAGCGTTGATCGCGATTGTCGCAATTTTGACGGGTATCATTGCGCTTACATTGGCCTTCAAACATGGCGGCAGCAAAAAAGCGGCCTTTTTCGGATTGCTCGTCGCGCTCATCTATATCAGCTTCCTCGGCTCCCGCGCAGCGGCTGGCGGCGACGTTCCCGCTGTCCACGATATTTCCACTGACCTCGCCAACCCGCCGCAATTTGCATCACTCACCCTGCGAGCCGATAATCTTGTCGGTGTCGACACGGTTGAAAACTGGCGTGAAATACACAGCAAAGGCTATCCCGACCTCCAATCGGTCACCATCGCGAAACCGGTGGCCGAAGTGATTGCCGATGCCCAGGAAACCGCCGGTGAACTGGGGTGGGACGTCGTTGTCGCCGACCCTGAATCAGGGCATTTTGAAGCTACCGCCAGTGTCTCCTATATCCGCTTCCAGGATGACATCGTCTTGCGCGTGGTGCCGACCGAAGACGGCGCGGCCAGTGTTGTCGATATGCGTTCTGTCAGTCGGGTCGGTGTGAGTGATCTTGGCGTGAATGCAAAACGTGTCCGTTCCTTTCTGGATAGCCTGGCTAAAAATTGAACTCGGGCTACAGAAGAGGGGATCGGATATTTTGGTGGGCTCCGATCTCGATCAATCGTCGGGACAATCCGAGAGGGATTGGCCAGGCATTCCTCTTCGCCTGCTTTAACCGGAGAATCTTCATTCTTCGGTCACAGTTGAACCATAAAGCAGCTTTCACAGCCGATTAGGCGGTGAATCGACTTTTCGCCAATAATAGCTGGGAAATGCTGCTGTTTTTTGGCACGATGGACTCCCGGCGAAGGACATTTTGATGACCAAGACAAAAACGGCTGAATATCAATCCCATTTGCAAGACGTCCTGGACGCTCCGGAAGGCGCGCATATCGCCGCTCTCTTCGATTTTGATGGTACTATTATCGCCGGCTATTCTGCCACTGCGATGTTGTGGGAGAAAATCAAACGGCGGGAAATGACAGCCGAGGAAGTCGTCGAAACGATAAATGTGATGGCGCAGTACAGCACCGGCAACATGGGTTTTTCAGGACTGATGTCGGGCGCGGCAAAATTCATGAAAGGCGTCACCGAGGACAGCTATTTCGAATTTGGCGAAGAGCTTTACGAGAAACATATCGCGCGCAAAGTCTATCCGGAAGCGCGGGCCCTGATCGAGGCCCATCGTGCCAAGGGTCATACGATTGCCATCGTGTCCTCCGCCACGATCTACCAGATCGAGCCGACCGCCCGCGATCTCGATATCGAGCATGTGCTTTGTTCGCAATATGAAGTCGAGAATGGAGAATTCACAGGTAACATCATCCGGCCCCTGTGCTTTGGCGAAGGCAAGGTGATCGCAGCCGAAGGGCTAGCTGCGGAATATAGTCTGGATCTCGACAATAGCTATTTCTATTCCGACAGCTATGACGATATCGAATTGCTGGACCGGGTCGGAAAGCCTCGGCCGCTGAACCCCAATGGAAAATTGCGCGAAGCAGCACGGGAAAATGACTGGCCGCTGGAAAAATATGAAAGCCGGGGGCAGGGCAAGCCGGTGGACTATATCCGGACCATTTACGCAACCGGTTCGCTGATTGGTTCGGCTATCGCGTCGCTGCCGATCTGGGCGCTGACCGGATCGCAGCGAGAAGCGATGAATTTTTCAACTGGGCTGTTCGGCGATATTGCCACCGCTCTGACCGGTTGCGAGCTGGAAGTGACCGGCGAGGAAAATCTGTGGATTTCGCGGCCCTGTATCTTTGTCTTCAATCATCAGAGCAAGGCCGATGTGATGATCCTCGCCAAATTGATCCGCAAGGATATGGGCGGGGTTGCCAAGAAGGAGGTCCGTGATACTCCGGTGATCGGGAAGCTGATGGAACTGGCCGGCACCGTATTCATCGACCGTGCCAATGCTAGAAGCGCGATAAAGTCAATGGCGCCGCTGATCGACGCAATAAAAATCGATGGCAAATCCATCGTCATCGCACCCGAAGGCACCCGTACACTGTCCCCGAAATTGGGCCCGTTCAAAAAGGGCGCTTTTCACATGGCGATCCAGGCGGGTGTACCGATTGTGCCGATTGTCATTCACAACGCGGGCGACGTTGCTCCGAAAAATGAATTTCTGATGCGGCCGGCCAAGGTCAGGGTTGATGTCCTGCCGGCAGTCGACACCAGCAAATGGACCACCCGGACGATGAATGACCATGTTGCCGAAGTGCGGGGTATGTTCCTAGAGGCTCTCGGACAGGCAGATGAAGAGGAAGCACTTGAAACGCTTCTAAGCGAAGAGCCGGCACCGTCACAAAAAACGGGGCAGGGGAAAAAGACCGTCGGTCGGAAAGCGGGTGCCAAAAAAACAACTGGCAAAAAATCCGTTGCAAAGCAGACCGCAAGTCGATCTACCTCGACAGATGGTCGAGCTGCCGGGAAGTCGATAAAGATGGAAGCGGCGGAATAGGCTGAATACAGGGAGTGGGGATGGACGAAGCAGCGCAAATAGCAAATTCCGGGCCGCTGCTGGCGCAAGGTCCCAAGCTATTTGTGATCGACGCGCGCAATGGTGTCGAACGCCGCTACCTGCTCAATTGGATCCAGACCTCAATGCCCGACGTCGGGTCAGGTGAGAAACTCAACTGGGTCAGCTTGCCGATATCCGATGAACGCGCAAAAATGCGTCTCGGGCGTCTCGAGGAAAAGCTGAAAGAAAGCCCGGATACTCTGGTGGTGCCGGTCCGCATCGCCTGGCGTATCCCGAATTTTGAAAAAAGTCGTGCGGTCAAAATGCGCCATGTCATTTTTGGGGATCCGCGAAATCCGGGGGCTTTTCGCGCTCGGTCGATCCTGTTGCGTAACAAGCGTCGCGCCCAGTGCCTGATCGGGCAGCCTGCGACGATTGGCGAGCTTAAGCAAAACTTCGCAGAACTCAGCAAAGATTACGACCAGACCGAAACTACAGAATTTTCCGCTTTCGTGGTCCGGCAGGCCGGTCTGGTTCTGGATATTGCTGAACGCGGATTGCGGGGGCGGCGTTACAAGGTGCCCCGGCATGTCGCAGACGGCCTGCGCAGTGATGCGCGGTTTCGGGCCGCGATGACCAAGCTTTCCGGCGAAACAGGAAAAAGCGAAGCGGCACTCTACGAGCAAGCTGCAAAATATATGAAGGAACTGATCGCCCGGCCCAGTCCCTTGTTCATCGACATGAAGGCGAAGCTTGACCGGTTCATGCTGTCGCAGGGCTATGACGACCAGGTGGTTTTTGATCGCAAGGAACTGACCCGATTGCGCCAGACGATGCGCGAACATCCGACGCTGCTGCTGTTTACCCACAAAACCTATATCGATGGCGTAACCGCTACTGATCTCGCCTATCAAAACGACTTGCCGCTCATTCACCTATTCGGTGGCATCAATCTGGATTTTTTTGGTCTGGGTTTCATGTTGCGCCGTGCCGGTACCATCTTCATCCGCCGGAGTTTCGAGAACAATCCGGTCTACAAGCTCGTGTTGCGCTATTATGTCAGCTATCTGCTCGAGAAACGCTTCCCGATGACCTGGGCATTCGAAGGCACACGCTCGCGGCTCGGCAAGCTGATGCCGCCGCGCTATGGCTTGCTCAAATATGTCATGGATAGTGCGCACAGCAACGATATCGAAAATGTCCATATCATCCCCGTCGTCACCAGCTTTGACCTGATCCGGGATGTCGAGGAATACGCCAGCGAACAGACGGGACGGCTGAAGAAACCGGAATCGTTGAGCTGGTTTATCGGCTATCTGCGCAGCCTGCGTGAGCCGATGGGCAAGGTCTATGTCGATTTCGGCGAGCCGGTCGTCGTCAAAGAGGCGCCCAATCCGAATGACCGGCTGGCTCTGTCGAAAATGGCTTTTGAAGTTGCCGTGCAGGCCAATCGGGCCACGCCGCTGACCCTGACTTCGCTGATGTGCCTCTGCCTGCTCGGCACCGCCCCCCGCGCAATGACAGAAGATGAGCTGCGCGCCGTGATCAACTTTCTGGTCGGCTGGGCCCGGGAACGTGATATCCGCTTGAGCGAAGACCTGACCGATCAGAATCTGGAGGGCGTGCAGCGTGTTATAGAAACCCTGGTCAATAACGGACTACTCGTCCGCTACGACAAAGGGTCGACGCTGGTTTACGCGATCGAACCGGACCAGCACCCGATCGCCAGCTATTATCGCAACACCATCATACATCATTTTCTCGACAAGGCGATTATCGAATTGTCGGTACTGAAGGCGCGCGAGGTCAATGACCGCAACGCGGCGGAAGTATTCTGGGAAGAAACCGACCGTCTTCGCGACCTGTTCAAATTTGAATTTTTCTACCCTGAAAAGCTGCAATATCGTGAAAATCTGAAAGCGGAATTGCAGCGAGCCGATCCGGATTGGCAGGCGAAGCTTGAGGAGGGCGGCGTCAAGCTGGCCAGCCTGACCAACCGTTTCCAGCCATTGATCGGCCATGCCGTTTTCCTGCCTTTTGTGGAAGCCTATACTATCGTTCTGGATATATTGTCGCGGCTGGAGCCCGGCGATGTGATCGACAAGAAAACTTGTGTGGAAACGGCGTTGAAAGAAGGGCGGCAGGCCTATCTGCTCCGCCGGATCACCAGCGAGGCCTCGATCGGAAAAATCCTGTTTGAAAACGGCTTCAGAATGGCCGCAGGACTGGGGCTGACCGGCGAAACCACCACGGACACGATCGCCGAACGGAAAGCATTGCTGCGCAAATTCAGAGCGCTGTCCCGGCGTATGGAAAAGTCCCGGCTCGAACTGCTTGTGCTAGCCGACAAGATATTTGAATGATCGCGCTGTCGAAAGGACATGATTGATGACCGAGCAGAGCAACATAAGCCAGTTGAGTGCACAGGACGCACAGTTTCTCTATATTCAGTCTGCCACCAATCTCACCCATGTGATGGCCGTCTATATCTTTGATCCGTCTACCGCCCCTGGCGGGAAGGTAAGGTTCAAGGATATTATCGAGCATATGCGCAAGCGGATGGACATCTCGCCGATGTTCAAACGGAAATTATATCGTCTGCCCATGGATATCGACCATCCCTATTGGGTCCAGGACGAGCATTTTGATCTCGAAGCCCATATCTCGCACAGCCGGCTGCCCGAGCCTGGTGACTGGCGGCAATTCTGCATTCACGTAGCCCGCCATCACAGCAAGCCGCTGGATATGACCCGGCCATTGTGGGATATGTATGTGCTCGAGGGGCTCGACAATATTCCAGGCTATGCCAAAGGCAGCTATGCGATTTTGACACGGATTCATCACTCGACCATTGATGGCGTGTCCGGCGCTCATTTCTTTGCGGCCATCTCGGACAAGGATAGCAAAGGGACGCCTGCGATACCCTTGCCAAAAGGCAAAATGGCGGCAAACGAGTTGCCGACAGCTGCCGAAATATTGAGCCGTGCGGTCAATAGCACGGTGACGTCACCAGTAAAATTGGCTCAGGCATTGCTGAAATTTACGCCCGCACTGCTTTCAACCGCTCAAAAAAATCTCGTAGGTGGCGGCGAGAAGACAGAGTCCGGCGTTCCCGAAACCCGTTTCAACGGCCCCGTTACGCCGCATAAAATGTTCGATGCGGTCACTTTTGATCTCGACGATCTGAAAAAAATGCGTCTCAAAGTAAGCGATGCGACGATAAATGATGTGGTGCTTGCGATCTGCAGCGGCGCGTTGCGTCACTATCTGACGAAGCATAAAGAACTTCCGAAGGAATCGCTTGTGGCGGTGGCGCCGGTCAACGCGCGCAGCCGTTCAGGGGATGAAGCCAATCCCGGCAATAATATATCGGCGATGACCATAAAAATCTGGTCGAATATTGCCGACCCGATGGAGCGGCTCGAAGCCATCAGGGACACTACGCGTGAAACCAAGGCAGCAAAGTCCGGGCTCAGCGCGCGGATCATGACCGATCTGACCAAGCATATTCCCGGTGTGACCATGGCGGGCGTGGCGCGTATCATGACCGACGAACGCTTTGCGCCGAAAATGAGCAATTTGATGGTTTCAAACGTTCCCGGCCCCCAGATCCAGCTATATATGAACGGCGCAAAGCTAACCCATCAATATGGACTAGCACCTCTGGCCCATGGGATGGGGCTGTTCATCGCTACGCCAAGCTATAACGGAACAATCTCCTTCAGCATCATATCCGACCGCAAAATGATGCCCGATGTTGAGTTTTTCCGCGAATGCCTGCAAAGAGCATTTAACGAACTGCGGGATGCAAAACCAAGTGCTGTTGCACGTCGGACCAAGAAAACGGCGGTGGCACCCAAACGGCCGATATCCACCAAAGAAGGTTCGGCGATGTATCGGCGGGTTGCCAAAAAGCCCAGAACCGTTGCATCGAAGGCGATCGGTGGAGGCAAGCCGAAAGTGAAATAAGGAGTGGATAGATCGCACGTCGCCCGATTCCCGGGCGGTGAACGCTACCATGCGTAATTTTGGTGAAAGAGTGAACCGAAGATGATCCTCAACACGACTTTGAAAATGGAAAAGGCCATGGCTCAGGCCAAGAGCTATTCCGAATGGTCGAAAGCCGCGAAAGCGCACGACAAATCAACCGGAGTCGACATATGGAAGTCGTCTGACGAGAGTAAGCATTTTGACTATAAGTCCATTCGCCGCCGGCTGAAACGCCTCTCCAAGCTATGGAAGTCGCAGGACAATGCCGGCCTTCTCTATGCACTGAATGAAGGCATTCACGGGAATATGGATGGCATGGGTCATGCCCGGCTTCACCAGAAAGCCAAATTTGGCACCAAACAGCTTATCCAGGATTATGTAGACGCGATCGTCAACTCGCTGGAATATCTGGCGAGCGAGAAGGTCACAGATATTCCATTCGAGGAAAAGCTCGATTTCTTCCGGCGCGCGCAGCATTGCTACGGACGATCAGCGTTTCTTATGAGCGGTTCAGGTGCTTATCTCTATTTTCATGTCGGAGTCGCAAAAGCGCTTTGGGAAGAAGGGTTGCTACCCGATATTATGTCTGGTTCCAGCGGTGGCTCGGTCGTTGGCGCATTGATCAGCACCCATGTTGACAAGGAAATACCGCCATTTTTCAAACCGGAAAATCTGACTCTGGGTATGGATCACGAAGACGAAGGACAGGGCGGATTGCTGGGTGGTCCCAGTCGTATGCGCGCGGATGAAATACGCCAGCGTCTGACAGACTTGCTCCCCGATCTGACGTTTCAGGAGGCTTACGAGCTTACCGGTCGGCATCTCAACGTTTCGATTGCGCCGGCGGAAAAGCATCAGACTTCCCGGCTACTGAACGCAATTGCATCGCCCAATGTCTATATTCGCGAAGCGGTTCTAGCTTCCTGCGCAGTGCCGGGCATCTATCCACCCGTCACATTGGCGGCCAAAGATCATCGCGGAGAACGGGTGCCCTATCTGCCCAATCGCAAATGGGTCGACGGTTCGGTTACCCACGATCTGCCTGTTAAACGACTTGCGCGGCTCTATGGCGTGAATCACCATATAGTCAGTCAGGCCAATCCGCTGATTACACCTTTTGCCACTGATTTCAGCCAGACACGCAACCCGCTGTCATCCATCCGCAATGCAACGACGGCCACCATGAAAGCATGGCTCAATGCGAATGTTGAAATGATGCAGAAGCCCTTGTCCTACTTTCCGCGCCTGAATAGTATGGCGAATATGGCACTGTCGGTGATCAACCAGGATTATACTGGAGACATCAATATCATTCGTCCGACGATGTTCTGGGGACCTTCCAAGATTTTGAGCAATTTGCCCGTTGAGGACATTGCCGAATTGATCCAGCTTGGCGAGCGCACAACCTGGCCGAAAATTGAAATGGTTCGCACGCAGACCAAGATCAGCCAGACCCTGGATCGCATTTTGTTCGAATATGAAAATGAGCTGGCACACGATCATGAATTGGTGATGAAAAGGAATATCGCTTGAAACACGAAGACGGGACGCTGACGCTAGCGGCCGGTTCCAAGGCGGTCGGGGCGAAATTATATTGGCAGAAATGGCTGCCCGACGATAAGCCGAAAGCAATAATCCTGCTCGTTCACGGCTATGCCGAACATGCCGGGCGCTATCAGTACTTTGCCGAACATTGTGTGGGCAGGGGCTATGCAGTTTTTGCCATGGATCACTGGGGGCATGGAAAATCGGACGGCACGGCCGGGTTCGTGCCAGGCTTTTCGGTTTTTCGTGACGGTGTTGATCGTCTGCTCGCTCAAGCCACGGAGGATTTCTCTGATCTACCCGTCATGCTGGTCGGACATAGCATGGGCGGATTGATTAGCGCGACCTATCTGCTTACCGAGCAAGCCGAGTTCGCTGCCTGTGTGCTTTCGGGGCCGGCGATAAAAGCGGCCGAGGAACCATCCGCGGTTCTCAAGGCTATCAGCGGCTTTCTGTCCCGCTTCTTTCCGAAGCTCGGGGTACTCGAACTCGATCCGAATGGGGTCAGTCGCGACCCGAAAGTCGTTGCAGACTATCTCGCGGATCCACTCGTCTATAATGGCAAAATGGGTGCAAGGCTGGCTGCCGAAATGCTGGCCAATATGAACACCGTGCAGGAAAATGCCGGACAGATTTCGCTGCCGATGCTTTTGCTTCACGGCGGGAAGGACAGCCTGGCCGCAGTCGAAGGTTCGGAATTTCTGGATCGTCATATATCCTCAAGCGAGAAACAGCTCAAAGTCTATCCGGAATTGTTTCACGAGATTTTCAATGAACCGGAAAAAGACACAATATTGAACGACATGACCGACTGGTTGGACAAACAACTGGCGGCGAGAGGAACGTAACTTGGAAGCAGTCGAAATTTTCCTGACCATTTTGGGCATCTTGATGGTGTCGCTGATCGCGCTCTATGTGCTGTTCCCGCGAACTTTATACGGTTTCCTGCGCAACACTTTGCGGCGAAAAGGCAAGCTGACGGCAAAGTCGATCAAAGCGGGCGATATGATCTGGCCATATCTCGAAGGGGGGCCATCGGACGGCGAGCCATTGGTACTGCTTCACGGATTCGGCGGCGACAAGGATAATTGGGCGATATACGCGCCGGAAATCGTTGGAAAATACCGCCTGATTGCTCCGGACTTGCCGGGATTCGGAGAGAATATCCGGGAAGTAGATCGTGATTATGACATGGCGACACAAGCAGCCCGTGTGCGCGAATTTCTGGACGCGATGGGGATCGATAAATGCCATATCGGCGGCAACAGCATGGGCGGCTTTGTCTCGCTGCGCTTCGCGCTGGATTATCCCGAACGCTTGCTTTCGATGACCTTGTTCAACAATGCGGGCGTTGTCGGAGCCAATGAAAGCAAGCTTCAGATCGAGGCCCAGGCCGGGAAAAATCCGCTCGAAATTCACAGTCCCGACGACGTGCAGCGGATGCTCGCGTTCGTCGCACACAAGCCGATGAAAGTCCCCGGGCAATTCCGCAAGATTTTCTACGAGGATTTTGCCGTACATCGCGAGCTGCTCGACAAGATTTTCTGGACTTTGGTAGAGGATGGTACGGGCAAGGCCCTGAATGATCAGCTCGATCAGGTAAAGGCGCCGACCCTTATCATCTGGGGTCGCCATGACCAGCTGATCGATGTCAGTTGTGTCGACGTGCTGGAAGACGGCATCCCCAATGCAGAATCAGTAGTATTTGAGGAGGTCGGCCATATCCCGATGATCGAAAACCCCAAAGGGACCGCCAAGCGTCATCTCGAGTTCCTTGCAAAATACTGAAATTCCCTTCAGTTTGGACAGGATGGGCTTCCGCTAGAGGAGTCGCCGATGGAGGGTGTTTATGGAATTGAAAGTTGGATTGCTCGGCGGTGGCTCATGGGGAACCACGGTTGCGTCTCTGGTTTCGCGCAATGCGCCGATAAAAATCTGGGCGCGGGATTCTGAAACCGTCAGCGATATCAACAATAATCATTGCAACAGCAAATATCTGGCCGATATAAAATTACCCCCTGCTTTGACCGCAACGTCGGAAATCGGCGAGGCCGTGTCAGGCGCAGATGTCCTGGTCATGGGGATACCCTCCAACAATTTTCGCAGTGTACTGGAAGAAGCCAAGCAATATCTCCGGCCATGGGTTCCGGTTATCAGCCTTACCAAGGGTTTGGAACTGGCCACCAGCAAGCGGATGACCGAGGTTATCGAAGAGGTTCTGCCGGGCCATCCGGTCGGAGTGTTGACGGGTCCCAATCTGGCCCGCGAAATCATGGCCGGGCAGGCGGCCGCCAGCGTGATCTCCATGGAGGACGAGATTATCGTGAAACAATTGCAGCAGCTGTTCCACTCGGGCCTGTTTCGCGTTTACACCAATACCGATCTTCTGGGGTGCGAATTGGGCGGCGTGCTCAAGAATATCATCGCCATCGCCGTTGGCATGGGAGATGGTCTGGGTGCTGGCGACAATACGCGGTCGGCATTGATCACCAGAGGGCTTGCCGAAATCACGCGTCTGGGCGTTGCCATGGGTGGGAAGCCCGAAACATTTTCGGGGCTCACCGGCATGGGCGATATGATAGCCACCTGCACGAGCCCGCTGAGCCGCAATCGTCATGTCGGTGTCGAGCTGGGCAAAGGCCGCCATATTGATGAAATCATCGACGAAATGCACATGGTCGCAGAGGGTGTGAAAAGTGCGCCGACAGTGATCGCTCTGGCCAAGAAATATGGCGTTGCGATGCCGATTGCCGAGGATGTTTTCGAAGTCACAAAAGGCAACAGGTCTGCGGTCCGTGCATTCCGCGGATTGGTCAACCAGTCGGCCGGCGCAGAGTCTGACGCGGGTTGACAATACTAGCTGGTCGGCGAACGCAAACACCGGAAATGACAATCAAAATTACAGGGAAACAAGGTGAGTTTTCGTCTTATCCTGCAAGATATTAACCAATTCGGGAGAAATAATTTCGCTCAAATGACTCAAAGATAAGAAAACTTTGGAGTCAATTAAGCATGTTACCCCATCTTCTCGGTTTTGCTTGCATTGAAATGGGGCATGTCATAAAATTTTACATATTAGGCATATAGATTTGTTAGGCTGAGTATCGTCGAACATCATGCCAGATATGGAGTATAATATGGACTTTCGCAGTCGCGCTGCCAACGAGTTGGATCGGAATTTGACGATCGAGGCGAATGATATGCTAGTCCACGCACCGCCCATTTCGGAACCTGATATTTTCTCAAAACAGTTTCGCGAAATCGATCTGCGGTTCGACCGTTCCGACGAAATATTCTGGTGTTATATGAACCAGAAATCACGTCCCAGCTATACATATGAACTCGGTGACGAGATCCAGCAGGTCCAGGACTGGATCCACTCCACTTATGCGATCAACGGTTCAAAGGCTGTGGATCCGTTGCGCTATTTCGTTGCCGCATCACACACGCCCGGAATCTACAATCTTGGCGGGGATTTGAAACATTTTGCCGATTGCATCCGGCGTCGGGACTTGGGAGCGTTGAAGAAATACGCCCGTACCTGCGTCCACATGCAATATGAGAATAGTACCGCATTTGGTGCACCGATCATTACCATGGCTCTGGTGCAGGGTGATGCCTTGGGCGGCGGTTTCGAACATGCGCTTGCTTTCGATATATTGGTTGCCGAAAAAAGCGCACGACTGGGGCTGCCGGAAATATTGTTTAATCTCTTTCCCGGGATGGGCGCCTACAGCTTCCTGCGTCAGCGCCTCAGCCGCAAGGAAACCGAGCGGTTCATTCTCGAAGGAAAATTATATTCGGCTTCCGAACTATATGACATGGGTGTCGTTGACATCTTGGCAGAGGATGGGATGGGCGAAGCCGCCATCGTCGAATATACCAAGGAAAACCGCAAACGCTTCCACGCAGAACGGGCGGTCTATCGTGCGCGGAAAATTGCCAATCCGGTGAGCCTCGAAGAGTTGCTTGAAATCACCGATACATGGGCTGAGACCGCGCTCTATCTGGAAGAAGCGGATGTCCGCAAGATGGAACGGTTGGCATCGGCACAAGACCGGCGCATTTTGCGGTCACTCCGGGCCGTTTGACGATCCGTTAGATTTGAGCAGTCTTTTCGGTCGGCGCATGGTCGTTGCTGCTCGCCAATTTGGTTTCGAGATAGGCGCGAATATCGGTGACTTGCTGTTCAATTCTCGTCAGATATTCATGCCGTCTCTCTATGAAGTCTCGCTCGGTGATAACTTCAAGCTTGGAACATGTCTCGACGAGGTAGCTCGCACCGACATTCGAAGCACCGCTCTTGAACGCATGGGCGTGGAAGCGGAAATCATCAACAGATTCATCATCCACCGATTTGCGGAAGGCGACCAGAATCTCGCTGGTATCCTCCAGATAGGCTTCGATGATAGATTGCACAAAAGCCTCATCGCCGATCGATAGAAGATAATCCAGCTGTGTCGGATCGACTGCCGGAGGCTCCGGCCGCCGCAACTTACTGTCGAAATTGCTGACGACGCCCATCGGGTCGGTGTCGATTTCGTTTGCAGGCGTGGTGGCTCTGTTGGCCGTCTGCGAAGCGATGACTTCGATCAATTCGCCCGCCTCAATCGGCTTCGTCATCCTCAGATCCATGCCGGCATCAAGGCATTTCTTCTCGGTTTCCTCGGTAGAATCGGCCGTCAAACCGATGATCGGGATATGTTTCCGCGGTCCCTCGATCTGGCGCCATAGCCGACAGCATTCGATACCACCCATGATGGGCATATTCACGTCCAGGAAGACAATCTCAAAAGTTCCTGTTTCGAGCTCCTCGAGCGCTTTCTCTCCGTCTTCAACCACGGTAACTTCGTGACCGGCATTAGCCAAAATTGTTTCAAGTACCATCTGGTTTGTGCGATTGTCATCCGCGACGAGCACTCGAACCGGCGCAATGTCCGGCGTTCGGGCATTGTCGTTTGATTCTGGCTGTTGCCGTGCGGTCGAACCGACGAACGAGCAACCAATCTGAACGGCACTGCGGATCGCGCTAAAGTCCGAACCCGGCGGCAGCAATGTCGCGAACGCTGCCCGCAATTGAAGGTCCTTCAGGTTTTTCTTTTTGTCTTCGGCAAACAAGACGGGCGGAAGCTTGGCATCCCGGAATGCGGACCATAAGGGGGACTGGTCGTCATGTTCGCTTGCGATGGCTTCATCCAGCAACGCAATATCGTATGACTCAAGATTGCGGCGACCGAGAATTTCTCCGATATCGTCGGATTCATGACATTGGATATGGTCGATTTTAATCGGTTGATTGTCATCGTTGCAGATGACCGGTGCGTCGAGGTCTCGCGTCAGCGATAGAATCCGGACGCAATCCTGATTCAGACGGGCTTCTGGAGTGTCCAAAACTTCTGTAGGAAAGGACAAAGTAAATTTACTTCCCGAGCCGAGCTCGCTGTCTACAGAAATTCCCCCATTCATCTGATTGGCCAGTTTTTGACATATCGCCAGGCCCAGACCGGTTCCGCCGAATTCGTTGGCAATCGTATCATTCGCTTGCTGAAAAACGTCAAAGATCTTCTGTTGCGCGTCCACTGGAATGCCCGGGCCGGTATCGGTTACCGAGACCCACATCTGTCCCTGGTCTTTTGTCGAATTGAATCCGCATCTCAATGTGATCGATCCGGCTTCCGTAAATTTTACAGCATTGCTGGTCAGGTTGATGAGAATATTACGAATATAACCGAGTTGTCCGGAGATGACCTGGTCGCTGCTTGGTTCCGCTTGAAGAATGATCTCGAGATTTTTCTCGTCGGCCGCGATCTGCATGATATCACGAACCTCGGAAAGCACATCGACAAGAGAAAATGGTTTCGGCTCAGGCAGTTCATCGCGAGATTCCGAATGCGCAAAGTTGAGAAGCTGATTGATCAGGTGCAGCAAATGACGGCCCGCTGACACGCTGGTAGCGACCATCTGATGCTGTTTTTCCGGCAACTTCATGTCAAGCAAATGGGTGCCGTAGCCAATAATCGCGTTTAATGGCGTACGCAATTCATGGCTGACGCTGGCGAGAAACAGACTTTTGGCTTTATTCGCTGCTTCAGCTTCTTCCTTGGCTTGAGAGATTTTGGTGATCAGCGTCGAGCAATATGCCGGTATCACTATAAGCGCGACCAGCAAGCCGATCGAAAGCGACGGGCTGTTGCGCCAATAATCGACCGAATAGATGGTCCATCCAAATGCGATAGCCGCCATCGCCGATGCCAGATACAGCCAGTTGACGCCAAAACGGAAGCCGTTGCCGAGGATGACCCACAACAATGCCGGATAAACAGCGGCAAAGCTTTCTCCGCCGATCTGGAAGAGGAAAGCTGCGGCTCCAAAATCTATGCAAAGCCCTAGAAAACGTCTCAAACTCGACGGCTTGGGGTGCATACGATAGGCAATTGCTACAGCGATGCTCACAATAAAATAGACACCGAAACCGATGATCAATCCGGATGAGGCATCGAGTATAGCGAAAGATGACCATGCGATAATGATCAGAATGATCCGGTTCTTGATCATTTCATGTTCACGGTCGCGCACCTGACCGTCCATGCCGCCTTTCGGATGCATGTGGTGGCTATGCGACCTCGCCGGCGCGTTTGATTTGGCGGATAGCAAGTTGATTAGCCTTCTGCCGCGCGACTGGGCGGATCATTTTTCCGGCCGTCAAACAATTTTCCGAGATCTTCTGCCCGTTGCGGCCGTGCAATCTTGAACCCCTGAATCTCGTCACATCCCGAAACGCGCAACAGATCGAGCTGAGCATCATTTTCAACCCCTTCGGCGACGACACGCATATCCAGCGCATGCGCCAGATGCGCGATGGTTCCGATAATCGCGCGATCGGCCGGGCTATGCTCGATGCGCGAAATAAAGGTACGATCAATTTTCAGGCAATTGGCGGGCAAGTCCCTCAGATATTGAAGAGAGGAATAGCCGGTTCCGAAATCATCTATGGAAATTCCGACACCACTGCTGCGAATCTGCTGAAGCATCGCTCTGACTTGTTCATTATTGTCGATCAACAATTCTTCTGTGATCTCGATAGTGATTTTTGACGGTTCGATGCCGTTGGCTCTGATATTTTCCAGCAGTTCGTCGCACAGATTCTGGTTCTGGAACTGTCGCGGGGAAACGTTGATGGCAACGCGTGGCAGATCAATGCCCCGGTCTGCGTAGGATTTTATTTCCCGACAAACTTCACCGATCACCCATCGGCCCAGAATATCCATAAGTCCGCTTTCATCGGCAACCCGAATGAACTGGATTGGCAGCAGCCGGCCCCGACGCGGATGATCCCATCGGATCAGGGCTTCAAGGCCGACATATTCTAGAGTCTTGGCATCGACAATCGGTTGATATTCAAGCGCGAACTGGTTTTCGTTAAATGCGTCCCGTAATTCGTTTTCCAACGCTGCATCGGCTTGGGCAATTTCGTTCATGTCGTCCGAGAAAAACCGGTAACAATTGCGCCCGTTGGCCTTAGCATCATACATGGCGAGATCGGCCATGCGCAGGACTTCCTCATATTCATCGCCGTCATCGGGGATCAGGCTTACACCGATGGATGCGCTGATAACTTGTCCCACACCGCTGATCGCATAGGGCTCGCTGATCGCTTTCAATATTTTGGAACAACGCGAATTGATCGAATCAATATTTTCGAACTTGTTCAGAATGACCGCAAATTCGTCGCCGCCGATGCGTGCTGCAAAATCCTCGGGACCGATTACCTTGGAAATGCGTTCCGCAACTTCGCGCAAAAGCGCGTCACCGCTATGATGACCGCGGGTATCGTTGATGATTTTGAAGCGATCCAGATCAAGCAGCAGGAGCGCGGCCTGGCTGTTGGTAGTCTTGCAATTGGCAATGGTCGATTTAACATTCTCGGCAAGCAGCACGCGATTGGGCAGTCCCGTCAGCATGTCGTGCAATGCCAGATGTGTTCTATGTTCCTCGGCAAATTTCCGGGCTGTAATGTCAACTGCGGTTGTCAAAACACCAATCGTCTCACCCTTATGATTAAGCAGTGGTGATTTGTTGCAATGAAAAATCAGATCAACGCCGTCGCTGGTGATTTTCTCTTCATAATGCGGAATGGCAAGGCTTGATTTTAAAACCATTGCATCGCGTCGACGGGTGTTGGCCGCCAAGGTGGGTTCGAAATTATTGGCAAAATCCGTGCCCACCATTTCGTCCGGGTCTTTATCAAACAAGGCGGATTGATAAGCGTTGGTAAATAGGCATTTCCCCGAACGGTCGGTGGCATTGATCATGATCGGGATCGTATCGATGATTTGCTCAAGCATGCTTTTGCCTGAAGGGCCTTCGTTTGAGGCAGCTGCGCCGAACGCGGCATGCTTGCGGCCGATTTCCGACGCGCGCTTGCGCAGCGTCACACTTTTCTTGCTTTTGGTCAGCAGCGATAAAGCGCGGCTACAGAATTCTACATGCGAAACCGGGCTTTGCAGAAAGTCTGTGGCACCTGCATCAAGCGCGGCAAGTCGGCACTCGCGATCTTGATGCGCCGTAATGACAATAGCAGGTATTTCGTTGGCACCAGGCATCAGCCTGACTTTGCGGATGAATTCCGCACCATTCATCTGGGGCATTCGATAATCGACGACCATCAAATCTGCTTTGTTGTCGCGCAGCCATTCCAGCGCTTCAACGGGATCAGCATAGGTGACGGCGGAATATTTTTCCCCCATCAGCGTCACAAACTGGGCATAGATCCGCAGATTGGTGGGCCGGTCATCGACTATTAAAACGCGCGTGCTCATGATTGAAGGCACTACATGGCTATGATCAAGATAAGGTTAACGTCTATTTATCGGATCATTTTTCATCTTAATGCGGCTCATCAGCCTTTGCCGTGGCCAGCTTTTCTGGAAGATCTGGAGGCATGTTTGAGAAACCGCTGGTCGGGAAGAGAGGATTCGAACCTCCGGCCCCTGCGTCCCGAACGCAGTACTCTACCAGGCTGAGCTACTTCCCGATCCACTCGCTTTTTTCGGCGCGAGGGATGTGATGCGCCCGTTATATGCCAGTCCGATTTGCGGTTCAAGCCATCGGCAAGGCGCCTCGTCAAAACTATATTGCGATAATATCTGTCATCGGATTTGGTTGAGCATATCATCATAGCGGTCTAGCGTTTGCAGAACATTGGTTGGAGATTATGGTTTGATTCCCGGACAGCATTATGAGCAGCAATATCTCGATCTGATGCGGCAAATCTGGACGCAGGGTGATGAACGCATTGATCGGACCGGCGTCGGTACGCGCGCCATTTTCGGTGTGACAATGCGCTTTGATCTCGCCGATGACGCTATTCCGCTGCTCACAACAAAGCGGGTTTTCTGGAAAACGGCGGCACGCGAGATGCTCTGGTTCCTGACCGGCGATACAAATATCCGGGAGCTGGTGAAGCAGAAGGTGCACATCTGGACGGACTGGCCACTCGACAAATATCGCAAGGAAACCGGCGAGCAACTGGACCGGGACGCTTTTGAGCAGCGGATTATCGAAGATGACGGTTTCGCTGCAAAATGGGGCGATCTCGGGCCGGTCTATGGCAAGCAATGGGTCGACTGGCCGCGCTATACGCCAGCAGGCGAGGGGCTGTACCGCCGCGAGGAAAAGGGCATTAACCAGATTGAATTGCTGATTGAGGGGATCCGGAATAATCCCGGTTCCCGGCGTCATATTTTTACGGGCTGGAATGTTGCCGAACTGGACGAGATGGCCTTGCCCCCCTGTCACAAGACCTATCAGTTCTATGTATCCGACGGGAAATTGTCGGGGCTGCTTTATCAGCGCAGTTGTGACCTCGGCCTTGGCTTCGCGTTCAATGTCTTTTCGGCGGCGCTGCTAATCCGGATGATCGCACAGCAATGCGATCTGGAACCGGGAGAACTGGTGTGGAATGGCGGTGATGTGCATCTATACCTCAATCACGCCGATCTGGTCGAAGAGCAATTGTCGCGTGAGCCTTCGGGCGCTCCGAAACTGAAAATTCTCGGCAAGCCCGATTCGATTTTTGACTATGATATCGGTAATTTCGAGGTGCAGGATTATGACCCCCAGCGTCATATTTCCGCGCCAGTAGCTGTTTGAATGCTTAAAAGGGCAGGGAGATTGACCTAAATTGGGTTTTGTAATATTGTAACAGCTAGTTGAACGAATATTGCAGCGCAACAATTGCGCGATTCTTGCTGGAGAGGCCTGATGGCTGATAAAAAAACCCAAAGCAATTTGCCGCCGCTGACTTTGCACATACCCGAACCGAAATTCCGTCCGGGCGATGTGGTTGACTATAGCGATCTCGATATTCCCGAAGCCGGCGCGCAGGCGCGGCCAGACATAAACACTGCACCCAAAGATATGCGGGATATGGTTTATGATATGGTCCGTGTGCTGGATGATGATCATAACGCCGTCGGTCCGTGGGATCCAAAGCTGGATGACGAAATATTGCTCAAGATGCTCCGCACGATGGTGCAGGTGCGTACTTTTGATGATCGGCTGCATCGCCAGCAGCGTCAGGGCAAAACCAGCTTCTATATGAAATGCACCGGCGAAGAGGCGACTTCGGTTGCAGCCGCCATGGCATTGCACGGCGATGACATGTGTTTCCCGAGCTATCGCCAGCAGGGCATATTGTTCGTGCGTGGCTATCCGATGATCGAAATGGTCAACCAGATATTCTCGAACAAGGCGGACAAGCTCAAGGGGCGTCAGCTGCCGATCATGTACAGTTCGCGCGAACTGAACTTCTTCACCGTTTCGGGCAATCTGACGACGCAATATCCGCAAGCGGTGGGTTGGGCGATGGCGAGTGCGAGCAAGGGTGACAGCCGGATTGCTGCCGTATGGTGCGGCGAAGGATCGACCGCCGAAGGTGATTTCCACGCCGCGATGACATTCGCCGCAGTATATAATGCACCAGTGATCATGAATGTGGTCAACAACCAGTGGGCAATTTCGTCCTTTTCCGGTTTTGCCGGGGCAGAGCGGACCACCTTTGCTGCGCGCGGTGCCGGCTATGGCATTGCCGCCCTGCGTGTTGATGGCAATGACCCGCTAGCGGTCTATGCAGCCACAAGCTGGGCGGCAGAACGGGCGCGGACCAATGAGGGGCCGACGCTGATCGAACATTTTACTTATCGCGCGGAAGCCCATAGCACGTCCGATGATCCGACCGCCTATCGCAGCGCGCAGGAGCGGGAAGAATGGCCACTCGGTGATCCGATCAACCGGCTTAACAAGCATCTGATCCAGCGCGGCGTGTGGAGTGATGAGCAACAGGAGCAGCTGGACGCGGAATGTCTCGCAGCGGTCAAGGAAGCGGTCACCGAAGCCGCCAAAAACGGCATATTGGGCCACGGGCTGCACCAGCCGTTTGAAACCATGTTTCAGGATGTGTTCGAGGAAATGCCCTGGCATCTTAAAGAGCAAGCGGCGCAAGCGAATAAGGAACGGGAAATCAAATGGCCGTCATGAACATGATAGAGGCCATCAACAGCGGCCTCGAGACGATGATGGAGCGCGACGATAATGTCGTGATCATGGGCGAAGACGTCGGCTATTTCGGCGGGGTTTTCCGCGCGACCGCCGGCCTTCAGGAAAAATTCGGCAAGACCCGCTGTTTCGATACGCCGATTTCCGAATGCGGCATAATCGGCGCCGCCGTCGGCATGTGCGCTTATGGTTTGCGGCCAGTGCCGGAAATCCAGTTTGCCGATTATATCTATCCGGGAATGGATCAGTTGATCTCGGAAGCGGCGCGGTTGCGCTATCGTTCGGCGGGTGAATTTACCGCACCGATGACGGTACGGTCGCCGGTCGGTGGCGGGATTTTTGGCGGGCAGACACATAGCCAATCGCCCGAGGCGATGTTCACCCATGTGTCCGGTTTGAAGACTGTAATTCCTTCAACACCTTATGATGCAAAGGGCCTGTTGATTGCCTCGATCGAGGATAATGATCCGGTGCTCTTTCTCGAGCCCAAGCGGATCTACAATGGTCCGTTCACCGGCTATTATGACAATCCGGTTTCGCCCTGGTCGAAATTTGCCGAGTCCGAAGTGCCGGAAGGCCATTATAATGTGCCGCTGGGCAAGGCGAAGATTGTTCGCGAAGGCGATGCGGTTACGGTCCTGGCCTATGGTACGATGGTCCATGTCGCCAAAGCGGTGGTCGAGGAACATGGCATAAATGCCGAGGTTATCGATCTGCGCACCTTGGTGCCGGTTGATATTGAGACGATCGAAAAGTCGGTCAGGAAGACCGGGCGCTGCCTGATCGTCCACGAAGCAACCCGGACCAGCGGCTTCGGTGCGGAGCTGTCGGCTCTGGTACAGGAACGCTGTTTTTATCATCTTGAGGCGCCGATTGAGCGGGTTACCGGATTTGACACGCCTTATCCGCACAGTCTGGAATGGGCCTATTTTCCGGGTCCGGTGCGGATCGGTGAAGCGCTGGAGAAAATTGTCAGGGACTTGAAATCATGAGCAAATATACATTCAACCTGCCTGATATTGGCGAAGGTATTGCCGAAGCGGAAATCGTCAAATGGCATATCAAAATTGGCGATGTTGTCGCGGAAGACGACCAGATTGCCGACGTCATGACCGACAAGGCGACCGTGGAAATGGAAGCGCCGGTTTCCGGCAAGATTGTCGCGATCGCCGGTGAAGAAGGCGACATTATCGCGATCGGTTCCATGCTGGTCGAGATCGAAGTCGAGGGCGAGATCGATGCCGGGAAACTGGAAGAATTGGAAGCATCCAGCACGGTTGCCGATGCGCCTGATCAACTGGAATCTGAAGTCTTGGAAGCAGATCAAGTCATTGATAATAAAGAAAATATGCCAGATAGTCCGGCCAAGCCAACTCCTGAGAAAGAGTCTGAAGACGCTTCTGTCAGTCCAACAAATTCCGACGTCAAGCCGTCGGTAAACGACCGTCAGAAAGTGCTCGCCACTCCTGCTGTTCGCAAGCGCGCTGCCGATCTCGGTGTCGACCTGAGCGAGGTCAAGGCACAGGGCGAGCATATCCGGCATAGCGATCTCGACGCTTATCTGAATTATGGGTCGGGGCAGGGCTATCGTCCGTCGGGTGCCGTGCAGAAACGTGACGACGAAAAGATCAAAGTTATCGGAATGCGGCGCAAAATTGCGCAAAACATGGCAGATTCGAAACGGAATATTCCGCATTTCTCCTATGTTGACGAAATTGACATGACCGAAATCGAGGATATGCGCGGCGATCTCAATGCCAATCGCGGCGAACGGACCAAGCTGACGATCTTGCCGCTATTGATCGCGGCGATCTGCAAGGCCTTGCGCGATTTCCCGATGCTCAATGCAACCTATGATGATGAAGCGGGCTTTGTCACGCGCCACGGTGCCGTCCATCTCGGCATGGCAACCCAGACCTCGCAAGGGTTGATGGTGCCGGTGCTGCGCAATGCGCAGGATCTGAATATCTGGCAATTATCGTCGGAAATCAGCCGCCTTGCTGCGGCCGCGCGCGATGGTAGCGCGACGGCGAAGGAACTGACCGGATCGACGCTGACCCTGACATCGCTCGGTCCGCTCGGCGGCATCGCCACCACGCCGGTGATCAATCGTCCCGAAGTGGCGATCATCGGACCGAACAAGATTGTCGAACGCCCGATGATCATCGACGGAGAAATCCACGCACGCAAACTGATGAACCTGTCGATCTCCTGCGATCACCGCGTCGTTGATGGCTATGATGCCGCCAGCTATGTGCAGGCACTCAAGCATTTTCTCGAGACACCGGTGCTGCTGTTCGCTGATTGAAGGATTCAATTGTCCCTTCTCCCGTGAGGGAGAAGGATACAGAGCCTTATCGCTTTAGCGATTAGGCGGCGTTGGATGAGGGTGTATTGTCCTCTGAAGCGCAGTACACCCTCATCCAGCTCCGACTAGGCAGGCAAGCTGCCAAGTCTTCGCATCCTTCTCCCTCACGGGAGAAGGAATCTCGAGAGTTGCCGTTCGTCCTGAGCTTGTCGAAGGACAGTTTACACCGCTAGAGGCACCTCGACAGGCTCAGTGCGAACGGAATAGGGCTATTGTTTCTTTTCTCGTACCAGACCCTCAAAGCCCCAGGCCGCCCAGACTTTCCTGATCGAATTTCAGCCGGAAGGTGACGAACGGGCCGTCTCTGGTGTAGCGGCTATCTTCAAAATCGCGGTCCGCAAAGCCGACAATATTATAGCCGACCGAAATATAGGCGTTCTTGAACGGGGTGATGCCGATGCTCGGTCCGCCGGAATAGGCGATGCTGTCAAAATCATTGCCGACGCGGGCCGTCGCCTGGCCGCCGACATCGATGGTGTCGGACAGGTCGAACTTGACGTCGGCGCCGACGACATTGCTCCAGCCTTCGACATCATCCTGCCCGAAACGGTCGAAAACATAGCGGCTGCCCCAGAAGAGACTATATTCTCCGGCTTCCTTGAAGAGACCGTGATCTGCAGTGACCGGCGTGTAGTTCACGCTCAGGCTGTTGATGATTCGCCGTGACGTGACATCGCCATCGACGAGCAGCGCTGCGCCGCCAATCGGTCCCGATTCGCCCGAAACCGCGTTGCGCACGCGATCTTCCCGGAATTCGAGCTTCGCGAGCCACGACCATTCGCTATCCGATGGGCGATGCGCCCAGCTGGCTTCGGCTTCGATGATGCGTGAGCTGACGCCGGTTTCGTCTTTGGCAATGAATATACTGGCCAGTGCGCCAAGAGCGCTGCCTTCACCGATCTGCTTGAGCAAAGCGGTGGTGGCGCCATAGCGGGTGCTGATATCGCCGTCGCGATATTCGGCGCGGCTGTTCCAGCTCCAGTCGGCGTGCCGATAGGTCGCGCCGGCGGTGACCGCGAGGAAATCCTCGGTCAGCGTCGCGTCATTGCCGAGGAAACCGCCCGAAGCGACCGGCTGCTCGCTATTGATCACGTCGCTGCGATCAAATCCGCTGATGGTTTCATTGCCATCCAGCGAGAAATCCACGGTCCACTTGTCGCCGATCGGAATGCTTTGCGTCAGACCATAAGCGGCATAGCTGCGCGGACCATATTCGGTAATTTCCTGCTGGTTCATGCTGCTGACGATACGCGCGCCGTTCCAGGGCGAGACGTCAACGCCGATCCGGGCGGTGCGGGCATCGATATTCTCGCCATCGGCAATCTCGTAGGTGCCGATGATCTTGATGTCTTCGGTAATCGCATAGCGCGCCGAGAAGCTGTGACGGGCGGGGAAGTCGATGCTTTCGTCCTGACCGCCCAGAGCAAATTCGGTTTGCGCATCCAGTTCCAGCTTGCCGCCGAACAGCCGCTGGGTTGCGCCGAGCCGGACGAGGGTGGATTCATTTACCGTGCCGTCCGAGAGCCGGTCATTGGCATAGATCAGGCCGGCGCGGAAAGACGTGTTGTCGGTGCGATATTCCAGCTCGGCGGTCGCCGCGCGGCGACGCGCATCCGACATCAGGAAATTCTCCTGATAGCTGGTGATCGCGAGTGACAGATTGCCCCGAACGCGAACCCGGCCATCAATGCCGAATTTGCGGGTTCCGCTTTCTGCGGCGTTCAGCTGTCCCAGACCATAGCCGGAGGCCTGACGCCGGACGTAGGCGAGAATGTCGAATTTCGAACCATGATGTTCCGCTTCGACCAGCCATGCGGTTGCCGCTTTGCCGCTATTTGTGGCGGTGAGGTCTTTCGCCTCGTTATCGGTCAGGGCAAGTTCCGCGCGGAATTCGGTCTTGAGGTCCGGCCGGTAGCGGACGTCAACGCCGAGCAGATCGGTTTTCACGCTCTCGTCCTCGTCGTGCACGGCGGTTGCGCCGACTTTGAGCTTCCGGTCGGCGGTCTGGTAGGTGGCGCGGCCACCGGCGTTGAGATTGCGTCCGCCAATGCCGAGAACTTCATATTCGGCAATGATGAACTGCGGATCGAGATCGCTGCTGCGGCTGAGTACCGGTTCGCGGAAACTGATCGTTCCGGCGAGATAGTCGATGTCATAGTCGATATGGCGGGTCAGCTCGCGCTGTTCGACAATCTGCTCGGAACGGAAACGGTCGCGGGTTTCCAATGTGATCCGTTCGCTATTGGCCAATATATCGCGGGTGGCGAGGGCATAAGGGCCGGACAGGCCGTTGCCCTGGATTTCCTCGCGGCGGAACCGGTTCGGCGAATCCGCGGCAAAACCGTTAAGGTGCACCTGATCGCTTTTATATTCCGCCTTGATGCCGTTGAAGGCGCGCTGGTAACGGGCCAGTTCGGGCTCGCTGATGCCGGTTTCATAATCGCCGAACAACGCATAAAATTGCGGCCGCTCCAGCTTCAGATAGAGGCGGCGGACCGATGCGGCGTCATAGCGCTGCTCGCTGCGGTCGGCATAGACAGTATAATAGCTGCGCGGATCGATGACGCCCTGGAAGCGGGTTTCGTCTTCTTCCTTGTCGCTGTCATAGGCGAGCGTCATCAGCCATTTTCCGGTCACCCGGCCTTTGGCATAAAGCGCGATCCGGCCATCGACGTTGATATTGTCTGCGTCGTCGGCGAGATCCTCGAGCCGTTCGTCGAGCGTGTTGAAGCCAAGTGTACCGGCGGCGAAGCCGACCACGGTCCACGGCCGGTCGCCGGGATCGAGCCAGGTTTCGACCCGCTGGGCGCGTTCGACTTCGCCATCACGGAAAGGGAAGCTGATGCTGAGCGATCCGGAAGCGGTGGTCGGTGCCAGTTCGATATAGGCGATGCCTTGCTCGCCTTCGACCCGCCATACGGGTCTGCCCCGTTCGAGGCCGGCAAGCTGGTTGGCCTGCTGTGCGTCAATTTCAATCGCGGGGGCATAAGGGGCGGGAACCGAGAAGTCGCCAACCATGCCGTTGCGCGCCGGTTTGCCGTCGCGGTCTGTCAGCCGCACGGCAATGACCGGACGGGTAACGCCATCGGCGACCAGAATGGAGCGGTCCTTGAGCAATTCGGCGTGCAGCGGGCTGCCGGCATAATGGACCTTGCGTTCCAGCTGCTGAACCAGCTTGCCGTCGCGGTCGACAACGCGCGCGGTAAGGATATTGGTGCGATCCTCGATCTCGATCCCGCGCCAGGTGCTGATCCGTACCTTGCCGTCGGCGCTTTTCTTGGTGCCGTCAAAGGCGAGGGGATTGACCGCTTTGCCGTTGACCGACAGTTCGATTCTCTGGCCGGCGTGATGCTTGATCGCGACGCGCAGCGCCTTGACCCGCGGATTATGCTCTTCTTCTGGGAACAGCCAGGCAATGCCGGGGTCTTCGCCAGTAACCCAGTCACGGCCCGCGCCAGCTGCTTCCGGATCCGACAATACTTCCGGTTTGTGGAAGTTCTCTGCCACTTGCATATCGCGGGGCGCGACTTTTCTGGCGCGGAAATCTGCGCGTTTCAGCGCGCCGCCCCGGCCTTCGACGAAGCGGGAGATATTGCTGCCTGCGCTCCGCGTGTTCTGCGCACAGTCAACCGGAGCCATATCGGCCGGGAAGGTCGACGGATCGATCTGGACCACGTGCAAGCCGGGTTTGAGACCCTCGAAATGATAGCGGCCGTCGCTGTCGGTGACCGTATAGGTCCCGTCTTGCATCATCACCCGGATATTGTCGATGCCTGCTGCTGTCCGCGGGTCGGTGCCGCAGCCGCCGTCCGTGATCCTTCCGACAAGCGTGAACCTTTCGGAGATGCCGTCGCGAACGATGCTGACGATTGCGTCGACGGTGTCGCTGGTGGTGCCGCGATCATCGCGGGCGGACGCGAGATTGAGCGCGTCTCCGGGCTGTGCATCCTGCCGCACTTCGGCAATATAGGTCAGCAGGGCGTTCTCGGACGGAGCCAGCGGTGCTGCTTCGACAGAGAAATCCTGGCCATTGGCCGCAACCGTCGGAGCCACCAACTCGCCATTATAGCGGACCGTGCCGGTCTTCAGGCGCATCGCTCGCGGCAGCTGGTCGGAAATCGTGATCTGGCCGGTGCTCCGCAGGACATCGGAATTCTCCACGGTGACGCGATATTGAACCGCATCTCCGGGGGCCGCCTGGGCGGTGGAGGCCGATTTCGTGATCAGCAGCGGCGCACCGGGCCGGTCCAGCGGCACGTCGACGCGGACCGGTGCCGGGTCGTTCAGGATGATGATGCCGCCGTAGGACCCGTCGACAATGGTGAAGGGAAGCCCGTCGGTCCGCCGCAATCCGGCCAATTGCTGGGGCGTCGCCGCCGACGCAAAGCTGTAGGGCTGCGGTGGTTCGACGAGCAGGCGGTAGCGGCCCGCTCTGGCAAAGGGGAAGCGATAGAAGCCGTCGCGGAAATCGTAGATGGTGCCGCCGCTGTCGGTTACGGTTCCTCCGGCGATCACCGTGCTCGGGAATGCTGACACCCCGTCATCGCCGAACACGTCCGCTGGCTGACCGGTGGACGCGTCGATCAGGGTTACGCGGGCGCCGGAAATCGGCGTGCCATCGGCGCTGTCGAAAATTTCGCCGAACGGATCGATCAGGATCCCGACTTTTGCGCTGCCGATCATGGTGCCGCCCATTTCATGGACGGTGATGTCAAACGTCTCGCCCCGTTTGACCGACAGCACGCAATCGCCCTGAACCGGAGCGGGCGGGACCGCGGCGGTGTTGATCAGCGCGACAAACCGGCCGCTGTCGACCGCTGTCTCGACAATATTTATCTGCTCGAGATCACCGGTCGGGGTCGACAGATATATGTCGAAATTGTCGATTGCCTGCGGATTCAGGTTCCGGTTTTCGTCGATGATCGAGATGATCAGCGGCTCGCCGGCCCTGATATTGTCGGTCGGCCTGACCGAGGCCGGGCTTCGGGGCGTTCCTGCGAAGGCGCCGGTCAGTTCGATTGGGACGCTGCCTTGGGCACGCCGGCACATTGTTTCCGCGATCGGGAAATTCTCGGACCCTGGCGGGTCGGTAAAGTGGAAAATCCTGACTTCCAGCGGTTCGTAGGGAGGCGGCACAACCTGAATATTGATCTGATTGGACGGTTTCTGTAGCCGTTGGCCGCCGATATCCCATTCCGCTCTCGCAATATTGCTGATCAGCGGGAGATGCTGCGCCTGTTCGATCGCGAAATCGGGCGCGTGCGGCTGCTCCTCGGCAAACTCGGGTTGTGCGAGTGCCGTAGAGGCCGGCGCGCCGAGGGCGCAAGCAGCCAAAGCCAGACCGACTGGCTTGAAAAAGGTGGTGAATTTACCCACAGATAAAGCCGGAATTTAGCGGCAAACCGGCACAAGCACCGGTTTGCCGTCAAATTGCGAAAGGCTCTATTCTACCGTTACACGGAAGATGAGGGTTTCGGTCTCGCCCGCTGCGACGGTACCGAGATTGCCCGAAACCACGCCGGAAGCCTGTGCTCCGGTGCCGCTACCATCTGCGTTGCAGGTGGACCCGGTGACCGTGCCTTCGGTTACCACGCCGATCACGGTCGGAACCGTGGACGGGCCGGTGGCCAGGCTACTGTAATAAGCGAGATTGGCCGGAATCGTATCCGAAATGGCGACACCTGTTGCCGGTGCGCTGCCGGCCGCGTTGGCAACGGCGATGCAATATTCGACAATGGCGCCGGGAATGGCTTTCGGATTGGTGCTGCCGTTGACCGGATCCCACAAGACACTGCTGGTTTTTGTAACCGTAATGTCCGCTGCGGACACTTCATACGTGTCTGTAGCGCTGTGATAACCATCGCCGGCACCATCGGAGCTTCCTGTACCTGCCGTGTCGGCAAAGACGTTCTGCACATCCGAAACATCATCCGCTTCACCCGAATCGTCCGAGAAGGCAAGGCCCTGCACGCCCGAACCGGTTGCCGGAAGGCCGCTGCCGCCATGAGCCGCTGCCTGGCCGATCAGAATGACATCCGACAGATCGCCGGTGACGACGCCGCTCGGGACATTCGCCACGACGTGGATCGTCACACTGCTGTCTTCGCCGAGATTGTCGATATAGGTGATCAGCGTGTCGCTACCGTCGAAGACGCCGGCGGTGGTGCCATTGTCGAGATAGTAGGTGAGCGTGCCGGTCACGTCGAAATCGTCGGTGGCCGGTTGTTCGGAACTGAGCAACACGTCGATTGTATCGTTGGTCTGGTTGCTGACGGTGTAGGTCACCGCCTGCTGCGTCGCACTCGGCGCTACCGATGTATTCACCGCATCGCTTTTGGCTACGACAAGGTTCACTTTACGGTCGACGACAAACACGTCGCTGTCGGTTTCCGCGGTCTGGCCGGTCCCCCCGACGCTATATGCTACACTTACGGTATTGGTAATGCTCGTGCCCGCATCAGTGCCCAGATCTGCAGCGAACGCAGGGTTTGCACCCAACGCCGCTACAGAAATGGTACTAGTGGCAACGAGAAGTTTCAGTATACTGGTCATAACTGTCTCCTGTTTCACTTATTTGGATCGCCTAACCCCGCGGCGATCCGGTACGGTTGCGGTCACTTCACAGTGCCGCGAAAAACCAATTTCCCTCCCGAACCTGCAGAAAGGGCACGATTGAATGTCCATTTCACATGGGTGACATCGGTCAGAAGAGCGGGACGAACATTGCCGTTTCCGCTTAGGTAAGTGAGGTCCGCAAGCGGGCCCCAGTTTTTGCCTCCGTCAACGGAGACAATTTCAGTGCCATCAGACGTTCCATTGAACGCCACCGCTTTTGGGAGCGGGTTGGTGACAGAGAAATCCGTAGCCGGTGCGCTGCCGACATTTTTATAATTGACGACGAACACAAGCTTGTCGCCTGGTGTGACGGTCGTCGGCTGTTCGAGGATCAAGGCCGTGGTGCCGTTCGGCTTGGCCACTTTGCGTTCGACGAACACATCGCTCGACAGACTGACATTATTGGCCGCCATCGCCGTGCCCGGCATCATCAGCGCTATCGCGAGAGAAATTGCTTTTATCATTTTGCTATACCCCGATTGAAATCAGTCGATGACGACTTGAAAAGTGATGGTGCGGGTTTGCCCGCCCGGAACTGTGCCGAGTGCCACGGCGATCGAATCGCCGTCGAAGGATCCGGCATCGCCGTCGCTCGCGGCATCGCCCAGCGGCGCGCCTTCAAGCGTGATGGTTCCGGATTTATAAGTGGTCTCGACGGGAATATCGTCGCTGATCGCCAGATTGGTCACGTCGCTGGAGCCGACCGTTGTCGCAACCAGCTGATAGAGGATGACCGCGCCCGGTACCGGCTGCGTACCACCCGAGGGATCGGTGATGGTCGCGCTTTTGGTCAAAGTGACATCGGAGGCCTGGATCACGAAAAAGCCGCTGTCGGCATCGCGCGCGCCGGTTGAGCCGATTACGGCATCTCCGCCGCCATCGCCTTGCCCGGCGAAAATCGTACCGGGCGTGCCGTTGCCGGTATTGGCGACGGCAGAAAGTTCGATTTCGGCACGATCCCCGTCGTTAGCGGAAGCAGGAATCGTCGAAAGAATGAAAACCACTATGCTTTCATCTGGCGCCAGCACCGGGTCATTGGTGCCGGGCGTGTAAATAGTGTCGACGCCCGGATCATAGACCCCGTTGCTATTGCTATCGAGAATCGTCTGTTCAAAGCCTGTGTCAAATTCATCGCCGGGCTTTGCGGTATCGGCCGACAGGGTGAAGGCTTCCGATCCGTTTCCGCTATTGGTGACCTGATAGGTAAGCACCTGTGTGGTCAGCGCCGGAGCGGTCGCCACATCACCGGGGTCGCTTGAAACGACCGTGACATCGAGCAGCTCATCGACCTTGATGATGACTTTATTCGAATCAATCGTGATCGGCGTGCCGCCTTCGGGCGAGTCATAAGTAGCCTGGGCGACATTGACGATGTCGGTTCCGGCCAGCGTGCCCGCTGCCTGCGCTGCAGTCGATCCCAGGGCTAAGGCAGCCGTACCTACCGCAAGCGCCAGTCGGCGGCTAACGATAGAAGCTGCTCGCAATGGCAGCTGGCATCCCAAATCCTGTGTCTGTGCGTTTTCCATGCCGGTCATATGCCAAAGAAAGCAAAATATTTGGTAAACGGAAAATAAATGATGTTTTGCGGTTTCGATCTCGCAAAGGCACGGAAATCAGCCGTTTATTTGAGTATATTAAGCAGTCATTTCGGCGCGGTTAACCCGCTGTTTACCATGTTGGTGCGTAACTATTGGCAATGCCGACCGTAGACGACTGGTTCTGCGAATTCCGGAATCCGTCTCCGTCACCACGATATGGGACGGCTTTATATGACGGCTGAATGAGCCGTAATCGGAAATATATAGAATAATCGAAAGAGTGTAGTTGACAGGGATGCAGCGCTCTTATACTTGCGCTGCTTCACCGCCTATAGAGGCACATAAGCGGGTGTAGCTCAGTTGGTTAGAGCGCCGGCCTGTCACGCCGGAGGTCGCGAGTTCAAGTCTCGTCACTCGCGCCATTTCCCTTGTTTTCCGGGAAATGGCGCCAAGACCCCGTATTCATCCAGGTCAACAATGGACGCATCGGGAAAATCCACGCAATCCCGAGAATCGCATAGACTGGCAATTGCAGCCAGAAATTCAGCGCGCTGAGTTTTTCGATCAGGGTCACGGCAATGCCGCACCACAGCAATATCAATATCAATATCAATATCATGCCGACCGGCTTGCGCCAGCTGGGTTGATCCTTTGGCTTGCTGCCGATTTCTGCTGTCATGACGTCATCCTGTATCATTCTATTATTTCGCATTCCGTCACGATCATCTGCAGCGGCAGGTCATGCGGCTCGGTCGGTAGGTCACTTGCTTCCTGAACCGACCAGGCAAGGCCGATACGGGGTATATCGGGATATTGCGCAAAGCTCCGGTCATAATATCCGCCACCCTGGCCCAGGCGTCGCAGCGACCGGTCAAAGGCCACGAGCGGGGCGATGATCACATCCGGGTCGGCGAGCGGGCATGTGTCGCCAGGTTCGGGAATGTCCCGGAATCCGGATTCGAGCAATTCAGGGCCGGTCACCAGCCGGAATTCCAGCACGCCGTTATCCGTTACGCGAGGAAAGGCGATATTGACGCCGGTCTCTGTCAGATATTCGATCAGCCGCTCGGTGGGGGCTTCGCTGCCGACGCTCCGGTAGAATGCGACTGTTTGCCCCGGTTTGAACAGGCGGGCCAGAGGCGAGGGAGGGCGGCGGAAGGACAGGTTGCGGCTTGCGGCATCCAGTTGCCCGACAAAACTATCTCGCCGCCTTCTATATTCTTTACGTAGTTTCTGCTTTTTCTCTTTTAAACTACTCAAAAAAATATCTTTCTTTGGAAAGGTGACGGGACCGTCTTGGTCGTTGGCCGGAAAATCCTCTGACGCCTATTACGTCAGGTGGGCGCCATGTGCTTCGGACCCGACTGCAAAACAGTCCGCAATCCGGGCAGGGACAGCTCCCTAGGAAGTTATATCGCCTCAGGGATGTTCGTATCAAGCTCGTGCCAGACAGTACCCGTCGGACTCTATCTAGGCGCGATGGGGGCGTTACTCAAGACTGTTCGCCAATTGTTCGGCACGATCTGCCAGTTTTTCCAGAGCGGCAATCGCCTGCTCGTCCATCGGGTCGGGTTCGGCCGGTGCGCTGGCTTCGGCAGGTGCGGCATTGGCGGATTGTGCGCTGTGTAATTCATCCGCGAGCAACAGCGATGTGAACAGCAGCATACGGCTTTCGGTCAGCCCTGCCGGATCGCCGGATTCGCGCGCTTTCCCGTCGACCATTGCGGCCAGCTTCGTCAGATGGGCTTCTTCGCCATCCTGGCAGGTCACCATGAACGAGCGGCCACCGATTTCCAGTTTCATTTGCGCCATGTCAGTGCTCCTGTCGCTCGATCAGTCCGTCTATCGTCCGGATGGCCTGCTTCATTTCCGCTTTCAGCGCCTCGTGGCGCGCTTCCAGCGCCGGGTCGGCATCGGTCTTCGTCATACTGGCTGCCGATTCTATGCGACTCAGCGCCCGTTCGATCCGGCCGATGGCCAGGATGACACGTTCATTGTCCATGAGCATTTTCCAAAGCTTGTTCCCAACAGGTAAGTTCCCGTCTTTCGTTGCTATCAATCTATTCTGATGCCGTAAACACCGGATGATGAAAAGCGATCCTTGACGCCGCCTCGCTGGATCATCAAAGGAAGAGGCAAAATAGCGAATCGCGGCATTCCGTTGCGTTTTTCCACGCGTCCAGTGCAGGGGATCAGACTAGATATGACCGTTACCGAAAAAAGCATGGCAAACGCCATCAGAGCGCTCTCCATGGATGCGGTGCAAGCGGCGAACAGCGGCCATCCGGGGATGCCGATGGGCATGGCGGACGTGGCTACGGTGCTGTTCAGCGATTTTCTGAAATATGATCCGAAAGCACCGAAATGGGCCGATCGCGACCGGTTCGTCCTGTCGGCCGGCCATGGCTCGATGCTGATCTATTCGCTGCTGCATCTGACCGGCTATGCGCGGCCGACGCTGCAGGATATCAAGGATTTCCGCCAGCTCAGCTCGCCTTGCGCGGGCCATCCGGAAAATTTCAAACTGGAGGGCGTCGAGACAACGACGGGGCCGCTGGGGCAGGGCTTTGCCACTGCAGTGGGCATGGCGATCGCCGAGCGGCATCTGAACGCGACTTTCGGCGATGATCTGGTCGATCACAAGACCTGGGTGATTGCCGGTGACGGCTGCCTGATGGAAGGAATCAACCACGAAGCTGTTGGACTTGGCGGGCATCTGGGTCTCGGACGACTTAATGTTCTTTGGGATGATAATGGCATAACTATTGATGGCGGAACGGAATTATCGACAAGTGAAGATATTCCGGCGCGCTATCGGGCCTCGGGTTGGCACGTTGTTTCCTGCGATGGTCACGATTTCGACGATATTCGCAAGGCGCTAAGCGAAGCGGAGGCCGATCCCCGGCCATCGCTGATCGCCTGCAAGACGGTTATCGGTTACGGAGCCCCGACCAAGCAGGGTACATCGGCAACCCACGGCGCTCCGCTCGGCGATGAAGAAATTGCCGGAACGCGCGCTGCCCTGGGATGGGATTCCGAACCATTTGTCATTCCGGATGATATTCTGGCGTCTTGGCGTCAAGTGGGAGAAAAGGGCGCTGCCGCGCATGCCGATTGGGATGCGCGCCTGAAAGGCCATGCACAGGCCGCCGAGTTCACGCGCCGCATGAGCGGCGAGCTTCCGGACGGCAAGGCGATGCAGGCCTATATGGAAGGCCTCGCCAAGGAGCCGCCGAAATGGGCGACTCGCAAGGCTTCCGAAATGGCGCTGGGTGCGATCACCGAGGCGCTGCCCGAGATGATCGGCGGAAGTGCCGATCTCACAGGTTCGAACAATACCAAAACTCCTTCCACCAAGCCTCTGACAAAAGACGATTATTCCGGACGCTATATCTATTATGGCATCCGCGAGTTCGGCATGGCGGCGGCGATGAACGGAATGGCCTTGCACGGCGGTATCATTCCTTATGGCGGCACATTTTTGGTGTTCACCGACTATTGTCGCGGCGCGATGCGGCTTTCCGCGATCCAGAACGCCCGGGTCGTCTATGTGATGACCCATGACAGCATCGGTCTTGGCGAGGATGGTCCGACCCATCAGCCGATCGAGCATATCCAGAGTCTGCGGCTGATGCCGAACATGCACGTCTATCGGCCCGCCGATGCGATCGAAACGGCCGAATGCTGGGCGCTCGCTATCAAGCGGTCCGACGGTCCTTCCACTCTTGCGTTGACCCGTCAGGGTCTCGCGCCTTTCCGTGATGACGTCAGCACAAATCGTTGTGCACAAGGCGGATATCGCGCCAAGGCGGCAGAAAACGCCAAGCGCGTCGTGTTGATCGCAACCGGTTCCGAAGTATCGCTGGCGCTGGCTATTGCGGCGAAACTGGAAGCGGCGGGGACCGGCGCGGACGTGGTGTCGATGCCTTGCACCGAATTGTTCGACGATCAATCCGCTGAATATCGTAATGGCCTGCTTGGCGGCGACGGTATATTGCGGGTATCGATCGAAGCGGGCACGACCTTCGGCTGGGAGCGCTATACCGGTCTGGACGGGCTGCGTTTCGGTATCGACAGTTTCGGGGCGTCGGCGCCGATCGACGATCTCTTTGCGCATTTCGGCTTGACCGCTGATGCCATTACCCCGCAGATTCTAGAAAAAATTGGCTGAACAAGGCCAGCAAGTTCGCATTCAAAGGAGCAGAATTGATGACAAAAGTAGCAATTAACGGATTTGGCCGGATCGGCCGTCTGGTCGCCCGCGCGATATTGGAACGCGATGATGACAATTTCGAACTGGTCGCGATCAACGATCTCGCCGACGCAGAATCCAATGCGCTGCTTTTTGCCTATGACAGCGTGCATGGTCGTTTCCCGGGTGAAGTAACCGCCCATGGCGATCATATCATGGTCAATGGCAAGAAAGTTGCCGTAACCTCCGAACGCAATCCCGGCGATCTGCCGCATGCCGCCATGGGTATCGATATCGTGCTCGAATGCACCGGCTTCTTCCAGTCCAAGGACGCGGCACAACCGCATATTGACGCCGGCGCGAAGCGGGTACTGATCTCGGCACCGGCCAAGGGTGACCTGAAAACGGTCGTCTTCGGAGTCAATCACGACGTCTTGACGTCATCGGATATCATTGTTTCCAATGCGTCCTGCACCACGAACTGCCTGGCACCGGTTGCCAAGGTTTTGAATGACGCCGTAGGCATCGAGCGCGGTTTCATGACAACGATCCACAGCTACACCAATGACCAGCGGATCCTCGACCAGATGCACAGCGACATGCGCCGTGCCCGGGCCGGTGCCGTCAACATGATCCCGACGACCACAGGTGCTGCGCGCGCAGTCGGTCTGGTGTTGCCGGAACTGAATGGCAAGCTGGACGGTTCGTCGATCCGCGTACCGACCCCGAATGTCAGTCTCGTTGATCTGGTGTTCACACCGGGCCGCGATACCAGCGTCGAGGAAATCAACGGCGCGCTGAAAGCCGCAGCCGATGGCCCGATGAACGGCGTATTGGTGTTTGAAGACAAACCGCTGGTTTCCAGCGATTTCAATCATCAGCCTGCCAGCAGCTCGGTCGACAGTCTCGAAACGACGGTCATGGACGGCAAGCTTGTCCGCGTCGTCAGCTGGTATGACAATGAATGGGGCTTCTCCAACCGCATGATCGATACTGCCAAGGTCATGGCAGGCTTGATTTAACTCATAAGGGTTCTGATTAATGTCAGCTAATAATTTCAAAACGCTTGATGATATCGGTGATGTTCGGGGAAAGCGCGGTCTGATCCGCGTCGACCTGAACGTCCCGATGGCGGACGGCAAGGTAACCGACGACATGCGCCTGAAGGCCTTGATGCCGACGGTTGTCGAATTGGCTGACAAGGGCGCGAAACTGCTGTTGCTCGCCCATTTCGGGCGCCCGAAGGGCGAATATGTAGCGGAATATTCGCTCGAACCCGTGGTCGCGCCCTTGGCAAAAGTCTTGGGCCGCGACGTCGGTTTCATGCAAAAACCGGATCAGGCCGCCATCGATGCTCTGCCGGACGGCAGCATTACGGTTCTGGAAAACAGCCGTTTTGCACCGGGCGAGGAAAAGAATGATCCGGCAATGGCCAAGGCGATTGCATCATTCGGGGATTTCTACGTCAATGATGCTTTCTCCGCTGCGCATCGCGCGCATGTAACCACAGAGGGGCTGGCGCATCTTCTGCCGTCTTATGCCGGCCGTTCGATGGAACGCGAGCTGACCGCGCTCGACAAGGCGCTTGGCAATCCGGAGCATCCGGTCGCTGCAGTCGTCGGCGGAGCGAAAGTCTCCAGCAAGCTCGATGTTTTGCGGCAGATGGTTGAAAAAGTCGATCATCTGATCATCGGCGGCGGCATGGCCAATACATTTCTGGCGGCGCGCGGCGTCAATGTCGGCAAATCCCTGTGCGAACATGAACTGGCGGACACCGCGAACGCAATATTGGAAGCCGCGGACAAGGCCGACTGCACCGTGCATCTGCCTTATGACGTAGTGGTGGCCAAGGAATTCAAACCCAATCCGCCCACCCGCACGGTCAATGTCCATGAAGTGGCCGAAGACGAGATGATCCTCGATATCGGGCCCGCCGCAGTCGAAGCACTGTCCGATGTGCTCAAGACCTGCAAGACTCTGGTGTGGAACGGTCCGCTGGGCGCGTTCGAAACGCCGCCGTTCGACAGTGCCACCGTTGCTCTTGCCAGAACCGCAGCTGCGCTGACCAAAGAAGGCCAGTTGCTTTCGGTGGCCGGTGGCGGCGACACGGTCGCGGCGCTCAACCATGCCGGCGTTGCCGACGATTTCAGCTTTGTATCAACCGCAGGAGGCGCTTTCCTTGAATGGATGGAAGGCAAGCCTCTGCCGGGCGTCGAAGCGCTTAACCAATTACAGTGAAAATATCAGGAAACCAAAAATGGCGAATAGTGAAATGATGAGCAAAATCGAAAATGGCCAGGGCTTTATCGCCGCATTGGACCAGAGCGGTGGCTCGACGCCTAAAGCACTCGCAGGTTACGGCATTGGCGCGGATTCATTTTCCAATGATGACGAGATGTTCGGCCTGATCCACAAGATGCGCAGCCGTATCATCACCTCGCCCAGCTTCGGTAACGGCAAGGTGATCGGCGCGATCCTGTTCGAGAAGACCATGAATGGCGACGCCGGTGGCAAGCCTGTGCCGGAAGCGCTCTGGGATCGCGGCGTCGTGCCGTTTCTGAAAGTCGACAAGGGGCTCGAGGACGAGGCCAATGGCGTTCAACTGATGAAGCCGATCCCGGATCTCGACGAGCAGTGCAAACATGCGTTGTCGAAAGGCGTGTTTGGAACCAAGATGCGTTCGGTGATCAACAAGGCCAATGCGAAAGGCATCGCGGCGATTGTCGCGCAGCAATTTGATTTCGGCAAACAGATCCTGGCCAACGGACTGGTGCCGATCATCGAGCCTGAAGTGAATATCAAAAGCGACGAGCGCGCCGAATGCGACCAGATCCTGCTCGGCGAACTGAACAAGCAGCTCGATGCTCTGGACGATGACCAGCGGGTGATGCTGAAACTGTCGATCCCGGTCGAAGCCAATCTCTACAAATCGCTGGCACACCATCCCAAGGTGGTCCGTCTGGTCGCCCTGTCCGGCGGCTATTCCACCGACGATGCCTGCGCGGAACTGGCGAAGAATGAAGGCATGATCGCCAGCTTCAGCCGCGGCCTGCTGCAGGACCTGCGGGTTTCGCAGAGCGACGAGGAATTTGACGCAGTGCTCGGTGGCGCGATTGACCAGATTTACCGCGCTTCGATCGCCTGACCGAAAGGCCTAGGTTTGTCCACGTCCGATCCCGGTTGGTCTGCTGTCGATGATTATATCGTCGGCAAACTGATCGGTGAGGACGGGGCACTGGAAGCGGCGCTGGAGAATAACCGGCAGGCTGGCTTGCCGCCAATCGATGTCTCGCTGGCGCAAGGCAAGCTGCTGCAATTGCTGGCGCGCGCTGTCGCGGCACAACGCATACTCGAAATCGGCACACTCGGCGGTTATTCGGCCATCTCTATTGCCCGCGCGCTGGGCGATGATGGCGTGCTGGTCACGCTGGAACTCGAACCGGAATATGCAGCCGTGGCGCGCACCAATGTCGATCATGCGGGAGTGGGCCATCGCGTAGATATCCGCATCGGACCGGCATGCGACACGCTCGCCGAGATGTGCCGCGATGGCGAGGCGGTGTTCGATTTCGTCTTCGTCGACGCTGACAAGGATAATTACCCCGCCTATCTAGACTATGCGATCCAGTTATCCCGCCCCGGCACGATGCTGGTTTTCGACAATGTTGTGCGGGAAGGGGAAGTCATAAATCCACAGTCCAGCGATCCCAAGGTTGCTGGCACCCGCGCCTTGTACGACGCGTTGAAAGACAATCCCAAAATCGATGCGACGGCAATCCAGACCGTGGGCAGCAAGAAGTGGGACGGTTTCCTGCTCGCCTTGGTCCAATGAAGGCGCTAGAACCGGCAAATGAATGATACTTCCTGCCAGCTATACCTGATTTCGCCGCTGGATGTCAGCGGGCCCTTTCCCGATTATCTGCGCGAAGCGCTGGAAGCCGGCCCCGTCGCTGCCTTCCAGTTCCGGGTGAAAGATGTCGATCAGCAGGAAGCGGCCCGTCTGGCCGAACCGCTGAAAGCGATTTGCGACGAATTTGATGTGGCCTTCATCGTCAACGACGATGTCGCGCTAGCCCGTCAACTGGGTGCGGATGGCGTACATCTGGGGCAGGGCGACGAAAGTTTGAAAAATGCCCGCGACACATTGGGTCTCGATGTCCAGATTGGCATCACCTGCCATGACAGCCGTCATCTGGCGATGGAGGCGGGTGAGGGCGGTGCGAACTATGTCGCTTTTGGCGCGTTTTTTCCCACCACTACCAAGGAAACCCATCACAAGCCGGGACTGGATCTGCTCCAGTGGTGGTCGGAGATGATGGAAATACCCTGTGTGGCAATTGGCGGGATCACTCCGGAAAATTGCCAGCCACTGATCGATGCGGGAGCCGACTTTCTCGCCGTATGCGGTGCGGTGTGGAACGACCCGGCTGGCCCGGCAGCGGCCGTCAGGAAATTTACCGATCTAATGGACGTCGATATAACGGGCGATAGTCCGGCCGACTAGGACGAGCCGTGCGTCTTGCCGATATTTGAAGCCAGATACTGGGCGACGAAACTGCTGACCGAAGGCGTGGCAAAATGGGGCATTTGTTCCATGTCGCGCAAATAGCCCTCGGTTTCCTTGAACGAGTGCGTCCGGCCATCGGCGATCGAATAGCCAAACAGACCCGCGGCCACCGCAGTTTTGCGTCGGGGGCTCGCATTTCGATAATTGCCGCGGAGGCGTGTGATCTCTGTCTGTGCCATGATTTATCAATAGGCGCGGAATGATTCGGAGTATTGTATGAAAAAGACCTGTGCGTGATCGCACAGCCTTTAGGCGTCACCGGGCTTGCCTATTATCAGCCAGCAGATTACAGCGCCGCTCAATCAAACAATCTATCAAGCGAGACTAGCGATGAAGATCAGCGGTGTAGATATCCGTCCGGGCAATATTTTGGAATATGAAGGTGGCCTTTGGAAGGTTGCCAAGATCCAGCATACGCAGCCGGGCAAAGGCGGGGCTTATATGCAGGTCGAGATGAAAAATCTCGTGGACGGTCGCAAGACCAATGTCCGTTTCCGCAGCGCCGACACGCTCGAGAAGGTCCGCCTGGATACCAAGACCTTCCAATATCTTTTCGCCGATGGCGATTTGCTGACCTTCATGGACAAGGAAAATTACGAGCAGATCACATTGCCCGCCGATCTGATCGGTGATGCTGTCGAGTTTTTGCAGGATGGCATGGATGTGCAGCTCGAGCTTTATGACGAAAAGCCAATCTCCGTGGCATTGCCCGACCAGATCGAAGCAGAGGTTGTTGAGGCCGATGGCGTCGTCAAAGGCCAGACCGCTTCTTCCAGCTACAAGCCCGCCGTTCTTGACAATGGTGTTCGCGTCATGGTGCCACCATTCATTTCGGCCGGTACAAGAATCATCGTCGACGTCTATGCCCGCGAATATGTAGGCAAGGCCTGAAAATGACTATTTCCCCTCCCGCTTGCGTGAGGGGTTGGGACGGGCATGACTATACCGCTCGCCCGTTCTTTGAAAAATAAATAGACCCACCCCAAGCCCCTCCCTTAAACGGGAGGGGGGAGATATTAAAATGCCAGCACATTCCGCCCTTATCACCGTCATGGAGCGCGCTGCGCGCAAGGCCGGATCGCGCCTGCGCCGCGACTTTGGCGAAGTCGAGCATCTGCAGGTCTCCAAAAAGGGGCCTGCCGATTTCGTTTCCAAGGCCGATATGCGTGCTGAGCGGATTCTCTACGACGAATTGCTGAAAGTGCGTCCCGGCTGGGGCTTTGTGCTCGAAGAAGGCGGCATGATCGAGGGCGAGGAAGGCAAGCCGCGCTGGATCATCGATCCGCTCGACGGCACAACCAATTTTCTCCACGGCATTCCGCATTTCGCGATTTCGATCGCGGTTCAGGAGCCTTCGCTCGACGGCCGCGGTTGGGGCAAGATTACCAGTGGTCTGATTTACGAGCCGCTCACCGATCTGACCTGGTGGGCAGAAATGGACAAGGGCGCATGGCTCGGTGAACGCCGCCTGCGCGTATCGGCCCGCCGGGACTTGTCGGAATCGCTGATTGCCACCGGCATCCCGTTCAAGGGTCATGGTGATCTCAATGAATGGGCCCGGATTTTTGGTGCGGTGGCGCCGCAAGTCGCCGGCATCCGTCGCAATGGTACGGCTGCACTCGATCTCGCCTGGCTGGCAGCCGGTCGTTATGACGGTTTTTTCGAAGCGGGTCTGAAAGTCTGGGACGTTGCTGCAGGCATTTTGATGGTCCGCGAAGCCGGCGGTTTTGTCACCGACTATACCGGCGGCGATCAGCCGATCGGGCAGGGCGAGATATTGGCGTCGAACGAAGCGCTGCACAGCAAGCTGCACAGGATATTGGCAAAGTCGCTGCTGTAAATGCGAATGGCTCGCAAAAGCTCATAAATTTAAGCCACTTCACCCTTGCGGCATGGGGAGCCACTGCCTAAAAGCGGCCCCGAATATTAGCGAAATGAGTCATCAGTGGTCGATCTTTCCGAATATGCACCGATATTATTGTTCCTGTTTGTAGCCGCAGGGCTGTCCACAGCCTTTGTGTTCCTGCCAATGGGCGTCTCCCGGCTAACCGGAACCCATAATCCGAGCGCCGAGAAGCTCTCGGAATATGAATGCGGCTTCCCTGCCTTTGAAGACTCGCGCAGTCAGTTTGACGTGCGCTTCTATCTGGTGGCGATCCTGTTCATCATATTCGACCTGGAAGCGGCGTTTCTGTTTCCGTGGGCAGTGTCGCTGGAGTTCACCGGCTGGGTCGGCTGGACAACGATGATGGTATTTCTTGCGGAGCTGATCATCGGTTTTGCTTATGCCTGGAAAGTGGGAGCGCTGGAATGGGACTAGAAGCAAATACCAGTGGTTCTGCCATATTGAACGCAGACGGCACGCCGATGCGTCCCGATACGCAGCCTGATGAAGGCTTTTTCAAGGATTTGAATTCGGAAGTGAATGACAAGGGTTTTCTTGTCACCTCGACCGAAGAGCTTTTTCAATGGGCGCGAACCGGTTCGCTCTGGTGGATGACCTTTGGTCTGGCTTGCTGCGCGGTTGAAATGATTCACGTCAACATGCCGCGCTACGACATGGAGCGCTTTGGCGCTGCACCGCGCGCCAGTCCGCGCCAGTCGGATGTGATGATTGTTGCCGGAACGCTTTGCAACAAAATGGCACCGGCTTTGCGCAAGGTCTATGACCAGATGTCCGATCCGAAATATGTGATTTCGATGGGCAGCTGCGCCAATGGCGGCGGCTATTATCACTACAGCTATTCCGTGGTTCGTGGTTGTGACCGGATTGTCCCGGTCGATATTTACGTGCCCGGATGCCCGCCGACCGCAGAGGCTTTGCTCTACGGCGTGATGCAATTGCAGCGGAAGATCCGCCGCATCGGGACGTTCGAGCGCTAGGATGGTATATTTGATAAATCCGTTCGCCCTGAGCCTGTCGAAGGGTTTTTCGAAGTCATGCTTCGACATGCTCGGCACGAACGGCAAGGGAGCATATTAATGGCTCATAGCGCACCCGCAATCTCCAGCAACGAAGGCGTTGCTGCTAAGCTAGGCAAAGCTATCGGCGCTGCCCTGATCGACACGGTCGAGGCCTATGGCGAAATCAGTTTCACGGTCGCGCGCGACAAGCTGGCAACGGTTCTCGAAAAGTTGCGCGACAAGCATGAATATCAGCAGCTCGTCGAAATCGCCGGCGTCGACTATCCGGATCGGCCGGAACGGTTCGAGGTCTGCTATCACCTGCTCAGCCTGACCAGGAATCATCGTATCCGGGTCAAGGTTTCTACCGACGAAGACAATCCGGTGCCGAGTGTAACCCATATCTGGGAAGTCGCCGGCTGGCTCGAGCGCGAAGTGTTCGACATGTACGGCGTCCTGTTCGACGGCAACACCGACTTGCGCCGCATCCTGACCGACTATGGTTTTCAGGGCCACCCGTTTCGCAAGGATTTTCCGCTGACCGGCTATGTCGAGATGCGCTATTCCGAAGAAGCCAAGCGCGTGGTTTACGAACCGGTGAAGCTGGCGCAGGATTTTCGCAGCTTCGACTTTATGTCGCCATGGGAAGGCGCGGACTATATTCTGCCCGGTGACGAAAAAGTCGGTGGCGAAGCGCCGCCGCCAACACCGAAAACCACCGACAAGAAGGGCGATACCGGCGCTGGCGCAAAGGCTGACAAGGAAGCCGCCAAGCCATCGAAGCGCAAAACGGCAGCGGCCAAGAAGCCTGCGCCGAAACGCACCAAGTCGGGTACGCAGAAAAAGGGGGAGGGCAGGTGATTGCGATCAACTCTGCCGTTCGTGTCGAGCGTAGTCGAGACACCTCTATCCACCACAACCGACTTCTCGACTTCGCTCGAAGCGAACGGAAGAGTGGAGCTCTGGCTCGCGGCTTCTCGACTTCGCTCGAAGCGAACGGAAAGGTAGGCAATCATGTCTGACTATCTCGACGAAATGGACCATCTCGCAGACGAAGCCGATCCGACGGTTGGCGATCTCGAGATCCAGAATTTCACGATCAACTTCGGTCCCCAGCATCCCGCCGCGCATGGCGTTTTGCGGATGGTGATGGAGCTGGACGGCGAGATTGTCGAACGCGTCGATCCGCATATCGGCCTGCTGCACCGCGGCACCGAGAAATTGATCGAGCACAAGACCTATTTGCAGGCTTTGCCCTATTTCGACCGGCTCGATTATTGCTCGCCGCTGGCGATGGAATATAGCTATGTGCTGGCAATCGAGAAATTGCTCGATCTCGAGGTCCCGTTGCGCGGGCAATATCTGCGGGTGTTGTTCGCCGAGCTGACCCGGATCTGCAACCATATGCTCAATCTCGGCGCCCATGTCATGGATGTCGGCGCGATGACGCCGAATATCTGGGTGTTTGAAATTCGCGAGCAGTGCCTCGAATTTTTCGAACGCGCCAGCGGCGCCCGCATGCACAGCGCCTGGTTCCGGCCCGGCGGCGTGCATCAGGATGTGCCGCTCAAGCTGCTCACCGATATCGCCGACTGGCTCGACGAATTCCCGACCCTGTTCGAGGATGCGATGAGCCTGGTGGTCGGCAACCGCATCTTCAAGCAACGCAATGTCAATATTGCGACGGTCTCCAAGGACGACGCGGTGCGCTGGGGCTTTTCCGGTCCGGTGCTGCGCGGCAGCGGTGTTGCCTGGGATCTGCGCAAGTCGCAGCCTTATGATGTTTATGACCGGATGGAATTTGATGTTCCGGTCGGCACCAGCGGCGACTGCTACGACCGGTTCATGGTCCGGGTCGAGGAAGTGCGCCAGAGCGCGCGGATCATGCGCCAGTGCCTGAATGAAATGCCCGATGGTCCGGTCGCCTCCACCGACCGCAAGATCGTCCCGCCGAAACGCGCCGAGATGAAGCAGTCGATGGAAGCGCTGATCCATCATTTCAAGCTCTATACCGAGGGTTTCCACGTTCCGGCTGGCGAAGTCTATGTTGCGACCGAAAGCCCGAAGGGCGAATTCGGCGTCTACCTGGTCAGCGACGGCACCAACAAGCCATACCGCTGCAAAATCCGTCCGACGGCGTTCAGCCATCTGCAGGCGATGGATTTCATGTGCAAAGGCCATATGCTGCCAGACGCCACTGCCATTTTGGGCGCGATCGACGTTGTGTTCGGGGAGTGTGACCGGTGAGTTTGAATCGCCGACAAATTTTATCTGGCGCGGGTTTCACTGCCGCGGTTTCGTTAGCGGGTGGCGTTTCAGCCTGTTCTCCTCCTGTTGATTTTTTATCTGAGCCAATTGCCCAGAATTTGTTTGGGAAGATTGCGAGCAGGAAGCTTGATGAAGCGAAGGCTTTGCTGGACGAGACAGCATTTCTTACGATTATCACTTCGAAAAATTCTCAAACCTACAAAGGTCGCGAGGATGTTGTGGGCAAGCTGTCTGAATTGTTACATTCAGGTGGTTTTAGGATGATCGGTGACAACAAAGAATATGCACCTGGAGGTTATTGGGGCATGTTCGGTGGCTGGCACGTATCGGATATGCTTCAAGGAAATAAGGTGGAACTGAATTGGGATAATTGCGGGCTCGGCAGTACAATGTTGTCTCACTCTGTCCTGAACGTATACCTCCAAGAGCGAAACTCTTTGACCAGTCAGATTGTGATAATGGAAAGCAGGGATTTGAGCTACAATCGTGATTTGGAATCAATTCCGATTGAGAAAGGGGCTCAATAATGGCTGAAGCACCAACCATTCCCGACGAAATCGAAACCCGCGCCAAATGGGGCGATTTTGCGTTTACGCCGGCGAACGAGAAGCTCGCCAAATGGCAGATCGCGAAATATCCGGCTGGCCGCCAGAAATCGGCGGTTATGGCGTTGCTCGATCTGGCCCAGCGGCAGGTCGGTGCAGACACCAAGACGCAAGGCTGGCTGCCGGTTCCGGTGATCGAATATGTCGCTGCCTATCTCGATATGCCTTATATGCGGGCCTATGAGGTCGCGACCTTCTACACGATGTATAATCTCGCTCCGGTCGGGCAGTTCCATGTTCAGGTTTGCGGCACCACGCCCTGCATGCTGCGCGGCAGCGACGATGTGATGGCGGCCTGCAAGAACAAGGGCATGGCCAAGGGCAAGACCACGCCCGACGGCCTGTTCACGCTGACCGAGGTCGAGTGCATGGGCAATTGCTCCAACGCGCCGATGGTCCAGATCAACGACGATAATTACGAAGATCTCGATTATGACATCATGACCCGGATCCTCGAGGATCTGGCTGCGGGCAAGGATATCAAGGTCGGTTCGCAAATTGGGCGCAAGACCAGCGAAGCCGAGGGCGGTCCAACAAACCTGCAGGCGATGGTCGAGGAAAATCACGATTACCGGGGGGAATGGTGATGGGATTTTCATATTTTCCTCCCTGTGCGAAGCATGGGGAGGGGGACCGCGCGAAGCGTGGTGGAGGGGCCTTGGCCTCGACCAATTGCCCCTCCGTCACGCCTTCGGCGCGCCACCTCCCCATTGCTGCGCAACAGGGAGGATATTGATGCCATGCACGTTGACGGATATGCAGGCTGGATCGGACTCGCCGTTGTCATCATTGGCATCATTGGCGGCCTCTGGGGCCGTTGGAGGAAAAAATAATGGCGTTTGATTTCCTTCAGGACAAGGACCGTATCTTCACCAATGTCTATGGGTTCCAGTCATGGGACCTGAAGGCGTCGCAGAAGCGCGGTGACTGGGACAATACCGCCGACATCATCAAGCGCGGCAATGACAAGATCATCGAGGAAATGAAGGCCAGCGGCCTGCGCGGTCGCGGCGGGGCGGGTTTCCCGACCGGTCTGAAATGGTCGTTCATGCCCAAGGAAGCGCCGAAAGACAGTCAGGGCAATCCGCGGCCGAGCTTTCTTGTCATCAACGCCGATGAATCCGAGCCGGGCAGCTGCAAGGACCGCGAAATTCTGCGCAACGATCCGCACAAGCTGATCGAAGGCGCGCTGATCGCCGGTTTCGCTATGCGCGCTCGGGCCGCCTATATCTATATTCGCGGTGAATATATTTTCGAAGCCAAGGTCATGGAGGCGGCCGTCAAGGAAGCCTATGACGCGGGGCTCATTGGCAAGAATGCCGCCAAGTCCGGCTATGATTTTGACGTCTTCGTCCATCGCGGCGCCGGCGCCTATATTTGCGGCGAAGAAACCGCGATGATCGAAAGTCTCGAAGGCAAGAAGGGCCAGCCGCGCCTGAAGCCGCCATTTCCTGCGGGTGCGGGTCTTTATGGTTGCCCGACCACGGTGAACAATGTCGAGTCGATCGCGGTCGTTCCGACGATCTTGCGGCGCGGCGCTGCCTGGTTCGCCAGCTTTGGCCGCGAGGGCAATCACGGCACGAAACTCTTTCAGGTCTCGGGTCATGTCGATAAACCGGCGGTGTTCGAGGAAGCGATGTCGATCCCGTTCAAGGACATGATCGAGAAACATTGCGGCGGGATCACCGGCGGCTGGGACAATCTGCTCGCGGTCATTCCGGGTGGTTCGTCGGTGCCTTTGGTTCCAGCCGAGCAGATCATGGACGCGCCGATGGACTTTGACGGCCTGAAGGAGCTTGGTTCCGGCCTCGGCACGGCGGCGGTCATCGTGATGGACAAGTCGACCGACATCGTTCGCGCGATTTCGCGGCTCAGCTATTTCTACAAGCATGAAAGCTGCGGCCAGTGCACACCGTGTCGCGAAGGCACCGGCTGGATGTGGCGCGTCATGGAAAAAATGCGCGATGGTGACGCGGAAATCGGCGATATCGATACGCTGTATGAAGTCACCAAACAGGTCGAAGGCCACACCATTTGCGCGCTCGGCGACGCAGCGGCCTGGCCGATCCAGGGGCTGATCCGTCATTTCCGTCCCGAGATGGAGCGGCGGATAAACGAACATAAAAGCGCAGAAATATTGGAGGCAGCGGAATGAAGATCGCATCGGCAATATTGGGTTCGCTCGTGATTTTGGGCCTTGGCGGGCAGATAAGCAGTCCTGCCCATGCACAGGTAAACCCGGATATCCAGCTGGGTTCGAAGATACCGGTCCGGCCGGAGAAGCCCGATCCTGTCAAGGATGGTCTGGTAAGAGACCGCTATGTCAGCTGCGCTTACGGCCCGCATCAGAAGCAGATTGATGGATTGCTGGATATCAGCGATCCGTTGACCGTCGATTTCGAAGGCGCGGGTATCAAAGCATCGAAAATGTTCCGGCAGTGGAATATTCGCGAATGCTTCGTCGCGCAGGGCGATGCGGTCCAGACTGCGATCTCCTTTTCCCCTGTCGCCTTTCGATATATGATGCTCGAAGCAGCCTATCTGCGCGCGCATCCTAAAGTTCCGGCAAACCACGAAAACTGGGTAGCCAAGCCGCGTGACTATGTGACGACGGGCGATATGTTGCCGACCGCAAACGCTCTGGGCACAATGTCTGACTGTATTGCAGCTCAGGATCCTGTAGGTGCCGATGTGCTCCTTCGCACATCTTCGGGCACGAAGACGGAAAAACAAGCCGCGATGGCTCTGGTCCCGGCCCTGAGTGCCTGCATCGTTGCCGGCCAGCAATTGCAACTTACGCCCGGCAACATCCGCGGTTTCGCCGCAGACGGAATGTGGCAACGCTTCGTCGTCGGAGCGCCGTCCGCCAGTCAAAGTACTCTGCCAGAGGCGCAGGACTAATGTTTGTAGTCACCTTCGATATTGTACGAATGGAAGTGCTGGAGGCCGCGCAGTGATGCTGACCGCATGGATCTCCGTTCGTCCTGAGCCTGTCGAAGGACAGCCTATGCGCACGCCATTCACACTTCGACAAGCTCAGCACGAACGGCTTGGGGGAGGCGGTATAGCGAATGTTGTATCGTTTGTTTTTGCACTGATTGCCTTGGCTCTCTCATTCCCGAGTATTGCCTTTGCACAGGAGGCCGATGGAGATCGAGGTTCGGCAAACATTCCTCAAAAAGACAGGGCGGCTTTGCAGGTCCGAAATGCTCAACGCCTCAGAATTTACGCAAAATGCGCAATAGCAACCGCTCTGCCACAGCTGCAATCTGCCGTACTTCAGCCACTCTATTGGAATGAGATGAACACCATTCATTCCAGTTTGCGGATAGATAATTGTATTCAGAAAGATGGATTTCCATTCCAACGAACTCCCGCTGAAGCAATTAGATATGCAATCGCGAGAGAGTTGACAGTTTCCTTGATCAAAGAGGATGTTCTATCTGAGGCACCTAGCTTACCAAACCTTTCTCATGGCACCCGAAATGAGAGAGATCCAACAACCAGCTTTAAGGAAGATGACTTCAAAAAAATGGAAGTAATGTCATTTTTGATGGCTCATACCATTTGGAGTCATAATTCGAAGCGTGGAGAATGTTATGTCAAGCAAGATCCGGCATTTGCTTTTTCGCTGATCACGAGCGGTGCCGATGAAGTCGAGCTAAACTCCATGATTGGTACCCGTCTAGATATTTTGCAGGCCTGCTCATTCAAATCAGGTACGATGACTCCTTCTTTGTTAGTAGGTTCGATGAGCCTCAGTTTTTTTCGATTAGCGCATGCGATAGGAAAGGTTACAGATGCCTAAAGTTACCGTAGATGGCATCGAAATCGAAGTGCCGCAGGGCGCGACCGTGCTGCAGGCTGCCGAGCTTGCGGGCAAGGAAATCCCGCGTTTCTGTTATCATGAACGGCTGAGCATCGCCGGCAATTGCCGCATGTGTCTGGTCGAGGTGAAGCCGGGGCCACCGAAGCCGCAGGCGAGCTGTGCTCTGCCGGCTGCCGAAGGTCAGGAAATCCGTACCGACAGCGAAATGGTCAAGAAGGCGCGCGAAGGGGTGATGGAATTTCTCCTGATCAACCATCCGCTCGATTGCCCGATTTGCGATCAGGGCGGCGAATGCGATCTTCAGGATCAGGCGATGGCCTATGGCAAGGGCGGCTCGCGCTACGAAGAGAATAAGCGCGCGGTTACCGAGAAATATATGGGGCCGGTCATCAAGACGGTGATGACTCGCTGCATCCATTGCACCCGCTGCGTGCGCTTTGCCGAGGAAGTCGCCGGCGTCGAGGAAATCGGTGCTGTTGGTCGCGGTGAAGACATGCAGATCACCTCTTATCTCGAAGGCGCGGTGCACAGCGAATTGTCCGGCAATGTTGTCGATCTTTGCCCGGTCGGCGCTTTGACCAGCAAGCCTTATGCCTTTGAAGCGCGTCCCTGGGAATTGACCAAGACGCTCGGCATTGACGTGATGGACGGTGTTGGCACCAATATCCGCATCGACAGCCGTGGCCGCGAAGTGTTGCGCGCTCTGCCTCGGGTCAATGATGACGTGAACGAGGAGTGGGCGACTGACAAGACCCGCCACGCGATCGACGGCCTGATGAAGCGCCGTCTCGACAAGCCTTATGTGCGCAAGAACGGCAAGCTGGAAGAAGCAAGCTGGAACGAAGCATTCCAGGCGATTGCCGATGTGAAGGCGGGTAGCTCGGTTGCCGCCATCGCCGGCGATCTGGTTGACTGCGAAACCATGTATGCTGCCAAAAAGCTGCTCAAGTCGATGAAATCGGACATGCTGGAAGGCCGCCAGACCGGACTGTCCTATGATGTGTCCAGTCTCTCGGCGGTCAATTTCAATTCTACCATCGCCGGTATCGAGGAAGCGGATGTGATTCTGCTGGTCTCGACCAACCCGCGCTGGGAAGCCTCGCTGGTCAACACGCGTATCCGCAAGGCTGTGCGTCAGGGCGGCGCGAAAGTCTTCGGCATCGGGCCGGAAGCGGACCAGACCTATCCGGTCGAATGGCTGGGTGATGATATGGGGTTGCTGGCGAAACTGCCCAAGGCAATTGCCGATGCGCTGAAAGGTGCAGAGAAGCCGGCGATCATCCTTGGCGGCGGCGCGCTCAGCGTCGAAGGCGCGCATGGCGCGGCGCTCAAGCTGGCAACAAAATACAAGCTGATCCGCGATGGCTGGAACGGTTTCAACGTCCTGCATATCGGTGCCTCGCGCACCGGCGGGCTGATGCTCGGCTATGCTTTTGACGGCGGGATCAAGGCAATTGCGGCGAAGAAGCCGAAACTGCTGTTCTCGCTTGGTGCCGACGAGACCGATTACAGCCTCTTCGAGGGCTGCTATAAAGTCTATATCGGCCATCATGGCGATGCCGGCGCCCATGCCGCAGATGTCATTCTGCCGGGCGCTGCCTATACCGAGAAAAACGGCACATATGTCAATCTGGAAGGCCGCGTGCAGCGGTCGAACAAAGCGATATTCGCGCCGGGCGACGCGCGCGAGGACTGGAGCATCTTGCGGGCTTTGTCCGATGTGATGGGCAAGACCTTGCCTTTCGACAGCTTCGCGGAATTGCGCGCGAAAATGGCGAAGGATCATCCCGAACTGGCGGCCGAAGGTCTGGTGACGCTCGAATGGTCGCCGCCAACCGGCTTGCCCGACAAGCCCAAGGGGCAGGGCGTCCATCCGGTCAAGGATTTCTACCTGACCAACAGCATCGCCCGCGCGAGTGCGACTATGCAGCGCTGTTCTGCGGAATTGCTGCATGCTGATGACGAATTGATGGAGGCGGCAGAGTGAGTTTGTTCGTTAATTCCGTCATCCCAGCGCAGGCTGGGATCCAAACCGACCTGGGTTCTGCCACCATAGGCGGGCTAGGCCCCAGCCTTCGCTGGGGCGACAATGGGGAGATGGCGGCATGACCGAATATCTCCAAACCACCTTCCTTGGTGCAGAGCTCGGCTGGTTCGTTGCCACGCTCGCGCTGATCCTGCTGATCGCGCTGCCGCTGATGCTCGCCGTCGCGATGATCATCTATGTCGACCGGAAAATCTGGGCGGCGATGGCGCTGCGCAAGGGGCCCAATGTGGTTGGTCCGTTCGGCCTGCTGCAAAGCTTTGCCGACGGACTGAAAGTCTTCCTGCAGGAAACGATCATCCCGTCGAGCGCCAACAAGGGCCTGTTCCTGCTGGCGCCGATCATCACCTTCACCGTGGCCTTGCTCGCCTGGGCGGTGATCCCGTTCGGCGAGGATATGGTGCTCGCCAATATCAATATCGGCTTGCTCTACATTCTCGCGATCAGTTCGCTCGGCGTTTACGGTGTGGTGATTGCCGGTTGGGCGAGTAACTCGAAATATCCGTTCTTCTCGGCGATGCGCGCCGCCGCGCAGATGATCTCTTATGAAGTCTCGATCGGTTTCATTCTGATAACGGTGGTGCTGTTCGCCGGAACCTTCAACCTGTCCGACATCGTGCGGTCGCAGGAAGGTCATATCTTCGGACTGATCAACGCCTATGGCATCAACCCGCTGCTGTTCCCGATGGCGGTGGTGTTCCTGATCGCCTCAATGGCCGAAACCGCGCGTCACCCGTTCGACCTGACCGAAGCGGAGAGCGAGCTGGTTGCCGGTTACCAGACCGAATATTCGTCCATGTCCTTCGCTCTGTTCTGGCTGGGCGAATATGCCAATATCCTGCTGATGTGCGCGCTCAACGTCATCCTGTTCTGGGGTGGCTGGTTGCCGCCGCTGGATGTCGACTGGATCCCCTGGTTCGATATTCCGGGTATCTTCTGGCTGTTCGGCAAGATGTTCTTTTTCTTCTTCATCTTCAGCTGGGTGATGGCGACCGTACCGCGCTACCGCTATGACCAGCTCATGCGTCTGGGCTGGAAAATATTCCTGCCGCTGAGCCTGCTGTGGGTTGTTCTCGTCAGTGGCTATGTGATGATTGACAAATTTGGATTGCCGCTATGAGTATAGCTGCTGCCGTGATGATGCTTATCCCGCCGATCCCGATGCCGACTCCTTGGCAGCCTGAACACTATCCGGAGTATGAAGCAGATTGTCATGTGGTAGATAAATCAGGACAAAAACATTTGGGCCAGCTTAAAGTATATGGACAAGGGGGGGAAAGGCGCATTCGACTGCAATTTGACAATGCGGCTGATTGGCCACCGCTCCATGAAGGTCGGGCAAGTCCTTTTATCTATAATCCAGTAAGTGACGGTACGTATAGGTTCTCAGACAATCTGAGTTTCAAGTCAAACCGGATTCGATTTGGAGTGGGTTTGGAAGCTCTGGGGCCATCGCCAGACGTGCTCATCCTAACAATCATAGATGTACCAAAGTCACCCGTATTCGAAGAGCCGGCATTAATAGGATTGTGCGTAACGAAAAATGTTAAAGTCGGCACAAAATTCTCGCCTGATGATATGTCTAGAGGTAACCCTAAATGACCATCGCACAAACCCTCAAAGCCTTCACCTTGTTCGAATTTATCGGCGCCCATGCTCTGACGCTGAAATATTTCTTCAAGAAGAAGAAGACGATCAACTATCCCTATGAGAAGAACCCGATTTCACCGCGGTTCCGGGGCGAGCATGCGTTGCGCCGCTATCCCAATGGCGAAGAACGCTGCATTGCCTGCAAGCTGTGCGAGGCGGTCTGTCCGGCGCAGGCGATCACGATCGAGGCAGAGCCGCGCGAAGACGGTTCGCGCCGCACCACGCGCTATGACATTGACATGACCAAGTGCATTTATTGCGGTTTCTGTCAGGAAGCCTGCCCGGTCGATGCGATCGTCGAGGGGCCGAATTTCGAATATGCGACGGAAACGCGCGAAGAGCTGATTTACGACAAATCGAAGCTGCTGGAAAATGGCGACAAATGGGAGCGGGCGATCGCGGCAAACCTTGCCGCCGATGCGCCTTATCGGTAATGGGCGCTGTGATGATTCCAATGGGGGAAAATGTGCAAAAATATGCTGAACTTTTCCTCCTTGTGCGTAGCACGGGGAGGGGGACCATCCGCAGGATGGTGGAGGGGCCATGCGCAATCCTCACTTCGTTCGGCCCCTCCGTCGTGCATTCTGCACGCCACCTCCCCAAAGCTTCGCTTCAGGGAGGATGTGCATAATGCAAGTTTTCGCTTTCTATCTATTCGCATCCATCGTGCTGGCCAGCGGTGCCCTGTGCATTTTCTCACGCAATCCGGTGCATAGTGTCTTGTGGCTGATCCTGGCGTTTTTCAACGCTGCGGGCCTGATGCTGCTGGTCGGTGCCGAGTTTATCGCGGCGCTGCTGGTGATCGTCTATGTCGGCGCGGTCGCGGTCCTGTTCCTGTTTGTGGTGATGATGCTCGACATTGATTTTGCCGAATTGCGTGCCGGGTTCATGAAGCATCTGCCGCTCGGCTTGTTGCTGGCGCTGGTGCTGGTGGTGGAAATCATATTCGGCGTCGGTACCTGGCAGTCGTCGGGCATGGGCGAGGCCACCGCTGTGGTCGGCCTGCCGGAAGGCGCGCCGTCGAACATCGAACAGCTGGGCGCTTTGCTCTATACCAAATATGTTTTCTTGTTTGAGGCTGCGGGCATGGTCCTGCTGGTCGCCATGGTCGGCGCGATCGTGCTGACCCATCGCACCCGCGGCGGCGTCCGCAAACAGAATATCGCCGATCAGGTTGCCCGGCGTCCCGAAGACGCGACCCGCAACACGCAGCCCGAAGTTGGCAAGGGAGTGGAATTGTGATTCAGAATCTATCGGCTCCGTCCGCCGTTCGTCCTGAGCCTGTCGAAGGACCGGTTGTGTCGGCAATATCGCGTTTCGACGGCTGTGCTTCGACAAGCTCAGCACGAACGGATTCTCTCTCCGCAATTCATTTAACAGCCGGGGATATGTCATGATCGGTATTGAACATTATCTCGTCGTCAGCTCGATCCTGTTCGTGATGGGCATGCTCGGCATATTTCTCAATCGCAAGAATATCATCATCATCCTGATGGCGATCGAATTGATCTTGCTTGCGGTGAATTTGAATTTCGTCGCGTTCAGCGCCTTTCTCGGCGACATGACCGGGCAGATATTCGCCATGTTCATCCTGACCGTGGCAGCAGGCGAGGCTGCCATCGGGCTGGCCATTCTCGTGATTTACTTCCGTCAGCGCGGCACCATTGCCGTCGATGATGTCAACCGGATGAAGGGGTAGCGCCGGTGAATTTTAATATCGTCATCCCAGCGAAGGCTGGGATCCAACCCAAATCATGTGCTCCCACCATAGGCGGGTCAGGCCCCAGCCTGCGCTGGGGCGACGAGGTTAGTTCGTGAACAGCATCACCCTTATAGTATTCCTGCCTTTGCTGGCAGCGTTCGTCGCCGGTTTCGGCAATCGGATCATCGGCAATGTGCCGGCCAAGGTCGTCACAACGGGCGCATTGTTCGCGTCTTGTGCGTTGAGCTGGCCGGTATTCATCGGCTTCCTGAGCGGAGCCAGAAGCGCCGAAGTTGTTCCGGTTCTGACCTGGATCGTCTCGGGTGACCTGACTTTCGACTGGGCCTTGCGCGTAGATGCGCTGACCGCGGTGATGCTGGTCGTTGTGACCACCGTGTCCGCGCTCGTTCACCTCTATTCATGGGGCTATATGGACGAAGATCCGGATCAGCCGCGCTTCTTTGCCTATCTGTCGCTGTTTACCTTTGCCATGCTGATGCTGGTGACCGCCAATAATCTGGTGCAGATGTTCTTTGGCTGGGAAGGCGTCGGCCTCGCATCCTATCTGCTGATCGGTTTCTGGTTCAAGAAGCCCAGCGCCAATGCCGCCGCGATCAAGGCCTTTGTCGTCAACCGGGTCGGTGATCTTGGCTTCATGCTCGGTATCTTCGCTACGTTCCTGGTCTTCGGGACCGTATCCATTCCCGAAATTCTCGAAGCCGCACCGGGCATGGCCGGTTCGTCCATTACCTTTGCCGGCATGCGTCTCGATACGATGACCATAATCTGTCTGCTGCTGTTCATCGGCGCGATGGGCAAGTCGGCCCAGCTCGGTCTGCACACATGGCTGCCCGACGCGATGGAAGGGCCTACTCCGGTATCGGCTTTGATCCACGCTGCCACCATGGTGACCGCAGGCGTATTCATGGTTTGCCGTCTGTCTCCGATGTTCGAAACCAGTCCGGTTGCCCTGACCGTGGTGACGATCGTCGGCGCTTCGACCGCGATATTCGCCGCCACGGTTGGCCTGGTCCAGCACGACATCAAGCGTGTGATCGCTTATTCGACCTGTTCGCAGCTCGGCTATATGTTCTTCGCCGCCGGCGTTGGCGCTTATAGCGCAGCGATGTTCCACCTGTTCACCCACGCCTTTTTCAAGGCGCTTCTGTTCCTTGGTGCCGGTTCGGTGATCCACGCGATGCATCACGAGCAGGACATGCGCTATTATGGCGGCCTGCGGAAAGAAATCCCGCTGACCTTCTGGGCGATGATGGCCGGCACGCTGGCGATTACCGGCGTCGGTATTGTAGGGCTGGGTGGTTTTGCCGGTTTCTATTCCAAGGACGCGATTATCGAGGTCGCTTTCGCCAGCGGTACTGAAGTCGGCCAGTTCGCCTTCTTCATCGGCGTGCTCGCGGCTCTGCTGACCAGCTTCTACAGCTGGCGGCTGATGTTCCTGACCTTCTGGGGCACACCGCGCTGGATCCAGTCTGAACATATCCAGCACAGCGTCCACAAGACGCCGGAACAGGCCGGAGCCGATACAACCGGCGGTTATCACCCGCATGAAAGTCCGCTTACGATGCTTATCCCTCTTGGCGTATTGGCCACCGGTGCCGTTTTCGCCGGCTTCGTTTTTCACAACCAGTTTGTCGAAGCGGCCGAGGGTGCTGTGTTCTGGGCCGGAAGCCTGGCGTTTGACGAGCATCTGATGCACGAAATTCACGAAGTGCCGCTTTGGGTGAAACTGTCCTCGACCGTCGCAATGCTGACCGGTCTGGGCACCGCTATCTTCATGTATTTCTTCGGCAAGGACCGTCCGGCACGACTGGCCGCGACATTCAGCCCGCTCTACAATTTCTTCTTCAACAAATGGTATTTCGACGAGCTGTACAACCTGATCTTCATCCGCCCCGCTTTCTGGCTGGGCCGGAAATTCTGGAAGACCGGTGACGAAGGCACGATTGACCGCTTCGGGCCCAACGGGATCGCTTCGGTCGTCGCCAGCGGCTCCGGCGTCATGAAACGCTTCCAGAGCGGATATCTTTATACTTACGCCCTCGTCATGCTGCTTGGCCTCGCTGCCGCAGCGACCTGGATTATCGTGCAGGGAGCCAGCTAATGAACCAGCTTGATTTCCCGATCCTGTCCCTGATGATGGGCCTGCCCATGCTGGCGGCAATTATCTGTCTGTTCCTCAACGCGCAGGCGGCGCGCTGGCTGGCGCTGGTGACGACGCTGGTGCTGTTCGGCCTCGGCGTGGTGCTCTGGGCCAATTACGATATTGGCGGTCCGCAGTGGCAATATGTCGAGCGGTCCGATCTGTTCGGCAGTTTTGCCTGGGCGCTTGGTATCGACGGCATTTCGATGCTGCTTATCATGCTCACCGTCTTCCTTATGCCGATCTGTATCGGCGCCAGCTGGGAGTCGATCCAGACCCGCGTCGGCGAATATATGGCGGCCTTCCTGTTCATGGAAGTGCTGATGATCGGCGTGTTCGCGGCGCAGGATCTCTTCCTGTTCTACATCCTCTTCGAGGCTGGCCTGATCCCGATGTATCTGATCATCGGTATCTGGGGCGGAGCCAACCGGATTTACGCCAGCTATAAATTCTTCCTCTACACCTTGCTCGGCTCGGTGGTGATGCTGGTCGCGATGCTGTGGATGGTACAGGATGCCGGAACCAGCGATATTCCGACTCTGCTCAACTATGATTTCGATCCCGCAGCCCAGACTTGGCTGTGGCTGGCATTCTTTGCCAGCTTCGCGGTCAAGATGCCGATGTGGCCGTTCCACACCTGGTTGCCGGATGCCCATGTTCAGGCACCGACCGCCGGTTCGGTGATCCTGGCTGGCGTGCTGTTGAAAATGGGTGGCTACGGCTTCCTGCGTTTCTCGCTGCCGATGTTCCCCGAAGCGTCCGAGCAATTCATCTGGCTGATCTTCGGTCTGTCGATGGTCGCTGTGGTATATACGTCGCTGGTTGCTCTGGTGCAGCAGGACATGAAGAAGCTGATCGCTTATTCATCCGTTGCCCATATGGCGATTGTGACGCTCGGCCTGTTTGCGTTCAACCGTCAGGGTATCGAGGGCGCTATCATCGTCATGCTGAGCCACGGTCTGGTATCCGGCGCGCTGTTCCTCTGCGTCGGCGTGATCTACGACCGGTTGCACACACGTGAAATCGACCGTTACGGCGGACTGGCAATCAACATGCCGAAATATGCGATTCTCTTCATGCTGTTCACCATGGCCTCGATTGGCTTGCCGGGCACCAGCGGTTTCGTCGGCGAATTTCTCTCGCTGGTCGGCCTCTACAAGGTCAACAGCTGGGTGACGCTTGTCGCCACCACCGGGATCATTCTCGGCGCCGGCTATATGCTCTATCTCTATCGCCGGGTTGCCTTCGGTGAACTTGTTCACGAGGATGTCAAAGCGATGCCGGATCTGTCTGCACGGGAAATGGCGCTGCTCGCGCCGATCGCCGCTGCTGTGATGTGGATGGGTGTTTATCCCGAAAGCTTCATGGCGCCGATCCGCGGCGACGTCGGCGCGCTGGTTGCGCGCATCGACCGCGCTGCCCCTGCGGGCGACGCACATCTCAAAATCGGTGAGGCGAAAGCCGTCGCCCAAGACCATGCCCAAGGGGAGGCACACTGATGGATATCGGAAATTCCCTTTATCTGGTTTCGCCGGAAGTTTTTCTGACGGTTTCCAGCTTGATCCTGTTGCTGATCGCCGCCTGGGGTGGCGAAAAATCGGCGCGCCTGGTTACGATATTGTCGGCAGCGGCACTGTTCGGCGCTTCGATCCTGTTGATGGTGCTGGCCCATATGCCCGAATTCAAGGACGGTGCATCCGCATTCAGCGACCAATATCGTATGGATGCGTTCGGCAGTGCAGCGAAATTCCTGATCTATCTCGCGGCGATCATATCTCTGATGATTGCGCCGCGTTTCTTTCAGGCCGGCGGTAAATATCGCCCGGAATATGCGGTTCTGATCCTGTTCGCCTGTGTCGGCATGGGCATGATGGTATCGGCAACCGACATGATGACGCTGTATATCGGTCTCGAACTGAACAGCCTCTCGGCCTATGTTCTGGCCAGCTTCATCCGCACCGATGTGCGGTCGTCCGAAGCCGGATTGAAATATTTCGTTCTCGGCGCACTGGCCAGCGGTATGCTGCTGTTCGGTATTTCTCTGGTCTATGGCTTTGCCGGTTCGACCAGCTTCGCGGTAATCGGCGAAACGCTGAGCGGTGATCTTTCGACCGGCCCGCTGATCGGGCTGGTTCTGGTGCTCTCGGGTCTCGCATTCAAGATCAGCGCCGTACCGTTCCACATGTGGACGCCCGACGTTTACGAAGGCGCGCCGACACCGGTTAGCGCCTTCTTTGCCAGCGCTCCTAAAGTGGCCGCTGTTGCCCTGACGGCACGGGTAATTATCGAGGCCTTTGGTGGCCAGACATCGGCCTGGCAGCAGATCATCGTGTTCGTCGCTCTGGCTTCGATCATCCTCGGTGCGGTTGCCGCGATCGGACAGCAGAATATCAAGCGCTTGCTGGCCTATAGTTCGATCAACAATGTTGGCTTCATGCTCATCGGCCTTGCTACCGGCACTGCGCAGGGCATCTCGGCGATGATGTTCTATCTGGTCGTCTATGTCGCGATGACGCTCGGCAGCTTTGTCTGCGTGCTCGAGATGCGCGACAAGGATGGCAAGCCGCTGGAAAGCCTGTCCAGTCTGGCCGGACTGTCGCAGACACGTCCCGGTCTTGCTGCCGCATTCGCGGTCTTCATGTTCTCGCTAGCCGGTATCCCGCCCTTGTTCGGTTTCTGGGGCAAGTTCCTGGTCTTTGATGCGGCTGTAGCCGCAGGCATGCTGCCGCTCGCGGTAATCGGTATCGCTGCCTCGGTGATCGGTGCCTTCTACTATATCAAGGTCGTCAAGATCATCTATTTTGATGATCCTGCCGGCGAGATCGTAGCGACGGGGCACAAGACCGAAAACGGGCTGATTGCACTTCTGGCGCTGCTCGTATCGCCGCTGGGCTATCTGGCGATACCGTTCATGGCGCCGATAACGGACGCTGCCGCGGCGTCGCTTTTCTGACTATATTCGTAGAGACTGTTGCCGAAACCGCATCGACCAATGCGGACCTGAAGACGCTGTCTCTTACCGGCAGTGCACCGGAAGGCTTTTGGCTGCGGGCCGAGAAACAGACGGGCGGGGTAGGGCGCCGGGGCCGCAAATGGGAAAGTCCGCAGGGCAACCTCTTTTGCAGCACAGTGGTTGATATTCGGCCGTCTGATCCAGCGCCTTCCTCCTTGTCTTTTGTTGCCGGACCGGCTGTCCATGCGGCCATTCGCTCCTTCTTGCCCGATGTGCCAATGCTGCTCAAATGGCCGAACGACGTGCTCGTATCGGAGGCCAAGATCTGCGGCATATTGCTTGAACGGGTAAAGGATCAGGTCGTGGTCGGTATCGGCGTGAATATTGCCGAAGCCCCTCAGGTTGAAGGACGGTCGGTGACCAGCATGGCAGCGGAAGGCGCTGACGTCGATGCCGCCGGCTTTCTCGACCGGTTGTCCGGTGAATTCGAGTCATGGCTGAGGCTGTGGCGCGATGCCGGCTTGGCCCATATATTGGAACAGTGGCAGAGCCTGGCGCATCCGGTCGGTATGGCGGTGACGACAAGCGACGATGGCGGCGAGAAAATCACCGGAGAATTCGCCGGCCTGCATGCGGACGGTGCGCTGCGCTTGAGAAAAACCGACGGAACGCTTATCGAAATACGCGCTGGTGACATTTCAATCGGATAGAAAGACGATTCGCCCATGCTTTTGGCCATAGACGCTGGAAATACCAATGTTGTCTTCGCCCTCTTTGACGGCGATGACATTCGTGCGCGCTGGCGGATCGCCACTGACGCGCGGCGCACTGCCGACGAATATGTCGTCTGGCTGAGGCAGTTGCTCGAGCTCGAAGGACTGGAACTGAGCGTAGTCGATGCGGTAATCATTGGTACGGTTGTACCGCGGGCGCTCCATAATCTGACAGTATTGTCGGAAAAATATTTTGGCGTCACCCCGCTGGTCGCCGGTCGTGGTGCAGCCGAATGGGGCGTCGCGCTCGACGTTGAACAACCCGACAGCGTCGGCGCCGACCGTGTGCTCAACGTGATCGCGGCGCATCAGAAATATAAGCAGGATATCGTCATCATCGATTTCGGTACCGCAACCACCTTTGATGTCGCCGACTATGAAGGCGCCTATAAGGGCGGTATCATCGCGCCCGGGATCAATCTTTCGCTCGATGCGCTTGTCGGAAAAACTGCACAATTGCCCCGTATTGCGCTAGAGTCCCCTGAAGACGACAATGTGATTGGCACGACCACCGAGAGCCAGATGCTGATCGGCATTTTCTGGGGCTATGTCGCGATGATTGAGGGGCTGGTAGCGCGTACCAAAACGCAAATCGGACGCCCGACCAAGATCATTGCTACCGGCGGATTAGCCGTATTATTTGACGAACATACAGATGTATTTGACCATCTGGAATCGGACCTGACACTTCAGGGCCTGCATTTCCTCTATCAGCGAGCAACAAACGCTTCATGACAAAACCTAAAAAAGAACTTCTCTTCCTGGCCCTTGGCGGGTCGGGCGAAATCGGCATGAATGTCAATCTCTACGGCTGTGATGGCAAGTGGGTGATGGTCGATCTCGGCATGACCTTTGCTGACCCGAGCTATCCGGGCATTGACCTGATCCTGCCCGATCTCGAATTTATCGAGAAGCACCGCAAGGACCTGCTCGGCATCGTGCTGACCCATGGTCACGAAGATCATATTGGCGCGGTTCCCTATTTTGCCGCTGACCTTGATGTTCCTTTGTTCGCTACTCCGTTTACCGCAGGCCTGATCCGTCGCAAGCTGGAAGAAGTCGGCCTGCAAAATGATGTAGAACTCAATATCATTCCCAATGAAGGCAGTTTTGATCTCGGGCCGTTCGGCTTCCGCTATCTGCCGATCGCCCACTCTATTGCCGAAGGCAATGCGATGCTGATCGATACGCCTTATGGCCGGATTTTCCACACCGGTGACTGGAAGCTGGATGACGAGCCTGTGCTCGGTGTCCCGTCTTCACCGGAAACGCTGAAGCAGATCGGTGACGATGGCATCCTCGCTATGGTTTGCGATTCGACCAATGTCTTCAACGACAAGGCTTCGGGATCGGAAGGCGAGGTCCGCCGCAATCTGATGCGGGTGGTCGACGAAATCGATACCCGCGTTGTGGTGACGACTTTCGCATCCAATGCCGCACGGCTCCAGACTTTGGGCGAAGTCGCTATTCATGCGGGCCGCAAGCTCTGTGTTGCCGGACGTTCGCTCGACCGGATCATCGAGAATTGCCGCGAAAACGGTTATCTCAAGGATTTCCCGCCGACAATCGATTTTCAGGAAGCGATGAGCCTGCCACGCGGCGATGTGATGATCATTGCAACCGGTGGTCAGGGTGAAGCAAGAGCGGCTCTCGGACGAATTGCCGGCGATAGCCACCAGATCAAATTGTCCGAAGGCGATCATGTGCTCTTCTCGTCCAAGCAGATCCCGGGCAACGAAATTGCCATTGGCCGGATCCAGAACCAGCTTGCGGCCAAGGGTGTCGTCATGATCACCGAGCGGCAGGAACATATCCATGTTTCGGGCCATCCCGGACAGCCGGAACTGGCGCAAATGTATGAATGGATCAAGCCGGAAATACTGGTGCCGGTCCATGGCGAGATCCGCCACATGAAAACCCAGGTCGCTTTCGGACTGGAGCAGGGCATTCCAAAAGCGATATTCCAGCAGAATGGCGATGTCGTGCGTCTGGCGCCCAACGGACCGAAAATATTGGGTCAGGAGCGCACGGGGCGGCTTGTTGTCGATGGCGATGTGATCATCCCGGCCGACGGCAAAACCCTGAATGACCGCCGCAAGACAGCCCATAACGGCATGATCTCTGTTGCTATCGGTCTCGACCACAAGGGCAAGATCTTTGGACAACCGGTGCTGAAAATGCATGGCGTCCCGCTCGAGGAAGACGAAGAGGATTTCCTCGACGAGGTGGTCGACAAGATTGTCGGCAAATATTCCAAACCGGTTGGCGATATCGACAAGTTCAACGAAGCGATCCGCTTGCTCGTCCGTCGCAGTGCGACCGAGTGGACGGGCAAAAAACCGATTGTTTCGGTGCTCACTGTGGAGGCTTAGCGGGCTTTGGAATTTACCTCTATCCTGGCGATTTATATACTTTTCTGGGTGACTGCCGCGTTCATCGTCCTGCCGATCGGTATCCGCAACCATCATGAAACGGGCATGAAGATGATCGAAGGCCAGTCCGACGGGGCGCCGGTCAACTTTCGGCCTTTGCGGGTGCTGCTGCTGACAACGTTGCTGGCGACAGCAGCCTTTGGCTTATTCTATCTCAACTATGCCAATGGCTGGATTACTCTGGACACCATTGATTTCTTCAATAGCCGCGAACGGATGAAAGACGTCTGATCCTAGTTGCGCAGGCGCTCGATCGCCTGAGCCAGCGCGACGTAAAGCTTGCCGACGTCCGATGACAGCAGGGTCACGCTGATCGCGCTGCCATCGCGGGTGGCCAATACGCCGCGCAGCATCGCTTCGAAATCATGGATATAGCGGTTCACATGCTCCCGGAATTCGTCATTGCCTGAATATTGCGCGAGGATTTCGCGAACTTCTCTATTGTCGAGCAAGCGAACCGCCCGCCGGGTGAAGATACCGCGATCGCCTTTCAGATAGGCGGCCCACTCGGTGTCGGTAACATCGTTGGAAAGAATCTTGCCGACATCGATCGAGATGGAGTTGAGCGATTCGGTCAACTGCGCCACCCGCCGGGTGAAATTCTCGTCGCTGCTTTGCTCGGCCTTTTCCTTGGCGAACAGGATTCGCTGCTCCAGCTTCGTCGTCATATCCTCGATTGCCGCCAGCTGATCGGTGAGATGCGCGGCGGTGGACTGGGTGGTCACAACCGCGCTGGATACCGCCTGTTCCAGCTTAGGTGCAATCGAGGCGATCTTGTCATCGATAATCCGGTTCAGCGCTTCTTCGCTCATCTTTTCGAACTTTTGCGTCGATCCGGCGATCGAATTTTCAAGCGCCTCGCGCGAATGTTCTGAAGCCTGTTTGGCGGTGTCCTTGACCCGCAACAGCGCGCTGATCATTTTCTCGCCAGCGCTTTCCGCCAATGATTCATTCTGCTCGCGCACGGCCTCGATGGCTTTTGAAATATCGTCAATTTGCTGGACGATCGACTTGCTCGCATCGTCGCTCTTGTCGCGCAACTTGCCAAGCTGTTCCTGCTGCTTGGTGATCGAATGGTCGGTCTGTGCAACCTGTTGCGCCACTCTGCCGGCGTCTTCCTGCGCCTTGCGGGCCTCTTGGGCAATCTGGCCATAAAGTGCCAGACTTTCCTGTGATTTCTCCGACACGCGTTCGAAAGCCGTGGGCAGGGTCTCGTCCATTTCCCGGGCACTGCTGTCGAGCGCGACCAGCAGTCTCTCCATCCGCTCGATCATGCCATCGGCGACGCCATAGCCATTTTCAAGCGACTGCTGCAAAGCTTCGCTATTCTGTTCCATCGCGGTCATGGCAAAGGCAAGCTTGGCTGTCTTGTCGCCGCTGTCATTGTCGAGTTTCGTGAGATTCTCTGCTATCTCGGAGATATTCTGATTGAGCGTCTCGGCCAGCGCTTTCAGCCGCACTTCTTCCCCGTCAGCAATTTGTCCGGCGCTTGCCAGCGCTGTTTCCAGCGCGTCCAGATCGGCCCGCATCGCTGTGGTCGAGTCCGAAGCTTCAGTGGCGAGCCGCGCCCGTGTCTTGTGGATGGTTTCAACGGTTTCTGATGTGGTTTTCCGCAACAGGGCCGTCAGCTGGTCCGATCCGGCCTCGGCTTCCTGCAACTGTTCTGTCAGGCTGGCCTTGATCCGCTCGGCTTCAACGGCAAGATTTTCGACCGATAGGGTCGATTTGCTGGTCAGGGCGGTGAGGCTATGCTCGGCCGCCGTGCCGACTTCGCCGATTTTCTTGAGCGTGGCGACCATTGCCGCCATTTCTGTCTGGGCGGTGCGACCGGCATTGCCGATCTGGTTGGTCACGTCCTTGGCGGTGTTGATCACCACCGGCAAATGTTCGCGCAGCTGCTCGAGATTTTTATAGGCGGCACCGCCGACATCATCCAGCTTCTGCATCTTGCCAAGACCGTCATCCAGAGATTTCCGGATCAGGCCGGCGGCTGTGGTCAGCTTGCCGGAAGACTGGTCTCCGAGAAACTCGAGTTCCCGGCTTTCCTGGCTCAGAAATTCGCGGGCGACGCTCAATTCATTATTGACCGTCTTCAACCGGGCTTCGAGCAATTCGGACTCGGTGCGCAGCGAAAGGCCGACATCGGCAAAGCGACCGGCTTCACGGGTGCTGTTGCGCATGTACAGCAGATAGGCAATTCCGAGCGTGGCGATCGGCAGGCACCATTGGGTCAGCAGGTCGATCCCGGCCTTGGGCGTGATCATTGTTGTAAAAATGTCGCGGTTGGCCCAGAAGAAAAACCCGGTCCAGCAGACCCCGGCAATGGTTAACAACAGCAGCGGGATGAGGCGGGAGCGGGCAGGGGAAGAGGCAAGATCGTCGGCATAATGGTTCCAGTCATCTTCCGACGAACCATCACTATTTTGCTGATTTTCTTCGGAAAAATCATGCTCTTCCGATGCCCGGTCGAGCGCTTCGCTTTCCACGCTCGTGGTTGTTGTTGCCTGGTCATCGTCGGTGCTTTCGTCCCGATCGCGCCACATCCCGATTATCTTAGATTCACCTGCCATGGGACTATTTAACACAATATCAGATCATAGAAACCATAAGTTAACCATATTGCGTGTAAACGGCAGGAATGTCATTTGATTATGGAGCTTTAGATGCCGCTCTGACGGCTGCAGTGGGGGACGATCAACCCCTTATTGCAGAATTGCGTGCGGCTTTTCTGGACAGCGCAAAACGGCAGGTCGACTTGCTCGGAAGAGCCCGTTGTGATGCCAATTGGGAATATGCCGCCTGGCGTCTGAAAGGACTGGCCGCGAGTTTTTCTGCGACCAAAATCCTCCAGCTCGCCGACGAGGCCGCCCATAGCGCGCCAGGAGATCCGGTCATTCTGCAGAAACTGGAACGCGCCGTTTCCGCGGTCGAGGCCCATCGGGACTGATATTCCCGCTCCGGCGCGTCGAGTTCGTCGGCATCACCAGAATATCGGGTAATGTCCCGGTTCAAATTTCCGTTTCCACCCCAAAAAAGGTCGTTCATGTTATTCGGCTCTAGTGTCTGCTGTGTCGGTATCGCAGATTGACCGCAACATTCCGCTATCGGTAAGTTGCGGTCAATAAAAGCCGCTTCCGCCGGAACCCTAAACCTTAACCAGCATCTTGCCCGTGTTTGCGCCGGTAAACAGCCCGATGAACGCGTCCGGTGCTTTTTCCAGCCCCTCCATCACCGTCTCACGGCCCTTCACAGCGCCCGATGCAATCAGCTGTGCCATATCGGCGTTGAATTCGGGTGCTTGCGCCGCGAAGTCGGGATAGAGGAAGCCTTCGATCTTTATGCGCAGGCCGATGATCATGGTCAGATATTGCATCGATTGCGGCTGTTGATCGTTGTAAACGTCAATCATCCCGCAAATCGCCACTCGGGCGCGTTCGTTGGAGCAGGCGAGCGCCGCATCGAGATGTTCACCGCCGACATTGTCAAAATAGACATCGACGCCGGATTTTCCGACTTCTTTCAGTGCTGCGCGCAATTGCGGCAATACCGGACCGGACTTGTAATCGATGCAGGCATCCGCGCCGATTTCCTTAACCCATGCACATTTATCTGCGCCACCGGCGGACCCGATTACCGTCATGCCCTTGGCCTTGGCTATCTGGGTAACGGTTGAGCCAACCGCGCCGGCCGCCGCCGATACAAAGACAGTTTCGCCTTCCTTGGCAGCACCGACTTTCAGCAAGCCGAACCAGGCGGTGCCTCCAGGCATTCCGATGATGGACAACCAATGTTGATCGGGAACACCGAGATCGGGAAGCTTCACCGGTGGCATTCCGCCTTCGGGAGGATTGTTGCCGCCAGCGACAGCTGTATCGCGCCAGCCCGCCATATGCAGCACTTTGCATCCGACCGGATAATCGGCGTTGTTGCTTTCGGTCACGGTGCCGACCGCGCCGCCGGTCATCGCTTCACCGATACCGAACGGGGGCGCATAGCTTTTCACGTCATTCATCCGGCCGCGCATATAGGGATCAACCGACAGCCAGCTATTTGCGATGCGATATTCGCCTTCGCCAAGCGGGGCATCCGCTGCCTCTACCATCTGGAAATTATCAGCCACCGGGGTACCGGCGGGACGACTCTTCAGGGCCCATGCACGCATATCAATATCCTCTTTAGATTCTTTTCTCCGTTATTGTAGCTGGGGTTTGCGAAATACACTATCTTTTCGCGCGCCCAACTTCACTTCAGCCAATAGCGCGCCGGCAAAAGCCGTTTTTGAAATTCACTTTGTCGACTGCTTCACAGGCGCTTGATTGCGCTTCGATTGTATACGTGCCCAGAGTCGTCACCTTTAGTATGATGCCGCCATTGGCGACCAGTTCGCGATCCGCGACGGCAGTCCCAATTTTCGCTGACAGTTTACCATATGCAAGCAAATCCAGTGTCCGCTTTCGAGATAGCACTGCCGCTAGAAAACAGGCGTCTCGATGACCGCTTCCCACCCAAAAGCGGAAATTCAAACTGATAGATTACTGAATATCCCTTGGCATGTCCGGACGCCACCATCTATGGACAGGAACATGCTTCCTCTTCATCGTTCGGGACCCCAAATTTCGTGAAACTGGCACTGATTTCTCTGGCAAAAGACGATCTTGACGGTACCGGGCCAATCGCCCTGCTGCCGTTATTCGCCGGCACTTTGCTCGATTTGCAGATTCAGGCCGCGCAGCGCTTCGGCTGCGAGAAATTTATCTTCCTCTGCCCGGTGACTCACGGCGCGCTTTTGCAGAAAATCGACGAGATGAAGCAGCAGGGACTGGATGCAGAATATGTTCGCAGCCCCAGTGACCTTGTCCAATATGCCAGTGATCAGGACCATATCGTCTATATCGCCGATGGCATCATTCCCAATGACGAGATTGTCGGTCAGCTGAGCGGAGCGCCCCAGGAATTGCTGTTCACCGTGCTGCATGCCGAGGAATATCAGGAATTCGAGCGTATTGACCTCAACCAGCGCTGGCTAGGGATCGTCTCGCTGAACGCAGCGCGGCTGGTTGCGATGATCGATATTCCGGATGAATGGGAGATCGGATCGGCGCTGCTGCGGACCGCAGTTCAGGCCGATTGCCCGCGCGCGATCATCTCGGACCGGCGGATGGGATCGGGCGCGATTTCCCATATCCAGAGCGAGATCAGCGCGGCGCAATATACCCGGCGCAAGTTGCGAGAAATGCCCGGCGAAAAGGACAATTTCCTGAACCGCTTTCTGTTGCGCCCCCTGATCAAGCGAAGCCTTCCCAGGCTTTGGACCAGGAAGGCTGCCCCGCAATATCTGCAGATTTTCTCACTGGCTGCAGGACTTGCCGGCATAGCGACAGCGGCTTTCGGCTATTCTATTCCTGCGCTCGGTCTGCTGTTTTTCGGCAGCGTTGCACAATTTGCCCGGACATCGATGGTGCAATTTGACAGTGTCGTGAAAATTCGGGACTGGACCGCGATGGTGCTGGATGTGATTGTGGCCAGCGGTGTGGCCATTCTGTTGCTGCAGGCCTCTGACGAGATCACCATAATGCCCAATCTGGTGATTTTCGCATTGCTGCTGGCGCATCTGCTGCTCTTGCGCGCCGCGCCGGGGAATATTCGCTTCGCCCTGATCAGGCCGGATCTGCGACTGGTGCTGCTGATCCTGCTTGTGACCAGTATTTTCGGGCCAATCAGCTATGGCATTTACGCCGCCGCGCTCTACTCCGGCCTGTCGCTCCTTCTCGATCGCTATTTGGCCAAAAAATCGCCGAAAATATCTGGTTCGCGGGGCGAATAGAGCAATATTCGGCTTAGCGGCTTGTTAACCACATTAGGGTACGGCCTAGCTATGGCACAGCGAGTTTTCCCGATGGATCGAAGCAAGCATAATGATATTGTCCGCCACGCTAGCGCGATGGCCGATAAAGCCTCGTTCGTGGCTGATGATTTTGCGCAGGTCCTGTTTCCAAGAACCGACGTTATTTTCAACGACCGCATGCGTTCGAATGCACAGCAATATCTGCGTAGCGTCGTCGGCCAGATTGAACAACGTATCTGCATCATCGCGACCCAGGATATGGGCGTCAGCCAGCAAGTGCTGCTCGGTATCGCACAGGGCGGAGATGGCCAGAGCTATGCCATGCTGGAGCAATCCGGTCTGCTGAAGACCCCCGAAATCGTACAGCATCTCTTTGTCAAAACACAGCAGAGCGAACTGGCGGCAAGATTGCTGCAGAAAATTTCGCAGGAAGATCTCGAATCGACGCTGACCCGCCATCTCGATCATGAGGATCCGGCTGTCGCCGAAGCGGCGATGGGATTGCTGATAGCCCAGTCCAAGACAACCGGTGCGGCAGGTCAGATTGCCGCCAGTCCTGCCGATTTACCGCCGGAAATTGCCTATGCCTTTGCCTGGCCGGTAACCGCCGCGCTTGCCAGACTGTCCGGTTTCACCGGCCTGCAGCTGCAGCAGGCGACGGAACGGCTGCTCGCCGCGCATGACGAAAGTGCTGGCGTGGCGCGCAAGGCCGAGCGTCTGGCCCAGCTGCTCGACCAGTCCGAAGCAGAAGGAAATTCCATTTCTCATCCGATGAGAGACGGCCTGACGCTGTTTGTCGCGCGGCTGGCGCGGCAATCCGGCCTGACCAGCGACCAGATTGTCGCCTTCACGGCCGAACCGAATATGGCGCGTTTTGTCGTTGTCATGCGGGCGGCGGATTTTCCGGTACAGGAAGCCTTGTCGATATTTGCCGCGCTCGACGGCGGCGACCATATTTTGACTGCGGCAAGCTATGGCGAGACCGACCGGGACCGCTGTCTGGCTCTGGTGTCGCGCTGGGCATCACCCGATGCCTATCAGAATGCCGAACGGCGTCTTGCCGATGACTTTCTGGATATTCAGAGAAAATGACCACCGATCGCAAATTGACCGAGCCGGTGTCGGGGCAGGTGGATGTCGACGGATTGCTTCTGTCGGCCGATCCGCTGCTGATGCGGCTCCATTTGCGCTGTGGCGGCAAGGAGGGCGGGCCTTTGGCTGTGCCCGAACTGGCCGAACTGTGCCGTCTCAGCCGGCGGCTGGGCATGAATCTCTCGCGTCCGGTACAGGCATCGGATGACGAATCCCGCATTGAAATGTGGGTCGAAACGCGATTCTCTGCCTCGGACAAGACAGATCCGCTCAGCCTTTCGATCATCGACTGGAAAGAATATTCGCATGACGAGAGCGACAAGGTCGATCCGTCGCGCGAGCGCGATTTTGACCGACTGGAAGGCCGGGGAGCGATTCGCACCGATGCGGCGCTGCGGATCATTGCCCAGCAAATGTCGGGAGAAGCGGGGCAGGATTTCGACGTCATCGGCCAGTCTCTGCTCGACATATATGACGTAATTCCGCCTTCGGCAAACGCCAGTCTGCTGGAAGCCGTGGCCGAGCGCCAGCCGATCCGCAATCAGCGGATGCGGCAGAAGAGCGCAGCACAGCGCCTGTTCGTGCTGCAGGGCAATCCGCTTATCGACAAGGCCGGCTTGTTCGCCGGCTATCGTTTCACGGCGACGCCGGACGACGCGCCAGATGTTCCGGCAGCCAATGGTACAGATATAAAGCGTGCCACCGGAAAACTGATCAGTGACAGCCTGTTTGGCATGCAGCTGGGCCCGGCCCTGCGCCAGCCACTCGGCAAGATTATCGCCAATGCCGAGACGATCAGCGGCAAGCTGGAAGGTCCGCTACGCGGTGACTATGCCAGCTATGCCAAGGATATTGCCTCGGCGGGACGGCATTTGCTCGACCTCGTCAATGACCTCTCCGATCTCGAGGCGATCGAACGACCCGAATTCACCGTTGCTGGCGATGATATTGATCTGGTGGATCTGGCGCACCGCGCGGCAGGCTTGCTCGCGGTCAAGGCGGCAGACCATCATATCCGGATAGACCTTCCGGACGAGAGCAAAAAACGTCCTGCCCGCGGCGAGTTCCGTCGGTCATTGCAAATTCTCGTCAATCTTATCGGTAACGCGATTCGCTATTCGCCCGATGGTTCGGTGATCAAGCTGCGTGTTTCAGCCGAAGACGGGTTCGCCCGGATTGCCGTGACCGATCAGGGGGACGGGATCGCTGCGGAGGATCTGGAGCGGATTTTCGAGAAATTCGAACGACTGGGACGGTCCGGCGACGGCGGTAGCGGCTTGGGACTGTTCATCTCCCGCCGTCTGGCTCGCGCGATGGGCGGCAGCCTGACCGTAGACAGCAAGGCCGGCAAGGGGTCGACCTTCACCCTGTCACTGCCAGAGCGGAAGACCGCATAAAAAAGGGGAGCACGCCGGCTCCCCTCTTTCTCAATATCTAAAGTCTCTACCGCTTGTCGATCGACACATAGTCGCGCTTCGCAGGGCCCGTGTAGAGCTGACGCGGGCGGCCGATGCGCTGGCCTGGATCGGAAATCATTTCGTTCCATTGTGCGACCCAGCCGACGGTGCGGGCGAGGGCGAAGAGCACGGTGAACATCGAGGTCGGGAAACCGATCGCCGACAGGATGATTCCGGAATAGAAATCAACGTTCGGGAAGAGTTTCTTGTCGATGAAATAAGGATCGTTGAGCGCCATTTCCTCGAGTTGCAGGGCAACATCAAAGACCGGGTCCTTGACCTTCAGCGTTTCAAACACTTCACGCACCGTTTCCTGCATCACCGACGCACGCGGGTCGTAATTCTTGTAAACGCGATGGCCAAAGCCCATCAGACGGAATGGATCGTCCTTGTCCTTGGCGCGTGCAATATATTCCGGAATGCGATCGGGATGACCGATTTCCTTGAGCATGTTGAGCGCTGCTTCATTGGCGCCGCCATGGGCAGGGCCCCAGAGGCAGGCAATGCCGGCCGCGATGCAGGCAAACGGATTGGCGCCCGAAGAACCGGCGAGCCGGACGGTCGATGTCGACGCATTCTGCTCATGATCGGCGTGGAGGATGAAAATCCGGTCCATGGCTTTTTCGATCGCCGGGTGCACTTCATATTCCTCGGCGGGAACGCCGAAGGTCATGCGCAGGAAGTTGCCGGTGTAGGACAGTTCATTGTCGGGATAGACGAACGGCTGGCCGATCGAATATTTATAGGCCATGGCGGCAATGGTCGGCATTTTCGCAACCAGACGATGGCTGGCGATCATCCGCTGGGCGGGATCGTTGATGTCGGTGCTGTCATGATAGAAAGCCGACAGCGCGCCAACCACACCGCACATGATCGCCATAGGGTGGGCATCACGACGGAAGCCCTGATAGAAACCGCGCAATTGCTCATGCACCATCGTGTGGCGGGTGATCGTGTTGGTGAAATCGCTAAATTCGTCCGATGTCGGCAATTCGCCACGAAGGAGAAGATGCGCGACTTCCATGAAGCTGCTGTTCTCGGCAAGCTGTTCGATCGGATAGCCACGGTGCAGCAAAACGCCTTCGCCGCCGTCGATGAAGGTCAGCTCGGATTCGCAACTGGCGGTCGAGGTAAAGCCCGGGTCATAGGTGAAGGCACCGGTCTGGCCGTATAATTTGCGGATATCTACGACATCGGGGCCTACTGTGCCCGTCAGAACCGGATATTCGTAATTTTCGCCGTTGATGCTGAATTTTGCGTTATCGCCCACGATATTGTCCTTTCTGCTCCTGAAATTCAGGTTTTTTCTATTTGATCTGCAAGACGTCCCAATGATTCTTCTTTGCCAAGAAGTATCAGGACGTCAAAAATTCCGGGTGAACTGGTACTTCCTGTCAGTGCCGCGCGCATAGGTTGTGCGAGCTTTCCTAACCCCAATTCGGCAGACTCCGCGATCGCTTTTATGACTTCTTCCGTTGCCTCGAGTGTCCAGTCTTCCAGATCAGTCAAGCCAAGGTGAATCGATTTAAGCAGCGTCCTTGCATCATCGTCTAGCAGATTTTCTGCCCGTTCGTCGAGGCCAAGTGGGCGTTTTTTAAAGAGAAAAAGACTGGATCCGGCCAATTCGATCAGATTTTTCGCCCGGCTTTTCAAAACCGGCATCGCCTGACCCAGCAAATCGCTGTCAGAAGCCGATAAGGACGCGCCCAATTCCTGTTCGATCCATGGCGTCGCGAGCCGCACAAGGTCGGCGTCTGCGGCCTCGCGCATATATTGGCCGTTGAGATTCTGCAGCTTTTTTGCGTCAAAGCGCGACGGCGATTTGCCGACGCCTTCCAGCGCAAACCACTCGATCGCCTGAGCCCGGGAGATGATCTCGTCATCGCCGTGGCCCCAGCCGAGCCGCAGCAGATAGTTGAACATCGCGTCGGGCAATATGCCCATGTCGCGATAGGCGTCAACGCCCAGGGCGCCGTGGCGCTTGGACAATTTGGCACCGTCATTGCCGTGGATCAGCGGGATATGCGCGTAAACCGGTTCGGCCCAGCCCATCGCCTTGATCAGCGCCAGTTGCCGGAAAGCATTGTTGAGATGGTCATCGCCGCGGATCAAATGGGTGACGCCCATGTCATGATCGTCGACCACAACGGCGAGCATATAGGTCGGTGAGCCGTCGGAGCGCAGCAGGATGAAATCGTCAATCTCGCCATTCTGGACCGACACATCGCCTTGCACCATGTCGGCGATGGTGACCTTGCCGGCGGTTTCGGTTTTCAGGCGAATCACGAACGGCGCGCCTTCCGGTGCTTCCGAGGGATCGCGGTCGCGCCAGCGGCCGTCATAGCGCATCGGCTTTTTCTCGGCCCGCTGCTTTTCGCGCATTTCGGTCAGTTCGTCGGGGGTAGCAAAACATTTATAGGCATTGCCCGATGCCAGCAGTTCGTGGGCGACTTCGGCATGGCGTTCGGCGCGTTCCGACTGGAACACCGTTTCGCCGTCCCAGTCGAGGCCGAGCCAATCAAGCCCTTCGGAAATCGCATCGATCGCTTCCTGGGTAGAGCGGGCCTTGTCGGTATCTTCGATCCGCAGCAGCGCCTTGCCGCCATGGTGCCGGGCAAACAGCCAGTTGAACATGGCGGTACGGGCACCGCCGATATGCAGGAACCCGGTCGGGGAGGGGGCAAAGCGGGTTACGACCATATTTGTCTCTTTCGGCTGTTCAGCATCATTTGAATTCACGCTTGCAAGGTCCCTGTGATAGGTATTTGAAATGCGGGATGGATTGAGCCCGAATGGCACCACAGGCACCGGTTCCGGTTCGACTGGCACCGCCCTTAGCACGCTGTTTCATCCCCGACAATTGTCTGATTCATGGCAGGGCTCACAACTCTCCAAATTGATTGAAACGCAGCTCGAGAAAGAGCGGGACCAGCTTCCCTTATGGGTGCCGGTGGCGCTCGGCTGCGGCATTGCGTCCTGGTTCAATCTGGCCAATCCCGCCTGGTGGCTGGCGTTCATCAGCCTGTGCGCCGCGATTGCCCTGTTTGCCATCGTCGCCGGAAGAGACACGAGAGCAGGCAAGGCATTATTCTGGTTCGCCCTATTGGCCGCTATCGGCTGCGCGCTGATCTGGCATCGCTCGTGGAGCGTGGCGGCGCCAGTATTGGAGCGGCCGCTTGTCACCATTTTCAATGCCGAAATCGAGCGGGTCGAGCCGGTCCTGGCTCGCGATATGGTGCGGCTGACGCTGAACACCGGCGATAATCCTCAGCTGCCGCCACGGGTCCGGGTCAATGTGCCGCTTGATCGGGCCAGTCCGGGTTTGCAGGACGGCGCGCTGATCCAGCTGCGCGCGCGTTTGATGCCACCGGCGATGCCGGCGCTGCCCGGAGCCTATGATTTTTCCGAACGGGCCTGGTTTCAGGGGCTCGGTGCTACGGGGCAAGCGCTGGGAGAAGTCCGGATATTGCGTCCTGCCGATCCGCTTTTTGCGCTGTCCCGATATCGCCAGCAGCTGTCGGCTCATGTCCAGTCGCGGATGGACGGGCCTGCCGGTGCCATCGGAGCGACATTGGCGACGGGGGATCGCGGGGCCATTGATGAAGCGGATGCCGAGGCGATGCGGCGCAGCGGGCTGGCGCATCTGCTCTCGATCAGCGGTCTGCATGTGACTGCGGTGGTCGGCGCGATCTATCTGCTGCTGCTCAAGTTTCTCGCCCTTTTTCCGCCGCTGGCGCTGCGCTTTCGTTTGCCGGTAGTGGCGGCGGCCTACGCGGCGCTGGCGGCGGTGGCCTATACGCTGATGACCGGCGCGCAGGTGCCGACGATCCGGGCCTGCGTCGCGGCGCTGCTGGTGCTGGTGGCGCTGATGATGGGGCGCAGCGCGATCACCCTGCGGATGGTCGCGGCGGGCGCGCTGTTTGTCTTGATCTTCTGGCCCGAATCGCTGGTCGGGCCAAGTTTTCAGCTTAGTTTTGCAGCGGTGACCGCCATTATCGCGCTGCACGAACATCCGCGGATCAAAATATTGTTCGCGTTGCGCGAGGAGCCTCTGTTGCGCCGCATCGGTCGTTTCATCTTCTCGCTGTTTCTGACCGGTCTGGTGGTGGAAATCGCGCTGATGCCGATTGCGTTATATCATTTCCACAAGGCCGGGCTTTATGGCGCCTTGGCCAATATCGTCGCTATCCCGTTGACAACATTCGTGATCATGCCGCTCGAGGCATTGGCCTTGGTTCTGGACAGTGTCGGTCTCGGCGCGCCGGTCTGGTGGCTGTGCGAACAGGCGCTGGCCAGCCTGATCGCGCTCGCCCATTTTGTTTCCTCCCGTCCCGGCGCAGTGACGATGTTGCCGTCGATACCGATATTGGCGTTCGGACTGGTGATATTGGCGGGTCTGTGGATATGCCTGTGGCGGGAGCGATGGCGCTATCTCGGTCTGATCCCCGCCATAGTCGGGACCGTGCTGATCATCACGAACCGCGCACCGGATATCTATATCACCGGTGACGGCCGCCATGTCGGTATCCGCAACGATCAGGGAGAACTGGCGATGCTCCGTACGAGCGGCGGAGACTTTATTCGCGACATGATCCGTGAAAATGCCGGCGTGGAAGGGGAATCGCAGGCGCTCGAAGACTGGCCCAATGCGGATTGCAATAGCGATGCCTGTCTCGTCACTCTGGAGAAGAAAGGGCGTCTATGGGTGCTTCTGGCCACCCGCAGCTCGCATTATATTTCCGCTCTGGCTTTGTCAGCGGCCTGTCGCCGCGCCGATATCGTGGTCAGCGACCGCTGGTTGCCGTCAAGCTGTCAACCACGCTGGATCAAGGCGGACCGGAATCTGCTGTCTCGCGTCGGAGGCATGACGATTGATCTGGAACAGCAGAAAATCTCCACCGCACTGGCATGGACCGGCAGGCATGAATGGACCCGCTATCGATCCGGAGAGGCTGACGCGAGGACGGGCGGCGCCAGAAAGGTTGACGCGCGGAAGGCTACCGTCAAGAAAACCGATCAGTAGCGGCGTAGCAATCCGGCCATCTTGCCCTGAATGCGCACTTCGCCTTCGCCATATATCTGTGGCTCATAGGCTGCGTTGGCGGGGTCGAGGCGGATGCTTCGGCCATCCTTGCGGAGATATTTCAGCGTCGCTTCTTCCTCGTGGATCAGCGCCACAACAATCTCGCCATCGCGCGCCACTTCGGTTTTCTGGATCAGCGCATAATCGCCGTCGAGTATGCCGGCATCGATCATCGAATCGCCGGACACTTCCAGCGCATAATGTTCGCCGGGGCCGAGCAGAGCGGCAGGGACGCTGAGCGCCGACTGGCCTTCCATCGCCTCGATCGGGGCGCCAGCGGCGATCCGGCCGTGCAACGGAATTTCCAGCACGTCATTATTGGCAGCCGGAGCAGGATTGGAAATGACTTCGCGCACCGGTGTTTCCGGGTGCAGCGAGACAACATTGGAAGGCTCCGCTTCGTGCAAACCGCCCTCGGGCAGTTTTAGCACTTCGAGCGCCCGCGCGCGGTTGGGCAGGCGGCGAATGAAGTGCCGCTCCTCGAGCGCGCTGATCAGCCGGTGAATGCCGGACTTGGACTTGAGCCCGAGCGCTTCCTTCATTTCCTCGAACGAGGGCGAAACGCCGCTATCCTTGAGTTTTTCATCAATGAAACACAGCAGTTCATGTTGCTTTTGCGTGAGCATGTCCAGGATCCTGTTCTGGGAACGAATGCGGAACAATTAAGAAACAAAACGGGGGAAGTCAAGCGGGAAGTGATTAATCTATTGGCAGAACGGTAGGTGATAAGGGCAGATTGATCCGCGACCTCGATGAGAGGCGTGTTTCAAACTAGAAATTGGGAACGGCTTCCAAACCGCTGCTAACATCAATAACTTTACCGCTGTCATAAGCAAGAACACCGGGGATAGGTGCCATGCGGTTCATCAACGCCGTATTCGTTTCTAAATAAGGACCGACTGCAAATAGACTGGCAGCAACTACTTTCTTGTCGGCCAAAACGGCTGGTATGTCGTCTGAGTTGGTTGGCTTTAAGCCAACGGCATACAAAGCTAGGGTCAAGAATGCTGTAGTACCTAGATCATCTTCTCCTGCAAGTTCGGGGAACTTGGAAGGCTTCCATGCCTTTGCAACGAGTATTTTGCCGATGTCGGTGATTTCCCCTTTTTTCAGCTGGAAGCCGACAGTTCCGAAGCAAAAACATTGATACAAAGAGCCATGCCAACCAGTTCCATAAATCACATAATTACCTGTGGGCAGTTCAACGACGACAGTTGTGGATTTTCCTTCCTTTTGGATCGCTCGATTGGGTTTGATTTCATAAAAATTTGTAACCGCTTGATACTTGAATAAGAAACTGTCGTACGGCCCTGCTTTATTGCCTGCTGCTTGATATGCCGCCTGCTTCGCTGCTTCATAACCGGTCATCTCTTCTGTTGACGGGATTCTTAGCAGCATGATCGACGGGCTTTTGGTGTTGCTCTCGTAGCGCATCAGAGCATACGCTTTGTCATCCTTTGCGTGAATTTCTTCGCCCTTTTTAAAATGTACAATATCGGGGTTCGATTTGCTTTCAGCGGGTGAACAAAGTCCTGAAAAAAGCAGGGCAAAGAACAACGATCTGAACACCGGATAAATACGTCCTGTCATGGTTCTATGCTCGCGGTTGGGGGTTTGGGGCCAGCGGCTATTGCGGCCTGAAGCGGTATATTAGCTTCCCCCTTTTTATCATTCAAAAGTTTCCAAACATCTTCTGATGTACGGTAGCGGGCATATCCGCGTGGAACCATACAACGATAAAGACGAGACTGGCGTATACCCCGCTCGTATGGCCCGGCAACCAGTGCGGCAATCCCCAGTCCGACCACGCCCAAGTTTAGGCCATCATAGCGCAGCGGGGCTGCGGGGTCACGTCGCTCCCATGGGATAAAGCCGGGGGCCCGGCGGCCAACGCCGAGTTGTAAAAACTTAAAGCAAAAAGAAAGATCTGCCTCCGCTTGTTCAGCGGTAATGCCGAGCTTGTGAAAAATGACATATTTTTGAGCATCGCCCAATTCTTTTTCTGGTATGTCTAGATTGGGCAGTTCCAAATCTGAGGCAGGATCCACCGCAGCATGAATGACGGTCGGTGTAATTATCGCTGCCAAATAAACGCCAAAAGAAGCAAATTTAAGCATCCGTCTCTCCCCAATTTGGAGCTAGAAATAACTGGTGGTTTTGGAAAGGCAAGCGGGTTCTCTCTTACTCGATTCACGTTCAAAATTATTGGAACATCTGAGCTTCCAAAACAAATATTTTAGGATGCATCTGTGAAAGTTCGCTTTCGGAATGTTGCAGACATTAGAAGTCGCTCTTACCAATTGCCACTTCCCACCCATTTTCAGCCTTTAACCGCGCTCCAGCAGGGTGCCGATAGCGGACGGCCCTTCGGCAGCAATAGTAAAAGTCGAAGAAACAACGCGTAAATTGCTGGTATCGAAACATCCCTTCGGGACCCAAGCAACTATATCGCGATATAAGGCACCATCGCACCCGCCTCAGCCACATCCGCCCCCGCGGGGCGCCACAGCAGCGCATTCGCCGCGGCCAGCACCGAAAGTTTGGCGCTGTCTTGGCTGCCAAAAGGCGTGATCCCGGCTTGATCAACTTTCGCCCGCAAAAACTGCGCGCGGGGCCCGTTGGCGGGGAGGGCTTCGCGGGTCGGGGCGCTCTGATATTCGGGCAGATAGCGGGCGGCTCCCACCATGAAGCGGATCAGCGGCAGCAGAAACAGGGTCGCCGCGACAAAGGCGGAAGCCGGGTTGCCGGGGAGCGCCAGAATCACCGTCTTGCCGAGCTTTCCGGCCATCACCGGCTTGCCCGGTTTCATCGCGATCTTGTAGAAGTCGATCTCTGCACCGAGCTTGCGGAAGGCGGGGCCGACCAGATCATGATCGCCGACCGATGCGCCGCCGATGGTGACGATGATATCGCAATCCTTCGCGCTTTCCAGCGTCTGGCACAAGATGTCCATATCGTCGGGAATGCGGCTCAGGCTACGGGTCTCGGCGGTCAGGCCGGACAGCATGGCGGACAGCATGACGTCATTGCTGGCGGGGATCTGGTGGGGCAGGGTGGCGCTGCCCGGCGCGACCAGTTCGTCGCCGGTCGAAACCACGGCCACGCGGGGCTGCCTGCCGACCGGCAGCTCGCCATAGCCGGCGATCACCGCTTCACCGAGCGCCGCGGCGTTGAGCAGGCTGCCCGCGGGCAAGCCGATACTGCCTTTCGCGAAATCACCGCCCTGGTGCCGCACGTGGCGGCCTTTTTCGGGCGAGGGTTCAGCGGTCAGGCGGATGGTGTTGCCATCGGCCTCGACATTTTCCTGCATGACCACGGTATCCGCGCCTTCTGGCAGCAACGCACCGGTGAAAATACGCGCGGTTTCGCCGGCTTTCAGCGCGCGGCAGGGCGGGCTGCCAGCGGGGCACTCGCCGACCAATGTCCACGGACCGTCCCGATCTGCAAAGCGGATCGCATAGCCGTCCATAGCCGACATATCGGCGGCCGGTTGCTCGCGTCTGGCGATCAGGTCTCCGGCGAGATAGCGGCCGAGCGCGTTGTGGACGGAAAGCGTTTCGGCGGGCAGGCGGTTGGCCAGCGCGATCAATCGCTGCTGGGCTTCGTGTAGAGGCAGCAAGCTGCTCATTCCGCGACCCAGTCTCCCGATTTGCCGCCGCTTTTCGAGAGCAGCCGGATATCGCTGATCTCCATATCCTTCTGCATAGCCTTCGACATGTCATAGATTGTCAGGAGTGCGACAGAACATGCTGTTAAAGCTTCCATTTCTACACCGGTCTTACCGGTCAGTCGCGCCATGGACGATACCTTGATTCCGTCCTCCAGAAACGTGAAATCCACCGCCACCTTGGTGAGCGCCAGCGGGTGGCAGAGCGGGATGAGGTCGCTGGTCTTTTTCGCTGCCATGATCCCGGCAATCCGGGCGGTGGCCAGCACGTCGCCCTTCTTCATGGCGTTCGCTTTTATAGCTTCCAAGACTTCCAGTTTCATCGCGATCCGGCCCTCGGCATGGGCTTCGCGGACCGTGTCGGCCTTGCCGCCCACGTCAACCATATGGGCCGCGCCGTCGCCGTCGATATGGGTCAATTTGCTCATGGATTTCCTGTCAGCAGCTGCCGGGTTGCGCTCTCCACATTATCCTGTCGCATCAGCGATTCACCTACTAAAAAGGCGCGGGCGCCCGATCCGGACAATCGCTGGCAATCTTCGTGGGTGAAGATACCGCTTTCCGAAACCATGATCCGGTCGTCGGGCACCAGCTTGGCCAGCCGTTCGGTCTGCTCGAGGCTGGTCTCGAAGGTCTTGAGATTGCGGTTGTTGATGCCGAGCAAGGGCGACCGCAGTTTCAGCGCCCGTTCCAGTTCCGCTTCGTCATGCACCTCGATCAGCACATCCATGCCGAGCGACAGCGCTTCCGCCTCGATCTCCGCCGCCAGAGCGTCATCCAGCGCCGCCATGATGATCAGGATAGCATCCGCGCCAAGCGCCCGCGATTCCGCGACCTGCCAGGGATCGACCATGAAGTCCTTGCGCAGGCAGGGCAGGTTGACAGCGGTGCGAGCGGTGACGAGATAATCATCGGCGCCCCGAAAATAGGGCTGGTCGGTCAGAACCGACAGGCAGGCCGCTCCACCGGCCTGATAGGCGCGGGCGTGGGCGGGGGGATCAAAATCTTCGCGGATCAATCCCTTGGACGGGCTGGCTTTCTTGATCTCCGCGATCAGGGCAAAGCCGGTTGCCGATATTTCCCGGATGGCGGCGATGAAGCCACGCGGCGGGGTCTGGTGCTCGATATCGTCGCGCAGCGCCGCGGCTGATACAATGGCCCGCTGTTGCCGGACATGGTCGCGTTTGGCGGCACAGATTTCATCAAGCTTGTTCATTGATTGGCGATCCAGCAGTTGAGCATGGCGTTGGCAAGCCCCTTGTCGAGCGCTTCTGCCGCTTCCTCGACGCCTTCCTCCCAGCTGTCGACTTCGCCCGCGACCATCAGCGCAGCGGCGCTGTTGAGCAATACGGCGTCGCGATAGGCGGATTTTTCACCCTGCAGCAATGATTTGAGCGCCGCAGCATTATAGTCGGCATCGCCGCCCTTTATCGCTTCCGCCGGGTGGCGGGTCAGGCCCGCATCTTCCGGTGTTATGCGGCTGATCGTAACGGCGCCGTCGCTGATCATGGCAACAAGGCTGGGGTCGGAAATGCTGAGCTCGTCGAGCCCTTCCTCGCCGGAGACGATCATCGCCTTGTCATAGCCGAGCTGCAGCGCCGCTTCGGCATAGGTCTCGACCAGACCGGGAGAGGCCACACCGATCAGCTGGCGCTTGACCTTCGCCGGATTGCACAGAGGGCCGAGCAGATTGAAGATCGTCCGGCGGCCGATTGCCTTGCGGATCGGGGCGAGCGGGCCGAGCGCGGGGTGATGGTTGGGCGCGAAGAAAAAGGCGATGCCGATATCGCGCAGGCTCTGCTCGCCATTGGTCGCCGCTTTCGCCAGATCCAGACCAAGCGCCTCCAGCGTGTCTGCCGCGCCCGATTTGCTCGAGGCGGCGCGGTTGCCGTGTTTCGCCATCGGTATCTCGCAGGCGGCGACCACCAGAGCGGTGGCGGTGGAGATATTCAAACTGTGGCTGCCGTCGCCGCCGGTGCCGCAGACATCAATGGCATTTTCGGGCGCATTCACGCCGATCATCCGGGCTCGCATTTCGGTGGCTGCAGCAGCGATCTCGGTGGCAGTCTCACCCCGGTCGGCCAGCGCGACCAGAAAAGAGGTGATTTCTTCGGCCGAGCAAGGTCCGTCCAATATCGCGGAAAAGGCTTCACGTGCCGCTGCTTCGGAGAGGGCGCTCGCCGGATCGGGTAACGTCATGCCCGTTCCTTCGCTTCGATCCCCGCGATCGCCATGAAATTGGCCAGCAACGCATGACCATGTTCGGTTGCGATGCTCTCGGGATGGAACTGCACGCCGTGGATCGGCAGGCTTTCGTGGCGGAAACCCATCACCGAACCATCGTCGGCGGTGGCGTTGACCGGCAGGCTGCCCGGAATATCCTCGACAATCAGCGAGTGATAGCGGGTCGCGGTATAAGGCGAGGGCAGGCCGGCAAAGACGCCGCTGCTGTCATGGGTGACCGGCGATGTCTTGCCATGCATCAGCCCGCCGCGCACGACCTTGCCGCCGAAATGCTGGCCAATGCTTTGGTGACCGAGGCACACGCCTAGCAGCGGCTTGCCCGCATCGGCACAGGCCGCGACCAGATCGAGCGATATGCCGGCTTCATTGGGGGTGCAGGGACCCGGTGAAATCAGGAAGGCTTGCGCTCCGGTGGCCAGAGCTTCGCTGGCGCTCAGCGCGTCGTTGCGCTCCACGCGAACCTCCGCGCCCAGTTCCATCAGATAATGGACCAGATTGAAGGTAAAGCTGTCATAATTGTCGATAACCAGAATCATCAACCGCGTCTAACGGGCCGTGTTTGACCGGCCAAGCAGAATTTCGTTCTTTCCGCTGTTTGATGCTGATCGGCGGGCGACCAGACAGCGCAATTTTTCGATCAACAGCAATTGTAATTTGCGCGCCGAGCGTTCACAATATTATCAATTGAAACCAAAGGATCTTCCAATGAGAACCAGTCATGTTTTTTTGTCCGCAGCTGCATCTCTGCTCGCCCTCTCGGTCAGTGCACTGGGCTGGGCCAGGGACGCTGCCGCCGAAGCGACCGCAGATGAAAATGCTGCGCCTGCAGAAAAAGCGGAAATTGGCGCCTGGGGCATTGATCTCTCCGCGCGGGACATGTCGGTGTCACCCGGCGCGGATTTCTTCCGTTATGTGAATGGGCATTGGCTGGATACGGTAGAGATTCCCGAGGACCGGTCGCGCTATGGTTCGTTCGACATATTGCGGGAACGATCCGACGATCAGGTACACGCGATACTCGACGATCTCGCCGCACGCGGTGACGGCGCCGATGCGCTGGATCAGAAAGTCGGTGCCTTTTACGCTGCGTGGATGAACCAGACTGCCATCGAAAAACTGGGGACCAAGCCACTCGCACCATATCTCGCGAAGATAAAGGCCGTCGAGGATCGCGCGGGATTGCTGAAACTGTTCGGAACCGTCGGCTATGCCTCGCCGGTTGGCGTGGGCACCTTGCCTGATCCTGCCAATCCCACCCGCTATGTCGTTGCAGCCGGTCAGGCTGGGCTGGGCATGCCCAGTCGCGACTATTATCTCAAGGAAGGCGCGGAATATGACACGTTTCGCTCGGCCTATCGGGATTATCTGATCAAAATCCAGGAACTGGCCGGCATCGGCGATGCTGCTGCCAAGGCCGACCGGATCATTGAACTGGAAACGGCCCTCGCCAAATCGCAATGGGAGCCCGAGCGGCAGCGCGATATCAAGCAGATCTACAACCCGATGAACCGCGAGCAGCTGATGGAACTGGCGCCGGAATTCGACTGGACCAGCTGGCTGGAAGCCAGCGGCTTTGGCAAGGTCGATACGATCATCGCCGCCGAAACAACCGCAATCACCGCGAGCGGCAAGCTGCTCGAAACTGTCCCGGTCAGCACCTGGAAAGACTATCTGACGGCGCATTTCATCAGCGATAATGCTGACTATTTGCCCAAGGCATTTGACGAGGCAAAATTCAGTTTCTTCAGCAAGGCGCTGCGCGACATTCCGGTCCAGAAAGAGCGCTGGAAACGGGGTGTCGATCTGGTCAACAACCATATCGGCGAAGCGATCGGCCAGAAATATGTCGATCGCCACTATCCTGCCGAAAGCCAGCGACAGATGACCGAACTGGTTGCCAATCTGACTGCGGCCCTGGGCGAACGGATCAGCAAGAGCGACTGGATGGATGAAGCGACCCGCGGCGAAGCGCAAAAGAAGCTCGACGCTTTTGAACCCCGGATCGGTTACCCGTCGAAATGGATCGACTATTCTCCGCTTGTCGTGAAGCCGGATGACGTGCTCGGCAATGTCCAGCGGGCCGCGCAATTTGCCTTCGAAATCGATCTGGCACGCTTGCCACATCCGGTCGATCGCGAGCTGTGGGCAATGAATCCCCAGACCGTGAATGCCTATTATAATCCGCTGCTCAACCAGATCACTTTCCCAGCTGCCATTTTGCAGCCGCCGTTTTTTGATCCCAACGCCGACCCCGCGGTCAACTATGGCGCGATTGGCGGAGTCATCGGGCATGAAATCGGTCACGGCTTTGATGATCAGGGGCGCCAGTTTGACGGCACCGGCAAGCTGCGCGACTGGTGGACAAAGGAGTCTGCGGAAAAATTCGAAGCGCGGACAAAATTGCTCGGGGCCGCCTATGACAAGTTTGAACCGGTTCCCGGCGTTCACGTCAACGGCCAGCTGACGATGGGTGAAAATATCGGTGATCTGGGCGGCCTCGAAATGGCCTATTCCGCCTATCGCCGATACGTCGCCAGCCATGGCGAGCAGCCGGAAATCGACGGTCTGACCGGCGACCAGCGCTTCTTCCTGTCCTGGGCGCAGGTTTGGCGCGGTAAATCCCGCGAAAACGCGCTGCGCGAGCAATTGCTCACCGATCCGCACAGCCCGCCGGAATATCGGGTAGATGGTGTCGTTCCGAATATTGACGCCTGGTATGCCGCGTTCAATGTGACCCCGGACAGCGCCATGTATATTCCACCAGATAAACGCGTGAAAATCTGGTAGGCAGGATTATGAGCGAACCTGTAACCGTCACCGTGCCCCACAAACTGGGATTGACCGAAGCCAAAAGCCGGATCGGCAGCGGTGTCCACACATTGAGCGATATCATCCCGGGTGCCAGCCTGACCGGCCATCGATGGGAAGACGACCATCTTCACTTCACTCTCGAGGCGGTCGGCCAGCGGATCATCAGCGACATGCACGTCCGCGAAGATGAGGTGTACGTTGTTCTCGACCTGCCGCCGATGCTGGCGATGTTCGCCAACAAGATAAAGGCAAAGCTGATGAAGGAAGCGCCGAAGATGCTGGAGTGAGGGGATTTGGTCCGGAATGGCTTCACGCCGTAAACCGGCGAAAGCACTGATCATTTCTGACGTCAGCAATTGGGAGCTATTGGGTGGTTTTCGGACAGGCCGGCTTTGGGTGCGAAGTTAGGACAAGCGGACGGTAAACTTGAGATGCTCTGGTCGGATTGGATGAAATGCAGCAGATTGGGCTGCTCCTATTTCCCGATCGTCATTCGGCACAGTAGCGTGTTGTCCTGCACCAGATCATCGCTCCAGACGAGTTTGGCGGAAGCATCCCACTGGATCTCGTCATAACCATCTTTCGGGCTTACCTCCTGCACGCTATGTTCCACTGCCGCAGGCCAGCTGCTGTCGTCAAAGTCGGTCGCGGCCCAGTTCGCCGGGATTTCCGTTTTGACAGAAGCGCACGCGCCTTCACCTACGACGGGATCTTTTTCCTTGGCGCATGACCGGTCTACGGGAGCACGGTGGATGACCATACAACGCATGGTCTTGTCGGTAGCGGCAATGACCTTGCCCGTCTTGGCGTCCCGGAACTGCGCGATCATCCCGCCGTCGCCCATCTGTTGCCGGTTTGTGCCGATATATTCCAGACCTGTATCATTTTCCTTGAAGTCCTTGGCCATGAACGCGACGGTCATCGGCAACTGGTTTTCGAGCGCGATGGTTTCGGCATTGAACGAGCGCTCGGTTGTAATCGGCACGCTATCTTCCAGAACCTTTTCACCGTTCACATACATTTCGAACCAGTTGTCGACCCAAATTTCGGCGGTCACCCCGGAACTTTGCTTGTCATCGGCGGCCACAGATGGATTGTCGTCCTGAGTCGCTGCGCATCCTGTGCTGAGAAGAAATGCCATCGCCAGTAGTTTACGCATCAGATTTACCCTCTTCTTTCAATTCTGTGTCGACGACAAGGCCCGCCAGCAGCAATAATGCAAAAGGCAGGGAGATTGCGCGTATCACCGGCAATATTCTCCAGTTATCGGCTCGCCGTCATTGGTGACTGTTCGTGTTTCGAACGTATAGCAACCCGCCGTCTTTCCCGGCTTGTAGCGAATATAATATGCTTCGCCCTGATAGGTGTAGTCCATGCTGCGCTGGCCAGATTCGTCTTCCGAGAAAACCAGATTTTCTACTCCGCCTCTCGGTGGAACACCCGGATCCAGTCCGGGTCCGCCAGATTTCGGAACCAAAGGGGAAATCCTAGGTAACTCGCGCATATTGGCAATCACGCCCATCAGGCATTGGACAATATAGGGCGCCTCGGCCGAAGTATGATAGCGGTAACCATAAGAGGCATCTGGCTGCCCGTTGCAGACATCCAGTGTGCCGGCGGCGATCGTGGTCCCGTCGGGATTGTTGTCGCCGTAAATCGGAAAGCCGTCAAAGGCCCAGCCGATAATCGCGGCATCGCCTTTATTCTTCATCTGATCAACCATGCAGGTGGGTTTCACGTGATAGTGATAATCGTCCCCCCGGCCGGCATGGCCGCCGCACACATCAAGCTGTTCGGTTTGCAGCGTATCATGCTGCGTCTGGTGGTGATGGAGATCGGCAACGGTCATCTCGCCCCCGCCAGTATAATCGAAAATGGGCACGCCATTCACGGCAACCCCCAAAGCGGCGTCCCGAGTCTGTGGCGTATCACCCAAAACCGGTTCGAGTGGGATCGGCGCGGCATAACCCTCTGCCGGCACCGGAACCTGTTCGTTTGTTCCCTTTATGCCGGTCATCAGAATATGGTCGGGATAGCTATTGGAATGTATGACGGCCTTTCCATCTGCGCAGTCTACCGAAACCTTCTCCCCAAATCCCGCATCGTTGACCGACGCAGTAACGTCGGCGCAGCGGGTTCCATTTTGAGCCGTGTTCAACGCGGTTGTCGGTGAACACGCGGCAGACAGACCTACCAAGGCCAGAATGGTCAGTGTTTGGGATAATACGGCGAGGTTTTTTACAATCACATTCAGACCTTCTTGTTTTTCGGCTTCACTGCGCCGCCGATTACAGGAGCACTATTTGTTCAGCCAAGTCCTTCGCAGTGCATTTCAGCTGGCCGCATTACCGACAACGGCACCGGTCATGCCGTTGACAAGAGCCACCGGCGGGGCATCCCTAGATGGTAGCATAGCATGTGTAGCATACAGGCTATGCTGTGATAAAAGTATCTTGTATTAGTTTGTCGCAAGATCGCCGGCATGACATTCAATGCTCATCCCTTCCGGTCTGAGGAAGGGAGACGGCTACAATATGAGTAACGGTTTCGTTAATCAGCCGTTTCGAGTGCCTTTGTCGGACCAGTCGCTAGCGGGCCGAACCCGGATTCTAGGTTCTGCCTCACTTGTTGGCAGTTTTAAGCAAAGGAATAAACTGTCCGGAATGACCGGAACTGGTTCGCTTGCCGACGGACAGAAACTGCACTCGCCATGCCCCTTTTGCGGCCATAGCGAAGCTTATAAATCACTCCCCAAATCCGATATCCCGCGCGCACTTCACCGGTTCTTTCGCAGGTGCCAGCGCCGCACCCGCCTTTGCCCGACATTGCCGAGAAGCTGCGGGCCGGTTTGCATATGATGTACAAGATGCCTATGCCATTGCTTCATAGTTCTGCACAAATGGGGGGACAGAGTGGAATATATTGGCCGCGTCGCACTGGTAAGTGGCTTTTTGCTCTTTGCACAATCGGCGCAGGCCGAGGTGATCTTTGGCCCTCGCGTCTCCTATTATTTCGACAACAGCAATTTGCGTACGTCCAATCTGACGGACGATAATGAGCTGATTGCATCGTTCGATGTCTCGCCAGAGGTCGAGCAATTTCTCGCCCAGACACCGGATGCCAGTTTGGAGGTGGAGGACAGGGCATCATCCATCGGTGACCAGATTGCCTATCCGATGATCGGAGCCGCTATCTCGATTGGCGATGACAAGGACCGGTTCACACTCACGGGAATGTTCGGGTCCGGATCGGGCAATCGCACCCAGACGCTGATCACCAACAAGCGCCTCAACAGTGGCACGCAGACGATTACAGACCTGCAAGTGATTGATGCAGCGATAGACAATGAAATTGATCGTTACGATATCGAACTGACCTGGCAACGGCGACTGAACGAAAAACTGGCTCTGTCGGGGGGCTTGCGATACGAGCGTCTGGACATTGATGCATCGGGTCAGCTTTCCGCCGACGTTTCTTTCAACATCGACAATTTTGCCAACGCCACGCTGAACCCGACGCAACCCGCGCAACCGCCGGTGAGCCTGGGTTTTTCCGATCTGTTGCTTGATACAAAAATCGAGATATTCAGCGCTCGCCTCGGGGCGACAGCCTTTGTCCCGATCGACAATTCGATAACCGCATTTTTCAACGGAATGCTCCATGTCAGCCATCAGCCGGATTATAAGGTCGCAGCCTCTTTGCTCTCGCTAAGTCCCGAAACCGTCATATTTGATGAAGTGGGAGAAACCAGCGTCGGTCCCGATATCGCAGTCGGCGTGCAGGCGGGCATTGCGGAAAATATTTCGCTCGATATCCGCTATCGAGCGATCTTCTTCTTCCCGGTGTCAGGCGATCTTTCCTTCAACGATGCGCGGGTCAATCACGGAGTCAATCTGGGCGTTTCATTCCGTCTGTGATCTTGTCTGACTGTCGAGAGTTTGTCCGGGCCTATTCGTTCACTGCCCGAAACCGACATCCTGCGCCCGCTTCACCGCTTCTTTGGCCGCCGCCAGCAAAGCGCCCGCCTTGGCCCGGCATTCGGCCAGCTCATAGGCCGGATCGCTGTCCGCCACGATCCCTGCGCCCGCTTGCACGTGCAGCATGCCGTCCTTCACAATCCCGGTGCGCAGAACGATACAGCTGTCCATGCTGCCATCGGGAGAGAAATAGCCGACACCGCCGGCATAGGCGCCGCGGGTTTCGGGTTCGAGTTCGGCGATGATCTGGCAGGCGCGCACTTTCGGTGCGCCGCTGACCGTACCGGCGGGAAAGCCGGCGAACAGGGCGTCGAGCGCATCCTTGTCCGGGGCCAGTTCGCCGACCACGTTGGATACGATATGCATCACATGACTGTAAAACTCGACCGTATAGCTGTCGGTGACTTCCACGCTGTTGGCAGATGCCACCCGGCCGACGTCATTGCGCCCGAGATCGAGCAGCATCAGATGTTCGGCCCGCTCCTTAGGATCGGCGAGCAGGCTTTCCCGGTTGGCCTTGTCTTCGGCGGCATTTTTGCCGCGCGGGCGGGTGCCCGCGATCGGCCGGATGGTCACTTCGCCATCGCGCGCGCGAACCAGTATTTCCGGGCTGGACCCGGTTAGGGCAAAGCCGGGCAGGTCAAGGAAGAACAGGAAGGGTGAGGGGTTGATCCGTCGAAGCGCGCGATAGAGCTCTATCGGCGGCAGGGTGAAGGGTGTGGTGAAACGCTGTGCCAGAACCACCTGGAAGATGTCACCGGCCTCGATATAGTCCTTGGCGCGCAGCACCATCTCGCCATATTTCTCGGCGGAGATTTGCGGGGTGAACTCCGGTCCGTTCGGGCTGAGCTTGTCGAAGCCCGTCTCTCCATTGCCTGACACCCGCCCTTCGACAAGCTCAGGACGAACGGGGTCAGCCAGTCCCCGCTGCGCCTCATCCAGCCGTTCCTTTGCCGCAGCGATCTTGGCTTCGCTATCGCCGTCACTCTCCGGCCATACCGGAGCGACCAGAAACAGCTCATCAGCCAGCCGGTCAAAAATCAGGATCACCGTCGGCCGGACGAACAACATGTCGGGCAGGTCCAGCTTGGACTGCGGGGCGCGGGGGAGCTTCTCGACCAGCCCGATGGTTTCATAGCCGAAATAGCCAACCAGACAGGCGAGGGCACGGGGCAATTCTTCCGGCACGTCCATTTGACATGCCTTGACCAGTTTGCGCAGGACGGAGAGGCTGTCGCCGTTTTCCGGGGTAAAGACCTCGCGGTCCTGCAGCCATGTGCGATTGATCGCGGCCTTCTCGCCATCAGCCCGGAACACCAGATCGGGTGCAAGGCCGATCATGCTGTGCCGTCCTCTGGTCTCGCCACCTTCAACCGATTCGAGCAGATAGTCGCCGCGGCCATCTTCCATCAGCTTCAAGGCAGCGGACACCGGCGTTTCGGTGTCGGCAACCTGCCGCCGCCAGATCAGCGCCGGTTTGCCGCTGTCGAGAGCCGCGCGCGCCGCTTCTATTCCGAAACTGCCACCCATATTGGGATCAGTTACCGCCGAGCAGCTGGTTTTTCAGCGCGGTCAGCGTATCCTCGTTACGCTCGACGCCGATATCCGCCTTCATCGCATTGATGAACTGTGCGGTATATTCGTTGCCGAACACCTGTTTGAACTGGGTCTTTGTAGCGGTCAGCAAATCTTCCCGTTTCGAGGCATCGCCGCGATTGAGCTTGTCGAGCACGACCACGAACCATCCCTGATCGCGCGGTGCAGCCAATGACTTTGCCGTACCCTGCGCCATGCTGAACATCAGGCTGAGCGGAGCGGGGACCTGTCCCTGCTGGCTTTGCCGTGCAAGTTCGGCCCGTGTGGAACTGATCTTCTGGACATTCGGCAATTTGACCCCGGCGTCGGCGACAGCCTTGGACAGGGAGGTGCCGCTGCTGACTGCCTTGGCAATCTTGTCGGCGACGGCTTTCGCCTTTTTCGATCCCTGATCCAGCATATAGTCGCGGGTCACCAGTTGCTCGATCTGCGCCAATGGCGGCGGTGCGGATTCGGTGATTGCCGATACGTCGATCGCGGCATATTTCTCGCCGGGAACGATCTCTACAATCTGCGGATCGGAATCTTCATCCACTGCAAAGGCGATCGGCAATATGCGCTGCATCTCCGGGATCGGCTGGTAATTTTGATCGTTCGGGTTCTGGCCATTGGCGAGGAGCGGCGGGGTGGACTCGATCTTGAGCTCTTCCGCCTTGGCAATGTCGCCCAGTGTCGCGCCGTCGGCAAATTCATCTTCCAGCCGGACGGTCAGTTCAGCCATGGCTTCTTCGATCTTCTCGCGAGTCAGTTCGGCCACAATCTCGGCCCGCACCTGCTCCAGCGAGCGGGCAGGGATTTGCGTGATATCCTGAACCTTGACGATGTGCCAGCCGAGCGCACTTTGCGCCGGTCCGGCAATCGCGCCCGAACGAACTTCAAAGGCGGCATTGGCCACGGCTTGCGATGCGCTATTGGCATAGTCGGTCTTGGTGATTGATCCGACTTCGGAGGCAGACAGCCCGACCGACTGTGCGGCCTGCTCGATTGTGGTGCCGGCCTTGATCTTGTCGGCCAGCGCCTTGGCGGCGGCTTCGGTCGGCAGGATAACCTGATTGAGTTTGCGGGTCTCGCTGGCTGAATAGCGGGAATTGTTCAGTTTATAATAGCCCGCGATTTCCTTTTCGCTGGGCTTGATCTTGTCGTTGAAACGCGATCTTTCGAACAGGGCATAGCGGATCGTCCGGCGTTCGGGGATCGTATAGCGCGATGCGTTCTTGGCATAAAAGGCTTCAACGGCTGCTTTTGCCGGTTTGCTGTTTTCAATGAAGGCAACCGACGGAATGGTTGCGATCTGTCCTTCACGCGATTCCAGCAGCAGGGAGGCATAGGGAATGACAAGCTTCTGTGGCACGGCGGCCCCGAACCCGGCTGTCGTCAACAGCTGGTCAGCCATCAGATTGCGGGTAAAATCGTCGCGCAACTGGGTTTCGTTTATTCCCTGTTGCTGCAAGGCGCGGCGGAAATTTTCTTCGCTGAACTGGCCATCTGCGCCCTGAAAAGTCGGGATGCTGGCAATCTCGCCATCGACTAGGCGCTTGCCGGCAGCCATGCCATATTTGGCACCGAAATCGGCAATGGCAAAGCTGTTGATCAACCGGTCCAGCACATCGTCAAAGCCGCCGCCATTGATGAAGGTCTTGAGATCAAGACCGGTGTTTTGACGCTGTTCGCCGCGGAAGGCATTGTTGACCGACTGGCCGAGTTCCGCGCTGGTCAGTTTGCTGTCGCCAATCTTGGCAGCCGTTCCGGATCCTGTCACGCCGCCGAAGGTGCCGCTGCTCGAAACGTCGGCGGTGGCAAAGGCAATGGCGATCAAACCGACGAAGCAAAAGGTCAGGAAAAGACCCAGTTTCGAGGAAAAAATACGGCGGAAAAAACTGATCATGAAAGAAATGTTCCATTGCGGGAGGTGGATTTGCGCTTGCTTTAGGCGGCTTGGCTTTGTGGTTCAAGCAAAAGACTACGGAAGGAAATTGGCAAGCGGAAGGATATTTGTTAGCGGATGGACATTATAAAAATGGAAAAGGCTAAGGGCATCATGGCAAACCGCAAATATATTGTCGGCAACTGGAAAATGAACGGGCTGCGCGAGCAGCTTTCGGATATAGCGGCCATTGCTGCGATCGCTGCCAATCATGAGGGCGCCGATGTCGGTATCTGCCCCCCGGCCACGCTCATCGCTGCTGCCGCACAGGCCAATCCGGGCTTTGCCATCGGTGCACAAGATTGCCATTTCGCCGAAAACGGCGCGCATACCGGATGTCTGTCTGCAGCGATGCTGAAGGAAGCAGGCGCTACTTACTCTATCCTCGGCCACAGCGAACGCCGCGCCGACCAGCAGGAAGGCGATGCCGAAGTGAAGGCGAAAGCGGAGGCGGTCCATGCTGCAGGCATGGGGGCGATTATCTGCGTCGGCGAAACGGAAGAAGAACGCGATGCCGGACAGGCGATTGAAATAGTCACCATCCAGCTCGCCCGCTCTTTTCCCGCTGGCGCCAGCGCAGACTGGCTGACCATTGCCTATGAACCGGTATGGGCGATCGGCACCGGCCGTGTCCCCGAAGCCAGCGATGTTGAAGAAATGCATGCCGCGATCCGAACGAAGCTCGGAGAATTGATGGGGCAGGGCAGCGACGCCGTGCGCATACTCTATGGCGGATCGATGAATGGCGGCAACGCAGCCGAGTTGCTGGCGGTTCCCAATGTCGATGGCGGACTGGTCGGCGGCGCAAGTCTGACAGCTGCGAAATTTGGTCCGATTATCGAGGCGGCTGCGGCAGCCTGAATGGGGTTGATTTAAAAGCCTGTCTCCCGGTCTGGAGCACGGCGGATGATCATATTGTTGGAAATATAATTTCCTACATTTGGTATATTCTATCCAACAGCACGTGTTTCCAAGCTTCCTTGGCCCGAAGTTTCACAAACTTTGGCTGTTCCAGGGGAGTGGATCATCGCTTGAACTCGGACCGGTCAATCGCTATGTGCGCTGCACGTCGGAGCGCATGCTCGCTATATTAGTTCGGAAAATCCATGTTTCTTTTTCTCACCGTCCTTCAAGCCATTGTCGCCGCCATGCTGGTGGGTGTCATATTGATGCAGAAATCCGAAGGCGGTGGACTGGGTGTCGGCGGCTCGCCGTCCGGCATGATGTCGGCGCGCGGCGCAGCGGATTTGCTGACCCGGACGACCGCGGTTCTGGCGGTATTGTTTGTCGCCTTGTCGATCACCTTGGCGGTTCTGGCTGCTGCGGAAGGCAAGGTCGAAACGATCGACCAGAGCCTGCAGCGGGATACAGCCCCGATTTCCGCTCCGGCTGACGACGTGCCTCTGGTCGGCGACGATCCATTGGCAGCAGCCGCTGCTGCAGCGGCAGAAGAAGCGCCGGCAACCAGCTCGGACGGTTCCGTCCCGCTCGACCAGTAAGGCTTTACAACAGTAATCACGATCCCTGTTCTGCGGAGTTATCCGCCAGAACCCGTGTGCGCTGATTCGCTGATGTGCGCCAAGCGGATAGTGACCACCTCCAAATAATATTTATTTCGCTTTTCCGGATTCGCGGGATTGCCATAAGTGGTATTTACGCCTTAAGCCTCTCCTCCCATGGCGCGATATATTTTCATTACCGGCGGTGTGGTTTCCTCTCTTGGCAAAGGTCTGATGGCGGCGAGCCTCGGCGCTCTGTTGCAGGCTCGCGGATATTCCGTGCGAATCCGGAAACTCGACCCCTATCTCAACGTTGATCCAGGCACGATGTCGCCTTATCAGCATGGCGAAGTCTATGTTACCGATGACGGTGCAGAGACCGACCTCGATCTTGGCCACTATGAGCGCTTTACCGGCGTTCCGTCGCTGCAATCCGACAATGTCACATCGGGTCGAATCTATCAGTCGATCATCACCAAGGAGCGCCGCGGCGACTATCTTGGTGCGACCGTACAAGTCATTCCGCATGTCACCGACGCGATTCAGGAATTTGCTGAAGACAAGCTCGACGGCATCGATTTCGTCTTGTGCGAAATCGGCGGGACTGTGGGCGATATTGAAAGCCTGCCATTCATCGAAGCGATTCGGCAGTTGCGCAACAAGGTAGGCCGGGACAATGCGATTTCCGTCCATGTCACTCTCGTGCCTTATATTGCCGCTGCCGGTGAATTGAAAACCAAACCGACCCAACACAGCGTCCGGGAATTGACCTCACTGGGCATCCAGCCGGACATCTTGCTCTGCCGCTGCGAACATGCGTTACCCGAGAGCGAACGGGCCAAAATCGCCCAATTCTGTAACGTCCGCAAAGAATCGGTGATCCCGGCGCTGGACGCGAGCAATATCTATAACGTGCCGCTGCAATATCATAAGGAAGGTCTGGACCGGGAGGTGCTGCGCGCCTTTTCCATTGACGACGCGCCGGAACCCGACCTGTCACGCTGGTATGACGTCATGGAACGGATCGAGCATCCCGAAGGCGAAGTCATTGTCGGTGTGGTCGGCAAATATGTCGGTCTGCAGGATGCCTATAAGTCGCTTCAGGAAGCATTATTCCATGGCGGCCTGGCCAATCGGGTCAAGGTTCAGGTTCGCTGGCTTGATGCGGAACTGTTTGAAAATGAAGAGGATCTCGCTGCAAAACTGGAACCGCTTCACGCGATTCTGGTCCCCGGCGGTTTTGGTGAACGCGGCAGCGAAGGCAAGATCGGGTCGGTCAAATTTGCCCGCGAGAATGATATCCCGTTCTTCGGGATCTGTCTTGGCATGCAAATGGCCTGCGTCGAAGCGGCCCGCAATCTGGCTGGCATCGACACGGCATCAACCACCGAATTTGGTGAAACCGAAGAGCCGGTTGTCGGCCTGATCACCGAATGGATGACCGAAGAAGGTCTGCAAAAGCGCGAAGCTGGCGGCGATCTGGGCGGTACGATGCGACTCGGCGCTTATGATGCGGTGCTGCAGCAAGGGTCAAAAATCAGCGAAATTTATGGCACTCGCGAAATCAGTGAACGCCATCGCCACCGCTATGAGGTGAACAAGGGCTATGTCGAACGGCTGGAACAAACCGGCCTGATCTTCTCCGGCATGTCACCCGATGGCGAGCTTCCTGAAACCGTCGAACGGCCTGATCACAGCTGGTTTGTCGGCGTCCAGTTCCATCCGGAGCTCAAAAGCAAACCGTTTGATCCGCATCCGCTTTTTGCCTCTTTCATCGCGGCAGCACTGCAACAAAGCAGGCTCGTCTAGGCGCCGAAATCGATTGTTATCGCTAGATTCCGACATATGTCGAATCTGTCCAATATATTTTACAGGATGTGACTATTGTCACATGAATAAAGCATAAGGAAGTTAGTAAAAACTTCCAGACAGGGTCAAGGGATGGGTGCAGTGAAAGCCGAAGAACTGGCAAATATATTGGCGGAGCACAGCCTGTTTGCCGATTGCGACGAAGCTGAACTGGCCGACTTGATATTGCGTGGACATTTCGTGCAATATAAAAAAGGGGACGAACTGATCATGCAAGGTGATCCTGGAAACTCGCTGCTGATATTATTGTCAGGCAATGCGCGCACCAGCATGATCGCCAGCAATGGTTATGAAGTCGTTCTCGATTATGCGGAAGCCGGGCAGGTCCTTGGTGAAATCGCGCTGCTGGATGGTGGCGAACGGACGGCCAGTGTAACCGCGATCGAACCGACATCGGCGCTTTCGATAACGCGCGAAGCTTTTGAAGATATCCTAGCCAGGCACAAGAATATGGCGCTGCGGCTTTTGAAGGTCATGGCCAAGCGAATCCGGATGGCCAACAGCATGATCGAAGGCGATCGTGCCTATACTTCTGGTCCGCGACTGGCGCGCTATCTGTTGAGACTATCCGTGGTCGGTGCAGAAGAAGGGCGACTGAAGCTGGACCTGAGCCAGAGCGAACTCGGCAACTTTGCCGGCATGTCGCGCGAACATATTAATCGGCAGCTTTCTGCCTGGTCGGAAAGCGAGATTGTGGCAGTGGAGAGCGGAAAGGTCCGGATATTGGACCATGCGATGCTTTCCCATATTGCCGAAGCAGATTCTTGACGAAAATTGGCCTTTTGCGACCCGGGCTAATTATCGTCGAGAGTGACACCAAGCGGGTGTCAGGGGCAGTCGGATCCTCATCCGGCTGCCCCATTTTATTCTACCATTGATAAAAAAGGCAGCCAGATTGCTCTGGCTGCCTCTGGCTTTCGGTTAAAAGACGCGCTTAAGCGGCTTTGTCTGCTTTCTTTTTGCGCTTGTCCGCAATCTTGGTGACATTGTCGCCTTTGTTGATGGCGATCGTCTGCGGCCGCATCGCTTCGGGAATTTCCCGGACCAGGTCGATTTCCAGCAGGCCATCGGCCAGTTCGGCATTCTCGACGCGGACGAAATCGGCAAGTTCGAAGCGCCGTTCGAAGTTGCGGTTGGCGATGCCCATGTGCAGGAACTGCTTGCCTTCATGATCGTCGGCTTTCTTGTTGCCGGCGACGAGCAGCAGGTTCTGCTGGGCGGTGATTTCGATTTCTTCATCCTTGAAACCGGCGACGGCTAGCGTGATCCGATACTGATCTTCGCCACTGCGTTCGATGTTGAACGGCGGGTAATTCTCGGATTGCTGCGCGCGGGCATTATTTTCAAGAAGGTCGAACAGCCGGTCAAAACCTACGGTTGAGCGGCGGTATGGGGTAAAGTCAAAACGATTCATATCTATATCCTCTGCAATTGAGCAATGTAAATCTGGACCCGCAAATGCGGCATCCGGTTCGCTGTTGTGAAACCCGGATTGGCGTTCCACACCCATAAAGATATGATTGGTTTGCTGGATTTCAAGAGGAAGAAAAAGGCCGATTGCCAACGGTTTAGAAAATTTATTGCGCAAAAAAAACGCCCGGATGCCAATGAGCACCCGGGCGAAAATGGTGACGAATTAATTCGTCCCCTGTTTTCCCGTCCTATTCAACGCCGCTTGTCCCCCAACATTTGGCGGAACCGGAAGGGATCCCTGAACCATGACCCGTTAATCGAGATGTTTGATTCTGTAACCATGTGTGATCGACTGACATAAATTTGTCATGACAAATTTGGGCGTTTGGGAAGATTGGTCACGGCTTGTGGCATATCGGCAACAGCAGATTTACCACCATGCCACTTGCTTGCCCCGACCAGCGAACGTAAAGGCAGGGAAACCTGATCCAAGGAAGTCGTCGCAAGTCATGCTCCTATCCCGTTATGAATGGGTCATCGCAAAACGCTATCTGTTACCCGGCAAAGGGGAGGGGTTTATCTTCCTCGTTGCCAGTATCAGTCTGGTCGCGGTCATGCTCGGCGTTGCCGCGCTGATTGTGGTGATGAGCGTTATGAACGGTTTTCGCGCGGAACTGTTCGACAAAATCGTTGGCCTGAATGGCCATGCCGTGATCCAGGGCTATGGTGGCCGTCTGCCGGACTGGCGCGAATTGCTCGAGGAAACTCGCGAAACCAAGGGTGTCGTCTCCGCATCACCTTTGATAGAACAACCCTTGCTGACCACGTTCAATGGACGGGTCGAGGCCGTTCTGGTGCGGGGGATGCTGGTTCCCGACATATTGAACAATGAAACCCTCGACGGAAAAACTGTCGCCGGTGATCTGGCGCGTCTCGAGGCAGGATCAGGGCGGGTCGGCATCGGAAGCCGGCTGGCAACGACTTTGGGCGCGCAGGTCGGGAGCCGGATTACCATCATCAATCCGCAAGGGCGTTCAACGCCGTTCGGAACGGTGCCGCGCGAAATTGCCTATGATGTCGCCGCGATATTTGAAGTCGGTGTCTATGATTATGACAAGGCTTTTGTAATCATGCCGATGGAGGACGCGCAGACCTTGCTGCTGCTCGGCGACCAGATCGGGATGATCGAGATAAAGACCGATGACGCCGACAATGTCGGCAAGATAATCGCACCCCTGGTGCCCAAGGTGGCCGATCGCGGGGTCATCACAGACTGGCAGACCATGAACGCATCGCTGTTCGAAACGCTGCAAGTCGAGCGGGTGGTGATGTTCGTGATACTGTCGATCATCATCCTCGTTGCTGTCTTCAATATATTGTCGTCGCTGATCATGCTGGTGCGAGCCAAGACCAGGGACATCGCGATCCTGCGCACCATGGGTGCCTCGCGTGCCTCGCTGGTGCGGATTTTCGTCACTGTCGGGACGGCTATCGGCACGCTTGGCATAGCCGCGGGCATAATCCTCGGCCTGATCGCGATCTATTTCCGCCAGAATGTGATCAATTTTGTCCAGATCATCACCGGACAGAATCTGTGGGATCCCTCGATCCGCTTTTTGACTGAACTCCCAGCGCGCACCGATCCGATGGAAGTGGTCGGTATTGCCGGGCTGGCGCTGTTGTTCAGCTTCCTGGCGACGCTCTACCCCGCCTATAAGGCGGCCAGTACCGACCCGGTGCAGGTGCTTCGCTATGAGTGATAGAAAAATCGAGAAAACCGTCGAATTGCGCGATGTGAAGCGCAGTTTCGTGCAGGGAGATGTCAAGATCGAGGTGCTTCGCGGCGTCAATCTCGACATTCATGCCAATGAAATCGTCGCGCTTGTCGGTCCGTCCGGCTCGGGCAAGTCGACGCTGCTGCAGGCGGTCGGATTGCTCGAGGGCGGGTTTGAAGGATCGATCAAGCTGGCCGGCGAAGAAACCGCACATATGCCAGCCAGCGGTCATACGCGGATCCGGCGCGATCTGCTCGGTTTCGTCTATCAGTTCCACCATCTGCTGCCCGACTTTACTGCGCTGGAAAATGTGGTGATGCCGCAGCTGATTGCTGGTGTGAGCCAGAAGGCCGCAGAAGAAAGAGCGGAAACATTGTTGCGCAGCCTGGGGCTTGGTGCGCGACTGGATCATAATCCGAGCAAATTGTCCGGCGGGGAGCAACAGCGGGTTGCTGTCGCCCGCGCGCTGGCCAATGCGCCGAAACTGGTGCTGGCCGATGAGCCGACCGGTAATCTTGACGAAGCGACCGCGGATCTGGTTCTCTCCGAATTTATCGGTCTGGTACGGCAGGAAGGCAGCGCCGCCCTGATCGCGACTCATAATGAACGCATGGCTGCCAAAATGGACCGGGTTGTCCGCCTTCATGAGGGTGTTTTAACCTAGGCTTTTCAGTTCGAATCGAGAATGGCTTTGACTTTTCTCGTGCGAGTATCAATCTGTGGGGTAAGAAAAACTAAAAAAACAAACAATGCGGGGCGCATATGAAGGTTACGGAATTTCAGGTGAAGCAGGCGGATGGTTCGATGGAGGACTTGTCCGCCCATAAGGGCAAGGTGTTGTTGATCGTCAATACCGCCTCGAAATGCGGGTTCACACCGCAATATGAGGGACTCGAAAAGCTGCACCAGGAATATGGGGACAAGGGCCTCGAAATTCTGGCCTTCCCCTGCAACCAGTTCGGCAATCAGGAACCGGGCGATGCCGACGAAATCAAGAATTTCTGCTCGCTAAACTATGATGTGAGCTTTCCGCTGATGGGCAAGATTGACGTCAACGGCAATGATGCAGACCCGCTCTGGAAATATCTGAAATCAGAAAAATCCGGACTTCTCGGTTCCCGGATCAAGTGGAATTTCACCAAATTCCTGGTCGACCGCGAAGGCAATGTTGTCGGCCGTTTCGGCCCCGCTGTGAAGCCGGAGCAGCTCAAAAACGAGATTGAAGCGCTGCTATAGGCAGTGTGTTCAGGGGCAAAATTTCGTTCTGGTCAGGATCATGCGCTACCATCCGGCAAATATGCTGTGGACAAATGGTCGATAGTTTCGGACACGATGATCGTCGGCATATGCAAGACCAGATTGCCCCGCTAGTCTGACAATATGGCCCAAGTCCCTTTCGTCCATCTCCGTACCTTTTCCGCTTACACCATCCTGGACGGAGCGATGGAGCCGGCAGCCGTTGGTGTTGCGGCAAAAGAGCGAGGTTTTCCGGCGGTTGCGCTGTGCGACCGGATTGGCCTCTTCGCTTCCATGGCTTTCGATGACGGTTGCCGTGCCCAGGGCGTACAGCCGATCACCGGTTGCTTCCTGAGGGTTGCGCGACCGGGCGGTGCCGATCCGACCAAGCCGGTACTGGATTGGGTCGCGCTCTACGCCCAGGACGCCGACGGGTATGAAAATCTCTGCAAGCTGGTCTCCGCTTCCCATCTCGACCGTCCAAGCGAGCTCGACGCCCATGTCGCAATGGATATGCTGGGCAAGCACAGCGAAGGTCTGATCGCCTTGACCGGGGGCGGCGAGGGTGCGCTGGCCCGATTGATCGCCGAAGAGCAGCAATCGGAAGCCGAGGCCTATCTGTCCCTGCTGCAGCAATATTTCCCCGGACGGCTCTATATCGAATTGTCCCGCCGCGAGGATCCGGTCGAAATGGCGGCGGAATCCGGTCTGATTGCTCTGGCGATGGACAGGGATATCCCGCTGGTGGCAACCAATCCGAGCTGCTTCTCCGAACCCGATTTCCACGAAGCGCATGATGCGATGAAATGTATCGCGCAATCGGCCTATGTCGAGAATAACGAGCGCGAAAAGCCGTCCAAACATCTGTGGATGAAAAGCGCGCTGGTGATGGAAGATCTGTTTTCGGATATACCGGAAGCGCTGCAGAACACATTGGTGATAGCGCAAAGATGCGCATTTTCACCGCCGAAAAGAGATCCGATCCTGCCCAGTCTGGCCGGAGATCTCGCGGGTGAAATCGAGCAATTGCGCCGCGACGCCACCGCAGGGCTCGAAAGACGGCTGGAACTTCTGGAACTGTCGGACGAGGCAGAACGGAAAATCTATTTCGACCGGCTGGCTTTCGAACTGGATGTCATCGTCAGCATGGGATTCCCCGGCTATTTCCTGATCGTTGCCGACTTTATCAAATGGGCAAAGGATCAGGATATTCCGGTCGGACCGGGTCGTGGTTCGGGCGCTGGCTCGGTTGTCGCATGGGCGTTGACGATCACCGATCTTGATCCGATCAAGCTCGGCCTGCTGTTCGAACGTTTCCTCAATCCGGAACGTGTTTCGATGCCGGATTTCGATATCGATTTCTGTGAAACCCGGCGCGGCGAGGTCATTCGCTACGTGCAGGAAAAATACGGCGACCGGCAGGTTGCCCAGATCATCACCTTCGGGAAGTTGAAGGCGCGTGCCGTGCTGCGCGACGTTGGCCGCGTGTTGCAAATGCCTTACGGGCAAGTCGACCGCTTGACCAAATTGATCCCCAATCATCCCACCGACCCCTGGGATTTGAAGCGTTCGCTCAACGGCATTACGGAACTGGCACAGGAATATAAGCAGGCGGACGTGAAACGACTGTTCGATCTGGCCATGAAGCTCGAAGGCCTGCCGCGGCACAGCTCGACTCATGCTGCCGGCGTGGTGATCGGCGATCGCCCGCTGGACCAGCTGGTGCCGCTCTACCGCGACCCACGCTCGGACTTGCCGGTGACCCAGTTCGACATGAAATTTGTCGAAAAAGCCGGGCTGGTGAAGTTCGACTTTTTGGGCCTGAAGACTCTCTCTGTACTGAAAAAGGGCGTCCAGCTGCTCGCTGAACGCGGCGTCGAAGTCGATCTGGATAGTCTTAGTTGGGAAGATGAAAAGGTTTTCGAATTGCTCCAGCGCGGCGATACCGTTGGTGTGTTCCAGCTCGAATCTGAAGGCATGCGGCGGACGCTGGCTGCGGTGAAACCGACCAATTTCGGTGATATTATCGCACTGGTGTCACTCTATCGCCCAGGTCCGATGGACAATATCCCTCTGTTCGGTGATCGCAAAAACGACCGCGTCGAAATCGCCTATCCGCATCCCTTGCTGCAAGACATCCTCAAGGAAACCTACGGGATTTTTGTCTATCAGGAACAGGTGATGCAGGCGGCGCAGATCATCGCCGGCTATTCACTCGGTGAAGCAGATTTGCTGCGCCGCGCCATGGGTAAGAAAATCCAGGCGGAGATGGATGTCCAGCGAAAGAGATTCGTGACGGGCGCCGCGGAAAACGGTTTGAACAGCGATCAGGCCAACGAGCTGTTCGACTTAATCGACAAATTTGCCGGCTATGGTTTCAACAAAAGCCACGCCGCTGCTTACGCGTTGCTTGCCTATCAGACCGCCTGGCTGAAGGCGCACCATCCGCATGAATTTTACGCGGCATCAATGTGTTTTGACATGCACCAGTCCGACAAGCTCAGCATTTTTGTCGATGATATGAAGCGGCTGGGCGTCACCGTATTGGGCCCCGCGATCAACAAAAGCCGTCCCAATTTTTCTGTCGAGGAGCAGCCGGAATCTCTGCTGGCCGTCCGCTATGCGCTGGCCGGTCTGAAAAATGTCGGCGAGAAGGCGATGCAGTCGCTGGTCATCGAACGCGCCCAGGATGGTCCGTTCTCGTCGATCGAGGATTTCGCCAACCGGATCGACCCGCACGGCCTCAACAAGCGCCAGCTGGAAAGCCTCGCTTCGGCCGGAGCCTTTGACGATCTGGAACCAAATCGTGCCGCAATCTATGACGGCGCGGACATGATATTGTCGGTCGCGAACAGTGCCGCCGACGCGCGCGAAAGCGGGCAGGGCGGTCTCTTCGGCGAGGGCAGTGCCGGCGGTGAAATGCAGGCGATCCGGTTGCCGGAGAACAGCAACTGGTCGCTGAACGAGATCATGATCCATGAGCGCGACGCCTTCGGCTTCTATTTCTCCTCGCATCCGGTGTCCCAGTTCCAGGCAGTTGCCGCATCGCTGGGCGCCCAGACTTATGCCAGCCTGTGCAGCGGAGACCCGATTGGCGAAGGGATTCGCAAGCCTGCGGTCATGTCCGCTCTGATCGAAAAAGTGCGCTGGCGCGACAGCCGCCGGGGCAAAAGATTCGCGCTTTCCGACCTGTCCGACAGCAGCGGTCAGTTTTCCGCCAGTTGCTTTGACGAGGACCAGTGCAAGATTCTGGAAGAGCTCGCGCAACAGGGGCGCTGTGCGCTGCTCAAGGTCGAACTGGACCAGCAGTCGGAAGATGAAAATCCGCGTGTTGCGATCCGGACGGTTCAACCGCTCGACGGGCTGGAAAAAACCACCCGGACCCGCATGGAGCTTGAAGTTCATGATATCGCCGGATTGCATGAACTGACCAATCTGGTGGCGCCATTGCTCGGCGGTCAGAGCGAAATCGTGGCTACTATGGCCGGGCCCGACTGCGATCTGGTCAAAGTCTGTCTGGGGCGCTCCTTCCGTCTCGATGCCGAAACGGTGGAGATGCTGGAGCGGGTTCAGGGTCTTGCCAACGTCCGCTTGGGCCCGGCTCGACCGATGCGGGTAGCAAAACCCAAATTAAGGCTTGTCAGCTAGGCCTAAACATACCAGAAACCGGCCAAATATAAATAATGTGGAGAGTAAATATGGCCGGTGCAATGCAAGCGAGTTCGCTCAAGATCACCAATTTGATCGATCATGCCGCAAGAGAGCATGGCGACCGCGAGATTGTCAGCTATTGGGCGGACGGCAATGTCACACGCAGCAACTGGGCCGAAATCGGGCTGGAATCCCGCAAATTCTCTCAAGCCTTGCAGCGGCTTGGAATGAACAAGGGCGACCGCATCGCCACGATCGCCATGAACCATGCCCATCATCTGGTCAGCTGGTACGGCTCGGCCGGTATCGGCGGTATCCTCCATACGGTTAATCCGCGCCTGTTCGAGGAGCAGCTGGTCTATATCATCAACCATGCGGAAGACCGCGTGCTGCTGTTTGACAAGATGTTTGCGCCAATCGTCGAAATGCTCAAGCCGCAGCTGAAAACGGTTGAACATTATATCCAGTTTGACGGCGAAAAAGGCGACTATCCGACTTTTCGCGAGCTTGTCGATGCCGAAGACGGGAATTTTGACTGGGTCGATGTCGATGAAAATGACCCGTGCGGGCTTTGCTATACCAGCGGCACCACCGGTAATCCCAAAGGCGTTCTCTACGAGCATCGCTCCAACGTCCTGCACGCGATCACCGAGGTGCAGCCGGATGTCATGGGTCTGGCGACCCGTTCGGTGATGCTGCCGGTGGTTCCGATGTTCCATGCCAACGCATGGGGATTGCCTTTTGCCTGCGCCGCGGTAGGCGCGAAAATGGTCTTTTCTGCCAGCAATGAAGCCCATGTCTTGTGGAAACTGATCCGCGAGGAAGGCGTCACCCATAGCGCTGGCGTACCGACGGTCTGGCTGTCGATGTTCGCCGATATGGATGAAAACGGCGGCGATTACGGGAAACTCGGGGTTGTTGTGATCGGCGGTTCTGCCTGCCCACGGTCAATGATCGAGCGCCTGATGAAAAACGGTATTCGTGTCGCCCACGCGTGGGGCATGACCGAGACCTCTCCGATCGGCACCGCCGGTTCGCTTCCGGCCAATTGGGATGCACTCAACTTCGACGAGCAGGTCGATGTCATCTGCAAGCAGGGCAGGCCGCCCTTTGGCGTAGAGCTGCGCGTGATTGACGAAGAAGGCAATGTTGCGCCCCGCGACGGCAAAACCAGCGGCACGCTCGAAATCCGCGGGCCCTGGATCATCAAGCGCTATTATCGCGCAGATGAAGATGCCGTGGAAGATGACGGTTGGTTCGACACCGGCGATGTCTCGGTGCTGCATCCCGACGGCACGATGCAGATTACCGACCGCGCGAAAGACGTCATCAAGTCGGGCGGTGAATGGATAAGCTCGATCGAACTGGAAAATGCCGCTGTTGGCTGTGCAGGAGTTGCCGAAGCGGCGGCGGTCGGCGTCTATCACCCGAAATGGGACGAGCGGCCGTTGCTGCTGGTTGTGCGCAAGCCGGGCAGTGATGTGTCCGAAGCCGATGTCATCGAATATCTCGGTGACAAGGTCGCCAAATGGTGGCTGCCCGATGAAGTGAAATTCGTCGCTGAGGTGCCGCACACCGCCACCGGAAAAATCCTGAAACGGTCGCTGCGGGAAGAATATAAGGACTATAAGCTGAAGAGTCTGGCGGACGCCTAGAATAGTTCCATCTGGCTGCCCTTGACTATGGGGCGCCGGAACAGATCGGTTCTGAGCCTGAGTTTGGCCTTGTTCAGGCCGGCTTTGCGCGATGCAATGGCGATCCGGGTGCGGATCAGGTCCGCCCACGGGCCCTGACCACGCATACGGCTGTGGAAGTCGGGATCGTTGCGCTTGCCGCCGCGAATCTGCCGGACGATGCTCATCACCTTTGACTTGCGCTCCGGATAATGGCTTTCCAGCCATTGTTCGAACAGGGGCGCCACTTCGTGCGGCAGGCGCATGGGGATGAAGGAGATGCTGGTAGCGCCGCAATCCGCGGCGGCAGCGACAATCGCTTCAATCTCGTGATCGGTGATGCCCGGGACGACCGGCGCGATATTGACGTGCACATAGACGCCGGCTTCGCTGAGTTTTCGCACCGCTTCGAGCCGCCGTGCGGGTGCCGGTGCCCGGGGCTCCAATAGGCGAGCAGTCTCGGGGTCGAGAGTGGTGACCGAAATCGTCACCGCCGTGAGCTGCTGAACCGCCAGTTGCACCAGCAGATCGATATCCTCTATCACCCGGTTGGATTTGGTGGTGATAACCACCGGATGGAGCGTTTCCAGCATCACTTCCAATATCTGCCGTGTGATCCGGTAGCGTTTCTCGATCGGCTGGTACGGATCGGTATTGGTGCCGATAGCCAGACTGGCCGGCTGATAATTGGGCTTGGCAAATGTTTGACGGAGGAGCTCGGCTGCATTGGGTTTTGCGAACAGCTTGCTCTCGAAATCAAGACCGGGCGACAGATCATGATAGGCGTGGGTAGGCCGGGCAAAGCAATAGACGCAGCCATGTTCGCAACCGCGATAGGCGTTGATCGAACGGTCAAACGGCAGGTCGGGCGATGTGTTGTAATTGATGATCGATTTGGGAAATTCGACGGTGACGTCGGTCCTCAGTTTGGCGGCGCTGTCTCCGATCTGTTCCTTTTCGTCCAGCCAGTCGCCGTCAATCTCCCGGTCCTGTAGATTGAATCGCTGCGACACCCCGTTGCTCGGCGCGCCTCTGCCCTTCTGGGTGAGATGAAATTCTGTGCTCTTGTCGACCATCTGCTCTTCATACTATGAGAACATAGTAAGAACAAATGGATTTAATCGCTATCTTTCAAGCAATCTGGGAATAAGCTCGACAAAATTGCAGGGCCGGTGGCGGCTGTCGAGCTGGGTGTCCAATATGCCGTCCCAGCCGTCTTTCACCGCGCCATTGGAACCCGGCAGGGCGAATATATAGGTTCCGCGCGCAACCACGGCGCACGCGCGGGACTGCACCGTCGACGTGCCTATTTTGGCGATGCTCAGATAGCGGAACAATTCGCCAAAGCCCGGAATGTCCTTGTCCTTGACCGCATTCAGCGCTTCCGGCGTGATATCGCGACCGGTCAGGCCGGTGCCGCCGGTGGTGATGATGACATCGACTTGCTCGTCGTCAATCCACTGGTGGAGCTGCGCGACAAGAATGGATTTTTCGTCTCTCAGCAGGTTGCGATAGAATAATATATGGCCCTTTTTCTCGATCCGCTCGGCCAATATGTCCCCGGATGTGTCTTCTTTCGGCGTGCGCGTATCGGAAACGGTCAGCAACGCGATATTGATCGGTTTGAAGGTCCGGCTTTCGTCAATTGGCATGGCTGTTCTCCGCTTTGATGCGACACCGCAATTAGCTTAGTCTGCGGCGCATTTCCAAGTCATAAAGAATAGGGGTTTTCGTAGGTTAACTATCCGTCTAATCGGATTAGTCAATGTCCAACGTCCCTGATCTCACGGCTGTCATACTGGGCCTCATACTTGCTGTCTGGCTGGGCGCGGCTGCCTGGGCCATCTGGAGCGGCCTGGCGATGAAGAACAAGGCTGAATCCACCCTCCGGCAATCCGGACGGCTGGGGCGATTGCTGGAAACTTCGCCGGCCTTGCCATTGCTGGTGCGATCCGACGGCAAGCTGGAGGCATCGCAAAGGCTGATGCACTGGCTCGGCTTCGATCATCTGCCAGCGCATATCTCGGAATTATACGAGGAATCGCGCGGCATGATCCGGCAGGATCTGGATGCGCTGATGCAGGATGTCAATCTTGCCCAGAAAACCGGAAGCAGCTTTGTTCGCGCGATAAAAGTGCGCGGTTCGGACAAGGCGCTGCTGATCCGCGGCGGACTGGCCGATCAGAAAATCGCCCCCAATGGCAGTGCGCTGCTCTGGATTTTCGACGCGACCGACAGCGAAGGGGAGATCGCCAAGCTGCGCGACGAAAACGAAGCGGCGCGCGCTGCCTTTGATGCGCTTTCCGCCTTGATCGAGGCGGCGCCGGTTCCGATGTGGCACCGCTCGCCCGACCTGCGCCTGACCTTGGTCAACAGCGCCTATGTCGCCGCCGTCGATGCCGAAAATGGCGAACAGGTGATCGCCAATGGCGTCGAACTGGTCGAACCGGTCGACGGCTTCAGTCCGGTTGATGCGGCTGCCAGGGCGAGAGACAGAGGCGAGCCGTTTGAACGGGTTGTGGCGACCACGGTAGGCGGCGAACGGCGCATGACCCAGGTCGTCGATGTGCCGCTTGGCAAGTCCGGCATTGCCGGTTATGCCATCGATATCCAGGAACTCGACGATGCGCGGCGGGAGCAGCGGCGGTTCGGTGAATCACAGCGCGACATGCTCGACAGGATTTCCGCCGGCGTGGCCCAGTTCGCCGCAGACAAATCGCTGAAATTCTGCAATCTCCCGTTCCAGCGGATTTTCTCCATGCGCCAGCAATGGATAGCGGAGCGCCCGGAATTCCCGCGTGTGCTGGACCGTATGCGTGAAATGAACCGCATTCCGGAGGTTCGTGATTTCCCGGAATGGCGCGAGGAGCGAACCGGCTGGTTCCAGTCCGCCAAGGCGATGGAAGAAAATTGGCTGCTGGCCGACGGGACGCATCTCCGGGTGCTGGCCAATCCGACTCCGGACGGCGGGCTGCTGGTCATTTTCGAAGACCGCACCGAACAGGTCCAGCTGGCGAGCGCCCGCGATACCCTGCTCAGGGTCCGGACCGCGACTTTCGACAATCTGTTTGAATCGCTCGCGGTTTTTGCCGCCGACGGGAAGCTCAATATCTGGAACCATCAGTTTGCCAATAACTGGGGTCTCGAAGAAACCGATCTCGGCAAGCATCCCCGCGTGGATTCGCTGATGCAGAAAATGGCGGGGCAGTTGAAACATCCCGCCCGCATTTCGGAAGTGCGCGAAATGGTGCGCAGCGCAACGACCGAGCGCCAGCAGAAAGGCGGCCGGCTCAATTTTGCCGATGGACGACGGTTCGAATTTGCCGCTATTCCCTTGCCCGACGGGAACGCATTGTTCACGATGCTCGATATTTCGGACAGCTACCGGATCGAGCAGGCGCTGCGCGAACGCAACGAGGCTCTGGTCGAAGCGGATTCGATCAAGGGCAGTTTCCTGTCAAACATGAGTTACGAGTTCCGGACGCCGCTCACCTCCATCGGCGGTTTTGCGGAACTTCTGGATCAGGGCATTGCCGGACCGCTGACCGATCAGGGCCATGAATATGTGCGCGCAATCCTGCAGTCGGTCAAACGGCTGGGGAACCAGATCGAAAATGTTCTCGACCTCAGCCAGAGCGAAGCCGGCGCGCTGCCGATCGCCAAGGAAAAGGTCAATCTGAAGAAGCTGATCGAGGATGTCGCGGGGCATTTCGCCGACGATGCTTCTGCCAAGGCCATCGGTGTGGAGCTGCAGCTGGACGAAAAGCTCGGTTCGGCGATGGCCGACAAGAAGCGGCTCACCCAGGCGATTTCGCAAATCGTCGACAATGCGATCAAATATACCGGTGAAGGCGGGCGGCTGCTCATTCATGGATCGGGAAATGTGAAGCAGGCCCTGATCCATATATCCGACAACGGCCCCGGCATGACCGCCGGCGACCAGTCTAAGGTATTCGACAGTTTCGCCCGATCGCGGGATCAGAAAGCCAATGAAAAATCGGGCGGCCTTGGGCTACCTCTGGCGCGCCAGCTGGTCCGCGCCCATGGCGGCGACCTGACTCTGACCTCCGAACCGGGGCAGGGCACGCTGGTCACCCTGCAACTGCCGCGGCAATGATATCATGATGATATTGGCTGATGAACAGGCGACTCTCGATGTCGGACGAAAATTGGGCGCTCTGTTGCGAGCCGGAGACAAGATCGCGCTGCGGGGCACGCTGGGCGCGGGCAAGACCACATTAGCGAGAGGCATTTTGGAAGGGCTGGGATTTGGCGAGGAAGTGCCGAGTCCGACCTTCGCGATTGTCCAGCCCTATGAACCGCCCGAAACCCGAATCCCGGTAGCGCATGTCGATCTGTACCGGATCGAAGATGCCGAGGAAATTCCCGAACTGGGTCTGGAAGACGCGCTGATCGACGGTGCCATGATCGTCGAATGGCCCGACCGGATGCCGGACAGCTTCTGGACGGATGCGCTCAACATTGAACTGGAAATAACCGGCGAAGGCAATCGCCGGTTGACTTGGACAGCCGGGGACGCTTGGAAAGATCGATGGCCACTGACATGAAACCGCCAGCAGCAGCGGCAGAATTTTTGAAGCAGAACGGGTGGAATAATGCCCGGATTTCTCCAGTCGCGGGGGATGCGTCGTTCCGCCGCTATTTCCGTGTTCAGGATGGCCATCGGAAGGCGATCCTGATGGATGCGCCGCCGCCGCATGAAGACCCGAAACCGTTTATCGCAATTGCCGAATATCTGACCAGTTCCGGTTTTGCCGCACCCGAGATTTTTGCTCGCGACCTGACGCAGGGACTGGTCCTGCTGGAGGATTTCGGTGACCAGCGGATGCGCGAGCATCTTGATGTTCATCCGGAGGACGAGGACGCGATCTACCGTCGCGTCATCGATCTGCTTAGGGATCTGCACCAAGCACCTGCGGCGGCGCTGCCGGCTTATGACGAGGCGCAATATCTGCGTGAAGCAAATTTGCTGACCGAATATTATTGTCCTGCGCAGGAACTGGTTGTCGACACAGAGGGGTTTGAAACGATCTGGCGGCAAATTCTTGCCCCGGTTATCGCGGCGCAAAATCCGCCGGTGACAGTAATGCGCGACTATCATGCCGAGAATATCATGCTGCTGGACGACGGCCGCATGGGCCTGTTGGACTTTCAGGACGCACTGATGGGCCACCCGGCCTATGATTTGGTGTCGATGCTGCAGGACGCCCGCCGCGATGTGCCAGACGATCTGGAAGAGAATATGCTCGCATATTATCTGGCCGATCTTGACGAGAAGGCCGCCGAAATATTCCGCAGCCATTATGCCATTCTCGGCGCGCAGCGAAACACCAAGATCATCGGCATTTTCACGCGTCTTTGTGTGCGCGATGGCAAGGAACGCTATCTCGATTTCCTGCCCAGAATGTGGCGCTTGCTGGAGAAGGATTTGCGTCATCCGGCGCTGGCACCCGTTGCCGGATGGTTTGACGATAACATCCCGGATGAGGTGCGCAACCGCCCCATATCCGTCACGAAAGCCGCCTCATGACCAAGATCGAAACGGCGATGGTCATGGCGGCCGGACTGGGTACCCGCATGCGGCCGCTTACCGATAATCGTCCAAAGCCTTTGGTTGAGGTGGCTGGCAAGGCGATGATCGACCATTGTTTCGAGAAGCTGGTCGAGGCGGGCATAGGCAAGGCTGTGGTCAACGTGCATTATTGCGCCGACATGATGGAAGCGCATCTCGCGGCTCTGGCATATCCGATCGATATCCGGGTGTCTGACGAGCGGGCGCAACTGCTGGAAACGGGTGGCGGACTAGTGCTGGCCGAGCCAATGATCGCAGAAGATATTTTCTTCTGCATCAACAGCGACAATCTCTGGACCGATGGGCCGACAAACAGTTTGCACCAGTTATCAGAGCTATGGAATGAAGAGCGAATGGACGCGCTGCTCCTGTTGATACCAAGGGAAACCGCCCACAATTATCACGGCGACGGCGACTTCCATCTCGACGGCGAAAAACGGATATCGCGCAAGCTGCCGGGGCAAACCGCACCGCTGATCTATTCCGGCATCCAGCTGATTTCCAAACGGCTGTTGCGCGACGCGCCGACCGGTGCATTTTCCACCAATATCTTCTGGGAACGGGCGATTGGCGAAGGGCGCCTGTTTGGGGCGGTGCACGAAGGCCAATGGTTTGAAGTCGGCTCACCGCAAGCGATAGCGCCGACAGAAGCCGCGCTGGCGAATGTCTGACCGCCGGCGGCCATCGATCTACAATATTGCCGCGCACGGCGGCTTCGCCGATGCGCTGGCGCAGGGCCTGATCGACCGCTTTGCCAAGGACGCCTTTGGCCTGTCCCGCGGCCTCGTTATATTGCCCAACAACCGCGCCCAGCGTGCCTTGCAGGAAGCCTTTGTCCGGCTGAGCGAGAACGGCCTGTTGTTGCCGCAAATGGCCGTGATCGGCGATCTTGATCTTGATGAATCCATCGGTGTGGCGCTCGATTCCGGGGAACTGGCGCTCGACATTCCGGCGGCCGTCGATCCGATGGATCGCGTGCTCACCCTGGCGCAACTGATCCAGAAGGAAATCCGGCTGCGCGATGATGCGATATTGGCCAAAGACGCGCTGCGCTTGGCGCGCGAGTTCGCGAGCACGCTCGACCAGTTGAACGTCGAGGAAATTTCGCTGTCCGACCTGATGAAGACGGAGCCGGAGAGCCTGGATCTGTCGAGTCACTGGGAGGATTCCTACCGCTTCTTCCTGATCATCGCCGAGAAATGGCGGCAGCAGCTGGATAAATGGCAGCGGGTGGATCAGGCGGTCCGCCGCAACGCCTTGTTCGATCATATCGCCAAAAGCTGGAAGACGTCACCACCGGACCATTTTGTCGTCGCGGCCGGCATCACCACCTCCGCGCCCGCCATTGCCCGCTTTCTCGAGACCATATCCTTCATGCCCGAGGGGTTGGTGGTCCTCCCCGACCTCGACCTGATCATGCCGGACGAGGAATGGGACTTGCTCGGTCCGTTCCAGCCCCATCCCGAAACAGGCCATATGGCGCGCGCGCAGGAAACCCATCCGCAATATCATATGAAGTTGCTGCTCGACCGCATGTCGATCGCGCGCGGCGAAATCCTGCGCTGGCCGCGCACCGGCGAAAGCGGCGCGCTGGCCAAGCGCAGCCGGGCGCTGAGCAATGCCTTCGCGATCCCGAGGCTTACGGTGCGCTGGCAGACGCTGGAAAGCGGCGAACGCAGCCTCGCCGGGGTGCAGACGGTCGAGGCGCGCAACAGCGCCGAGGAAGCCCAGATTGTCGCGCTACTCGCCCGAGAAGCGCTGGAAGACAAGGATCAGCGCGTTGCGATCGTCACGCCGGACCGGTCTCTGGCGACGCGGATTTCGGCGCATTTGAAACGCTGGGACATCCAGGTAGACGATACCGCCGGCCAGCCTCTGGCAAAGCTGCCGGAAGGCGTGTTTTTCCTCAACCTGCTGGCGGCGGTTGCCGACGGCTTTCCGCCGGCAGAGTTTCTCGCCTTGCTCAAACATCCGCTGGTGCAGCGCGGCGAAGGGCGGCTTTTATGGTTGGACCATGTCCGCAAGCTCGACCTGCTGCTCCGCGGCCCGCGCCCGGCACCGGGGCTGGCGGGCATTGACGCGCTGCTGAGGACAGAGAATCACCGGACGAAGAAATTGCGCGCTGCAATCACGCCTTGGTGGCAATCGACCCGCACGATGTTCGAGCCGATCGCGACACTTTTTGCAGCGCCGCTCGACTGGCCGAAGCTTCTCGACCAGCTGCGGCAACTCGCCGAGACTTTGACCGATGGCGCGATCTGGGCGGGGCCGGGCGGCCGGGAACTGGCCGATCTGTTGGCGAAGCTGCAGATCCGTGCTGAAATGGGCCCGATCCGCATCAAGGCGAATGAACTGCCCGGCTATTTCGAGACTCTGATGGCCGAAATCTCGGTACGCCCGCCTTATGGTGGCCATCCACGCATCGCGCTTTACGGTCTTCTGGAAGCGCGTCTGCAGCAGTCGGAGCTGGTGATCTGTTGCGGCCTCAACGAGGGCAGCTGGCCGCAGGCGATCACGCCCGATCCGTGGCTAGCGCCAATGATCCGCAAGTCGCTCGGCCTACCGGCGCAGGAGCGGCAGATCGGTCTGTCCGCGCACGATCTGGTCGGCGCTATGGGAGCAAAGAAGGTCATTCTGTCCCGAGCGCACCGGGATGATTCCGGCCCGGCGATTGCCTCGCGCTTCCTGCTCCGGCTGAAGGGCATGTGCGGCGACAATCTGAAAGAACATTCGCAGGCCCGCGCGTGGTTGTCGGCGATCGACCAGCCGGAGGCGGAGGCCCCGCCTTATGCGCGCCCGGCTCCCTTGCCGAGCCCGGAACAGCGCAAAATCCGTATTTCTGTGACCCAGGTCGACAGCCTGATCGCCGATCCTTATTCTTTCTATGCGAAAAAGATCATGGGCTTTGCCTCGCTCGATATGATCGACGCCGATCCGAGCGCCGCCTGGCGCGGGACGATCATCCACGATATTCTCGAACAGTGGGCCAAGCAGGACAATTACGCACCTGCGGCGTTGCGCGAGAGGGCACAGGCCTTCCTCAATGACCCCGGCCTCCACCCGCTGATGCGCAGCCTGTGGGCGCCGCGTCTGCTCGAAGGGCTTGCCTGGATCGCGGACACGCTCGCTGAAAGCGGCAAGGCGGGCCGTGAGCCGCTTGCCTCGGAAATTTACGGCAAGGCCGAGATCGCCGGTATCGAACTGTCCGGGATCGCCGACCGGATTGACCGGATGCCGGATGGCGGTCTCGCTATCGTCGATTACAAGACCGGCGGCGCGCCGAGCAACAAGGCGGTGGCTGAAGGCTATAATCTGCAGCTTGGCCTGCTCGCTGCCATCGCTGAACTGGGTGGCTTCAAGGATATCGAAGGCGAAGCGGTTGCCTTCGAATATTGGTCGCTGGCCAAAAAGGGCGGCACCGACGATTTCGGCTATATCCGCTCGCCGACAAAGGGGCGCGGCGACAATATCATTCCCGCCGATGCAATGGTCGACCACGCCGTCGCCCGGTTCAACGAGGCGGCCGATCTATATCTCTCGGGCTCGGAACCGATGACCGCCAAGCTGCATCCGGAATATGCCCGCTATGCCGATTATGACCAGCTGATGCGGCTCGAGGAATGGTATGGTCGTGCACCGGCGGAGGTCCCGGATCATGAGTAGCGGCAAACCAAAAATATTTCCGCTCAAGGACCGGCAGATCGATGCGGTCGAGCCGGAGACCAATATCTGGCTCAGCGCCTCGGCCGGTACCGGCAAGACCCAGGTCCTGACCGCGCGGGTGTTTCGCCTGCTGCTGACGGAAAAAGTCGATCCCGAGCATATCTTGTGCCTGACCTTCACCAAGGCGGGGGCCGCGGAAATGGCGGAACGGATCAACCGGCAGCTAGCCGCCTGGGTGCGGATGGACGACACCAGACTGGCCAGTGATCTTGCCGCAATCGGTGCATCGACCGGACCGGAAACCAGAGACCGCGCGCGGACATTATTTGCCCGCGTTCTCGATGCGCAGGGCGGTGGGTTGCGGATCATGACGATCCATGGCTTTTGCCAGTCGCTGCTCGCCTCCTTTCCGGAAGAGGCCGGTATCGCCTCGATGTTCAAGCCGATCGAGGCGCGCGACCAGAAAATTTTGGCGCGCGAAGCTCTCGGCGATCTGCTGCTCGAAGAAGAACAGGCCGGGCGTCCGCAGATTATCGAGGCGATCCAGCGTCTAAGCGTCCGGATGGGCGAAGAGGCGACCGAACAATTTCTGATGGCCTGCGCGGCCAAGGCCGATGCGATGGAAGGGCTGGCTACTGGCATATTGCCTTTTGTCCGCGGGCTGCTCGGCCTGCCGATTGACGGCGATGCACAGTCATGGCTGGCGGATCGCTGCAGCAACGAAGCGATTGATCTCCGCTCGATCACCCTGTTACGCGATGCGATGGCAGAATCGGGCGGCAAGAAGGAACAGGAACGGCAATTGGCGATCCGCCTCTGGCTGACTCTCAATCCGCAGGAACGCGCTGTTGGCTTGGCCGATGTTCATCTGGCCTGGGCCACCAAGACCACCGGCGCACCGCCCAAGCCAACCAAAGGGTTGCTGAAAGCGCTGCCGGACTATGATTTCATTGCCGGCTCTCTGTTCGAATGGAGCAACGGCCTGCTCGAAAAAGCGGTCCTGTTCGAATATGCCGACCTGTTCGCCGGCGCACTGGAAGCCGGGCGCGCTTTCTACCATCGTTATGCCGACGCGAAGCGGCTGCACGGCGTCGTCGATTTTGACGATATGATCCGGATGACCGCCCGGCTCCTGCAGAAAAGCGATATGGCGGCGTGGATCCGCTACAAGCTCGACCAGCGCACCGATCATATATTGATCGACGAAGCGCAGGATACCAATGTCGCGCAATGGGATATCGTCCGGGCGCTTGCCGGCGAGTTTTTTGCCGGCATGGGCGTCAATCCGGAACGGCACCGGACCCTGTTCACGGTGGGCGATTTCAAGCAGGCGATATTCGGCTTTCAGGGCACCAGCCCGCATAATTATGCCAATGCGCGAACCGAATTTTTTGCGCTGGCAGAGGCATCGGAACAGCCCTTCGGTGATCTGTCGCTGGACCGCAGCTTCCGTTCGACACCGCCGATTCTGGAAGTGGTCGATGCAACGCTGGAGCAGATCAGTCACGAGCAATTGGGGCTGACCGACCGGATACCCGAACATCGCAGCAATTATCTAGATGCCAGCGGCAGCGTAACTTTGTGGAAGCCGATTGCCAATACGAGCGACGGTGATGACGAGGACGAGGAATCCTGGGCCAGCGAAGAAAAACGCGTCTTTGCCCAGCAATTGGCGGTGCAGATCAAGCATTGGCTGTCGCCGGAAAATCCACTTTGGCTGGATCGCGAAAACCGGGCGCTGCAACCGAAAGACATATTGATATTGGTGAGCAAGCGCGACGAACTCAGCGCCCTGATCGTCGCTCGCCTGTTTGCCGAAAAGGTTCCGGTCGCCGGGATCGACCGTATTCGCCTGAATCAACCGCTTGTGGTGCAGGACTTGCTCGCCGCCATTCGCTTCGTGCTGCAGCCCAATGATGATCTCAATCTCGCCAGCTTGCTGGTCTCGCCGCTGCTCGGCTGGACGCAAGAGGATCTGCTGGCGCGCGGACATCGCGGCAAGGCCAATGGCGAGAAAAGTCTCTGGGAATTTCTGCGCAGGCAGGACGGACTGGCCGAGCAGATAAAACCGCTGCAGCAATTGCTGGCGATGGCCGATTTCAACACGCCTTACCAATTTCTCGAAACGATCTTGTCCGGCCCGATGCAGGGCAGGCGCAAATTGCTGGGCCGCCTTAGCCATGCGGCGGTCGACCCGCTCGACGAACTGCTGGCGACGGCTCTCGCCTTTGAGCGGGACCATATCCCGACCCTGCAGGGGTTTCTCGACTGGTTCGACCGCGGCGATGTCGAAATCAAGCGCGAGCAGGTCGAGGGCGGCAATGAAGTGCGCCTTATGACCGTCCATGGCGCAAAAGGGTTGCAGGCACCGCTGGTGATCCTCGCCAATGCGACCTTCGATCCTGCGAGCAAGAAAAGCGGCGGCTTCACCATCAAACTGGGCGAGGGGACCGACCGCGAACTGGAATATCCGGTTGTTCCGGTCCGCAAGGCGGAACGAGTCGGCATATTGGCCGAACATGCCGCTTATGCCGACAAGGTCGCAATGGAAGAACATTGGCGGCTGCTCTACGTCGCGATGACCCGGGCGGAAGAACATCTTGTCGTTGCGGGCGTTCTCGGACCCCGGGCTAAAGGCGAAGTACCGGAGCTGAGCTGGTATGGCGCGATGGAGCGCGGCCTGATCGCTCTGGGTAGTGACTGGCGGGAAGATCCGGACTGGTTCGCGGTGCGGGAATATCGGACAGAGAGCCAGAACAAGCCTGTGATATCGTCTGCCGTTGATGCTGGCATTGATCAGGATGCGGACAAAGCGCCGCCGCCGGACTGGCTATTCCGGGCGGCCCCGGAAGAATCGCGCCCACCGCGTCCCCTTACGCCCTCGCATCTCGGCCCCGATGATGCCAGCAACCCGCCACCGAACCTGACCATGCGCGACGCTGCCGAACGAGGCATATTGCTGCACAGCCTGTTCCAGCGATTGCCGAATATTTTGCCGGAACGCCGGATGGATGTCGCCGACCGCTGGCTGGAAAAGCAAAAGCAGATCGCCGATCCGGCCCGCCGTGCAGAGATCATCAAGACGGTTCTGGCAGTGATGGACAATCCGATATGGTCGGCTTTATTCGCACCGGAAAGTCTCGCGGAGGCACCAATTGCCGCGGTGGTCGGCGAACATGTCATTTCCGGCACGGTCGACCGCTTGTTGATCACCGATGATCATATCTATGTCGTCGATTTCAAAACCGGCCGCAGGGTTCCGGACAATGCCGAACAGGCGCCTGTCGCCTATCTCCGGCAGATGGCCGCTTATGTCGCCGCGCTGGAAAAGATATTTCCGGATCGCCCGATCAAGGCGGGTCTGCTCTACTCGCATGGCCCGCAAATGCTGGAGCTGTCCGCGGATTTGATCGACCGGCAGAAGCCCGGCTTTGAGCCGATATGAAAATCCTTTCCGCTACCGCGCTTGAGCCGAGGCCCGACCATACCTAAATAGGTTCTGAACAATTGGAGATTCGTTATGGCTACCAAAGCAATTACCGACGCAAGTTTTGAAGGCGATGTCCTGAAGGCGGACGGCCCCGTGCTTGTCGATTTCTGGGCAGAATGGTGCGGTCCGTGCAAAATGATCGGCCCCGCGCTCGAAGAAATCAGCGATGAACTGGTCGGCAAGGTGACCATTGCCAAGCTCAACATCGATGACAGCCCGGATGCGCCTGCCAAATATGGCGTGCGCGGCATTCCGACCATGATCCTGTTTAACAACGGTGTTGCGGTTGAAACCAAGGTTGGCGCGGCTCCGAAAAGCCAGCTCAAGCAATGGCTTGAACAGTCGCTGACCGCTTAAGTTCTGAAAATATCCCCGAGCCGCTCGGCTGCTTCGTCCCAGAGTTTCGGTGACGAAGCGCCGAGTAGCCCTTTTCTGCGGTCGGCAGGACGATAGTCCGAACCATCCCAGCGCGCGCATTTCCCGCCGGCTTCGTTGAGAAACAACACGCCCGACGCATGGTCCCAGGGCAGGGTGCGCTTGAACACCGACAGATGATTGGTTCCCTGCACCAGCCGCGGATATTGCTCGGCGGCGCAACGCGGAATGTCGACAATCTCGTAATAAGGTTCGGCAGCGGCCAGAAGAGTGTCTCGCTCTTCGGTCGTCATGAACCCGGTCGCCAGCGCCGCTACCGGTCTGTCCGGATGATCTGACGGCACCGTGACCCGATCTCCATTGATAAAGGCGCCGCCATTTTTGTCGGCATGGCAGATGCGCCCGGTCAATGGGTCGTAGAGCCAGCCTGCCACGGTTTCATTCTGCTCGACCAGCGCGATCATGATCCCGAATGGCGCTCGCCCAGCAGCATAATTGCCCGTGCCGTCGATCGGATCAATGATGCAGACCTGTCCTTCGGCGAGCTGATCCACGACTGATTCATCGGCGGCAAAGGCTTCCTCTCCGACAATCTTGGTTTCCGGTAGCAATGCGGTAAGCGCCCCGGCGATAAATTCTTCGCTGAGCTTGTCCGCGACCGTCACCAGATCGCCGGGCGTCTTTTCGTCAATCTGGTGCGATTTCAGATTCTGATAATAAGGCAGCACAATATCGCGCGACGCATTTTCGATAATGTCGAGAACGGGCTGATAGAGACTGTGCAAGGGTTTAACTCCTGTAGTCGGCGTTGATATCAATATAGCCGTGGGTCAGATCACAAGTCCAGACCGTTGCTTTTCCCTGTCCCAGGCCAATATCGACGGCAATGTCGATTTCTTTGCCTTTGAGATGCTCGGCCACCGGTGCCTCGTCATAATCCGGCACGACCAGGCCTTCGCGCGCCACGGTGACGCCGCCAAAGCCGATCGCAAGCCGGTCGCGATCCGCCGGTTCGCCGGCCTTGCCGACGGCCATCACCACCCGGCCCCAATTGGCGTCTTCCCCGGCAATGGCAGTTTTGACCAGCGGAGAATTGGCGATCGAGAGGGCAATGCGCTTGGCGCTGTCATCGCTTTCCGCTCCGGACACCGCAATTTCGATAAATTTGCTCGCGCCTTCGCCGTCGCGCACCACCAGATGTGCCATCTGCATGCACAGATCGCTCAACGCAGCCTGAAAGGCATCCGCGCCATCGTCATCGAAGGAGGTCAGGGCAGGGGCCGTGTTCTGACCGGTGGCAAAGGCCAGCACCGTATCGCTGGTCGATGTATCGCTGTCGACTGTGATGCAATTGAAGCTCTTGCCGGTTGCCGCGCTCAGCATTTCTTGCAGAAACCCGGCTTCGACCGTGGCGTCGGTAAAAATATAGCCGAGCATGGTCGCCATATCCGGGGCGATCATCCCCGAACCCTTGATGATGCCGTTGAGATGGACCGTCTGTCCGCCAACAATAGTGCTCGTAGTCGCCATCTTCGGGAACGTATCGGTCGTCATGATCGTCGCCGCAGCTTCTTCCCAGCTGCAAGGCTCAGCTTCAAATACAGCGTTCAGGCCCGCTTCGGCCTTGTCCTGCGGCAGCGGCACACCGATCACCCCGGTCGAAGACACGAATATTTCATGTTCCGCGCAGCGGAGATGCGCCGATGCCAGCGACAATATTTTCTGCACCGCCGCCATGCCGCGTGCGCCGGTAAACGCGTTGGCATTGCCGGCGTTGACGACCAGTCCGCGGGCCTTGCCCCCCTTGAGCGCTTCCCGGCAATATTCTACTTCCGGGGAGGGGCATTTGCTTTGCGTCAGAACACCGGCAACCGACGTTCCTGCAGCCAGTTTCACAAAGGTCAGATCGCAGCGATCCCAATCCTTGTAGCGGGCGCGGGCGATGCGGGTGGTTACGCCCGCAATAACGGGTAAAACGGGAGATTGTGCTGGCGCCAGGGGCGAAAGTTTGTCCGACACTTAACTTGCCTTTATACAATGTTTTGATAGAACGCGCTGATATGACGAGGCCTTGTCCATGAACGCATATTTTGCAAGTTTTATGTTGCTGCTATTCAACGCTGTCGGCCTGGCCGTGCCTGCGTCGGCTGCGGCTGCGGAACGCATGGTACCCGAACTGGGAAGCGCCGCCGCCAATCTGTCGGAAGCCGGGATTGCCAACCCGTCCTCGGTCATCGAAAGGCTCGGGTCATCGGATCATCAATCCTGCGCGATGGTGGAAAGCTGCCTGTCAGCACCACGCGCCATGGTCAAAACCGGCACCAAGACACCGGTCTGGGCCATCGTCGCGATACGCACCGAAGCGGGCGATAAACTGGAGCATGAAGAAGGCGCGCCCTAGCGCCATTCTCGGTCTCGCCGATATTGAATGGCGAGAGACTCTCCCTAAATTCATCCTGTTCGCGGCCGTTTCCCGGCCGGCAAAATTTACAAATTGGAAAATGTCATGTTCGGCGGTTTAGCCAAATCCATCTTCGGGTCAGCCAATGACCGGTACGTCAAATCCATGCAAAAAGTGGTCGATGCGGTCAACGCCTTCGAACCGCAAATCGAGCCGCTTTCGGACGAAGAACTCGCGGCCAAGACCGTCGAGTTCAAGCAACGGGTCGCCGGCGGCGAAACGCTCGACGACATTTTGCCGGAAGCCTTTGCGGTCGTTCGCGAAGCGGCAAAGCGGACCCTTGGCCAACGTCATTATGATGTGCAGCTTATCGGCGGCATCGTGCTGCATCGCGGTGAAATCGCCGAAATGCGCACCGGTGAAGGCAAGACCCTCGTCGCAACGCTCGCCTGTTATCTGAATGCGATTGACGGCAAGGGCGTGCATGTCGTCACCGTCAACGACTATCTTGCCCGCCGCGATGCGGAATGGATGAGCCAGGTCTATAATTTCCTCGGCCTGGAAGTTGGCGTGATCATACCGAACCTCGGCGAGGACAAGCGCCGCGCGGCCTATGCGGCGGATATCACCTACGGCACCAACAATGAATTCGGTTTCGACTATCTGCGCGACAATATGAAGCACGAGCGCGCCCAGATGGTCCAGCGCCCCTTCAACTTCGCGATTGTCGATGAAGTCGACTCGATTCTGATCGACGAAGCGCGGACGCCTTTGATCATTTCCGGACCGACCGACGACAAGTCCGACCTCTATCTGCAGGTCAACGCGGTGGTCCAGAATATCACCGAAGAAGATTATGAAAAAGACGAGAAATCCCGGAACATCTCGCTGACCGAAGAAGGCACGGAAAAGGCGGAACGCCTGCTCGAGGAAGCCGGCCTGCTGGTCGGCGACAATCTCTATGATTTCGAGAACACCCAGGTCGTCCATCACCTCAATCAGGCGTTGATGGCCAATGTCATGCGCAAGCGCGACACCGATTATATCGTCAAGGACGGCAAGGTCATCATCATCGATGAATTTACCGGCCGGATGATGGATGGTCGCCGCTGGTCCAACGGCCTGCACCAGGCGGTTGAAGCCAAGGAAGGCGTGCAGATCGAGCCGGAAAACCAGACCATGGCGTCGATCACTTTCCAGAATTTCTTTCGCATGTATCCCAAATTGGGCGGCATGACCGGCACCGCGGAAACCGAAGCGGCGGAATTTTTCGAAATCTACAAGATGAACGTCGTCACCATCCCGACCAACAAGCCGGTGCTGCGGATTGACGAAAATGACGAGTTCTACAAGAATACGCTCGACAAATTTGCCGCCATTGCAAAAACCGTCAAGGAGCATAGCGAAAAGGGCCAGCCGGTATTGGTCGGTACCGTTTCGATCGAAAAATCGGAGCTGCTCTCTGACTTCCTGAACAAGGAAGAGGTGAAGCACAACGTCCTCAACGCCCGCTTCCACGAACAGGAAGCGCATATCGTGGCGCAGGCGGGCTCCCCCGGCGCGGTGACCATCGCGACGAACATGGCAGGCCGCGGCACCGATATCCAGCTCGGTGGCAATATCGACTTCCGGATCGAGGAAGAGCTGCGCGACATGGAAGATGGGCCGGAACGCGACAAGGCCATCGCCAAGATCGAGGAAGAAGTCCGGGCGTTGCGCGAAGAGGTGCGGGCAGCGGGCGGTCTGTTCGTGCTCGGCACTGAACGGCACGAAAGCCGCAGGATCGATAACCAGCTGCGCGGCCGTTCCGGTCGTCAGGGCGACCCGGGACTGAGCCGCTTCTATCTCTGTCTCGAGGATGATTTGCTGCGCATCTTCGGCACCGAGACAATGTTCGCCAAGATGATGAACAAGAATCTCGAGGACGGTGAGGCAATCGGTGGCAAATGGTTGTCGAAAGCCATTGAAACCGCCCAGAAAAAGGTTGAAGCGCGCAACTATGAAGCGCGTAAGCAGGTTGTCGAATATGATGACGTGATGAACGACCAGCGCAAGGTGATCTACGAGCAGCGCTCCGAAATCATGGACGCGGAAACGGTCGGTGATGTTGTCGAGGATATGCGGCACGAAACCGTCAACGCAATGGTCGCCGACGCCTGTCCGCCGGGCAGCTATCCCGAGCAATGGGATATCGAAGGGCTGAAGACCCGTGTGCAGGACGTGCTCAATCTCACGCCCGATTTCGACAGCTGGTTGCAGGAAGATGCGGTCGAGCCGGAGTTGATCGAGACCCGGATCGCCGAAATGGCCGATGCCGACTTCGCTGCCAAAAAAGCCCAGGTCGACGCCGAAAAACCCGGCGTCTGGGAAGATATCGAAAAATCGATCCTGCTAGAATTGCTCGACCATCACTGGAAAGAGCATCTGGCCACGCTGGATGCGCTGCGTCAGGTGGTTTTCCTGCGCGCCTATGCCCAGAAGAAGCCGCTTGACGAATATAAGCAGGAAGCCTTTGGCCTGTTCGAACGGATGCTGGAAATCATCCGCGAAGGCGTGACCAAGACCATCGCGATCAGCCAGTTCCACCAGCAGGAAGAACTTGTCGTGCCCGATTTGCCGGAACTGCCGGACTTCCTGACTACCCATATCGATCCGCTGACCGGCGAAGATAACAGCAATGATATCGACGGCGGCACGTTGGGTACGGTCTCGACCTCGCTGCCTCCGCGCCAGTCCGGACAGATGGACAATCCGCAGGATGCGTTCGACGGCAGCAAGGTCAGCCGCAACGCGCCATGCCCTTGTGGTTCGGGCCGTAAATACAAGCACTGCCACGGCAAGTTTTGATCTGAAACGCCAGCGGCCGGGCGGGAACTGAGATGGATTTTTCAATTCTCGCCCTGGCGCTGCTGTTTGCGCTAACCGCAGCGCTCTACGCCAGCGTAGGATTTGGCGGCGGCTCCACCTATATCGCCCTGCTGGCGCTGGCCGCGCTCGATTACCGGGCGCTGCCGGTGATTGCTCTATTGTGCAATATCATCGTGGTGACCGGCGGCACCGTTCGGTTCCAGACACGAGGCCTGATCGACTGGCCGAAAATCTGGCCGATCCTGCTGCTGTCCGTGCCTGCCGCCTGGCTCGGCGGGCGTATGGTCCTCGCGCAGGACAGCTTCATGTTGCTGCTCGGCCTGTCGCTGGCCGCAGCGGGCCTGTTGCTGATCATCGAACCTTTCATCAAGCGGGCAGGGGATAGCGCTCCCGGAGGGCAATGGACCGGCCACCGCCTGTTCGCGCCGACCACCGGCACCGGCATCGGCTTTCTCTCTGGCATGGTCGGCATCGGCGGCGGCATCTTCCTCGCCCCGATCCTGCTGCTCACCCGCTGGTCCGACAGCCGCCGCATCGCCGCGACCGCCAGCGTGTTCATTCTGGTCAATTCAGTCGCCGGTCTGGCCGGGCAGTTGATGAAATCGGGTTTCAGCAGCGGCGGAGAAGCGATCCTCGCCTATTGGCCGCTGTTCCTCGGCGTGTTGCTGGGCGGGCAGGTCGGCAGCCTGTTGGCCAGCAAAGCGCTGCCCGAGATCTGGATCAGGCGGCTGACGGCGCTGTTGATACTCTATGTGGCGGTGCGGATTTTGTGGGTTTGAGGGGGTGAAGCTTGGGGTTGTTGCAACTGTCATGGTAATTCCGATAGGGTCAGCCCAATGGCTTGAACAGATGCAGGAGAAAACCGGAAAAAGATTGATAGCGGAAAAGCCGGGACCTAAACCCAAAGTTCGGGGATTGTTGCAACTGTCACCGTAATTCGATAGTCATCGGTGGCTGGACTGTAAAAACTTAATCACCGGTCAGGATGATCGGAGACACTTCAGGTTCCGGCCTTGGCGGCGCATTAGGGTCAATTGGCCGTGGAAAAGCCCGCATACCAGATGCATGCGCATCGCGTAGTTGCGGATACTTTAAGTTGGGCAGGTCGAAAATATCAGGAATATCGGATCGCTCGATGTGACCTTTTTTCAAGATTCCTTCTCTAAGAAGTGTATTGAATAAACCGATTGCGACCGGCATCGACGGTTCTGCATAATTCAGCCCCATAGGACTGCCGCCTTTTCCACGAACGGTATTTTCGACCCCCTTGAAATGCATGAAGGCATTAGCTTCTATTGTTGCTCCACCCTGTAATCCCATGGCGACAAAACGACTGCGATAAGCGCATTCCAGAAAATCTTGATCTGCCGTCAGCGAACGCATGATTTTCTCATCCGAAATCCCTTCATACCGGCCATCCGGATATATATAAATCGACAAGAAGCGCGCTGTCGCTTGATCAGAATCCCGTTTGATCAGCAGTTTGCATATATCGTTGTTGCTAAAATAACCTAGATCATATGATTTCAGATCAAGCGATCTGCCGTACGCCATCGCCGATTCAACAACATCCATACGACCTTGCTTAATGATATGCTGTTGGTGATAGAGAGACGCATCATCGGGTTCGCGAGGAGGTATAGGGTTCTTTCCTGCAACTTTTTGCTTCCCATACCTTTCCCACAACCATGCTCGATGGTCATAGACGAGTAAGTCAGGGATATAAATTTGCCGGCCGTTTTCCCTACAAACGAACCTAGTATAACCCCCGCTATCGGATGCGCCGATAAACAAACTGTTAAAATACAACTGTGGAGCCAAATCCTGACAGTTTCCGTTCAAAAAATATCGATAACTTGATTTACCTATTGGTACAGAAGTCCACAGTGTAATTTCGTTCTTCTTACCGAATAAAAGTTCTATAAACAGTCGTTTCAGACGCTTGTTTTTCTCGTGCGCCTCAAGCACATATTTCTGTTCTGGCTTGGTCAACTCGTTCCACGCCTTCGGGATATATGGAGCACAAGTACCCGGAGCACATGGTTCCGGATCGGCAGCACAGGCAGCAACTGGCAAACTCAGTAACAATAGAAACAGGAGCGAGTAAAGTTTATCTTTTTTCATATCCCGCTTCCGTCATGCATCGATTGTATATCTTCCTTTGCTCGTCACTTCCCGATAGCATCGCGGCCAAGCCTGCACCGATGATTTCTTCATCGCTACCATCCTCAAATCGCTCCATCTGCTGATCAGCTAGATCAAGAGCATCGGACGCCTGCAGTCGACAATGTTGTTTGTCAGTCTCAAATTTTGAGTTTGAGGCGGAGTCTTGATTGAAATCCTGGCAGTTTGTGACACAGCCGGACAGAAGCGTCGCCGAAGCCAATGCGCCCATCGCAACAGCAAAGCGCAAATCGCGCTGCAAACCCCACCCCTGTTCACCAATCGACTGCACAACACTCCTTCGCCCCGCCCCCGGGAGAATGGCTAGAAACTGTGACCCGCCGTCTTGGCTTTTGTGAGTCTGCGACTTGCGGGAATGACGGTAGCCTATTGGATTCTGATTGCAAGAGCGGCAAGATTCCATGCCCGTCTTCGTCCGGAAAGAAGCGGCGAAAAAGCGCTTTCCTACATGCATCATCATCGCTTATCCTCTGCTCTGGTCCTCCGCCACGCGCGGGCCAGGCTCTTTGACAATCCGGCGTTCTCAAATTACCGTGACAGTTGCAACAATACCCAAATTCATCTCCCAAAAACCGCTGTCCTACACCACCCACCATCACCTATGCTCCCCGCCGCCCTGTCGCCAGACGCAGGACAGGCTCTTTGACAATATGGAGAGGATGACGTCCGTTCCGCATGCCTACGCCAATGAACGGACCATATGGCGGGGCGTTCCGGAAGGTCACACTCGGCAGGTGGCCGGTGGCCCGAAAAACACTGAAAATCTGTGGCTCCGGGGCAAAGGTCACGAAAATTAAAACCGGTCTGCTCCGTAAAGTTTCGGCCCGGCGAAAAAATGTCAGGACTCACACGAAGCCACCAAGACGCCAAGCGATTGGGCGCTTTTTTCCAGGCTTCGTGCCTTTGTGTCTTCGTGCGAGTCCCCTGGATGCCAGTGCCACTGAACCGCAGCGCCATGGGATCCGCCAGATCCCGCTTTCCTACAACCCCCCGCTTCCGGTAAACCATTGCCATGACAATGCCGCTTCACACCCAGCCACCCGCTCGCCGTTCTGCGCCCCGGCAAGCCACTTCGCGACCCGGGCGCCATTTTTCCAACAAAAAGGAGACTGACCACACGACGCACCGATAAGCCTTTTTCGCCACAAAAGCTTTTTCCGCTTTAGGGGGTGTGACCCGTGTGACCCTGATTTTTATTTTTCGGGATTTTCAGGAGATTACATGGGGTTGCGAGCTGTAATGATGGTCGAATATGTCATACGGACAATGCTGCCTTGGCCGCAACTTTGACAAACTTTGGGATTGCCGGAGCGAATGAAGGGCGATCCGGTTAACAATTAATTGACGGATAGCTGCTAACTTGGGTTCAATGTCTGAGAATTCCGGCTTTCATATACAAACGGTCGTTATACTGGCGATCTTTGCGCTGGTATTCTGGCTGATCCATTTTTTCAACAAGCGCCAGCCGTTCTCCGGCTGGGTCGCTGTCGCCTATTCGGCGGCTTTGGCGGCCTATATCATCGACAGCACGCGCAGCGCCTCGACCAATATCGGCTTTATCTTCGTGTCGACCGGCTTGTTCTGGATCTTCAGTCTCGCCGTTGCAAAAGCTATTTATGTCCGGTGCGAGGCGGCTTTCCCCAACGTTCTGGTGGGGCTCATTCTGTCCTCAGCGATGACGGCGTTTGCCGTGCTTACCTTTGTCGCGCCCGATATATCCATCAGGTCGGTTCTGGTCAGCGTGGTGGCCGCCATCCTCCTGTCCCTGGCGCTACCGCCTTTGTGGAAGGCGGGAGAGAAGGTGATCGACGGGGTCCTGTTCGGTGTCATCGCAACCGTGGCTGCCACATTCATTGTACGCATTGTGATCGTCTATTCCCTGCATGGCCTGACCCTGACCGAGCAGAGCTATTCGCAATCGGAATATGCCTGGATATTCCACTTCACCAGCGGCATCTGCGCGCTGGCCCTCGCGGTGGTGCTTCTATACGCCGCTGGGCTCGACATGGTGTGGCATTTCCACGGACAGTCCAACCGCGACCCGTTGACCGGGCTGTTGAACAGGCGTGGGCTGAAAGGGTCGTTCAATGCCTCCGCAGACCGGCGCCAGAAAAAGGTATATGTGCGGGCGATCATTCTTTTCGACATCGATCATTTCAAGCGCGTAAACGATCAATATGGTCACGCAGTGGGCGACAAAGTTTTGCAAAGAGTGGCAAAAACAGCATCCGGCCTTTGTCAGGAACAGGGCCAGGTGGCCCGAACCGGTGGCGAGGAATTTGCGATTCTGACCGACTGGATTCCGCTCGAAACGGCGCAGCAGCTGGCGCAACATATTTGCGATTCGCTGCGATTCATCGCCCATCCCGAACTGGCTCCGGATCACAAGGTTACCGCGAGCTTCGGGCTGGCGGTGCTGACGGACGCTGATTCGCTGCATGACGCAATGGACCGGGCCGATCAGGCGCTATATCACGCCAAGCGAAACGGCCGTAATCAGGTCGCGCTGGCCGAGGCCGCCTGAACCCGATCGCCGGTCGCGCGCAGCGCAGGCTTTCCTACAATCGCGCGGATATGCTAGATTTGGGCATGATAGATTCGCAGTGTCGCAGGTTCGATGCTCATAATCCCGGCGTCGCTCGAAATTGTTTCGCGATATCCTGAGGCGATAAAGTCGCTGATTTTTTGGAAATAGAGCCATGGAAAATGGCTCCCCGAGTTGGATTCGAACCAACGGCCATTCGATTAACAGTCGAATGCTCTACCACTGAGCTATCGGGGAACACGCTCGATTCTGGACCGAGCCTTTCATGGTGAAGCGCGCCTATAACAATGTCATTTGCGTCCCGCAAGCCATCAAACGACAAATTGTTCCATGGCGATGCGATCGTCGAGCGCATGTTCCGGATCGAACAGCATGGTCAGCGACTGGCTGCGGTCGATTGCGACCTTGACGCAGCTGACATCGCGGACTTCCTGTTGGTCGCCAACCGCACTAACCGGCCGTTTTTCGGGGTTGAGGACGCGGATGGTGATCTCCATCTTGTCCGGCAATATCGCCCCTTTCCAGCGTCTTGGCCGGAACGGGCTGATTGGGGTCAGCGCCAGAAGATTACAGGTCAGAGGAAGGATTGGGCCGTTGGCGGAAAGATTATAGGCGGTGGAGCCAGCGGGCGTCGCAATCAGCACGCCGTCGCAGACCAGTTCGTCCATCATGATCCGGCCGTTGATCTCGATCTCGAGCTTCGCCGTTTGCCGGGTTTCGCGCAGCAGCGACACTTCGTTGATCGCGGGCAGGGTGAAGCTGGCGCCGGAAATGGTCTCGACCTCCATCTTGAGGGGCTTGACCTTGAAGGCCCGGGCCTTGGCGAGGCGCTCGCTCAGGTCTTCCAGATGCCAGTTGTTCATCAGGAAGCCGACCGTGCCGAGGTTCATGCCATATACCGGCATGATCTTCCGGCGATTGAGCATCTGGTGCAGGGTCTGCAACATGAAGCCGTCACCGCCCAGAACCACTGCCTGGTCGGCCTCTTCAACCGGGACCCAGTCGATCAGCGATTTCAGCTTTTCAGCAGCGTCTTGCGCCGGCTGCGTAGGCGACACGATCAGTGCCCATTTCTTGTTGCTCATCCGCCCGTGACGTTCATGTGACGCTCCAATATCTCTGCGGACCCATCGAGCTGCGCATTGAAATCATGGCGCTGCGGTTTGAGCTTTAGAGCCTGTTGGAGCAGTTGGTCAACGGCAGCGATGCCATCCTTGCGAACCGCCGCGCGCAGATCGACATGCGCGTTGTGGCCGAGGCACATGAATATCTTGCCATCGGTGGTCAGGCGCAAACGGTTGCAATCATCGCAGAAATTGTTGCTCAGCGGTGTGATCAGGCCGAGCCGCAGGCCAAGCGGTTCGACCGAAACATAGTGCGCCGGACCCGAGCTGCGGTGGGGAATAGGAAGGATTGTATAATGGTCTCGCAACGGAGCCAGGAACTCATCGGCAGAAATATGGGCAAGCTTTCGATCCGCACCGACATCGCCCAAGGGCATACTCTCGATGATCGTCAGGTCATGGCCGTGCTCTGCGCAATATTCGGCCATCGGCAGAAGATCGGCTTCATTGAAGTCTCGTACTGCAACCATATTGATCTTTACCCGGATTCCCGCTTCCTTGGCGGCCCTGATGCCGTCCAGCACGACGCTCACATCGGCGCCGCGGGTGATCTCGGAAAAGCGAGCGGGGTCCAGCGTATCCATGCTGACATTGATCCGCCGCACGCCATGGCTTGCCAGATGGTCGGCATATTCGGTCAGCAGCGATCCATTGGTGGTCAGCGTCAATTCTTCGAGCTCGCCAGAGGCAACCTTTCTGCCAAGCCGCTGGATAACGTCCTTCATATCCCGTCTGACCAGCGGTTCTCCGCCGGTAAGCCGGATCTTGCGGATGCCGTGGCCGATGAACCGTTCTGCGATCAGGGTGATTTCTTCCAGAGTCAGCAGTTCCGACTTCGGCATGAAGGTCATTTTCTCCGACATGCAATATTGGCAGCGGAAATTGCATCGGTCAGTGACCGAAATACGGAGATAATCAATTTTGCGTCCGAAACCGTCTTGCATTGGGCGCCTCATGTTGATTCAATGCTATAGGGCTAGCGCTTTCCGGATAGGCAGGCAACGGCCTATAAAGGTTTTCCTGCTACGGAAAAAGATAGTCGGGCATGTGTAAATCGGCCTGCCGGCCACACAGTTTAAGGAGTTTCGAGGTCAAAATATCATCCATCCCGACTGTGCATCCGGCTGAATTCAGAAATCTGTTCCTGCTTTCATTCCACGAGCGTGATCCGCTGGCCGCAGAAATTGCGTCTTTTGGCTGGCGGGTGCAGTCGGCCCGCAGACTGGATAATCTCAGCGCGCGGTTTTTCTCTGCCGGCGCGATGATTGCCGTGATCGATACCCGCCGTGCCGAAAGTGACGGCTCAAAGGCGATTGCAGAACTTGCGAGAGCCGCGACCGAAGGCGGGATTGCGATACTGGCACTGGTCGACAGCAGTCAAAGCCGGGACATTATCGGACAATGCTTTGATTCAGGCGCTACCCATTATCTGGACTTTGCCGATGTTGGTGCGGATCTTCACCAGTCGATCAAATATGCCTTCCGCTATGTCGAAAACTTCAGAGGCGGTGCCGAACGCGCGAGCCATGAACAGTCTTTGCTGACATCTGGCGATTTGCAATGGTCGATAATCCCGGGCTCGGTCATAGAATATTGGATCAGTGATAGTCTTTTGGCAGCTGCCGGTGAGGTTGATTTCGAAAAATATCCGGTGACCGGCATCTACCGAGCGCTATCGCGCGAAGAGCAGAATCGTGTGAGAGGCGCGATGAGACGTCTGCGCGATGGCGCCAGACAGGCGGCAGTACCCCACCGGTTCAATGATCGGCCGGTGATCCATCACTTGCACGAAGCAGACGGCCGGATTTTTGGCAGAATTGAATATCTCGCCAACAATGAAGAAGTGGACGACTGGACCGGGCGGGATCTCCTTTCCGGCTTGCGCAATACGGCATCGGCCCGATCATGGATCCGGCAAAAGCTGGAAGACGGTAGCCAATTGACGCTGATTGCGATCGGTATCAAAAACTTCCGGATGATCAACGCCGCTTTCGGTCGCAATGCGGGGGACCAGTTGCTGCGGATCGTCGGTCACAGGCTGATGGACCACACGCAGCGGCAATATGCAGGGCCGCACCTGGTCGCTCGTCTGGACGGTCAGAATTTTCTGATCGTGCTCGCCAATATTCCGAGTAGCCAGATATCAGATTTTGCCAATGACTTGATCGGCAGCATCTTTGACAACCTGCAGCTGGAGGGACGCCCGATCAACCCGGTTGCGCGGGCCGGCGTCGCGATCGGAAATAGCGATTCCAGCGAAAAGACATTGATCAGAAAAGCGGTCTTGGCACTTGCTGAAGCGACCGCTGCCGACGCGCTTCCGATCAATTTCAGCACGGTTTCGGAAGCCGATGTGCATCTGGAAGAGGTGCTGGAAGATCAATTGGCCGGGGCCATGGGCCGCGGAGAAATCGTCATTGCCTTCCAGCCACAAATCAAGGTCGAAACCGGGGAACTGTCCGGCGCGGAAGCCTTGGCGCGCTGGGAGCACCCGGAATATGGATTATTGGGTGCCTCCACTCTGTTCGCCGTCGCGGAACGGGCAGGGGTGATGGATTCGCTCTCGACCCAGATCCATAAGCAGGCGTTGACACTGGCTGCTGGCTGGCCAGCAAGCCTCGGTTTCTTGCGGCTTTCAATAAATGTCACCGCAGGCGATTTGGCGGCAAAAACATTTGTCGATAATATGCTGGCGCAGGTCGACACCGCCGGTTTTGAACCGAGCCATCTCACTCTCGAAATCACAGAGTCCGAGCTGATCGGCAACCTGTCGGCTTCGGCGAACAAATTGCATCGCCTGCGCAAGGCGGGCATCTGCATAGCGATTGACGATTTCGGCACCGGTTACAGTAGCCTGTCTTATCTCAAGGAGCTACCGGTTGATTATTTGAAAATCGATAGCGGGCTGACCAGCGATATCAGCGGTTCACCCAAGGATCAGGTGGTCGTGCGCTCGATAATCGATATGGCGCATAGTCTTGATCTCAGTGTGATCGCCGAGGGTGTTGAAACCGAATCCCAACTCGATATCCTGGCAGATCAGGGTTGCGAGTTTTTTCAGGGATTCTTGCGCTCCGGACCGCTGTCTCCCGACGAGTTTGAAGCCTTTGCGCTGCGGAGCAATTAGGCAGTAACGCGTTGCGCCAGTTTCGATAGTCCAGTCGTCAATTGCGTCAGACCATGGAGGCGAGACTTGGGATCGCGCCATTTGCGTTCGATGAACAATTTATTGTCGGGCCGGATTTTCGCGGTTCCCTTGAGACGGTCGACATAGTCCAGCAGGCCGGGGACATTGGGGAAACTCTCGTTGTGGAAGGTGACCAACGCGCCGCGCGGTCCCATTTCGATTTTGGCGATCTGTGCCTTCACGCAGTTCATCTTGATATGCATCAGCTTGAGCAGATTGTCGGTCTGGATTGGCAGGTCACCAAATCTATCGATCATTTCCGCGGCAAAGGATTCGATTTCCTGAAGGGTTTTGAGCCCGTTCATGCGGCGATAGAGACCCATTCGGAGCGACAGGTCGGGAACATAGGCTTCCGGTATCAGGATGGGCGCGTCGACCGTGATCTGAGGAGAGAATCCGTCTGTTCGCACCGGTAGGCCAGAACCTTTGGCCTTTGCTTCTAGAATCGCGTCTTCCAGCATCGACTGGTACAGCTCAAAGCCGACTTCCTTGATATGCCCGGATTGTTCGTCGCCGAGGAGATTTCCGGCGCCACGAATATCGAGATCATGGCTGGCAAGTTCAAACCCGGCGCCAAGACTATCGAGATCGCCGAGAATTTTCAGTCGTTTCTCTGCCTTTTCGGTAATGATCCGGTCTTTTGGCGTCACCATATAAGCATAAGCGCGCGTTTTCGAGCGCCCGACACGGCCTCTCAGTTGATAGAGCTGAGCAAGACCGAAACGATCGGCGCGGTGGATGATCAGCGTGTTGGCGCTGGGAATGTCGAGGCCGCTTTCGACGATCGTGGTCGAGAGCAGCACATCATAATTGCGGTCATAAAAGGCCGACATCCGTTCTTCCACGGTCGCCGGCGGCATTTGTCCGTGCGCGACGACATAGGTCAGTTCAGGGGCATGCTTCTTGAAGAAATCTTCGATATCGGCAAGGTCAGCGATACGGGGGACGACCACGAACGACTGGCCGCCGCGATAATGTTCACGCAGCAGCGCCTCGCGCAGTGGAACAGGGTCCCACGGCATGACATAGGTCCGTACGGCCAGTCGGTCGACTGGCGGTGTCTGGATCACCGACAGTTCGCGCATGCCGGTCATGGCCATCTGCAGTGTCCGCGGGATAGGCGTGGCGGTGAGGGTCAGTACGTGGACATCCGCCTTCATCGCCTTGAGCCGTTCCTTGTGAGTCACGCCAAATCGCTGCTCTTCATCGATGATGATCAGGCCGAGCCGCTGAAATTCGATGGATTTCGCGAGCAGGGCATGAGTGCCGATGACAATATCGATTTCGCCGCTGGTCAGGCCTTCTTTGGTTTTCTTGGCTTCTGCAGGTGGTACCAGTCGTGATAGCCGACCAATCTTCACGGGGAAGGGCCGGAAACGCTCTTCGAAATTGTTGAAATGCTGACGGGCAAGAAGGGTCGTTGGCGCGATTATGGCAACCTGCATCCCGGCCATGGCTGCTGCAAAAGCGGCGCGCATCGCGACCTCGGTCTTGCCAAAGCCGACGTCACCACAGACCAAACGGTCCATTGCCTTGCCAGAGGCCATGTCGGCGAGAACTTCCTCGATGGCCTGCTGCTGGTCGTCTGTCTCCTGATAGGGGAAGCGATCCACGAAGCCGGCCATTTCGCTGGCTTCAACGCGGGCGGGGGTCGCGGGTTGAAGAGCGCGAGCGGCAGCAGTTCTTAGCAGCTCATGGGCAATCGCCCGGATGCGTTCCTTCAGTTTTGATTTGCGTCGTTGCCAGCCTTCGCCTCCGAGACGGTCCAGCACGACGCTATCCCCGCCTTCGCCATAGCGACTGAGAACATCGATATTCTCGACCGGGACATAGAGCTTGTCGCCCCCGGCATATTTCAGATGGACACAATCATGCGGGCTGGAGCCAACCGGAATGGAAACAATGCCCTCATAGAGGCCGACGCCATGCTCCAGATGGACCACGAGATCGCCTTGGCTGAGCGCTGACAGTTCCTCGATAAAGGCATCACTGCTCTTGCGCCGCTTGGATTTGCGGACCAGCCGGTCTCCGAAAATATCCTGTTCGGTGAGCAGCGACAACCCTTCTGTCCGAAAGCCGGAAGTCAAAGGCAATATTGTCAGAGCGATGCCCGGGTCGGCCGAGAGGCAGGAATCCCAGTCATCGCAAAGCACTGCTCCCTTGACATCATGGTCTTTGAGCAAGTCAAAGATGCGCGCTCGCGATCCCTTGCTATAGCTCGCGACAACCGCAGTGGTACCTGACTTTTTCAGACTGTTAAGGTGGGCGCCCAAAGCCTGATAAATATTCTCGTTGCGCGCCCGTTCCGGAGAGAAATCGCGCGGCGAGGACACGGACATCGACATGACGGATTCAGATTCCGGTTCGTCAAATTCGCTCAGAACATGGATGGGTGCGTCATTTTCGCGGGCCCGCCATTCTTCCGGCGTCAAATATAACATCTCCGGTGGCAGCGGCCGGTAGCTAGACAGATTGGCCTTGTCGGCCTCGACCCGGTTCTTGTGATAGTCTGCAATGGCAACAAATTGCGCCTCTGCTGCCGCAGAGCCGGCTGCATCCCGCAAGATCATGCAATCATCTTCGACATAATCGAAGATGGTCGCCAGCCGTTCTTCGAGTAGCGGCAGCCAATGTTCCATCCCCGCCAGACGGCGGCCTTCCGAGATGGATTGATAAAGTGCATCGCTCGTCGAAACGGCACCAAAAAGATCCCGATAGCGGGTGCGGAAACGGGTAATGCTATCGGGATCGAGCAGAAACTCGGATACGGGAAGCAGATCAAGCTCGTCGATATTGCCGACGGTGCGCTGGTCGGCTGGGTCGAACTGCCGCAGGGTCTCGATCTCGTCGCCAAATAGGTCGATCCTTATTGGTAGCTCTGCGCCTGGCGGGAAAAGATCGATCAATCCGCCGCGGGCCGCAAATTCACCACTGTCAGCTACCGTATCCACTCGCACAAAGCCGTTGGCGTAGAGGAACGAGATCAGTTTTTCCTGTTCGACAATCGTGCCGGGCGCGAGACGAGTGACAAATTCCTTGATTCGCGATGGCGCCAGCACCCGCTGGGTTACCGCGTTGATTGTTGTGACTACCAGCTGCGAGCCGGTGAAGGGCATTGCCAGCTTGGACAAAGCAGCGAGTCGATCCGAGGTGGTGTGCAGCGCCGGTGATGCGCGGTCATAGGGCAGGCAGTCCCAAGCCGGAAATTCGATGATCTCCAGATCCGGCGCGAAAAAATGCGCGGCTTCGACAACCGCACTCATCGCCGCGTCGTCGGTGGCGATGAACATCGTGCGCCGGCCAGACCGGGTCGCGATATCCGACAGAAATAGCGGGCGATAACCAGCGGGCACACCGGCTACAGTCATGCCTTTTTCAGAGGATAATAGGCTATCTAGATGAGACACTTGGGATCGATTCTGGATTTGGGGCGGGAAAGTTATTTCGTTGCATCAATATAGTCGAGTTTCTGCATGTTATCCATTTGCGGTCCTTCAAAAACCGGAGGAACGGGCAGTGTCCCGATCGCCCATGCCATGACATCCACGTCATCTTCGATAAGCAGCATCTCAAACCAGTCGATCTCCTTGTCGGACCAGTCCGCACTATAGCGATTGAAAAAACCGCCGATCAAAAAGTCTGCTTCACGGGTCCCGCGATGCCAGGCGCGAAATTGCAGCCGTTTCAGCTTTGTTTCGCGATCCATATTTGTTGCTCCAACTTGGCTGGCATAATGAGCCAGCGACGGTATAAAGGCGGATAGACATGCGGCCCGAGATACTCAATCCATTATTTGGCGAAACCCAGTCGCTCAAGGGCGTCGGCAAGGTGCTGGCCAAGCCGCTCGAGAAGCTGCGGCTGACCCGCGTCAAGGATCTGCTCTACCATCAGCCGAGCTACTGGATGCATCGGAAACGGGTCGAGGAACTGGATGAAATTGATGTCGGCGAGACGATCATCGTCGAGGTGACCCCGGTCGATTATCGCACCGGTGGTCCGCGCAGCCCCTTGCGGGTCCACGCGACGGACAAGCTTGGCAATTATATCAGCCTGACCTTTTTCGGGCGGAACCCGGGCTGGCCCAAGAAACTGCTGCCGCTCGGCGAGCCCAAGGTCATTTCCGGGAAGCTCGAGCGTTATGGTGATGAACTGCAAATGGTTCATCCTGATCAAGTGCTCGATCCGGCACAGGCGGACGATATTGCGCTTCTGGAGCCGATTTATCCATTGGCCGACGGGCTTGGCAATTTGCGGATGAAGCAGTTGGTCGGGCAGGCGCTGGCGCTTGCTCCCTCGCTGCCGGAATGGATCGAGCCCAGCCAGCTGGCGGCGAAGAATTGGAAGAATTGGAAGGATAGTATCCTCGGCCTTCATCATACCGAAAGCGAGGGTAGCAGTGACCGACTCGCTTATGACGAGGTGTTTGCCAACCAGCTCGCCTTCATGCTGGTCCGGGCCAGCAATCGGGGCAAAAGAGGTGTTCCGATCCAGGGTGATGGCAGGCTGCGTGACCAGTTGAAGCTGCCGTTCGAGCTGACCAATGCCCAGAAACGCTGCATCGCCGAGATTGAGGGCGATCTCGCGCAAAGCGCACCGATGCTGCGGCTGCTTCAGGGCGATGTCGGCTCCGGAAAGACGCTCGTGGCGCTAATGGCGCTGCTGTCAGCAGTGGAGGCGGGATATCAGGGTGCCTTTCTGGCACCGACGGAAATTTTGGCGCGACAGCATTTTCAAGGTCTGCAGAAATTACTAACCGGACTGCCGGTGAACATCGCCATATTGACCGGTCGCGATAAAGGTAAGGTTCGCGAGGCGACACTGATGGGATTGATGGACGGGTCGATCAATATCCTGATCGGTACCCACGCGATTTTTCAGGAGCATGTCCGGTACAAGAATCTCGCCGTGGCCATAATTGACGAGCAGCATAAATTCGGCGTGTCCCAGCGGCTGATGCTGACCCAAAAAGCGGAGCGGACACCGCATTTGCTGGCGATGACCGCCACTCCCATTCCAAGGACGCTGACTCTCAGCCAATATGGCGAGATGGACGTATCCCGCATCGACGAACTTCCTCCGGGGCGGCAATCGATCGATACCAGCGTGATCTCCGATGCACGTTTGCCGGACGTGGTTGAAGGCCTGGCCCGGCATATAGCTTCTGGCGGCCAGGCTTACTGGGTATGCCCGTTGATCGACGAGAGCGAAAAAAGCGATCTCGCTGCGGCGGAAGACCGCGCAGCTGGTTTGAAAGCCAGATTTGGTGACCAGGTCGGTTTGGTGCATGGCCGGATGAAGGGGCCCGAAAAAGACTTGGTGATGGGGCGCTTTCAGCGGGACGAGATCAAGATCCTCGTCGCCACCACGGTGATCGAGGTCGGCGTCGATGTGCCCAATGCCAGCCTGATGATCATCGAGGCCGCCGATCGTTTTGGGCTGGCGCAATTGCACCAGCTGCGTGGCCGCGTCGGGCGAGGCAGCGTCAAATCCAACTGCCTGTTGATTCGCGGCGAAACGCTGAGCGAAACAGCACGCGCGCGACTCACGCTGATGCGCGAGACTAATGATGGTTTTCGGATTGCCGAGGAGGATCTGCGGTTGCGCGGGGCAGGGGAACTATTGGGTACGCGACAATCCGGGGACGCCGGCTTTCGCGTTGCCACACCGGCGCAGGTCAGTGAGTTTATCGGAGCTGCCACCGACGATGCCCGGCTGTTGCTCGACCGCGATGGAGGGTTGGACAGCGAAAGAGGGTGGGCCGCGCGTGTGGCGCTTTACCTGTTCGAGCGTGATTGGGGCGTCAGTCTGTTGCGGAGCGGATAGCGCCTAGATGCCGTTGATCTTGTCCAGCATTGCATAGAAATCCGGTTCCCGGATCACTCGCTCGAATTTGAAGCCGTGGCGTCCCTGATGGGACCAGACCAGATAGGCCTCGATGCGTCCGGCGACTGGCAGGCGAACGATTAGCCGGTCTCCCTTTGCCATGTCGACCGGGTCGGCCAGCATCATGCCGTTAGCGGAGATATTCGAGATTCGGACCCGGATTTCCTGGTGGGGATGAAATTCGCAAATCGTCTCAAAATCGACTGCAAAACGCGTGGCACGACGCATATCCGAGGCTGTTTGAGGTGGTAGGCCGGTCATTCGCAGCGAGCTCCGTACATGGTTCATTGCAACCATAACGGCCGATTGAGAATAAATGGTAAATGACTTTTGGGGTCTATTATTTTCCCTGCACTCAGACCTTGCGAAGTAGCCCGTGTTTTTTCTTGCCGGCCGATATTTTTTTGTCATCGTCCGTCAAGTCAATCATGGCTCCTGCATCCCTAACCGGTTCGTCATCAATCCGAGCGCCGCCGCCCGCGACCATCCGCTTGGCTTCGCCTTTGGATGCGCAGAACCCAATCCCCACCAGGGCATCGAGAATCGAAATCTGACCGTCTGCTATCTCGAATACCGGTAAATCGCCGCCTGCAGCGCCTTGTTCGAAAGTCTGTTGCGCTGTTTTTGCAGCATCTTCAGCAGCATTTTGTCCGTGCGCCAATGCTGTCGCGGCATCAGCCAGCATTTTCTTGGCCTCGTTGATATCGGAACCTTGCAGGGCTTCCAGACGCGCGATCTCATCCAGATCAATATCGGTGAACAGTCTCATGAACTTGCCGACATCTCGGTCGTCTGTATTGCGCCAGAATTGCCAGTAATCATAAGGAGAGAGACGGGCAGCATTCAGCCAAATAGCACCATCCACCGATTTGCCCATTTTCGAACCATCGGCCTTGGTGATCAACGGCGTGGTGACACCGAATAGCTCGGCTCCGTCGATCCGGCGGCCCAGTTCGATCCCGTTGACGATATTACCCCACTGGTCGGAACCGCCAAGCTGCAGCTTGCAGCCATATTGGCGCGACAATTCTACAAAGTCGTAGGCTTGCAGGATCATATAGTTGAATTCGAGAAAGGTCAGCGGCTGTTCGCGTTCCAGTCTGAGTTTGACAGAGTCAAAAGTCAGCATGCGATTGATGGTGAAATGACGACCGATATCGCGCAAAAACGGGATATATTCGAGTTCACCAAGCCAATCGTCATTATTGACCATTATGGCGTCGGTCGGGCCATCGCCGAAAGTCAGGAAATTCTCGAAACAGCCGCGAATTTTTGCAAAATTTGATGCGATTCCTTCATCATCGAGTATCTTGCGCATCTCGTCTTTGCCGGAGGGATCACCAATCTTGGTGGTTGCACCGCCCATCAAAACGATTGGCTTATGCCCTGCTTGTTGCAGGCGACGGAGCATCATGATCTGGACCAGATTCCCGACGTGAAGGGAATCTGCTGTGACATCAAATCCGATATAACCGGGAATGATGCTCTTGGTGGCAAGCGAATCCAATGCATCGGCATCGGTTAACTGGTGGATATAGCCGCGATCATTCAGTAGACGCAGCAGATCAGATTGATAATTGGTCATGGATTGGTGCGTTACATGGGGACAACGAAAGTCGCAATATGCGTTTGAACTTGCACTGCCATCCGATGACTCCGGTATCGGCGATTGATCAAATCGCGGTCGAATGGTCGATGTCGGAGACCGGCACCATCTGGCTGAGATATCATGCCGTCGGAGATGTCCAAGAAATCAGGTTACCAGATAGCCTCGACCAGTCGCAGCGGCTGGACAATTTGTGGCAGAATACCTGTTTCGAACTCTTCCTCGGCGAACCGGGAAAGGAGCGCTATTGCGAATTTAACTTTTCGCCGTCGGGCAACTGGGCGGCCTATAGTTTCGACCGGTATCGTGACGGAATGGGCCGGCTCGCCCTGGCGCAGACGCCCGAAATCTACATGGATTTCAGTGATACACATATCGCTCTCGAAGCAACCTTCGGATTGCCCGATATCTGGGTGCGCGAAGAATTCGATGCGGGCCTCTCGGCGGTCATTGAAATGCAAGACGGAGAGAAATCACTCTGGGCTTTGGCGCATCCTGCAGCTAATCCGGATTTCCACCACCGGGATGGTTTCACGCTCAAAATGGAGGCAGCGGAACGTTGATGAAATTTGGTATAGACAGGCTGATTGAAGATGCGGAACTGCGGCGGCCATTGGCGGGAAAGCGTGTCGCATTGCTTGCGCATCCAGCTTCGGTAACGCACGACCTTGAGCACAGTCTGGATGCCTTGTCGGCCCTCGATGACATTAACCTGACCGCTGCTTTTGGCCCGCAACACGGTCTCCGCGGCGACAAGCAGGATAATATGATCGAGTCGCCCGATTTCAACGATCCGATCCATAATATACCGGTGTTCAGCCTCTATGGCGAAGTGCGGCGGCCGACGGAACAATCGATGGGCACATTCGATGTTGTGCTGATCGATCTGCAGGATTTGGGATGCCGAATCTACACGTTCATCACCACCTTGCGATATATGCTGGAAGCCGCCGCGGAACACGGCAAGACGGTCTGGGTGCTGGACCGACCCAATCCGGCCGGGAGGCCGATCGAAGGCACGCTCCTCGAAGAAGGATGGGAAAGTTTTGTCGGGGCAGGGCCCATGCCGATGCGTCACGGGCTGACTATGGGCGAAATGGGGCACTGGATGATCAGTCATTTCGATATTGATGTCGATTATCGGGTCATTGAGATGAATGGGTGGCAGCCGGAAGGTCCCGGATTTGGCTGGCCCGATGACCGTATCTGGATCAATCCCAGTCCCAATGCTCCCAACGTCAATATGGCGCGCGCTTATGCCGGAACGGTGATGCTGGAAGGCACGACGCTCTCCGAAGGACGCGGGACAACGCGGCCTCTGGAACTGTTCGGAGCGCCGAATATCGATGCACGGGCGGTCATTGCGGAGATGCAGCGGATGGCGCCAAAATGGCTGGAAGGCTGTATATTGCGGGAAATCTGGTTCGAACCAACTTTTCACAAACATCAGGGTCAATTGTGCAATGGCGTCCAGATTCATGCTGAGGGTCCGGCCTATGATCACGCCGCTTTCCGACCCTGGCGGCTTCAGGCGCTGGCGTTTAAGGCGATTGGGAAGCTCTATCCCGGATATGAATTGTGGCGCGATTTTCCCTATGAATATGAAGAAGGCAAATTGGCGTTTGACGTGATCAACGGCGGACCGGTCTTGCGCGAATGGATCGAGCACCCATCGTCAAACCCGGATGATCTGGACACAATTGTCGCGCCGGATGAACTGGCGTGGCGCGAGATATCGGGTAAATATCGCCTTTACTAATTATGTTGCACTGCAACATAATTATTGCATTTGTTCTGGAAGCTGGTAATTTGCCGGCATGTTACCGAGCAAAGAATTTTTCGAAGGCGTTGCACTGAAAAAATGTGTGGCCGCGACCTATAACAATACGATTTTCAAGCTGGCGCCGCATATTCTCTATACGCGCCATGACGAAATGTATGTCGATGCCGTGCCGCTGGAAAAAGACGGGCAGCCACCGCGTGAAATCAAGATCGGGACGTTCAAGCTTTCCGGCCTGAAAGATGTTCGGGTCGAAGACCTGCATTTCGAAAAGTCGGAAATCTTTGAACCGGCTGCTGAAAAATATGACGGAACTACGCTGCTGGCGGTCGAAGACTGACAATCAGCCCTGTTTTCGGGTCAATTCTTTCATTGCGTCACTTAATCCGTCGACCGTTAGCGGGTACATCCGGTCATTCATCAGTTCGCGGATGATTTTGACGCTTTGCGAATAGCCCCATTGCTTTTCAGGCACCGGATTGAGCCAGGCCGCCGCGGGATAAGTGTTAGTCAGTCTCTGCATCCAGGTGACGCCGGCTTCTTCGTTGAAATGTTCGACAGAACCGCCGGGATGAGTGATTTCATAAGGGCTCATCGACGCGTCCCCGACAAAAATCAGCTTATAATCATGGCCATATTTGTGGAGCACATCCCAGGTATTGGTGCGCTCGGAAAAGCGGCGGCGATTGTCCTTCCACAGGCCTTCGTAGGGGCAGTTGTGGAAATAGAAAAATTCGAGATTTTTGAACTCAGTGGTCGCGGCGCTGAACAATTCTTCGCAGAGCTTGATGAACGGATCCATCGAGCCGCCAACGTCCAGAAACAGCAGTAACTTTACCGCATTGTGCCGCTCCGGCCGCATATGGATGTCGAGCCAGCCCTGTTTGGCTGTGCCATTGATCGTCCGGTCGATATCCAGCTCGTCGGCTGCACCTTCGCGGGCAAATTTGCGCAGGCGCCGGAGCGCAACCTTGATGTTCCGCGTTCCGAGCAGCTTGGTGTTGTCGAGATTCTGGAACTCGCGTTTGTCCCAGACCTTGATCGCCTTTTTCTGGCCGCCTTCGCCGCCAATCCGCACGCCTTCGGGATTATAGCCCGAATTTCCATAAGGCGAGGTGCCGCCGGTGCCGATCCACTTGCTGCCGCCCTCGTGCCGTTTCTGCTGCTCTTCCAGACGCTCTTTCAGCGTCTCCATGATCTCGTCCCAGCTGCCGAGGGAATTGATCTTTTCCATCTCTTCTTCTGAGAGATATTTCTCGGCAACCGCTTTCAGCCAGTCGAGCGGAATATCTTCTTCCTGCGTTCCGTAGGTGGTTTCGATGCCTTTGAAGACCTTTGAAAAAACCTGATCGAAGCGGTCGAGCAAGCCTTCATCCTTTACGAAGGTCGCGCGCGAGAGATAATAGAACTCCTCCGGACTGCGCCGGATTACATCCTTTTCAAGCGCTTCGAGCAGCACCAGATGTTCCTTGAGCGAAGCCGAAATGCCGGCGGCTCTGAGTTCGTCCATGAAGTTAAAGAACATCTTCTTTGCCTTTGCCTAGCGCGCTTCGCGTTTCGCCATGAAGGCCAGACGTTCGAACAGCATCACGTCCTGCTCGTTCTTGAGCAGCGCACCATGCAATGGCGGGATCGCCTTGCTGCTGTCGCTCGATTGCAAGGCTTCGAGCGGCATATCCTCGTTGAGGATCAGTTTCAGCCAATCGAGCAATTCGCTTGTGCTTGGCTTCTTCTTGAGGCCCGGGACGTCACGGACATCGTAGAAAATATCCATCGCCTTTTTGACCAATATGCCCTGAATGTCCGGGAAATGGACGTTGATGATTTCCTGCATCGTCTCGCGATCCGGGAATTTGATATAGTGGAAGAAGCAGCGGCGCAGGAATGCGTCTGGCAGTTCTTTCTCGTTGTTCGAGGTGATGATCACGATGGGGCGTTCGACCGCCTTGATCGTCTCTTTGGTCTCGTAGACGTGGAATTCCATGCGATCGAGTTCCTGCAGAAGATCATTCGGAAACTCGATGTCAGCTTTGTCGATTTCGTCGATCAGCAAGACGGGGAGTTCGGGAGCGGTGAATGCCTCCCACAATTTTCCCTTGCGGATATAGTTCGAAATATCGTGGACCCGCTCATCGCCGAGCTGGCCATCGCGAAGACGCGCTACCGCATCATATTCATAAAGGCCCTGATGCGCTTTGGTGGTGGATTTAACGTTCCACTCGATCAGCGGCGTCCCCATTGCCTTGGCAATTTCATAGGCCAGAACCGTCTTGCCCGTGCCCGGCTCGCCTTTGACGAGGAGAGGGCGGCGGAGGGTCATGGCAGCGTTGACAGCAACCTTCAGATCATCGGTTGCAACATAGTCTTTGGTACCGTCAAAACGCATGATTTTCTATTCCTTGCCGTGAACGTCAAAGCATAGGCGATAGGGAAAACTCCCTTTCCAGGCAAGTTAATCATTTAGTTAATTTTAGCGTGAATTTGCGAGAATATTAGCGGGAAAGCCGCATGTTCCGGCGTGCTTCCAGGAGTTGCCACAGTCCACGATGCTGGTTGAGCAGCTGTTCCGCCCCGAAATTCAGGGCTCGTTCCAAAGCGGGCGTTTCCGCCAGCAGGCTGTTGAGGTCCGAGGTTTTTTCGGCGCTGGGCAGAATCGAGGAGCGGGCTTCAACGCCGACACGCAAGGCAATTTGCTCCAGAATATTTCTGATATGATGCCAGTCTGAAACCAGGGCGATGGCCGCGCCGATCGCGCAACCGCTGCGATCGGACTGGGCCAGCATCTCGAGCGCCTTGCGTTGACCCAGCACGGCGGCGTTGCTCTGGTCGTCGAGGCTAACGCCCGAAATCGGTCCGGCAGCCACAGTCAGCTTGGTCAGGAAAGATCGTTCGGCAGCAAAGCCGTCGGTCGCCTGAATCAGCCATTCTCGCGCGGCATCATCGACGGTTTTGGTCGCCGCATGATCGATTACGCCTGGATGGCGGCCGTGCAAAACGCACAGGAAATGGACGATATCGGCGACATCCGCTCCTGACAGAGTCGAGAAATCCTCTGCAATAAGCTGCACATACGGCGCTGTGTCGCTGCCATATGTGCCGACCTGTCCAGCGAACCCTGGCGGTGTCACCAATTGTGCATTTTGTCCTAGCATCGCGTTTCCGATATCCGATTAAGGTTGCGAAAATGCGTTGAGCATCCTCGTCTGTCTTCGAATATAGCGACTATACCTAAAGAGTAGGTTTACCGGCTGTTAGGGATTTACAAACCATAGCAATTGGCGCGTATCGCGAGATTATTGATCCAGGAAGCTCCGCATCTTGCGGCTGCGGCTTGGATGTTTCAGCTTGCGCAGTGCCTTGGCTTCAATCTGCCGGATACGTTCCCGTGTCACGCTGAACTGCTGCCCGACTTCCTCAAGCGTATGATCGGTGTTCATACCGATCCCGAAGCGCATGCGCAACACGCGCTCTTCCCGGGGAGTCAGGCTCGCCAATACGCGAGTCACGGTTTCCTTCAGGTTCGCCTGAATAGCCGCATCGACCGGAATGATCGCATTCTTGTCTTCGATGAAATCACCGAGATGCGAATCTTCTTCATCACCAATTGGTGTTTCGAGCGAAATCGGTTCCTTGGCAATTTTCATCACCTTGCGTACTTTTTCCAGCGGCATGGACAGGCGCTCTGCCATTTCTTCCGGAGTCGGCTCGCGGCCCTGCTCATGCAGGAACTGACGGCTTGTGCGGACCAGCTTGTTGATCGTTTCGATCATATGCACCGGAATACGGATGGTCCGCGCCTGATCGGCAATAGACCGCGTGATCGCCTGGCGAATCCACCATGTGGCATAGGTGCTGAACTTGTAGCCACGGCGATATTCGAACTTGTCGACCGCTTTCATCAGGCCGATATTGCCTTCCTGAATGAGATCAAGGAACTGCAGGCCGCGGTTGGTATATTTTTTAGCGATCGAAATTACGAGGCGGAGATTGGCCTCAACCATTTCCTTCTTGGCGATCCGCGCTTCGCGCTCGCCTTTCTGGACCATGTTGACGATCCGGCGGAATTCGACCAGCGAAGTGCCGGTTGCATTGGCAATATCGGAAATTTCCGCGCGAATACGATCGACCGCTTCGGCTTCTTTCTCAACGAAAGCGGCCCATTTCTTGTCGGTCTTGGCCATGCTTGCCAGCCAGCCGTCGTCGAGTTCGTTGCCGACATAGCTTTCCAGAAATGCACGGCGTGGCACCTTGTGGCGCTCTGCCAGACGGAGCATCTGCCCGCCCAAAGTCGTCAGCCGGCGATTGAACGAGTACAGCTGGTCGACCAGAAACTCGATTTTATTGGCATGAAATTGCACACTTTCGACCAATGCGGTCAATTCTTCGCGCAAATCGTGATATTTCTTTTCAGAAGCTGCCGGGAAATCCTTGCCAGCCGCCAGCGATTCCAGCCGGGTCGTCTGCAATTTCGAGAATTTCTTGAACACCGAAGTGATCAGCGCGAATTTCTCCAGCGCGTCGGGCTTCAACGCTTCTTCCATCTGCGCGAGGGAAAGGGTGTTGTCTTCCTCTTCCTCCTCAACCACGCGCTTGGTGCGACGTTCGGTCAGTTCTGCTTCTTCGTCATCTTCGCCGTCAGCCGATTCTTCATCCTCGACTTCGTCATCGTCCTTGAACGACGGGCCAGCGGTTTTTTCGCTGATTTCGCCGTCATCATCGTCTTCGGCCTCTTCCAGATTCTCCGGAACGGGATCCTTGGAAAGCATGGCGTCGAGGTCGAGAATTTCGCGCAACTGCATTTCGCCGTCGTTGAGCGCCGTTGACCATTCGATGATCGCATTAAAGGTGGTCGGGCTTTCGCACAGCCCCCAGATCATCGTGTCGCGGCCGGCTTCGATACGCTTGGCGATGGCAATCTCGCCTTCGCGGCTGAGCAATTCGACAGCGCCCATTTCGCGCAGATACATACGCACCGGATCGTCAGTGCGGTCGGAGGTCGCTTTTTTGGGAGCGGCGGCTGCGGCTTTCTTGTCCTTGTCCTTGCCGTCGATGGATTCGACTTCTTCACCGGCCAGTTCTTCGGCGGCTTCCTCGTCATTCTCGACAATCCGGACACCCATTTCGGAAATTGCGGACATGACGTCCTCAATCTGCTCGTTCTGGTCCTGGGGCAGGGCTTCGTTCAGCTCGTCAATCGTAAGATAGCCGCGCTTTTTACCCTGAGCGATCAGTTTCTTGATGGCGCTATCGTTGAGATCAATCAACGGTTCGTCTTCGGCTTTGGTGTTTTTTGCTTTACTTGCCAATGGCTCAGGCCCCTAATTTAAAAACTATATAGCGTCGTCGATCTGGGTCAGTTCGACCAATCGCTCGTGAAATAACTGCTTCGCTTCGCGAAGGCGCTGCTGCTCGGCATAACTTTCTTCCGTAAGATCATCCTGCACCCGCCGTGTTGCCTCTGCGAGAGCTGCTTCCAGTCCTGGGCGCGCCGTCACCACTTTTATCGCTTCTGCCAAATCCTGATGCGCCCGTTCGATCAATAACGAAGGGGCATCGTCTGGCAGCTTGCGGTTGAAAGTGAAATTCAGCGCGTCGGCCCGTAACAGCCCTTTTGCGACATTATAACAATCTGTCTTTCCCAATATGGTAAGAAGGCCCTGCATATCAAGCGTTTCTTTGCGCATTGCGACATTGATCAATTCGCCGAGCAAGGACTGCATTTGCGAATCGGCCAGTTTGATCGCGCTGAGCTCTTCGAAATGGCTGGAAATCCGGCACGGATGACGGATCAGTCCGCCCAATATGCCCTTGGCAATCTGCAGGTCATAGCCCTCGATCAAAAAGGTTCTGGTGTCCTCCAGCGGTTTGTAAGAGACAAATTTCGACGGGAAGTTGCGGTTTGAATTTTGCGGGCGACGGCCTTCGGAGCGGTTGTCCGTCTGGGTAAAAAACGTCGCCTGATAGCGGTCGTTAAAGACCTGCCGGTAATGCTGGGCAATATCCTGGTCAGCGATGTCGCGAACATGATCGGACAGGCGCTTTTTCAGGCCGGCTTTGGTTTCCGGCGTGTTGAGCGGTTCTGCGGCATATTCCACCTGCCAGATCTTGTCGTCGAGCATTTGTGGTTTCGCGATCAGGGCGGCGAAAGCATGGGCGCCATCAGAGCGGATCAGGTCGTCCGGGTCTTGTCCCGCAGGCAGCGAAATGAAGTTCAGGCTGTGCGATGGGCGTAATATCGGCAGCGCCCGCAAGGCAGCGCGCATGGCGGCTTTCTGGCCGGCATTGTCGCCATCAAAGCAGAGAATCGGCGCCTCGACCATTTTCCAGATACGCTCGATCTGATGTTCGGTCAGGGCGGTGCCGAGCGGAGCGACGACGTCTTTAAAACCGGCCTGCGCCAGCGCGATGGCATCCATATAGCCTTCGACCACCAATATCCGTCCGGTCTGGCGGGAGGCTGGCGAAGCCTTGTCGAGATTGTAGAGCGTGCGGCCCTTGTCGAATAATGGTGTGTCGGGGCTATTGAGATATTTCGGCTCGCCGTCGCCCAATATCCGGCCGCCAAAAGCAATGACCCGACCGCGTGGATCGCGGATCGGGATCATCAGGCGGCCGCGGAACCGGTCATAGGGATCCTTGTCGTCGACCTTGATCAGCAGACCGGCCTCGATCAACTGGTCCATGCCGTGTTTGGATAGCGCGTCCTTGAGCCTTCCGCGGGAGTTGGGCGCAAAGCCAAAGCCGAATTCGCGGATCGTGCTCTCGGATATGCCGCGGTTTTTCAGATATTCCCGAGCCCCGGCACCCTCGGTGCTGTTGAAGCGCTCGACGAACCAGTCCTGCGCTGCCGCCATGACGTCATGCAGCGTGGCACGGACCTCCTGCCGCTGGGCCGCGCGGGGATCGGGGGCAGGGACTTCCATTTGGGCTTCTGCGGCAAGATCCTTGACCGCGTCCATAAAGCCGAGTCCGCGCTGTTCGGTCATCCAGCTGATCGCGTCGCCATGCGCCCCGCAGCCGAAGCAATGGTAGAAGCCCTTTTCGTCGTTGATCGTGAAGCTGGGCGATTTCTCGTTATGAAACGGGCAGCAGGCTTTATATTCGCGGCCGGCTTTCTGGATTTTTACGGTGCGCCCGATCAGTGTGGACAGCGTGACGCGCGATCGCAGTTCATCCAGCCATTGCGGGGTGAGGGTCATTCTGCAGTCTCGTTGTCTCGACTACGCTCGACACGAACGGTATTCGGGGCGCTGTTCTCACCGTTCGTCTCGAGCGAAGTCGAGAGACGTTCCTGTGGAGGCTTCGCAAAATAGGACAATTTTTTCCAGTCACCTGCAATTAAAGCGCGCTTTTTGGCTTGGGACCATTTCTTGACCGTGAATTCAGCTGACAAAGCTTCTTCGCGAGTAGGGAAAGTCTCAGACCAAACCAATTCTACAGGTCGCCGCCGGCTCGTAAACTTACAATATCCACCGCTGCTATGCTCAGCTATCCGTCGTTCCAGATCATCCGTGTGACCGGTATAGAACTTACCATCTGCACATAACAGCATGTAGGTCCAAAACGCCAATTACGCGTCTCCCAGGTGTCTCGACTTCGCTCGACACGAACGGATTCGCATCGGTCTCACGAAAGCGCCACCTTCACCAGAGCGCTGGCTTTGCTCATGTCGATTTCGGTGCCGTGGCGTTTTTTCAGTTCGCCCATTACGCGGCCCATGTCTTTCATGCCGTCGGCGTCGAGTTCCGTCTTTATACCGGTGATCAATGTCGCGGTTTCTTCGTCGCTCAGCTGGGCGGGGAGGAATTCCTCGATCACCGCCAGTTCCCTTTTCTCCGCTGCGGCCAGTTCGGTGCGGCCGCCGGATTCGAACATGTCGATCGATTCGCGGCGTTGCTTGGCCATTTTCTGCAGCACATCGATCAGGATCGTGTCGTCGTCGCGACCATCTTCCCTGGTGCGCAGTTCGATGTCCTTGTCCTTGATCTTCGCCAATATGCTGCGGGTCGCGGCGGTGCGATCCTTGTCACCGGCCTTCATGGCGGCAATTTGCGCGGCTTTCACGGTATCGCGAATCATGGCGTTCCTCATATTTTTGGAGTAAGCGACCACCATAGCGGGAAGATAATTTTTTTCATAGATTGTGACGCCAGAAATCTGGTTCTAGGTCCCATGAAATTTTGCGCCCCAGACGGACCCAAAGGAACAGCCCATGACCCATGACCATAATCCCGCCGCTCCCGAGGGTGCAACAGGGATATTGGTATTGGCCGATGGCACGATCATCTGGGGCAGGGGCTTTGGTGCCACCGGTTCAGCGGTCGGCGAAGTCTGCTTCAACACCGCGATGACCGGCTATCAGGAAGTGATGACCGACCCGAGCTATGCCGGGCAGATCGTCACCTTTACCTTTCCCCATATCGGCAACACCGGCACAAACGACGAGGACATCGAGGCGGACAGCCCGCATGCTCTGGGCTGCATCGTCCGCGAGGATGTTACCGCACCGTCCAATTTCCGCGACCAGAAGCCGTTCGACCAGTGGATGGCGGAAAATGGCCGGATCGGAATTTCCGGTGTGGATACAAGGGCTTTGACCCGGCGGATCCGCGAAGCGGGCGCGCCCAATGCGGTGATTGCTTATGATCCCGAGGGCAAGTTTGATATCGATGAGTTGCTAGGCAAGGCGCGGGCCTGGGCCGGCCTCGAAGGCATGGATCTGGCGAAGGAAGTGACCGGGCACCAGACGCATTTGTGGGACAAGGGTGGACTGTGGCGACTGGGTCATGGCTATGCCAGAATGGAAGAATTGGAAGCATCTTCTACTCCGTCGACAGCGGGTCTCTCGACTTCGCTCGAGACGAACGGTGGGGATCCAAAGTTTGTCAAACTTGGGGCCAATGAGCGCCCCCACGTTGTCGCCATCGACTATGGTGCAAAGCGCAATATCTTCAGAAACCTTGTAAAGGCTGGCGCAAAAGTCACTGTAGTTCCTGCCGAAACTTCATTCGATGAAATCATGGCTTTGCAGCCCGCCGGCGTGTTTCTCTCCAATGGCCCCGGCGATCCGGCGGCGACCGGCGAATATGCGGTTCCGGTGATCCAGCAGCTGCTGGAACAGGATATTCCGCTATTCGGCATCTGCCTCGGCCACCAGATGCTCGCGCTGGCAGCGGGTGCCAAGACGGTGAAAATGCACCAGGGCCATCGCGGTGCCAATCATCCGGTGCAGCGGATCGGCGGCGGCTGGGACGCGACCGAGGGGCTGGTCGAGATCACCAGCATGAACCACGGCTTTGCGGTCGACGGCGACAGTCTGCCCGACAATATTCACGAAACCCACAAGAGCCTGTTCGACGGCAGCAATTGCGGCATCGAAATCATCGGCAAGCGCGCTTTTGGCGTGCAATATCACCCGGAAGCGAGTCCCGGGCCGCAGGACAGTTTTTATCTGTTCGAGAAATTTGTGGGGGGAATGGGGTGAGCAAAAGACCGAAACCCGCCCAGCAAGGCCAGCCTGATGGTCTTTGTGGGCTGTATGCTCTAATAAATTTTTTACATACGTGGCCGGATTTAGGGACGACAGTTTCTGAACGGCAGCAAGAGGCGTTCAGATATTTATTTGAAGCAGCAGAAGAGCTAAATTTGCTCAATGCTCATTACCTGCACTCCGGTTTTGAACAACATTATCTTCACGCGATCTTTAACCGGACAGCCGAAAATATCCGGCTTCCGTTTAGGGCATTGTTTCTAGATGAGTTTAAAGAGGGCTTGGGAAGCATCGACGATAGAGAGCTTCTTTCTGAGGTTTGTCAAAACGGAGGGTGCGCCGTTATCCCTGTGGGTTCTGACCAACACTGGGTTCTAGCTCACAAAGTAAAGAGCCGAAAAATTTGCGTCGATGATTCTGCGCGGACAGAAAGCTACTGGATTTCCAAGCCGTCATCATGTCAGGGTTTGGCGATAGTTGAACACCCCCAATCTAGTCAAAAGTTGAATAATGCATAACACAATCAATATCTCGTCGATCCTGTCAATCGGCCCAAACCAATGAGCGGACCAATTGATCCAGCACATCTTGCCGAAGAATGGGCGATTGATGACGAAATCCTGCAGAATATGGCAGCGGGCGGCGATTTGTCGCATGTTGTGCGCGAAATTAACGTGCAATTTGTCGGTGCGGTCGCCGATCTCAACAAGCTGAAGAATGACGCGGCGAAATGGGGCTTTCGCTCGGCTCTGGTCACCAACGAGGATGACGAGTGGGTGATCGAGCTGCAGACCGATCTCGACACCAGGCGCGACACGATCCGCGAACTGACCCGCAAATGCCTCGAGATCGAGAGCGAATATGACATCGACCATGACGGTTGGGGCTGCTTTGCCTGTAACGAGAATGGCGAGATTTCTGACGAGAATCCGGCGTGAAACTGTATTTCACAATCTTAGCTGGAATGATGGCAGCAAGCTCAGTTAGCGCGTCAATACCTTCGGGACAGCAATTTGGCTCTTGGCATGTGATGAGCATGACAAGTGAATCGGGAAGTTCCGGTAACGATGCGTCAGCAATGATGTTTCAAGAGATCAATTGCCAGCCAGCCGGGAATTCCTGTGATGAACTTGAAGTTAGTTGGATGCAGGGTTTTGAAGTGCGGCTTTCGATTAAGATAAGGCATTGCCGAGGGAAAGATGAGAATTTTGAGCAAAGCTACTCCATTCCAACGGATCGCTGGTTGGATGCGCGAGAGACTATGCCAAAGAGGGTCAAGAGCTACTTTACGATGTGGCTCGAACAAGCTGAACTTGCTTGTGATTTGATCGAGCAGAATGATAAATTTAACCTAGAACAAATGCCCGCAGCTTTAAACAGTTTTACTGATCGACTGCTGGTGCTGGATAAATAAATGCCCAAAAGAACTGACATAAAATCCATCCTCATCATCGGCGCCGGGCCGATCATTATCGGTCAGGCCTGCGAGTTTGATTACTCGGGCACGCAGGCGTGCAAGGCGCTGAAGGAAGAGGGCTACCGGATCATCCTGGTGAACTCCAATCCGGCGACGATCATGACCGATCCGGAAATGGCGGACGCGACCTATATCGAGCCGATTACGCCCGAGATTGTTGCCAAGATCATCGAGAAGGAACGGCCTGACGCGATCCTTCCCACGATGGGCGGGCAGACGGCGCTGAACACGGCGCTTTCGCTCAACAAAATGGGCGTGCTCGAAAAATATGGCGTCGAGATGATCGGGGCTGATGCAGAGGCGATCGACAAGGCCGAGGACCGCGAGAAGTTCAAGGCGGCGATGGACAAGATCGGCCTGGAAAGCCCGCGCAGCGCCGTGGCGCATAGCGAGGCGCAGGCGCTCGAGATTCTCGAGGAAATCGGGCTGCCGGCGATCATGCGGCCCAGCTTTACGATGGGCGGAACCGGCGGCGGTGTCGCTTATAACCGTGAGGAATTTATTCACTATATCCGGACTTCGCTGGACGCTTCGCCGACCAACGAAGTGCTGATCGACGAAAGCCTGATCGGCTGGAAAGAATATGAGATGGAGGTTGTCCGCGACAAGGCGGACAATTGCATCATCATCTGCTCGATCGAGAATGTCGATCCGATGGGCGTGCACACCGGCGACAGCATTACCGTTGCCCCGGCGCTGACCCTGACCGACAAGGAATATCAGATCATGCGCAACGCCAGCATCGCGGTGCTGCGTGAAATCGGTGTGGAAACAGGCGGTTCCAACGTCCAGTTTGCGGTCAATCCGAAGGACGGCCGGCTGGTTGTTATCGAGATGAACCCGCGGGTATCGCGCTCGTCTGCGCTGGCGTCCAAGGCGACCGGTTTCCCGATTGCCAGCGTCGCCGCGAAACTGGCGGTCGGCTATACGCTCGACGAGATTGACAATGATATTACCGGCGCAACTCCGGCGTCGTTCGAACCGACGATTGATTATGTCGTCACCAAGATTCCGCGCTTTGCCTTTGAAAAATTCAAGGGCGCCGAGCCCTTGCTGTCGACCGCGATGAAGTCGGTCGGCGAAGTCATGGCGATTGGCCGCAACATCCACGAATCGATGCAGAAGGCTTTGCGCGGCCTGGAAACCGGTCTCGACGGCTTTAACCGCGTGCAGGAACTGATCGATGCGCCGCGAGAAGATATCGCGGCGGCTTTGGCGCGGGCGACACCGGATCGTATTCTCGTCGCTGCCCAGGCGATGCGGGAGGGCTTTTCCAACGAGGAAATCCACAATATTGCCGGTTTCGACCCCTGGTTTCTGTCCCGGATCCGCGAAATTATCGATGCCGAGCAGCAGATCATCGACAAGGGACTGCCCAATGATGCGCAAGCTTTGCGCAAGCTGAAGTCGATGGGCTTCTCCGATGCGCGGCTGGCCAAGCTGGCTATCGACTCGGTCCATGTTGCCGGTGGAGCAGGGCGCGCGGTCGCCGAAGGCCACGGGCTGGTTCATGACGCGCTTGCCGCCATGGCGGGCGCGACGACCGAAGCCGAAGTGCGCGGCTTGCGCCACAAGCTCGGTGTGCGACCGGTGTTCAAGCGGATCGATACGTGCGCAGCGGAATTTGAAGCCAAGACGCCCTATATGTATTCGACCTATGAAGCGCCGATTTTCGGGGCGCCGGAATGCGAGGCGCAGCCTTCGGATCGCAAGAAAATCGTCATTCTGGGCGGCGGACCGAACCGGATCGGGCAGGGGATCGAGTTCGATTATTGCTGCTGCCATGCCTGTTTCGCACTGTCGGACGCCGGTTTCGAGACGATCATGATCAATTGCAATCCGGAAACCGTGTCGACCGATTATGACACGTCCGACCGGCTTTATTTTGAACCGCTGACCGCGGAAGACGTGCTGGAAATCCTGCACGTCGAACAGCAATCTGGCGAACTGGTCGGCGTGGTTGTGCAATTTGGCGGGCAGACACCGCTGAAACTGGCGCAGGCGCTGGAAGACGCCGGCATTCCGATCCTCGGCACCTCGCCGGACGCGATTGATCTGGCCGAAGACCGCGAGCGTTTTGCCAAGCTGGTCAACAAGCTGAAGCTCAAGCAGCCGGAAAACGGGATGGCGCGGACTCGCGACGAAGCGGTGAAAATCGCAGAGCGTATCGGTTATCCGGTGTTGCTGCGACCCAGCTTCGTGCTTGGCGGCCGGGCAATGGAAATCGTAGACGGGCCGGCGCAGCTGGAAAATTATATCAACACGGCGGTGCAAGTGTCGGGCGACAGTCCGGTGCTGGTCGACCAATATCTGCGCGATGCAGTCGAAGTTGATGTCGATGCGATTTGCGACGGTGACGAAGTGATTGTCTGCGGCCTGCTGCAGCATATCGAGGAAGCCGGCGTGCACTCGGGCGACAGCGCCTGCTCGATCCCGCCTTATAGTCTGGATGACGCAATCATTGCCGAAATGGAACGGCAGACCGAGGCATTGGCTTTTGGCCTGAAAGTGCGCGGCCTGATGAACATCCAGTTCGCGGTGAAAGACGGCGAAGTCTACCTGATCGAGGTCAATCCCCGCGCCAGCCGGACAGTGCCGTTTGTCGCCAAGGCGATCGGCGTGCCGATTGCCAAGATTGCTTCGCGGGTGATGGCGGGTGAAAAATTGAAAGACCTGCCGGCGATAGACCGGCATATCAGTTATACCGCTGTCAAAGAGGCGGTCTTCCCGTTCAGCCGTTTCCCCGGCGTCGATCCGATCCTGTCGCCGGAAATGAAATCGACCGGCGAAGTCATGGGTATCGACCAGGGCTTCCCGATTGCCTTTGCCAAGGCGCAACTCGGCGCGGGCAATATATTGCCCAATGGCGGAACGATCTTCATCTCGGTCAAGGAAACGGACAAGAAGGTGATCGAACCGGCGGCACGTCTGGCCGAGAAGCTGGGCTTCAAGCTCATCGCCACTTCCGGAACTGCGGATTATCTTACCGAGCACGGGATCAAGGTGGAGAAGGTCAACAAGGTTATCGAGGGACGGCCGCATATTGTCGACCGGATTAAGGATGGTGAAGTCAATCTGATCTTCAACACAACCGAAGGCTGGCAGTCGCTCAAGGACTCGAAATCGATCCGGGCGGCGGCGCTGGTTGGCAAGATTCCGATCTTCACAACAGCGACGGCCAGCAACGCCGCGATGCAGGCGATTGAGGCGATGCGTGATCAGACTCTTGAAGTTCGCGCGTTACAGTCCTATTATAAGGCTTCGCAGACTTAATTTTCCGACATTTTGTCAAACTGCGGGTGCTTCTCCAAAGAGGGGCGCCGGAAAACTGTTTTAGGCGCTGCACGGCAGAAATCGGCAGCGTATCAGTAAGGAAAGGCCAATCTAATGGCTGTTGAAAAAGTACCAATGCTCGCCGAAGGCCATGACAAAATGGAGGCCGAACTCAAGGCGCTGAAGCTGGAGCGTCCGATCATCGTCGACGCGATCGAGACCGCGCGGGCCCATGGTGATCTGTCGGAAAACGCCGAATATCATGCGGCCAAGGAACGTCAGGGCCAGGTTGAAGCGACCATTGGCGATCTCGAGGACAAGCTTTCCCGTGCCCAGGTTATTGATCCCAAGACCCTGTCCGGTGACAAAGCCGTGTTTGGCGCGACGCTGACCTTGCTTGATGAAGACGACAAGCCGGTGAAATATCAGCTGGTCGGTCAGGCCGAAGCCGATGCCAAATCCGGCAAGATCAGCTATAATTCGCCGATTGGCCGGGCCCTGATCGGTCGCAGCGTCGGGGAAGAGATTGAAGTGACCGTGCCGGCGGGCGACAAATATTTCCTGCTCGAAAAAATCGAGTTCATCTGAACCAGATGAATATACCCGCCGGAAAGCTGACCAACGGACTGATCATCGCCAATGTGGTGATCTTTCTGATAATCTGGATTTTCGGCTGGGAGCAGGAAGCGCTGCTGCGCGGGGGCATGTTCCCGATCCGGCTGAGCGGCGAAGCGCTTGATCTGACGGCTTATGGCTGGATGGTTCCGGCCTGGCTGACTCCATTATCCTCGGCGTTCCTGCACAGCGGACTGTTGCACCTCAGCTTCAACATGCTGATGCTGCTGTTCTGCGGCCGCTTTGTCGAACAGGCAATGGGCGCGCAGTTGATGGCGGTGCTTTATGTGGTCGGTGCTTATGCTGCGGCCTTTGCGCAATATGCCGTCGAGAGTGATTCGATGATACCGATGATCGGCGCAAGCGGCGCGATCTCGGCGATACTGGGCTCTTATGCGTTGCTGTTTGCGCGCAACAAAGTCGCTCCGGTCGGGCCGATCCCGGGCCATATTGTCCGCATCGTCTGGCTGACGCTGGCGTGGGTCGGGATTCAGCTGATGATCGGCGTGGCGACCAGCGGAAGCCTGCAAGGCATTGCGATATTCGCGCATATCGGCGGATTTGTAGCCGGTCTGGTCTTGACCAGACCATTGCTCAGCTGGCGTTTTCGCAGCGCCTGATCTTCGAGTGGCCAGTCTTTGATTTGCTGGTCTTCGATTGGCTAATCTTCGAGCGGCACATCCGGTTCGAGCAGCTTGTGCAGATGCACGACGACATATTTCATTTCGGCATCGTCAACGGTCATCTGCGCTTTGGAACGCCATGCGTCCTCGGCTTCCTCATAATCGGGATAGACCCCGACGAGATCGATTTTGTCGAGATTGACAAATTCCAGGCCGCGCGGATCCTTGACCCGTCCGCCCATGACCAGATGCATCTTGCTGCGTTCTTCGTTCATTTCTTGCCCTGATGTTCGTCTTTCACCGCATCCTGTGCTGCGGCCATCGCGGTCTTAGCAGCCTCGATCGCTTTGCCAAACAGATCTTTGAATTGGGCGCGCATATTGTCGTTGCTGAGGCCGAGTTCACCGATCTGGTCCCGGCTCGCGTCCTTGGCGGCCTGATAAGCGGTTCTTGCGGTTTCGTTGATCTTGCGTCCGGCGCCGCCGACATATCTGCCTTCGGCTTTGCTCCTGGGCAGTAGCGCACCGACGAGAATGCCCAGAACGGCACCTCCGGCAACAATCGCCAGCGGGCTGTTGGTCAAGGTCTCTTCGGATTTTGTCACGGCCTTTTTCGCCGCATCTCTGGTGGCGGCAACGCTTCCGGCCGCTTTATCACGGCCTTCGCCGAGCATCGCCGCAGCGCGTGCCTTGCTTTCGGACATTTTTTCGCGGGCGACAAGCGAGCCTTCGGTTGCGATTTCCTTCGCTGTTTCGAGCCGTTCCCGGGATGCTGCGCGGGCTTTGTCGATATTGTCGGTCAGTTTGTTCATAGTCTATTCCTCCGTTTGATCCGGCTCGGACATTTTGCGGTTGGCGATAAGCTTGGCAATCGGGCGGCGCATGGCGATCAGCGTTGCGGTCGCAGCAACCGTAGCAGACAGGCCGGGATTGGCCCGGATTCCGTCAATGGCGGTCATACCGGCTTTGCGAACACGATCTGCCGCGTTATTCTTCGCTTCTGTCATCAGATTGGCCGGCTTAAGCCGGGTACGGGTTTCGGCCGTATCCCGTTTCAGATTAGCGCGCGCCTGCTCGCGGTCGATGGCAAGGTTGCGCAGGCTGAATATGTCGTCGTTATTTTTCGGCATCATCAATCTCACGCATCATTTTCGTCCAGCGGCAGTCTTTTGGCCCGTTTTATTGCCATGCCCATGGTTATCGCGGCAACCAGCAGAGCCGCTCCTGTGACGATAGCGGTTGCGGCGATCGGGCCTAGATAGTCCGACAATATTAGCAGCAGCCCGAGGATCAAGGCAATTATCGCTGTCGTTCCGGATATGATGGCAACGCCGGCGAGCACCACAACACGCTTGGTCGCTGCCATATTCACTGACAATTTGGCGCGATAATATTCGACTTCGGCATGCGCCAATATGCGCACGTCCTCGATCAGGCCGGTGACCTGCGATTTCAGGGATTTCGGTTCCGCTTCATCCGCAAACGAGGTCGCGGCATCATCGGAAAGACGCTCTTCATCCAAAACTGGAATTTCCTTGTCCTGCAACATTCGTCACCCGTGCATATGGCGTCGCCATGCTACACTCATGCGTCGTTATCATCCATCCCTGATTTGATCAGACGGGATACGAGAAATCCGACCACCGCAGCTGCACCGATGGCCACTGCCGGACTTTTGCGAACATATCCGCGCGCATCTTCGACAATTTCATCAACTTCCTTGGAATTGAGCTTCTCTGCAAAGGAAGACACAGCGTCAGCGGCCGAGCGAGCATAATTGCCGTATTTTTCGCCGACATTGTCGTCGAGGGTTTTCGCGCTGTCCTCGATCATCTTGCTCAGATTTTCGATGGCAGTGCCGGTGCGTTCCTTGCCCTGGCTGGCTGCTGATTTGGCCTTCGTCATAGCGCGGTCCTTGAAATCACTCGTGGTTTCGGTTTTCGTCGCTGCAGCCTTGGTAGCGCCGGCTTTCAGAGGTGCGGCTTTCTGCGCCTTTGTGGTGCGCGTTTCCGAAGTGTCTTTTGTAGCAGCCGGCTTTTTGGCTGCGGCTTTCTTCGTGACGGGCTTCTTTGCCGCGGCTTTGGCCGGAGCCTTTTCGGTTGATTTCTTGACGTCTGCCATGATCAATTTTCCTTCTTCATTTGTCTCTTGCCAACACTTCACAAGCGGAAAGCGTTCCATTTGTGGTTCCCTTACATTCGAAATGGTATCATTTGCTTTTGAATCAAGGGGGAAAGCCGCGATAAAAGCGGTTCAATGGATTGCAAGAAGCCGGTCATCGCTATAAGGCCTTGGCCATCATTATTCTTCATTCGGAGCCCCATCATGACCGCAATAATCGACCTTCATGCTCGCCAGATTCTGGATAGCCGGGGTAACCCGACGGTAGAAGTTGATATATTGCTGGAAGACGGCAGTTTCGGTCGCGCGGCGGTTCCGTCCGGTGCTTCAACCGGAGCCTATGAAGCGGTCGAATTGCGCGATGGCGACAAGAGCAAATATCTCGGCAAGGGCGTTCTCAAGGCAATTGACGCGGTCAATGGCGAGATCAAGGAAGCCTTGCTCGACCTAGACGCCGAGGATCAGGAAGAACTGGATGCGGCGATGATCGCGCTCGATGGCACGCCCAACAAGGCGAGACTGGGTGCGAATGCGATTTTGGGCGTCAGCCTCGCGGCTGCAAAAGCGGCCGCCGATGCGCGCGGCCTGCCGCTTTATCGTTATGTCGGCGGCGTTTCGGCGCATGTGTTGCCAGTGCCGATGATGAATATCATCAACGGCGGCGAACATGCCGACAACCCCATCGATTTTCAGGAATTCATGGTCATGCCGGTTGGCGCCGACAGCCTTTCCGAAGCGGTGCGCTGGGGCTCGGAAATTTTTCACACGCTGAAAAAGGGCCTGTCCGAAAAAGGTCTGGCGACGGCCGTCGGCGACGAGGGCGGTTTTGCGCCCAATCTTGGGTCGACCCGTGAAGCGCTGGATTTCATCATGGCATCGGTCGAGAAGGCCGGTTTCAAGATTGGCGACGAAGTGGTGCTGGCGCTCGATTGCGCCGCTACTGAATTTTTCCGCGATGGCAAATATCATATCTCGGGTGAGGACAAGGTGCTCAGCCCGGCAGAAATGTCCGACTATCTCGCCGCCCTGTGCAAGGACTATCCGATCAAATCGATCGAAGACGGCATGTCGGAGGATGATTTCGAAGGCTGGAAGCTGATCACCGATGCGGTGGGTGACACAGTGCAACTGGTCGGCGACGATCTGTTTGTTACCAATCCCGAGCGACTGTCGATGGGTATCGAAGATGGCCTGGCCAATTCGCTGCTGGTGAAAGTCAACCAGATCGGAACGCTTTCGGAAACGCTGGCAGCCGTCCGGATGGCGCATAACGCTTCTTATACAGCGGTAATGTCGCATCGCTCGGGAGAGACCGAAGATTCCACCATCGCCGATCTGGCGGTTGCGACCAATTGCGGTCAGATCAAGACCGGAAGCCTGGCCCGTTCCGACCGGCTGGCCAAATATAACCAGCTGATCCGGATCGAGGAAGAATTGGGCGATGTTGCGCATTACGCAGGACGCTCGATTTTCAGCTGATCGCCGTTTCCTCGCTTTTCGGGGGCGTTTGGGCGCTGAACAGCCAAAATGGGTGTTAAGCCCCTTGCCAGCGAATCACTTTTCTGATTCAAGGCAAGTCATGGCACAGCAGGAAAAAATTTCAGGTCTGATCAGAGCGGCTCTCGGGCCGGGATTCGCTCTGATGACTTTGCTTGCCATCGCTGGCTATGCCGTACTCGGCCCAACCGGAGTTCTTGCCTGGGGTGAATATCAGACAAAGCTGGAAACGCGCGGAATCGAACTGGCCAAGCTGGAGGCCGAGCGGGACGCTTTGAAGAACAGGGTGGAGCTGCTTGATCCCCGAGGCGCTGATCCGGACCTGATCGGCGAGCTGCTGCGCAAGAAGGTAAATGTCATTCATCCGGACGAAATCATCGTTCCGTTGAAGTAGCGATCAGCGGTTTCCTGCCGCCATTCAGATATTTAACCGCTCACTGAACCTAAGTACTTGGGTAACGGAACAGTTTTGGCTATGCTATTTGCTAGTCAAAAAAAGGATCCCGCTCGCGTGGCAAAAGCTCCCCGGAAAACCACCCCAGCCAAAAAATCAACAGCGCCCAAACGCGCGCCGGCGAAAGCCAAGCCGGTCGTGCATTCGACCGGAGGTCTGAAGGCACCAATTTATACTGCCACCAAGGCAGAGATGCTGGATTTCTATGAGCAAATGCTGCTCATTCGCCGCTTCGAGGAAAAAGCGGGACAGCTATACGGCCTCGGGCTGATTGGCGGATTTTGCCATCTCTACATCGGTCAGGAAGCGGTTGTGACCGGCCTGCAATCCGCGATCAACCCTGGCAAGGACAGTGTCATTACCGGCTACCGGGACCATGGTCATATGCTGGCCTGCGGTATTGACCCCAATATCGTGATGGCAGAACTTACCGGTCGCGCTTCGGGTATTTCGAAGGGCAAGGGCGGTTCGATGCACATGTTCTCTGTCGATCACGGCTTCTATGGTGGCCACGGCATTGTCGGTGCGCAGGTCTCGCTTGGCACCGGACTGGCTTTTGCCCATAAATATAAGGAAGACGGCGGCGTCTGTCTGGCCTATTTCGGTGATGGTGCTTCCAATCAGGGGCAGGTTTACGAAAGCTTCAACATGGCGGAACTCTGGCAGCTGCCGGTGATCTTCGTGATAGAGAATAACCAATATGCCATGGGCACGAGCGTCAACCGGTCGTCCGCCGAAGATCAGCTCTACCGGCGTGGTGAAAGCTTCCGTATTCCCGGCGTGCAGGTCGACGGCATGGATGTGCTGGCGGTGCGTGGAGCGGTGGAAGAAGTCTTGAAGGACGTGCGCAGCGGCGGTGGTCCGGTGCTGATGGAGCTCAAAACCTATCGCTATCGTGGCCATTCCATGTCCGATCCGGCCAAATATCGCAGCCGCGACGAAGTGCAGGATGTGCGCGAGAAATCCGATCCGATCGAACGTCTGAAAGCGGCTTTGCTAAAACAGGGCGTGAAGGAAGAGGATCTGAAAGCTCTGGACAAGAAGGTCCGCAAGACGGTGATGGAAGCGGCTGACTTTGCCGAGGAATCGCCGGAACCGGATCTGTCCGAACTATATACCAACGTCTTGGTGGAGCAATATTGATGGCCATCCAATTGAAAATGCCCGCCCTGTCTCCGACCATGGAAGAAGGCACTTTGGCCAAATGGTTCGTCAAGGAAGGCGATGAAGTCACGTCCGGCGACATATTGGCGGAGATCGAAACCGACAAGGCGACGATGGAATTCGAAGCGATTGACGAAGGCGTGATCACCAAAATTCTGGTCGCCGCCGGAACCGACGAAGTCGCGGTCGGGACCGTCATTGCCGAAATGGCTGGCGAAGACGAACAAGCGGGCTCCGAAGCAGAAGCGGCGCCGGCCGCTACAGCCAAGGAAGAAACCAAGCCGGAACCCGTCGAAGAAGCGAAGCCGGAAATCATGGAAACCGCACCGCAGGCTCCGGTGTCGCGGGCAGATGACCCGTCGGTCCCCGCTGGAACCGCTTTGGTCTCGGTCTCCGTTCGCGAAGCATTGCGCGACGCCATGGCCGAGGAGATGCGCAAGGACGAGACGGTCTTTGTAATGGGTGAAGAGGTCGCCGAATATCAGGGCGCCTATAAGGTAACCCAGGGCCTGCTCGAGGAATTTGGTCCGAAGCGGGTGATCGACACGCCGATTACCGAACATGGTTTCGCCGGCATCGGTGCTGGCGCAGCAATGGGCGGTCTCAAACCGATTGTCGAATTCATGACCTTCAACTTCGCCATGCAGGCGATTGACCAGATCATCAACTCGGCGGCCAAGACCAACTATATGTCTGGCGGCCAGATGCGTTGCCCGATCGTTTTTCGCGGTCCCAATGGCGCTGCCTCCCGCGTCGGCGCGCAGCATAGCCAGAATTACGGTCCATGGTATGCGGCCGTTCCCGGCCTGATCGTTATCGCGCCTTATGATGCAGCCGATGCCAAGGGTCTCTTGAAAGCGGCGATCCAGACGCCCGATCCGGTCGTATTCCTGGAAAACGAATTGCTCTATGGACGTTCGTTCGATGTGCCGGAAATCGAGGATTATACGCTGCCGATCGGCAAGGCCCGGCTCATGCGCGAAGGCAGCGATGTGACGATTGTAAGCTATTCGATCGCTGTCGGCCTGGCGCTGGAAGCAGCAGATGTTCTGGCAGGCGAGGGTATCGAAGCGGAAGTTATCGATCTGCGCACGCTGCGGCCGCTGGATACGGAAACGGTGCTGAAGAGTCTGGCCAAGACAAACCGGATGGTTGTTGCCGAAGAAGGCTGGCCGACCTGCTCGATTTCGAGCGAGATTGTGGCGCTATGCATGGAGCAGGGCTTCGACGATCTCGATGCTCCGGTGATGCGGGTGACCAACGAAGATGTGCCGCTGCCTTATGCCGCCAATCTGGAGAAAGCGGCGCTGATCGACAGCGCACGGATCATCGCTGCGGTGAAGAAGGTCTGCTACAAATAGGGGCTTGCTGTTGTGACGCGGTCTAGTCGACACCGTCAAATGTATCGCAACTCGACACCGGATCACTTCCTGTCCGGTCATAGATTTGCGTCAGGTCACGACGGTCACGCACATTGAAAGCACCGCGCGTCGTGATCGTTCGCGTGTTCGTGAACGTGCTCGATATCAGTGGCTGATAATCGTAGGAAATCTCGACAAAGATCACCGCCTGGTCGGCGGGCGCGGTTATGCGTGCACCTGCCGGCCCCATGCCGTTTACTGGACGGGATGAAGAATTTACGCCCGCGGTTCCATAGCTTGATACATGGACCTTCTTGCCCTTGCATCGCTGCCAATTGATATATTGGCCGCCATCGCTGTGCTTTTCGAGGCTGCTTATGATGATGCGGCCATTTTCAAAAATATCGATATATTTGCCGGCCTGACGATCCGCGCCGACGAACAGGTCATTGATGTCGCTTTCGTAGATTTTCTTCTGCGACAATAATGAACCTTCCCCAATACGCGAGGCATTGTCGGCTGCATGCATGGAAATCTGGTTCACACGCATTCTGACCATCGCGACATTCGCAACTTCTGCACCATACATGCCAACACCCATCAGGACCGGCAGCGCATAGGCCAGTTCAATGAGTGCAAGGCCGCTGGTGTTGACCGCGAGGGCGGACAAGGTGCGTTTGATTGACAAGAAGGGTTTCAGCCTGCCGGGCTTTGGTCTTAGGTACAATTTTTTATCTCCCCGCGCTCAGATTGTTCACCGAACGGCTGGTTCCGGACAACTGTGCTCGCCTGAATGACTTCATCTTGTGACAACCCGATCAGCTCCGCCATGGGAAACAGGCGGGGATAAGTCACTTTGACGGTATATAGAACGGCATCCTTGGCATTACCCTGACCGGCAGCGCCCCGGTCTTCATCCCAGCTGTCATTGCCATTGGCGTCATCATAAGGTTCTCCGTTGTTGCACTCACCGTCATTATTATTGTCGGTAAAATCTTCGGGCTTTGCGACATCCGAGAAATCGTTGTAATTCTGGCGACTGAAGTCAAAATCCGATACCGGTTCCGGTTGCACAACCGGCAGCATCAGTTCCTTGACGCGATCATCGATAGCGCCGGCATTGGCGGAGCCATTGTCCAGGCTGGCGTCTCGAGCGGCCTTCTGCACGGAACCTTGCAGAATTGCCGTCGCATAAATGCGATGTCCGAGATCCAGCATGCCCATGATCAGCAGGATAAGGACCGGCGCGACCAGCGCGAATTCCACCAGCGCGGCACCAACATCATCCTTTTTCAGGGTGCGGAGTTTGTTCAGAAATTCCCGCATTAGTTCGTCAGTCTCAGTTGCGAGATGTCGCTGGCGATGGAGCGGAAATTGGCCAACAATTCGGCACTGTCGCTGGCGCTGTAGAATTTGCCCGAGGTCGCACAATTTTGCAGATTGGTAGTCGCACTGGAGCTCACACCGTTACCGAATGACACTACCCACAACGTGATATTTTTATTCTTGATAGCACTGCACATCGCCAGAAAACGACTGTTTACCTGGGTTGTCAGATCATTGTTTGATGGCGCGCTGCTGGACGAAGTTCTGCGGCGATCATACCATTCCACTCCATAAGACGTATATTGGGTGCTGCTGGTGGTGGTGTCGCCATCGGTCATGAAAATCAGGTGGCGGTCAATGGCGCCGCCGGTATCCGACGCAGCATTTTCCGACGCGAATAATCCGGTCGGAGAGAGAAGGCGAGCGCCCCAGATCAATCCGATATCGTGATAGGTACTGCCGATCGCATCGAGATTATCCAGATAGTCGTCGAAATCAGCGGGCGTATCCCACCGTTGCAATTTGCGCGCTTCGTTGGCGCATGTGTAGCTAAAATTCCGACTCAGATTGCTAGAGGTCGAAACCGTCCCGCTTGTGCGGCTGCCATAGGAATTATATCGACCCCAGACCGCATCATCAAGCAAGGGCCCCCATTGCGTCGCGGGGTCGCCGGTGGTCGGTAACCGGTCGATACTAAGGTCATATGCGGCCGTTGGTATCGGATTGAAATTGCTGGTTCTGACGGTTTGCCGTTCTTCGATACAGCCATCCCAGGACACACCGGTATCGAGGCCTTCATTGCCGACCGGAAGGTCAAGCGAATCATTCCAATTCGATCCGCCGGCTTTCAGAGCGCTGACATCGAATGTGACCGGTTTATAATCATAGCGGGAAAATACCTGCTGCTGTTCATATACGGGGGAGTTGATCTGCCGATATTCGCGCGTTTCTACAAGGTCGCGCGTACGGAGCCGGATACGGCAGCGGTCTTGGTTGCTGCTATAGCTGGTGCTATAGTCATATCTGGTACCTTGTATATCCGTATACCAGCGGGTGATCTGCTCGTCACCGGATGTCCATGTCGACTCCCCGTATTTGGATCCTTCGCTGCCCGACATATCATCATAATCATCCGGCTGAAGACTTTTGCAGGCACTGTTGTTGCGGACATTATAATGGGTTTCGATTGTCGATTTGCCGCTCCAGCCTCCGTCATAGTAGAACGTGCTTCCATAGAGATACGGCGTGCCGGGCGTGTAATCGACGATCACATTTTCGGGCTCGGTGATTGCTTCGCGCGACTGGTATGTCCAGCGGTCGGCGATAGCATCATTCGGCAGAAGCTTGCCGACATTCACATTGGTGCTGTAGGGTACAAAGCCGAAGCGAAGATGAGCGGTGTTTTCGCTGCCGGATGCCGGTGTCGATCCGCAATCCTCGTCGCTGTCCCTTTTTGCCAAGGTTTCATAGAAACATTTGACCGCAGAGCGCAGCCCCCGGATTCTGGCATTCGAAGCTTCGTTATTGCCGTTATTGCTGCAATATGAAGAGCCGCTATCCGGACAGTTCATTGAACCGGTCGTATCCAGAACGAACATCACATCGGTGTTGGGGATGCTCATCGAGGCGTCGCATTCGACCGAGACATTTTTGGTGCCGTAGCCGAACATCTGCATCACGGCCATATCGATCTTTACCGAAGCAACGCCCGTTACGGTTCCGGCATTTTCCGAAAAGGACGATGACCCATTGTAGGAGCCAAAGGCGTCGGTATCGAAATTGGCCTTGAACATATTATTGGCGGCCGTGTTGGCTGCATTGCCGTTCGCGGTCCAGTTACCGCTGCCCATTTGGCGCCGGCCTGCCAGCGCACCGGCATCGCATGCTTGCTGCAAGCGCGTCTGCACCAGATAGATGCGGCTGACATCAACACCACCGCCAATCATGGCGGCGAGCGGGAAAAGTGCCATGCCGGCCATGGCAAGCGTGTTGCCGGCGGTATTTGAACGCAGCTCTTGTAAAAAAGATTTCGCTGTTTTCATCTTGTTCCTGTCAACCATGCCATGCCCTTGATTTGTGCGCGAACGGCAGTGCCATCCAATTTCAATTCGGTCTGCCTGATAGGGATAAAAGGGTTAGTGACGGCGCAATAGGAATGGTTAAGGCCATGTTTACCTTGATTTTTCGCAGAAAACCGTTGACGCAATGTCCATGTCTGACACGGTTTTACAACTTGAACCATTTCACAGGTTGGTTCACGCTTATGCAAAGCAGGATGATCGCTCTCGATACGCATTGCTGTTCGCGCTCGATGCCCGTTTCGCCGATATAATCCGCTCGACGTCGGAAATATTGATTGGACAGATGCGGTTAACCTGGTGGCGGGATATTTTAACCAAGTCTGCGTCTGAAAGACCGGCGGGCGAACCGCTGGTCGGGCAGATCGGTCTTCTCGAGGAAAAGGGTGTGAATCTCGCACCGCTGCTGACCCTGCTCGACGGGTGGGAAGCCATGCTCGATGATTTTCCCTGGCAGGATCGAGAGTTTGACAATTATGCCGTTGCGCGCGGCGGCGGATTTTTCGCATTCGGGCTGGCGGGTGAAGAGGCATTGGGCGAGCCGCAGGCCGAACTGGGCCGGGCGTGGGCTTTGTGGGATTTTGCCCGCCATTGTTCGGATGCAAAGATGCGCCAGTCTGCGTTCGACCGATGCTCAGAGATTGTGACAGCCCAGAGGCGCCCCAATTTTGACAGAAGCGGACGACCACTCTCAATCCTCTGCAACCTGATGATCCGCGATGTTAGGAAGGGGCAACTGGCTGCCGATCTCTATAATCCGGCCAGCGCCGCGCGCATTATCTGGCACGGGATTGCTGGCCGCTAGCATCTGGATCAATAGCCGCTAATCTGCGGATTCCGCTTATGAAGAAATTCGTCGCCGGTGCGGCCGGCATGATGCTGATGTTAACGGCGGGCCTGTTCCTCTGGATCGGTGCAGATGGGCAGGATGTTCCGATACCCGAAGCGCCGCCACCACCGGAACAGATGGATCCTGAAATCTTGCCCGAGGCTGATCTGGAGGAGGAAACCGTCGGGCCGACGCCGCCCGAAGCCTATAAGGCCACCCGGGAGGAAATGCGGTTCAACCGCTATGACCGTAATCGAGACGAGAGCATTACCCGTCTGGAGATGATGAGCAGCCGCACTGACGCGTTCAGGAAACTCGATACGGACGGCAATAATCTGCTGACCTTCGAGGAATGGGCTGTCGCGACCAGTGACCGCTTCTCCGGTGCGGACGGCGATGGCAACGGACAACTGACGCGGACGGAATTCCGGACCACGCGGCCCAAGCGCTCTGCATCGCGGTGCAAATGCTAGGCGAGTTGCAGACCCTCTGCTGACAAGGGCTTTAGCCATTGGGCGAAATCCGCCCGGGCTCTTGTCGTATAGGCTTCCTTGCGTTCTTTCTTTTTGATCCGCTGCTCGAAGGGCGGAAAAAGGCCGAAATTGACGTTCATCGGCTGATAGTCGCGCGCATCGGCGCCACCGGTGATATGGGATAGCAGTGCGCCGAAAGCGGTGGTCTGCGGGGGCAGGGTGAAGGGTTCGCCGCGGATCTCTGCAGCGACCATCCGGCCGACCATCAGCCCGACTGCCGAACTTTCGACATAGCCTTCGCAGCCGGTGATCTGCCCGGCGAAGCGGATATGTGGCGCTTTTTTCAGCCGGAGCTCCTTGTCGAGTAATTTGGGCGCGTTGATGAATGTGTTGCGGTGAAGGCCACCCATCCGGGCAAATTCGGCATTTTCCAGACCGGGAATGGATTTGAGCAAATCCGCCTGCGCGCCATATTTGAGCTTGGTCTGGAATCCGACCATGTTCCAGAGCGTGCCGAGTGCATTATCCTGGCGGAGCTGGACCACGGCATATTCGCTCTGCCCAGTGTGGGCATTGGTCAGGCCGACCGGCTTCATCGGACCGAAGCGCAATGTTTCGGGACCGCGGGACGCCATCACTTCAATCGGCATGCAGCCTTCGAAATAGGGGGTGTTCTTTTCCCACTCCTTGAAGTCGGTTTTCTCGCCGTCGAGCAGGCCCTGAATGAAGGCCTCATATTGTTCGCGGTTCATCGGGCAGTTGATATAGTCCTTGCCGTCGCCTTCCGGTCCGACCTTGTCCCAGCGGGACTGCATCCAGGCGATGTCCATATCGATGCTGTCTTTATAGACGATCGGTGCAATTGCATCGAAAAAGGCCAGCGAATCTTCACCGGTCGCAGCGCCGATGCTCTCGGCCAGCGTCATGGCGGTGAGCGGGCCGGTGGCGACAATGGTCAGGCCGCTCTCGGGAAGCTGGTCGATACGCTCGCGCACGATCTCGATATTGGGATGCTCGCTGAGGCGTTTGGTCACGCCCTCTGAAAAATGATCCCGGTCGACGGCCAGCGCCGATCCGGCGGGCAGGCGATGCTTGTCGCCTTCGCCGATGATGATCGAATTGAGGTCGCGCATTTCCTGATGGAGCAGGCCAACCGCATTTTTCTCCGCGTCATCGGAGCGGAAACTGTTCGAGCATACCAGTTCGGCCAGGCCTTCGGTTTGATGGGCGGGCGTCATCTCGCCGCTGCCCCGCATTTCGGAAAGGCGCACTTTTATGCCCTGTTCCGCGAGTTGCCATGCTGCTTCGGAGCCGGCGAGTCCGCCGCCAATAATATGTACTTGTGTCATGCGCGCCTTAGTGTTGTGGTAAGGCCGCAATGTCAATCTGGCAGTCACGCTGTTTGCCTGCTAGAGAGCATTCCGACGTGGGGGAGAGAATATTCCGATGAAAAGTGCATTTGCCGAAAATCGACCATTTTTGATGCTCAGCCTGCTGTTCGGCATCAGCTATTATTTTGCCTGTGTGCTCAACAATCCGGAGCTGCCCGAGCCCCTGATCGTCGCCTGGAAGGGCGCTGGCGTCAGTTTTCTGGCGATATACGCCCTGATCCGGCTGCACCGGCTGGATGGCAAGATTGTCGGGGCGATCATGGCTTTTGGCGCGATCGGCGACATGGCCCTGGAATATGACATGAGGATCGGCGCGGGCGCGTTCATGATCGGCCATCTTATCGCGATCGGTTTTTATTCCCGCTACCGGCGGCACAAGCTCGGTTTCAGCCAGAAGATGTTTGCGATTCTTCTGGTGCCGCTATCGGTGTTGATTGCATGGGCTCTGCCATCCGTCAGGGGCGACGCATTGACCATCGGAATTTATTGCCTGTCGGTCGCCGTGATGGCGTCGATGGCATGGACCAGCCGTTTCTCGCGCTATCAGGTCGGCGCGGGCGCGATCCTGTTTCTGGTCTCGGACCTGTTGATCTTTGCGCGGATGGGGCCGCTGGAAACCAGCTTCATCCCGACATTGCTGGTCTGGCCTTTCTATTATTTCGGCCAGTTCATGATCGCGACGGGAATCGTCAGAACCTTGCGGCACGAAATGGCAGCGGACAGCGCCGATCCGGTTCAGGCCTGATAAGCGGCGATCGTAGTCCGGTGCAGCAGCCGGTCGTGGCCGTCATAGCCCCCGGTTGCGCAGTGCAGCACCGAGCGATTGTCCCACATGATCAGCATATTTTCCTGCCACTGGTGGCGATAGACGAATTCGTCGCGGCTTTGCCAGGCGTATAGTTGCTGGAGCAAGGGCAGGGCCTCTTCCTGCGACATGTCTTCGAAGCCCATGATATAGCCCATACAGCTGAACAGTCCCAAGCGTTCGGTCTCGGGGTGTTCGCGGACCAATGGGTGTGTCTGGACAGCGCGGGCCGATTCGTCGGGACGGATCGCCATGCTGCGGCCCTCGTCCTTGTCGCCATAGGCCCCGTCGGGGGCGTAGGCGAGCCCGGCGCTGTGGATTGCGGTCAGGTCTTCATATTGCGCGCGCATTTCCGATGGCATCGCGTCGAGTGCGGCGTGCTGGTTGGCGAACAATGTGTCGCCGCCCACTGGCGGGATGGTGATGCCCAGCAGGCAGGTTCCCGCTGGTGGCTGGGCCTGAAAGCTCCAGTCGCTGTGCCAGTTCTCGGCGAACAAAGGTGATTTCTCGTCGGCATCGCGGCGGATGGCGGCAATATTTTTGCGGCCCTCGATCGGGTCGAAAAACGGATCATGGCCGAAATCACCGAAATAGCGGGTGAACCGCTCCAGATCGTCATCATTCATCGCCTGGTTCGGGAAGGACAGAACATGATGTTCCAGCCATGCCGACCGGATCGCGGCAATGCTGTCCGCGGAAAGCGCTTGCGTCAGGTCTACGCCCGTCACTTCGGCACCGCAGGCTTGCCCGGATGGACTTATCTTCATTGGCTCTCTCCCAAGATTTATTCCGTTTGCACTGTTCCTGTCGCGGCATCTTTTGGCAAGATGTCCATCGACAGGCTCAGTATGAATGCATTCGGATTATTCGGTGCTATCTTCAGGCTCTTCAGGCTCTTCAGGCGCAGCAACATCGCCATCGGAAACGCCCTGATCGACCATTTCCTCAACCACAGCGTCCTCCGCTTCGTTTTCCGGCTCTTCTTCCTCGTCAATCTTGGCCGCGCCGACGACATGTTCACCCTTGGCGACGTCGAACAGTTTGACGCCCGAGCTGTTCCGGCCAATCACCCGCATATCCGCGACCTTCATGCGGATCAGCTTGGCCTGGTCGGTGACCAGCATGACCTGCTCGTCGTCGGATGCGCGGAAGCTGGCAACCACTGTGCCGTTGCGTTTGATATTGTCGATGTTTAGAATGCCCTGACCACCGCGACCCGACTGGCGATATTCATAAGCGCTCGAGCGCTTGCCATAGCCGTTGGCGCAGACGGTGAGGATGAAGTCTTCGGTCTCGCTGAATTCTGCCATGCGTTCGGCGGACAGTTCGGTAGCGTTCTCGTTATCCTTCCAGGGAGCGGCCTTGAGATACTGGTCCCGTTCTTCGGTCGACGCTTCAAAGCCGCGCAAGACGGACAGCGAAATCACTTCGTCATCGCCCTTTAGCGCAATGCCGCGGACACCGGTGGATGTGCGGCTCTGGAAAGAGCGGACGGCATCACCGGCGAAGCGGATGGCTTTACCGTTTCTGGTCGCCAGCAGGACATCGTCATTATCGGTCAGCAATTCCACGCCGATCAGACGGTCATCGCTGCCCTCTTCGAACTTCATCGCAAATTTGCCGTTGGACGGAACGTTGGTGAAACTGTCCATGCTGTTGCGCCGGACGCCGCCTTTGGCGGTCGCGAACATGACGTGCAGTGCGGCCCATTCCGCCTCGTCTTCCGGCAATGGCAATACGGTGGAAATGACTTCCCCGTCGGCCAGCGGCAGCAGGTTGATCATCGGACGGCCCTTGGTCTGCGGTCCGCCTTCCGGCAGTTTCCAGACCTTCAGCCGGTAAACTTTACCGTGGGTAGAGAAGAACAGAACCGGTGTGTGCGTGGAGGTCACGAACAATTCGGTGATCGCGTCCTCATCTTTCGTCGCCATGCCGGCGCGGCCCTTGCCGCCGCGACGCTGGGCCCGGAAGGTGTCCAGCGGGGTCCGCTTGATATAGCCGCCATGGGTGACGGTCACGACCATTTCGGACCGTTCCATCAGGTCTTCGTCTTCGAGACCGTCCCACGCAGCGGTGATTTCAGAGATGCGCGGGGTGGCAAATTCGTCGCGGACCTGTTCGAGCTCTTCGCGCATCACGGCATAGAGCTTTTCGCGGTCAGCGAGAATGGCGAGATATTCCTCGATCGCGGTCGCTAGTTCCTTGAGTTCGTCGCCAATCTCTTCGCGGCCGAGTGCGGTCAGTTTCTGCAGACGCAGATCCAGAATCGCCTTCACCTGGACCTGGGACAATTTGTAGACGTCGCCCTCGACATCGGTTTCGGTCGCTTCGACCAGACGGATATAACCGGCAATCTCGGCAATCGGCCATTCACGCCGCAGCAATGATTCGCGCGCTTCTGCCGGGGTCGAGGAACCACGGATGATCCGCACGACTTCGTCCATATTGGTGACCGCAACCACCAGGCCGAGCAAGATATGCGCCCGTTCGCGCGCCTTGTTCAGTTCGAATTTGGTGCGGCGGGTGATGACTTCTTCGCGGAATTTGACGAAGGATTCGATGATGTCGCGCAACGTCAGAACTTCCGGTCGTCCGCCGCGAATGGCGAGCATATTGGCAGGGAAGCTCGACTGCGCTGGCGTGAAGCGCCAGATCTGGTTGAGCACGACATCGGTCGTCGCATCGCGTTTCAGCTCGATGACCACGCGGACACCGGCGCGGCTGGATTCATCGCGGATATCGGAGACACCCTCGATACGCTTGTCCTTTGCCGCTTCGGCGATTTTTTCGACCAGACCGGATTTACCGACCTGGAACGGAATCGATGTCAGGACGATTGAGCGCTTGTCGCCGCGTCCTTCCTCGATCACGTGACGTGCGCGCATCATGATCGATCCGCGACCATCCTTATAGGCCGCGCGAGCGCCGGATTGACCCAATATCAGCGGTGCGGTCGGGAAATCGGGGCCGGGGACGATTTCGATCAGCTCGTCAATGGTGATTCCCGGATTTTCGATATAGGCGAGGCTGGCGTTGATCACTTCGCCAAGATTATGCGGCGGGATGTTGGTCGCCATGCCGACCGCAATGCCGCCAGCGCCGTTGACCAGCAGATTGGGGAAGCGGGCAGGGAGTACGCTTGGCTCCTGCAGGCTGCCGTCATAGTTAGGCACGAAATCGACGGTATCCTTGTCGAGATCGTTGAGCAGGAAATTGGCAACCTTGTTCAGCCGCGCTTCGGTATAACGCATCGATGCAGGCATGTCCGGATCCATCGAGCCGAAATTGCCCTGACCGTCGATCAATGGCACGCGCATCGACCAGTCCTGGGTCATCCGGGCAAGCGCCATATAGATCGCGCTGTCGCCATGCGGGTGATAGTTACCCATCACGTCACCGACGATTTTTGCGCATTTGCGATAGGGACGTCCAGCGACCATGCCGCCTTCTTGCGCAGCATATAATATACGACGATGGACCGGCTTCAGGCCGTCGCGCACATCGGGCAGCGCGCGGCTGACGATGACCGACATGGCATAATCCATGTAGCTGGTTTTCATCTCGTCGACGATGTCTATCGGTTCGATATTGGATGGCGACGGTGGAGTGGTTTGTTCGTTCACAAACGGGCCTTTTTAATGGGTTTTTTCTTGTCGGTTCTTCTAGGGGAACGGGCAGGCAAAAGCCAGCCTTTCAGGCCAGTTTTACAATAATATTACAGGGCTGAAATCAGGGTTTGATTTCTCTGCCGTCCCAGGCAAAAATCTTGCCGCTGTCGGCGGGTTCCAGCGCATCGAGGACGGCGAGAAGCTGGCGAGCGGCGCGGCCGGAATCGAACAATTTCTCGGGCGAAACATTGCCCTGAAATGGGACGCTCAGCGCTGTATCGACCGTGCCCGGGTGCAGAGCCACAATTATCGATCTGTCATTCTTGCGCGACCATTCGATGGAAAGGTTGCGGATCATCATATTGAGCGCAGCTTTGGAAGCGCGATATCCGTACCAGCCGCCGAGCCGGTTGTCCGAGATGCTGCCGACGCGGGCAGAGAGAGCCGCAAATCTGATGGCTTCGTTGCGGGCCATCAGCGGTAGGAAATATTTGGCGATCAGGGCGGGGCCAATCGCATTGACCTGATAATTTTGCATCAGCCAGTCGGCGTCCAGCTGGCGGAGGCTCTTCTCTGGTCCCCGTTCCGCTTCGTGAAGCAGGCCGGTGGCGACGAAGATCATTGATGGTGAAATCCCTTCGCTCTTCATCCACGCTGCTGCTGTCTCAATGCTGGCTTCGGATGTCAGGTCGACACGGACGGGGCTGTCCACGGATCGGGAAAAGCGAATAACATCATCATACCGGCTATCGGTTTCGAGTGCATCGGCAACCGCCGCCCCAATCCCGCCGGTTGCTCCGAAAACAACGGCGGATTTACCAGTCATGAGCGGAGGAAGCGAAGGCTGCTTTCTGTGCTGCCGTCGGCATCATAGCGGTAGCCGTCATAGTCGAAGCCCTTGAGCGCTTCCGGATCGGTCAGATGGTTCTCGCAAATATAGCGTGCCATCATCCCACGTGCCCGCTTTGCCTCGAAGCTGATGAACTTGGGGCCGTCCGGGCTGTCCTTGCGGAAGTCCACCTCGATGACCCGGCCGGGTAATTTCGCGACATGCGGTTTGACCGAAGCCCAATATTCGTTGCTCGCAAGATTGACGATGGTTTCGCTGCCGGTCTGCTCTAGATCATCTGCCAGTGCGCCCGCGATCTTGTCTTTCCAGAAATCGGTCAGCTTGTTGTAGCGCGGTGCCCATCTTGTACCCATTTCCAGGCGATGGGGACGGATCGGGTCGAGAGGACGCAGCAAGCCGTAGAGACCGGAAAGGATTCGCAGATGACCCTGTGCAAAGGTCATGGCCTCTTCGCTGATGCTGCTTGCTTCAAACCCGGTGTATACATCGCCATTATAGGCGTAGATCGCAGGCCGTTCCGGCTGATCGAAAAATTCGCTATAGCGCTTGCGGTTGAGGGCGATCAGATTGTTTGAGACCGGCATGATTGCTTTCAGCTTCTTGACCGTCAGATTGCCGATTGCCTTGGCCAGTTTTTCCGTTTCGTCGGGAAAGCGGTTTTCCGATGGCGGAGTCGCCGGAATAGCGGTTTCAAAGTCCAGCGATTTGGCGGGGGATATGATTGCAAGCACGCGATTTTACCTCATTATACGATATCGGATGCCCGGCGGCGGTCGCTGACCGGGGCTGTTCAACCTCTATTCAGCGCATTAACGCTAGAAAAGACTAGAAAGCTTGGTAATAGGGCCAAGAGTGTGTGGTGCAACCATATTCCGGGGAACCCGTTTCTCCCAAATAATAATCATCCGGAGGATATTCATGCGTTTTTTATCTCATTTTTCCATGGCTGTTGCGTTGGCAGCTGTCGGCACGCTGGCAGTGACCGCGTTGCCGCAGGAAGCCGAAGCGGCAAAGAAGAAGCCGAAAGCCCCCAAAAATAGCAAGGAATTCACTGCGGTGATCGTTCCTGTGCAGAAAGCAATGGAAGGCGAAGATCCAGCCTCGGCAAAACCGCTGATGGATAGTGTACTTGCCCAGACATGGACAGGCTATGACCAGTTTGTCGCGGGCCAGTTCGCCGTAAATCTCGGCGTAAAACTGAAAGACCAGGGTCTGCAGGAAACCGGATTGACCGCAATGGTCGCCAGCGGTTTTGCGCCGGCTGAACAATTGCCTGCGTTTAACTTCTATCTCGGCAATTTTGCCTTTGGAGACGAGCGTTGGAGCGAGGCGGCGCATTATTTCCAGACCGCTTATGATCTTGGCTATCGCGGTAACAATTTCGAACCTCTGTTGGCCGAGACATTTTTCAAGCGGAACATGTCTAGTGAAGGGCTGGCGAAATGGGATCAGATCATTACCGATGCCAATGCTTCGCAGACCAAGGCGCCTGAGACATGGTACCGGCTGGCCCGCGATCGCGCGCTGGCGACTGGTGACATGGGTGTCTACGCCAAGTGGGCTGCTAAATGGGCGTCGGCTTATCCTTCCGGAGATTCCTGGGGCGACGCTGTAGCGGCCACCCGGCGCACGTTGAAGGCTGACAGTACGCAGAATCTCGAACTGCTGCGGTTCATGAAAACCACTGGCGCGCTCAAGACTTCGAGTGACTATAAAGAATATGCAGAAGAAGCGCAGCGCAAGAATCTCTTCGGTGAAGTGGTTGCCGTTCTTGAAGAAGGCCAGCAAAACGGCACCGTGGGCTCGTCCCATCCGCTGATCGCCGAATTGCTGGTACCAGCGCGGCGTGAAGTTTCCGCCGACAAGGCTTCCCTGCCAGCCCAGCCATCCGGTGTCCGAGGCTCCGGCAGCAGCTCGGTCATGATGAACTTTGCCGATGTCTGGCTGGGTTATAAAGACTTCAACAAGGCTGTCGCTTTTTACGAAGCCGGTCTTGCGAAGCCGAGTGCCGATTTGAACCGCGGCTATATGGGTGTTGGTACGGCTCAGGCCTATGCCGGCAACTACGCGGCAGCGAAGCAGGCCTTCAGCAAAGTGTCCGGCCCCCGGGCGCCATTGGCTGGAATGTGGCAGACCTGGATTGATCAGCAAACAGCGCCAGCGGCTCCGGTAGCGGCCCCTGCGGCAGCGACTGCGGAACCCGCAAGCTAGTCGGCTATCCACAGAATATATGAAAAAGGGCGCTCATGGCGCCCTTTTTTGTTTCTGGATCGGTCCTTCTAGTCCTGGATCGGAACACCGGGCAGATGTTTGGCCGACCGGATCGTGAGCGATGTTTTTACGCTGGCCACATTGGGTGCTGAGGTCAACTGGCTGGTCAAGAAGCTTTGAAATTGCTGAAGGTCCTTGGCGACCACCTTCAAAATAAAGTCGATTTCGCCATTGAGCATATAGCATTCGCGTACTTCGGGAAGCTGTTGCACATGTTCTTCAAAAGCCTGCAAATCGGTTTCTGCCTGACTTTTCAGACTGACCATCGCGAACACCGTGATCGTATAGCCCATTTTGGCCGGATCAATCGCAGCATGATAGGAATTGATCACTCCCTCGTCTTCCAGCGCCCGCATCCGGCGGAGGCAGGGCGGGGCCGTCAAACCAACACTATTCGCCAGTTCCACGTTGGTAATCCGACCGTCATCCTGCAGCCGTTGCAGGATTTTCAAGTCAATTTCGTCCAGGTTCGTATCAGCCATAGAGATGTAATATCCGTTCGCGAATCATTTGTTCGTTATAATATAATAAGCAGACCAAGCAACGCTTTCTCCCATGTCCCACATTGTGACGCGAAATTTTCATCCCTTCCAGTTGCCGCCCGAAAGGGTTATCACCCAGTTAACAATTGGATAAGCCACATATTTTCGGGATCTGATATTGCGCTTCGATGACCGCCTGACCACCGTGCTCAAGGGGAGCCTGCCCGAAGGCGCTGGCGCCGCTACGCAATGGCGGCAAGTGATCGATCTGCTGGCGCAGAAACCCGGCGATCTGGCGAATCAGGACGTGCAGGCAGGGTTGACCCGATTGCGCGATCTGCACGAACGGGTTTCCGAACAGGAGCGTCTGATCGCGGTGCAATCACTGAACGGTCGATTGCGCTCCGCTCCTCTGCTGGTTTATCTGACCGCCGATACCGATGCGATCTGTGATGCAGCGATGACCGCTGCAGATTTGACACCGGAAATCTGCGCGGACGCGTTCCCGAGACTTTCTCCGCGCGCCCAGCAACGATTACGGGCTCAGGGGTTCGCGGTCGTAGATGACCAGCCGGCCCGGTCCGTCCTGCAGACTGCAGAAGAGGCACCGCCAGCCGAAGATAGTACAAGCGAAACGCCTGTGAGCGATGTGATCGATTCGCCAGCCGACCAGCCAGCCGATTCCGCCGACCAGCTGGCCGAATCCCAGATCAGTGCACTGGTCGAAAAGATTGCCGACTATCAGAAGAACCGCCCGGTCGACATGGCGCGCGCAGCGGAAAATGAAGGCAACGGTAAAGGCTTCTTTGCCGAATCGCTCGAGACGATCCGCTTTGAAACCGATGAATCGGGCACGATCAACTGGACCGAAGGACCGCCAAAAGGGGCAATTGTCGGTGTTACCATAGCCCAGCCGGCTTTTGATGAAGGGCCAGGTCCCGATGCATATGGTGCGGCGGCATTCCGTCAGCGCATGCCGATGGAAAATGCCCGGATGCGGCTTTGCGGAGCGGCCATCGTTGCCGGCGACTGGCGGATGAGCGCAATACCGTGTTTCAGCGAGGAAACCGGTCGTTTCGAGGGTTACCGCGGAGTCATGCGGCGGCCCAATATGGCCGAGGATGCCGGTCATGGCGGGATAGACGTCGAGCGTCGTGAACAGTTGCAACAACTGATCCATGAACTGCGGACACCGCTCAACGCCGTCATCGGGTTCAGCGAGATTATCGAGCAGCAGCTCTTCGGCCCGGCCTCCTTCGAATATCGGTCTCTGGCACGCAACATCATGGACGAAGCGCGGCGCTTGCTGGCCGGTTTTGAAGATCTGGATATCGCCGTGAAAGTCGATTCGGGGCAATTGCCGGAATCCAGCGGTACCACCAAGGCCGACTGGCTGTTCGAGCGGATGACACAGCGCCTGCAGGGCCTGACGCAGAGCAAGGTGGTCGAACTCAACATCAGCAAGGCAGAGCCGGTTCGGCCGTTCGCGCTGGATGGCGAATCGGTGGAACGGATTTTTGCCCGCTTATTGTCGGCCGCGATTATTTCCTGCGAAAATGGCGAAATCCTGAAGGGTGAATTGCGGACCCGGATCGGCGTGCAGCCGACCAACCAGTTCACCCTTTCGCGCCCGTCGCGGATCAAGGATGTTGCAGAAAGCATATTGCTCGACCCGTCGCAGGGCATTGATGGCGAGGTCGGTGAATCCTCGCTGCTGGGGCTCGGTTTCTCGCTGCGTCTGGTGCGCAATCTCGCGCAGTCAGCCGGTGGTTCTCTCACCATAAACGCCGATAACATTGCCTTGACCCTTCCGGCAGCGACGACTAGCAAAATCAAAATTCGGGAAACGGAATCAGAATAGCCTGTCTGTTCGAGCTGTCGTTTTTGCGAGATTGCCGGCAACAGGGAGGTGACAGAAATTTCTGCACAGCGCCATCATCCGATGAAAATCCACAGACCGGATAGCCACGTCATCTGGCCGGAAAATTTCGGCAGACGCTTCTTGATCTCCATAGACACCGAAGAGGAATTTGACTGGAACGCCGCGTTTCAGCGTGATGGCCACACGACCATATCGGTTCCCAAGCTGCAGGAATTTCAGGAATTTGCCGAAGCTCACGCATTCAAGCCGGTCTATTTTATCGACTATGCGATTGTCCAGGACGACACGGCCGCTGCATTTCTCAAGAGCGTTGCAGAGAACAAGACTGCCGAAATCGGCGTTCATCTGCACCCGTGGATCAATCCGCCGTTCGAAGAGAATGTGAATGTTCACAACAGCTTTGCCGGCAATTTGCCGAAAGAGCTGGAAGAAGAAAAGCTGGTCATCTTGCGCGATGCCATACGCGATAGAATCGGCATCACGCCGACGATTTTTCGCGCCGGGCGCTATGGCATCGGGCCGAATACCACCGGGCTGCTGATCAAACACGGCTTTGTCATGGACAGCAGTATCAGGCCACGCTTTGATTATAGCGGGCAGGGCGGTCCTGACTTTCTCGCCGTTGGCCCGGAGCCTTTCTGGTGGAATGGCGACGACAGGCTCCTCGAAGTGCCGCTGACGACCGTCTATTCGGGCCTTTTGCGCAAACAGGCGGGCCTGGTCGCGGGGGCCATGGAAAAATACCCGCTGGTCAACGCCGTCTTCTCCCGCAGCAAGATGCTGGAGCGCATTCCGTTGACGCCTGAAGGCATATCGGCGCGTGAAACAAAAGAAGCCATTGATGTCGCGCTGGACGATGATTTGCGGCTGTTGGTTTTCTCTTTTCATTCCCCGTCACTTGCTCCGGGTCATACGCCTTATGTACGCTCACAGGAGGATCTGGACGGTTTTTACGACTGGTGGCGCGAGGTTCTCGGACATCTCGAAACGAGAAACGTGAAACCCGTCGATATCGGCCAGTTGATGGCGGCTGCGTCAGGCGCCTAGCATCTGATTGCCGCCAATCGCACGAATTGCGATGATCGGTCTTGCCAAATCGTTACAGCTTCCGCTATCGCACCATCCCATTGAGATCTGCCTGGAAAAGCTGCTCATATGGGCCTGTAGCTCAGTTGGTTAGAGCTGGCCGCTCATAACGGCTAGGTCGGGGGTTCGAATCCCTCCGGGCCCACCATATTTTTTTCCAAAGCCGTGAATCGCTCAGCTTCTGAGCAGCGGCAAAAAGAAGCGTGAAAAACCCTTTGCTTTTCCGAAAAGCACCGCCTAGGGGAAGCGCGCGTCGGGGAGTGGCGCAGCCTGGTAGCGCACCTGTTTTGGGTACAGGGGGTCGCAGGTTCAAATCCTGTCTCCCCGACCATTTTTCCTTCTGTATCTTGCGCTTCATATTTGGGTTGGCCACGGCCAACCCAGCGGTTAGCTGCCGCTGGACACCATTTGCCGCCACAGCTTGAAACCCTTGTAGACCAGAAAAATACAGAGGATCAGCATCACCGATGCGATGATCAGCGCAGCCACCGGATTCGCGAATGCGAGAAAGAGCAGACCGCCGGTCGCAATATCTTCGCCGGTTGAAACCACCGCATTACTTACTGGCTCCGGACTGGTGTTGACGAGGGCGCGAGCGCCGGCTTTTGCGCTATGGCTCATCAGGGCAGCACCGCCGCCCAAAAGAAAGACGATGACTTGCCAAGCGGGATCGCTGGCATCGACGACCGCCAGCGCGAGCAGGGCACCGCCCAGCGGCCGGATTGCGGTGTGGATGGTGTCCCAGATCGAATCGAGCCAGAGAATCTTGTCGGCGAAAAATTCGGCCACCGCGCCGAGTGCGCTGATTGCCAGAACCCAGGGATTGGCAAAGGCATCAAGCATCTGCAGATTTTCCGGCAGGCTGATCCATTCGAGGCGCATGGCGAGGCCGGTCACAAACACCGTCAGATAAAGCCGCCAGCCTGATATCAGGCTGACGCTACCGGCCAATCCCAATAGCTCGAACATTCCCATATCCTGATCCTGCCACGCTGTTTGATTTTTGGCAAATCCGATTGCATGTGCCGCTGACGATCAAAAGGCTTGGCAAAGCAGTCGCTTGCTGTTCATATGAAAGCATGAACAAACCAAAGACCGACAGCGCAGCACCCGCGATGGATGCAATCACCGGCAAGCCGATGCCCAAACCGATTCCCGCCTCAACGCTGGTGATATTTCGCGATCAGCCGGGGCAGAGCGCGCCCGATCTGCTAATGGTGGAACGCTCGGCCAAAATGGTCTTTGCTGCCGGCGCCGCAGTATTCCCCGGTGGCCGGATCGATGACGCGGACTTTGAATATGCGAGGGCGCTCGGCCATGTTGATTTTGACGAATATGGCGCCCGAATCGCCGCAGTCCGGGAATCGATCGAGGAAACCGGGATTGCGGTCGCGGTGGAGGGCGATCTGGATGCCAAACGCGTTCTGGAAGCCCGCGATGCGCTTCACAAGGGCACCGTCCTCGCCGATATCTGTAACCAGTTCGACTGGCAGCTGGAACTGGAAAAACTGATACCCTTCTCGCGCTGGTGCCCGCCCTTTGCGGAAAAGCGCGTATTTGATACGCGATTCTACATGATCTCGCATGATGACCACCAGGCTCTGGCCACGGTCGACGAAACCGAGAATTATAATCTGTTCTGGGGCAATGCCCAATCGGTGCTGGATCGCGCCGAAGCCGGCGATGTGAAAATCATTTTCCCGACCAAGCGCAATCTGGAACGGCTGGCGCAATTCGGATCGTTCGATGAGGCGGTGGCCCACGTGAAGGACCACCCGTCGGTGATGGTCTCTCCCAATATCGAGAAACGCGGCGACGAGGTCCATTTGTGTATCCCGGAAGGTATCGGCTATCCGGTAACATCGGAACCGATGGAAGCTGTCCAGCGCGGTTTTAAAAAATAGCGAATGCTGGTGCGTCATAGACGCCAAAGATGGGCATTCGGATCACGGGAGTGTTTCGGTCTATCGATCCCAGGATCGTTGTTTTTGCGCCCAGATGCCGCCTTGCCGAAAGCGTTGGCTCGCTCCTGAAAACGGCAGGACAACGAATAGACTTTGCGCGCGCTCGAACGGCAACACGTGGGTGGGCAGCTGAATGTCCGCTTCTGAAACTGAGTGACGTAACAGTCGCCGTTTTAGCTCGGCTCTAACTAATGCTCACAACCCTAACTTTGGACGTTTGGAGAAGGTGCAGATGATGTCGGCTTGGGGCATATCTACGGAGAGTAGCGTTGTTTCAATTTTCTCGTTATCTGTGTAGTGAGCGTTCCAAAGCATCGACTCTCGCGAAGGCGCGGGTCTGTTAGGAGCGTTTTATCCGGGATATTTGGAACAGGCATCAAGGCAACATACTCGCTGCACTGACCGTGGTGGTGCTCTTTGCCATTCCAGTCATAGCTCTATTGTGGATGACTTCGGTTCCCGGATCTTCATTTGACGAAGACTTGCCAGAACTAACGGTGAAGGAGAAAGTCCTTTCAGAAAATCTTGCTGACCATGTAGCGGTGTTGGGTGCAAAACCCAATAACATCCAGCATTTTTCCGAACTCGAAAAAACTGCTACATATATTGAAAGCCATTTGTCAGCCATTGGCTATGAGGTAATTAAACACCCCTTTTCGGTAGGCGAAACTGAGGTTCGCAATATTGAAGTGGTTGTTAGTCCCAAAAACAAAGATGCTCCCACGCTAGTTATTGGAGGCCACTACGATAGCTATGGAAAAGCACCGGGAGCCAACGATAATGGCAGCGGATCGGCAGCCGTTCTGGAGCTTGCCAGACTTTTGAAAAACCTTGCAAGCAAGAGCGAATTGCGAATTCGATTGGCATTGTTCGTGAACGAGGAGCCGCCATATTTCAAAACTGAATATATGGGCAGTGCTGTCTATGCCAACGCTTTGGCTGAAACCGACGAAGAACTGGTTGGGATGTTTTCCCTAGAAACGATGGGGTATTTTAGCGACAGGCCGAGCAGCCAAAAATTTCCTTTCCCCCTTGGCGCTTTTTACCCAAGCAAAGGAAACTTTATCGCGTTCGTCGGCGATAGTTCAGCTAGGTCATTTGTCCGGTCAAGTGTGAAAGAGTTTCGAAAATCTGCTAAATTTCCGAGCGAAGGGGGAACGGCACCAGCCTTTATTCAAGGAATTGATTGGTCAGACCATCGTTCTTTCAGCGCGATCGGTGTCCCAGCTCTAATGATCACCGATACCGCTGCTTTCCGGTATCCTCACTACCATTCCCGAAGAGATACTCCCGACAAAGTCGATACTGGAAAATTGGCGAGGGTTGTTGCGGGTTTGGAAATTGTGGTCCGAAAATGGGCAACCGAAGGTTATCCCGACTAATCAATCCCCAGAACATCATTCGCCTTTAACTCAACCAACGCCCAATCCATCTTCTCCCGCACAGTTGCGACACACCCCTCTGTCCGCTTTCACCCCCAGTTTGCGACATACCGAGATAGTGAAAACGCTGTCTGCTTTTGGGGCTTCGGCGATTGCCCTCATACGACCTAAACTGGGGCGGTTGCTGACAGTTGGCAAAGGATTTAGCTGAACGAATTACGATCGGATTCGCTCGGACAGGATCCGTGCCCGTCATTGACCGCTCGGCCCTAGCAAAATGATGGTGCGCCCGGCAGGACTCGAACCTGCTGCCTCAAGATTAGAAGTCTCGCGCTCTATCCAGATGAGCTACGGGCGCGTCATTGGCATGGGCTTTAGCCATCTTTTGACCGGCTGCAAACCGTGATGTGCATCGGCCGCCATAAATGTTGAATTGTCCCGCGTCTGGGTTAAGGTCCACCGATGACTGACAGTCCCATCGTCCGCACCTCCGCTTCCCGCCAGACCGGCCACCGATTCCGCTATTATGATTTCGTGATGGCGGCCTTTGTAACCGTGCTGTTGCTGTCCAATGTTATCGGCGCGGCCAAGCCGACCTTCATCATGATCAGCGGCGAGCAGTGGATATATGGTGCGGGGATATTATTCTTTCCGCTCGGCTATGTGATCGGCGACGTGCTGACCGAGGTCTATGGCTATGCGCGGGCGCGGCGGGTGATCTGGGCCGGTTTCGCTGCGCTGCTGTTCATGGCCTTCATGAGCTGGGTGGTGGTGTCATTGCCACCGGCAGATGGCTGGGAAGGGCAGGCGGCTTACGAGAGCGTCTTCGGTCAGGTCCCGCGCATCGTCGCGGCATCAATAGTCGCTTTCTGGGCCGGTGAATTTGTGAACAGCTATGTGATGGCGCGGATGAAGGTCTGGACACAGGGCAAGGCCTTGTGGAGCCGGACGATTGGTTCGACGGTGGTGGGGCAGGGTGTCGATAGCCTGATCTTCTATCCACTGGCATTCTGGGGCTTATGGGAGCCTTCGGTGGTGTTTACCGTGATGGTGACAAACTGGGCGCTGAAAGTGCTGTGGGAGGCGGTGCTGACTCCGGTGACCTATCTGGTGGTCGGATGGCTCAAACGGCGTGAGGGTATCGATATCTATGATGAAGATACAGATTTCACGCCGTTCAGTACTTCGACTTAGGTGAGGATTCGATTCTGCTCAGACCTGCGAGCATAGAGGTACAGCCCGACTGCGATAACCGGGACCAGAATCGGCATGATCCACTCGCCGCCGATCAGCACATTGGCATAGTCGAAAGCCAGGAAGAGCCCGCCGAACTGGATGAAAACGGCGATCATCGATAATAGAAATAGTCGGACAGCAATGCGCTTTCGCAAAAGCAGCGCAATGGAACCGACAAATCCCGCAAATACCGCGGTAGCAAAAGCGCCGGTCAGCCAGAAAGGCTGACTTACGAGCATTTGCTGCTGTTCCGGACGGAGCGCTGCGAAATCCTCTGCGCTCATCATGAATTGCTGAAAATAGGCGCCGAGGCCCATGATATTCCAGAGCAGCGCAATAACGCTGATTATCCAGAACCAGATTGGTGGTTTTGCCTGACCTGTCATTTCATCCTCCCGTAGCTACCGCATTGTGCAGTTCCCGTCGTTTCCAATCAAGGAGAATGACCGATTAAAAGAATGTCGCAGTTTTTTGCCGTCGCAATATATTGAATGGTCCTGAAAAAATCCGGAATATATTGATGGCCCCACGCCAGCAGGGTGATTGGCGTCACCAATAGTCCTTAAGTGATTATATCAATCAGAGGAGTGGAATAAATTAATTTAACCTCTGAAAACTTCGATGGTAACGGGCGCTATCTAAAACCAATGGAGTCTATAATGATCGGTAGAAATATCCCTGAAGTTACCCTGAAAACCCGCGTTCGTGACGAATCGGTCGACGGCGAAAACCCCTTTACCTGGCTTGATGTGAACACCAAGGACCTGTTCGCTGGCAAACGCATCGCTGTCTTTTCCCTGCCGGGCGCATTTACCCCCACCTGTTCGAACGAGCAGTGCCCCGCTTTTGAACGCCTCTATGATGAATTCAAAGCTCGCGGCGTTGACGAAGTCTATTGCATCTCGGTCAATGACGCTTTCGTAATGTACCAGTGGGGCAAGTCCCTCGGTCTCGAAAAAGTCAAATTGCTGCCAGACGGCTCGGGGGACTTCACCCGCCGCATGGGCATGCTGATCAAGAAAAACCATCTCGGTTTTGGTGATCGCAGCTGGCGCTATTCGATGATCGCCGACGACGGTGTCGTCAGTGCCTGGTTCGAAGAACCCGGTATCAACGATGATGGCGTAGACAGCGACCCTTATGTCGAATCGACCCCTGAAAAGCTGCTGGAGTGGCTGGACAACAATAAAGCCTAAGCTTTTTCAGCTTATGCAAATGGAGCCGCGAGCAAGAAATTGCTCGCGGTTTTACATTGTGCGATAGCATGGCTCCATGGAACGCCTGAACAGACCCATCATCATGACGGCGCAAATGGGTAAGGCGGAATTCGCCTGGGCCAATGGCTTGCGCAAATGCTATTTCCCGCCAGAGCGGAACGTCGTGGATGCCCATATCACATTATTCCACCACCTGCCGCCACAGGCGCTGGATGAAATCAGGTCTGCCGTCATCGACCTGACCGGCAACTTGCCGAAACCGGAAGCCAGATTGTCGGGTTTGATCCATCTCGGACGCGGCGTGGCCTATCAACTGCATGCACCGGAATTGCTATCGCTGCGGATGGATCTGGCAGACCGGTTCGCCGGGCTGCTCGTAGCGCAGGATCAACAGACGCCAAGGCTGCACATCACTGTGCAGAACAAGGTGATCCCGAGAGAGGCTCAACGCCTTTTTGAAGAGCTGTCAGACGAGTTTGAACCGCGTGACTTTACCATCCACGGAATCGGGCTGCATTATTATGTCGACGGTCCCTGGCAGGATATCGGTAGCTGGCCCTTTCGCGGGCGTTAGCGGACGCCAACTTCCTTGATCGGGATTTCCGTATTGACCAGTTCGTTTTTGTCCAGGTTCAACCCCTCGACAACGGCCTTGCGCCCCTGCACATAATCCTTGGTGGCGTTGACGCAATCGAGCGCGACAACCTTGCCGTCGCGATAATAGATTACCGAAAAACTGCGCGAATCAGGATCGCCGCGGACGACATGGCTGTCATGGCCGGTCGAGAGGCCGACGGTTTGCAACCGCAAGTCATATTGGTTCGACCAGAACCACGGCACGGCATCATATTCGGTTTCTTCACCGAGGATATCGAGCGCGGCCACTTTTGCCTGGTCATTGGCATTCTGGACCGACTCGAGCCGGATCATCGCGCCGTCTGCATAGGCATTGCTGTGCGCAGCACAGTCACCAATTGCATAGACATCTTCCAGACTGGTGCGGCAATGTTGATCGACGTCAACGCCATTGCCGGTCGCCGCGCCTGCCGCCACGAGCGGGCCGGTTTCGGGAATGATGCCGATACCGACGACGAACATATCCGCCTCCAGACTGCGTCCGTCAGAGAGTGTCACGGCGGTGGCAATGCCATCGTCACCCGTTTCAAAACCCGCAACGGTGGCTTCCAGCTCTATGGTGACACCCTGACGGCGATGTTCTTCCTCGTAAAATCTGGACAGTGGTTCGCCGGCCACGCGGGATAGCACCCGATCAAGCGATTCGACGATCGTCACCTGCTTGCCCAATTTGGTCAGCACCGCAGCCGCTTCCAGTCCGATATAACCGCCGCCAACGACCACGACCTTCTTTACCGTCGGCAAAGCAGCCATGATCTTGTCGACATCGGCGCGGGAGCGAACGGCGTGAATGTTGCGCGCCTGGCTGCCCGGACAATCGAGCATGCGCGGAGAACCGCCGGTTGCCCAGATCAGCTTGCCATAGCCGATTTCATCGTCGGAAGCCAAAGTCACTGTCTTGCCGATCGGATCCAGTTTGGACACTCTCCGGCCCGTGAGCAAATCGATCTCGCGCTCGACCCAGAAGCTTTCGGGCCGCAACAAAATCCGCTCAAACGGCTTCTCTCCGGCGAGATATTCCTTGGAAAGCGGCGGCCGCTCATAGGGCGGATATTTCTCGTTTCCGACCAAGGCGATAGAGCCTTCAAACTTCTTCTGGCGCAATGCGATGGCCGCTTGCGCGCCTGCATGGCCAGCGCCAACAATCAATATGTCATAAAATGTCTTCATATCTGCCCCTTGGTGCCACATATCGGCCTGAAAAGCGCTGTTAGCGCGGATCGTATTGGCCGTGCAAGTTTTAGCGTATTTCTCGCTTCAGCTTGTTGACCAGACCGAAGGCTATGACTATAGCGCCGCCGTCCAGAGAGAGTTTTGTAGCGATTGTGATGATCGCCGGAACCGGTTGGCGGAGTAGCTCAGGTGGTTAGAGCAGTGGAATCATAATCCATGTGTCGGGGGTTCGAGTCCCTCCTCCGCTACCAAAAACAGGATCCTGGAAATCTTTGTGTTTGGCAAATTTGTGCGAGCGGCTTTGGTCGATCACATTTTGACATAAAGCGTTTTATCCTCGCGATTATTTTTCCGACGGACTTTGTCCGGTCATGGTCTTGCTGCCATCCGAAAGTTATTATCTAACGTCGCTGGATGGCAAGGAGCGGTGTGGCGTTGATCACAGCGTTTTTTCTGATCTACAATAGTGAAATCAGATCCCTTTCAATACGCAATCGAGTTTGCGTGCAATCGGCGCTCGCCAGAGAGGGGAAGTGAAAGGCATTGGTCGATTTATTCGGGGCTGGAACATTCTGGAGACCATTTCGACGGTAGCCAATGATCTGGAAAGGCTGCGCAAAGTCGAACTAAATTGGATTTGGACAGTGATTTCGGTTAGGGCAGGATCTCTCGGTTCGTCTCGGGTACGAAACAGGAGGAATATTTGGGTAAGGTTCAAGCAGCGCTTTCTGTCACGGCCATTGGATCGATGGGTGCATTCGCGATCGGTGCGTTTGTCTTGTCTCCAAGTCCGGTTGAAGCCAATGTCGCAATTGCATCCAACACCGGCATCGCTTGCGCCGACTGTCATTCCGACCCTTCCGATCCGAAGAAGAGCGCCTTAACCAGCCTCGGCATAGCCTATAGCGAATGCCTCTACAGCTCGGTCCCAGGCCAGCCGAACTGCAACGTCCAGGCACAAAACTGGCAGCGATCGGGAACGTCGGCATCACCGCAGCCGGTTCCATTGCCATCCTCGGCATATGGAAGCCTGCAATCACAGAAGGCTTCTCCGGAATTTGGAGCGCGCCTGACCAGCGACCCTGCCATATCGTCCGGTGCCGGTCAGCCGCTAAGCCAGCCGCAGCCGCAACAAGAAGCAGGTCCCGTCACCGGTCCGGAAAGTCCGGAGGCTCAGGCATTGGCAGACAAGGCCTATGTGCCGCCCGTGCAAGCGGAACCGCCTTTGCCCGAATTGCCGCCGCTGCCGGCATTATTGCAGCGCGATTATCCGGATTGTCGGGAAGATCATCTTCATTTGCCAGACCCTCACGACAAGGCGAAGAACATCAATCAGTGCACAACAGCGCTGGACAATTATTACAGCGGCGTGTTGACCGAATATCGCGAGCGCATGAACCAATATCAGGATGAGCTTTCCCGGATTTACACTGAGAAAGTGGCGGGGAGGATGGAATATTCTGCTGCCAGTCGAGACCGGTTCTATCAGGAAATGATGCAGGAACATGCGAACTCGGATCCAGAGGGTGCCAATATGGCCATCTACCGGGCGGCAGAGCAACTCTACCATGCGGATCGAAACTATCTGAGCGATCGATATTGCTACAATACCGGGTGCGGCGGTTATCCCGTCCCGGAAAATTACGGTTACACCTATGTGGCAGAGAGCCTCGCCAAGCTGGAAGAGCCGAAGAAAATCAAGGCGAAAGCGAACAGCAACAAAAGCTGCAAGAAATCCAGAGGTCGTGGTCGACTGTTGGGCGGCATTTTCGGTAGCGTCGTCGGATCCGTGGCCGGGCTTGACGATGTCGGCGTTTTGATCGCCGGTGCTGTAGGCGCGGTTCTTGTCGGCGAGATTGCCTGCAAGCTGAGTGAGGATGAACAGGAAAAGGCGGCCGAAGCAACTTTTGCGGTTGTCGATCAGGAGACCGTGGGAGCGGTCGCAAACTGGAAAAGTCCGACTCGGGGCGGAGTGTCAGGATCTTCGACGGTAACGGCGCTGAACACCGAGCCGGACGGTCGCAAATGTCTTACCATTACCGATGTTGCGATTATCGACGGAGAAGAGACGCGCATATCCAAACAAATGTGTCGCGGCGCCGGTCAGTCGAAATATGCGATTATGGCCTGAGCATTTGTTCCACCTTCGAGTTTGAATTTGAGGTGACACAAATGCCTTTGCGAACTTCGGCGTGATCGCGGGAATCGTCGCGCGCGATATTCACTTCAATGCGATCAAGATCCATCAGGTCGAACAGCGATCCGGTCGGCAACAAGATCTGCGCACCTTCCCAACTTCCCGCATAGGGCGGTCTGTCTCGTTCCTGTCCAGATTCTGCTTGAACGGCTGGCCGACGCTGGAGTTATATTTTCTGGAATATGACCCGAGCTTCCAGGCCGGCAAAGCCCGCTATCACCGGCGAAAAATATTCTTCGCCTGTTTTGGCGGTGATAGGCCTTGCCTACCGGCGTTGCGCATCCCTATTTGCAGGGAACAGAATCATCATCGTTGGGAATGGAATATGGCCGAAACATATCGCACGAAAATGCTCATCCTGGGTTCGGGACCTGCTGGATTGTCGGCTGCTATCTATGGCGCTCGCGCGGGGCTGGAACCGATTGTGGTGCAGGGATTGCAACCGGGTGGACAGCTCACCATCACCACTGACGTTGAAAATTATCCCGGATTTCGCGATGTCATTCAGGGACCGTGGCTGATGGAAGAGATGCAGGCACAGGCTGAAAAAGTTGGTACCCGCACCATTTTCGATACGATTGTCGATGTTGATTTTTCCAAGCGCCCATTCCGGATGACCGGCGATGGCGGCGATATTTACGAAGGCGATACTTTGGTGATCGCGACCGGCGCACAGGCCAAATGGCTGGGCCTTCCGGGCGAAGAGGAATTGTCGGGCAAGGGCGTTTCGGCCTGCGCGACCTGCGACGGATTCTTCTATCGCGGCAAGAAAGTTGCGGTGATTGGCGGCGGCAACACCGCAGTCGAAGAAGCGCTCTACATGACCAATCACAGCGATGATGTCACCCTGATCCACCGCCGCGACAGCTTGCGGGCGGAGAAGATTTTGCAGGATCGGCTATTTGCCAATCCCAAGATTTCGGTGCTCTGGAATACTAATGTCGAACGCTTTGTCGGCGGCGGTGATCCTGTCGGGCTTGTCGGGCTGGATCTGATCAACACGCAAAATGGCGACAAAAGCCATCTGGCTCTCGATGGTGCGTTCGTTGCAATCGGGCATGCGCCGGCGACAGAGATTTTCAAGGATCATCTCGATCTGATCGATGGTGGCTATATCCAGGTCGAGCCGGGCACACCGAAAACCAAAATTCCGGGTCTGTTTGCCTGTGGTGATGTGATGGATCATGTCTATCGTCAGGCCGTGACCGCAGCCGGCACGGGCTGCATGGCGGCGCTCGATGCCGAGCGTTTTCTGGCGGAGCAGGAATTTGAACTGATCGCTGCCGAATAGTCAGGCGGCGCGCAGCGCCTCCAGCAATTTTTCGGTGAGCCAGTTTTTTGCCGCTTCATCGGCAAAGCTGTGCGATGCGCTGTCGAGGGTATCGACGGTGACCGCAGATTGTCTTCGCACCGACTCGAAATCCGGGCTGTTCCACGCAGCGAGAAATGCCCGAGCTGTGGTATCGCGCTTTGCTAGCAGAATATGGGTATTTTCATCCAACCCGGAAAGCGCATCGCGCAGTTGCAAGGAAAGCGCGCTAGTTTCTTCTGATCGCGCGGCTTGTTTGAGACCCTTCAGCAGCTTTCCAAAATCTATTTTCCCGGACAGGAGATCGATGATCGTCCTCGGGTTTTTGATCCGGTCCCAATAGCGGGAACGGATCGCGCCAGCCGACATTGTCGGTTCTGCCGTATCCGGTTCATTGCTCGCTTCGATAACCCACGGATTGGCCAATATATAGCCGTCAATACCGGCAGCCGGCCCAAACAGAGCCAGAGCGGTGGCCGCATCGCAATTTCCGAAGGCGATCACTGACTTTACGTGCGGCTGCTCCTGCCGAAGAAATTTGACCGCTGCTGCGATTTCTTCCGCGCTACCGAGAAACTCTTGGTTATCGCCACTGCTTTCGCCAATCCCACGGCGGTCGTAGCGCAGCACCGGGAAACCCTGTTCCGAAATCCGCAATGCCAACCGTGCCATCCCGCTATGCGCGCCAGAGCGTATTTCATTGCCGCCGCTGACAATCAGCAGGGCGGTCGGGCCTTTCCCGCCATCCAGCGTTGCTGCAAGCATGCCGTGCTCGCAGGCGATCCGGTGGAAGCTCCGCGTCATTGGCCGATCCAGATGGCGATATCCTGCGCGATGGTCGCGGACATGGCGAGATCATCGTCTGGTTCCGCGCGGAGCCATAGGGCCGTGCCCGGGATTTGAACGTCTCCCGGTTTATTGTCGGATTCGAGACGGACGATCCTTTGATTTTTCATTGTCGGTATCTCAGCAGCATTCAGCTGCGTGAATAGATCGGAGCCGATGATATTTCCGGCCAACTCTAGCGGTCCAGTCTTGGCCCGTGCCGCCAGTTCGGCGAGGCTGGTGTTCAGTCCAGCTTCGCGATCAGATGCAACCTTGGTCCGCATCATTGTTCGCAAGATGGTCCCGCCTTTCACCGGACTAAAAACCCAGTGGTCCGCGCTTTGCATCTCCGCAACAGCCAATGCGCCCCCCCGGAACGAAGCGATATGCGAAATCTGATGCTGTTGCGCGCAAGCTTCCAAGGCTTTTTGCCAGTCAGATAGCGTGGCCTGCTCCAGTGGCAGCAGGCTTTCGTTGGTGCCAGGAAGATCAGGCAGGAAGCTCGCGATTTCAAGGGCTTCGAGCGACCGCATGACATCGATCAGCATCTTCCGCATGCGGTTCATCTCGTCGAACAGCGGAGGGACCAGCATGACGCGTCGGCCAGACCGGGCTGCGAGGGACAAACATAATTCTTTGCGATCCGCAAATTCGTAAGAGACGAATGCGGGGATGAGCGTCACCCGGTGACTTTCATCTCGGCAAAGGCGACCAGATTACCAAAGGTTTCAAACAGTTCGCCATCGACTTCATCGTCGTCGATCATGATGTCGAGACGATCTTCCAGTTCGGTGAGCAGTCCTGCGACAGCCATGCTGTCCAGTTCCGGTAGAGCGCCGAAAAGCTCCGTTTCTGCCGTAAATTCCGCGACCTGAACTTCGCTCAGCCCCAAAATATCCCGCATTACTGCACGCACGGCGGCTTCCGGCGTCAACTCGACCTTATTCTGCATCAAAAACCCCCGAATCTCGGATAACGGCGTTTCCCTAAAGCGGTGGGCGCTTTCCGGCAAGGCCCGAGACATAGTGTCGCAAAATAGGTAGCCAGGACAAAGGATTGTTCGGCCAGTAGAATTCCAGTCGGTAGCGATCGCGGACATCTTCCATCCACTCGCGCTTATAGCCGTCATTGCCGGTGCCAAAGTCGATCAGATCAACATGGTCGATATCGATTGCGTGCTGGAACATGGCGACAGATAGCAGCGTTCCGGGGGAGGTTTTTGTCGCATCTTCGATATGGGCCAGCTTGTGAATCAGCGCTTCGCCATTTTCAACGGTCCAGAATTGCGCTGCAACCGGCTCTCCATCGATATAGGCGAGGCCGAGGCGCATGCAGCCAGCGGCCGCTTCGTGCCGGGCCAGCTTTCTGAGAAAATCCGGATTGCCTTCTTCCGGTTTCCAGCTGCTTTCGTAGACCGAGACATAATCGTTCCAGTCCTCGTCGGAAAATTGCGTTTCGATCCTGACCGATACCAGGTTTTTCTTTGCCTTGCGGCGAACCGTGTTGCGCAGCTGTCCGGGACGATCGGCCCAATATTGGTCGAAGGTGCGGCCTTTGACGTTCAAGATATGATTGTCATCCGCCTTTGACCGGAAAACAATCCATCCCGCCTGTTCGAACGCCCGTTCGGTTAGGCTGGCGGCGGAATCCTCGTCGGGAACTGGTGTGATTTCAATATGGTGCGAGCTGGATTTGAGTTGTTTTGCCAGTTTTGCCAGCAACGCCAATTTGGTCACTTCGTCATAGTCGCCCAAGAAAATCGGTCGAAAGGTGAAATTATACCAGTTGGCCAGGGCGGCATGCCGACCGAGGCCGGTTTTCATCAGGAACATCCACGCTTCGGCTTCGCCTTCTTTGCTATGCACGATCAATGGCGATTTATCTGGCAGGCACAGTTCGTGCAGCGGTTTCAGCCAGTCGATCCGGTCGAATAGAGACTTCTGGACCGATCTACCCAGTTTTTCTCCGGCAATGGCTTGCACGGATTGAAAATTGCTATGATATTCGCTGGTCATGGTTAAGGTCGTATCTGTCACAAATCTGCTCTTTTTCCCATAGGTCAAAAATTGAACATTGCTCTCGAAACCGCCGCATTCCCGCTTGACCATCTGGCGATAGGCAAGGACCCGGATGCAAGCGCTCTCGTGACGCGTTCGGGATCTCTTAGCTATAAGATGTTAAATCATCGTGTCGGCCTGCTGGCGGCATGGCTGCACGGGCAGGGCTTGGCCAAGGGGGATAGGGTGGCGACATGGCTGTCCAAGACCGAGCTGGCTTGTATCATGCCGCTGGCAGCGGCCCGCGCTGGTCTCGTCCATGTACCGGTCAATCCTCTGCTGAAGTCAGCTCAAGTTATCCATATTATCTCAGATAGCGGTGCCAAGTTGTTGATTAGCAACGCAGGTCGCCTGAAGACTCTGGACGACAGTGGTGAAGAAGATTGCCGCCTGTTCGAGGACAAGCTCGTTGAGGGCGCCCTGGAGTCGATTGCGGATCCAATGGCTGCCAGCGCGGCAACGACCGATATCGATGATCTTGCTGCGATATTGTACACCAGCGGATCCACCGGGCGTCCAAAAGGGGTGATGCTCAGTCACGCCAATTTGACGCTGGGAGCGCTCAGTGTCGCTGAATATCTGAAGCTTTCCGCCGATGATCGCACGATATGCGTGTTGCCACTGAGCTTTGACTATGGTCAGAACCAGCTGTTTTCGACCTGGGCCGCTGGCGGATGCGCGGTGCCGCTGGACTATCTGACTCCCCGTGACGTCATGAAGGCGTGCGCGCGCGAACAGATCACCACTTTGGCCGCTGTGCCGCCGCTGTGGGTGCAACTGGTCGAGCATGAATGGCCGGAGGAGGCGGTCGCCTCGATGCGGCGGCTGACCAATAGCGGTGGTGCGCTGACCCCGACTTTGGTCAAACAGCTACGGGGTATCTTTGGTTCCGGAACCGATATTTATGCGATGTACGGGCTGACCGAAGCTTTCCGGTCAACCTTTCTCGATCCCGCTCTGATCGACGACAATCCGACCAGCATGGGTACAGCGATTCCGTTTGCGGAAATTCTTGTGCTGGACGAAGTTGGCAAAGTTGCCGCGCCAGATCAGTCCGGGGAACTCGTCCATTGCGGGCCGCTGGTGGCGCAAGGCTATTGGAATGACCCCGAACGGACGGCGCAACGGTTCAAAAGCGCGCCCGAAGCATCACAATATACCGGCATGGCAGTTTTTTCCGGGGATACGGTGAAACGCGGTGATGACGGCTTGCTCTATTTTGTTGGCCGCGATGATGCGATGATCAAAAGTTCGGGCAACCGGATCAGCCCGACAGAGATTGAGGAAATCGCGGTCGAATCAGGCCTCATAGCGGAAGCGGTTGCCCTGGGAGTCCCGGACGAGCGACTGGGCCATGCGATCCGCTTATTTGCTCGACCGGTTGAACTTGGACCGGAGATTTCAGCTATCGCGGAGCAATTGGCAAAATATTTAAAGCAGAATTTACCGAATTTTATGCACCCCCGGGATATCATTCTGCTCTCTGAATTTCCCAAAAACCCAAATGGAAAGCTGGACCGCAACGCATTGGCCAGCATGGATGTCGAATGATCAAGACCAAAGCTACAGGGCCCATTCCAGCCGGATATGATGCTATCGGGGGCGAACTCGCCATTGGCGGACAGAAATGCAGCGCGCTGGTTGCGGAAAATGGCTCGCCGCTGTTTGTCTATTCGAAAATCCGACTCGACGATCGCATGGTACAATTGCGGGCGGCAATGCCCGACGGTCTCGATTTACATTATGCGATGAAAGCCAATCCCTTTCCGCCGCTGCTCCGCCATATGGTGGAGCTGGCCGATGGTATCGATATCGCTTCCGGTGGGGAATTGCAGATGGCGCTGGAAGCGGGAGCGGCGCCCGAGCATATCAGCTTTGCCGGACCGGGCAAGCGGGATGAGGAACTCGCACAAGCCATCCAGGCCGGTGTTACCCTCAATATCGAATCGCCGGGCGAATGTGACCGGGCGTTGAAAATCGGTGAGCGGTTGGGCAAAAAGCCCCGGCTCGCAATTCGCGTCAATCCGGATTTCGATCTGAAGGGCTCCGGCATGAAAATGGGTGGCGGGGCCAAGCCATTCGGGATGGATATCGAGCTGGTCGCTCCTGCGGCAAAGAAAATATTGGACGGCGGAGCAGATTGGCGCGGCTTTCATATTTTTGCCGGTTCGCAGGCATTGAGCGCTGATGCGATTATCGACACGCAGGCGCAAACTCTGGATCTGGCCGCTCGTCTGGCGACCGAAATCGGTCAGGCACCGGCCCATGTCAATCTCGGCGGCGGTTTCGGTATTCCCTATTTTCCGGGCGATGAACAGCTGGATATTGCCAAGGTTGGTGCAGCCTTGGGTGACCAGCTCGCACAATTGCCAGAGATATTGTCTGCTACGCAATTCGCCATCGAGCTGGGCCGCTATCTGGTCGGCGAAGCTGGCGTTTACCTGACCCGGATTGTGGACCGCAAGCAGAGTCAGGGACAGATTTTCCTGGTGACCGATGGCGGTCTCCATCACCAGCTCGCCGCCAGCGGCAATTTCGGCACAGTCGTCAGGCGCAATTATCCGGCAGCCATTGCCAGCAGATTTTCCGAAGAGCCTGCCGAAACGGTGTCGATAGTAGGCTGCCTTTGCACACCGCTTGATCGGTTGAGCGACAATGCCGCTATGCCGGAAGCGCGCGTCGGTGATATTGTCGCGATATTCTGTGCGGGCGCCTATGGGGCGACGGCGAGCCCGGCAAATTTTCTGGGTCAGGGACCGGCCACAGAGCTGTTGGTAGACTAGTTTTGGTGGTTCGGGCTGCAGTCAAACCGGAGCTCCCGTTAATCGCAAATTCAGCTAATCCTAACGCTATATTCACTATTTTCTAGCATAGCCACCTCGTGACTTTGCGTGGATTGCCCGTTTTCCCCCGAAAACCGGCCATTCACCTGATGGTTTATACGAGGTGGTAAAAATGCGTTCTGCGATAAAAAACAATCACTTGGCGAAGCTGATGGTTGGTGCCGGCATGGCGTCACTTGCCGTTGCCGGTTGTTCCGGCAATTCCAGCGGGCCGCAACTGCCGCCGGCGTCCTTTGTTTCCATGCAGGAAGGACCCGGAGAAGAATATGTTATCGGTCCGCTCGACGAGCTGACGATATTTGTCTGGCGCAATCCCGAACTGGGCGCGAAGGTGCAGGTCCGCCCCGATGGCCGGATCACCACACCGCTGATCACGGATATGCCTGCGGTGGGCAAGACGCCCGCAATGCTGGCGCAAGATCTGACGCTGCAGCTATCCCAATATATCAACGAGCCGCTGGTTTCGGTCATCGTCAATAATTTCTCCGGCACATTTTCCCAGCAAATCCGGGTTGTCGGTGCCACCGAAAAACCGGCCTCGATACCCTATCGCGCCAATATGACCTTGCTCGACGCGATGATAGCAGTCGGCGGCATGTCGGAATTTGCTTCCGGCAACCGCGCACGCTTGATCCGCTTTGATCGCGGTACCGGCAAGCAACAGGAATTCTCGCTGCGCATCGACGACTTGATGAAGAAGGGCGAGACCCGCGCCAATGTCATGCTGCGTCCCGGTGATGTGATCATCATTCCGGAAAGTATGTTTTAATCTGTTTTTGGCTCCCCATCACAGGAATTGAATAGACACATGAACGGCCTTTATGATGAATTTAAAATAGCGGTGCACAGCGTCTGGAATCGACGCTGGCTTGCACTGGCTGTTGCCTGGGGGCTTTGTCTGCTGGGCTGGCTTGTCGTCGCGCTGATCCCCAACAGCTATGAGTCGCAGGCGCGCATTTCTGTCGAGATGCAGTCGTTGCTGTCCGACAAGGTCGGAGTGGATGCGCGCGAACGCAAGAAGAATATGGAACGCGTCCAGGAAACACTGGCGTCTACCGTCAACCTCGAAAAAGTCGTTCGCGGAACCGCATTGAACCAGTCGGTGGCTACGGATCGTGAACTGTCCAGCAAAGTCGAGATGCTGCGCAAAAGCATCGAGATAAAGTCGGAAAAAGACAATCTGTTCGAGATTACCGCAAAATCTTCCGCCAGCAATTTTTCCGATGCGGAAAATGCCGTTCTGGCCCGCGATATTGTCCAGAAGATGATCGATATTTTCGTCGAAGAAAATCTGTCCGGTGACCGCGATGAAACCAGCCAGACGATCAAGTTTCTCGATGCGCAACTCGCCCAGAGAGAAAAAGAGCTTCAGGAAGTCGAGCAGAAACGGGTCCAGTTCGAGACTGAAAATCTGGGTCTGCTGCCGGGTGTCGGTTCGATCAGTCAACGGATGGAAGCGGCCCGCGCGGAACTGGGGCAAATTGATTCGCAGATAAGTCAGGCATCGGGATCGCTGGCCGCCTTAAATGGTCAGCTTGCCGGTACGCCTCCTTCCATCGCGACGCCGGGAATTGGCAGCGGCGGTGCCCGTGGTCAACTCGCCCAGATGGAAGCGAATCTGGCTGGCGCGCGCGCTCGCGGCTGGACGGACAGCCATCCCGATATCATCTCGATGAAAAACGAAATTGCAGCGCTGCGTGTGCAAGCGGGCAAGGAGCCGGCTGGTGGCGGTGGCTATCGTACCCCGAATCCGGCCTATAGTTCGTTGCAAAGCATGCGGGCAGAACGTCAGGCAAGCCTTGCCGCACTGCAGGCACGCAAAAATGCGCTGCAGGGGGATATGGCACAACTGGCCTCGAAACAGACGCTGGAGCCTGGGGTCGCTGCCGAAATGTCACGGATCAATCGTGACCATGAGGTGCTGAAAAGCCAATATGACAAGCTGCTCACCGACCGGGAGCAGATCAAATTGCGCGGGCAGGTGGAATCGGAAACCGACTCGCTCAAGTTTCGCGTCATTGATCCGCCGTCCAGTCCGCGATCGCCGGCTGCGCCCAACCGGCCTCTATTGCTGGCGATGGTTCTGATCGCCGGAATCGGTGGCGGTGTCGGCACAGCATTTGCGATGGGCCATGTCCAGACCAGTTATCCGACCGCAGCCCGGCTGGAAAAAGCCAGCGGACTGCCGGTGATCGGTTCTGTTTCCCAGATTCTGACCAACGCGCAGCGCGAAATACAGAAGAAAAAAATGCGTATCTTTTTCGGTACAAGTGGCGCGCTCTTTGGCGTGTTCGGGATGCTGATGATCGTCGAATTTATCCAGCGCGGCATGGTGGCCTGAGGGAGCAGAAATGAACGAATATAATCCTCCCAAAAAGACCGGTTCGTTGCTCGAAAGGGCAGGGGAAATCTATGATTATATCCCCGCAGTCCGAACTATCGAGCATCGCGATGGCGCGTCGAAATCTTTGCCGCCCGAAACGCCGGCCCGGCAAGTCACGCCGGTCACGCAAAGACCGGTCGAATCCTATGATGGTCCGACCGTCATTGTCGATCGGGACAAATTACGGGAAGCCGGATTCATTGTCCCTGACGGACCGGTGACCGGTATCTCGGAAGAGTTTCGGATCATCAAACGTCAGTTGCTGCTGGCCGCAAAGGGCAGCCAGAAAGTAGACCCCATACCACAGGGCGAACGGATCTTGATCTGCTCGGCGCACCCCAATGAAGGCAAGACATTCTGCGCCCTGAATCTCGCCCTCTCGATCGCGGCGGAAAAGGATAATGAAGTCCTGCTGGTCGATGCGGATTTTGCAAAACCAAGCATCCTGTCCAGTCTTGGCCTGGAGGGCAGCAAAGGCCTTATGGACGCGCTTGCCGATCCGCAATTGCCGGTAGAAAGCTGCATCATCCATACAGATATTCCCGGCCTGGCAATACTGCCGGCAGGCGATCAGACCAATGCCGATACGGAATATCTGGCGTCGTCACGGACCGAGCAGGTGCTCAACCGTCTCACCCAGAACAACCCCAATCGCATCGTGATTTTTGACTCACCGCCGGCTTTGTCGGCATCACCCGCCTCTGTCCTGGCAACGCATGTCGGGCAGGTCCTGATGGTGGTCAAAGCAGACGAAACGACCGAAACCGCCCTGCGCGATGCGCTGAGTTTACTGGGCGGCTGTGATCATATCCAACTCCTCCTGAACGGCACGAAATTCTCGCCGACCGGCAGGCGCTTTGGATCCTATTATGGATATGGAGAGTAAGCCATGACCGCGCATATTACGAGAAATGTTCTGAAATATGGAGCGGCTATTCTTCCGTTGCTGGGAATGGCTGCGCCGGCCGTCGAGGCACGTGAGCGCAAAGCCGACGTGGCGCCCTACATCGAAATCCAGCAAATATTGGTCGCCGATCTGAAGGACGGCAGCGATGTGCTGACCTATACGTCGGTCGCTGCCGGTGTCGACACGTCCCTCCAGACGCGCAATGCCGAGGCGCAGTTGAACATCCGCTATGAACGCAGATTTTTCTATCAGGATAATCTGGGTGACGAAGATATCGTAACCGGTCTGGCGCGAGGCAGCGTGCAGGTCGTTCCCAATCTTTTGTCACTGGAAGCCGGCGGCATCGCTACCCGCAGCCGGGTCGACCTGCGCGGCGAAGCGCCGTCCAATACGGTGGGCAATATCGACAATGTGACACAGGTCTATTCGGTTTATGCCGGTCCGACCCTGTCGACCCGGGTCGGCGCACTGGATGTGAATGCCGCTTACCGGCTCGGCTATACCAAGGTAGAGAACGAATCTACCGGTGTCCTGCCGCCCGGTCAGATTCCGATTGATGTTTTCGATGACAGTGTCAGCCATTCGGCCAGCGCCAGCGTCGGAATGCAGCCGGGCGATCTTCCCTTTGGCTGGGCCGTTAGTGCGGGCTGGCAACGCGAGGATGGCAGCCAGCTTGATCAGCGCTTTGAAGGAAAACAGGTCCGGGCAGACGTAACCGTGCCGGTCTCGTCAACCCTGGCGCTGGTTGGCGGTGTTGGCTATGAAGATATCGAGATTTCGGAACGGGATGCCGTACGCGACATCAACGGAGTGCCGATCATCGGAGACGATGGACGCTTCGTCACCGACGAAACATCTCCCCGATTGCTGTCTTATGATCAGGACGGTATCTACTGGGATGCCGGTGTCCTCTGGCGGCCCAGTCGCCGCACCTCGCTCGAAGCGCGGGTCGGGCAGCGCTATGGCAGTGAAACCTATTTTGGCAGCTTCGCTTATCAGCCCAACAAGAACACAGCGCTTAGTATTTCAGTCTATGACACGGTTTCGGGTTTCGGCAATTTGCTCAATGACAATTTGTCGAACCTGGGTGCCGGTTTTACCAGTACACGAAATCCTCTGAGCGGTGAACTGAATGGCTGCGCCTTCGGTCAGACGAGCAGCCTCTGCTTCAATGATGTGCTTCAATCCGCCGCTTCGTCATCATTCCGTGCGCGGGGTGTCAACGGGCAGCTTACCTATAATTCCGGCGGCTGGAATACCGGGCTTGGTGTGGGTTATGCGCGTCGTCGCTTCTTTGCTTCGCAACTGGGTTCAGTTTCTGCAGTCGACGGCCTCGTGGACCAGAATTATTATGCCAATCTGACGATTGGCCGGGAACTCGATATCTATTCCAGTTTCGATGCCAATATTTACGCCAATCTGCTGGATAGCGGCTTTGCCAATGCACCCAATGTTTTGGGGGTCGGCGCCAACGCAGCTTATTATCGCCAAATTTTGCCAAGACTGCAGGGTACTGCGGCTGTCGGCCTGGATAGCTTCCAGCAAGACGGTTTCGACAGCGAGCTTACAGCTTCTGCTCTACTGGGACTTAGATATGATTTTTGACAGCTTCATCACCGCCGTTGATCGGAGATACACGCATGTATGACACATTTTACGGATTGAACGGGCGGCCCTTCCAGCTGACCCCGGATCCGCATTTCTATTTCGAGAGCCTGACACACCGCAAGGCGCTGTCCTATCTTGGCTATGGCTTGGCACAGGGCGAAGGGTTTATCGTCATCACCGGTGACGTCGGTGCGGGCAAGACGACTTTGGTCAGCCATCTTATGGCTACGATCGACAAGGCGCGTCTGACCGCTGCCAATATCGTCACCACCAAACTGGACAGCGAAGATATCGTGCGCGTTGCCGCCAACCATTTCGATATCGACACAGACCATATGGACAAGGCGCAATTGCTAAGCGCTTTTGAAGAATTTCTGCACGCTGAAGCGCGTGCTGGCCGGCGCTGTTTGCTGATCGTGGATGAATCGCAAAATCTTCCGGCGGGCGCGCTCGAGGAATTGCGGATGCTGTCCAATTTCCAGCTTGGCGGGCAGGCGCTGTTGCAAATATTCCTGCTCGGTCAGCCGGAATTTCGCGACATGCTGCAAAACTCCAACCAGCTCGAACAATTGCGCCAGCGAGTCATCGCGCACCATCATCTCGAACCGATGGATGCCGAAGAAATCGAACCTTATGTCACCCATCGCCTGTCGAAAAGCGGTTGGTCGGGACGCCCGAAGATCACTTCGAGTGTATTCCGGCTGCTCTATTCCGAGACCGATGGCGTTCCGCGCAAAATCAACGCTCTGATGAGCCGGATATTGTTGATGGGATCAATCGAACATGCCGAGATGATCGACCAGCCGATGGTCGAGCGGGTGCTTGCCGATTTGAATGGCGAAGACGTGGAGATTGCATCGCCGCCAACCGCTTCAACCGAGGCCAAGAATCCGCTTTGGGAAAAGCCTAAAAAGGCTCAGGACGCGGGTGTCGATCCCGTTGCCAAGTCATCAAGCCCGGAATTCGGGGCTGCGGCTGAACCAGCGGCCGCACCGGAACATGAAGTTGTCAATCTGCGGAGACCGGAAACTCAACCGGAACTTGTCCGGCAGACAGCCGAATCACAGGTCGCAGCTGAACCGAAGGCGGAGGAATCCGTCGCTACTCCGCCAGCTGTCGACAAGGCAATGGCACAGCGGATCGATATGCTAACGAAGCGATTGTCATTGATGGAAACGCGCATGAACGATCAGGAAGAAAATCTGCACCGTGTCTTGACGATGCTTGTAGAATGGGTCGAGAACGATGTCCGGAGCAAGGAAAGCTATGTCAATGCGGGACGTGCGGCCTGAACCTTTCGCCACGGCGAGAAAAGCGGATGCTTTGCTCAATGCCATGTCGGTCGATATCGAGGACTGGTTTCAGGTGGGAGCCTTCGAGACGGTCATCAATCGCGCCGACTGGGATCAGCTCGAGCATCGCGTAGAACGCAACACCCATGATGTGCTGGCATTGTTCGACGAAGCGGGCATCAAGGCGACATTTTTTATCTTGGGCTGGGTCGCCGAACGCTATCCGGCGCTGATGCGGCAGATTGCCGACGCCGGTCATGAAATCGCCAATCACGGCTATGATCACGCCCGTGTATTCACCTTGTCACCAGAGCAGTTCCGCGCCGATCTGGACCGCAGCCGGAAGATCATCGAGGACACGTCCGGCCAGCAGGTCATCGGCTATCGGGCTCCCAGTTTTTCCATCGATCAGCGGACCCCCTGGGCGCACGAGATACTGGCCGAGGAGGGCTATACCTATTCATCCAGCGTCGCGCCGATCAACCACGATCATTATGGCTGGGCGGATTCACCCCGCTTTGCCTGGAAGCCGGTGGGTCAGTCCGATTTCATCGAATTACCGGTCACCACGGTCAAGCTTGGCAAGCGGGCATTTGCCGCTGGCGGAGGCGGCTTTTTCCGGCTTTTGCCTTATGCATTATATGATCGGTCGATCAGAAAAATGCAGCGGGATGACGCGCATGGCGCGATATTCTATTTTCACCCTTGGGAAATCGATCCCGATCAGCCGCGCGTTGCCAATGCAGCGCTTCGATCCAAACTCCGCCATTATACCAATTTAAAAGCAATGCGCGCCAAGTTGCTGCGCGCCGGGCAGGATTTCAAATGGGGCAGGGTTGACGAACTGGCGGCCCTGGAAGCGGGGCTGATGTGATGAACATGGCATTCAAGCCAGAGTCCTTGACCGTCCGTGTTCTTGCGCAAGCCGATGCCAATGAACTGGGCCGGATTGAAGCCTTTGTCGACGCTTCGTCGCAGGGCACGGCCTTTCATCGCCCGGCATGGGTATTGTCGGTCGGCAAGGCTTGCGGCCATGAGTGGCGCTATCTTCTGGCCGAAGATCGCGAAGGACAATTGCAAGGCATTCTTCCGCTCAACCTGATCCATTCCGGCTTGTTCGGCAGGGCATTGGTCTCTTCCGGTTTTGCCGTGGGTGGCGGTATTCTCTCGGACAACGACCGGGCGATCCAGTTGGTCGCTGAGGAAGCGTGGCGCTTTGCCGAAAGCAACAGCTTTCCCACCGTCGAGTTGCGCGGCGGGCCCGTGCCCGATGGACAATGGCAGCGCAAACAGGATGTCTACGCGGGCTTTGTCACCGATCTGGCAGAAGATGCGGAGAGCCAGTTGCTCGCCATTCCGCGCAAGCAGCGCGCTGAAGTCCGCAAGGGTCTGAAGAATGATCTGACGGTGCGCATCGGGACGACGCAGCAAGACCGGGCGGATCATTATGCGGTCTATGCAGAAAGCGTCCGTAATCTCGGAACACCGGTATTCCCCAAGGCGCTGTTCGACGAAGTTCTCGATGCATTTGGCGAGAATGCCGATATCCTGACCGTGCTCAGCGATGGCGTTCCGGTAGCCAGTGTGCTCAGCCTCTATCATCATCAGACGGTGATGCCTTACTGGGGCGGCGGAACGTGGGATGCGCGGCGTTTTCGGGCCAACGAGATCATGTATTACGAACTGATGAACCATGCCCGCAAACGGGGATGCAAATCGTTCGACTTTGGGCGATCGAAATACGGTACGGGGGCCTTTTCCTTCAAGAAAAACTGGGGTTTCGAACCGCAACCGCTTTCCTATGCGACGCGCACAGCAGATGGCGAAGAGGCCCGCGATGTCAATCCGATGAGCCCCAAATACCGGATGCAGGTAGCGCTGTGGCAGCGTCTGCCCTTGTCGGTTGCCAACCGTGTTGGACCGATCATCGCCAAAGGCCTCGGCTAGTGGGCGAAATATTATTCCTGACGCACCGCGTCCCCTGGCCGCCGAACCGCGGCGACAAGATTCGATCGCACCATTTCCTGCAAAAGCTGATGGACTGCGCGCCGGTGCATGTGGCCTGCTTTGCCGAGGACGAAGAGGAACAAAAGTTAGGCTGGGAGCGCAAAGCGGAACTGGCTTCTTGTGAGATTATATTGCGGACCAAGCCCAGATGGCAGGGCGGGATTGAAGCGATATTCTCTGGCAAACCGGTTTCACTGACCTGTTTCGATAGTGCCGAAATCCGCGCCTATGTGGCGCATGTCATCGCCACGCGGCCGATTGATTGCATCTTCGTATTTTCCGGTCAGATGGCGCAGTTCATTCCGGAGAATTTCCCCGGTCGGGTGGTGATGGACTTTGCCGATGTCGATAGCGCGAAATTTGAAAGCTATGCCGACGATGCTTCGGGGCCGATGGCCTGGATCAATCGCCGGGAGGGCCGGTTGTTGCGGACCTTCGAAAAAGATATTGCCGAACAGGCCTATCACAGCCTGTTTGTCAGCAAAGCCGAGGCGCGGCTGTTTCGTCAACGCTCGGGCTTGGCCGATGACCGGGTGAAGGCCGTGGGCAACGGGATCGATCTGGAATTTTATGGCGCACCGGACGTGCAGACAGAAGGGCTCGAACAAAGCGGACCGATGATCCTGTTCACCGGCCAGATGGACTATCAGCCCAATGTTCAGGCGGTGGAGAGTTTTAGCCAGCAGGTCATGCCAGCGATTCTCGCGCGCTTTCCTGAAGCCCGTTTTGCGATTGTCGGGCGTTCGCCCACCGACAAGGTCATGCAACTCGATGGCAAGAATGGCACGGTTGTGGTTGGCGCTGTCGATGATATCCGCAGCTGGATCATGGCTGCCGATGTTGTCGTCGCACCGCTGAGAATCGCTCGCGGTGTCCAGAACAAGGTGCTCGAGGCGATGGCCATGGGCAAGCCGGTGGTTGCATCCCAGTGCGCCGCAGAGGGGATAGACGCGATCAACGGCGAGCATTTTCTGATCGCCGAGTCTGTCGATGACGAAGCGCAACTGACTTGCGAATTGCTGCAAGATTCCGAGCGGGCGGAGCGTCTGGGCGAGCAGGCGAAACAACTTATTCATACGCAATATTCCTGGGCAAGGCAGCTCATCGGCTTGCCAGCCTTGTGCGGATTTTCTGAGCCTGCGGTTGCCGAGGCGGCGGAATGACGAGTGCGACTGCCGATCAGGTGCAGAGCAGTCAACAGGCTGCCGTTCCGGCGTCGCTCTGGTCGGCTCATCTGAAACTGCTCGCATTTGCGAACCTCGCCATATTGGCGATTTTCTGGCGCGATGGCGCGGACATGGTCCGGACATGGTGGTCTATCTCCACCTATAATCACTGTCTGTTGATTGTACCGATCCTCTACTGGCTGGTGCAACAGCGTAGAGAAGAACTGGCGAAGCTCACGCCGGAAATCTGGTGGCCGGGTTTGCTCTGGACGGGTGTTGCAGCCTTCGGCTGGTTGCTGGGTGAGGCTGCCGGCGTTTCCTTTGCGCGCCATCTCGGTCTGCTGATGATGCTGCAGGGCGCCGTTGTCACATTGCTCGGCCCGACCGTTGCCCGCGGCTTGATATTCCCGCTGGGTTTCAGCTTCTTCCTTGTCCCGTTCGGCGAGGAATTTGTACCGTTCCTGCAAATGGTCACCGCCAAATTGTCGATGGTGTTTCTCGGCTGGGCCGATATCCCGGCCTTTATCGACGGCATATTCATTTCCACGCCGACCGCCTATTTCGAAGTGGCCGAGGCCTGTTCCGGCATCAAGTTTCTGATCGCGATGTTCGCTTATGGCGCGCTGGTCAGCAATGTCTGTTTTCAGAGCTGGAACCGCCGGATATTGTTCATGATCGCTGCAGTCATCGTGCCGATACTTGCCAATGGTGTCCGCGCCTTTGGCACCATCTATATCGCGCATCATACATCGCTCGATTTCGCGGTCGGTTTCGATCATATTTTCTACGGCTGGTTCTTTTTCGCCTTCGTCCTGATCTTGCTCATGGCGATCGGCTGGCCCTTCTACGATCGCAAGATCGACGATCCAATGATTGATGGAGATGCTTTGGCTCGTCGGCAGTCTGTCCCGTCTGGCAGTCAGCATCCGATGAAGATCGTGGCCGCGATGGCGGCTATCATCTTGACGCCGGTGCTGTGGATTTCGGTACTCGCGGCTCAGGAATCGACTGTGCCCGACCGGATTGCCCTGCCGGAAGTCGCCGGTTGGGAAAGAGTGGACTACCTGCCCCTTTACCCGTGGGAGCCACGGTTCGATGGTGCCAGTCATCAGCTGCTCGGTCGCTACCGGAACCTGTCGACCGGTATGGAGGTCGATCTTTCCATTGCCGTTTATAACCGTCAGGAAGATGGGCGCGAGATTGTCGGCTACGGGCAGGGCGCCCATGTTCCCGAAACCGAGTGGTCCCGGAACCGCGTCCTCGAAGCGCCAGAAGGCGCGGCTGCCATCGAGTTGATCGCGCCCGGACCGGTGGTGCGCGATGTTATTACCTTTTACCGCATTGGCGGCAAGCTTACCGGTAGTGGCTCGGTGGTGAAGCTGGAAACGCTGAAGGGCAAACTGCTTGGCGGGCCGCAACAGGCCGTGGCGGTCCTGATTTCGTCCGAGACAAAGCGCGAGGCATCGCCCCGGATTTCGATCGATGCCTTTCTTGCTGATCTGGGACCGGTCGACAAATTGGCTGACGCGATGGCGGGGCTGCGCTAGGGCGCACCTATGTGCGGAATTGCAGGTATCTTTCATTTGGAGACGGCCAAGCCGGTCGATCCTGCGCGGCTGCGCAAGATGACCGACAGTTTGACCCATCGCGGACCTGACGGATCCGGCATCTGGACCGCGCCGGGTGTCGGGCTGGGTCACCGGCGGCTTTCGATTATCGATCTCGAAGGCGGTGCGCAGCCGATGCTGACCGCTGATGAAGCACAGGTCCTCAGTTTCAACGGCGAGATTTACAATTTTCTCGAGGTGCGCGCGGAACTCGAAAGACTGGGTCATCAGTTCCAGACCAGCAGCGACAGCGAAGTCATTCTCTATGCCTGGCGGCAATGGGGCGTCGACTGCCTGAAACGACTGAACGGGATGTTTGTCTTTGCGCTCTATGACCAGCGCACCCGCCAGTTGTTTTTGGCCCGCGACCGGCTGGGCGTGAAGCCATTGTTTTATGCGCGGGTTTCCGACGGCAGCATATTGTTTGGTTCGGAACTGAAAGCGTTGCTCGCAAATCCCCTGTTGCGCCGCGAGCCCAACATGCGGGCGGTCGATGATTATCTCGCTTTTGGATATGTGCCCGATCAGACGTCGCTGCTCAGGGGGGTGAAGAAGCTGCCGGCTGGCCATTATCTGCTGCTCGAGCAGGGCAAGCCGGAACCCGCACCGGTCCAATATTGGGATATGGATTTCAGCCAGCGGCACAAGGCTTCGGCGGGCGCTCTGGAAGAAGAACTGGTCGATCTGCTGAAACAGGCTGTAGGCTCGCGCATGATCGCGGATGTGCCGCTCGGTGCATTTCTCTCCGGTGGTGTCGACAGCAGCGCTGTGGTCGCCCTGATGGCGGAGAAAAGCCGTCGGCCGGTCAAGACCTGTTCGATCGGTTTCGACCAGCAGTCGCTCGACGAGACCGGCTATGCCCGGCAGGTCGCCGAACGGTTCCAGACCGATCATCGCGAGCGCACTGTTGCGGCCGATGACTTCGGCTTGATCGACACGCTCGCCGATCACTTTGACGAACCCTTTGCCGATGCCTCTGCCTTGCCAACCTACCGAGTGGCCGAGCTGGCCCGCGAGACCGTGACCGTAGCTCTGTCGGGTGACGGAGCGGACGAGGCGATGGCGGGCTATCGCCGTCATGTCTTTCACCATGGTGAAGAACGGGTGAGGGGCCTGTTGCCGCAGTCCTTTCGCGGGCCTGCATTCGGCTGGCTGGGTTCGGTCTATCCCAAGGCTGACTGGGCCCCGCGCCCGTTTCGCGCCAAGTCTACCCTTCTGTCGCTCGCGCGGACCGGACCGGAAGGCTATGCCGAAGCGGTCGGGGTGACAACGCCATCGGGACGACGGCAAATCTATTCCGACCGCATGCGCAGCGATCTGGGTGACTATCAGGCGGAGCAGCGGATGATCGACCTGATGGAAAATGCGCCGGCGCAAAATGGCCTCGATCAGGCGCAATATGCCGATATGAAAATGTGGCTGCCCGGAGATATCCTGACCAAGGTCGACCGGACCAGCATGGCCGTGGGGCTCGAAGCGCGAGAACCGTTGCTCGATTACAAGCTGATGGAATTTGCGGCGAAGCTTCCGACCAATTTGCGGGTGCACAAGGGGCAGGGCAAATATCTGCTCAAGAAGTCGATGGAACAATATCTCCCCAATGATATTCTCTACCGGCCGAAAATGGGCTTCGTCACGCCGATCGCGCAATGGTTTCGCGGGCCATTGGCCGACACCGCCCGGGACATCGCCAGTGGCGGCGCATTGGCGCGGACCGGCTGGTTTGACAGCAAGGCGCTACGCAAGGTGGCGGATGACCATATCGCCGGTCGGTCGGACAATAGTCGATTGCTTTGGCAATTGCTTATGCTGGACAAGTCGCTGTCGCGGTTGTTCGGGCTCTAGTATTCCTGCGAAGGCCGGTGTCCAGCCGGTAGTGCACCAATATTCTGGGCCCCGGCCTTCGCCGGGGAACAGCTATTCCGGATAGACAGCTTCGACAAAATAGAGGCCATCGGGCGGCGCGTTGAAGCCGAGGGCGTTGCGGTCTTTCGCCTGCAACGCGTATTTCAGATCTACTTTTGTCCATTTTCCGGTGCCGACCAGTTTCAGGCAACCGACGATCGAGCGGACCTGGTGATGCAGGAACGAGCGGGCCGCGACTTCGACTTCAATCTCCTCGCCAAAGCGGCTGACCGATATGCTGTCCAATGTCTTGACCGGGCTTTGCGCCTGGCAATGGGCCGAACGGAAGGTGGTGAAGTCATGCTGGCCGATCAGCGCCTGGGCCGCATTGTGCATTGCTTCGGCATCAAGGTCTGGAGCAATTTGCCAGCTCAGCCCGCGATCAAAGGTCAAGGGTGCCCGGCGGTTGGTGATCTTGTAGAGATAGCGCCGCCCCTCACAGGCAAAACGCGCGTGCCATTCCTCGTCGACAATGTCACAGGCTAGCACCGCAACCGGGTTTGGGCGCAGGCCGGCATTGATGCCCTCGCTCAACCGGAAAGGCGTCAATTTGGTATCCAGATCGAAATGCGCGCGCATCGCCAGCGCGTGGACACCCGCATCGGTTCTGCCTGCGGCAAAAACACGCACGTCCTGACCGGTGATCTTGTGGATAGCCTGTTCCACCGCCTGCTGGACGCTGGGGCCGTGATCCTGATGCTGCCAGCCCATGAATGGGCGGCCATCATATTCCAGTGTGAGCGCGAAGCGGGTCATTGCAGGATGGTGCCCTTCGGGATTTTTGTACCGTTGAGGAAGGATTTGAGATCGATGGCCGGCTTGCCAGCTTTTTGAATGATTTGAGGTTGGATCGCTCCGGTTTCGCAACCGATCAGCAAATGGGCGTCCAATGTTGTGCCAGGTTCGCCGACCGAATTGCTGACTTCCGCTTCGAGGATCTTGTACCGAACATTCTCGAACTCGAAAAAGGCACCGGGGACAGGAGTGAAGGCCCGTATCTGGCTTTCGACATGATCGGCAGGCTTGCTGAAATCCAGTCGCGCTTCCTGTTTTTCAATCTTTTTCGCATAGGTCGCGAGCGCATCATCCTGTGTTTCGGCGGAATATTCCGAAGGGCTTGCCAGATATTGCACCATCAGCTCCGCACCCGTCTCGGCCAGTTCTTCGGTCAGTTCGCCAGCGGTCTTCCCGTCAACCGGTGTCGTCGACTTCAAGAGCATCGGGCCGGTGTCCAAACCCGCTTCCATTTGCATGATGGTGATTCCGGTTTCTGTATCACCCGCCAATATCGCGCGCTGTACCGGTGCCGCGCCGCGCCAGCGGGGGAGCAAAGAGCCGTGAATATTCAGGCAGCCCATTGCCGGCGCATCCAGTATGGCCTGCGGCAATATCAATCCATAAGCGGCGACAATCGCCACATCCAGTTCAAGTGCGGCAAAGGCCGCTTGTTCCTCTTCACCCTTCAGCGAAACCGGCGTGCGCACTTCTATGCCCAGCTCTTCCGCAACGCGCTGAGCAGGCGAGGGCGACAGTTTCTTGCCGCGACCTGCGCGCCGGGGTGGCTGCGAATAGACCGCAACAATCTCGTGCCCGGCATCGTGCAATGCCTTCAGCGCTGGCACCGCAAAATCGGGGGTCCCCATGAAGGCAATGCGCAGAGTTTTCGTGCCGGACGTCATAAATTATCTTTCTTCGGGTCACACGGGTCACACCCCCTAATCGGAAATCTGATTTTCCGGATCAGCGGCGTTTTTTTACAAAATTCTGCTTTTGCCTTCAAATATTTGATCAGCCTCTGGCATGAACGGGACGATAAACATTCGCGTTCGTGTAGGACAGGCATTTTGTGCTTGGCAGGTTTGTGCGGCTGCTCCTAATGACTAAGCCATGGCATCGCAAGAGATCGAAAATCTGGTTCAGGCCCTCGCCAAGCTCCCCGGCCTTGGTCCGCGTTCGGCGCGGCGAGCGGTATTATATCTGATAAAGCGTCCGGAAGCGGCGATGAAGCCGATATTGGCGGCGATGGAGAGAGTGGATGAGCGGCTCGTAACCTGCGGCGTCTGCGGCAATGTCGATACGCAGGATCCTTGCCAGATTTGCACCGATCCCCGGCGAGATGAAAAATCGCTGTGCGTGGTCGAGGAGGTTTCGGATCTCTGGGCGCTGGACAAGTCCCGGCTGTTCCCCGGAAAATTTCATGTGCTGGGCGGCAAACTGTCGGCGCTGGATGGCGTCCGGCCGGAGGATATTGGCATCGACACGCTAATCCGGCGGGTCGAGGCGGGCGGTATTGACGAAGTCGTGCTGGCGATGAATGCAACGCTCGAGGGCCAGACCACTGCCCATTATATCGCCGAGCGTCTGGAAAATTACCCGATCAGATTGAGTCAATTGTCTCACGGTATACCGGTTGGTGGCGAGCTGGATTATCTGGATGAAGGCACATTGGCGCAGGCGCTTCGTTCAAGACGGCCGATTAATAAAGATTGAGCAGTTGCTGGCGGACGCAGTCATTATTGACGTGCGGCAAGGTTCGAGCGCCCGCGTTGCCTCAGGCGATCGTCCGTAAATGGCGGAAAATATGCTTTTTGGGCGCCAGAATTATTGATATTTCTCGTCGGTGACGCCAGCGCCAAGCGGTTGCGGAGAGGAACGGACTTGCAAATTATGCCAGCGGCAGGGCGCCACTGGCAAAATTGCTTGTACTAACAATAATGACAATAAAGACACAGTTGGCAGAAAACCGGCGCAACACCCCCCGATTTGGCTTTCAAATGTAAAATGCCGGGCTATCATCTCCTGAATAAAAAAGAAGTTTTCAGGAGAGCATGTTATGAAACTAGCGTTGAATCTGTCTGCGTGCGCAATCGCACTAGCAGCAATCGCCACTGCCCCCGTCTATGCACAGACGCAATCAGATGCGGCCGACCAAGCTAGCGGAAGTGATGAGGGCACTTATGATGACAATGTGATCGTGGTTACCGCACAGGGCCGGGCACAGGTATTGTCCGATGTGCCTATTGCCGTGTCGGCGATCGGCGCGGAACAATTGCAGCAGAGCGGAACCAGCGATATTCGCGAGCTCAATCAGCTTGCGCCTTCATTGCTTGTGTCGTCAACCGGCAACGAAGCCAACGGCTCTGCCCGTATCCGCGGCATCGGAACCGTGGGTGACAACCCCGGTCTCGAAAGCTCCGTAGCGGTGTTCATCGATGGTGTGTATCGTTCGCGTAGCGGTAATGCGCTCAGCGAACTTGGTCCGATCGACCGGATCGAGGTTCTGCGTGGGCCGCAGGGAACGTTGGGCGGACGGAACTCTTCTGCCGGCATGATCAGCATCACCACTGCAGCACCGGAATTCGTGTTTTCAGGACATGCTTCGGCGACTTACGGCAATTATGATCAGCTTCGCCTGGAAGGCGGCATCAATGGTCCGTTGAGCGATACGATCGCTGCGCGTATCGACGGTGTCTATCTGAAGCGCGACGGTTTCTATAACGATGTCGTAAACGGCACCGACGTCAATAACAAAGACCGCTATCTGGTGCGTGGCCAGCTGTTGTTTGAACCAAATGACGGCCTGAGCGTCCGCGTTATCGGTGACTATTCCAAGAAAGACGAGTCCTGCTGCGCAGCAACGTTCGTCCAACCTGAATTTGCACAGCAAGCGCGCGTAAGTGCAGGACTTGATCCCTTTTCTCTTCCACCACCAGGCGCGCCTGCGCTTACCAGCACCGATAACCCTATCATTCCGGTACTTTTGGCCTTGGGCCAAAACTCGAACGCGCTTACTCAAAGCACGTTTAACCGGGACATCTATGTCACACCCGGTCGTTCCTATGCTGGAGAAACAGAGGATTTCGGTGGTTCGATTGAAGTGAATGCCGAACTGGGCAACCTCAATCTGACATCGATCACCGGATATCGTGAATATTCCAACTTCCAGGCGTCTGACACGGATTACACGCAGGTGGACATTCTTTATCGCGAGCCCAATAAAAATGCCGGTGCCCGGGAATTTAAAACCTTTACCCAGGAACTGAGGCTGCAGGGTTCCGCGTTCGACGACAAGCTGGACTGGTTGATCGGCGGTTTTTACGCGAACGAAAAGCTTGAAACACGGGATAACCTGCGCTTCGGCACGCAATATGGTGCCTTCGCGCCATGCCGTATTGTCAACGCGGTCAATCCTGCTCTTGCGTCACCAACCAGCACAGGTTGCCTGAGCGCGGGCGGACGAGCTGCATTGCAAGCGGCAAATGGCGGTGCTGGCGCGTTCGGTGCTGCTACGCCACTGATTTTTGCCGGACTGGATAATCTGGCCCAGATTAATGACAAGGGTACAGTGCTGGATGTCTATAATCAGAAGAGCGAGAATTTTGCGTTTTTCACTCACAATATTTTCCACATCACGGATCAGCTCGACCTGACCTTGGGCCTGCGTTATACCAATGAAACCAAGGATTTTAATGCTGCCTTTACCAACGACAACACGATGTGTCCGATCCAGCGTGCTGCATTTACGCCGCTGCTTACCCCATCTGTCGATACTGACGGTGATGGTATTTTGGATTTCGCACCTCTGGGTGCTCTGTCCGCTGGCCTCATTGGTCTTGCGTGTCAGGGTAATTCCACATCGGAACTGGACGGCGTTACCTTGAGCGACAGCCGTAGCGAGAATGAATTCACCGGCACGGCAATCCTGTCCTACAAGCCAACCGACGATCTGATGCTTTATGGTAGCTACTCACGCGGCTATAAGGCTGGCGGCTTCAACCTTGACCGCTCTGCGTTGACCAGTTCAACTTTGGCCAATCCGGCAACGACGGGCGACACCGACAATCTTCAGTTCGACCAGGAAACGGTGAATGCATTTGAAATTGGCGCAAAATACTCGACGCGGGAATTCTCGCTGAGCGTTGCTGCGTTCCGTCAGCAGTTTGACAATTTCCAGCTGAATACGTTCAACGGCTCTGTTTTCCTCGTCCAGAATATCAATGCCTGCAGCACTGATCTGAACGGCGCGGACACTGATGCTGACGGTTCCACCGGCAACTGTGCCTCCGATGATGTCAAATATGGCGTTGTCGCGCAGGGCGTTGAACTGGAAGCGTCTCTCAATCCGGTTCGGCATGTAAATGTCTCTCTGGGCCTGACCTATACCGATACCAGCTACGAAAATGATCTGGTTGGCCGTGATAACGGTGAAGCGCTGGACCCAGCGTTGCGCTTACTGCCAGGTGACAATCTGTCCAACGCGCCTGAAATCACAGCCACCGCGTCTCTGTCTTATACTCCGCCAATCGGAAATAGCGGACTGACGGGCTTGTTCTATGTGAATGCGCGTACGACCAGCGACTATAACACCGGATCGGATTTGCTGTACGGCAAGGAGCAGGACGGTTTCACGCTGGTAAACGCGCGGATCGGTATCCGTGGTCCTGACAATGTATGGGCCATCGAAGGCTGGGCACAAAATCTGTTCAATGTGAATTATTCGCAGGTTGCGTTCAACACGCCATTTGTCGCATCGCAGCAGACCTATTCGGCCTTCCTTGCGGAACCAAGAACCTATGGCATCACATTGCGTGGCCAGTTCTAAGCCAAACATCATGCGCTGATTAAATAAGGCGTGCGGTTCAGGATAATGGACCGCACGCCTTGTTATTTGCCCCGTCGGCGACGGCCATCCCGTTGCCTGATTATATTTTTTTTCGGGGCGTCAGGGGCATTGGATGGCAGCTGGATGTTTTAACGGTCTGCAACACTCTTGCTCGCCGCTTGACGAATCCCGCCGGAATCCCTAAATTTAGCGCATGGCTATATTACCGATCCTCGAGGTGCCTGATCCGCGCCTGAAAACTGTGTCCGAACCCGTGACTGCGTTTGATGACGAACTGAAAACTTTGGTCAAGGACATGTTTGAAACCATGTATGACGCGCCCGGCATCGGTCTGGCCGCGATACAGGTCGGTGTGCCAAAGCGGGTGCTGGTGATCGATCTGCAGGAACCGGCGCCGCACGAACATGAACATGGCGAACATTGCGACCATGACCATGGCGTGATCAACGACCCGCTGGTGTTCATCAATCCGGAAGTACTGGACCCGTCCGAGGATCTGAATCTTTACAGCGAAGGCTGTCTGTCGGTGCCCGATCAATATGCCGATGTCGAGCGCCCCGCAGCGATCACCGCGCGCTGGCAGGATGTCGAAGGCAAGCAATATGAAGAGCAGATCGATGGTCTGCTGGCCACCTGTCTGCAGCACGAGATGGACCATCTCGAAGGGATATTGTTCATCGACCATCTGTCGCGGCTGAAGCGGCAAATGGTGCTGAAGAAGCTCGCCAAACTGCGCAAGGAACACGGCATCGCGGCCTGATGGTCGGTTCATTTCACAGCTTGTGAGACTCCGTTCGCACTGAGCTTGTCGAAGTGCAGCTATCGGCTTGAACTGTCCTTCGACAGGCTCAGGACGAACGGCAGCTATCGGATGCACCGCTCTGAATTGTCTTTCCCGGATTGACGAGTATTGCCTATTCTTCAAAACGACCCTAAGTTCTCTTTTCGTTCTTATTGGAAAGTGAATTAATTTGGACCCGATCATTGTCATTTTCGCTATCGTCATCGCTCTTCTGGGCGGTCTGGGGCTCGGCTGGTTTATCGGCGGCAAGCCGGCCAAGGATGCCGCTCAGGCAACCAGAGATGCGGTGCAGGCGGCCAAGGAAGCGGCCCAGGCCACCGATGCCTTGCGGATCACGCTCGACGGCGTTCGCGACGAGCGCGATGCGGCCAGAACCGAACTGGCGGCGCTGCAGGCCGATGCCCGTAATCATGACAAGCAGATGCAGCAGCTGATCGAAGCAAAAGAGGCTTTGTCGGCGCAATTTTCCGAAATCGGCGCGAAGATGCTGGAAACAGCCCAGCGGCAATTTCTCGAGCGGGCCGACCAGCGCTTTGATCAGGCCAACGAAAAAGGTGGCGAGAAGATCGCCAAGCTTTTGCAGCCGGTGCATGAACGACTGGCGACTTACGAAGCCTCTATCACCAAGATCGAGAAAGAGCGCACCGAATCCTATGCCGGGATCAGCGCGACCATCGAACAGGTAAGGCAGGGGCAGGACAGGGTGCAACAGGAAGCGGCGCGGCTCGTGAATAGTCTGCGCAATGCGCCGAAATCGCGCGGGCGCTGGGGCGAGCAGCAGCTCAAGAATGTCCTCGAAACCTGCGGACTGTCCGAACATACCGATTTCGTTACCGAGCAGAGTATCGATACCGATGAAGGCCGTCTGCGTCCCGATGCGGTGATAAACGTGCCCGGCGGCCGCAAGCTTGTGATCGATGCCAAGGTGTCGCTCAACGACTATCAGGATGCGTTTGAAGCGGATGATGAAGATGCGCGCGTCTTTGCCATGGCGCGCCACTGCAACAGCATGAAGGCGCATATCGATGGCCTGTCGAAGAAAGCCTATTGGGATCAGTTCGAGGACGCGCCGGACTATGTGATCATGTTTGTGCCCGGCGAGCATTTTCTTGCCGCTGCTCTCGAGCATGAACCGACCCTGTGGGACCATGCTTTCGAGAAGAAAGTACTGCTCGCCACGCCGACCAATCTGGTGGCGATAGCGCGGACGGTCGCCGGTGTCTGGCGGCAGGAAAAAATGGCGGCCGAAGCCAAGCAGATCGGGCAGCTGGGCAAGGAAATGTATGACCGGCTAGCGGTTGCCGGAGAGCATCTCAAACGCATGGGCTCGGGCCTCGGTAGCGCCGTTGGCAATTATAACAAATTTGTCGGCAGCTTCGAGCGCAATGTCATGGCGACAGGCCGCAAATTTGCCGAGCTGCAAATTGAAACCGGCAAGAAGGATCTCGAACCGGTGCCGGAAATCGAAGCTTTGCCTCGCTATAGTGACTCGGTCGCCGATAAATTGATCGAAGATGATCGGGAGATCGGCGACCGGGCAGCAGAATAAGCCCTAGGCCGGACCGTCCGGCCCTTCGGTAAAGCTTCCACCGCAACCGTTCAACACGCCGTTGTTGCTCGCTTCTACCTTGACCGTATCGGCATAGGTGCGGTCGCTCATGCCATCGTTACATTCTTCGCCGCTGGTGATGTAGACGTTGATATTATCGGTGCCGGAAAAGCCTCTGAGCTCCCAGCCGCCATCGGTTTTCTTCGTCCGTTCAACCGGCAGCGTGAAATCCTTGCCGTCCTGAGACGTGAATGCGATTTTCTCGTCCTTGATTTCGACGTTCCAGCCGGGCTCGGTGCCGATGGCGCTATAGTCGCCCAGTTGCTCCTCGACGACCGGTGGTTCTTCCGCAGGCGCTCCGCAGGCCGTGAGCGCCAGTGTTGCCAGCGATGACAATGCTATTATCTTTTTCATATTTTCCCCCTCCGTCAGCAAGCTAACATAGAGAGAGGAATAACGCCAAATTATCTCTGGCGGGTCTGGTTCAGCACTTCATAAGCCATGACCGAGGCGGCGACCGCAGCGTTTAGACTGTCGGCCTTGCCCATCATCGGCATTTTGACCAGCGTGTCGCATTCGGCTTCATATTCTTCCGGCAATCCCTGCGCTTCGTTGCCGATCAGCAGGAAGGTCGGCGATTGATATTGTACCGACTGATAGTCCTTGTCGGTGTTGAGGCTGGTGCCGACCAGTTCGCCAGAACCGTTGCGCAGCCAGGACAGAAACTCCGGCCAGCGCGCCTGCGCGATCTGCTGGGTAAAAACCGCCCCCATGCTCGCGCGCACCGCCTCGACCGAAAAGGGATCGACGCAATCATCGATCAGGATCAGACCGCCGGCGCCAACCGCATCGCCGGTCCGCAAAATCGTGCCGAGATTGCCGGGATCGCGCAGCGCTTGCGCGACCAGCCAGATATTGGAGCCCGATCGATCCAGCTCTTCCAGCGGGACGGGATGATCGGGATAAATGCCGATGATCGACTGCGGATTGGATTTGCCCGAGAGCTTGGCAATGATTGCTTCGCTGGTCTCGATGACATCACCGCCAGCAGCAATGGTCGCTGCCTCGATTTTCTGTGCCAGCGGATGCAGTTCCGTATCTTCGACAACCACCAATATTTTCGGGGTCCGGCCGCTTTCCAGCGCCTCCGTCAGAATCCGCAGCCCTTCTGCGAGAAACAGGCCTTCGCGTTTGCGGTGTTTCTTTTCGCGCAGGCTTCTGAGCCGTTTAATCGTCGGGTTGGAAAAACCGGTAATCTGGTGGCGCATCGTCTCAGTCTTCGCCGAAGCCATCAAAGATCAGGCCGGTCAGTTTCTCCAGCGCGCTTTCGGCCTGGTCGCCGGAGACAATGATCTCGACGCTGTCGCCCTTGGCTGCGCCCAGCATCATCAGTCCCATGATCGATGTGCCGGTCACTTCTGTACCGTCCTTCGCTACCCGGACATCCAGTCCTTCCGGCAATTTGCTGACATAGGTCACGAACTTGGCGCTGGCTCTTGCGTGCAGCCCCCGGCTGTTTGTGATCTCTACCGTTTTGCGAAATTCACTCACGCTTCGCTTCCCAATATTTCCGAAGCAACGCTGATATATTTAATCCCGGCTTCCTTGGCCGCCGCAATCGCCGATGTAATGTCCATGCATTTGCGCGCACCGTCGAGGCGGATGAGCATCGGCAGGTTCACGCCAGCGATTACCTCGACCTTGCCTTTTTCCATCAGCGAAATAGCCAGATTGGAGGGGGTGCCACCGAACAGGTCGGTCAATATGATCACGCCATCGCCGGAATCCACCTTCGCGATACAAGCGGCTATTTCCTTGCGGCGTTCTTCCATATCGTCGCGCGCACCAATGCCAATCGCGGCGATCGCTTTCTGCGCGCCGACAACATGTTCCATGGCAATGACAAACTCGGTTGCGAGATGCCCGTGTGTGACGAGGACCAATCCAATCACTTGATTAAATTCCCCTGTTTCCGTTTGATTTCTGCATTGATTCGAGCGCTTCTACTGGCCTTGAAGCCAAGTTGCGATGCAGGACATTGGGCGAAAATCCGCTGGCACGCAAGTCTTTGCTCAGACGCTCAGCAACATGTACCGATCTATGACGCCCGCCAGTGCAGCCGATACCGATGTTGACATAGGCCTTGCCCGCTTCCTGATAGCGCGGAAGCAGGAATTTGAGGAGATCGAGTATCTTTTCAATCGCTTCGGGATAGGCTGGGTCCTTGCCGACATATTCGGCTACATCTGCGTCGAGTCCGGTCTTCAGCTTGAGTTCCGGATCCCAGAACGGATTGGCCAGAAAGCGAACGTCGAACAACAGGTCAATATTATTGGGAATACCCCGGGAGAAACCGAAGCTGGTGAGGGTGATCGTGGTGACCGCATCCTTGTCGAGCGTGAACTGCTCCCGGATTTCGCGCTGCAGGTCGTTGACGGTCAGATCGGTGGTGTCGATCACATGGTCGGCCCAGCGACGGAACGGGGCGAGCATGGTCCGTTCGAGCGCTATACCCTGCTTGGCCGGACGGTCCAGCGCCAGCGGATGCCGCCTTCTGGTTTCGCTATAGCGCCGTTCCAGTTCGCTGCCGGAACAATCAAGATAAAGCGTGGTAATCTGATAATCCTGTTTTTTCTGCAGGCGCTTGACGCTTTTGATCAGCTTGTCCGGTTCAAATCCGCGGGTCCGGCTGTCGAAGCCGATTGCCAGCGGCGGATCGCTGTCACCGCGGGAACTGGACGGCGGGGTTTTCAGCAAGCGCTCGACAAGACGAAACGGGAAATTATCAATCGTTTCCCAGCCGATATCTTCCAGTGTTTTCAAAGCGGTCGATTTCCCGGCCCCGGAGAGGCCGGTAACCAGCAGGACCGGTTTGACAGATTTTTCGTTCATGATTCTGTCGCGCCCTGCATTATGCGTTGCATGGCCAGTTCGGCCTTTATTGCTGCGCTCGTCTCCATAGCCGCCAATGTACAGGCTGGAAATTTTATGCCCAGCAAAATCATGACCTGGCTGTCCATCGGGAACCGGTCAGGCTGGTCTTTGAGGTCGATGATCAATTTCAGCTCGATCCCGGCAACATGATCGCGCTCCAATATGCCAAGCGAGCGCACCTCCAGTTTGCCGGCGAGGCTGGCTGGCGGGCTCAGCCATAATTTTTCATTTTTGCGGCTAATCTCGACCTGATCGTCGCTGATCAGCATTGCGCCCCGGTCGATCAACCGCAAAGCCAGATCGGATTTTCCGGACCCGGATTTACCACGAATCAACAGGCCAGCGCCAGCAATCGCAACGGCAGTTGCGTGCATGGTCATCCGCCCCTCGCTTTCGCTGTTATCGGTCATTCCGCTGCCTTTGGTAGTCGGATTTCAAAGAAGGCGCCTGATTGTCCACCAGGCCTGTCCAGGATGCGGATCGTACCCTGATGGCCCTCGACGATCGTCTTTGCGATCGCCAGTCCCAGGCCGCTATGCTTTCCGAATGCTTCGCCATCGGGCCGGTCAGAGTGGAACCGTTGGAAAACCTGTTCGCGCTGTTCGGGGAGTACGCCCGGGCCCTGATCTGCGACATGGATGACAATTTCGTCACCATCCGGGGTGGCCAATATTTCCACCAGACCGCCATCGGGCGAGAAAGAAACGGCATTGTCCAATAGATTACTGAACACACGCTCGAGACGGCCGCCGTCACCCATCACTCTGGCAACATCTTTTGCCGGCCGAGCGAAGGCGATATGGACGCCGAGGTTGGAAGCCCGCTGTTCGCGAGCGGCAAGCAATTGTTCCAGCATTTTTCCGATATCAATCGGTTCAAATTTGGCCCGGGCCAGTTCGGCATCGACCCGCGAAGCATCGGAGATATCGTTGATCAACCGGTCGATCCGGCGGACATCGTCATTGGCCACGTCGAGCAGCTGTTTTTGCAAATCAGGATCATCAACGCGTTCCAGCCCTTCCAGCGCAGAGCGCAGCGAGGCGAGGGGGTTCTTGATTTCATGGCTGACGTCGGCGGCAAAGGCTTCGGTTGCGTTGATACGATACCGTAGGGCTGTGCTCATGTCGGAAAGGGCACGACTCAACTGGCCGATTTCATCGCGCCGGTCCGGCATACGCGGAATGGCGATTTCGTCGGACCGTCCCATGCGCACGCGCAGGGCGGCATGGGCGAGTTTTCTGATCGGTTGGACAATCGTCCGGGCGAGAAAGAGTGAAAGCAATATCGACACTGTTGCAGCAACCAGTATCACCAGCAGCACGCTGGATCGTTCGGCTCGGACAATCCGCGTGATATCGCGTGCGTTTGCGGTCAGCAGGATTGTGCCGGCACCGTCGGGCAGTGATTTACCGGCTACAATAACCGGCGTACGGTCGGGTGCCAGGCTGACGGAGCTGACCGCTTCTGACTTGTCCCGGGCCGCGACAAGCTCGGGCCATTCGCCAGCCACATCATTCACCGGTTCGTCAAAATTCGGGATCGGGGCACTGAAAACCAGGCTCTCGATGGTCCGGTCCAGCAGGCGGGCAATATCCTTGCGCAACGGCTCTGTTTCCGGATCGACAAATTTGTAATTCGGTTGGGCCAGCGCAAAGCTGTCGATCACCTTTGTGCCATCCGGGTCGTAAAGCCGGAGCCGGGCACCAAGATGGTCGGAAAACTGCCGGATGAGCGGATTTTTATACCGGGCGTCAACCGCCGCCAAGGAATCGGCGACAATCGTCAGCTGCATTCTGGCTTGCACCAGCCGCTCTTCGGTCAGCCGGTCGCGGTAATTGTTGAGATAGAAGAGACCACCGGCCAGCAACGCAATCGCCAGAACATTGACGACCAAGATACGGGTTGTCAGCGAAAGCCGGGCTGACCAGCGGAGCGACAGGCTGCGATCACCCTCTTGCCTATCTTTATTCCGTGTAGCGATATCCGGCTCCATATAGCGTGTCTATTGCGTCAAATTCAGGATCAACTTCGCGGAATTTTCGCCGCAATCGCTTGATATGGCTATCGATCGTGCGATCATCAACATAGACATCATCCTGATAAGCGGCGTCCATCAGCTGGTTGCGGCTTTTTACCACACCGGGCCGGTGCGCCAATGTCTCCAGGATCATGAATTCCGTGACAGTCAGAGTAACATTTTCATCTTTCCACCGGACCAGATGGCGCGCCGGATCCATTTCCAGCTTTCCGCGCACCAATGGCTCGGCGGCTTCCTCATCCTGGCCTTCATCGACGGATTTTATAAATTCCGTCCGTCGCAATATCGACCGCACCCGGGCGATCAGCAGCCGCTGGGAGAATGGCTTCTTGATATAGTCATCCGCTCCCATCGCAAGGCCGAGCGCCTCGTCCAGCTCCTCATCTTTCGAGGTCAGGAAGATGACTGGTACATTCGATTTTTCGCGGACTCGCCTCAGCAGTTCCAGTCCGTCCATTTTCGGCATTTTTATATCGAAAACCGCAAGGTCCGGCGGATTCTCCAATATTGCATGAAGGGCCGCTTCGCTGTCCGAATATACACGGGTGATAAAGCCTTCGGCCTGCAAAGCGATCGACACGGATGTCAATATATTGCGGTCGTCATCGACAAGAGCAATATTGGCTGCCATTATTTCGCGTTCCTTTGCCACTTGCGCTGAATGTGACCTAGTGGATGGGATAATATGTTACAAGATAGCTTGTCGGTAGCGATATTGACACATGGAGTCGCAATCTGTCTGGATTATCTGTATTTTTGTCAGGTCGCGGGAAGAAATTTGACCGACTCGACAGCGTTCAGTAAGCGCCATTTTGAATACGCCGGGTCGGCGTGACCTAACCTGTTTCAAGCCATAGGGGATTATCAGTGCCAAAAGTTTCGTCTGTAACGTTAAATGATCAGGGTTTTACCAATTCAGGCGAGCAGCACTGGAATCTGGGTGCTCCCGCTCTGGTAGAAGCCGCTGTCTCCCGGGGCGAGGGCCATTTGGCCAAGGACGGACCTCTGGTTGTCGAAACCGGCAAGCACACCGGACGTTCCGCCAATGACAAGTTCATCGTCCGTGATGGCGAGACCGAGGACAGTGTCTGGTGGGGCAAAACAAACGTCGGCATGACACCGGATCATTTCGCCGCTCTGAAAGAAGACTTTCTCGCAGCATTGGCCGAGAAAGATACCTTGTTCGTGCAGGATCTCTTCGGCGGATCTCAGCCAGAGCACCGGGTGAATGTTCGCATCATCAACGAACTGGCCTGGCACAATCTTTTCATCCGCACGATGCTGGTACGGCCGAGTGCAGACGAACTGGTGGCTTTCGACCCGGAATATACGATCATCGATCTGCCGAGCTTCAAGGCTGATCCGGCGCGTCACGGCACGCGCAGCGAAACCGTCATTGCAGTCAATCTCACCGAGAAGCTGATCCTGATCGGCGGCACCGCCTATGCCGGCGAAATGAAGAAGTCGGTATTCGGTCTGCTCAACTATTTGCTGCCGCTCGATTCGGTCATGCCGATGCATTGCTCGGCGAATATCGGTCCGGAAGGCGATACGGCGATTTTCTTCGGCCTGTCGGGAACCGGCAAGACCACATTGTCGGCTGACGCCAGCCGCGTATTGATCGGCGATGACGAACATGGCTGGTCCGACACGGCAGTGTTCAATTTCGAAGGTGGTTGCTACGCCAAGATGATCCGTCTGTCCGAAGAAGCGGAGCCGGAAATTTTCGCGACAACGCGCCGGTTCGGTACGGTCCTTGAAAATGTTGTGATGGACCCGGAAACCCGCGAACTGGATCTGGATGACAATAGCAAAGCGGAAAATACCCGCGGCGCTTATCCGATCGAATTCATTCCGAATGCTTCGGAAAAAAATATGGGTCCGGTACCCAAGAATATCATCATGCTGACCGCCGACGCGTTCGGCGTATTGCCTCCGATCTCGCGGCTGACACCAGAGCAGGCGATGTATCATTTCCTCTCCGGCTATACCGCAAAGGTCGCCGGCACCGAAATCGGCGTGACCGAGCCGGAGGCAACCTTCTCGACCTGCTTCGGTGCGCCATTCATGCCGCGCCATCCGTCGGTTTACGGCAATTTGCTGAAAGAGCGGATTGCCAAGGGCGGCGTGCGTTGCTGGCTGGTCAACACGGGCTGGACCGGTGGCAAATATGGCGAAGGCAGCCGGATGCCGATCAAGGCAACCCGTGCCTTGCTCAACGCAGCGCTGGACGGAAGCCTCAACGACGGCGAATTCCGCATCGACGAGAATTTCGGCTTTGAAGTGCCTGTGGCCGTGTCCGGCGTTGACAGCGCGATCCTCGATCCGCGGTCGACCTGGGCCGACCCGAGCGCCTATGACGAAACCGCGCAAAAGCTGGTCAAACTGTTCATCAACAATTTCGAGCAATTTGCCGAGCATGTCGACCAGAACGTCCGCGAAGCGGCGCCTACGGCAGCCTAGTGCCCATTTAAATCTTGACCCGGTCGGAGTCGAAGGTATCGTTGGCGATGCCGACTTCGACATGGGCAAGATTGTCACTGGGGGTATATGTCAGCATCTCTCCCTGCACGAGCCCCTCTGACTGGATCGGTCTGATGATTTTTCCGTGGGTGATGATATTGTCGATGATCCGCGCGAGATGTTTGCTGACCGCAGCGAGATCATAGCCCTCGGGCGTGATCAGGCGGACTTCCTGACCGGTAAAATAATGCAGCCCGGTCGTCACGAAATGGCCGCTGCGGACTTCTGATACAGAGGTCCGGAACAGCGCCGGAAACGGCCCTCCAGCAAGATATTGGTCGACGGCGTGGTGAAATGTGGAAAAATTCACCAGCCTGCGCGACGGCATCCATGCTGCTTCCGTTGCGGCCAGGCTTTGTCCGACCCATTTGCCAAGCGATAGCAATCGGCGGTTGACCTCGGGAATATGTCTGGCGCTGGTCACGTTGTCCCCCGGCGCCACGCCGATGATCGATTCTGCCGGAGCTGGCAGGTCGCCGAAGGTCGATGCAGATGTCTCGGCGGTCAATTGTCGTCTGGCCTCCGCTGCCGTCAGACGAGAGAGCCGAAAAGGCATGGCGTCGACAATGACCTCGACCATTTCCAGATTTTTGAACTTCGCGCGATTGACCGATATATTGGTTCTGGCCGCTTCACACCAAGGTATTTGCGTCAGGGTGAAGTCGTCCGTCAAGGGAGCGACGATCAGGAGTGGAGGTTCAGGATTGATCAAGCATTGTCCGTTTCAGGCTCATCAAGTCTATCGCATTTTGAAGCGTAACAATGGCGTGAGTGACAGGCAATCTGTGCCACAGTCTTTGGCCGGAAATGATATATGCAGCGGTTCCGGAGGCGTGGCGATTTTCAGAAATCTTCGAAAGATTTGATTGTCAGCCTGCCGATGCACCGGTAACGGCTTCGGCATGTCGAACCTGATCTTATCGATACTCATGCTGGCGGGAGCCGCACTGCTGGCTGGCGGAATTTATATATTGCGCAGGGGCACCAACAGAAAGCAGGGCCTGCTGATGCTCGTGGCGGCCGCCGTCATGTTCGCCAATGTCGGAATCTGGACGATTCCAACACCGGAGAGCAATCAGCCTGTATCGCCGCAATCCGGCGACTGAGCCTATTTTATAGGTGAGTCGGGCGCCAGCCGCATGTCGAGATAATTGTCGATCGATCCCATCAGCAATTCCATTTCATTTTCGTAGAAATGGTTGGCGCGGGGAATCTCGTCATGGTGAATGGTGATGTGTTTTTGCGTCCGCAGCTTGTCGACCAGTTTCTGGACGGCGCTGGGGGTCACGACTTCATCATTCACGCCCTGAACAATGATGCCCGAGGACGGGCAGGGTGCTAGGAAGTTGAAATCATACATGTTCGCCGGTGGAGACACCGAAATGAAACCGCGGATTTCCGGACGGCGCATCAGAAGCTGCATGCCGATCCAGGCGCCGAAGCTGTAGCCGGCGATCCAGGTGGTCTGTGCTTCGGGATGGAAACTCTGTACCCAGTCCAGCGCTGCGGCAGCATCGGACAATTCGCCGATGCCGTTATCAAACGTGCCCTGAGAGCGGCCGACACCTCGAAAGTTGAACCGCAGTGTCGCAAAACCGCGTTTGACGAATGTCTTGTACATCGCCTGGGTGATGCGGTCATTCATCGTCCCGCCCGCTTGCGGATGGGGATGCAATATCATCGCAACCGGTGCACGGTCACGGGGTCCTGGGCTGAAGCGGCCTTCGAGGCGGCCTTCGGGTCCGGTAAAAATTACGTCAGGCATGGATTTTCAATTCTTCGATCTAGATTGTCGTCTCCAGAACGCGAGAAGTCAGAATAGCTTTTGCGCTGGATGCAGCGTCTATATAGGGAGAGTGAACAAATCCGCAACTCAATCCAGCAAGCCAGAGAGTTTTTGCCAATATCGTGACCGAGACCAAACGCATCTATCTCGACTATGCCGCTACCGCGCCGATGCTCGATGTGGCCAAGAAAGCCTGCGCGGAGGGTTTCGAGCATTGGGCCAATCCGTCTTCGCCGCATGGCGACGGACGCGCCGCCCAGGCGATGCTGGAAAATGCCCGGCGGCGTTTCAAGACGGCTCTCAACTGGGATGGCGACGTTATTTTCACCAGCGGAGCGAGCGAAGCGGTTCAGATCGCGCTGACCAAGTCCAAGCCAGCCATACAATATATCTCGCCGGTCGAGCATGATGTGGTTCTGCGATTCGCGCGCAACGCGAAACCGATTCCGGTCGATATGAACGGTTTGGTCGTCCCGATGAACCTGAACCATCTGCTGAAAGCTGCCGAGGAACCGGCGCTGGTAGCGATCCAGTCGGTCAATAATGAAACCGGCGTGATCCAGGATCTGGATGCGCTGGCCAAAGTCACGCGCGATCGGGGTTGCTATTTGATGGCCGACTGTTCGCAATCGATCGGGAAAATGCCGTTGCCAGATGCCGATCTGATCATTGTCGCCGGACATAAATTTGGCGGACCTCCCGGTGTCGGCGCGCTGCTGGTCAAGGATCTTAGGCTGCTCGAAGCTGATGGCGGGCAGGAGCAGGGCTACCGGTCCGGCACCCAGAACCTGCCCTATATCATGGGCATGACTGCAGCGCTCGAAGCGCCGGCCAACTGGGCAGGGCGCGCGTCGGAATTGCGCCAGCATCTGGACGATGCGATCCGGAAAGAAGGCGGTTCGGTGATCGCCGGGAAGGCGCCCCGTATCGCCACCATTGCCAGCTATCACATGCCTGGTGTCGCTGCGAATACGCAGCTGATCAAATTTGATATGGCCGGATTCTCGGTCTCCGCTGGCAGCGCCTGTTCATCGGGTACGCTGAAGACCAGTCATGTGCTCGAAGCCATGGGCACCGACCCGCAAGTTGCGCGGGAAGTGATCCGGGTGAGTATCGGGCGCGACACCAGCCGGGCACATATTTACGCCTTCATCGAAAAATGGAAGTCCATCTTCGCGGAAGCCCGGCGAAGCTGAGCCCGGCAGATGAACCCCATCTATCTTGACAATCAGGCAACCACGCCGCTCGCTTCCGAGGTCCTCGATGCGATGCTGCCCTGGCTGAAAGATGGGTTCGGCAATCCGCACAGTCCACATATGATGGGCCGACAGGCCGCAGCGGCCGTGGAAGTCGCTCGCGATCAGGTTGCCGCATTGCTCCCCAAGGGAGGGCGCGTGATATTCACCGGCAGTGCGACGGAAGCCATCAATCTGGCAATGGGTGCGGCCCGAATGCTGCAAGGCCGCAACGGGATCGCCATCGTCGACACGGAACATGCTGCGGTCCGTGATACCGCGCTCTGGTATGGGACGCAGGGATTTGAAACCAGCCTGCTTCCGGTTGATCTGCAGGGTCTGGTCCTATTGGAAGAATTGGAAGCATGTTTGGGGCCGCGAACCGCGCTGGTTGGCGCGATGCTGGTCAATAACGAAATAGGGGTCGTCCAGTCGGTCGATCAAATCACGGAAATGGCGCATCAGGCAGGCGCGCTGATGCTCTGCGATGCGGTGCAGGGATATGGCCGGATCGATATTCCGCAGCAAGCCGATCTGATCGCGCTGTCCGGACACAAGATTTACGGCCCCAAGGGCATCGGTGCGCTCTGGGTGCGCGACGGTATCGATGTGCCACCACTGATCCATGGCGGTGGGCAGGAGCAGGGCGTGCGCTCGGGTACGCTGTCTCCGGCTCTTTGCGCGGGACTGGGCGCCGCGGCGAAACTCTGTGCCGAACGCCGGCAAGAGGATATGCAGCATATCGTGAGCCTCGCCGAAAAAGCGCGCAGTCTGTTTGGCGACTGGACAGTGAATGGTTCTCTCGATCAGCGCTATCCCGGCAATCTCAACATCCGCCGCGATGGCCTCGATGTCGCCCGTCTGATGTCCGATGTTCGCGGCGTCGCCTTTTCTGCCGGATCTGCCTGTGCCAGCGGTTCGGGACGGCCCAGCCATGTACTGGCGGCGCTGGGACTGGAGCCGGCCCAAATAAAATCATCGATTCGTCTGGGATTTGGACGCTATAACAATATCGAAGAGGTGGAGCGGGCAGCGCATCTGATCAATCAAGCGGCGGAGAAACAGCTATCATGAACAGTATCACGGTCCATTTTGTCAGCCCGGGCGGCGAGAAAACGGTGTCCGCCGAAGCATCAGAAGGCGACAATCTGCTCACCGTCGCGCAAATTCACGATCAGCCTCTGGAGGGGACGTGCGAAGGGCAAATGGCCTGCTCGACCTGCCATGTGATCGTTGAAGCTGCAGATTTCGACAAACTGCCCGACGCTACCGAGATGGAAGAAGATATGCTCGATCTGGCGGCAGGAGCCCGCCGGACCAGCCGGCTGGCCTGCCAGATCACGCTGACACAAGAATTGGATGGACTCACTGTCCATCTCCCGGCGGATAGTCACAATATGCAAGGCATGTAAAAATGGCGCTGGGTCGGCGGAAATTTTTATTCTCTTCCGGCTTGCTGCTGATCAGCGGCTGTGTGGCAAAACCCGGCGTTCGCGAGGAGGGGGCTTCAAATTTCTCAATTGCTTTGAAACCGGACGTTTCCGCGATTGCGAAGATTGAACAGCGGATTGGCGGGCGATTGGGCGTGGGACTGGTCGGCGGAGATGGCAGGCTGATCCTGTCGCACCGCGGCAGCGAGCGCTTTGCGATGTGTTCTACCTTCAAGGCCGCTCTGGCGGCTGCTCTCTTTGCCGCCCATGCCGCAGGCGGGGTAAATATGTTCGCCAAATTTCAGTTAAAACCGGCTGACAGCGTGCCTTACATGCCTTTTGTCGAAGCAAGGCTCGCATCCGGTGAACCGGTATCGCTTCACGCGCTCGCCGGTGCGGCGGTTATGACCAGTGACAACGCGGCAGCAAATCTGATTCTCAAGGCCATTGGCGGCCCAGAAGCATTTACCAAATTCGTCCGCGATCACGATGATCCTGTCACGCGTCTCGATCGCATGGAACCGGAATTGAATGAAAATGTTCCCGGAGATCCGCGCGATACGACCAGTCCGGAAGCAATGGCAATGCTTATACGAAAACTGGCGATAGAAGACGCATCTCTGGATATCGGCAAATTAACCCTGCAACATTGGATGAAGGACAGCAAAACCGGTGCGTCTCGCATCCGGGCGGGGCTGCCCAAAGACTGGCCCGTTGGTAACAAGACAGGCACTGCCGCAGGCGGTATCGCCCGCAATGATATCGCGATTATCTGGCCAGCGCCCGCGGAAGAAGCCGCCCGGCCAGCCATTCTCACCATCTATATTGATCGTCCAACGGCCCCGGCGAATGCGGTTGATGCCGCCATGGCCGAGGTAGCCCGGATTGCCGCCCGGCTGATTGCGCCCGGGGTTTAGATATCAGGCGCAACAGCGCACTTGAATTATGTGGAATTCCTCGCCATATGCGCAGCGGGAGTCGGGTGGACGCAGTCTTCGCCAACCCGGTCAGGTCCGGAAGGAAGCAGCCGCAACGATTTTTCTGCGGGTCGCCCGGCTCCTACTTGCACCAGCGCCAAGCTCTGGCAGCGGTTGCAAATATAAAAATTCCCTTAAAATCAATAACTTACGGGATTTTCGGCCTGTTTTCGGACAGACTTGGAAATGACCGCGAATAGCCTTCGACAAGCCGCGGCCTCTCGCCTAAACTGTTCCTTCATGTCCGATTCACAAGATATATTCGCAGCTGGCGGTGTCGATGCGCCGGAGCAGCCCGCCCCGGGCGCGGCGCAGCCTTACCGGGTGCTGGCGCGCAAATATCGGCCATCAAAATTTTCCGAACTGATCGGCCAGGACGCAATGGTCCAGACGCTGGGCAACGCGATCAAGCGTGACCGGCTCGCCCATGCCTTTCTAATGACCGGCGTGCGCGGGGTCGGCAAGACGTCGACCGCGCGGCTGATTGCCAAGGCGCTGAACTGCATCGGTGAGGACGGGCAGGGCGGCCCGACGATCGATCCCTGCGGCAAATGCGAACCATGCCGCAGCATCGCCGAAGGCAGTTTTATCGATGTCATCGAGATGGATGCCGCCAGCCATACCGGTGTCGACGATGTCCGCGAGATTATCGAGGCGGTGCGCTATTCGTCGGTCTCGGCCCGCTATAAAATCTACATCATCGACGAAGTGCACATGCTGTCGAAAAACGCTTTCAATGCGCTTTTGAAGACACTCGAAGAACCGCCGCCGCATGTGAAGTTCATTTTCGCGACCACCGAGGTCAACAAGGTTCCGATCACCGTATTGTCCCGCTGTCAGCGCTTTGACCTGAAGCGGATCAGCCCGGAGCAGCTGTCCGAACATTTCGGCATGATTGTCGGAAAAGAAGGCGTGACCGCAGAGCAGGAAGCGCTCGATCTGATTGCGCAGGCGGCAGAGGGCTCGGTTCGCGACGGTCTGTCGATCCTCGATCAGGCGATCGCCCATGCCGATATGGACGGCGATGGCGAGGTCAAGGCTGCCCAGATCAGGGATATGCTGGGTCTTTCCGATCGCGGCGCGGTCCGGCGGCTTTTTGCCAGATTGCTCGAAGGCGATTCTGCAGCGCTGCTCGATGCAATTGCCGACCAGTATAAAATCGGCGTCGAGCCATTGTCGCTGATGAACGGCCTGTTATCGCTTTCGCATCAGGTGACCTTGTTCAAGGTGGGCCGGGCCAGCGATCCGACCTTGTCGGAAGAGGCAAGGCAACAATTTTCCGACTGGTCGGAACAGCTTTCCTATCCCGTCCTGCACCGGCTCTGGCAATTGCTGCTCAAGGGCTATCAGGAAGTCCAGCAAGCGCATCTGCCGCGCGAAGCCTGTGAAATGGCTTTGCTCCGCGTGCTCTGTGCCGCTGATATGCCCGACCCTGGAAAGCTCGCGAAAATGCTTGAACAGGGCGCGCCGGCGACCGCCAGTGCCCCGCCAGTCCAGCAGTCTGCGCCACCCGTGACCGAGCCCGTCGCGCAAGCCGCCCCTGCGTCGGTCGTTGCGCAAGAACCTCAGGCCAGCACGCTGCCCACTCAATTCGCGGACGTTATCACCGCTGTCGGACAGGTCTCTGCCGTTCTGGAAAGCATATTGATTGCCGACATGCGGCTGATCTCGCTTGATGCGCCCAATCTTGTCTACCAGCCAGCGCGTCCGATTGCCGATGCCGATATCCGGAAAATTGCCGATGCGCTGAAACAGCAGACCGGCCAGGAGTGGACAATCGTCGAGGGACAGGGCGAAGCGCAGCCCAGTCTGGTCGAGAAAGAACAGCAGATCAGAGATGCCGAACGTCAGGCGATACTCGATGCCCCGATGGTGAAAGCCGCTTTTGAAGCCTTTCCCGATGCGATATTGCTGGAGGACGATGATCCTCGCCCACAAGAAACAAGGAGCGCATAGCCATGAAATCGATGGAAGAAATGATGAAAGCGGCGCAGGAAGCCGCGCAGCAGGTCCAGACCCAGATGGAGGACGCGCAGAAGAAGCTCGATAGTCTCGAAGTCGAAGGACAGGCTGGCGGCGGACTGGTTAAGGTCAAGGCGACCGCTAAAGGCCGTGTTCTCGCGGTGACGATTGATGAAAGCCTGATGAAGGCCGAAGAAAAGCAGATGCTGGAAGACCTGGTCGCAGCCGCGTTCAACGACGCCCGCAACCGTGCCGATGCCGTAAGCAGCGAGGAAATGGGCAAGATGACCAGCGGTATGCAGTTACCCCCAGGTTTTAAACTGCCATTCTAGACCGTCCTTCCGATCGGGCGCATTCCGCTTGAAGTGTCTCCAACAGGCACCATATAGTGGACAGAAGCGCTGTTGCAGCGCAAAAAGTTGGAGTAAAAATGTCCGAGACCGAAGCCAATCCTGCCCCTGAATCCAAATCACTGCCATTGTTGCCATTGCGCGACATCGTGGTGTTCCCGAATATGATCGTGCCGCTGTTTGTCGGCCGCGACAAATCGGTGGTCGCGCTTGAAAAGGCGATGGATTCGGACAAGGAAATCTTCCTCGTCGCGCAGCTCGATCCGGCGGAAGACGATCCGGTGCGCGATCAGCTTTATGATCTCGGCGTGGTTGCAACCGTATTGCAATTGCTGAAATTGCCCGATGGCACAGTGCGTGTGCTGGTCGAAGGCAAGCAGCGCGCCAAGCATATCTCTCTGGAAGAAAAACCGGATGGCTATGTGTTGGCCGCGATTGATCTGCTCGACGAGCAGCAAGCGGAAGGCGCCGAAGCCTCGGCCCTGATGCGTTCTGTGGTCGACCAGTTTGAAAATTATTCCAAGCTCAACAAGAAAATGCCGGCGGAAACCGTCGTGCAACTGGGCGAAATTGACGATGCTGCCCGTCTCGCTGATGCCGTGGCCGCCAATATCAATGTGAAGGTTGCTGACAAGCAGAGCCTGTTGATGGAGAGCGATCCCGTCAAGCGGCTCGAAATGGTCTTTGCCTTCATGGAAGGCGAGCTGGGCGTGTTGCAGGTCGAGAAGAAAATCCGTGGCCGCGTCAAGCGCCAGATGGAGAAGACCCAGCGCGAATATTATCTCAACGAGCAGATGAAGGCGATCCAGAAAGAACTGGGTGACGGCGAAGATGGCGAGGGCGACGAACTTGGCGAGCTGAGCAAGAAGATCAAGGATCTGAAGCTTTCCAAGGAAGCCAAAGCCAAGGCCACTGCCGAGCTGAAAAAGCTTAAAGGCATGCAGCCGATGTCGGCCGAGGCTACCGTCACGCGCAACTATCTCGATGTGCTGCTCGGACTGCCCTGGGGCAAGAAATCACGGCTCAAGAAAGATCTGAAACAGGCCGAGAAGGTGCTGGATGATGACCATTTCGCGCTCGAAAAAGTCAAGGAACGCATTCTCGAATATCTCGCGGTGCAGAGCCGGACCAACAAGCTGAAAGGCCCGATCCTCTGTCTGGTCGGCCCTCCCGGCGTCGGCAAGACCTCGCTCGGTCGTTCTATCGCCCGGGCCACCGGACGCGAATTTGTTCGCCAGTCACTCGGCGGCGTGCGCGACGAAGCGGAAATCCGCGGCCATCGCCGCACCTATATCGGTTCGCTTCCCGGCAAGATTGTTTCCAATCTGAAGAAGGCGGGCACGTCCAATCCGCTGTTCCTGCTCGACGAAATCGACAAGCTTGGTCAGGATTTTCGCGGCGATCCGGCATCAGCGTTGCTCGAAGTTCTCGACCCGGAGCAGAATGACAAGTTCCAGGACCATTATCTCGAAGTGGATATTGATCTGTCGGACGTGATGTTCGTGACCACCGCCAACACGCTCAATCTGCCGCAGCCTCTGCTCGACCGGATGGAGATCATCCGGCTCGAAGGCTATACTGAAGACGAGAAGGTCGAGATTGCGAAACGTCATCTGATTGAAAAGCAGATCGAGGCCCATGGTTTGAAAAAGGGCGAATTTGCCCTGCGCGATGATGCGTTGCGCGACCTGATCCGCTATTATACGCGGGAAGCCGGCGTCCGGACTCTTGAACGCGAAATTGCCAAGCTGGCCCGAAAGGCGCTGCGCCGTATTCTCGAAGGCGATTACAAGAGCGTCGAAATCACGCCCGACAATCTCGCGGAATATGCCGGCGTGCAAAAATATCGCCACGGCATTGGTGAAGAAGAAAACCAGGTTGGCGCCGTAACCGGCCTCGCCTGGACCGAAGTCGGCGGCGAACTGCTCACCATTGAGTCGGTCACCGTATCCGGCAAGGGCCAGATCAAGACCACCGGCACGCTGGGTGACGTGATGAACGAGTCCATCCAGACCGCGCTCTCCTTTGTGAAAGCGCGCGCGCCATCTTACGGCATCAAGCCCAGTGTCTTCAGCCGCAAGGATATCCATATCCATTTGCCCGAAGGCGCTGTGCCAAAAGATGGCCCGTCAGCCGGTGTCGGTATCGTCACCGCAATCGTTTCGACCCTGACCGGAATTCCGGTGCGCCGCGATGTCGCGATGACTGGCGAAGTCACATTGCGTGGCCGGATTTTGCCGATTGGCGGATTGAAGGAAAAGCTGCTGGCAGCGCTTCGCGGCGGCATCACCACGGTATTGATCCCGGCGGACAATGAAAAAGACCTTGTCGAAATTCCGGAAAATATCACGTCGAAACTCAAGATCATTCCGCTGAGCCATGTCGATGAAGTGCTCGCCGAAGCGCTTGCCGAGAAAGTCGAGCCGATCGAGTGGAGCGATGCAGACGAGCTCGCGAGCCATGCCACAGCCCCTGTTGCCGACGACGCGGGTTCCACAGCACGCCACTGATCGTCAGCCATCGGCGAGTCGCGCTTTCGAAACAAAGGTGAAATGCGGTAGTAAAATATTCGAAACAGCTACCGCATCTCAACCGTTCGTCTCATTTCCTGTCATTCGACGCAGAAAATTGAGCTTTGGCGCAGAAAACAGCGGTTTTTCTTTGACTCGTCCGGATAATTTCGCATTACTGCTGACAGACAACGGCGCGATTCAAAATGAATTGCCATCAGAGAAGGGGGGATTCCCATAATGAATAAACAGGACCTTATCAGTAACGTCGCGGATCACAGCGGCCTTAGCAAAAGCGATGCCGGTAAAGCGGTAGACGCCGTATTCGATTCCATCAGCAGTGCATTGTCCGGCGGCGGCGAAGTTCGTCTCGTTGGCTTCGGCACATTCTCAACTTCAAAGCGTAAAGCTTCTACCGGCCGCAACCCGCGTACCGGTGAACCGATGCAGATTCCAGCATCGACACAAGCAAAATTCAAAGCCGGTAAGGGTTTGAAAGACGCTGTTAACAAGTAAACAAACCGGGGAGCAGAGTTTCGCTCCCCATTTTTTTCGCGCTTTGTTCTAGAAATATCAGGCGGGACCTCGAAAAGGGGCCCGCCTTTTTCTATGTGTATCGAAGGCATCGCGGACCGACTGCAATTTCTGGAGGCGGCGATTGTCATCGGACATTCTTTGACCGCGCCAGAGTGACACGGGATGAGACAGTGATGCCGACAACCGGACCGAAGCTTCTGACGATGGCAACCATCTCGCTTGCTGTTCGTTAATCTCCAGAGACAGACTTTTATCAATAGAGAAAAACTGGAGCTTTCTATGGCAGGCGGTTGGGCGCGCGATGGCGCGGTACAGGATCAGATCGACGACACGATTGCGGACGCAGTGAAACGCGCTCGAGCCGATATGCCGTCCGGAGACGCCGCCAAATATTGCGCCGAATGCGGTGACGAAATCCCTGATGCGCGCCGCCGCGCCTTGCCCGGCACAAGAACCTGTGTTGTCTGTCAATCCGTTCGCGATGCCGACCGGAAGAGTGCCGGCTTCAACCGGCGTGGCAGCAAGGACAGCCAGCTGCGCTAGCGGGCGGGTGTCTTTGCAATCTTCCGCCATATTCATTGTTTGACGGCAGCGTTTCACTCTCGACAACCATCGTTTTTTGATCGAAATACCAAATCCTCAGCTGCCGGATCCATAGCTTTAAGGAATTCCTGACCAGCGCGCTCCATATCATTCCCGTTCCTGCAGGAACCGATACCGCGCTCGGGTGTTGTCCAGGCAACTTCATGCAAATAATCGTAGGAGCGCCGCGATCGAACATCTGGCTGACAATTTCTGGAACATACGCGGCGATTTTAAAATCGCGCACGTTATCAACATAGGGACCCATATGTCGCTGGTGCGTAAGCCCGGTGGTACTTTTATATTGCTTGATTCCTACGAGATGGACAAGTCCGATCAGGATCAATTGATGGCGCTGACCGATGGCGGCGCATTGATCGAGGTGGTGCTGAATGTGCATCCGTTTCACACCATCCACTGCGAATTCATCCAGAAGATGCTGCCCCATGCCCGGCTGATCGGCACCCGTCGCCATCACGAGCAGGCCCCGCATCTGCATTGGGACAAGGATCTCATCGAGGATTCTGCTACTCAGCAGCAATTCGCCGATATCCTCGATTTTTCAATCCCTTCCGGCGTCGACTTCATTTCAGATGACGATAGTGTGCATGTCGGTTCGGTCATTGTGCGGCACAGGGAAAGCGGCATTATCCATGTCGATGATACGCTGATGGTCATCAATCTACCGGCGCTTGCCCAGAAAATGGTGCCGGGCCCGAAATTGCGCTTCCATCCCAAGCTTGCGGACGGGCTGGAAAAGCGTGCCGGCGCGGCGGATGACTATATCCGCTGGGCCAGGGGCTTGGCCCGTGACTGGGCCGACACGACTATCGTCTGCGCCGCACATAGCGGCATATTCCGTCTCGACGACCAAAGCTTCGCAGAGGCAATCGATACAGCGCTGGAACATGTTTCCGATACTCTGGACGATCACCGCAAAACCTACGGCTGAGCAAATCTCCCCAATCCCCCACGCTTCAGACCAAATTTGAAAACAAGGATCCCCCATGACTGACAAGACAATTGAAACCGTAAACCCGCTTACCGAAGAGCTCCTGCAAACCTATCCGATCATGTCGGATGAAGAGGCCATGGAAGTGGTCCAGACCAGCCATGATGCTTTTCTCGACTGGCGCTTGAAAAGCCTTGACGAAAGGGCGGGCGTGATTGCAGCAATCGGCGCCGAGTTACGGAAATCAAAAGATAAATTTGCCCAGCTGATGACCGACGAGATGGGCAAGTTGCTCAGCGACGCGCGCGAGGAAATCGAACTGTGCGCGAGCATCTGCGATTATACCGCCAAGCACGGACCGAGCATGCTCGCCGACGAAGAACGCGAGGTACCGGAAGGGCGCGGGCTTGTAACCTATTCCCCGCTCGGCGTTATCTACGGCATCCAGCCCTGGAACTTCCCCTGCTATCAGGCGATCCGCTATTCGATTTCCAGCCTGATGGTCGGCAACGGCGTGCTGCTGAAACATTCGGCCAATTGCACTGGCAGCGGTCTGATGCTGCGTGATATTTACGAAGCGGCAGGATTGCCCAAGGGCCTGTTCGGCGTGCTGCTGATCACGCACGATCAGTCGGACGCGATTATCGAGCATGAACTGGTCCGCGGTGTGACCCTGACCGGCAGCGATAAGGCCGGTCGGTCTGTCGCCCAGAGAGCAGCAGCAGTGACGAAAAAGACGGTCATGGAACTCGGTTCGAACGACGCTTATATGGTGTTCGACGATGCCGATCTCGATCTGGCAATCAAAGCCTGTGTACAGGGCCGGATTTTCAACAACGGCCAGACCTGCGTGAATGCGAAACGCTTCATCGTCACCGAGAAAAATTATGATGCCTTTGTCGAAGGCTATGCCGCCGCTTTCAAAGACATAAATATGGGCGACCCGAATAAAGAGGATACCCAGCTTGGCCCCATGGTGTCACGTAGCCAGCGTGACCAGGTCCATTCCCAGGTCGAGGAGAGCGTGTCCAAGGGTGCGAAGGTCGTCGCTGGCGGCGTTGTACCCGATGATAAAGGATGGTTCTACCCCGCCACCGCGCTGGTCGATGTTGCGCCCGGGCAGCCCGCCTATGATGACGAGATTTTCGGTCCGGTCGCATCGATCATCAAAGCCAGGGACGACGAAGACGCGATGCGCATTGCCAATGACAGCCGCTACGGGCTGGGCGGCGGTATCTTCAGCATGGACGTCGATCGCGCGGTCAAAATGGCATCGACCTATTTCGACACCGGCATGGTCAATATCAATACTTACTCAATTGCGTCGCCGGACATGCCCTTTGGCGGGGTCAAGGATAGCGGCTATGGCCGCGAGCACGGCGAAGTAGGGCTGAAGGAGTTCGTAAACGTCAAGTCGATTACGATTGGCGCCTGATATGACCAAAATGTTGCGATGTGATGTCGCGGTTATCGGGGCCGGTACAGCCGGGCTCGCGGCAGAACGGGCGGCGCGCTCCAATGGCGCCAGCACTTTGCTGATCGATCCTTATTATAATGGAACAACCTGCGCCACGGTGGGCTGCATGCCGTCAAAGCTGCTGATTGCGGCTTCGCATGCAGCCCACGCCGCCCGCTCTGCCAGCCTGTTCGGGATCACGGTCTCGGATATCAAGATCGACGGAAAAGCTGTGATGCAGCGGGTGCGCGACGAGCGCGACCGTTTTGCCAGACTGACTCGCGAGAGCATTGCCGATATCCCCGACCGGGTTCGCTTGCGCGGCAGGGCGAGATTCATTGCGTCAGACAGTCTTGAACTGGACGATGGCCGTCAGATCGAGGCCCGCCGCATAGTGATCGCCACGGGTTCGGCGCCCTTTATTCCCGATCAGTTCGCCGGGTTGGGAAAGCATTTGTTGACCAACGAGAATATATTCGATCTCATCGATCTGCCAGCCCGGCTAGCCGTCATCGGCTCGGGACCCATCGGTCTGGAACTGGCGCAGGCTATGGCGCGACTGGGCGTTGATGTGACGCTGTTTGACCAGGGTGAACGTCTTGGCGGCATCCGCTGCGACAAGGTGCATGCGGCGCTTAAGGGAATAATCGAGGCGGACCTGACGCTGAAGCTGGGCGTGGAACTGGAGGCCGGCGCAACCGAAGACGGTGCGCATCTTTCGTGGAGTGGCGCTTCTTCGGGACAGGCACAGTTTGATCATGTGCTGGTTGCAACCGGCAGGCCACCCAATCTCGAAAGCCTCGATCTGGCTACCGCCGGGATCGCGCTCGATGATGATGGTGTGCCCGTCCACGACCGCGATACCATGCAATGCGGGGATAGTTCGATCTTTCTGGCTGGCGACGTCGCCAATGATTTGCCGTTGTTGCACGAAGCTTCTCAAGACGGTGCGATTGCCGGGCGCAATGCCGTGGCTTTCCCGGCATCGATGCACGCCGACCGCTTTCCGCATTTCAGCATCACCTTCACCAGCCCGCCGGTGGCCCGGATCGGCCAGTCGGAGGAAGACGGGGTGATCACCGGCACTGCTGATTTCAGCGATCAGGGCAGGGCGCGCGTCGAAGGCACCAACGAGGGCATTCTCACGCTTTATGCCGCAGCACCAGATGGCCGCTTGATCGGAGCGGACTTGTGCACGCCGGCCAGCGAACATCTCGCGCATATGCTGACATGGGCCATCCAGCAGGGGCAGACGGCCAGCCAGTTGCTGGAAATGCCATATTACCACCCGACTGTCGAAGAAGGGCTGAAACAGGCGCTACGCACGATTTGTGCGGCCACGCCGATAGACTTGCCGCAAGATCAGGACCGCGGGGTTCCGTCGGGAGCATGACCTGTCCCCGGTCGTCGCCGCGCGAGAGATTGAGCGCAGCAGGCATCAGCCGCTATTATCCTGGCATATCAGTTCGCTGTGATACCAACTGGTGATATCCTGCCTAGCTATCAATGCTGATGAGCAGGCGCCTTCCTGCCATTCAGCCGTAGCGGCAGCGGTGCCAATCTGATCAGCTCGGGTTTATCACTATTTTCGCTAATGCGATAAGCTTGATCAGTGCTGAGATCATCAAAGATTTGTTTGATTCCCGAGCTGGGCCAATTGATCGTCACACGTTCGATTGAAGCCGCTTTGCCCAAACCGATTTCACTGCGGAAGGGGGAGCTGCCAAAGCTTCCTCCCGAATTGACCGTTCGGTATATCGAACGGCGGGTGCCGCCCGGATAACGAACATCGACCTTGATGCGCGCGCCAATGGCGCTGCGGTTGCTTTTTGTTCCGACAAGCAACAACTTGATCCAGTTGTTTTGATTGGTCAGGTTTTCAAACAGTGCGTTTTGAAAAATATCGCCTTCTGATTCTCCGCCCAGTTCAATGAAGATATCTTGATCCCCGTCATGGTCGATATCAGCAAAGCCGGTGCCATGCCCTTTCTGGATATGGCCCAAGCCCGATGCGCCGGTAATATCACGAAAGCCGGAGCCGCCAGTGTTGCTTAGCGCGACATTGGGATAAATAGCGCGATAATCCGGCGTGCCGGTACCAAAACAGGCATCAAGCCAACCGTCATTGTCAAAATCCCCGAAATTCGCGCCCATCGCAAATATCGGCTTGTCGACGCCCAAAGCCTTCGTTTGATCGGAAAAACGGCCGTCGCCCATATTCCGATAAAAAGCCGGGATTGCCCGGGTTGTTGTCAGCCCGGCATAGGACCGGCCTATCTCAGGCGTCGTAGGCGCTTGCCGGTCGTAGCCGGACACCAAAAGGTCCTCGCGGCCATCATTGTCATAATCCCAGAACCAGGCAGCGAAGCTTATCGTCGGGTTTTGTACACCAGCCGCCATGGCCACGTCTTCAAACGACACCGTCTGGCTTTCCCGAGACCATTGGTTCCGAAAGAGATGGTTGGCTTTGTCAAGGCACGAGACATAAATATCGTCGTTGCCGTCATCGTCATAATCGCCCACGGCTAAACTTCTAGAGCGGCAATCGTAGGAAAAACCTGCCTTTGCTCCAGTATCGGTGAACGTGCCGTCTTGATCATTCAGATAAATGCGCGCTGGAAAGTCTTCGCCTTTTTCCTTGTCGGATTCCGCTGCAACGATCAAATCCAGCCAGCCATCATGGTTTAAGTCGGCAAATTTTGCCGAGGGTGTCGGGCTGAAATCCAGAACCTCTGCCGCTTTGGTGACATCGGTAAACGTTCCGTCGCCGTTATTTTTCAGCAATGAATTGGGTATCGCTCCCTTTTGCCGGGCCCATGCGCCGCGAAGGATGAAGATATCCGGAAAACCGTCATTATTATAATCGCCATGGGTTACATTCAAACCGCCCGGCATGTCGGCTAGACCAGCCGCCTGCGTGGCATCGTGGAAACTGCCATCTGCTTGTCGCAGGTACAGTTTTACACGCCCTGTCAGGTCCCAGTCGGTCACGAAAATATCGAGCATATTATCGCCGTTAAAGTCTTCAACTATGGCGCCACCGGCCCGCGTATTGTCAGCGACCCCCATCATATCGGCAACATTCGCAAATCGGGGGCCATCATAATCCTGGATCATACCCGGCATGGGCAACAGATGTTCCGCCGGCACGCCGTCCGGATATTTACCCAGCGTCATATAAGCCAGATTCAACAACCATTTTGCCTCATAATCGTCCGGATTGTCGGCGAGTATCTCGTCCTGATAGATTTTGATCGCTTTGGTGGAGCCTTCGGTCAGCTTGTGAACCGCAGCATTGTCCAAAGGTATGATGCAGACTGACGCTTGCGGATTGTTCTGGCAATTTAGCTGCTCCCCCAATCTCATATAGGCGATGGCCGTTTTCGAATTTAGCGCCGCCCGAAATTTGGAAGATTTGTCGGTTGCGGCGCTTCCGCTGTAATATCCCCGGACCTCTTCATATAATTCTAGCGCACTTTCGGTTTCGCCTTGGTCGAGCAACCTGTTGGCTATTTTGAATTTTCTGCGAGCGATGCCATTGGTGTAGATGCCGATGGATACTAGGAACTGTTGCTTGGCCTCGGCATATAGCCGCTTCAACCGGGAGCCTTTCCGATATTCCTCGATATCGTTCAAAGCGGCCACCATGGCTTTTGTGCCTTCGCCGATTTCCAGGGTCATGCCATATTCCGTCAATGGTTCACCTGAATCGATGCCGGAATTGAGGTCGCGCCACCCGAAAAACAAACAAATGATGATTACGGTCAGGGCAATCCAGTATTTTTTATTTAGCATTTGAGTATGGTATCCCAGGTCGATGATCATGGCCAGTCACATCCGGTCTGCATGCCAGGCCGAGTGCGGTAGTCAGATTCCTTTTTTCTATCAGTAGCGATATTTTTTGCCCACGGTGGTTTTATAACTAGTTGACTTCATTGGTGCCGTTCGACAGGAGTATCGGGGTTTCAGGACTGCAAAGTGGCAGTCAGATAATACCCTCAGGAGAATATGGCATGGCGAATCAAAATTCAGATCAATCGAAAAATGACGAAAAACAGGCTTGGATAAAACCGCAGCTCGTCGATCTGGATAAAGGTATGGATTCTGTGCAATCAAGCACCGGAGCCAATACAGATGGGTTCGCTGCTTCAACTTCCTAGCAACGACGGTCGCCTGAAAAGTAATTAAGTTGTTTTAAAACAAGATGTTACTAGCCACAACCGGTCAAGCGGATCGCCAATATACCGGTAGTCGCGATTATCGACTCTATTTTGCGATTGCGGCGCTGATCGGTCTGGCCGCGATATTCTGGTTAAGTTCGCGCTATCCGGCCTTGAATGAAAAGGCCCTTATGGGCGGCGACATGCCGTTGTCGGGGCTTTCGTTTGATATCGTCATCCGGATATTGCCAAACAGCGGCATCCTCTGGGAAATTGTGGCAAATACCGCAAACTGGATTTCCACCAACAAGAAGGGGATGGCCTTTGGCGTCCTCTTTGGCGCCTCACTTCTCACCTTATTGTCGCTGGTAAAAAAGCGTTCGTTCGAGGGCAGTTTTGCCAATGCTGCGCTGGGCACCGCGATCGGTGCGCCGCTTGGTGTTTGTGTCAATTGCGCCGCCCCCATTGCGCTCGGTCTGCATGCCGGGCGTATGCGGCTGGAAACGACATTGGCGGCAATGCTGGCGTCGCCGACATTGAATATCATTATCGTCACCATGAGCTTCGCGTTGCTGCCTTTCTATCTGGCGGCGATCAAAACTGCTTTAGCGCTGGTGATGGTTTTGGTCGCCATACCTTTGTTGTGCAAATATGTGCTGGTGGCCGAGACGGTTAGCTCGGGAAACACGGCAGCAAATATGGCCGATGCATCTCAGGCCAAAGGGGTCACCGCCTGGATGTTGCGCGTGCTTTCGCCGAAAGATGCGGATCCGACAATCCACGGCCCGATGAAATCGCTGGTCTGGTTCCTGCGGAACTACGCGCGCAATTTCTTTTTCATTTTCATCATCACCGTCCCGATGATGTTTCTGGCGGCATTGCTGGGCGCGTTGGTTGCGACGATCACAAAGCCCAATGAATTGATCACGCTGCTACCCCAAGCCGGTATTTTTCTGCCTTTGCTTGCTTTGTTGGCGATTGCGGTTGTGGCCAGTTTCGTTCCTGCGCCTATCGCTCTGGATGTAATACTGGTGGCAATATTGGTCGGCATCGGGTTAAAGGCCGAATATGCTGTAGCGATGATTATCGGGCTCGGCTCGTTCAGCATATATGCCTTCATCATCCTGTGGCGAGCGATATCGCTACGCACCGCGGTCAGCTTATGGGTGCTTGTCATCGCGTTCGCTATATTCGGCGGCATTTTGGGCCGCTATGCCGGGAAGGCAGAGCAACGTTATGATGTGCAGCAGCGGGTTTCACTTCTGAAGTCACAAGAGCTGGTCAAATGGCCCGCAACATTCCCGCTTCCCGCTGCAGAGAATCTCTCCGCACTTGCTAGCAAGATCGCCCAGCAAAAGGTTCGCTTCCAGACAGTGACGGCCGAAATCGAAAGCGACGGCGGTAGCGAGATCGACCTTGTATCAAACAATATGGATGCCGCCAAGGAAGCCTTTGTCGGTGAAAAGGCCAATTTTGCGCGAATTATGGGGCCTGCCATTGGTCTGGACGAAAAGGGCGTGATCAGCCCGCTCAAGATATTCAGTCCTTATAATATGGGTGCCGGACTGGCAGCAGGTGATGTCCATGGAGACGGCTGGACCGATATTCTCACAGCGCGTTCAGTTCATCAGACAGGTTTTTCGCTTTATGCCAATATCGGCGGCAAATATATCCGGCAGCAAATTGATTTGGGACCGTTAGAAAAACTGGATTTCCGAAACCTGGCTCTTGTCGATATCAATGGAGACCAGCAGCTTGATATTGTGGGAGCGTCCTTTGGCCAGGGGGTGTTCGCTCTGTTCAACCAAGAGGGCGAATTTGATTATCGGCGCTCTGTCCAGATAGACAATAAGGACGGCGTTCTAGCTGTGGCTATGGCCTTTGCCGATTTTGACAATGATGGCGATATCGACATCGCTTTCGGCAACTGGACGACGCCAGCCGAGCATGATCGCGGTAGATTTATCGCTCTTTCTTCGCATAATAATATTGCGTGGAATGATGGTGAGGGTGGCTTTGCAAGCAAACGGCTCCCCGGCTTTCCAGGCGCGACATTGACTACATTGGCAAGTGATTTTGATGGTGATGGCAATATCGATATTCTGATCGGCGATGACGTCCGCAATACAGATGCTTTCCTGATGTCGGACGGCAAACGATCCTTCCGCGTCAGGCAATTCAAGGACACGCCGTTCCCATATACGATTCGATCCTCCATGAGTTATTCGCAAGGTGACTGGAATAACGACCTGATAACCGATTATTATGGTGCACAAGTTGCAATGCCAGGCGGCGGCGGCAATACGAAAGGGCAATCCGGCTCGCGCGCTTACGATATATGTGCACAATTTACCGCCGATCTGGGGCGTTGGGAATATGATACGGCTGCTTGCGCCGAACGGCTGATTTCCATGGATTTCATCCACCGCAGCAATATGAGGCAAGGGAATACCGGATGCGCAAAATCAACCGAAGCATCAGACCGGATTTTATGTGCGTCGCTGCAATATATAAGAGACAATTTCGACAAGCGGAAAACACAGGGCAGCACCGAAAAATATAATCGCTGTCGCAAAAACCTCGCTCATATTCCCGAAATGCAACGCCATTGCGTGGTTATTATCGAGCCTCGTTGGGAATTGCCCGCAGAATATACTTTATCGGGAAAAGCTACCGCAGCGGTTGACACGGTCAACATATTGATGACCGGACAAGCCGACGGCGCATTTCGCGATGATGCCGGCGCTCAAAAGGTCGATATGCCAGGTTGGAGCTGGAACAGTCGCTTTGCCGATCTTGATCAGGATGGCTGGGAAGATTTGTTGATTATGACGGGTATCTGGCAGAAACCATCCATCAGCGGCAGCAATAAATTTTATCACAACCAGTCGGGGCAATTTGCCGATGCGACCGATAGCTTTGGCTTTACCGATCTGATCCCCTCCTACAGCTATGTTTCGTTTGATTATGACCGCGATGGTGACATCGATGTCATTCGCGATATGGGATCGTTGCGAATGATCGTCCATCGCAATGATCGACCGGCTGGGGGCGCATTGTGGGTGCATCTGCGCGATACGATCGGCAACAGCATGGGCATCGGCGCGCGGGTGACAATTTGTACCAATGGCGAAACACGGGTACGTCCGGGAAAATGTCAGATGCGCATTATTAGCGCCAGCGGCGGCTTTATGGCCTTTGACCCGATCGCCGCGCACTTCGGACTGGGCAAGGCGAAATATGTGTCGCTGATTGAAGTCAAATGGTCAGATGGCGAAAAAACCATCATCAGGCCGAAATCCCTCTCCGCCGGTGAGATTGTCGTTAGCCGGAAATGAAACAGCGGGCCATCGCAAGCCATATTATGACGCAACGGGTCGACCCGCCGATTGCAATTGCCACGGAAACTACTAGTGCTCCGCTATGAGCGGCATCGGGGCTATATTCCATCGCGACAACTCGTCTGTTCCGGCTAATTCTGTCGAACGTATGGCGACCGCCCTGCGCCTATACGGGCCGATCAAGCAAGTGCATCGCACATATGATAATTTCGGCCTGTGCTGGACCCGGGCCGGCCTGTTCACTCCTGATGACAAATATGACCAGCAACCCGTATCGACAGGCGGCCGGATGCCGATGGTATTTTCCGGATTGCTGCAACACCGCGAAGAACTGGCTGCGAAAATAGGCCTGGAAACAAGCCGTTTGAAATCCATGGCGGATAGCGCGCTTGTTCACATGGCCTGGCAAAAATGGGGCAAACAGCTCACCCAGCATCTATATGGAAGCTTTGCCATATTGCTCTGTGATCGCGAGCATAACCGAATTTACGCCATTCGTTCTGATGGAGCGGCAACGCCGATATTTTACCACGACAACAGGAACCGGCTTGTTTTTGGATCTGCTCCCAAGGCGATATTTGCCATCGGCGATATACCGCGTGAATTGAATGAGCAGCGGCTCGCTGATTCCATGATCCTTAACAATCAGGATATGGACAACAGTTTTTACAAAGACATAAAATCGGTTCCCCTGGGGCATATTCTTGAAGCCGGGCCGGATTTCCTGCGTTTGGAACGCCACACGGATTGGAGCGAAGCCAAAGAGATACGCTTTGCCCGTGATGAAGATTATGTCGAAGCAGCCAATGAGATTTTCGAGCGGAGTGTTGCGAGCAATATGCGCGCAATCCGGACCCCGGCCGCAATGTTGAGTTCCGGCCTCGATTCCTCCTCTGTGGTTGCAGCGGCGATGGAATATCTGGACAAGCAGAACGATAGGTCGGTAGAAGGAATTATCAGCTTTACCTCTGTTCCCGCTCCAGGTTGGGACGGCACAGCGCTGGGCCATCGCCGCTCCGGCGACGAATCCGGTCCGGTAAGGGCCTTTGCGGCCATGTATCCGCAGCTTGATGCAAGGTTCGTTGATTCCGCAGATCTGGCAATTGATCATGACCTTGATAAAATGATCTTGCTTTCGGAAACACCGCCATTTGCCGTTAAAAATCTGCACTGGTTTATCAATTTACAGCGACTGGCAATGCAGGAAGGCCGCAATGTCATGCTTGGCGGGGAGAGCGGAAACCGGACCCTGAGTTTCAGCGGCCGCTCCATTTATGCCAAATTGTTGCGGCAGGGGCGATGGTTAAAATTGTGGCGTGAACTGCGCGCATCCGACAATGACGACTCCCGATTTTCACGCCTATATGGCCGTGCGATACGGCCAAACCTTCCTGGCAAGATAGTGCAGCATATCAGCAACCTCAGAGGCAGGCGCAAGCATCCCGGGTGGAGTGCCCATTCGGCGATAAACCCGGCCTATGCTGGCGATATGCGGTTGGATGATCGAGCGACGGAAATGGGCTTTGATACCAGCTATTCAGGCTTTGCCGATGGCCGGGAAAAGATGATTTACATGGGCGAAAATGGAACGCGCGACATGGGGCAGACGGCCAGCTATGCATTAGAAACACTGACTGGCGTGCAGAGGAGAGACCCGCTTGGAGACCGCAAGCTGGTCGAATTTTGCATGGGCATTCCCGAGCAGCAATTCATGGAAAATGGCGAAGACCGACGACTTGTCAAACGGATGATGGCAAAGCGCCTGCCGCCGGAAATCCTGAATGCGGAGCGTGGCAGACAGGCGGCAGACGGCCATATGCGGATGACCCGCGACCTGCCGCGCTATAAGCAGGAAATTGAACGTTTGGCGGATGATCCAGAGATGCAAAAAAGATTTGATATTCCCCGGCTACTAGGGTTGCTGGACAATTGGCCGGACAAAACGCCATTGTCGGTAAAAGATCACCCCGATGCGGGAATTGTCACCCTTGGTTTGCCCCGGGCGATTGCAACATCACGGTATATAAATTGGGTGAAGGGTAAAAATTGATGCGCAACATACCCTTTACCGTTTGTGCTGATCTTGATTTGGGGGCGAGGGTGACTCCCTATCTGGTTGACTCGGGACACGATGTCACGATCAGCGAGGGATTTGTTCCAGACGCAATCTCCGATCCGACGGATACGGGCGTTGCTTTTTCAGCAAGTCCATCGCAATTTCTGTTGAAGATCCCCAATGGCGTGCGCTTTCTGGTGAGCGGAGGCGACAGGATAACATATGACCGCGGCACCGCATCTGACAAAGAGGTCGCGTTGTTCTTGCTGGGGTCAGCATGGGGCGCACTTTGTTACCAAAGAGAGTTGCTTCCCCTGCATGCCAGCGCCGTCATTCACCGCGAAGCGGTTCATGCATTCACTGGACCTTCGGGAGCTGGCAAGTCGACATTGTCGGCAGCATTGGCTGATCGGGGGCGCAGCTTTTTCACCGATGACGTCCTGATTATAGATCCGGCACAGATCGGAGGTAGCAATAATTGCTACAGTGGGCAGAAGGACTTGAAGCTATGGAAAGATGCCCTGAAATTGACAAATGCAGAAAAGGTCTCGGCAGTCAGGGATGCGGAGAATTTTGAGAAATTTTTTGCTGTTCCAGCCAATGCCTCACCCAAAAGTGTGGGTGAGCTGGCAAGCCTGTCGATCCTGGAAAATAACACCGCCAATATCGCTACACATCCTTTCGCAATAGAAAAAATATCCGGCGCCAAATCAATAAAACAGTTGAGGAATAGCGTTTATCGACCGCGGTTTGCCAATGCCATTTGGGGCAAACAAAAGCTGTATCAGATGTTGGGCAAATTGATAGAAAATGTGGAAGTACAAAGTTTCAATCGGACGATGGACAAAAGCAGGTTTGATGAAAGCCTTTCCTTTATGAACGATTGGATCGACCGATGGGATGGAACTGCATGTGCACGATCAGACGGAAATGACGGTGACGAAGGTTAGGTGATGGCTGGATTTGTGCCAATGAAGGGAAGAACAGCTAGCCAAAAGATATGCTGGCTGGCGTCTTATCCGAAATCGGGAAACACCTGGACACGGATATTGCTTTCGAAGCTTCTGCGTGATGACGAACAAGACGACGTCGATAACCTCTCGATTGACCTTGTCGGTTCGATTGCCAGCAATCGTATTCGATTCGATGCGCTGACAGGATTGCCATCATCCGATATGACCGATGATGAAATCGATTTGTTGCGCCCTGCAGCCAATCGGGCAATTGCCATCGATGCGGAAAAGCTTCTCTATACCAAAGTACATGATGCTTATCATGACAGCGGAAATGGTGAAGCCATATTCCCCGCCGACTGTTCTTTCGGTGCTATTTACATTGTTCGTAATCCTTTGGATGTTGCCGTTTCCTATGCTTATCATCAGGGGCATCAAGATTTTGCAAAAGTCATCCAGCAGATGAACAATCCAGCTCATGTCATGGCGGGCGGGTCAAAATCACAACTTCGGCAAAAGACCATGGGTTGGACCGGTCATTATCGAAGTTGGCACAATCAGTCCAAAATTCCCATCCTGACCATCCGCTATGAAGATATGATTGTCGATACTGTGGGTTGTCTGGCACGCATGGCTGATTTCATCGGACTGGATAGCCCCAATCTATCTGAGCAGATCAAATCGGCCGTTGAACTATCTCGTTTCGATAAGCTGCGCGCGAAAGAAGAAATTTCAGGATTCAGCGAGAGGCCCGAAAAGGCTGCGAAATTTTTCCGTTCTGGACGTGTCGGTGAAGGTGTGGAACGGTTGGACGCCGACTTACGGCAGAAGATGGTTGAGGCTAACAGGCCGTTGATGCATGAGCTTGGCTATATCTAGCGGAAACACAAATACATGATCAGGACTATCGGATAATATGAGCGCGATCACGGACAATAGCTTCATCAATAAAACTGGGGATTGCGTCGAGGCGGTTGTCGATGATGAACTCGCATTGATGCACACGGAAAGCGGCAAATTTTACAGTTTGAGCGATTCCGGCCGTCATATCTGGGAACTCATCGGAGACGGCAAAAAATTTGGCGAATTAAAGACAGCAATATTGCAGGAATATCATGTTTCCAAAGACGTGTGTGACAAGGATGTGCTTGATCTGTTGCACGAGCTTCACGATCGAACGTTGATAGAATTATCCTGAACATCCCAAGAGCGGGGTGTGTAAACTCAGCCAACCGGGTCGAAGCTGACGTTCCTGAACATCGAGTAGCAACGTTCTCTTTGTCGGTGCTACAGGCTAAATACGGACAGACCGCTATCGGCCGGTCGAAATCTCCGCCCAATGTCAGACATTCCCGTGAACTCGAACATATATTCGCTTCAAACTACCCCAATTTGGTGGGAAGCCGTCGTTTAATGAATGACGCGTGGAAATATGTTTTTAACAGGGAACCTGTTGACGGTTTGAGCGTAAGGTCGATGAGGCTATTATTTACCGAAATCTTCGGCGGCCTCTTTTTGACAAACAATATCACAGCATTTCATCCCTGATATGCGTTTAACTAGGTGCGGCACCAGAATGCGTCATAAGAACATGTTCCCGGCCTTCACCGCAATTATATCGCTAGCGAGCTTAAACTCGACAGCCGCCCTGGCTCAAGCGCTGGATGCCACCCAGCCTCCAGCAGACCCGCGCGCACCGATCATTGATGATTCGGAATTCGATGCGACCATCCCTGCGATTGATGATAATCCTGATGCCCCGATGGGGAGCGTCGAAGACTGGGCTGCCGAACAAAAAAGACTGGAACGTCAAGCGCAACAGGAAGATGCGCGGGACGGGATGGCGGTATTGCCTGAACTGCAAGATGCCGATGCGGACGAGTTGATTGCCGACGCGCCGGTAAATGATCCTGAAATCGACGATCCGCTGACACCAATTGATAGCTTCGATGTCGAACCGTTCGACGAGAGCCAGTATACGGAGGCCGACGACAGCGAGCAGACCGCGGCACTACGATATGATTACCGGATAGATGGACTGGAATCGCTCGAAGAAAGCGGAAAGACCCAAGTTCGTCCCGTCAGTGCGGATGATATTCGCAGTCTGTTTGAAGAGCTCTCTGCGCTGGAAGAGGCTGACGGCAAGGCCGCGAACGGCGCCATGGTTTCTGCCCGGATGCAAGAGGACCAGCAATTGCTGGTCGATATCATGACCGGTCAGGGATTTTTTGACGCGTCGGTAAACGGTATGGTCGAGCTTCCCGAGACCGAAGGCGAGAAACTGACGGTCGTGCTCCAGGTTGAGCCCGGCAGGCGCTACGATCTCGGCGCGATAATATTCGATGCTGACAGAGTCGTACCCGAAGACCTGATCACCAGAAATTTCGTTCCCAAAACCGGTGAACCAATTGTCGCCGAGCGGGTCTTGGCTGCCGAAGCCAATATAGCGGTGGTTCTGCCACAGGAAGGCTATCCTTTCGCTGAAACCGGACAGCGAGATATTTTACTCGACCCAGAAACTGGCACCGGCGATTATACTCTGCCTGTCAATATTGGCCCACGTAGCAGCTATGGCGAGATAATCACGACCGGCACAACCGCCTTTGACGCCGACCATATCGGGGTGCTGAGCCGTTTTGATAAGGGCGAACTCTACGACAGCCGCATGGTCGACGACCTCCGCAAGGCCTTGGTCGCCACGGGTCTGTTTTCAATCGTATCGGTCAAGCCAACCGCGAGTGGAGAAGCCGCGCCGGACGGGACCGAATATGCGACTATCAATGTCGAGCAGGTAGCAGGGCCACCGCGCACTCTGGCGGGCAGCGCTGGCTATAGTACCGGGCAGGGCTTTCGTCTGGAAGGCAGCTGGACCCATCGCAATCTATTCCCGCCAGAAGGCGCGCTGATCGCGAGCGGAGTGGCAGGAACCCAGGAGCAGGGGGCATCGCTGACTTTCAGGCGCAGCAACGCCGGTCGCCGCGACAGAACGGTCGAACTGGGAATCTCCGCGTTGCACAGTGATTTTGAGGCCTATGAGGCGTTCACCGGAAAGCTGGCCGGGCGCATCTCCTACGACAGCACCCCAATCTGGCAAAAGCGTTTAACCTATAGCTATGGTTTCGAGATTCTCGGCACCAATGAACAAGATTTCAATTTTACTACCGGCGAAAGGGATCGGCGCACTTTTTACGTCGCCGCGCTGCCGGGGCAGGTCACATTTGATACGACGGACAGTTTGCTTGATCCGACGCAAGGCTTCCGTCTGTCGGCGAAACTATCGCCCGAAGCATCGCTCGGCAGCGGCACGCAAATCTATGGCCGCGGCCTTCTCGAAGGAACCGCATATTTCCAGGTTGATGACGGTATCATCATTGCGGGCCGTACGCGCGTCGGGTCCATCGCTGGCGCGGACCGCGAACTGATCGCACCGTCCAGGCGCTATTATGCCGGCGGTGGCGGATCCGTGCGCGGCTTCGGGTATCAGGAACTTGGCCCCAAAGACATCGAAGACCGTCCGATTGGCGGGCGCAGCATGGTCGAAGCGGCGGCGGAAGTCCGTTACCGCTTTGGCGACTACGGAATCGTCGGTTTTGTAGATGCCGGGCAAGTCTACACGAGCTCCACTCCGGGCTTTGACAATTTGCGCTACGGCGTCGGCATAGGCGGACGCTTTTACACCAATTTCGGACCACTCAGGGTCGATGTCGCCACCCCGATAAACCGGCAACCGGGTGAATCGCGAGTTTCGGTATATATCTCGATCGGACAGGCATTCTGATGGCGGATAACGAAACCATGAGCGAGACTGACGCTTACGGGCCCTTGACTCATAAAGTTGCGATCTGGTCGGGAGCATTGATCGCGCTGGTTCTGGTGATCCTGATTGCCGGCTATCTCTGGCTGGACAGCAGCAGCGGACATCGCTTTGTCGCAAACCAGATTGAGGGCTTCGAGTTCGAAAACGGTATCGAACTGGAAATCGATGAGATCAGCGGTTCCATCTACGGCGAGATGGGAATTGCCGGTCTGAAAATCCGAGATCCGCGAGGTGTTTTCGCTACCGCCGACACCGTCAGAATGGACTGGCGGCCGTTCGCTTTCATTGGCAGTCATGTTGATATTCGCTCGCTAATCATTCCGAAAGCTAGCCTGCTCCGCATGCCTGAATTTTTACCAACAGAGTCCGAGGGGCCGCTGTTGCCCGACCTCGATATAGATGTTGGTACACTGGAAGTCGGAGAGCTGGATATTGCCAAGGTGATAACTGGCGAACGTCACGTGCTCAGCCTGTCGGCGGAGGTGAAAATTGCTGATGCCCGCGCGCTTCTAAACGGACGAGCGCGGGCGCTTGCAAGGCCGGGAGTTGCAGGCGGCGACAGTTTGAAATTCAGACTCGACGCCATGCCGGAACAGAATAAGCTCGACCTGGCGCTCAATCTGGATGCTCCGGAAAATGGACTGGTAGCCGGTATCTCCGGAACTGGTCAGCCGATGAGCCTCGCACTGAACGGCAAGGGTGACTGGGCCAAATGGAACGGTACACTGGAAGGCAAAAGCGGCGAGGACATGCTCGCAGACGTAGCCATATCGGCACGGAACGGTACATTCACAGTGCGCGGCGATGCACGTCCCGGTTTGTTTATCTCAGGCCCCGGCCAGAACATGCTCGAGCCAGTCACCCACATCGACTTTACCGCCGCCGGTGAGGACCGGAAGTTCGACATCAACGGACGGATAGATAGCGACAATTTCGTTTTGGCGACCAACGGTGTGGTTGATCTCGGCAACAACCGGATGCAGGATCTCAACGTCGATTTCCGATTGCTTCAGCCATCGGTAATTGCCGCCAATGTTAATGGCGCGGGCGTCACCGCCAATATGATGTTGAATGGCGATTTCACTGCCCCCACTATCGCATATACAATCAATGCAGCGCGCATCGGCTTTGATGACACTACGGTGATCGGCTTACGCGCTAGCGGCAATGTAGCGTTGAAAGAGGAGCAGTGGCGCATTCCCTTGCGGGCCCGAGCACAGCGGATTGCCGGATTAGACGAAGGCGTCGGCGCGTTGCTTACGAATGTGCGGCTGGACGGCGACTTCGGATATGCCAATGGCAGACTGCTTTCCGAAAATCTCAAGATTGTTTCAGACCGGATTAACGCAACCGCAGTCATCGTTGCCGATCTCAACCAGGGACTTTATACCGGAGGCCTCAAGGGGCGCATCAACGGCTACCGGGTCGAAAGCGTCGGGGTCTTCAATATCGATAGCGATATCGACCTGAAGTCCGGGAAAAATGGTGCCTTTGTACTGACCGGCACAGTCCGCGCGCGGTCGAGTCAGATATTCAACGACGGTGCTCGCGAATTTCTCGGCGGCAACAGCCTGATCGTCGCCAAACTATCCTATGACACGGACGGCATCGCCCGGGTCCGCAGCCTGAATGTTGCAGCCCCGTCCTTCCGGCTGACCCAAGGCAGCGGCAGCTACACGCCGTCTGGCGGAATCAATTTTGCAGCCAAGGGTATGTCTGACCAATATGGGCCGATCGGCGTAAAAGTCAGCGGCAGCGTGGCCCGCCCGGTTGCCGTAATAGCCGCCGCGCGCCCTGGTTTCGGGGTGGGCATGAACAACGTGGTTGCCACTATCAGGGGCAATGCCAAGGGTTATGCCATCGTCGCCGATGGCAATAGCGATTACGGAGAGTTTGACGCCAATGTCGATATTCTCGCGGGTAGCGGGCCGCTGACGGTCGACGTGAACAGCGGAACCCAGTTTGCCGGAGTCGGTTTGACAGGTCGCATTCGTCAGTCCGGAGACGGTCCATTTTCCGGGCAACTGGCCGCCAGTGGTTCCGGGATAGAGGGGGACGTGATCCTGAGCGCCTTCAGCGGGAAGCAGCGGGCAATCATCGCCGCAACCGCCGTCCAAACCCTATTGCCTGGCCCTGCCAATCTGGCGATCGAGCGGGCCATCATCGATGCCGATATCATTCTTTACGACCAGCCGCAGGTTGTTGCCGATGTCCAGATCCAGGGCCTGCAAATGCAAGATCTGCAAATTGCTGCAGCGCGGGCAAAAATCGATTATCGTGGCGGACAAGGCACAGCGAAAATCATGGCGGAGGGCCGAAATCAGGTTCCATTCCGTTTTGCGGCCAACGCCGTCCTCGATCCCGAGCTTTGGCGAGTGGCGCTTGATGGCCGGGCCAACGGCGTTGAATTTAAAACCCGCAAAGCCGCGCGAATCATCCCCGGGCGCGACAAATATAGCCTGCTCCCCACGACCATCGACTTGTCGAAAGGAAGCATTCAGCTGGCGGGCGATTACGGGCGCGGCCTCAATATTCAAAGCCGGTTGAACAACGTCAACCTGGCGCTGATCAACCCGATGATGCCCGGTCTTGGCCTCGGGGGAATAGCGACGGGTAGCCTCGATTTTTCCCAAAGCTCGCCCAGCGCCTTTCCGGAAGCGGACGCGCGGTTGCGCATCGACAATTTTACCCGCACCAGCCTGGCTTCGGTATCGCAGCCGGTGGATCTGCACTTTGTCGGACGGCTGCTCGCGGATGGCGGCAATGCTCGTGCGATATTCCGGCGCAGAGGTGCTGCTATCGGCCGGATGCATGTAAACCTGACGCCGCTTCCACCTGCTGCGGGATCATGGACGACGCGGTTGCTTGCAGCGCCGCTATCCGGAGGCCTGCGCTATAATGGACCGGCGAGTACCTTATTCTCTCTCGCGGCGCTCCCAGATCAGGATCTGCGGGGCCCTATCGGCGTGGCGGCAGATTTCTCCGGTCGAGTGCAGTCACCGGTACTGACTGGTGTCGTCCGCGCGAACAAGCTGGTTTACGAAAACAACGCCTACGGCACCCGCCTTACCAATATGAAGATAAACGGCAACTTCACCAACGATCGTTTGGAGGTGACCGAGTTGACCGCCAATGCCGGAGACGGAACAATCAGCGGCAAGGGTTTTGTGTCTTTGAGTTCCGCCAAGGGCTATCCGCTGCAATTGGCACTCGATCTGGACAATGCAACGCTTGCAAAAGGCAGCGATCTTGCCGCATCGGCCACCGGCGAAATCCAGCTGGTCAATAATTCGACTACCCCTGCGACGATCCGTGGCCGTATTCGCCTGCCCGAAACACGCTACAAGATTGTGTATGAAGGATCGACGAAAGTCGCGACCCTGACCGGAGTGCGGCGCAAGCCTGCTCTGGGTCGCAAGAAAATCACCGGCGATGCGGAACCGATCAGCGGGGTGCCCGGCAACTGGAAGCTGGACATCGATTTGATCGCCGACAACCAGATTTATGTCAGCGGGATGGGGCTCGATTCCGAATGGTCCGCCGATATCAAGGTGCGCGGCACCACAGGCAAGCCTGTGCTGACCGGTGGCATTGACCTGATCCGCGGAACGCTGGGCTTTGCCGGTCGATCTTTCGATCTCGAATCAGGGCGTTTGCGCTTCAATGGCGGTTCGATGACCAACCCGACGTTAACGCTGACAGCCAGTGGTGAAGTGGATGACGTGAACATCAACGTCAACATCACGGGCAGCGCCGAGAACCCGGAAATCGCGTTTAGTTCGACACCCGGCTTGCCGCAGGACGAGATTATGGCGCGCATATTATTTGGTAATTCGATCGGCGAACTGACACCTATCCAGGCCGTGCAACTGGCATCGTCCCTCAACGGATTGCGTGGCGGTGGGGGCGGGCTCAATCCGCTTGGTGTGCTGCAGTCGTCGGTGGGTATCGATCGCCTGCGCATATTGGGTGCAGACAAGGACACGGGCCGCAGCACATCAATTGCCGCCGGACAATATATAACCAATGACGTCTATGTCGAGATCGTGACCGATGCGCGCGGCTATACGGCGACGCAGCTGGAAATCAGCCTGACGCCTGCGCTGTCGGTGCTGAGTTCGGTCGGCAGCTTTGGCGGTTCGAACGTCAACCTGCGATACCGGAAGGACTATTGATGGGGCGACAGATAATATTGCTGGCAATCTCGATATTATCGTTGAGCGCTTGCGAGAAAGATTTTGACGAAAAATATCAGGACAATCTCGATCAGCTGAATGAAGAAGCCAAGAGAATCGAGTCCGGCGTCAACGAACATCTGGCCGAGGGACGCAAGGCGGATAAGGCGATCGAGTCTGCAAGACAACCGGTCGAAGCAATCCAAGAGGAAAACGGGGCGACCGAATGAGCGCTGAGCATGGCGATGACAAAGTGCAAACCGGCGGGGTTCATCAAAATTCCAGCCCGCACGATATCGAGGCGCGCACCCCGGGCGCGACGGCCCGAACACCGCTTCATTTCCCGCTAAAAGCATGGTGGGCGATACTGAAGCGCCTATATGTGATGAACGACTTTCACAATCTGCCCTTGCTGTCGGCCGGCGTTGCGTTTTTTGCTTTTCTCGCCTTCGTGCCACTGATCGCCGTCATCGTGTTGCTCTACGGCCTCGTCGGTGACCCCGATACGGTCACCAACAGCATCGAACAATTGTCTGCCATCCTACCCACTGCCGTGCTTACCATCCTGCGCGAGCAGATGCTGTCGGTCGTCAACACGAACAAGGCCGCGCAGGGCCTCGGCCTGGCGCTTGCCTTGTTTGTCTCGACCTATGGCGCGACGCGAGCGGCAAATGCGATGATGAAAGCGCTCAATATCATCTATGAAGAACATGAATCGCGTAATATTTTCATGACGACACTGGTTGGCGCGCAGATTACCATCGGCATGGCGGGGGTCGCGATTGTCGGCCTGACCGCAATCTCGCTATTCACCTATATCAGCAATTTCCTGCAGGGCTATCTTGGCGATAGTGTGCTGGTCTTCCTGAAACTGGCGATCTGGCTGACGGCGGGATTTCTGGTCAGCCTGACCTTTGGCTTGTTCTTCCGCTATGCACCCGACCGCCGCCCCGCAAAATGGCGCTGGCTCTCGCTGGGGTCGGTAGTGGCAACTCTGCTCTGGCTATTGATCACCGTAGGTTTCGGCTATTATGCCGCCAATGTCAGCGATTATAACGCGACTTACGGATCGCTCGCTGCGGTGGTTATTTTCCTTATGTGGCTGTTCCTGTCGGCATATTCCGTATTGATCGGTGCCGAAATAAATGCGGAAACCGAACGGCAGACGTTCGAGGATTCGACGACCGGAAAAGACAGGCCGATCGGCGAGCGCGGCGCGGTCATGGCAGATAACGTACTTCTCGGCGAAGCCAGCCGCAAAATTCTTGAAAAGAAGCAACGCCGACGCGCGGACCGGCTCGCTCGGAAGGTAGCAAGCGAAGATGTGAACGATGCCGGTAGCCGATAGATACATGGGTTCGCCGACATCGGTGGCTATCATGGCTCACCAATATCCGCCTTATTGAAGATTTCCATGAACAGTCTGCAAAAGCCAAAGGCGGCAGGTTGATAGCCAACAGGAAAAGAGCCGTCAGATTGTGCCGCTCTTTCTCTGTAAAAAACGGTGCTCAATTTGCTCTGACTTACCACATATTACCAAGTCGCGTGGTTGCTATGTGGGCGCTAGATATTTTTCAACGCCAGCGGCGTAAATACTATGCCATTGAAAAAATTTGGTGGACGCTGTTGGTTTCGAACCAACGACCCGCTGATTAAGAGTCAGCTGCTCTACCAACTGAGCTAAGCGTCCATATGAGTGGCTATATAGGGCCGGATTTTGTGAACGCAACAGCTTGGTTCGAATAATCAACCAAATGCGTTGCCGCTTCGCCCAGGATTGCGTTCGATAGACATCAGGATGCCGACGCAGATCATGATTGTCATCATCGACGAGCCGCCGTGGCTGAGGAAAGGCAGGGGAATACCGACGACCGGGGCCAGTCCCATCACCATCATCAGGTTGATCGCGACGTAGAAGAAAATCGTGACCGTCAGTCCCGCTGCAGTCAGCTGGGAGAAACGGGTTTTTGCCTTCATTGCGACACCAAGACCCCAGCGGAACAGCAGGAAGAAGCAGAACAGCACCAATATCCCGCCCATCAGACCCCATTCCTCGGCCATGGTGGCAAAAACGAAATCGGTATGTCCCTCGGGCAGATAATCGAGATGGCTTTGCGTGCCGTTCAGAAAGCCCTTGCCGAACAGGCCGCCGGAACCGATCGCGATCTTCGACTGGCTGATATGATAGCCGGCGCCCAGCGGATCATTTTCCGGATTGAGGAAAGTGGTCACGCGCCGTTGCTGATATTCCTCCAGCGCAAAGAAATAGGCGAGGGGCGCGAGCACCGCGATGGCTGCGCCGCCGCCGATGAACAGGCGCAGCGGCAATCCGGCGAGAAAGGCGATGGTCAGCGCGCCGGCGACGACGGTAATCGTCGTCCCCAGATCGGGTTGCAGCAGGATGAGCGCACAGGGTACCGCGAGCAGCGCAAATAGTGGCCAGATCGCGCCCCATGTCCGTATCTGGCTGGGTGGCAACAGGTCATAGAATCGGGCCACCGCCAATATGATCGCGACCTTCATCAGTTCCGAAGGCTGTAGCCGGATGAAGCCGAGGTTGAGCCATCTCTGACTGCCGCCGCCAACCGCGCCGATCAACTCCACGCCCAAAAGCATGAGCACGACGGCGATATAGACGGGGAAAGCCATCGCCTTCCAGAAGGATTCCCGGAACCGCGACAGCACGATCGCCATGCCGACGAAGAGGGTGAAGCGGACCATATGCAGGCCTGCCCATGGTGTCAGGCTGCCGCCGGCCGCCGAATAGAGCACGATGAAGCCAAAGCTGGCCAGCACGAACAGAAGCAGGATCGTTTTCCAGGGGAGCTGCGCAATCGGTGCCGGAATGAAATCACTCAATTTCTATTCTCCGGTGCCAGCGTCGGAAGGTGCAGGTGCGGCGGCAGCAGGTTGCTTGGCCATCGCCTTCTCGAGATTCTTCCGGGCGCGATAGGCTGCCATTTTCGTGTCCATCCGCTCCTGTATCGTGCCACCCCAGGACTTTTCGAGTCCCGTCAGTACATCCATTGCCTTCTGACGATCATAGAGGAAGGTCAGGACGTCTCTTGCGACGGGATAGGCCGAACCGGAGCCGCCGCCATGTTCGATGACCACAGCGGCCGCATAGCGCGGATTATCATAGGGGGCGAAGCAGACGAACAGGCCGTGGTCACGATATTTCCAGGCGACATCCTGACCACCGCGTCCGAAATCGAGGTTGACGACCTGGGCGGTACCGGTCTTGCCGGCCATTTTGACATTTTCAATCGGTAGCCGCGCGCGTCCGGCGGTGCCCGGCCCGTTGACGACGTCGCTCATTGCCTTTTGCACGTAGAGGAGATGCTCGGGGTCCAGGTTCAGTGTCGGGATCGGCGATTTTTTCTCTTCCATGATCAGGCGCGGGACGATATTTTTCCCGGTCGCAAGCCGTGACGCCATGACCGCAAGCTGGGTCGGGTTGACCAGCATATAGCCTTGACCAATGGTGGTGTTGACCGTGTCATAGGCCTGCCATTCCCGCTTGTATTTCTTGCGCAGCCAGGCCGGATCGGGAACCGTGCCGTAAAACTGGCTCGCGACCGGTAACGGAAATTTTTGCCCCAGCCCCAGGCGGTTGGCCATCAAGGCGATCGGATTGATGCCGACTTTCTGGGCGAAATAATAGAAATAGACATCGCAGCTCTGGTAGATGCCCTTGGCCATATCGACCCGCCCGTGGCCGCCCCGTTTCCAGCAGCGGAAGCGCCGGTTGCCGACTTGCAGCCCGCCATTGCAATTGACCGTTTCATCAGGGCTCAGCCCGGCTTCCAGAAAGGACAGGGCAACCATCGGCTTGACTGTCGATCCCGGCGGGAACAGGCTTTTCAGCGATTTGTCGAGCAGCGGCACATGATCGTCTTCGCGCAGCATGCCATATTCGGTGACACCGATGCCGTCGGAGAAGCTGTTCGGATCAAAGGACGGCATCGAGGTCATCGTCAAAATGTCGCCGGTGAGGCAATCGATGACCACCACAGATCCCGATTCGGGGCCAAGCCGGCGAGCGGCATATTCCTGCAGGTCGATATCGAGGGTCAATTGCAACGGCTTGCCTGGAACATCCGGACGGGTGTTGAGTTCGCGGACGATCTTGCCGCGCGCTGTCACTTCGACTCTTTTTGCTCCGGGTTTGCCCTGCAAACGGTCCTCGAACATTTTTTCCAGACCGTCCTTGCCGATCTTGTAACCGGGCGTGATTAATATCGGATCCGGATTTTCTTTATAGTCCTCAGCCGATGCAATACCGACATAGCCGACCAGATGCCCGATCGCCGGGCCGCTCGGATAATTGCGCGAGAAGCCCTGACGCGGCGAAACGCCGGGCATGTCGGGAAGCCGGACGCTGACGGCGGCATATTGTTCCGAATCCAGTCCGGTGGCGACCTGCACGGGCTGGAAGCTGCTCGCCTGCTCCAGTTCCTTGTTGATCCGTTCCAGTTCTTCGGGATCGAGAGCCAGCAAATTCGCCAGCGTTGCCACGGTCTTTTCCTTGTCGCGCAACCGGTCCGGAATGATATCGATACGAAAATCGGTCTTGTTATTGGCGATCGGTTTGCCGTTGCGGTCGATCAGCCAGCCGCGCCGGGGCGGCACAAGCGTAAGATTGACCCGGTTGCTCTCCGATAGAAGCTTGTAGCGCTCGTTCTCGGCAACCGAGATATAGGCCATCCGGGCCGCCAGCAATACCCCGACTCCGACCTGCAATCCGCCGATCACCGTCGCCCGTCGGGTGAAGGTGATCTCCTGCATGGCGCTGCTGATCGTTTTTGCCGGTCTCATGACGCCACCCGCCAGTTATCGATCGCGCCGATCAGCCGCGCGACAAACGGATAGAGCAGAACGGACAGCAATATCTGGGGAAGCAGCAGGTCCAGACGCAGAAAACTGGATTGAAAATCGACGATCAGCATTCCGCATATTAGCACAATTATGATGGCGGTGGAGGCGATAAGCCAATCCTGCCAATAGTCGCGGCGGACCGCTCTCCGGTCGACGGTCTCGAGCATGATGAAAATGACCGACCAGAGAAAGGCTGCGCTGCCAAACGGCTGCCCGCTGAAAATATCGTCGATCAGGCCCAGCGGAAAGCCGGCCCAGACCGCCCAATATCCCGGACGGATCAAACGCCAGGCCAATATCACCAGCAAGCCCATGGGCGGCAGGATCGGATAATCGGTGATGATCGGCAGCGCGGTGATCATCGAGCCGAGGACGACTGTCACCGGCGGTATCACCTTGATCCGCAACTGTGACGGTTGCCGGCCAATCCTGGATTGACGGGAACGGGGCACTATTCGCCGTTTTCCTCTTCCAGATCACCCATCGGGTTTTCCTCGATCTGGCGGACCGTTTCGGCCTGAAAAATCGGTTGGACAATCGCGTGGCTGACTTTGGCGGGATTGGCCAATACCCGCCCGATAGCACCGGTTTCGGTTTTGCGGATGACGACTGCCACGGGAATACCCGGGCTGTACAGGCCGCCGCTACCGGACGTGATCATCAGATCGCCGCCCTTGAAAGGGTTGATGCCGATATTGATCGGTTGAATGTCTACCGTGCCGTCACCGCGACCGGTGGCAAAGGCAGGAAGGCTGTCGCTGGCGCGCTGCACCGGCGTTACATTCTTGCTATCCGAAACCAATAGCACGCGCGCGGTTGTCGGACCGGTTTCCAAAATGCGACCGACCAGGCCTTCCGGCGAGCGTACGGGCTGACCGGGCTCGAGACCACTGTTGCTGCCGACACCCAGCGTCGCGATGCGGCGCGAACTGGACGCGGTCGAGCTGATCAGCCGGGCCATGGCGATCGAATCGGGCACTTCCTCGTTCAGCTTCAACAGCCGCTTGAGGCGGTCGTTTTCCTGCCTGAGGGCGCGGGCTTCCAGGATCTCTATCCGGTTCTGCTCCAGTTCCCGCTGCATCTCGGCATTTTTCGAAGCCGCATTGAAATAGGCAGAAACCTGATCCCCCGCGTTTCCGGTCAGACTGCCAAATTCGGACAGGGTCCTGCTGACTGGCGCCATGGTTTCTGCACCGATGGTGCGAAGGGCCGAAAAACCTCTGGGATCGATGAAGGAGACAAGCAACAGAAGCAGTCCCAAGACCGCTCCCAATATGCCCAGTAAATAGCTGGCGAATATGCTATATTGCGCCCGCTTGGAAAATCCTGGACGCCGATTGTTTGGCGGCGCCATATCGGTCTATCCTTTCGTTTCCTATCGTTGTTCGATCACAAGACCGAAATCAGGCGGTTGTGAGAACGCCTCTGAACATTGGATCTTCCATTGCACGACCGGTGCCGATGGCGACACAGGCAAGCGGATCTTCGGCTACCGTTACCGGCAGGCCCGTTTCATCGCTGAGTGCTGCGTCGAGACCGGCGATCAAGGCGCCACCGCCGGTCAGGACAATGCCCTGATCGACAATATCGGCAGCCAGTTCCGGTGCGGTATTTTCCAGAGCGATGCGAACGCCTTCGATGATCGTGCCGATCGGCTCGCTCAGCGCTTCGGCAATCTGGCCCTGGTTGATCGAAATTTCTTTCGGCACGCCGTTCACCAGATCGCGGCCCTTGATGTGGATGGTATGACCCACGCCGTCAGCAGGAGCCTGCGCAACGCCGAAATCTTTCTTGATCCGCTCTGCCGTGGTTTCACCGATCAGCAGGTTGTGATGACGACGGACATAAGAGACAATAGCTTCGTCCATCTTGTCGCCGCCGGTGCGTACGGACGTCGTGTAAGCCAGGCCGCGCAGCGACAGCACGGCTACCTCGGTGGTGCCGCCGCCTACGTCCACAACCATCGAACCGATCGGTTCGGTAACCGGCATGTCGGCGCCAATGGCTGCTGCCATCGGCTCCTCAATCAAAAACACCTGACGGGCGCCGGCATTGGATGCGGCATCGCGAATGGCGCGGCGTTCGACCGAGGTCGATCCGCTGGGAACGCAAATCACGATCTCGGGATAGCTGAACAGCTTGCTCTTGCCGTTCACTTTCTGGATGAAATGCTTGATCATCTGCTCGGCCACGTCGATGTCGGCGATGACGCCGTCGCGCAGGGGCCGAATGGCTTCGATGCTGTCGGGCGTCTTGCCCATCATCATCTTCGCATCATTGCCGACGGCCTTGACCTTTTTCACACCATTGATGGTCTCGATCGCGACAACGGATGGTTCGTTGAGAACGATACCCTGGCCGCGGAGATAAACCACAGTATTCGCGGTGCCGAGGTCGATCGCCAAATCTTGCGAACGGAACTTGAACAGATTTTCAAACATATTTTTGTCCGTAATTTCTTGTATTTGCAGAGCTTGCTGCAACAATTAAACCAAGCGATAATCAAGCTGAACGGGTCATGAGGTTAACCATGGGAATCGCCCAAAAAATCAGGGGTCGCTTGGTAAGGTCGCTTGGGCTAGGAACGCCATTATGTCAATAAGAAGACTCCCAAATAGCCTGATAAATCGGATAGCTGCCGGTGAGGTCGTCGAACGCCCTGCCAGCGCCCTGAAAGAGCTGGTCGAAAATGCGATTGATGCCGGGGCGAGCCAGATCAATATCCGCCTCGAGGAGGGCGGCCTGGACCTGGTCCAGGTCTCCGACAATGGTTGCGGCATGAGCCGCGATGACATTTCCCTCGCGCTCGAACGACATGCGACCTCGAAGCTTCCGGACGAGGCAATCGAGTTGGTGACGACCATGGGTTTTCGCGGCGAAGCCTTGCCGTCGATCGCCAGCGTGGCGCGTCTGACGATCGAAAGCCGCATGGCTGGAGACGATGGCTGGAGCCGGGTGATCGATCATGGCGAACTGGCGCAAGAGGGACCCACCGCGATTCCACCGGGAACGAAAGTGCGGGTGGAGCAATTGTTCGGCAATGTGCCGGCCAGACGGAAATTTTTGCGCACGGCGCGCAGTGAATATTCGGCCTGTACGGATATCGTCCGGCGCCTTGCGATGGCGCGGCCCGATATCGGCTTCACGCTTGAGCATCAGGGGCGCAAGGCGATAGCGGTCCAGGCCGGGGAAACCGGGCCCGAGCGAGTCGCCGCGCTGACCAGCCGTGATTTGCGGGCCAATAGTGTCGGCGTCGATCTGCAGCGGGAAGAGATCCGCCTGACCGGCGTGGCTGGCTTGCCGACCTATAATCGCGGCGTCGCCGATCACCAGTTTCTGTTCGTCAACGGCCGTCCGGTCAAGGACCGGCTGTTGGTCGGAGCGGTCCGCGGCGCCTATGCCGAGATGCTGGCGCGGGACCGGCATCCGGTTGTCGCGCTATTCATCGATATGCCGCCTGAGCTGGTCGATGTGAACGTCCATCCGGCAAAGACCGAGGTGCGGTTTCGCGAACCGGCGATGATACGCGGCATGATTGTCAGCGGCTTGCGCAAGGCGCTCGACGAAGGCGGGTTCCGCGCGGTCCAGCGCCCGGCAGAATCGGCGCTCGGAAGATGGCAGAGCGAGCCGGTGGCTCCCGATCCGCAATCGAACATATTCACGTCGCAGGGCAGGGCCAGCGTGGCGCAGCAACCCTATCCATCCGCCACGGTCCGCGATGGGCACACTGGTTTTGCGGAGATGGATCTGCGCGAGGAAATCGCGCCGCTGATGGGCAGGGCGGAGGAAGCATCGGAGCCAGTCCCGGAAGCCAGCCGCCATCCCTTGGGCATTGCCCGCGGGCAGGTTGCGAAAACCTATATTGTTGCCGAAGCCGAAGACGGGCTGGTGATCGTCGACCAGCATGCGGCGCACGAACGGCTTGTGCTGGAACGAATGCGCAAGGCGGTCGAAGGCGGCACGGTGGCCTCTCAAGCACTGTTGATGGCAGAGGTGGTCGAACTGGACGAAAATGCCTGCGACCGGCTCGAAACGCGCGCGGCAGAATTGTCGGAATTCGGGCTCGAACTGGAACGGTTCGGTCCGACCGCGATGCTGGTCCGCGCGACACCGGCGATGCTGGGTTCGGGCGATGTCAAGGAACTGGTCACGGATCTGGCCGACGAACTGGGCGCCTATGATCAGGCGCTCAGCCTCAAGGAACGCGTCGATCATGTCGCGTCGACCATGGCCTGTCACGGCTCTGTCCGGGCCGGGCGGGTGCTTAGCGTTGCTGAAATGAATGCCTTGCTGCGCGAGATGGAAGTGACTCCGCACAGCGGCCAGTGCAACCACGGTCGTCCGACATGGGTGAAGCTGGCGCTGGAAGACGTGGAAAAGCTGTTTGGCCGGAAATAGGTGCAATGCTGTTTAACCAGCGGCTTGTGATCAAGATCATTGCTTGTTGCAGAGACTGTCCTAGGCGCAGGGTCAGGATGAAATGGAGTTCGCCATGATATATCGCCAAGCGATCTACGCACTTGCCGCCCTGATGATGGTCAATGGCGCCGTAGCCGATGCGCGACCGGATGCTGATCAGGCGCAGAATGTCGATCATGATCTGACCGGCTACTGGCGACAGGCTGATGGCAATATCTTCCACTTCACGCAGGACGGGACCAGCCTGACCTCGCGATATCGGACGAAGTCACAAAATAATGATGAAAATGACATCGACTTTACCGCGACCGTTCACGGAAACCTGATCTACGGCGCGCATCGCGGTCCATTTCCGCGAGCTATGCAGGAAAAATGCGCATTACAAATATGGGTCGGCATGGGCCTGACGTTGAGTGACGACGGTCTCGACCTGAGGGGTTTCCGGGGAGACCGGATCGTCGATCCGAGAACATGCAGCGTCACCGACAGCGCTCCGGTGGCGGTCGTCTATACCAGAGTCGCCGACAGCGACCTTTTACAATGATACCGGCGGATCGCTCTCAAATCAGGGCTTGAGCGCTTGCTCGAACGGGGCGAGGCTGCCGTCGCTGGCAGCCGGAGTTACGCCCGCCAGCCTGGCGACAAGCGAATAGATATTCACATTGTCGAACACCGGTAGCTGACCAGCGGCTGTAATGGCCGGTCCGTTGGCCAGGAAAAAGGCCATCATGTCCTGCTCCCGGTGATCATAGCCGTGGCCGCCGCCAATGCCGGTCATCCATTCGGGCGCGTCCTGATAGACCACCCAGCCGATCTCCGGCAGGCAGAGGATCGCAGGAACGCGCGGATTTTTACCAAATGCGAAATGTTCCGGAATATTGTCGCGGTCCCAGCATTGCATATGCTCATGCGGGCGGAGGAAGGCTGCGCGCAATGCATCGATATTGCCATCCAGCGGCGCCAGTCCGGCGTAATTGCCGTCTTCGACCAGATGATATTGGTCGCGCGGCATGATCTGGTCGAGATGGATGATCCGCTCCGGTGCGGTTTCGGTCATGCCATGGTCCGATGCGATCACGAAATTGACCGGCTGTCCCATATGGTCCAGCTGCTGTTTCAAACGACCGATTTCATTATCCACCGCAAAGATCGCAGCGTGCAGTTTCTCGCCCGGTGCAGGGCCGTAATAATGGCCAGCGGTGTCGACGGTGTCGAAATAGAGTGTCACCAGCCTGGGCCGGATATCCGCTGGCCGCCGCATCCAGTCGACCACCGCATTGATCCGGCGATCATTGGACAGATTCTGGCTGAACGGCCACCAGTCCGCCGGACGGACGCCGTTGAAATCCACTTCCGATCCCGGCCAGAACATGGTGGCGGAACGGATGCCCTGTTTCTCGGCGCTGATCCAGATCGGCTCTGCCTGGTCCCACCAGAACGGATCTTTGGTTGCCATCTTGAAGACCTCGTCAGGCCGTGCGGCATCTTCCATGGTGTTGCCGACTATGCCGTGATGGTCCGGTGTTTTGCCGGTCACCAGCGTCCAGTGATTGGGGAAGGTCTTGCTCGGAAAGGACGGGCGCATCGGACCGTATATGCCGGAAGCGGCCAGCGCGCTGAGGTTCGGGGTGATCCCGCGCTCGAGATAATCGGGCCGGAAACCGTCGATCGAGATCAGGATCGTCACCGGATCCCTTGTCTCGACTTTTTCGCTGGCCGAATCATCATGCTCGGGTGTGGTCGCCGCCAAGACGGGGGCACCAGCCAGCAGGAAGCTGGCCAAAATCAGCGAAATCAGGTTTTTGAGCATTATGTCGATCCTCCGAGAGTCACACCCTAGCGGGACTATGTGACAATTCAGACATTGAATTTGAAATTGAAGATATCACCGTCTTTCGCGACATATTCCTTGCCCTCTTGCCGCAATTTACCGGCATCGCGCGCTGCGCTTTCACCGCCGAGCTCGACATAGTCATCAAAGGCGATGGTTTCGGCGCGAATGAAACCGCGTTCGAAGTCGCTGTGGATTTCGCCAGCGGCCTCGGGGGCCTTGGCGCCCTTGTGCACGGTCCATGCGCGGGCTTCCTTGGGACCGACGGTGAAGAAGGTCTGCAGGTCGAGCAGCTGATAACCGGCGCGAATCACCCGTGCGAGTCCCGATTCCTCGAGACCCAGCTCGGCCAGAAATTCGGCCCGGTCTTCCGGCTCCATCTCGACCAGCTCGGATTCGATCGCAGCGGACACGATCACCGCTTCCGCGCCCTCGGCCTTGGCTTTTTCAAACACGGAGGCGCTCAGCTCATTGCCCGTGGCGGCATCGGCTTCGCTGACATTGCAGACATAAAGCACCGGCTTGGCGGTCAGCAGCTGCGACTGGTCGAAAATCCTCTGCTCTTCCTCGCCTTCGGGCTGGGTCAGACGGGCGGGCTTGCCTTCGCGCAGCAATTCGAGCGCCTGGCCCAATACGCTGGCGGCAATCTTGGCTTCCTTGTCGCCGCTTGTGGCTTTTTTCTGGAAGGCAGGAACGCGCTTCTCGAGGCTTTCGAGATCGGACAGCAATAATTCGGTCTCGACCACTTCTGCATCGGAAATCGGGTCGATCTTGTTGGCGACATGCTGGATATCGTCATCCTCGAAACAGCGCAGCACATGGACGATGGCATCGACTTCGCGGATGTTGCCGAGAAACTGGTTGCCCAGACCTTCGCCCTGCGACGCGCCCTTCACCAGACCTGCGATATCGACAAAGGCCAGCTGTGTTTCAATGATCTTGGCGCTGTAGGCGATTTTGGCGATTTGCTGGAGCCGTGGATCGGGAACCGCGACCTGGCCGACATTCGGCTCGATGGTGCAAAATGGATAGTTCGCCGCCTGCGCCGCCTGTGTCTCGGTCAGTGCATTGAACAAAGTTGATTTTCCGACGTTGGGAAGGCCAACGATACCGCATTTGAAACCCATAATTTATTACATTTCTAGTTGTAGCTGATCAGCTTGCTCGATAGCTTGCGATTAAAAGTAATTCCAGTCGCTTGACGTGGCAGGAGCCCCATATGATTTTTCGTCGACTAAGGAAATTGGTAAATAGTCATGTTGAAACGGATTTTTGGAAAAAAGAAGGATGAAGAGCAGTCTTCTGACCCGATCGAAGATAACGCCATCGATGTTGCGGCACTAAACCTAAGCGCTCAGGAAATCGTGCAAGCATTAATAACCGCAATGAAAACGGAGTCCGGTGTCCATATTGAATCGTTGTTGGCAATGCTCGGTTCGTTTGCCGGGTTCTGCTGCATTGACGTCACGTTGAAAAAGGCTGCCGATATGGGAGCGAGCCCGAAGGAAGCCGGATTGATGGACATTGAGTGTTCTGACGGCAAACATTATTTTTTCGGCGAGTCCACCAACAGTTTGCTCGCTGGATCAGATCACTCGATATTGTCTTTGGTCGCCGGTGTGATGAATCAACTTGGATCGCAGGATTATCCGGATTTTTCTGACTTGGTAAAATATAGTGCCGAAAAGGTGGGAAGCGAGGATTTTGGCGTGCCACGGGTCCCCGACAATCATCAACCCATGGATAGGCCAGTCAACTACGTGCGAGATATCTGGCCCGCGATTGCGCTGCAACTGGAGCAGCGGTCGCCGGACTATTTGGGGCGAATCCTTATTCTTGGACTGGCCATCCAGCATACTATGCGAATGGCCATGGATGTTATCGACCCCGCCCTTGCCGGTAAGCTTGTGATGGAATGCGCTGTACCCATGTCCCGGCTCAATCCCGGTGATATCTGGCCGGACACATAATTTTTGCACGGCGAAGCAAAGGGGGCGAGGGACTATTCCTGCATCCGCATCGCGACTTCGCTCATGAACCGCGCGTCGTCGCCCTTGGCCAGCCAGTCCGCCTCCGCAGCGATCACTCCCAGCATATCCGCCAGATCGTCAATTTCTGATTTGGCATAATTGCCCAGAACATGGCCGGTCACTCGCGCCTTGTGTCCGGGATGGCCGATGCCGATGCGTACGCGGCGAAATTCGGGGCCGATATGGGCGATCATTGATCTTATGCCATTATGACCGGCCGCGCCGCCGCCGCGTTTGACCTTTATCCGGAACGGCTCGAGGTCGAGCTCATCGTAGAAGACGGTGACATCCTCCGGTTGCAATTTGTAGAAATCCAGCGCGGCGCGTACGCTTTGGCCGCTTTCATTCATGAAAGTCGCGGGCTTGAGCAGGACGAGCTTTTCGCCGCCCAGCCGCGCCTCCATGGTCCAGCCCTTGAACTTCTGTTTCGGGGCGGGAAAACCATGCACTTCCTCGAGCGCGTCGATCACCATGAAGCCGACATTGTGCCGGTGCATCGCATATTGCGCGCCCGGATTGCCAAGGCCGACCCATAGTTGCATTTTCTGACGCACTCTCCGCTCGTCGCGAGCTATTCTAAAGGCAAAAAACCGCCCATGCCTTGATTGATCGGCATGGACGGTTTTCCGTTACATTGTTTTATAAGGGAAGGTCTAGTCTTCGGAACCGCCTTCTTCGCCTTCAGCCGCTTCGCCTTCAGCTTCTTCGGTGCCTTCTTCGCCTTCTTCGGCTTCGTCGTCAGAAGATTTCAGAGCAGATGGTGCGGTTACGCCGGCAATGGTAAAGTCGCGATCGGTGATCGAGCTTTCAGCGCCGGTTGGCAGGGTGATGCTGGAGATATGGATCGAATCGCCGATTTCGAGACCGGTGACATCGATTTCGATCTGGTCAGGGATATGATCCGCATCGCACATCAGGTCGAGTTCGTGACGAACAACGTTCATGACGCCGCCACGTTTCAGGCCAGGAGATTCTTCTTCGTTGATGAAGACAACAGGAATATTGACCTGAACCTTCGCGCCCTTTGCAAGGCGGAAGAAGTCTACATGGAGCGGACGGTCGGTGACCGGATCAAAAGCAACATCTTTTGGCAGTGTCCGGGTTTTCTTCCCGTCGACTTCGACTTGAACCAGCGAGTTCATGAAATGGCCGGTTCCAAGAAGCTTGTTCAATGCACGCTCTTCAACGTGGATTGCGATGGCTTCTTTCTTGTCGCCATAAATAACGGCGGGGATACGGCCTTCACGACGCAGTGCACGGGAGACTCCCTTGCCAGCCCGTTCGCGTGGCTCGGCTGAAATAGTCAGCTGATCACTCATAATGTTGCTCCAAAAATAAGGTTTTGTTAGATTTCCGCCACGCCTCCAGGGTGCTCATGGTCGGAAAGAGGGCGCTATAAGGTCGGAACATCGCAAAAGCAAGGGGTTTGCGGCACCGGATCAGGTCTAGCGGAAAAAGCCGATCTGGGAGCTTGTCGCCAGCAATGTGCCGTTTTGCGACCAGATCTCGACCCGTCCGTCGGTGGCGCTGTTTCTGACCGTCGCGCCGGTCACCCGCAGCAGCATGAACTCGCTTCCGGCAGCCGCCAGATCTTCCTCGCTGGCATAAATATAGGTCGCCATTGATACGGTAGAGCCGGGCCGGAATTGTTCGGTGACGAAAAATGTCCGCGGCATCGGCGTATCGAGGATCGAAAGAAGACCGATCCGATCGACAGGCCGGCCGTCCGCTTCCTTGATCCAGACGATTGCTTCGGGCGAATCGTTCACGGCAAAGGGCATGCCCTTGGCAATACGCTGGTCATAACGGGACACCCATTCGGGCGCCATGGGATTGACCGAGGGCAGGGAAATGGATTCCGCCGGTGATTTGGTCGCCGGCATCTCTACCTGATAGTCAATGTCCGTCGGGCGGCGGGTACTGGTGACGATATCGGCGGCGTTGGTCAGCGAGCCGTTTTGCGACAGTTCCACGCGCCAGAATTGCGTCGAGGATCCGGCGCGGAGCAGTTTGACCGACAGCTTGACTTCGCCTGGGCCGACGCCGGTCATGTAGACGATCTGCTGAGACACCAAAGGGCCACGGCATTCGGGATGCATCTGGACTGCGCGTCCGGCTATCGCGGCGACCCAGCCGCCAAAGGCCATGCCTGTCGGATTGCGATAAACGTCGCTTGCCTGAACGGTGAACAGTCCGTCTTCCAGCGCGACCAGCGCGGTTTCCCGATCAAATATATATGTCATGCTAGGCCCCGATTATTGAATTTTTTCGATTTTATACCCGCGCTTTGCGAGCGTTGCCTGAACCGCATCCGGACCTGCCAGATGGGCTGCGCCAACCGCTACTAAAGATGTGCCGGGGCGTTGCAAGCGTTTGTCCAGCTGCTCCACCCAATCGAGATTGCGCGCGACCAGCAGATACTGGCGGGTCTTGGGATCGGTCAGGATGCCGGTATCGGACAGTGTCACAATATGTTCCAGATCGCCCGTCATCCAGGCGTTGAACAGCAGTTCGAAGGCCTGCTGGGCATCGTCCGATTCCTCGACCACGCTGGTCAGCATCTTGCGCTGCTGCTCTTCGGGAAGCTTGTCGAAATAGCCGAGTTGCTGTTCGATGGTTTCGAGAGCTTCGATCGGCTTTCCGGCTTTTTCAAACTGGGCGGTGAGCTTTTTCTCGACGCTGCCGGTCGAATCAAGTCCGAGGCCTCTGGTCTGTGCGGATGCCAGCGACAGCGCCGCAGCCCAGGTTTCCATCCGGTTGAGCGTGCGCTCCGAAATATTGGCGGCGTCGATGATCCGGTCGAGGTCATCGTGCAGATCTGGGTTGATGCGGTCGTCCAGCTTTTTCTGCCCGGGGGAAATCGCCAGCCGGGAAAATATCTTTGCTGCATTCTGGGTGTCTTCCAGGCCCAGCACTTCGATGACCAGCTGGTCCGATTCGGCAATCGCGGCTTCAAGCGCCGGCGTGCGCCATTGCACGTCGTCGGGCAGGATATGGATCGTACCGAACATATAGGCGACACCGACTTGTCCGGGCTCGGTGCCGCTGACTTTCCAAAGCGCGGGCGTGCCTATCTTGACGGTGTTCAGAGTCACATGATCGGGTGTGTTATTGCACGCGCCAAGCAGCAACGAAGCGATCAGGGACAGGATGATGGTAATGATGCGCATATTGCCTATCTGGTGAGAGTGCAGGGAAAAGGAAGGCTGACGGCGAGAATAATCAATATTCGATCCGTTCCGCAACAAGTCCCTTTTGCGCCAGTATCGCCTGCAGACTGCTTTCTCCGGCGAGATGACCGGCGCCGACCGCCATGAATATCGTTCCCGGCTGTTCCATTCGCCCTTCGACCCATTCTGCCCAGTTGATGTTGCGATTGACCAGCAGCGTTTCGTAGAGAATCTTGTCTTCCAGTCCGGCATTCATCAATTCGCCAAGCGCATCGATATTGGCATTGGCCCATTCGGCCACCATCTGCTCCATACCCTCGGTGGTCTCGTCAATATTATCGACGGTGAAATTGAGAAAGCCAATCTGGACTTCCTCGGGCAAATTGTCGAAAAAACCCAGCTGCTGCTCCGGCGTTTCAAGGCCGGTGATTGTGATAGCCCGGGCCCTGGCCTGGGCCAGCAATTCGTCCTCGACCCCCTGATCCGCTGCATATCCGTTGCGCATCAGCGGGATGAGCGAAAGATTGACGCTGGCGAACCACGGGTCGAGCGGATCGAAGGCAGCGACCGGCAGGTTCAGCTTGGTCATTGTTGCCTCATAATCGGCGCGGTCTTCTGCGGTCAATTTGTCGCGCAGCGAAACGCCGGTCTTGTCGATCGCCATTTCATTGACGATTTTCATCATCGCTGCTGCGTCGGGTTTGATCATTTCGACAACCAGTTCGTCGGACGCATCAAAACTGTCCTTCACCGCCTCGTCGAACCAGCTCATCCCGGGTTTCAGGATGTGGACGGTGCCAAACAGATAAATGGTCGTGTCCTCGTCCCTGAGTACCCAGAGCGCGGGATCTGCATCATCCGGCATCACGGCAGGTATATATTCAGCGGCGGGTTCGGCTTCATCAATCGCCGCGGGACCCGCATGGCTGCCGGTGCTGGCAATATCCTGCGGCGGGGCCGGGCAGGCGGTAAGTGCCAGATATAGCGGGAGAAGTAAGACGTTAAAAAGCCAGTTACGCGGCATGAAGAAATTGCTCCAACAGAAGGTGTGGCGCGCTTCATTGAACAATTGACGGCAAATGCCCAGTAAAAATTGGTGCAAAAATTGGCCGATAATGAGGTGGCACTGGCGAGCGTCCCGCAAATCTGTTAATCGAATGGTTAAATCAAGGAGTCTCCCGATGAGCACGATCCACGCCCGCACCTGCCATATCTGCGAAGCCAATTGCGGCGTCCTGGTCGAGGTAGAGGGACGGGAGATTCTCTCGATCAAGGGCAATCCCGATCATGTGCTGAGCCGGGGGCATATCTGTCCCAAGGCGACCGCTATCGCCGATCTGCAGGATGATCCTGACCGCTTGCACAAGCCGGTGAAGAAGGTCGATGGCCAGTGGCAGGAAATTGGCTGGGAGCAGGCTTTTACCGAGATCGCCGCGAAAATGACCACGCTCAAGGGGCAGGGCGCCAAGCCCGCCATGTATATGGGCAATCCTGCCGCTCATGATTATGGCATTTCGACCCAGATCAGCACCTTGCGCCGGGCAATCGGCCTTAAAAATATCTATTCCGCCTCGACGCTGGACCAGATCCCGCATCATGTCGTCCAATATCATATGTACGGCCATGTCAGTCTCGCCGCGGTGCCCGATATCGACCGCAGCCAGTATCTGCTGATCATCGGCGGCAATCCGGCGGCTTCCAATGGCAGCATATGGACCGTGCCCGACTTCAAGAAGCGGGTGAAGGAAATGCAGGCCCGCGATGGCAAGCTGGTCGTCGTCGATCCGCGCCGGACCGAGACTGCGAAGCTGGCCGATGCGCATCATTTCGTGAAGCCGGGGACGGATACGGCGCTGTTGATCGGGATATTGAAAAGCATTTTCGATGCCGGGCTGGCCGATACCTCGCGCCTTGACGTCATATTGGATGACGGCTGGAGCGCCATTGAACCCGCTGTCGCTGGCTTTAATATGGGTCAGCTTGCCGCCCATTGCGGGATATCGGTTGCCGTCATGAAGGAGATGGCAGCGCAACTGGCCGGTGACCAGCCCGCTGCTATCTATGGCCGGATGGGTGTCTCGGTCTGCGAATATGGCACGCTCAACCAGTGGCTGATCCAGGTGATCAATATCGCATCCGGCAATCTCGACCGGGTCGGCGGCACGATGGTGCCGGAACCGGCGCTCGACACGATCAATCTGGTGGGCAGAGGCTCGGTGCGCACGGCGGACACCGTGCGTGGCGTCATGCCGTCAGTGATGAGCGAACTGCCGATGGTCACCTTCGCCGATGAAATGCTGCGAGATGATGATGACAAGGAGCGGATTCGCTCGCTGTTTGTGGTCACCGGCAATCCGGTGCTGTCCGCTCCCGACGGCGCGAAACTGGACCGGGCGCTGGAAAGACTCGACCTGATGGTCTCGTTCGACATGTATATCACCGCGACCAGCCGCCACGCCGACTATATATTGCCGCCCTGCGGACCGTTGGAGAAGGATCATTATCCTTTCTTCTTCGGGCCGCTGGCGATCCGCAACTATGCCAGCTACTCGCCGGCGATCTTCGAACTGCAGGATGGCGAGAAGACCGACTGGGAGATTATTGCGGAACTGGCGCGGGAAGTCCTGGCCCAGGACGGGCAGGACGTCCCCAATATCCGCGAACCGCGCGATGTGCTTGACGGCATGTTGCAAAGCTCGCCGGCAGGACTGACTCTGGCGGAAGTGGAAGCGGCACCCAATGGCATCGATCTCGGGCCTTTACGCCCGTGCATGGCCGAGCGGCTACGCACCGAGGACAAGATGATCCAGTGCGCCCATCCCGATTTTCTCGCCGAGCTACAGCGATTTGCCGCGTCGCTCGACAACGAGCAACCGGACGCTCTCCGCCTGATCGGCCGCCGTCATGTCCGCCAGAACAACAGCTGGCTGCACAATAGCAAGCGGCTGCTGAAGGGCGCTGACCGCTGTACATTGATGATCCATCCCGATGATGCAGCGGCGCGCGGGCTGGTTGATGGCGGCATGGCGTCAGTCACCAGCCGGGTGAACAGCGTCGAAATCCCGGTCGAGGTCACCGATGACGTCATGCCGGGCGTTGTGTCGATCCCGCACGGCTTCGGCCATGGCCGCCAAGGCGTCGGCCTGTCAGTCGCGCGCGAAAAACCCGGGGTGTCGATCAATGATCTGACCGATACGCAGGTGTTTGATCCGCTATCCGGCAATGCCGTCCTGAATGCGGTTTCGGTGACGGTTGAGCGCGCAGAAGAATTGGTGGCGGCGGAATGATGTCGTCATCGGAATAATCTCGGCATCGAAATATTCTCGTCATCCTGAACTTGTTTCAGGACCCCTTGAGATCACGCACAGCCTTTGGAGGTCCTGAAACGGGTTCCGCCTGACGAATAAGGTCGCAGTCGGACCAATCCTCCCTTGACCCTAGTGCCCTCCTTCGCCAAAGCAGCGCGTAAATATTGCACTCGCGAAGAAAGCCCTGAAATTGTCCGATACGAGGCCGCTCAGCTTCCAGGAGATCATCCTGAAACTCCACAATTACTGGAGCGACAAGGGCTGCGTGATATTGCAGCCCTATGATATGGAAATGGGCGCCGGGACCTTCCATCCCGCAACAACCCTGCGCGCTTTGGGGCCTGATCCGTGGAACGCCGCTTTTGTCCAGGCCTGCCGCCGTCCAACCGATGGTCGCTATGGCGAAAATCCCAACCGGCTGCAGCATTATTATCAATATCAGGTGGTACTCAAGCCATCGCCGCCGAACATCCAGCAGCTTTATCTCGATAGCCTTGTCGCGATCGGCATTGATCCGATGCTGCACGACATCCGTTTCGTCGAGGATGACTGGGAAAGCCCGACTCTCGGCGCCTGGGGCCTCGGCTGGGAAGTGTGGTGCGACGGCATGGAAGTCACGCAATTCACCTATTTCCAGCAAATGGGCGGCTTTGATTGCAAGCCGGTGGCCGGTGAGCTGACCTACGGGCTCGAGCGGCTAGCCATGTATATTCAGAATGTCGACAGCGTCTACGATCTGGATTTCAACGGTAATGGAGTGACTTACGGCGATGTCTTCCTGGATAATGAGAAGCAGATGTCGGAGTGGAATTTCGAAATAGCCAATACCGAGACTTTGTTCGACCTGTTCAACAAGGCGGTCGGCGAATGCGAGAACTGCCTCGAAGCAAAGCTGCCGATCCCTGCCTATGAGCAGGCGATCAAGGCGAGCCATGTTTTCAACCTGCTGCAGGCGCGCGGCGTCATCAGCGTTCAGGAGCGGGCCAGCTACATGGGCCGCGTCCGCGATCTCGCCAAGGGCAGCTGCGAAGCGCATATGGAGAAGAACGGGTGGGCCGCGTGATGGGCTATCAATTTCGTCATCCTGAACTCGTTTCAGGACCCCTTGAGATTGCGTGCTTGCCGCACGAGGTCTTGAAACAAGTTCAGGATGACGAGTGTCGGCTGAATGACGAGTTTCAGGGAGGAAATAGATGACCGACTTCCTCCTCGAACTGCTTTCCGAAGAAATTCCGGCCCGCATGCAGGCCAAGGCCCGCGTCGACCTCGAGCGGCTGTTCGGCGCGCAAATGGCGGAAGCGGGCCTGAAAGCCGGTGCTATCACCGTCTATTCGACGCCAAGACGACTTGCCCTCATCGCCAGGGACCTACCCGAGCAGACCGAAGCGGTCAGCGAGGAAGCCAAGGGGCCACCGGAAGCGGCGCCCGATCAGGCGGTCGAAGGCTTCTGCCGCAAGAATGGCGTTACTCGTGACCAGCTGGAAGTGCGTGACGTCAAGGGGCGGCCGACTTTCTTCGCGGTTATCAACAAGCCGGGCCGCGATACCAAGGATGTTTTGGCGGAAGCCATCCCGGCGATCATCAAAGCCTTTCCGTGGCCGAAATCGATGCGCTGGGGTGACGCCAGTGCGTCAACCGAAAGCCTGCGCTGGGTGCGGCCGTTGAGCGGCATCGTTGCGATATTCGGTGATGATCTGGTCGAGTGCGAAATTGACGGCATGACGTCAGGCTATGATACTGTCGGACATCGCTTTCATCATCAGGGCATGATAACCATAGGGAATGCGGGTGACTATGCTGAAAAGCTCCGCGCCAGCCATGTGCTCGTCGACCATGAAGAGCGCCAGAACATCATCCGCGACGGTGCAGCCAAGGCGGCATCCGATGCCGGACTGGACCTCGTCGAAGACGAAGGCCTGGTGATCGAGAATGCCGGTCTGACCGAATGGCCGGTGCCGCTGCTTGGTAGCTTCGATCCCGCGTTTCTCGATGTGCCCGAAGAGGTGATCCAGCTGACCGCCCGGGTGAACCAGAAATATTTCATTTGCCGTACCCCCCTCCCGCTTGCGGGAGGGGCCGGGGGTGGGCCTGAAGAAGAGGGCAATCCCACCCCTAACCCCTCCCGTAAACGGGAGGGGAATCTTGCCCCGAATTTCGTCTGCACGGCGAATATCGACGCCAGCGATGGCGGCAAGGCAATTACGGCGGGGAACGAAAAAGTCCTCGCCGCGCGGCTCTCCGACGCCAAATTCTTCTGGGAACTTGACCAGAAGACCAAGTTGGAGGATCATGCGAAGAAATTGAGCAACATCGTGTTCCACGAGAAATTGGGAACGGTTGCCGACAAGGTAGAGCGTGTGGCCAAGCTGGCTGAGTGGTTGGCGTCTTTAGAAGGGACTGGGTTACTCCGTGCCGACCCGGAACAGACCAAGCAGGCCGCACGTCTCTGCAAAGCTGATCTCGTCACCGAAATGGTCGGCGAGTTCCCCGAGCTGCAAGGCTTGATGGGCGGTTATTATGCAGAGAAAGAAGGACTTCCGGTAGAAGTCTCGCACGCGATCAGAGATCATTACAAGCCGGTCGGGCAGGGCGACGATGTGCCGACTGATCCGGTGACGGTTTTTGTGAGTTTGGCGGATAAGCTGGATACGATTGCTTCATTTTTTGCGATTGATGAAAAGCCCACAGGCTCCAAAGATCCTTTTGCTTTGCGGCGAGCGGCGCTCGGCGTCATTCAATTAGTAACTTTCAATGAACTTCGCGTTGGTTTGGAGGGCGCTGTTGCTTTTGCCTACATCAAACTGCTCGAAGCTCATGTCGAGCGCGTAAAGGGTTACGACGAAGCAGGAGTTGCGAGGCATCCAGAATGGAAATCACCATTCAACTGGGACGAAGGCGCAGATGAAGAGTTTGTGCGATCCATCTTGGGATTCTTCGGAGATCGCCTCAAAGTCCAGCAACGCGAAGCGGGCGTCCGTCACGATCTGATCGACGCGGTATTCGCGCTGGGTGGCGAGGATGATCTGGTGCGCTTGCTCGCCCGGGTGAAGGCTTTGCAGGCCTTTGTGGAAACTACGGATGGCGTGAATCTGCTCGCCGGTTACAAGCGGGCTTCGAATATTTTGAAGAAAGAGGCGCCAGAGGGCGCATCCAACTCTCGTCATCCTGAACTTGTTTCAGGATCTCCCGAGGTCCTGAAACAAGTTCAGGATGACGAACAGTCCGCAAAATCCCTGTCCTACACGCCCGAAAAAGCCGAAAAGGCTCTCATAAACGCGCTCGATGCGGCGCAGCCGGAAGTCACCGCCGCGATCGAGGCCGAGCAGTTTGAAAAGGCGATGACCGCGCTGGCGGAGTTGCGCGGACCGATTGATGAATTTTTCGAGGATGTGACCGTGAACGACGATGACGAAGCAAAGCGTGAAGCCCGGCTTGCCCTGCTGGCACGCTTTCGCAACGCCGTCCATCAAGTCGCTGATTTCTCTCAGATTGAGGGCTAGAAGATATTTGATTCATAACAGTGTAAAGTTTGTAAAGTTCAGGAGCGAGATTTTGCTGTAGGAAATGAACGAAAAGCCCCTCCTCTTCAGAGGAGGGGTTGGGGTGGTGTCTATCCCCACTCGCAAAATTCGGAGACTGGCATCGAGCCAGCCTCCTCATAAACCACCCCTTGCCCTTCCTTTGAAAAGGAGGGGTTAGACAGTGATGAGGCAGATGAATGACCCAATATGTATATCGTTTCGGTGGCGGCATGGACGCAGATGGCGCGCCAGGTGATTCCACAGAGGCCCGCAACCTGCTCGGTGGCAAGGGCGCCAATCTCGCCGAAATGGCCAATATCGGCCTGCCGGTTCCTCCCGGTTTCACGATCTCCACTGAAATGTGTACGCGCTATTATGCCGAGGGCGGCCAATATCCCGATAGCGTCCGCGATGAAGTCGCGCAGGGCGTTGCCCATATCGAATCCGTAACCGGCAAGAAATTTGGCGATGCCGCCGATCCGTTGCTGGTGTCGGTCCGCTCCGGCGCGCGTGCTTCGATGCCCGGCATGATGGACACCGTGCTCAATCTCGGTCTGAACGATGACACCGTCGAAGGTCTGGCCAAGACCTCCGGTGACGAACGTTTTGCCTGGGACAGCTACCGCCGCTTCATCCAGATGTATTCCGATGTCGTGCTCGAACTCGATCATGATGCGTTTGAAGAAGCGCTGGAAATCATCAAGGAAGACAATGGCTTCTTTACTGATACAGAGATGGAGTCTCAGCATTGGAAAGTGCTGGTTGCGGAATATAAGGGACTGGTCGAGAAACTCTGGGGCAAGCCTTTCCCGCAGGACGTCAATGACCAGCTATGGGGCGCGGTCAGCGCCGTATTCGGCAGCTGGCAGGCGGACCGGGCCAAGGTCTACCGCCGTCTTAACGATATTCCCGGCGAATGGGGCACCGCGGTCAACGTCCAGGCGATGGTATTCGGCAATATGGGCGAAACCAGCGCCACCGGCGTTGCCTTCACCCGCAATCCGGCCACCGGCGAGAGCGCTTATTATGGCGAATGGCTGATCAACGCACAGGGCGAAGATGTCGTCGCCGGCATCCGCACGCCGCAATATCTCTCCAGGGCCGCGCGCGAACTGGCCAATGCCAAGCCGCTGTCGATGGAAGAGGCAATGCCGGAAACCTACAAGGAGCTGACCGACGTATTCGACCTGCTCGAACGCCATTATCGCGACATGCAGGATATCGAATTTACCGTCGAGCGCGGAAAATTGTGGATGCTGCAGACCCGCTCGGGCAAGCGCACCGCCAAGGCGGCATTGAAAATCGCGGTCGATATGGCCCATGACGGCCTGATCACCGAGGAAGAAGCGGTGATGCGCGTCGATCCGATGGCGCTCGACCAGTTGCTCCACCCGACGCTTGATCCGGAAGCCACACGCGACGTGCTGACGACTGGCTTGCCGGCTTCTCCCGGAGCTGCCAGCGGCCTGATCGTGTTCGACAGCGACACCGCCGAACGGCGCACGGAAATGGGCGATGATGTCATCCTGGTGCGGACCGAAACCTCGCCGGAAGATATTCACGGCATGCACGCGGCCAAGGGTATCTTGACCGCACGTGGCGGCATGACGTCACATGCCGCTGTGGTTGCCAGAGGCATGGGAAGACCTTGTGTTTCCGGCGCCGGCACGGTGTCGATCAACAATGAAACCAAGATCATGAAGGTCGGCGACCGCGAACTGAAAGAAGGCGATCTGCTGACCATCGACGGCAGCAATGGCCAGGTCATGGCCGGTCGTGTCGATACGATCCAGCCGGAACTGGTCGGTGATTTTGGCGTCTTGATGGTCTGGGCCGACAAGGTCCGCCGTCTTGGCGTCCGCACCAATGCGGAGACCCCGCTCGATTGCCAGGTGGCGCGCGATTTCGGTGCCGAGGGCATCGGCCTGTGCCGCACGGAACATATGTTCTTTGACGCAAACCGCATTACCGCGGTCCGCCAGATGATTCTCGCGCCCGACGAAAAGGGCCGGCGTGTTGCCTTGGCGAAACTGCTACCGGAACAGCGCGATGATTTCCGCCAGATATTCGAAGTCATGGTCGGCCTGCCGGTGACAATCCGTCTGCTCGATCCGCCGCTGCACGAATTCCTGCCGCATCAGCAGTCGGAGTTCGAGGAAGTCGCGAAAGCCGCCGATGTCGGCGTCGAAACGCTGAAGCAGCGGGCCAATGAACTGCACGAATTCAACCCGATGCTCGGCCACCGCGGCTGCCGTCTTGGCGTCACTTATCCCGAAATTTACGAAATGCAGGCGCGGGCGATCTTCGAAGCGGCCTGTGAAGTGGCCGAAGCCAGCGGCGAAGCCCCGATCCCTGAAGTCATGATCCCGCTCGTCGCCACTGCGCGCGAACTGGAACTGATGAAGGATGTGGTCAACCGCATGGCGAAGGAAGTGTTCGCCGAAAAGGGCCGCGAGATCGAATATCTTGTCGGCACGATGATCGAGCTGCCGCGCGCTGCGCTGATGGCGGGCGCGATTGCCGAACATGGCGAATTCTTCAGCTTCGGTACCAATGACCTTACCCAGACCACTTTGGGTGTCTCCCGCGATGACGCGGGTCGGTTCCTGACCCAATATGTCGACAAGGGCATTTTCCCGCGCGATCCGTTTGTCAGCCTCGATATCGAGGGCGTTGGCCAATTGATCGAAATCGCGGCCGAACGGGGCAGGGCAGCACGTCCCGGCATCAAGCTCGGCATTTGCGGCGAACATGGCGGTGATCCGGCTTCGATCGCTTTCTGCGAGCAAACCGGCCTCGATTATGTCAGTGCATCGCCTTATCGCGTGCCGATTGCCCGTCTGGCAGCGGCACAGGCGGCGCTGAGGAATAAATAGAATCATGCACTCCGCACGGGATGCGGAGTGCAGGCGGCGAGACAATTCTGCCTCATTCAGGCCTCCGTATCCGGCGGTGAGTGCGAACGAGGCAAGATTGTTTTGATTGTAGGGCCGGCAACGCAAATTATGGGTTGCCAGCGGGGAGTTCACCCCCTATCTGCACCGTCTGGTTAGCGCCCATAGCTCAGCTGGATAGAGTACTTGACTACGAATCAAGGGGTCGGGAGTTCGAATCTCTCTGGGCGCACCACCTTTCCTTCTTTTATCGGATCATGCCCCAAGGTGCACTTGCGCGGGGCCCGATGCTGGCCTAGTTTATCGGCAACAAATCCGATGAACTGAAGGACCTGTCTTGGCCGATTATTCCCAATCCATTGTCGACGCGCTTGCGGAGCGCGAAGCCCAGAAAATCCCGGTACCCGACGAGGTCCAGGAAGCGGTGCGGACCTTGTTGCGCTGGTCGGGAGAAGACCCGGAGCGTGAAGGGCTGATCGACACGCCGAAACGTGTGGCGCGGGCGTGGAAGGAATATTGCGAAGGCTATGCCGAGAACCCCGCTATGCACCTGGCGCGGACCTTCGAGGAAGTCGGCGGCTATGACGAGCTGGTGCTGCTCAAGGACATCCCGTTCCACTCCCATTGCGAACATCATATGGCACCGATTATCGGCAAGGCGAGCATCGCCTATATGCCGACCGACAAGGTCGTCGGTATCTCCAAGCTGGCGCGTGTGCTCCACGGATTCGCGCGGCGGCTGCAGGTGCAGGAAAGACTGACCGCGGAAGTGGCGGAGTGTATCTGGGAAAATCTGAAGCCTGACGGAGTCGCCGTCGTGATCGAAGCAAGCCACAGCTGCATGACCGCGCGCGGCGTACGTACGCCGGGTGTGTCGATGACGACCAGCCGTCTGCTCGGCTGTTTCCTTGATGATGCGCGCAGCCGTGAGGAAGTCATGAGCCTGATGGGCTATTGAGTGGAGGCTTGATCTCGAGGCTCGCTGTCAGCTTCTGCTGACCACATAAATCACAATGCCCGGATCAAGGGCCGGTGCAGCGAGCTGAATTGCTTGAATAGGTCTGCACGTCTGGCGATCTTATCAAATGTTGTGCGAATCGCTGCTCAAACCAGCCGGCAAAGAAAAAGCCCGGATCTGGTAGCCATCTTGCGATGGTCCGGACCCGGGCTTTCTATATCAAAGTCAGAAGAGACTATTCCTTGGTTTCGGAATCGTCCTGTTCTGCTGTTTCTGTGGCTTCCGGAGCGGCTTCTGCATCTGCATCGGCTGCAACAGCTTCTTCACCGTCATCTTCGCTGTCAGGCGAAAGCGCAGCTGCGGCCAGTTCAGCCTGATCTTCTTCAAACATCTGCTGGATTACGTCGACGCCGTCCTTCTGAAGATCAGCTTCGTCATCCGAACGGGCGACATTGGCCTGAATGTTGACGTTGACTTCCGGGTGGAGGCGAACGCGAACATCGAAAACGCCGAGTGTCTTGATCGGCTTTTCCAGAATGACCATGCTTTTTTCGACCACGGTGCCCTTGCCGTCAGCATTCAGCGCTTCGACAATGTCACGTACCGACACGGAACCATAGAGCTGGCCGCTGGCAGACGATGCGCGGATCAATACGATCTGCTTGCCATCGATGCTACCGGATGCCGCTTCGGCTTCCGTGCGCTTCGTTTCATTGTCCGCTTCGATCTGCTGGCGATTGGCTTCGAAGATCTTCTTGTTAGCCGCGTTGGCGCGAAGCGCCTTTTTGTTGGGCAGCAGAAAATTGCGAGCATAGCCGTTTTTGACGGTGACGATGTCGCCAATGCTTCCCAGTTTCTCTACGCGTTCAAGCAAAATAATATCCATTGTTTCGCTCCTACTTCACGAGATATGGCAGCAGGCCGAGATGGCGTGCGCGTTTGATAGCTTTGGAAAGCTCGCGCTGCTTCTTGGCGGAAACTGCGGTGATACGACTTGGTACGATCTTGCCGCGTTCGGAAATGAATCCCTGCAGCGTCTTCACGTCTTTATAGTCGATGGGCTTTGCGTTCTTGCCGGAAAAGGGGCAGCTTTTGCGGCGACGGAAAAATGGACGTCCCATGTTTTAACTCCTTCTCTGGCTTAATTGTCGTCGCGGCGCGGTTTGCGTTCGCGATCACGTTCGGGTTTACGCATCATCACGGACGGGCCTTCTTCATGCTCGTCGACGCGGATGGTCAGGAAACGGATAACATCTTCGTTGATCCGGGTCTGGCGTTCGAGTTCCAGGACAACATTGCCCGGTGCATCGAGACGCAGCATGACATAATGTGCCTTGCGGTTCTTCTGGATCTTGTAGGCGAGCGTACGCAAGCCCCAGGTTTCGGTCAGAACGACCTTGCCTTCATTCGATTCAACAATTTTGGTGGCTTCCTGCGCAAGAGCATCAACCTGAGACTGGCTCAGATCCTGTCGCGCAAGGAAGACATGCTCATACATTGGCATGCAATCATTCCTTCATTTACCGCCGATCGCTGACGCCGCACCATGCGAACGCCCCTCCGGCTTTCTTCTTTTTCCGGTGGTCTGGACAGGCCAAACCAAGCGGAAGCGGCGCCTATGGCGGAATTGGCGGGGGAAAGCAAGGGTGGTTTTGCGCCGGTCCGCTCGTCATCGAATATCCGATGCCAGGCAGCTTCGCTGCTGTTGGTTGGCGACGGAATCGCGGTCGGGACGCTCTGCCTGATCCCTTGCAATTCCCGCCATCGCGCTTCCCGGTTCGACCACTGTTCTCCGACAGAGAACGACAGCATAATATCCCGGTATATACGAGCCTGGATTGTGCACCCGATCCCAAGTCAGCCGCACTTGCAACCCGGAATGCGGCTTCGGCACATACAAGTGTTTACCAATATGCAACACCTCTGGCCTATATCTATGGATGAAATAGTTAAGTGAGAAGAAATCACGAATGGAAGTCGATACATCCATCGGTAATGAAAATCAGGCTATGCAAGCTGCTCGCTCCGGCTCTCGGGGCTTTCTTGGCAAGATCGGCTCCCGGATCGGGGCGCAGACGCCGGTTGAAACATGCAATCTCAAAGCGTCCGATGCTCTTCTTCTGCTGCAAAATTTCGAGGAAAGTCAGCAAGGCTGGTTTTGGTCGACGGATGCATCGGGAAATCTCACCTATATTACGGAATCTGTCGCCGCGGTGCTTGGCAGCACTTCGCTAGAACTGCTTGGGAAGCCGATTGCTTCGCTGTTTCTGAAGCCTGTGGACAATGATGCCGGTTCCAGGTCCCTGCCATTCATTTTCACCAAGAAAATGCAATTTAACGCCCTGCAAGTGCAAGCTGGCAACACGGCCGGGGAGTGCTGGTTATCGATTTCGGGCAGGCCCCATTATGACAAGTCAGGCGACTTTCTGGGCTTCCGTGGCAGCGGCAGCGACGTAACCGCGCAACGCAAAGCATCCGAGGATACTTCGCGACTGGCGATGTTTGATTCTCTCACCGGGCTTCCCAATCGGGCCAGCATGTCGAAGAAACTGGAGGCCACACTCGCGGCCTACAGGCAACAGAAGCGGACGTGTGCCGTGATGTTGGTCGACCTCGACCGGTTCAAGCAGATCAATGACACTTTGGGTCATCCTGCGGGTGACGCATTGTTGAAACAGGTGGCAGAGCGGCTTCTCAAGATAGTCGGTCAAAGCGGCGAAGTTTGCCGCCTGGGTGGTGACGAATTCCAGATAATGTTACCGGATTGTGATGATCGGGGAACTCTGGGAGATCTCGCCAGCAAAATCATCAGCAGCCTTTCCCAGCCCTATTCGGTCGATGGCCACCGGTGCATCATCGGGGCATCAATCGGTGTTTCGGTTGCCCCGTTCGACGGGCTGTCGAGCGACGATATAGTGAAAAGCGCCGATCTCGCTCTCTACGAGGCAAAAGGCAATGGCCGTGGACGCTTCCGCTTCTATTCCAAAGACCTGAAGCAATCCGCCGAGGACCGGCGCTTGCTGGAAGAAGATTTGCGCGACGCGATAGCAAAGGATGAACTGGAACTCGCCTACCAGCCTATCGTCAACACCAAGACCAATATTGTCGAGGGGTTCGAAGCGCTGATGCGCTGGAACCATTCGGAACGCGGCCAGATTTCTCCGGAACTGTTCCTTCCGATCGCCGAAGAAGCCAATCTTATTTGGGAATTGGGGGAATGGGCCATAAACAAAGCTTGTGAAGATGCAGCCAAATGGCCCGGAAAAGCCAGGGTCGCGGTGAATGTCTCTGCAAGCCAGTTTGCCAATGATAATTTTCCAGCAATAGTCGACGCGGCGCTCAGCGCATCGGGCCTGTCTGCCGAACGGCTCGAGCTTGAGATCACCGAAGGCGTGTTCATGGCGGAAAGCAATGAAACGAACACCATGTTCGAAGCTCTCAAAAGCAGGGATGTCCGTCTGGTTCTGGATGATTTCGGAACCGGTTATTCCTCGCTGAGCTATTTGCAGACAGCGCCTTTTGACAAGATCAAGATCGATCAAAATTTCGTGCGCGGTGCAACGGAGCCGGGTTCGCGCAATGGCGCGATCATTACCGCCATTGTCGCACTGGCGGAAGCTCTTGGAATGGATACGACGGCCGGGGGTATCGAGACGCTTGACGAAATTGATCTGATCAACGAGCTGAACGTCAGCCATGTTCAGGGTCACGTCTACAGCAAGGCGGTCAGCAACGAGGCGCTTGTCGAAAATCTGGAAGGCGGAAGCTGGACGATTGAACCGTCCGGGCCAGTCCATCATCGCAATGACCGTCTGTCGATGTACCGCAAGGTGCGGATGATTCATGAAAATCATGTCTATTCTATCGTCATTCGCAACCTGTCGGTCACCGGCGCTCTGGTTGACGGATTGTACAATGTACCGGTCGGCACAAAATTCGTGATTGACTTTGGTGACGGGCAACTTGCCGTGGCGACGGTCAGCCGGTCGAGCGGTAATCAGCAGGGGATTGAATTTGAAACGCGACTGGTCAGTGACGGAAATGGCGGGCTGTGCACCAGCCGACGCGTATCGCCCTATCTGATCGCCGAAGCCGGTCTGGAAGTCCCCAATATGCCAGCCGGATATGTTCCGACGACAAAAATCGACAAGGATTCGCTTTCGGTCCCCGCGTTCAGCACCGTCGCAGACTGGAAAGCTACACAGATCAAACCAAAATAAGCAGGAATTTCCGGTCGAAATGTCCGCGACCCGCTTTCATCCGCCGAAATTCAAAATGCCCATGTAATACCTTTCTCGGTCGCAACGCGATCGAAATTATCGGTGCGTAATTCGATATCCGGGTTGGAGGCGAGGGCGCGGTAGGCGGTTTCGGCTGTCTGAAAGTCCCCGCGGTCGCGCGCTTCATCGGCGAAAGCGAAGAGTTGAGAAGCCGACATATCGATCGAATACAGCTGTTCCTGTGCATGTGTCGGAGCCAATGCGACAATGGGGAAGGGCGGGTAAAATCTGCGGCGTTATAGGCAAGCCGTTCGCCAATGCGGGTATAGCTCAATGCCACGTCATTAAGCAGAGGCGTAACAATCCGCTGACTCTCCTGACTGAAATTCGGATTATTTGGATCTTGCGGCTGCTGAAAGATTCTCAGATCGGCTGTGCTGGAGGCTTGCAATGATCCGGGACCGAAGGTCGAACTAATGCCGGCAGCGTGTAGCGATCGCTGGCGGAGTCGTCAGTGGGAGTAATTCCTGATCCGAAATTTGCCAGGGCAAAGCTATCAGTTCTCTGGCCTTCCATATCCGTAACGGATCTCTGCCCGTCGGCGGCATTCTGGAAATTCTGGTTGCCGGTCAAATTCGCAAATTTCGTATAGGTGGGGGCGTAGGAGTTGGTGCCGGAGTTGGTCCGGGGGTTGTTACAGGCGGCGGTGTGGAGGCCACGCCACCCCCGCCTCCGCTAAAAGCGGACAGGGTGATCATGACGCTCAAAAGCAGTATTTTCACGATGACAATCTCCCCAAGTGACATGGTATCAACATTGAGAGACCTGGCTTATTTAAGAGAGCTGTGAATATTATAAATCACTCAATATTTCATCTATGCGTATTTTGGCCCTTTTTCAGCGCAAGTACTTGCTTTTGACCAAGGTCGGGGGGCTGGCTCCGAACCTGCCCGGGCATCAACGTCCTGCTTCACAGCGGGGAGGAATATCATGTCTGCGCGAGAAGCTATTTCTTCCTGTTCAAGAAACCGAACATGTCGCCGCCGATCTTGCGCATCTGGATTTCTTCCGCGCCTTCGGTGATCCGATAGCGGCGGTGATGGCGATAGATATGTTCGAACGGCTTGTGCCGCGAATAGCCCATGCCGCCGTGGACCTGCATCGCGCGATCAGCGGCATCGCAGACCAGCCGGTTTGCGCGATAGTTGCACATGCTGACCTGGGCGGAGAGATATTTGGCGACATCCGGTTTCGGCATCGTGTCCATCTTGGCTGCGGTCGCGTAGATCAGCTGACGCAGCATCGCGGCCTCTGTGTGCAGTTCGACCAGCGGGAACTGGATGCCCTGATTGACCGACAAGGGCTTGCCGAACGGTTTGCGTTCACCGGCATATTTTACCGATTCATCAATGCAATATTGCGCAGCGCCGAGCGACGATGCGGCTTGGCGGATGCGGTTTTCGTGCACAAAATGCTGAGCGCAGGCGAGCCCCATGTCGAGATCACCCAGCACCGCATCGATAGGGATCCAGACATTGGTGTAGGAGCATTTCGGGTGATCCGTGGGCATGTTGAATGTCCACATATATTCGCCAATCTCGAAACCCTCCGCTTCAACCGGCACGATGAAGCAGCCGATACCCTTGGCATCGCCATCCTCGCCGCTATGCCGGGCAAAGGTCATCACATGGGAAGCCTTGTGCAAGCCGGTGGTCCACATTTTGTTGCCGTTGATAAGCCAGCCCTCGACCCCGTCACGGGTCTCACGGACGGCGGTCGTGTCCATCCATGTTGCATCCGATCCGTGATCTTCTTCGGTAAGCCCGAAACACCAGCCCATCTTGCCGGCCAGCATTTCCGGAATATAATCACGTTTCTGCTGCTCGGTACCAAAGTCGCGCAGCATCAATGGCTGCACCAGATTGCCGACGATCGAACTTTCGTTCTGCAGGTCATTGTGCAGGCCAAGGCCCTTGTGCGCGAGATGCTCGCGGATCCGCGCCATGCCGAGATTGGTGCCATTCTGGCCGCCAAATTCTTCGGGCAAAGCGTAGCGATAATGGCCAGCCGCATCGGCGATCTGCCGCATTTCACCCAACAATACTTCCCATTCTTCGGTTGGCAGTCCTTGATCTTCCCAATTTGTTCGAGCGTCTTCGCGCCGGTGATCGAAGAAACGGATATTGTCATCGCGTTGTTCAAGCGGTTTGATCTCAGCCTCGATAAAATCGTCCAGCACGCCCAGATAATCTTCAATTTCCTGCGGAATTTCGAAAGCGGTCATGATGGTCTCCATTTGTTGAGCGCGACCTTCAGGCCGGCATATTTGGGTTGGTCGATGGACAGCCGCTCCAGCGCGGATAGCCGCAGATGGTCCCAGACACCGGGACTGGTGATCGCAATGTCGCCTTTTGAAAGGCCGGCACAAAGCTGTCGATGATCATAACCGATAGCGGCGAGTCTGGCTTTGGCGGCATCGCGGAAACCCGGACCCCATTCCGCCTGTCGCTGCGCGATACCTAGCGCATTGCCGGCGACGCGGGACTGGAATTTGTCATGACCCGTCAAGCCGGGCAGAACCTGCTTCGCGTTCCATTCGTCAAGCGCCGTCAGCAATTCGCCATAATCGGTTTCGCCGGTGACGCTTTCGGCTTCGGGTGCCGACCAATTGAGTGGAGTCGATAATGCGTCGGGCAGAATCTCTTCGAACAAAAGGGCCAGGTCGACCTCGACCTCGGATACGCGGCGACCGATCACCGTGCGCTCCAGCGAGCGGTCGCGATGACTCCGCCAGATCTGCCCCATCACCATGCAAGCGACACCCCACCAGAGGGTGGAATAGATCAGCCAGAAGCGGAAGCGGTCCGGATCAACCTCTGCGCCGCTCTCCTTGGCATAGGCCTGCAGGAAGGCTTCCGCGCTGTCGAAGCCGCCGGCTTCCTTCTCATAATGGCCGAATCGCCAACTCGGTGTGCACAGATAGGCAATATCCTGCACCGGATCGCCCAGCCGGACCAGTTCCCAGTCGAGCACCGCAGACAGGCCCTGATGGTCGATCATCAGATTGCCCATGCGAAAGTCGCCGTGGACCAGATATTTGTCACTGGCGTCAGGCGCATTTTGTTCGAGCCAGTGGAAAGCATATTCGTAAATCGGAATCTGGCCGCCGATCTCGTGATATGTGTTTTTCTGGACTTCGATCAGTTTAGCAGGAGAAAGATATTCCAGGGAAGCGGGCAGGGAAGCCTGCGGAATCTTGTGGATCGCCGCCAGTTCCCGCGCGCATTGCTCCGTCAACTGTGCTTCGGCTACCGCAAATTCTGGATTGCCGAGTATTTTATGCGGCAGGGTTTCTCCCTCTGCCTTGATCATGATAAAGCCTTCGCCGAGTCCATCACCAGGCGCCAGTCGTCCACGAACCTGTGGAGCGGTCACTCCGGCGTTGCAGGCAAGTTCGATGATGTCCGCCTGGGTAGCGAGCGGGATGGCGCGCAAGCCGTCGTTATCCGAAGAAATTCCGCCGGGCAGGCGGCGCAGAACATAATCTTCCCCGCCAAAGGAAAACGCCCAGCTTTCCATGCTCGCGCCGCCCGAGAGCCGCTGTACGTCGCCAAGTTCACCGCCTGCACCAAAGGTTTTGGCGCAGTATATTGCCAGTCTTTTCTGGAATGTTTCATCACTCATGACAGGGGTTTAATCAGACGATTAAAAATACGCAATGCTTTTACCGCGTGACGGCGATACTTGCATGACCGGTCAATCCTCCCTAATTCCGCATCACAAATTGCAACTGGGGGTCATCATGCGTGCATTTATTTTTCCGGGACAAGGCAGCCAGGCGGTTGGCATGGGCAAAGCGCTTGCCGAAGCGAGCAGCACTGCTCGCGAAGTGTTCGAAGAAGTCGATCACGCGCTGGATCAGAATCTGTTCGAATTAATGTGTGACGGTCCGCTGGATGAGTTGACCCTCACCGAAAATGCGCAGCCGGCGATCATGGCCAATGCCATTGCGACCTTGCGCGTCATGGAGAAAGACGGCGGCAAATCGCTCGGCGATCTGTGCTCTTATGTTGCCGGTCACAGTCTCGGCGAATATACCGCCCTTTGCGCGGCCGGATCTCTGGACCTTACGACGACAGCGGAATTGCTGAAATTGCGTGGCCTGTCGATGCAGAAGGCGGTGCCGGTAGGCGAGGGCGGCATGGCGGCCTTGCTGGGTGCCGATATCAAAAAGGCACAGGCGCTGGCGAATGCATCCTCACAAGGTGAAGTCTGTACGATTGCCAATGATAATGACCCGACTCAGGTCGTGATCTCGGGAAAAATCGGCGCGATCGAGCGGGCTATTGCGGCCGCCAAGGAACATGGCATCAAGCGCGGTATTTTGTTACCAGTTTCGGCGCCCTTTCACTGTTCGCTGATGCAGCCTGCTGCGGAAGCGATGGAAGAAGCGCTGGCAGAAGCGAGCATATTTTCTCCGGTCGTTCCGGTTTTTGCCAATGTCACCGCAGCACCGGTCTCGGACGTGGACGAAATCCGTGAACTGCTCGTCCAGCAAGTGACCGGAACCGTGCGCTGGCGGGAATCGGTTGGCAATATGGCAGAAGCCGGTGTCGAGCAATTTGTCGAATTTGGCGGCAAGGTCCTGACCGGGATGGTCGGGCGTATTGCACCGGAGGCGGAAACCGTCAGCCTTGTGTCATTGGCGGATATCGAGACTTTTCTAAAGACTCTCTAACTCAATCAACTATCCTCAATTATCTGGAATCGTGAAGGAATTTGGAATGTTTGACTTAACCGGAATGACCGCTCTGGTAACCGGAGCTTCGGGCGGGATCGGTTCAGCCATCGCCAAATCCCTTGCTGCACAAGGCGCGACAGTGGCGCTTTCCGGAACGCGCATGCACGTGCTGATGGAGATGATTCCGGAAATGCCAGGGGAAGGGCATGTTGTCATGCCGTGCGATCTTTCGAAACCGGAAGAGGTTGATGCGCTTGTGCCTGATACGGTGGCGAAGCTCGGCAAGCTCGACATATTGGTCAACAACGCCGGTATCACTCGCGACGGGCTGGTGATGCGCATGTCGGACGAAGATTTTTCCGATGTGATCCGCGTCAACCTGGAGTCGGCTTTTCGCCTGATCCGTGCCGCTGCCCGCCCGATGATGAAGGCGCGCCACGGCCGCATTATCTCGATCAGCTCGGTTGTCGGTGCCACCGGTAATCCGGGCCAAGCCAATTATGTCGCATCCAAGGCAGGCCTGGTCGGCATGTCCAAGGCTTTGGCGCAGGAACTCGCGTCCCGCGGCATCACGGTCAACTGCGTTGCTCCCGGGTTCATTGAAACGCCGATGACCGATGCGTTGACCGAGGCCCAGAAAGACGAGATCAATCGCAAGATTCCCGCCGGGAAAATGGGCAGCATAGACGATATAGCCGCCGCCGTGGTCTATCTGGCCAGCCAGGAGGCCTCCTATGTCACCGGCCAGACGCTGCACGTGAATGGCGGCATGGCGATGATTTCCTAGCCTCAGGACAAATAGCATGTCGCCTGTTCTGTTCTTGGCGGTGGTTGCGAGCGCGCCGCCCGCAATGCCGACACAAGGATTGCTGAGGATTGAAAATATCGACTGTATCAGCAGTCAAATCCCCATCGATCGGGCGCAGGCATATTATGCGATGATGCGTAAGGGGACAGAGATAGAAGCATTTGAAGCCGAGCCGCATGTCACAGAGGCTTGTCAGGTCAAACATGGTTGGTCGGATATACAGGCCCGAAATGCTTTTCGCGTTTCCTTGATGAACGGCTGGCTGCTGGCAGAGGGCCTGATCGAGAATATCCAGAGTCTGGGTGATTTCAAACCGTGGCTCGACCGATATTATGAAGACAATGTCGGTGCCACCGGACGGCAGATATTGGAAGATGTCTTCCTGTCAGGAAAAATTGACAGGGATCTGGACGCTGCCGGCTATCCGGGCGACAAGAAACAGCGCCAATGGGTCTATGATTATTTTGAGTGGCGCGGCGCCCTTCGCGGTATCGAGGATGATTTTTGCTTTGGAGAATTGCGGCAATAGTTTCTGTCGTTTCACAAAGCTGCTGTTGCCCTCTTGCAAGCGGCGCAGCATGGCAGTAGGACAATTTCGAAATTAATAAAACTAAGAAGGAACTCTCATGAGTGAGACTGCAGACCGGGTTAAAAAGATTGTTGTTGAGCATCTGGGTGTTGAAGCTGACAAAGTGACCGAAGAAGCGGCGTTCATCGACGATCTGGGCGCTGACAGTCTCGACATTGTTGAGCTGGTTATGGCGTTTGAAGAAGAATTCAGCGTCGAAATTCCAGATGATGCAGCTGAAAAAATCGGTACCGTCAAAGACGCCATCGATTTCATCGACAAAAACAAGAGTTAATTGATTTTGAGGCGATGCCACGAAAACTGGCGCGCCTCAGGGCCAATGATCGCTGACAAACAGCAAAGCGGCTCACCGGCCCGGGAGGAATATCCTGAACCGGTGGCCGTTTTTGATTTAGGGCAAGGAAAGCCCGCAAGGAGAGGCATGTTATGCGCCGTGTAGTTGTAACCGGAATGGGCCTGGTAACGCCGCTGGGCGGAGATGTAGAAACGACCTGGGCCAATATATTGGCTTCCAAGTCAGGCGCGGGAAAAATCACCCGTTTTGATGCATCCGATCAGAAATGCCATATTGCTTGCGAGGTAAAGCCGGCTGATCACGAATATGGATTCGATCCGAATTTGCGCGTGGACCACAAGGTACAGCGCCAGGTCGATCCGTTCATCATTTACGGCATCGATGCCGCCGGTCAGGCGCTCGAAGATGCCGGTCTCACCGATATGTCTGACGAAGCCAAGCTGCGCGCTGGCTGCTCCATCGGTTCGGGAATCGGCGGATTGCCGGGAATTGAAAAAGAATCGATCGTATTATATGAACGCGGACCGAGCCGGGTTAGCCCGCATTTCGTCCACGGACGTCTGATCAACCTGATCTCTGGACAGGTTTCAATCAAATATGGTCTGATGGGTCCGAACCATGCCGTCGTGACCGCTTGCTCGACCGGCGCTCATAGTATTGGCGACGCTGCGCGAATGATTGCTCTGGATGATGCCGACGTGATGTTGGCCGGTGGCGCGGAAGCGACTATCTGTCCGATCGGAATCGCCGGTTTTGCGCAGGCGAAAGCTTTGTCCACCAAACGCAACGATGATCCTACCGCGGCATCACGTCCCTATGACAAGGACCGCGATGGCTTCGTGATGGGCGAGGGCGCTGGCGTCGTTTGTCTCGAAGAATATGAACATGCCAAGGCCCGCGGCGCCAAAATCTATTGCGAAGTTGTTGGTTACGGCATGTCCGGCGACGCCTATCATGTGACCGCACCGCATCCAGGCGGCACCGGAGCTTACCGGTCGATGGAAATGGCGCTCAAACGCTCGGGCCTGACCACCGCCGATATCGATTATGTCAATGCGCACGGCACGTCGACAATGGCCGACACGATCGAACTGGCAGCGATCAAACGCTTGTTTGGCGATGATCTCAAGACCATGTCGATGAGTTCGACCAAATCGGCGATCGGCCATCTTCTTGGCGGCGCCGGCGCAGTTGAAGGCATTTTCAGCATCTTGGCCCTGCGCGACCAGATTGTGCCACCGACGCTCAATCTAGACGATCCTGACGAAGGATGTGAAGGCGTTGATCTGGTGCCGCATTTCGCGAAAAAGCGCGAAGTGAAAGCTGTACTCAGCAACAGCTTCGGCTTTGGCGGAACCAATGCCAGCATTATCATGAAGGCCATCTGATATCATGCGCCGCCTCGGTTGCCTGATATTGGCGGCAGCGGCGGTCATTGCGGTCCTGCTGGCTGGCAATTTCCTCTATGGATGGAACGCCAGCGGACCGCTGGAAGAGCAACGGACGCTTGTGATCAAGTCCGGTTCCAGTCTGGCCATGGCGGCGCAGACTATGGAATCGGAAGGCGTTATCAAATCCGCTGACGATTTCCTGACGCGGGCCAAGATCCTGGGTGGTTCCGAACCGATCAAGGCCGGTGAATTTGAAATTCCCTCCGGCGCAAGCAACGCTCAAATTCTCGATATTCTGCAGGGCGGCAAGGCGGTGCAACGTCTGATCACTGTTCCGGAAGGCACGCCGTCGATCATCGTGTACGAGAAGCTGATGGCCGAAAAACTGCTGAAGGGCGAGATTCCGGTCCCGACAGAAGGCTCAATCCTCCCGGACAGCTACAGTTTTGAACGCGGCGAGCAACGCGCCGCCGTGGTCGAGCGGATGCAAAAAGCGATGAAAGATACGATCGCCGAGCTTTGGCCCAAGCGTTCAAAAGCCAGCGTCGTAAAAACGCCACACGAAGCAATCACACTGGCAGCCATTGTCGAAAAAGAGACCGCATTGGCGAGAGAACGCCGGACGGTGGCCGGGGTCTACGGCAACCGCGTTCGCAAGAATATGATGCTGCAGGCCGACCCAACGATCATTTATCCGATTACGAAGGGCAAACCTCTCGGCCGCCGCATCCGCCAATCGGAAATCGCGCAGGTGAATGACTATAATACCTATGCGATGGTCGGTCTGCCCAAAGGGCCGATTGCCAATCCGGGACGCTTGTCGATCGAGGCAGTGCTCAACCCTGCGAAAACCGAAGCGCTATATTTTGTCGCCGACGGCAAGGGCGGCCATGTCTTTGCCAACACATTGGAAGAGCATAACCGCAACGTCGAAAAATGGTTCGCCCTCCGCCGGGAGCGCGGCGAAATGTAGCATTGCCGGGACTCGCAATCGTCTCGCAATCGGAAGGAACAGACTATGTCGGCAAGGCTGGTTGAGATAATCGTCCCGGACGCCGAAGTTCCGCAGGCAAAAGCCATTATTGCAAAACATTGCAGTCGTTTCTGGCAGGAACCGGTACCAGACGGCCTCGAGAAATATTCCTGTGTCGTGCCGAGCCGTTCGATTGAACCGCTAATTGCCGACCTAGACGGAAACTTCAAAGGGATTGAGGGCTTCTCGGTTCTTGTTCTGCAGGTCGAGGCAGTGTTACCGGAAATTCCTGAGCTGGAGGAAATTACACCCTCGGCCAGCAATCGGAAACCCCCGAGCAAGCTGGAAGTTTTTTTTACGCGCGACCGGATCAGTACCAACGAGCTTTATGACGATATCGAAGCCAGTCTGGAGCTGCGGCCCAATTATCTGCTGACGGTGATATTGTCCGCGCTGATCGCGGCTCTGGGCATGCGTAGCGGCCAGACCGCTGTGGTTATCGGCGCGATGATCATCGCTCCGTTGCTCGGTCCGACGATGGCGATGGCCATGGCAGCGACGTTGGGAGACAGAGCGCTTGGTCGCAAGGCAATCATCACGCTGGTCACGGGGATATTGGCTGCTCTGGTTTTTACCTATGTGCTGGGCATGTTCATCGAGGTCAATTCGCTGGTGCCTGAACTCAGAAACCGCACCATCGTTCACCCCGCCGATATTGCGCTGGCGCTCGCTTGCGGTGCTGCGGGCGTGTTGGCGTTTAGCCAGGGCGCGTCGCTCTCGCTGGTTGGCGTCATGATTGCAGTCGCACTGGTCCCGCCAATTGCCGCAGCCGGGTTGTTTTTTGGCAGTGGTGAGGAAATGCTCGGTTTCAAGGCGCTGTTCTTGCTCGCGACCAATCTGGTGTGCATCAACGTCGCCGGTATCGTGACATTTCTGGTTCAGGGACTGCCGCCCAGAAACTGGCGAATCACCAGCGGCATATTTTTGATATGGCTGGTGATTCTGTTTCTGTTTGTCGGACTGGTCGGCGGACGGATCGCGCTGGGTGGCGAAGGGCCGATTTATTTCCCGAGCGGTGCATCGGCCTATCAGGACAATGCGTCCAATCTGGACTGACAGTCGTCGGTCAGTCTCCAGAGAAATTTTTTCCTAGTAGTTGAACCGGGTTTTCAGGCTTTCGCGCGCATCGCGATATTCCCTGGTGAACTGGTCGACCATATCCTGAACGCTCATCACGTCATTGATCAGGCCAATGCCCTGACCGCAGCCCCAGATGTCTTTCCAGGCCTTTTTCTCGGTATTGCCACCGGAACCGAAGTTCATGGTTTTATAGTCACCCTGCGGAAGATTGTCGGGATCCAGGCCTGCGCTCTCGATAGACTGGCGCAGATAATTGCCCTTTACGCCCGTAAAGAGGTCGGAATAGACGATGTCGGCGGCTTTGCCTTCGACAACGCCGTCTTTATAGCCTTGGTCTGCATTGGCTTCCTTGGTGGCGATAAAGGCCGATCCGGCATAGCCGAGATCCGCGCCCATTGCTTGCGCCGCCAATATCGATGCGCCGTTGCCAATCGAACCGGAAAGAGCAACCGGGCCATCAAACCATTCGCGGATTTCCTGCATCAAGGCGAACGGAGACAAGGTGCCGGCATGGCCGCCAGCGCCAGCGGCAACCGGAATGAGGCCGGTTGCCCCCTTTTCGATCGCCTTGTGGGCGAAGCGGTTGTTGATGATGTCATGCAGGGTGATGCCGCCCCAGCTCTTTACAGCGGTGTTGAGGTCTTCAATCGCTCCCAGAGAGGTGATAACGATCGGCACTTTCCATTTCGCGCAGGTCGCCATGTCCTGATCAAGACGATCATTGGACTTGTGGACGATCTGGTTGACGGCAAAAGGGGCTGCCGGCTTATCCGGGTTATCCCGGTTCCATGCCGCCAGTTCTTCGGTAATCTGGTGCAGCCATTCGTCGAGCATCGACTGGGGACGGGCATTGAGGGCAGGGAAGCTGCCGACGATGCCAGCCTTGCACTGCGCGATGACCAGCTCCGGTCCGGAAATGATGAACAGCGGTGATCCGATAAGCGGCAGGCGAAGATTGTCAAAAATGGCTGGTAAAGTCATGGAAACCCCGTTTTCAAAAATTATGCCACCGCATTACCCGATGCGGTGGCATATTCTACTGTTTTTTTAATTGCACGCTTAAATCCGGTTCACGGCGCTGAGCAATGCTTCGACCGAAGCCCGCGCGACATCGCTGTTGATCCCGACGCCGTAAAATTCCTTGCCGTCATCGGATTTGCATTCGACATAGGCGGCCGCCTGCGCATCTTTGCCGGATCCCAGCGCATGTTCGGAATAATCCTTGATCTCCAGATTGATGCCGAGAGCTGTCGAAACAGCATCCACCACGCTGGAAATCAGTCCGTTGCCGCGGCCGCTGACCGATATTTCTCCTTCGGGGCCTTTGATCTTGCCGACGAATATCCGGTCGGTACCGGTTTTGCGTTCTTCATAGTCGATCAGAGCATATTCGCCGCTGCCATCGAGATGATAGCGTTTCTGGAAAGCATCCCAGATATCATCCGACGACAGTTCGCGGCTTGTTTCGTCGGCCAGTTCCTGCACCGTACGGCTGAAGTTGGCTTGCAGACGCTTGGGCAGCTTCAGGCCATGGTCCTGTTCCAGGATCCAGGCAATGCCGCCCTTGCCGGACTGGCTGTTGACCCGGATAACGGCTTCATAGTCGCGGCCAAGATCGCGCGGGTCGATTGGCAGATAGGGGACGTTCCAAAATTCGTCATTGCGCTGCTCCTGAGCGGTGAAGCCCTTTTTGATCGCGTCCTGATGCGAACCGGAGAAAGCGGTGAATACCAGTTCGCCTGCATAAGGATGGCGCGCCGGAACCGGCAACTGGTTGCAATATTCTACCGTTTTGACGATTTCATCCATATTGGAGAAATCCAGTTCAGGATCAACGCCTTGGGTGTAGAGATTCAGACCCAATGTCACCAGATCGACATTGCCGGTGCGCTCGCCATTGCCGAACAGGCAGCCTTCGACGCGGTCCCCGCCGGCCATCATGCCCAGTTCGGATGCGGCAATGCCCGACCCGCGGTCATTATGCGTGTGCAGGCTGATCACCACATGGTCGCGCTTGCTGATATTATTGCACATCCACTCCACCTGATCGGCGTAGATATTGGGTGTCGACGCTTCAATCGTTGCCGGCAGGTTCAGGATCAACGGTTTTTCTGCGGTGGGCTCGATGATTTCCATCACCGCCTCGACCACTTCTAGGCTGAAGTCCAGTTCTGCGGTCGAGAAGGTTTCCGGCGAATATTCGAAATGCCAGTCGGTATCGGGATATTTCTCGGCCTGTTCGCGCAAGATGGTCGCGCCTTCGCGGGCGATATCCTTCACGCCCTGTTTGTCGAGCCGGAATACGACGTCGCGCCAGGCGGGCGATACCGCGTTATACAGGTGGACAATGGCCGCCCGCGCGCCTTCGAGGCTGGCGAAGCTTGTTTCGATCAGGTCGCGGCGGGACTGGGTCAAGACTTGCACCATGACGTCATCCGGAATCTTGCCGGATTTGACGAGACCGCTGATGAAGTCGAAATCGGTGGCACCGGCGGACGGAAAGCCGACCTCGATCTCCTTGATTCCGATTTTGACCAGCAAATCGAAGAAACGCTGTTTCTTCTGGGCGTCCATCGGATCGATCAGGGCCTGATTGCCGTCGCGCAGATCGGTAGACAGCCAGCGTGGTGCCTTGTCGATGGTGCGCGATGGCCATTGCCGGTTGGGCAGGTCGATTTGCGGGAACGGGCGATATTTTTGTGACGGGTTCTGGTGCATGACTTCACTCTTATGCTGCTGGAAGATGCGCGCAAGGCACAAATTCGAGGGTTTGTTTATAATATCTGGAAAATCGTCCCTTAGGCGGGGCGCTGCGCCTTTGCGGCAGCAGCATTGGTACGCCTAAGGGCGTATAAGTCGTAGCAGCAATAGAGCTTGTGACCGTGTCATGCCGCCGGTTTTATCTGGATGGCCAGATAAATCAACCTTGCTGCGGCTTTTTTTTGATATTGCGGTCGTATCGGTGCGGTCAGCAGATAGCCGGTGCGAAAACCAGCCAGGCAGTCGAAATACTTTCGACGCCTTTTTACGTTAAGTTACAATATTTTAAGACTGGCGGATTAGGACCGGCGCGAACTATCAATGGAAAAACGCGAATGTATTGTCTTGTCTACATGAGCAGACCAACCCGCGTGATGGACGGTGACGAGGCTGAGGATCTTTTGCGGCGCGCCAAAAACAATAATGATCGTAACGGGATAACCGGGATATTGATCCATGATCGTCGGAGATATTATCAATATCTGGAAGGGGACGAAGCCAAGGTCGAGGCAACTTTTGCGCGGATTTCAATGGACCGGCGTCATCAGGCCATCATTCGTTTGAAAAGTGGTACGATCAACCGGCGACAGTTTCCGGAATGGGCGATGGCCTCGCAGACGGTGACTGCCGACGAAAGTCTGAAAGCCTCCGTCGAACGACTGGTGCAGCATTGCGACCATGAACTCGCGGCTGAGCTGCTCAATTTTGCCGAAGCCCGGGACCGGGCGGCCGCAAATGAGGCCGCCCGACCGGATAAGGCCTAGTTCTTTTCTTTATCAACCAGCTTGTTTGCGCCGATCCACGGCATCATAGCGCGAAGCTGAGCGCCGGTTTCCTCGATCGGATGGGCAGCGGCCTGCTTGCGAGCCGCTTTCAGTTCCGGCTGTCCGGCGCGGTTGTCGAGCACGAAGTTTTTCACGAAACGGCCTGACTGGATATCTTCCAGGATCCGCTTCATCTCCGCCTTGGTTTCCGAAGTGATAACCCGCGGGCCGCTGGTGATATCGCCATATTCTGCGGTATTGGAGATGGAATAGCGCATGTTCGCGATGCCGCCTTCATAGAGCAGATCGACGATCAGCTTGGTTTCATGCAGACATTCGAAATAAGCCATTTCCGGAGCATAGCCTGCTTCGGTCAGGGTTTCGAAACCGGCCTGGATGAGGTGGGTGATGCCGCCGCAAAGAACAGCTTGCTCGCCGAACAGATCGGTTTCGCATTCCTCGCGGAAATTGGTTTCGATGATACCCGAACGGCCGCCGCCGACGCCGGAAGCATAAGCAAGGGCAACATCATGGGCATTGCCGGACGCGTCGCGGTCAATCGCGATCAGGCAGGGTACACCGCCGCCGCGCTGATATTCGCTACGGACCGTGTGGCCGGGGCCTTTGGGGGCAATCATGATCACGTCGAGATCTTTACGTGGCTCGATCAGGCCGAAATGGACGTTGAGACCATGGGCGAAGGCGAGGGCGGCGCCCTCCTTCATATTGGCGTGCAGGTCATCGGCATAAATCGCAGCCTGATGCTCATCCGGCGCGAGGACCATGACGATATCGGCCCATTTTGCCGCTTCGGCATTGGTCATCACCTGGAAACCGGCATCTTCAGCCTTTTTCGCGGTTGCAGAACCGGCGCGCAGCGCAATGGCGACTTCCTTGACGCCGCTGTCACGGAGGTTCTGGGCATGGGCATGGCCCTGGCTGCCGTAACCGACAATCGCGATTTTCTTGCCGGTGATCAGGCCAAGGTCAGCATCGGCGTCATAATAAGCTTTCATTTTTCTTCCTTAAATTTCAGATGATAGCGAATGGAATTTAGGCAATTGTGGTAGCCAGAATTAATCGGTGGGGCTATTTATCTTATATCCCGCTCATGCAGCGTCAGGCCCTCGACCAATAGCGACAACGCCGGTGCGGCCAACTTCGACCAGGCCAACTTCGCGCATCAGTCCGACAAATGTTTCGATCTTTTCCGGAGCCCCGGTAATCTCGAAGACAAAGCTCTCGGTCGTCGCATCGACAACTCGCGCGCGATAAATATCCGCCAGTCGCATGGCCTCGATGCGATGCTCACCCTTGCCGGCGACTTTCACCAGCGCCAGCTCGCGCTGCACATGCGGGCCGGACTCGGTGAGGTCACGCACGCTGTGCACCGGAACAAGCCTGTCCAACTGGGCGATGATCTGTTCGATCACATGCGGCGGGCCATTTGTGGCGATAGTGATCCGGCTGATGGCGTGATCCTCGCTGATATCAGCGACGGTCAGGCTCTCGATATTATAGCCGCGCGCGGTGAACATGCCCGCTATACGCGCCAATATACCGGCCTCGTTATCGACCAGAACAGCAAGAACGTGCCGTTCAACGGCTTCTTCGTGAATATGCATCAGACAAGGGCCTTTGCTTGGTCGTCCATCGTACCCTTTACGTCGGCTTCGGTCAGAAGCATTTCTGTATGGGCTGCGCCGGACGGGATCATCGGAAAGCAGTTTGCCAGTTTTGCAACGCGGCAATCGACCATGACCGGGCCGTCTGTTTCGATCATTCTCTGTATCCCGGATTCCAGATCAGCAGGATCCTCGATCCGGATACCGGTCCAGTCATAGCTTTCGGCAAGCTTCACAAAATCCGGGAGACTATCGCTGTAACTATTTGAATAGCGGCTTTCATAGGTCAGTTCCTGCCATTGGCGAACCATCCCCATATATTCATTGTTGAGGACGAATATCTTGACCGGCAGACGATATTGGGTAGCGGTGCCAAGTTCCTGAATATTCATCTGGATCGATGCTTCACCGGCAATGTCGATGACTAGGGCGTTGGGATTGCCAAGCTGTGCGCCAATCGCCGCGGGAAGGCCGTAGCCCATCGTGCCGAGACCGCCGCTGGTCAGCCATTTATTGGGGCTTTCGAAATCGAAATGCTGGGCGGCCCACATCTGGTGCTGGCCGACTTCGGTGGTGATGATCGGTTCGCGTGCATGGGTTGCTTCCCACAATTTGCGGATCGCCTCCTGCGGCATGATTTCGGTCTTGCTCTCTGGATAATCGAGGCAATTGGTTGCGCGCCAGCCCTTGATCCGTGACCACCATTCGGCTTGGTCCGGTGCGGCAAAGCGGCGACCCTTGAGCACAGCGATCAACTGTTCCATCACCCGGCCGACATCGCCGACAACCGGCAGGTCGACCCGGATGGTCTTGTTGATCGACGAGCGGTCGATATCGACATGGATTTTCTTGCTGTTCGGCGAGAAAGCATCAAGCCGTCCGGTGATCCGGTCGTCGAAACGGGCGCCGAGGCAGACGACAAGATCGGCCTTGTTCATCGCCATATTGGCTTCATATGTGCCGTGCATGCCGAGCATGCCCAGCCATTTGTCGGAGGATGCCGGAAATGCGCCAAGGCCCATCAGCGTCGAGGTTACCGGGCACCCCATCAATTCGGCGAGTTCCCGCAGGGTCTCGCTGGCCTTGGGTCCGCTGTTGATAATCCCGCCGCCGGTATAGAGGACCGGTGCTTTTGCACTCATGATCATTTCGGCAGCGGTGTTGATCGCCTTGAAATCGCCCTCGGTCTGCGGTTGATAGCGGGTATTGGTCCTGGCAGCATTGCGGCTAAACTCAGCCGCTGCAACCTGGACATTCTTCGGGATATCGATGACCACCGGCCCCGGGCGGCCCTGCGTGGCAATATGGAAGGCTTCCTGAACGACCTGCGCCAGATCGGAAGGCTTTTTCACCAGATAATTATGTTTGGTGCAATGGCGCGTGATACCTACTGTATCGGCTTCCTGAAAGGCGTCGGTGCCGATCAGATTGGTCGCAACCTGGCCGGTGATGACGACCATCGGAATGCTGTCCATCAGCGCATCGGTAATACCGGTCACGGCATTGGTTGCTCCCGGGCCGGATGTAACCAACACGACGCCGGGCTTGCCGGTAGACCGGGCATAGCCTTCCGCTGCATGGGTCGCGGCCTGTTCGTGCCGGACCAGAATATGCTTGATCTTGGGATGCTCGTAGAGCGCATCGTAAATGGGAAGCACAGCGCCGCCCGGATAGCCGAAAACGGTATCCACACCCAGATCCAGCAGGGTTTCTACCAATATATCGGCGCCGCTTTTTTCGGCCACATCATGCTCCATCAACTGTCTGTTACGTGCTGCCCGCCCGCCATGATGCACTGCAACACAATAGGCAAGGCTTTGTATTTCGGGGGCTGGCTACATATTTGAATATGTTATGTCAAGGGCTAATTGCGTAATATAGTTTCAAATATGTCGCCTATATTGATATATTCAGCGGTTTCTATTCTGGGCCAATCGGGCGGGCTCTGGTTGCGGAACCAGGTATATTGGCGCTTGGCATATTGTCGCGTAGCAGCTTGCGCCCGCTCGATCGCGATTTCTTCGCTAATGTCACCAGCTAGCCAAGCCGCGATTTCAGCGACCCCGATTGCCCGCATAACCGGCAGATTCGGCGGCAAATTACGGGCCAGAAGCTGTTCCACTTCTTGCCTCGCACCCCGTTCGATCATCTCGCGCAATCGCCGGTCACAACGTTCGTAGAGCCAATCGCGCGGAGGGAGCATGACCAGAGGATGCAATCTGATTTGATCGCCAATCCCGCCGATTTTGTGCTTTTGCCAATGGTCTAGCGGCTTGCCGGTTGACCGGATCACTTCCAGTGCGCGCTGGATCCGGGTTGTATCGGTCGCGTTGAGCCGTTCCGCCGATACCGGATCGAGATCCTGAAGGGCATGATATGCTTCCAATGTTTCCATTTTCCTGATTTTCTGCCGAATTTCCGGATCGATTTCTGGAATCGGAGCGATGCCGTCGAGCAGGATGCGGACATAAAGTCCGGTGCCGCCTACCAGTATCGGCAAAATATCTCGCGCATGGGCTGCGGCGATTGCCGTCTTGGCGTCACTCGCCCAGCGTGCGGCAGAACAGGCCTCCATGCCGTCAATATAGCCGAATAGCTGATGCTCTATGCCTTGCATCTCCTCCTCGGTCGGGCGCGCGCTCAATATGGTGAGATCGCGATAGACCTGGGCGCTATCGGCATTGATGATTACCGAGGGTTGCTTTTTGGCAATGTCCAATGCCAAGGCGGATTTACCGCTGGCCGTCGGGCCGACAACCAGCGCAACATTCTGGTCCTGTTTCGGAGAAATCATGTTCATCGCCACGCTCATAGCAAAAGAATCCCTGAATGAGAGAGATATTCAGTCGGCGATTGCCATACTCGGTGGGGCTGGTGCCACCGTCACGCGTCAATCGGATTTGATCGACGAGCGCGTACTGGATATTTTCTTCGATGGCGATCCGGCCACTGCCCGGAAACAACTTGAGGAAATTGAAGGTGATATTGATGTCGCGGTGCAGCCGGAAGCCAATCGCCTCAAGAAACTGCTGATTTCCGATATGGACAGCACCATGATCACGGTCGAATGTATCGATGAACTGGCTGATTATGCGGGAATCAAGTCCGAAATCGCAGCGATTACCGAAAAGGCGATGCAGGGCGAACTGGATTTCGAAGAAGCACTGCGCGGCAGGGTGGCGCTGCTCGAAGGGCTCGAGACCGCCGCCATCCAGCTATGCCTCGATGAACGGGTCAAGATCATGCCGGGCGCGGAGACTCTGGTCCGGACAATGGCCGGAGGAGGCGCGACAACCATTCTGGTATCAGGTGGATTCACAAAATTTGCGAGCCCTGTCGCACAAGCCATTGGGTTTAAGACTTTTCATGCCAATGTGCTGGGTGAATTTGCCGGCCTGCTGACCGGCGGACTGGACGGGCCGATTGTCGACTCGACGCGCAAGGACGAGCTACTGCAATCCGCTGCCCGGGAAGGCAGCCTGTCGCTGGAATCCTGTCTGGCGGTCGGTGACGGTGCGAACGACATTCCGATGCTGCAAAGAGCAGGTCTTGGGGTGGCTTATCACGCCAAGCCAAAGGCCGCGCAAGCCGCAGATATCGCGATCAAATATAATGATCTGACGGCGCTGCTATATGTTCAGGGGATTTCGAGAGACCAGTGGGTCACCGAATAAGTGCATCCTAGCGCCGTTTCGAAATGCAATCATTGCCGGAGGCTTTGATGCGGCCGCACATCGAATCGGCTTGGGCGCGGGTTTCAAATGGTCCTGCCTGCAAGCGGGTGAGCCCGCCCGCCTTGACCAGATAGGGTTGCAAGCCAGCTAGGCCAGAAACGCTGCCTTCAAGCTTGGTCCACAGATTTTTGGCTTTATTCTCGTCGCTAAATGCTCCCAGTTGCACTCGCCAGTCGCCACTTGTTGCTGCGGTAGCGCGGACCGGCGCCGGTATCGTAACCGGCGCTGCTGTCGTAACCGGCGCTGCCGGTGCAGTTGTTGGATAAGGAGCATAAGTCACGCCGGGCGTGACCGGAGCGGGCGTTGGAGCCGGATCGGGAAGTGCCGGGCGGGAAGGCGGCAATTGCGCGGTTTGCACAGGCTTGGTCGACTGGGCAGGCCGGAGACCGCCGATTTGCGCGGTGCGGACTCGCTTCTCGTCCTGTTCCATCTGACCGGCCAGTTCGACCGCGCGCCGCCGGTCCTCTACCGGAATGAAGCGGTCCATCTGGGCGAGGTTGGAGGTTGCCTGCGGCAGTTCCTGCGCCGAAGCGCGGGTCATCAGCGCATAAGCCCTGACCCAGTCCTTCTCGACAAAGTCGCCATTAAAATGGCCGGTACCCATGATATATTGCGCCCGCGGTTCGCCGCGTTGGACGGATTCCTGCAAATAGGGCAGGGCTTCGGTCCGGCGATTGTCCTGAAACAGGATCAGGCCATAATTATCAATGGCTTGCAAATGCCCCTGGTCGACCGCTCTCTTGTACCATTTTTCAGCCTGGCCCAGATCCTGAGGAACACCGCGGCCCAGTTTATAGGCCTGGCCGAGATTGAATTGCGCATCGGCATCGCCTTTCTCGGCAGGACCGCGCCACTCATTGATCGCCGTCTCAAAATCGCCACGGCCCCAAGCGTCGACGCCGTCTTTGACATCCGCCAAGGCCGGCACCGAACCCAGCATCAGCGCCAGACCGAACAACGGAGCGATCGAATAATGGGCCTTTTTCATGGAATTTCCTTGGTCATCAAATTTCAAAAGTAACGCGATATCAGCCGTTTCCATGTTGCTAAACCGCTGGGACTCTTCAAGTCTAGCAAAAACTGGAGAGGTGGCTCGGGAATCCTCTGCCAAGGGAATGTAACCGATAATCCCGCCAGCGCAAAATTCCCGTCGATCCTGTTAACCCTATTTTAGCGCTGTTCTGTCACAAAAGCCCCTGATTAGAGATTTCCAGGCAGATATTGCCGTGATTGAACAAGGGGAAGAGCGTGCGAGTTCTAGCAATGGCTTCGCAAAAAGGCGGCTCCGGCAAGACTACATTGTCGGGTCATCTAGCTGTGCAGGCACAACTGGCCGGGGCTGGTCCTGTCGTATTGATTGACATCGATCCGCAAGGTTCCTTGGCCGATTGGTGGAACGAGCGGGAAGCCGAATTGCCGGCATTTGCGCAAACCACGGTTTCGCGCCTTGCCTCGGATCTGGCGATATTGCGCCAGCAGGGTTTCAAGCTGGCCGTCATCGATACGCCACCAGCCATAACCATGGCGATTCAGAGCGTGATCTCGGTCGCGGAACTGATTGTTATTCCGACACGCCCGAGTCCGCATGATCTCAGAGCGGTGGGCGCCACCGTCGATCTTTGTGAACGGGCCGGCAAGCCGCTGCTTTTCGTCGTCAATGGTGCGACGCCAAAAGCCAAGATTACCTCGGAAGCGGCTGTAGCCCTGTCTCAGCACGGCACTGTCGCGCCAATCACCGTTCATCACCGCACCGATTTTGCCGGTTCGATGATCGATGGCCGCACCGTGATGGAAGTCGACCCCAAGAGCCGTTCGGCGCAGGAAGTCGTCCATCTATGGTCTTATATCTCCGACCGGCTTGAGAAAAATTTCCGCCGGACAATTTTCAGCGCCCCCGCGATGGCACAAAATGTCAATCCGGGCATGCAACGGGCTGGCGGCAATTTTGGCCGCCGCGTGGTTGGTTCGTAATGGGGGAGGCTGAAAAAATGAGCGATCCGAAACCTCTTGCGTCTCTTTCGTCCAGCTTGCTGGCCCGAAAAGGCGGTGCGAAGCCGGCGATGCGTCGCCAAGGCTACACGAATTTTCCTGACCATTCATCCGACTTTGATGGTGAAATGCACGAGGATCTGGGCTGGGATGACATGGGTTATGATGTCGACCCTGATCATGATGCGCATCCGATTGAACATGTTCACAATCCTCTGGCCGGAGCAATTCCGAACCCGGGTGCAGCCGTCAGGCAGCAGCAGGAAGAAATTGCCGCCAAATTGGGCGTGAAGCCTTCCGGTGAAGTCGCGGAGCAATCCGAAGCGGAAGAAGCTGGCGATGCGCCTGTGCCGCTGTCGATATCCCGCGAGGTTCAGCCACTTGCCGAGAAATCATCGGTGCTGGAATCTGCCAGAATTCAGAAGAGCGAGGCCAAGAAGCCACGCCCGGCGACCAAATCCCGGACCCGCAAGGCAAAAACGGCGTTCACTCTCCGGCTCGATCCGGAAAGACATTTGAAATTGCGGTTGGCAACCGCGGTAAAAAACATCTCGGCCCAGCAATTGGTCACCAAGGCTGTGGACGAATATCTGAAGTCTATCCCCGAACTGGATGACTTGGCCGAACGCGTTCCGTCGCGTGGCGCTGCCTGAAACAGGCTCGAAGAGAATTTTGAACGGAAACGACTGACTTTTAGTGCGAGGGCATAAAAATGAAACGCGATCTAATTTTGAAAATGGCTGCTTCCTCCATGGTGTTCGCCACCGTGTTGACTGGCTGCGGTCCCTTTGGCGGCGGCTCGGTCGCATCCATGTCCAGCAAACCAGCGACGGTCAAAGATGGCGCTAAATATGCCAAGAAGGCCGAAAAGGCATTGGCGAAAGGTGACCTCGAAGATGCGATTGCCTATGCCGAGCGTTCGGTTGCCGGCGTTGGCAACGATCCTGAAACACGGGCGCTTCTGGGCCAGACCTATCTGGCTGCCGGTCGCATGGCTTCAGCGGAACGAAGCTTTCAGGATGCCATGGAACTCGGCAAGTCCGACGCCCGTACGATCCTGAGCCTCAGCCTCGCGCAACTGGGGCAGGGCAAGGCGGACAAGGCGAAAACCCTTATCGTCAACAATCGTCAATATATTCCGGCCGCCGATTACGGCCTTGCTCTGGCGCTGGCCGGTGACAGCAAGACTGCAATCGAGGTTCTCGAACAGGCAATCCGTGGATCCAATGTAACGGGCCGTACCCGCCAGAATCTCGGTCTGGCTTACGCCCTGGACGGTCGCTGGAAAGAAGCCAAGTTGATGGCGGTGCAGGATGTTGCACCGGCAGCGGTCACTGAACGGGTCATGCAATGGGCCCAGATGGCCCGTCCCGGTGCTTATCAGGCACGCATTGCGACTGTCCTCAATGTGACTCCGGTGGCCAATGATCCGGGTCAACCGGTTCAACTGGCGCTTCGCTCCAATTTTGCGCCGACGAATGTCGCGGCATCACCCAATGAAGATTATGGTCGCGAAGTGGCCAGTTTTGATCGCAATACCCCGCTGCCGGCTATCGGCCCTGCGCCAAAAGCCGGCGATGACGTCGATTTTCTCGCCAAGGAAAATAATGTCAAAGTGGCTTCCGTGACATTGCCAGCCAGCAATGCTGTGGCGAAAGCACCGGCAAATGTTTCTCCGGCGAAGGCGCAGCCGAAACCAGCCCTGGCTGCGACGCCCGCCAATTATGTCGTAGAACGCGCGAAACCGGCTCCGGTGAAAACTGCTGCCGTCGAGAATACGGCTGCAGCCAAACCCGTATTGCAGAAAACGGCCTATCAGCCAGCGTCGCAAACCGTGGTTTCGACTTCGGGCACCCATTTGGTGCAGCTCGGTGCATTTTCCTCGCCGGCAAGTGCCAAGCGCGCCTGGGGAATATTGTCCGCCAGAAACAGCGATCTGAAGTCATTTCGTTATGCCAGTTCATCAATCAACGTGAAGGGCCGGACGCTCTATCGACTGGCAGCCATCGGTTTTGGCAATGCGCAAACCGCCGAAGCCATGTGTGACGGTATCAAGGCGAAGGGCGGCAATTGCATCGTGCGCCACGCAAAAGGGGTCAACAAGGCTGCACCTACGCGAATGGCCAGTCAGGCTCCGAAGAAACTGGCTTCGCGCTAATCCATCCAGAAATGCGATAAAGGCGGCGAGCTAATAAGCCCGGCCGCCTTTATATATTGCCGTAACCCGGCCCTGGACCGGGAGCCCGTCAAACGGAGTATTGCCGGCGGCAGCCGCCATTTTGCGGGTGTCTACCTGCCACGGAGCGTCCTCGTCGATCAGGATGAAATCGGCTTCATATCCGGCTTGCAGCAGTCCTGCCTCGACTCCGAGAATCTTTGCCGGATTGCCGGACAAAAGCTCGAACAGGCGGCCGATTGAAATTACCTCATCGCGAACCAGCGTGAATGATAGGGCGAGCAACGTCTCGGCTCCCGCCATGCCCGGTGCGGCCTCCGCAAAAGGAAGTCGCTTGTCCTCGGGACCGCGCGGATCATGACCCGACGAGATTACATCAATTGTCCCGTCCTTGACGGCTTCCACGCAGGCTAGGCGGTTTTCTTCGCTTCGCAGCGGCGGGGAGAGCCGGGCAAATGTCCGGAAATCGCTGATCGCGATGTCGGACAAAAGCAGATGGGCAGGGGTGATCCCACAAGTCACGGGCAGCTGTTCGGATTTGGCTGCCCGAATCAGGCCGAGACCGTCCGCAGTGGTCACCTGGCGAAAATGCACATGGGCACCGGTTTCGCGGACCAGCGCAATATCACGGGCGATCGACACCGCTTCGGCCGCAGCCGTGGCACTTGCCAGTCCCAGCCGGGTTGCGGTTTCACCATTGGTGGCGACAGCGCCGGCGGTCAGCCCGGCATCCTCGCTGTGCACAATCAGCGGCAAGTTCAGAGACTTGCAATATTGCAACAGCCTCAGCATGATGCCGCTATCGGCGATCCATTGCCGGCCCGTGGCCACAGCCTTGGCGCCGGAGCGTTGCATCAGGCCGATCTCGGCCAGTTGCTTGCCTTCCAGACCCTTGGTCGCTGCAGCGATCGGATGCGACCAGAGGTCCGGCTTCCCCTCGACGGCATTATGTTTGATCATAGCCGGCAGATCGAGGACTGGAGCCTGGTCGGGCATTAATGCGGCCCGGGTGACCCCGCCAAAGCGAAAGGCCGGTTTGTCGATCGCGAAAACGCCGAGATCGACGATGCCCGGAGCCAAAAGCCTGCCTTTGCAGTCGATTGTTTCGCCACCCTCATCATTGTTGGCATTATCAGCCGAAGCGAAGCGGTCGCCTTCGACAATCAGGCTGCCGTCTTGAGGCTGTTCCTCTTTTGGTAGAACCAGACGCGCATTGGTAAAAATCTTTTTCATGACCAGCCCTCCACGCCACGGGACTTTCGGGTCAATATATCGAGGCAGGCCATGCGCACGGCGACTCCCATCTCCACCTGTTCGGTTATCGCGGAATGATCGAGATCGTCAGCAACGTCGCTGTCAATCTCGACCCCGCGGTTCATCGGGCCCGGGTGCATCACCAAAGCGTCTTCGTTGGCAAGCATCAGCCGTTCGCGGGTCAGGCCGTAAAGATAATGATATTCGCGCGGGCTGGGAATGAAATCGCCGTTCATCCGCTCGCTCTGGAGCCGCAGCATCATCACGACATCGCTGCCCTTCAGCGCCTCGTCAAAATTGGTGAACACTTCGACATTGAACCGGTCAAGATCGGCGGGGATCAGCGAAGGCGGAGCGCAGACCCTTACCTTTGCGCCCAATGTGGTCAGGCAATATATATTCGATCGCGCCACCCGGCTGTGCATCACATCGCCGCAGATGGTAACGGTCAGCCCGCTGATCTCGCCCTTGCGCCGCTGGATCGTCAAAGCGTCGAGCAGAGCCTGCGTCGGATGTTCGTGTCTGCCATCCCCGGCATTGAGCACAGGACAGTCGACCTTGTCGGCAATCAGCTGCACCGCGCCCGAACTGCTATGGCGGATGACAATCGCATCGGCCTTCATCGCGTTGAGTGTGACCGCCGTATCGATCAGCGTTTCGCCCTTTTTGATACTCGATTGCGCGGCGTGCATATTAACGACATCCGCGCCCATACGTTTGCCGGCAATTTCAAAGGAAAGCAGTGTTCTGGTGCTGTTTTCGAAAAAGGCATTGATGACGGTCAAGCCATCCAGCTTGTTTGCGTGCTTGCTGGATTTCCTGTTGAGATCGACCCATTGCTTTGCCTCCTCGAGCAGAAATAATATCTCCCAGGGATGCAGCCCGGCGATGCCCAATAGATGACGATGTGGAAAAGCATCCGATCCGGCTGGAAAGGTCTGCGACGATGCGGTTTTTTGCGATGTCATTAAAGCGGGTTCTATAGAGTCATCATTGCAGTGCGGCAAGCCTGTCGATGGCGCCTTGCAAAATATAGGCGGCGGCCATTTTGTCGACGACCTTGGCCCGTTTCTTCCGGCTGACGTCCGATGCAATCAGATCGCGGGTGACGGCCTGCGTGCTCCACCGTTCGTCCCATAATAATATCGGCAGGCCGAGCGGCTTCAGATTTTGCGCAAAAGACCGTGCTGCCTGGGTTTGCTGGCTCTGGCTGCCATCGAGATTGAGCGGCAGGCCGGCGACGAGTCCGACGATATTCTGCTCGGCAATCACTGCCTTGATCCGTTCGAGATCCTTGGAAAATTTGCGCCGCTCGATCGTTTCCGCCGCCGTTGCGAAGGTCCAGTGCGAATCGCATATCGCCATGCCGACCGTCTTTGTGCCGATATCGAGGCCCAGCAACCGGCCACCATCCGGCAGCGCTTGCGCGAAGGCCGCGACATCATCGGAGATCAACGTGCCGGAAATGCTACCATCCTCCGGCGTGCATCGGCGCGAACATTGGCCCAGAAAAGACTATAGTCATAAACATGGTAATTGTTGCCGGGCAGGGCATAGGGCCCCATCTCCGGCGGCTCACCGATCAGCAGAAATCCCCTGGCATCGCATTTGGCTGGCACCGATCCGACAGTCAGGCTCGCTTCGCTAAGATCCTCATTGGGAACCAATGTGCCGAGATTGGCCGATGCCGGCGCGGATGAATTGACATCACCATTGATCGGATTGCTGCAAAGCAGCTTGGTGTCCTTGCGCGGCTCGCCATTAAAGCCGATCGTCATGTCATAGACCTTGACGATCCGGCCGTAATCTGCCGGCTCTGCAAAACTCTGCCAGGCCATTATGCAGCGGGTCTGATCGGGCGCTTCGCAAATGTCGAGACCCATTTCCGGGATGTCGGTGTCCACCGAAACCGGCCAGCCCACGACATAAGCGGCGACGACCCGGTTGGCGAGCGGCGTGCCGGCGACCCGGTCCTTGAGCAGATTGGTCAGATGCAGACTGCCCTGGCTGTGCCCGGCCAATATGATCGGCTGGTCACCCGGGATTTCCGCGACAAAATAGTCAAAGGCCGCCAGCACGTCCTGATAGGCAGCATCCAGCGCCTGCTGGCCCTGAGGCTTTGTGGTAAGAAACGCGCCCAGTGTCGCCTGGCGATAGCGCGGTGCCCAGACATCGCCGATAGCATTAAAGGCGCTGGCCTGACCGCGCAGGAATATCCGCGCGAGGGCCTGCGATTCTTCGTCATCCAGCGTCGCATTCCAGCGGTTTTTCTTCATGAATGAGGTGGGGTGGACGAAAAATACTGCGGCCTTCTTGTCTTTCGGAAACGCATTCTCCGCATCCTCATATCCTTCCGGAAGCCATAGGGCAGGATTGCCTTTCACCAGTTCGGGCCGCGCCAGCCACATCGCCGTGTCGGCATAAACATTGGTTTCCAGCACTTCCTGTGCCGCAAATTCGGTGTCGGGCACAAAGGCCACTTCCATCAGTTCTTCGCCATAGACCTGATAAACAAATGCGCCGGCGAGCACGAGGATGACCATGCTTGCGACAAAATAGAGAAACTTTCGGGCCAAATGACACTCCAACCTATATGCTGCTGCCTCAATCCGCTTGAAGCCGCTCCGCGCCGGTGCTAGCGGCGCTCGGTACAATATTTGATTCCGAAATACCCGCAAAAAGATGAACCTGAAAAGAATGAGTCATGTCAATCGATAAGGAAACCGTCAAAAAGATCGCCAGCCTCTCGAGGATCGCGATTACCGAAGCCGAAGCGGATGCCTTCGTGCCCGAGCTCAACCAGATTTTGGGTTGGGTCGAGCAACTGGGCGAAGTGGATTGTTCGAAGGTCGAGCCGATGACGGCGGTGATCCCGAACAAATTGCGGCTGCGCGAGGATGTCGTAACCGACGGCGAGATTCGCGACAAGATATTGGCCAATGCGCCGATTGCCGAACATGGCTTTTTTGCAGTTCCCAAGGTGATCGAATAATGACCGCTATATTTGAAATGGGTATCGCGGATATCCGCAGCGGCATCGCCGATGGTGATTTCACCGCGAAGGAAGTTGCAGAGACATTCATCGCGCGGGTCAGCGCGGCCAAGCCATTGAACGCCTTTCTGGTTGAAACGCCGGAACATGCTCTGGCGGCGGCAGAAGCGACCGACAAGGCCAAGGCAGCGGGCGAGACTCTCGGCAAGATGGCTGGCGTGCCGATTGGCATGAAGGACCTTTTCTGCACCGAAGGCGTCGCGACCACCGCAGCCAGCCTCATCCTCGAAGGCTTTGTTCCCCAGTATGAATCGACCGTTTCGTCCAACCTCTTCAAGGCGGGCGCCGGGATGCTCGGCAAGCTCAACATGGACCAGTTTGCCATGGGCTCGTCGAACGAGACCAGCGCCTTCGGCAATGTGATTTCGCCCTGGCGGCGTAACGACGGCGGCAATGTTGATCTGGCTCCGGGCGGTTCGTCGGGCGGTAGTGCAACCGTAGTGTCGGGACGTATCGCTCCGGCTGCCACCGGCACCGATACCGGCGGTTCGATTCGCCAGCCCGCCGCCTTTGTCGGTATCACCGGTTTCAAGCCCACCTATGGCCGTTGCTCGCGCTGGGGCACGATTGCCTTTGCCAGCTCGCTCGATCAGGCAGGCCCGATGGCCCATGATGTCCGCGATTGCGCGATCATGCTCGGATCGATGGCCGGTTTTGATGCCAAGGATTCGACCTCGCTTGATCTGCCCGTTCCCGACTGGGAAGCGGCGCTCAGCAGCAATATGGCCGGCAAGAAAATCGGTATTCCCAAGGAATATCGCGTTGAAAACATGCCCGCCGAAATCGACGCCTTGTGGCAGAAGGGCATAGAAATGCTCAAGGATGCTGGCGCGACCATCGTCGATGTATCCCTGCCGCACACCAAATATGCGCTTCCGGCTTATTATATCATCGCGCCCGCCGAAGCATCGTCCAACCTCTCGCGCTATGATGGCGTGCGCTACGGTCTGCGCGATCTGCCGGACGGAGCAGGGCTGCAGGACATGTATGCCGCGACCCGCGAAGCCGGTTTCGGACCGGAAGTGAAACGCCGGATCATGATCGGCACCTATGTGCTGAGCGCCGGCTATTATGACGCTTATTATACTCAGGCGCAGAAAGTGCGGACGCTAATCTCTCAGGACTTCGACAAGGCGTGGAACAGCTGTGACCTGCTGCTGACCCCGACCGCGCCAAGCGCCGCCTTCGGTCTGGGCGAGAAAATGGATGATCCGCTGGCGATGTATCTGAACGATGTGTTCACTGTGCCCAGTTCGCTGGCCGGTCTGCCCGCGATGTCCGTGCCCGCCGGAATTGACGGCAAGGGATTGCCACTCGGCCTGCAGATCATCGGCAAGGCACTGGACGAACAGAGCGTGTTTAACGCAGGACTGGCAATCGAGGAACGCGCCGGATTTGTCGCGAAACCGGAGCAGTGGTGGTAAGTTGTATAGGCACTTTGCCTTGCTAGCAGCAGTTCCTTTGCTCTATTCATGTGGTCCAAGAGTTGAAGACCTAGATAAAAAGTGTTTTTCCGATGGTTTGGTAAAAATATACGATTTTGAGCATTGGAATTTAGCAAAACAACAAATTTCGAAAAGTAAGAAATTATATACGGGCGGACAGGATTTGTTTTTAGATGACTATGTTTTTGCAGCTAATTCTAGAAAACACAAATATCGCCAAGAGACCGGGAAATATTTGAAAGATTATTACATAGTGTATCGAAAACTCGATGTAGGGCGTAATAGAATAGCAACAATAAGAGGCTTTTCTGTCGAAGAAAGCCACTTTTTTAGCCCTAATAATTTCGGCAATTGTTTCGGAGTAGAAGGCTGGTTTGAGAAATTATGACTGAATCAACATATCGTATCCAGGGCGGAACCGGCGAATGGGAGGTCGTGATCGGCCTCGAGGTCCATGCCCAGATCACCTCCGAATCGAAGCTCTTTTCCGGGGCTTCCACCGAATTTGGCGCGGAACCGAATACGCAGGTCAGCCTGGTCGACGCCGCGATGCCTGGCATGTTGCCGACGCTGAACGGCGAATGCGTCCGTCAGGCGGTGCGCACCGGTCTGGCGATCAATGCCCAGATCAACAAATATTCGCGCTTTGACCGCAAGAATTATTTCTACGCCGATCTGCCGCAGGGCTACCAGATTTCCCAGCTTTACCATCCGATCGTGGGTGAGGGCGTGATCCAGATTTCGCTCGATGAAAAAGATCCCGATGCCCATGGCAAGGCGATCGGTGTCGAGCGCATCCATATCGAGCAGGACGCCGGCAAGCTGATGCACGACCAGCATCCGACCATGTCCTATGTCGATCTCAACCGCTGCGGTGTCGCTTTGATGGAAATCGTCTCCAAGCCGGATATGACATCGCCCAAGGAAGCCGCGGCCTATGTCCGCAAGCTTCGTTCGATCCTGCGCTATGTCGGATCATGCGATGGTAATATGGAACAGGGCTCGATGCGCGCCGATGTCAATGTCAGCGTGCGCAAGCCGGGCGGCGAGCTCGGCACCCGCACTGAGACAAAGAATGTCAACTCGATGCGCTTCATCCAGGCGGTGATCGAATATGAGGCCCAGCGCCAGGTCGATCTTATCGAGGACGGCGGTGAAGTTGTGCAGGAAACCCGCCTGTTCGATCCCGACAGGAATGAAACCCGGTCGATGCGGTCCAAGGAAGACGCGCACGATTATCGCTATTTCCCCGATCCCGACCTGCTGCCGCTGGAACTGGAAGATGATTTCATCTTCGATTGCAAGGCCAGCCTGCCGGAATTGCCGGACGAAAAGCGCGCGCGCTACAAGAGCGTACTCGGCCTGAGCGCCTATAATGCAGCGGTCCTGACGGCAGAGCATGAAACCGCTCTGTGGTTCGAGGAACTGCTCGAAACCACCGACAAGCCGGAAGAAATCGCCAGCAGCGCCGCCAACTGGGTGACATCGGAACTATTCGGTGCGCTCAACCGCATGGGTCTCGACATCGAGAATAGCCCCGTCTCTCCGGCGCAGGCCGCAGAATTGCTCGGCCTGGTTGCCGATGACACGATTTCCGGCAAGATCGCCAAGCAGGTATTCGAGATCATGCTCGAAAGCGGCGATGGCGCGAAGCAAATCGTCGAGGAGCAGGGCCTGAAACAGGAATCCGACACCGGCGCGATCGAAAAAGTCATCGCCGACGTCATGGCCGCCAACGAAGACAAGGTCGCCCAATATCGCGACGGCAAGGACAAGTTGTTCGGCTTCTTCGTCGGCCAGACAATGAAATCCATGCAGGGCAAGGCCAATCCGCAGGTGGTGAACGAATTGTTGAAGAAGATTTTGGGATAGTATAATGTAGCCCTGGATCGGGGGTTCTTCATTGCGTTTGATTTTTGCGATATTTTTGAGTCTATTTGTTGTCGTATCGCCAGTGAGCGCTCGCGATTATTATTACTTCAACAAACCCGGTGTGGATCGTGATACCTATCTGGAAGACCGATTGGCCTGCGATGAGCTTGCTGGCGGCGCAGCGCGTGCAGACTATGGTGCAGCTTTAGCCAACCCGGCACTCTACAACAATAATCTTACCGTTGGACAAAACGCCGTAGCTGCCGGCTTGTCGGGGTTCCTGATTGCGCTGATGGGAAATCGGGAAAACCGTCGGTTGCAGTGGAAGATTGAACGTATTTGTTTGGCTGACAAAGGATATCGGCGGTTTGAGGTCGAAAAAAAGTTGATACGCGAGATCGAAAAGATTGAAGACGAAGGCGAGCAGGTCGATAGATATTTCGACCTTGCCAGTCGTCCCGATGCCATCGGTGAGGAAATGTACGAATGAAGAAGATTTTTAGATTCATGCTTTTAGCTCTGATGGGATGTCTATCGGTAACGGCATTTGCAAAGGACAAATCCATCGAGATCAAGCCCGATAGGGCTTACCTTCTGGTGCAGGTGGATCCGATTGAATATCAGATGCTCGGTACGAACCGGATGAAAATGGATGTTGGTTTTGCCCGTTACGATGTAGCCCGCAACGATATCCGTGGTGGCTTCAAGTCCTCCGAAAACCCGGTTCCAGAAGGCGAAAGCGTCAGGACGCTCGCACGGAAAAAGCCAATAGCCAAGGACGGAAAAAGGCGATTATATCTGCTCGAAGTCGAGCCGGACACTTGGGTGATAGAATCCGTTGGGGTTAGTTCAGGAGGAGCGCTCGGAGTTGGATCCACGTCATTTTCGCTCGGAAGCTATCACTTCGAAGCGAAGGCTGGGCAAATTGCTGATCTCGGAGTTTTTGTTCCCGGTAGGGAATTGTCAGGCAACCCAGACGAAAAGGTTACGGCCGGCAAGGTTTTTGGGATGGCGTTGCTTGGACCATTTGGTGGGCCGAAGATAGAGCCCGTTCCTCTTGTACTGAAAATCCGGGAACGGAAAGCAGATGATCTGCAACTTCCAATTCCCATGCAGAAACATGAGATCACCTACCCCGCATTTGTCTACGGCAGCAGCTTTGGCAATTATGGTGGCGGACTGGTTAATCGGATTGACGGCAGAGAAGGACGAACGCGTGCAACTGGCGAAACCGTCTACGCATCAATGCCGGGAGCGTTGAAGAATGAAATGGCTGAGGCTACCGAAGTTTCTGGCACGGTTGAAGGTGCCTCGATTTCAACACCTGCTTCGTCAAGTGTTACCAAACGCGCGGGCGACCTTGATAATGAAGAGCCAGGTTCTGATGAAGTTGTGGCAGATGATGAACCGGTATCCATCACCGAGCCCGTGATCTAAGTCCCGGCTCGCTTTTCACGACGCGCCCTCTTGCCCTCCACGCGCCTTTGGGCTAGGCGCGCGGGTCAATCGTACTTCGATAGAGTTTGACGACGTAACTGGGCGGGCGTGGCGGAATTGGTAGACGCGCCAGATTTAGGTTCTGGTATCTTCGGGTGTGGGGGTTCGAGTCCCTTCGCCCGCACCAAGTTAGTTGCAATATCTATCGAAAAACACCGAATATGAAGGCACCAGAAGGATAGTCATGCAGATTGTTGAAACGCTGAACGAAGGTCTGAAACGGGCCTATGAAATCAAGATTACCGCGAAGGATATCGAATCGCGCGTAGAAGCCGAAGTGCAGAAAATGGCACCGCAGGTGAATATGCCCGGCTTCCGCAAGGGCAAAGTCCCTGCGAATCTTGTCCGCAAGATGCACAATGATGCGCTGATGCAGGACGCGCTGACCAGCTCGATCCAGGAAAGCATCGAAAAAACCATGACGGACAACAAGCTCCGTCCGGCGATGCAGCCCAATGTCGACCTTGAAGAAGGCTATGAGCCTGGCAAGGACGCCAATGTGAAGCTGGACCTCGAAATCCTGCCGGACGTTCCGACACCGGATGTCGAAGGCCTAAAGCTGGAACGGCTGCAAGTCGAAGCGGACAAGAAAACCGTTGATGAAGCGCTGCAGAAATTCGCCGAGAGCCAGAAGCAGTTTGAAACCGCTGCCAAATCCTACAAAGCCCAGACCGGCGACCAATGCCTGATCGACTTTGAAGGCAAGGTCGACGGCGTGCCGTTTGACGGCGGCAAGGGCGAAGGCATGGCGATCGAACTCGGTTCCGGCCGTTTGATCCCTGGCTTCGAAGACCAGTTGATCGGCAAGAAAGCCAATGACGAAGTTCTCGTCAAAGTGACTTTCCCTGACGACTATAATGTCGAAGATCTGAAGGGCAAAGACGCGACGTTCGACGTTGTCGTCGCCGAAGTTCAGAAGCCTAAGGAAGCCAAGGCGGACGACGAAATGGCGAAATCCATGGGTCTCGAAGGCATCGACCAGCTGACCGAACTGCTCAAGGGGCAGATCGAACAGGAACTCAACGGCCTGACCCGCACCCATATGAAGCGCAAGCTGCTCGACCAGCTCGCCGCCAGCCATGATTTCGAAGTACCACCGGGCATGGTCGAAGCCGAGTTCAACCAGATCTGGCAGCAACTCGAGCAGGAAGCCGAGCAGGAAGAAGATTCCGAAGCCGCGCGCAAGGAAATGGAAGACGAGAAGGACGAATATCGCGATATCGCCGTTCGTCGCGTTCGTCTCGGATTGCTGCTTTCGGAAATCGGCCAGGCCAATGGCGTTGAAGTCAGCCAGCAGGAAATGGGCATGCTGATCCAGCAAGCGGCGCAGCAATATCGCGCGGAAGATCGTGAGCGGTTTGTTCAGTATATCCAGCAGGACCAGATGGCCGCGGCTCAGCTTCGTGCGCCAATGTACGAAGACAAGGTTGTCGACTTCCTGTTTGATAAGGCAGACGTCACCGACCGCAAGGTAACGCGCGAAGAACTGGAAGCGGCGATCGAGGCAGAAGACGAAGCTGAAGCCAAGCCAGCTGCCAAGAAAAAGGCTCCGGCGAAGAAGGCTGCTGCCAAGAAACCTGCCGCGAAAAAAGACGACGCTGAAAAGGCGCCAGCCAAGAAAGCCGCAGCGAAAAAGGCTCCGGCCAAAACTGCTGCGGAAAAGGCACCTGCGAAAAAGCCGGCGGCCAAGAAGCCCGCAGCCAAGAAGCCTGCTGCCAAAAAGGCTGCAGCCAAGAAATAAGCCTTCTGACTTGATTATAAAAAAGCCGGGCAGGGAGGACCTGTCCGGCTTTTTTATATATTGCTTTCAGCAGATGCCCGTCGGCATCTGGCGGTTTTAGCCAATCTTAAAAGGTGACTTCGCTAGCCCTGTCGATGACCGTACCGAGAATGCCATATTCCTTGGCTTCGTCCGTACCCATCCAGTAATCGCGATCAATATCCTTGCGGACGCGTTCAACATCCTGTCCGGTTTCTTCGGCGATAATTCGAGCGAGCCGCTCGCGCATCTTTACGATTTCCTGCGCCTGAATGGCGATATCCGAGGCCTTGCCACCAGCACCGCCGGATGGCTGATGGATCAGAAATCTTGTGTTTGGCAGGCAGAAGCGCCGCTCCTTGGGCACGCCCAGGAAAATATGGGTGCCGGCGCTGGCCACCCATCCGGTTCCGATCATCGCGACTGGCGAACTGATGTAGCGGACCAGATCATGGATCGTGTCACCCGATTCGACATGACCGCCGGGAGAGTTCAGAAAAATGCGGATAGGGTCATGATTGACATGGTCGAGATAGAGCAATTGCGTGGCCACGCGTTCGGCCAGCTTCTGGTCAATTCCGCCGAATATCATGATCGTGCGGGCTTCCAGAAATTTTGTCATCATGGCACCCGGTAGGCCGCCGGACTTATTCTCTTCGTCCTCTTCGTCATTGTTAAATGTGGGAGAGATTGGGCTGTTGTTGGTTGTCATTCTGGACTCCGCTAATGGAATTTTGAGAAGCACCGATCACCGGATGATCAGCATTGTCTTGATCAACATGTAGGGATAGCGCGCATGGTGCGCAATGATCGTCGTATCGGAGACGTGATTTTTACAGATGACATTCCTTCCTATGGAACATCGTTAAAGCCCTTGAACAATTCCGCGATAATCCCGATGTAGTATCGAAGCCAAAAACAGGACAATTTTCAAGATGCATGATCCGATTACAAACGCTCTAATCCCTATGGTTGTAGAACAATCCAACCGGGGCGAGCGCAGTTTCGATATTTTTTCCCGGCTGCTGCGTGAACGGATCGTTTTCGTCACCGGTCCGGTCGAGGACGGGATGGCTTCGATCATCACCGCGCAATTGCTCTTTCTGGAATCGGAAAACCCGAAGAAGGATATCTATCTCTATATCAACTCGCCCGGCGGCGTTGTGACTGCCGGCATGGCGATCCATGATACGATGCAGTATATCCGCCCTCGCGTCGGTACGGTGTGCGTCGGCCAGGCGGCCTCTATGGGCAGCTTCCTGCTTGCGGCGGGCGAACCCGGCATGCGGATGGCGACGACCAATGCCCGGATCATGGTGCATCAACCCTCCGGCGGTGCGCAGGGTATGGCATCGGATATCGAAATCCAGGCCAAGGAAATATTGCGTATTCGCAGCAGTATGAATGACCTTTATGCGAAATATACCGGCAAACCTTTGGCAGAAATCGAAGCGGCCATGGACCGGGATACATTCATGGAAGCCGACGAAGCCAAGGCATTCGGCATTGTTGACGAAGTTTATGACAAGCGTCCGGTGCCATCAGAAGATAATAAATAAGCGGTTAGCGCGGCCCTAAATGAAATTTAAGCCATATTTGATAGACTTGGCTATTCGCTAGGAAAGCTGCGAAAAAAGCGGTGGCAATTTGCAATATGACGGTTAGATATACAATATTGGCCGGTTTAAAGGACTTTTTATGACGAAATTGACGGGATCTGATTCGAAGAGCACATTATATTGCTCTTTCTGTGGCAAATCCCAACATGAAGTCCGCAAGCTGATTGCCGGACCCACCGTTTTCATCTGCGATGAATGCGTCGAGCTGTGCAATGACATCATTCGCGAGGAAACCAAGGGCGCCGCTACCGGCCGTAAAGACGGTGAAGTGCCAACACCGCAGGAAATTTGCGATGTGCTGAACGATTATGTGATCGGCCAGAAACGCGCGAAACGCGTGCTGTCGGTCGCTGTTCACAATCATTACAAGCGCCTCAACCACGCCGCAAAATCCGGTGATATCGAACTGGCGAAGTCTAACATCCTGCTCGTGGGTCCGACTGGCTGCGGTAAAACGCTTTTGGCGCAGACTCTGGCGAAGACATTTGATGTGCCGTTCACCATGGCCGATGCCACGACATTGACCGAGGCCGGCTATGTCGGTGAAGACGTCGAGAATATCATCCTCAAGCTGTTGCAGGCGTCCGACTATAATGTCGAGAAAGCCCAGCGCGGCATTGTCTATATCGATGAAATCGACAAGATCAGCCGCAAGGCGGAAAATCCGTCGATCACCCGCGATGTATCGGGAGAAGGCGTTCAGCAGGCCCTGCTGAAGCTGATGGAAGGCACAACCGCCAGTGTTCCGCCACAGGGCGGTCGCAAGCATCCGCAGCAGGAATTTCTGCAGGTTGATACCACCAATATATTGTTCATCTGCGGAGGCGCATTTGCTGGTCTGGAAAAGATCATCGGTGACCGTCTGGAAGGCAAGTCGATCGGTTTCGGCGCCCATGTCGCTGCTCCCGAAGAACGCCGTATCGGAGAACTGCTGGCACAGGGCGAGCCCGAAGATTTGTTGAAATTCGGTTTGATCCCGGAATTTGTCGGTCGTTTGCCGGTGATCGCCACGCTCGAAGATCTCGATGTCGATGCGCTTGTGACAATTCTTCAGGAACCGAAAAACGCGCTGGTGAAGCAATATGCCAAATTGTTCGAACTGGAAGACGTCGGCTTGACCTTCACCGATGACGCACTGGTAGCGGTTGCCAATAAGGCGATCGAACGGAAAACCGGTGCGCGTGGCCTGCGGTCCATCGTCGAGAATATCCTGCTCGACACCATGTTCGACCTGCCCGATTTTGAAGGCGTCGACGAGATTGTGATCGACAAGGATGTCATTGCCGGCACCAAAGAACCGGTCAAGGTGATCGCGAAAAGCAGCAAGGCGAAGAAGGAAGACGCCGCTTAGAAAATCCGGCTCTTTCCTTGGTCCTGCGTTGCAATCCCGACGAATGGCTTAGGCATCTAGATATTAAAACGGTCGTGGCAGTTTACCGGCTGCCCACGGTCATTTTTGACCTTAATAATCCTGGATATGTCTGCCCAGAAAACACCATCAGTTTGTCGAGGGTTTGTTGCATCTACTAATGCGACGAAGCAGATTCCATTTGAAGCCAGCGCCCTGATTGTCTCGATATAGGCTGTAGTGCCGGCCTTCTTTTCGAGGCGCACTACCACATATCTGCCCACGCTATCAGGTCCGACGTCGTCAGGATCATCGTCGACCAGCTCAGTCGCAATGTCTCTCACCTCAACACCATTTTTAATCCAAGCGGCTTGAGCTTGGTCATAGTACGGTAATTTATCGATGAATGCTTTGTCGGAAAAAGTTAAAGCCGCAATCGTTGTGCCCAATTGAACATCAGCAGATTGATCAGTACTTCGGTTGAAACTGTACCAACACAAATTGGCAAGGATAAGCGCAAGGCAGATGCCGACAAGAATTTTGCGTTCAATTTTTAACACAGTAGATGTGCGTACATATTCAATTGTAAATACAGCTATCCAGCCCCTCGTTGGCCACCACATTGATCCGCGCCGCAATCGTATTGCCATAGCGACGGGTGAAGCCGCTGACGCCGTTGACAGCGCGTTTCTTGGGCAAGGGCAGGGCAGCCGCGATGCGTGCTGCCTCAATCTTGGTTAGATCCTTCGCGTCTTTGTTGAAATAGCGCTGTGCGCCCGCCTGCACGCCATAGGTGCCGATGCCGGTTTCCGCGATATTGAGATAGACTTCCATGATCCGGTGCTTGCTCCAGATCGTCTCGATCAGGAATGTGAAATAGGCTTCCAGACCTTTGCGGAAGAAGCCGCCGCCCTGCCAGAGAAAGGCATTTTTCGCGACTTGCTGCGAAATGGTTGAGCCGCCGCGTATCCGACCTCCCTGGGCATTGCGCTGGATTGCTTTCTGGATCGCTTCCGTATCAAACCCATTATGGCTGCAAAACTTGCTATCCTCGGCAGCGATCACCGCCCGCGCCATATTCGGGGATATGTCGCTGAAACTCGTCCAGTCCTTGGTGATCCCGTTTCCGTCCATGATCATCGTCGCAGTAATCGGGGGAGGCACAATTGCGTAAATGCCAACCCAGGCGACAGTGATCAGGATGAAATAGACGATGAATTTGAGGAGAAACTTGATTGCCCGCATCGCAGCAGTCTAAATGGAAAACGCCCCGAAAACAAATTATGTTTCGGGGCGCTTGCCAATAGTTTTTAGAGTGGTCTTCGAGACCTAGCTTGCTGCCAGTAGCTGCTTTTCTCCCGCAATGCGAAGCATCGCCTTTTGCAGTTTCTCGAAAGCGCGGACTTCAATCTGTCTGATGCGTTCGCGGCTGACTTCATAGACCTTGCTCAGATCCTCGAGCGTCTTCGGATCTTCCGACAAGCGGCGTTCAGCCAAAATATGCTGTTCGCGTTCGTTCAGCGAGCCCATGGCTTCGGTCAGCATTTCATGGCGGAAGTTGGCTTCCTGGGCAGCAGCGATGGATTCATCGTGCAGCGGGCCGTCGTCTTCCAATATGTCCTGCCACTGCCCGCCATCGCCATCTTCGGACGAAAGCGAGACGTTCAGCGAAGCATCGCCACCCATCGACATGCGGCGGTTCATATTGACCACTTCATGCTCGGCAACGCCGAGATCGGTGGAAATTTTCTGGACATCTTCTGGCGACAGATCGCCATCCTCGAAGGCATCGAGATTATTCTTCATCCGGCGCAGGTTGAAGAAAAGCTTCTTCTGTGCGGCGGTTGTCCCCATTTTGACGAGGCTCCAGCTGCGCAGCACATATTCCTGTATAGACGCACGGATCCACCACATCGCGTAGGTCGCGAGGCGAAAACCGCGTTCAGGTTCAAATTTCTTCACGCCCTGCATCAGACCGACATTGCCTTCGGAAATGAGATCCGAGACCGGCAGGCCATAGCCGCGAAAGCCCATCGCGATCTTGGCGACGAGTCGCAGATGCGACGTAACCAACTGGGCTGCTGCTTCCTGATCCTTGTGTTCAGAATAGCGTTTCGCCAGCATATATTCTTGTTCTGGGGTCAATAACGGAAATTTACGAACTTCCGAGAGATATCGGTTCAGGCTCGCGTCCCCCCCTAAGGCAGGGATTTTTGCCGGAACATTGCTACCATTAGCCATTTTCGTTCCTTCTTTGTTGCGCCTCCGGGCCTCATTAAGCACCCTTTGGTCAAAAGCGGATATAAGGTGTATTACCTATACACGCAACTTCATGAATAGTTCCTGCATATCGTCCGGAAAACCGATAGAAAACATCAATTTTTCATCCGTTATGGGGTGAACAAATCCAAGACTAGCAGCATGAAGCGCCTGGCGTCCAAATTGAATATCTTTCCGACGGGAAAGCATTGATTTTCGACGAGTGCCATAGAGCGGGTCACCAATCAGACTATGCCCAATATGGGTCATATGGACCCGGACCTGATGGGTGCGTCCTGTTTCCAGCGTACATTCGACCAGAGCAGCTCCGTCGAGCATTTCCTTCACCGTATAATGAGTCATCGCCGACTTGCCCCGGTCATCGCCGACAACCGCCATTTTCTTGCGATTGACATTGCTACGGCCGATGCTGCCCTCGATGGTTGCCATCGGAGGATTGGGCCGGCCGTTGACGATCGCCATATAGCGGCGTTCGATGTCATGTTCGGCGAACAGCGCGCTCAGGCCCTGGTGCGCGGCATCGGTTTTGGCCGCGACCATTAGTCCCGACGTATCCTTGTCGATCCGGTGGACAATCCCCGGTCTGGTCACGCCGCCAATGCCCGATAACTGCCCCCGACAATGGTGCAGCAGCGCGTTGACCAGAGTACCATCGGCATGACCGGCTGCCGGATGAACCACCAGGCCCGCCGGTTTGTTGATGACGATCAGATGCGTGTCTTCGAATATCACATCGAGCGCTATGTCCTGCGCCAGGGCAGGGCCGGCAATCGGTTCCGGGATGGTCAGCTCAAATGGCTTGCCGCCGATTTTCTTCGCTGACGGATCGGTAAATTTCGCGCCATCCAGCACAAGGTTGCCGCTCGAGATAAGCGATTTAACCCGCTCGCGCGAAAGCCCGTCCACCGCTTCTGTCAAAGCCGCATCGAGACGCTGTTTTTTCTCAGTTTCCGGTAATGTTCCGGATATTGTGGATTGCCCCGCATTCATCGCGTAGATGTGGGCCATGCAACTGTTTATATCAAGCGCCATGTTGGCCGAACTCCAGCGCCTGGCCCTTGCGGCCGTGCCGCAGGAAGTCTGCGGGATCTTGTTTGGCCGCGATGGCAAGGTCAGCACCTATCGCGCAGCGGCAAATGTGGCCGATGATCCGGTCCGGCATTTCGAGATTGATCCCGCCATATTGATCGCGGCGGAGCGCGACGCGCGAGACGGCGGCGAGGCGATCCTCGGCTATTATCACTCGCATCCCGGGGGAATCGTGAAGCCTTCGATGACCGATGCCGGAAGCGCCGCGCCGGACGGGCGGCTCTGGCTGATATTGAACGGGCAGGAGGCAGCAGCATGGCACGCAGTTGAAAAGGGCGAACTTTATGGTCGTTTCAACGCGATCACCCTTGATTGCTCGGGTGCAAAAGGCCAAACAGCCGCGGAATGAAATTACAGTTAAGGGCGCGTTTATATGTCGAATAGTGAAGTTGACCTGGCATCACTGCTTTGTTCGAAAATATGCCATGATCTGCTCAGCCCGGTCGGAGCGCTCAACAACGGACTGGAACTGCTGGAAGGCGAAACCGATCCGGTGATGCGCGATCGCTGCATGGACTTGCTGGCGGACAGTGCCAGAGCATCGGCCGACAAATTGAAATATTTCCGGCTCGCTTTTGGTGCCGCCGGTGGCTTCGGCGACAATGTCGATCCGGCAGAGGCGCGCCAGCTGATCGAATCGTTGCTTGGCGATTCGGGCAAAATCACTCTGGGATGGGCCTTGCAGGGCGAGGCATTGCCGAAAAAGGCGATCAAGATCCTTCTCAATCTCGCGTTGATTGCAAAAGAATCCCTCGTCCGCGGCGGTCGACTGGACGTTGGTGCCGAGCAGGGTGAACTGGGCGTCGAAGTCGTCATCAGGGCAGAAGGCGCAAAAATCGCGCTTGATGAAGGCATCCGGACCGCTCTGGACGGCACAATAGCACCGGCCGATCTCAGCGCGCGAACAGCGGGCGCGTGGATGACCCGTGAACTGACGTTGAAAAATGGCGGCGATTTGCGGATTTCGCCACCGTCCACGACAGAATTGCTTTTGGGTGCTATCGTCACCGCTTGAGCTTTAAAAGGAGAGGTCTTTCATGGATGTGATATGGACGCCGTCTCCGAATTTTGACGATCGCCAGTTGCCGATCAGCATTCTCGTCATGCATTATACCGGGATGAAGGATGCGGCGTCGGCGATCAACTGGCTGGCCAATCCCGAAGCCAAGGTCTCGGCCCATTATGTCGTGACCGAGGACGGCCAGATCGTACAGATGGTCGACGAGGAAAAGCGGGCCTGGCACGCAGGGCGCGGTTATTGGCGCGGAATCACCGATGTGAACAGCGCCAGCATCGGTATCGAGATCGTCAATCCCGGCCATGAATGGGGCTATGTTCCGTTTCCCGAAGAGCAAATGGATGCGGTGACCCGGCTTGCCCATTCGATCGTCCAGCGGCACGATATTTCGGCATCCAATGTGATCGGGCACAGCGATCTGGCGCCGGCGCGCAAGCAGGACCCGGGCGAATTGTTCGACTGGGATCGACTGGCCCGTCACGGCATTGCTTTGAAAAAACCGGCTGTGAAGCCGAACGAACCGCCCTGGACCGATGGCGGTTTCATGCTGGCACTGGAACGGTTCGGCTATGATATTTCCGACCAGACCGCCGCCGTTGTCGCTTTTCAACGGCGCTTCCGGCCAAAAAATATCGACGGCGTGATCGATGGCGAATGCCGCTCGCTGCTTTTGTCTTTAATGTTGGACAGAGAGCGCGGAATCACTAAATAGGGCGCACCAGAGGGTCGGCCAGCCGCGGCATTTATGTCGAGGAAAGTCCGGGCTCCACGATTAAAAGGTGCCGGATAACGTCCGGCGGGGGCAACCCTAGGGAAAGTGCAACAGAAAGCAGGTCGCGACGACTTCGGTCACGTGACAATGAAAGGGTGCGGTAAGAGCGCACCGCGGGACTGGCAACAGGCCTGGCATGGTAAACCCCACCTGGAGCAAAACCAAATAGGGGCGGCATATGGCTTTTTCGGCTTGCTGCCCGGGTTGGTTGCTTGAGCCACGCAGCAATGCATGGCCTAGATGAATGGCTGGCTATTTCGCTTCGGCGGATGGACAGAACCCGGCTTACAGACCCTCTGGTATTATCTTTGCGGTGGAACTCGCCGGGTTCCTCTGTTAGAATAGAGACTATGCCAAAAGCAAAACGATCAGATAACTGGGGTTTCCCGAGATGGGGAAGCTACGAAAGCTCGCGCGAAACACAGCAGGTCAAGATTTGTGACCGGCACGGATGCGACGAAGCGGGCAGCTGTCCTGCGCCCAAATCCCCCAATAGTCCGGAACGCTGGCATTTCTGCCAGACTCACGCGGCCGAATATAACCGGGGCTGGGACTATTTCGAAGGCCTCGACAAGGAAGAGCGCAAGAAGCGCGAAGCCGACGAGCAACGCGATGCCAATGCCTATCAGGAAGCGGCGCATTACAGCTGGATGGGTTCCGGAGACGGCAGCCGTTCGCGCGACGAAATGACCGCGCTGGAAATTTTCGACCTGACGCCCGACGTTGAATTTGACACGGTGAAAAAGGCATGGCGGACGATGGCCAAGGAATATCATCCCGATGTCAATCCGGGCGATGCCGAGGCGGCCAAGAAATTCCAGGCGGCCCAGGCGGCTTATGATGTGTTGCGGATCGCCGAAGAACGGCGGGTCTGGAAACCGATTTAGCTTCTTTTTTCCTGCAAAGGCAGGAATGCGTCTCCCACCATTGCGGCAACCATAGCCTTTCGAAATGGCACCAGACGATAGTCGAGTGTGAACCTCTACGAATATTTTGGACTGACGAGTCGGAGATGGATCCGTGCCGTCGCAGGGGGACTAGTTGCTCTGCAACCGCGACGCGGTCTGTTGAATAAGCGCGATCATATTCGGAATGCCCTGGGTGCGGTTTGAACTCAGCTGGTTTTTCAGATCAAAAGGCTCGAGCACGGCAGCAATATCGGTGCCTGTGATCTGCTCGGCTGCCTGATCCTGTACCGTTTCCAGCACCAGCGCGATAATGCCCTTGGTGATCGCAGCATTGCTGTCGGCCAGAAAATGCAGGCGACCGTCATCCAGTTGCGTCGGATAGACCCAGACCGAGGCAGAGCATCCGCGCACCAGCGTCGCATCGGTTTTCAGCGCGTCCGGCATCGGATCAAGCTCTTTGCCCAGATCGATCAGCAGCCGGTAGCGGTCATCGGGTTCGAGAAATTCATATTCTTCGATCAGTTCGTCAATTTTGCTCATGGGCAGGGCGGTTAGCAGGGCTTTGTTGAAAGGTCATCTGTTTAAAAGAAATCCGTTCGCCCTGAGCCTGTCGAAGGGTTGGTTGCGCGCAATGATCGGCATTTCGACAGGCCCGGCACGAACGGCGCGTGACTAAAGTTCGACGCCCGCCGCAATCGCTTCCAGTTTCCGAATACGCTCTTTGAGATCCGCCACCTCGATCCGAGATGTGGCGGTCGGCGGATTATCTTCGCGCCGCTGCTCGATCTCGCGGGATTTGAGGGCGATCCAGTCGCGCCAACCCCGTAGGGTCACGAGTGCGACCACCGTCAATCCAATCAGCGAAAAAGCCGCGGTGATCATATAAAAAGCAGGTTCTTGCATCATGCTTGTCCTTCCACTTTCTGGACCGGCTTAGCGGTCGCGCAATTTTTCGATCTCGTTTTCCAGTTCCCGGGCACCACGATCGTCGGTGGCGATTTTCTCGAGCACGGCGACGCGTTCTTTGAGATATTTTACTTCTTCCTGAAGGCGGTCAGAATCCCGATTCTGCGCGGCAATCTCATTGCCGTGCTGATCTTCGATAATTCCATTTTGCGCCCGGTAACGGGTGCTGAGCACCTTCCCGATTGTGACAACGATGATGATGGCTACAACCATTTCAAACGGATTCATCTAGATATTCCCTCCAGGCTTCGCGGACCCAATCAACGGTCGCGCAATTGTTCGATTTCGCTTTCCAGTTGCCGTGTGCTGTGACCATCGGTTGTGATCTTTTCCAGCACCGCGACTCGGTCCTTGAGATATTTCATCTCTTCACGCATCCGTTCCGCATCGGCGTCATGGGTTGCGGGAAATTCTCCGCGCATCTTGATCAGCTTTCTTTGATGACCTGTCCATATTGCGAACCCGGCAACGGCAAAGGCTCCGAACGGGATGAGTAGCGCGATTATGCCTTCCATGATTGTGTCCCCTTAATTCGCGCGCTTGTCGCGCAGCTGTTCGATTTCCTGCGTAAGCCTATGGCTGTCATCAGTGACAATCCGTTCGACATTGGCGAGCCGGTCTTTGACAGATCCTAACTCGGCGCGCAGTTCGGCGTTCTCGTTGGTCAGCAATTTGACGCGTTCGACCGCTTCCTGATCGGTTTTGGGATAGACGGACTTGCCCCACTGGTTTTCCAAGGGATAGCCGTTCTTGATCCGCATCCAGGTGGTGACGACCCATCCGGCGACTGTAATCGCTGCTACAGTGGCGATTATCGGAGCCAGCTCGGTGATCATGGCGATCTTTTCCGGATCCATCAGTTCTTCTCCCTCAGTGCTTCGATTTCGTCCGCGGTACGTTTGGCGGGATCGGTGGCGATCCGCTCGAGCACTTGCAGGCGTTCCTGCAGGCGGTCGATCTTGCCGACCAGTTCTTCATTCTCACTGGAAAGCAGTTCTATTTTCCGCTGCTCGTCCGGGCTGGTCTTGGAGGATTTTCCGCCCCATTCGTCTTCCAGCTCATAGCCATGTTTGGCTCGGATCCAGTTGTTGATGATCCATCCTCCGTAGCTGACGGCGATGATGGCGATAACAAATTCGGGGCCTCCGAAATCCATATCGATTCTCCCTGTTCAGGCGCTTAGCGCAGATTTTCTATTTCGTTGGACAACGTCGTGTTCTTGCTGGTGTAGTAAAGCTCCATATCGGCCAGCTTGCGATCGATTTCCCGGAAGCGTGATTTGATATCCCGCGTTGTGCGGCGCGGTGACTGGCGCACGCCTTGCCAGAATTTGGTATCCTCCGGATCGCTCAGATACATGCCGATCGGTTTGGGCTCGGAAATTTTGGCCGCGATCCAATAGGCTATCAGCGTCCAGGGGAAGGCAAATGTTACCGTCGCGATGATGGCTGCCAGCCGAACCCAGGCTACATTGATCCCGGTATAATCAGCGATCCCGGCACAGACCCCGCTCCATTTTGCGCGTTGCTTGTCGAGATAGAATTTGGTGCGTGAGGAGCTCATGAGGGATGCCTTTCTTTCTTCAGAAGCTCGTCAAAATTTTCGAGCGATGGGGCGGGGTCAGTCGACGGGCTTGGCAGTCCGGACTGACGCCAGTCCGGATTGTCAGCAGCCATGATGCGTTCAATGGTTTCCATCCGGTCATCCAGTCGACGCGCCATATGGTGCAATTCTTCCAGCAGATTTTCATCTTCGTTGGTGATCGTCGCGGCGGTTTTCCATTTCGTGACATAATGAAATATCAACCAGGGTAGACCGATGAACAGGGTTCCCATTACGATGGGAATGATGATGAGTTCTTCCTGCATTATGCGTCACCTTTTTTCATAGCTGCCTTCATGGCTTCGAGTTCTTCATCAACCTTGTCGCTGGATTCCAGCGCGGCGATCTGGTTTTCCAGGCTCTGCGGCTCTCCGCCCATGCCCATCGAGTCGGCGCGACCTTCGGCGAAATCGACTTGCCGTTCGAGATATTCGAACCGCGAGAAGGCATCGTGCACCTTTTCGCCATTGTACATTTCGCGCAATTTCACGCGATTTTCAGCACTTTCGAGACGATTGACCAGGCTGCTCTGACGCGAGCGGGCTTCCTGCAATTTCTTCTGCAGTTTTGCGATGTCACCTTCAGACGCCCGAAGCGTGTCATCCAGAACCTTGATTTCCGCTTTTAGCTCGTCGGCCATGTCGGCCGCCTTGCGCTTCTCTACCAGAGCCGCCTTGGCGAGGTCTTCCCGATCCTTGGAAAGGGCCAGCTGGGCTTTTTCGCTCCAGTCTTCGGTCAGATGATCAAGCTTGTCGATATGACGACGCATTTCCTTCTGGTCGGCAATCGTGCGAGCTGCAGAGGCGCGCACCTCGACCAGGGTCTCTTCCATTTCTAGAATGATCATGCGGATCATTTTGGAAGGGTCCTGGGCCTTGTCCAGCATGTCGGTAACGTTGGCGGCGATGATGTCGCGCGTTCTTGAAAAAATACCTGCCATGTACATACTCCGGTTACGTCTGTGGTTGTGTGTGAACCTGTTCGAGCCGTCGCTCCAGTCCTGTTCTACATCAACCTGGTGAATTTCGAAAGGTGGCCGGGACCTGACTTCGGCAAGGGGAAAAGAAGGGGTCCCGGCCATTTTGTCTGTCATGCTCGATAACCTAAGTTAACGAAAACGACAGCGGGGGAATCGTTCTGGGTTTTGGCCATCGTGCCTTCGGCCTGTGCCGGTCCGACAGCGCTGATCAAAATCGTCACGCCAAAAAGCAGGATCGAGATGATTGCGGAAATGTCGATGCGGCTCAATTTGTTCAGTGCTGGCATGATGTGCTCCAGAAGTTGGTTTGTTTCGTATCTGAAACCTACTTTGCAGAACTCGTGCCAAACTGATTAACATATTGATATATATGGAAATACTGAATTTCCCGGCATGTTGCATATAGTATTAATTGCTATTTAGTGGGATTTTGCACTATATGTTGGCCATGGAACGCGAAAGTCAATTTGTCGGGGAATCGGGCGCTTTTCTCGATGCAGTAGAAAAAGCCAGCCGGGCGGCGCAATTGCACCGTCCGGTCCTTGTAGTCGGAGAACGCGGGACCGGCAAGGAACTCATCGCAGAGCGGCTTCATCGGCTCAGCCTCCGTTGGGACGGTCCGTTCATAACGCTCAATTGTGCAGCCATGCCCGAGACGCTGATCGAAGCGGAATTATTCGGCCACGAAGCCGGTGCCTTCACCGGTGCAACGAAGGCGCGGGTAGGGCGGTTCGAGGAAGCCGACGGCGGCACATTATTTCTCGACGAACTCGGGACATTGTCGACCGGCGCGCAGGAGCGACTGTTGAGAGCGGTCGAATATGGCGAAATCACCAGGATCGGATCCTCGCGGCCGCAGCGGGTCGATGTTCGGATTGTCGCCGCGACCAACGCCGACCTGCCGAAAATGGCAGCAGAAAACAGATTTCGCGCCGACTTGCTCGACCGACTTTCCTTCGAAGTGGTCACGTTGCCGCCGTTGCGCGTTCGCGAAGGCGATATCCCCGTGCTGACAGATTATTTCGGCCGACGCATGGCGGCGGAACTGGATTGGCCATCATGGCCCGGCTTTGGCCGGCTCGCTTCAGAAGCGCTCAATCGTCACGACTGGCCGGGCAATGTCCGGGAATTGCGCAATGTGATCGAGCGCGCGGTCTATCAATGGAATGACCACAGCAGGCCGGTCGACCATGTCGTGTTCGATCCTTTTGAATCGCCCTGGAAACCTCGGGAAACAAAACCCCAGCAGGAAGCCGAGCCGGATGCCCAGTCGGCAGCAGAAGCCTCGCCAGCGCCCGCTGCACCCGCTTCGTCCGAACCTGCGTTCCAGGATGTCGACGATATGAAAGCGGCGGTCGAAGCCTTCGAGAAACGGATATTGGAAGCTGCCTTGGCCAAATCGCGCTACAATCAGCGGCAGACGGCCAAGGCATTGAACCTGACCTATGATCAGTTGCGCCATTCGCTGAAAAGGCATGATCTGCTCGGAACATGAAAAAGGGGGCCGCCAAGCCCCCTTTTTTCTTTTATGCTTCCAATTCTTCCAGTCTTATCCGGCGTTGGCGTTTACCATCGCGTAGAACATGGGCAGTGACAGCAGGACATTGGTGCGCGAGGCCATCAGCGCGATTTTGCCTGCGGCTGCTTTTTCATCGGCTGTCGCCTCAACGATGCCCAGAACCTTTTTCTGTTTCGGCCAGATGATGAACCAGACGTTGGCAGCCATCACAATGGCGATCCACATTCCGACACCAATCAGCGTGAACGGTTGTTGCAGCGTCATCGCCTGATGAACCCAGCCGCTCGCCCAAGCGACATAAAGGCCGGTTACTACCGTGAGCAAAGCGGCCCAGCGGAAATAGAACAATACTTTGGGTGCAATATGTTTGCCGACAGCGGGTTTTAGCTCGTCCGGAATGGTCGGCATCAGCGGCACCTGAACGAAGTTCAGATAATAGAGTAGACCGATCCACAGCACACCGAAGAACAGGTGCAGCCAGCGGCCGATTGCATTGCCGGTGACCATATCGCCATCCAGGCCAAACATCAGCGCGATTGCCGCAATCAAGCCGACAATCATCACCGCATTCAGATTTCCAAAAAATTTCGCCATTATATTCCCCCCAAGAGTTGATCCCCATTTAGAACATAACTTTATGCCCGCACCCTCAGGATGTCACGAAAAAATAGGTTTTTGACAATGCCGGGCGATCAAAGTGACAATTGTCCTTGCATCTTTTTCGCTATTGGTGCGTTTAGCCACCGTATCTCGACAAAAATGGAGAAAAGAGAAAATGGCTTTTGAACTTCCCCCGCTCCCATATGCGAAAACCGCTTTCGGAGATTTGATTTCCGAGGAAACATTCAACTATCATCACGGCAAGCATCACAATGCTTATGTCAGCAAGACCAATGACGCGATCAAGGGCACCGATAACGAAGGCAAAAAGCTTTCGGAAGTCATCGAAGCTGCTGAAGGCGGCCTGTTCAATAATGCGGCTCAGGTCTGGAACCACAGCTTTTACTGGTTGTGCCTGTCGCCGGAGAAAAAGGAAATCACCGGCGAATTGAAAGACCGTCTGAAAACCACCTTCGGTTCAATTGAAGACTTCAAAAGCAAGTTTAAAGATGAAGCGACCGGCCATTTCGCCAGTGGCTGGGCCTGGCTGGTACTCGACGGTGAAGAACTGAAAATCACATCCTATCACGACGCCGACACACCAGTCGTTCACGGTGTCAAACCTGTGTTTACGCTTGATGTCTGGGAACATGCTTATTATCTGGATTACCAGAATGCGCGTCCGGACTATGTCTCCGCGTTGCTCGACAATGCGATCGACTGGGACTTTGTTGCGCTGAACCTCGACGGAGACGGCGTCAGCCGCGCCGATCAGGGCTAAGCAGGCCGACGATGAAGAATTTTAAGCCGCGTCCTGACTTTCGGGGCGCGGCTTTTCTTCTACCGAAAAGCCGTGCTTCATCAGCATCGGAATATTCGCCATCGCGAAAATGAACGACGTGGTGGTTACACCCCAGACTTTTACGGTCAGCCACCAGTCGAAGCTGAGCGTTGCGACCATCAGTTCGTTGATCACCGCCATGGCTGTAAAAAACAGGGCCCAGTTGCGGGAGAGTTTCAGCCAGCCTTCGTCGGACAGACCTTCGAACGCTGCTTGTAGCAGGCTTTTCAGCATCGCTTTGCCGCGCAGCAACCCGCCGAATAATATGATCGCAAATCCGGCATAAATTATCGTTGGCTTGTGCTGGATGAAACGAGGGTCGTTAAAATAAATGGTGAGCGCACCAAAACCGAGGATCAGGATCGCCGACATCCACATCATCGGCGAAACCTTGCCCAGTTTCCACTTGGAAACGATCATCGCTACGACAATCGCTATCATGAAGGCGACTGTGCCGTAGATCGCTGATGTGACCGGGTTGCCTTCGGGAGCCCCGAATTTATATACGAGGAAAAATACCAGCAGCGGCCCGAAATCGAGCGCGAAGCTGAGACCTCTATGTTCTTTCGGAATTTCTTCAATTGCTGTGGCTTCGGTCATGTTTCTATCCCGGCTATGGCTGCGGCCAAATCTTCGGCCTTGAACGGCCTCAAGTCTTCTACGGTTTCACCGATCCCGATCGCGTGAATCGGCAATCCAAATTGTTTTGCTGCTGCCACCAGCACGCCGCCGCGTGCGGTGCCGTCCAGCTTGGTCATGATCAGTCCCGTGACCTTGGCCACGTCCTGAAACACTTCTATCTGGGACAAGGCATTCTGTCCGGTCGTTGCATCCAGTACCAGCACCACATTATGCGGAGCCGCCGGATTGAGCCGACCCAGTACCCGCCGAATCTTGTCCAGTTCGTCCATCAACTCGGTTCGGTTTTGCAACCGACCGGCTGTATCGACGATTAACACGTCGATACCGGTCGCTGTCGCCTGCTTCACACCTTCATAGACAATGCTGGCGCTGTCGCCGCCCTGTGGCCCGCTGATAATCGGAACGCCCAGTCTCTCGGCCCAGACCTTCAACTGCCCGATGGCCGCTGCGCGGAACGTATCGCCCGCCGCCAGCATAACGCCATAATCCTGTTCGAGAAACAGATGGGCAAGCTTGGCAATCGTGGTGGTCTTGCCGGAGCCATTGACCCCGATCACCAGAATTACCTGCGGACGAGGAAAGGCATCGATTTCCAGCGGAATCGCCACCGGTTCCAATATCGCGGCGATTTCGCGCTGAATGATTTCCTTTACCGCATGCTCGGTCAGGCCTTTTTCAAAACGTTCGACGGCAAGCTTTGCGCGGATCGAAGCAGCCGTTGCCGGGCCAAGGTCCGACATGATCAGCGCGTCTTCAATCTCGTCGAGCGTAGCCTCGTCCAGCTTGGCCTTGGTAACCAGGCCCGCCAGATTTTCGGTCAGCCGCGATGATGTCTTGCTGAAGCCGCCAAACAGACGATCTTTCCAACTATTTTTCTCGGTCACGCTAACACCCTGCCAATCAATTGCTTGTCCTGAACGTCGATAATCTCGACCGGAACTATCTGACCCTTGTTCGCGGAACCATCAAAGCGAACGCGGGCGAAATTTTCGGAATAGCCGGTATCACCGGAGATCTCCGCGAGAATATTCTGCCGGGATCCGACCAGCGAATGTCGCCACGACCGTGCGCGCCGGCTGACTGCCTCCCGCAATATTTTTGCTCTTTGCTTGATCACCTGACCGTCAACCTGCGGCATTTTCGCTGCCGGCGTGCCCTGCTTCGGCGAATAGGGAAAAATATGACCATGAACAATGTCGCATTGATCGATTATCGACAGGCTGTTTGCAAACATGGCCTCATCTTCAGTCGGGAAACCGGCGATGATGTCAGCGCCTATCACTATTTCCGGTCTTTTGGATTTCAGCCTTTCGACCAGAGCAATCGCCTGGTCCCGGCTGTGCCGCCGCTTCATCCGCTTGAGGATCATATTGTCGCCCGACTGGAGCGACAAATGCACATGCGGCATGAGCCGCGCTTCTCCGGTGAGCAGGTCGAACAACCGGTCATCAATCTCGATACCATCGAGCGAGGAGAGCCTCAGCCGCGGTAGCTCGGGGACATGTTTCAATATCCGTTCGATCAACATGCCCAGGGTCGGCTCGCCGGGCAGGTCGGGGCCATAGCTGGTAACATCCACGCCGGTCAGCACAACTTCCTGAAAGCCCTTGTCGACCAAAGCCTGCACCTGTTCGACGATCAGGCCCGCCGGCACTGACCGGCTGTTACCACGGCCAAAGGGGATGATACAAAAAGTACAGCGATGATCGCAGCCATTCTGGATCTCGACAAAGGCGCGGGACCTGTCGGCGAAAGAACTGACCATATGCGGAGCGGTTTCGGTGATCCGCATGATATCGGAAACCCGGATATCGGGACGGTTGCTTTGCAGGCCGAGCTTGAAATTGGCTGCGTCATATTTGTCGGAATTGCCCACGACCGCGCTGGTTTCAGGCATATCCGCGAACATTGCCGGATCGACCTGAGCGGCACAGCCCGTGACGATGATATTCTTTTCCGGATTGTCTTTCTTTGCCCGTCGTATCGCTTGCCGGGTCTGCCGGACCGCTTCGTTGGTCACGGCACAGCTGTTGACGATGATCAGATTGTCACCGTCGATATTGTTTGCCGCCAGATTCTGCCGCAACGTCTCGCTCTCGGCGATGTTGAGCCGGCATCCCATGCTGATCATTTCCGGAGCGTTCATCCGAACTGGGTCCAGTCTGCTTCGCCGGAATAGACATAGGCAGTTGGACCCTGCATCTGGATATTCTCGCCGTCTTTCCAGCTGATCACCAGTGATCCGCCCGGCAAATCGACCTGCACGGGGCTGCTGACCAGACCGCGCTTGATGGCGGCGACCGCGGTGGCGCAGGCTCCGGTACCGCAAGCACGAGTGAGGCCCACGCCCCGCTCCCAGACACGTAAATGGATCGTGCCATCTCTGATATGCGCCACATTGACGTTCACCTTTTCGGGGAACAGCGGATCGACCTCGATCATCGGGCCCAGCCGATCCAGCTCGACGATATCGCTGTCTTCGACAAAGAAGATTACATGCGGATTGCCGACATTGACGGCGGCAGGATTTTGCAAATCCTCCCAGCCAAGCGGCATGTTGAGCGTATCCATGGCATAGGCGAGGGGGATGGACTGCCACTCGAAACGGGGCTTGCCCATGTCGACGATGGCGCCGTCCTCAGTCGCGCTGCCGATAATGATGCCGCCGGCGGTTTCAATCCGGGTTTCATCGCCGATCAGTTTTGCGACGCAGCGGGAGGCATTGCCACAGGCTTCGACCTCGCTGCCGTCCGCGTTATAGATCTGCATCCTGACGTCGGCTTTGTCGGATGGGCGCAGGATGATCAGTTGGTCGCAGCCAATCCCGCTGCGCCGGTCCGCAATAGCGGTCGCTTTCGCGCTGGACAGTTCCATTTCTTCTTCGCGCGCATCGATGATGACAAAATCATTGCCCAATCCGTGCATTTTGTGGAAGCGTCCTGTGGTCATGACTGGCGATTTAGGGATGCCGTTCGCGGGAGTCCAGCAATTCGGCTCGCAATTGCTTGCGGCAAGCAGGTCTAACTTGCTTTCTGCATGAGATCTTTTTCAATGGAGGAGGGCCCCGGGTCGGCTTGAAGAGCCGCCGCGTCTTCCAGATCGCCGGCTTGCAGCAAATTGCGTTTTGCCAGCATCTTCCGTGTCTCCAGAAAGGTCAAGGGGCGTCCGTAATGCCAGCCTTGACCCTGAGCGCAGCCGATGCTGCGCAGTTCGTTCTCGGTATCCTTGTCTTCGATGCCTTCTGCAGTGATCGGCAGGCCGAGGCTCTCGCCAAGGCCGTTGATTGCTTTCACGATAGCCTTGCTTTCCGGGTTAGCGAGAAGCGATGAAACAAAGCTGCGATCGATTTTTATCCGGTCAAACGGCAATGCGCGCAGATGTGCGAGAGAACTGTAGCCGGTACCGAAATCGTCCAATGCGATTCTAATGTCCTGATTTTTCAAGCTGCCGACGATGGATTGCGCCAGGCTGAGATTTTCAAACAGTGCGCTCTCGGTGATTTCGATTTCCAGACGGCTTGGCGGAAATCCGGTTTCGACGAGCAATTTGACAATTTTTTGTGCCAGCCACGGATCGAGCAACTGGACCGGTGAAATATTGACGGAGATCGTCAGGCCCGCGTCCCAATATTTTGCATGGTTGAACGCCTGCCGCATGATGCTGAGCGAGAGATCGCCGATCATGCCGGTTTCTTCGGCAATCGGGATGAATATTTCGGGAGAGATCAATCCCTGTGTCGGAGATTCCCAACGGGCAAGAACCTCAAAACCGGTCAATTTGCCGGTTGCGAGATCTATCTGCTGCTCGAAATAGGGTGCAAATTCCCCGTTGGGTATGCCCATTCGCATACCTGTTTCCAGTAAACTCCGCGTCTGCAGTTCCTTTTCCATGTTCGCATCAAACCAGCAATGGCGGTTTCGGCCCTGCTTTTTCGAGCTGTACATGGCAATGTCGGCGCGGCGCATCAGCAGATCGACGCCTTCCGACTCTGAATCATATCGCGACATGCCGATGGAAGTGGTCACAACAAGCTGATTGCCATTTTCGACGATTGGTGTTGCGATAGCTTCTATGAGATCGTCGGCAATCCGTTCGACCATTTTCGGCTGTTCGGGATCAAAAACAAATGCGCAGGCAAATTCGTCGCCACCAAGGCGGGCGAGCAGATTATGGGGTGGCAAGACTTGCTGAAGGCGGGCTGCCACCTGTTTTAGCACGGCATCGCCGGCGCTGTGGCCGTGCACGTCGTTGATGGTTTTGAAATTGTCGAGATCGAGCATCATGACTGTGATGCTTTTTTGTTGCCGCTGCGCGAGGCTGATCATCTCAGCTGTTTTTTCACCAATCGTACGACGATTCAGCAAGCCGGTGAGTGGATCGGTAACGGCAAGAGAGTGGGCAAGCTGTTCGGCAGCGGCCCGTTCTTCAACTTCCTTGGTCAGATCGTTGTAACGGCGCCAGCCGAACAGAATCAGGGCAATATTCAGCAGAAATGCGGAGACCAGCACGTTGTCAGCGGCTCTGGCCTGACCGGTAATGGAGTCGATGGCATCGGACAGCACCGTGCCGCCGGTGCCGGCAAACATGAGTATCGCCAGAATGACGATGATGCCGGTCACAACATCACGGCCAACGGATATCTTATACCCGTTTTTCATCACCCTGAGATGTTGGTCGGCTGCTGGTCGAGCCATAGTTGTTTTCCCGCTGTTGCCGGAAGCTTTTGCCCAACACTTCTCAATTTCTGGTTAACAATCGTTCATATTTGTGAAAAATCCGGGCTTGCGAAATCGGCGGAACTGCACTAATAGGCTGCCAAGTCAGGCAATGCTTGTATTGCCAATCCAGTTTAGAGTTCGAAAAACTCACACGTCGGTCAGCGAGGTTTCGCCCACCGGCGCTTTTTGCGTTGGCCTGAATTCGGGCTGTTTTGAAGAAGGAAAGGCGGTAACATGTTTGATAAGTTAAGCGATCGCCTTGGCGGAGTCTTCGACAAGCTGCGCGGGCGCGGTGCGCTCAGGGAAGAAGATGTTCGCGGCGCTATGCGCGAAGTGCGGATCGCCTTGCTCGAAGCCGATGTCGCGCTCCCCGTCGTCAAGGATTTCGTTGAAAAGGTAACCGAAAAGGCCGTTGGCCAATCGGTTCTGAAATCAGTGACCCCCGGCCAGCAAGTGGTCAAGATCGTCAATGACGGTATTGCCGAAATGCTGGGCTCTGAGGTCAGCGCGCTTGAACTCTCCGTCGCGCCGCCTGCCATCATCATGATGGTCGGTCTGCAGGGCTCCGGTAAAACGACCACCACCGCCAAAATTGCCAAGCGGCTTAAAGACAAAGAGAACAAGAAGGTCATGATGGCCTCGCTTGACGTCAATCGCCCGGCTGCACAGGAACAATTGGCTGTATTGGGCGAGCAGATTGGTGCCGCCACCTTGCCGATTGTTACAGGTCAGCAACCGGTCGAGATTGCCCGTCGCGCTCTGCAAGCCGCCAAATTGCAAGGCTTTGACGTATTGCTTCTGGATACCGCCGGTCGGCTCCACGTCGATCAGCAATTGATGGACGAGATGAAGGCCGTCGCCGATATCTCGCAGCCACAGGAAATCCTGCTGGTTGTCGACGCGCTAACTGGCCAGGATGCCGTCAATGTTGCACAGAATTTCTCCGATCAGGTCCCGCTGACCGGTGTCGTACTTACCCGCATGGACGGTGATGCACGTGGCGGCGCGGCCCTGTCGATGCGCGCGGTTACCGGCAAGCCGATCAAATTTGTCGGTGTCGGCGAAAAGATCGATGCATTGGAAGAATTCCACCCCGAACGCGTTGCGGGCCGAATATTGGGCATGGGCGACGTCGTCAGTCTGGTCGAAAAAGCGGCCCAGGTTGTCGACAAGGAAGAATCCGAAGCGCTTGCAGAGAAGATGCTCAAGGGGCAGTTCGATCTTAACGATCTGCGCTCCCAGCTCAATCAGATGACCAAAATGGGTGGTCTCGGTGCAATGGCATCGATGATGCCGGGCATGAAAAAAGCCAAGGCAGCAATGGCTGGCGGAGCGATGGACGACAAGGTTCTGGTCCGCATGGATGCCATCATTGGCTCGATGACCAGGGAAGAGCGGACACGGCCCGGACTGCTCAATGCCAAGCGCAAACGGCGGGTCGCTATTGGCTCCGGCACCACGGTGCAGGACGTCAACAAGCTGCTCAAGATGCATCAGGAAATGGCCAAGGCGATGAAGCGCATCAAGAAGATGGGTGGAATCAAGGGGCTGATGTCGATGTTCGGTGGAGGCGGCGGAGCCGCTGGCGCCGGAATGGGCGGTCAGGGCGGCGGCATGCCCGGCCTTCCCGATATGTCCTCGGGTGGCCTTCCTCCTGATCTGGCAAATTTATTGAATAAGAAGAAATAGTCGTAACAATTAGAATTTTTGTATTTTTAGAAAGGTTTATTACAATGGCAGTAGCAATGAGAATGTCCCGCGGCGGATCCAAGAAACGCCCTTATTACAAGATCGTTATCGCTGACGTCCGCGCACCACGCGACGGCAAGTTCATCGAACGGATCGGCAGCTACAACCCGCTGCTCGCAAAAGATGACGAGAAGCGCGTTGTTCTCGACACCGAGCGTGCGAAACATTGGCTTGAAATGGGCGCGCAGCCTTCCGACCGCGTTGCTCGTTTCCTGGACGTAGCCGGTCTGATGAAGCGCGAAGCGCGCAACAATCCGAACAAGGGCAAGCCAGGCGAGAAAGCCACCGAGCGTGTTGAAGAGAAAGCTGAAAAAGCGGCTGCTGCTGAAGAAGCAGCGAAAGAAGCTGCTGCGGCTCCTGCGCCGGTTGAAGAAGCTCCGGCTGAAGAAGCTGCTGCCGAAACATCCGCTGCTGAAGAAGCCAAGGCTGAAGACAAAGCCGAAGGTTAATCGACCAATGATAACGCGCACCGTTCTTCCCGACTTTGTCGAAGAGGAACGGTGCGCTTTTTTGTGGTCGGCCTGTCATCATCACAGGCTCGGCCCGATCGGAATTGATCAATGACCCCGGACAAACCCGTCCCGCTCGCCGTCATCATCGGCGCTCACGGGATCGCTGGCGAGGTCCGGCTCAAGCTATTCTGTGACAGTATAGACAGCCTGGCTGTGCACAAGGATTTCAATGGCGGCGCGTTGACGCTGAAATCCGTCAAACCCCATAAGATGGGTGCAATTGCAAGGATTGCCGAAATCACCGACCGCAACGGCGCTGAAGCGGCCCGCGGCACCGAACTCACCGTCCCGCGCTCCGCCTTGCCGGAACTGGACGAGGATGAATTTTACCATATCGACATCATCGGCTTGCGCTGCGTCTCCGATACCGGCGAGGAACTGGGCAAGATATTCGCCATCTACGAATTTGGCGCCGGCGATGTCATCGAGATAGAACGGGCAAATGGCAAAAAGTTCATGGTTCCGGTGATCGCGATTGATATGCGGAATGATCCGGCAATCGTACAGGCCGATTTTGTCGAGCCGCAATGATCCTGATTGTCATCATTTTCCTGATAGCAGGGCTGACCATAGCGATTATAGAAATTGCGAAACGGCTCAAGCCCGAAATAAGCCTCGCGTGGCTGCCATTCTGGGCCAGTCTTCCGATACCCGGATTGCTTGTGCTATATTGGCTATTCAACCTTTGGTGGCTGCAATCTGCTAACTGCCTGGATGGTCAGGTTTGTGGCCGGGAAGGCATCATGTACATGTCGGTTGGCGCTGCCGTCGGTATGTTTGGCAGTTTCTTCGTCGGCATGACAACGGCGATATTGTGGATAAACTGGCGCAAGAAGAAATGACCTTCACCGCCCAGATCCTGACCCTCTACCCGGAAATGTTTCCCGGACCGCTCGGCACGTCGCTGGCGGGCAGGGCGATGGCGGAGGGGAAGTGGACCTGTGACCCGATAAACCCCCGCGATTTTACCACCGACAAGCATCGCAGCGTCGATGACACGCCAGCGGGTGGAGGTGCGGGTATGGTGCTCAGGGCTGACATCATGGCCGCAGCGGTGGATCATGCGGTGGCCCGGATGGCAGAAACGATCGCGGCACAAAACTCCGTTCGTCCTGAGCCTGTCGAAGGACCTGGTGCCGAGCAAAGCGATGCCTCGACAACCCCGGATCAAGTCCGGGGACGAACGGTTGTGCCCGAAAAAACTCCCATCCTCGCCATGACCCCGCGCGGAAAGCCGCTGACACAGGCGCGTGTCCGCGAAATTGCCTCCGGTCCCGGCGTCACCATAATCTGCGGCCGTTTCGAAGGATTTGACGAGCGCCTGTTCGATGCCCGCGATATCGAGGAAGTCTCGATCGGCGACTATGTGCTTTCCGGCGGAGAAATGGGCGCTCTGGTGCTTTTAGACGCTTGCATTCGGCTGCTTCCCGGGGTAATGGGCGCGTCTTCTAGCGGAGATGACGAGAGTTTCGAGCACGGAATACTCGAATATCCGCAATATACCCGACCTCAAATATGGGAAGGGCGCATAATCCCTGAAGTCTTGCGATCGGGGGATCATGCGAAAATAGCTGCTTGGCGGAAACAAAGGGCAGAGGAAGATACACGGCTAAGGCGGCCGGATTTATGGGAGCGTCACAGGGACACTCCGGATCAGTCGCCCTCTGGTGCGCAGGAAAAAGATAAAGATAAGGAATAGGTCATGAACCTGATTCAAACACTCGAAAAAGAAGCCGTAGACGCATTTATCGCGTCGAAAGAAATCCCCGAATTCCGTGCTGGTGATACAGTGCGTATCGGTGTTCGCGTCGTTGAAGGCGAGCGCGTTCGTACCCAGAATTTCGAAGGTGTGTGCATCGCACGGACCAATCGCGGCATGGGCTCCAACTTCACCGTGCGCAAAATGTCGTTCGGCGAAGGCGTTGAGCGTGTGTTCCCGCTTTACTCTCCTAACATCGACAGCATCACCGTGGTTCGCCGCGGTATCGTGCGTCGTGCGAAACTTTACTATCTGCGTGGGCGGACTGGTAAACGGGCCCGTATTGCGGAACGCCGTTTGAACCAGCCTGCGAAAGGCACAGAAGCAAAATAGACTTCGCTTCATCAAAGTTTCAAACAGCCGGTTCTCCATCCAAGGATAACCGGCTGTTTTAATATCAGGAACAGGAAAAGTTTCATGGGTTACAAAATTGTAGTTGTCGGTGCGACGGGTAACGTCGGTCGCGAAATGCTCAACGTCCTCGCAGAGCGCGAATTTCCCTATGACGAGATTGCCGCAGTGGCATCCTCGCGGTCGCAAGGTAGCGAGATCGAGATTGGCGACACCGGCAAGATGCTCAAGGTCCAGAATATCGAGAATTTCGATTTTTCGGGATGGGATATGGCTTTGTTCGCTGCAGGCTCCGGGCCGACCAAGGAATATGCGCCAAAGGCAGCCGCTGCCGGTTGTGTCGTAATTGACAACAGCTCGCTTTACCGGATGGACCCGGACGTGCCATTGATCGTGCCGGAAGTGAATCCGGAAGCGATCAGCGGCTATACCAAGCGCAATATCATCGCCAACCCCAATTGCTCGACCGCCCAGATGGTCGTGGCTTTGAAACCGCTGCATGATGCGGCAAAGATCAAGCGTGTCGTTGTCTCGACCTATCAGTCGGTCTCCGGCGCAGGCAAGGGCGGCATGGACGAACTGTTCGAACAGTCCCGCGCGATTTTCGTCGGCGACCCCAAGGAAAATCACGTCTTCACCAAGCAGATCGCGTTCAACGTGATCCCGCATATCGACGTGTTCCTCGACGACGGCTCGACCAAGGAAGAGTGGAAAATGGTGGTCGAGACCAAGAAAATTCTCGATTCCAAGATCAAGGTCACCGCGACTTGCGTCCGCGTTCCGGTCTTTGTCGGCCACAGCGAGTCGATCAACATCGAGTTTGAAAACGAGCTGTCTGCCAAGGACGCGCAAAAGATTCTACGCGACGCGCCCGGCATCATGCTGGTCGATAAGCGTGAGGACGAAGGCTATGTGACGCCAGTCGAATGTGTCGGCGATGGCGCAACGTTCATCAGCCGCGTACGCGAAGATCCGACGGTTGAAAACGGCCTGAACATCTGGTGCGTCAGCGACAATTTGCGCAAGGGTGCTGCGCTCAACGCCGTGCAGATCGCGGAATTACTAGGGCGCAAGCATCTGAAAAAGGGATGATTTTCCGGTTTGGAACGTGAGAATGCTGTGTTAGTTCATCTCTAATGGGATGGGCTTCCAAAATATATCAGTGGATGATGCGTTTTAATACCGTAGCGCTAACGTTTATCTTGGCGTCGATCATCGTCTTCTTCATTTACGACCAATACCGGCACTGGACCTTTCCAAGTGAAGGTCGGTTGGGCAACGGGATGTCGAGCGAAAGCTACGGTGCGGGAGCCGCACCTGCAACTCCTATGAGTGGACAGGAAATCAGGACTCCGGGCGGAGACCTAGTTAGCTATTACGTCGCGGAAGATGCAGACAGTTTCGAATGGGACGAAGGGCAGAATATTTCAATTGTGAACCTGAGCAATGGAAATTCATACAAGATTCTGGCCGACGATGACCCACGCGCCGTGTTAGATTGGAAGCTGATCAGAAAGGATGGCGAAAACCCAGTTGTCTACGTCGGATACGTGGCCTGGGCCGCTACAAAAGAACAATATGATCAAGGTCGCGCAGATTTGCTGGTTTCGGCACTCCCCAATGTAAAGCAGCATACGCTCGGGACAAATGTTAAATACGCATATCTGCCGAAAGTCATGGGTGACGAGAGCATGGCAATCATCATGTGGCCTGAAGAAGATGAAGCCAACTTCGTTTCGTTGGACCTTGAGACTGGTATGATCATCGAAAGAAAGGAAATAGATTTACCAAAGTTCAAGAAAAATTTCCTCTCGATGAATCATGGCTTGCCAGTATCGAAATTTGCAAGGCTCGATCACATCAGGAATTCCGCCCCGGTTAATGTTTTTGGATATCAGGAATAACTTTGAGAATAGACATATGGCGGGCTTTCGAGCCCTCATGGTAATCTGATTCGGCGCCTGAATGTTCCGCTGATCATGCTATGCCATCTCGATTGTTGGAACCTGATCAAGCATCTGAAGAAGGGCTAGTGCGCCGCACTGGCCGCTTCGGCTGAATCGACTTTCATCCGCTGGGGTTTCTTCATCAGGAACACCAGCGGAACACATAATGCGGTTACCACCGACATCAGCCAGAAATCTCCCAGATAGGCGATCATCAGGGCTTGCCGGTTCACTTCTCCATCAATCATCGTCATCGCCTGCTCGCCATATTGTCCCAACCGGCTGATGCTGGTGGGGCTGAGCGGTGACAGTCTCGCTTCGGTTACATTGGCGGAAAGGTCTGCGTGACTGGTCTGCCAGTTGCGGCCCAACAGGCCGACGAATACCGCGATCCCGACCGACGCGCCGATGGTGCGCGCGAGGTTGAGCAAGCTGGCGCCATCGGTCCGCAAAGCTGGCGACAGCGTGGAAAATGCCAATATATTCATCGTCACGAACAGTGCTCCCATGCCCAGACCCTGGACAACGCCGCTGGTAATCACCGGCCATCGGTCCATCTCGAGGCTCCATCCTGTCATCATCCAGGCCGAGTAAGAGGCCAGCGCCATACCCACTGCAACGACATATCTGGCGTCTACAAGCGTGGCGAGACGGCTGCCGATCGCCATGCCAAAGAAGACACCGACGCCGCGCGGGGCCAATATCAGGCCGGCATCAATCGGCGTATAATGATAGATGTTCTGCAGCATCGGCGGCAGCAGCGCCATGGTCGAGAACATCGATACGCCGGCAACGATCATCAATAGCATGGCGGTGATCAAATTCCGGTCTTTGAACAAATCGCGGGACAGAAACGGGTTTTTTGCCGTCGCCATATGGATTGCGAATATCCACAAGGCTGCTGCCGATATCCCGAATTCTATGATGATTTCCCAGCTGTCGAACCAGTCTTCGCTATTGCCCCGATCGAGCATGAGCTGGAAGGTGGCGATAAAGATAGCGAACAGAAGAAATCCCGGCATATCGAACTTCCGGCGGGCGATCGGCCGCGAGGGCAGCAGCGTCCAGAGCATGATAAAGGTGATGATGCCAAGCGGCACATTGATCAGGAAAATCCACTCCCAGCTGTAATTCTCGGTCAGATAGCCACCAATAATCGGACCCATGATCGGTGCGATCATGATGCCCATGCCCCATATCGCCATGGCCCGCGGATGGTTTTTCGGCGGATTGATGTCGAGCATCACCGTTTGCGAAAGCGGCATCACGAACGCGCCTGACATTCCCTGAATCACGCGGTAAAAGACCAGCATCTCAAGGCTTGATGCTGTGGCGCAGAGCAAGGACGACGCGGTGAATCCGGCGATCGACAACAGAAACAGGTTGCGGGAACCGATACGGTCGGCGACCCACCCGGTAATCGGGATAGCCACTGCCGAAGCCAATATATAACTGGTCAATACCCAGGTCACTGTATCGAGCGTGGCTCCGAGGCCCGATTGCATGTGCGGCAGGGCGACATTGGCAATGGTGGAGTCCAATATCTGCATGATATTGCCGAGCATGACAGCAATTGTGAGCAGCAGCCGGTTGTTCACCGGCAGGGCTGCTACATCAGGATTTGGTGTGTTCACTCTTTACCATTGCGCAGATCGACGGTCACTTCCGCCGAAATCCCGGCGATCAGCTGTCGTGGGGATTTGTCCAATATCCTGATCCGTACCGGCACCCGCTGGGTAACCTTGACCCAGTTGCCATTGGCATTTTGTGCCGGTAGCACGGAAAACTCCGACCCGGTGCCCGCGCCGATACTGTCGACCCGGCCGTTGAGCTCCAGATCGGGATAGGCGTCAAAAGTGATTTTGGCTTGCTGTCCGACCTTCATCTTGGCCAGATCGGTTTCCTTGAAATTGGCCTCTATCCAGCTATTCTGGTCATTCACGATCGAAACGACCGGCAAGCCGGAAACCATCATTTGCCCGACCTGTAACCGGGTTGACTGGGCAATGCGTCCGGCGACGGGCGCTACCACTCGCGTGCGCGCGAGATCGAGCAAGGACTGGTCTCGCGCCACCTTGGCGTCGGCGATATCCGGATTTTCTCCGGGTGCTGCGGAACCCGTTGACAGTCGTGCCTTGGCCGCGACCACATCGGATTGCGCAGACTTCAGTTTCGCACGGGCCAGATCTACCTCATGCTGGGCGGCATCAAGTCGCGCTCTGGTGGTGAAGCCTTTTTCCATCAACGCCGCCTGTCGCTGATAGTTGGACAGAGCGAAGGCGATATCCTGCTGCGCCACCTCGATATCGACTCCGCTTACCTGATAGTCGGCCTGGAGATTTTGCACCTCGACCTGCGCGGCGGCGATACGGGCATTGCTCTGGGCAACCGCCAGTTCAAAGGGAACCGGATCAATGGCAAAAAGCAGATCGCCTGCTGCAACCAGCTGATTCTCGCTCACCCCCACTTCGACAATTTTCCCGCCAATCTCGGGTGAGACGGAAACAATATCCTGCTGGACATAGGCATTGTCGGTGGACGCGTAATGATCGCTGACAATCCAGTAATAGGTGCCGGCGCCCGCCAATATCAGCGGAACCGAGAGCATCAACAGCCAACGGCCGATGCGCCGTGCCGGTGAACGCGGCGCAGGCACTTCCTCTATTGGCTGGCTTGCGGCTGTTTCCATTTGCGGATTCGGGTTATCAGCCATTGGCGGCCCGTTTCTCTTGTGAATCCCCGTCATCGATGGACTGCAAATTGCGGCGGAACTGCTCGAGCAGATGATGAAGCTGTTCCTGCTCCTTCTTCGGCACGTCGTGCAACGCCTCCTGCAACAATTCTTCCCCGATCGGTTGCAGCTGTTCGGTCAAGGCAATGCCTTTGGGCGTCAGATAAAGTTTCCACGCCCGCCGGTCAGCGGGGTCAGGACGGCGCTCTACCATATCTGCAGCCTGCAACCGGTCGACCATCCGGCACAGCGTCATCGCATCCAGTTCCAGCATGTCGGCCAGCGCACTCTGGTTGATCCCTTCGTGCCGCTGCAACCAGGTCAGGACCCGCCACTGCGGACGGGTCACGCCGATCGCCTTGGCACGCTGGTCAAATGTCCGCCGGATCAGGCGTGAAATGTCACCGATCATAAATCCGATATTATCGCTCATCGAGCCAATTTAATAACATATTTTATTATATGCAATGATTAGCTTTGAAAATTATGGAAGCGGACTGATGATTGTGCCATATGACCGCCATGACATTGAAAGCAGACGTATATTGGTCCTTCCGCTCACCCTATAGCTATCTGGCTACGCGGCGTTACGTCGCGCTGACGGAGGCATATGACCTGAAAATCAACCAGCGGTTCGTGTACCCGCTGGCGATCCGCGAACCGGATTTCTTCGAGAAGAACCATCCCAACTGGCTGGGCTATGTGTTCAAGGATATATTCCGGGTGGCTCAACATATGGGCATACCGATGGCACCGCCCAATCCCGATCCGATCGTTCAGGATATTGCCACCCGCAAGATTGCAGCCGAGCAGCCCTATATTTTCGAACTGACCCGGATGGGGCAGGCGGCTTCGCGGCGCGGCAAGGGGCTCGAATTTGCCAATGAAGTCTCGCAGATGATATGGGGTGGCACCGCTGGCTGGAACGAAGGTGACCATCTGGAAAAAGCGACTGAGCGCGCCGGGCTGGATCTGACCGAGCTACGAGTAGAGGCGTCAACCCAGTCAGAAGGACTGGACGCCGAAATCGCGGAGAATCAGCAAGCACTCGAAGCCGCGGGCCATTGGGGCGTTCCGTCGCTCGTCTTCGAAGGCGAGCCGTTTTTCGGGCAGGACCGGATTGATCTGGCGGTATGGCGGATGAAGCAAAAGGGTCTTGTTGAACGATAGATTTATGGGGCTTTTCTACATTGATTTGATGCTTCAGGCTGCACCTGACGTCCATATTCCACCCGAATTTAGCCGGACTTTTCTTAGAATTAGAATATTGTGCCGATGGACTTAACCGGGCCTCCTTCATTGGGCCCAACTTTGACAAACTTTGGATTAAGAGAGTCGATTGATGACCGCAAATAACTGGGACTTTTCATCCTTTGACGGTGTGACCCTCAAAATCCACGAAATGGGGGAGGGGCGCCCTGTCATCCTGCTCCACGGCCTATTCTCCAACGCTCACACCAACTGGATCAAATTTGGCCAGGCGCAGGCGCTGGTTGATGCCGGCTTGCGGGTGATCATGCCCGACCTGCGCGCCCATGGTGAAAGCGAAGCGCCGCATGAGCCGGCAGCCTATCCCGATGATGTGCTGGTGCAGGACGCGCTGGCACTGATCGCGCATCTGGAATTGACCGATTATGATCTCGGCGGCTTCTCGCTCGGTGCCCGGACCACGGCACGGCTGCTGGTCACCGGTGCCAATCCGGCCAAGGCGATACTCGCCGGCATGGGGCTCCAGGGGCTTGCCGGATGGGAACAGCGACAGGAATTTTTCCAGGAGGCGATCCGGCTCAAGGACAGTGCCAAACGCGGCGACCCGCACTGGTTCGCCATCCAGTTTATGAAAAGCCAGAAAATCGACCCGGTGGCAGCAAGTTTGTTGCTCGCGACATTTTCCGATATGGATCCCGCTGATGCAGCAAGCATAGAAACCGAAACCTTGGTTCTGTGCGGCAGTGAAGACCGGGACAACGGCGATCCGGAAGAACTGGCGGCGATTTTGCTCAACGGCCACCATGTCGCGATTCCGGGAACCCATATGAGCAGTGTGACCAAAGCGGAGATGGGCCAGGAAATGGTGCGCTTTCTGGTCGGATAGGAGGAACAATGCCGAAACTCTATAGCTGGCGCAATTTCTGGATATTCTGGGGCAGCGGCTTGGCGCTGTTTCTCTATCTGGTCGCTACCGGCGGGGTACTCGAAACGGCTGTCGCGCCTGGAGGCATATTGGATCACCAGAGCGCAGCGACAGCGGCACGGGTGAACGCAATCCAGCAAAGCTGGGTCGCCGCAGGGGTGCTGGATCTCGCCCGCTGGGGCATGATCGCCGATCTTGTTTTCATCACTCTCTATATGTCCGGCGGCATCATCGGCGGACGATTGATCTGGCAACGGGCCAATTCACCCACATTGAAAAAAGTCGGGCTGCTATGCGTTCTGAGCTATTTTGTCTTTGGCCTGACTGATTATATCGAAACCGTCAGCCAATTGATCCAGCTGATCAACGAACAGGGCAGTGACATTCTCGCCGGGACGGCGGCGCTGGCGAAACCGGTAAAAACCCTGAGCTGGATCATCGGTACCGTCGCGATGATCGGCGCGCTTATCTGGCGATGGCGCGAAACACGGGCTTGACCGGCAGGCAATAAAGTTTCAATTCTAACCAAAGTCAAAACAGTTGAGGATCAACATATGAAAACCGCCGCTTCGATCGTCGCAATCGCTACTATGGCCCTGACAAGCCCGGCCTTGGCCCAGCATCACGAGAATGATGATGTGGAAGCAACTGCTGCCCCAACCGCCGAGGATGCCAAGCAATTCGTCGACGATACGGAACAGCAATTGTACGACTTTTCGTTAGATGCTTCCCGGATCTACTGGATAAACGCGAATTTCATTACCGATGATACCGACGCTTTGGCCGCCAAGGTCGGCGCAGAGGGAACGACGATGTCGGTACAGGCTGCCATTGATGCAGCGATGTTCAACGATGTTCAAGGTCTTGACGCGGTCACACGGCGCAAGCTGGACAAATTGCGCGGCGGGATTGTGCTTCCTGCACCAACCACAGAGGGCGCCGCCACCGAACTGAACGAGATCGCCACCAAGCTGAACTCGGCTTACGGCAAGGGCAAGGGTACGCTCAACGGCAAGGAAATCAACGGTTCCGATATCGAAGCGGCGATGGGCACCAATCGCAATCCCGAAGAACTTTCCGAAATGTGGGCCAGCTGGCACAGCAATGTCGGCGCGCCGATGAAGGATGATTATGCCCGCATGGTCGAGATTGCCAATGAAGGTGCCCGGGAGCTCGGCTTCGCCGATGTAGGCGCAATGTGGCGGTCCGGCTATGATATGCCGGCCGACGATTTCGCCAAGCTGACCGATAAATTATGGGCGCAGGTCAAACCGCTATACGACCAGCTCCACTGCTACACCCGCGACAAGCTCAACGAAAAATATGGCGACGCCGTCCAGCCGGAAGCGGGCCCGATCCGCGCGGACCTGCTTGGCAATATGTGGGCGCAGGAATGGGGCAATATCTATGATATCGTCGCACCGGAAGGAGCTGGCGATATTGGTTTCGATACGACCGAATTACTGGTCGCCAATGATTATGATGCGATGAAGATGGTCAAAACAGGCGAAGGATTCTTCTCCTCGCTCGGCTTCGACCCGCTGCCGGAAACTTTCTATGAGCGGTCTTTGTTCACCAAACCTGCTGACCGGGAAGTCGTGTGCCACGCCAGCGCCTGGGATATCGACAACAAGGACGACATTCGGATCAAGATGTGCATCAAGGTCAATGGTGACGATTTCACCACCATCCACCATGAACTGGGTCATAATTATTATCAGCGCGCCTATAACAAGCAGAGCTATTTGCATCTCGACGGCGCCAATGACGGTTTCCACGAAGCCATCGGCGACGCGATCGCACTGTCGATCACACCGGAATATCTGGTTCAGGTCGGCTTGCTTGACGCTGACAAGGTTCCGAGCGCCGACAAGGATGTCGGTCTGTTGCTGCGTCAGGCGATGGACAAGGTCGCGTTCCTGCCATTCGGCCTGCTGGTTGACAAATGGCGCTGGGAGGTATTCTCCGGCGACATCACGCCCGATAATTACACCCAGGCCTGGCATGACTTGAAGCTCGAATATCAGGGGATCACACCGCCGGTCGACCGGCCCGACGATGCCTTCGATCCGGGTGCCAAATATCATATCCCGGGCAACACGCCTTATTCACGCTATTTCCTCGCCCGAATCCTGCAGTTCCAGTTCTACAAGGCGGCCTGCGACGAAGCCGGATGGAAGGGGCCGCTGCACCGCTGTTCTTTCTATGGCAACGAGCAGGTTGGCGCTAAGCTGAACGCGATGCTGGAAATGGGTGCATCCAAACCCTGGCCCGACGCGCTGGAAGCCTTTACCGGCAAGCGTGAAATGGATGGCTCGGCGATGATCAGCTATTTCGCGCCGCTTATGGACTGGCTGAAGGAAGAGAATAAAGGCAAGTCCTGCGGATGGTAGGCATGAAAAAGCCGGCGGGAACCTGAGTTCTCGCCGGCATTTTATTCGATTGATTTCGCTTAAAGCTGATCGAGCATATATTCTGCTGTGCTGACCTTGAAGTCACCCGGCGCTTCGACGTTTAGTTCCTCAACCACACCGTCATTGACGATCATCGAGAAGCGCTGGCCGCGCTGGCCCAGACCAAAGCCTGAACCGTCCATGGTCAGGCCGACCGCCTGAGCAAATTCGCCATTGCCGTCGGCGAGCATGGTGACGTCTTCTGAACCCGATGCATCATTCCACGCGCCCATGACGAACGCGTCATTAACGGCGGTGCAGGCAATTTCATCAACGCCCTTGGCTTTCAGATCGGCAGCCTTGTCAACATAGCCGGGCAGATGCTTCGCGGAGCAGGTCGGGGTGAACGCGCCGGGAACGGAAAACAGCGCCACTTTCTTGCCGGCGAAATATTCGCTGGAACTCACTTGCTGTGGGCCTTCTGCGGTCGCTTTGACCAGTTTTACTTCGGGAATCTTGTCGCCTATATTGATCATGTCTTGCTCCTGGTTTTGATTGGGCTGTGAACGCCTGCCTCTACAGTTGATAGTGGTGACAGAGGCGCGAAATTGCAAGCTGGCAAAACGACCAGGAATGGGACTTTTGACATTTGCCATGGGAAGTTCAGATTTGCGGCGCTATGCTGCCTTCATGAATGATCCCGTCTTTTTCTCCGGACAATTTCTCCTCGCCACACCCGGAATGGCAGACCCGCGCTTTGCACGATCGGTGGTGGCTATCTGCTCCCACGATGAAAACGGTGCTTTGGGTATCAATATCGGCGAGACGATGGAGGGCATCCGTTTTCACGATATTCTTCAACAGTTTGACATCGATACCGCTGAAGCGCCGAACTGCGACGTCTTCCTGGGTGGCCCGATGGAAACACAGCGCGGCTTCATCCTTCACAGCCTTGATATCAATATGTCGGACACACTCCAGGTGGGAGACAGCTGGGGTCTCAGCAGCTCGATTGATATGCTGAAAGCAATTGCCCAGGGCCGCGGTCCTGAAAAATGGATCATCGCGCTTGGCTATTCCGGATGGGGTGAAGGCCAGCTGGAAGGCGAACTGACCCAGAATGGCTGGACGATCGCTGAGGGGGCTCCCGACTGGTTGTACGAGACCGAATCCGGCGACAAATGGCTGATGGCGTGGGAAGCTCTGGGCATTGACCCGGCCAAACTGTCGAGTGGATTCGGCAGCGCCTGACCTTCTGATTATTACGGCCTGCGGCGCGCCAGACTCACAAAATATCAAATATAAAGACATCTTTATATTTGCTTCCAAGGCCACAAGCCTCTATTGAAAAGCCATGTTGTCGCACCGGATTGCCCGTGCGGCATTTCGTTTTTCAAGGAGACAAGACGTGGCCACCGGTACCCAGGATTATGTAATCAAGGATATTTCTCTCGCCGATTTCGGACGCAAAGAGATTGAAATAGCCGAAACCGAAATGCCGGGCCTGATGGCTCTGCGTGAAGAATTTGGCGCAGACAAGCCTCTCAAAGGCGCCCGGATCACCGGATCGCTGCACATGACCATCCAGACGGCGGTGTTGATCGAAACCCTGCTCGACCTTGGCGCAGACGTACGTTGGGCGTCCTGCAACATTTTCTCGACCCAGGATCACGCCGCAGCCGCTATCGCCGCTGGCGGAACCCCGGTTTTCGCTATAAAGGGCGAAACGCTGGAAGAATATTGGGCCTATGTTGAGCGTATCTTCGACTGGGGCACGGATGAAACCTGCAACCTGATCCTCGACGATGGCGGCGATGCCACCATGTTCGCGCTATGGGGCGCACGGGTTGAAGCCGGTGAAGAATTGTTCAAGCCGGAAAACGAGGAAGAAGAAGTCTTCGTTGCCACCCTGACCCGTTTTCTTGCAGAACGCCCTGGTTATCTGACCAAGACGGTAGCAGCGATCAAGGGCGTTTCGGAAGAAACCACCACCGGTGTTCATCGTCTTTATGAACTGGCCAAGATCGGCAAGCTTCCTTTTCCGGCGATCAACGTCAACGACAGCGTTACCAAGTCCAAGTTCGACAATCTCTATGGTTGTAAAGAGTCGCTGGTTGATGCGATCCGTCGCGCAACCGACGTCATGCTGGCTGGCAAGGTCGCTGTTGTCGCCGGTTTCGGTGATGTCGGCAAGGGTTCTGCCCAGTCGCTCCGCAACGGCGGTGCTCGCGTACTGGTAACGGAAATCGATCCGATTTGCGCGCTTCAGGCAGCGATGGAAGGCTTCGAGGTCGTGACCATGGAAGAAGGCACGAAACGGGGCGATATTTTCGTCACCACAACCGGCAACAAGGATGTGATCACCGTCGATCACATGCGGGCCATGAAAGACCGTGCGATTGTCTGCAACATTGGTCACTTTGACAGCGAGATTCAGATTGGTGCGCTGAAGAACATGCAATGGACCGAAATCAAGCCACAGGTTGACGAAGTGAAATTCCCGGATGGCAAGAAGCTGATCGTTCTGGCCCAGGGTCGCTTGGTCAATCTTGGTTGTGCAACCGGCCACCCTAGCTTCGTGATGTCTGCAAGCTTCACCAACCAGGTGCTGGCGCAGATCGAATTGTGGCTGCGTCCGGAGCAATATGAAAATGATGTCTATGTTCTGCCGAAGCATCTCGACGAGAAAGTCGCCGAACTGCATCTCGCGAAACTGGGCGTGAAACTGGACACGCTCAGCCAGGATCAGGCTGATTATATCGGTGTACCGGTCGAAGGCCCGTTCAAGCCGGACCATTACCGCTACTAGGCGATAAATATTCTGAAATGAAAAAGCCGGGCAGTGCACAAAGCATTGCCCGGCTTTTTAATGCGCCACGCTGTTGTCAGCGGGAAGTGAACTGGGTCTTGCGGCCATCCGGATTACCCGGAAATTGCGGCCAGTGATTTTGCGATAGCGCACGGGCGCTGACCGACTGGATGCCGGCCTGCTTTTCATACATCCAGTAGTTGCGCAGGATGATCGAGACATATCCGCGCGTTTCTACATAGGGAATGCTTTCCATGAACAATAGCGGATCGTCATTATCCCTTATTTCGCTGTTCCAGCGCTGCACCGCACCCGGTCCGGCATTATAGGCAGCCGCAATTTTCGGCAACTTGCCGCCGGTGATCGATGATTTGCCGAGATATTCCAGATAGGATTGGCCATATTCGAGGTTGGTCGAAGGCCGGTAGAGATCGGATTCACTGAAGTTCAGGCCATTGGCTCTCGCTATATCGCCGGCCGTGCCGGGGCGGACCTGCATCAGGCCGATGGCGTTGGCCGGGCTCACCACCTTGCTGCGGAAAGCCGATTCCTGCAAGGTATGCGCATAGATAAGGGCGGGATCGACACGCCAGCCGCCGTCGGGCTTCCATTTAGGTGCCGGGAAACGGGCCTGGACATCGGGTTTCATGCCGCGCGGCGCATTATGGGCCAGCCAGAGCTGGGTGCGTGGCAGATCCAGCTCCCGAGCCAGTTTGATCAGGGCAGGGTGGTCACCGCCGTCGCCGATAGTGGCCTGATGCCGAAGCACTTCATCTGCCAATTGTTCTTCGCCAATTTCAACCAGTGCGATGGCAGCCCGGACATTTTCATGCCGCTCGAGCGCCCGCCAGTCCGATTTTTCAAATGACTCGCTCTGCCTGGATTTGTTCGGCTCCATGCCCAGTGTCTGCGCGGCTAGCATGCCATAGAAACTGTCGTCGAGACGAGCCGCAGCCTGCAGCTTGCCTTGTACCCTCTCCGGTTGGCCGCATTTCAGATCGGACCGGGCGCTCCAGTAAAGACCGGCGGCTTGCAGGTCGACGTTGGAGGCCGACCGGCCAACGGATTCGAAAGCACTGCTCGCTGACCGGCAGTCATTCAGCCGCCAGGCAGCCAGTCCAGCAACCCAATTGGCGTGGCCGACCCATTCGCCGGAGCCGTTTTGCGCTTGCCGGGCGAGACGCAGGGCCGAAGCGTCATCATTCTCGATATAATAAGACCAAGCTACGCGCTGTTCCAGTTCCGTACGCCCTTCGGACGACATTTGCATTGCGTTGGCGCTGAGCAATGACTCGGCGCCTTGCGGATTGTCATGTTTGATAAAGTCGATGATCTGGCCGCGCACACCATTTGCCGCGCTGTCTGAACTTACATCCTTTGGCTTTGACCGGATCGGGGAGCCGGGAACCCAGGATAGATTGCGACGCTGTGGCAGGTCCGGCAGCAACTGGGCGCCGCGTTTCTGTGCCAGGCGACCCAATTGGGCGGCCTGTGGTATTTGCGGTGCTTCATTGACCAGAGTCAGCAGCGGCCCGAGTTCGGCTCTTGGGCTATTGGCGGCCAGAAAATATTCGGCTTGAGCGATCGATCTGAGCGGACCGGTCGGCGCCGTATCCATCAGGTTTTTTGCAACATCCCAGTGATCGGTACTCATTGCCGAGAACAAGGCCCGATAATGGTCGGATTGTCGTTGCTTCAGCTGCGAGGGGACATATTTCGCGATTGAAGCGCTATTGTAGAGAACCGCTCCATCATCGGCCAGCGCCGGCGTTGCAACGAGGGTGAGAAGCGAAGCGGTCAGTGCAAATTTCAGTTTCACGAGGCAGAAATCCTTGTCAGCATTTGCAGATCTTTCCAAGCTTCGGCCTTGAACAATGGCCGCTCGATCAGGATCCGCGGGTGAAATGTCACGATCGCCTCTGTTTTTGATGAACTATGGTTAATAAATTGCTTATTTTTGCGCGCAGTCAGCAGATCTTCGCCGAACAGGATCTTTGCCGCCATGTCGCCGAGGCAGATGACGCGTTTCGGACGGACCAGTGCGATGTGATGCAAGAGCCGCTTTTTAAAGGTGGGCCAATGCTGTTCGTCAATCCTGCCGTCATAGGGAATAGATACGGCAATATTCGCGAGATAGGACTGCTGCGAATCACATCCGATTGCCGCCAGCATCTTCTCCAGCAACTTCTGATTGTCCGGATTGAACAACTGGACTTCGCCATTGCGATTTTTTTCCGGTAGCGCGGAAATCACCATGATCTCCGGTTCCAGCGCGCCTTGCGGGGACACTCTTTGCTTCGACCAGCTTGTTTCGATCAGACTGTCGCCATTGGCCAGCCATTCGAGAAAGTCCGGATAGGCGGCAGGTAGAGGTTCGTCCTGTACCGGCCTTTTGGCCTGCTCCGGCACGCGTTCCGTAACGGTTGCCGTCGGCGGCGCTTCTTTTGCCCGAGATACAGTCTCGACAGCCAAAAGCGCTGCCGGTTGATCGGCATAATCCAGCTCGACGCCAGCGAGCGACCACCAGTCTTGCAGACTGTGGATCATCGACTCAGCGGACGGATTAGTCGTTGGTGCGGAGATTAAATTCATTTATGCATAGAGTCATGAGTTGACGAATAGGTCAATTGGCGGGAAAGCAGGTTTCTGCCCAGCGGGTTGCGGTTTACGACAGACCGAATGTACAAGAGAATAAAAGCAAGAATTGTAGGAAAAGCGACATGAGCGAACGAGAGTCAATGCCATATGATCTGGTGATAGTCGGGGGTGGCCCCGCCGGTCTCAGTGCAGCCATAAGGTTCAAGCAACTCGCCGACGAGGCAGGCAAGGACCTCTCGGTATGCATATTGGAAAAAGGCTCCGAAATCGGCGCGCACATCCTGTCCGGCGCGGTCGTTGATCCCAAAGGTCTCGACGAGCTTTTTCCTGCTTGGCGGGACGAGGATTGTCCGCTCGCAAAAACGCCCGTGACCGAGAATCATCACTGGATTTTGACCAAGAAGAAAAAATTCGCCTTCCCCCATTTCATGACGCCCTCGTTCATGCACAACAAGGGTACCTACACCGGATCTCTCGGCAATCTCTGCCGCTGGCTCGGCGAACGGGCCGAGAATATGGGCGTCGAGATTTTTCCGGGCTTTGCTGCTGCGGAGATTTTGTACAATGAAGATGGCTCGGTAAAGGGCGTCGCCACCGGCGATATGGGCGTTGCCCGCGATGGCAGCCACAAGCCGGACTACGAGCCTGGTCTCGAACTGCACGCAAAATATACGTTCTTCGCCGAAGGCGCGCGGGGCCATCTGACCAAGATTCTCAAAAACCAGTTCGCGCTTGATGCCGAGAGCCAGCCGCAAATTTATGGCCTCGGGGTCAAGGAATTGTGGGATATTGATCCGGCGAAACATAAAGCCGGCCGCGTTATCCATACGCAAGGCTGGCCACTGAGCGAAGGTGCTAATGGCGGCGGATTTCTCTATCATCAGGCAGATAACCAGGTCGCACTCGGCTTTGTCACCTGGCTGAACTATGAAAATCCCTATCTCTCGCCATTTGAAGAAATGCAGCAGTGGAAACTGCATCCGGAAATTCGCAAGATATTGGAAGGCGGCAAGCGGGTTTCCTATGGAGCACGTGCGATTAACGATGGCGGCTTTCAGGCCGTGCCGAAACTATTTTTCCCCGGTGGCGCGCTGATCGGTTGTTCTGCCGGTTTCGTGAATGTGCCGCGTATCAAGGGTACGCATACCGCGATGAAGACCGGCATGATGGCCGCAGAAGCCGCTTATGAGGCGATCGTGGCTGAACGCACGAGCGACGAGCTCACCGCTTATGGAACAGCCTATGAGAATAGCTGGGTCCGCGAAGAATTGCGCGTGGTTCGCAATGTCCTGCCGGCGGTAGAGAAATATGGTGATTTCCTCGGCACGATCATTTCCGGCATCAACATGTGGGCCGAGCATCTGAAGATCAAAATGCCGTTCACGATGAAATTGCACCCCGACTGGTCGCGACTGAAACGGGCGGAACATTGTGTGAAGATCGAATATCCGAAACCCGATGGGAAGCTCACTTTCGATCGCCTGTCTTCGGTATTTCTGTCGAACACCAACCACGAAGAAGACCAGCCGGTGCATCTTCAGCTGAAAGACCCGAATATTCCGGTTGATGTCAATTTGCCGGTGTTCGCCGGTCCTTCGGCACGCTATTGCCCGGCGGGTGTTTACGAATTTATCGAGGACGAGGCCGGCAAGCCGAAATTCCAGATCAACGCGCAAAATTGTGTGCATTGCAAGACCTGTGATATCAAGGATCCGGCTCAGAATATCAATTGGGTCGTACCGGAAGGCGGCGGAGGTCCAAATTATCCGAATATGTAGTCTCGGCCTATGTGCGCTGCTTGTCGCCGGACAAGCAGCTTCACCGGCGCTTGCCAGCCGCGGCGACAGTGCAGCGGCGCTCAACCGTTTTGTCGAAGCCCGGCTGGCTCAATCGTCTGACGAATTGCAGACTGCGTCTGCAATTTATGGCGAGAGCCTGAAAGAACAGCCGGACAATGAGCTGCTGGCCGGGAAAGCCTATGTCAGCGCCATCGAAACGGGTGATTTTGATCTGGCGGCGAAAGCCGTCCGGGTCCTGCAATTGCGTGGCAAAGCGGAACCGGAAATGCCGCTGGTGCTCTTCGCGGCGGCTTTTGCGCAGCGCGACTGGAACGGCGCTGATCTGGCGACCGTCGAACTGGAGGCGCTGAAGAATTTTGCCTTTCTCCAGCCCTATCTCGAGGCATGGCTGGAAACAGCGCGAGGCCGGGACGGCACGGCCACTCTTTCGCGGTCAAAAACCAATTCGACCGCTCAATATTATCTCGAAGAAAATCTCATATTGAACAGTCTGGCCAATCAGCAGGAAAGCAAAGCGATTCGCATGCTGACCGCGATGGTCGAGCGCAACGAATCGCGCATGGCGCCGGTACGGATAATCGCTGCCCAGCATTTCTGGGCAAAAAACGACGTGGAGACGGCCAAGGCAATTCTGAAATTCCGGCCTTCGGCACCGGAGCAGCTACTATATCAGCATATCGAGGCCGGCCGGAAAAAGGGCGTTGCACAAAAGGTCACGCCTTCAATCGGGCTGGCATTTCTCTTTCAGAGACTTTCGAACGATCTGGCGGCGCAGCGGGCCGAGTTCCTCTCGCAGGTGTCGGCCCAGGCCAGCACGCACGTCGCCGGCAAATCCGACTATGCCCGTCTGACGCTTGGACGATCCTATGCGATTGCGGGAAACCATGATCTGGCGGTAGCGGAATATTCACGGATCGGTCGTGACAGTCCCTATTTTCTGGTCGGACTGAGTTCCGAGATCGCGAGTCTCGTGGCAAATAATCACCACGACCAGGCGGTTGCACGGCTCGACGCGGCCCTGGAATATAATCCGGAGGCTCCCGAACTATACATATTGAAGGGGCAATCGCTGCAAGCGCATGGTGACAATAAAGCAGCGGCCAGCGCTTTTGAATCGGCGATCCAACTGGGCGAGAAACTGGGCCGGTCCGATGTGATCATGGCCAATTACTGGCTCGCGTTGGGTGGCGCACAGGAGCAGGCCGGTATCTGGCCGGCGGGACTGGAATCTTTGCGCAAAGCCAATGAACTGCTGCCAAATTCGCCGACGATCCTGAACTATCTCGGCTACGCCCAACTTGAACGGCGCGAAAATGAAGCGGAAGCGATTGCCGCGATCAAGCAGGCGCATGAATTACGCTCGACGTCGCCAGCAATCACCGATTCCCTCGGCTGGGCCTATTTCATCACCGGCGAGCATGATCGTGCTGTTGCCTATCTGGAAAGCGCGCTCGAAGGCCAGCCGCAGGACCCGACGATCAACGAACATCTCGGCGATGCTTACTGGACCGTTGGCCGTCTCTATGAAGCGCGCTATGCTTGGAAATCTGCAAAATTATTCGCAGAGGATGAGGATGCGCAACGTCTCGCCAGCAAAATAGACCTGGGTCTCCGGCCCGATCTTATATCGCCCTGATGTCCGATCAAGACTGGGGCGCGGCGAATAGTGAAACGGCCTATGCAAAAATCAATCTGGCTCTCCATGTCCGCAAGCGACTGCCCGATGGCTATCACGAGCTCGAGACGATATTCGCGTTTCTCGACCAGGGCGATCTGATTTCGGTGCAGCCGGGCGAGGGCATTACTCTGGAAATAGGCGGTCGCTTTGCGCAAGGGCTGAGCAGGACAGACAATCTGGTTGTGCAGGCTGCGACGCGGCTTGCTGAGCTATCCGATGTGAAACACGGCGCCCGCCTTCATCTCGACAAGCGTCTGCCGATCGCTTCGGGGATCGGCGGAGGTTCGGCCGATGCCGCGGCGACATTGCGGCTGCTCAACCGCTTCTGGGGACTTGATCATTCGATTGCAGATCTGGCAGAAATCGCGAAGCCGCTGGGTGCCGATGTCCCCGCCTGCGTAGCCAGCCTGACCTGTCGCGGCACCGGTATCGGTCAGGATCTCGAGGTGATATCCGATAAGGATCTGCCGGGCTGCACGGCCCTTCTGATCAATCCGCTCGTGCCAGTGTCTACCGCGGACATATTCCGCGCCTGGGATGGTGTTGATCGTGGCGCTCTAGAAAGCGGACCGGTCATCACCGCCGCCCGCAACGGCAGAAACGATCTCGAGAAACCGGCCATCGCCATGGTGCCGCTATTGTCGGATGTGCTGCAAATGCTGGAAGAGTGCCAGCCTGTCATCGCGCGGATGTCAGGATCCGGCGCGACATGTTTTGCCTTGTTTCAATCACTCGCCGAGGCCAGAAATGCCGAGAGCCACTGCCAGAATATGACAGACGGCCTATGGACGATGACTGGGGAAATTCGATGACCGAAGCTTTTGAAATATCCGGCGTTCCCTCAGAAGGAGGCGTGCTGATCGTGGTCGATCATGCTTCCAGCCACGTACCGGACGATATTAATCTGGGTATTTCACCGCAATATCAGCAAGACCATATCGCCTTTGATCCCGGTATCGCGCCGATCGCCCGTCTGATGACCGAACATAGCGGCTATCTTGCCATTCTCAGCACGGCTTCCCGGCTGATCGTCGATCTCAACCGCTATCCTGATGAAGCGGCCGTTATCGTCGAACGCAGCGATGGCGTGGAAATCCCGGGCAATCATCTGTCCGCCGAAGAGCGGCAAGCGAGGCTGGATCGCTTCTTCACCCCCTATCACGACCGGGTAGCGGCCTTGATCGCGGACCTGAAGCCAGCGCTCGTTGCATCGCTGCACAGCTTCTCGCCGACGTTGCGCACCAACCCGCAACTGAAACGCCCGTGGGATATGGGCATCATGTATAACGAACATCAGACGGCCCCGCGCTTGGCGCTCCAGTACCTCGGCGAAGAGGAAGGACTGATCGTCGGTGATCAGATGCCCTATTCCGGCAAAGATCTGAACGCGACGATGAACCGCCAGTGCGAAGCCATCGGTCAGCCCTATATCGGCGTCGAGGTCCGTCAGGATCTGATCCGGGAAGAGGCAGGACAGCGCCGTTTCGCTGATATTTTATTGTGTAGTTGCGATAAAATAAGAACAGCCCTTGCTTAACCGGCGGACTTTTGAAAGGACGATCCGGAAATTGCCATATTGGAAGCCAGAATGACCAACAGATTCGATAAGTCCCGTTTGCCAAGCCGTCATGTCAGTGTCGGACCGGAGCGCGCGCCCCAGCGCAGCTATTATTATGCGATGGGCATGACCGAAGAAGATATCGCAAAGCCGTTCGTCGGCATCGCCTCTGCGGGCAATGACAGCGCCCCGTGCAACACTTTGCTCGACGGGCAGGCGGATATCGCGCGCGAAGGCGTGATCGAAGCTGGCGGTACGCCCCGGCGATTCAACACGATCACCGTCACCGACGGCATTGCCATGGGCCATCAGGGTATGAAGGCGTCGCTGGTCTCCCGCGAAGTCATCGCCGACAGTGTCGAACTGAGCGTCCGTGGCCACTGTTATGACGCTGTGATCGGCTATGCCGGTTGCGACAAGAGCCTGCCCGGCATGATGATGGCGATGCTGCGGCTCAATGTCCCGTCGATCTTTGTCTATGGTGGTTCGATCCTTCCGGGCCGCTTTCATGACCATGACGTAACCGTCGTCGACGTGTTTGAAGCCGTTGGTCAGCATAGTGCCGGCAATTGCCCCCTGCAGGAACTGATCGAACTGGAAAAAGTCGCCTGTCCCGGACACGGCGCCTGCGGCGGTCAATTTACCGCCAACACCATGGCCTGCGTCGCCGAAGCCATCGGCCTGTCCTTGCCAAACAGCAATATGGCCCCCGCGCCTTATGAAACCCGCGACGATATGGCGCGGGCTGCGGGCCGTCAGATTATGAACCTGATTGAGCTCAATCTGCGGCCGCGCGATATTTGCACAAAGGATGCATTCATCAACGCCGCGCGCGTCGTCGCCGCCACCGGTGGTTCGACCAACGCCGCCTTGCATCTGCCTGCGATGGCCAGCGAAGCCGGGATCGATTTCGACCTGTTCGATGTCGCCGAAATCTTTAAAACCACGCCCTATCTCGCCGACCTGAAGCCGGGCGGAAAATATGTCGCCAAGGACATGCACGATGCCGGCGGCGTCTACATGCTGATGAAGACGATGATGGATAACGGCCTGATCAATGGCGATTGCATCACCGTAACCGGCAAGACTCTAGGCGAGAATATCGAGGAAATCGTCTGGAACCCGGACCAGAAGGTCATCTATGACGTCCAGCACGCGATTACCGCAACCGGCGGCGTTGTCGGCCTGCGCGGTTCGCTGGCACCGGAAGGCGCGATCGTCAAAGTTGCCGGCATGGACCGTCTGCAGTTCCGCGGTCCGGCCCAGGTGTTCGAATGCGAGGAAGATGCCTTCGCGTCCGTCGAAAAACGCGAAATCAAGGAAGGCGCCGTTGTCGTCATCCGCAACGAAGGACCAAAAGGCGGTCCCGGCATGCGCGAAATGCTGGCCACCACCGCTGCGCTTTACGGTCAGGGCATGGGCGAGAAAGTCGCGCTGATCACCGATGGCCGTTTCTCCGGCGCAACCCGGGGATTCTGCATCGGCCACGTCGGTCCGGAGGCCGCTGATGGCGGTCCTATCGGACTGATCGAGGAAGGCGACATGATCAATATCGATGCCGAGAAGGGTATCATTGATCTGGAAGTCGACGAGGCTATTCTGGCAGAACGTAGAGAAAAATTTACGCGACGCGAAACCGATTATGGTTCAGGAGCATTGTGGCGCTATGCGCAAAATGTGGGGCCGGCCTATCAGGGGGCGGTAACCCATCCGGGAGCCAAGGCTGAAAAACATGTCTATGCGGATATCTAGCACTGTTGCCTGTATTTTATTGCTGACGGCCTGCGATAACAGGCCGGATAATAGTGTGCTCGCGGAAGCGGAACAACGGGCAGCGGATCAGGCGGTCGATGACGGAAAGATCGAATGCGCGATCAATGGTGACAGCAATTTCACCCGCGACTGTTTCACCGAACGTTTGAGCGGCGAGGGCAGGGTGACGATGATCATCCGTCATCCCGATGGCGGCTTTCGCCGGTTCAATGTGCTGACCGACGGTCACGGGCTGGAAGCCGCCGACGGTTTTGACAAGGCCCATGTCTCGATTGTCGAGGATGGCAAGATACAGGTCAGCGTCGGACCGGATAAATATCTGCTGCCAGCACAGATCAAACCCGGTGCCAATGCAAGTGCAGCACCCGTTGTCGAAAAAGACCCGGCGCAAGCCGGAAACTAGAGGCGCGCTTGATCAATCACGGGAATATATTGACCGCCGCTGAAATGAAGCTGGCGGAACAGCGGCTGATCGACTCCGGCATTTCGGTTCAGGAACTGATGCGCCGGGCCGGGCAGGGTGCTGCGCAGATGATCTGGCGGATCGCTGCCGATATGCCGACTCTGGTGCTCTGCGGTCCGGGCAATAATGGTGGCGATGGCTATGTCATCGCCCAGTGGTTGCTCGAAAAAGATGTCGATGTCAGCATTGCCGCACCGCTCGAACCGACGACCGAGGCAGCGCAACATGCGAAATCGCTGTGGCGCGGCAGAACGATTGCACTGACCGACGCGCAGCCCGCTGCGCAATTGGTCGATTGCCTCTTTGGCACAGGGTTGACCCGCTCTGTTGGTGACGAGTGGTTCGGCCATTTCTCGCGCCTGTTTGCAGGCGCAAAGCGGCGGGTCGCGATCGATCTGCCCAGCGGTGTCGAATCCGACCATGGCACGCTGCTCAACGATATCCCGGCATTTGATACAACCATTGCCCTCGGTGCGTTCAAGCCGTCCCATCTTCTGGAACCGACGCGATCAATAATGGGCAATCTGGTCGGGATCGATATCGGTATCGCCGCCGACAGCGATCTCGAAATTTTGTCCAAGCCCGAAATTTCCGCGCCGACATCGCAAGACCATAAATATAGCCGCGGCCTGGTTGCCGTGGTCGCCGGTGCGATGCCGGGTGCAGCGCAGCTAACTGCGATGGCGGCCCAGAAATCGGGGGCAGGCTATGTCAAAATATTTGCATCCTCCGGTTTCGAATCCCCGCATCCCAGTATCGTGGTCGAGGCAGTGCAGGACATGGCCGATCTACAACAAAAGCTTTCCGACAAGCGCATCTCGGCGATCATTCTTGGTCCGGGCCTCGGCCGGGATCAGCGAGCGAAAGATCTTTTGACGACCGCGTTAGCGGTGGATGCACCTTTGGTGATCGATGCCGATGCGCTGACCGTCGCCGGCACGCAATTCAGCGATCTGGTAAAAGAGCGCTCCGCCGAGACGATCGCGACACCCCATGCCGGAGAATTTGCCTCTCTGACAAAGGAGGCGCTGCAATATAAATTCGATGATAGTCGTAAACTCGCCAAACAAGCGGAATGCAGCATATTGCTGAAAGGCTCCGATACGGTCATCGTAAGCCCGGAGGGCAAAGCCTTCATTTCCGCGCAAACCTGTCCATGGCTGTCCACAGCCGGGAGCGGCGACGTGTTGACCGGGATCATCGCAAGTCGCTTGGCAACGGGCGTCAGTGGTTATAAGGCGGCGTGCGAAGGCCAATGGCTGCACAGCCGGGCCGGACAATTGGCCGGCCCCGCTTTCACGCCGGAAATGCTTATCGACCAACTCCCCGCCACATTGCAGGAATGTTTATGACCGCGACTGCCGATCCCGACCTGATCATTCGCGTTGCCGCGAAGGGCGATGGTGTGACCTCCGATGGCCGCCATATCGCCTTTTCCGCGCCGCTGGACCGGTTGAATGACGAAGGTGGGCTGATCAAGGGGCCGCATCATGTCGACCCGCCGTGCCAGCATTTTCAGTCCTGCGGCGGTTGCAGCCTGCAGCATCTGGATGACGAGAGCTACTGCCGTTTCCTGAGCGAGCGCGTGGCCTACGCACTGGAAGGACAGGGGCTGGCAGCAGAAATCCTGCACCCGCCCCAGGTCTCTGCGCCCAAAACCCGTATTCGCGCCAGCCTGCGCGCGGCCAAACTGGGCGACCAATTCAAACTCGGGTTCAGTGGCGCCGGCAGCCACCGGATCGTCGATCTCAAACAATGCGAGATCATGGCACCTGAATTATTCGCTCTTCTATCGCCTTTGCGGGCTTTTCTCAAAAATTCGTCCCGCCGCAAGCATGACATGAATATCGAAATGACGCTGGTGGATCAGGGAATCGACCTGCTGATCAGCAATTACGAGCCTGAGGGCCTGGAGCAACGCGAAGCCTTGTCCGCCTTTGCCAAGACCAACGGGCTGGCGCGCCTTTCTGTCGACGGCGGCTATGGCCCGGAAACCCAGTGGGAACCGGAGCCGGTGACGGTCACTTTGGGTGGAATTCCGGTCAGCTTCCCGCATAGCGCTTTCTTGCAGCCGACTCGCGATGGCCAGCAGGTGCTGGTTTCGGCGATGCTGGAGGCCGTTGGCGATGCGCGGCTTGTCGCCGATCTGTTCGCCGGACTGGGCACATTCACTCTGGCTCTCGGCGCCGACAAGAAAGTCTATGCCGCAGAAGGCGCTCGCGACACGATGGGCGCGCTGAAAATGGTGGCCAATCATTCCAAACGCCAGATATTCTGCGAACATCGCGATCTTTTTCGCCGGCCGCTCAGCGCCGAAGAGCTCAACCGCTTCGATGCTGTCATTCTCGATCCGCCACGGGCTGGTGCGCGCGAACAGATCTTGCAGCTTGCGCAATCAGAGGTCGAGAAAATCTGCTATATCAGCTGCAATCCGGCCAGCTTTGCGCGCGATGCCAAACAGCTTTGCGACGCCGGATACAAGCTCCGGCAGGTCTGGCCGGTCGGGCAGTTCCTATGGTCGACCCATGTCGAGATCGTGTCCAGCTTCAGTCGCTAGCGGGCCCCTGCGAAAGCAAAGGCCTTCGCAGGAACGCCGGAGCTAATGGAATACTGCAATCGCCGCATGGATTGCCAGGGCAATGATGCACAGGCTGGACAGCGAAAATAGCATGAACCGAAAGAGCACGCGGTTGATCGTCACCTGAACGAGACTGTGTAGCACCCGCAGGCCGACATAGATCCAGGCGATGGTCAGATTCAGTCCATAATCCTGACCGGAAAGGATCAAAACGACACAAATTGCATAAAAAAGCGTCGGTTCTGTAAGCAAATGGTTATAATTATGCGCCTTCCACTGCACTTCCGGCGGCAAAAGCTCGTCCAGGTCACCGCCCTTGCCGCCAACCAGATTGGCGGAATCTATCTTCGCTTTGTTCATCGCCGGAATCCGCGTGACATACATCCAAAGCCAGATCAGCATCGTCCATAAAATGAGCGCAACCATCGGCTGCAGCAACAGGCTATTCTCCATAAAATTCCCTCCCAATATAATATTATAACTCTAGAAAAGCGTGGCCCACAGGGCGTTTGTCGCCATAATCAGTAGGCAGACGGTCGACGCTATGAACAGCATGAAGCGGACATTGACCAGATTGACGGTCGCCTGCCAGATGCTGTGAATGATCCGGATTATCGCATAGGCCCAGGCGAGATAGAGGTTCAGTCCATGACCCGCATTGACGAGCGCAAGAATGACAACCGTGGCGTAAAACAGCGTCGGCTGCTCCATCAAATGGGTGTAATTATGGGATTTCCAGTTTACCTTGTCGGGGATCACACCTTCCAGGTCGCTACCCCGACCGCCGGGAGGCGCCTTGGCAAGGTCTGCCCCTGATTTGGCCATGGCCGGAAATCTTGTGGCGGCCATCCAGAACAACATGATCAGCGACCAGACGATCAACACCGCAGCGGGTGCCAAAATAGCAATATCCATGATTCTTATTCTCCCAAAACCCGGGAGAAACTGCTTCAACTGCAAAGGATTGTCAATTGCAACCTAGTTTAAGGTCTATGCGCTTGGGAAAGATACCACATTGTCGCGGTCGGACCGGTCGAGATTGTCACCGACATAGAGGCTGGCCATCGGCTCGTCTGAGACATCATATTCGTGGCTGCTGCCATAACCATTGAACTTGGTCCGCATAGCCGATCCATAGGCACCGATCATACCGATCTCGATATAGTCATCGGCCTTGATGCAGTCGGGCAGGTTGAACGGACCGGCCATGAAATCCATGTCGTCGCAGGTCGGGCCGTAGAAGCTGAAGCCGGTGGTCGCTCCGGCTTCCGCATCCGCACCAACCTGGCGAACCGGGAACCGCCATCCGATATGCGCGGCGTCGAACAATGTGCCATAGGCTCCATCATTGATAAACAGTTCGTTGCCGCGGCGGCGTTCGACCTTGACCACCAGCGAGCTATATTCGGCTGACAGCGCGCGTCCGGGTTCGCACCAGAGTTCGGCGGAATAGCTGATCGGCAAATCCTCGAACGTGCGGTCGATAGCGGTGAAATAATGATTGAGTGAAACCGGTTCCAGATCGGGATAGATTGACGGAAATCCGCCACCGACATTGACAATGTCGACGGTCACTGACGCGCCGACAATGGCCGTGCGCACCCGTTCCAGAGCGTGGACATAGGCAAGCGGCGTCATCGCCTGGCTGCCAACATGGAAGCAGATACCGAGGCAGTCGGCCCGCTGCCGTGCCCGCTGAAGCAATTCCGCCGATTCATCAACATCGATACCGAATTTCGAAGCTAGGCTGATTTCTGCAAATTCGGAAGCAACGCGAATCCGGACGCAAAGCGTCAGGTCTTCGGCAAGCTCGGTTCCCAGTTCAATCTTTTCCAGCTCTTCGAGACTGTCGAGCGAGAAAATCCGCACGCCATGTTCGTGATAGGCTTCTCGCACAGACGCGAGCTGTTTCACCGGATTCATGTAGCAGAGCGTCGCGTCGGGCAATGCCGCGCGAACGATGCGGACTTCGTCTATCGAAGCCACGTCAAAATGGGTCACGCCTTCTTCCCACAGCAGCTGCAGCAACGCAGGCGAGGGATTCGCTTTGACAGCGTAAAGCGATTTGCCGGGAAATTGCTCGACAAAATAACGCGCGGCACGGCGTGCTGCATGTGGCCGGTTAAGCAAAACTGGAATGTCTGGGCTTAGAGCCTTCGTCAGCTCCTCAGCATCAAGATAATGGTGCAACTCAAGGGACCCCCTTATAGGCTAAGATCGATTGAGCTGCCTTGCGGATACGCAAGCGGCCATGGGGCAGCAAGGCGCGGCTATATGGCCACTTGAGGGCTCTGTAAAGACCGAAGTCCTTACAGAAGCTGAACAAAAGCATTTTTTAGCTGAGCCGATCCATGAACGCCGTCCAGTCGAAGCTTTTGACGCATTTCAGCTCATCTTTTTCACTGTTCCACATCCAGATCGACGGCAGCGGAACGCCATTGAACGTGTTGGTCTTGACCATCGAATAATGCGCCTGATCGAGAAACGCGATACGCTGGCCGATATGCGGGGCTTCGGGCAGGATATAATCACCGATAATATCGCCGGCCAGGCAGCTGGGACCACCGAGTCGAATTGCCTGGCCCTCGGAGCGCTCTCCCAGCATCGCCGGGCGATAGGGCGCCTCGATAACGTCCGGCATATGACAGGTTGCGGAAATATCGGTGATCCCGACCGGCATGCCATTGTCGAACACATCCAGTATCTCGCCCACCAATATGCCCGCGTCCAGCGCGACGGCTTCACCGGGCTCCAGATAGATTTCGCAGCCTGAACGGGCTTTCAGGTCTTTCAGAAAGGCAACGAGCGCCTCGCGATCATAATCGTCGCGCGTAATGTGGTGACCGCCGCCAAGATTGATCCATTTCAACATGCTGAAATGCGGCGCGATAATTGGTTCGACTTTCTCCCAGGTCTGTTGCAGTGCTTCGAATCCCTGTTCGCACAAATTGTGAAAGTGGATGCCGGACAAATGTTGGAAATGTTCGGATGCCAACTGGCTGATCGGGAAACCCAGCCGGCTATGCGGTTGGCTCGGATCATATTTCTCCGTCTCGCCAAGCGCGATCTCCGGATTAATTCTTAAGCCAATTTCTGAACTATCCAGCATAATATTTTGATTGGACATGCTTTTCCATCGCTCAATCTGCGACGGATTGTTGAACGTGATATGCTCTGAAATCTGGCTTAGCTCGGCCAAGTCGTCAGCTTTATATGCCGGAGAATATGTGCTGATCGGCCCGCGAAAATGCTCCTTTGCAAGCCGCGCCTCCCACAGTCCAGAAGCGCAATAGCCATCAAGATATTCGTCGATCAGCGGAGCGAGCGACCACATGGAAAAGGCCTTGAGCGCCAGCAGAACCTTGGCGCCCGACCGTTCCTTGATATCCGCCAAAATCGCTAGATTCCGGCGCACCGCGACTTCATCCACAACAAAGGCAGGCGAGGGGACCCGCGCCAGATCAAAATGCGCGAAAGCGCCGGGATCGCCTGCCTTGGTCTCCATCCTAAAAGGCCAAAGGTGCTTCCAATTCTTCCAGTTTCCATGGCAATCCATGCTCGTTAAGCATTGCCATGAACGGGTCTGGATCGAACTCTTCCATATTGAATACGCCGTCGCCTTTCCACTGGCCAGACAAGATCATCGCCGCGCCGATCATCGCCGGAACGCCAGTGGTATAGCTCACGCCCTGATTGCCGGTTTCCTCGAAAGCCGCTTCATGGCTGCAGATATTCTTGACGTAGAGCGTCTTCTCGACGCCGTCTTTGACGCCGGTCGCAATCACCCCGATATTGGTATTGCCCTTGGTCGTTTCGCCAAGGCTCGCAGGTTCTGGCAACACCGCTTTCAGGAACTGCAGCGGAATGATTTCGCGGCCCTCGTACATTACAGGGTCAATCCGGGTCATGCCGACATTCTGCAACACTTCGAGATGGGTCAGATAAGCGTCACCAAAGGTCATCCAGAAGCGAATCCGCTGGATTTCCGGGAGATGTGTCTTGAGCGATTCAATTTCCTCGTGATACATCAGATACATATTCTTCGGACCGACCGCCTCGAAATCAAATTCCTGCTTTTGCGTCAGCGGTGGACCTTCGACCCAGTCGCCATTTTCCCAGTGACGCGAATTGGCAGTGACTTCCCGGATATTGATCTCGGGATTGAAATTGGTCGCGAAATGCTGGCCATGGTCGCCGCCATTGCAGTCGAGAATGTCGAGTGTGTCGATCCGGTCGAAATGATGTTTCTTCAGCCAGCACGTAAATACACTGGTGACACCCGGATCGAAACCCGAACCCAGCAGCGCCATGATCCCCGCGTCCTTGAACCGGTCCTGATAATCCCACTGCCATTTATATTCGAATTTCGCTTCGTCTCGCGGTTCGTAATTGGCGGTGTCGAGATAGTCGGTCTTGGTCGCAAGGCAGGCATCCATGATCGGCAGATCCTGATAGGGCAGCGCCAGATTGACCACGAGATCGGGCTTTTCCTTTTCGATCAGCGCAGTCAGGGCCGGAACATCGTCGGCATCGATCTGGGCAGTGGAAATCGCAACGCCGGTCCGCTCTTTGACCGACTCGGCAATCGCTTCGCATTTCGACAAGGTGCGACTGGCCAAGATGATCTCGGTGAAGGGCCCGTTACCCGCTGCAATCAACTGCGCCATTTTATGCACCGCTACCGAACTGACGCCGCCTGCGCCGATCACCAATATTTTACCCATGATTTCCACTCTAAATGCTGGAGAAATGAAAGTCCCGCATATAGGGAGAGACTATGACAGAGCAAGACCTGATGGAACCGGACCGGCAACCAACATTGGCCGGCGTTGAGCGAGCGGCGGAGAAAATTGCAGCTATTTTACCGCCCACACCGCTGTTGCCGCTCGAAATCGATGGCACGACAATCTGGTGCAAGGCAGAATGCCTGCAGCCAATCGGCGCGTTCAAAATTCGCGGTGGCTGGCACCGCCTGACCGATCTGACCGACGATCAACGCAAGCGTGGCGTCATCGGATTCTCCAGCGGTAATCACGCACAAGGAGTTGCCTGGGCTGCCCGCAGGCTTGGCGTGCCCGCAACGATCATCATGCCGGAGGACGCGCCCAGAGCGAAACTGGAGAACACCAGAGCATTGGGTGCCAATGTCATTACCTATGACCGGATGAGCGGCAATCGCGAGCAATTGGCCGCTGAGTTGTCACAGGAAACCGGAGCGGTTGTCGTTCCCAGCTTCGATGATCCGTGGATCGTCGAAGGGCAGGGCAGTTGTGGTATCGAGATCCGGGAGCAGATGCTGGCGCGAACCGGATTTGCGGCGGATAAGCTCGTCATCTGCTGTGGCGGCGGTGGTCTGGCCAGCGGGACGGCTCTGGCCAATCCTGATGCAAAAATCGTGATCGTCGAACCGGAAGGCTGGGACGACATGAAACGCTCGCTGGAAGGCGGAGCAATCGTGCCGGTAGGGGAAAACCCGCCCGCGACCGAATGTGACGCACTGCAGACGCTCCGCGTCGCCCCGATCACGTTCAATATTTTAAAAGACCGTAACGCAACAGGAATCGCGGTTTCCCGCGCTGAAGTGCATCACGCCATGCGGGTTGCATTTGAAAAATTGCGTCTGGTCGTGGAACCGGGCGGCGCGGTTGCTCTGGCAGCAGCTTTGGCCGGTAAGGTAAAGCTTACGGATCGCACTGCTATCACGCTTTCCGGTGGCAATGTCGACAATCAGCTATTTGCGAAAATTATCGCCGGCCTTTAGGCCGCGATGGCCAGTTCCAAGTCCATCCGGCTCCAGATTTCCACCAAAGCCTTGGTCAGATCGACCATCATGGTTTCGCTATGTGCCGGGCCCGGTGTGAAGCGCAGGCGTTCTGTCCCGCGCGGCACCGTTGGATAGTTGATCGGCTGCACATAGACGCCATATTCGGCCAGCAGAACATCGCTGATCTTCTTTGCCTTGACCGGATCGCCAACCCGCAGAGGCACGATATGGGTCGTTGAGTCCATGACCGGCAGGCCTGCGTCGGCGAACAGGTCCTTGAGCGTCTGCGCGGCGGCCTGTTGACCATCACGTTCGGCAGTCGACTGTTTCAGATGCCGGATGCTGGCCAATGCACCGGCAACAAGCACCGGAGACAGGCTGGTCGTGAAGATGAAGCCAGGAGCATAGGACCGGATAACATCGACGATCTTCTGGTCTGCGGTAATATAACCACCCATGACACCGACGGCCTTGGCCAGTGTTCCCTCGATGATCGTAATTCTCTCGGCCGCTTTGTCACGTTCCGAAATCCCGCCCCCGCGCTCTCCGTACATGCCAACAGCATGAACTTCGTCGCAATAGGTGAGGGCGTTATATTTGTCTGCCAGATCGCAGATTGCATGCAATGGTGCTATATCGCCATCCATCGAATAGATGCTTTCAAAGGCAATCAGCTTTGGCACTTCCGGATCTTCGACAGCCAGCAATTCTTCCAGATGTTCCAGATCATTATGCCGGAAAACCCGCTTCTCGCAGCCGCTGTTCTTGATTCCGGCAATCATCGAAGCATGGTTCAGCTCGTCGGAAAAAATAATGCAGCCCGGCAGAATCTTGGTCAGCGTTGAAAGCGTTGCTTCATTCGACACATAGCCGGATGTGAACAGCAGCGCGCCGGATTTGCCGTGCCAGTCGGCCAGTTCCCGCTCGAGCTGGATATGATAATGGGTGTTGCCGCCGATATTGCGGGTTCCGCCAGAGCCGGCGCCGACATCGTGCAACGCTTCTTCCATAGCGGCAATCACATCGGGATGCTGGCCCATCGCCAGATAGTCGTTCGAGCACCAGACCGTGACCGGTTGCGGTCCGTTGTGATGCGCGAAACAGCGGGCGTTCGGGAACGAACCCTTGTTGCGCAAAATGTCGATGAATACCCGATAGCGTCCCTCGGCATGAAGCCGGTCAATCGCTTGCGAAAAAATTTTATCGTAGTCCACTGTGCACCAAATCCTGCTTCAAATCTGTTCTTGCGATCATCTCGGAATGGCCTTTAGCGGCCTTTTCCCAGAATTTCCAGCGCGAACCACTCGCAATAAGAGTTGTTCGCCATAGGCTTACAACTTTTCAAACCGTCTTATGCCATATTCCGCGAAGGCCGGGCGATAGGGTTCGATATCGGCGATATCGCCTGTCGTAACAAATATCCCGTCTCTGCTGTCGCCGGGCCATATTGTGTTTTTCGTCAAATAGGCGATCCGGCGAGCGATACCCTGCGCGCCATCGATAAACTGAATAGGCGTTCGCGCTGCATCGGCCAGTTCGTCGCGCAACAAAGGAAAATGGGTGCAGGCGAGAATGACCGTGTCTATTTGTTCGGCTTCCGGCTGACTGATCAGTCCCGACATCGCTTCTTCGATAATCCGGATATCCGGCTTTTCTCCGCGCAGCTTGGCCTCTGCTGCATAGACGAGTTCGGGAGCTGCATGGCGGAGCAATATCTTGTCGGCGGCAAAATCGGCGGCTAGCCGGTCAACATAGGGCTGCCGGATGGTTGCCCGCGTGCCAAGAAGTCCGATGACGCCGGTCTTGGAAAGTTCGCTGGCCGGTTTGATCGCCGGCACGGTCCCGACAACCGGGATATCCAGGGCAGAGCGAACGTGATCAAGCGCAATTGTCGAGGCAGTGTTGCAGGCAATGGTAACCAATTGCGGCTTGTATCGTTCGACCAGGCGGCCAAGAAGCGCCGGAACGCGCGCTGCCAATTCCGCTTCGGATTTCATGCCATAAGGCAGGCCCGCATAATCTGCGGCATAGACAATCGGCGCGCGCGGCAGCAATTTTATCGTCTCTTTCAACACCGATAGTCCACCGACGCCGGTATCGAAAAATAACAAGGGAGGGCATTCGCCAGTCTGCTCTTCGGTCATATTTTTCCCATAGCCAGAATAGCATAGATACGGCAACCGCTTCGGTTCGTCTGACAGGCGTTTGGCCTTGGCCGTTTTTTCGCTCGTGATACTTGCTCATCATCGTCTGTGAATATAGCGCGGATCGAAATAGGGGTATTTTAAGTGCAGTCTATGTGGATAGAACCAATATTGGCGTTATTGCTCGGCTATTTGCTGGGCTCGGTCCCTTTTGGCCTTGTTTTGACACGCCTTTCCGGCGGTGGTGATCTGCGTCAGACGGGCTCCGGCAATATCGGCGCTACCAACGTATTGCGCACCGGTAACAAAGGGCTGGCTGCGCTGACCCTGTTGCTCGATATGGGGAAGGGATATGCTGCGGTCTATATTGCACTGCAGATTTCCGACGGACTGGGCGTTTTAGCCGGTCTGGGCGCCTTTCTCGGCCATCTTTACCCTGTCTGGCTCCGGTTCAACGGTGGTAAAGGCGTCGCGACCCTGCTCGGCGTTGTGACCGCCCTGATTCCCATGGCGGGGTTGATATTTGCGGTCACATGGCTTGGTTCGCTGGCGATCTGGCGCTATTCTTCGGTCGGGGGCATGCTTGCGGCCATTTCGGTGCCGATAGCGGCCTTCGTTCTGGGAGAATATGCCATGATGCCCATGTTCATCGGCTTGGCGCTGCTGGTATTGTGGAAGCACCGCTCCAACATCGAACGGTTGATCGCTGGCGAAGAGCCGAAAGTCGGAGCATCAAAAAAGGTCTGAAGTGAATGGAAGAAAGCCAGGAAGCGTTTGACCGGCTCCGGCTTATCCGATCCGAGAATATCGGACCCGTCACCTACCGGCAATTGATCAGAAGATTTGGTTCTGCAGCGCGTGCGCTGGAAGCTATTCCCGATTTGGCAGCGCGTGGTGGCGGCCGCTCGCCACGAATTGCCGACGAGCGTCAAATTGCATCCGAAATAAAGGCGATACAGGGTATCGGTGCGGGATTGCTGTTTATCGATGATACCGAATATCCGGCCTTGCTGACGGGACTGGGAAATCCACCGCCCATATTGCTGTGGCAGGGGCGACTGGAGCTTATGCGACAGCCGATGGTCGCAATGGTCGGCGCGCGAAACGCTTCTGCCGCAGCCTGCCGCTTTGCCCGTGATCTGGCTAACAGTCTGGCCGAGGCGGGCGTCTCGGTAGTTTCGGGGCTTGCCAAAGGCATCGACACAGCGGCCCATCAGGGCTCGCTTAAAAAGGCGACAATTGCTGTCATTGCCGGCGGACTGGATGTTTTCTATCCGCCGGAGAATGAAGAGATACAGCGAAAGATAGCCGAGCACGGATTGTTATTGGCAGAACAGCCACCCGGAACGGAACCCCGCGCCCGGCATTTTCCCTATCGCAACCGGATCATCGCCGGACTGGCCAGAGGCACGGTCGTCATCGAAGCTGCGCCACGTTCCGGATCGTTGATTACAGCACGGCTGGCCGCAGAGGCTGGCCGACAGGTTATGGCGGTCCCCGGCTCTCCACTCGATCCCCGGTCAAGGGGCTGCAACATGCTGATCCGCGAGGGGGCGACCTTGATCCAGTCGGCCGACGACATATTGGAGATGATTCTTCATTTCGACGATCGCGCGGAATCAGCGACTCGAGGCCATGAATTGCGGGCAGTACGGGACAATGCGATCACCCATGAAGCAGGGCAGACGGATATCCACATCACGGAGCGGGCACCGGTGGTAGACCTGCTCAGCATCACGCCGGTGACCGTCGATGAACTGGTTAGACAATCGGGACTGGCCGCACCTTCGGTGCAATTGGCGCTGCTCGAACTGGAACTCGCCGGTCGGCTGACCCGCCATGCGGGTGCCCGGGTGAGCTTGTTGAACTGAACTTTGGTAGACAGGCTAATTTTCAATCGCCATTGACAAAAAACTTCATTCAGGGCCTTGACCTAAGCCCAGTCCTTGCCACAGCCTCGCGCGTATGCGTGAGAACAAAGAAAATCGGAACATATGCAGCTAGTTATCGTCGAGTCCCCCGCTAAAGCCAAAACCATTGAAAAATATCTGGGATCGGATTTCAAGGTTTTGGCATCCTACGGCCATATCCGCGACCTTCCGCCAAAGGATGGCTCGGTCGATCCGGACGAGGGTTTTGCTATGACCTGGCAGAATTATCCCGACAAGGCGAAGCAGCTCAAAGAGATCACCGCCGAATCGAAAAAAGCAACGCGATTAATCCTCGCGACCGACCCTGACCGCGAAGGAGAGGCGATCAGCTGGCATGTTCAGGAAGTGTTGCGGAATAAAAAAGCGCTGCCGGATAAAGTCGACCGGGTGACGTTCAACGCGATTACAAAAGCCGCCGTAACGGATGCCATGGCGCATCCCCGGGCGCTGGATGAGGATCTTATCGATGCCTATCGCGCACGCCGGGCCTTGGATTATCTTGTAGGTTTTACCCTGTCCCCGGTTTTGTGGCGCAAGCTTCCGGGCGCGAAATCTGCCGGTCGTGTACAGTCGGTTTCGCTCAGGCTGATCGTCGAGCGGGAGCGGGAAATCGAGGCCTTCAGACCGCAGGAATATTGGTCGGTTACGGCTCAAATGGAGCAGGGCGGTCAGGCTTTTGAAGCACGACTGACGATCCATGACGGCAAGAAGCTCGGCAAGATGGATCTGGCCAATGAAGATCAGTCCATGCTCGCCAAGGCTGCGGTTGAAAATGGTCTGTTCACGATAGAATCGATCGAAACAAAACCGCTTACCCGCAATCCGCCACCTCCATTTACAACGTCTACCCTGCAGCAGGAAGCCGCGCGCAAGCTCGGCTATTCCGCCAGTCACACTATGCGGATTGCCCAGCAATTATATGAAGATGGCGCAATAACCTATATGCGTACCGATGGCGTGCAAATGGACGGCAGCGCCATTTCAGCTGCGCGCAAGGCGATCGCGGATCGTTATGATGCGAGCTATGTTCCCGACAGCCCGCGAATCTATAAATCCAAGGCCAAGAATGCGCAGGAAGCGCATGAAGCGATCCGTCCAACCAGTTTCACCAAGCGCACCGCCGGTAGCGGGGATCATGCCAAGCTTTATGATCTCATTCTGAAGCGGGCGATGGCCAGCCAGATGGCGTCGGCACGGCTCGAACGCACCACCGTGGAGATGCTCGATGGTACCGGTAAAACCGGTCTCAGGGCTAACGGACAGGTCGTGAAATTCCCCGGATTCCTGGCGCTTTATGAAGAAGGTCGTGATGACGACAAGGATGATGACGGCGGCTTGTTGCCAGCTATGTCCAAAGGCGACAGCCCGGCGAAGAAATCTGTCGACGCTTCCCAGCATTTCACCCAGCCTCCACCGCGCTACAGCGAAGCCAGCCTGGTCAAGAAGATGGAAGAACTGGGTATTGGGCGGCCATCGACCTATGCATCAATTATCAAGACGCTAAAAGATCGCGCCTATGTGCGGATCGAGAAAAACCGCTTCTTCGCCGAGGAAAGCGGGCGGTTGCTGACCGGATTTCTCGAGCGCTTTTTCGACCGTTACGTAGCCTATGACTATACCGCTGGTCTCGAAGATGAACTCGACGAAGTCAGCGGCGGTCGCGCCCAATGGCAGGCTATTCTCGAAGCCTTCTGGCATGATTTTAAACCGAAAACCGTTGAAGTGATGGAGAAATTGCCTTCGGAAGTGACCGCAGAGCTGGACACTTTTCTCAGCGATTATCTTTTCCCGGAAAAAGAAGACGGCACCGATCCGCGTCTTTGCCCGCGCTGCAACGAGGGCAAGCTGGCCCTGCGCGGTGGCCGCTTTGGCGCCTTTGTTGCCTGCTCCAACTATCCGGAATGCAAATTCACCCGGCGTTTTGCGCAGGGCGGCGGTGCCAATGGCGACGAGGATGAAGGCCCGCAGGAACTGGGCGTTGATCCCGACAGCGATGAAAAAATCACCAAGAAAGTCGGTCGCTTCGGACCCTATGTCGAAAAAGGGGAGGGCAAGGAAGCCAAACGCTCTTCGATCCCAAAGGATATTCCGGCGGAAGATTTCGGGCTGGAATGGGCCGTGAAGCTGTTGTCGCTCCCTCGCGAAGTTGGCAAGCATCCCGAAACCAGCGAACCCGTGATGGCGCAAATCGGCCGCTACGGCCCGTATCTGAGTCATAATGGCAAATCTGCGCGCCTTGAAAATACGGCAGAAGTTTTCGAAATCGGCATGAACGCTGCCGTCGCCAAACTCGCAGATGCTGCGAAAAACGGTGGCGGTCGTGGCCGTGGCAAGATGGAACCGCTCAAGATCATGGGCAACCATCCGCGTACCGAGTCCGAGATCAAGCTGATGGACGGCCGCTATGGTCCATATGTTACCGACGGTACGACCAATGCGTCGTTGCCTAAGACGGTCGACAAGGATCAGCTGACTCTGGAAGAAGCCGCGCAGTTGATTGATGATCGCGCTGCCAAGGGCCCAGCCAAAAAACGGGCTAAAAAAGCTGCACCGAAAAAGAAGCCGGCTGCCAAGAAAAAGCCTGCTGCGAAGAAAAAGCCAGCGGCGAAAAAGAAACCGGCAGCCAAGAAGGCTCCAGCAAAGGCGAAGACCGAATAGCAGGCTGATTGACCACTATTCACAAGTGCGGGAAAATCGGTTCTGGCCGCTGGCTTGGCGCAGCAGGGCGGATTCCCGCGGACTGCCTATGCCATTGTCTGGCGGTCAGACCGGCTCCGCTTTTGGCTTCGGGAAGCAAATAATCTCGCCGGCTATTCAAAGATTTTTACGATATCTTCCTCCAGTACAGCCACTCTCATGCCGAGCTTGCTGACCACCAGAATATTCCTTGCCGACTGACGGTCAGCGGCAAGAAATATATATTGATCAACCGGGAATCCGCCCTCCATTGTGAAGGCGATATGCATGCGGTTTCCGTCTACCGAAATGGTTACCGGACCTTTGGCATCGCTCAACGAGCCGCGGTATAATTTGCTGTCGACGCGGTGGATTCGCCAACTGCGTTTGCGTGGCGGCTTCTCGCCTTCCAGCACCTCTTGCTCCAGGGTGAGAATTCCCTCCTCGTCGACGACGCCGTGGCTGCGGACGGTGATCTGAATCGGCGACGACAGGATTTTCCTCAATTCTCCGCGTCCTTCGGTCCGGCCGGCAAAGAATAGCAGTGGATCCAAAACCGGTGATGATGCGTTGGCCGGGAGCGGTCTAGGTAGGGAGACACAACCCGATAATGTGAGAACAAGAAGGCATATCGCGATAACTAGAAGCAGGCGACAGGCAGCAAGTTTCGTTGCTACCTGCGCCATCTTGCATTCAAGCCGCTTTGGCTTTGGAAATCATCGCCGCGACCTCGTCGAGAATAAGCAGGCGCTGCTTTTTCAATTCCTCGGCGCGTTCATCGGAGGCGGCTTCCACTTCCGATTCAATTCGGTGAATTTCCTTGTTCACGTCGTGATAACGCTCTGAAACTGTCCGGAAATGCCCGTCAGAGAGCTTCAGTTCGTGAAGGATTTCGACGTCGTCCGGAAATTCGGCGTGGAGATCGTGCGCTACGTGGCTCATTGATAATCCTTTGTTGCGATTGATGGAACTTTTTGAATTGGTGCTGGATAAAGCCCGGATTGCCGAACCGCTCCAGCGCCTCTTATGATCGCAACTATTCGCAAGCCATGCGCTCGCCTATCAGGGAATCTACCTACCGCCCGAGGAATTGTGCTCACGGTCCCGGCTGATGTGGCTACTTAACCCAATCCAGTCCCATATCCTGATACAGGCTTCGATCTTCATCCCAGTTCGCGCTCACCTTGACGTGGAGATAGAGATGCACGGGCTTGCCCAAAATTCCGGACAACTCGGCGCGAGCTTTGGCGCCGATTTCCTTGATCTGGTGACCACCCTTGCCGAGAATGATTGCTTTCTGGCTGGCCTTCTCGACCAGTATTTGCTGGTGCACCTCGAGTGAGCCATCGGGCCGTTCTTTATATTGTTCCATCGCAATCGCAGTTGCGTAGGGCAGTTCTGCATGTAGCTGCCGGAAAACTTGCTCGCGGGTGATTTCCGCAGCGAGAATGCGTTCGCTGGCGTCCGACACCTGATCGGCAGGGAAATGCCAGGGACCTTCGGGCATAGCTTTGACTAGATAGGCTCGCAGTTCTTCGAGACCGTCGCCAGTTTTGGCGCTGACGAAATATGTCTCGTCAAAATCGGCCAGTTCATGCAGTTTGACGACATGGCCGAGCATCTTGTCTTTGGCGGCAATATCGACCTTGTTCATCACCAATATGGTCTTTTCCGACCGATGCTTGATCCGTTCGACAATTGAAGTGACCTTTGTTCCCAGACCGGCCCTTGCATCGACGAGCATGACGATAATATCGGCGTCTTCGGCGCCTTCCCAGGCAGCGGACACCATCGCCCGGTCAAGGCGGCGGTGCGGTTCGAAGATGCCCGGGGTATCAACCAGCAGAAGTTGTGTGTCTTCTTCGATCGCTATGCCCAAAAGCCGCGTTCGAGTGGTTTGCGGTTTCGAACTGGTGATCGCGACTTTCTGTCCGACCAAAGCATTGATCAGGGTTGATTTGCCTGCATTGGGCGCGCCTATCAATGCAACTACGCCGCATTTTTGAATCATGTGAATTTTTCCAGAAATTTCTTGGCAGCTTCGGTTTCGGCTGCCTGAATGGCGGAAGCGGTAGCCTCGACCTCGCCAATATTGCTAACATACACCCGAACGGTGAATTTTAAATCGTGATGGGGACCGCTTTTCTCGACCAGTTCATAGGCCGGAACCTTGCGATTATTGGCTGCGGCCCACTCCTGCAGTGCGGATTTGGGATGCCGGATATCGCCAACCGTTGCGGTAAAACGGCTTTCCCAATGACGGAGAATGAAGCTGCGGGCAGCCTCCATGCCATGGTCGAGATAGACTGCGCCGATCAGCGATTCCATCACGTCTCCCAAAACCTTGATGCTCTGCCGCGCGCCATCGTCACGCGCCTGTTTTCCCAGCAGAACATGGTCGCTGACGCCGATTTGCTTGGCGACTTCACCGCAGACTGAGCCAGAAACCAGCCCGTTGAGCCGCTGCGATAACTGGCCTTCCGGTTCCTGCGGAAACTTGTGATAGAGATGATCTGCGATTACCAAGCCCAAAACCCGGTCGCCCAGAAATTCCAGGCGCTGATAATCTTTTTGCCCGTGGCTGCCGTGGGTTGCAGCCCTGACATAGAGATCAGGAGTCACAGGCTGCGCGCCGGTGATCTCTGCGATCCAGTCAATGAACTCCGGGCGGTTCAAAATCCTTCTCCGATCCGGTCCCAGCGCGCAGCGGTAAACCAGGTCCACGGCTTGATCCATTCGGCAGAACCATCGGTCGAGAAAACGGAGACCAGGGCTTTGCCGACAAGATTTTCTTCCGGCACCATGCCGATCGCCTGCCCCTCTTGCGCAGGAAAGCGGCTGTCGGCGCTGCGGTCGCGGTTATCACCCATCAAAAACATATGGCCCTCCGGTACGACGAATGCCTGCGTATCGTCGCCTTCGCTATTCTCGTAAATATCCAGAATGCGATAGCTTACGCCGTTGGGCAATGTTTCCTGAAACTGCGGATAGCGGCAGACTGCTGTGCCGTTGCCTGCTGCCGATTCAAATTCGGGACGATAACAGGGACTATTGGGTGTCACAGGATGCTCAAAATCATCGATCCTCTGCCGATTGACTGGCTTGCCGTTGATCGAGACGACACCCTTTGTGACCTGAACGATGTCCCCGGACAGAGCGATTACCCGCTTGATATAGTCATCATGCGCGCTTGGCGGCGCCTTGAACACGACGACATCGCCCGGCGTCGGAGAATTGGGTAAAACGCGTCCGGGAAACAGCGGTATATTAAACGGCAGGCTATATCTAGAAAAGCCGTAGGGCCATTTCGCCACCAGTAGATAATCACCGACGACCAAACGCGGTTGCATCGATTCTGATGGAATATTGAAAGGAGAGATGATGAAACTGCGCAATATCAGGATGAATAATGCAAGTTTTACAAGGAACGCGACAAAGTCGCCGGTTTCCGATCGTTCTGCTTTATCTCGCGCCATGGCGCCCCTTCGCCGACATTGGCTGTGGCGTCAAGATTTCTTGCGATCTCGAACTGGTGGAGATTTTCAACTTGAGACCGGCCTGTTGGGCGGATAGGGCGGAGTAACTCACGGGATGTACGCAATTTCAGATCTAGAGATTGGATGATTGAATGACTTCAGACCATTGGCAGGCGATCAAGGCGATACCAAAGGTTTCGCTAAATCAGATGTTCGAGGAAGATGGTGACCGGGTCGCCAGTCTCGGATTGGAACATGCGGGGCTCTATTTCGATTTCTCCAAAACCCATCTGGACGAGAGCGTGGTTCGAGTCTTTCAAAAACTGGCCGACGAGATGGGTTTGTCGGCAAAGACAGAAGCTTTGCTCTCCGGCGAACCGATTAACATCAGCGAAGGCCGGGCAGCGGAACATTGCGCAGAACGCGGTACCGGCAATCCGGCAAGCATCGAAAATGCCAACGCGCTTCATCAGCGGATGAAAAGTCTGATCGAAGTCATCGACGCCGGTGTCCTCGGTGAATTCACGCAAATCATCCATCTCGGCATTGGTGGCTCGGCTTTAGGGCCCAAAATGCTGCACCAGGCGCTCAAGCTGGGTGACGAAAAATATGAACTGGCGGTTGTGTCCAATATCGATGGCGCTGCCCTTGAACCGGTTCTTGAGCGTTTTGATGCAAGCAAAACCCTGCTCGTAATCGCCTCGAAAACCTTCACCACCGCTGAAACGCTGCTGAACGCGCAATCGGTGCTCGACTGGATGTCGGAGCAGGGCGTTGCAGATCCGCTGGGGCAGGTAATCGCGCTGACTGCAGATCCGGAGCAGGCGGTGGAATGGGGCGTGGATGAAACTCGGATTCTCCCCTTTTCAGAGACCGTCGGCGGACGCTATTCCTTGTGGTCCTCGATCGGCTTCAGCGTTGCACTGGCGCTGGGCTATGAAGTGTTTGAAGATTTGCTGGCCGGCGCTGCCGCCATGGACCAGCATTTTCAGGATGCGCCCTGGGATCAAAATATTCCCGTGCTGGCTGCCTTTGCCGACCAATATTATACTCAGGTTCGCGGGTGCGAGACGAGGGCTGTCTTTGCCTATGACGAACGTCTGGGCCTGGTGCCCGATTATCTCCAGCAGCTGGAAATGGAGAGCAATGGCAAATCGGTAACGCTGGATGGCGAGCCGCTTGCGCTGCATTCGAGCCCGATTGTCTGGGGTGGCGTTGGCACCGATGCCCAGCATGCGGTTTTTCAATTGCTCCATCAGGGTACGCATCTGGTCCCTGTAGAATTTCTTGCGGTGATCGAGCCGGGCGATTCACTGAGTCCGGCTCACCATAATGGTTTGCTGCTCAACTGCTTTGCGCAGGGGGCAGCGCTGATGGCGGGCAAAAAATCCGATGACAGTGATCGAAACTATCCGGGTGACAGGCCGTCGGTCACGATATTATTGGAACAATTGGAAGCACTTTCACTGGGTGCGCTGCTGGCTTTCTACGAGCACAGAACTTTTGTGAACGCGGTTTTGCTGAATATCAATCCATTCGATCAATTCGGTGTCGAGCTTGGCAAGCAGATGGCGAACAAGCTGGCGGCTGAAGATGGTAACCGATTGGACGCATCGACCGAACAATTGAAAAAGCGGGCCTTTGGAGCCTGACAACAAGGAATTATAGATGGCTGAATATGATTATGACCTGTTCGTTATCGGGGCAGGTTCCGGCGGAACACGAGCTGCGCGCGTCTCTGCGTCTTACGGTGCAAAAGTTGCGGTAGCCGAGGAATATCGCGTCGGAGGAACCTGTGTAATCCGCGGCTGTGTTCCCAAGAAACTACTGGTTTACGGCTCCCATTTCTCGGAAGAACTGGAAGACGGCAAGAATTTCGGCTGGACCTGGGACAATGCCAAATTCGACTGGACCAGATTGCGCGATCATGTTCTCAAGGACGTCGACCGTCTGAACAACGCTTATACCGATACGTTGAAAAACCACGGTGTTGAGATCATTCTCGAGCGCGCAGAACTGACCGGACCGCATGAGATCAAGCTGGCTGGCGGAAAGACTGTGACGGCCAAATATATTCTGATTGCGGTTGGCGCATGGCCGGCTGTGGCTGATTTTCCGGGTAGTGATCTTATGTCGACTTCGAATGACATGTTCCATCTGGAGAAATTGCCTGAGAATATCATCATTGCGGGCGGCGGTTATATCGCCAATGAATTTGCCGGCATATTCAATGGCTTGGGTAGTGATGTTACGGTGGTCAACCGGTCCGACATCATATTGCGCGGCTATGACGAAAGCGTGCGCGACCGGCTGATCCAGATCTCGCTCGCCAAAGGTATTGATTTCAAATTCAACTGCGCATTCGACAGAATCGAAAAGCGGGAAGACGGCGCGCTCAATGTGTATATGGATGGCAAAAAAGATCCGGTTCGTGCAGATATTGTACTAGCAGCGACCGGAAGGCGACCAAAAGTAGACGGTTTGGGACTGGAAAATGCCGGCGTTGCCACCAATGACAAAAATGCCATCATCGTCGACGACTATAGCCAGACCAATGTCGATAATATCTATGCTGTCGGAGATGTCACGGACCGCGTGCAACTGACCCCGATTGCGATCCGCGAAGGCCAAGCCTTTGCCGATACCGTCTTCGGCGATAACCCGCGCACGGTTGATTATGACAATATCCCTTCGGCGGTATTCTCCCAGCCACCGATTGCGTCGGTGGGGCTCACCGAGAGCGAAGCGCGCGAGCAATATGGCAATATCAAAGTCTATTCGTCCGATTTCCGCGCGATGCGCAATGTCTTTGCCGATCGGGCCGAGCGGAGCCTCTACAAGATGATCGTGGAACATCCGACCGAGAAAATTCTCGGCCTGCACATGATCGGCCCCGATGCGCCGGAAATATTGCAGGCTGCCGCGATTGCGGTGAAAGCGGGACTCACCAAACAGGCATTTGACGATACGGTCGCCTTACATCCCAGCATGGCCGAGGAACTGGTATTGTTCAAATAAAGTCTATGGTGATTGTGGGGTGACCGATAAACGAGCGGAATCGATTGTCACTATTTAATTGCGTTAGTGTGTTGTGACACTATAGCGGTCATTCCAATAAAAATTGGAGTGACATCAGATGACGTCCTTTTTCGCCGCGATCACAATAGCGGCTTTGCTCGCCGGTTCGAATGCATCGTTCCATGACGTTGCAAAGCCGGATTCAATCACGTTTGGATCATCGGTTGTTGATATACAAACAGCTTTGGCGGCTCATTGTTCGAAGATGGAGTTGCGAAGCTTTACGCCACCACGGATACCGATTGCCAAAGAATCTCACCAGCAAATCGACTGTCAGGGTTTCAACTATATGGGCGAACCACGACTTGCCGAGTTTGTGTTTGCAGATAATCGCCTGCAACTGGTTTGGATCTTGGTGGACGAGGATGATCAGGATCGGATCATTGCTGCAATGGCTGAGGAATATGGCCGCGAAGGGCTAAAGAATGAAATCGTGATTGGTTATCCAGAGCATCGGACGGCCTGGAGGTATAACCCACGGGAAGTTTTATTCTATTCTGAAGATGTGGCCCCCATATTTGAAGCTCGCTTTAGAGCTGAGCAAACTGATGACTAGCTTCAGATGTTGTACTAGTGCTTTTTGATTGTTGACATTTTGACTGATTAATCCTGAATGTTTGAAAATCCGGTCAAGGGAAGCTCTGTCACTGTGCCGCTACGGAATGAATGGTTTCAGAAGTAATTTAATTGATCAATTAAAATGCAATTGACGATTGCCTAACTGGCTGTGCATTGGCTAGGGCCTACCGCACCAAGTGATTCACAGCCGGGGGTTTAATGTCAGACATTATCGCACAATTAGAAGCCAAGCGCGCAGAAGCCATGCTCGGCGGCGGACAGAAACGGATTGATAGCCAGCATGCCAAGGGCAAACTGACCGCGCGGGAACGGCTCGAGATATTGCTCGATGACGGTTCGTTCGAAGAAATCGACATGTATGTCGAACATAATTGCGTCGACTTCGGTATGGAACAGACGAAAATTGCAGGTGATGGTGTGGTCACCGGCTCCGGCACGATCAACGGTCGCCTGGTCTTTGTCTTCTCCCAGGATTTTACCGTTTTCGGCGGTTCGCTTTCCGAACGTCATGCCGAGAAAATCTGCAAGGTCCTCGACAATGCGATGAAGGTCGGGGCTCCGATCATCGGTATCAACGACAGCGGCGGCGCGCGTATTCAGGAAGGCGTCGCATCACTCGGCGGCTATGCCGACGTGTTCCAGAAGAATGTTCTGGCCAGCGGCGTTGTTCCGCAGCTCAGCCTGATCATGGGCCCTTGCGCTGGCGGTGCAGTCTATTCACCGGCGATGACCGACTTCATCTTCATGGTGAAGGACAGCAGCTATATGTTTGTCACCGGCCCCGATGTGGTCAAGACCGTGACCAACGAAATCGTGACGCAGGAAGAATTGGGCGGGGCAGTAACCCACACGACCAAGACCAGCGTTGCCGATGTCGCTTACGAAAATGATATCGAAGCATTGCTGGCGGCGCGTGATTTTATCGACTTCATGCCGCTTTCCAACCGCGAAGAAGTTCCGGAACGGCCGACCGCTGATCCGTGGGATCGTCTGGAAGAAAGCCTTGATACGCTGATCCCCGACAATGCCAACCAGCCTTATGACATGCACGAAGTCATCCGGAAGATGGTCGACGAAGGCGATTTCTTTGAAGTTCAGCCAGCGCACGCCGGCAATATCATCTGCGGTTTTGGCCGGATGGAAGGCGCCACTGTTGGTGTCGTCGCCAACCAGCCGATGGTCCTCGCCGGCTGCCTCGACATCAACGCTTCCAAGAAAGCGGCGCGCTTTGTCCGTTATTGCGATGCGTTCAATATCCCGATTGTGACTCTGGTCGACGTTCCCGGCTTCCTGCCCGGCACTTCACAAGAGCATAATGGTATCATCAAACATGGCGCCAAACTGCTCTTTGCCTACGCCGAAGCAACGGTACCGAAAATCACCATCATCACCCGCAAGGCTTATGGCGGCGCTTATGACGTGATGGCATCCAAGCATCTGCGCGGCGATCTCAACTATGCCTGGCCGACCGCTGAAATCGCCGTGATGGGCGCAAAGGGCGCGGTCGAGATCATCTTCCGCGGCAAGACGCCGGAAGAAATCGCCGAGCGTACGGCTGAATATGAAGCGCGTTTCGCCAACCCGTTTATCGCGGCGCAAAAGGGCTTTATCGACGAGGTGATCCTGCCGCATTCGACGCGTCGTCGGGTGGCTCTTGGGTTACGGAAGCTGCGGAACAAGCAGCTCGAGAATCCGTGGAAGAAGCATGATAATATTCCGTTGTGATGCGCATGCAGCTCCTTCTAGCGTTGCATCGCTGCTTCGCAGTGTTGGATAAACCATGCCAACAGGCCTAGTAGCCCTCCTCGACGACGTCGCAGCCATTGCGAAAGTTGCCGCCGCGTCGATTGACGATATCGGTGTCGCCGCAACGCGTGCCGGTACGAAATCCGCTGGCGTGGTAATTGATGATGCGGCGGTTACGCCGACCTATGTAACCGGTTTCGATCCATCGCGCGAATTGCCGATGATCTGGAAAATCACCAAGGGGTCGTTCAAGAACAAGCTGGTCTTTTTGCTACCGGCAGCAGTGCTTCTGGGCCAATTTGCACCCTTTTTAATACCGATCATCCTTATTTTCGGCGGGTTGTTCCTCTGTTACGAAGCCGCCGAGAAAGTGTTGGAATTCTTCCATGTCGATGAGTCGACCAAACATGATCAACCGGCGATCATTGAGGGACCGGGGCGCGAAAAAGAGATGGTCTCAGGTGCGATCCGCACCGATCTGATCCTGTCCGGCGAGATCATGGCCATCGCACTGTCCGAACTGACCGATCAGGTCTGGTGGGAGCAGGCGATCATATTGGCGATCATCGGCATCGTGATTACCGTGGCGGTCTATGGCGCGGTCGCGCTGATCGTGAAGATGGACGATATCGGTCTGCATATCGCACAGAATAATGACGGGGCGTTGCGAAGCTTCGGCTGCAGTCTGGTCCGGCTGATGCCGAAACTGCTCGCCGCTTTATCGATCATCGGTACTTTGGCTATGGCCTGGGTCGGCGGCGGGTTGCTGGTGCACAATATTGCCGCCGTTGGCTGGCATGGACCGGAGCATCTGATCGAATGGCTGTCGCATCCGCTAGTCGGTCTGTTTCCAGCCTCCGCCAATATAATGGTCGGCGCGATCGCCTTCGCGCTTTTGTCGGGCATATTGGGGGTTCTCGTGGGTGCCGGCATCGCGCCGCTGGTACATAAATTCATGCCGCATGGAGAAGCACATTGATCGCTGCGCGCTCATTCGGCTGTTCTGTCGCCCCAGCGAAGGCCGGGGTCTATGCCAATATTGAGAATGACGCGGAGATTGGATTGGGTTCCACCCTTCGCTGGAATGACGAACTAGGGAATTGATATGAAACTGGGTAGACTGAACCATATCGGCGTAGTTACGCCATCAATCACCGACAGTATCGCCCACTGGCGCGATGTCATGGGCGCTACGTCGATTTGCGAGCCGTTCGATCTGCCGGCACAGGGCGTGAAGGTCTGTTTCGTTGATACACCGGCTGAAGGCCCGACCAACGGCACCCAGATCGAACTGATCGAACCGCTTGGCGAAGACAGCCCGATATTCGGTTTCCTCACAAAGAACCCGCTCGGCGGCCAGCACCATATATGCTTCGAAGTGCCGGATATTCATGCCGCCAAGGCGGAATTTGAAGCGATGGGTAAGCGGGTCCTCGGTGAACCCCGCATCGGTGCACATGGCACGCTTATCTTTTTTGTCCATCCCAAGGATATGGGCGGAATGCTAACCGAAATCATGGAAACGCCCAAGGGGCATTAATTATACAATCGTCATCCTGAACTTGTTTCAGGATCTCGCAGGGTCCTGAAACAAGTTCAGGATGACGAGACATTCAAAAGGACCGCACATGGAATTCGAAAACATCAAGCTCGACATCACCGATCAGGTGGCAACGATCACGCTCAACCAGCCGGACCGTCTCAACGCCTGTTCATTGGGTATGGCGGACGATATCTTCATCGCACTGGACAAGCTGGACGATGCCCGCGCCCTGGTGATTACCGGTGAAGGTCGTGCCTTTTGTGCCGGTGCGGATCTTCAGGCGAAGAATGACAGTGCCTTGTCCGGTGGGCAGGGCAGCTATGCCGCGCTCCTGCAGCATTATAACCCGCTGATGCTGAAACTGGCCAAGCTGGATATTCCGACAATTACCGCGGTCAACGGACCAGCGGCGGGTGTCGGTTGTTCGATCGCACTGGCGAGCGACTTCGCGATTGCCGGGAAGTCGGCTTATTTCCTCCAGGCCTTCGTCAATATCGGTCTCGTGCCCGACGGCGGCGCGTCGTGGATGCTGACCCGTCTGGTTGGCAAAGCGCGCGCAACAGAAATGATGTTGCTTGGTGAGAAAATCCCGGGCGAGAAAGCGGCTGATTGGGGCCTGATCTACAAATGTGTCGACGACGCTGCGCTGATGGATGAAGCGGGTGCCTTGGCCAAACGTCTGGCAGGCGGCCCGACCGTCGCATTGGGCGTTATGCGGCAGAATCTGGCAGCGGCGCTGGAAAGCGATTATGCTTCGGCATTGTTGCGCGAAGCAGAAGGTCAGCGAATTGCCGGAGACAGCAAGGATGCGCGCGAAGGCGCGATTGCATTTCTGCAAAAGCGCAAGACCGAATTCAAGGGTGAATAGACCGATTGACCGCTAACGGCTAATATAGACGAATATTTATAAACAGGGCAGATATGACCGATAAACCGACGATCAAAGACTGGCAGGAACTGGCCGACAAGGAAGTCAAGGGCCGCGACCTTACATGGGAAACGCCCGAGGGTATTGCCGTCAAACCGCTCTACACGGCGGAAGACGCTGGTGACCCCGGACTTCCCGGCTTTGGTCCGTTTACCCGCGGCGTCAAGGCCAGCATGTATGCCGGTCGTCCCTGGACGATCCGTCAATATGCCGGTTTTTCGACCGCCGAGGAATCCAACGCCTTCTATCGCCGCAATCTCGCCGCGGGACAGAAGGGGCTTTCGGTAGCCTTCGATCTCGCGACGCACCGCGGCTATGACAGCGACCATCCGCGCGTTGTCGGTGATGTCGGCAAGGCCGGTGTGGCGATCGACAGTGTCGAGGATATGAAAATCCTGTTCGACCAGATTCCGCTCGACGAAATGTCGGTGTCGATGACAATGAACGGCGCAGTCATTCCGTGTCTCGCGTTCTATATCATTGCGGCGGAAGAGCAGGGGGTTTCTCAGGACAAGCTGTCCGGAACGATCCAGAATGACATTCTCAAGGAATTTATGGTTCGCAACACCTATATTTATCCGCCCGCGCCCTCGATGCGGATCATTTCGGACATTATCGGTTACACGTCGGAGCATATGCCGAAGTTCAACAGCATTTCGATCTCCGGCTATCATATGCATGAAGCCGGCGCGACAGCGGTGCAGGAACTGGCCTTCACCATTGCCGACGGGCGCGAATATGCCAAGCAGGCGATGGCGACGGGTCTTGATATCGATGCCTTTGCAGGACGTTTGAGCTTCTTCTTCGGAATCGGCATGAATTTCTTCATGGAAGTTGCGAAATTGCGGGCCGCGCGGACCTTGTGGCACCGGGTCATGACCGACCTGGGCGCGCAGTCGGAGCGGTCGAAAATGCTGCGGACCCATTGCCAGACTTCCGGTGTCTCGTTGACCGAGCAGGATCCGTACAATAATGTGATCCGCACCACGATCGAGGCGATGGCTGCGACCTTGGGGGGTACCCAGTCGCTGCACACCAATGCGCTCGATGAAGCGATTGCACTGCCGACAGATTTCTCCGCCCGTATTGCCCGCAACACCCAGATCGTGTTGCAGGAAGAGGCCGGTATCACCAAGGTCGTCGATCCGCTGGGCGGCAGCTATTATGTCGAGGCGCTGACCGACGAACTGGTCGAAAAGGCCTGGGAGATTATCGAACGGGTCAGTGCCGAAGGCGGCATGGCCAAGGCGGTTGCCGATGGCTGGCCCAAGGCGATGATCGAGGAAGCCGCTGCCGGTCGTCAGGCCGCAGTGGACAAGGGCGATGCCGTGATTGTCGGGGTGAACAAATATCGCCTTCCCGAAGAAGACGCGATGGAAACGCTCGATATCGACAATGCGAAAGTCCGTCAGGGACAGATTGCCCGGCTCGAGAAGATGCGGGCCAACCGTGACGAAGCGGCCTGCCAGGCGGCGCTCAAGGCGCTGACCGAAGGTGCGAAGGCTGGCGGCAATGTGCTGGCTCTTGCGGTTGACGCGGCGCGCCAGCGGGCGTCGCTTGGTGAAATTTCAGATGCAATGGAAGCCGTCTTTGGTCGCTACGAAACCAAACCGACTCCGGTCAAAGGCATTTACGGCAAAGCCTATGAAGGCGATGCCCGCTATGCGATGGTCATCGAAGGCGTCGATGCCGTGTCACAGCGCCTTGGTCGCAAGCCCAAGATACTGGTCGCGAAAATGGGCCAGGACGGTCATGACCGTGGCGCCAATGTCGTATCGAGCGCATTTACCGACATGGGCTTTGACGTCATTTCCGGCCCCTTGTTCCAGACGCCCGGTGAAACCCGTGATCTCGCTCTGCGGGAAAATGTCGACGCGGTCGGCGCGTCCAGCCTGGCGGCGGGCCACAAGACACTGATCCCCGAACTCATCAACCTGCTGAAGGAGTCCGGGCGCGGCGACATCAAGGTTTTTGCCGGCGGCGTCATCCCGGCCAAGGATTATGAATTCCTGCGCAAGAGCGGCGTGGTCGGAATCTATGGACCGGGCAGCAATATTGTGGAATGTGCCGCGGATATATTGAGATTGCTCGGGCATAATATGCCCCCTGAAGAGGAAGCTGCGGAATGACTTTAGACGGAAATATCAGTTCCCCGGCGCAGGCCGGGGCCCAGACGATTGCTCAGGACCAGGCTGGACCCTGCCCTTCGGCAGGGAACGAAGTTCGCAACGACTGGACCCGCGAGGAAATCACGGCTTTGTTCGACCTGCCGTTCGATGATCTGGTTTTCCAGGCGGCCACCGTCCACCGCGCCAACCACAAGGCGGGCGAGGTGCAGCTCTCGACTTTGCTGTCGATCAAGACCGGCGGCTGCCCCGAGGATTGCGGCTATTGCAACCAGTCTGCCGGTGCCAAATCCGGTCTCAAGGCAGAGAAATTGCTCGACGTTCGCACCGTGCTGCAAACCGCAGCGCAGGCGAAAGACCGCGGTTCTTCCCGTTTCTGCATGGGGGCCGCATGGCGCAACCCCAAGAACAAGGACATGCCGGCGATCATCGAGATGATCAAGGGCGTCCGGCAAATGGGCATGGAAACCTGCATGACGCTAGGTATGCTGACCAAGGAACAGTCCGAAATGCTGTCCGAAGCCGGCCTCGATTATTATAATCACAATATCGATACCTCGCCCGAACATTATGAGAAGGTGATCACCACACGCACCTTCGGCGACCGTCTCGAAACGCTGGAAAATGTCCGCAACAGCGGTATCAACGTCTGTTCCGGCGGCATCGTCGGCATGGGCGAGACCCGCGAGGACCGGGTCGGCTTTGTCCATGCTCTGGCGACCCTGCCGAAACATCCGGAAAGCGTTCCGGTCAACGCGCTGGTCCCCGTCAAGGGCACGGTGCTCGGCGATATGCTCGCTGATACGCCGCTCGCAAAAATCGACGACATCGAATTTGTCCGCACGATCGCGGTGGCACGGATTACGATGCCCGCATCGATGGTACGCTTGTCCGCCGGGCGCGAGAGCATGAGCGAAAGCACACAGGCTTTGTGCTTCCTCGCTGGTGCCAACAGCATCTTCACCGGCGACAAATTGCTGACCACCGGTAACGCCGGCGATGATGCGGACGAGACATTGTTCGCCAAACTGGGGCTGGTTCCGATGCAAGCGGAACAGCGGGATTGCGCGCTGGAGGCGGCGGAGTGAGATCCTGCTTGCTTCTTCTTTTGGCGCTGCTTGCAAGCTGTTCGGAGGCCGCAGTCCACAACACTGAAGCTCAAGCTCCCTGCTCTAGCGCAGGACCTGAACAAAAAGAAGCGGCGAAGCTTTCTGCCGATATTGTTGTTGCAGGAAAATGGGTTGCGGCAGAGCCGGACTTAACTCCTAATGTGCCGATCAAGGTGGGAAGAATTGAAATTATTGACCTAAAAAAAGGTGATCTGAATTCTAACCAATTGATCAGCATTCTGACTGCAACGGTAATGTCGTCCGATCAGGAAAAAATCACATGCCCGGTTTCCGTACCTCGGCGAGACGAAGAACGAATTTTCTTTGTCCAACGCGGGCAAAACAAATCTTTTCGCGTAATTGACCATGAACCAATGGATACAGGTAAATAGATGTTCAAAAAAATTCTAATCGCAAACCGTGGCGAAATCGCTTGCCGGGTCATCCGTACCGCTCAGAAAATGGGTATCAAGACGGTTGCCGTCTATTCCGACGCCGACGCGCGCTCGCCGCATGTCAAAATGGCGGATGAAGCCGTGCATATCGGTCCATCGCCTGCCGGTGAATCCTATCTGATCGCGGACAAGATCATCGCGGCCTGCAAGGAAACCGGCGCGGAAGCGGTGCATCCGGGCTATGGTTTTCTGTCCGAACGCACCAGTTTCGCCCAGCAGCTGGATGACAATGACATCGCCTTCATCGGGCCGCCCATTAACGCCATCGCGGCAATGGGCGACAAGATCGAGTCGAAGAAACTGGCCGAGAAGGCAGGGGTCAGCGTTGTTCCCGGCCATATTGGCGAGATCGACGACACCGAACATGCGGTGAAGATCTCCGGCGAAATCGGCTATCCGGTGATGATGAAAGCCAGCGCCGGCGGCGGCGGCAAGGGCATGCGGCTTGCGTGGAACGAGAAAGACGTCCGCGAAGGCTTCGAAGCGACCAAGCGCGAAGGCCTTGCCAGCTTTGGCGATGACCGCGTGTTTATCGAGAAATTCATCGAACAGCCGCGCCATATCGAAATCCAGGTGCTCGGCGACAAGCATGGCAATGTCATCTATCTCGGCGAACGCGAATGTTCGATCCAGCGGCGCCACCAGAAGGTCGTCGAGGAAGCACCATCGCCTTTCGTCGATCCGGAAATGCGCAAAAAGATGGGCGAACAGGCTGTCGCGCTATCGCAGGCTGTCGGCTATTATAGCGCCGGTACGGTCGAACTGATCGTCGGTGCAGACAAGAGCTTCTATTTCCTTGAAATGAACACCCGGCTTCAGGTCGAGCATCCGGTCACCGAATATATCACCGGTCTGGATCTGGTCGAACAGATGATCCGCGTCGCTTATGGCGAGAAACTGCCGCTTACGCAGGACGAGGTCACACTCACTGGCTGGGCGATCGAAAACCGCGTCTATGCCGAAGACCCCTATCGCGGCTTCCTGCCGTCCACTGGCCGTCTCGTGAAATATCGCCCACCCGCTGCGGAAGAGGGTATTCGGGTTGACGATGGTGTCCAGGAAGGTGGCGAGGTCTCGATTTTCTATGATCCGATGATCGCCAAGCTGATCACTTATGGCGAAACCCGCATCGAGGCGATTGATCGCCAGATTGACGCGCTCGACCGGTTTGAACTTCAGGGCCCCGGCCACAATATCGATTTCCTCTCGGCTCTGATGCAGCACGAGCGGTTCCGGGAAGGCAATATCACCACCAATTTTATCGCTGAGGAATATCCCGACGGCTTCCAGGGCGCTCCAGCGTCCGACGAACTGCTGGCCAATCTTGCCGCGATCGGAGCTTTCGCCGCAACCGCCCATGCTGATCGTGCGCGTCGCGTCGACAACCAGCTCGGCAAGCGTCTCGAAGCGCCATCGGAATGGCAGGTCAAGATCGGCGACAAGATCATGGAAGTGTCAATCTCCGAAGAGGAAATCTCTGTCGATGGCACACCGGTCGACCTGTCCATGGAATATACGCCGGGTGACAGCCTGATCCTTGCAGAGATTGACGGCAAGCCACTCTCGGTAAAGATTGCCAAAACCGCAAGCGGCTTCGCGCTCAACAGCCACGGTGCGACGCACAAGGCCCGCATCCTTCCGGCTCATGTTGCGCAGCATGCTGTGCACATGATCGAGAAAATTCCACCCGATCTATCCAAGTTCCTGCTCTGCCCGATGCCTGGCTTGTTGGTTGCCCTGCATGTCGAAGTCGGTGAAGCGGTTGTCGAGGGTCAGCCTCTTGCCGTCGTCGAAGCAATGAAAATGGAGAATATCCTGCGCGCCGAAAAAAATGGCGTGGTGAAATCCGTCGAAGCCGCACAAGGAGATAGTCTCGCGGTCGACGCCGTGATACTCGAACTGGAATAGAATGAACGCCTTGGGAGGGGTAAAATATGGCCAGTGAAGTTGCAATGGCGGGGCAACGCGAACCGACGACCAAGGAAATTCGTCTGGTCATCGCGGCGTCCTCCGCCGGCACCATTTTCGAATGGTATGACTTCTTCATTTACGGCACATTATTCTACATTATCGGGCCCACCTTTTTCCCGAGCGGCAATCCGACGCTCGAAATATTGATGGTATGGGCGACCTTTGCCATCGGCTTCGGCTTTCGCCCGGTCGGCGCCATTCTTTTCGGTTTTCTGGGCGACAAGCTGGGGCGCAAATATACGTTTCTTGTCACGGTTACCCTGATGGGCATTGCCACCGCAGGCGTCGGGCTAATTCCCAGTGCTGAGACGATCGGTCTGGCGGCTCCGCTGATCGTTATTTTCCTACGGATATTGCAAGGCCTCGCCCTCGGCGGGGAATATGGCGGCGCGGCAATTTATGTTGCGGAACATGCGCCAACCGAAAAGCGCGGCTATTACACGAGCTATATCCAGGCGAGCGTTGCTGGCGGGTTCGTTCTGTCGATCGGTGTCATATTGGCCTGCCGCTTCCTGATTCCGGAACAGGCGTTCAACGACTGGGGCTGGCGGGTACCGTTTCTGCTGTCGATCATCTTGCTCGCAATCTCGCTCTGGATGCGGTTGAAGCTCAATGAAAGCCCGGTCTTCCAGGCGATGAAAGAGGCAGGTCAAACCGCAGGCAATCCGTTCGTCGAAAGCTTCACCTATCCCGGAAACAAGAAGCGTATCTTTGTCGCTCTTTTCGGCATCACGGGTGTGCTCACCACCATCTGGTACACGGCATTTTTCTCCGGCATGTCATTCCTCCGCGGACCGATGAACATGGAGGCGCGAACCGTCGACATCTTATTGTTCGTCTCCGGCCTGATCGCCATGTCATTCTATCTTGTGGTCGGCAAATGGTCCGACAGGGTGGGGCGCAAAAAACCCATTATCGTGGGCGCTCTTCTCTCATTGCTGCTGTTGTTTCCGGCCTTCTGGGGACTGGGTCATTTTGCCAACCCTGGACTAACAGAAGCAGCGGAGGCGAATCCGGTTCGGGTCGAGGGCAGTGCCTGCAGCACGGATCCTTTCGCCGAACTGTTCAGCCGTGAGCAGAGTGATTGCGGGAAAATCCTGGAAACGCTGACATCGGCCGGCGTTTCCTATTCGCTTACTGACGCCAGTGAACTGAAGCTGAGCGCCGGTAGCAATGCTATCGCCATTGATCCCGCATGGCTGGAAGATGGCGCTGCCCGCAGCGGCGGGATTCGTGATGCGCTTGCGGTTTATGGTTATGACTTTTCCAAACAGCAGCCGGGCATGATGAGCATCTTGGGCATAGTCGCGATTCTGCTGGTTCTCGGAGCACTGAGCGCCTTGACCTACGGGTCTGTTGCAGCGTTGTTGTCGGAAATGTTTCCAGCCAAAATCCGCTACAGTTCGATGTCGATACCCTATCATATCGGTGCGGGCTATCTGGGCGGTTTCCTGCCGCTGATAGCCGGATATATTGTTGCCCGATCCGGTGATATCTATGCTGGTCTCTGGTATACATGGGGCGTCGTCGCATTCGGAGCCATCGTCGCGTGGTGGGGTATTCCTGGCGACCCCCAAGCGGCTCTCGACGAAGACCGATAAAGGCACTATCGCTCGGTCGATGACTGACGCAAAACCGATCATACCACCGACCGCGACTGTAAGGCTCGATTCCGATGCGCTGGTTTCAAACTGGCGCGCTCTTGACCAAATGTCGGGGAAGGCAAAAGCCGGAGCCGCGGTAAAAGCCAATGCCTATGGTCTCGGCGTGCGCGATGTTGTGCAAAGACTGATGGCGGCGGGCTGCACGGATTATTTTGTCGCCAATTGGCAGGAAGCCAGCGAGATCGAAGATCTGACCGCTGGCAGGGCAGATGTGTCTGTGCTCAACGGAGTGCGAGAGTCAGATTTGCCTTTCGCTCTCCAGTCTCCGGCCAAACCGGTGCTCAATAGTCTGGAGCAAGTGCAGCGCTGGAAGACGTCGGGCAGGCCATGCGACATCATGATCAATAGCGGAATGAACCGGCTCGGCATCAATCTGGAAGATCTAAATGCCAGTCTTGTCGCCGGGATGTCGGTGGATATGGTGATGAGCCATCTTGCCTCCGCCGATGAAGACGTGCCGCAGAACGCGGCGCAACTCGAACAGTTTAATGCTGCGATCGAAATCGTTCCGGCCAAGCGGAAAAGTTTGGCCAACAGCGCAGGCATAGCGCTGGGTAGCGAATATCATTTCGATGTCACGCGTCCCGGCCTGTCGCTCTATGGCGGTGTTCAACGCCCTGCCTTGGAAGAGCTCATCAGACAGGTGGCGTTCCCTCGGGCAGAAATCATCCAGGTTCGCTCGCTCCGTGCGGGTGACAAGCTCGGCTATAACGCGCAATATGTTGCAGCGGAATCCCACAAGGTCGGGATATTGGCGATGGGCTATGCCGACGGATATTTACGGGGATTTTCGAACAGCGGTATGTTCATGCACGGAGGCATTGTGCTTCCGGTACTGGGCCGGGTCTCGATGGACCTGATCGCAATCGATCTGTCGGACGAACCGAATCTGAAAGAAGGCGACTGGGTTGATTGCGAATATGATCTCGGGATCGCCTCCGGGCAATCGGGCCTGTCGCAATATGAGCTGATTACGGGTCTTGGCAATCGACTGGCGCGAGAGTGGACATAGCGCCCTTTTAAAATCTGCTAACGCAGTTGCACAAAATAAAAATGCTGCGCAAAAATCCCCGATAGCAACAAAAGTTGCGGCAATGCACAAATAGGTTTAGTGCTTTTGCAACATGTAAATAATTGACGGTTAGAAAGTCTTGATCAACAATGAGATTCTAACCCATCGGGAGCTGATATGGCCAAGTCCAAGAACATTAATCCAGGTGATCCGATAACGATTAAGAAATACGCCAATCGCCGTCTCTATAACACCCAGACATCGAGCTATATTACGCTCGACTTTCTCGCCGAGATGACCCGCAACGATCAGGATTTTGTCGTGGTCGACGCCAAGACCGGTGAAGACATAACCCACAATGTGCTGACCCAGATCATCGTCGATGAGGAAAGCAGCGGGAAGCAGATGCTGCCGGTGAAATTCCTGCGTCAGTTGATCTCGATGTACGGGAATAGCATGCAGTCGTTGATGCCGTCCTATCTCGAAGCATCGATGGACAATTTCCGCAAAAACCAGAAGCAGTTTCAGGAAGCGGTCGAAGGCGCGCTCAACAAAAACCCTCTGGGCCAGATGGCGGTCAAGAACCAGAAGCAGTTCCAGGAGGCCGTCGAAAATGCCCTGAAGGCCAGCCCGCTGGCCGGTGTCTTTGAGAAGGCATTGAGCCGCGGCCAGAATGACAGTGCGGAAGTAGAAAATGCTTCGCAAGATACTGCGTCGGAAAAAGACGCCGAGATCGTAGCGCTGAAACAACAGCTGGCGGATATCCAGTCCAAGATAGACAAGCTCGATAGCTGATTACCGGAACACTATAATCCGCAGGAAAACCAAGTGAAGAAAAATGCCCTTTCAATCAGCCGCGAACAAGATTTCTCGGCCTGGTACCAACAAGTAATTACCGAAGCCGACCTCGCCGAAGAATCCGGTGTGCGCGGCAGCATGATCATGCGGCCCTGGGGCTATGGCATCTGGGAACGGGTGCAATTTCTGATGGATCAGCGGATCAAGGCTAGCGGCCATGAGAACTGCTATTTCCCGCTCTTCATTCCGCTCAGCTATTTTGCCAAAGAGGCAGAGCATGTCGACGGTTTTGCCAAGGAAATGGCGGTTGTCACGCATCATCGTTTGAAGAAGGGCGAGGATGGCGGACTGATCGTTGATCCGGATGCCAAGCTGGAAGAGCCGCTTGTGGTGCGGCCAACATCCGAAACGGTCATCGGCACCGCCTTTGCCCGCTGGGTACAAAGCTGGCGCGATCTCCCGGTTATGATCAACCAGTGGGCGAATGTCGTGCGCTGGGAAATGCGGACCAGAATGTTTCTGCGGACCACCGAATTCCTCTGGCAGGAAGGCCACACGGCCCACGCCACCAAGGCGGAGGCGATGGAAGAAACGCTGAATATTCTGGAAATGTATCGCGAATTTTCGGAAGATGTACTGGCGATGCCGGTTGTCGCCGGAGAAAAGCCGGAGAATGAACGTTTTCCCGGTGCCGATGCGACTTACTCGATCGAAGCGATGATGCAGGATGGCAAGGCTTTGCAGGCCGGCACCAGCCACTTCCTCGGCCAGACGTTCAGCAAGGCGCAGAATATCCGCTTTCAGGACAAGGATGGCGAATTCCAGTTTGCCTATACGACCAGCTGGGGCGTTTCGACCCGTCTGATCGGCGGTGTCATCATGACCCATGGTGACGATGACGGATTGCGCGTGCCGCCATTGATTGCGCCTTATCAGGTGGTGATCGTGCCGATGCTGCGCGACAAGCCGGAAGATGAAGAGGTTCTGGATTATTGCAAGGCGCTGGCGAAGGATATTGCACAGCTGAGAGCCTTTGATGAACCGGTCCGGGTGAAGCTGGATATCAGCGGCGCCAAAACCCAGACCAAACGCTGGTCCTGGATCAAGAAGGGTGCGCCGATCATTCTCGAAATCGGGCCGCGCGATATGGCCGACGACAAGGTCGCGATGCTCCGTCGCGATGCGCTCTATCAGGACAGCGGCAAGCTGGACACGAAGTTTCTCGCCAAGGAGGATTTCATCCCTGAAATTCCTGCGCTATTGTCCGAGATCCAGACCGCATTGCACACAGAAGCGACAGACCGTCTCGATAGCAACGTCAAGAAGGGCGTTGAATATTGGTCGGACGTTGAACGTTTCTATGCGCCGAAAAAGAAACATCCGGGATGGCTGGAAGTGCAATGGTGCAAGGCGACCGGCAAGGAACTGGAAGAGATCGAAGAGCGGCTCAAGAAACTGAAGCTGACATTCCGGAACGTACCGGTTGATGCCGCAGCCGCAGATGGCAAATGCATCTTCACCGGCAAACCGGCGGTCGAGCGCATAATCATAGGTAAAGCTTATTAATGGCAGGTCCCAAAAAATCTCACAAACCGAAACAGGTTCCCTCTCGCCAGCAGATACTGGATTTTATCGAGCAATCGGAGCGGCCTGCAGGACGGCGCGAGATATCAAAAGCCTTTGGATTGCGCGGGCCGGACAAGATCGCGCTCAAAGCTTTGCTCAAGGACATGACCAAAGAAGGACTGCTCGAAGGCGAACTGGGGCGGGCTTTGCATAAGGTGGGCGGCGTTCCGAAAGTCACCGTGCTCAAGATCGTCGAGATTGACGGCAATGAAGCGATAGGTATGCCCGAGCGCTGGGAAGAAGGAAGCGGCCCCGCACCGAAGCTACGGATCAAGGAAAAAGGCCGCCGCGCCGCGCTGGCAATCGGTGATCGCATACTCGCCCGGACCGAAGAACGCGGGCAGGGGCATATTGCCTTTCTGATGAAGAAACTGGCCCAGAGCAACGAAATGCTTCTGGGTGTCGTCGAGAAGGACGAACGCGACCGTTACTGGTTGAAGCCGGTGGATCGCAAGATCCGGCGCAGCACACCGATTATCGAATTGGGCGAGGCAAAGCCGGGCAATCTGGTGCTGGCCGAACCGCTCAAGCGCGGCTCCGAGGTCAAAGCCCGGGTGAAGGAAATATTGGGCGATCCGTTCGCTCCCAAGTCATTCAGTCTGATTGCTATCCACAAATTTGAAATCCCGCTGCACTTTCCCGATGCGGTGAAAGAGGAAGCCGAGCAGGCGACCAAGCTGGAAGTGTCGACAGAGAAACGCGAAGATTTGCGGCATCTGCCGATTGTCGCGATTGATCCGGCCGATGCCCGCGACCATGATGACGCAATCTGGGCCGAGCCGGATGACAATCCGGATAACAAGGGCGGGTTCAAGGCACTGATCGCCATCGCCGATGTCTCTTATTATGTCCGTTCGGGCAGCAAGCTCGACAAGGAAGCCTATAAGCGCGGCAACAGCGTCTATTTCCCAGACCGGGTTGTACCGATGCTGCCGGAAGCTTTGTCGACCGATGTCTGTTCGCTGAAACAGGGTGTCGAGCGGGCGGCTCTGGTTTGTCACGTGACGATCGATGCGAAAGGGCAGGTCATAGGCTCGCGGTTCACCCGCGCGATCGTCAAGCTGGCTGGCAATATCGCTTATGAAGATGCGCAGGCCGCGATGGATGGCAAGCTCGATCATCCGCTGAAGAGCAGCGCGCTGGAACCTCTATGGGCATGCTGGAAATTGCTCGCCAAGGCGCGCGACGAACGCGAGCCGCTCAATCTCGATCTGCCGGAAAAGCGCGTTGTGCTGGATGATCAGGGCAAGATTGTCGAGATCGCGATCCGCGAACGGCTTGATGCGCATCGCGTGGTCGAGGATTATATGATCGTCGCAAATGTCGCGGCTGCGAAGATGCTGGAATCGAAAAAATCTCCGGTGATCTATCGCGTCCACGAAACTCCATCCCGCGAGAAGCTGATCGCGCTGAAGGACTATCTCAAAAGCTTCGACATGAGCTTTGCGATGGGCCAGGTGATCAAGCCGGCGGTTTTCAACAATCTGATCGAGCAAGTCGATGACGAATTGTTGCTGCCTCTGGTCATGGAGCAGATATTGCGCAGCCAGACCCAGGCCTATTACGGCCATACCAATATGGGCCATTTCGGCCTGTCGCTGGGAAGCTATGCCCATTTCACCAGCCCGATCCGGCGTTATGCCGATCTGATCGTGCACCGCGCGCTGGTCAGCGCTTGCAAGCTGGAGCAGCCGGCTCCGGAAAACAGCGCCATTCCGGAATTTTCCGGACTGAGCAAGGAAGAAGCGGGCCGTCTCGAACTGATCTCGGAAAAAATCTCCAAGCTGGAGCGCCGGGCGATGAAAGCGGAATGGGAAACCATCGACCGCTATATCTCGGCGCATCTGGCGGACCGGGTCGGTGAAGTCGTCAAATGCCGGATTACCGGCGTGCAGAATTTCGGCTTTTTCGCCACCGTGGAAGAACTGGGCGGCGATGGCCTTGTCCCTGTGCGTACGCTTGGTGCCGAACGCTTTGATTATGACGAGTCGAAACAGCAGCTCACGGGTTCCGATAGCGGCGTCACTTATAATGTCGGCCAGAAAATCGAGCTGCGTCTGGTCGAGGCCAACGCCGCGACCGGCAGTCTTTTGTTCGAACTGGCCGAAGGCGCCAATCATATGCCCGGCCGTCCGGCGCCGTTTCGCGCTGGTAAAAAGCCCCATCGCAAGGGCAAGCCCGGCCGTCCCGCCAATATTCGCGGAAACAAGGGCAAGGTGCGGAAGAAGTAATAGTTTGTTGTAACAACGCAACCATATGGCTTGAACAGGGGTTACCTTAGCAATGGAAAAGGAGTCCCCCCATGCCTAATATTATGCCAACCCGAGCCGTTCCCGATTTCACCGTCCCGCTTATCGATGGCGGCCAGTTTCAGCTGAGCCAGCGGCTCGGCGACAATTTTACATTATTATTGTTCTATCGCGGTGTGCATTGCCCGATCTGCAAGATGCAGGTCCGCGAATTGCAGCGCAAGCTGGGCGATTTCGCCGAGCGCGGTGTCACCGTTGTCGCGATCAGCATGGATAGCAAGGAACGGGCGCAAAAGTCGGTCGACGAATGGGGCATTGACGAGCTTTTGCTCGGCTACGGAATGAGCGAAGACCTGGCCCGGGATCTTGATCTCTATATCTCGTCGGGTCGTCCGGGAAGCGAAGAGCCGTCAATATTTTCCGAACCGGGGATGCTGCTGGTCAAGCCTGACCAGACGCTCTATTTTACCAGCATCCAGAGCATGCCATTCACCCGCCCTCCGTTCGACGAACTGCTCAAGGGCATCGATTATGCGCTGGAGAATGACTATCCCGCGCGCGGCGAACTGGCGAAATAGCGCTAGCTCAGCCGGTCAATTTCTTCCTTGGTCAATGATCCGGGAACAACCATCACCGGGCAGGGCAGCGTCCCTGCCTCGGTGGCGGCAAAATGGCTGACCAGCGGGCCGGGCGATCCGGTTGCCGCCGCTCCCAGTACCAGAGCCGCCAGGCCGTCGACTTCGTCCATCATCTGCCGGACCACCTTGGGTCCCTTGCCCTGCTTGACCGTGATCGAAGGCCGGATGCCGGTTTCCTCGAACAAACTGCCCGCCGCGCTTGATACCAGCGCCTCGGCCCTACTCTTCGATTCTTCCTCGAGAGTGGCCTGAACGCCGCCCCAGGCGACAAAGTCCTCGCTTTCGACCAGCGCCAAAATGTGCAGGGCGCTATTCGTCTTCATCGCACGGCGCGAGGCAAAACGCAGCGCCAGGCTTGCCTCATCGGTCTCGTCGATCACCACCAAATATGTACGCATGAAGCCTCCTCGCCCTGTCAGAATTACCTGTTGCGATAAAAATGGCCACAAGGCAAGCGAGCGCCCTTGACGCCATGGGCGCAATGTTGGACAGCTTTAGGCGAAAACAGGACTTATTCAGGAAAGATCATCGGCCATGCCCATCAATCTCCAAATGCCTGCGCTCTCCCCGACGATGGAAGAAGGGACACTTGCCAAATGGCTGGTGAAGGAAGGCGATAGTGTCTCCTCCGGCGATTTGCTGGCAGAAATTGAAACCGACAAGGCGACGATGGAATTCGAGGCAATCGATGAAGGCGTCGTTGCCAAGATTCTTGTCGCCGAGGGTACCGAGAATGTGAAGGTTGGCGAAGTCATCGCGGTAATAGCCGAAGAAGGAGAAGATGTCGGCGATGCAACAGCAGCACCAGCGCCGAAAGCAAAAGCCGCAGCAGAGCCGGCCGCCAAGGCGGAAGAACCCGCTTCGGCGCCTGCACCAGCTCCCAAAGCAAGCCCCGCGCCTGCTCCTGCGCCAAAAGCCGCACCCAATAGCGACGACGACCGCCTGAAAGTCAGTCCGCTTGCGCGACGTCTGGCCGAACAGAAAGGTGTCGATCTGACCGCTGTGTCGGGCTCCGGTCCTAACGGACGGATCATCAAGGCCGATATTGATGCAGCAGAGGGTGGCACCTTTCGACAAGCTCAGGGCGAACGGCCCGAGGAAAAATCGGTTTCTGCTGCGCCTGTCGAAGCACCGGCCAAGCAGAAAGCTGCCCCGGTCAGCGACTTCGACATTCCGCACACAGCCGAAAAACTCTCCGGCATGCGCAAGACCATTGCCCGCCGCCTGACCGAAGCCAAGCAGACGATCCCGCATTACCGGGTCAGTATCGATGTCAATATCGACAAGCTGCTGAAATTGCGCGGCGAGCTCAACGCTTCGCTCGAAGCGCGTGGCGTCAAGCTGTCGGTCAACGATCTGCTGATCAAGGCACAGGCGGTCGCGCTGATGCAGGCACCGGACAGCAATGTCAGCTATACCGAAGAAAATCTGATCCGTTACCAGCGCGCCGATATCGCGGTTGCGGTGAGCATCAAGGGCGGCCTGATTACCCCAATCATCACCAGTGCCGATACCAAGTCGCTCAGCGCCATTGCCACCGAGATGAAAGATCTCGCGGAGCGCGCCAAGGCCGGCAAGCTGAAGATGCACGAATATCAGGGCGGCACCGCCAGCCTTTCAAACATGGGCATGTTCGGGGTCACAGCATTTGATGCGGTTATCAATCCGCCGCAGGCAATGATCCTAGCGATCAGCGCCGGGATCAAGAAACCGGTTGTGATCGACGACAGCGTCCAGATCGCCACGATCATGACCGCTACCGGCAGCTTTGATCACCGCGCGATTGATGGCGCGACCGGTGCGGCCTTCATGAAGGCCTTCAAGGAGACCGTCGAAAATCCACTGGGAATGCTCGCTTGATTGACCTCAAAAACAAAGTCCCGGCGATCCGGACCATCGTCATGCCGACCGAAGGCAATCCCTATGGCGTGGCTTTTGGCGGTTGGCTGATGGGTCAGATGGCGCAGGCTGGCGGCGCGCTCGCGGCTCAGCACAGCAAACACCAGTCGGTGGTGGTGGGCGCGAACGATGTCCGTTTTGGCCATCCGGTCGAAATTGGCGATGAATTGTCCGTCTATGCCGAATTTTCCAAAATCGGCCGCAGCTCGATGACCGTTCAGGTCGAAGCTTTCCGGCGCGACCGGCACGAAGATGAAATGACCAAGGCTGCGTCGGGCGTCTACACATTTGTGGCGGTAGACCAAGATGGCAAGCCGGTGCAGGTGCCCGCTTTAGATTAGAGAATATCGAAAAGGAATAACATGGCAAACGGATATGACCTCATCGTTCTCGGTTCCGGGCCCGGCGGCTATGTCGCCGCGATCCGCGCTGCGCAACTGGGCCTCAAGACGGCGATTGTCGAACGCGAAAATCTCGGCGGCATCTGTCTCAACTGGGGTTGCATCCCGACCAAGGCTTTGCTCCGCTCCGCCGAAGTGTTTCACAATATGAAACATGCGGCCGATTATGGTCTGGCTGCCGAGAAGATCAGCGCCGATCTCGACGCCATCGTCAAACGCTCGCGCGGCGTGGCCAAGCAGCTCAATCAGGGCGTCACCGGCCTGATGAAGAAAAACAAGATCGACGTTGTCATGGGCGATGGCACGATCACCGCGCCTGGCAAGCTCAGCGTCAAGACCGACAAGGGTGATGTGGATCTGGAAGCCAAGAATATCATCATCGCCACCGGCGCCCGCGCCCGCGATCTGCCTTTTGCCAAGGCCGACGGCAAGCGCATCTGGACCTATCGCCACGCGATGACGCCCAGCGAAACGCCGACCAAATTGCTGGTCATCGGCTCCGGCGCGATCGGCATCGAATTTGCCAGCTTCTACAATGATATCGGCGTCGATGTGACGGTCGTCGAAATGCTCGACCGGATCGTTCCGGTGGAAGACGAGGAAATCTCGAAATTCCTCGAGAAGTCGCTGAAAAAGCAGGGCATGACGATCATGACCGGCGCCGGCGTGAAGAGCATCGAAACCGGAGACAAAGGAGTCAAGGCGGAGATCGAGGACAGCAAGGGCAAGAAAGAGACGCACGATTTCAGCCATGTCATCGTCGCCGTTGGCATCATGCCCAATATCGAGACCATCGGCCTGGACCAACTCGGCGTCCAGCCGGACGAACGCTATCATATCAAGACCGACGAGTATTGCCGGACCAATGTCGACGGCATCTACGCGATTGGTGATTGCACCGCTGGACCGTGGCTGGCGCACAAGGCGAGCCACGAAGGTGTCATCGCGGCAGAGACCATCGCCCAGTCGATTGGCAAGGACGCCCACCCGCACACCATGGACGTCAACAATATCCCCGGCTGCACCTATTGCCACCCGCAGATCGCCAGCGTCGGCCTGACCGAAGCAAGAGCGAAGGAAGCGGGCCATGAGGTCAAGGTCGGCAAATTCCCTTTCATCGGCAATGGCAAGGCGATTGCGCTCGGTGAGACCGAGGGTTTCATCAAGACCGTGTTCGATGCCAAGACCGGCGAATTGCTCGGCGCCCATATGATCGGCGCGGAAGTCACCGAACTGATCCAGGGCTATACCATCGGCAAGACGCTGGAGACCACCGAAGCGGAACTGATCAACACCGTCTTCCCGCATCCGACGCTCAGTGAAATGATGCATGAGAGCGTGCTCGATGCCTATGAACGTGTCTTGCATATGTAATGTGCTCCTGCGGAGGCAGGGGAACAGGCGATATTCTATATATGCCAAGCATTTCTAGCCGTTCCCTGCCGTAGGGCAGGGCCCAGAACAGTCCTGCGCGATCGTCTGGACCCCGCCCTGCGGCGGGGCACAAGCTGCCAGAGTTTGTCTCTGAAGACTTTTGCGGAATTTTCCCTTCTCCCGTGAGGGAGAAGGGTAGGAAGCCTTGCTGAGGAACGAAGCTAGGCGCGGTTGGATGAGGGCGTTCTGCACTCCGAAGCGAAGTACACCCTCACCCAGTTCCGGCTAGGCAACAAGTTGCCAAGCCTGCACAACCCTCTCCCTCACGGGAGAGGGGATTCAGTGATCACTTGTAAGTTCCCTGCCGAAGGGCAGGGTCCAGAATTGTCCTGCACAATCGTCTGGACCCCGCCCTTCGGCGGGGCACAAATTCCTTTCCTACACGCCCCCATTTGCGCTAGCCTTGGCGCCATGAACCACATTGTTTACAGACCAGCTAGACCCGTAAAAATGCTCCTTTCCCGCGGCAGTCCGTTTCTTTTCTTTAACACTGTAAAGTTTGTAAAGTTCACCGGGCGTTTCCACTAAACCAGAAGGTTAGATAACATGGCCAAAGGCACGCATGACTTTACCGCCGACCCGCGCAACGAGAATATTCTGATCAACGTCAACGGAGTGATGACGCCGCGGGCCGAGGCAGTGGTTTCGGTTTTTGACAGCGGCTTCATGCTCGGTGATGGCGTCTGGGAAGGGCTGCGGGTGCACAAGGGCAAGATCGCTTTTCTCGATGCTCATCTCGATCGATTGTTCGAAGGATCAAAGGCGATTGCCATGGACATTGGCATCACGCGGGAGGCTTTGGTCGAGCGGCTTTACGAGACGATCAGCGGCAATGCCATGGCGGATCAGGAAGGCGTCCATATACGCTTGATGGTGACGCGCGGCATCCGTTCAACGCCTTATCAGGATCCTCGCGTAGTGATCTCGCCGGCGACGATCGTTATCATTCCCGAATATAAGGAAGCGTTGCCGAGCACGATCGAAAATGGCATCCGCCTGTTCACCGTCCATGTCCGGCGTGGCGACCCGGCGGTGCAGGACCAGAAGCTCAATTCGCACAGCAAGCTCAACTGTATCACTGCCTGTATCCAGGCCACACAGGCCGGTGCGGACGAGGCCCTGATGCTCGACCCGCAAGGCTTTGTTGCAACCTGCAACAGCACCCATTTCTTCATCGTGCGCAAGGGGGAGGTATGGACGTCGAGCGGCGACTATTGTCTCGGCGGGATCACCCGGGCTAATGTCATCAGGATTTGCCGCGAGAACGACATTCCGCTGTTCGAGAAGAATTTCTCGCTCACCGATGTCTATGGTGCGGATGAGGCCTTTGTCACCGGCACCTTCGCCGGGGTTGTGCCGGCCACCGAAGTCGATGGACGGATCTTGACCGAGGGCAGGGGACCGATGGTCGAGCGGCTGCAGGGGCTGTACAAGGAATTGATAGACCGTGATGTTGTCTAGCCCCGTTCGTGTCGAGCGCAGTCGAGACATGGTTTACTCTAGCAAGCATCTCGACTTCGCTCGATGCGAACGGTTTGGGATGACGATATGGCCGCATAGACTGCGTGCAATACCAAGCCGACCGCAGGTCATCCCCGATATGTTTCTCACGCGAAGACGCGAAGCCACGAAGGATGTCATCAAAGAGGCAGCATCTTTGTGCCTTCGTGGCTTCGTGCGAGCCCAAAATAGCCTTGAGTTTAAACGCTTCGCTGCGAACGAGGAGATACAGGTGATACAGTCATGACAACTCGCGTCGCCATGTGGTCCGGCCCGCGCAATATCTCGACCGCGATGATGCGAAGCTTTGGCGGGCGCAGCGATTGCGCGGTCAGCGACGAACCTTTTTATGGCGCCTACCTGAAAACCTCCGGTCAACGCCAACCGATGGCGGATGAAATCATCGCATCGATGGACTGCGACTGGCAATCGGTGGCGGACAGCATGCGGGGCCCGGTCCCGGGCGGCAAGCCGGTCTGGTACCAGAAACATATGCCGCACCATATGGTCGCCGACGTGTCCATCGACGACTTCCCCGACCATCGCCACGCCTTCCTGATCCGCGATCCGGAGCGGGTGGTGGCGAGCTACGCCGTCAAACGGGTCGAGGTGGCAGCCGATGATCTCGGCTTTGCGCGGCAGCTGGAATATGCCGATCGGGTTGCCCAAATGACCGGCAAGGCTCCGGTTGTGCTGGATAGCGCTGACATATTGCGCGATCCCGAAGCACATTTACGCGCCTTGTGTGCTGCGCTGGATATCCCCTGGGACGCAGGCATGCTCTCTTGGCAATCAGGTCAGCGCGATACCGATGGCATCTGGGCCAGCCACTGGTATGGCCGGGTGATCGAGACGACAGAATTTGGAGTGGCGGAAAGCGCCATGATAAAACTGGGGAAAAGCGGGCAGGCGATCGCGGACCAGTGCCGCGACGCCTACGCACAACTTTCGGAAATGCGGATCAGGCTATAGCGCGATCAGCCTAGCGGGCTTGCCTGCTTTCCGATCCGGCCGAACAATGTGCCGTCGAGAACCAGATAGAGGACGCCGAGGCCAGCGAACCAGAGGATGTCGTTTTGCGCGATCATCCAGACAATCGACGGCGCGAAATTCGCTACTCCGCCGAGATAGAGCGCAGCGACATAAAGCAATGCCTCAAAAGCGACAAAGGCTCCGCCAAAAGCCAATAAAGACGAGACCGGCGACTGGTTGCCGCGCAAGGTGAATATCATCTTCGCTACCCCGAGCGTTGCCATCGCGGTTGCACCCATGGCGAGGCCGTGCCCGAAACTGTTGGCCGTCTGCGGATAGCCGAGGATCAGATAACCGACCAGTTGATTGGCGAACCAGACCGCGCCCATCCAGACCGCTGCCTTGCGGAACGGCAAAGTCGCCGCCAGCAAGGTCGCGATCGCGGCAAAAGGGAATATGCAGGCTAATGCAAGGCTGCCCAGAACCGACGAAGTTGCCAGCACACCGGCCCAGATATTCTGGACGGACGATGAAGATTGAACGAGTTGCATATGATCAAATTCCCTTTTGCTATTGGATATCAGAAACGCGCGCGCGCTCCAATGTATGCCGAACGCCCCGGAGAGCCAAAATCTGTGGCTGTTTCATAGGTGACATCGAACAGATTGTCGATACGTCCAAAAACCTCAAACATATCGGTCACCGGTATGCTCGCGCGTGTTCCGGCAAGTATATAGCCGTCGATGCGGCGGCTGTTGGCGAGATCGTCGAAACTGTCGCCGACCATCTGCATGTCAGCGCCCAGTTTCAGTCCAAAGCCGGTCTGGTAGCTGGCGTTGAGATAGAGGCTGCTTGCCGGACGGCGAGCCAGTTCGTTACCGAAGTTGGCGCCGGAAGACCGGTTTTCGGTGTCGAGCCAGGTGTAATTGGCGTCTATCCGCAACTGTTCAACCGGGCTGATCGACAACACCGCCTCGACACCCTTGGTGCGGTTGCGCTCGATGTTGAGCGTCGTACCAAAAGGACGGCTGCCGTTGCTGCACACTTCCGGTGCCGGGTCGGGCGCTACCGGGCAGGCAGCGAAGGATATCTGGTTGTCTGTGTCCCGCTGGAACAGGGTCACAGAGACCCGCACCGCTTTTTCGATCAGCGATTGCTCAATGCCTATTTCATAAGATTTTGCGGTTTCCGGTACCAGATCAGGCGTACCATAGCCGAATGGACGATCATCAAGATCGATCAGCGAAGGTGCTCTGAATCCTTCGGCATAGCTGGCACGAATGGTCGGGCCGTCTTCACTGAGCCGATAGACCAGATTTCCCGCGAGACTGGTATTGCCACCAAAATCTTCGTGGTCATCGTGTCGTATCCCGCCAGTCAGCGTCAACCCGTCGACAGGCTGGAACACAGTCTGGAAGAAAATGGAGTCGATGCCGGTCGAGTCACTTACGCCCATATTTTCATAGCGGCTCTCTTCTGTTTCGGCTCCGAAGATGAAGCGCAATTGTTCGGCCACGGCAAAATCACCCCGATATTCAAACCGTTCTGTCCGCCCTCTGGGCATCGAGGTGAAGAAGGGGTTTATGATGTCGCGGTTGATGTCGGAGATGCTGAAAGCAAATCGGTTCTGGAACCGGCCGTCGAAAGCCTGTGCCTGAATGGCCGCATTGCCGTAAATTTCCTTCGCCAGCGAAAACTGGCTGTCGTCGGAGCTAAACGGCGGGAAGACGCTATCATTGTCTACCCGGCTGTCCGCATAATAGCCGCTGGCTTCAAAGCTGATCGCATCGGTCAGATCGACCTGCAATTGCCCGGAAGCCGAATATTGCCGATAGCCATCCAGTTCGGTACCGCCGGAATAGGCGCTGATACCGTCGGTACGGACATAGCCGCCACCGATGCTCAGGCCCACAGGTCCAACTTTACCAGAGGCATTGCTGACGAGCCGCACGGTATCATGCGCGCCATATTCGCCTTGCGCGAACAGGGTGAAATCTTCGGTCGGACGTCTGGTTGTAATATTGACGACGCCACCGACTGCCTGGCTTCCCCAGGTAACGCCGCTGGCGCCACGCAGCACTTCGACGCGTTCGATATTGCCGGCCAGCAGATTGCCGAAATCAAAAGCGCCATCGGGCGAAGAGGGATCATTGACCCTGATGCCGTTGATCAGAACGAGTGTCTGGTCGCTTTCGGCGCCGCGGATGCGGACCGAAGTCTGCGACCCCAAACCTCCGCTCTGGGTGACGTTCACGCCCGGCAGTTCCTGCAGAATATCGGCAATCGAAATGATCTGCTGTTCGAGTATGTCTGCTGTATCGATAACGGAAATGGCGGTGCCGGTATCTTCGATATCCTGTTCGACGCCGGTGGCGGTAACAATGATCTCGGAATCGTTGGCGGCGAGTGCCGGCACAGCGTAGCAATATGCGGAAGATGCCAAAAGCGTGGCTAAGGTTCGGAATTTATACATTGGGAGTCCCTTTTGTTAACGACATAGTTGCCGCTACGCAGGGGAAAACCCCGTTCACCCGACACACCCCGTCCGGCTGAAGAACGACGATACCGGGCAGGTCTCCTGACTTGCGGATCGCTGTCGAATATGCCGCCTTCCCAGATCCGGGGATCCAGTGGCATTTGGCATATCGGCTAGCCGCTTACAGTTGCGGGGGCAGTACCGGATTTGAGCTGGACCGAAGCCTTTTTCTCACCGATTTCCCTTTGAATTCTCGATTAAGAGAAACCCAATATCTGGCGACCCATTCGTCGAAAATGATTCGAGTTGCAAGTGCAAATGTGAATTGGACCGCGAGACGCAAGAGATCTATGCCGGTGACCCTAAAAACCAAAATTGGATATTGGCTGATTTCAGCAGACAGATTTTAGCCGGATGATGGTGGAATCTGCTTCGCTCCTGAAATCGAGTTATGCTATAGGGATGTTCTCAATTTAGGAATGAAAGTCATGATTGCATTTTTGAGTATTGCCTTGTTCAGCACCGTTTCAGCCGCAACAATCGCCGACGCGGAAACAGCGCGGGTTACTTATTCCAACTGCCTCGTCGAGTTTACGACGGCGCAACTGGACGAGAAGACCGGCACGGGCGCTTTTAAAAAGGTGGCAAAGACAGCATGTTCTGTTGAGCGCGATGCGATGATCTCTGCCATCAAAAAAGACGAAATGACATATGGCAGTTCGGATGATGAAGCGACGAGCTTTGCCACAGAAGAAGCCGATGGTGTCTTGTTTGCCTTCACTGATAGCTATGCTGTTTATCTGAGTTCGAGTACCCGGCCCGTCAAACAAGAATAGTGGGTTGAACTGATACGGGCGAGCTAAGGTCGGCCTGTTTTTGCGTGCCGTTGCTCCATTTCGGTGGCTTAACGGTGTAATTTGTCGCGTTTGCTATATTATATAACCTCTCCCGGTTGCTTAAACATTGCCCGATTGCTCTAATGACTGTACGGGCTGCAACGCCGTTCGGGAATAAACCGGCGCACGCCTTAATCGCATTATCAAGGAAATATAAACTCAAATGCCGCCTTTTACACCACCATCCTTCCAAGTACGCACTCAAATGGCGGCCAAAGCCAAACAGGCTGCACTCAAAAAACTGAAGGCAAAACCTCCGCTAAGCGATGAAGTCATCGCCGAACGCAAGGCAGCCGAACTCGCACGCGAGCAAAAACAGGCCGCTGCGAGCGAAGCGAAACGCGCGGCATTTGAACAAGCGAAGGCAGAGCGCAAAGCCGCCAAAGAAAAAACAAAGCCAAAGCTGGCGCTAGGACTGACCGAAGCCGAGAAGAAAGCCGCTCGTGACGAGCGTTACGCCAAGCGCAAAAAACGCCGGAAATAACGCCCGGGCGCTAAGCCGGAAAAGCGACCGAGGCGCGCTTGCGCTTCCGGTATAGGAATTCCGATGGCCGGATACACGTATGTCCGGAATCGGGCTTTTAAAAGGTAAATATCAGACCTCTCCGGGCCCACGCTGATGCATCGCTAGACAGCGCCCATGAATTCGAGCAGTTACCAAGCGGTCATGACAACCAGACTAATCCCCCTCAGCGCACTGTTGCTCGGCTCTCTATTCCTGCTGATCGCGGGCGGAATTAATGGCCTCATTCTGCCGCTACGCGGATCAGACGAGGGCTTCAGCGCCTTTTCTCTGGGATTGCTCGGCACCGGATGGGCGGCAGGCTATGTGCTCGGCTGCCTATATACACCATTATTGGTATCCCGGGTCGGTCATATCCGCGTGTTCGGTACACTCGCTGCAACGGCTGCGATCGCCATATTATTGTCGGCGATGGTCCCGAGTCCCTGGAGCTGGATTCCGTTAAGAGCGGTATCGGGTTTCTGCTTTGCCGGAGCGGCAATGATCGTCGAGAGCTGGTTGAACGAGGAAGTTGATTCATCGATCCGCGGGCGCGTTTTCGGAACCTATACGATGATCAATCTGGTGGGTACAACCGGCGGTCAATTGGTCCTGATCGGTGCGGATGTATCTACGTCCTGGTTTTTCATGCTGGCGGCCATTTTCTATTGCCTGGCGCTGATTCCGACCACGATCAGCTCGAACCGGGCGCCGTCACCCCTGTTCGAGGTCAAACTCAATATTCTGCAGCTTTGGCGAAATTCTCCGGTCGCGGTGTTTGCCGTGCTGATGATCGGTATCTCGAATGGCAGTTTTGGAGCATTGGCGCCTGTATATGCCAACAACATCGACCTTGATCTGACGACCATAGTTCTTTTCTGCAGCGTACCCATTCTTGCTGGAGCAATGTCGCAAATACCCGTCGGTCGCGCCTCGGACCGGTTTGACCGAAGAAAAGTACTGGTATTCCTCGCGCTCGTTGCAATGGCGGCAGACGGTGCATTTGTTTTCTTGCGACCCGAATCCGGCACGGCCAATATCCTGATCGGTTCGGTACTGGGGGCGGCGATCTTTGCGATGTATCCGATCGTTGTCGCGCACGCCAATGACCACGCAGATCCCGGCCAGTTCATCCAGACCAGCGGCGGGCTGTTGATGGTCTTCGGAATCGGGTCGATTGCCGGACCTTTCATTGCCGGCCTCGCTTTGACGTTGTTCGGACCGATGGCATTATTCTCGACCCTTTTGGCCGCACATCTGTTCATCGTGCTTTTTGCCATGTTGCGGATGTGGCGGCGAGAGAAAGTCGGATCAGAGGATAAAACAAGTTTCCAGAATATCCCGTTCGCGCGAAACACGACTCCTGAAACCGAAGTGCTGGCTGATCGGGAGAACCAGGCGTGATCATTTTTCGTGATTGTTCGCGCTAGGTGACTGACCGGGCTAGTGACTGATCAGGCTAGGGCAGGCGGCCGCTCTCTTCGCTTTTCTCCGGCTTCGTCGGCATAAGATCGAGCGTCATTCTATTGCGGCTTCTTTCCGGAGACCATTGGCAGGACGAAGGTTTGGATGGTCGTCGAAACCGGAGTTCATTGTTCAAACTATGTACGGTCAGCGTCTGTTAATCGTATTAATTGACCGATTAAACACTGCGGTTCACAAAACGGTAATAGCTGCTATAGACCCCCCATATTTGAAAGCCGATGTCGCAGGGGGACATTTTATTTTTCGGCTTTGCAGTGGGTTCGATAGGTTATCCGGTCGGACGTGTTTTTCCCTTAAATTTAAATTTGAAACCATAAGAGGGCTAATTTGAACTACTTAAAAACGAGCACATCGCTCGCTGTCATCGCGGCGCTGGGCTGTGCATCAGCACAAGCTCAAGAAGCAGTTTCTGAAGAGCAGAAGAAGGGCGTGACCGAAATTGTCGTTACCGCGACAAAACGGAGCGCCAACTTGCAGGATGTCCCGATCGCCGTGCAGGCCTTGGGCGAAGAAACTCTCGATCAACTGGGCGTCACCGTGTTTGACGACTATCTTCAGCAATTGCCAGGTGTAACAGCAGGCGGCGGCGGGCCGGGCCAAAGCACAATTTATATTCGTGGCCTGGCATCGACGACGCCAAATCTGACCACTGCCGGCGTCGCCGGACTTGCGCCCAATGTGGCTCTTTATCTTGACGAGCAGCCGGTGTCACAGCCAGGCCGCAATCTGGATGTCTACGCAGCCGATCTCGAGCGCGTGGAAGTATTGTCCGGACCGCAGGGCACTTTGTTCGGCGCGAGCTCGCAAGCGGGTACAGTGCGTTTGATCACCAACAAGCCTGTTCTCGGGCAGTTCCAAGCCAAAGTAAAATCTGGTCTCGCTTATACGAAAAGCGGTGATCCGAGCTACAATATCGAAGCCATGGTCAATATCCCGGTAACCGACAGGTTCGCTATCCGTGCTGTTGGCTATTATGACAACAAGGGCGGCTATATCGACAATGTTGCCGGAACACGCAGCGCCGCTGACAGCGCCCGTTTCCGTGCCGCTGGCACGGTACGTGACAATGGCGTCCCGGTGAGCGCCGCTCGTGACGGTTTGCAGTCGGGCGCTGATTTGTCCGGTGTGAATTTCATATTGGCGGACAATTCAGCTCTGGCCGAGAAGAATTTTAACGATACGCAATATCTCGGTTTCCGGGTCGGCGGCAAATATGAATTTTCAAATGACTGGAGCCTGACCGTTGCCCATGCCCGCCAGGGGCTGGATTCCGATGGCGTTTTCTTTGAAGATCCAACGCTCGGCGATTTGCAGATCGAACGTTTTGAACAGGATGAAATCAAGGATGATTTCAGCAACACAAGCTGGACCCTGGAAGGCCGTATCGGCGCTCTGGAACTGGTTTACACCGGTGCTTATACCAAGCGCGAAACAACACAGCGGGTGGATTATACGGACTATCTGTTCGTTGGCCAATATTTGCCATATTATATCTGCGACGGTTCGGTTTCCTATCCAGGCGGCGCTCCTACAGGAACGTGTCAGGCGCCCAATTTGCTAGTAAATTCGCGCACAGAGACCGAAGTGATGACGCATGAACTGCGCTTCAACACACCGGCAGACTATCCGCTGCGCTTGACCGCTGGCGGGTTTTATAGCGATCTGGAACTGTCGGAGCGCAACGACTTCACTTATCCCGGCAGCACTGCGATTGATCTGTTTGGCGGCTCTTTCCCAGCCAACTTTTCGCAGCCCAATGTCTTTAACACCGATAGCGGCGCTTATCCGGCAGGCGTCATATTCCGTAATGACGTGCGTCGAACCGACAAGCAGTTCGGTTTGTTTGGCGAAGCGACATATGACATTTCGGATCAGTTCGCGATCACCCTGGGTGCACGCTATTATGACGTAGAAGTTGATCTGGAAGGCAGCGCGAATTCGTCTTTCTGTAATTCCAGCGGCGTTGATGAAAATGCTTTTGGCACCAATATCAGCGACCTCTATGATGGTGATGGCAGCTTTACCTTCATCGGCAGTTGTAATGATGCCCTCCGCCAGACGTTCACGCAGGGGCAAACAGTAGCCGAAATCCAGGCGGCCGGCTTGAGCCAGGCGCAGGCACAGCAAGTGTTCAACTCGCTGAGCGCTCCGGACAAGGCGGCAACAGACGGCTTTATCTTCAAAGCCAATGTGACATGGACGCCAACGGATGATTTGCTGTTCTATGCAACTTATTCCGAAGGCTTCCGTCCAGGCCTGCTGAACCGGCCGGGCGGCGCGCAAAGTCCGGGTGGCTTTACCGTCCCGTTTGCGCTCGAAACCGATGATGTGACCAATTATGAAATCGGCTGGAAGACCTCACTCTTTGACAATCAGCTGCGTTTCAACGGCAGCGCCTTCTTTGTCGACGTGCAGAATTTGCAGACGACGATCTTTGACACCAGCATCACCAACTTGTTCTTTTCGGACAATGCGGCGAATGCGGAGATCCTGGGTATCGAGGCGGATATTACGATCGCACCTTATTCTATCGACGGTTTGACGATTAGTGCCGCTTTCTCCATATTGGATACGGAGATTACCGACGTTCTGACACCAACCAACGACGGCAGTCTCGCTTATGCGCCGAGTTTCCAAGGCAATATCCGTGCTCGCTACGAATGGGAGGCTTTCGGTGACTGGACAGCGCATATCCAGCCGCAGATTACATATTCGGCCTCTTCGGCTACCGACATCATCGAGATCAACCGGATCACGTTGGACAGTTGGACAACCTTCGGACTTACGGCCGGTGTGACGGACAAGAGCTGGTCATTCGAAATCTTCGGTGAGAATCTGACCGACGAACGGGCCGAGATCAGCGGCAGTTTCGTTTATGATCGAGCGCGGATAACAGTAAATCGTCCGCTAACCGTGGGCGCGCGCATTTCGTTTGCCTATTAAGACCTGTAAACGCATGGGGAGGTTTTCCGATCGGAGAGCTTCCCCTGCTATTAAGGGCTGCAAGCCGAGAATAGATGTCTGAAACTGGTCCTGATATCGAAGAACAGCTGAAACTGGCGCGCGCTCAAATGTATGAGGGTCGGTTCGAGGCTGCGCTGGGTTTGGCGAAGACTGCTTTGCGCAACGATGCGGAAAACATTGACGCACTTTATATGAAGGCAGTTTGCGAACGCTATCTGGGACATGCTGACGCTGCCCTGGCGAGCGTCGACCTGCTGAAGACCCTGTCTCCGGATTTCGGCCGGGCTCATCAGGAAGAGGGTCATATTTTCAAGGCCCAGGGCGATTTCGAGAGCGCAATGATCGCCTATCGCCGCGCGTGCCAATGCAATCCCGTTTTGCAAGCAAGCTGGAAAGCACAAGCAGAGATACTGGAGGGCTGGGGGCACCGTGAAGCCGCCAGGGAAATGCGCGGACAAGAACAGCGCATTGCCAATATGCCCAAGCCATTGGTGGCGATAGCGCACCTCTTATATGAGGGGAAACTGATCAAGGCGGAAACAGCCTGTCGGCATTTTCTGCAAACCAATCCCCACCATGTCGAAGCCATGCGATTGCTGGCCGATATCGGTTCGCGGTTGGGTATATTGGAAGATGCCGATTTTCTGCTGGAGAGCGCACTGGAATTCGAACCGGACAATATTCAGGTGCGGATTGATTATATTCAAACTCTTCGCAAGCGCCAGAAATTTGCAGAGGCTCTAAAACAAAGCGAGTTTTTATATCAGGGGGACCCGGATAATCCGGTTTTCCAATCGCTCTACGCGATCGAGTCCATGCAGACTGGAGACTATGAACAGGCGCTGGAATTATTCGAAAAGGTCTTGCAGCGGTTGCCGGATGATCCGGTAACGCTGACCTCTCGCGGCCACGCACTGAAAACCTTTGGTCGCCATGAAGAAGCAGTCCTCTCCTATCAAAACGCTATCGAATCAGACCCCCGCCATGGCGATGCCTATTATGGCCTGGCCAACCTCAAAACCTATAGTTTCAGTGACGAAGAATTGCGTCAGATGGAGACTCAGGAACATGGCAACCGGTTGAGTTATCAAAACCGCATCCATATCTGTTTCGCGCTGGGCAAGGCCTATGAAGACCGCAAGAATTATGACAGGTCTTTTGCCCATTATGAGCGCGGCAACCAGCTGAAACGCGTGCAGTCACGCTATGATGCCGATCAGATGACAGAGGAACTCGATAGTCAGGTAACGGCATGTACGGCGGCGCTGTTTGAAAAGCAGGCGGGTAATGGGTGCGCTGCTCCGGATCCGATTTTCATTCTGGGGCTGCCGCGCGCAGGCTCGACCTTGCTGGAACAGATACTGGCATCGCACAGCCAGATTGATGGCACGCTGGAATTGCCCAATATATTGTCACTCGCGCACCGTTTGCGGCGGACAAAACAGGCGGGCAATGACTCGCTTTATCCTGAGAACCTACATGAGCTCGAGCCTGACCAGTTGCGGGCAATGGGGCAGGAATATATCGACAGCACGCGGATCCACCGCAAGGGCGCACCGTTCTTCATCGATAAAATGCCCAATAATTTCCGCCATGTTGGCTTGATCAAACTTATTCTGCCCAATGCCAAAATTATCGATGCACAGCGGGAGCCAATGGCCTGCTGTTTTTCCGGCTTCAAGCAACTGTTCGCGGAAGGGCAGGAGTTCACCTATGGATTACAGGAAATCGGCCAATATTATCGGGACTATGTGCGGCTGATGGAGCATTGGGACAGCGTGTTGCCCGGCACTGTCCTGCGGGTACAGCATGAAGATGTGCTTGATGATCTCGACGGGCAGGTGCACCGCATGCTCGATTATCTGGGCTTGCCCTTCGAGCAGGCCTGCATCGATTTTCACCAGACAGAACGCGCTGTTCGTACCGCCAGTTCGGAGCAGGTGCGCCAGCCGATCACCAAGGCGAGCGTCGATCTGTGGCGTCACTATCAATCACATCTGCAGCCGCTGAAAGATGCGTTGGGAAAAATAATATTGGAGCCTCGACAGTGAGCGGAACGGAAACAGCAGCGGCGGACGTTGTCGATATTGAGTATGAGACCGATTATGAAGCGGGGCAGGACAATGTAAATACATTCGGCCTGGAAATGCACAATCCGGTGTTTTTTGTAAGCGCCATCCTGATTATCGCATTTGTGCTCCTGTCATTGATATTCCCGCATATCTCGCAAGACGGGCTTGAGGCGACCAAGGCCTGGACGCTGCAATATTTTGACTGGTTCTTTGTCATTGCCACGAACTTCGTGTTGTTTTTCTGCCTTGCTGTCGCAATTTCACCCTTGGGTAAAATCCGTCTGGGCGGCGTGGATGCCAAACCAGAATTTGGCATGGCCTCCTGGATTGCGATGCTTTTCTCTGCCGGCGTCGGTATTGGCATGCTATTCTACGGCGCAGCTGAACCAATGGCTTATTATACGGATTGGGGCGGAACACCACTCAATGTCGAAGCGCTAACGCCGGAGGCCGAACGTCTGGCGCTTGGCGCAACCGTGTTCCACTGGGGGCTTACCCCCTGGGCTGTCTATGCCGTGATCGGTCTGGCGCTCGCTTTTTTCTCCTTCAACAAAGGCCTGCCGCTAACCATACGCTCGGCTTTCTATCCGATATTGGGAGACCGGATATGGGGTTGGCCCGGGCATCTGATCGACATTCTGGCCGTGATTGCGACGCTGTTCGGTCTGGCAACGTCATTGGGCTTTGGCGCGCAACAGGCGGCGACCGGAATCTCTTTTCTGTTCGGGGTTGAAGCTAGCCTGACGTCCCAGCTATTGCTTATCGTTGTCATTTCCGGGCTAGCAATCATTTCGGTGATCCGCGGTATTGACGGCGGTATAAAGCTGCTGAGCAATATCAATATGGTTCTGGCTGCATTGCTGCTCGCATTTGTTTTTGTGGCCGGACCTACGCTTCAGATATTCAAAGGCTTTGGCACCGCGATCGTCAGCTATGCTGAATATGCCATTCCATTGAGTGACTGGAATGACCGCGACGACAAAATCTGGTATCATGGCTGGACGATATTTTACTGGGCGTGGTGGATAAGCTGGTCGCCATTTGTCGGCATGTTTATCGCCCGCATTTCCAAAGGTCGTACCATCCGGCAATTTCTGACTGTCGTATTGATTGTACCGGTGATCGTCGCGATCATCTGGTTCACAACATTTGGCGTGACGGCCATAGAACAGGTCAAGGAAGGCGTTGGCCAATTGCCTGCCGGGATGACCGAAGTGCCGCTGGTGCTGTTTCAGATGCTGGAGAATATGCCGTTCCCCTATATCGCATCTTCCCTGGCCATCGTCCTGTTGATCGTATTTTTTGTCACTTCGTCCGATTCCGGTTCACTGGTGATTGATGCGATAACGGCAGGCGGCCGAACCGATGCACCTGTTGCACAGCGTATTTTCTGGGCAATATTACAAGGTCTTGTCGCAGCGGCATTGCTGGTCGGCGGTGGTGCTGCGGCACTGGGAACGCTGCAGGCAGGGACGATAGCGAGCGGCCTGCCTTTCACAGTGGTGTTGCTCGTCTGCTGCTACAGCCTGTTCAAAGGCCTGATGTCGGAATATCGCCTATTGAGCACCCGGAATGTTCTCGATTAACAAGCAACATATTCGATCCGCTCGTCCTGATGGTCGGACAAGCTCTGCCGGTTGCCGTTGCTCTCGACGGGGCGGCATTGGATAACAAACTGCGGACTATTGTCATATATGCCGATCTTCGAGAGATTGCATTTCATGTCAGCGGCATGTCCCTGACAACGAATTTCCGATTAGATGGCGGCCTGCCATCTGGCTCAATTTAATCGCGCAATTGACATGCCGCATCGCATCTGTTCTTCATCTAGGCATAATCTTTGAGGAGAGAAAAATGTCTGTCGTTACCACCGAAAAGCAGAATAATATTCTGGTCATCATATCCGACAATCCTCCGGTCAATGCGCTTGGCGCCGCCGTTCGCCAAGGACTGGTCGATGGTATGGAAGAGGCCTTGTCTGACGATGAAATTGAAGCTGTGGTTATCCGCTGTGATGGACGGACGTTTTTTGCCGGCGCCGATATTACCGAATTTGGCAAACCGATGCAGGGACCCAATCTGGGTGAAGCCCTTGACCGGTTGGAGGCCAGTGACAAGCCGGTTATCGCGGCGATCCACGGCACCGCTCTTGGCGGTGGATGTGAGGTAGCACTGGCCTGTCACTATCGGGTTGCGGTCCCGTCAGCGAAAATCGGTTTGCCGGAAGTCAAACTGGGCCTGATCCCGGGTGCCGCCGGAACCCAGCGTCTGCCGCGGGTGGTTGGCGCAGAAGCAGCGCTGCCGATGGTCGTGATCGGCAACCCGATCTCCGCCAAAAAAGCGCATGCCATCGGACTGATCGACAAGATCGTCGGCGAAGACAGTCTGGCCGACGATGCGATAGCCTTTGCGCGCGAGCAGATCGGCAAGGCGCCGCCGCGCTCTTCAGAAGGCACCGCCAACGAAGACGGCATCAAGAACCCGGCTATATTCGATGAATTCCGGCAGAAAAATGGTCGCAAGATTCGTGGCTTTGATGCACCGGAAGCTGGGATCCAGGCGGTAAAAGCTGCGGGGGAACTTTCTTATGCAGATGGTGTAGCAAAAGAGCGCGAACTGTTCACCAAATTGATGACCGGTACCCAGGCGGCTGCGATGCAGCATTATTTCTTTGCCGAACGGGCGGCCAACAAGATTGACGGCATTGATCCCAAGATCGAATTGATCCCGATCAAGAAAGTCGGGATATTGGGCGCCGGGACCATGGGCGGCGGCATCGGCATGAACTTTCTTTCCGCCGGCATTCCCGTGACTATCGTCGAGTTGAAAGAAGAAGCGCTGGATCGCGGCGTTGGCGTGATCCGCAAAAATTACGAGAATACAGCCAAGCGCGGTCGCATGACCGAGCAACAGGTCGAAGATGCGATGAGCATATTGACCCCCAGCCTGTCTTATGATGATCTCGCCGATTGCGATCTGGTGATCGAGGCGGTGTTCGAGAATATGGACGTCAAAAAGGAAGTCTTCACAAAGCTTGATAGCATTGTGAAACAGGGTGCGATCCTTGCCAGCAACACTAGCTATCTGAATATCGATGAGATCGCAGCGGTAACAAAGCGCCCCGAGTATGTGCTCGGCCTGCACTTTTTCTCGCCCGCCAATGTGATGAAATTGCTCGAAATTGTCCGCGGTGAAATGACTGCTGACGATGTGCTGATGACGGCGATGAAATTGTCGAAGAAGATCGGCAAGGTTGCGGCAGTCTCGGGTGTCTGTCCCGGCTTTATCGGCAACCGGATGCTCAGCCCGCGTCAGGAACAGGCCAACCAGATGATCATGGAAGGCGCCAATTACTGGGAAGTCGACGATGTATTGCTCGAATTCGGCTTTCCGATGGGTCCGTTCCAGATGTCCGATCTGGCCGGTGTCGATATCGGATGGCATCGCGATCCGGAACGCATCGAAACCTTGCGCGACGCTCTTTGTGCTGTCGGACGCTGGGGGCAGAAAGTCGGCAAAGGATTTTATGACTATGATCAGGCGCGTCAACGCACGCCATCTGACGAAGTCAAAAAGATCATTGCCGAATTTGCCGCCAAAGCCGGCAAGCAGCAGCGCGAAATTTCGAAGGACGAAATCCGCGAGCGGCTACTCTATCCGATGGTCAATGAAGGCGCCAAAATCCTGGAAGAAGGTATGGCACAGCGGGCCAGCGATATCGATGTTGTCTGGATCAATGGCTATGGCTGGCCGCTTTATACCGGTGGCCCGATGTTCTGGGCCGATACGGTCGGTCTCGACAAAGTCGTTGCCGGGCTGGAAAAACACGATCTGTCCGTCGCCGATATGCTGCGGAACAAGGCCAGCAAAGGCGAAAAATTCAACGGATAGGTCTAGGATATCGAATAGGAGAGAATAAATTGGCAACTCAAGCAATAGATCCACTGGAAAAGTGGACGCCCAGCAATGGATGGCCGCTGCGGTCGCGTGATGAAGTAGAAGCCTTGTTATGTGCCCCCGGCCAGCCATTTGAAATGGAAATGGTCGACATCGACGGGGTCGCGACCCGCGTCTGGAAAAATGCCCACCCCAGCCTCGCGGCTCTGGCGGAACATGCGCGCGGTCATGGCGACAGCGAATTTCTGATATTTGAAGACGAGCGCGTTACCTATGCCAACTGGTATCGCGCTGTCGCTGCTCTTGCGGCAGAACTTCAGAAAATGGGCGTATCCAGGGGTGACCGGGTGTCGCTCGCCATGCGTAACCTGCCCGAATGGCCGGTCATTTTCTTCGCCGCGACATCGATCGGAGCCATTGCCGTACCGCTCAACGCTTGGTGGACCGATCAGGAACTGGTTTTCGGTCTGGAGAATTCTGAGTCGAGTATATTATTATGCGATGCTGAAAGATGGGATCGGATTTCTCCGCATCTGACAGAGTTGCCGGAGCTCAAACATGTCATCGTGGCGCGTAGCCAGGGCGCATTGGCAGCGCCGGCACGTCCGCTAGAAGACATTATCGGCCGACCCAATGACTATGGCGATTTGCCGGATCAGGATCTGCCCGCGGTCAACATTGCACCGGACGATGCCGCGACAATTTTTTATACCAGTGGCACGACCGGGCAACCCAAGGGCGCTCTCGGCAGTCATCGCAACCTGACGACCAACGCTGTTTCTGCCGGTTATAGTGGAGCGGTTGCAGCATTGCGCCGGGGCAATGAACTGCCCGAACCGACCGTTCGGGTTGGCCTGACGGTGATACCCATGTTCCATTGCACTGCTTGCTCCGCAACCATGATGCCGACGGTTCATGGCGGCCACAAGATGATCTTCCTGCACAAGTGGGACACGGTCAAGGCGATGGAAATTATCGAGCGGGAAAAGGTCAATGCAACCGGCGGTGTACCGTTTATTGCATGGCAATTGATCGAACATCCCGACCGCGAAAAATATGATCTGAGTTCGATCGATACGATCAGCTATGGCGGGGCGCCGTCAGCACCCGAACTGGCCCGGAAAATATATGAAGTTTTTGGTGCTCTACCCGGCAACGGCTGGGGCATGACCGAAACCATGGCGACGGTGACGGGCCATAGTGCCGAGGATTATCTCAACCGGCCGACCAGCTGTGGACCGCCGGTGGCCGCCGCCGATCTAAAGATCGTGAGCGACGATGGCATCAGCGAAATGCCAATCGGCGAAGTCGGCGAACTTTGGGCGCGTGGACCGATGGTCTCGAAAGGCTATTGGAAACGTCCGGAGGCAACCGCCGAAACGTTCGTCGATGGTTGGGTCCGTACCGGAGATCTGGCGCGACTGGATGACGAGGGCTTCTGCTATATTGTCGACCGCGCAAAAGACATGATCATCCGCGGCGGCGAGAATATCTATTCATCCGAGGTCGAAAATGTTCTCTATGACCATCCGGCGGTGATGGATGCAGCGTTGATCGGTATAGATCACAAGACGCTGGGCGAAGAACCGGCTGCTATTGTCCAACTGGCGCCAGGAAAAACAGCCAGCGAAGCGGAGTTACAACAATGGGTGCGCGAGCGGCTGGCGAACTTCAAAGTGCCGGTAAAAATATTGTTCCGCGATGAAGGCCTGCCGCGCAACGCCAACGGCAAAATATTGAAGAAGGATCTGAAGGGGCTGTTCTGACGCTCAATCGCTTTTCGGTGCAAGGCGGATCATTCCCTCTTGCACCGCGGAAGCGATCAATATGCCGTCCTGCGTGTAGAGGGACCCGCGATTGAGACCGCGCGCATGGCCGGTCCAGTCGCTATCCATCACATAGCAAATCCATTGATCCATCCGGAAATCATCATGGAACCACATCGCGTGGTCAAGACTGGTCGAGAATAATCCGGGCGTTGTCCAGTGCAATCCATGGGGAATCATGGATGTCGAGAGCAATCCCATATCAGAGGCGAAAGCCAAAGCCGCTCTGTGGGTAAGCGGATCATCCGGCAGTGGCGCGACAGTCTTGAGCCATTGATATTGATGCGCGTGTTTGGTCTTCCCTTCCGGACGAAAGCTGCGGACGTCAAACGGGCGCGGCATACTCATCCGCTCGATATGCTCGTCCGAAACCTGCGGGTTGCGGGCGATCTGTTCCATTGCGCCCATACATTGCTCGGGCGGCAAAACATCGGGCATATCCACCTGATGATGAAGCCCCTCTGCTGGCTTTTGAAAAGAAGCCGTCAGGTTGAAAATGACCTTGTCATTCTGCCGGACAACGACCCTGCGATTGGAGATGTTGCGTCCGTCAAAATCGCGGTGAACGCGGAAATGCAGCGGCTTTGTCTCATCCCCCGCCCGCAGAAAATAGGAATGGAGCGAATGGATATTCTTCTCGTCATCAACGGTGCGATCGGCGGCCACAATCGCCTGGGCAATCACCTGGCCACCGAAAATCCGTTCGCGCGCGGTTGAACTGAGCGCGGGATATATGAACTCACCATCACCATCCGCTTGGAGGCTGAAAGTACGGAGCAATCCGGCAACCAGCTTCTCGGCAGGCACGGAGGAGCGATGGGCCAAAGCGTCGGCCAACCGGCGCTTGACATGTTCGTCTGTGAGTTGATCCAAAACTGACCCTATTCCTTTAGATTGATTCTATTCTGACTGGGCTGAAGGCTCAGGAATATATTTCAAAAAGTCCGGCACCGCCCTGGCCGCCGCCAATGCACATGGTGACCACGCCCCACTTCGCGCCACGACGACGCCCTTCCTGCAACAGATGTCCGGCACAGCGCGCGCCGGTCATGCCGAAGGGGTGGCCGATAGAGATGGAACCGCCATTGACGTTGTACTTCTCCGGATCAATGCCCAAACGATCACGACTATAAAGGCACTGGCTGGCAAAAGCTTCGTTCAGTTCCCAGATATCGATATCGTCGACGGTCAGACCCTGGCGTTCGAGCAGTTTGGGAACGGCAAATACCGGGCCAATACCCATTTCATCCGGTTCGCATCCTGCAACGGCCCAGGATACAAAGCGACCCAGTGGTTTCAATCCGCGGCGCTCCGCTTCCTTGGCCTCCATCAGCACGAGCGCTGCCGCTCCATCGGACAATTGGCTGGCATTCCCCGCCGTTATAAATTTGTCTTCGCCCATGATTGGCTTCAAACTGGCGAGGCCTTCCAGCGTTGTTGTCGGTCGGTTGCACTCGTCCCGGTCCACTGAGTAATCGACAAGGGTTTCTTCCTTGGTTTCGCGGTCGACCAGTTTCATCTTGGTCTGCATCGGCACGATTTCGTCAGCAAACAGCCCTGCTTCCTGAGCCTTCGCCATCCGCTGTTGCGATTGCAGGGAATATTCATCCTGATATTCGCGGCTGATATTGTAACGCTCCGCGACTATATCTGCGGTCTCGATCATCGGCATGAAGATTGCGGGCGCAATTTTCAGGATCTCTTCGTCGATGCTGCCTTCCGGAGCGCGGGGCCCTTGCATCGAAATGCTTTCGACGCCGCCCGCGACAACGCAATCTGCACCGTCACCGCGAATATGGTTTGCAGCTATCGCAATGGCCTGCATGCCCGACGAACAAAAACGATTGACCGTAGCGCCGGCCGTTGTTTTGGGAAGGCCGGCAAGAAGCGCCGCATTGCGTCCGATATTGGGAGCAGCATGGGCTACATTACCGAACATGCAATCATCGACATAATCACTTTCAACACCCGCCTTGGCGACGGCATGTTTGATGGCATGAGCAGCCATTGTCATTGGCGGCGTGATATTGAATCCGCCGCGACCAGCTTTGGCAAGCCCGGTGCGGGCATAGGATACGATGACTGCTTCACGCATGTTGAATTCTCCTGTCAATGTTGTCGATATCGCTTGTTTCAAGTGCAATGGACTATTTTGATCCGGATTTATACGGGGCGGAATCAAAATGTCCACTGTGGAGCCTCTTGCAGGCATTTAAACAGATCTACTCCAGCGGCCGGACTCAGGCTGCAAGCCAAGATTCTGTGAGTTTAGAGCTGGTTATGCGAAATTCGGCGCCGATTTTACATCCAAAAATTACCGTTGTGGCCAATCGATTCGCTCTTTTCAGGGCGTGGAACATGCCCATAAATCGGTGGCGGACAGGGTGGGATTCGAACCCACGGAGAGCTTGCACCCTCGGCGGTTTTCAAGACCGCTGCATTCGACCACTCTGCCACCTGTCCGCATGGCCCTTAGGGCCGGGTCGCACGCGTCCTAGCGTTCCCGATTTGAAAGCGCAAAACATTTTGTAAATGTTTGAAATATGCGAACAAGATTTCGGAGGATCACGGCTTTTGGGGCGAGTGGTTGCTTCTCCGGGTTATTTAGGGATTCCCCTCCGACTCGCTTTGTGCGACAACGGGGAAGACGAAAAGGAAGTAATCATGCGTATCATGACCGCTATCGCTTGCAGCGCTTTTGCTCTTTTTGGCATGAGCGCCGCAACACCGATGCAAGACGCCAAAGCACAAAGCAGCTCCAGTTTTGAATCCTATCTGCAGGAGGTGCGTCAGAAAGCCTTGCAGCAGGGTGTGCGGGCGCAGACTCTGGATCAAGTGCTGCCGGGCCTGACCTATAATCCCAGAGTGATCCAGTTGGACCAGTCGCAGCCTGGTGGAAGTACCAATAGCGCTATTCCGCCCTTCGCACCCTATCAGCAGCGGCATATCACGAGTCAGAGGATCGCAAACGGCAAGGCGGCCTATCGTCGCCTGATTGCCAAGCTGATCGATGTCGAGCGCGAGACTGGCGTGCCTGGCCCGATCATCATGGCAATTTACGGCAAAGAAACCAACTATGGCTCCTACATGGGCGATTTTGATATTCCCCGCTCGTTGGCAACCCTGGCCTATGAAGGCCGGCGCCGCTCGCTTTTCGAGCCTGAATTGCTCGCCGTGCTCCAGCTGATCGACAAGGGCGTCCCGCAATCCGCGCTCAAGGGGAGCTGGGCAGGGGCCATGGGCATGCCGCAATTTCTGCCTTCGGTTTATTTGCGACTGGCGAAAGATGGCAGCGGTGACGGATATGCAGATATCTGGAACAGCGAATATGATGCGGTTGCCTCGATCGCCAATTATTTTGTCAATTCGGGCTGGCGCCGCGGAGAGCCGTGGGGCATCGCCGTCAACGTCCCGTCGTCGCTCGACCGTGACGCGGTGGCGAGCAAAATCGTGCCGACACGCTGTCCGCGCGTATTTGGCCGCCATAGCCAATGGAAAAGCATGGCCGAATGGCGCTCGCTCGGGGTTGTGCCTGCGACGGGCAAGAGTCTTGGCAAGAATGTGATGGCAACCCTGCTTGAGCCAGACGGCGCGGGCAGCACAGCCTATTTGCTGACCGGCAATTATCGCGTCATACTGGATTATAATTGTTCGAATTTTTACGGGCTAGCAGTGGGGTTATTAGCGGATGAAATACGCAGTTAAACTTGGAATATTATCGACTGCCACCCTGGCACTGGCCGGTTGTAGCAGTTCGCGCGATTTTGGTCAGTTCCCGGATGGCGCGCCGCCGCCCAGTGGAGCAGGTCAAGCCGCCGGGGCGGCAGCGGTTTCCGACTATCCGCAGAAAATTGGTGATCCCTACAAGGTCGGTGGCAACACCTATACACCAGAAGATGTGCAGAGTTACGATGAAGTGGGCTATGCCAGCTGGTATGGCGAAGAACTGTCCGGCAACCAGACGGCCAATGGTGAAATCTACAATCCTCAGGGCATTTCGGCTGCGCACAAGACGCTGCCGCTGCCGTCCTATGTCGAAGTGACGGCGCTGGATACCGGGCGGACAATATTGGTTCGGGTCAACGATCGTGGACCTTTTGCCAACGACCGGCTGATCGACCTGTCCCATGGAGCGGCCAAGCAACTGGGTGTGGATCGGGATGGTGTCTCCGGTGTCCGCGTTCGCAAGGTTAATCCTAATGAACAGGAACGCGCGGTGCTTCGCATGGGCGCCCCTGCCACCGAGCGCATCGCGACACCGGATTCACTGCTTCTGATATTGCGGAAAAACCTGGCCAAGCTGCCAAGACCGGCAGCGCCAATCAGGCAGGCCGCTGCGCCTGGCTCTACCTCTCCAAGCAAAGATGCTATTGCTGGCCCCAGGCCTTCGCCGGCAGCGGGAACACGCGATGGCCGCTTCATCATTGAAGGCGCCGGACGTCCGGTTGCCGCTCAAAATAGTGTCGGCAACAATTATGTTGGCGGTTTGCCAGGATTCTTTTTCGTGCAAGTCGCAGCATTTAGCGATAAATCGCGGGCCGACGTACTAGCCAAAAAGATTGGGGCGAAGGTTATGCCCGATGGCACGCGATCCATTTGGCGCGTTCGCTACGGGCCCTATTCCAACGAAAAGGATGCACAAGCAGGGCTGGCACAGGCGCAGCAGCGCGGCTATAGCGGTGCTCGAATCTTGCGCGCGGACAAATAGTTTTTGCCGTTAAATTTTGATCGGGAATCCTGGCCCAAATGAAAAAATATCTTCTGGCTTCACTGCCTTTCATCGCCTTATCCTCCGTTGTAGTCGCTGCACCCAGCTTCGATACCGATGCCCCAATCGCCTATATGACGGACCTGTCATCCGGAGCGGTTCTATTCGAGAAAAATGCGGACAAGCAAATCCCGCCAGCGTCGATGGCGAAAATGATGACCGTCTATGTTGCGTTTGATCTGATCAACAAGGGCAAGCTCAAGCTGGACGACAAGTTTCGCGTTAACGAGGAAACTTGGAAGAAATGGAATAATCAGGGGTCCACGATGTTCCTTGGCGTGGGTGATCAGGTCAGTGTGAGCGATCTGCTGCACGGTATCGTGACTCTCTCTGGCAACGACGCCTGTGTCGTGCTGGCCGAAGGCATCGCCGGCACCGAGGAAGCTTTTGTCGGGCTGATGAACAAGCGGGCCAAAGAACTGGGCATGTCGAAGAGCCGGTTTGGCAATAGCAATGGCTGGCCGGATGAAGGCCGGACCATGGTCACAGCACGGGACCTCGCCAAACTCGGTTCGGCGACGGTGAATAATTTCCCGAAACTATATGATGGTTTCTATGGCCAGGACGAATTTGCCTGGAATGGCATCACGCAATCGAACCGCAATCCCCTGATGGGCAAAGTGGCTGGGTCGGACGGGCTGAAGACCGGTCATACCGAAGAAGCCGGCTATGGTTTCACCGGTTCGGCCGAACAAAAGGGCCGGCGTCTGGTATCGGTTCTCGCCGGGCTTGATAGCTATGGTGGTCGGGTCGAGGAATCGGTCAAATTCATGAACTGGGGATTCAATGCCTGGGAGCCGAAGAAGCTGTTCGACAAGGGTACACGAATTCAGAATGCAGAAGTGCAACTGGGCGACAGCTCTACCGTATCGCTGGTGGCGGCGAAGGATCTTTTTGCGACTATTCCAAAAGCTTCAGACGGAAATATATCGATGAAGGTGACCTATGATGGGCCGATCAAGGCCCCTATTAGCAAAGGTCAGCCAATCGCTAGATTGATTGTCAGCACGGCGGATGCCGGACAGCAGTCAGTGGCTCTGGTCGCTGGCGAAGATGTTGGCGAAGCTGGTTTCTTTGATCGTGTCTGGGCCGGATTGAAATCCTTGCTCGGATTGGCGTGACCCGGGGCCGCTTCATCAGCCTGGAAGGCGGGGAGGGGACGGGCAAGTCTACCCAGGCGAGAGCAGTCGCGGGCGCTTTGGAAAAGATCGGATACAATGTCCTGTTGACCCGGGAACCAGGTGGCACGTCAGGCGCGGAAACCATCCGCGAATTGCTGCTGACCGGCGCAGAGGAAAAATGGAATATTCGAACCGAAGCGATGCTGTTTGCCGCGGCTCGTGCCGAACATTGCGCCAAATTGATCCGTCCTGCGCTGGTCCGGGGGGATTGGGTGATTTGCGATCGGTTTATCGATAGCAGCAGGGCCTATCAAAGTGTCACCGGACAGCTAAGCGACTCAGAAATTATGGATTTGCACCGGATCGGCAGTGAAAATCTGATGCCGGATCGTACCTTCATTCTCGATTTGCCCGAAGCAGTAGCGTCGAGAAGAGCGGAGGCGAGAGATCGTGGCGACAGTGACCGGATCGGGGGCAGGGACAGCGAATATCACCGGTCGGTCATGACCAATTTCCGAAGATTTGCAGCGGACGAGCCTGAGCGTATCCGCCTTGTTGACGCGTCGCAATCCGTTGGAGCTATCACAGAAAATCTCGTGCAGAATCTCGACGGCTTGATGTCATGACGTCATATCTCGGTCACGACAGGCCCAGGCAGATATTCCAACAGGCTCTCGCAAAAGATATGCTCCACCACGCATGGATTTTGGCTGGTGACAAGGGATTGGGAAAGGCGGCCTTTGCCCAGCAAGCCGCTCATTTTCTCCTCAATTCGCGCAATTTGCAGTCGGGTTTCTCGGACAGTCAGGATGATGAGGCCGGCCATCTTCTCGCCGCTGGCTCGCATCCGGACTTTCGATTGCTCCGCCGCGGGGCGAAAGGCGACAAGGAAGAGAAAAAGGCGCGCGACAATGGGCTGGGTTCGCTCGACGAGCATGAACTGGCCCGCAACATCAAGGTCGACCAGATTCGCGCCCTGCAACCTCTGTTCCAGAATCAGGCTTCGATTTCCGAATATCGGGTCGTCATCATTGATGCCGCTGACGATCTGGAGCGTGCCGGTGCCAATGCCATTTTGAAAAACCTGGAAGAACCGCCCAAGAATACCATCTTCTTTCTGATCAGCCATATGCCCGACCGGCTGTTATCGACGATCCGGTCGCGTTGCCAGATGTTGCGATTTGACCCTCTGGGTGCTGATGACATGCGCATTGTGCTGAAAAATGCCGCGCCGAAACTGGGAGAGGCCGATCTCGAGGCGCTTGTTCTCGCCGGTGAAGGTTCGCCGGGGCGTGCCTTGCAATATGCCGAAGTCGGACTTGCCGAATTGGAGGGCATTGCCAGACAAATTATCAAATCCGGCGACCGGGACAATAGCCTGAAGAGCGAACTAGCGAGAAAGCTTGCGTTGAAGGCAGCGACACCACGATATCGCGCCTTTCTGGAACGGGCCCCCAGCCTTATTGCCGAACAGATCAAGGGGCCCGAGCTTTCCTGTTCGATGCGAGCCATCGAAAAATGGCACGAAGCCAGCGACTTGGCTTCGACTGCGCTTCCGAAAGCGCTGGATAATCAGGCGGTAATATTCCGGCTTGGCAGCCTGATGGGGGATCTCGCCAAGGACGGTTGAAAAGAATTGATATTTTGGCTGTTTACAAGCGCCGTCAATGCATCAAGAGAGACGCTTATGTCAGAACCTTTCTATATTACCACCGCCATAAGCTATCCCAATGGGCGCCCGCACATCGGTCATGCTTATGAAGCGATCGCGGCCGATGCCATCGCCCGTTTTTACCGGCTGAGCGGGCGCGACGTTCGTCTGATCACCGGAACCGACGAGCATGGACTGAAAATGGTCCAGACGGCCCGTGAAGCCGGTGTCGAAACTATCAAGCTTGCCGATGAAATGTCGTCATATTTCATTGAGATGTGCAACAAGCTTAACATTAATCATGACGGCTTCCGGAGAACCAGTGAGCCCGCTCATCATGAGGCCAGCAAGGCATTGTGGAAAGCGATGGAGGCCAATGGTGATCTCTATCTGGATCGTTATGAAGGCTGGTATTCGGTACGCGACGAAGCCTTTTACGCGGAAGACGAACTGGATACAGGCGAGGGGGGTGAGAAATTGTCTCCCCAGGGCACTCCGGTTGAGTGGACCGCAGAAGAGACATGGTTCTTCAAATTATCCAAATATCAGGATAAATTGCTGAAGCTGTACCAAGAGCATCCGGAATTCATCGAGCCAGAAAGCCGTCGCAATGAAGTCTTGCGCTTTGTCGAAGGCGGATTGCGGGATCTCAGTGTGTCCCGGACCAGCTTTGACTGGGGGGTTCCGGTGCCTGGGTCACCGGGACATGTGATGTATGTCTGGGTTGACGCGCTGACCACCTATATGACGGGAGTCGGCTATCCCGATACCGAGGGGATGTTTGCCAAATATTGGCCGGCCGATCTTCATCTTATCGGCAAGGACATTGTCCGCTTTCACGCGGTCTACTGGCCCGCCTTCCTGATGAGCGCCGGCCTGCCATTGCCCAAGCAGATTTTCGGTCACGGCTTTTTGCTGAACCGCGGTGAAAAAATGTCGAAATCAGTCGGCAATGTCGTCGATCCAATGGAATTGGCGGAACGCTTCGGTGTTGATCAATTGCGCTATTTCCTGCTTGCCGACGTTGTTTTCGGCAAGGACGGGACTTATTCGGCGGACGCGATTGTCACCAAGACCAACGCCGATCTCGCGAATAATTTCGGCAATCTTGCGCAGCGCAGCCTTTCGATGATTGCCAAAAATTGTGACGGGAAAATACCGCCTCGCGGTGAGCCAACCGCCGCGGAGCTGGAATTGCTCCGTCAGTTGGTCAGTTGTTTTGCGGATGTGAAGTCATCGATGACGGGCGGTCTGTTCAAAATCGACCAGGCGCTCGATATCATTCGCGAGCGGCTCAGCGCCACCAACACATATTTTGCCGATCAAGCACCATGGGCCTTGCGCAAGACCGATCCTGCCCGCGCTGACAGCGTGCTTTACTATACAGCCGAAGCGATCCGGCAGTTGGCGATCATGCTGCGATGGTCGATGCCGGACAGTTGTGACAGGATGCTCGACCTGCTTGCCCAGTCGCCGGACAGTCGCGATTTTGAACATCTTGGTACGCCGATAGAGCAGGGGCTTGAACTGCCGAAGCCGGAAGGAATTTTCCCGCGTCTCGAGCTGCTGAAAGATGAGGCAGAGGCCTGATATGCTCGTCGATAGCCACTGCCATCTAAATTACAAAGGTCTCGTCGAGGAGCAGGGCGCTGCCCTGGATCGCGCACGGCAGAGCGGTGTTACCGCGATGCTCAACATCTCGACGCGCGAGAGCGAATGGCGCGACATTGTCGCTACTGCCGAACGGGAACAAGATGTGTGGGCCAGCATCGGTATTCATCCGCACGAAGCCGACGCCCATCCCGATGTCGATCTCGCCAAACTGGTAGAGGAGGCTGCTCATCCGCGGGTTATCGCCATTGGTGAAACCGGGTTGGACTATTATTATGATCACAGCGACCGGGAGCGCCAGAAGCAGAGTTTTCGCACCCATATTGCTGCGGCGCGCGAAACCGGACTGCCGATCATTGTTCACACCCGCGATGCCGAAGCGGACACGGCCGAAATCATGGCCGAAGAAATGGAGCAGGGCGCCTATTCCGGTGTTATTCATTGCTTTACCGCGAGCGAGGATTTTGCACAGAAAGCCCTGGCTCTGGGGCTCTATATTTCGATCTCCGGCATTGTGACTTTCAAAAATGCCAAGGATCTTCAGGAAACCGCAGCAAAACTGCCTTCGGACCGGATTCTGGTCGAAACTGATGCGCCATTTCTTGCTCCGGTACCGCACCGTGGAAAGACAGGGGAGCCGGCCTTTGTCGCAGATACGGCCCGTTTTCTCGCTTCACTGCGGGACGAGGATTATGATCAGCTTTGCGAAACAACCAGTCGCAATTTCTATAAGCTGTTTACCAAGGCACGCCCCTGAATGTGGCTTTGAAACTGACGATATTGGGATGCGGGACTTCGGCGGGCGTGCCCCGAATCGGCAATGACTGGGGTGATTGTGATCCAAACGAGCCGAAAAACCGGAGAAGCCGTGTCTCGATCCTGGTAGAAAGCGCGACTACTCGCATTTTGGTCGATACATCTCCGGATTTGCGCAATCAGTTCATCGATAATGATATCGACCGGATCGATGCGGTGATCTGGACCCATGATCATGCAGACCATTGCCATGGAATTGACGACCTGAGGGCTGTTTTCCAGCAGACGCGCAAGCCGATACCCGGCTATGCTCGGCCAGTTGCACTCGAAAGTCTGAAACATCGCTTTGCCTATGCCTTTGAAGGACACAAATATTATCCATCAATTTGTGAAGGAATTGCGCTGGATCGCGATGTCGAGATTGGTGATATTTCGGTTCGCTATGTCGATCAGCCGCATGGTGGCATCACGTCTGCGGGACTGCGCTTCGAACATCAGGGTAAATCGGTAGTCTACGCTACAGATTTCGGTGAAGTGACCGCGGATATGCGAGCCTTGTATCTGGATTGCGATCTGCTGGTCGTGGATGCGTTACGCGACGAACCGCATCCCACTCACGCGCATCTGGGCATGACATTGGACCTGATCGGGGATGTCCAACCCAAGCTGAGCCTGTTAACACATATGGACAAGTCGATGGATTATCACCATCTTATGTCCATATTGCCCGACCATGTCCGGCCCGCTTATGATGGCTATGTGAAAGAAATCTGAAACCTTGACCGAAGACCAGAATATCAATCTTATATTTGCAATCGGTGCATTGGTGCTGGTGGCGAGCGCATTGTTTTCCCGGCGGATAGGCTTCGGCGAGATTGTCCGGACCGCTTTGGCCTGGGTCGCGATATTTGCGCTTTTCATTGTCGGCTTCTCTTACAAGCCGGAAATATTGGCGGTTTGGAATCGGATTTCGGGTGAATTGATAGGTTCGAATGAACAACTTGTGGTCGGAGAGACTTTGCGGATTCGCCAATCTGCCGATGGCCATTTCTGGGTCGATGCAAAGGTTAACGCGGAGCCGGTGCGGTTCCTGATCGACAGCGGAGCCACGACAACGGCGATGACGTTGCGAACGGCGGAAGCCGCTGGCGTGGATATCAGCAGCAGTCCGTTTCCGGTTATATTGAGCACAGCCAATGGATCGGTTGAAGCCCAGCGCGGGAAAATCCAGTCTTTGCAGGTCGGCCCGCTGGTCGCGCATGATCTGCCGATCGTTGTGGCGGAGGAATTTGGCGATTCCAATGTGATTGGCATGAATTTTTTGTCAAAGTTGGGAAGTTGGCGCGTAGCGGGGGGTGAAATGGTGTTGGAACCGGCCCTTCCGGATGACGAATAATTTAACATAATATATATTATCAACCTTAGACACGGGTTAGAATGGAAGCGATATTGATCGATCCCCTGCTAGAAATCATGCGGCGTCTGCGCGATCCGGACGATGGTTGTGACTGGGACAAGGTGCAAACCTTCCGGACCATCGCACCCTATACGATCGAGGAAGCCTATGAAGTTGCCGATGCGATAAATCGTGACGATATGTTGGCGCTCAAGGACGAGCTCGGCGATCTCCTTCTCCAGGTCGTGTTTCACAGCCAGATTGCAGCCGATGCCGGAGCATTTGACTTCGCGGATGTTGTCACATCGATCTGTAACAAGATGACCCGGCGTCATCCTCATATCTTTGGTGAAGCTCAGAAGAGCCCCGGATGGGAACAGATCAAGGCCGATGAGCGCGCGGAAACCGGTCAGTCAAGCGCTCTGGATGGCGTTGCGCTCGCCCTGCCCGCCTTGTTGCGGGCGCAGAAAATCCAGAAACGGGCGGCCCGCGTCGGATTTGACTGGCCCGACAAGGCGCCGGTGAAGGACAAGTTGCTCGAAGAGCTGGACGAGGTCGCGGCTGCCACCAGCGAAGCAGAAGTCCACGAGGAAATCGGCGATCTGCTCTTTTCCGCGGTCAATCTTGCCCGCCATTACAAGGTCGACGCAGAACGCGCCCTCGCCGATGCCACGGACAAATTCAGCAATAGATTCAATCAGATAGAATCAAATTCTACCAAAGACCTGAAGGAAATGTCGATCGACGAACTCGAAGTAGAATGGCAAAAGGCCAAGGCAAGTCTGGCAGACAGCTGATCGCTCAGTCAAGCGCGTGATAACGGCCCCAGTTGCGCGGTGACATTTCGACCGACAATATCAGATTGTCCGCATCCTGTTCGCTGCTCAACACCCGGCCGTTTTCGTGCAGCCAGGCCATTTTCTTGCCATCAGACGCATCAATCGTGATTTTTTCCGATTTATAGCCTTCCGACAATGTTTTCGCGATCAGGTTGACCAGCGTATCGACGCCGGCTCCGGTCTCGGCAGAAATGGTGCAGACATTTTCCGGCAGTGGCGACGAAATACGCGCATATTGCGGATCGTCGGGGCTGATTTTGTCGATCTTGTTCCACGCTTCGATGACGGGCGGCCCCTCGCCGGCTTCTTCCGACACTCCAAGGTCAGCCAATATCTGCCTGACATCACGGGCCTGGGCATCACTAGCCTCGTGCGAGATGTCCCGCACATGGACGACGATATCGGCCGCGCTAACCTCTTCAAGCGTCGCCCGGAAAGCCGCTACCAGTTGAGTCGGCAGGTCGGATACAAATCCAACCGTGTCGGACAGGATTGCCTTGTCATATCCCGGCAGCGCGAATTCCCGCATCGTCGGATCGAGCGTGGCAAAGAGCAGATCCTCGGCAAAGACGTCTGCGCCGGATAGCCGGTTGAACAAGGTCGACTTGCCGGCATTTGTATAGCCGACAAGCGCGATGACCGGCCAGGGCGCGCGCTGCCGCCGTTCCCGGTGCAAGGCGCGGGTCTTGCGCAAATGTGCGAGATCCTTGCGCAATTTGGCCATGCGGTCGCGGATCATCCGCCGATCGGACTCGATCTGGGTCTCGCCCGGTCCGCCGAGAAAACCGAAACCGCCGCGCTGCCGTTCCAAATGGGTCCAGCTGCGGACAAGGCGGCCTGCCTGATAATCAAGATGCGCCAGTTCGACCTGCAAACGGCCTTCCGCCGTAGCCGCCCGGGCGCCGAATATCTCGAGGATCAGGCCGGTCCGGTCGATGACCTTGACGTCGAGCTTCTCTTCCAGATTGCGCTGCTGGATCGCGCTGAGACTGCCATCGACAATCAATATCGAGGCTTCCTGCTCTTCCATCATCTTGCGTATCTGGTCCACTTGACCCGATCCGAACAAGGTGGCCGGCTTGGGCTTGCGAACCGAAAAATAATGGGACGCGGTCGCGACCAGTCCGATGGCGAGAGCGAGGCCGACGGCTTCATCAAGGCGATGCTCGAGCGCGGACTGGCTCAGCGACACCATGTCGGGATGTACGACGAGCGCCTTGCGGCTCTTGCTGTCGAGACTTTCCTTCTCAAATGGTATCAATGCGCACCGTCATCAGCATTGTTATAATCGGCCAGATTTAGAGCTCCGCCCGGTTGCACGGTCGAGATGGCGTGCTTGTAGACCAGTTGCGACAGCCCTTCCCGCTCGAGCAGGATACAGAATAGATCATGGGCAGCGACTTCACCCTGCAGCATCACGCCGTTGACCAGAAACATCGTCACCGGATCGTTGCTGTCGCGTACCGCAGTGAGGAATACTTCCTGCAATACCCCTGGCCGCGCCTTGGCATTGTCCATCAGGTCGGCAAAAGGCTGCGTATCGAGCGCTTCGGACGGCATGATCGTCGAAATGGCATGTTTGTACACCAGCTGCGATTGCCCGTCGCGACGCAGCAGTACAGAAAAATTGTCGAACCAGGTCACGATGCCCTGAAGTTTGACGCCCTTGACCAGAAACATGGTCACAGAGGTTTTCGATTTCCGGAGGGAGTTCAGGAATAAATCCTGCAAGTTGTTTGATTTATCGGTCATATTTGACTCCAATTATTGGCCAGCTTTGCGATGGCATTTTATATTTCTCTAACAGCATCTGCTCTTCTCGAGGAGCGTTGTCTGACATATATGGTATTCGCTCGGTCACGACAACCGGCAAACCCGCAATATCATTCGATGTCGGTTTTCTTTCGTGAAGCCAGACCCAATATCTTCAATTTGCGATGCAGGGCCGACCGTTCCATGCCGATGAAATTCGCGGTCTTGGAAATATTGCCGGAAAAGCGCCGGATCTGCACTTTCAGATATTCCCGTTCGAAACTTTCCCGCGCCTCCCGCAACGGCGACCCCATAAGCGAAGCGACGCCCTGGTCGAGATCATCGTCATTGCCCAGCACTTCCGGTGGTAACATCTCCACCTCTATTTTGGTGAAATTGTCCTTGGGCGCCAGGATGATCGTGCGCTCGACAACATTGCGCAGCTGCCGGACATTGCCCGGCCAGTCGCAAGCCTGCAGTGCCGCCATGGCTTCGTCGGAGATTTCGGGTGGCTGCAAACGCTGCTCAGCGGCAAAACGGGCGGCATAATGGTCGACCAGAACCGGGATATCTTCGCGCCGCTGGTTCAGCGGCGGCAGAATCACCGGCACAACGTTGAGACGGTAGAACAGATCTTCGCGGAAACGCTTCTCGCGGATCTCGATTTCCAGATCGCGCGATGTTGCCGAGACGACCCGGACATCGACATTCACTTTTTGCGAACCGCCAAGCCGGTTAAAGCTCTGCTCGGTCAAAACCCGTAATATCTTGCCCTGGGTGTCGAGCGGCATGTCCGCGACTTCGTCGATGAACAGGGTTCCGCCATGGGCTTCTTCCATCAAGCCGGTTTTTTCGATCTTGCCATTGCGTTCGGTACCGAACAGCTCCTCTTCGACGCTCTCCGGCGACAGTCGGGCGGCGCTGATAGTGACAAAGGCGGCATTGGAGCGCGAACTCCAGTTGTGCATCAAACGGGCCGCAACCTCTTTGCCAACCCCCGCAGGACCGGAAATCAGCAGACGGCTGCCGGTGCCGGCGACGCGTTTCAATGTGGCACGCACATTATTCACGGCAGCAGAATTGCCAGTGAGCTCGTCAGCAAAGCCGACCCGCGCCTTGAGAATCTCGTTTTCCCGGCGAAGCCGTTCGGTTTCGGTCGCTCTCGAGACCAGATGCAGCAGATGTTCGGCTTCAAAAGGTTTTTCGATAAAATCGACCGCGCCCTGCGATATGGCGGCAACCGCCGTGTCGATGTTGCCATGGCCGGAGATCACGATGATCGGCATTTTTGCATCGAGCTGCTTCATCTCGGTCAGCAGTTCAAGACCGTCCAGACGCGATCCTCTCAGCCAGACATCGAGCAGCACCAGCGACGGTCGCCGCTCGTTGACAGCCGCAAGGGCCGCGTCGCTGTCGGCGGCTACCCGGGTGGTATAGCCCTCGTCTTCCAGAACACCGGATATAAGATCACGGATATCGGGTTCGTCGTCGACAACCAGAATATCTAACGCCATGTTGAACCTCTATTCCTCATTACTCAATATTACTAAATTTCTGCGGTTTTCGGGTCATCCCCGTCCGGACCATTGTCGGCATCGTCGGAGCTCTCTGCGGTTCCGTGTGATAATCGCGCCAGTTGCGATGGACTGAGGCGGATCGTCACTCTCGTGCCACCATCGGGCGCGTCACTGAACTTCATCTCGCCGAAATGTTCTTCGATAATCTTTTTGACGATCGCGAGGCCCAGTCCGGTGCCGCTGGCCCGGGTCGTCATATAAGGCTCGACGATCCGGTCCCGCTCGATCGGCAGGCCAATGCCATTGTCCGTCAGTTCGATGACGACAATCTGGTTTTCGGTCCGGATCGCCAGATCTATTTTACCATCGGAAACTTGAAAATCTGCGCTGGATTCCGCTTTTTGTTCAATCGCTTCCGCAGCATTTTTGATGATATTGGTGAATGCCTGTCCCAGTTGGCGGCGATCGCAGACCAGCGATATCGGCTGATCGTCCGAGATGAAACTAAATGCGACGGTCGGCCACGCGACATCCTGCATGAACAGGGCCTGTTTCAGGATATCGTCAAGATTCTCCTGCCGGAATACCGGTTTCGGCATCCGCGCGAAGGAGGAGAATTCATCGACAATATTTCTCAAATCGCCGACCTGCCGGACAATCGTGTTGGTGAGATTTTCAAATATCGCGACATCCTCCGTCATCCGCGAGCCAAATCGCCGCTGCAGCCGTTCCGCAGCCAGCTGGATGGGAGTCAGAGGGTTTTTGATCTCGTGGGCGATTCGCCTTGCGACGTCGGACCATGCGGCCCGCCGCTGATCGAGCAATTGCTGGGTGATGTCTTCAAAGGTGATGACATGGCCGTTCGGTCCGCCGACAATTTTGACGGCCAGAGTGCGCATGTCGGAATCCGAGGCAAATTCGATGATGCTGTTTTCGACACCATCCTGAATGAGCTCGGCAAATTGCGGCGCTGCCCTGGCGATATCGACATCGAGCAGGTCGTCAATCGGCTTGGAAAGCAGTGACTGGGCTTGCGAATTGACCAGCTTGATCTCGCCTTTTTCATCCAGACTGATGATACCGGCGGTGACCGATTCCAGCACCGCCTCGATAAACGCCCGGCGACTTCCCAATTGCTCGTTGGCGGTGATCAGGGCGGTCGTCTGGGTTTCCAGCCGCTCGGTCATGCGGTTGAAGGCCCTGCCCAATGTACCGATCTCGTCATTCTCGAATGTTGTCGGCACCCGGGTGGCAAGATCGCCTTCGGTGACCCGCTTGGCCGCGTGCACCAGATCGCTGACCGGTTTCACCATCCGGTCGGCGACCACCAGAGCGATCCATAACACCAGCCCGACAATCAACAGCGAGATCACGAACAGGGCGATGTTGAACTGCAGTTGCAGGCTGCGCGATCGCGAGAACAGGTCCTCGTAATCGGCAAGGACGGATTGCGCCCTTTCCCATTGGCTCAGCGCCAGCATGTCGGAGTCGCGGGCCGCGTAGAGGAATATCCGCGAGTTCAGGTCGAGCGCGGTCACCGCCTCGATCTTGTTCGGCCTTGCGGTTACGACGTAGCTTTGACCCTGCTGCAACTGTTTCAGCACCGCTTCGGTTATCTTCGGCTGCTGGTCTCCGTCATCGGGATCGACCGCCGCCGCGGTTCTTGCCACCCCATCCGGACCATATTCGATGATCGCCGATTCGTTGAGCTTGCGCGACAGCACCTGAAACACATAGCCCTCGGCAAATTCCGGGCTTTCCAGGTCGGCCTGCTGCAAATAGTTGCGCAAGTCATTGGCCATGGTGATCGTCTCTTCACCGACTTCGCGCTGGTTTTGCTCATAATAGCCGCGCGCCAGATCATTGGCATTTTCCAACATGCCGCGGGCGCGATCCGAAAACCAGAATTCGACGCCATATTGAAACAGCAGCGAAGCAAAAATAACCACCAGCACCATGGGAATGCTCGCAACCAGCGAGAACAGGGCGACCAGCCGGACGTGAAGACGGCCCTTGCTGCCGATCGACGATTGCGCCGCCCTGCCCTTGGCGATCCGGCGTCCGAACAGCACCAGCAGGGTCATCGCGGGAATCAGATTGGCTACCAGTAGAGCGGCGGTCAAAGGCGGGGAAATGAAGTCGGTCTGGTCGGACTGGGTGCGGAGCAGAAAATAGGTGCCCAGCATGATCGCGCCGAACAGCAGCGCCACGATCCACTCGACACGGCGCATGATCGCCTCTTTTTCGGCCATCAGCGAAAGACGCCGGAGCCAATTGGGGACACGCTGTTCCGTCAAATGGTTGGAAACTGTCATTGTGCTTTCAATACAACAGTTTCGTTGCTGAAAAAGCACTAATATTGTAAAAATATCACGGTTGGGCGAAGCAATCCGTCACTTCGTCGCGGCGCGTCATTTCGACTCGGCGGGATCGATTTGATATTCGTTCAGCTTCTTGCGCAAAGTGTTGCGGTTGATGCCGAGAATTTTCGCTGCCTTGATCTGGTTGCCGTGGGCATGATGCATCATTTCGGTCAGCAAGGGCTTCTCGAATTTTTCTAGCGCCTGGGCGTAGAGATTTTCCTTCTCCGGCGCGGCCATCAGGCCCAGCACGATCGACTTGATATGGGCTTCGAACTCCATACTGGCCGATTCAACCCGGTCTTCTCCGCGCTCGGCTGCGAGTATCTGGCGGATGGCGTCTTCGGAGAGCGTATTTTCCCTGCCGGTGACGACCAGGCGGTAGATGACATTCTTCAGCTCGCGGACATTGCCGCGCCAGTAATGATGGCAGAGCAGGTTCATCCCCTCCGGGGAAATCTGCTTGTGCGGCAGGCCTTCGGTGACCGCGAGCTTGAGGAAATGTTTGGTTAGCGCCGGAATGTCGCTGGCGCGCTCCCTGAGCGGCGGCAGTTCGATCGGTACGACGTTGATCCGGTAATAGAGATCTTCACGGAACTTGCCCTGCTCGATCAGGTCGAGGAAGTCATGGTTGGTAGCAGCGATGATCCGGACGTCGAGCTTGACCAGCCCCTTGCCGCCAACCCGGTTGATTTCACCCGATTGCAGCGCGCGCAGCAGGCGGGTCTGGGCGTGCATCGGCATATCGCCGATCTCGTCGAGAAACAGCGTGCCGCCCTGCGCCTGTTCGAACTTGCCCGATGCATTGGCGACGGCACCGGTGAAAGCGCCTTTTTCGTGGCCGAACAGCTCCGCTTCGATCAGCTCCGAAGGGATGGCGGCCATGTTGACCGCGATAAACGGACCGGATTTGCGGTGGCCAAGACCGTGAATGGCCTCGGCAACCAGTTCCTTGCCGGTCCCGGATTCGCCGAGCACCAGCACCGACAGATCATTTTTCAACAGTCGCGCGATCATCCGGTAGACTTCCTGCATCGCAGGGCTGCGGCCGACGAGCGGCAGGCTTTCCTCGTCCATCGACGGTTCGATGGGCTGGATATTCTTCGGCTTCAGTGCTTGCCCGACGACTTCGACCAGCTCGTCGAGATCAAAGGGCTTCGGCAGATATTCAAAGGCTCCGGTCTCCGACGCACGCACCGCGGTGTTCAGCGTATTCTGGGCGGAAATGATGATGATCGGGATGTCCGGATGGGTCGCCTTGACGCTGGCGAGCGAGGAAATCCCGTCACCCTCGCCCTCGCCCAGCCCGACATCGGTGAGCAGCAGATCATAGCGGCTGCTCGACATCAGCGCGTCGCGCTCAGCGATCGATTTGCAATTCTCGACTTCATAGCCCTCGGCGCGCAGGGCGGTAATGATGACATGACTGACCGACAGATCGTCTTCCACCAATATGATTTTTTCTTTGGCCATGATTATGTCCTGACGTCAGTTTTTCGGAGCAACGGGAAGAAACAGGGTGAACCGGCTCATCTCGTCCTGATTTTCGCGGTCGTAGCGGATGCGTCCGTTCATATCGCGCATCAGTTTTTTCACCAGAGCGAGGCCGAGCCCCTGCCCTTCTTTCTTGGTCGAGACGAAGGGCGAGAAAATTTCCCGCTCCAGCTCCGCCGGAACGCCCGGGCCATTGTCGCAGACCATGATCTGGATCGGCAGCCGGACCGCCGCCGTATGGCCCTGCGCCGACAGGGACGCACCGAAACTGTAGCGGGTGACAATGCGGATTTGCGGATCCGGCAGATGTTTGGTCGCGTCGACGGCGTTGGCCAGCACATTGGTCAACACCTGCATCATCGCATCCGGATCGATCAGCGCATCCGGCAGGGAAGGATCGAATTTGTCGTTGATCTTCACCGCCTGGCCGGTTGCCGCCTCGATCGAACGCCGCGCGCGATCGATCAATGTGTGGATATTGACCGCCTTGGTCTGGGCCGGCTGGTTGGACGACAGGGTCTGCATCCGGTTGAGCAGATTGACCACCCGTTCCACTTCCCCGGTGATCATCTGGGTCAGCGGTTTCTGGCTCTCGTCGAGCTGGCGGTCGAGCAATTGCGCCGCGCCCTTTATCGCCGCCAGCGGATTTTTAATCTCGTGGCTGAGAATGTCCGGCGCGCGAATCGCGAGATTGGACGGGTCATTATTCTCATTCTCGAGAATCGGGCCATCCTGCGGCATAGGCGAGAGGGATATTAGCCGCCATTCGGAATCGGATGCCAGGGGGTGAATGTCAAAATCGACAATGCCCAGCTTGCGGTCATCGCCGGAAATCATCACCCCGCGCGCGGTCAGGCTGATGTCCTGCTCGGTCAGCGCCGCATCCAGTCTCGGATCGGAGAAGTGCAGGACGTGATTGATCTTGCGGCCGATCAGATGTTTGGCACTGGTCCCGAACAGGGCCTCTCCGGATGGATTGACCCGGGTTACGATATGATCCGAGTCGATGACCAGCAAAGCATGGCTAAGCCCCGCCAATATTTGCTCAGCCGGAGGGATGCCGTCCATCAAGCAGCGGCTTGATTCAGCCAGGGCGTATAAAATTCCTCGAGCATTTCCAGCACAATATAAGGATCTGCCTCGCTATTCGCCCGGTTGCGGAATTCCGCCGAACCGGTCAGGCCCTTGGTGTACCAGCCGATATGTTTGCGGGCGACTTTGACCCCGACATCCTCGCCGTAGAGTTTCAGCATGTCGCGATAATGTTCGTTGAGTATCGCATATTGAGTGGCAATATCCGGATCAGGCAGACGTTCTCCGGTTTTGAACCAATGCATGAACTGACCCAATAGCCAGGGCTTGCCATAAGCACCGCGTCCGATCATCACGCCATCGGCACCGCTTTGCTCGAGCGCCGTCTGACCATCTTCGATGGAGCAGATGTCTCCGTTCACGATCACCGGCAGGGAAACCGCCTGTTTGACCTTGCTGACAAATTCCCAGTCGGCACTGTCGCGATACATCTGGCAGCGGGTCCGGCCGTGCACGACAATCATTTTCGCACCGAGATCTTCGGCAATATGCGCCAGTTCGGGCGCATTCAGGCTCTGATGATCCCAGCCCATCCGCATCTTGACGGTGACCGGAACATTGACCGCCTCGACCGTTGCCTTGATCAACGACGCCGCCAGAGGAAGATCGCGCATCAAAGCGGAACCGGCATCGCCGTTGACGACTTTCTTCACCGGACAGCCCATGTTGATGTCGATAATCTGTGCGCCGCGATCTTCGTTCAGCTTTGCGGCGTCGGCCATCACCGCGGGATCACAGCCGGCAAGTTGCATCGATACCGGCTCTTCGGTTGCGTCCCATGCGCATTTCTGCAGCGACTGGCGCGTTTCGCGGATCATCGCCTGGCTGGCGATCATTTCCGTCACATTGAGTCCGGAGCCAAATCGCCGGACCAGTTTGCGGAACGGCAAATCGGTGACACCGGTCATCGGAGCCAGAATAACCGGACTTTCAATTTTCAAATCGCCAATGAAGATGGGATCAAGTTTCATATCTACTGCCTAAATTTTAAGCAGCCTTTATCGACAAATCAATTTCGAGGCAAGAATTGCTTCATCTACTTTCTCGGCGTAGATCGCGATTCATGGTTGAAGCCCCTGATCCCTCCGAACAAACCCATGCACTGATCGTTGCCGCAGGTGTCGGCGCGCGGGCGGGACTGGACGTTCCGAAGCAGTTCGAGACCGTTGGCGGGAAGCCGATGATACGGCACAGTGTCGAGAGGCTTTCAGCCCATCCCGCTATTGACCAGATCTGGATCGTGGTGGCAGAAGGACAGGAAGAACATTTAAACCAGGCTCTTGGCTCCTTTTTCTCCCACAAGATCGTGATCGGCGGCGCCACCCGCCAGCAATCGGTTTACAACGGACTGCTGGCGATCCGGCAGGCCGGGGGCGCCAGAGATATTCTCGTCCATGATGCGGCGCGGCCATTTGTCGCCGATATGGTGATCGACCGTCTTCTCGATCAATTGAAAACCGCGCCCGCCGCCATCCCGGTATTGCCCTGCGTCGATACGATGGTGCAACTGAGCAACGACCAGCTCGAACGGACGGTTGACCGAAACAGTCTGTGGCGCGTGCAAACCCCGCAAGCATTCAACTTTCTGAAGCTCGTCGCTGCTCATGAGAATTTTGCTGCTGGCGATGATGCCAGCGATGACGCGCAGATATTCCTGGCAGCCGGCCATGATGTATCAACGGTCGAAGGCGATGAAGCGCTCAAGAAATATACATTGCCAGCGGATTTCGCCGAGAAAGGGAGAGAATATATGCGCCAGATACGAACCGGAATGGGCTATGATGTCCACCGACTGGCCGCAGGTGAAGAATTATGGCTGGGCGGCGTCAAAATCGAACATGACAAAGGCCTGTCCGGGCATAGCGATGCCGATGTTCTGCTCCACGCGCTGACCGATGCTTTGCTTGGAACAATTGCTGCGGGCGACATTGGTGACCATTTCCCACCTTCGGACCCGCAATGGCGCGGCGTCGCCTCGTCGCGGTTTGTCGAACATGCGACCGCGCTTATCGCGGAAAAAGGCGGCATCATCCAGAATGTCGATATGACAATCATCTGCGAAGCCCCGAAGATCAAGCCGCACCGCGATGCCATTCGGGCGAATATTGCAACCATGCTGAACCTTGACCAGGATAGAGTGAGCGTTAAAGCGACCACGACAGAAGGCCTGGGCTTTGCCGGGCGTCAGGAAGGCATAGCGGCGCAAGCCATTGCTACGATCATATTGGAAGGATAAGAAATGAGAAAACTTGCATGTTGCGTCACTCTGCTCAGCGCATTCAATATTGGTGCCGCTCAGGCTGCCGAAACGAAGGCATGTGTATCTGCGGGGCAGGCCAATGCAATATTCACCTATATCCTGCCGGCAGTTTTCGAAGCCGCGGGATCAAAATGCAGCCCCTATCTGGACGATGATGTAGCGCTGATGCAGCAGAAAGCGGTATCCTATCAAAAATATGTGATCGCATCAGAACAGGCCTGGCCAACGGCCAAGCATGGAGTCAAAATCATGTTTGGCGATAAAATGCCGGAAAGCATGGATGTTGATGCTATGCGCCCGTTCCTCGATGGCCTCGTCACCGCGATGGTCAGCGACGGCATCAAGCCCAAAAGCTGTTCGACAATCAGCGAAGCGTATACATTGCTGGAACCGTTGCCCGCGGCCAATTTTGGCGGGTTGATCGGGCTGTTCATGAAGTTGGGATCGCAAAGCGACAAAAAACCACCGATAAAGATTTGTGAAACCGCGGACAAATAGGGTAACCGCAGCTTCATGCAAAATCTTCTCCCCCCCGAACTGGTCACATTGGCTAACAATGTGATCGAACAGAACCGCAAGATTGGCAGGCGGATCACCGTCGCCGAAAGCTGTACCGGTGGTCTGGTCGCCGCAGCGCTGACCGAAATTGCCGGAAGCAGCGATGTATTCGATTGCGGCTTCACCACCTATTCCAACGATGCCAAGCAGAATATGCTCGGCGTCAGCGGTGACTTGCTCGAGACATTCGGTGCGGTTTCAATCGCGGTTGCCTGGGAAATGGCACAGGGCGCTCTCGACCGCTCCGGTTGTGATGTCTCTGTTGCCATTACCGGCGTAGCCGGACCAGGTGGCGGTTCCGAGAAAAAGCCGGTTGGCACTGTCGTCTTCGCCAAGGCGGAAAAAGGCAAAAGCGTCGATGACGTGGTTGCCGACCGCAAGAATTTTGGCGATGATAAAAGCCGTGCCGATATCCGGCTTCAGGCGGTGCTGGTCGCGCTCGAACTGCTGCTGCCCGACGAAAGCGAGTAGCTGCTCCCGTATATTTCGCCAGCGCGGTCAACAAAGGCACCGGTCATCTTGTTCAAGGCCTTGGCGAACATCTGGCCTGCCAGTTTCTCGAACATCCGGTTCTTAAAGGTAAACTCGACGTAAAAGTCGACATGGCAGCCGCCGCTCTCGCGGGACCGGAAACGCCATTCATTGTGCAACTGCTTCAGCGGACCATCGAGATAATCGACATCGATCGACCGGTTGTGCGCCTTGATCACCCGCGATGAGAATTGCTCGCGCAGGCCCTTGAAGCCGACCAGAACATCGGCGAGCATTTCGGTTTCGCTATTGGCGCGAATCCGCGTGCCGACGACCCAGGGCAGGAATTCCTGATAGCGACCGACATCGGCCACCAGCGCGTACATTTGTGCAGCGCTGTAAGGCAGATCGCGGGTTTCCCTATGGACGGGCATTCGAAGCACCCGAACGCGCCAGTTTTTCCTCACGCGCCTGACGCATTTTGGCGAAATCCTCGCCAGCATGATAGCTCGACCGGGTCAGCGGGCTCGAGGCGACCAGCAGGAAGCCCTTTGCACGGGCAACAGAAGCATAAGCATCAAAGGCCTGCGGCTTGACGAATTCGCTGACTTTCACATGTTTTGTCGTCGGCTGGAGATATTGGCCCATGGTCAGGAAGTCGACATCGGCGCTGCGCATGTCGTCCATCACCTGATGCACTTCGAGTCGCTGCTCGCTCAGGCCGAGCATGACGCCCGATTTTGTGAAGATCGACGGATCGAGGCGCTTGACCTGTTCGAGCAGGCGCAGCGACGCATAATAGCGAGCGCCGGGGCGGATCGTAGGATAGAGACGCGGAACGGTTTCGAGATTGTGATTGTAGACATCGGGACGCGCCGCCACGATCGCTTCGACCGCTGCTTCGGTCTTGTTGCGGAAATCCGGGGTCAAAATCTCGATCGTTGTTTTCGGTGTCGTCCGGCGCAAGGCCTCGATCACTTTCACGAACTGGCTGGCGCCGCCGTCGGCGAGATCATCACGGTCGACCGAGGTCACGACGATATGCTCGAGGCCCAGCTTGGCGGCGGCATCGGCAGTATGTTGCGGCTCCAGCGCGTCCACCGGCATCGGCATGCCGGTCTTGACGTTGCAGAAGGCGCAGGCACGGGTGCAGACATCGCCGAGAATCATCACGGTCGCGTGCTTCTTGGTCCAGCATTCGCCGATATTGGGGCAAGCCGCCTCTTCACAGACGGTGTTAAGTTTATGCTCCCGCATCAAGGCGCGGGTTTTCTCGAATTCGGCACCCATCGGTGCTTTGACGCGAATCCAGTCGGGCTTGCGCAGGCGCTCTGGGGGGCTGTCGGGCGTGGTGATCTTGGTGATTTCGTTCATTTCTATCAAATAGGACAAGAAAACCGCTCTTGCCACCCCCAAAACCGGTGATATGGATCGAAACATGACAAAATTCACCGATCTGCTCGATGGCTATCGCCGCTTCCGTTCCGACCAATGGCAGACGCAGCGCAAACGCTGGGATGAACTCAAGGAAGGCCAGAGCCCTAAGGTGATGATCATCGCCTGCAGCGACAGCCGCGTTGATCCCACCCAGATTTTCGACACCAACCCCGGCGAGACCTTCATTGTCCGCAATGTCGCCGCTCTCGTGCCGCCGTTTGAAACGACGCCCGGCCAGCACGGCGTATCGGCCGCGCTCGAATTTGCTGTCCAGTTTCTCAAAGTCGACGAAGTGGTGGTCATGGGCCACGGCAGTTGCGGCGGCTGTGCAGCCGCGCTGTCCGAGCAGATGAAGGATATGCCGCACGGCAAAGGCGGCTTTATCGCCGACTGGATCACCCTGCTCGACGACGCCCGGGCCAAGGTTGCCCATGATCATGGCGATTTGAACGGATCCGAAGCGCAACTGGCGATGGAGCATGAAGGCATTCGCACCAGCCTTGCCAATTTGCGGACATTCCCCTGCATCCAGGAGAAAGAGGCCAATGGATCGATTCGCCTGATCGGCGCCTGGTTCGCGATTGCCGAAGGCAAGCTGCATGTGCTGGACGAAGAGAGCGATACATTCGCGGCTGTCGATTGATAGCGCCAGGGCTATGATGGTATTTCAATGACTTGAGTCTGGCTCTTCAGGATGTATCAGAATTTTTTTTGAAGCAGACGCCAGCCTGATCTTTACAAACTTTACAGTGTTATGAAAAGAAATCCCTTCCCCTTCTCCCGTGAGGGAGAAGAATCACGATTAAATCATTCCTCGTGGTTCTGGGCAGCATCGACCACATGATCCCAGCATGAAAATTGTCAAAGAGCCTCACCCAGCCTAATCCATGTGCCGTGCTGTAGGACAGCATTTTTCCTCTTGAACGCCCTCCCCCGGCGGTCCATCTTGATCGAATGAACCAACATAATGACAATATCGCCCTGCTGATCGATTCCGATAACGCCAGCCACAATGGCCTTGATCCCGTGCTCACCGCGCTGGCCGAACTGGGCACGGTGAATATCCGCCGCGCCTATGGCAACTGGCGCAAGCAGTCGCTCAAAGGCTGGGTCGATATCCTCCACAAATATGGCATCGAGCCGCAGCAGCAATTCGACATGACCAAGGGCAAGAATGCCACCGACATGAAAATGACCATCGACGCGATGGACCTGCTGTTCCGCGGCAATGTCACCGGATTCGGGATTATGAGCAGCGACAGCGACTTCATGCCGCTGGCCATGCGTATCCGGCAGGAAGGCCTGCCCGTCTATGGATTCGGCAGCGCCAAGACGCCGGAAGCCTTCAAGCAGGCATGCAGTCGCTTTATCGACGTCGATGCTTTGATCAAGGCGGACAAGCGGCATCGGATCGGAGGCAAGAGTGACGTCAAGCCGTCAGCCAAGCCGGAAACCGCAAGCGGATCGGGCGAGAGCACCGGCGGCAAGGTTGACGACGAACTGCTCAATCTGCTGATCGACGCCTACCAGGCCACCAAACGCGACGCCGAGGGCTATGCCAGCCTCAGCGAAGTCGGCAAGATTGCCGGCAACCGGTCGAGTTTTGACGTGCGCAACTATGGTTTCTCGCGGCTTTCGGAAATGTTCGAGGAAGTTCCTAACTTTCAGACGAAACGCAATGAAAATGGGCAGTTATTTGTGAAACGGTTGCGGTGAGTGCTTCTTCTCCCGTGCGGGAGAAGGATACAAAGCCTTATGAGCAAAGCGAATTAGGCGACGTTGGATGAGGGCGTTCCGATCTCCGAAGCGCAGAACGCCCTCATCCAGCTTCGACTAGGCAGCAAGCTGCCAAGTCTGCACATCCTTCTCCCTCACGGGAGAAGGTACACATTAACCGCCCCGGCCAGACGAAGCGGCCTCTCCAAAAGGCAGGTGGTGACTCCCTGCGCAAAATCGTTATGTAGGGCGAATGCAAACCGGAGCCCTGATTTCACTCGCCCTTTATTTCATCGGCATGTTGGCCATTGGCTTTTATGCCTGGCGCAAATCCACCGACAGTAGCGAAGGCTATTTGCTGGGGGGGCGCAATCTTCACCCGGCCGTCGCCGCGCTGTCTGCGGGGGCTTCCGACATGTCGGGCTGGTTGCTGCTCGGCCTTCCCGGAGCGCTTTATGCGGCGGGTCTGGTCGAGGTGTGGATCGGGATCGGGTTGTTCGTTGGCGCTCTGGTCAACTGGATCGTCGTTGCCCCGCGATTGCGCGAGCAGACCGAAAGCTACGGCAATGCCCTCACCATCCCCGAATTTCTCGCCAATCGTTTCCCTGACAAAGCGCTGGCGCTTCGGGTCACGTCGGCAATCATCATCGTCCTGTTCTTCGCGGTCTATACCGCAGCCGGTCTGGTCGGCGGCGGCAAATTGTTCGAGACCAGTTTCGCCGGCCTGTTCGGCGACACCGGCATGAGCGACTATATGACCGGCATCTGGCTAACCGCAGGCGTGGTTCTTGCTTATACAATGGTTGGCGGCTTTCTTGCCGTCAGCCTGACCGATTTTGTTCAGGGATGTATCATGGTGGTTGCGCTGGTGCTGATGCCGATCGTGGTGTTGACCGACGAAGGCGGGATCAGCGCGGTTTCCGCGACTCTTCAAGGGGTTGACCCGAATTTCCTCAGCCTGACCGCCGGACTGTCCTTCATCGGATTTCTCTCCGCCGTTACCTGGGGCCTCGGCTATTTCGGCCAGCCGCATATTATCGTGCGTTTCATGGCGATCCGCTCGATCCCCGACGTCGCCAAGGCGCGGACCATCGGCATGAGCTGGATGGGCGTGGCATTGCTCGGCGCGATCGGCGTCGGCATCACCGGCCGCGCCTATGTCGAGATGAACGGGCTGGTGCTCGAGGATCCGGAAACTATCTTCATATTGCTGGCTAACACCTTGTTCCACCCGCTGATTACCGGTTTTCTGCTCGCCGCCCTGCTGGCCGCGATCATGAGCACGATCAGCTCGCAATTGCTGGTGTCTTCGAGCTCGCTGACCGAGGATTTCTACCGCCTGTTCCTGCGCAAGAACGCCAGCGAGCGGGAAACCGTCAATGTCGGGCGCCTGTTTGTCGCACTGGTAGCGCTGGTCGCGATCTATATCGCCCGTGATCCTGACAGCAAGGTATTGGGACTGGTGTCAAACGCCTGGGCCGGCTTCGGCGCCGCGTTCGGTCCGCTAATCCTGCTGTCGCTGACCTGGAAACGGATGACCGGCGCTGGCGCTGTGTCCGGACTGGTGATCGGTGCCGGCGTGGTGATCTTTTGGATCGCGATGGGCTGGAACAAGGAGTTTCTGGGCGGTCCCGGGGTTTACGAGATCATTCCGGGGTTTGTTGCGGCGTTGGCGGCTATTGTCGGGGTTAGTTTGGTTGGGAAACCGACCGCTACTGCTTGATATTGCCGGACTTTGTTTTCTGAAATGATTGCGCTACCGTTCTCCCTCACGGGAGAATGGCCACGATGGTGACATCGTGGATCGCGATGGGCTGGAACAAGGAATTCAGCGGTGGTCCCGGGGTTTACGAGATTATTCTAGGGTTGGTAGCGATTATCGGGGTTAGTGTGTTAGTGAAAAAGATTTAAACACATGAAAACTCTGGGTTTTGATGCTTCGATCAGCCGGTACTCGTAATTTTTGGAGACCGATTTATTTTAGTTGATCGAAGTTTGTGAATGTGATCATCCATGATTTGGTCGTCAAGGGTTTTAAACAATTTTGTCAGTGTTCCAGAAACCAACGCAGTGATGTTTTTTCCTTCAATCCCTTGCCAAATTATGTGGTTTTTCCAAGTACCTCCACCAATTATCGGCAATGTCATATCTTGATAAGGCGCGACGTTCATCTGTTTTTTACATGAAAACTCGATCAAGCAAATCTCACCGCTGCAATCTTCGAATGACTGGTCACCGAAAGTATAACTAGCCTTGATTTCGCCCGGAAATTTGTTTTCCAAATCAGTGGCGACTTGCCAAGCCGAGCCTTCGAAAAGTGAAATAGCATCGTAAATATCTTCAATTGAAACATGCTGCCTATGCTTTGCCTGCTTCTTCGTTAGACTGTATTTATTTGCAAACAGATGGTCGGGCGCACCTCCTCGATGTACAAATAGATTTCGAAGATCATGAATTTTTTCCAAATCATGCAATGACTTATTTGGAGGGATTAATTCTACACCAAACTTTTTTTGAAAGAACTTCCGTTTGTCGGCGAGACCGCCGTTAGTCAGGCTTCGTAGATGCTTTTCGATAATTTTGTTCTCAATATCATCGTTCCAAAGATCAATTAGGAGCTTCTCATGGCTGATATCCATTCGACCATCGTCGATTAACCAGACTTTGCTTCTTCGAGAAACATCCTGAACTATGTTCACGAGAAAAACTTCGTAGATAGTAACCAGTCTTGTCAGCAGAACAAATCTAAGCTCGCGAGGATATAGGTCTCGTGCGTGATAAGTTAGTTTTGACCAAGGAACCTTTACGATATTGTTTCCAACCTCCAATGCGGCACTACCAGACTTAGCGCCAGTCTTTCTGAGTCTTTTCTTACCCTCTGAAAGTAGCGTGTTGAACGAATGAGTCGAAGCCTCAAAGAGCGCTAGAGTACGCGTTATTTCTTTCCTAAACTTCTTGTGGGAATCGAAATTCGTACTTTTCACCGCGTCAACTTCTTATAAGCCACCCGCGTTGGCCGATCCGCCGCATCACCCAGACGACGGCGCTTGTCCTCTTCATAGGCCTCGAAGTTCCCTTCAAACCATTCCACATGGCTGTCGCCTTCAAACGCCAGGATATGGGTGGCAAGCCGATCGAGGAAGAAGCGGTCATGCGAGATGACCACGGCGCAACCGGCGAAGGTTTCCAGCGCGTCTTCCAACGCGCGGAGCGTTTCCACGTCGAGATCGTTGGTGGGCTCATCGAGCAGCAGCACGTTGCCGCCTTCCTTGAGCATTTTGGCGAGATGGACGCGGTTGCGTTCACCGCCGGAGAGCTGGCCGACCTTCTTCTGCTGGTCGACGCCCTTGAAGTTGAACGCGCCGACGTAGGCGCGGGTCTGGACTTCATTTTTGCCGAAGGTGAAATAATCGTGGCCGCCAGAAATTTCTTCCCAGATATTCTTCGATGCGTCGAGCGTGTCGCGGCTCTGATCGACATAGCCGAGTTTCACCGTTTCGCCCAGTTCGAGCGTGCCGCTATCCGGGGTTTCCTGACCGGTGATGATCCGGAACAGGGTCGTTTTACCGGCGCCGTTGGGGCCGATAATGCCGACAATACCGCCCGGTGGCAGCGAGAAGTCGAGATTTTCGAACAGCAGCTTATCGCCATAAGCCTTGGTCAGGCCGTTGGCCTCGATTACCTTGGAGCCGAGCCGTTCCGGGGTCTGGATCAGGATCTGCGCCTTGCCGATCACCCGGTTTTCCTGCGAAGCAACCAGATCGTCGAACGACTTGATACGCGCCTTGGACTTGGTCTGCCGCGCCTTGGGGCTTTGCCGCATCCACTGCAGTTCGTTGTCGATCGCCTTCTGGCGGCTTTTGTCTTCGCGCTCTTCCTGCGCCAGACGTTTCGACTTGTTGTCGAGCCAGCTGGAATAATTGCCTTCGAATGGATAGCCCTTGCCGCGGTCCAGTTCGAGCACCCAGTTCACGACATTGTCGAGGAAATAGCGGTCATGGGTGACGAGAATGACGTTGCCGGCATAGTCGATCAGATGTTTTTCGAGCCAGGCGACGCTTTCGGCATCGAGATGGTTGGTCGGCTCGTCGAGCATCAGGATTTCCGGCTTGTCGAGCAGCAAGCGGCAGAGCGCGACGCGGCGTTTTTCACCACCGGAGAGGTCGGTTACGGGGCTGTCACCGGGGGGGCAGCGCAGGGCTTCCATCGCGATTTCCAGCTGGTTGTCGAGCGTCCAGCCGTCGACCGCGTCGATTTTTTCCTGCAGCTCGCCCATTTCTTCCATCAGTGCATCAAAATCGACGTCTTCCGGTGGATCGCCCATGATCGTGGAAATTTCGTTGAAGCGCGCGACCAGATCCGCGACTTCGCGGACACCGTCCATGACGTTTTCCTTGACCGTCTTGGTCTCGTCAAGCTTTGGCTCCTGCGCCAGATAGCCGACGCGAATGCCCTCGCCCGCCCATGCCTCGCCCTGATATTCGTCATCCTGGCCAGCCATGATCTTCATCAGCGTCGACTTACCGGCGCCGTTCTTGCCGATGATGGCAATCTTGGTGCCGGGCAGAAATTGCAGATGGATATTGTCGAGAACCGGCTTTGGCGCTCCGGGGAAAGTCTTGGTCAGACCTTTCATGACATAGCTATATTGGACGGCCATTTTATATTCTTTCAAAGTTGCGCGTCATCCCAGCAGATGCTGAAATCTCAGGCGGCTTGGCGCTCGGTTTGAGGAGATCCCGGCTTTCGCCCGGATGACGGGTTAATTTCAGGGCTTATGTAGCTATTCCGACCCTCGGTCGCAAGAGACCATTGGCAAAGCGCAAAAGGCGGGTTAGTCAGCGTCCATGAGAAAAATATCCACCCTGCTCGCTGGCGCGTCCGCGCTGTTTCTGTCGACCGCGGCACTGGCCGATAATCATGATCCGATGATGCTGCAGGCCAAGGCGCTGCAGGATGATGTCGCTTATGACATCATTGAAGGACTGACCACCGAAGTGGGGCCACGGCAGGCAGGCACGGAAGCCGAAGCGCGTGCGCGGGACTGGGCGGTTGCCAGGCTGAAGGCGCTCGGTTTCGACAATGTCCGCAATGAGCCATTCATGATGCCGACCTGGGTGCGCGGCGATGAAACGGCGGCGGTGGTCGCGCCTTATCCGCAGAAGCTGTTTGTCACCGCACTCGGCAATAGCGCCAGCACGGGCGACAAGGGGATTACGGCCGAGGTCGCCTATTTCGACTCTCTCGAGGCGCTGAAGGCGGTTCCCGATGGCAGTCTGGCCGGCAAGATCGCCTTTGTGACGCACAATATGCACCGGACGCAGGATGGCTCCAGCTATAGCGCGTTCGGTCCGGTTCGCTGGTTTGGCCCTTCGATTGCTTCGCAAAAAGGTGCGGCGGCCTTTGTCATCAAGTCGATCGGCACCGATTATCACCGCAATCCCCACACCGGCAGCACCGGTTTTGGCGAAGGTGTCAAGCCGATCCCGGCGGGCGCGCTCGCCCTGCCCGACGCGGACAATCTCGAGCGGATGGTCAAGCTGGCGCGCAAATCGGGCAAGCCGGTGACGATGAATCTGGTGCTGACGCCGAGGAATATCGGTCAGCAGGAATCGGGCAACGTCATCGCCGAAGTGGTCGGGCGGGACCCGAACCTGCCGATGATATTGATCGCCTGTCATCTCGACAGCTGGGACCTGGCCACTGGCGCATTTGACGACGCTGCAGGCTGCGGAATTATCGCGGCGGCTGCGAAGAATATCAAGGACCACGGTCAGCCCCTCCGCACTATCAGGTTGCTATGGGCTGGCGCGGAGGAAGTCGGCATCTGGGGCGGCAAGGCTTATCGCGACGCCCATCGTGACAAGAAACACGCCATCGCCATGGAATCGGATTTTGGCGCCGACAATGTCTGGCGGGTGGAATATACTCTGCCGGATGGCGCAAAACATGTGGAAGATGCAATTTCGGCCAGCCTGCTTAACCTCGGCATTGGTCGCTCTGCCGGTATGGCCGGTGGCGGCGCCGATGTCGGCCCGATCATCAGCGATGGTAATCTCGCGATCATCGATTTGCAGCAGGACGGCAGCCGCTATTTTGACTTGCACCACACGCCGGATGATACGCTGGACAAAATCGACCCGGAACAATTGCGGCAGAATGTCGCGGCCTGGAGCACGGTGCTTTCGATCATAGCGAATAGCGATGCGGACTTCACCATGCCGGCAAAACAATGAGAGCGCTCCCGCTTCTCGGGCTGAGTACCCTGCTGCTGGCCGCTTGCTCCGAAACGCCGGTCGAGGAAAAGGGCGACGAAGCGATTGCCGAAATGGAAGCGGAGATCGAGCAGGACGCCCGTTCTCTCGAAGAAGCGGCTGACGAGGCGGCGAAGGTGATGGCAGAGGAGATGGACGCCGAACTGGCCGCAGATGGCATCCCCGATCCGGCTGCGGCGACTTCGGAGACTATTTCGGAGACTAAGGCAAATTAGCCATTAGATCACTGCGCCAGTCGTTTGGCGATTTGCGGCCCGATCAGCCAACCGGCAAGATTAATGTGGCGCGCAATCCGCCATTTTCCCGGTTTTTCAGGATGATATCACCGCCATGATCCCGGGCGATGGCGCGGGCAAGCGTCAGCCCCAGACCGGACCCGCCGGTGGCGCGATTGCGCGATGCATCTCCGCGCAGAAACGGCTCGAACATCGCAGAGATTTTTTCCTCGGGGATCCCTGGTCCGTCATCATCCACATGAATCAACAGGCTGCTACCGGACTTTTCCACAGATATATCCGCAGCCTTGCCATAAAGGGTCGCATTGCCGATCAAATTGCGTAGCGCCCGCCGGACCAGAGTCTCGCGAACCGCGGCAATCTGCTTGTCTCCACGCTGATAGCGGACGTCCTGACCGAGATCGGTAAACTCGTCGACGACGGTTTCGATTAACGAGCGGATGTCGACCGGATCAGACTGTTCGGTCGAGCGCCCCAGCCGGGCAAGCGACAATATATCCTCGAGCATGCTGTTCATGTCTTCGATGCCCGCGACCATCCGTTCGCGCTCGGCCTCGTCCTCGACGCTTTCGACGCGCACCCGCAGCGCCGCCAGCGGTGTCCGCAGATCATGACCGATAGCGCCCAGCATGACATCTTTCTCTTCGATCATCCTTGTGACGCGACCGCTCATGTCATTGAACGCCCGGATCAGTTCCTTTGTGTCGGGAGGCCCCTGCTCTTCAAGCGCTTCGGTCGTGCCGGGCTGGAAAGACTGTGCTCTGGCGGTGAGCGATTTGAGCGGGCGCGAAATATAGCGCCCGAGCAGAATCAGCGGGATCAGCATCAGCAGATAGATGGTGAATGTCTGGAACAGCAGGGTCCGGACCAGCAAGGGTGTGCGCTCTCGTACAGCTGAAGCAATGCTGACCCACTGGCCGTCGGCCTGCTGCGCCGAAATGATCACGAAACCCTTGGTCTCCGGGGTATTTTGGTCACCGCCCATTGACCGGTTGATAGGATCGTTGCGCCACTCGCCGCGATTGGCACCAATCACATATCCCGTCATATCGGTCGTCAGATCGCGGATTGAAGTCGCACGAATATCCGAAAATCCGATGCCCATATTGGCAAAGGCCTGACCGGCCCGCGCTTCCAGCTCCGGTAACCGCCGCATATCGTCGCCAACCGCGCTTTCAGGACTAAATTTAAGCTGGCCCCACCGTCGGGACCGTTTGCCACCGCGGCGCGCGGCCGAACGATCATTGGTCGTCCGTTCGAAACCATAGGCAATGCGGGCGACCGCAGATGTCGACGCTTCGACCAGATTCTGATTCTGGGCGCCGCGATAGAGCAGGAAGCTGTTGATACCCTGCGCCAGCAGCAGAATGAGCGCGACGACCAGCAGCAGCTGGCCGACCAGGCTGTTAGGCCATAGACGTTTCACAGGGATTTGACCTCTCCGGCCAGCACATAGCCGCCGCCCCACACGGTCTTGATAATTTCGGGATTTTTCGGATCGCTCTCGATCTTGCGGCGCAGCCGGCTGATCTGGTTGTCAACGGCGCGGTCGAACGCATGGGCCTCGCGGCCCTGGGTGATGTCGAGCAACTGGTCGCGGTTGAGCACTTTGCCAGCGCGGGACACCAGCGCCAGCAGCATCTGATATTCACCGGTGGAGAGCGAGATATTGACGCCATCGGCATCGATCAGGCTGCGTTTGTCGCATTTGAGCGTCCAGCCGGAAAACTGGTAAGCGCCGCCGGTGCTGCCGTTCTGGCTGGTTCCGCCCTTGTCGGCGCGGCGCAGGACGACCTTGATCCGCGCGACCAGTTCGCGCGGGCTAAATGGTTTGGTGATATAGTCGTCGGCACCGAGTTCAAGTCCGATAATACGCTCGGTTTCCTCGGTCTTGGCGCTGATGAAAATGACAGGGATATCGGTCTTGTCGGTGACAAAGCGACACAGGCTGAGGCCATCTTCGCCCGGCATCATGATGTCGAGCAGGATAATGTCGAAATCATAGGCATTGAGCAGTGACCGGGCGACGCTCGCGTCGCTCGCCTGCTGCACTTTATAGCCCTGCTTGATCAGATATTCGGCCAATGGCTCGCGCAATGATGCTTCGTCATCGACCAGTAATATGTGAGTCTTGTTCGTCATCGGTTCGCCCTATCACAGGATCTTGAAAAAGGAACGGACCGCCAGCCAATTGGGGGAGAAGGGGGAGATGGCTGACGATCCGTTCGCGAAAAGAGTGGTTCAGGGATTAACCGCCTCTTTTATTCCGTTCGCCACGCTGGCCTTTGTGGGCAGCCTGACGCTCTTCCTTGGTGAGCTTGCCGTCCTTGTTGGCATCGGCCGTGTCGAAACGGGCCAGTGCTGCTGTGGTAAATTCGGCCTTGCTGATCTTCTGATCACCATTGGTGTCGGCATTGCGCATCATCGCCATACCGCCGCCACGTTTGTGGCCTTTACCGCGCATGCCTTTACCGCCGCGCTTGCCCTTCATGGACTGGGCTTCTTCCTGGCTGAGCTTGCCGTTGCCGTCCTTGTCGGCGCGGGCAAATTTGGCAGCCTTGCGTTCAGCACGAGCCGCTTCCATTTCGGCCTGGCTCAGTTCGCCATCGCCATTGGTATCGGCCTTGGCAAAGCGTTCGCCGCGTTTGGATGAACGGTCAGCGCGTTTCGCTTCACGATCTTCCTTGGAGAGATAGCCATCGCTATTCACATCCATCTTGGCAAAGCGGGTGTTCAGCGATGCGGTCATTTCAGCCCGGCTGATCGCTCCGTCTGCATTGGTGTCAGCCCGCATGCCGCGGTCACCGGGAGCGGCAACGGCGATTCCGCCAGCCATCAAAAGTGCGGTAGCGCTCGAGATTAAAATTGCTTTTTTCATAATATGTTCCTCATGTTCCTGTCCAGGGAAACGGTCTATCGTTCCGCCATGAATGTTGTTCTAATAGCAACTTGTCGCTGAACTTTGTCAGAACAGACGAAAATTGTCGCAATTTGTAACAATTGCCGAAAACGGTTCATATTCCCGACAGATTGCAGCTGCGAATGGCCCAAAATTGGCATGGAAGTGAAGCGGAACGATACTCTGGGTCAGGAATCCATGATGGTGTAACGGGCTGCACCGGGCAGCTTGCACATGGTTTTCGAGACTTTCAGCTCCTCGCCGTCGACGATCACGATATCGGCGAGCACCATGCATGGCGTTCCGTCGGGCAATGCATTCTTCGACGAGACGGTCGAGCTTCCCGAGACATTTTCGCGGACAGTGCTTTGCCATTCGACCTTCTTGCCGATCTCCCCGCCTTCGGTAGCGACCTGCGTGGCTTCCGCGGCCTGTTCTTGTTCTTCGGGATAGAGCCGGCAGGAAACTGCCTGAGACAGATTGTTGGCGCTATCGACAAGAAAGTCGCCGACCAGCGGTATTTTCCGGGTCATGCTCGCCATCCGGTCGGCCATGCCGAACAGGCCTTTGCGCTTTGGCCTGGCTTCCGTTCCATCCAGCTTTCCCTGTCCGTTACCGCACAATGTATCGAAGGAACTGGCACCGGTCGGCGCGGCGGCGGCGCTCTCCGGATCTGCGGCGGTGACAGCTTTATCCCCGGATTCTGCAGCGACTTTCTGGTCTTTGCTAGCGGTCGTTTCTTCGCTTATCTCTTCCTTGGATTTGCCACCAAAGAAACTGCCGAATTGCGCCGACGCCGGCATTGGCGTTAGCATCGCGGCGATGCTGGTCGCCAGAATTACCAGTTTAACCCGCTTCAAAACCCCAATATTCATCAAACTCCCTCTCGGCCTGAACCTTAGCCTTGTCAGAGAGCGAAGCAAATGGATTAGGGCCGCATCCTGGGTCCGAAACAGATTTTACAAAACATGATCGGAAAAAATACCGGATTGCTGAACGACTTCCGTGTCATTCCCCTCCACTGCGATTATCGACGATTGATTTTGTCTAACCGTTTGAAATATGCATTATTTAGCCATTTCCGGGAACCAGATTCGCGGTTCTCGCGTTAAGGATGCAAATACAATTTAGCGGAACAACATTATGACCCCTCAGATTATGATCGTGGAAGATGAGTTTCTCATCGCCATGGAGTTGGAACAGATTGTCGGCAACTTGGGATATGACTGTATCGGCGTAGCCGATGACACGGAATCTGCCCTGAAGCTGGTTGCAAAAAAGCCCGGCATTGCTCTTGTCGACGTCAATCTCAGCGATGGTCCGACCGGACCGATCATCGGAGCGCGTCTGGCCAACGAGTTCGGGGTGAAGGTCGTTTTTATCACCGCCAACCCCAGACTATTGGGAGACGGCGTCGAGGGAACGCTGGGCGCGGTTACCAAACCCGTCGAGATCGAAGTCCTGAAAGATGTATTAAATTATCTGGTAGATGTTTCGAACGACAAGGACGATGTCGACCCGCCACCACGGATGAGGCTTTTCGACTGACGCAATCCAGACCCCGGTTCTAGCGCCCCGACAGCCGGGACGCCTGAACCTCCATATTTATCTGCAAACCGGTTGGCAGCCACAATCTGTCGAGCTTGCCCCCAAGTTGCTGCGTAACCGACATTTCGACAAGCTTGGAGCCAAAGCCGGACTCGGTCGGCGGCGTCGTGATCGGAGCGCCTCCTTTTTCTAACCATTTGAAAATCACCATGTCCTGATCGCTTGATATGGCCAGTTCTACCCGGCCTTCATCAGCGGCCAAAGCGCCATATTTCATCGAATTGGTCGCCAGTTCATGAAAAACGAGGGCAATAGGCGTTGCCGCCCGATCACTCACCGCGATATCGCCTCCGGAAATCAGCAATCTATTGTCCGAAAAAGCCGGATAGGATGCAAATATCTCGGACAGCAGGCGCTGCATCGTGACGTCGCCCATTTCTGACTGCTCGTTGTCATTATGCGGCCGGACATATTCATGCGCACGCCCGAGAGCGGCGATCCGTCCCTTCAGCGTTTCCGCCGGCTCACGAAAATTCTCGTCCCCGCGCGCCGTCATGCTGATCAGGCCTGAAATGATCGCGAAAATATTCTTGATACGATGGCTCAGTTCCTGACTGAGCATCTCGTTATGGCTCGCTGCCTGCTTCGCATCTTCGATATCGGTACATGTGCCAATCCATCGCTGGATTTTCTGGTCCGGCCCGATGATCGGCAGCGCGCGCCCCAAAACCCAGCGATATTGGCCAGAGCGATGGCGAAGACGATATTCGACTTCTTAGGGCTCACCGGTTGCCAGGCTATGCGTCCATCTTTTCCAGGCTTCCGGCTGATCCTCGGGATGGAACATGTCGGCCCAGGCCTCGCCGTCGGTTGATCCGTCGGGCGCTCCGGTAAATTCATACCAGCGGGCATTATAATAATCATGATCGCCGTCCGGCAATGTCGACCAGACCATCTGCGGCATCGTGTCGGCCAGCGCATGGAATGCATCGCCACTCTGTTGCAACGCTCCCCGTTCCAGCAACCGGGAGTCACTGGCCTGTCGGTCTTTAAACTCGTTCAACCTGAAACTCTTGATCTGGCTGCGGGTCGGCATAATCAGCTTCCACTGTTTGTTGAGACTGAAGCTCAGGTGAATTAACAATTTGGGGTACGGCGGCGTAGCCGGCCAATTTAGTCGATTTTCAGAAAATGTAACCAAAACTTTTCAAGTGTATGAAAATTTTTGACTGCTCCTCGTCCGAGGCCGTTCAACACGAATGACCGATCACGCAACGGATTAGCCTGTGCAGCGTTGGGAGATACTATAGTTTTCGTGACATATCGGCGTTGACCGCTATTTTCGGTAGGTCGTAACCGACCTGTGTTTTGCCCGGATGGAAAGGACTGTTTCGTGCGTGAGATTGGAATCGTGGGAAGCGGCCCGATGGCGATATACCTGCTGAAGCATCTCGCTTCCAGCGATGAACCGCTTGCCATCAGCATTTTTGAAGCCTCGTCGACTGCCGGGACCGGCATGCCCTATGACCCTGTCCTCAACGCCGATTACATGCTTTGCAACGCGTTCAGTCGCGAAATCCCGGCACCGGTTTCGCCTTTGGTCGACTGGCTGAAGGACCGCCCGGCCCGCGAGCTTGGCGAATGGGAATTGTCGGCGCATGACCTGACGTCCCGGGCCTTTTATCCGCGCGTGCTGATCGGCGAATATCTTCATTCACAATTTGGCGACCTATGTAAAAATGCGCGTGCTGCCGGGCACAGGATCAATGTGCTGACGGAATGCCGCGTGAAAGATATTGCTATCGCCGATGACGCGAAGGCTACGGTTCACTATGAGTCCGGGCAGTCTGCCAAAACCATGGCATTTGACGAAGTCGTGATCGCATCGGGGCACAGCTGGCCGGACGTCCCCGAAATTGACGAGGTAAAGCTGGTCTCGCCCTGGCCCTATACCAATATCACCGGGCTGGATCAGGACAATATCGGCGTGCTTGGATCCTCGCTGTCGGCGATCGATATCGTTGTGGCCATCGGCCATGCACGGGGCGAATTTGCGGAAACCGGCGACCGGATCAGCTGGCTGAAGAATGATGCGGATGACATGCTGCGGATAACGATGGTGTCGCATATGGGGATCATGCCGGAGGGCGATTTCTATTATCCCTTTCCCTACGAGCCGCTGATCTGCCTGACACCGGAGGCCATGGACGAAGAGATCGCCCGCGGGCCGGATGGACTACTCGATCGTGTATTCGCGTTGCTATGCGACGAACTGGATGCCGCCGATCCGGACTATCTCGCCGGCCTGCCGGAAACCGCACGGACGGTAGAAGGATTCGCACCTGCCTATTTCTCCCGTCGGCGCGAGCTTGGCGGGCTGCGTTCGGTAAAGCGGGATCTGGCGGGAGCGCGCGAGACCATGCGGCGCAAGGAAACCATCGCTCATCGCTATGCCCTGCTCCGCGGTCACGAAGCGTTCGACCGGATATTGCGCGAATTGACGGAAGCGGATTATGCGCGTTTTCTCGACCATCTCATGCCTGTTTTTGCCGATTGCTATGCGGCAGTTCCGCATCTTTCTCTGGCGCGGGTCATCGCGCTTCATGATGCCGGTGTGCTCGAGCTTGTGGCGACTGAAGACGGTGCCGAATTTTCGCAGACGGAAGATGGCGCCATTGCTGTGGAGACCGAAGATGGCACCGCCAGATTTGACGTCACGGTGGATGCGCGCGGACAGGCTCCGGCAAGTCTGACGGAATTACCATTCCCGGGACTGGTAGAGGCCCTGCGCGCGCCCGACGAGCCACTGTTGCAGCCGTTTGCGCTGGACTTCACCTCGGATAAAGCAAGCCGGATCCATTGTCTGGCGCTGCCGCAAATATTGGAACGTTATCCGTTTTCGCAAGGACTGGTGGAATGTTCCCGCCACGCACGGCGGGTCGCTGAAGATATATTGGGTAATCAGGCGGATGGCTGAAGCAAATCCTGTGCGGACTGGCGTGAACTGATCATGGTGGTGGAGCGGGTGAAGGGAATCGAACCCTCGTCGTAAGCTTGGAAGGCTTCTGCTCTACCATTGAGCTACACCCGCATTTCCAGATCGAACGTCAGATCGACCGAATGCGCCGCTATTGCCACCGCTTTTCTGGTCCGTCAATCAGGAAAGGGCGAGATTTGCCTTTCACTTCGGGTCTTGTTGATCAAACCATAGTTCCACAGCCTGTTGCTCGGGCTTGCTCATATGCAATCCCAGTTTTGAGCGTCGCCAGAGGATGTCTTCGGCGGTGCAGGAAAATTCCCGGTCGATCAGCCAGTGAATTTCAATTTCGTAAAGGCCGGCAGCAAAAGCCTGACCGAGGTCCGCGATGCTTTTGACGTCTGCCAGAATGATGGCGGTATCGGTGCCATAAGCCCGGACCAGCCGGTGCAGGACAGAGCGGTCGATGAAATCCCAGCGCTCTGCATAATCGTCGACGAGCGCGTCAAAACCGTCTGGCCGGAAATCGCCACCGGGCAGATGCGCTTCTTTGGTCCAGTCATCGCCGTCGACGTCCAGCGCGTCCGACAGCGTCCGGATCGCTTGCAGGGCGAGCACGCGATAGGTGGTTATCTTGCCGCCGAAGATCGAGAGGACTGGCGCGCCGTCATCCTTGTCATAGTCGAAGACAAAATCGCGGGTGACGGTAGCCGCGCTGCGGCTGTGGTCATCGAACAACGGCCGCACGCCCGAATAGGTCCACTGGATATCGTCGGCGGTGACCGGCTTGGCAAAATATTCGCTGGCGGCATCGCACAGATAGGTGATTTCCCCGTCGCTGATTTTGGCGTCGCCTTCGGCATAGGTCCACGGCTCGTCGGTTGTACCGATTAACGTGTGATCGCCTTCATAGGGAATAGCGAAAATGATGCGGCCGTCCTTGTTCTGGAAAATATAGCTGTGATCGCCCTGATATTTGCGCTTCACAACAATATGGCTTCCCTTGACCAGACGCAGTTTCGCCGCGTGGTTGCTGCGATCGTATAGCGCCGTAACCGGGTCGACCCAAGGGCCGGCAGCGTTCACCAGAACCCTGGCTTGCCCGGTTGTGGTCTCGCCGTTCTGCCTGATTTGCAGATTCCAGTGCTCGGCCCCGCGATCCAGCCCGACACATTCCGCACGGGTCCGGATCTCGGCACCATGGTCTGCAGCATCGCGGGCGGTGAGCGACACAAGCCGGGCATCCTCGACCCAGCAATCGCTATAGGCGAATCCCTTTTTCAGGCGTTTCTGCAACGGGTCGCCGCGACGGTCCTTCAGAAGATTGACGCTCTTGGTGCCGGGCAATATGTCGCGGCCACCGAGATTGTCGTAAAGAAAAAGTCCGAGGCGCAGCAGCCAGGCAGGCCGCATGCCTTCGTCAACCGGCAGGACAAAGCGCATCGGCCAGATGATATGCGGGGCAGCGCGCAGCAGCACTTCGCGTTCTTTCAGCGCCTTGCGTACAAGGTTGAATTCATAATGTTCGAGATAGCGCAGGCCACCGTGGACCAGCTTGGTGCTGGCCGACGAGGTATGCGAGGCCAGATCGTCGCGCTCGACCAGCAGGACCTTCAGTCCCCTGCCCGCTGCGTCGCGCGCAATTCCGACGCCGTTTATACCGCCACCAATGATCGCCAAGTCGTACATTAGCGACTTAATAGAGAAAGTGCAGATTAGTGCAATGTTGCATCGCAACATAAACCACTTTAGCTTGCCTTTTGGATGCCAGCTTATAGCGTGCGAGTGCAATAAGGGAGCGGATCATGGCGGCACAGCATATATTGGTCATCGATGAAGGAACGACATCGACGCGGGCGATGCTGTTCGGCGTCGACGGCAAATTGCAGGGCTCGCAACAGGAAGAATTGCGGCAATATTATCCGGCTCCCGGCCTCGTCGAGCATGATGCCGGAGAAATCTGGGACAAGACATTGCGCTGCTGCCAGAAAATGATCGAGCAGGTCGGTGGCGCCGACAAGATTGCCGCCATCGGCATTGCCAATCAACGCGAGACCGTAGTCGCCTGGGACAAGCGCAGCGGCGAGCCGCTGTGCAAGGCAATCGTCTGGCAGGACCGCCGGACGGCACGGAAATGCGACCGGATGAAAGCTGACGGCCTCGAGCCGATGATACAGGCCAAAACCGGTTTGCTGCTTGACCCCTATTTTTCCGGCAGCAAGATCGGCTGGATGCTCGACAACTGTCCGGAAGTGCGCGCTGCGGGGGACAATCTGGCGTTCGGTACTATTGAATCCTATCTCATCTACCGGCTGACCGGTGGCGAGCATGTTACCGACGCCAGCAACGCCAGCAGAACCATGCTGCTCGCGCTGGATGGTGAAGACTGGGATAACGAGCTGCTTGCGCTCTTCGACATTCCGGCAGCGGCTCTGCCTCGCATTGTCGACTGCGCCGGCGATCTTGGCTCCACTGCCGCGGGGCTGTTCGGCAGCGCTATTGCGATTTGCGGTTCTGCGGGCGACCAACAAGCCGCGACCATCGGCCAGGCCTGCCTAGAGGTCGGCCAGACCAAGGCGACATTCGGAACCGGCGCTTTTATCCTGACCAACAGCGGCGAGACGCCGCCGCGCTCCGACAATCGTCTGTTGTCCACCATACTCTATCAATATGAGGGCAAGCGGATCTATGCGCTGGAAGGCGCCATTTTTGTCGCGGGAAGTCTGATCCAGTGGCTGCGCGACGATATCGGCTTGCTGAAATTTTCCGGAGAGAGTGAAGAGCTCGCGCGCTCGGTCGACGAGAATGGCGGGGTCTATCTCGTCCCTGCCCTGTCCGGCCTCGGCGCACCCCATTGGCGGGCAGACGCGACCGCGACGATATCCGGCCTCAGCTTCGCGTCGAAAAAGGCCCACATCGCCCGCGCTGCGCTGGAAGCGACGGCCTATCAGTGTAATGACCTTAAGACCGCCTTTTCCGCCGATGGCGTTGACTGGCAGAATTTGCGGATCGATGGCGGCATGGTCGCCAATGACTGGATGGTCCAGGATCTCGCCGATATTCTCGATATCACCGTAGAACGACCGGAGTTTTTCGAAACCACGGCGCTCGGCGCGGCCATGCTCGCGGCGGTCGGGTGCGAAATCTATCCATCGCTCGAAGCCGCTTCGGTGATGATATCGGGGCTGGACGTACACGAACCGTCGATCGATCCCGAGACCAGAGACTTGCGGCTGGCAGGGTGGAAGCGGGCGATCAATTCGGTCCTCGCAAGCTAGGTTTCTGCCAGACATAAAAAAGCCCGCATGAAGCGGGCTTTTCTAATCATCTGCGGTGAAGGCAATCAGCCTCAGGCCGCTTTCTTCTTCTTTTCCGCTTTCACGTCCGCCCAGATCGTCCGGTAGGACAGATAGGCGAGGATCGTCGCGATCAGCAGGAAGGCGATAACCGCCCAGCCAGTTTGATGCCGTTCTTCCAGCTTGGGCTCTGCAGTCCAGATCAGGAAGGCGGAGACATCTTCTGCCATCTGTTCGATGCTGGCCTTGGTTCCATCGGAATAGGTGACCATGTCTTCAGCAGCCAATGGTGGTGCCATCGCCAGGTTCAGGTTGGCGAAATAGGGATTGTAATGCAGTCCCGGTCCCGGCTTGTTCGCATCCGGCAAGTTCGCAGGCGGGTTCTGATAGCCGGTCAGCAGCGAGTAGATATAAGGTGCACCACCTTCACGCGCCTTGGTGATCAGTGAAAGATCAGGCGGGATCGCGTTATTATTGGCGGCTCCAGCTGCAACATTATTGGCAAAAGGCTTGGGAAACTTGTCCGCAGGAAGCGGTGCGCGGGTGGACATTTCACCAGTTGCCGGATCAATATCCGGGGTCTGGATCGCCCAATTGGCTGCAATGGCCTTCACTTCGTCCTCGTTATAGCCGATTTCTTCCAGATTGCGGAATGCGACCAAACGGAGAGAGTGACAGGCTGAACAAACTTCCTTGTAAACCTGGAAACCACGCTGCAACTGCTGGCGATCAAATTTGCCGAGCGGCCCGTCCGAAGTGAAGGATATGTCCTTCGCTTCCTGATGGAACTCATGCTCTGCAGTTTCTGCTGGCGGGTTCGTGATATATTCTTTTGCCCCCATTCCAAATGAGACCAAGAGCCAACCTGAAAAGAACAGGCCAATCAAGATTCCGAAAATTCTTACCATTACGACAGGTCCCTAATTCTTAGCTGGCAGTGTTGAGTGGCTTGCCGGTTACGGATTCCGTAATACTGTTCGGCAAAGGCTCAGGCTTTTCCATCCGCGACAACAGCGGCAATATGATCAGGAAATGCGCAAAATAATAAGCTGCGGCGACCTGGCTGATCATCACAAATGGTTCCTCGGCCGGCGCACCGCCACAATAACCCAGGATCAGGACATCGATCACGAGGATGCCGAAGAAGATCTTGAATTTGGGACGGAAGTTGCCCGAACGTACCGGTGATTTGTCGAGCCATGGCAGGAAGAACCATACCAGGATGGCCGAGAACATCGCCAGCACACCAAGCAGTTTCGCCGGAATGAAGAGGAAGTCGAATGTGAAGGCACGCAATACGGCATACCAGGGCCAGAAATACCATTCCGGAACAATATGAGCCGGCGTGGAAAGCGGGTTGGCCGGAATATAGTTATCAGCATGGCCCAGAGCGTTTGGCAGGAAGAACATCAGTGCGGTGAAGAAAATCAACGCCAGTCCGATCGTCCAGCCGTCCTTCGCGGTATAATAAGGATGGAACGGAACCGTATCCTGTGGTCCCTTCACATCTACACCGGTCGGGTTGTTTGAACCCGGAATGTGCAGCGCCCAGATATGCATGATGACAACGCCGACGATGACGAATGGCAGCAGATAGTGGAGCGAGAAGAAACGGTTCAAAGCGGCATTGTCCGGAGCGAAACCACCGAGCAGCAGTTCCTGGATCGGCTTGCCGACCAGCGGAATGGCTTCGAACAGGCCGGTAATCACCTTGGCGCCCCAGAAGCTCATCTGTCCCCACGGGAGAACATAGCCCATGAATGCAGTCGCCATAGCGAGCAGATAAATAACCACACCGAGCAACCACAGCATTTCGCGCGGCGCCTTGTAAGAGCCGTAGAAAAGCCCACGACCGATATGAAGATAGATGGCAATGAAGAAGAAACTTGCGCCGTTGGCGTGCGCATAGCGGATCATCCAGCCGCTGTTCACGTCGCGCATGATATGTTCGACAGAATCAAATGCGATTTCCGCATTGGCTGCATAATGCATGGCCAATATGATACCGGTAACGATCTGGATAACCAGAAACAGACCGGCCATCGAACCGAAGTTCCACATATAGTTCAAATTGCGTGGCGCGGGATAGCCAGCACCAACGCTGTTGTAAACGAACCGTGGCAGCGGAAGCTGCTTGTCCATCCACTGACCGAAATCAGTTGTTGGTGTATATTCTTTTGCCCAAGGAAAGCTCATTTTTCTTCTGCCCCTTAGCCGATTTTCACGACAGTGTCTGATAGGAATTCATGTTCCGGAACCACGAGGTTTGTTGGAGCCGGACCTTTGCGAATGCGGGCTGCGGTATCATAATGCGATCCGTGGCACGGGCAGAAATAGCCGCCAAATTCACCTTTGATCTCACCTTGCGCGGCACCCAGTGGCACACAACCGAGATGGGTGCAAACGCCCAGAGTGATCAGCCAGTTTTCCTTGCCGGCGGTGGTCCGCTCGGCGAGAGTCTGGGGATCGCGCAAACCGGCAACATCAACCGCGTTGGCCTGGCTGATTTCCGCTTCCGTCAGGTTGCGAATGAAGATTGGCTGCTTGCGCCAGCTGGTCTTGATCGACTGGCCGGTTTCGATCGCGGAAATATCAACCTCAATCGATGACAACGCAAGCACGTCGGCGCTCGGGTTCATCTGGTTGACCAACGGGAAAACCGTCGCCACCGCCCCGGCACCAGCGAAGCTCACTGCTGCTATATTGATAAAGTCCCGGCGACGAACGCCGCCTTCTTCTGCGACTGCCGTATCAGCTGTTTCAACCGTTGCCATGCAAACAAGCCCTATCGAAAATTTATGACCCCAAGACTGCCTGAACGTCCCACACCGCTTAACAGCAGTTTGAACAGGCAGCGAATTGCGCGCCTGATAGCCGCGAAGGATAGGGTTTGCCAACAGGGAATTTTCGATTGACCAAACATTGACTTCCCGCTCATGGTGTCCGACCCATGAGGATAGCATTATATCAACCCGAGATTGCGGGAAATTTAGGAACGATTTTAAGGACTTGTGCGTGCCTGAACGTTGCAGTCGATATCATAGAACCTTGCGGTTTTCCGTTTAGCGCTCGAAGTTTGAAACGTGCCGGAATGGATTATTTCGAGCATGTCGAATATACACGCCATGCCGACTGGGATGCGTTCCGTGCGAGCGTTGATTCCCGGAAATCAAGGATTATCCTGCTGTCCAGCAAGGCGGATGCGCCGCATTACGGCTTCGCCTATCGCAAGGACGATATTTTGTTGTTCGGGTCGGAGGGATCAGGAGTTCCCCTGACTATACATGAGCAATGCGATGGTCGAATCACGATCCCGATGAGAGAGGGCATGCGTAGCTTGAATCTCGCGGTATCGGCTGGCATGGCCTTGGGTGAAGCACTTAGACAAACAGGACAATTTCCGGAATGACCTCAGGATTGGATGATCAGCAGCGCACAAGTCAGACGTGGTTCAAGGAACTGCGCGACCAGATTTGTGCGGAATTTGAAAAGATAGAAGCCGAAGCCGGCAGCGATGCCAAGTTCGACTATATTCCCTGGGATCGGCTAAATCCCGATGGCAGCCCGGGAGGCGGCGGCACACAGGGCCTGATGAAGGGCAAGATATTCGAGAAGGTCGGAGTGAATATTTCAACGGTGGACGGCGTGTTCAGCGAGGAATTTCAGGCCCAGATCAACGGCGCGGAAGAGGATCCGCGATTCTTTGCCACCGGAATCAGTCTGGTCGCCCATATGGCAAATCCCCATGTGCCGGCTGTGCATATGAATACCCGGTTCCTGTGCACGACCAAGCGCTGGTTCGGCGGCGGTGCCGATCTCAACCCGGCGATTGTCTATGACGAGGATACCGAGGAATTTCATGCACGGTTCCGTTCCGCCTGTGCATCGCATAATCCGGAATATTATCCCCGATTCAAGAAATGGGCCGATGACTATTTCTATATTCCCCACCGCAAGGTGCACCGCGGCGTCGGCGGGATCTTCTACGACCATATCGAACTGGACAAGGAATCGGATTTTGATCGGCATTTTGCCTTCACCCAGGATGTCGGCCGGGCTTTTCTCGACATATTCCCGAAACTGGTGCGCAAGCGCATGGATATGAAATGGTCGGATGAAGAAAGGCAGCAGCTGCTGGAATGGCGCGGTCGCTATGCTGAATTCAATCTGGTCTACGACCGGGGCACGACTTTCGGTTTGAAGACCGGCGGCAATGTCGATGCGATATTGATGAGCCTGCCACCCGAAGCCAAATGGGTCTGAATAGCTGAATATGGCGCCGCAGGACGTTCCCAAGGGCCATGTTGCGACCATCATCACCCATCTCGAGATGGGTGCAAAGCCTGCGCTGCCGACAACCGAATCGAGCCTCACACTGGAAAGCTGGCCAAATCCGCCGGTCGCGGAATATTGCGCGCTATTCCGCAAGGTCGGAGAACCCTGGTTGTGGATTTCGCGGCTGTTGATGGATGCAGATGAACTCAAGCCGATTCTTGATGATCCTGCGGTCGAAATCTCGATCGTTCGCGATGGTGAAGAACCGGTCGGCTTTATCGAGCTGGATTTCCGCGTGCCCGGCCAGTGCGAAATCGCGTTTTTCGGCCTGGTTCCGGCGATGAACGGCAAGGGCCATGGCCGCTGGATGATGAACCAGGCGCTGGAGTTGGCGTGGAGGGACGATATCGAGCGGGTCTGGTTGCATACGTGCACTCAGGATTCACCGCGCGCCCTGCCCTTTTACCAGCAATGCGGCTTTCGCATCTTCAGACAGCAAATCGATATGATGAGCGACCCAAGACTGTCCGGCCATCTACCGGAAACAGCGGCTCCGCACGTACCAATATTCAGTTGAACACTTCACCGACCCTGGTTCTCTTACCGGTCAGTTCGATATAGATGGATACGATCACGGCGTAGACTATCAGCTGAAAGATCGTCCCGACCAGCGAAGCGACCAGATTCAATATTAACATCCAGCCTTCGCCGCCGGTAGCAAGCCCGACCACGACGCCGGTCACCGCTTCCAGTACATTGAGTGTAATCCCGCCGACGACCATGATGATCGCCAGAAAAAACAGGATCGAAAAGCCATTGTCCCGGGTTATTGACCAGCTCTGCTTAAGCAATTCCACCGGACTGCGCTCCTGCTGGTCGGCAAGGATCACCGGGATCAGAACGAAGCGGCAGCTAAGATAGAGGCCGGGGAGGATGAACAGCAGAAGGCCGGGCAGGATCAGCAGCCCGGAAAGCAGATTGGCGAGCAGATAGATCACAAAGAATTTCAGCGCCGCGCCCAGATTTTCCGCCACAGTATGGCTACGCGACGGAACGAGCGCGAAATAGATCGCCAGTCCGCCAAAGCCCATCACCAGATTGGATGCCAGGATAGCAAAGGCATTTTCGTTGAAATAGACGGAATAGGCGGCGATCAGCGCATTGGCATCTTCCTCGCCGGTCAAAACAGGCGGAGCGACATATTGCGCGAACAACAGAGTCGGCAGAAAGAGAAAAACGCCGGCTATCGCAAGGATAGCCTCTTTATGCGCTACGAGCAGGGCCATCGCACCGTTCCAGCATTGCATATAGTCGAGCTTCATGTTTTCGTTCCCAAATCCATTTCTGTCTCGCCAGCCCTTGCCACCCGGCCAGCAAAAGTGCACGAAATTTCTATGAATGGTCCCAATGACATTGAATGGCGCGTCGCGTCGGAAAAGATCGAATATCCGGAAGCACTCGCCGAAATGGAACGGCGCAACGCCGCGGTTCAGGCAGGCGATGCGAAGGAACTGATCTGGCTGCTCGAGCATCCACCGCTTTATACCGCCGGCACCAGTTCCGATCCGGCGGAGCTGCTGAGCCAGGCCTTTCCCGTCTATGACACCGGTCGCGGGGGCCGCCATACCTATCATGGTCCGGGCCAGCGGGTGGGCTATGTGATTCTCAACCTGAAGAAACGCAATGCCGATGTCCGGGGCTATGTCCATGCGATGGAAGACTGGGTGATTGCCGCGCTGGCAGAATTTGGCGTCGCGGCCCGGGCCGTCGAAGGCCGTGTTGGTATCTGGTGTGATACGCCCGACGGTCAGGAAGCCAAGATCGGCGCAATCGGCATCCGGATTCGCAAATGGGTGACGATGCACGGATTCTCGGTCAATGTTGATCCCGACCTCAGCCACTTCGGGGGCATAGTCCCTTGCGGCATCAGCGAATATCCGGTGACCAGCCTTGCCCAACTGGGTATCGCGATAAAGCTTCAGGAGTTTGACGAAGCGTTGCAGAAAACGGTCGGCAGTTTCCTCGAAGCGATTGATCAGGAGTGATTGCAGGCTAAGAAGCTGCGGTCACCCATTCACGACGAGAGGACCAGATTATGTATAAATTTGCCAGAATCGCCGCTGCCGCAGCAGTCGCACTTACCATCTCCGCCTGTTCGGGCAATGACGCGCCCGATTCCGGCGACGTAACAGAAACCCAGATGGACGATGTCGATGTTATCGACGGCACGATCAGCGACGAGATGGTCGATGTTGATACGATCAAGGAAGTCGACGCGACCGGTGAAGAGACCGGCGAATCGTCTGACAAGAAAGAAGAAAACGCATCGGCTGACGAAAGCGATTCGGCGGAAGAACCGGCGCAATAAAGCCTCAGGCGAGGCCGATAATCTTGTGAGTCTGTAGCGACAAGCGCCATTTCGGATGGGCTTGCACAAAGGCGATCGCCTGTTCGAGATGGCCCTGGCTTGCAGCGGGATCGGCAATTGCATCTTTCGGCTGCAGCAAGAGGTTGGCGAAATCCCAGCTTTCCATGCCCTGCCAATCGCTATCGTCCTGTGGCCAGACCAGTTTCAGTTCGTTGCCGGATCGCTGGACCGTTTCGCTTTGCGCTTTCGGGCTGATGCAGATCCAGTCGATGGTGCGCGGCACCGCCAGCGTTCCGTTCGATTCGATGGCGATGAAAAATCCTTCGGCGTGCAGCGCATCGATCAATTCATCGTCCACCTGCAGCATCGGTTCGCCGCCGGTCAGCACCACGAATCGCGATTCGCGGTCGCCATCCCATGTTTCGGCCACAGCGGTGGCTAGATCACCGGCTGCCTGGAACCGTCCGCCGCCTTCGCCGTCCATCCCGACAAAATCCGTGTCGCAAAACTGGCAGATTGCGGTGGCGCGATCTTTTTCCAGCCCGGACCAGAGATTGCAACCGGCGAAGCGGACGAACACCGCCCGGCGTCCGGCATGGACACCTTCGCCCTGCAGGGTCAGAAACCTTTCTTTGACCGCATAGCTCATAGCGCTGCGTATCGCGTCGGGTCGACAATGCCCGCCTCTTCAAAACCTTTTTGCCGCAACCGGCAGCTGTCGCAAAGCCCGCAGGGCAAATTGTCTTCGGTCGGGTCGTAGCAGGACCAGCTCCAGGCCGGGTCCAGACTCAGGCGGATCGCTTCCCTGGCGATGTCCGCCTTGGTCATATGTTGCAGAGGCGTCTGTATATTAAAGCCGCTGCCCTGATCACCGGCCTTGGTCGCCAGATCAGCCAGTCTCTCGAACCCTTGAATAAATTCGGGACGGCAATCCGGGTAACCGGAATAATCCAGCGCATTCACGCCGATAAAAATATCCCGCGCGTTTCGTGCTTCGGCGAGACCGAGAGTCAGCGACAGGAAAATCAGGTTGCGCGCCGGCACATAAGTCACCGGAATATCATGGGTCACCCCCGATTTCGGCACATCGATATCGGCGGTGAGCGCCGATCCGCCAAAGCGGCTCAGGTCGAGCGGCAGGATAATATGCTCGGCCACGCCGAGTTTCGTCGCGATTTTCTGAGCAGATTGCAATTCGACCTTGTGCCGCTGGTTATAGTCGACGGTGAGCGCGATCAGCCGATAGCCCTGCTCGGCGGCAATCGCCGCCGACACCATCGAGTCGAGTCCGCCGGACAATAGGATGATTGCTGTTTTCGATTCGGAAGTCATGATGCGCCCCGCTAATGACCTTGCTCGTGCGGCGCAAGTTTTGCCCGCACAACTGGTTTAGCAACTGCCCGTACGGCGGCCTTCTACATTGACGGAAAATGGCGCGTTATTACGGATGCCTTGAGAGAAAATCTGCACCAGAGTGCTGGATTCCTGTTTGATTTCGGTAACGCCCTGGCCCGCATTGCCACATTTATAGCTGACCCGAAGCTTCTTCGGACCATTTTCAATGACATAACGCGTACAATTCGCGTTGCGATGCTGGATTTGCAGCAGCAATTCGGGGTTTCCCAGACACACTTTCTTGCCCGGCCCACGTGAACCACGCTCTTTCAATGTCCACTCGCCCTGCATCAACCCGTCGAGCAGAGCCATGTCGGGGGTCTGTGCAGGAGCAGCAATCGCAAACCCCGACAGGACAGCGGCTGTTGCGCTGATAATTTTGATCAGTTTCAAGCCTTTCATAGATATTCTCCTGTCATGTTCGTTCGCGTGAATTGTTTCTGCAAATGAAGTGATACTCCCGAAATACGGCGAATATTGTCGCTAATTGTGTCCATCGATAGGATTTTTTCGACAATCGCACGTGATTGCCCCATTTTTGACCGCATTCAGTTGTTCAGGCTGGCGCCCGTAATCGTGAAAGTCTTGCTGCAAAATGCACAATCAATCGCGATATCACCCTGTTCGTCGACCATATCGTCCTTATCTTCCTTGGGGAAACGTGCGATTACGTCCCTGATATGATCTTCATTACAGCGGCATCCCTTAACGCACGCTTTACCGCTCAGAACCCTCACTTCGTCGCTCTCGCTGAAAAGCCGCCACAATATGTCCTCCAGCGGCAGCATGCTGTCGGTCAGTTCTGCAGCGCGCACGCTGCCGCCCATGATCGCGACATGTTCCCATTCCGGGTGATCCAGTTTGGCGTGGAGCCGTTCGCGACCTTCCTCGCCTTCCGGCAAATGTTGCACCAGAAGCCCGCCGGCAGAAATATTGCCGGCAATCTCTTCGACGGCAACGCGGATCAGCGTCGGGATCTGCTCCGACTGGAAGAAATAATTCTGCACCGCTTCGGACAGGCTCCCCCCTTCCAGCGGGACGATTCCCTGATTGCGACCACGCGGTTCGGGCAGATCGAAGGTGATCGCGAGATAGCCTTTGCCAAATAGCGCCATCAGGCTCGGTTCTACAGGCTGGGCGGCGAGCCGTTCGCGGTCGAATGCGACATAGCCGCGCAAGGCGCCATCCTTATAGTCACAGGCCAGCAGGCTGATCACACCAGCCTCGGTCTGGGCCTGCAAGGTCAGCTGCGAGCCTTCTTCCTTCAACAGCGCACCGAGCATCGCGGTCAGGCAGACGGCCTCCGCCAAAATGTCCCGGATCACTGGCGGATAACTGTGGGCCGACAGGATTTCGTCGAGCGCGGGGCCCAGACGAACCACTCGTCCCCGACAATTTTTCGCCGGGATCGCAAAGGATAATATGCTGTCTGTTAGAGCTACTTCCACCATCAGATCTGGCCGAAGCACCAGCGCAACACCGATTTTTGCGCGTGGATCCGGTTTTCCGCCTCGTCCCAGACAACCGATTGCGGGCCATCGATAACCGAAGGCATGACTTCCTCGCCGCGATGCGCCGGCAGGCAATGCAGGAACAAGGCATCCGGCTTGGCCTGTTCCATAATTACATCATTGACCTGATAGGGCATCATTGCGGCAAGCTTGGCCTCCGCATGTTCCTGCCCCATCGATACCCACGTATCCGCCACGACGACATCCGCGCCTGCAACGGCTTCATTCTCGTCGCGATGGATCGATATATTCGCCCCTGCGGCCTGCGCCTTTTTGATAAATTCGGGTTCTGAATCATAGCCTTCGGGACAACCGATCCGGACGTTGAACTTCATAAGCCCGGCTGCTTCGACGATGCTGTTGAGGACATTATTGCCATCACCCAGCCAGGCTATTTCGAGGCCCGGCAAGGATTTTCCATGTTCCACCAGAGTCAGCAGATCGGCGACGATCTGGCAGGGATGCGACAGATCGGTCAAGCCATTGATCACCGGCACGCTGGCATTGGCTGCCATTTGCTCGATTTTCGCATGATCGTCGGTGCGTATCATGATCGCGTCGCACATGCGCGACAGGACCTTGGCCGTGTCATCGACGGATTCACCACGCCCGAGTTGCATAGAGCCGCTGTCCATGACGATGCTGGAACCGCCAAGCTGGCGGATTGCAACGTCGAATGATACGCGCGTTCGCGTGCTGCTCTTTTCAAAAATCATCGCAAGCACATGATCGGCCAGCGGCTGGTCCGAATCCGGTTTGCCCTTGGGCCAGCCTGCGCGGGCTGCTTTGCGTTCGATCGCATCATTGATCATAGCTGCAATGGCGTCTCCGCCCGCATCGGCGAGATTGAGGAAATGCCGGCTCATGATTCAGGTGCCTGATAATCAGCCGCACCGGCCGAGAGTTTTTCAATGAAGGTCGCGATATGATTGTCCTCGATATTCAGCGGCGGCAATATGCGCAGCGTATTGTCTCCGGCCGCCACGGTCAGCAGACCATGATTATCGCGCAGATGGGCAACAAAGCTGCGTGCTTCCTGGGTCATCATGATGCCGAGCATCAGACCCTTGCCCCGGACACCGATGAACAGATCGGGATAATTGCCGATGAACTGCTCGATCGCCGCGCGCAGTTTCTCGCCGGTCGTCCGGACGTTTTCGAGAAACTCGTCATTGGCAACCACATCCCAGACCGCATTGCCGGCGGCCATAGCGAGTGGATTACCGCCATAGGTAGAGCCGTGCGTGCCAGGCACCATGCCGCGTGCGGCGTCTTCTGTCGCCAGGCAAGCGCCCAGCGGAAAACCGCCGCCGATGCCCTTGGCGCTCGCGACGATGTCCGGCTTGATGCCGTAGAGTTCGTAAGCATAAAGCGCGCCGGTGCGGGCTACGCCGCATTGCACCTCGTCCAAGGCTAGCAAGATGCCGTGCTTGTCGGCGAGGTCGCGCAGGCCCTTCATGAATTCGTCAGAGGCAGGCCGTACGCCTCCTTCGCCCTGGATCGGTTCAACCAGAAACGCAGCGGTCTTGTCGGTGATCGCTGCTTCCGCCGCTGCCAGATCGTCGAAGTCGACATATTTGAATCCGGCCAGCAATGGAGAGAATCCGTGATGCATCTTTTCCTGATTGGAAGCTGAAATAGTTGCCATTGTCCGGCCATGAAAGGCGTTTTTGAACGTTATGATCTCGAACCGGTCGCTGGCTGCCGACTGATGATAGGCGCGCGCGGTCTTGATCGCACATTCTACCGCTTCCGCACCACTGTTGGTGAAGAATACTGTATCGGCGAATGTCGTGTCGACAATGCGCTGGGCGAATTTCTCGCCTTGCGGGCTGCCATAGAGATTGGACACGTGCATCAGGGTTGCGGCCTGATCCTGGATCGCCTTGGTCAGGTGTGGATGGCCATGGCCGAGCAGATTGACCGCGATGCCGCTGGCGAAGTCCAGTGCCCGGGAACCGTCTTCGGAAATAAGCCAGGCGCCCTCGCCTCGCACAGGACGAAAACCACACCGGGGATATACGGGCATGAGCGGGGTAATCGTCATCTTACTTTCCTTCAACCAACTGGACGCAAACCGAAAAAGAAAAGGCGACCCGATTGGCCGCCTCTCGAATTAGCGTGCCCTTATATGCCGCTTCGCGAAGCCGGTCAATCGTGGTAGAATGTGGTGACCGCCATGGCGCGAACGATGACCTGAGTGACTAATCTGATCACAGAGACAGGGATAATTTGTTTAGCCAGCCCATCGCCATATCGTAGGCAATGGCATCGGTGACTGGCGAGGACACGCAGCACCAGCATAGGAGATGTTCAAATGGATATGAAAACAACCGGTTCCCCCGAAGGTTGCCCGATGGGCTTTGATGGCGGAGTGCGCAGCCTCCTCGGACGGACCAACCGCGACTGGTGGCCCGACTCCCTGCAACTCGAAATCCTCACACAGGGCGGCACCTCCCCTGATCCGATGGGGCCCGATTTTGACTATATCAAGGCGTTCGAGGCTCTGGATTATCAGGCGCTGAAAGACGACCTGAAAACGCTGATGACAGACAGTCAGCCCTGGTGGCCGGCAGATTACGGACATTATGGCCCCTTCTTCATCCGCATGGCCTGGCATGCTGCCGGCACCTACCGCACCGGCGACGGTCGCGGAGGCGCTTCCAGTGGACAACAGCGCTTCGCCCCGCTCAACAGCTGGCCCGACAACGGCAATCTCGACAAGGCCCGCCGCCTGCTCTGGCCAGTCAAGAAGAAATATGGCGAGCATATCAGCTGGGCCGACCTGTTCGTCCTGACTGGCAATGTCGCGATAGAATCCATGGGTGGACCGGTGTTCGGCTTTGGCGGCGGCCGCAAGGACGTCTACGAACCCGAGAAAGATGTTTACTGGGGCTCCGAAGAGCAATGGGTGAACGAAGGGGTAGCGACACGCATCAACCCCGATGAAGGCAAAGCGATGGAAAACCCGCTTGCGGCGATTCAGATGGGACTGATCTACGTCAACCCCGAAGGTCCGGGTGGCAACCCGCATGACGCTGAAGGCATGGCCCGGGACATGAAGGAAACCTTTGCCCGCATGGCAATGAACGACGAGGAGACCGTCGCGCTGACCGCTGGCGGGCATGCGTTCGGCAAATGTCACGGCGCAGTGCCACCCGACCAGCTGAGCGGTGACCCGGAATCGGGCGACCTGCAGCTTATGGGATTTGGCTGGGCTACCGATCCAGAGCAGATCGGAGAAGGCCATATAACCACTTCGGGACTGGAGGGGGCGTGGACACCGAACCCGACGCAATGGGGCGGCGACTATTTCCGGCTGTTGTTCAAATATGACTATGAGCTGGTCGAGAGCCCCGCTGGTGCCAAGCAGTGGCAGCCAATCAATCCGGACCCCGAGGACATGGCACCCGATGCGCGCGATCCGTCCAAGAAAGTCCCGACGATGATGACCACCGCCGACATGGCGCTGAAGCGGGATCCGGATTATCGCAAGATTTCCGAACGCTTCCGCGACGACCAGGCGGCACTGGATGATGCTTTCGCCCTCGCATGGTTCAAGCTCACTCATCGCGACATGGGACCAAAAGTCCGCTATCTCGGCCCGGAAGTACCCGCCGAAGACCTGATCTGGCAGGACCCCGTTCCCGCCGGCACGCAGGCTTCGGAGAGCGACGTTTCGGACTTCAAGGCGAATGTGCTCAACAGCGGGCTTTCCGTGTCGGAGCTGGTCAAGGCGGCCTGGGCCTCGGCTTCCACCTATCGCAAGAGCGACCATCGCGGCGGTACCAATGGCGCGCGCGTCCGGCTCGCCCCGCAGAAGGACTGGAAAGCCAATGACCCGGAAGAGCTCGCCAAAGTGCTGGCGAAACTCGACGAGCTGCGCGGTTCGCTGTCGATGGCCGACGCCATCGTCATTGCGGGTAGTGCAGCGGTCGAGAAAGCGGCGCAGGATGCCGGCTTCGATGTAGCCGTTCCAGTCACGACGGGGCGCGGTGATGCCACGGACGAGCAAACCGATGCCGAAAGCTTCGAGCCGCTTGAGCCTTTTGCAGACGGGTTCCGCAATTATCTCAAAACCAAGGCGAGCGTGAAGACCGAGGAAATCCTGGTCGACCGGGCGAACCTGCTCGATCTCTCTATTCCCGAGATGACGGTATTGGTGGGCGGATTGCGTGTGCTTGGTGCCAACCATTCGAGCGCGCCGACCGAAGGCCTGTTCACCGATCGTCCCGGCCAGCTGACCAACGACTTTTTCGTCAATCTGCTTGAGATGGGCACTGTCTGGGAAGTCGTGGACGAGTCTGGCGACGAGCTGTTCATCGGCAAGTGCCGCCTGAAGGGTGACGAGAAATGGCGCGCGACGCGGACCGATCTGGTATTCGGATCGAATTCGCAGTTGCGGTCAGTCGCCGAAGTCTATGCCGAGGATGGTCATGAACGGAAGTTCGTCGAGGATTTCGTGGCCGCATGGACCAAGGTCATGAACGCCGGTCGCTTTGATCTGGCCTGATTTTCACCTGACAGCTGCAGAGACGGCCCGTGGGATTATCCCGCGGGCCGTTTTTTTTTGGCACAATACCTGGATCGACCTGCTATGCCAAACCGGCTTTCGACGCTTCCCAATTCTGTCCGTCAAATTTTACGATCTTTGGCTGCAGATCATGGTCGGCGTCGAGGCAGGTATAATTTACACTCCAGCTATCCGGATGGGATCTGGGTTGATAAAAACTTTTGACGCCGCAAATTTTGCAGAAAACATGCTCTGCCTGCCCGCTGCCAAATCTGTAGCTGGTGAGATCCCCGTCGCCTTTCAGCAGGGTCAAATCCTGATGCGGCACGAACATGTGGAGAAAGCCCGTCCGCGCGCAGATCGAGCAATTGCAGTCGAGCATTTCCGGCGCTTTTTCCACTTTCGCTTCAAAGCGGACGGCTCCGCAATGGCAACCGCCGGATATGCTGGTCTTCACTGCACATTCTCCTGTTCACTATTATCATCAAGCCGCGGCTGAAAGCTCAGCGAAAGCGGAGTGATGAAGCCTTTATTGTTTATGCGAATGCGCACGATGCCCAGCAATTTTGGATTGGCGAGCTTCCCGTCATAGTCACGCCCTTCTTCCTGGGGGACGTAAATGCGGTCGCGGATCAGCCCGTCATCGCCTTCCTCGCTCCACGGATTTGCCTTTGCCGTGGCATCGCAACTGCTTTCCATCTCTTCGCTAAAACCGGAGATATCCAGCACTTCCACGCTGTCGATATCTGGCGCAGCGCCCCGGATGCACAGGCTTTTTCGCGAGGCGGACCATATCGGGATATCTTCGTGCGCGACTGCGGGCCAGTCGTACCGGAACTGCACATAATGTCCGCGCAGCAAATCACGCGGGTCATAGCCGGCGATCGGCACATCCCATTCCGTTCCCTCCCGCGATTCCCGATCCGTCATCAACCAGATGAGGCCCAGTCCGGCCAGCGGCAACAGCAGCGCAAGCGGCAGGAAGAAGCGACGATAACGGCTCATTGATCATCTCCTTCGTCGTCCTGCTCGCCAGCGGAAATTTTGGTCGGAGCAAGGACCCTGGAAACGCGATAGGCCATCACGGCAATGGCGATAGTAATCAAACCCGCGATTATCAGGCCCAATCCACTGCTGAAAAGATCATAGGCTAGCTGAAAACTCAAGATGATCAGGCGCAGCGCGATGATCGCGACAACCACCTGAAACACGTTGCGCCATCCGGAATAGATCGCACTCCAGCCAACGGCGGCCCAAAATGCCATGAACAATATCGCGTTGCCCAATGGTTCGCCGGATTGCGCGATACTGCTGACAAAGCTGATGATTGCCGCAGCGACCAGAATTCCCCCGATGCTGACACCGGTGGCGATACGATTGAAGCTATAAATCAGCAGCGCTGCCGCGCTCCAGAGCACGAGCTGGATAGCGGCTATATCGCTGACATAGGCTTCCGAACCCAGAAGACCGCCTGCACTTACGCTGTCTGCGATCAACTTGAGAGTCACCGCCGCGACAAATGCGGCCAGCGCAAATTGCCCGATCTGTTTCCAGAATGCCTGTCTCGCACTGATTTTGCGCATGAACACCGCCAGGACCAGAGCAAAAACCGGCATGCTGGTGATCATTGCCAAATAGAAGGATTGCGGCGACTCGGTCTGTTCAAAATACCAGCCCAGATAGGTGAGCGCTGTGCCGAGAAGCCCGACCATCCAGAGCATGGAGATTAGCCACCCGCGGCCGGTCAGCAGCAGAAGCGGCGAGAATAGCAAAAGCCAGATCACCAGCGGTTGCCACAAGGGCGAACTGGTTTGGTAGACTTGGCCGAGATGGCCGAAAAAGGTCAAACCCAGAACCGCAAGGACGAACAATAATACGTCCTTCAAATAGAGGCCGAGAAAGCCCTTGCGTGGCTGAAGGAGATAGATTGCCGCGCAAAGGCCGGCGATCAGAAGTCCGTGAACCGCAAGCCGAATCATTCCGGGAATGTCATCCCAATTGGCTGCTACCAGCGAGATGATGCCCAGGCCGATGGCCAGAGCGCCCAGTCCGATCAGCGACCAGAGACCCAGAGGCCGGGACCGATCTGCTTCATATTCCCGGATACGCTGTGCAGCGTCCGCATCGATCAGGCCTGCATCCAGCCAAATATTGATTTTTCTGTCAGACAATCACCGGTCTCCGCTTCATAAAAACAGCTATGCGACACAGGCAGGGATGGCAAGTTCAGCTCTCGCCGGTTGCTTGTCTATTCTGCTGTCGAATCAGTCCCGAACCTCGAGGGTGTGTATGTCGATCCGGTTTTCCAATGTCCTGTGCACTGGACATTTCTCCGCGATTTCCAGCAATTTTCGGCGTTCTTCGTCGGTCAGATCGCCTTGCAGGACGATCGACCGGTCAATCACATCGATACGGTTGTCGTCATTATTGCAGCTCAAGCAGTCGTCGACATGTTCGCGGCTGTGCTCGAGCACGATATGCACGGCTTCAAGCGCAATGCCCTTGCGGTCGGCATACATTTTCATCGTCATTGACGTGCAACTGCCCAGCGCCGCGAGCAGCAGGTCATAAGGTGACGGGCCGCTGTCGTTACCGCCGAATGATTCAGGTTCATCGGCAAGGAAGACATGTTTACCGACCCGCACCGTCTGCTGGAACTTGCCGCTTGCGGTCTCGACGGAGACGAGGGAGGGATTTGATGCCATGACTATTCTACCGTAACTGATTTTGCGAGATTGCGGGGTTGGTCGACATCCGTGCCCTTGGCAACCGCCACGTGATAAGCGAGCAACTGGACCGGCACAGCATAGACGAGCGGCGCGATCAGCGGGTGAACCTTTGGCATTTCGATGGTGGCCATGCAGCCGTCTCCGGCTTCGGCAATCCCTTCGGCGTCGGAGATCAGCACGACCTTCCCGCCTCTCGCCATCACTTCCTGCATGTTGGACACGGTCTTCTCGAACAAAGGTCCGGATGGTGCCAGCACGATGACCGGAACAGCTTCATCGATCAGAGCAATCGGACCATGTTTCATCTCGCCCGAGGCATAGCCTTCGGCGTGGATATAACTGATTTCCTTGAGCTTGAGCGCGCCTTCCAGCGCCAGTGGATATTCAGGGCCGCGGCCGAGATAGAGCACGTCCCGCGCCGGTGCGATCAGATGCGCCATGCCGGCAATATCTTCATCATGGTCCAGAGCCGCGTTTAAAGCTGCGGGAGCCTCGGTGAGATGTTTCACGACATCTCGTTCCTCGTCGCGGGTCATTCTACCCTTAACCACAGCCAGATGCGCGGCGAGCGCCGCCAGGACGGCCAGCTGACAGGAGAAGGCCTTGGTCGAGGCAACGCCGATTTCCGGGCCGGCATGGGTGGGTAGCAGCAGATCGGCTTCGCGGGCCATGCTGCTGGTCGGGACGTTGACGACCACCGCGATCTTCTGGCCGTTTTCCTTTGAATGGCGCAATGCCGCCAGCGTATCGGCAGTCTCGCCCGATTGGGAGATAAACAGAGCCAGACCGCCGGCCTCGAGCACCGGATCCCGATAACGGAATTCCGAAGCAAAATCCAGATCGACGGGCACGCGGGCGAAGGTCTCAAACCAGTATTTCGCCACCATGCCCGCATAGTAACTGGTACCGCAGGCGACGATGGTAACCCGCTTGATGTCGCGCAGATCGAAATCCATTTGTGGCAGCGCCACTTGCTGCTCCAGCGGACGGATATAGCTTTGCAGTGTTTGGGCGACCACCGTGGGTTGCTCGAATATCTCTTTCTGCATGAAATGGCGATAATTGCCCTTTTCAATGGCTGCAGCCGAGACACCGGATGTTGTGATTTCGCGCTCTACGGCATTGTTGTCCTTGTCATAAATGGCGGCGCCTTCGCGGGTGATGACGACCCAGTCGCCTTCTTCGAGATAGGCAATTTTCTGGGTCAGGGGAGCAAGAGCCAAGGCATCGGACCCAAGATAGGTCTCGCCGTCGCCATAGCCAACCACCAGCGGTGAGCCCAGACGCGCACCGATCAGCAAATCGGGTTGTGAGCGGAAGGCAATCGCCAGCGCGAATGCACCCCTAAGCAGTGGCAGAACAGCTTTGACCGCCTCTTCCGGTGATTTTCCCGCTTCGACCTGTTCGCTAACCAGATGCGCAACCACCTCGGTATCGGTCTCGCTCTCGAACGACCGTCCGCGCGCGCTCAGTTCCTCGCGCAGGCTTTTGAAATTCTCGATAATGCCATTGTGCACCAGCGCCACTTCGCCAGTCGCATGTGGATGGGCATTGCTTGTCGTAGGCGCGCCGTGCGTCGCCCAGCGGGTGTGCGCGATACCGATATTGCCAGCGGCATCATCGGTTTTGAGGACGTTTACAAGATTGGCCAGTTTGCCCTCGGCGCGGCGACGGATCAGTTGGCCATTATGCACGGTGCAGACACCGGCGCTGTCATAGCCGCGATATTCCATGCGCTTCAGCCCATCGACCAGACGATCCGAGACTGGTTCCTTGCCTACAATTCCAATGATTCCGCACATGCTTTTCGGACTTTCTTCTTAGAGTGTATAAGGTATCCGGATGCCCGGCATAGCCGCTGGGAAATCCTTTGTATTACGTGTAATAAGAATGCGACCAGATAATTGCGCGGACGCGAGAATTATCGCGTCAACCGTCTTTAAGTGCTTTCGATCGGATCTCAACAACGCTGCCCGCCGCCCGATTTCTTCATTCACCTCGATTATGGTAAAATAGGATAGAAATCCTTCGGCACGATCGCCATCATCCGGCAACGCACCCGTAACGACTTCAACCCAGGTCAAGCGACTGATATAGCGGCGATTGTAACGTTTTAACTCAGCATGAGCCGAGCCAACATCATTTAGTGCGTCGATCAATATACTGGAATCAAAGACCGCTTCGCTCACTTGAGATATCGCTCAGCTTCGCGGTCATCATTTTCGTCGAACAGATCGGGAAATTCTTTCCGAACTTCCCAATAGTCGGAATCCCAAGGCCGCGTCCAGGACGCCCGCTCCCTGCGCTGCCAATCGACAGCGTCACCGATATCCGTGCGGTCTTTCCAGATACCGAAATATTTTTCGATGCCTTCTTTGGATTCTTCCGCCCGATAGGCGCTCACCGCCTCGCGCAGCAACTGCGCCCGCGACTTGCCCTGCTCTGCCGCTTGCGCGTCGAGCCATTTAACATCGTCTTCGGGAAGGTCAGCGAGGATTCTGGTCACGATGATATAGTGATATCATATCGTGATATCATGTCAATCCGGAATGATGAAGGCCTCATCCGAATGAGCGGCATATTCCGAAGCCAGATCGTAATTGACCGGAAAAACATCAGGATCGGCGCATATAAGATCGCTGACCATCTGCTTTTCTTTCAGCACCATGACACCGTCGGTCATTTCGGGATTATTGGGCTCACCGGCCGTGAAATTGGTTCTCACAACACGGCTGTAGACGACATAGGTCACATCACCGCGCGAGAAGCTGATCTGGGCCTCGCCACCGCCCGAATAAGGCACCGATGCAAAGGTCAGCCTATCCTTGCTTGCAGCGTCAGGCCACACAAGTTCGGGCGATTGTCCAAGGGCACCAAATCGATATTGCGCGGTCTTGATTCCTGCACCGTTTGCGGTGCCGCATACGGAAATGACCTTCCGGTTCTTAAGCTGGCAGGAAAATAAAATGGGTTCTTTGGCGCTGCACCAACCGGTTGCCTTCGTCTGTTCGCGAGCAGCCGGAACGGGATCATTTTCGGATGCCGGAGCATCGACCGCCGCTGCAATTTCGGCTGGTTCAACCGGCGCTTCCGCTTTGTCCGCTGGTGCCTGCCCGCTGCAAGCAGCGATGGCGAGAATAATCGGCGAAACAGAGACCAATCCGAGGGCTCTGGCGCGATTCACGATTTCGTTTCCTTGGCCTTTTTCTTCGCGCTTGCTGCATTGAATCGGTCAGCCCAACCGGCCTTCGCCGTCTGCTCCGCACGAACCAGCGCCAGATCGCCGGCCGCCACATCTCTGGTCACGGTCGCCCCTGCCCCGACAATTGCGCCGTCGCCAATGGTCACCGGCGCCACCAGCGCGCTATTCGATCCGATGAACGCGCCTTTGCCTATGATCGTCTTATATTTGAAATAGCCGTCATAATTGCAGGTGATCGTGCCAGCCCCGATATTGGCGCCCTCGCCCACTTCGGCATCGCCGAGATAGGTCAGGTGATTGGCCTTGGCGCCCTTGCCCAGCGTCGCCTTCTTCATTTCGACAAAATTGCCGACTTTCGAGCCTTCTTCCATTACCGCGCCAGGGCGCAGACGGGCGAAGGGACCGACATTGGTGTTGGGTCCGATGGTCGCGCCTTCGATATGGCTGTGGCCGTATATTTTGGCGCCGGATGCGACGGAAACACCGGGGCCGAAAATCACATTCGGTTCGATCACGACATCGGCAGCAATTTCCGTATCATGGGAGAACCAGACGGTATCCGGCGCAATGAGGCTGACGCCATCGGCCATCGCTTTTTCGCGACGACGGGCCTGCCATTCGCCTTCCACGCCAGCGAGTTCGGCGCGGCTGTTCACACCGGCGACCTCGGCTGGATCATCGACTTCGATGACCGCGCTTTTCTGTCCCGGCAGCATGACGATGTCGGGAAGATAATATTCACCCGCTGCATTATCGTTGCTGATCTGGTCGAGCAAGATGAACAGGTCGGTCGAGCGCGCCGCCATCAGGCCGCTGTTGCACAGGTTTACCGAGCGTTCGGCATCACTGGCGTCCTTAAACTCGACCATCTTCTCGATCTCGCCCTGATCATCGGCAATGATCCGGCCGTAAGCGCCTGCATCATCCGGACGGAAGCCCAAGACCACCGCGCGTGGCTCGGAACCATTGTTCAGACGAAAAATCATGTCGCGCATGGTGTCGGCGCTGACCATCGGTACGTCGCCATATAGGATCAGCACATCTCCGGCGAAGCCCTTGAGCGCGTCGTGCGCCTGCGCCACCGCATGGCCCGTACCGAGCTGGTCTTCCTGCACCGCAATCGCGACATTGCGGCCCTCGACGCTTGCCTCTATCTGTTCACGGCGCGCACCAACGACGATGACAGTGCGCTCGACGCCGATAGAATCAACGGTATCGAGCAGATGGTGGAGCATCGGCTTGCCGGCAATCGGGTGCAGCACCTTGTGCTTTTCCGACTTCATCCTGGTGCCTTGTCCGGCGGCCAATATGATTGCGGCTAGCGGGCGATCTGACATCGATATTCTCCGGAACAAGTTGGTCGATAGCGGCCTAATCGCGGCCATTTGCAGCGGCTAATGCCATGCAAAGCGGGCTTAAGCCAGCCTGTTTATTTAGCCAATGGCGGGTTCTGTTTTACGGTTTTCCGCCTTTGCGCCATTTGGTCCACAGATGCCGCGCCAGCATCAAAGGCGGCATCCGCAGCCAGTGGGAGCGGACATAGAATGCGAAGCGGGTAAATTTGCGTGTTTCGCGACCATATCCATCGCGGGCAAGCAAACGACGAACATAAAGAGAGTCAGTCAACGCAGGGCGGCCAGCCAGAGAAGGATCAACCGGCGCATCATATATCGCCGCGGCGAGGCGCAACGCCCGCGCCAGTTCGTCGCCCAGTCCGTGAACCTTTGCGCGACTGTCCAGCTGCGTCCAGAATTCCTCGTCCGCTGCAGAAAAGTCCCGCAGCAGATGATTGATATCCCACAGGTTCCGCAAGCCACCCGCCAGATCGCCATCGGCAAACAAATGGGCGATGGAATGCAGCACCATATCGGCGGGAGACATCACATATAGCCCATTGTCCAATCGAACCGCACTGTTCAATATTGCCCCTGCATTCGGTGCCGGACCGGCAGTCAGCGGCAAAATCGTGTGGTGGACGTCGATCATCCGGTCGCGCTCGCGATGAATCAGAGGCGGCAGTTCGTGCATGTGATCGCGATAATATTGATCATCATAGGGATCGGGTTTGACCCATTCCCAACCGGCGTCAAGCAAGGCGGCTTCAACGACCGGCAGACCTTCCCGCGCCACCATGATATCGAGATCGCCGATGCTGCGCCCCACGCCGGCGGACATGTTCGCCGCAACATAAGCAGTGCCCTTCATCAGCACGATCTTTCCGGGATAATCCGCGAGTGCTCTTTGCGCGCAATCCGCTTCCCACAGCGCCTGCTGGCGCGCCAGATCATGCGCACCGATGGCATCCTGCAGGACCGCTCGAACACGGTCCGGCATAGTAACTTTCTCGAGCCGGTGGGCGAGCGAACCGATCAAGGATTCCGCCCGCGCTATGCTGATCAGGTCGGTCCACTGGCTGCCGTTCAGCGACTTGACGCTTGCCGGTTCCCGCAGAGCATCAACCAAAGGACGGGCGTCGCGCATCATGGCAACTGGCTCCACAGTCTGTCGATCAGTGCTTCCGCCTGTTCAACCGATTGATAATCCATTGCCCTGGTTGGGACCTGATCGACAAATCGCGTCAAGGCATGAAAGCCCTCCTCGCCGAGCGCAACATAATTGGTCGAAGCCTGGGTCAGCCGGACGAATATCTCCGCTTGCCCCATATCGCGCAATTCGGGGGCGTGACCAAAGCGCGGGAAGAGCAGCAGTGCCGGCCTGGCGGTTTCATCCATCCGGGCGATCGCTTCTTTCGGCGGAACGAGATGGCGAATATCGCCTTTGGGCGTGGCTTCCATTTCCGGGCCGAAACGATCCGTCGGCGCCAGCTGCTGCATCGCCTCGATAGCTTTGTTCTTCAGGCTGATCAGACGCGGGAATGGTGTAATTTCGCCGCTATCCAGGCTGAGCAAGGCAAATTCATCGCCCATGAACCGCCAGCCTCTTTCGGCCAGCATCCCCGACAAGGTCGATTTCCCCGAGCCGGACAGGCCGGTCATGATCAGCGCCTTGCCCTCCTTTTCGACGCTGCTGGCATGGAGCAGCAAATGCCTTCGCCAGCCAAGCGCCATTTGGAGGTTCATGCCCATTTCGGCGGCCAGCAGTCCCTGGGTTAGCGGCAATGGCGCGGCATCGGGCAACCAGAAGTCACCGCCGATATGCACCGAGGGACGAATATGGCGCCGCCATGGCTTTTCCGGTTCAAGACGAACCGTGAAATCAACATGTGCGCCGGTCGGCTGCGGATAATCTTGGTATAGTGCTTCCAATTGTTCCAGCGGCTGACGCCATGCCGAAGCAATCCGGAACGCGGCAGGTCCGATTTTGAGCAAGATCTGATGCATCCCGCCCATCAGCCGGATACTCGCGATACCAGACCCAATGTGCGCAACTCGTCGAGACGGGCAATGACAATATCTTCCGCATCCACTCCGGTCTCAAGGTCGAACAATGCCGTCAGTCGTGCTGCAATTTCAGCAGCGGTGAGCGGAGCATTGGCCATCACCTCGATTATCGCGGGCACAGGGTCGGCAAGCATATGGGTGATGCCGGACGGCCGGTGGTATAACAGCATCATGCTGTCCAGATCATGCAAGATCAGATCATCTTTCGGCGCAGCCCGATATTTCTGGGTCATGATGGATTACCTGCGAATCTGTTACGACGTAGCGATCTGATAGCAGGCAAATGTTAAAATTCGTGGGTTATATCAGCGCGGCATCTGCAGCGAAGCATAGCATGTGAACCCGCTCTGTCCGGATTGCAGACGGCGGATATAATTCACATAGGCCTGCGACTGGTCATAGGAGGTGCCCGGAAGCGTCCGTCCGTTCATCGCCTGAAGAACTTCTTCACCGGTAAAATTGCGCCCTGCTGCCGGAAAAGCACCTGGCGTGTCCGCCGTGACGACCGTGCCGTCGGCTGCAATATAGCCGCCTGCCGCATGGTTGCCGGGAACCGGGATTTCGCAATTGAGCACCGAACCTGCGGTCTGGGCCAATGCCGGCTTGATACTGACCACTGCAGAAGCCGTGATCGCGCCCATCATCAAGGCGCGACGGCGGGTTACGATTCCGTTTTTCTGGTCAGTTTCGACTGACGATTCGGAAGGACGGCCCTCTTTCATCGAATTTTCATCCATGGTTTCTCTTGCTTCAGATATCCGCACATAAGCGGAAATCGGGTAAAAAGCGAGCAATCACTCCCTCGCCGATATCCCCGTCTATATTCGGGACATAGACATGGAAATCGTTAATATCGCCTATATTTTACAGCATCCTGTTTTGACGCCGAAACATTCCCGTTGCCGATCCAGCCCTGCACCGCTTAAATAGCCGCTATGAAAATGCCAGAATCGACCAGATGACTTCGGTGTCCCCTTTTCGCTTGCTGGTTGCCTTGGCATTCATTGTCGGCGGCGGCATTCTTGCGGGCCAGTTGTCGCAATCCGGCCCGCAGTTCATTGCCGTCATCGTCTCGGGAGCGATCGCCTTGTTCACAGTCTTGCAGGACCGGCCTGCTCCGCCCTTGCCAGACCCGGCAGCGCTGGAGCGGCAGCGCAAACGGATCCTCTATCAAGGCCGGTCGGAAGCCTATCAGGACATTATCGACCCGATTACCGATCCGATTATGCTGATACGCAATGCAAAGGTGGCCGCAGCCAATCCTGCAGCGGCCCATGTTCTGGGAGACCATATTGTCGGAGAGGACGTACGGATCGCTATCCGCCACCCCGCTGCTGCTGACCGGCTCGCCAATCCGGATGCGAAGCACACAGGCGAGCCTATCCTGCTTGTCGGCGTCGGCAGCACCGATCAAAGATGGGAATTGCGAATTCATACGCTGCAGGATGGTCTGAAACTGGTCCAGCTTTCGGATCGCAGCAGCCGCTATGCTGCGGAGAGAATGCGCACCGATTTTGTCGCCAATGCCAGCCATGAATTGCGTACGCCATTGGCCGCGATCAAAGGATTTCTGGAAACGCTGGAAGACCCCAAGGCCGGCAAGGATGATGCGACCCGCGCCCGCTTCCTGAAAATCATGTATGATGAAGCCGACCGTATGCAGCGCCTGATTGAAGATCTGATGTCGCTCTCTCGGATTGAGGCGGAAAAATTCGAACTGCCCTCCGACAAAATCGACCTAAGCGAACTGGTTGAGGAAGCCCGCAATTTTTACATTAACAGCCGCGGCAAAAAGGAAAATGAAATACAGGTCCACCTGCCGGCCAATATACCGATGATCCATGGCGACCGTGCGCAATTGGCGCAGGTCGTCAACAATCTGCTGAGCAACGCATTCAAATATGGGAAAAAAGGGACGCCGGTCACAATTAATGTCGCGCCCAACAAAGCCGGAACGATGTTATATCTTGCCATTAGCGATCAGGGGGATGGCATTGCCCCCGAACATATTCCCCGGCTCTCGGAGCGTTTCTATCGCGTCGACAAGGGGCGCAGCAAATCGATAGGAGGGACCGGACTGGGGCTTGCCATCGTCAAGCATATTTCCGAACGGCACGGCGGACGGATGGAAATTACCAGCGAAGTAGGCCGTGGCACGACGGTCTCCGTGCTGCTGCCGATCGCGACTAACAGTCCGGCCATAAATTCTGTTGAAAAGAGCGATGATTGACCAATGCTCCCCGGAATATTCTTTTGGGAAAAGCCCGTTCTTCCCCGCTGTCACATATCTGTAATATTTCTGTAATGATCAGGACATTGCGCCTCCCTAAAAGCCTCCCGAACAAGCCTGTTAATCCGGCCCATGGTGCTTATCGCCATGGATCGAGCGCAGATGAATTAGGAATTTTTGAATGTTAAGAACACTCGCGCTCGTGACGATCGCTTCTTTTGGGCTATCCGCCTGTCAAGATCAGGCTTCCGGCGGCCAGGGCGGCACCCGCAGTGAAATCCGGATCGTCGGATCATCGACTGTTTTCCCCTTTGCAAAAGCAGTGGCCGAACAATTCAGCATCAACGGAGCCAATCCATCCCCGATTCTCGAATCGACAGGCACCGGCGGCGGCATGAGCTTGTTCTGCGCTGGCGTGGGAGCAGATACTCCCGATATCGCCAATGCTTCCCGCCGAATCAAAGCGTCCGAATTTGAATTGTGCCAGAGCAATGGTGTCACGGAAATCGTGGAAGTACAGGTCGGTATCGACGGCATAGCCATCGCCCAGGCGAATAACGGCACTTCCTTTTCGCTGACCCCGGCACAGATTTACAGCGCCATTGCCGAACGGCCGTTCGGAAAAGAAAATACAGCAAGAAAATGGTCGGATATTGATCCGTCGCTGCCGGATTTTGCGATCAGCGTTTACGGGCCGCCATCCACGTCGGGTACGCGCGATGCGCTCACCGAACTAATCATGGAAGTCGGATGTGTCACCGATCCGGCGACAAAAGCGCTCAAGGATAGCGACAAAGAGGCTTTTAATGCCGTCTGTCATGAAGTGAGAGCCGATGGCGCCTATGTGGATGCCGGTGAAAATGACAATCTCATCGTCCAGAAGTTGAAAGCCAATCCGAATAGCGTGGGCATTTTTGGTTATAGTTTTCTGGAAGAGAATCTCGACAGCGTACGGGGCATTTCGGTGTCAGGCGTCAATCCGACTTATGAAGCCATTGCTTCGGGAGAATATCCCGGTGCCCGGCCGCTCTATGTTTATGTGAAGAACCAGCATGTCGGCGTCATCCCGGGGCTTCGCGAATATATGCTGGAGTTCATCAACGCGGGAACCCGCGACGGTTATCTGGTTAAAGCCGGATTGATTGCTTCGCCAGACAATGTACGAGAGAAAATGACCGATGTGGTCCGCAACATGACCCCGCTTGCCATTGGCGAACTTAAATAAGCACGCCTGAGCGGGCGTTACGTTTTAGATGATATTGATGCAGGGGCGGAACCAGATATTGTGACAAGTGCAACGCTTCTTTTTCTCGTAATCGGCCTGGGTCTGGTCGCGTGGTTTTTTGGTCGTCTGAAGGCATCCGGAATGCAGGCGGGCGGCAAGACCTCTCGATCTGCGCTGCATTCGCTGCCGAGCTATCATGGCTGGTATGTCGCTTTGTGGGCGATCGTTCCCGCCGCAATTTTCATGATGGTCTGGAGCTTTGTCAGCCCGGCGCTGATAACCGATGCCGCGCTGACCAGCGCTGCAGCGGCCGGATTGCCGCAAGACGGTTTCTCCCGGGCGGCGATTCTGTCCGAGGCCCGCGCCATTGCCTATGGCAATCAGGTCAATGCCTTCAATCCGCTGTCCCAATCGATGGTCGAGCCCTATCGCGATGCCATTTCCTATTACCAGATGATCGGGGCAGTTGCTGCGCTGCTCATGGTATTTGCCTGCGGCGTTTTTGCCTGGCTTCAGATCAAACCAGATCTGAGAGCGCGCACAAAAATCGAACGTGTGACGATGCTGGTGCTATTGCTCGCATCGCTGATCGCAATCGTTACCACCGTTGGTATTTTTCTGTCGCTGGTGTTTGAATCCGCCCGCTTCTTCTCCATGGTTTCACCGATAGACTTTCTGTTCGGCACCGAATGGAATCCGAAAGCGGTCGCGGGACCGAGAGGCGAAACCGGGTTTGGCGCCATTCCGCTTTTCTGGGGTACGGTCTTCATCGGCGCGATAATCGCGATGATCGTGGCGATCCCGCTAGGTCTGATGAGCGCCATCTATCTCACCCAATATGCACCGGCAAAATTCCGTGCCTGGATGAAACCGATACTGGAGGTTCTCGCCGGAGTACCGACGGTGGTCTATGGCTATTTCGCAGCCTTGACCGTAGCGCCTGCGCTGCGCGACTTTGCAGTCTCGATCGGGATCACCAGCGCCTCTTCGGAATCTGCTCTGGCTGCCGGTGTGGTGATGGGCATCATGATCATTCCGTTCGTCTCTTCGATGGCCGATGACAGTATTGCCGCAGTGCCCAGCGCGATGCGCGACGGTTCGCTGGCGATGGGCGCGACCCATAGCGAGACCATCAAGAAGGTTCTGATTCCCGCCGCTCTGCCGGGTGTCGTGGGCGGTGTCCTGCTCGCCGTAAGCCGCGCGATCGGCGAAACGATGATCGTTGTGATGGCAGCCGGACTTGCTGCCAATATGACCGCCAATCCCTTTTCCAGTGTTACGACTGTTACGACTCAAATTGTCCAACTGCTCACCGGTGATCAGGAGTTTGACAGTCCGAAGACACTTGCTGCTTTTGCCCTGGGACTGGTCCTGTTTATCGTAACCCTGCTGCTCAACCTCATCGCCTTGCGCGTGGTCAAAAAATATCGGGAAGCATATGAATAGTCTCACCGACATGAAGCGTAACCCGACCGACTGGCAGGGCGCGGCGATGCAAAAGCGCATCGCCCGGCGCTATGCCGCCGAACGGCGATTCAAGGCTTTGGGCATGGCTGCAGTCATGCTGTCTGCTGGTTTTCTGGCTTTTCTGCTGGTGGTCATGGTTGGCAACGGTTTCCGCGGCTTTACCCAGACCGAATTGCCGGTCGAGATCGACTTTCCTGCCGTGACCGGAGGCGCATCGCCCAGCCAGTTTGAAGGACCGAATGCAAATGCCAATTTGCAGTCCATGGGCCTGCGCGAAATTGTCGATAGCAGCATCGAAATCCAATATGGCCCCGAGGGCACCGATCTGTTCTCGCCGGGTGGCTGGACAGCAGTCAACGCAATGATCCTGAATAATCCTGATATTGTCGGGGAGAAAACCACGATATATCTGCCGGTTATTTCGGACATCGATGTCGCCTACAAGGACGCGGGAAATCCCGAATCCGAACAGAAGGTCCGCGAACTGGGCGATCAGTTCTCGACCGGCTTCAACTGGAACTTCCTCAGTCATTCCGATGCCACGGACCCTATGCAAGTGGGCATCTGGGGAGCGTTCAAGGGCTCGCTGATCACCATGATCGTGACCTTGCTTTTGGCTTTCCCGGTCGGCGTGTTGGCGGCGCTCTATCTTGAGGAATATGCACCGAAAAACCGGCTAACCGACCTGATCGAGGTTTCGATCAACAATCTGGCAGCGGTGCCGTCGATCATCTTCGGTCTGCTGGGCCTGGCCGTGTTTTTGAACTTTTTCGGGATGCCGCGATCCGGCGCGCTGGTTGGCGGGCTGACTTTGGCGCTGATGACCATGCCGGTGATTGTCATTTCCGGACGCAACGCGGTAAAAGCGGTGCCGCCTTCGATCCGTGAAGCGGCATTGGGTATCGGTGCCAGCCCGCTGCAGGTGGTGTTCCACCATGTCTTGCCGCTCGCGCTACCCGGCATATTGACCGGCACCATAATCGGCATGGCCCGGGCGCTGGGCGAGACCGCGCCGCTGCTGATGATCGGCATGCGCGCCTTCATTGCCACACCGCCGAGTGGCATCACCGATCCCGCGACCGTATTGCCGGTCCAGATATTCCTGTGGTCGGATGAAGTCGATCGCGGCTTTGTCGAGAAAACATCCGCAGCGATCATCGTGCTATTGCTGTTCCTGCTGACGATGAACGCGCTGGCCATCTATCTGCGCAACCGTTTTGAAACCCGCTGGTAGGTGCAACGATGAATGATGACCAGACAATGCAAAAACCGAGTGAAAGCGTAAATATGACAGATTCGGCCACGACAGATATGACAAATGAAGCCGGCACGCCGAAAATGACGGCTCGTCATGTCGACGTTTTCTACGGCGACAAGCAGGCGATCAACGACGTATCCATCGATGTGAACATGGACAGCGTTACTGCCTTTATCGGCCCGTCCGGCTGCGGCAAGTCGACTTTCTTGCGCTGCATGAACCGGATGAATGACACGATCCCGATCGCCCGGGTCACCGGCGATATCCAGCTGGAGGGCGAAGATATTTACGCACCGCAAATGGATGTTGTCCAGTTGCGGGCGCGGGTCGGCATGGTGTTTCAGAAACCGAACCCTTTCCCCAAATCTATCTATGACAATATCGCTTATGGTCCGCGTATCCATGGCCTCGCCACCGGCAAGGACGAACTGGACAATATTGTCGAATCCTCGTTGCAGCGCGCCGGCCTCTGGGGCGAGGTCAAGGATCGGCTGCTGGATAGCGGCACCGCTTTGTCGGGTGGCCAGCAACAGCGCCTGTGTATCGCACGCGCAATCGCTGTCGATCCCGAGGTTATCCTGATGGACGAGCCCTGCTCGGCGCTCGATCCGATAGCGACCGCAAAGATCGAAGAACTGATCCATGAATTGCGCGGCAAATATGCGATCGTCATCGTAACGCATAATATGCAACAGGCCGCACGCGTATCTCAGAAAACGGCGTTTTTCCACCTTGGAACCTTGGTGGAATATGGCGAAACGACCGATATTTTCACCAATCCGCGGGAAGAAAAAACGCGGGATTATATCACCGGTCGGTACGGCTGATATCACGAAGTTTAGGAAGTAAAAATGGTCAACACTGGAACAGAGCATACGGTCAAAGCCTTCGATTCCGACATTAACGAATTGCGCGGAATGGTTGCGGAAATCGGCGGACGCAGCGAGCAGGCGATTGCCAAGGCGATGCGCGCGCTGGAAAACAGCGATCTAGAACTGGCAGAAGAAGTCGTCCGGGAAGACAAGCTGATCGACGAACTGGAAAAGCGTATCGACGAACTCACATTCCAGACGATCGCGCTGCGGGCGCCAATGGCCGACGACCTCAGGGAGTTGATTGCAACGTTCAAGATCTCCGGAGTGGTCGAACGGATTGGTGATTACGCCAAAAATATCGCCAAACGGGTGCCGCTGGTGACCAAGACGCACCGCCTGACACCCATTTCGTTACTGCCATCCATGTCGAAAATCGCCAGCGAACTGGTCCGGGACTCGCTCGATGCCTTTGCCCGGCGCGATGCGGAACTAGCGATGGAAGTGAACCGGCGCGACCAGATCGTCGATGATTTCTACAACAGCATCTTCCGAGCTGTGATTACCCATATGATCGAAAATCCAAAAGATATTGGAGAAGCGGCGCATCTGTTGTTCATTGCCAAGAACCTGGAACGTATTGGCGACCATGCCACCAATGTCGCCGAGATGGTCTATTTCGCCGCGACCGGTGAGCCGATGCCGGAGCGGACCCGCGGCGAGAATCCGACGACGCCACTCGAAGACTCGCTCAGCGGCGAGGCCGACTGATGGTAAATGCCAAATTATTGCTGGTCGAAGATGATGCCGCGCTTGCGGAGCTGTTGACCTGGAACTTCAAAAAAGAAGAATATGACGTCATCCACACACCGGATGGCGAGGAAGCGTTGCTGCTGGTGCAGGAACATCGCCCGGACGTGATTTTGCTCGACTGGATGCTGGAGAGCCTGTCGGGAATAGAGGTTTGCCGCCGGCTGCGCCGTTCATCGGAAACCGCCAATATTCCGATCATCATGCTGACCGCACGCGGTGAGGAAGAAGACAAGATCCGCGGCCTCGAAACCGGGGCGGACGATTATATCACCAAGCCTTTCAGCCCACGTGAGTTGATCGCTCGGGTCAAAGCCGTGTTGCGCCGGGTGCGTCCCGCACTGGCTGGTGAAAAGCTCAGCTTTGGCGACCTGGAAATGGACACCGTCGGCCACAAGGTCAAACGCGGCGGCGACACAATCCCGCTCGGCCCGACCGAATTTCGCCTGCTTCGCCATTTCCTGGAACATCCGAACTGGGTATTCTCCCGCGAGCGATTGCTTGACAGTGTCTGGGGTCAGGATAGCGATATCGAACTGCGCACCGTCGATGTTCATATCCGCCGGCTCAGAAAAGCGCTGAACGCCAATGACCGTTCCGACATCATCCGTACCGTCCGTTCGGCGGGCTATGCGCTGGATACCGACGCTGTAGAAGGTTAACTTATCGACTTGTCCGGCACAGGCTCGGAATGGAGCTGTTAGTCGGCAACCAGTTTCATAAGCTTGCGCTCGACCGGAGCCAGCACGCCGGCAAGATCGTGGCCACGTTTCAATATCTGCCCCTGTTCGCCGTGCAAGGTCCACATACCTTGCCGGTTGCGCTCGGACGGGCGCTTCTCGATCCGGATCTGGGGGCGTTCAGAAGCGCGGCGGAAGGCTGCGAATATTGCGACATCCCTGCGCATGTCCATAGCATAGTCTTTCCAGTGACCGGCAGCGACCATACGGCCGTAGAGGCTGAGGATGCGCTCCATTTCGCGACGCTCGAACCCCACCTGCGACGGGGTTCCCCGCTGTGGAAAAGGCGATATATTGGAATCGCTGAAACGCATCAAGCGCTATCGCGTCCCTTTGTTTCGATTGCATCTCCGTCGCCATTCCGCTCTTTGGCGAAGGCGGCGATCCGTTTCTGCAATTGTTCCATTTCGCACTGGAGAATTTCCAGCTTCTGCGTCGACGGGTCAAAAATTTCGCTGCAGGGCGTCCCGTAGGGAACAAATTCTTTCTGATATTCTTTTGCCTCTACCAAAGTCGGGCGGGCGCGAACGCCAACCATCGTGGCGCCTTCCGGTACATCCTGGGTGACCACGGCATTAGCGCCAACTCGTGCCCTTTTGCCGACCGTGATCGGACCGAGGACCTGGGCTCCGGATCCCAGAATGACGTCATTTTCAATGGTCGGATGGCGTTTTCCGCCGACACCGTTGGTCGGGTTGGTACCGCCCAGCGTAACGCATTGATAGATAGTCACATTATCGCCGATGAGCGCGGTCTCGCCAATCACGGTAAAGCCATGATCGATAAACAGATGCCTGCCGATTTTTGCACCCGGATGGATGTCGATTGCCGTCAAAAAGCGCGAAATATGGTTTATCAGCCGCGCGAAGAAATAAAGCTCGCCCTTGAACAGCCAATGCGCGAACCGGTGCAGGCCGACAGCCAGCACACCAGGATAGAGCAGCACTTCCCAGCGGGATCGCGGAGCCGGGTCGCGGGCCTTGATGGAATCCAGATAAGCGCCAAGTTCCCGAAACATATATTTCCTCCGGATGTTGCGAAGACCATAAACTAGGCACGACACGCTCGGATTTCCAGTTCTTTCTTGCAACGTAAATCGGATGATGCTTTTCAAAAGCCTCATAATCACTATATTAGATCAGTACTCTTCTACTGATCGAAAGCCTCGATAATGTCGACCTACCTGCCCACGCTCAAGCAATTGCAATATCTGGTGGCGCTGAAAGAACATGGCCATTTCGGCAAAGCGGCCGAATCCTGTTTCGTTACCCAGTCGACATTGTCAGCTGGAATCAAGGAACTGGAAGCCCTGCTCGATATCGTGCTGGTCGAGCGTACCCGCCGGGTTGTCCGTTTTACCGAACTCGGCAACCAGATGGTGGAGAAGGCCTATCGGATCTTGCGCGAGACAGAAGAGCTCTCCGAAATGGCGCGATCTGCGGGCAAACCGCTGGCGGGCGATATACGGATGAGCGTGATTCCGACAATCGCACCCTTTCTTTTGCCGCGCCTGCTGCCGCAACTGCGCAAGGAACGACCGGAACTGAAACTCTATCTGAAAGAGGAAACCAGTCAGGCGGCTTGCGATTCGCTACATCATGGGCATGCGGATTGCGTCTTGCTGGCGCAGCCCTACCCTTGCGGCGATGTCGAGTCCGAAGTGCTGTTCAGCGATGAAATATTCGTAGCATTCCCGAAAGATGATCCGCGCGATCCTCCGGCCCAGGTCGATCCGGCGACAATCGACGAGACGCAATTGCTGCTCCTCGAAGACGGCCATTGCCTGAAAGATCATGCGCTCGCGGCCTGCAACCGCCCCGAATTGAGAGCCTCCGCCCGGATGATGGGAACGTCGCTGCACACATTGGTGCAAATGGTCGACAATGGCCTCGGCCTGACCCTGCTTCCGAAGATGGCGATCGACAGCGGCATATTGAACCACACGAATATTGTTGCGCGACCGCTCAAATCGGATCGGGCCACGCGTGACATCGCTCTGGTCTGGCGCAAGAACAGTCCGCGGCGCAGCGAGTTTCAGCTGCTGGCGGAGATCATGAAGGGTGCACAGCACTGGGTTTCGAAAAACCAGGCATGATATTTTCGGCTATTTCTGCCACTTTTCCGATGCATCGACGTCGGATGCGCGCTCTTCAACCCATTTCGCTGCGCCGTCGGTGCGGGTCTCTTTCTTCCAGAAAGGCGCCACCGTCTTCAGTTTGTCCATGATGAAGGAGCAGGCTTCGATCGCCGCCCCGCGATGATCGGATCCGGTCACAACCAGCACGATATTCTCGCCGACCGACAATGTGCCCACACGGTGGATGATCGTGACGGCGTGAAGCGGCCAATCGGATAGCGCGGTTTCGGCAATCTTCCTGAGTGCCTTGTCGGTCATTGCCGGATAATGTTCCAGTTCGAGCGATTGCAGGTTGCCGTCGTCGCGAACCTGGCCGACAAAGCTGGCGATTGCGCCGCCACCCTGCCCGGCGACTTTCGCCGTTTCGACGCCGATGTCGAAATCTGCCGAACCGACTTCAATCCTGATCATCCGCCGGTTACCGGCGGAAAAATAGCCAGTTCCCGAGCCGATCCGATCGGCGACGCCGGGACGCCATAATCCTGATCGAGTGCGAAACGCAGTTTTGCAATGTCGGTAAAGATATCGGCATAGACGTCGCCTCGGGCGACAAGCATGTCCAATACATCGCTGATGGTCTCGATCCCGTCGCCGAGCTTCACCTGCTCCTGGTCCATGCCAAGCCGTTCCCGCACCCAGGCAAAATAGACTATGTCGAGCGAGCGATCCATCAGTCCATATGCTTCAGGCCGACGCGCAGATAATCCCATCCGGTGATCAGGGTCAGTATCGCTGCTGCCCAGAGCGTCCACAAGCCGACGGTCTGCACAATCGGGAAATGCGGCAAGCCGCCCGCGAGAATCAGGGCACCGAGCGAAATCATCTGAAATCCGGTTTTCCACTTGGCCAGCTGCGACACGGGAACGCTGACCTGCAATCCGGCAAGAAACTCGCGAAGACCCGAGACGGTGATTTCCCGCAACAATATGACAATCGCGGCTATGGTATGCCATCCATTGATATCCCGCGTGAATATCAACATCAGCACCACTGCGGCGACCATGATCTTGTCGGCAATCGGATCCAGAAATATCCCGAGCTTAGATACCGTTCCCTGCGACCGGGCGAGATAGCCATCGAAATAATCAGTAATCGCCATCAGGCAATACAGCCCGAAGGCGAGCAAATAGTCGATCGGCGACGGCTGTGACCGAGCCGACTCGAAGTTCGGCCAAAGCAGAAAAACCAGAATCGGCACCGCAAATATCCGCGAGAGTGTCAATATGTTCGGCAAGTTCAGCATGGTGGCTCTCGCATAAACAGATTTCCCCTAAATGAAAATTGTTTCAATCAACTAGAGTGGAAATTCGTCGCGGGTGTTTCGGTCAATCGATTTGACGCCGGGGCTGAATGGGCTAAGGATAGGGCAACGCTCATTTTTCGCTCGAAAAGAGATTTTCACTTTATGCAAAATACTGCGCATTTGCTGCGAACTAGAAGGTTTTTGCCGCTGTTCCTCACCCAGCTGCTCGGAGCATTTAACGACAATCTCTTCAAATTCTCGATGGTCATTCTGGTGACCTACAATATTTACGAAAGTGAATCCGAAGATTTCGCATTCAATGCGCTCGCTTCCGGCCTGTTCATTCTGCCTTTCTTCCTGTTTTCCTCGCTGGCGGGTCAGTTGGCGGACAATTACGACAAGGCCCGGATTACACGATTTGTAAAAACGCTGGAAATATTCATTGCCGTTGTCGGCGGCATTGGGCTCTGGCTACATTCGATTCCCATCATGCTGGCCGCCCTGTTCCTGCTTGGCCTGCAATCCACTTTTTTCGGTCCGATAAAATATGCCGTCCTACCGCAGCATCTTGAGAAAGACGAAGTGCTTGCCGGGACCGGCCTGGTCGAAGCAGGAACCTATATCGCGATTCTCGCTGGTACGATTCTCGGCGGCATCATCATCGACCGTAATGGAAACGGAGTCGAAATTGCGGTTGTCGCGGTCTTTGTCGTGGCGCTCATCGGGCGTGTCGCGGCCCAGTTCATGCCGCCGGCCCCAGCGCAAAAAGAAGTCGAGAAGATCGATTTCAATTTTGTCCGCTCTTCGATCGGACTGATATCCGCCACTTTGCACGTGCGCAGATTATATCTGGCGATCATCGCCATCAGCTTTTTCTGGACCATCGGATCGGTCATGATCATTCAATTTCCGCCGCTGGTGGAAAATGTTCTCACAGCGACTCCGCAAGTTGCCAGTCTTTTTCTGGGAGTATTCTCGATCGGCATTGCCATCGGGTCGGTTCTGGTCAACCGGCTGTTGAAGAGCGAAGTTTCGGCCCGTTTCGCCCCGGCCAGCGTCATAATGATGGGTGTTTTCGTGCTTATTTTATTCTTCATAGCCCGCAGCTGGCAGGGCCTGCCTGACGGCCAGCTCTATACATTCAAAACCTTCATCGTCCATGAAGGGGCCTGGGCGCTACTCGGTACACTGGGCGGCGTGTCAATATTCGGCGGCATGTTTGTTGTCCCCCTATACGCTTTTCTGACCACGACGGTCGACATCAGCCAGACCGCGCGCACTATTGCTGCCAATAATGTCGTCAATTCCGGATGTATGGTTATGGGCGCGCTGGTCGCGCTGGGGCTAAGCATGCTGGGCGTTTCCACGACAGAACAGCTTTTGCTGGTTGCCGCCATGTGTCTGGTAGCAGCATGGCTGGGCCAGCAACTCCATCGCGCATGCGACTAATCGGACACCGAATCAGATTCAGACGATGAACATGTAAAAGGCAGTAAAGAAAGCAAGGAAGCTAAGCAGAAACAGGCTGACGTCTTCCCCGAATCCTTTTTGCTTTGCAGCGGATACTCTGTCCAGATCATGCTCTTCTCTCGCAATGCCTATGATTTTTTCCGGCAAACTGCGGCGAAAGCTGTGTCTTGCGACTTCGCCGGTCTGAGCCAATGGTCTCAATCTATTTCTATCCATGCCGTTGGTTAACAACTTGTTAGCTATATATTCCAGAGCGAAATTCACGTCCGTGGTTAACGTCTTGAATTGGCACATGCTAGGGAAACCAAGGGATCGGGAACGATAGTCCAGAAAAATTAACCCTGATCCATCTATTTACACCTAAGCTCTCGATTTATCCGGCAAAAGTTCAACCTGTGTGATCTTTGCAACTCAACGGCGATATTATGATTTTGAACAATAAGATGGTTGATTTCAGTAGCCTGTTATGCCAAAGATTGTTGCGTATTAAGTGAAATGCGAAACCCTGAAGGAGCAAATTATGCGTTTCGGTAAAATTGGAATGGCTGCAGCTGCAGCCGCATCGCTTGTAAGCGCACCCGTTTTGGCACAGGCTAGTCAGCCTGTTTCTTCCGTTGCACGTACCAGTGCAACTGTTGAAAGCGAAAATGATCTTGAAGGCGGTTCCGGTATCATTATTGCAATCCTCGCAGCAGCAGCTGTGATTGCTGGCATCGTCATCGCGGCCGACGGCAGCGATGATACGCCAACCTCCCCCTGAACTCGTTCAGATATAGATTTTGAAAATGGCGGCCAATTGGTCGCCATTTTTTTTGGCTAGGGAGCTGGCAGAAGCCCGGATTCTGCTGGTCTATTTCCTGCCCTGAAATAAAGCCGGGAAGCCTTTGGTTGCACATTCGGAACGGATTACCCATATCCGGTTTCATGACAGAAAATCAGCAACATGGCCTGCAACAATGGCACGGCACAACAATCCTATCGGTACGGAAAAATGGCAAGGTCGTCGTCGTCGGCGACGGTCAGGTATCCATGGGAAATACCGTAATGAAGCCGAATGCCCGTAAGGTGCGGCAATTGCACGACGGATCGGTGATCGGCGGTTTTGCCGGTGCTACCGCAGATGCTTTCACCTTGTTCGAGCGGCTCGAGGCAAAACTCGAACGCCACAACGGACAGTTGATGCGCGCAGCGGTTGAACTGGCAAAAGATTGGCGGACTGACAAATATCTCCGCAATCTGGAAGCGTTAATGATCGTGGCCGACAAGGATGTAACGCTGATTCTTACCGGCAACGGCGACGTGCTCGAACCGGTAGAAGGGATTGCAGCGATCGGTTCCGGAGGAAATTTCGCTCTCTCCGCAGCGCGGGCCCTGAAAGACTATGAAAAGGACTCCGAGAAACTGGCCCGAAAATCGATGCAGATTGCGGCCGAACTTTGCGTGTTCACCAACGACCAGGTCACGATTGAAACGCTCGATAGCGACACCTGAATCTTGTCGGATCCGGTACAATCACTAACAAAGAGAAAATTAGCATGCAGGCGACCCTGACCCCCAAAGCCATCGTCAAAGCACTGGACGAACATATAATCGGCCAGCAAGACGCCAAACGCGCCGTTGCCGTTGCCTTGCGCAACCGTTGGCGCCGCCAGAGGCTTCCGGCCGAGTTGCGCGAGGAAGTAACGCCCAAGAATATCCTGATGATCGGACCCACGGGTTGCGGCAAGACAGAGATTTCCAGGCGTTTGGCAAAACTGGCGGATGCACCCTTTATCAAGGTTGAAGCCACCAAGTTCACCGAGGTCGGTTATGTAGGTCGCGATGTCGAACAGATTGCCCGTGATCTCGCGGAAGAGGCTGTCCGGCTGGAACGCGAACGCCGGCGAATGGCAGTGCATGAAGCGGCGGCGGAAGCGGCTATGAACCGGCTGCTCGACGTTTTATGCGGCGAGAATGCCAGCGAAGCCACCCGCGAGAGCTTTCGCCAGCGGGTGGTCGACAATCATATGAACGACACCGAGATCGAGATCGAAGTGGAAGATGCGCCCAACATGCCGATGGATCTTCCTGGCATGGGTGGTCAGGTCGGCATGATCAACCTTTCCGACATGATGGGCAAAGCCTTTAACCAGACGCGCATGAAACGCCGTAAAATGCGTGTTGCGGACGCCTGGGACAAGCTGGTCGAGGAAGAATCCGACAAGCGTCTCGACGACGAAGATATATCGCGGGCAGCGATCACCGACGCCGAATCCAACGGTATCGTGTTTCTTGACGAAATCGACAAGATTGCAGTCAGCGACGTGCGCGGCGGATCGGTCAGTCGGGAGGGCGTCCAGCGCGACCTGCTTCCGCTAATCGAAGGAACAACAGTTGCGACCAAATATGGTCCGATGAAGACCGACCATATCCTGTTCATTGCATCGGGCGCTTTCTCCATATCCAAGCCAAGCGACATGCTCCCCGAATTGCAGGGGCGCTTACCGATCCGTGTGGAATTGCGGGCATTGACCGAAGCCGACTTCATCCGGATATTGACCGAAACCAGAGCCAATTTGCCGGAACAATATGTAGCGTTGCTCGGGACGGAAGATGTCACGATCAAAATTACCGACGATGCGATCGAAAAGCTCGCCGAAATTGCAGCGAATGTGAACGAAACGGTAGAGAATATCGGCGCGCGCCGGCTGCAGACGGTGATGGAAAAGCTGCTCGAGGAGATCAGCTTTACGGCAGAAGACCGGGCCGGTGAAGAAATTACCATCGACAAGGCCTATGTCGAGAAGCAGCTTTCGGACGTCGCCAAAGACACCGACCTGTCCAAATATGTATTGTGATGGTAAAAGCTGATTTTTGATAAGGCTCTGCAGGTTTTGGGCGTCGTATCTGACACCCGGCAAACGGGATGGCAAAGTTGTAACGACATGGCTTTGAACCACGAACCAGAGCAGAGATAGCTGAATGGATCACGCCATGACACGAACCGCTTTGACATTGTCTTCCGTTGCAGTGCTTGCGCTTAGCGCCTGCTCTGAACCTGCTCCCGATGCCAGTGGCGAAGCCACTGGTCAGGCGGGAAAAGAGCGAGACACAGTGGTTGCTCCCGTTGCGAAAGCGGAAAGCATAGATGCCGGACTGGCGGTCGGGGAGCAGGTTCCCTTGACCACCGGCCTGCTGACCAACACTGGCGAAACCACTTTGGGCCAGGTCCTGGAAAACGGCCCTGCCCTGCTTGTCTTTACGCGTTCGGTCGAATGGTGTCCTTATTGCCAGACACAATTGAGATCTATCAACACCATCGTCGGCGATCTGAAGGAACGTGGCTATAATCTCTATGGCCTTAGTTACGACAGTCCTGCCCAGCAGGACCGTTTTTCCAAGAACCAGATGCTGCAATATGAGATGCTGTCCGACCAGCCCTCCGCGGTGATCGACGGCTTCGGGCTGCGCGATCCGCAATATACAGAAGGGCGCGCCGCGGGTGTCCCTTATGCCTCGGTCTTCCTCATCGACAAGAGCGGCAAGATCATCGCCAGAACGGTATCCGGCGACTATAAGAAGCGTCCCAGCAACGAGCAGATATTGGCGCTCGTCGACTCTATCTAGTGACTGGCTAGCTGTCGGCTAGTTGCTGGCGGCGGCATCCGCAGGCTGGATGGCCGGTTCATTATCATTGGCAGCAAGACGATTGGATTCGGGCAACACAGCCAGCTTCCATTTCGTGTCATCATTCAGATATTTTATCGCCAGCGCCTGCACTTCTTCGGGTGTAATGACCGTATAGTCAGGAAGCAGACTTTGCAGGGCGACAAATTTCTGCGGATTGTAGCTCGCTCCTTCAAGCTGGCCCATCCAGAAACTATTGCCGCTGCTGGCCCGGGCGATCAACTGACGCAAGGGTTCTACCACGCGCTGCAATTCATCCGCGCTAACCGGCTTTTCCCGAAGATCCTTGGCAATCAATGCGACGACATTGTAAAAGCGGTCAATATTATCCGGTGTCAACTGGCTCTGCGCGCCAATATAACCTCCCGATTCAAATTCGACCGGCCAGCTGTTGATCACCTGCGGGCTATAGCTTGCGCCCTGTTGAGACCGGAGAATCTCGAATAGCCGGTCGTTGAAGATCGACGCCAATACTTCCAGCTTGCGGCTTTCCCGAACATTGTCCAGCCCGCCGCCTGTCGGCCAGGCCACCATGGCAGCGGCCCGCTCATGATCGCCTTTGTGAACCAGGATTTCCGGACCAGCTTGCGGTGTCGGAAATTGCGGAGATTTGGCGTCGGCGGAAACTGCCTGCGGCTCGCGTTTTTCCAATGCCCCGAATGTCTTGAGGATAGACTCGATCGCCTGATCCCGGTCAAAATCACCGAACAGCATCAACTCGATAGGCCCACTTGCCAGTATCGGCTTCCAGAATTGCCGAAAATTTTCGGCGGTCAGCTGATCAAAATCTTCCTTGTCTGGGGTTTTCCAGCGAGGGTCCTTGCCGCGAACAAGCCATTCCAGATCGCGCCCCATGACCGCCTGCGGTGAGGCCGAGAAGCTGTCGTAACTGATCAGGGAAGCGGCCTTGCTGCGGATTACGGGGGCTGCATCCCAGCGCGGGAAAGCCAATTTGGCGGCAATCAAATGCAACTGGTCTTCAAGATCGGTTGGCCGTGTGTCGGCGGAAATCTCGAACGCATCATTGTCTATGCCGAAACCCAGTCCAATCCGGCGTCCCGTGGTAATTTTGTCCAGTTCCTCCTGCCCGAGATCGCCGACACCACTCGCCATCAACGCCATGGCGCCGGACCATGCCAGCGTTTCCTGCCGGGACGAAAGGCCGCTATAGCCTTTACCGAAACGGACATTGACCATGATCTTGTTGCGTTCGGCATTATTCGGGAACATCAACACTCTGACGCCATTGGCTAGCTCCAGCTGTTCGATATCGAAACGCTCATTTATTTTGGACGACAGGATGGATCCCTTTTTCCCGATTTTTTTCAGCGCTTCAAATCCGATATCGGATTGGGTGACGCGAACATCACTCGCCGCACGGACGGAGCTTCGCAACGCCTGAGCCAGCCTGACCTTGCCATTGTCAACGGCATCCGGCGATGTCAGCAAGGCGCGGGTAGAGACACCGGAGAATAATTTGCGAGTCGAATCGAGTAACCGCTCGGGAGTGTAAAGATCCCGCATCGCGCGGAATACATCGAGCGCTACTTGAGGCGTCGCAACGGTTTCGCGGATGTCGACGGCGTTGACGATATCATCAGCCTGTTTGCGAGCAGCTTCGGTCTGATAGCTTTCCACGCCAATGGCCAGGGCAGCATCAAATTCGGCAATCTCCCGGGCAATATCCGCTTCGGACGGCGCGATAGTAGTAGCATCGACGATAACGCCCCGGACATCCTTGAGGGCGGCTTCCCAGTCGTTACCCAGAGGGATGATGCTGATGAAGGTGCCGTCGATCGAACGGCTGACATCATCCTGACCGACGCTGGCCTGCAAATAGCTGCCGCCCGCCCTCGCCCGGGCTTCCAGACGGCGATTGATCAGTTGCAAGGCCAGCAGGTCGATCAATATTTGCTGATTATATACTATCGTATCCTCGACCTGCTCCCAGGGCCGCGCAATCACCATGGAAATGAACCGGGGCAAAGTAGGTTCGATTACAATCCGGCTGATATCAGCGCTATCCTGAACTTCTCCGAAATCCGGAATGGTGCCCGCTTCACCCTTGCCCTGCCATTGCGCGAAATGTTTGTTCAGCAACTCCTCGAACAATGCCGGATCCCCGTCGCCAGCGATAACGATCACGGCTTGCTCCGGGCGATACCAGCGCTGATGGAATAGTTGCAGCATCTGCGGCGTTGCAGCACCCAATGTTTCCGGCGTTCCGATCGGGGCGCGGTTTGCCAGACGCTGTCCGGCAAAGAACAATTCCCGTGTCGCATTTTGTACTATGGTCTGTGGCCCTGCACGTTCGCGCAATTCCGCCAAAACTACGGGACGCTCCGCATTGACCGCCGTGATGCTGAGCCCCGGCGAGCTTACCATGCCGGACAGGATTTTCAGGCTTTCATCGAGACTGGTGCGGTTGGCATTGGGCAGATCCAGCTTGTAGACCGTTTGCGTCGGCGTGGTTTCCGCATTGCTGTCGCTGCCGAAGGTCGCGCCCAGCCTCTGCCATACTCGCTTCGCTTCGCCATCGGGCACATGGGTCGAGCCGCGAAAGGTCAGATGCTCCATGAAATGGGCAAATCCCTGTTCCTGCTCGGTCTCCATCAGCGAGCCGACATCGAGCCGCAAGCGGATCGAGACTTGCCCTGGCGGGACACCGTTGCGTTTGACCGCATAGCGCATCCCGTTGTCCAGTTCGCCAAAGGTCCAGCTCTTGTCGACCGGGACGTCGCTATTCTTATATAGCCACGGCAATTCATCATCGTCCTTGGCCTCTTCGGCATTGGCCATGCCGGGCATCGCCAGTAAGGCGAATAGCAGAAACAGTGTGGAGAAACAGGGAGACAGAAGCGGGGATGTTATTTTCATGTGCCGGATATAAGCAGGCTCAATCTGACTGGCCAGTGAATATTCCCGACATTCCAGGCTCCTGGCTTCGACTAGATGTGTTTAGCCCTTGATCGCTCCGCATATAATCGCCAGATAACAGTCATGTTGATTGAAACCGAAAAAACACCGAACCCCTCGACCCTCAAATTCCTGTTGGGGCAGCCGGTCATGACCGACGGAACCCGCGACTTTGCCTCGCCGGAAGATGCCGAGACATCACCGCTGGCAGAAGCCCTGTTCACGCTTGGCGATGTCACCGGCGTTTTTTTCGGATCGGACTTCATCTCTGTAACCTGTGGACCGGGCGCCGACTGGAGCGACCAGAAGCCACAGGTACTGAGCATCCTGCTCGATCATTTCTCGGCCGGACTGCCGTTGTTCAAACCGGGTAGTGCCGGCGACATCATCGTGCCGCCCGAAGAGGAGGTACATGACGATCCGGAAGATGCGGATATTGTAGCGCAAATCAAGGAACTGATCGAAACCCGTGTCCGACCCGCAGTTGCCAATGATGGCGGCGATATCATCTATCGCGGCTTCAACAAGGGCACAGTATTCCTGAAAATGCAGGGCGCCTGCGCCGGATGCCCGTCATCCACGGCCACGCTGAAACATGGTATCGAATCCTTGCTGAAACATTATGTACCGGAAGTCACCGAAGTCCGGGCCGCTTAAGCTTTATCAAAACAAAGGCAGTTCAATGAATTCTCCACTCGGTCAAGCGGCGCTGGATCAGCTGTTTCTCGAAGCCCGCACCTACAACGGCTATCAAGACAAACCGGTGTCGGTGGAGCAGTTGCATGCTATCTGGAACCTGATGAAAATGGGGCCAACGAGCGCAAATATGCTGCCTGCCCGTCTGATCTGGTGCCATAGCCAACAATCACGCGACCGGCTGGCCAGCCTTTCCGCGGAAGGCAATCAGGACAAAATCCGCAAGGCACCGGTTGCGGTCATCATCGGTATGGATCAGGACTTTCACGAGCATCTTCCGGAACTCTTTCCGCACGCAGACGCTAAAAGCTGGTTCGAAGGCGATGCTGAGGCCCGCAAAGTGCACGCGATGCGCAACAGTTCGTTGCAGGGTGCCTATTTTATTCTGGCTGCCCGCGCCCTCGGACTCGATACCGGCCCGATGTCGGGCTTTGACAATGACGCCGTCGACAAGGAATTTTTCGGCGACCAGCCCAATATCAAATCCAACTTCATTTCCACTTTGGGCTATGGCGATCCGGCGACCATTTTTGATCGCAGTCCGCGCCCGGAGTTCGACAAATTCAACAGCCTGATCTGACGAGTTGATGGGCGAGCGCCTTCTCGCGATCGACACGGCCAGCATCGCATGTTCCGTTGCGCTGTTCGAGGATGGTGCCCTGATCGCCTCGGACTATGCCGAAATTGGTCGCGGCCATGCGGAAAAGCTGATCCCGGCAATCGCGCAGCTTCCGGAACGCGGCAGAGCGGACAAGATTCTGGTCAATTGTGGCCCCGGTAGTTTCACCGGTGTCCGTATCGGCATTTCCGCAGCACAGGCCCTTGCTTTGGCCTGGGGTGCAAAAATCGATGGATATAGCTGCCTCGCTCTGGTTGCGGCGCAAGCTCTCGAACAACTGAACGCACCTCAGCCGGTCTGCGTCGCGATGCTGGCTGGCCACGGCGAATATTTCGTGCAGAATTTTCACGCTAGCGGCGAACCGTCGGACGAATTCGCCTCGCTCACGCCCGAACAGGCCGCAAGCCAGGTCGACGCTGATGTGATAGCCGGATCCGCCGCGGCGGAACTGGCGGCACTGGTCGGAGGCAAAAAGTATTTTCCGATATTGCCAAATGCCGCTCATATCTCTTTAGTGGGTTCCGCTATGAAAAATATGCCTGCCAAACCGAATTACGGGCGCAAACCAGACGCTCAGCCATCGAAAACAGCCTGAGCGATGGCCACTCGCCAAAGCTCTTGGGATGATCATGGCGTTGACCCGGTGGCTATCCGGCCCGGTGATCTGTGCGACTTGAGCGACGTGATGCATGTCATGGAACATGCCTTTCCAAAGACTTATGGCGAAGGATGGAATCACCATCAGTGCCGATCAATGCTTTCTATGCCTAATGCGAGACTATTGATTGCAGAACGCAAAGACATGGTCTGCGGTTTTCTCATCAGCCGACAGGCCGCGGATGAAGAAGAGCTTCTGATGATAGCGGTTTCTCCTGACTACCAAGGCCAGAGCGTAGGCTACCGTTTACTCGAACATATGCTGCAATCGGCGCTAAACCACGGCGTTGTAGCGGTTTTCCTGGAAATGAGAGCGGATAACCCGGCGGAAAAACTATATAGTAAATTCGGATTCCAGAGGATTGGATTACGCAAGGCTTATTATACCGGCCTCAATATGGAAAAATTCGATGCGGTTACTTACAAAGCGACATTAACCATCTAAACAAATGTATCATGAGTTTGACTGTTGCAGCGGTTGACCGTTCGTGTAAATACCAGTGCGCAAAATATGCAATATAATAATAATGGTCGCACAAAGGTAATAGAATATGACAGAGGAAGAAATTGCTCTGAATGAGACGTTGATTACGCTCACTTCAGACATCGTTGCTGCACATGTCAGCAATAACAGCGTTGCGGTATCCGATTTGCCGCTTATCATTAGCAGTGTTCATGGAGCACTCGCTTCCCTTTCGGGCAAAGCTGCAGAACAGGCCCGTCCTGAGCCTGCGGTTCCGATCAAAGCATCGATAAAGCCAGATTATGTCGTCTGTCTTGAAGACGGCAAGAAGCTGAAAATGCTGAAGCGCCACCTGATGACCCATTACGGCATGACGCCTGAGGATTATCGCGCAAAATGGGGCCTGCCCAACGATTATCCGATGGTGGCTCCCAATTATGCGGAAAAACGTCGGCAACTTGCAAAGGCAATCGGCCTCGGCAAGAAAAAGGGTAAAAAGAACTAGACTGATTTCTTATTGCACTGAATTTGGAAAATTGCGGCGAGCATGCCGCAATTTTCCCTTTGCAATATCCCGCACCCCGCATAGAGTCTTCCCCAGCGTAACGGAAAGGGTCCATGCCGCAAAAAATTGATCTTGAAGCACTCTGTGCTGAGAAAGGGCTCCGCATCACCGACCAGCGTCGGGTGATCGCCCGTGTGATATCCGATGCCGAGGATCATCCCGACGTCGAGACTCTGCACGAACGTGCCTCAGCAGTGGACTCCCGCATTTCGATAGCGACCGTTTACCGGACGGTTCGGCTGTTTGAAGAAGCCGGCATATTGGATCGTCACGACTTTGGCGACGGACGGGCGCGCTATGAAGCGGTGCCGGAAGCACATCACGATCATCTGATCGATGTCGAAACCGGCAAGGTCATCGAATTTGTCGATCCGGAACTAGAAGCGCTGCAAAAACAAATCGCAGAGAAACTGGGCTATCGGCTGGTTGACCATCGCATGGAGCTCTATGGCGTATCTCTCGCCAGAAAAACCTGAAGTGCCTGACCCCGACCCGAAGGCAAGGCCTTGTGACACCCAGCCCATGGCATATCGGTTGTGGGACGGAGCGTCACCAATGGGTTATTTGAGATTCACACTCCGGATAGTCCTGCTGTTCACAGCATTGATTGTCTGCATTCCCTTTTATTACCTCTGGCGCATGCTGCGACTGTCCAATCCCTGGCCGCGGACCTTTCTCAAGATCGCCGCCTTCGCCTGCGGTGCGCGGGTCAATATCGTTGGCACCCCGATCAAGCGGGATGTCTTCTTCATATCCAATCATCTGTCCTGGGTGGATATTGCGATTCTCGGCGGCCACAGCGGCACCGCCTTTGTTTCAAAGGAAGAAATCAGCAACTGGCCGATTATCGGCTGGCTCTGCCGGCTCAATGATACGGTCTTTGTTTCGCGATCGGACCGGATGGGCATAGCCCAGCAGATCAACCAGTTGCGCGATGCACTGGAAGAAACCTGGGCAATCACGGTCTTTCCGGAGGGCACCACGACCGACGGCTCAACCCTGCTGCCATTCAAGGCACCACTGTTGAAAGTGCTGGAGCCCCCTCCCCCCGGCATATTGGTACAGCCGATATTTCTGAACTATGGGAACAATGCCCATGAAGTCAGCTGGACCGGCGAAGAAACCGCTCAGGCAAATGCCTGGCGACTGCTCACCCGGCGCAGCAGTTTTCTGGTCGAAGTCCATTTTCTCGAACCTTTCGATCCCGACCATTATTCTTGCCGGAAAGACATCGCAGCCGAGGCGAGGCGACGGATTGTCGAACCGCTTTCAGCTTCCCTGGGGGGCAAACCCATTGTATAGGCGCGCTCTATGACCCAGGCTGATCTTAAAAAATTCCACATCAAATCCTTTGGCTGCCAGATGAATGTCTATGACGGCGAGCGCATGTCCGAATTGCTCGTCGATCAGGGCATGAGCGCCGCCGAAAATGGTGAGGACGCAGATCTGGTGGTGCTGAACACTTGCCACATTCGGGAAAAGGCGGTCGACAAAGTCTATTCGGATATCGGACGGTTGCGCAGAAAAGACGGCACCAGCCCGATGATCGCTGTTGCCGGTTGCGTCGCCCAGGCCGAGGGAAAGGAAATCTCCCGCCGCGCGCCCAGCGTCGATATCGTCGTCGGGCCGCAGGCCTATCACCGGCTGCCGGAACTGATGGAAACAGCAAAATCGGGCAAGAAGGCGCTCGACACCGACATGCCCGCCATTTCAAAATTCGATGTCTTGCCATCGCGCGGCAAACAGGCACGGCCAACGGCCTTCCTCACGGTGCAGGAAGGCTGCGACAAATTCTGCACTTATTGCGTGGTTCCCTACACCCGCGGTGCTGAAATCTCGCGTCCGTGGAGCGATCTGGTCAATGAAGCAAAAGCACTGGTCGATGGCGGCGCGTACGAAATCACGCTGCTCGGCCAGAATGTCAACGCCTGGACCGGCGAGGATGACAAGGGCCAGCATCAGGGTCTCGATGGCCTGATTCGCGCGCTCGACAAGATTTCTGGCCTGAAGCGCATCCGCTATATGACCAGTCACCCGAATGACATGACCGAAGGCCTGGTCGCTGCCCATGGCGAAGTCGCCAAGCTTATGCCATTCCTGCATCTGCCGGTACAATCCGGCAGTGACCGGATACTGAAGGCGATGAACCGCTCGCATAGCGCGCAAAGCTATCTCGATATTCTCGAACAGATGCGCAAAGTGCGTCCCGATATTGCCTTGTCAGGCGATTTCATTGTCGGCTTCCCGGGTGAAACCGATCAGGATTTCGAAGAAACGCTGCAGATTGTCCGCGACGCCAATTATTCCCAGGCCTTCTCATTCAAATATTCTCCGCGTCCGGGCACGCCCGCAGCAGGAATGGACGAACAGATCGCACTAGAAGTGATGGATGAACGGCTACAAAGATTGCAGGCCTTGCTGAACGAGCAGCAATATGCATTCAATCAGCAGACCGTTGGCCGGACGACCGATATCCTGCTCGAGCGGCAGGGCAAGCTGGAAGGCCAGTTGATTGGCAAGACGCCATGGCTGCAATCGGTACATATCATTTCGCCCGACCTGCAAATCGGCGATTTGGTCGACGTTGAAATCACCCAGGCCGGTCCCAATAGTCTGACCGGCCAGATCAAAGAAAGACTCGCTGCCTGATGGTCCAAAAAACGAAAGCCGGAGCGACCGGAAAGCTCACCACCGTGGATCTGGAATTTGACGATCCGCAGATACTTGGCGATCTGTTTGGCGAATATGACCGGAATATCGTGGCGATCGAAAACCGGCTTGGCGTCTATATCGCTGCCCGCGGGACGAAACTTAAGATCGAGGGCGAGGAAGAAGCCGTGTCTCAAGCGCGCGTAGTGCTGACCGGCATATATAATCGCCTCGAGCAAGGGCAGGATATCGATGCCGGCGCGGTCGAAGCGATTATCGCCATGGCAGCAGATCCGCGCGTGGCAAAAGCAGCTAAACAATCGACATCGGGCGTGAAGACCGAGAAAAATGATGTCGCCGATGCGCCCAAGGTGATGATCCGCACGCGCAAGAAAACGATTTTCCCGCGCTCCGTCCGGCAGGCCCATTATATGGAAGCCCTCGCTCGCGATGATATGATTTTTGCCCTTGGCCCTGCAGGGACCGGCAAAACCTATCTCGCAGTGGCGCAGGCGGTGTCCCAGCTGGTGAGCGGCTCTGTAGACAGGCTTATTCTGTCGCGCCCTGCCGTCGAAGCGGGCGAGAAAATCGGTTTTCTTCCGGGCGACCTGAAGGAAAAAGTCGACCCGTTTCTGCGCCCTCTTTACGATGCGCTCTATGACACGCTTCCCGCCGAACAGGTGGAAAGGCGTATTGAGAGTGGCGAAATCGAAATCGCTCCGATCGCCTTCATGCGCGGGCGCACCCTGTCCGATGCCTTTGTCATTCTCGACGAGGCCCAGAACACAACCGCCGCGCAGATGAAAATGTTTCTGACCCGTTTCGGCATGAACAGCCGGATGGTGATTTGCGGAGATCCCAAGCAGGTCGATTTGCCGCGCGAAGCCACTTCCGGTCTGGCTGACGCCGTATCCAAATTGCAGGATATCGAGCGAGTCAGCGTAGTCGAGTTTGGCGCGAGCGATGTTGTCCGCCATCCTTTGGTCGGCAAAATTGTCGAAGCCTATGAAGGCAAAGATGCTCCAGACTGAACTGACCGCATCTTCCCTATGGGACCAGAAACAGGATTGGACGGACTTGGCAGCGCGTGCGGCCAAGGCTGCCATCACGGCGTCATCCCATGCCGACCTACTGGCCCGGAATTTTGAAATGGAGCTCAGCGTCAAGCTCTCCGACAATGTAGAAGTCCGAACCCTGAATAATGCCTATCGCGGCAAGGACAAGCCAACCAACGTACTGTCTTTTCCCCAGATTCAGCCAGATCTTCTCGAAACCCTGGCCAATACCGACGATGGCGAGGCTCTGCTCGGAGATATAGTCCTGGCTTACGAGACCTGCCTTGACGAAGCGGCGGCGAAGAATATTTCATTGTCCACGCATGTTACACATTTGATTGTGCACGGGACGCTGCATTTGCTAGGTTATGATCACGAAAACGAGATAGATGCAGCTTTGATGGAAAATTGCGAAATCAATGCATTGGCAACGCTGGGAATTGCCAACCCTTACTCAGAACAAGCGTAAAGCAGGTAATCAAGAAATAGAATGACCGACGTTGATAACGATAGTGTGACGGGTACGGCTCGCAGCAGCAACCAGTCCAAGGAAGATGACGAGCCTGGACGAATATGGCAGAGCCTGAAGGCTCTGCTGTTCGGCAACAACGAAGACAATAGCCTGCGTGCGCAGATCGAAGAAGTCATCGACGATCATGAAAGCGACGCCGAGGCCGACCCCAATAATCAGCCGGACGTATCGTCGCTCGAACTGGAAATGCTGCGCAACATGCTGCATTTCAGCGAACACCGGGTCGATGACATAGCGGTACCGCGCGCCGACATGATCGCCATCGAGGAAAGCTCTCCGTTCAGCGATTTTGTCGATATTTTTTCCGAGCACGGCCACAGCCGCATCCCGGTCTACCGCGATAATCTCGACAATATTGTCGGCATGATCCACATCAAGGATATCTTCGCGATCGTCGCCAAGGGCGACAAGCATCCCGATGATATAACACCGTTTCTGCGGCAGCCTCGCTTCGTCCCTGAATCGATGGGCGTACTGGACTTGCTCGCCGAAATGCGCGCCACCCGCACCCATCTGGCGATTATTTTCGACGAATATAACGGCACTGAAGGTCTCGTCACGATCGAGGATATTGTCGAGGAAATCACCGGCGAGATTGAAGACGAACATGATGACGAACCGGTGCCGATGCTGGTCAAACTGGACGATGGTATCTGGGAAGCGGATGCCAGAGCGGAACTGGACGACGTCGGTGATGCAATTGATCCGGCGCTCGAAATTATCGACGAGGATGTCGACACAATCGGTGGTCTCTGCTTCGTGCTGGCAGGTCATATTCCGACAGTCGGCGAGAAGCTCGAACATCCCAGCGGCTGGATATTGGAAATTACCGAAGCCGATGATCGCCGCGTGACAAAACTGCGTTTGCACCCGCCGAAACAGGTCCACGGGTAAGCCAGTCAGGATTGGGCGAGTTGTTCTGCCCGCAGCCGCCAGTTTTCAGCGAGTAGCGGGTTTTCCGACAATGCTCTGAGTTCGCTGTCTCGCCCCTTGTGCTGGCCGCCGATAATCAACCCAAAAACCCGGTCCAGCGGCCATTCGGGAAGCGGGCGGTCGTGCTGGACGAACTCGTCCCCTGCCCGCACGTTACCGGTTTCCAATACGCGAAAATAGCTCCCTGATTTTCCGGTCTTCATCACAGTTTTCAGAACATCGGGTTTGCCAAAACGGTGATTGAGTTTCCAGCACGGCTGCCTGGCATGGCTGCATTGGATCAGCGCCTCGCCCAAGCGGAAAATATCGCCGAGACAAAGCCGATCTTCGGTCAATCCGGTGCAGCTGAAATTTTCTCCAAATGCGCCGGGCTGGCTCAACAGATCCAGACCCGGATATTTTTCCTGCCAGAAGCCATAATGTTCAGCCGGGTAGAGATGCACAGCCTTGTCGCGGCCGCCATGACGCAGCGGATCGCCAACCCGATTTCCTTCGAGACCCTCGAATCCCAGCATCAGGGCATCATCCGTCGCATTTTTGGCAATCGCGCTCATTTCGCCATCATCGCGAAATATTTGCGGGGTGCCGATCAGCAACTGGTCGAGGAGAATCTTGATCATTTCAAACTGCTAACCGATCAAGTTCATATTGGCAATTTACTGCTGACTATGCTTCAAGGCGCTGATGGAAATCAGTGACCTTCGCATTGCTCTTTATAGCGGCAATTACAATTTCGTGCGCGATGGCGCCAACCAGGCGCTAAACCGGCTGGTGGACTATTTGCTGCGTCAGGGAGCCGCGGTCCGGGTCTATTCTCCGACCACCGATACGCCGGCGTTTGAACCCACCGGTGATCTGATCAGCGTGCCATCGGTCGCTTTTCCCGGGCGCGGAGAATATCGCTTTCCGACCCGTATTTCCGGCGATGTTCGCAAGGATCTCGCGGCGTTCAATCCCAATATCATGCAGATTTCGAGCCCTGACCGGGTCGGCCACAAGATGGTCTCCTGGGCGCGCCGCCAGAATATTCCCGTACTCGCATCCGTGCACACCCGGTTTGAAACCTATCCCCGCTATTATAATCTCGCTTTTCTGGAGCCGGTAATCGAGGCAATATTGCGGCGCCTATATCGTCGTTGCGATGCGCTGGTGGCGCCGTCGGAATCGATGGCCCAGGTTCTGCGCGACCAGCGGATGAACTATGACGTCGGGATCTGGTCGCGCGGTGTCGACCGTGAGATATTCAATTCCGAACGCCGTGATCTGGCGTGGCGGCAATCATTGGGCATCGCGGACGATATTCCCGTAATCGGTTTTCTAGGACGGCTGGTGATGGAAAAAGGCCTCGATGTCTTTTCCGATACAATAGACGAACTCAAGCGCCGCAAAGTGGCGCATAAAGTGATCGTTATCGGTGAAGGACCAGCCAAACAGTGGTTCGAAGACAGAATTCCCGGCGCCATTTTCGTCGGGTTCCAGCAAGGCAGTGATCTCGGCCGAGCGGTTGCCAGCATGGATATGCTGTTCAACCCGTCGATTACCGAAACTTTCGGCAATGTCACGCTGGAGGCCATGGCCTGCGGATTACCGGTGGTAGCAGCCAAGGCGACGGGTAGCCAAAGTCTCGTCAAGAACAACGAATCCGGCAAGCTAATCACACCCGGCGCGGTCCGCGGATTTGCAGACGCACTGCAACTCTATTGCGAGAATATCGATCTGCGCAATGCCCATGGCTCTGCCGGGGAACGGCGCGCAGAGGAATATAGCTGGGACCAGATCAACAATGCTGTTGCGCAGACTTATATGCGACTGGTCCGCCAGCGGCAGGCCGGCCACGGTCCGATCAAGCAAGTTGCTGTCCGCTAGACATGCAGGGCCTGTTTGACGACGAAAATGACCAGCAGCGCGAGACCGAAGGCACGCCGGAATCGCCTTTGGCAGACCGCTTGCGCCCTCGCCTGCTTAGCGACATCGTCGGGCAGGATCATCTTGTCGGCGCAGAAGGCACGATCGGAAGAATGATCGCCGCTGGCAGGCTGTCCTCGATCATATTGTGGGGGCCACCCGGTACAGGCAAGACCAGCCTTGCTCGTTTGCTGGCCGATCAGACGGAATTGCATTTCAAGGCAATATCGGCGGTCTTTTCCGGGGTTGCGGAACTGAAGAAAGTCTTCGCCGAAGCCGAAATGCGTTTCCAATCGGGCAAGGCGACCTTGCTCTTCGTCGACGAAATACACCGCTTCAATCGGTCGCAGCAAGACAGCTTCCTGCCTTATGTCGAGCGCGGCACGGTGGTGCTGGTCGGCGCCACGACCGAGAATCCGTCCTTCGAACTCAACGCTGCACTGCTCAGCCGTGCGCAGGTGCTAATCCTCAACCGTCTCGACACTGCAGCCCTCGGTCAGTTATTGGCAAAGGCGGAAACAATCGAGGGCAAGGTTTTGCCACTGACCGCGGATGCAAAAGAAGCGTTGATCGCCAGCGCCGACGGCGACGGCCGGTTTCTGCTCAATCAGGCCGAAACGCTGTTTTCGCTCGATATCAAAGATGCGCTCGACCCGTCCCAACTGGCAAAAATCCTGCATCGCCGGATGGCGGTTTACGACAAGGATCGCGAGGGTCATTATAATCTCATCTCGGCGCTACACAAAGCCTTGCGCGGGTCCGACCCACAGGCATCGCTTTACTATCTGGCAAGGATGCTGGTGGCGGGTGAACAGCCATTATTCCTGCTGCGACGGATCGTGCGCTTTGCCAGCGAGGATATCGGCATGGCCGATCCGCAGGCGCTGGTGCAGGCCCTTGCTGCGAAACAGGCTTACGAGTTTCTCGGTAGTCCCGAAGGCGAACTGGCGATTGTCCAAGCCTGCCTCTATTGCGCGACAGCGCCAAAATCCAATGCTGCGTACAAGGCTCAGAAATCCGCATGGAAATCCGCACGCGATACCGGCTCGCTGATGCCACCGCAAAATATTCTCAATGCCCCGACCAAGCTGATGAAGGAAATTGGCTATGGCGCAGGCTATAGCTATGATCATGAAAGTGATGACGGATTTTCTGGCGATAATTACTGGCCGGAAGAAATGCAGCCGCAGCATTTTTACCAGCCTGTAGATCGTGGCTTTGAACACAAAATTCGCGAACGGCTGGACTATTGGGAGAAATTGCGTGCGGAAAAAACTGGCTAGTCTTTGCGTCGTCGGTGCGTTGTTTTCCACCAGCGCCTTGGCGCAGGAAGATGAAGCGATGCGCTATGACCGGGCTCTGGCAGCCGGCTATAAAGCGCAATTCATCTGCTCGGGTCTGTGGAACGGCGGAAAATCGCTAGCGGATATCAAGGCAGACGAACTTACCGGCATATATGACCGGGTCGCAGAGATCGTCCCTACACTGGCTGAAGAGGTGGATGAAAAAGCGCGACGCGTTCGCGTCCGCTTTGCGGATGATGTTCCGCCGCGCGTGGCGATCTGGAACAGCCAGAGCGGGTGTACATCGATGCCGATCGGTTTCGACGGGCCCGAGAAAGTGATGCCGACAGGGGAACGGACGCTTGTTGATGACCAGCCCTGGCCAATCGGTGATCGAGATGCGGCGACAACATCTACTCACCAGTCCACCACCATTAAAAATGCGGCCGAACGCGCATTCCTGACGGATCAATATGGCGGGAAAACCAGTGCTGTGCTGATCATCAAAAATGGTAAAATCCACGCGGAAGCCTATAAGCAAGGCCATGACCTGCACACGGTACAACGTACCTGGTCCGTCGCAAAATCCCTTGCCGGCACTTTGATTGGTCATTCTGTCCAGCAGCAGACGGTCGATATAAATGCTCCGGTGGTAATCGCGGAATGGCAAAGGCCGGGCGATCCCCGTGCATCACTCACCATCAACCAATTGATGCGAATGAGCAGCGGTCTGGTCAGCGACACCGCCGGCAATCGTACCGATGCGCTCTATATGGGCGGTGCAAGCGTAACGGAGCGGGCAACCATCTGGCCGTTGCTCTACAATCCGGGAACGCGTTTTCGCTACGCCAATAATGACACGTTGCTAGCCGTACACGCGACGCGCGCGCAACATCCTGATTTCGATCCCTTTGGCTTTTTCCAGAAGCTCGGCATGACCCGGACCTACGCCGAGACCGACTGGCAGGACCATTATATCCTCTCCAGTCAGGTGTGGACCACAGCGCGGGATCTCGGCCGGCTCGGAATGCTTTATCTGAACAACGGCATCTGGAACGGCGAGCGCCTGCTCCCCGAAAACTGGCGGGAATATGTCAGCACGCCATCTGGACCTCAACCTGAGGGACGCAATTTCGGTTATGGCGCGACATTCTGGCTGATGAACAATTCCGCGGGAATACCGAAAGACGCATTTGCAGGCTTTGGCAATCGCGGCCAATATTTGGTGATCATCCCCTCGCTAGATCTCGTGATTGTCCGGCGTGGCTATGATAGCGGCGACAATCGATTTGATATCGAAACCTTTACCAAAGACCTTGTGGAAGCGGCAAAACAATGAAAATCAAATATAATGCAGCGGTTTGCACAGAGCTGACCGGCCCCTCGTCCATCCGGATAATCGAACAGGATGCGGTTCCCCTGCAAACGGGAGAAGTCCGGATAAAGGTCCACGCGGCGGGTTTAAACTTTCCCGATTTGCTGATGACGCAGGGCAAATACCAGTTCCGCCCCGACCCACCATTCATCCCCGGACTGGAAGCGTCGGGAGAGGTGATCGAGGTTGCAGCAGATGTAGACAGCTTCAAACCCGGCGACCGAGTCATGGGCGGCGGCAAGGGCGGCGCGCTGGCGGAGCAATGGATTGTCAATGCGGGGGCAGTCTCTCCCCTGCCCCCGGCTCTTTCCTTCAGCGAAGGCGCCTGCTGGCAAACCGGCGCATCGACCGCCTGGCACGCTCTGGTCGAGCGAGGGCATCTGCAGGCCGGAGAGTCCGTTCTCATTCTCGGCGCCAGTGGCGGCGTCGGCATGGCGGCCGTCAAGATGGCCAAGCATATCGGAGCGATGGTCATCGGCACCGGTTCAAGTGAGGCCAAGCGTGAGGCCATCAGGAAAGCCGGTGCTGATCATGTGCTTGATCCAGCGGACGAGAGCCTCGCGGCAAAGATTAAAGCGCTGACCGATGGCAAAGGCGTCGACGTTGTCTATGATCCGGTTGGCGGTGACCTGGCGCTGACGGCCACGCGCGCTATCGCCTGGAACGGGCGCTATCTCATCATCGGCTTTGCCAGTGGCAAAATTCCGTCTTTTCCGGCCAATCATGCCATGATCAAAACCTATAGCCTGATTGGCGTTCGTGCCGGTGAAGGCCCCCGCCGTGATCCCGATCTCGCGCTGCGACAGAGTGCCGCGCTGAAAGAACTGGCGTCTCAGGGAGCAATGCGCCCGCATATCTCCCACCGCTTTGCCCTGACCGATATAGTGCGGGCGCTGACCGTGCTTGAGAGGCGTGAAGCCATTGGCCGGGTTGTAGTAGAGATCATCCCAAGCGGTTGATCTTTACGAGTATTTACGCTTCTCCTCCGGAGTTTCGCGATTGATAACTGTCTATCTTCCCCGAAATATGGTAACACGGTTTCAGACGAGACGATTTTTCAACTAGGGGAAGCTATATGGACGGGATGCGAATAGGCGATTATGCTCTGGATACGGAGTTAGCGATAGAAATAGGACAGAAGATAGGTCTCGCGATCATCATTCTCTTCGTTACCTGGGCCTTGGCCAAGGCGGCAAAATGGGCGTTTGCAAAACTGGTTGATAATATCGGCTTCCTGCAACGGGACACCGGATCGGGCGTCTCCCTCGGCCAGTCCCTGGGCAAAATTGCCAGCCTGCTTATCTGGCTATTTGGTCTGATTGCTATTTTGACCGTGTTCGGTCTTGGCGGCGTGGTGCAGCCGATTGAAGGCTTGCTCAACACTGTGATGCAGGCATTGCCCGGCATCGTGATGGCTGTGGTCGTTTTCTTCGTTGGCCTCAAGATCGCAGATATTCTGCGCGATCTGGTGGTGACGGCACTGCAGACATTCGACTTCGACAAATGGGCCAACCGCGGCGGTATCGATACCGCCACCGGGAATAGCCAGATTTCGTCGACCATCGGTTCGATCGTTTATGCGCTGACCGTTATCTTCGTCGCGATTTTTGCGCTCGACATTCTCGACATCGAGTCCATTTCCGGACCGGCTAGCGAAATGCTGCGGACAATTTTCCAGGCCTTGCCCGCCATCTTCACCGCGGCAATAACCTTGGGTCTCGGCTATCTGATCAGCAAATTTGTCGTCCAGATCATCAAGGATATCCTGCCGGGTCTTGGTGTGGATCAATCTGTTGCTGCAATCGGCATATTGCCGGAAAGAACGTCACTGACGTCTATTCTGGCTCGTATCGCCCAGATTGGCATCATGCTGTTCTTTGCGATCGCTGCGACGCGCCTTCTCGGATTTCCGGAACTGACCCGTATACTCGATCAGATTCTTGAACTGGGTGGCCGTGTGTTGTTCGGTGGTGTTGTGATCATGGCTGGCTTCCTGATTGCCAACCTCCTCGCGCGCGTGATGAGCAGTGCGGATGAAGACAGCCTGGCTGCACCCATCATCCGCTATGCAACGATCATCCTTTTCACCTTCATGGGCCTACAATTCATGGGTGTCGGCGAAGAGATCGTGCAGACCGCGTTCACCGCACTGGTGATTGGTGGAGCCGCGGCCGCCGCTCTGGCTTTTGGTTGGGGTGGACGCAATGTTGCCGGCAAGGTTCTCGAAGACCTGCGCAACAATCCGCCGAAACCGAAAGCACCTGCAGCACGCAAGCCTGCAGCGCGGAAACCTGCGGCAACCAAACCGGTTGTCAAAAAATAGGCACTGACCGACAAAATGCAGAACAAGGGCGGGTCCGCTGGACTCGCCCTTTTCTTTTGCCCGAATGATCCGCTAAAGAGGGCCTGTGCGAAGCTTCTCCCATTTTGCCTGTGTCGACTGGTCCGGTGCCAAGACCGAGCGTCCAGACGGCATTGCGGTAGCGATCATCGGTCCGGACGGACCTCCCGCCCTGTTATCTCCCCAACCGCGCTGGTCTCGGGCTGATGTCCTCGACTGGCTGCTCCGTCTTGCAGAAGGCCGACGGGATATATTGATTGGCTTTGACCTGTCGATGGCGCTCCCCTTTCATGATCGCGGCGCCTATTTCCCCGAATGGAGCGAAAGCCCCGACCATGCGAAGGCCTTGTGGCGTGAAGTCGACGCGATGTGCAGTGATGACCCGCATTTAAACGTCACCAGCTTTCTGACCCATCACCAGGCGAGCCGCCATTTTCGTCATGGCGGAGGCCAAGTTGGCGATCTGTTCACGGGCGGCGTCGGACGCTTGCGCGAAGTTGAACGCTACCAACGGGCGACGGGACAGGCCAACAGCGCCAGTTGCTTTAATCTGGTTGGCGCTGCACAGGTGGGGAAATCCAGCCTGACGGGGATGCGGATGCTGCATCAATTATATGGCGCGATACCGGTCTGGCCATTTGATCCCGTTCCTGATTCCGGTCCGGCCATCGTTGAAATCTACACGACCGTTGCCGCTCTGGCCGCCGGCCAGCCCAGAGGACGCAGCAAGGTCCGCGACCGCGCCGGTCTAAAGCAGGCCCTGACACGGCTGAACACGGCCACACCGGCAAGACTGGCCCGCTATGACGACCATAGTACCGATGCATTGATAACCGCAGCGTGGATGAAGCAGGTAGCGGCCAATCCCTCGCTCTGGAACCCTCCCGAGATGACCGACGAGATCGCGCAAAAAGAGGGCTGGACCTTTGGCGTGGTTTGACGCTAATAGCGCCCAGCAAATCCAGTGCATGCCGAATTAGCTCAGCTGGTAGAGCAACCGCCTTGTAAGCGGTAGGTCATCCGTTCGAGTCGGATATTCGGCACCATTTTTGCGGAGTAAAGTCGTCCCGGGGGGATCGACGACCGCAAAAATCCCGCAGCGCAAGCAAGGTCTTGCCTTTAAGCCATGACTGGTTCCCGATAGTAAAATTTCTTTCAAGTCTGCGATGCTGTTATCGCCGCTGACGCAAATTTGTTTTCAATTCTTATATTATAACAATTTGACGATTTCGGCCTATGACGTGCGGATGTTTATTAGAACGTTCATGATCTTCGTACTGACTTTGTCCGCAATATATAGTCCCGAAGCGGCAGCCCACGGGGGCCGGACGGCTGCTGACGGCTGTCATAATGATCGCAAAAATGGTGGCAGACACTGTCATGGCGGCGGCACAACCCCGCCGCAACCGGCTCGTCCGACGGGTACGCGGGATTATTATGCGAACTGCACAGCAGTCAGAGCGGCTGGTCCTACGCCGATATATCGGGGGCAGCGCGGCTACGGTCGGCATCTCGACAGGGATGGTGACGGGATCGCTTGCGAATAGACAGACGCAGCGCTTCCGCAGACCAAAAAAAGCCCCGCCGGTTTCCCGGCAGGGCTTTCTTCATATCATGGCCGCTTCAGATCAGAATTTGAAGCCTGCACCGATACCATAGCGCCGTGGTTCCAGCGTGAAGACATTGGTGTAGAGGCCCGAAGACTGATCGGTGACATAAAGACCGGTTTCCGAGTTGCTGTCGAAGAGGTTCTGGACAAAACCGCGAACATACCAGCGATCATCGGTGCCGTTCAGCTGGATCTGGGCATTGGCCTGTGCGTAGCCATCGATCCGGTTGACATTACCGTTGAAGATGCTGCCATAGCTCTCTCCCGTATAAGCCAGATCGACACGCGGGACCAGGCTCATACCATTGTCAAAGTTCATGGTATACTGAACGCCGACCGAGAATTTCAGCCGAGGCGCTTGTGGCAGATCATTACCGCGTATGTTCTTGGGAACACCTGCAGCAAAATATTCTATCCCGCCAAATGCCGCCGGATCCAGCCCGGCAGCCGCAAATGCGCCTGCTGCTGCGGCTTCAAGTACACCGCAAACACCGAACGCGCCGGTAGAGGCGATACCGCCATCTGCAGGGAAAGCGACGGTTGGCTGCAGCCCGGCACCAGCAGCGAGACCAGGAACCAGACCGGCATTAATGACGCCGTTCACCGAGTTGACGAACTGGTTCACCCCGGCGATATTTCCGGACGTAGAAGTCACCGCACAATTGGAGGCGTTTGTGATGTCCTTGATAATCACGGCATCGGAACGGGCACCGCCGAAGTCGCGCGGATCGCTATTGAACGTGTCACCCGTGACCTCGGTGTGCAGATAGCTGAATCCGAGGTTGATCATCCAGTCCGGATCAGGGCGAATGATTGCCTCGACTTCCGCACCGTAGATATCGGCATCAATATTCTCGTTTACGGCTGTCCTTGCGACAATCTTGCTGAGCTGCAAATCCTTATATTTATAGTAGAATGCAGTCACGTTGAGTTGCAGGGCACCATCGGCAAAGGTATTTTTCGATCCGATCTCAAACGCGTCAACCTGTTCTGGCTGGAACGATTCCGGAACTTCGAATATCGGTTGCAATGGTGGATTCAGCCCGCCGGACTTATAGCCGCGAGAATAAGAAAAATAGACCAGATTGTCGTCGGTTATCTTATAGTCAAGAACCGCACGACCAGTAATCTCATCATTTTTAACCTGACGATTCTGTAGAATCTGATTTCCTAACGTGCCAGGGTCCGCATCGAACGATCCGACATATGGCGATTCAAACGCGTTGGTTGTTTGACTGTAAGGAACAAGGAAACTTGCCAGCGTCGAACGCGCCTCGACGTCTTTCTTGTCATTGTTATAACGCAAACCACCGGTAAATTTCAGCGTGTCACTGATGTCAAAATAGACCTCACCGAACAGACCATAAGATTTGACCTTCAAATCACTCGTATTGTTGCGGAAATATGGTGTGCCGAGATATGAAGGCGGCAAGCCAGCGCCGAGTGAAGTAAAGCTACCAAGCAAACCTGCGACATAATCAATCGCGAAGGCATTCACATAATAGCTGTTCTCCGTAAGATGATAGTCTGCGTAGATACCGCCGAGCAGGAAGTTGAACGGACCATCAAGATCGCTTGAGATGATAGCCTCCGCCGACCAACTGCTATTATACTGGTTGGACCGGTCATATTGTAGCGGTGTGGTCGCACAATTGCTGTTTCCGCCGAACGATCCAAGTCCGATGGTGTCGGTGTCCGACGTACATAAAACGCCATCTGGCCCGTTAGGAATGATCGCCGCGGCAAGTGGCGCAAAATAGGATGCCGGAAGACCGGGAATAAGCCCGGCTGCAGCTGCAGCAAGCGAGTTCAATCCAGGCGCATATCCGTCCCGACGACCGATATTGTTGTTATAGTCCTGCCGTGAATCCAGTTTTACCTTTTGATAGGTACCGGAAAGCTGCGCGCTGATTGGTCCAAAGTCATGTTCGATCTTGCCTTGGAACGTCAGCTCGCTGGTAAAATATTCGGGCGTGAAAGCTGTGTTGACCGTCCGCGGATCGGACGGGATATCAATGCCTTCATATTGATCCGGACCATAAAGGCTACCCAGCGCGAAAATGGTCGGAATGCCTTGAGTCGCGAGGAATTCCTCCGAAGACAGCGCCGCCGTGAAGGTCGCGTTGCCATTGAACGATTGGGCATCGCGGCGGTTATTCAGACAACCCAGAATGCCTGTCTCGTCGCGTTGACAATATTGCTTCTGGATCCGCATGCGATTGTCGTCTTCGCGGAAATAGGAAGCGAACAGGTCAATTGTCGTGTCCGGGGTTGGTTCGAAACGCAGCGAACCACGCACCGAATAGAGTTCCCGATCATCGAGATCCGGTCCGCCATTGAGATTGGTGGTATAACCATCCCGTTTTACATAAATGCCCGCGCCACGGAAAGCCAAGGTATCGCCAAGCGGGATGTTGACCATGCCCTTGACTTTGATGGCGTTATAATTGCCATATTCGGCATCACCGGAGGCCTGGAACTCGCCCATTCTTGGCTTGGCCGTCACGACATTGACCACGCCAGCGGTTGCGTTGCGTCCGAACAATGTGCCTTGTGGACCGCGCAAGACTTCTACACGCTCAAGGTCGAAAAATTCTGTTTCAAACAGTCGCGTTGAAAATAACGGTTGATCGTTCAAGTGAATGGCAGTTGCCTGATCGCAAGACACGCCGACACAAAGATCGCCGATTCCACGGATCGTAAAGCTTGAACTGGTAAAATTGGTCTTGGTAAACGTGATATTCGGAAGCGTTAGCTGGAGATCGGAGCTATTCTCGATCTGCTGCGCTTCGAGCGCCGCCTGTGAGAATGCCGAAACGGCGATTGGCACGTCCTGGGCACTTTGCGCCTGACGTTGCGCGGTAACGATAATGACGTTGTCATCAATAACATCATTGTCCTGACCCTGTGCCATAACAGGTACGGACATTGCAGATATAGCTGTAGCAGCCAACAGTAGCGATTTACGCATTTCTCTCTCCCAAATCCCAACGATCTCACCGGAGAGTGAAGCTTATGCTCATCCCCCCGATTACCTAACATTCAACTAATCGCGTGATTAAGTCCAGACGGAAATATAAAAAATGCACCAGCTCATTACATTTTTGCACCAGATCGGGGCAATTTGATGCAATTTGGATACAAAAAAGCCCTGCCAGTTTCCTGACAGGGCCTGTTTTTGTAATTTTAGTTCAAGCTTAGAATTTGAACCGGACGACACCACCATATGTACGGGGCGCACTTGGATAACCCAAAACCGTTCCCGATTGCGCGACGCCATCGAATACAGTCGTGAGGAACTGGTCGTTGAGCAGGTTACGAACATAGGCACCGACTTCAAGGCCATTTTCAAGCTTGAGCGTCATCGAGCCATTGACCAGATTGACCTCGCGATCAAAAATCTGGGTGTTGCCCAATTCAGCGTTGAATGTCGGCAATCCGTTGTTGATCGGCGTGTTGCTTTCATGGCTGTAATCAATACGCGTGATCAACATATTCCCGCTGGCACCGAATTCGTGCGAATAGGTCGCAGAAGTCGAAATGGCGAACTCGGGGATACCGCCCGGGGTTGCGCCGCTCAGATCGCCCAAGACACTACCCGGGAAATCGTCATACAACGGATCCAGATAGGTCATTGCAAAGGTGAACACCAAACCTTCGGCCGGGTTGATATTACTATCAAACTCGAAGCCTTTGACCGATTGCTGACCCGCATTTTGCAATGCAAAGCCGGTACCGGTGAAAGCAAGGCTCTGGAAGCCTTTAATGGTCTGGTCGAACAATGCGAGGTTGAAGCCGAAGCCTTCCCACTGACCCTTGACACCAACTTCATAGACGGTGGCATTCTCCGGCCCTGCAAAGCGCGAGCCGCTTCTCAGATTTGGCACAGCCAGACCGGCGTCCAGGATCGGTGACGAAGGCGCAGCGAAAGTCGATCCACCCGGGCCCGCGATATAGTCGGTGCTCGAAGGCCGGCTGTCACGCGACAGGTTAACCGAACTCGCCTTGAAGCCTGTTGCATAGCTACCGTAGATATTCACCTGGTCCGAGATCGCATAGGATGCGCGCAGCAGATAGGTGAACTTGTCATCGCGGGTCTTGCCGTCTTCGACAGCGTTCGGGATGGTCACGAAAGGAGGCTGGAACTGGAAAGCATCCAGGCCGAACAGCGGGTTCGCAGCCGACTGTGCTGCAGCGAGCAGAGCCGCCTGGTTAGCTGCCGGCAGTGCCTGGAACTGTTCACGGGTGGTAACCGTTCCGCCGGTTGCACCTACGATAAACGCATCGACCAGATTGATCTGACCCAATGGATCGAAGCTTTGCTGCGCGAGTGCGAAGTCCTTCTTGTCATCGGTGTAGTTGAAGCCACCGGTGAAGACGAGACCGTCAACCGGTTCAAAATCAACGGTACCGAAGATCGAATAGGACGTATTATCCATCGAGAACTGCTCGGATGTGAGCAGCGGTGTGAGGAAGATCGATTCCTGCGGCAGGCCAAGACCGGCTTCAACCGCATTGAACACGCTCGGGTTGCCCGCAAGAACATCGGCGGGGTTTCCACCTGCCAGTAGCTCAAAGAAGTCACGGATTTGGCTACCGTTCTCGATCTGGCTTTTCTGCGAGATGCTTTCGTCGAAATAATAGCCGCCGAGCAAGAAGTTGACCGGACCGTCAAAGTCCGATGCAACGCGGAATTCCTGTGTGAACGTCTTCACCTTCTGGTTGCGGGTTTCGTTCGCAACATCAAGGCTGCTGTAATCGATGTCCGAAACGAACAGGTTCTTCAGCTCCCGGTAGGAAGAGATCGAGGTGAAAGACAGCGGGCCAGCGTCATAATCGACCTGGATCGAGCCACCGTAATTGTCGACCTTGTTGACCGGAACCTGATTGAGATACGCATCATAGCTGTAACGATCTGTCGAGAATTCACCACCAAGCAACTGGATCGCTCCTGCGGTTGGCCCGGCGAGAACCGTCGTAACCTGACAGCAAATCTCGTCAATCCGCGAATAATCACCAATCGCACGAATCGTCAAATCCGAAGTTGGCTCGATCAAAAGCTGAGCACGGGCGGCCCAGCGATTCCGGTCATTCTGCTCTTCGTCCAGATTGACAATCTTGGCGTAACCGTCGCGGCGGTTATAGCTACCATCGACCGAGAAGGCGATATTGTCTGTTATCGGACCGGTAATATCGGCCTTGAGAACAACATTATTATAATTGCCGTAAACAGCTTCAACCGCTCCGCCAAACTGGAATTGCGGCTCGCGTGTCACCACCGAAATCACGCCGGCAGAAGCATTCTTGCCGAACAGGGTCGATTGCGGGCCGTTCAGCACTTCGATGCGCTGCACGTTGGGAAGATCTGACAGAGCCGCAGCCGAACGCGAACGGAACACGCCGTCAATGAACACGCCAACGGAGGGCTCGATGCCGAAATTGTTATCGCCGTTACCAAAGCCGCGAATGATGAAAGTCGATGCCGAAGAGGTCTGGAGCTGGCTGACACGCAACGAAGGAGCGACCGACTGCAGGTCGAGCACGTCACGGATCTGCGCATTTTCGAGCGTTTCACCGGTTGTAACCGAAACCGAAATTGGCGTTTCCTGCAATGTGGTTTCGCGCTTGGACGCGGTGACGATGATTACATTATCGTCAAAGGTTTCTTCTTCCTGAACATCCTGTGCATAGGCAGGCGATGCTGCCATAACGCCGCCAAGTGCAGTAGCGGCTAAAAATTTAGCGATTTTCATGTGTTTCTCCTGCGCTCCGGCCTTTTGCCGTGAGCATGAAATGAAATGGAGCGGACCGTCCATTTATGCCTCGGTCCCCTCGTTCAAACAGCAGGATTAGTCCAGCATATTTAGGCCGAGAAAGACTGCATTACTGCCGATTATCGCAGAAATTCAAATATCGTTGCAACTAAGTCACAAATATTCGAATTTCCAGGAATGGTGCGCCATAGACTTTAGAGATGGCCACTCGAATCATTGGGGAATTTTTGTCGACCTACCCTAGAGCGAGCACATCGGTCAGGGGTGCCGTCATTCCGAAGACGTTGCTTCGTATTTTAACGCGGCCGTTCACCGCAGATAATTTTCTCGCGCCCGAATGGCAACAAGCGGGTGGGTAGCGATCAGGTCTGCCTCGAGGATGCGAAAGAGCGATAACGCGCATAGGCGCGATTATTGTTTATCGACAACTATGCGTCCAATACCGGTCATTAGAAACCAGCTTGGAGAATTCGCAAAACGGTCAATCAATACCCGTCCAATTTCACTTTTGGGTGGGGTTCGGGCTCTCAAATAATCAGGTAACGAAGATCAAATGCAAGACGTATCCAGCGACATAAGCCAGAATTGCGGCGACTCCGCCCATTACCAAAGTCTGTAGTCCAGACCTGACAGGGGATATACCGACCACTCTGCCTTTTCCCATTCCCAAGGCGAAAAACGTCGCGGCACCGAGGCTGGCACTGGCAAAGAACATTGCGTTGAAATCGCCGATCCCGATAAGGAATGGGAGTAGCGGGATGGCTCCGCAAATCGAGAAGGCGACGAAAGTCGTAACTCCTGCCCTCAACGGGCGCGTCGAGACATCGCTCAACCGGAGTTCCTCGGCCATCATTGTATCGACCCACACCTCTCTATCGGCGGTAATAATCTCGACGATCTCGTCCAAGCCAGTGCCTTCGAACCCCTTCCGCGCGAATATCTCGCGAATTTCCTCGCGCTCGCCTTCGGGGAAGACATCGATCTGCCATTGTTCATCGGCGCGGCTTTGTCGGACCTCCTCTTGACGCGTGCGGGTTCCCAGATAATTGCTCACGGCCATGCTAAAGCCGTCAGCGATCAGATTTGCTATACCGAGAATAATGACGATTGTAGAGGCTAGCTGGCCGCCTGCACTACCAGCCACGACAGCAAATGTCGTGACGACCCCGTCAACGCCGCCAAGCATGAAATCCCCCAAGGGGCTTTCACCCCGGGGATGATCCAAGCGGTTGCGGATTCGATGAGGAGCGTGTTCGCCGTGCAGATCTCGGGATGGGCGTGCCATTCTACTTAGTTGCGCACGACCAGAACTGAGTGGTTTGCAAACATAGTCGGCCTCCTTCTCCGCCTATCTGGCACAAAGCTAGCATTTTTTGAAGCCGATAGGCCGCAAGTGAATGATTTGCAGGCCGACGGGGTTCCGGCGATCACCGGTAATAGTGGAACTTGGTCCTATGCAGGATATTGCAAAGAATCACCAACTAAGGCGGATCAGCGGAAACTTTGGCAATTGGAACAGTCGAAACAAAATAGTCTGGGAGCTGTATGTGATTTGGCGACCGCATTCGCAAAATGTGGCGTAGTTGGGTACATATATACTAAGGCCGCGATGCAGGCTTTGCGAGACGAGGGAATATTGGGTGACACAGGCAAGCCAGGGGATCGATGGACCACCAAGAGGCAAACGCAACACCCTTCGCCGCGCGCTGACGCTGCCCCTGCTCACTCTATACGGTCTCGGCGTGACTATCGGCGCCGGGATCTACGTACTCGTTGGTGCTACAGCGGCAGAGGCCGGAACCTATGCTCCGATATCGTTCCTGGTCGCTGCAATGGTAGCAGCATTCACAGCCTTCTCATATGCGGAACTGGTAACTCGATTCCCGGTCAGCGCGGGTGAAGCAGCCTATGTTGAGGCCGGGTTTGGCGCAAGTTGGCTGACGGTTGCGGTTGGTCTTCTCGTCGCACTATCAGGGATCGTTTCTGCCTCGGCTATTGCGATTGGCGCAGCTTCTTATCTTACCGCTATTATCGGCTTGCCAGCACCCGCTTTGATGATTGGTTTGGTTCTTGCCATGGGCCTCGTGGCCGCTTGGGGCATTGCGCAGTCCGTTATAGTTGCCGCGGTCGTCACCATAATCGAGATTGGCGGATTGTTCATGGTAATTGCCTGGGGCTTTGGCAGCGCCTCCGAAACAGCTGTGGTGCTGCAAGACCTAATCCCCCCGCTTGGAGGCGAGCATTGGTTAGGCATCGGCGCGGCATCGCTTCTTGCTTTCTTTGCCTTTGTCGGTTTCGAGGACATGGCCAATGTTGCCGAAGAAGTGAAAGATCCGACGCGCACGTTTCCCAAGGCCATTATCCTGACAGTGATCATTGCGGCGCTACTTTACATGGCCACCACCACCGCTGTCATTCTCGTCGTTCCAATGGCGGACTTGAAAGAAAGTGCCGCGCCTCTCGCACTGGTCTTTGCAAATGCGCCACAAGTTGTGCGCGATGCCTTCGCTGCTATCGCGGTTGTTGCAACGATCAATGGCATCCTGATTCAGATCATCATGGCTTCGCGGGTTTTCTTTGGGCTTGCAAACAAAGGGTACCTGCCGCGCAGGCTTGCCCGGGTTTCCGAGCGCACGCAAACGCCGATAGCTGCAACGGCGCTCGTTGTCATTGTCATCGTGATTCTGACTCAAGCGTTTCCGATCGAGGCACTGGCTGAAAAGACATCTCAAATCGTGCTCATTGTGTTTGTGCTGGTGAACCTTGCTTTGCTGCGGGTGAAGCGTCAGGTCTCTGTCCAGTTGCAGCCCCATTTCACAGTACCATGGTTAGTCCCCGTCTTCGGCGCAATGACAAGTTTGGCGCTTCTGACGACGGCGCTCCTGTAAAATGTACCGCTGGATTTCGGATCACAAGAAATAGCTTCAATAGCCGGATATTGGGAGTGGTGCTGCAATGGCTGACGTTAAGTCACTACCTGTCCGTCGGCATTTCCCGGCTGTCCGTTCAGGAAGAGGCGTTCTGCTACCGGCCCAGTACGAGCCTTTATGTTCTGTCCGATTGAATGACAGGTTTGAGGCAGCAGAAGTTTCGCATCGAACGACCGCCATTGGGGCGGAAGCTGCCGTCTCGATCGCGTCGGGGGAACGGTCTGCTTTCACGGCGTTGCCAGCAAAAAGCCTTTAGTCCGCAATTGACCTAGCTGCGCCTGTTGCGCTCAGCGGCGCGCTTCTGCAGATCTCATGCCCACCTTTGACCGTTCTGGCCTCATAAGAATGGCGGTTTTCCAGCAAATCTCTGTAATGGTGCCCCTGGCCCGACTCGAACGGGCACTCCTTGCGGAACTGCATTTTGAGTGCAGCGCGTCTACCAATTCCACCACAGGGGCTCTTTGGCTGCGTCATTTGACGATCAGCGAAATCGAGGCTCTGTTAGCGAAGAGACTTTGCGCTGGCAACGGCTTTTTCCAGTGACGCTGCAACACCGGCAAATCAATAGGGAAAGCCGGTGCCGCTCGTCTGGAAAAGCCAGAGCGGAAAAGCGGCTATCGCCATCAGACTGCCGAGCGGTAGCATGGTTTCCCTGTCGACACCGGTTCCGCGCAACCGCCAGGATAGCGCAACCAACAACCCGACGGCGCTTGCGCCGAGGATCACGAACGGCAGCGCCTGCCAGCCGAGCCAGCAGCCGATAGCGCCCAGCATCTTCGGATCACCGCCACCGAGGCCGTCACGCTTTCTGATGCTCTTATATAGGGCAGCTATAATGGCGAGAGAGATAAATCCGGCAAAGCCGCCGATCAACCGGTCTTGCAACGATGGATCGGCAAACAGCAGGCTGGCCGCCAGTCCGGACACCGCCAGCACCAACGTCAAACGATCGGGCAACCAGTGATGCTTTACGTCCAGCGCCGCGAGTGTCAGCAAAAGCCAGCCGAACAGCGCGCCCGCCAGTCCTTCCAAACCAGGTGCGGCAAACAGGGCAAGACCGCCAATCAGCGCAGCGGCCAGTTCTATTGCCAGGTGATCCGTCGCGATTTCCGCTCCGCATCGACGACATTTTCCTGCCTGGAGAATGAAGCTCACCGCCGGGATCAATTCCCAGGCGCGCAACTGGTGCCCACAATGGTCGCAGGAAGAGCGACCGCCGACCACCGAACGGTTTTCCGGCCATCTCAATATCAATGTCGCCAGAAAACTCCCGATGATCAGGCCGAGAAGCATACCGGCAATAGGCACAAGATAAGCGGGCAACGGGCACTCCAGAGACGATTTCACGGGTCGATTGGCACGGCCAGCCTTGGCATTCAATGCTGCAATTGAAAAACCGGTTGGCCGCGCCTATGTCCTCTGCAAGAATCGCGCTTGCTCATGGCAGCGCATCAAACCCAGAAAGGCCCACCCATGTCCAATTCCGATCCGATCGTCATTCTTTCCTATGCCCGCACGCCGATGGGCGGAATGCTGGGCGCATTGAGTGAAGTCAGCGCATCCCATCTGGGGGCTGTCGCGGTCAAGGCTGCGGTCGAACGCGCTGGCGTTGCCGGCGAGGATGTCGAACGCATCTATATGGGCAATGTCCTGTCCGCCGGTCAGGGCCAGGCGCCTGCCCGCCAGGCAGCCATTTTCGCCGGCCTGCCGCAATCGGTCGAAGCGACCACGGTCAACAAGATGTGCGGTTCCGGCATGCAGGCCGCGATCATGGGCGCAGAAGCCCTGGCAGCCGGTTCGATCGACATGATTGTCGCCGGTGGCATGGAAAGCATGACCAACGCACCCTATCTCCTGCCCAAGATGCGCAGCGGCGCGCGCCTGGGTCACACCGAAGCCAAGGATCACATGTTTCTCGATGGTCTCGAAGATGCCTATGAGCCGGGCCGGGCCATGGGCAGCTTTGCCGAAGAAACCGTCGGCGAATATCAACTGACCCGGGAAGCGCAGGACGAATATTCGATCGAATCGCTGTCTCGCGCCAAGGCCGCTGTGGAAGGCGATGCCTTTGATGACGAAGTCGTCGCGGTTGAAGTCAAGACTCGCAAGGGCAGCGTCACGGTCGACAAGGACGAACAGCCGCTCAAGGGCAATCCGGACAAGATTCCTCAACTGCGCCCCGCCTTTGCCAAGGACGGCACGATCACCGCAGCCAACGCATCATCCATATCCGATGGCGCAGCGGCAATGGTCCTCACCCGTGAAAGCGTAGCCGAAGCCAAGGGCCTGAAACCGGTAGCCCGGATCGTCGGCCATGCCGCACACGCGCATGCGCCGTCGAAATTCACAACGGCTCCAGTAAGTGCGATCCAGAAATTGCTCGAAAAGACCGGCTGGTCGGTTGCCGATGTGGATCTCTGGGAAGTGAACGAAGCCTTTGCCTGCGTTGCCATGTTCGCGATGCAGGATATTGGCATCAGCCGCGACAAGCTGAACGTCAACGGTGGTGCGACCGCTCTCGGGCATCCCATTGGTGCTAGTGGCGCGCGCATCATGGTAACGCTGGTCGCGGCATTGAAAAAGCGCGGTCTGAAAAAGGGTGTCGCGGCGCTGTGCATCGGTGGCGGAGAAGCAACCGCGGTAGCGATTGAACTGATCGACTGATTATTTCAGCGGCTCGTCGCCCCATACATCGGTCATGCTGATATATCCCTGACGACCGGTAACGTCGAACAGGCACCAGCCCTTTTCGCATTGGGTCAGGCTACCGACGACGCCTGGTTCCGCCTGCCAGATGACCTTTGCATTGGCGTCGGGAAAAGCGCGCATGGCGACCGGCTTGCCGCTGGTCGCCAGCACCAGACCGGTGCGGGAAGCGCTGAGCAGGCGCGCGTGCATCCAGCCTTGGGTGCCTTCATGATCCTCTACTTTGCGCCAGGCCTTGTAGCGGGCGAGAATCTTTATCGGCAGCTTCTCGCGCTTGTATATCCACATCGTCGGATATTCTGTGCTCGGGCCGGTGCGCATCCGCGCCTCGGGCTCGTCAATTGATGCCCAGTAGGGCGGCTCCTGTTGCGCCGCAGCGGGCGACGACAGGGACAGGCCCGAAATCGCAACAAGCATGAAAGCCGAAATACGCATGATGATTGGTTACTCGTCCCCAGATTGATCAAAGCATAGCCCGAAAGCCATGCCCGCTTCAAGCGCCGCCTGCTTGACCTGAACCAAAATTCAGGCATAGCGCTTGGTCTATGCCAGACTCATCAGCCATCTCGAATCCCCGTGTCATCATCACCCGCGAATTGGCGGACTCCAATCAGGATCGCATGTGCGAGTTATTTGATGCGGTGCCCAACCTCAGCGACAAACCCTTTTCCCGCGACGACCTGATTGCGGCGATGGCGGATTGCGATGTACTGGTGCCGACGGTAACCGATCATATCGACGCGGAAATGATTGCCAATGCCCCCGACCGGCTCCGGCTGATTGCAAGCTTTGGCGCCGGTGTCGATCATATCGATCTTGCCGCCGCACGCGCGAAAAAGATTCTTGTGACCAATACGCCGGGTGTCTTCACCGAAGATACAGCAGACATGACGATGGCATTGATCCTGTCGGCGCCGCGCCGGCTTTCTGACGGCGAGAAGCTGATGCGCAGCGGGCAATGGGAAGGCTGGAAGCCGTCCGGTATGCTCGGTCACTGTATCGGCGGAAAGAAGCTCGGCATTATCGGCATGGGCCGCATTGGCCAGGCGGTTGCTCGTCGTGCCTCCGGTTTTGGCTTGTCGATTGTCTATCACAACCGCCGCCAGTTGCCGCCTGCTGTCGAAGAATCGCTGCGCGCCAGTTTTGTCGCCGATCTCGACGAACTGGTTCGCGAGTGTGATATCATCTCGCTCCACTGCCCGCATACCGCGGAAACCCATGAAATGATCAATGCCGAGCGGATCGGCATGATGAAGCCCTCCACCTATCTGATCAACACCGCGCGCGGTGATCTGGTGAACGAGGATGCTCTGATCGATGCGCTGCAAAACGAACGGATCGGCGGCGCCGGGCTCGACGTTTACCAGAATGAACCCGCCATCGATCCGCGTTTTCTGACGCTGAAGAATACCGTGCTTCTGCCGCATATGGGCAGCGCAACCTTCGAGGGTCGCGAGGCTTCCGGCGAACGGGTAATCACCAATATCCGCGTTTGGGCGGATGGCCACCGGCCACCCGATCAGGTGCTCGAAGGCTGGATATAAGCTTTCCGTTGAGTCACCACGCGGTCTCGACTAGAAATTCGGCGCAATCTGATTCGCAACGGCGAACAGACATAATATAATTATAGCTGCGGGGATCATCATGAAATATCCAGTCAAATCCATTGGTTTGCTGCTAGCGGCAGGATGGGCGGCTTCTCCACTCCACGCTCAGCTAGCCATTGACCCCGCAATTGCTGCCGATGCGGCCAATAGCGGCGACACAGCCTGGATATTGACTTCCAGCGCCCTTGTGCTGCTGATGACCCTGCCCGGCCTGGCGCTATTCTATGGCGGACTGGTTCGCTCGAAGAATTTTCTGTCAGTGCTGATCCAGTGCATGGCGGTGGTCGGCATCTGCTCGGTGCTGTGGATTGTCATCGGCTATTCGCTGGCTTTTGGTCCGGTAACCAACGGATTTCTCGGCAACGGCTTCAATGCGATGCTGAACAATCTGGGCAATGTCCGGGAAGCAACCGCGATACCCGAATCCGCATTTGTCATGTTCCAGTTGACCTTCGCCGTGATCACACCGGCTCTGATGATCGGTGCATGGGTTGAACGCGCGCGCTTCGGCTGGGTGGTTGCCTTTTGTGCACTCTGGCTGCTCGTGGTCTATGCTCCTGTAACCCATTGGGTCTGGGGCGGCGGCTGGCTGAGCAATCTCGGCGTGCTCGATTTTGCCGGTGGCATCGTCGTTCACACCACCGCCGGCGTATCCGCACTGGTCGTTGCGATCATGCTCGGCAAGCGCATGGGCTGGCCCAAGACCCTGATGCTGCCGCATAGCCCTGCCCTGACCGTTGTCGGCGCAGCAATGCTCTGGGTCGGCTGGTTCGGTTTTAACGGCGGCTCCGCACTGACCGCAACCGACGATGCATCGGCCGCTATCATCAACACCCATATTGCCGCGTCCATGGCAGCGCTCGTCTGGATTCTGATCGAGAAAATCAAGGTCGGCAAATCAACCGCGGTTGGCGTCGCGACCGGTGCCATTGCCGGACTGGCAACGATTACCCCGGCCGCCGGCTTTGTCGGTCCCGGAGCGTCTATCCTCATCGGTACGGCTGCGGCGATCGTCTGTTTCTTCGCGGTGGGACTGGTGAAGAACGGTTTCAAGATTGACGACAGCCTCGATGTGTTCGCGGTCCACGGTGTCGGCGGAATGCTCGGCAGCCTGTTGCTCGCCCTGTTCATTTCCGACAGTTTTGGCGGCACCGGCTATGGCGAAGGCATGGCCTTTGGCAGCCAGTTTGTCGCCCAGTTGATTGGTGTCGGTGCAGTCGCGATCTGGTCTGCGGTCGCTACGGCGATACTCGGCTTCGGTATCAGCTATATCCTGCCGATGCGCGTCAGCGAGGATGACGAGCGCGATGGTCTGGACATTTCCAACCATGGCGAGCGGGCGTGGGATCTCGATTGATGGGAATTTGCCCTCTCCCTCAAGGGAGAGGGTTGTGCAGACTTGGCAGCTTGCTGCCTAGTCGAAGCTGGGTGAGGGTTCACTAAATTCAAGATAGCAGAACACCCTCATCCAACCGCGCCTAATTCGCTTCGTTCATAAGGCTTCATATCCTTCTCCCTCACGGGAGAAGGCACGTTGTCCGCTAAAGCTCCAGATGCAGAAACTGGTTGAATGCGGTCGGCTTATAGCCACCAAAGGGTTCGCCATTTTCAAATCCCCGTTTCCGATACAGGGTCAGCGCGGCTTCAAATTCCGCGCCCGAGCCGGTCTCCAGACTCAAACGCCGATAGCCGCGCTCCTTTGCGACAGCGACGATATGATCGAGAAGAGCCAGACCCACGCCTTTACGAAGATGCCGCGGGTCGGTGCGCATCGACTTGATTTCACCTGTCGATGACGAAAGCTGCTTGAGCGCGCCAACGCCCATCAATTCCGCTTCATCCCAGGCCGTCCACACCGACATATCGGGCTCCAGCAATCCGCTCAAGTCGAGCGCATAGACGCTGTCCGGAGGCGAGTTTTCCTGCATCCCGGCGAGATGCGCGGCCAGCAGGTCCTGAACCTGCCGGCCGCTCAGATCATCGAGCCGGATTTCCAATTCAGTCGCCGGTCAGAATGCGATCCACCAGCTGCTTCACCGTCGGTACAAAGCCGTTGGAATAGAATGGATCGGTGCCGAAATTGAAAGCGCCATGGCCGGCAAACATCAGATGTTCCTCGACCGGCGCACCATGGACGATTTCCTGCAGGCTTTTCTGGATACAGAAACTGCGCGGATCGGCGAGCCGTCCGGTGCTCCAATTATCATGGTCTTTCCAGGCCGAGAAACCGCAATGCGACAGGCATCCCATGCAGTCGGCCTGATCCTTGCGAATCATCTTCGACTCTTCAGGCGTGGCAAAAACCAGAGTATTGTCCGGCGTCTTCATCGCCATCGTAAAGCCGAGCCCGTCCCATTCCCGGGCACGCAGGAGGTCGTTGCGGGTAACCCAGAAATTCTTGCCCTTGATACCGACGTCGAGCTGGTGGGTATGTTCACCGGCCTTCTCTGTCGAATAGGGAATCTGCCGCTCCGATCGCGCTTCCAGACTGCGCAGGAATTCATTGCGCACCGCGGAACTGTAGAAGCCAGTCGGCGAGAATTTGTGCAGCAGGATATCGCCTTCCTTGATCTTGGTCAGCTCGCTCTTCCAGCTTTCCGGAATCGGGCTTTCCTTGGTCAGCAAGGGTCTTGTGCCGAACTGGAAAGCAATCTGGCCGAGTTCTTCGCTGTCGATCCAGTCCTGCCAGTCACGCAAATGCCAGACACCGCCAGCCATGATGATTGGTACACTGTCGGCTATGCCTTCAGCACGCATCGTGTCGCGCAGAGCCTTGACCCGTGGATAGGGGTCTTCCGGTTTTCTTGGATCTTCCGCGTTGGACAGGCCGTTGTGACCGCCCGCCAGCCATGGATCTTCGTAGACCACCGCTGCCATCAGTTCTGGAACCTTTTTATAGGCCCGCTTCCACAGCGCGCGAAAGGCGCGGGCGGAACTGATGATTGGCAGATAATTTACATTATATTGCTGGGCAATTTCGGACAGCTTGTAAGGCATGCCTGCACCGCAGGTAACACCGGCGATCATGCCTTTGGTCTGTTCGAGCACGCCTTCCAGCACTTGCTGCGCGCCGCCCATTTCCCAAAGGACGTTGATATTGATCGCGCCCTTGCCGCCCGAAATCTCATAGGCCTGCTTGACCTGTGTAACCGCACCGTCGATCGCGTACTGGATCAGTTCCTGGTGCCGCTCTTCGCGTTTTCGGCCATGATAGATTTGCGGGATGACATTACCATGTTCGTCATAGCTGTCTGCATTGACTGCCGAAACCGTACCAATGCCGCCGGCAGCAGCCCAGGCTCCCGAACTGGCGTGATTGGTGGCTGCGACGCCTTTTCCACCCTCGATTAACGGCCATACTTCCTGACCGTTATACTGGATAGGTTTTAAGCCCTTGAACAATGAAATCTCCTCTATTCCCCAAATGCCGATATAGACGGCGGCGCATCAAAATGCTCGAAAAAACTCTGTTATGAAACTCGTTATTTCGCCGGACCGAAATTCGCCCGTCCCAGCGCCTGACCGTAAAGCAGGCCGTAGCGGGCCAGCATCTTGCTCTCGTTATATTCTGCCTGCGCCTTGAGCCGGTTCTGCATGCCCAGATCTTCGCGCAATTGCTGGTGCTGGACCAGAGTCGTCAGTGATTCGAAAAACTTGCTTTCGTCATCCAGCGGTTTGATGAAACCCTGATTGGCCTGCGACACCATTGACTTGATATCGCCGACATCGGTCGCTGCCACCGGCAAGCCGGCGGCCATTGCCTCGATCAGTGAAATCGGAAATTGTTCGCTGTCGGATGACAGGGCAAAAATATCGAACAGACCGATATAGCGCGCCGGATCGGCCAGAAAGCCCGGCATCAGCAGACGATCACCGAGCCCAACGCGTTTTGCCTCGGCGAGTATCTTATCCTTTTCCGGCCCTTCGCCGACGATTACTAGCCGGACATTATCACCCGCTGCAGCACAGGCCCGCACCAGTCGCGGCAGGTTCTTGATCGCGCGGAGACCGGCCACGGTTCCGACAACAACCTCGCCTTCACGCCGGGTGAAGCCGGGCAAAGCACCGCGTTGCGGTTTTTTCTCGAAACGCTTGACGTCGATACCGTTCGGAATACGATGGATTTTCTGCTCTGGCTGTTTCCAGACGTCCTCGGCGATCCGAACCAGACTTTCCGACGGTACGACCAGCGCCCGGGCTGCCCCGAGCGCGAATTTCCGAAACAGGTTCCGTTTCCAGTTAAGCTTTTTCTGCTCGTCCTCGTTAAACCCGTCTTCATGATGGATCAGCGGCGGCAGACCTTCGATCCGGGAAAATAGAGTCCGCGCCATCACGCCGTCCATCGACCCCCAATTATAGGACAATATCAGATCGAACTGGCGGAAATAGGTGACGAACGCGCGATAGCGCTTGAGCGACGGTTTTCCCGCAAGCGACGGCGCATCAGTCGGGAAAGCCACCTTGACCCTCGGATCAATGGCATCACGAGCGGACAGGCTGTCGGCCTGTGCGGATAAAATCACATGTTCTGCAGCCGCACCGAAATGGTTCATCAGCCGGACCGCGCGCGCTTCCTTGCCGCCCAGATTGAACGTGCTGTGCAGATGCAAAATCCTGGCTGGTTTCATGTAATTCTGGTGCCCGGCTGTCTAAAATTAATCAGTCGATGCGGTGGAGCAATTGGTTGATCGCGTCAAGCGAGGCCGGCTCCTCGAGCGTCGGAGCGTGGCCGACGCGCGGGACGGTGACCAGATCGCCCTTGTCCAGTTTGTCGAGCATTTTGCGGGCCACCTGTTCGCTGAACAAGTCCGATAGCTCGCCGCGTAATATCAGAGTCGGAATATCCTGCATATTCTCCAGCGCGTTCCATAGAGCGCCGCTGCCGCCGCCCTTGCTGTCGAAGGGTTCGGCGATCTTCATGTCATAATCGAGCTTGATCCGGCCCGAACTGTTCATCCGGTAAACTTTCTTGGCGAACTCGATCCAGTCCTTCAGCGTGAAATCGGGAAAAATATCGGCGCTATTCTCCGCCATATCGCGCCCGGCATGGGCCCAGGTGTCAAAGCTTCTTCCTTGTCCGACATGGTCGGCAATCCGGTCGAGGCCTTTCTGGTCCAGTTCCGGGCCGATGTCGTTCAACAACGCGCCGGCAACCCGCTCGGGGTACATTTTGGCCATGACCATCGTGACGACACCACCGAGAGACGTGCCGAAAAACACCGCTTTGGCGATCTTCTGCTCGTCCATCAGCATGATGATGTCGGAGACATATTGTTTCGGATTATAGGTGCTGCTTTCCCTGGCATATTCGCTCAAACCACGGCCGCGCAAATCCAGCATGAGGATCCGGCGCCCGCCGCTGAACCCCGCACCGAGATGATCGAAGTCGCGCGCATTGCGGGTCAATCCCGGGATACAGATAACCGGCGTTTTATCGCTATCTGAGGGATAATCACGGGCGTGCAGTTTCAGCCCGTCATCGGATTCCCAATAGATATCCTGATAAGAATTTTCTTCGCTCATCCTGCCCCTCGCCTCGTCTTGCCACTTGCTGCGCAACCGATTAGCCGCCACTGTAAAAAAATGCCATATAAACCGCAATCAGAACCCCGCAAGACCGACTATCAAGCCGATGTCCAGATCACACGATTGGGAGAAAAGATCGGCGATCCCGTCGCTGCCGCCAATTTTCCCGAACATATCCTGCGGTTCCGAAATGACCGGTGGGACAAGAGTGTCGGGCTGGATGATCTGGACGAGCAACAATGGCTCGACCATTTCGGCAAATTCCGGCCACTGCCAGACAATCTCGATCCGCCGCTGGCGCTGCGCTATCATGGTCACCAGTTCCGCAACTATAATCCCGAAATCGGGGATGGCCGGGGATTTCTGTTCGCGCAGCTTCGCGATCATGAAAATAGGCTGATGGATCTGGGCACAAAAGGCTCGGGCACAACGCCGTGGAGCCGGACCGGTGATGGCCGGCTAACGCTGAAGGGGGCGGTCCGCGAAATTCTCGCAACGGAAATGCTCGAAGCGCTCGGCGTCAACACCTCGAAAACTTTTTCGGTTGTCGAGACCGGCGAGAAATTGATGCGCGGCGACGAGCCCTCCCCTACGCGATCGGCGGTGATCACCAGATTGAGCCATAGCCATATCCGGATCGGGGCGTTCCAGCGCATTGCCTATGAGAAGAATGAGGAACTGATGCGCGCGCTGGTCGATTATTGCCTCGCGAATTATTATGGCGGAGCGCAGACCGATGACCCGGCTACCGAATTATTCGCCAGAACTGCGCAGGAAGTCGCCAAGCTGGCGGGTGCCTATATGACCGCCGGCTTTGTCCACGGAGTGCTCAATACCGACAATATCAATATCACCGGTGAAAGCTTTGACTACGGCCCGTGGCGCTTCGCGCCTTATTGGGAGCCCGGTTTTACTGCCGCCTATTTCGATCATGAAGGGCTTTATTGTTTCGGAAGGCAACCGGAAGCGCTGCACTGGAATCTGGCCCAATTTGCCAGCGCCCTGCGGCTGATTTCCGATAGCGATCCGCTGGTCGCCACGCTGGAAACGTTCCCCAAAGCCTATGGCACGGCTTTTACCGAGCATTTCTGCTGGCGGCTTGGCGTCAAATCCGAGGACTTTGAAAGTGACCGCGATCTGGTTGTCGCCGCGGAAAAGGGTCTGGCACAAAAAACCATCCAGATTGACCGGTTTTTCTTTGATTGGGGCAAAAGCGAAAATCTCGCTCGACCGGAAGACAAGTCACCCGAATTTGCCGAATTTCGGACTTTGATCGCCGATCGCGCACGCATACGACAGCCCTCCAGCGAATATTGGCGGAAACCGGGACCTTGTTCGATGCATATCGAGGAGGTTGAATCGATCTGGGACGCCATTGCCGACGATGATAATTGGGCACCACTTTCGGAAAAGGTCAATGATATCCGTGCGATGGGGGCTGCACTGCGCAACGGGTGACCTATGTTCCAAAACCTGGTGGCGTTCGGAAAGAATTCATCATGGGGGCGCTAAGTCTCCAAGCCCTATGGTCTATCGCGAGAGATGTGCCATATATGGTTTATTGTGCAACTAATGCGTAGAAAACAGAGGCCAATTTGAGCGACCTGATATCAATCGAACCAGCAACCGGAGCGACCCTCTGGACCGGCACCAGTGGAGACGCTGATGCTGCCGTGAACAGTGCGCGCGAAGCATGGCCCGGCTGGGCTGCCACTGCGCTGGTCAAACGAATCGAAGCGGTCCGGCGCTACGCCAATCGCATCCGCGCCGGTAGTGATGAACTGGCCGAACTGATCTCGCGCGAAACCGGCAAGCCGCTTTGGGAATCCCGGACGGAAGTCGAGTCCGTTATCAACAAGGTGGATATTTCGGTCAGGGCCTTTGCCGACCGCACCCCGCAGCGCCAGTTGCCGGGCCAGCCCAATATGCGCGCTGCCTTGCGCCACAAGCCGCATGGCGTTCTGGCCGTGCTTGGCCCCTATAATTTTCCGGCGCATCTGCCCAATGGTCATATTGTTCCGGCGCTGATTGCCGGCAATACGATTGTCTTCAAGCCATCGGAGAAGACGCCTGCTGTCGGACAATATATGATGGATGCGTTCGCAAAGGCGGGAATGCCTGCAGGCGTCGTCAATATATTGCACGGTGGCCCGGCGACAGGCAAGCAGCTGACCGCGAATGAAGGGCTGGACGGCGTGTTGTTCACCGGCTCGGCTAGGACCGGGATTGCGCTCAACCGCCAGTTTGCATCCCGGCCAGACAAGATACTGGCATTGGAAATGGGCGGCAATAATCCGATCATTGCCTGGGACACCAACGATATCCATAGCGCCGCCGTCCTGATCGTGCAGTCGGCCTTTCTCAGTGCCGGCCAGCGTTGCTCGGCGGCGAGCCGGTTGATCGTCAAAGACGAGCTTTATGACCGTATCATCAAAGAAGTGAAGCGGATCACCGATCGCCTGATCATCGATGAACCCTTTGCCTCGCCTGCCCCGTTCATGGGGCCGGTGATCGACAATGAAACGGCCGATGGCCTGACCGAAAGCTTCCTCGCGCTGATGAGCCACGGCGGCAGGCCGATCAAACATATGGCGAGACCGGTTGCGGGCCGCCCTTTTCTGACGCCCGGGATCATCGATGTCACAGAACTCGAGGAACGTCCGGATATCGAACTATTCGGACCGATCCTGCAGGTTGTCCGCGTCGCGGACTTCGAACAAGCCATCGCCGAAGCGAATAACACCCGCTACGGCCTGTCCTCTGCGCTTATCGGCGGCACGGCTCAACATTATGACCAATTCTGGTCGAGCAGCCGCGCCGGTATCGTCAACTGGAATAAAATGACTGTTGGCGCTTCGTCCGAAGCCCCCTTTGGCGGGATTGGTCTATCGGGCAATCATCGGCCCAGCGCCTATTATGCCGCTGATTATTGCGCCTATCCGGTCGTTTCGATGGAAGCGGAACAAGCCAGAGCAAGGATCGGCATCGGCATGAAGGACGAAAACACAGCCGAAGAAGTATAACCGCCTTCCGCGAAATAGCTGAGCTTAGGCGTCCCCAAAAACTTCTGTTTTGAACATTCCGCTTGATGCGCGCATATCGCATCCATGGAAAAAATATCAAACAGGACGCCCACTGCGGGCAAAGTCTATCTGGTCGGCGCCGGTCCGGGTGATCCCGATCTGCTGACCTTGAAGGCGGCAAAACTTCTGCAGCGCGCCGATGTGATCATTCACGACGGTCTGGTCAGCCGCGACATTCTGGACCTCGCATCGCCAACCGCACGTTATATCTCGGTAGCGAAGAAACGCTCGTTGCACAGCGTTCCGCAGGACCAGATCAACGATATATTGATCGCCGAAGCTGCCAAAGGTCATGTGGTCGTACGGCTTAAGGGCGGCGACCCGTTCATTTTCGGACGCGGCGGCGAAGAGGCGGATGATTGCATCGCTGCCGGCGTTGCGGTTGAAGTCGTACCCGGTATCAGCGCTGCGCTCGGCTGCGCCGCACAAGCGCGTATGCCCCTCACCCACCGCGATGCTTCCAGCGCTGTTTCTTTCGTTGCTGGGCAATGCAAGGGCCTGTCTGACCAGAACTGGTCCGGGCTGGCCGGCAAGGGCCGCACGTTGGTCATCTATATGGGCGTCGCCAATGCCGAAGCGATTGTCGAGAAGCTGATCGCCGACGGTGCTGCGCCGGAATTACCGGTTGCCGTGCTCGAAAACGGTACCCGCAGCGACTTTCGCGCGCTCCGCACGCTGCTGACCGACCTTGGCGATATGGTGCGGCGGGAAAATGTCCAGAGCCCGGCGTTGCTGGTTGTCGGCGAAGTCGCCCGCTACGGCGATGCCGAAGATAAATTTCGTGAATTTGCGCAGATGGCGGGAGTGATTGCATGAATATATTGACCGGAAATGATCTCAAAACCGGTGACGTTATCTGGTGGACCGGCCTCGACTGGTCGCGCTTCGTCAAGGACGCCACCGATGTCGGTGATCAGGGCGAAGCTATCCTCCATCGGGAAGAAGCCGCTCGCAGGGTGAACTCGCCTTATATTATCGACGCCGAACAGACCGATGATGGCCCGCGACCGGGTCATATCAAGGACCGGGTGCGCGCACTCGGACCGACCGTTCGTCCCGACCTGACATTAAAGCCGGCCGATCCCGACGCCGGCGAATGGGTGATCTGACATGTATCAATATGACCAATATGACCAGGAAATGGTCGACACGCGGGTCGAGGAATTTCGCGACCAGGTGAAACGCCGGCTCGCCGGTGATCTGACCGAAGACCAGTTCAAGCCGCTGCGGCTGATGAACGGCCTCTATCTGCAGCTCCACGCCTATATGCTCCGCGTCGCGGTTCCTTATGGCACGTTAAGCAGCAAGCAAATGCGCATGCTCGGCCATATCGCGCGCAAATATGACCGCGACTATGGCCATTTCACCACACGGCAGAATATTCAGTATAACTGGATCAAGCTGGAAGATGCGCCTGACATACTTGCCGATCTGGCATCGGTCGAAATGCACGCGATCCAGACCAGCGGTAATTGCATCCGCAATATCTCCTCCGATCAATTCGCCGGTGCAACCGCCGACGAAATTGCCGATCCGCGTCCCTGGGCAGAATTGTTGCGGCAATGGTCAAGCTTTCACCCTGAATTTTCCTATCTCCCCAGGAAATTCAAATTCGCCGTGATCGCCAGCGACACAGACCGCGCAGCGATGCGCCTGCACGATATCGGCATCCAGCTTGTGCATAATGAAGCGGGCGAACTGGGCGCGAAATTTTTCGTCGGCGGCGGCATGGGCCGGACCCCGATGGTCGCTCCAGAAATCCGCGCCTTCGTTCCTGCAGACGAACTGATCAGCTATGCCGAGGCCTGCCTGCGCGTTTACAACCGCTACGGGCGGCGCGACAATAAATATAAGGCACGGATCAAAATCCTCGTGCACGAACTCGGCAAGGAAGAATATACCCGCCAGGTCGAGGAAGAATTCGCCCATATGAAGACTTTGGGCCTAAACCCCCCGGTTGAAGAGCTGGCGCGGATTACCGAATATTTTCAGAATCCTGCCTATGACAAGCAGACCAGCGATGATCTCGACCTGTCCGATCCGGACTTTGCGCTCTGGGTCGATCAAAACGTCTCCGCGCACAAGCAGCCCGGCTATGCGATTGCAACGATCAGCCTGAAACCGCGCGGCGGCATTCCCGGCGACGCGTCATCGAAGCAGATCGATCTGATGGCTGATCTGGCCGAGAAATATAGTTTTGACGAACTGCGCGTGACGCACAGCCAGAATATCGTGCTCCCTTACGTCAGGAAAAGCGATCTCTACGCACTGTGGCAGACGCTGGATGAAGCCGGACTGGCGCCAGCCAATCTCGACCTGATCACAGACAGCATCGCCTGCCCCGGTCTGGATTATTGCAGTCTGGCCAATGCCCGCTCCATTCCTCTGGCTCAGAAAATCAGCGAACGCTTCGCCGATCTGGGCCGACAGCGGGAACTCGGCGAGTTGAAGCTCAAAATCTCGGGCTGCATCAATGCCTGCGGCCACCATCATGCCGGTCACATCGGCATCTTGGGAGTCGATCGTAAAGGCACGGAAAATTACCAGCTGTTGCTTGGCGGCTCGGGCGCGGAAGATGCCAGTCTCGCCAAGATTACCGGGCCCGGCTTTACCGAAGATGGCGTGATCGACGCGATCGAAACCGTCACCGATCTCTATCTCGAACAACGCGAGGATGGAGAACGGTTTATTGATACCTATCGCCGTGTCGGCATGGCCCGGTTCAAGGAGGCTATATATGGTTGATCCTATCCGTTTACGCGATGATGAAGTGCACGAAGAGCCAGCGGTTTCGCTCGACTCCTTCCTGGACCAGTCGAACGCCACAGCCGTACGCATCGAAGCCGGCGAAGATGCCCGCGTTCTGCTGCCCTTCCTCGACCGCTTGTCGCTGATCGAAATCGACTTCCCTGCCTTTGGTGACGGTCGCGGCTATTCTGCGGCGCAGATCCTGCGCGAGTCAGGATATACCGGCGAACTGCGGGCCAGCGGTGATGTGCTGCTCGATCAGGTTTCCCATATGCGCCGTTGCGGCTTCGATGCCTTCGCGCCGGATTCGCCGATCAACCCGAAGCTGATGGAAGAGGCTATCCAGCGCTACGAGCATGTCTATCAGGCAACCTCAGACCAGCGCACCCCCATCTGGAGGCTCCGTCATGGCTGAAGCAGCACGCAAGATCGACACGATCGATGTTCGACCCAATTACACCCAGGCTGATGCCGATGCCCTGAACCAGCGGTTCGAAGGCGTTGACACAACCACCATGCTCACGGCTTTGTTCGACGAGCGCCAGTTGGGCGAAGTCGCCGTGGTCTCGTCTTTCGGTACCGAAAGCGCGGTGCTGCTCCATCTGGTTGCAGCGGTCGATCCGACCATTCCGGTGACCTTTGTGGATACGCTCAAGATGTTTCCGGAAACGCTGGAATATCGCGATACGTTGATCAAGCTGCTCGGAATTAAAAACTCCAATATCGTCGCGCCAGATGCCGCGGTGCTGGCGGAAAAGGACGAAAACGGCCTGCGCTGGTCCTATGACCCTGACGGTTGCTGCGAAATCCGCAAGGTGGAACCTTTGGCTCGCGCCAAGGCCGGCCTGAATAGCTGGATTTCGGGACGCAAGGCGTTCCAGTCGGTCACCCGCAACAATATTCCGCGGTTCGAGATTGACGATGGTCGGCTGAAAATCAATCCGCTTGGTGACTGGATCAAGGATGACCTCGAAGCCTATTTTGAGAAGCATGTTCTGCCGCGTCATCCGCTGGAGGCGGAAGGCTATCTCTCGGTCGGCTGCGCGCCCTGCACGTCAAAGGTCATGCCCGGCGAAGATCCCCGTGCCGGACGCTGGCGTGGATGGGACAAGTCCGAATGCGGCATTCACGAAGATGTGACGCCGTTGCCGGATGCCGACGACAAAGGCGTGAACGACCCGATTTTCTAGTTTTGCGCTAATTGAGCAAAAGGCGATTCTTTGGCCGCCGGCCGCCTAATATTCGTCCGGTCCTTCGCTATAGGCCAGATCACCGAATTTCGTGAATTCGGCGATGAAGCTCAGCTGGATATTGCCCGTCGAACCCTGACGGTTTTTCGCGACAATGACCGTTGCCTTGCCCTCAGCCTGGACGTGATCGCGTTCCCAATCCTCATATTTCTTGATCTGGTCGGGTGTTGAATTGGCGTCGGGCACATCCGGCTTCACCGCCATATGATAATATTCCTCGCGGAAAATGAACATGACGATATCGGCATCCTGCTCGATCGAACCGGACTCGCGCAGATCGGAAAGCTGCGGCCGCTTGTCTTCCCGGCTTTCCACCGCACGGCTCAGCTGTGACAGCGCCATCACCGGAACTTGCAGTTCCTTCGCCAGCGTCTTCAGGCCACGGCTGATTTCCGAAATTTCATTGACCCGGTTGTCATTGGCCCGACCGGAGCCTTGCAGCAGCTGGAGATAATCGACCACGATCAGGCCGATGCCCTGACGCCGCTGCAACCGCCGTGCCCGTGTCCGCAATGCGGCAATGGTCAGCGCCGGCGTATCATCGATGAACAGCGGCAAGTCCTGCAATTCCCGCGAAGCCATCGCAAGCCGGTGCATTTCGTCCCGGCTGATCGCGCCCATGCGCAGCTTTTCCGAGCTGATCTCGGCCTGCTCGGACAGGATTCTGGTGGCGAGCTGGTCGGCGGACATTTCCAGGCTGAAGAAAGCAGTCTTGGCCCCAAGGGAATCTTCCGGTGCAATCCCGTCATTCATATCCCGCAAATAGCGGTTCGCCGCATTGAAGGCGATATTGGTGGCGAGCGACGTCTTGCCCATGCCCGGACGACCGGCAAGAATGAGCAGATCGCTTCTGTGCAAACCGCCCATTTTGGCGTTCACGTCGGTCAGGCCAGTGGTGATCCCGGACACTTTGCCGCCGCTGTTAAATGCCCGTTCGACGTTGGTGAGCGCCTCGGTCGAAGCTTGCAGGAACGATCGTACGCCGCCTTCCTGTGCTTCGCCTTCGGACACCCGGTATAAAGCCGTTTCCGCTTCTTCGATCTGTTCCTTCGGATCGACGGTCTCGCTGGTATCGAGAGCGCTTTCAACAAGGGTTCGCCCGACACTAACCAGTTCGCGGAGCAGCGCCAGATCATAAATCTGGTTGGCAAAATCGCGGGCACCGATCAGGCCGGCACCGTCGCCGGTCAGTTTGGCGAGATAGGAAGGGCCGCCCAGCGCCTTCATCGCTTCATCCGACTCGAAATAGGGCTTCAACGTCACCGGAGTAACCACCATATTCTTGTCGAGCAGTTTCAAAGCCTGTTCATAAATCCGGCCATGCAGCGGTTCGTAAAAATGTTCCGATCGCAATTTGATCTGCACATCTTCGGCAACCCTGTTGTCGATCAGCAGCGCACCCAGAAACGTCGCCTCTGCCTCGACATTGCGCGGCAGGCGCTGTTCATCACTCTCGTCATTCTGGAAACGCATCAATTCGGCCATGGCTCCTCATCCACCCTGAATCGATTCTCGGCAAGGGCCGCCAGGAAAAATTTCGTAAACTGTCGGGGACAATCCTGTGGAAAGAAAACTCTTGTCGTGCTGCACTGCAAAAACCCTTGTCCTGAGACCGGCGCTCCGGCAACAGGGCGCAATGGCTGATCCGCGCATCATATCCGTCGAACTGGACGAAGCTACCATCCTGTGGCGCAATGCCGACATCGAACAGGAACGCCGGATCGCGATATTCGATCTGATCGAGGAAAATTATTTCAAACCGCTCAAGCAACATGATGATGGCTATGCCGGTCCCTATCAACTGCAGCTGAGCGTGCAGGAAGGCCGACTGGTTATTTCCATCGGCCGCGAGAATGGTGAACCGCTGGAAACACTGATCCTCGCTCTTGGCCGGTTCCGGCGACCGATCCGCGACTATTTCGCGATTTGCGACAGCTATTATCAGGCGATCCGAAAAGCCAGCGCTGCGGAGATCGAGACCATCGACATGGCCCGGCGCGGGGTGCACGATCAGGGTGCGGAACTGCTGGTCGAGCGGCTCGAAGGCAAGATCGACGTCGACTTCAAGACCGCGCGGCGGCTCTTCACATTAATCTGCGTTTTGCATATCAAGAATTAGTATTTCTTCCGCTGCGTATCAGGGAACCAGGGTGGCCAATCGAGACATGAGAAAAAATGTGATCAGCCTCGCGATGATTATCGTGGTGTTGCTGGTCATCGCTTTTGTGCTCCGCAATATTGCGGTCAGCTGGGCGCCGGCGCGTGACCAATATCCGGTGCAGGGAATCTCGGTCGATGAAAGCCATGGCAAGATCATATGGCATGTCGCAGGCGCGACCGGCGTCGACTTTGCCTATATCCAGGCCACCGACGGCGCGGACAAACGCGACGCGAATTTCGCAACCAATATCGAGGGCGCCCGCGAGGCCGGTATACGCTATGGCGCGCTCCACAATTATTCACTCTGTCGCCTCGCTACCGATCAGGCGACGATATTTGTCACCACCGTCCCGCGCGGAGAGAATATGCTTCCGCCCGCCGTCCGGCTGGCCTTTGACAATGGTTGCGGCGAACGCCCTGGCCGCGCGTTGGTGCTCAGCGAGCTCAATACATTTCTCAACCAGATCGAATCCCATAGCGAGAAACGCGCCATTGTCGCGGTGTCGCAAGAGTTCGAGGAACTTTATAATCTTAGCAGCGGTCTCGACCGCACCTTCTGGCTCGAAGCCAATTTTTTCCCGCCCGATTATGCTACCAAACCATGGGTGATGTGGCGCGCCTCCGACATGCGCCGGATCAGCGGGGTTGACGGCCCGATAAACTGGAACGTAGTGCGTCCATGACCACCAACAGGAAACTGATATGAGCATATTATCCGACCGCTGGATCCGCAACGAAGCCAGGCATTCAGGCATGATCGAACCTTTTGTCGAGGGGCAGAAACGCGAGGGATGTATCAGCTATGGCCTGTCTTCCTACGGCTATGATGCCCGGGTGTCGGACGAGTTCAAGATTTTCACCAATGTGAACAACGCCGTGGTTGATCCAAAAAATTTCGCCGAGAACAGCTTTGTCGATCGCAAGACCGACTGCTGCATCATTCCACCGAACAGCTTCGCGCTCGCCCGGACCGTGGAATATTTCCGCATTCCCCGCGACGTGCTTGTGATTTGTCTCGGCAAGTCGACCTATGCCCGCTGCGGGATCATCGTCAATGTCACGCCGCTGGAACCGGAATGGGAAGGTCATGTGACACTGGAATTTTCCAACACCAGCCCCCTGCCCGCCAAAATCTATGCCAATGAAGGCGCCTGCCAGTTTCTGTTCCTCAAGGGCAACGAGCCGTGCGAGACCAGCTATGCTGACCGCTCCGGCAAATATATGCGGCAAAAGGGTGTGACTCTGGCCAAACTCTAGGCCATAGCGAGACCAATTAACTCATCGATTAAACAATCTGCAGGAGAGCCAGTCATGTCCGTAGCAAAAGAATTTGACGTCATCATCTATGGTTCAACCGGCTATACTGGCCGTCTGGTCGCCGAATATATGGCGCAACAATATGGCACTGGCAAAGACGCTCCGAAATGGGCGATGGCCGGACGCAGCCTCGACAAGCTTGAAGAAGTCCGCGACCTCATCGGCGCGCCAAAGGATACCCCGCTCGTTGTCGCCGATTCCGATGATGCCGCGTCGATCGACATGATGGCGAGCCGGACCAAGGTCGTGCTGACCACGGTTGGACCCTATCAGCTATATGGCGACGAACTGGTTGCCGCCTGCGTCAAGAACGGCACCCACTATGTCGATCTGTGCGGCGAACCCGGCTGGATGCGCGAAATGATCGACAAGCATCAGGAAGCGGCTGAAAAATCAGGCGCGCAAATCTGCTTTTCCTGCGGCTTTGACTCGATCCCGTTCGATCTCGGCGTGCTGATGCTGCAGAAAGACATGACCAAGCGTTTCGGCAAACCTGCAAGTCGCGTCAAGGGACGCGTGCGCGCCATGGAAGGCACATTTTCCGGCGGAACCGCAGCGAGCCTGAAGGAAACGATGAAGGCGATCGCAAAAAATCCGGGCCTCGTCAAAATTCTGGCGAGCAGCTTTGGCCTGACCCCCGGTTTCGAAGGACCGGACCAGCCGAATATGCTGATTCCGAAATATGACAAGTCGATCGACAGCTGGGTCGCACCGTTCATCATGGCGGCGATCAACACGAAAAATGTCCACCGGACCAATTTCCTGCTCGACTTCCCCTTTGGCGAAGATTTCAAATATGATGAAATGGTTGTCACAAGCCCCGGTGATCTCGGCAAGCAGGCTGCGGAAATGGTGGCAAAAGCCAATCCGTTCGGCGGTGACGATGCGCCCAAGCCGGGTGAAGGTCCGACCAAGGAACAGCGCGAAAATGGTCATTATGACCTCCTGTTCCTCGGCGAAACCGCAGACGGCGAAACCGCTACTCTGTGCGTCAAGGGCGACAAGGACCCCGGCTATGGCTCGACATCCAAGATGATCGCTGAATCGGCGCTCTGCCTGGCTCAGGACAAGATCGCAAAAGGCGGTGGTGTCTGGACCCCGGGCGCGCTGATGGGCAAGCAACTGGTCAAGCGTCTGGAAGAGAAAGCCGGACTAAGCTTTGTTGTGGAAAGCTGACAATAATCAGCAGCCGTTCAAGCAGTTTGCTGCTATATTGTTGTCCGGAACAGTAATATACTATTCCGCTCTTGAAACCCCGTTTCTCAGGACACATTTGTTAGCATCATGCTGAACCGTCTTCTACGCAGAAAAAAGTCCGCCAGACCGATCGATGACGCGACCATTCCGGAGGGACGGCGGGTTTATGCGATTGGCGATATTCATGGTCGCAATGATCTGTTGCTGCAACTGCTCGACAAGATCATCAAGGATGACGGCGAACGGGAAAAAGCCGAAAGCGAGATCATCTTTCTCGGCGACCTGGTCGACCGCGGACCGGACAGCGCCGGCGTGCTCGACACGGCGATGCGGGTGAAGGAACAGTTGCGCAATGTCCGCTTCCTGATGGGGAACCATGAAGAAGTCTATCTTGCGGCAACCACCGGCGATGAGAAATCCGTGCGTTTCTTCAACCGTATCGGCGGACGCGAAACGATCCTCAGCTATGAGATCACCATGAAGGAATATATCGAACTTGATATGGTCCAATTGGCGAAGCGCATCCCGGAGCTGTTTCCCCGGGAACATATCGATTTTATTGCAGGCTTCGAAGACCATATCATTATCGGCGACTATGCTTTTGTGCACGCGGGCATTCGCCCCGGTATCCCGCTTTCGGAGCAGCGGCAGAAAGATTTGCGCTGGATCCGCGAGGAATTTCTCTCCGCAGAGGATGCCCATGAAAAGGTCATCGTCTACGGCCATACGATCACCGATGATGTCGTGGAAAACGGAAACCGCATCGGCATCGACACCGGTGCCTATTATTCAGACAAGCTGACCGCTCTGGCCTTGCAGGGTTCGGAACGATGGTATCTCGACACAGCCTCATAGAAAAACGGCGGAACCGATAGGTCCCGCCGTTTTCTGGTCTGATGCACAGACTTTTATGTTCGGTTTTCGAGCGTTCAGGCGACTTGCGCGGTTGGCGCGAGTTCCTCTTCCATATCCCGCAGGACATAGCCGCGGCCCCAGACCGTCTCGATATAATTTTCACCGCCGCAAGCGAGCGACAGCTTCTTGCGCAACTTGCATATGAACACGTCGATAATCTTAAGTTCGGGTTCGTCCATCCCGCCATAGAGATGATTGAGGAACATTTCCTTGGTGAGCGTCGTCCCTTTTCGGAGCGAGAGCAGCTCGAGCATGGCATATTCCTTGCCGGTCAGATGGACACGATTGCCATCGACTTCGACTGTCTTTGCGTCGAGATTGACCGCCAGCTTGCCAGTGCGGATAACACTTTGCGAATGGCCTTTTGAACGGCGCACAACCGCATGGATACGGGCAACCAGTTCGTCCCGGTGGAACGGCTTGGTCACATAATCATCGGCACCGAAACCAAAGCTACGGACCTTGCTGTCCATTTCGCTGATACCGGAAAGAATGAGAACGGGCGTTTGCACTTTTGCCACGCGCAGCTTCTTGAGCACATCATAACCATGCATGTCGGGCAGGTTGAGATCGAGCAATATGATGTCATAATCATAGAGCTTGCCGAGATCGAGGCCTTCTTCGCCCAGGTCCGTGGTGTATACGTTGAAACCTTCGGTCGTCAGCATCAGCTCGATAGCTTTTGCGGTCGTTGGTTCATCTTCAATCAGCAGCACGCGCATCAGGCAGCCCCTTTTTTCTTAATTACTTGTCCCAGATCGACCACTGTGCCGACCTGATGGATCATTTATTAACCATAAGATGAATGAACGTAAAAGGTTAATTTTTCCCTAAGGCAGGATTCAGCACGAGTCGCGGGGAGTCGAAAGACTCTGTAACCCGCAGAAATGAGTCGTTTCAGGACTCCCCGCCCAGTCGAAAAAAAAATTAACTTTTTGCTGTTTCCGAGCTGGAATTGTCGAGAACTGGTCTAATGGGTCCGGAATTTGTGACAAATATGTGCAAAAGCGACGCTGTTTTTACCGCTTATGGCAAGCTTCGTTAACAAGGTCTGTCGCACAACGGCACATGACGCTAGTAACCTTATATGGTTGATATTCCCGAAAGCGCGATCACCGAAACCTTCCTTGCCGCCAGTGGTCCTGGCGGCCAGAATGTCAACAAGGTGGCGACGGCAGTCCAGATGCGGGTCAATATCTACGCGCTGCGGCTCGAGCCTTATGCGTTTCGGAAATTGAAGATACTCGCGGGCCGCAAGATGACCACAGCCGGTGAACTGGTACTTACGGTACGCGAATATCGTACCCGCGAAGCCAATCGTGCAGAAGCCCGCCGCCGCGTGGCAGAGATGATCGAACAGGCCTATCAGCGCGATGCCCGGCGGATCAAAACCCGCCCGAGCAGAGCCGCCAAGGCCAGGCGTGTCGATACGAAGAAGAAAAAATCCTCGGTCAAGAAGACACGGGGAAAGCCGGACCTCGACTGAGCCATGCTCTAAGGGACGGCGGTTCAATAATATGATTTTCGGAATCTCGAGGCGATGCTTGTGCGGATACCCTTGGCATCCCATCTTGTTGATCGAAGACCAGAGCAGCTTGTCGCCACGGTCGGCACTCGCACAGGCTGGTTTGGACAATATGATCCGGCGAGGAAGCCGGAAACCTAGCCCGAAAGGCGGAACAGACCCATGCTAGATATATCGATAGACCCGGACCAACCCGCAGCAGAATTATATGCTGATCTGACATCATTCGCCACCGCTCTGGTCGATGGCGAGCCGGATGCGATCGCCAATATGGCCAATATCTCCGCCCTGATCTGGCAATATGTGCCCGGGCTGAACTGGGCAGGATTCTATCGCGTCATCGACGACGAACTGGTGCTTGGCCCCTTTCAGGGCAAGACGGCCTGTATCAGGATCGCCATCGGCGCTGGCGTGTGCGGTGCTGCGGCCGCGACGGGCGAAGTCCAGCGGGTCGCCGATGTCCACGCCTTTCCCGGCCATATAGCCTGCGACGCCGACAGCCGGAGCGAACTGGTGGTGCCGGTTCTGAAAGACGGCGCGGTGATCGCCGTGCTCGATCTCGACAGCCCCCTGCCCGATCATTTCCGACCGGAAGACGAAGCCGGAATGGTCCGGCTAATCGAGGCAATCGCTAATAATCTTGGTTAAGCTTGCGGTAACCAAATTGCCCCATTTCGAGACAAAGCGCTAAATCCACTCTATTTTACAAGCCGCTAATGGTCAAAGCCCCCGAAAAATGGTAAATGTTCATTAACCAAATTTCGGTCGGACACGCTTCATGCATGTCTGAAACTAGGGAGTTGTTAACCATGAAGACCTTCTTACTTACCGGCCTTGCCGGTGTTTTGGCGGTGGCACCAGGATCAGCCATTGCAGCTATCGACTCGACATCTGATGATGCCGCAATGCCGATGGTTGACCTCTCCTTTGCTTCGGCGACCGCATTGGCGAACCCGGCAGCAGGGGCCAAGAGCATGCAACGCCGGGGCGACATGCGCCAGATGAGAGGCAATCGCGGTGCCAGCAGCTATGTTCGCCGTGGCCGGATGGGCTATGATCGCAGCTATCGCAAACCCCACCGTGGTTTCCGCCTTCCCAGTACCTACATCCAGCCAAGCTATTTCATCGGAAACTTTGGCTATTACGGACTTAGCCAGCCCAATTATGGCTATGGCTGGTCGCGCTATTATGACGACGCGGTGCTGACCGATCGCCGTGGCGTGGTCCAGGACGCACGCTATAATGTCGACTGGGATCGGTATAATCAGGGTTATCACGACGGCTATCGCGATGGACATGCTTCCTATGACCCTGGCGTATTCACCGGCGACGACCGGGTAGTGGCAACGCCGCGCGCGTATAATCACAGCGACCAGTCCACCTATCAGGGCGACTGGCAAGGTGCCTATCGCGAAGACGGCAGCTATCAGGGTGAATGGCAGGGCACATATCGTGATGCCGATGGTCAGGTCTATGAAGGCGAATATTCCGGCACGTTTATCGGTGACGGCAACATGTCTCCGCATTGGGGCTCTACTGCGAAAAGGCAGACCGGGTCAGACCATTATGCCCCGTATCCGGATGATCGCGGCTATGACCGTCAGCGCTCGGAAGAACTGGCCTATCTCGAACGTTGCAAGAAAAGCAGCGGCATCGGCGGTGCCATCGTCGGTGGTGCCATCGGGGCTTTTGCCGGTAACCGCATTGCCGGCAGCGGCAACCGTCTTGCCGGATCATTGATCGGCGGCGGAGTGGGTGCCGTCGCGGGCGCTGCTATCGATCAGGGAACCGATCGCTGCCGCAAGCTGCTCAAGCAATATGGCTATGACCAGCAACAGACCAGCCAGCGCCGGGAATATCCTCGCGAATATCCGCCGGTCCAGCATCGCCGTCCGCAACCGCCGCAAGGCCATCCCACCTATCCCAGCGGCTGGAACGGATATTATACCCCCGGCTATTATTATCCGCCGGCACAGCAACCGATGATCACAACGATTGTCATCCAGTCCGCGCCGGTTACGACCACAACGACGACGACCTATATCGAAGAAGAAGTGATCTATTCCAAGCCGCAGCACAAGAAGCGCTGGAAACCGGCAGCGAAGAAAGTCTGGAAGCCGGCACCAAAGGCCGTGCCGCTGAAAGGCTGCCAGCAAGCACGCTGCATGTACGACTGATCAGCTGAACACTATATAAAAAGCCTGCCAACCGCATCCGGTTGGCAGGCTTTTTTATGGGTGCCTATCTGATTATCGGTAGATCAGTTGGGACATTGCAACTTGAGCAAGGCGGCGGGATCAAATCTCTGCCATCCATCCGGACCAAGCCGCTCGAGCGGACGGAAACGGACCTTATATTCCATTTGCGGCGAGCCATCGACCCAGTAACCGAGATAGACATAGGGCAATCCGGCGGTCTTGGCGCGCAGGATATGATCCATGATGATGTAATTTCCGAGACCGGCGCGTTCGCCATGGTCCGCGTCGAAGAAACTGTAGATCATCGAAAGACCATCGCCCTGCTGGTCGGTCAGGCAGGCTCCGACCAGGCGGCCCTTGCTGCCATCATCGGTTGGCTCCCGATATTCGATCACAAAGCTTTTGACCGGCGATTGCTCGACCATGTCGGAATAGTCCATCTCGTCCATTTCGGCCATGCCGCCGCCCGGATGGCGTTTGGCGAGATATTTCTGAAGTAGCTGGAATTGCTCGTCAGTGGCCCAGGGCTCGCAGGCTTCGACAACCAGATCGCGATTGCGCCGGATCAATTTTCTTTGCGTGGAACTGGGACGAAATTCATCGGCTAGTACCCGAACCGAAACGCAGGCCTTGCAATCCAGACAGCTGGGGCGGTAGGCGACATTCTGGCTGCGACGGAATCCGATCCGTCCGAGCGCATCATTCAGTTCTTCGGTATGGGCTCCGTTGAGCTCGGTAAAAACCTTGCGTTCACTTTTTCCGGGCAGATAGGGGCATGGGCTGGGGTTTGTCACAAAGAATCGCGGGAAGCGAACGGGTGCAGTCACAAAGCCAGCCTTTTGTTACATTCTAGAGAATCGACAAGGGTAATATGCAGCGCGACAAACAAAATGAAAAGGCGATTTACCACATTCATTCATATTAATCCGGACCGGCGGAATTCCAAAAAAACGGGGCGAGAATCGCCCCGTTTTCAGAATGATGTGTCACACCTCAGGGGCTTGTAGGATCATCATCATCGGCGATGATGATGATGCCAGCGATAACTGCGGCCGCTGCAAGAAGAGCGATCAATATGCCATTCCCGCCTTCCAGCTTTTCCAAAGGCGCCGAATTGGCGTTTGTTCGCTGAACAGCCGGTGCAACGTTGTTGCTTGATTGGCCCACAACGGGTGACGCAACCAAAGTTAGTGCTGCGAGGCTGGCAGCCAGTTTACCGAATTTCATATATTTTGCTCCAATCAGGTGTTGTCGAAAAATTAAAAGCTCAGAACTGAACTTTCATGCGCCCTGTTGAATTACGAAGGATTCCCTCTGGATATCACCCTTCGTGAGTAGCGATTTACCCTAATTCGTGATTCGTCGCAACCATATCGCAACATTATTTGATCGCCTTGGCCAATTCACCGGCAACTTGGCAAAAACTGTCAGTTCCGGATATAGGCAGGTTTACCGGCGATCCAGGTTTGCAATACCTGTAATTGCCGGATCTGCGCCGGACTCGCCAACATGATATCCTGATCGATTATCAGGAAATCTGCCCTTTTCCCCGGCTCCAGCGTACCCAGGCGATCTTCTGCAAATGCGGCAAAAGCCGCGCCATATGTATAGGCCTGCCAGGCCTGTTCGCGATTCAACCGTTGCGCGGGCATCCATCCGCCGAAAGGCTGGCCGGCGGCATCTTCCCGGGTCATGGCTGCGGCCAGACCGGCGAAGGGGTTGGAAGATTCCACCGGAACGTCGGTTCCGAACGCCAGAACAGCGCCTGAATCGCGCAAGGATTTCCAGGCATAGGCACCATCGAGCCGCCCGGGCCCGAGCCGGGCTTCCGCCATCAAGCGATCCGATGTCTGGTGCACCGGCTGCATCGAGGCAATCGTTCCGGTCGCGGCAAAGCGGCCGATATCGACCGGATCGATAATCTGCGCATGCTCCACCCGCCATCGACGATCGCCTTTATAAGTGGCTTGCAGTTCCTCGATCGCCGACAGGGTTTCTTCATTGGCCTTGTCGCCAATCGCATGGACTGCGGTCTGGAAACCATCCATGGCAGCGCGGCTCATCTTGTTCTTGAGCTGCGCCGAGCTGAGCATCGCCAGCCCGCTTTCCCCCGGTTTGTCGGTATAAGGCTGTTTCAGCAGAGCGCCGCGCGATCCCAGCGCGCCATCGAGATATAATTTGACCCCTGCCAGTTTGAGATGGTCGTCATAAAGCCAGGGCGACGGTGCGGGTCCGGCAATCGCGATCATATCGTCAATCCCGGAAGCATAAGAGATAATCCGGATTTTCAGCTGGCCGGCGTCCCCTGCCCGGCGAAAGCTTTGCCAGTCCTGCATGGTCGTGCCCATATCGGCGATCGACGTTACCCCGTTGGCCAGCAATATCTCCTGTGCCTTGGCTAGTGCGAGATCGCGCTCCACCGCTCGCGGCGCCGGGATAGCCTGATCAAACAGGCTCATCGCTGCATCGACAAAAATACCGGTCGGTTTGCCACCGGCCTTTTCGATGGTGCCGCCGCTGGGTGATTTGGACGAGCTGGAAACACCTGCGGCCGTCATCGCGGCGCCATTGACCCAGGCCGCATGACCGTCGACCCGCGACAGATATACCGGACGATTCGGAACCACTGCGTCCAGTTCCGCGGCGTTGGGAAAGCGCCCCAGTCCCCAGACTTCCTGGTTCCAGCCATTGCCGATGATCCATGGCCGGCCCGGATTATCCGCTGCATATCGGGCGATTTTGGCGAGCGCCTCGGCGAGCGTTTTGCTGTCGGACAAGTCCAGCGTCAGCGCGCCAAATCCCATGCCCATGACATGGCCGTGGGCGTCAAAAAATCCCGGAATCAGCGTCCGGCCCTTGCCGTCAAACTGGAAATCCACCTCGCGTGGCCGCTTGTCTTTACTGTTGAGCAGCTGCTTCACCTTGCCGTCATCGTCGACAAGCATGGCGACGAAGCGGACGACCTTGCCCTCGCTGTCGAGAGTGATGCCGTTGACATTTTCAATCAGGCTATCGGCTTGCGCAGTGCCGGGGGTCAGGAACAGGCCTGCCGCGATTGCGCCGAATAACCCGCCAATATTTTTCCGCAAACCGCCCATGATATTCGCCTTTGCTATTTTCTTTTTGGAAGACGGGAGACCAATGAACTCGTGTCATTGCGCCCGCCACCCGCGGCTTGCACTTCTGCATAAAATTGGTCGACCAGCGCCGCCACCGGGATGGTCGCGCCATTGGTCCGGGCCTCCTCGATGGCCAGCCCCAGATCCTTGCGCATCCAGTCGACGGCGAAACCGAAATCAAACTTGTCCTCGGCCATGGTCGCCCAGCGATTGTCCATTTGCCAGCTTTGCGCAGCGCCGCCGGAAATGGCTTCGTAGACCTTGTCGAGATCCAGCTTGCTGGCCTGGGCAAAGCGCAACGCCTCCGACAGGCCTTCGAGCACACCGGCAATCGCGATCTGGTTGCACATTTTTGTGGTCTGGCCGGCTCCGGTGCGACCGACGTGGACGATCCGTCCGGCATAAGCGGCCATGATCAGTTCGGCTGCGGCAAAGGCTTCCGCGCTGCCACCGCACATGATCGACAATGTGCCATTTTCCGCTCCGGCCTGACCGCCGGAAACCGGAGCGTCGACGACATGGATGCCGCGACCTTCCGCTTCTACCGACAATTGCCGGGCGATGCGGGCGGACACTGTGGTGTGATCGATGAACAGAGCGGCTGATGCCATGGTCGAAAAGGCCCCGTCGCGCCCCATGGTGACAGATGCGAGATCATCATCATTGCCGACGCAGGTGATCACGATCTGCTTGTCGCGGGCAGCCTCGGCAGGATTGTCGGCGATCGAACCGCCATGTTCGGCAACCCATGCCTCTGCCTTGGCTCTGGTGCGGTTATAGACTGTGAGCTCATGCCCTGCTGCGGCAAGATGCCCGGCCATGGGTCCGCCCATCACGCCGATACCGATAAATGCAATTTTCGCCATAATATTCCCTAAGCTGTTGAACGGCCATAATCATTGTTTCCCTCCATGACCAGATGCGTTAGGGGCACAGACGATATGAATGATATGCAGACACCCGCCCTTCCTTCCTTCGACTTTGAGGATGTGAAATCAGCGCACGCCCGGATCAAGGACCGGGTCGTCCACACCCCGACGCTGAAAAGCATCACCCTTTCCGAGCTGAGCGGCGCAGAAGTTTTTCTCAAATTCGAGAATCTTCAGTTCACCGCTGCCTATAAGGAACGCGGTGCTCTCAACGCGCTGCTGCTGATGGACGAGAGCAAGCGCAAGGCCGGCGTAATCGCCGCCTCGGCTGGCAACCACGCCCAGGGCCTGGCCTATAACGCCAAGAACCTCGGCATCCCGGCAACGATCGTCATGCCGAGCACGACACCGATGGTGAAGGTCGAACAGACCCGCGGCCATGGTGCCGAGATCGTCATTTTCGGTAGCAACTATGATGAAGCCTATGCCCATGCGATGCTGCTCTCCGAACAGCGCGGCCTGACCTATATCCATGCCTTTGACGACCCGCATGTTGCGGCCGGTCAGGGCACGGTAGCGATCGAAATGCTCGAGGCCATTCCGGATCTGGACCGTTTGATCATACCCATTGGTGGCGGCGGATTATTTTCCGGCATGGCAACTGCAGCCAGCGCCATGAAACCGGATATCAAGATGACCGGCGTGCAGGCAGCACTCTACCCCAGCATGTACGGAAAATTGACCGGCAAAACCGTCACTGCTGGCGGTGATACGCTGGCCGAAGGCATTGCCGTGCGCAATCCATCGGAATTTACCGCCGCGATCATCAAGAAATATGTCGACGAGATTTTGCTGGTCAGCGAAGCCGAGCTGGAAGGCGCGGTCAGCTTGCTGCTGCAAATCGAGAAGACCGTGGTCGAGGGCGCCGGAGCAGCCGGTCTCGCCGCACTGCTGAGCAACAAGGAAAAATTCAAGGGCGAGAAGGTCGGCCTGGTATTGTGCGGCGGCAATATCGATACACGCCTGTTGGCGAACGTCCTTCTGCGCGATCTCGCTCGCTCTGGCCGTCTGGCCCGCCTCCGCCTGCACCTGCGCGACCAGCCCGGAGCGCTTTACAATGTCGTGAAGCAATTTGCCGAGCATGAAGTCAATATCATCGAAGTCTATCACCAGCGGGTCTTCACCAACCTGCCGGCCAAGGGGCTGATCACCGATATTGAATGCGAAGCAAAAGACCGCGAACAGCTGGAAGGCCTGATCGCCGATCTCAACAAGGCCGGCTATGATGTCCGGCAGGTTGAGCTGGCGGACTAGGGCTCGACGTCCTCGTTCGACGGCATTGCCGCGAGCGCCTGATCAAAGGCACGGCTGAGATTTTTCAACCGGCGCGCCATATCCGTCAAATCAAGCGAGAGCGCTATTGGATCGATGCGATCGGGGATCAAACCAAAACCGATCATCAGATCGATCCAGCTCTGCTCGTCGAACATCTCGCCATCATAAGTGACAAGCCTGCCTCGGCTGCGGAATTGGTCGATTTTCCTGATCAGGCTTTCGGGCATCTTTTCTTCCTGAATTCTGCACCATGGTGCATCATTCCGGCGATTGAGGGCAAAAGGAAGCAGCACAAAATCTCGAAGTTGTTCTGCCACTATCAGATGCCGCCGGTTATATTCCCTTGCCTCGACCGACATGTTGCTGCGCGTGGGAAGATGTTCCGCCAAGATCATTGCCTGATGTTGCAATAGCATCATGTCCGCCGATAGAAACGGTCCGAAGGAGGCAGACGCGCCTCCCAGACGCACGAGATTACCGGTCCAGGGCTGTCTGACAAATCCCGGTTCAGAAGGCGCCACGTTTGCATCGGCACCGGCAAGAACCCGCTCTTCTTCTCCGCCCGGAAGGCTGGATGCGTAGAGATGCCGTACGATGGAACCGCTGCGCAGCGGCGTCGTGATCGTAAGCCCACCCTTGAATGCCTGTGCGACAACGTGCCGTTCCGTTCCCGATAGTAGCTTGGACCCTCGCGCCGACGATATCCGGTCGAACGGAATCGCTTCCGCAAGTGAATGCCAGTCCGAACGAGAGAAACCGTTCGTCAACCCGGCCACTGCCCCAGAAACATCGATATAGAAATCGGCTTCTATCGCCTGCCCGCTGTCCAACGCGATCCGATCGATTGAATGGTCTGCTGCAGTCATTTCTATAGCCTTGGGCCTGGCCTCGACAATCTCGCTTTTTCCGGAAGTCACGCTGTTTCTCAGCAACGACGCATAATCGGCTCGGTCGATCTGGACCGTCGGCCTTAACATGCTCAACGGCGAACGCGGATCGGTGGATTGAAAAGCAAACCTGCCGGCTTCCATTGCCCGAGCCGGCAGACGAAAGGGCTGGTAGAGATAGGCAAACCGGTCGGGCTGGTCATAAGCCAGCGCAGCACGCAGCATGATCTGATGAATAGGAATATCGAGAATCGGAGGCAGGTTTCCCGAACCGGTCAGAAAAAACCGACTATCGTCACCCTGCCAGCCCCGCAATTCAACGCCGAGAGAAAAGATCGCACTGTCGGTCATTTTGAGTTGATCCGGGCCGATCCCGAGCCGGGCGAGAGATATATCATCGAGACGGATTGTCACCGCAGCCGGATCGACCGGTCGCCCGTCTTCCACGACGATCAATTCGATATCGGCGGGCAAGTCTTTCGCAAGCAGAGCAGCGACCGGCCACAGTTCGTGACTTTTGCCGAAAATCGCAATCCGTCGCACGCGCCGTTCAAGGCCGCTCATGCCTGGCCGCCCTGCGCGCCGGCAAAGCTCGCCCGGTATTTCCGGATAAACGCCAGATGTTCGGGCATCCGCCCGACGTTGCTTTCAACCGCGGATCGGATACGCGCGAGATGGCCGGCACGGTCATCATCCGACATTGCATCAACCCGCGGGTCGTAGGTTTCGGGCAACAAATTCTGGCCGATGAATACCGACAGCCAACTCGCCGGCTGAAACAGGCCATGATCATATTGCGGAACTATGGCGCGTCGTTTGAACGCTTCGATTTTCTCGCTCAGACTGTCAGGCCGGGCGATATTGCGCATATCCCGCCAGAACGGTTCCTCACGCTCGTTGAGAACATAATGCAGCATCAGAAAGTCCCGGACCCGATCGAATTCAAGATCCATCAACCGGTTATATTCATCAACATCCGACGATGCGCATCGCTTCTCCGGAAATAGCGCGATCAGGCTCAATATACCGCTCTGGATCAGATCGATGCTGGTCGACTCCAGCGGTTCGAGAAACCCGCCGGACAGACCGATCGCCACACAATTCCTGTTCCACAATTTTTTGCGTTTGCCGGTTTTGAAAAAAAGCTGCTTGGGCTCGGCAATCGCGTCTCCCTCGAGACTAGTCGTCAACATGTCGACCGCATCCTGATCGCTCGTATAGCGGTTGCAATAGACAAGGCCGTTGCCGATACGGTGCTGCAACGGGATCCGCCACTGCCAGCCCGCAGCCCGCGCCGTGGAACGCGTATAAGGTCCGACAGGGTCAACAATTTTGCACGGTATGGCAAAGGCACGGTTACAAGGCAGATAGCCACTCCAGTCGTCAAAACCGGTTTCCATTTCTTGCTCGATCAACAGCCCGCGAAAGCCGGAACAGTCTATAAAAAGCTCACCCGGTATCAGCTGTCCGGCTTCCAAGGTTACCGACTGGATGAAGCCGCTCTCGCCGTCGGTCTCAACTGTGACAACTTTGCCTTCGATCCGCTCGACCCCGCGCTTTTTTGCATAGTCTGCCAAAAACGCGGCATAGAGGCTGGCATCAAATTGAAACGCATAGGAATATGCTTGCAGCGGCGAAGTCGGATTGTCAGGCGGCAAGTCAAAATGCTGTTTCCGCGCCGCGGAAATGGCAAGACAATAGCGACCGAAATCACCCGCATCAGCTGTTGCATTCTCCTTGATCCAATAATGGTGAAAGCCGGCGGGACCTATCGTTTCTCCGTAAACGCCGAAGGGGTGAATATATTGATCGCCCGTCCGACCCCAGTCGCGAAACTCTATACCCAATTTGATCGTTGCGCTGGTCCGCGCCATCAGCTCTGCTTCGTCAATATCGAGCATCCGGTTGAAGTCACGGATTTGCGGCAGCGTTGCTTCGCCCACACCGACGGTGCCGATTTCAGCCGACTCAACCAATTTGATTGTTGCTCGGGTTCCAGCCAACTTGCGGGATAATGCGGCGGCAGTCATCCAGCCCGCGGTGCCGCCACCGACGATGACAATCTCTCGAACCATCTGGTCAGACCGTAGTTTCAATCCGATTCCCCGTCACTTGCAATGTCAAGACGTGCACAACCTAGCCGCGTCTTCGGGCTTTGGCCATTCGATTGCAGACTGTACTGCGTGGGCGGTCAAACAGGTGCCGTAACAGCGGCGTCCCGCATACCGCGCCAGACTTGCAGCGCCTGCACCGTTTCCGGCACGTCATGCACGCGGACAATTTGTGCACCCTGCTGGATCGCGTGGTGCGCGAAAGCGATCGAACCGCCGAGACGCTGGTCGACCGGCGCTTCCTTGGACAAGGCTCCGATCATCCGTTTGCGACTGGCGCCTATCAGTAACGGCTGACCAAGCGCGTGGAACTTCGCGATATTGTTCATCAGGGCGAGATTGTCGGCCAGCGACTTGCCAAAACCGAGACCGGGATCGATGATGATCTTCTCGCGCTCAAAACCTGCAGCGACGACATCGGCGATCCGCTGTTCGAGCCAATCGAGCGTATCGGTGACAATATTGCCATATCCGTCACTTTTATGCGGGTTTTTGCCGCTTGACGGGGCATGCATGAGCACCACCGGAAGGCCGGATACTCCGGCCACCTCAAGCGATCTCTTGTCGTGCAAAAGCGCCGACACATCGTTGATCAGATGCGCCCCCGCCGCGATCGCCGCCTCCATCACCGCAGCCTTGCGGGTGTCGATGGAGATAACGGCGCCGCAATGAGCCAGTCTTTCGATTACCGGCACAACCCGCTTGATCTCGTCGCCTTCCCAGACAGGGTCCGCACCGGGCCGGGTGCTTTCGCCGCCGATATCGAGGATCGACGCGCCAGCGACCGTCATCGCCAGCCCCGCTTCGGCAGCCATTCCCGGATCGTCCTGATGCTTGCCGCCGTCGGAAAAACTGTCGGGCGTGATATTCAATATGCCCATAACATGCGGCTGATCGAAGCGGATCGTCCGTTCCCCACAGTTCAGAGCGTCATGCTGACGGGTCAGGTTGGCAAATAAAGTGGCTGCCCGTATCGCCAATGGCTCCGGAAGGTCTTTCGACCATTCCGGCCATTGGGTAATATTGACCAGCCCCCTCAGGTTCGCTTTTCCTGCTTCAACTATCAGATGTTCAATCTGAGAAAACCAAACTAAACTATTGTTTAATTGTTGGTTTTTTCCAGCATGCCATTGCGGGCTATCGACCAATCCAACAGGCTTAAGATAAAGCCTCGCATCCGGTCCACATGCTTCCAGATCTTCCATCGCAGCGCCCATATCAGGGTTCGGTGGCCAGCAAATAGGTCTGTCGCAAATTGTCGATCGGCTTCAGGTCTTTGCCATCCTTGTAATACCAGTAGGTCCAGCCATTGCAGCTGGGCGCATCCTGAACGGTCGCGCCGATTTTGTGGATCGAGCCTTCCTGACCGTCCCAGATAACCGAGCCATCCGCCCGGACCTTGACTTTATATTTGCGGTTCTTGCTGCACAATTCGTCACCGGGCTTCAGATAGCCGGTTTCCACCAAGGTGCCAAAAGCAACCCGCGGCTTGGATTTTGGCGACTGCATCGTCTTCAGCGAGCTTTCATCGAGCGGCAAAGCTTCGGCGATGCGCTGTTCTGCGACTTCGCAATAGCTGTCCTCTTTCTCGCAACCGATCCATTCGCGGCCCAGTCGCTTTGCAACCGCCCCGGTCGTGCCGGTACCGAAGAAGGGGTCGAGCACGACATCGCCGGGATTGGTCGTCGCCAGCATGATGCGATAAAGCAGCGCTTCCGGCTTCTGCGTCGGATGGGCCTTGGTGCCATTGCGTTTCAGCCGTTCCTGGCCACCGCAAATCGGCATCACCCAGTCGCTGCGCATCTGCAATTCATCATTGAGGTTTTTCATCGCACGATAGTTGAACGTATATTTCGATTTTTCCGATTTCGACGCCCAGATCAGGGTTTCATGCGCATTAGTGAAGCGGGTTCCCTTGAAATTCGGCATCGGATTGGCCTTGCGCCAGATGATGTCGTTGAGGATCCAGTAGCCCAGATCCTGCAGCGAAGCGCCGACCCGGAAGATATTATGATAGCTGCCGATCACCCAGAGCGATCCGTCCGGCTTGAGTATGCGGCGGGCCTCGGCCAGCCAGGCCTTGGTGAAGGCATCATAAGCGGCGAAGCTGTCAAACTGGTCCCAGGCATCGTCCACGGCGTCGACCTGACTGCCTTCGGGGCGGAACAAGTCTCCGCCAAGCTGCAGGTTATAGGGAGGGTCGGCGAAGACCATATCGACCGATGCATCGGGAAGCGATGCCATCGCGGTGATGCAATCCATCTTCAATATCTGCCCCAGTGGCAGCTCGACAGCTTTCTTTGCAGTGCGTGTTCCAGCGCTTGGCGCGGTGCGTGTTTTGGGCGCCTGAATGCGCTCTATAATCCCCATGAAACTCTATTCCTTTTTTCAACAGCGCCAACGGTGAGTCCCAAATGGCCGGCGGTCAAGGCCGTTAACATAGGTTAAAGGCGTATCTTTATGGTTAACAGAAACCTGGCCGGGAGAACGAAACGAGTCCGTCACCAGATATGGAGTCAGAGCTGACTCGCGAGACTCAATCCCTAGTGGTGTGGCGCAAAAGACTCGTTCGGTAAGTTTATTTGTTCAAAATCGGGAAATCGTCCAAATTCAAATTTGGTTCACAAAAAGCCGTGTTCCGGCTATATGCTTAATCAACAGTAAAGCTCCACAGCGTAACAGTCCGGGGGTCGGTGAACAGATGGCACGTAATTTTCGCGATAAATATCAGCAAGAAAATGGCATTTCTCAGCAGAGCGATGAACCTCGTCCGCATCCCGGTGTAATTGTCGGCGGCGAAGCCGGGCGCGAAAAACGCAAGGAATATGCGATTGTTTTCGGATCAAAAATTTTCGGATCAATCGCCGCTGTCTGGTGGATGTTTACCTATGATACCGGCTGGGTCGAGTGGTCAGCCTTCATCGCAGGATATATCATATTAATGCTCGGCATCGTGCTTGGCTTTCACCGCTATTATTCGCACAAGTCCTTCGAAACTTCGGTGCCGATGCAATATATTCTCGGCGCTATGGCACAAATGTCGATCCAGTCTTCAGTGCTGCGCTGGGCCACCGACCATCGCCGCCACCATGCGCATAGCGATGAAGTTGGCGATGTCCACAGCCCTTGGCTCGATGGCCGCGGTCGCAAGACAAGCAGACTGAAGGGCATGTTCCACTCCCATTTCGGCTGGTTCATGGACGATTGTGTCACCGACACCAGCATCTATGGCAAGGGACTTGCCGACAATGATGTCGTGCTCTGGTTGCACAAGACGCGCTGGTACTGGCTGGTCTTCTCGCTGATCATCTTTCCCGGCATCTGGGGCCTTGTCTTTGGGGGATGGGACCATGTCATCGGCACGATCCTGATCGGCGGCTATTTCCGGACATTCGTTGTCCTGCAGATCACCCTGGGGATTTCCAGCTACGCCCATGTTGTCGGCTCACAGCGGCACACCAAAGGTGTCGGCACATCAAAGAACAGCTTTCTGTTCTCGCTGCTGACTTTCGGCGAAGGCTGGCACAACAATCACCACAAGCACCCCCGGGCAAGCTTTCAGGGCATGGCCTGGTGGGAAATCGACATCGCGGGCTATGTCCTGCTACTGCTGGAGAAAATGGGTCTGGTCTGGAATGTCACCCGCCAGCCCAAATATATCAAAAGCGAAAGCGGCGAATGGGTTTTGGCAGAGCGCAAGATTGCTCCGAAGCCGGCGAAGGTTGAAGCCTAGATCAATTCCATCTGGGATACCGGTGCAAAGCTCCTGCGGTGCAGCGGCGTCGGCCCATATTGCCTGAGTGCCACCAGATGCTCCGCCGTGCCATAGCCTTTGTTTCGTTCCCATCCATATTGCGGATATTTCTCTGCGGCGGCGATCATCAGCCGGTCACGAAACTCCTTGGCGATTATGGAAGCGGCAGAAATACAGGGATGAAGAGCATCCCCGCCAATCACCGCTTCTGCTGAATAGCCCCATTTGGGCAAGCGATTACCATCGACCAGTATATGATCGGGCACCGCATCCAGACCCTCCACGGCCCGCGTCATCGCCAGCATGGTCGCCTGCAATATATTGATTTCGTCAATCTCGGCCTCGGAACATTGGGCCACCGAAAAACGGGCACATTCCATGATTTCCAGTTCGAACCGCGCGCGTTTTGTCGCGGTCAGTTTCTTGCTGTCGTCCAGTCCCGCAATGCTGTGATGATCGGGCAGGATGACAGCAGCAGCGACAACGGGACCGGCCAGCGGTCCCCTGCCCACCTCGTCGACGCCAGCGATCATCGCTGCTCATCCTGAAAGTCGGTAACAAACTGGTGGCCGAGCGGACCGCTGCCCTCGCCAAGACCCGGTGCTTCCAGTATCGCGATGCGAGTAAAAGATATCGCCTGTTCGAATGCCGCGTTCAATTCCAGCCCGCTGCCCAGACCGCAAGCCAGCGCGCTGGCAAAGGTGCAGCCGGTGCCATGGGTTTCGTTCGTATCCAGTCTTTTGCCCTCGATCCGTCTGATCAGGCCGCCGGGTGCATAAAGCTCGTCAACGACCACAGAACCGTCTCCGTGACCACCTTTGATCACCAGATGGCAACCGTGGCTCAATATCTCGTCCTTGCCGCCCAGCGCCTCCAGTTCCGGCAAATTGGGCGTAACCACCGACGCAATGTCCATCAGCCTGTCGAAGGCCGCGATCGTATCGCTATCCGCCAGCGCGCTGCCGCTGGTCGCGATCATTACCGGATCGAAGACAATGGCGATGCTCAGTTTCTCCAGATAATCCGCCACCGCCCGGGCCGCTTCGGCGCTTCCGATCATCCCGATCTTGACGGCGTCGACGCCAATGTCGCTGACCACGGATTCAATCTGCTGCAAAATCATCGCGGTCGGCACCTGGTGGACCGCTTGAACGCCAAGCGTGTTCTGCGCGGTAATCGCGGTGATCGCGGTCATCGCATGGCCGCCGAGCATGGTAATCGTCTTGATATCCGCCTGAATGCCGGCGCCGCCACCGCTATCCGAACCGGCGATAGACAATATTCGCGGACAATTTCCGGTCACAGGAACAACGGCCCGACTTGCACGATCAGGAACCATTCCAAGGCCCCGACGATCAACAGGATAGGAAGCCAGAACCGACGGAAAAATCCGCGTGCGAAGAAAAACAAAAGCAGCGAAAACAGGAGTGGCAGGATCAGACCGAGAACCACGATCGTTCTGGCATCCATAGCATCGAGAAAACTCATCATGATCTATATTTCCGTTCAGTCGAAGCCTGATATTTGACCAGCAGCGCCTCTGACCGGGTCGGCCTTTGTGTCAGCGCACCACCGCAATTGGGGCAGATATTGTGGAGCTTTTCGTCATTGCACCTGCCACAAAATGTGCATTCGAAACTGCAGATCAATGCTCCTGCCTGCTCGGCCGGCAAATCCTTGCCACAGCTTTCGCAATCGGGACGCATTGCCAGCATCAGCCCGCAACCTCCTCTACCACCGCACAAATCCGGTCGACCACTGCATGGACCTGTGCCTCGTCATCACCTTCCGCCATCACCCGGATCAGCGGTTCGGTTCCCGATTTACGGATCACTAGCCGACCGCAGCCTTCCAGTTCCTTCTCCGCCTCGGCGATCACGGCCTTGACCTTCTCGCTCTCCAGCGGCTGACCCTCGCTATAGCGAACGTTCTTGAGCAATTGCGGGACCGGATCAAAAAGATGCAGTAATTCGCTTGCCGGCTTGCCGCTCTCGACCAGTTCGCCGAGCACCTGCAAGGCAGCGACAGTGCCGTCACCGGTGGTACCATGGTCGAGCAGGATCATATGGCCCGATTGCTCGCCACCGACATTGTAACCGCCCTTTTTCATCTCTTCCAGAACATGGCGATCGCCGACTTTCGCGCGCACCAGATCCAGATTCTGGCTGTTCAGAAATCGCTCCAGTCCGAGGTTGGACATTACGGTGGCGACAATCCCGTCTCCACGCAGCAGCCCATTGCGGCTCCAGCTCGACCCGATCAGGGCCATCAGCTGATCGCCGTCAACCACCTGCCCTTTTTCATCCACGACGATCAGGCGATCCGCATCGCCGTCCAGAGCTATGCCGATATGCGCTCCGGACGAAACCACCGTTTCCTGCAATATCGCAACGTCGGTGGAACCGCATTTGTCGTTTATGTTCAGTCCGTTGGGGTTGATACCTAGCGGCACAACTTCGGCACCCAATTCCCAGAATGCGGAAGGGGCAACCTGATAGGCGGCACCGTTGGCACAATCACAGACAATCTTGAGCCCGTCGAGACGGATATGCTCCGGCAAGGACATTTTGACCGCATGAATATAGCGTCCACGTGCATCTTCATAGCGCTTGGCCCGCCCAATATCTGCTGGCATTGCCAGTTTGGCATCTTCTTCGAGATAGGCTTCGATCTTGAATTCGTCCTCGTCGGAGAGCTTGAACCCGTCCGGACCGAATAATTTGATGCCATTGTCGAAATAGGCATTGTGACTGGCCGATATCATCACCCCGAGATCGGCGCGCATCGAACGGGTGAGCAGGGCCACAGCAGGTGTCGGCAATGGTCCGACCTGCACGACATCCATGCCGACACTGGTAAAGCCGGCGACCAGAGCGTTTTCCATCATATAGCCGGACAGTCGGGTATCCTTGCCGATGACAACCCGGTGACGATGATCGCCGCGCTGAAAATGGCGACCGGCGGCCTGCCCCACTTTCATGGCGATCTCTACTGTCATCGGATGTTTGTTGGTCAGGCCGCGTATCCCGTCGGTACCGAAAAACTTCTTTGTCATATCTACTTATGTCCCACCATCGTCGCGCCCGTTACGCCTGTCTCTAGCCGATGGACCGGCTGGAGACCAAGAGCGAATGAAAGCGATAGCAGAAATTACACATAATCGCCCCTTGCCAGCACCGGCCCGTCATGGTTGATGGTCTGCTCGGAGAAGACAAAGGGGCAGACCATTGAAAAAAGCGCTGATCATACTGGTTGCCCTGATTCTCGGCATATTGATCGGGCTGTTTGTCGGCCCTCAAAGCGCGCTGTTGGTCGAAGCCGCCGATGTCGTCGGCAATATGTGGCTCAACGCCTTGCGCATGACGGTGATCCCGCTTGTCTTTACCCTGCTCATCGTCGGCATCGGCAAGGCAGCATCGATGGCCCGCGCCGGGCGGATGACCGCCCGCGCGATCGCATTCATGATATTCATTCTCTGGTGTTCTTCCGCGATGGCCGCACTGGTAACGCCGGCATTGCTCGAACTCTTCCCGCTCAATGGTGACGCAGCAGCGGCTCTGCGCTCTGCACTGGGCAGTGCGGCACCACCAGGAGACGTACCGCCATTCAGCGAATTCCTGCGCGCTCTGATCCCGACCAATGCCATTGCGGCGGCGGCAGAAGATGCGGTCCTGCCGCTGATGATATTCGCGCTGGCCTTCGCCTTCGCGATCACCCGTCTGCCCGATGCACAACGAGTAATGCTCGACCAGTTTTTCAATGCGCTGGCGAACGCGCTGCTGATCCTGATCCAGTGGGTGTTGGCGCTGGCTCCGCTCGGTGTTTTTGCTCTGGCGCTCGGTGTGGGTGCCAACGCGGGACTGGCGGCGTTCGGGGCATTGCTGCACTATGTTCTCATCGTCAGCAGCATTGGCGCGTTGGTCTGGATATTCAGCTATGTCCTGACCTATGTCGGTGCGCGCCGCGGCCCGGTCGCCTTTTTCAAGGCCTCCGCACGGGCGCAAGCAGTAGCAATATCCACCCAAAGCTCGCTCGCCTCGCTGCCGGCGATGGTCAACGGCGTCAAGGCCATGGGCGTGGGTGATCGTTCGGCCGATGTCGTACTGCCGATTGCGGTCGCGCTGTTCCGCGCCACCGGCCCCTGCATGAACCTGGCCGTCGCGATATATATCGCCCATCTGATGGGGATAGAATTGTCGATTGGCGTTCTCGCTATTGGCGTGGTCGTGGCAGCCATCACCACCATGGGCGCTGTCAGCCTGCCCGGCTCGATCAGCTTCATTACGTCAATCGCGCCGATTTGCATCGCCATGGGTATACCCATCGAACCACTGGTTCTCCTTTTGGCGATCGAGACCTTTCCTGATATCATGCGGACCGTCGCCAATGTTAGCGCCGACATGAGCGTGACCGCTACAATCGCCAGAAGCGAAGGAGATTTGACATGAAATATCGCAAACTCGGACCGGAACTGGAAGTCTCCGCTCTTGGCCTCGGCTGCATGCCGATGGCCGGGATTGGCAAGGGTATGTACGGCATGGCGAGCAGGGCCGAGAGCCTGGCGACTATTGACCGCGCGATCGAACTGGGTGTCACCTTTTTCGATACCGCCGAAGTTTACGGTCCGCATATCAATGAAGAATTGCTGGGTCAGGCCATCAGCGGCCGGCGCGACCGGCTGATCATTGCTACCAAGTTCGGCTTTGCTATAAACGACGGGCAAGTAAGCGGTGTCGACTCCAGTCCGGCCAATGTGCGGAGGGCCTGCGAAGGATCTTTGCGCCGGCTCGGCGTCGAAACCATCGACCTCTTCTACCAGCACCGCGTCGACCCCAATGTCCCGATCGAGGAAACGGTCGGCGCGATGGCCGAACTCGTGAAGGAGGGCAAGGTCCGCTATCTCGGCCTGTCCGAAGCCGGAGCCGCAACACTGAAAAAAGCCCATGCAACCCATCCGATTGCCGCATTGCAGTCGGAATATTCCCTGTGGGAGCGCGGCGTCGAGGAAGATATCCTGCCGGTCTGTCAGGACCTTGGCATCGGCTTTGTACCCTATAGCCCGCTGGGCCGCGGATTTCTGACCGGCCAGATCAGCAGCCGCGACGATCTGCCCGAAGATGATTATCGTCGCAATGATCCGCGCTATTCGGAAGAAAATTTCGCTTTGAATATGAAACTGGTCGATGTGGTCAAAGAAGTCGCCAGACGGCACCACTGTTCGCCCGCGCAGATTGCCCTTGCCTGGCTGCTGGCCCAGGGCGATTTCATCGTGCCGATCCCCGGCTCTAAAAGACGGGCAACACTCGAAGACAGCATGGCCGCCGTCGAAATCAAACTTACCGAAGCGGATCTCGACGAACTGGAAAAAGCTGCGCCCGTCGGTGGTACGGCAGGCCTCCGCTATGGCGACCGGATGATGTCGATGGTGCGGCTCTAGCTTCTAGTGGTCATAAGCCTTTGGCAGGTCGCCCGGAACGGGATTGCTATAACGATCCCGTAGACGCATCTGTCGATTGCTCAGTGACTGGTCGACACCGTCGATAATCACCTTCTCCACTTGGGTCGATAGCTCCAGCGGATCACCGGTCCAGATCACGACATCGGCCTGGCGACCGACCTTGAGAGACCCCAATTGCCCGCCCATGTCCATAATCTCCGCAGGTACGGAACTGATCGCGGCAAAAGCTTCGTCCCAGCTCAACCCGGTAGCGCGAGGCACCCGGTTAAGCGCAACCAGATTGCCGGCATATTGTACGGAATAGCGCAGCTGGTGCGCATCACGGTCGTTGATCATGCCGATCGCGACCTTCACACCGGCATCCTTCATCCGTCCGATATTGGACTGGGTCGAAGCCAGATCCTCAAAGCCGTAGGGCAAATCGCTGAGCGCTGACGCCAGTACCGGCACATCGGCGGCGGCGATATGATTGGCGACACGCCAGCCTTCATTGACACCGACCAACACCATTTTAAGCGCCGGAAAATCCTTGCGCAGGTCGAGCACTTTCAGAATGTCATTGGCGCTTTCGACATGGACCAGCAATTTGGTGCTGCCGTTGATGACGGGCAGCAGCGCCTTTGCATCCGATGCCTTGAGCAGATCGCTGTCAAACGCCGCCGGATTGCGCGCATAGGTGCGCGCTTCGTCCAGCAGGGCGCGGAAATAGATATGAGAGGCCGAACGGCTGCCCCCTGCCCGGCGGTGGCCGGTTTCGCCCAGTTCGACAAATTGGAACGCCCGCGCTCTGGTGACCGGATTTTCATCCTGCCCGAGATCGACAATCGCGCCAAACCCGCCAAATATCGAGTTGGCTGTGCTCGGTGAAACGACGGCGCGTGTCACCCCCGCGGCGCGATTTACCGCAACCGCCGAGGCAAAGGGATTGATCGCATATTGAACATCGAGCGCGGCCGAGAACGGCGACTTGCTGGCGTTCATGTCATTGGTTTGGGTGACCGCACCGACCTCGACCAGACCGACGCGACTAAACCCGGCAAATATACCAGGCGTCACCCATTTTCCGGTCGCGTCAATGCGACGCGCATCGGCGGGAATATTCACATTGGCACCGGCAGCGACAACGCGGTCATTGCGGATCAGCACTGTGCCGCCCTCAATCGGCGCACTCCCGTCGCCAATCACAACCTTGCCGCCGGTAATCGCAGTGGTCTGCGCGGCAAGAGGAGCAGCGATCAGGGCCGCAGCGGAGGCAAGCAATAGGGTAAAACGCTTCATTTTACGTCTCCTTCACCAGGCTGGCCGAGTTCAAAATCACTGACCGGACGGCGTTTCGCATCGCCACTGTCGAACATCAGCGCCCCGTCGATCCAGACCTTTTCGGGCCGTGCGTAAACGCTGAGCGGGTTGCCGTTCCAGAGAACCAGATCGGCCATCTTGCCGGGCTTCAGACTGCCGGTCATTTCATCAATGCCCATCGCCTTTGCCGGATTGAGCGTGATCCAGCGGATCGCCTGCGCGTCGCTGATGTCTATGCCCATCGCCCGGCCATCGGCGAGTGCCTTAGCCGCTTCCTGATTGAGTCGCTGAATCTGGTTTTCATCATCGCTATGGACGATCACGCAAGCCCCGGCCTTTTGCAGCAGCGCCGCATTTTCCGGGATTGCGTCATAGGCTTCCATCTTGAAACCCCACCAGTCAGCCCATACGGCGGAACAGATTTCCTCTTTTGCCAGAATATCGGCAATCTTGTAGCTTTCGACCGCATGATGGAACGCGGTGACTTTATAGCCGAACTCCTTCGACATATCGATGATCTGGGCAAGCTCGTCGGCGCGGTAGCAGTGGTTGTGGACGAGAATATCGCCATCCAGCACACTGGCCAGTGTTTCCTTGCCGAGGTCGCGTTTCTGGGTCTTGCCGGCATCGCGCTTGTCACGATAATCCTGCGCATCGATCCAGGTCTGCCGGTTCAGCGCCAGATTGCCCATGCGGGTCGATGGCATCCGGTTGCGGCTGCCATAAACGCGCTTGGGGTTTTCTCCGCAGGCCATTTTCATGCCATATGGCGCGCCAGGGAATTTCATCGCCTGCACGGTTCGCGCAGGGACATTTTTGAGCGTTACCGAGCGGCCACCGAAAAGATTGGCCGAACCGGGAAGGATCTGCAACGCAGTGATACCGCCATTGGCCATCGCCCGTGAGAAGCCAGGGTCCTGTGGCCAGACGCTATGTTCCGCCCAGACTTCCGGAGTCACCGGCGAGGTCGCTTCATTGCCGTCGCTATGGGCGGACACGCTCGGGGTTGGATAGTCGCCAAGATGGCTATGCACGTCGATGATGCCCGGCGTGACATATTTGCCCGAGCCATCCAATATTGTCGCATCTGCAGGGATTGCCGTTTCGGGTCCGCCGACAGACGAGATTTTCCCGCCCGCCATGAACACCGTGCCATTATCGATCCGGCCACCTTCACCGTCGTAGATCGTCACGCCGGTGATGGCAGTCGGAGTCGAAGGATAGGCGCTGTAGGTCGACGGGAATGCGACCTTCGCGGGCTTGCTCGATTTCGCCGGCGTCGCCGCGCTAGCCGAATTTGTGTCCGCTGCGTTGGCGGTGCAGCCAGCCAACAGCGATCCGCCAGCAACCAGCGCCAGCAAAGCCCGATATTTCATAGAAAGCCCCTTAGTCTTATGGTTTGGTCGTAGGATGGATACCGGCAGATTGTGGCTCACCGATTTCGCGTTGTCCTTCCAGATCGTCGCCGACATTGTCGTCCTTCAACGTGTCCAGATGCATCAGCTTCTTAATAAACGGTGATATTACCATTACTGCGATACCAGTGCCGACCGCTACCCAACCAACTGTCGAATAGACACCAAGCACAACCGCCTTCCCAGCCTCTTCACCAACACCTTCCGCGCCGGTTAGAGCGGCGATCTGTCCCGCTGCAAAGTTGCCGGTAGCTGATGCAAAGAACCACATACCCATCATCAAGCTACCCATATGTGCAGGCGCCAGACGATTCATTGCCGACAAGCCTACCGGTGACAGGCAGAGTTCGCCGGTAGTGTGCAGAAGATAGATCAAGAAAATGAATATCACAGGCGTTGGAACGTTAATTCCAACGGAGTTTGCACCCCATACCAATACCAAAAAGCCGAGACCCACTTGTATAACACCAAGTCCGAATTTCATCGGCGCGGATGGCTCTGCCTTTTTCCGAGCCAGCCATGTCCAAGCAGCAGCAAAGAAAGGTGCCAACAACACAATGTATATTGCATTGATCGATTGGAACATTGACGCGTCGATACCAGCGCGATCAACGTGTCGATCGGTAAACAAATTGAGTGACGAACCGGCCTGCTCAAACAATGCCCAGAAGATGATCGATACGATGATCATGAACATAGCCGCGATAATGCGATCCCGAACTTCATCGGCATAGCTAATTATCTGCTGGATCATCACGACTAGCATCAATGCTCCGCCGATCGCCGCCACAATTTGAAAATCTTGGTTGCCCATTGCCGTAAATAGCATTCCGACGATTGCCAAAACCGAGCTTGCCAAAAACAGATTGACCCACAAAGCAGGTGAAGCAGAGTAACTCCCGTACGGAAGTTTGAAAATTGCGATGAACAGCACATAGGCGATCAAGGCGGCACCGAATGTGCCCAGCAATATCCCAACCAAATCCTGATTTTGCACCATGAACCAACACATTGCGACCAACGCAATGCCAATTCCATACATGCTCCACTCGCGGCCTTTTTGCAGCAATTTTGGAGGTTCACCTTTACCAAGAAGCAGCGGTTTTCCGAGAACGAAAAACACTAGCCCGATCAGCATGCCGAAGCCGGCAAGACCAAAGCCATATTGCCAACCATAAGTTTGACCCAAGAATCCGCAGATGATGGCAGCGGTAGCCGCACCTACGTTAATGCCCATGTAGAAGATAGTATAAGCTGGATCGCGGCGAATGTCGGTTCGAGAATAGAGTTGCCCCACAATGACCGAAATATTCGCTTTCAGGAAACCCGACCCAACGATGATGAGAGCTAGAGCCAGCCAGAAAACGTTGATGATTGGATCTGCTTGACCGCCGCCACCTTCGAACGCCATGAAGAAATGGCCCAGTGTCAGCAGCACAGCTCCAAAAAGCACTGCCTTTCTTTGCCCCAAATAACGATCAGCCAGGTAGCCGCCAATCACAGGTGTAATGTAAACCAGTGCTGTATATGCTCCATATATTACAGACGCTTCGCTGTCTGAATACATCCAATGCTGGACCAAATAGAATATGAGGAGTGCACGCATCCCATAATAGGAAAATCGCTCCCACATTTCTGCGAGGAAGAGAACGAACAAACCTTTCGGATGTCCTAAAACTTCAGGCTCAGGCCGCGTGACTATGAACAGGCCGCCCAACAGAAACGCGCTCAGAGCGATTGTCGCACCCCAAAAAAGCCCCATTTCCCATGCGTTATCGAAGGTAAAAATAAATTCGTACATCCCTCGGAATACTCCCCAACAATTGATGTGGGCCGTATAATCCGGCCCGGTTGCCCCGCACCCTAATGAAAAAATTGCGCAAGTGAAGCACATTGTTACAAGCGTGACTGGTTTTATCGGGAAATCCGCTTGCAATCCGGACCATCACTTCCAAAGTGGACAGAATGAGCGAAACTAAATTCAACGACCTGAGCAGCCTTGCCGCTTACCTGCCTTCCCGCCGGTCCGGACGACCGCGCGACATGGTAGCCCCTGGCCCCAACGATGCGCAGATCGAGGAAATTGTCTCCATCGCCATGCGCACGCCCGATCATGGAAAGCTGGCGCCGTGGCGTGTGATATCGGTCGGAGATGACCAGCGCACGCGGCTCGCGCAAGGAATCCATAGCGGATATTTGAAGCTAAGGCCGGAAGCGGGGCGCATGGAGCTGGAGTCGCTGGAATCCATGGCCTGTCATGCACCGACCTTGCTCGTGCTGATGTCGTCTCCGGTAGAATCAACCAAGATCCCGCTCTGGGAACAGGAATTAAGCTGCGGCGCTTTCGCCATGAACATGCTGCACGCGGGCCATTCCATGGGTTTTGTTGGCAGCTGGATAACCGGCTGGCCCGCATTTAACGATGACGTCCGAGACCTGTTCGGCCAGGCACCGGAAAAAATTGCCGGATTTTTCTATTTCGGAACCTGCGCCGACGAACCGACCGAGCGGCCCAGGCCGGAACTGGGCGACATATTGTCGAAATGGGCCCCGCCTCCAGTAGAATAGATCGTTTCATCCGCTACCAAATGGCGGAAAAGGCGGAACTTACACCTTGCCCGCTTCGCTGTATTATGGCAGTGCAGCAGCATGAACAATTCAAGCAAACCTGTCTATCTGAAATTGCGGGACATTATCTCCGAGTCCATATTGGATGGAGATTATAACGAAGGCGATATGTTACCGTCTGTCCGCGTCTTTGCCGCCGAACAGGGCGCCAACCCGCTGACCGTTGCCAAAGCCTATCAGGGTTTTCAGGAGGACGGGCTGGTCACGGTGAAACGCGGCGTCGGCATGTTCGTCGCGGCTGGCGCCAAAAACCGTCTGCGCCTTGCCCAGAGAGAAGATTTCATCAAGAATATCTGGCCACCGGTCGAGCGTCAGATGAAGCGGCTGGATTTGTCTATTGATGATCTCTTAAAAAGCGACGCCTGAACGGCCTTCAACTTTTGACTTTGCCCCGGTCGGCGCGTTGCGCTGCATAGGCACGCCGCAGACTTTTCCGATAGACCGGATTGCCCGGCATGATCGCCACTGCCTTCTTGAGCAGGCTGATGGCGTCCTTTTGACGAGCATTGTCCGCCAGCAAAGCCAGACCGTAAAGATGCGTTACCACCGGGCTTGATGGCTGCACGCGATAGGCGATCCGGCCCGCGGCAATGGCCTTTTCGGTCTGCCCCAGACCGGTATAGGCCTGGGTCAGGCCCGCCATGATCAGGGCATCATTGTCGCCGATCCGCTTGCGCAGATTTTCCAGAATATGGGCTGCGACCGCCCAGCTTTCGGTTTCGAGATGGGCATAGGCCATCCAGCGCAATCCTGCGATACTGCTGGGATTATGGTTGAGATATTGCGCGAGATCCTCGCCCGCTTGCTGCATCTCTCCTTTGGCGCGCAACACCTCGACCAGACGTAGCATCACCGGTTCGGAGAAGCGGATGCTGCGGGCCTGTTCGAGCGCATCGAGTGCCTCGTCATAATTGCCCATGGTCGCGGCAACATCGGCGACCAGTATATGCGCCGCGCTCGCTCCGCGATTGCCCTGCTGCAGCCGTTTGGCCTCGGCGAAGGCGGCATCATAGTCACCCGCGGTGTAGAGCGCGCGAATATAGGGCACGACCACCCGCGCATCGTTCGGATTGCGTTGCGCCTCGGCGCGCAGCACGCTCAGCGGGGCCGCCGCCATAAAGGCGCTCTCCCGGCCAAAATCATGGATAGCGGCGCGATTCATTATGCCGGCGGCCTGACCGCGCTCGTCAATCGATTCCAGCGCTCGGCCCGCCAGCCACAAGGCGTAAGGGGCGGCTCCGCTCCGATTGACCTGCGGTTTGAGCACGTCCACCGCATCAGCCGCACTGCCCGCAAGATAGAGCGACCGCGCCAGCAGGTTTTGCGCCTGCCGGTTGTTCGGCTGGATCGAGACCAGACGTTGAAACTTGTCCACAGCCGCATTGTGATTGCCTTCGGCATGTTCGATGATGCCCTGCACCAGCAACACCGCCGGGACATTATCGATCAACCCGCCGGTTTGTTGCATCAACCGTCGCGCCAGATTATATTTGCCGGCCCGGGCGGCGAGAACCGCCTGCATGAAGAAAGCGCGCGGATTCTTTCCGTCCAGCGCAATGATCTTACGCGCAACCACCAGCATATCGGTCATCCGGCCCATATCGCCCAGCGTTGCCGCATATTCCGTCAGCAGAGGCACATCATTGGGGTCAAGCTCCAGCGCCCGCTCGAACCAGGGCAAAGCGGCGCCCAGTCCGAACTGGAAGCGCAACAACTCGCCACGATATTGCAGCGCCCGGATATTGGCAGGGTCCAGCTTCACGGCTTCGTCAACAGCGTTGGTCGCCCCGGCCTGATCTCCGGACCGTGACCGGAAGCGGGCAATATCGACCCACAGGTCGGGGTTTTGCCCATCCAGCTCCATGGCCCGGTTATAGGCTGCACCAGCCAGCTGCTCATCACCCATTTGCAGCGCAACCTGGCCCATGATCCGGGCGGCATAGCCTTGATTCTTCGGTGGAATATCGTTGGTCAGTAGCTGATCCCGCGCCTTTTGCGCCTCGCCCTGCAAGGAATAGGCGTGGCCATAGAGATGCCGGACCGCGGCGGGGTCGAGCCCCAGTTGCACCGCCCAGTCCAGCTCTGCTTCGGCGCCGGCGCCGTCCCTGAGACCCAGCAAGACCTCGGCTTGCGCCACCCGCGCATCAATCCATTCCGGATCGGCCTTGATCGCATTCATCAATTCGATCCGCGCCGACCGTATATCGCGCTTGGCCCGAAACTGCTCGGCCTTGGCGAACGCTTCCCGCGCTTCTTCATTGCCTTCGCTGGCGCCATAGATGGCAGTCGGGAGGCCGACCATGACCACCGCTAGCGCAGCCGCCAACATCACCGGCTTGCTGCCCAAGCGCAGTTTCTGGATAAAATCCGTCACCATGGTTCAGCTGGCTTGCTGCAACTTATATTGTTTCAGCAGATCATAGAGAGTCGGGCGACTGATCCCGAGCAATTTGGCCGCGTTGGAAATATTGCCGCTGGTCTGGGAAATCGCGCGCAGGATCGCGGAGCGGTCAGCCGCTTCGCGCGCCGCTTTCAGGTTCAGCAGATCGGTTGCCGCATCTTCATCCACTTCCAGATCAAGATCATTGGCACTGATCATCTTGCCATCGGCCATGATCACCGCGCGCTTGATCCGGTTTTCCAGTTCGCGGACATTGCCCGGCCAGTGCCAGGCTTCGAGCGCTGCCAGCGCATCGGGTGCCAGACCTTTCACCGCCGGATTGATCTCGGCCGCAAATTTCTTCTGGAAATGCCGCGCCAGCAGGCTGGCATCACCCGAGCGTCCGGACAGAGGCGGGATCTTGATCACGATTTCGGCAAGCCGATAATAGAGATCTTCGCGGAAGGCATTGTCCTTGATCATCTTTTCCAGATTCTGATGGGTCGCACAAACGATGCGCGTATCGACGGCAATGGCCTTGCGTCCACCGATCCGCTCGATCACCCTCTCCTGTAGAAAGCGCAGCAATTTCACTTGCAGCGGAAGCGGGATATCGCCGACTTCGTCCAGAAACAGCGTACCGCCATCAGCCTGTTCGATCTTTCCCTCGGTTGTCTTGATCGCACCGGTAAACGCGCCTTTTTCATGACCGAACAATTCGGATTCCAGCAAGTTCTCGGGAATGGCCGCGCAATTGATTGCGACAAAGGCCTTGTCACGACGATCGCTAGCATCATGCAGGCCCTTGGCGAGCAATTCCTTGCCGGTCCCGCTGGCGCCCAACAGCATTACCGAAGCATTGGTGTTGGCCACGCGTTCGACCATCTGAGCCACTTTCAGCATTTCGGGCGCACCGGTGATAATCTCGCCCAATATATATCCCTCGCCACTGCCCTTTGCCGCAAGGCTGGCATTCTCCTGTTCGAGGTTGCGCACATGAAAGGCGCGCCGGACAATCAGACCCAGCTCGTCGATGTCGACCGGTTTCTGATAAAAATCCCATGCCCCGCCGGAGATAGCCCGCAAGGCGCTGGCTTTTTCGCCATGGCCGGAAGCGACGATGACCTTGGTATCGGGCTTCAGGCTCAATATCGCCTCCATGGTCGCGAAGCCTTCGGTGGTGCCATCTGGATCAGGTGGCAGGCCAAGGTCAAGCGTCACGACATCCGGCTCTTCGGAGCGCAGTTTTTCAATCGCGGTTTCACGGTCACCGGCTATGATGACCTCGAAATCATCATAGGCCCATTTCAGCTGCTTCTGCAGACCGGGATCGTCTTCGACTATCAGCAGCTTCTCTTTTTTCGGTTGCTCTTTGTCCGGCATCATGCGGCCCTTTCGTCTGCTGAAATTTCTTTCGGTAAATGTTTGGCGAGCGGCAGCAGCAGCGTGAAGCGACTGCCTACGCCTTCCGTGCTCTCTACCTCCAGGCGCCCGTTCATCGCTCGCGCCAGCTCGCGGGCTTCATAGGCACCGATTCCAAACCCGCCCTGTTTGCTGGACGAGAATGGCTTGAAAAGCTGGCTGCGGACAAACTCGGCTGACATGCCTGTGCCCTGATCACATACTTCAATTGCCACGCTGAGGTCCCGGCGCCGCGCGTTGATGGTTATCGGCTGGTCGTTCGTGCTGGCATCAATCGCATTCTGGATCAAATGGCCCAAGATCTGTTCAACCCGGGCGGGATCTGCGAAAATCGTCAGATCATCGACATGGCTGCTTTCCAGACTATGCAACAGCCGCTTCTTCTCGATGATCGATCGGATCAGATCGGCCACCTTGACCGACTTCGGCTCTTCCGGATTGCTCTTGTTATGCTGCGACAACCGTTCGAGCAGACCATTCATCTTGTCGGCCGAATCCTGCAAGGTTTCGATCATATCCGCCTGGAACTCTGGATTATCGGCATGGCGCTTGGCATTGCGCGCCAGCAGGCTGAGCTGGCTGACGAGGTTTTTTATGTCATGCATGATGAACGCCATCCGGCGGTTGAATTCATCAAATCTTTGGGCTTCGGATAGGGATTCCTGACTGCGCGATTCGGCCAGATAGCTAGCCACCTGACGGCCGACCACGCGGAGCATATCCAGATCTTCCCAGTCCAGCTTGCGGTCGATCCGCGGGCGCGCAAGCAGCATCAAACCGGCAAGCCGATCGAAATGCACCAGCGGAACCGCAACCCATGCCAGGCCATCCTTGTTCATCCAGTCGGGGATGGCGGCGGCATCGCACTTCTTGTCCTGACCGGCGCGCAGCGTATCAAATTCGACGATATGACTGGTCCGTTCGAAAAAAGGAATTGTCTTTCCCGTGCACGCGCGCGCCGGGACTTCGATCGACGACCAGTTCCATCGCGATTGTAACACTAGCTGGCCGGCCTCGTCAGGCACCAGCAATATGCCAGCTGGCGATTCGGTTATATCGGCGATCGCCTTGATCACCCTTTCGTGGAACGGCGCGCTATCCGCGCCGGGTCGGCCGATGGTATCGGTAAAACGAATCCACTCCGACCGGTAATCATAACGGTGCTGGAAGAAATTTTTGGCCAGCTTGACCTTCAGCCAAGCGCGAAAACGACCGGACGGGAGCAGCAACAAGGCACCAATGGTCGCACCGAACAGGAAGCTGATCTGGGCCAGGCGCGCATAGTCGCCACCAACGATTTGCAGCGCCGTCGCGATCACGACCATCATCAGCAGATAGCTGCCGATGGCGACCAGCGACAGCGAACGGAACGCGACGCTGCGAGAAAGCTTCAGATCCCATTCGGTATTGCGCAACGATGCCAAGGCCAGGATCGGCGCAATCACCGCCATCATCGGACCGCGCATCGCGTGCAGTTCCAACGGTGTGCTCTGGGTCAGATAGGTGATCGTGTACAGATTGAGATCAAAGGTCCAGATCGCGGCCAGCGCGGCCATTGGCAGCCGGATGCCCCAACGCGTTTCCGGCGCTGAAATCGAATAGAGATTGTGAACCAGCACCAACGCCCCGACGGCGAAGATCATCCGCAACACCAAAGACGTATAAAGGGTTACGCCTTCTAGACGCGGACTTCCCGAAAATGCGGGAATCAGAGAATCGACCAGCATCTGGCCGACCAGCACAAAGGCCAGTGCGGCGTAAATGCTATTGACCGTCTTCGGTTCATCGCGCCCTTCCCCGGCCTGCAGCAGAATGAACATGAAGCCCAGCCAGCCAAAATTGCGCAGGGTTTCTGCAAATCGGGAAATCGGTGACAGATATCCCTCGACAGCGATCGAAAGCGCCCAGAAGCTGGTTAGCGCGATCGCAATGATCAGCCAGATCTGCTTGTTATTGCGGTCAACCTTGCGCTGGAATTGCCAGATCGCCAGCGCGCCAAAAAGAGCGGCGGCGATACCATGTCCGAATATGCTGATATAATCGAGAAGCGACACCATTTCAGCGCGCTCCCTCTGGCCACAATACGACCCTTATGGTCTGCAAGATGATCAGCAGATCCAGAAAGGGCGTGTAATTTTTGGCATAATAGAGATCATATTCCAGCTTGTGCCGGGAGTCTTCGGTCGACGCCCCGTAGGGATAATTGATCTGGGCCCAGCCAGTGATCCCCGGTTTGACGATATGTCGCTCGGCATAATAAGGCATTTGCGTTTGCAGATCGTCGACAAATTGCGGCCGTTCGGGACGCGGGCCGACAAAGCTCATTTCGCCTTTCAATACGCTCCAGGCCTGGGGCAGTTCGTCGATACGAACCTTGCGGATGAAGTTGCCGATACGGGTGATCCGGGGGTCGTTCTCGCTCGCCCAGATCGCCTTGCCATTCGGCTCCGCATCAGCGCGCATCGAGCGGAGTTTCAGGATGTTGAACTTCTGGCCGTAAAGCCCGACACGTTCCTGCATGAAAAAGGAACCGCCGCGGCTTTCCAGCCTGATAAGCAGCGCGAACAGCAAAATCACCGGTCCCGTCAGAAGCAGCAACAGGAAGCTCAGGAATATATCGAAGCCCCGCTTGAATGTGGTCGACAGCCTGCGCCCCGACGAAAAACCGTCAGAGAAAATGAACCAGCTCGGGTTCACGCTATCCAGATCCACGCGTCCGGTTTCGCGTTCGAGAAAGCTAGACAAGTCATTGACGTGAACGCCGGTCGTCTTGATCGTCAGCAGATCGGCAACGGGAAGCGCATTGCGGCGCTCCTCAAGCGCCAGCACGACTTCGCTCACCTCGAGATCGATCACATGTTGTGGCAAATTGACGATATCCTGACGGCGTATCGCGCTGTCGATCAGGCTCGCGCCTTCGTTCATCGCGACATAACCGGCAATGATGAAGCCGCATTCGGGTCGTTTTTCCAGTGCGGCAATACGGCCGGCCCGCGGACCGGCGCCCAGAATGAGCAGGCGCCGTTTGAAAATGTCGCTGTCGAGCATGGTACCGAGCAAAATGCGGACCACCATTAGAAAAGCGATGGCCAATATCATCGCATAGAGGGAATTGGAGCGCCAGAGCGTGATACCGGGCAACGCAAATGCCAGCAAAGACAGAAAAATCACGCCCAGAGAAATTGCCACCAGGATACGGGCGGCGGCAAAACGGAGTGATTGCAGAGCTTCTGGTCCGTAAACACCAACCGCAATCAGCGCCAGTTGCAGGGCAAAGGCAAAACTGAATATCGGTCCCGGGCGGTCAAAGACAGAGCCGACCGCCATTTCGATCTGATGGGCGCGCAATATCCAGCCGACTTCCGCCGCTGACAGCAACAGCACGAAATCGATCAAGCCCAGAAAAATGACCGGGTATGGAATATAATGTTTGAACAATCGGATCATATCGCGCGCCGTCTTTCCTTGGACATATTCGGCCATAAGGAGAATTCGTTATCTGTCGGTAAATTTTACAGAATAAAATGCGCACAGCCGCTCTATTTCGTCAATATTGTTCAATATACCGACAGTCGGGTAACATGGTAAACGCAGGTGTCAGGCTGTTTCCGGGGGCTCAGGGCCTAATCATTGACGAAATCAAATGGCGTCAAACCGCGTTCCCGCTCGTCAAATTTAAGCGCCCGGCTGCGCGGTGGCGCCGACCGCTGGGAACATTGCGGCCGGGTACAGGCAGAGCAACCCAGACCAATCGCATCCGCTTGCTCGATGCTCAGATCCTTGCCGCGCGCATAATGGAGCGAGGAAGCAACATCTGCGGAAACCCCAAGCCCGATGGCAAAGGCAGGCGTGTGCCCACCGGCGCCGGATCCAATGCCCTGCACCGCTCGCGACAGGGTGAACCAGGTCGAGCCGTCTTCCAGAGCCACCAGTTGAGACCGTATTTCCGACGGCTGTTCGAATACGCGGTGGATATCCCACAGCGGACAGCGATGGGCGCTTTCCACCAGGGGTGCATTGCTGGCTCCGGCATAGCGTTTCGAGATCATGCCGGACCGGTCGATCCGGACCATGAAAAACGGCAGGCCACGCGAGCCGACGCGCTGCAAAGTGGTCAGACGATGGGCGACCTGCTCGAAACCGGCACCAAAGCGGCGCTGGAGTAGCTGAATCCGATAGCCACTTTGTTCGCACGCTTTCAGAAAACGGCCATAAGGCATCATCAACGCAGCAGCAAAATAGCCGGACAAGTGACGCCGGAACAGTTTCTCCGCCGCGCGGTCGGTAAACTTTCCTCCCGCCGCCAGCGCATCTATTTCTCCCTTCGCCTCGATCTGGCCTAGCAGCAGCGCGGCCTGGAACGTACGGGAAGCGGGGTCGAGCATTTCGGAAAGCTGCAGTTGCCTGGCGTGGAGGTCCAGTCGGCGCAACTTGTCGGGCAGTACGGTTTCCGGCAAGATACGGATCATCAGTTGATGCTTGACCCGCAGCCGCTCGGTTATCGCACCATAGAGATCGCCGGCGCCAAGCCGCAGTTCGTCGGCAAGTTGCTCCGCGATGGAATCGAGATCGGCGAAATGGTTGCGCCAGCGTTCAATTTCACGGCGGACAGCCTGGATCGGGTCGGGCGCATTGCTCTCCCCTGTCTCGTCGCCTGTCTTGCGATTGTCAAAAAGACGGACAAAGGCTTCCGCCGTATTGGGCGACGCGATCAGCCATTCTTCCAGCTCCGATCGATCGATGGACAGGTCTTCAAACAGAGGATTCGCGAGGCGCTGGCGGATCGCATCAATGCCGCCACCCGGTTCAGCCGCGATCAATTGCCGTGGATCAAAGTCGAATCTTTCCGCCAGCAGCAGCATCAGGCGGGCGCTCAGCGGTCGCTGGTTGCGTTCTATCAGATTGAGATAGCTGGGCGAGATATCGAGTGCCTCGGCGAGCGCAACCTGGGTCATTGCAGCACTGCGGCGAAGCCGCTTGATCGCCGCACCGGCAAAAAGTTTCTGGACTGTCATGCGGCCCCTATGTAAATTTATTTACATAATTTCAAGCCACATTGACATTTGTTGTAACATTCAGCGCAAACGATCAATTCCGATCAAATGCCGTTGCTCGCGCCCGTCGCCGTTTTGCCCCGCTACGCTTAGGTAAATGTTTCTTAACCGCATCCGGCTATTTCCTTTAGGGAATTTGAAAGAAATTGGTGCCTGCTATGCTCAAAGAATCCATCCTGCTTGTCGCTTCCACCGGAATGGTGATCTATTTTATCACGCCGTCGGAGGAACCGCAGAAAGTCCAGCCCGTCCAGGCCGAGGTGCAGGAAATGATCCGGCCCGTCACGCAAATATCGGATGACAGCTGGGAAGACGACGAAACCGAAGAAGCCGACGACGACAATTTTGTCTTCGGAGAGCCGATGACGGTTGCGGGCAGCGGCAGCGAAGAACAGCCCTGGGACGAAGACAATAACGCCAGCCTTCAATATCAGCCGGACGACAAGAGATCGACAAGCCGATCATCCGGCGGCAGCAACGAGCCCTCGTCAGGCAGCCGCCGGCCAGGTGAATTGGGAAGTCTCCAGAATCCGATCGAACGCAACAGCAGCAACGGGCCCGATCCTGTTGACACCGACGAAGACTAGTCGAGGTCCCTGGCCATATCGCGGCGGCATTCATCGCTGATAATCGCGGCATGGCCATAATTGGGGTGATCGATCTGAACCATCACCTGCCCATCCATGCTTTTCCATTTATCGGCCTGTTCACTGCTAAGCGGAAAATGGACAAATTGCACAGCGCTGGCTTTGCCATCGGCCCGGGTGCGGTCGATATCCTGCTCCGGTTCGGCAGTAACTTTTTCATCACCGATAATGAGATGAATATGCCGGTCGACGCCGCCTAAGGTCTTGAGGAAAGCGGTGCGGCGTTCTTCCTCGTCAATCTCGAACATCAGGGTCCCGGTAAATTCCGATCCATTCGGCACCATCGGATTATAGGCGGCCAGCTCGTCAACCAGTTGCTCTTCCCCGCCCTTTTCGATGCGCAGCATCTCCTGGATCTGCAACCACATGCTCTCCCAGCTTTCGAACTGGATCGTCGCATAAGGTCCGATCGCGATCCGCCGGAATTTCTTGCGCAGGATCGACTCCTGACGCTTGTCCTTGCGGATCAGTTCGTAATCCTCGAGCGAGATAATGTCTTCATTGGTAATCTGATGGGTATCGCGGGGCATATTTAATCCTCAAAAATCTGATCTGTCTGTCCGGCATATGCCGGCGAACCGAAGCGTCAGAAACCATAAGCCTTGGCGAGCAATTCTATCGGATGACCAATCCGCTCCGGCACATTCTGCTGACCACCGCTCTCCATGATCTGCTTGAGATGCGGACCGGCCAGTGGACATTCACTGACCATATAGTCCGGATCGCCTTTCGCTACCGCGCGCGCGGCTGGTCGACCGACCTTGACCGCCTTGTCGAAATTTTCCTTGAAAATCCCCCATTTGCCGCCGTGACCGGAGCAGCGCTCGGTGATCGACGGCTTGGCTTCCGGAATCAGCTTCAGCATCTGCATCGCTTTCGGCCCCATGTTCTGGGCCCGGCTGTGGCAGGCAAAATGGATGCCGATTTTCGCGTCCATCGGCTCAATCGGGACGAGACCCGTGTCTGCGGCAATCTCGACGACATATTCGCTCAAATCCCGCGTCGCCTTGGCGAGCTTGGCGACAGCCGCATTGTCCGGCAGGATCAGCGGCCATTCGAATTTCATCATCAGCGCACAGCTCGGCGTCAGGGCAACGACGTCATAGCCTTCGTCGATAATCGGCTCGAAAAAGGCAGCAACCTCCTCGGCGGACGAGGCCACCGCAGGCAGATCACCATTTTCCAGTTTCGGCATCCCGCAGCAGGCAGGATATTCCACTCGCGTCTGCACGCCATTGTGGGACAGCACGTCAAGAGCGGCCTTACCCGCAGTCTGGTCGTTGAAATTGCCATAGCAGGTAGCGTAAATCGCCGCTTTTCGGCCGAAGGCTGGAGCATCCGCGTTGGCAACCGGCCCATGACCGACATGCTTGTAAGTCAGCGGCACATTCTCAAATTCCGGCAGATGCGCGCGCTTGTCGATGCCGGCCACGCGATCCAGCACACCTCTGGTCAGTCCGTTCTCTTGTTTGGTTGCCCAGTTGGCAGCATCGGAAAATGTTCCGGCCAGCTTGGCATTGCGATCGATTTCGGCGAGCTGCTTGTCGACAAACCCGGTCTTGCCCTTGCGGTTTTCAACCGCCCGGTGGCGGAGCATCAGGTGCGGGAAATCGAGATTAAATTCATGCGGCGGAACATAGGGGCATTTGACCATGAAGCACATGTCGCAAAGCGTGCAGGCCTCGACGACATTCTTGATATCGCCAGCGCTCAGATCCTCGACTTCCTCATTCGGGCTTTCGTCAATGAGATCGAAGAGTTGCGGGAAGCTGTCGCACAGATTGAAGCAACGGCGGCAACCATGGCATATATCGAACACCCGGCGCATTTCCTGATCGAGCGCCTCTTCGTCATAGTAGGATTCTTCCTGCCATGGAATCGGATGCCGCACCGGCGCACCCAAGCTACCTTCAGTCATGATATGCTTCCCGTCGCCCGGAGGCCGAATCTACAAATGGAAAGACTGTGTCGCCACCCTTCCGGAAGAAACAGGCGGCGACATTACAATCTTTTGGATGAAGCGCTTAAGCGTCCATCGTTTCCAGGGTTTTCTGGAATTTGCCAGCATGGCTCTTTTCCGCTTTTGCAAGCGTTTCGAACCAGTCGGCAATTTCGTCAAAGCCTTCTTCGCGGGCCGATTTCGCCATGCCCGGATACATATCGGTATATTCGTGGGTTTCGCCCGCGATTGCCGATTTCAGATTGTCGGCGGTCGGACCAATGGGTTCGCCGGTTGCCGGATCCCCGACCTCTTCAAGGAACTCGAGATGACCGTGCGCATGCCCGGTTTCGCCTTCTGCAGTGGACCGGAATACGGCTGCAACATCGTTATAGCCTTCGATGTCGGCCTTCTGGGCGAAATAGAGATAACGACGGTTGGCCTGGCTTTCTCCGGCAAAGGCATCTTTCAAATTCTGTTCGGTTTTGCTTCCCGCAAGTCCCATGGTCTTCTCCTATTGGCGTGATTGAATTTATACCGATTTCAGGAATCGGATTGCGCAAAGACTACGCCTCCAGGCAACGCCAATCCATCTAATTTTTTAATCCGGGACAATCGGATTTATCGATCAATATATTGCAACTTATTCGCAATAGCGATTACTTATCCGGGGCAACGCTGCATCCGGTAAACGTCCGGAGCGATGGTAAAATCAAATCGATCCTGATCGACGATATTGACGGGACCATCCATCCGGAAACGCCCTCCCGTCTCGCCAGTTTCCTCATCAACGGCAAGATCGTTGAGGCTCAAAACCAGCTCGCCTCCCTGCCACGTCCAAGTCCCGACCAAGTCCTCGGAAACGAAATTGCCGCCGGATATCATCGTCCAGTTGGTTGACGCCTTGCAGTCTTCGTCGAGGAAGGCCCAGCGCCCTTCGAAATAGCCCGGGTCAGTTACGACAGACGGCTGCGCGGCGACCGATGTGCCGGATATTACCAGCGACACAAGGACGAGGCACCGCCAACCCATCTATTTCTTCATGATCTGCAAGGTTGCCGCGGTCAGCGCCTCGGCGCCGGTCGTGATCACCGTTTCCGCATCGGGTGCCCAGAAAGGACTGTGCAGCGACGGCAATTTTGTCCCGTCCACCACCGATGCCTGATATTCGGCCATCGGCACACCACCGACCCAGAAGATCATGCTCTTGATATTTTCGTCGGCGCGGCGGTAGCGGCTGAAATCCTCGCCACCCATGACCGGTTTTGACTGAACGACGCGATCCTTGCCGAAGCGGGTTTCGAACAGCTTTGCCATTTCGATAGTAAATTCGGGACTATTATAAGTCGCGGGTGTGAATTCTGCCTCGCGCAACGTTACTACCGGCATCCGGTCCTCGGGTATTCCTGCCGCAATCGCCTCGCCGCGTGCAATCCGCTTGATCCCGTCGAGCAGCTTGGCCCGCGTTGCATCGCCATAGCTGCGCACGGTGATCAGCAGCAGCGCTTCATCCGAAATGATATTATGCTTGGAACCGGCCTGGAAACTGCCGACGGTCACAACCGCCGGGTCCTGCGGATCAATCTCGCGGCTCACCAGCGTTTGCAGGGAACCGACAATACGGCTGGCCAGCACGACCGGGTCCTTGGTTGTATGCGGATAGGCACCATGGCCGCCAACACCCTTGACCTGGATGTCGACGCTGTCGACATTGGCCAGAGCGAAGCCGGGCGCATAGCCGATATATCCGGCGGGGGCGCCAGCAGCATCATGGAAGGCCAGCGCATAATCGGGTTTGGGAAAACGGGTGTAGAGACCATCCTCAAGCATCGCCATGGCGCCCTCGCCTGTTTCCTCGGCCGGTTGCAGGATCATTACCAGAGTGCCGGACCATTCTGCCTTGCGCGCGGCCAGTTGCCGGGCGGTGGCGACCCAGCCGGTCATATGCGTGTCATGGCCGCAAGCGTGCATCACGAACGTGTCATTGCCCTGCCGGGTTTTCGCCTGCACATTGGACGCAAAAGCCAGCCCGGTTTTTTCCTCGAGCGGCAGGCCGTCCATATCGGCGCGCAGCATCACCGTTGGCCCCTCGCCATTTTCCATGACCGCGACCACGCCGGTGCCGCCAACTTTTTCGGTGACGGTATAGCCAAGACGCCGCGCTTCGGCGGCCAGTTTTGCGGCGGTGCGGACTTCTTCACCGCTCAGTTCGGGATTGCTGTGTAGATCGCGATAAATGTCCATCAGCGACGGCATGTCCGCAGCAATGGCGTCCTTCAGATTGTCAGCCTGTACCGGGACGGACGCCAGCATCGAAACCGCCGTCATCAATCCGAGCTTTGTAAAATTCCGCATATCCATCCCCATTATCTAGTTTTCCAGCCCAGCCTAATCGCAAGCAGAAGGCTTGTCAGGCCCAAAATTTCATTCCGCTGGCGTCAACTCCATCACGTCGACCTTGCTCTCATAGGCGGGAAACGGAAATATCATCCGCCAGTGTTTGGATCCGATGCGCTGGACAACTGCCGCCTGATCGCGTTTCGCAGTCTGACCATAAGGCACCAGGGCGTTTTCATAATGGTAGATCAGCGAACCGAGATATATTGAATGGTCCCCAGCCGCTTTGTCGATCCAGCCTATGGTGCGCTGAGATCCGGTCAATTTGGTAAAATGCTTGCGGCCGTTCTGATCCACAACCCGGCATTTGAACGCCGGATAAGCGATATAGGGCAGCCCGCCACCGGCATCGCCGTCCAGCTTTGTGATCGAACAATTGTAGAGGCCTTGCGGAATCTCGCTGCCAGCCAGAGTCGCATCGGTTTCGAAAAGGGGAGAACGAGCGGCAAGTACAGCGCCTTCTCCCGCACCGATTACGCCTGTTCGGCCGATCTCCAGCGCCTCTTCCCACTGTTCCAGTCGTTCCATATCGGCAGCAGTGGCCCGCTCGCGCCAGGCTTGCGCGACCGGCACTTCCCCGGCGGCTGCAGCCAGTAAAAACAGGACCGCAATCACTGCGCCGTCCAGCCCCCGTCGATCGAGATATTCGCGCCGGTGATCGCCCGCGCCTCATCCTTGCACAGGAAAATCGCCAGCGCGGCAATCTGGTCGATCTGGACGAATTCCTTGGTCGGTTGCGGCGCCAGCAGGACATCGTTGATCACCTGCTCGCGCGTCAGCCCGCGTACTTCCATCGTATTGGGAATCTGCCCCTCGACCAGCGGCGTCCAGGTATAGCCCGGCGAGATGGTATTAACCGTGATCCCGTTCGTCGCGACTTCCAGGGCAACGGTCTTGCCGAAGCCGTCGATTGCGTGCTTCGCCGCATTATAAGCGGATTTATAAGGGCTCGCGACCTTGCTGTGCATCGAACCGGTGTTGATGATCCGCCCCCAGCCCTTCTCCTTCATTCCCGGCAGCACCGCCTTGGTGGTGTGGAAGGCGCTGTTCATGATGATGTCCATCACCGCGTTCCATTTCTCCTCCGGGAATTCATCCACGGGAGAGACAAACTGAATGCCGGCATTGTTGATCAATATGTCAACCGCGCCCAATTGCTCTGCACAGTCGGCACACATTTTACGGATTTCTTCCGGCTTGGTCATGTCGGCATTGCTATAGGCAGCCTTTGTGCCGCTGAGCGATTCCAGTTCATGACGCAGGGACTCGATCTCACCCGCGTCACCGAAGCCGTTGATCATCACCGCGGCGCCTTCTGCTGCGAGCGCCTTCGCATAGCCGCCACCGATGCCCGAAGTGCTGCCGGTAATCAGTGCGGTCTTACCCTTTAGAAACATGTAAATTCTCCTTTGCCGCGACCTTAAAACAGTCGCTCCGGACTGCAATGCTTTTGTAAAAGAAATCAGCGGTGCTTGCGCTTTTTTTGGAATCAGGCGATTTGGGATTGTACGAGGAGACAAGTAATGCGTTTAGACGATCTGGACCCCAGCAAAAATGTTCGCGATCAGGGCCGCGGTGGCGGCCGGGGAATTGGCGGTGGTGGCGGCGGAGGCCTGGGACTGCTCCTGAGTTTTCTGCCGATGTTGCTCGGGCGAAAAATGGGCTGCGGGACGATATTGCTGATTGGCGGCGCGGCGGCTGCTTTCCTCTATTTCAGCGGCAGCGGCCTGCAACTGGCCGGCGATACAGGCTCGGGCGGCTTCAATTCGGAAAGCTCCGGCGCGAATGTCGCCTGTGACACACAGGAGGAACTTTTTGCCTGTCAGGTGCTCGCCTCTACCGAACAGACCTGGGCAAAACTTTTCCAGCAACAGGGCCAACGCTACAAGCCGACTACCCTCACCTTTTATGACCAGTCCGGGCAATCAGGCTGCGGTGCTGCACAAGCGGCGATGGGACCTTTTTATTGCCCGGCGGATCAGGGCGTCTATCTCGACACCAGTTTCTTCCGCGAAATGTCCACGCGCATGGGCGCAAAGGGCGATTTCGCCCAAGCCTATGTGATTGCGCACGAAGTCGGTCATCATATCCAGAATCTGACCGGTGTCGCCGATCAGGTGCGCAACGCCCAGCGCACGGCGAGCAAGACCGAAGGCAATGCGCTGCAGGTACGGATGGAATTGCAGGCGGACTGCTATGCCGGTGTCTGGGCTGCACAGAATGCCGACCGCATGGAACCCGGCGATGTCGAGGAAGGCCTGAACGCGGCGCATGCCATCGGCGACGATACGCTGATGCGTGGCGCTGGTCAGCAACCGGTTGAGAGCATGTTCACTCACGGATCGTCCGAACAGCGCATGGCCTGGCTACGCAAGGGATTGCAGACCGGTGATCCTTCCTCCTGCGATACGTTCGCACGAGGCGCGGTCTAGAAATTACGGGCTCCGGCACCACGCCGGAGCCCGTCCATATCCTATGCCTTGCCTCGGTTCAGACTGCTGGACCAGTCAAGCCTGCGGGTAACGAACATCACCCCGGCCAGTGCCGCAAATATCAGCAGCGATCCGATCAGCAGTGAATAAGCCTGCAAGCTGAGTAGGATATAGATCGCGCCATAGAGACCTGCGAGCAATCCACCGACCAGTCCGGCCCTTCGCCAGCTCGACAATACCGAAGCCGAATAAGCGGTGATCAGGCCGATCGTTGCTGCCGAGGCGGCAACGAACGCCAGCGCAAAGCCGATTATCTCGGCAAAGGCCAGCAGCAGCACGAAGAACAACACCAGCGCCGCACCGATCAGTATATATTGCACTGACGAGATTCGCACGCCGCCGATCAGATCGAACAGCAGGAAAGCAACGAAGGTAAATCCGATAATCAGAAAGCCGTATTTCGCAGCCCGGTCCACCTGACCGTAGAGATCAACCGGCTGGATCAGATTGACCGTCGCGCTGGCCGCAACATTACCGCCACTCGACTCAAACTGCACTGCCGGCAAGGACGATCCGGGATAGACCTGCTGCCCCGGCTGCATTGAAACCAGCGAGGTGCCCAAAGCAAGATTGGTAATCACATATTTCGCCTCGAATCCCTGGGTGGTGACCTTGGTTTCCTCCGTTTCAGGCAGGAAACTTCCCGTAAAACTGGGGTGCGGCCATTTTGACTGGACCGTCCATTCGGTCAGACCGGCATGCGGCGCGATGGTCAGGCTCTCGTTGCCCTTGAAGCGAACGGCAAAATCCGCCGCCATAGCTCCGTCGATCAAGCCGCTGGCATCAACCCAGGCATAAAAACCACTATTTCCGGTTTCACCGAGCCCTCTTCCGGGTTTAAGCGTCAGCTCTTCTCCGTCCACAGTCACTTTATTGTCGCCCGCCAGCCCGCGCGCATCGGACAATCCGAACCGCACCTCCGCCCGCGTAAAATCAATATCCGACTTTGCGATCCCGTTGCGTTCGAAGTCATCGGGCAATTTGAACACCGCCGATCCGCTGACATTGGTATCGTAGACCACGACTTCATATATCGCGCGCTTCTTGGTCTGGGTTTTCAGCGCCGTGTCCAGCGTCACCTTTTCCGGTGCCAGAAATAATTCGCGTTGTACGATGTTGGTGCGAGTAACGCTCTTGCCATTCTGCTCGACAATTTCCTCGACCGCAACGCTATAAGGCAGCACCAGTTTTGGCCCGGTAAACACCTGTTCGCCGCCCCATCCCGATACAATCGATTGCTGCGCCGTCTCGCTCTGGCTTTGCCGGTCGTACACCAGTAGCCAGGTGGCGAATAACGGTATCGTCAGCAAGAATCCCATAACCAAAACCATCAGGAATTTCTGACCGGGCGATCGCTCCGGCTTTCCTGAACCGCTTTGGCCTTCTGGTATCTCTGTCATAATTTCTCCCTCTCCCACCGCAATAAAGGTTGCTTGCGACACGCGTGTGATCGTCTAAACTCCCTCGCAAGATCACTCCCTCTCTTACGACGAGTTGACGCGCACGTGCGTCCAATCGAAAGGCCGTTATGAATATCTCGGATTGCCACAATGTGAACGACTTCCGCGCGCTCGCCAAAAGACGCCTGCCTTTTCCGATATTTGACTATATCGATGGCGCGGCAGACGATGAAGTCACCCGCCGGCGCAACACCCGGGCCTATGAACGCTGCGATCTGGTGCCCAATGTTCTCACCGGCGTGGAAAATATCGACATGAGCACGACGGTGATGGGGCAGAAACTGGCCATGCCTCTGTTCCTCTCGCCAACCGCGCTTCAACGCCTGTTTCACTGGCAGGGCGAGCATGCCGTTGCCCGCGCCGCCGAGAAGTTCGGGACATTTTTCGGCATTTCCTCGCTCGGCACGGTGAGTATCGAGGAGATCGGCGAAAGCATCAGCACCCCGAAAATGTTCCAGCTCTATGTCCACAAGGACAAGGACCTCAACCGGTCGATGGTCGAGCGTTGCAAGGCAGCGAAATTTGATGCGCTGACGCTGACGGTCGACACGATTGTCGGCGGCAATCGCGAGCGCTGTCTGCGCTCCGGCTTCACCAGCCCGCCCCGGATTACTCCGACCAGTTTCTGGAGCTATGCCGCGAAACCGGCCTGGGGCCTGAACTATATGTTCCGCGAGAAGTTCGAGTTGTCCAACCTGAAAGACCATGTGTCCGAAGGGAGCAGCGTCCCCAATTCCGTCGCCGACTATTTCACCAACATGCTCGATCAGTCGCTCGACTGGGCGATGGCGGAAGAGATCGCAAAAGACTGGGACGGGGAATTCTGCCTGAAAGGCATCATGTCGGTCGCCGACGCCAAGCGCGCGGTCGATATCGGTGCCACCGCGATCATGGTATCCAACCATGGCGGCCGGCAACTCGACGGCAGCCGCACGCCGTTCGACCAGCTTGCCGAGATTTGCGATGCCGTCGGTGACAAGCTCGACGTGATTTGCGACGGCGGCATCACCCGTGGCAGCCATGTTCTGAAAGCGCTCAGCGTCGGGGCCAAGGCCTGCTCGGGCGGGAGGCTTTATCTTTACGCCCTTGCCGCTGCCGGACAGGTGGGGGTTGAGCGAATCCTTTCTTTGCTGCAAGCTGAAATTGAACGCGACATGAAACTAATGGGCGTCACGGCGGTAGATCAATTGAACCGCGACAATCTGAGATTTCGATAACCGGCGCGGTCAGGGGATTGAAATGAGAAATATAAGCAAATTTGCCGGCCTGTTACTGGCCGTCAGCATTTCGGGAACGGCTGTGCTGGCGCAAAACGGCGCGCAGCAGGATTCGACACTGGAAGCCGCGGGCAACAAGGTCACCGAGCCGTTTGACGGCAAGGAAGTCCCGCAGAAACTGCTGGATATCCAGGACGATCCTTATTCGCTCGATGGTTTGCGCGGCTGCGCCGCAATCATCGCCGAGGTCCGCGAACTCAATGCAGTGCTCGGCCCCGACGTGAATGAAACGGTCGACAAGAGCCTGGGCAAGAAACGCGAGGAAACGGCTGCCCGGGTAGCCGGCAGCGCCATCGGCTCGATCATACCGTTTGGTGGAATTATCGGCGAGGTTACCGGCGCGAATGCCGAGCGGCGGCGCTATAATATCGCGATCTATGCCGGCACCGTCCGGCGCGGTTTCCTGAAAGGCGTCGGCCTGCAACGGGGATGCAAGGCACCCGCCCGACCGTAAATCAACCTTGGGGGCAACAAGGGAGAAATATCATGGCGTCAGCCAGATATATTGCTGTGTTCGGACTGGCGACCCTGTCACTGGCCGGGCAACCTATACGGGCAACACCGCCGAATGTTGAACGGCCGATGGTCAATCATGTCGAGGACGCGGTGACGCAGCCGGCCAAAGACCTGAATCTGAAAAGGGACAAGATCCCTCCGCGTTTGCTGGAAATCCAGAAAGCGCCTTATGACCTTACCGGCATCAGCGGTTGCCGCGCCATCACGACCGAAATAGCCAGTCTTCGACCGATGCTTGGCCCCGACGTCAACGAAGACACCCGGCTTTCGCGCGCCGAAAAGCGCGAACGCGGTGTCAGCCGGGTTGCCGGCGGCATATTGGGCGGCTTCATTCCCTTTCGCGGCATAGTCCGTGAGGTATCCGGTTCCAATGCGGCCAGGGAACGCTACGAACAGGCATTGTCCGCAGGATTTGCGCGGCGCAGTTTCTTGAAGGGGATGGCGGTCAGCCAAGGTTGCATGGCTCCGCCTTCGGTGTCCTAGATCAGGATATATATGTGGTCCATTTTGGCCAGCGTACTGCACCGCATCACGTGGCCCTCCTGGTCCTGTTAAAATGTATCAACGAAAAACCATATCGCGATAGCGGCCAGCATGACGGCAAATCCGCGCCGCACCAGTTGTGCATAAGGACCGGTGGTGAGCCAGACATGGGCGCGGCCCGCGAGTAATACGATGGTGATATGGATCGATGTGGCGATCGCCACATAGGCGATCGAAAGCTGCGCCGTCTGCATGGCGACAGAGCCATTTGCGACAATGTGGACCGGCAGTATTGCGATAAAGAACAAAGCGGCTTTTGGATTGAGCAGGTTGATGATCAACCCGCGACGGAAATATTTGGCCGCCGAGCCGTTTTTTTGAAAAGCGGACGGCGAGACTTCCCGTCGCTTACCCCATGCCTCCCAAGCCAGCCACAGCAGAAACGCCGCTCCGGCATAGCGCAGCAGGTTGAATATCACCGGCGAAGCCTGCGCCAGTTGCGCCAGTCCCAGGGCCGATGCGGCAGCAATAATGGCAAGCCCCAGACCAATGCCGGCGGTAGCGGCAAAGCCAGCCCGCCTGCCCTCGCTGGCGCTGAGCAAAGCCAGCCATCCCATGTTCGGACCGGGAGTCAGTTCGACCAGCAGGGCCACGAGCAGAAAGGAGGGGAGCATGGGCGCAAGCATCGGGTTGCTTCTATCGGGATTGGGACCGTTGGCAAGATCAGACGGGTCTAATCAGGATGTTTGACAGTTTCAGTCAACGCAGCCCGTCATGCCAGCGCAGGCTGGCATCCAATCCAATCTAACTTTACCCACAGGCTTATGAAACGTGCCTACGTCTATATCATGACCAACAGGCCCTTCGGCACGCTCTACATCGGCATGACCACCAGTCTGCCCGCGCGCATATTCCAGCACAAGAACGGGACTGGCTCGGATTACTGTCGCAAAAATGGCCTGAACCGCTTGGTTTACATCGAAGACTACGCAACGGCTTATGAAGCGATAGCGCGCGAGAAAGCGATGAAAGCGTGGAAACGGCGCTGGAAAACCGATTTGATTATCAAGGCCAATCCAGAGTGGCGCGATTTGTGGAACGATCTGAACGCCTGACTTTATCCTCATTCTCTAAACCGTCGTGCCAGCGAAGGCTGGCATCCAAACCAATTGTGCGATGAGGAACCAGAGTTCCCTTATTTAAGATCGGGTTAGGCCCCAGCCTGCGCTGGGGCGACAATGTTAGCAGTCTTTGCCAAAGCCCGTCATGCCAGCGAAGGCTGGCACCCAAACCAAGGGTGCGGTGAGGAAACAGCCGTCCCGCACGCATGACCGGGCTAGGCCCCAGCCTGCGCTGGGGCGACGGTCATCACTCGACGTTCACACTCCGCCCAGGCTCAATAAACCCGCTTCTTCGGCTCCACATAGGTCGCTTCGTCGGTCAGCGTGTAATCATGCACCGGACGGTAGCTGATGTCGCTCTTGCCGCCCTTGCCGCCCCAGCCTTCGAAGGTGATGACGGTGTGTTTCATCCAGTTTGCGTCGTCGCGATCCGGATAATCTTCCTGCATGTGCGCGCCGCGGCTTTCCTTGCGGTTGGCGGCCGCCTTCATCGTGACCATTGCCTGCGACATCAGATTGTCGAGCTCGAGTGTTTCAACCAGATCCGTATTCCAGATCAGCGAGCGATCGCTGACGCCGATATCCGCGAGCTTGGCGTTGACCTTGTCCATCGCTGCAACGCCTTGGCTGAGCAAATCATTGTCCCGGAACACGGCGGCATGCGCCTGCATCGTTTTCTGCATTTCGAGGCGCAGGTCCGCAGTTGGAATCGAACCCTTGGCATTGCGGAAATGGTCTAGCCGTTCGAGCGCCAGATCGGCCGAGCCCTCCGGCAGCGGCTTGTGCGACGCGTTCGGCACCAGCTTTTCCTTGAGCCGCAGACCGGTTGCACGGCCAAAGACCACGAGATCGATCAGCGAGTTGGAACCCAGACGGTTTGCGCCATGCACCGAAACACAGGCAGCTTCGCCAACCGAGTAGAGACCCGGGACAATCGCGTCCGGATCATCCGCTGTCGGATTGATCACTTCGCCATGATAGTTACAGGGTATGCCGCCCATATTATAATGAACCGTCGGTACCACCGGCAGCGCTTCGCGGGTCAGGTCGACGTTGGCGAAAATCTTGCCGGTTTCGGTAATACCCGGCAGACGTTCGGCCAGCACTTCCGGTGCGATATGGTCAAGGTGGAGATAGATATGATCCTTCTCCGGACCGACACCGCGGCCTTCGCGGATTTCGGTAGCCATGCAGCGCGAGACAACGTCGCGGCTGGCCAGATCCTTGGCGCTCGGCGCATAGCGTTCCATGAAACGCTCGCCTTCGCTGTTGGTCAGATAACCGCCCTCGCCGCGTGCGCCTTCGGTAATCAGCACGCCCGCGCCGTAAATGCCGGTCGGGTGAAACTGGACAAATTCCATATCCTGCAGTGGCAGACCCGCGCGCAGCACCATGCCGCCGCCATCACCGGTGCAGGTATGGGCAGAGGTCGCGCTGAAATAGCAGCGGCCGGAACCGCCGGTGGCCAGCACCACAGCATGGCTGCGGAAACGGTGGATCGAACCATCTTCGAGGCACAGGGCGATCACACCCCGGCACTCCGGTCCATTGGCACCCTCTTCCATGATCAGATCGATGGCGAAATATTCGATGAAGAAATCCGCATCATATTTCAGGCTCTGCTGATAAAGCGCGTGCAACATCGCGTGGCCGGTACGGTCGGCAGCAGCACAGGTGCGCTGGACCGGAGGCCCCTCGCCCATATTCTGCATATGGCCGCCGAACGGACGCTGGTAGATCGTGCCGTCTTCGTTGCGCGAGAATGGCACGCCTGCATGTTCCAGTTCGTAAACCGCCTGCGGTGCTTCGCGCACCAGATATTCAATTGCGTCCTGGTCACCGAGCCAGTCGGAGCCCTTGACCGTGTCATACATATGCCATTGCCAGTGATCGGGTGTGTTGTTGCCGAGCGAAGCGGCAATGCCGCCCTGCGCCGCAACCGTGTGCGAACGAGTCGGGAACACCTTGGTGATGCAGGCCGTCTTCAGGCCGGATTCCGCTGCGCCCATGGTGGCGCGCAGGCCGGAGCCACCGGCACCGACAACAACGGTGTCATAGGTGTGATCGATGATCTTGTAAGCAGGCTGGGTGGAAGTATCAGTCATTATGCGGCCACTCCGGTAAAGGCTATTTTCGCGACCGAGAAAATTCCCAGTGCCGCGCCGCCGATGGCGAAAAAGTTGAGCAGGACGATCAGGCCGAATTTTACGCCATGATCCGGGACATAATCCTCGATCAGGACTTGCAGTCCGATACGCAGATGCCAGAAGATGCTGACCAGCATCAGGATCATCGGAACGGCGACCAGCGGCGAGGACATCCATTCGATCATCAGCTCATGCCCATATTGCGGCAGCCGGACGAGCGAAAAGACCAGCCACAGGACCAGCAGCAAATTGCTGACCGCGGTGACCCGCTGCACTATCCAGTGATGCGCGCCTTCTTGCGCTGATCCGAGGCCGCGTACCCGGCCGATATTGGTTCCTGAACCCATGTTCCGATTCCTAATCTATAAAATATTCTTGGATACGATGTAGAGCCACATCGCGCCGGTGGTGAGGATTGCGGCCAGAGGCACGGCGATCGACCACATTCTGTTGGTCTGCAATTCATAGCCGGCGCCAGCGTCCAGCACGAAGTGGCGCAGCCCGCTATACATATGCTCGAAAAAGGCGAAGCTCATTCCGACCAGAACGATATAGCCAATATAGTACCAGTGGAACCAGCTGAGGAAATAGTCATAGCTCTCCGGACCGGCAGCAATGGCATAAAGCCACCAGACCAATAAAGGCACGCCGACAAGCGCCATGCCGTCACCGGTCACCCGATGGAGAATGGACACCAGCATATGCGGCCCCCATTTATACACCTGCAAATGCGGTGAAAGCGGTCTGTTCGATGCTGAACCTGATACGCCGGACATTATATTCCCCTGAACAATCTCTCCGGGTCATGCCGGAGTCTTTGAAATCGAACCATTCCCTTAGCGAAAACCACGTATCATGCAAACCGGATGCGCTCTATTTAGACATTTTATTAGTGCATATATTTGCGATCGGGATGCAAATCATGAAATCTGCATCATCCATGGACGCGCGGACCGAGTGGCTCTAATCAATCCGGCATGAACAAGATAAAAACCCATATATTGGTGACCGGAGCCAGCCGCGGCATAGGCAAAGCCATCGTCGAATCGCTGGATCGGGACAATGTTTCGGTTATTGGCCAGAGCACGACAGGTGAAAATGGCCTGCTCGCGGCTGATTTTTCTCAGGAAGGTGCCGCTGATCGGCTTTGGGAAGAGGCGCTGGACTGGCTCGATGGTCACGTCGACGTTTTGATTAATAATGCCGGCCTGTTCGAACCCAATCCGATCGCAAATGATGACTGGCTGGCAAGCTGGAACCGGACGATGACCATCAACCTGACCGCCTCAGCCGAACTCTGCCGAATGGCCGTTCTGCATTTTCAGGAGCGCGACGAGCCGGGCCGGATCATCAATATAGCCAGCCGCGCCGCCTATCGCGGCGACAGTCCCGACCACTGGCATTATGCAGCGTCAAAGGCCGGCATGGTCGCGATGACCAAGACCATCGCAAGGGCATACGCGAAAGACGAAATACTCGCCTTCGCCATCTGCCCAGGCTTTACCATGACCGGCATGGCCGAAGACTATCTGGCAAGCCGCGGCGGCGATAAATTGCTCGCCGACATTCCGCTAGGCCGCGTAGCCCAGCCGGAAGAAATCGCTTCAATCGCTCGCTATTGCGCGCTTGATGCTCCTCCGAGCATGACCGGAGCGGTGCTTGACGCCAATGGTGCGAGTTTTGTGCGATGATCCAGCGCGAACTTCTCGACACAGCCCCCATCCCCGGCGGCGACGAACTCCGCCTGTTCCGCCGCGAACTCAAAGGCGGCGACGAATTTTCAATCATGCTCGGCCGCATCGAGCTGATGAACAGCCGGCTCAGCGGATCGGAAGAAGCGCTGGCCACCCTCACCTGCAAACGCCTCGGGGTGAAAAATCCCCGCATATTGATCGGCGGCTACGGCATGGGTTTCACCTTGCGGGCAGCTCTGTCGGTTTTGCCACCGCAGGCACATGTCGAAGTGGTCGAACTGATCCCCGACATCGTCAAATGGGCGCGCGGGCCGATGGCCGATCTGTCGCAAAAATGTCTGGATGACAGCCGCGTGACCATCACCACCGGCGACGTCTGCGATGTCATCAACAAGGCAGATCGCGAATATGACGCCATATTGCTTGATGTCGACAATGGACCGGATGGACTGACCCATGAAGCCAATGACCGGCTCTACAGCATGGCGGGACTGGCCACGGCCAAGAAGGCGCTGCGTTCCAACGGCATATTGGCAATCTGGTCGAGTGAAGGCGATAGCAATTTCACATCGCGCCTGCACAAATCCGGCTTCGCGGTCGAAGTGAACACGGTCCCGGCCCGCAGCAACGGCAAAGGCGCAAAGCATACGATCTGGCTGGCTGCGAACAGCTAGCCGACTTTCGCCCCGTCAGAAGTGAATATCAAACGCCGTAAAACTCACCAGACCGGCGATAGCGAGAATTACGCTGCTCGCGGCCAGCGCTGCGACGGCAGAGCGCCCTTTCTTCCAGCCAGCGGTAAAGCCGGCCACGCCGGTCTTGAACAGCATATTGGCCAATACCGTCATCGCCAGCACGAAGCCGGCAAGATTGGATAATATCGTCTCCGGCGGCAAGGCCCCCAGCGTAATTATCGCGGCATCGACATCGAATGATCCCATGATCAGGACCAGATAGGCAATCCCGCTGGTGCCGAATTCAGCCTCCGCCCACCGCGCCGCCAGTGACATAGCCGCCACCGTCAGCGCGAAGAAGAAAGCGGGCAGCAGGCGCACAGGATTACGGGTTTCCACGCTCTCGTCCGACTTGGCAGCGCCACTACGCCGCAGCAGCAATAAACCGATGACCGCCGCGACCAGCGCAGCCGGTGTCAGGATCATCGCCAGCGGCAGGAAAGCAAAACGCGCGAGTATGAAGGTCAGCAGCAACACCCGGACATACATTACCGCCGAGGCCAGCGCGATACCCGCCGACAATGTGCGCCTGTTGCTGTCTTCGCCGCGCAATCTCTGGGCCAGCGAAGCGGTGACCGCAGTTGAACTATAGGCACCACCGATGACAGCGGTCACAACCGTTCCGTGCGCCTCGCCAAATATCCGGTTGGCGACATAGCCGGCAAAGGACAGGCCGGTGACCAAGATGACAACAAACCACAATTGTTGCAGGTTGAACGCCTCATAAGGCCCGAAATCGCGGTTGGGAAGAAATGGTAGAACGGCCAGTGCGATCAGGGCGAAGCGGATCATGACATTGATGTCGGTCGGACCCAGTTTGCGCATAAGCCCGTGGAGTTCGGACCGCATCGACAATAGCCCGGTCACAATCGCGGCGCCAGCCATGGCCAGCGCCGGATAACCGATTCCCGCGACCAGGCCGAGACAAAGCGTCAGCAGCGACACCACGAAATTGGTGATACTGCGCCCGTCCGGCTCGCGGATCGTCCTGGCGTGACTGAACCCCAGCATGATCACTATGCCGGCAAGCAGGATCGCCGCCATGATCAGGTTAAGGCTTTGGGCAATCAGCGCGACCAGACCGCCAAAGCCGGCGATCAGACCGAAGGTACGGATCCCGGCAACCCGGGCACCCTTATGCTCGTCGCGCATTGTCCATCCGCGCTCGACACCGATCAGCAAGCCCGCCGCCAATGCTATCGCAAGGTCGCGGTATATCAGCCACTCGCCAGAGAGTTCCGTCAGCATGGCCAGTAGAATTTCGGGATGTAGAATTCGGATTCTTTTTCGATCATAATATCTTAGTGATGCTCAGGATAGCGATTGCCCATTCGTAATTGCCCTTAGTAAGCCGCAAGGCGAGCTTCGGAACCATGGTTGTAGCTGGCTAGTGCAGTTGCCCAAAGAAGAAATGCAATTCCATCTTTCTGTCAAAAGATCGGAAAAACAGACTTGCGCACCAGATCAACGGCGATAGGCAGCAATAAGTACCGCGACAATTTTCCCGTCTCACGACGCTAGCAAAAGGCCGCAAGCTCCGCTAACGGCACCCCATGCTTAATTTCAACAATATAACCGTGCGCCTCGGCGGCACTGTGATCCTTGATGGCGCAACCGCTGCGCTGCCCCCCGGCGCGCGCGTCGGCATGATCGGCCGCAACGGCGCGGGCAAATCGACCTTGATGAAAGTCATTGCAGGATTTCTTGAGCCTGACGACGGCAGCGTTGACATGCCCAAGGACGCGCGCATGGGCTATATTGCCCAGGAAGCGCCCGCAGGACAGGACAGCCCGCTGGACACCGTGCTTGCGGCAGATGAAGAGCGGGCAGCCCTGCTTGAGGAAGCGGAAACCGCATCCGACCCGCACCGGATCGGCGAAATCCACGAGCGGCTGAACATGATCGAAGCGCATAGCGCTCCGGCGCGCGCGGCCAAGATCCTAATCGGCCTCGGCTTTGACGAAGCCGCCCAGCAACAACCGATGGACAGTTTTTCCGGCGGCTGGCGGATGCGTGTCGCGCTGGCGGCGCTATTGTTCTCGCAGCCTGAAGTATTGCTGCTCGACGAGCCGTCGAACCACCTCGACCTCGAAGCGACTCTATGGCTGGAAAACTTCCTGACCAGCTATCAGGCGACGATATTGGTAATCAGCCATGAGCGCGACCTGCTCAACAATGTGGTCGACCATATTCTGCATCTGCAGCACGGCACAACCACGCTCTATCCCGGCGGCTATGACGCGTTCGAAAAACAGCGGGCAGAACGTCAGGCACAGCTTGCGTCCTCGCGCGAAAAGCAGATCGCCCAGCGCGAGAAGCTCGAATCCTACGTGTCCCGCTGGGGCGCCAAGGCGCATAGCGCGAAACAGGCGCAGAGCCGGGTCAAGGCGCTCGCCCGCATGGAGCCGATTGCCGCTGCGATTGACGATCCTTCGCTGACCTTCCATTTCCCCAGCCCGGCGGAACTGAAACCGCCCTTGATCACGCTCGACGATGCTTCGGTCGGCTATGGCGACAATATCATTCTCTCCGGCCTCAATATGCGGCTTGATCCCGACGATCGAACCGCGTTGCTCGGACGGAACGGCAACGGCAAGACCACGCTCGCGCGCCTGCTCGCCAGCCAGCTGGAACCGAAAAAGGGCTCGATCAACAAATCGGGCAAGCTGACCGTCGGCTATTTCACCCAATATCAGGTCGAGGAACTGGATACCTCGGACACCCCGCTCGAACATATGACCCGTCTGATGAAGGATGCCAAACCGGGTGCCGTTCGAGCACAGCTCGGCCGTTTCGGTTTCTCCGGCGACAAGGCGACGATATTGGTCGGCAAGCTGTCCGGCGGCGAACGCGCCCGTCTTGCGCTGGCGATGATCACCCGCGATGCCCCGCATCTACTGATCCTCGATGAGCCGACAAACCATCTCGACGTCGACGCCCGCGAAGCCCTCGTGCACGCGCTCAACGAATATAGCGGCGCCGTGATTCTGGTCAGCCATGACCGCCATATGCTCGAACTGACCGCCGATCGGCTGGTCATGGTCGACAGCGGCAAGGCCGAGGAATTTGCCGGATCGCTCAAGGATTATACCGACTTCGTTCTCGGCAAGAATCAGCCGGGATCATCGGGCGGCAAGACCAGCGGCGGCAACCGCAAGGAAGAACGCCGCGCCGCCGCCGAACGGCGCAAACAGCAAGGCGAATTGCGCAAGACCGTCACCGCCTCAGAAAAGGAAATGAAAACGCTCGGTGCGGATATCTCCGCTATCGACCGCGCGATGTTCGATCCGGCGTCCGCCGACCCGAAACATGCCGATCTGTCGATGACCGAGTTGATGAAGCTCCGCGCCGAAACCCAGGACAGACTGGACAAAGCGGAAGCGCGCTGGATGGAAGCCAGCGACAAACTGGAACAGGAAAATGTCAATGCCTGACCGGATCGTCCGTTGAGCGAAACCTGGAAGGTCTCGATCCCCTGCACCCGCGCCGAAGCACGCGCACTGGCGGCGGACAACCTGTTCATTTCTTCCAGCGATTCAACGCCAACCATTGTCGCCAGCGAGACCGATGTCAGTCGTCCCGACGAATGGATGATCGACGTCTATTGCCAGGCCGAGCCGGACACCGCGCTGATCGAAAATCTCCTGCAACTGTCCCCATCAGCCAAAGCCGCAAAATTTCAGCCGCTTGTTGAGTTACTCGCCGACGAAGACTGGGTGACGCTCAGCCAGCAAGGCCTCGAACCGCTGCGCGCCGGTCGCTTCCATGTCCATACGTCAAGCGACCTGCCATCCGAAAATCCCAAACTCACCAATATCTGCATCGATGCCGGACAGGCTTTTGGCACCGGCCATCATGAAACCACCATGGGATGCCTGCAAAGCCTCGACCGGCTCAAGAAAACCGGCCATCGGTTTCGCAATATCGCTGATGTCGGTACCGGCACCGGCCTGCTCGCCTTTGCCGCCCACCATCTGTGGCGCGACGCGAAAATCATCGCCAGCGATATTGATCCGGTCGCGGTGACGGTTACCCAAGAAAATAGCGAACTCAACGCGATTGCGCTGGGCAATCGCCGCAGCCAGATCCGGCTGGTCCAGAGCAATGGCCTCGATCATCCCGCGCTCAAACAGCGCGCGCCGTTCGATCTGATCATCGCCAATATCCTCGCTGGCCCGCTGGTTGCGCTAGCCCCGCAAATCGCCGCAGCATCGGGTGCCGGGACCGTTCTCCTTCTCGCCGGCTTGCTCAGCCGCCAGAAAGCCGAAGTCGTGAGCGCCTATGTCCGCGAGGGGTTTCGCCTGAAACATTCCCGCCTCGAAAATGAATGGCCTTGCCTAACTCTGGTCAAATCGAGTAAATACGGCTGGGTCCGCAAGCCGCACCGCAAGAAGTCGCCGCTGGCCTCGGATTATTTCGGGGAGATTTAGGGTTGTGCTCCTGCGAAGGCAGGAGTCCATCTCGGACCAGTCCGTTCAAAAGCCATTCCGGGAGATGGGTACCTGCCTACGCATAATCAAACGACCGTAGCTTCCCCAGCCTTCGACCGCGCATAGGCCTGCGTGCCTTCGGTCAACACCTCATCACCCTCGACAATCTCGGCAATCTTGATGTCCGGCAGCCCGGCAATTTTGTCATAAAGCGGCTTGAAATCCGTCTCTACCGTCACCCGCAGCAGCTCGTCGAGGCTCGGGATGACGAAATAATTCTGCTGATAATCGTCGATCCGGTACTCGGTGCGCAGCACCCTTTCGAGATCGAACAGGATCCGGTTGGGACTGGCATCGTCGAGCGCAAAGACGCTCTCGCCATAGCTGGAGACAATGCCCGCACCATAGATGCGCAGGCCTTCCGCTTCCTGGATCAGACCGAATTCAACAGTATACCAATAGAGCCGCGCCAGATGCTTCAACGTCCCGAATTTTAGCGCCCGCAACCCGCCGCGGCCATAAGCGGCCATATAGTCACCGAAACGCTGGTCCGCCAGCATCGGCACATGGCCAAAGACATCGTGGAAAATATCCGGTTCCTGCAGATAGTCGAGCTGGTCGCGCCGCCGGATGAAATTACCCGAGACAAAGCGCCGGTTGGCGAGATGGTCGAAAAACACTTCGTCGGGCACCAGACCGGGCACGGCCACCACCTGCCAGCCTGTGGCATCCATCAATATCCGGTTGAGCTCTTCAAAATCGGGAATGCCGGGTTGCGACAGTTTCAATATGTCGATGCCGTCGAGAAACGCCTGCGCCGCCCGGCCCGGCAGCATTTTCTGCTGGCGAGCGAACAATATGTCCCAGGTCTCGTGGTCTTCCGCCGAATAGGCCTGCCAGTTCTGATCGATCGTCCAGTCCGCATTTGCGTGCGCTGGCGGCTTGTCATAGACATGGGTGTCGGTTTCGGTTTCGGGAGTGTCGAGCATGCGGCATCCTACAGCAGAAAAGGTTTCCATGGCAACTACCGCAATTAAATGGTTGAAACGCATTGTGGTTGCATCGGGTGCAATCATCGCCCTCTATCTGCTTGCAGCGCTGGCCGGCAGCCTGCTGCCCGCAAACCAAGACTGGCAAAGCCCCGATGACGGCATCGAATTATTCATCGAGACCAACGGCCTGCACACCGGGATCATCATGCCGATCTGGAGCGATGTCCATGACTGGACGCCGCTCGTCCGCCCCGAACATTTGCAAGACCCCTCGTTTTACGGCAGCCATATCCTGGTCGGCTGGGGCCATGAAGGGGTTTATCGCAATACCCGCGAATGGAGCGACCTGCACGCACGCGACGCTATCAGCGCCGTCTTTGGCAACGGCAACGTACTTATCCACGTCTATCACCTGAGATATCCACAGGCTTATCCCTATTACCGCCGCCGCCTGATCGTCAGCGAAGCGGAATATCGGAAAATCGCCACCGCAATCGAAGCGCGGTTTGTTCTCGACGACCATTATCGCTCCCAACCGTCACCGGGCTATGGTCAGGACGACCTGTTCTACGCGGCGAACGGCCACTATAATGCCTTCTACACCTGCAACAACTGGACCAGCGATATCCTGCAGCAGGCCGGCATTCGCACCGGACGCTGGACGCCGTTTCAGGGTGGCGTGATGCGCTGGTTTCCGGAAAGTGCGGAATGAACCGTTCGCACTGAGCCTGTCGCAATGCTACTATCTCCGGGCCACGGTCCTTCGACAGGCTCAGGACGAACGGGATTATCAAGCCCCTCCTTTTCAAAGGAGGGGTTGGGGTGGTTTCTCCCGTCGGAGAGCTCTTGCCAATTTCACTCGGTTCGCTTGCCTATCTGCTGACAGGTCTGTTCCTCTCGAGGACGAGGACGAAACCGTTCGCACTGAGCCTGTCGAAGTGCGGCTATCTCCGGGAACCGGTCCTTCGACAAGCTCAGGACGAACGGAAGGCTCTAGCCAGCCCCCATATCGCGCAACGCCGCACTATCCCTTATCGTCACAGAACCATAGCCCGGCTCGATGACCCCCGCGACCTGCAATCTGGTCATCGCCTTGCCCAGCGATACCCGCGACACCCCGACCAGATCGGCCAGGTCCTGCTGGGTGGCCATCACCTGCGTTCCGTCTTCCTGATTGCCGGACAGCTGCAGCAACGCCTGCGTCAGCTTTTGCGGCACCGAGAGGTTCCGGCTGGATTCGATCAGGTCGAACGCTTCCTGCACCGTCAGCGCCATGGTCTTGAGCAGCAATCGCGTCACCGCCGCATCGGAGTCCATCAGGCTCCACAGTTCGCGCTCGCCGATCCGGATCAGGACGCTGTCACTACCGGCAATGGCGTCTACGGTCCTCGGAAATTCACCCATGAAGGCCAGTTCACCAAAGGCGTCGCCAGCGCCCAGCAGCGCAAACAGGGTTAGCCGCCCGCCGACGCCATAGCGTCCGATCTGCACCGATCCGCTTTCGATATACCAGAATTCCTTCGCGGTATCGCCGCGTTGCTGGATGATCTGGCCTTTCGCGAAAGAACGCGCCTGCCCCCTGCCGAGCAGATCAGCGCGAACCGTCTCGGGCAGCGCCGTGACGAAGCCGGTTCCGGCCATGGGAGATAATGCCGTCATAAATAAATGCCGAAATGCCAAGTTGTTTGCATTTGCGCGGTCCTACATCGGCTAACAAATCTCTGCAAGCAATCCTCTGGGAGAGACATCATGCGGCCCGAACTTTTGGCCATCACCGGCATATTCCTGGTCTTCGGTCTGCTGGAATTTTTCCGCACCCGGCTGTTCAGCAAACCGGAACAGACCCGCGATGACGCGCTGGTCGAGATTATCGGCTCGTTCGTGCTGCTGGTCATCACCCAGCCAAGCATCATACTGGCAGCCCAGTTCATCCTCGGCAGTGCCGCCCCACAGTGGCAAGGCGCACTCGCCGGCATCCCGCTGATCGCCGCCATCGCCCTGTTTCTCGTCTTTGACGACATGATGCAATATTTCTGGCATCGCCTTTCGCACAGCGTGCCCTTCCTCTACAATCTCCACCGCTCGCACCATAATGCGCGCTACATGAGCGTCCGCCTCGTCTACCGGAACAATATCTTCTATTATCTGACCATGCCGAGCATCTGGTTCTCCGGTGCCCTGATCTATCTCGGGTTGGGCTGGGTCTATGTCGGCTATATCATCGTCAAGATGGCGGTAATCGTCGGCGCGCACAGCGATGTCGCGTGGGACGAGAAGCTCTATCAGATCAAATGGCTGTCACCCATCATGTGGCTGGTCGAACGCACGATCTCGACCCCGGCCACCCACCACGCCCATCACGGCCGCCACAAGAGCGACGGCGTGACTCATTACAAGGGCAATTTCGGGAACCTGCTGTTCTTCTGGGACGTTCTCTTCGGCACCGCCCATATCACCCGCCGCTATCCCGACAGCTATGGCGTGGAAAATCTCGCACCCGCCACTTTGGGCCAGCAACTCGCCTGGCCGATCTTTCCGGAGAACAAGGAAGGCGGTCATGGAGTGAAAGAATTGGCGGCCGTCGAAGCGATAGCGAAGATTTGAAGAGCTTGGGAGAGAGGTAGGGCGGTCGCTAGCCATGCCGGAAAGCGGCCGTCTGACTTCCCGATTCCGATCGTTACTCGCCCGCCCGGTCGCTGCAACGCAGGGTCAGGCCATATTCCTCCAGCCAGTCAGCGTCGGTGGGCAAAAGATATTGCAGGGCTTCGGGCAATAGGCCGTGCAGCGTGTTGGCATGGACCAATTCTGTGCGCCGGTCGGCGAAGCACAGGTTGGAGCCTGCCTCCGCAACAAAGCGAAGCACCCCCTCCTCGGTCCCCCCGCCTTCATCCGCAAGCGAAAGAAACAAAGCCGGTCGATCCTGCTTCTCCATGCCAGCCAGACGATGCGACAGGCTCTGGTTGTCCCATTGCAGGCTGGGCGATAACGCCGCATAGCCATCAAACGACTTGGGCGCTATCGCCCAGGTTTCGGCCACAAAATGACCGGCAGCGCTTTCGCCCGCCAGAAAGGCACGGCCGTCATCCCGATAGTGATCTCTGATCAGGGGAAGAACCGTTTCAGACAGCCACGCTCGAAAGTCCGCGCTTTCTCCCGCTGTCGGGTAGCGCTCCTGTTCTTCCCCGGATTCTGTCGGCGGTAGCAGTTCCCGCTGCCGGTCAACCGTTTCGACGCCGACAAAAATAACGGATGCGCTGCGCTTCCAAAGCTGATTCCAGCGCTCGATGCCCAGCGCCAGATAGAAATCTTGCTGCAACCCGCCATCCAGCATGATCAAAACCGGATAGCTATGGTCGGTTTCGTCATAGTCGGCAGGCAACACAATGTTGATGCGGCGTTCGACTCCGTGAGTCGACAACAGATAAGATGTTCCCGTCGTCAATGGCTCTGACTTGATGTTTTCCCGGGCGTGCGAGGGTGAAAGGCCAAGCAGGACAAAAGCGGTCATCATCAAGAAATATTTCATCTGCAATCCCCTGCATATTGGCTCTGGGTCAGCGCGACAAACCGTTCAGCCGGCAGCCGCCACAATCTCTGCCCAGGCCGCTTCGTCTATCACCTCAATCCCCAGTTCAGCCGCCTTCTTCGCCTTCGATCCCGCACCGGGTCCGGCCACCACCAGATCGGTCTTCGCGCTCACCGAACCGGAAGCCTTGGCGCCGAGAGCCTCGGCCTGCGCCTTGGCTTCGTCGCGGCTCATGGTTTCCAGCTTGCCGGTGAAAACGACCGTTTTTCCGGCCACCGCGCTGTCGCGGGTTTCGACAATATAGTCGGGTGGAGAGACTTCGCTCAGCAAATCGTCCCAGACTGCGCAATTGTGCGGTTCGTGGAAGAAATCGGCCAAAGCCTGTGCAACAGTTGGCCCGACGCCGTCGATCGAGATGATATCCGCCCAAGCGGCATTGCCCGCTTCTGTCCCCGTGATATCGCTCGCAGCCTTTCCGTTCGTGTCGAGCGAAGTCGAGACACCCTGCCCAGCATCCCCGTCTCCCGACTGCGCTCGAGACGAACGGTATTCTTCAGATTCCTGCGCAATCTCCGCAATTTCGCGCAAACGCGGCAAGGTCCTGAAATTCTTCAGCAGATCCCGCGCGGTCACCGTGCCGATATGCCGGATGCCCAGCCCGAACAAAAGCCTTGCCGCATCCGGTTGCCGTTTCTTTTCCACAGCCGCCAACAGATTATCCACAGACTTGTCCTGCCAGCCTTCGCGGGCCAGTATCTCGTCCCGATGCTGGTGCAGGCGGAAAATGTCTGCAGGGCTTTCAAGCCAGCCTGCTTCGATAAACTCGGCGATACTTTTCTCGCCCAGTCCGTCAATATCGAGCGCGACCCGCGAGACAAAATGCGCCAGTCGCTGGAAGCGTTGCGCCGGACAGATCAGCCCGCCGGTGCAGCGCACATCGACCTCGCCTTCCTCGGCCACGGCTTCGCTGCCGCATTCGGGGCAGTGATCCGGAAAATGATAAGGCTCGCGTTTTGCGTCGCGGGTCAGATTGTCGACCACTTGCGGGATCACGTCCCCTGCCCGCTGGATCACCACCCGGTCACCCGGGCGCACGCCAAGCCGCTCGACTTCATCGCGGTTGTGCAGCGTCACATTGGAAACCACCACGCCGCCAACCGTCACGGGTTTCAGACGGCCAACCGGGGTCAGCTTGCCTGTGCGTCCGACCTGGATATCAATGCTCTCCAGCGTCGTCTGCGCCTGTTCCGCCGGGAATTTATGCGCCAATGCCCAGCGCGGCGCCTTGGCAACAAAGCCGAGCCGCTGCTGCCAGTCGAGCCGGTCGACCTTGTAGACCACGCCATCGATGTCATAAGGCAAGTCCGCCCGCTCCGCCTCGATATGCCGATAGTGAGCGAGCATGTCGTCGAGCGTTTCGAACCGCTTCACCAAAGGCGAAACCGGAACGCCCCAGCTTTCAATTGCCTTCATGACGTCAAACGCCGTCTCGCCCGGCACTTCGCTATGCACACCCCAGCCATGTGCCCAGAATTTCAGCGGGCGCTTGGCGGTGATGTTGGCGTCTTTCTGCCGCAGCGAACCGGCAGCGGCATTGCGCGGATTGGCGAACTGGCGGATTTTCTCCGGATCGAAGTCAATGCCCTTGGCCTCCGCATCAGCCCTGCCCTCGTCCATCAGCCGCTCGTTGAGCCCGGCAAAATCGGCCTTGGCCATGTAAACTTCGCCGCGGATTTCGAAAAGGTCGGGGATGGTATAGCCCCTCCCCTTTAGGGGAGGGGTTGGGGTGGGGGATGTGTCCGGAGAGCTTCCTTTGCCGACAGTCCCCACCCCCGGCCCCTCCCCTAAAGGGGAGGGGAGAAGATTCGCCGGAATATCCGAAATCATTCGCACATTGGCGGTCACATCCTCACCAACCTGCCCGTCCCCGCGTGTCGCGGCCAGCACCAGCTCGCCCTTCTCGTAGCGCAGCGAACAGGACAGTCCGTCAATCTTGTCCTCGGCGGTCACCGCCACCGGCGCGCCCTCGTCCAGATTCAAAAAGCGCCGTACGCGCGCCAGCCATTCGGCGATATCCTCGTCCGAAAAGCCGTTGTCGAGGCTCATCATCCGCTGTTCGTGGGTAACCTTCGACAAGGGCGAAGCCGCCACCGCCGCCCCGACCAGCTTGTTCGGACTATTTTCCCGCACCAGATGCGGAAAGGCCTCCTCCAGCTCGTTATTCCGCCGCACCAGCGCGTCATAATCCGCGTCGGAAATTTCCGGCGTGTCCTCGGCGTGGTAGAGCTTGTTATGCTTCGCGATGGTGCGCGCCAGGCGCATCAGTTCGTTTGCGGCATCGGCTTCGGAGAGATTTTCAATCGGAGTGAGGGTCATAGAAAGCCCCTCCTCTTCAGAGGAGGGGTTGGGGTGGTGGCGATGCTCTTGCATCGCTCGCGCAGCGACAAGCGGCACCGAACCACCCCAACCCCTCCTTTAAAAAGGAGGGGCTCAAACGGGACCTTTTGATCGCTACCAGCATAGACAAGGCTCAAGCTCACTGAAGCCCCTCCTCTTCAGAGGAGGGGTTTGGGGTGGTGCCGGCCCGACGCCCAGCCCACCGATCAGGAGTTTCTTCCAGTTTTCTCAACAAATCCGTCAAAACCCCGTCCATATTACCCATCACATCCAGATTGCTGAACCGCACCGTCCGATATCCCTGTTTCCGCAACCGCCCATCGCGCTTGCAGTCAGAATCGTTATCATGCGTATCACCATCTACTTCAACAATCAGCTTTTTATGCGGGCAAAAGAAGTCGGCGATATAATAGTCGATCACAGCCTGACGACGGAATTTGTGACCTCTGAGTTGCGAAGCCGAAAGATGTCGCCACAACCGCTTTTCCGGTTCGGTAGGTTTGCGCCGCATCTCCTTCGCACGAGCAAGAAGAGTGGCCCGGTCGGTCACAACCTTAGCCCCTCCTCTTTAGAGGAGGGGTTGGGGTGGTGGCGATGCTTTTGCATCGCTCGCGCAGCGACAAGCGGCACCGAACCACCCCAACCCCTCCTTTGAAAAGGAGGGGCTTAAGAGGTGGCATCCGAGCAATCACTAAACCCCCTCCAGCAACCGATCCGCCTGCGCTCTCGCCTCATCCGTCACATCCGCACCGGAGAGCATCCGCGCAATCTCCTGTCGCCGGCCTTCATTGTCCAGCGCGCTGACATCAGTGCGCGACACCGTGCCGCTGAGCGACTTGTTGATCAGCATATGCGCGTCTCCCTTGGACGCGACTTGCGGGCTGTGGGTCACGACGAGCAGCTGCGCGCCGCTCGACAGGCGCGACAGGCGGTCGCCGATAGCAGAGGCCACCGCACCACCGACGCCGCGGTCGACTTCGTCAAAAATGATGGTTTTCAGGCCATATTCTTCGGCCAATGCGACCTTTAGCGCCAATATGAACCGCGAAAGTTCACCTCCTGACGCAATTTTGCCTAGAGGGGCCAGTGGCGCCCCGGGATTGGTCGAGATCAGAAACTCGATCCGGTCCATTCCGCTTTTATTCCAATGCTCTTCGGGCAATAGTTCAAGCAAAGTCTCAAATCTTGCCGCATCCAGTTTGAGCGGCGCCAATTCTCCAGCGACCGCTTTATCCAACGCCTTCGCCGCCTTGCTCCGCCTGGCTCGCAGGCTTTCCGCCGCTGCAATATAGGATTGCTTCGCCCGGACTAAAGATGCTTCCAATTCTTCCAGTGAGCGACCGCCGTCACTGATCGCCGCCAGCTTGTTCTGCAGGTCATTCAGCAGATCCGACAACCTGTCCGGCTCCACCCGATGCTTGCGCGCCAGGCCCCTCAGATCGAACAGTCGGGTCTCCATATCATCGAGCCGCTGCGGGTCGAAACTCAGCGCAGCGGCCGCGTCATTGAGCTTTTCCTCGGCTTCGCTGGCATCGATAATCGACCGGTCCAGCGACTCCAGCGCTTCCTTGAGCAAGGGATGATCGTCGGCAATCATATCAAGTCGTCGTGCCGCAGACCGGAGCGAGGCCAGCCCGCCGTTGGAGCCGTCAAAGGCCGCGCGAATCGCTTCGAGATCGCCGGTCAGTTTCTCGCCCTTCATCATCGTTGCCCGGTCCAGCGCCAGTTCCTGTTCCTCGCCCGGTTGCGGCGCAAATTTCGACAGTTCGGCAACGCTATGTTCAAGATATTCGCGGTCGTTTTCCGCCGTTTCCTGGTCCTGCTTCGCTTGTTCCAGCGCCGCCTTGGCGGTCTGCCAGGCGACAAAAGCATCACCAACCGCCTTGGCTTCGACACCGGCAAAAATGTCGAGCAAAGCCCGATGTCCCTTGGGATTGATCAGGCCGCGATCATCATGCTGGCCATGGATTTCAATCAATTGTCCGCCGACAGTCCGCAACAGCGTCGCCGAACAGGGCTGGTCGTTGATGAAGGCGCGACTACCACCGTCGGCCTTCACCGATCGCTTGATGATCAGCGGCTCGCCGGGTTCGATTTCAATATCATTTTCAGCCAGCATAGCAGCCAGCTTGCTGCCTGCAGCGGGCGGCTCGAAACTGGCCGTGACTTGCGCTTTCTCGGTGCCCTGGCGAACCAGACCGCTATCCGCCCTGTTGCCGAGCGCCAGCCCGAGACTGTCGAGCAGGATCGATTTACCGGCACCGGTCTCGCCGGTCAGCACCGTAAGACCCGACCCGAATTCCAGGTCGAGCGCTTCGATCAGTACAATATCACGGATGGAAAGGGACTGCAGCACAGGTCCCTCTTAAAACACGTTTACCTTGGCTGCAACGCATTGCAGCGACATATGATCTTATGTCGCATCATGTTTGTTGATCAGGTCATAAGCGCGCTCATACCATTTGGTACCAGGATAGTTCGCGCCCAGCACAGCAGCCGTTTTCTTGGCCTCCACCGGGACGCCCAGCGCCAGATAGGATTCGGTGAGCCGCATCAGCGCTTCCGGGGCATGGGTGGTGGTTTCATATTTCTCGATCACCGTCCGGAAACGAATCGTGGCAGCCAGCCACTTGCCGCGACGCTGGTAAAAACGACCGATTTCCATTTCCTTGCCAGCCAGATGATCATTGACCAGATCGATTTTCAGCTGGGCATCCGCAGCATAGCGGGAATTCGGATAGCGACGGGCAACCTCACCGAGAGTCGCCAGCGCCTGTTCGGTGATCTTCTGGTCGCGGGTGACATCGCCGATCTGCTCGTAATAGCAGAGCGCGATCAGATAATAAGCGTAAGCTGCGTCCTTGTTACCCGGATGGATGGACAGGAAACGGCGAGCCGATTCCGTCGCCTTGTTGTATTCGCCCGAGAGATAATAGCTGAACGCGCTCATCTGCTGCGCGCGGCGGGCCCAGGGGGAATAGGGATGCTGGCGCTCGACCTCGTCGAACAGTGCAGCGGCAATCTTATACTCTCCGCGGTCAAGCCGCGCTTTTGCAGCGTTGTAGAGCGTGTCGACATCGCGAGCGACGTAACGCGTATCGGCACCGCGGCCGCTACCGCCGCCACCAAGCATTGCACAACCGGAAAGCGCCGTGGCGGAGAGACCTATAACGGCCCATTTGAGAATGTGTTTTGTCATATGGCAGACCTCTTAACCGCTTGTTTTCATCCAGCCAAGAATAAAGCAAAAAAAGCCGCTGGAGCAGAGTGACACTCCCTGTTCGGTCGCAGCTTTACTGGACATTAATCTGGCGAATTTGCCGAAAATATTCCGGACAAAGAAAAGGGCCCGAATCGCTCCGGGCCCCTTGCTGTTTGATTTTGTGAAAATCTAGTCTTCGGTGATCGAGGAAGGCAATGGAATATCGCCGCCGCCCTCTTTCGGACCGTCATTGTTCCGGCCACGTCCGCCGCCATCACGGCCACGTCCACCACCATCGCGTCCGCGACCACCGCCATCACGGCGTGGGCCACCACGAGGCTTGTCACCGCGTGGTTCGCGAGCAGGACGCGTGTCTTCAAGTTCTTCACCAGTTTCCTGATCAACAACCCGCATCGACAGGCGAACCTTGCCGCGCTGATCGATTTCGAGGACCTTGACCTTGACTTCCTGGCCTTCGCTCAGTTCGTCAGAGACTTTCTCGACGCGCTCATTCTTGATTTCGGAAACGTGGACGAGACCGTCCTTGCCGCCCATGAAGTTCACGAATGCGCCAAAGTCGACCAGGTTCACAACCTTGCCGTCATAGACTTTACCGACTTCGGCTTCTTCAACAATACCCTTGATCCATGCGATTGCCGCATCAATCTGGGATTTGTCGGAAGAAGAAACCTTGATCAGGCCTTCGTCGTCGATGTCGACCTTCGCGCCGGTTTCAGCAACGATTTCGCGGATCACTTTACCGCCGGTACCGATAACGTCGCGGATTTTCTCTTTGTTGATCTGCAAGGTTTCGATGCGCGGAGCATGTTCGGACATTTCGGTCCGGGTGCCGCTAAGCGCCTTGCTCATTTCGCCGAGGATATGAGCACGACCGCCACTGGCCTGTTCCAGAGCAGACTTCATGATTTCCTGCGTAATGCCGGCTACCTTGATGTCCATCTGCAAGGACGTGATACCCTTTTCGGTACCAGCAACCTTGAAGTCCATGTCGCCGAGATGATCTTCGTCGCCGAGAATGTCGGAGAGAACAGCGAAGTCTTCGCCTTCGAGGATCAGGCCCATCGCGATACCGGAAACCGGACGCGCCAGAGGCACACCAGCATCCATCATCGCCAGCGAACCGCCACAAACGGTCGCCATCGAAGACGAACCGTTGGACTCGGTGATGTCCGAGAGAACGCGGATCGTGTAAGGGAAGTCTTCCACTGTCGGCAATACCGGACGGAGCGCGCGGAACGCGAGCTTACCATGGCCGGTTTCGCGGCGGCTCGTGAAACCAAAGCGGCCCACTTCACCAACCGAATAAGGCGGGAAGTTATAGTGCAGCATGAAGTTGGTGTAGCTCAGACCGTCAAGACCGTCGATCATCTGCTCGGCGTCTTTGGTGCCCAAAGTCGTGGTCACGATTGCCTGTGTTTCACCGCGGGTGAACAGAGCCGAACCGTGGGTCCGTGGCAGCAAGCCGACCATGGCTTCGATCGGGCGAACCTGATCGAGCTTACGACCGTCGATACGGGTGCCGTCCTTGATGATGGCGCCACGAACGATTTCAGCTTCCAGCTTCTTGACCATCTTGCCGGCGGTCATCTGGGTCTGGCCGTCTGCATCGGCATATTTTTCTTTGGCTTTGTCGCGAACCGCATTCAGCGCGTCGCTACGCTCTGATTTGTCGGTTTTCTTGTAAGCCGCAGCAATATCTTTTCCGACCAGCTTGCGCAGTTCGTCCTTGATCTCGCTATTGTCGTCACCGGCATCAAGCTTCCAGGGCTCTTTCGCAGCCTGTTCAGCCAGATCGATGATCAGGCCAGCAACCTGCTTGGATGCGTCATGGGCGAATTGCACAGCGCCGAGCATGACTTCTTCGGAAAGCTCTTGTGCTTCCGATTCAACCATCATCACAGCACCCATGGTTCCGGCAACAACCAGATCGAGTTCGCCTGTCGCAACTTCTTCCATGCTTGGGTTCAGCTGATATTCGCCTTCTTTGTAACCGACACGAGCCGCACCGATTGGGCCCATGAAGGGAACGCCGGAGATGGTCAGCGCAGCAGAAGCTGCAACCATCGCCAATATGTCGGGCTCGTTGACGCCGTCATAGCTCATCACCTGGCAGATTACGTTGATTTCGTTGTAGAAACCTTCGGGGAAAAGCGGACGACAAGGACGGTCAATCAAACGCGATGTCAGCGTTTCTTTTTCCGTCGCACGGCCTTCGCGCTTGAAGAAACCGCCCGGAATACGACCGGCGGCTGAGAATTTTTCCTGATAGTGCACGGTGAGCGGGAAGAAATCCTGCCCTTCGCGCACGGATTTGGCGGCGGTAACTGCGCACAGTACAACCGTTTCGCCGAGGGTCGCGAGTACCGCGCCATCAGCCTGACGGGCAATACGGCCCGTTTCGAGGGTGAGGGTCTGTCCGCCCCACTCCATTTCAACTTTCTTGATATCAAACATTCGTATTTTCCTTTGTCCCGCCTGCCCTATGCAGTGCGGGGGCTTTCTTGTGTCCAGCAATCCGGCTGAACAGCGGTTCGGGGCCATTTGTGCCCTGTCGAAAGATATCGCTGCCTTATTGCCGCGATACCCAATGCAAAAGCGGCCCCCGCTTGGGAGCCGCTTTCAAAACTCTTATTTCCGGAGACCAAGGTCCTTGATCAGCTTGGCATAACGCTCAACGTCCTTCTTGCGAAGATAGTCGAGCAGGCTGCGCCGCTTGTTGACCATCATCAGCAATCCGCGACGGGAGTGGTTATCCTTGTGATGGCCTTTGAAATGCTCGGTCAGGTTCACGATGCGCTCGGTGAGCACGGCAACCTGAACTTCCGGGGAACCGGTATCGCCCTTTGTCTGGCCGAATTTCTGAATCAGTTCCTGTTTTTTTTCTGCGGTAATCGTCATATTTTTTTCCTTCGAACATCATTCACATATTGAACCCGCGAACCACCTTGACGGTACCATCAACAAGCTCGGCCAGCGCAACCGGAGAACCTTGGTTCTCTGTCGCCAGAAAAAGCCCGTTGAGTGCGGGGTTCCCGATCATTTCCTGTTCGTCCAGCGTCATGCCTCGCCGAAGCAGTTTTGCCTGATCAGGAGTGAGGTCAAAAGCCGGGATGTCGTCCAGCCCTGCCTCAAGCGGCAAAAGATAGTCTGTAATGTCCGCGCCCTTACCAATTTCGTTGAGATTGTCCAGCGAAATCGCCTGTTTCAGCGTGAAGGGACCGGCCTTTGTCCGCCTTAACATGGTGACATGACCGACCGTGTTCAAGGCGCGCGTAATGTCGCGGGCGAGCGAGCGGATATAGGTGCCCTTGGAAACTTTGGCCGTGAGTGTGATTTCCTGGAGTATTTCGTCATCCTGAACTTGTTTCAGGACCTCCCGGGATCCTGAAACAAGTTCAGGATGACGAACAGTGAGCGAAAATATCGTCACCCCCCGCAGCTTCATCTCCACTTCAACCCCTGCCCGCGCCAGATCATAAGCCCGCTTGCCGTCAATCTTCAGCGCCGAATATTTCGGCGGTATCTGTTCAATCGGCCCGGTGAACTGCGGCAAAACCGCTTCAATGTCAGCCAGAGAAGGCCGGTGGTCGGACGTCTCGGTCACAGCCCCCTCGACATCCAGCGTTTCTGTCTCGCTGCCGAAACCGATCGTAAATTCATAAATTTTGGTTGCATCCAGCATCCGCCCGCAAAGCTTGGTCGCCTCGCCGATCGCGATCGGCAAAACCCCGGTCGCCAGCGGGTCCAGCGTCCCGCCATGACCGACCTTCAGCTTGTTCTTGCCCTTGCCGAGCAAGCCGGCCTCGCGCAAATTCCGCTTCGCCGCACCGACAGCCTGCGTCGAGCCAAGTTCGAGCGGCTTATCGAGGATAATCCAGCCATGGGGTTTTTCCATCGTCAATCTATATCCTGCCTGTAAAGACTAGTTTCTATCGGGATCAAAAGCGAAACCATCGCCGATATCATCGAAAAGGATCAGCGGCTTGCGCCTGATATTGCTCCACACTTCAGGAACATGAGCATCTTCAATACTTCCGGTTTCGGTTTTCTTGCGCCGCGTCAGATAATTGATGCTGACAATATTCAATGCTCCGGATCCACGGTGCACATGGTGATTGTCGTAGCCGATCAACCCCAGTTGCGCACCCTTCAGCCGAAACGAAAATGTCCGGTTGAACGTGTCCCAGGTCCCGGCGCTGGCCCAGAAACTGATATTCAACCGCATGACGCCCTTGTCGATAGTCAGCGAACCATCCGAGGCGTCGTCAATCGGATCATCGATCATCGCGCCGCCGGTAACCGGGATGATCTGGTCGTTCTGAGCGATCCTTAAATATCCGCCACCCGCTTGCTTCAGCGCCACCACGATAGTGCGCGGGTTACCGTCATATCGTTCTGTACCCAAACCATTGCCTTCGATGACCAGTTTCGGGTCATTCTGCCGGATGATAAGCGCCAGATCCGACAGGCCGTCTTTATCCAGGTCACCCTCGACGGTTTTCTCCAGATACCAGTCATCGGGAACAAATCCTTCAGCTGAGGCAGAATTCAACGGAATGGAAGCAGCGCCGGATTGATCCCCGACATCATCACATGCAATGCTTGCTGTATTTGCCAGCAACAACGCCGGGGCAAGGATCAGAAGCCTCATCTTCACAAAGTCCATTCTTCCTTGAGCAATCCGAAAACCGCAGTATCCCGGACGTAACCCGTCCAGGTAATCCGGTTCTTGCGCAGCGTTCCCTCGTGCGTAGCGCCGAGTTTCAGCACCGCTGCCATCGAGCGTTTGTTGCGGGTATCGACACGAAATTCAATCCGGGTGAAGCCATTGTCAAAGGCGTGATCGATCATCAACTTTTTCATGATGTCGTTGAAACCGCTGCCCCTCACTGACGGCGCGATATAGGTACCGCCGATTTCGACCACGCCGAATGGATCTGGATTGATGTAGTTGGTCATGCCAACAACCCTCCCGGTTTCGCTTTTAATCACCGCAAAGCGCACCCAGTTGGTGGTATGGTGAAAGGCCTCTATCGCCTTGTCGAAATTCTCGTCGAGCATGGAAACGGGATAAATGTCCCAGATATCCTGATCTTCAGCGCAAGCCGCGCGCAGCGGTTCCAGATGATGTTCGGCCAGCGGTTCGAGGCGGACCGGCCCCTGTTCCAGCGTTGCGGATAGTTCAACCATTCAGCCGCTCCCGAAAATGCTTTCGGCACAGCGCAATATAGCTTTCATTGCCGCCAATTTCCGTTTGTGCCCCGGCAGCGATGGCTCTGCCCGCTTCATCAATGCGCAGATTCATTGTCGCCTTCCGCCCGCATTCGCACACGGCTTTAAGCTCGACCAGACTGTCGGCAAGGCCCAGAAGCTTAGCCGATCCCGGGAATAGATTGCCCTGAAAATCCGTCCGCAGGCCATAGCAGAGCACCGGGATTCCAGCTTCATCCGCCAATCGCGCCAGTTGCCAAACTTGTCCGTCGGTCAGAAACTGGGCTTCGTCGATCATCACGCAGGCCAGCTTGCCTTCATCCTGCTCGGTACTGACTGCGGCAAACAGGTCCGTGTCCTCGCCAAAGCGATGCGCATCCGCATGCAGGCCGATCCGGGAAGCGATGGCACCAAAGCTCGCGCGATTGTCGATCGCTGCGGTCCACAGCATCACCTTCATCCCGCGCTCGCCATAGTTGAAGGCCGCCTGCAGCAGATTGCTCGACTTGCCGGCGTTCATCGAGGCATAATAGAAATAGAGTTTGGCCATAAGCTCCGCTTAATAACCGTTCGTGCTGAGCCTGTCGAAGCACTTCTGCATCCTGAAACCGTCCTTCGACAAGCTCAGGACGAACGGATCTAGTCTTCGTCAGCCTCTTTCGACAAATCCTGCGCAACCTTGGGATTGCTAAGCAGGCTCTCGATATGCTCGGCCGTATCAAAGCTCTCGTCGGCGAGAAATTTCAGCTTGGCCGCATATTTCATCTGTACCCGCTTCGCGACTTCCTTCTGGAAAAACGCGGTATTGGTCTTCAGCGCCTTCAGCACGTCCGCTTCGTTCGCACCAAGCAACGGCTTCACGAACACCGTAGCGTGGCGCAAGTCCGGAGACATGCGCACTTCGGTAACGCTGACACTATGCGACGTCAGCACCGCATCATGCACTTCGCCGCGCGTCAGCAGTTCCGACAGGATATGCCGGACCTGCTCGCCAACGCGCAGCAAGCGGACCGAACGACCTTCAGGAGATGTATCGTTATATTTTGCCACAATTATAAAGCCTCAAATTCGTCATCCTGAACTCGGTTCAGCATCCAAGAAGGGCAAGCACGAACTACGTGCCCATCCCCGCTGGATCCCGGATCAAGTCCGGGATGACGATTGCATTAAAGAACCCGTTCTTTCTCCGTGACCTGGAAGACTTCGAGCATATCGCCTGGCTTGATATCGTTGGTATCTTCCAGAACCGCACCACATTCCATGCCGGCGCGGACTTCCTCGACATCGTCCTTGAACCGCCGCAGCGACGCGATGGTCGTTGCGCTGACAATGACATCGTCGCGGGTAAGACGGGCGAACAGGCCTTTGCGCAAGGAACCTTCGGTAACCAGCAAGCCGGCTGCCTTGTCTTTCTTGCCCGACTTGAACACGTCCTTGACTTCCGCACGACCGACCACATTCTCGATCTTCTCTGGGCCGAGTTCACCGGCCATTTCGGCGCGGATATCGTCGGTCAGATCATAGATGATATCGAAATATTTGAAGCGGACCCCATCGCGCTTGGCGATTTCACGCGCCTTGGCATTGGGACGAACATTGAACCCGATGATCGGTGCCTTGCTGGCTCCGGCCAGAGTAACATCCGATTCCGTGATCGCTCCGACACCGCTGTGCAAGATCCGCACCTTGATGTCGTCGTTCGAAATCTTGTTCAGTGCCTGAACGATAGCTTCGGTAGAACCCTGAACATCGGCCTTGACCAGTACCGGGAATTCCACTGCGCTATTCGCCGCTGCAGAGAACATATTCTCGAGGCTTGTCGGTGCCTGTGTGGTCCGTTTCAGCTTCTGCTGTTCTGCACGATAGGTTGCAACTTCGCGGGCACGGCCTTCATTCTCGACCACAGTCAGCTTGTCGCCAGCGGATGGAACACCGGAGATACCCAGCACTTCAACCGGCATGGAAGGTCCAGCTTCCTTGACCTGCTTGCCCTTGTCATCAATCATCGCCCGGACCTTACCGGTCTGCGAACCGACGACGAAGACATCGCCGCGTTTCAAGGTACCGCGTTCGATCAGCACAGTCGCAACAGGACCGCGACCGACATCAAGTTTTGCTTCCACAACCGTACCTTCGGCAGGACGGTCAGGACGCGCTTTCAGTTCCAGCAATTCGGCCTGAACGTGAATCTTGTCCATCAGTTCGTCGAGGCCGATTTTCTTGAGCGCAGAAACTTCTGCGTCCAGAACGTCACCGGACATTTCTTCCACGATCACTTCATGCTCGAGCAGGCGGGTGCGAACCGTTGTCGGGTCAGCGCCCTCCTTGTCGATCTTGTTGATCGCGACAATCATCGGCACGCCAGCGGCCTTTGTGTGATTAATCGCTTCGATTGTCTGCGGCATAAGGCCGTCATCGGCAGCCACCACCAAGATCACGATATCGGTGACATTGGCACCGCGCATCCGCATGTCGGTAAACGCTTCATGGCCAGGCGTATCAAGGAACGTCACCTTGTCGCCATTTTTCATGGTGACCTGATAAGCACCGATATGCTGGGTAATGCCGCCAGCTTCGCCCGCAACCACATCGGTTCCGCGCAACGCATCAAGCAACGAGGTCTTGCCGTGATCGACGTGGCCCATAATCGTCACAACCGGAGCACGCGGTTTCTGCGTTTCTTCCGGATCGACATCGGCCTGGGTGTTGATTTCAACATCGGCCTCGGAAACACGCTGGATGTTGTGACCGAATTCCTCGACCAGCAATTCTGCGGTATCCTGATCGATCGTCTGGTTGACGGTGACCATCGAACCCATGTTGAACAGGGATTTGACCAGTTGCGCACCCTTTTCACCCATACGTTTGGCCAGTTCCTGTACGGTAATGGCGTCCGGCACGATGACGTCGCGGATCTGCTTTTCGCGCGGTTCGCTCGGCCGCCCTGACCGCATGGACCGTTTTTCTTTTTCGCGTGCGCGTTTCAGCGCTGCCAGCGAGCGTGCCCGCGCAGCGCCATCTTCGCCGCGCAAGGCACGGTTGACGGTAAGCTTGCCCGATTGACGACGATCGTTGCGATCGTCACGTCCGGCTTTCTGCTTTTCTTTTTCCGGCTTCGGCCGTTTTGGTGCTTCTACTGGCGTAAATTTGCGTGCCGGTGGCCGCGCAGTACCCGTTGCGGCAGGTGTTGCCGCAGTGGTTGCTTCCACCGCAGGTGTTTCAGCGGCAGCTTCAGCCGGCGCTTCAGCAACGGCTTTTTCTGCAGCAGCGATTTCTTCCTGTGCCTTGCGCGCCTGCTCTTCTTCGGCCTTGCGCTTGTCTTCAGCCCGCTTCTTCTCTTCTGCGGTCTGCTCTTTCTTTTCGCGCGTATCGCGTTTGCGAGCTTCCTGCATCGCGTCCAGACGCGCTTCTTCTGCCTCACGCAGAAGTTTCGCCTGCAACTCCTGGCGAGTCAGGCCATCATTGGCCTTGGGCGCAGCCGGCTGCTTTTTCGGAGCAGGCTTTGACGCCGGAGCCGCTACCGGAGCAGGCGCAGGCGTTTCCTTGACGACTTCCTTCACCGCTTCCACGGCGCCAGGTTTGCCAACCAGTTTTTTGCGTTTGACTTCGACCACAACCTTGTTGGTGCGTCCGTGGCTGAACGTCTGTTTGACTTCGCCGGGTTCAACCGAACGCTTCAACCCAAGGGGTTTGCGTGCAGGTTTTGGCGTATCTTTTGTATCTTCACTCATCGAACAGACTTAATCCTTAAAATAGTAATTACTGCAATATCTTATCCAGCTTTTCTCGACCGGATCACGCAACTTTCTTTTCGGCATCATCATCAACTTTATCAGAACCGATAAAGTGTAGCCATCTCTTCAGGCTGTGCGAAATCCGCCCCGCTGCGCGCTTGTCGGTTATGCCGATATGCACCACATTCTGGCGGCCCAATGCCACAGAAAGCCCCTGCCGGTCCACCGGCAATATCAGACCACGAATATTTTCGCCTTCCCGGTCGCTACCAACCCGCCATGCCTGATCCAATTTGGCGCAGCCATCGCGTCCGGCATCGGACGAGTGGAGCAGCATATTGAGATCGCCCTGGCGTGCGGCCGTTTCGATCTTTTCGGAACCGGTCAGCAACGTTCCGCCCCGCGCCTCCAGACCAAGTCGGTCCAATGTGGAGCGTTCGAGCGCTGTTTCAAGCTGCTCGGGAAGATTGTCGGGAATATCGAGCTGACCGGTTTTAAACGCCCTTGCCAGCGCGCCTTTCAGCTGGCCTTTGGCCTGCGCTGCTTCCAGCGCGGCACGATCAACGCCAATCCATGCACCGTGACCCGGGGCTTTCGCGCGGACATCAGGTGCAATTTGCCCATCGGGGCCCATCGCAAGACGCATCAGTTCCTCCTGGGGAAGACTTTCCCCAGTCAAAATGCATTTACGATATGGCGCTTGATCTAGAGGTTTAGACCGCGTCTCATTGGGGAGATTCCGCATCTGCGTCCTCCCCGGTTTCTTCGACAGCAACAGCTGCTGGCTCGCCTTCATCTTCAAACCAGTGCGCACGCGCGGCCATGATGATCTCGTTGCCCTGCTCTTCGGTCAGGCCATATTTGGCCAAGACGCCATCGGGCTCGGGCTTGCGGTTGTCATTGCGACGGCGCGGCTCCGATTTCCGTTTCAGAACAAGTTCGTCAGTCGCGAGATCGGCAACATCGTCGAGCGTTTTGAGGCCTGCTTCACCCAGCGTCACCAGCATGGCTTCGGTCAGATGAGGCAATTCTGCAATAGCGTCCTCGACGCCCAGTTCGGTGCGTTTTTCACGCGCTGCCGCCTCGCGCCGTTCCAGCGCCTCGAGGGCGCGATTCTGCAGTTCGGCTGCCAGCTCTTCGTCAAAGCCTTCTATGTTGGAAATTTCTTCCGGGGCAACATAGGCAACTTCTTCCAGCTCGCTAAAGCCTTCGGCCACCAGCAGCTGCGACAATGTTTCGTCAACGTCCAGGTCTTCCTGGAACATCTCGGTACGGGCAGCAAATTCAGCCTGCCGTTTTTCGCTCGAGTCCGCTTCGGTCATGATGTCGATGGCAAGACCGGTAAGCTGCGAAGCCAGGCGGACATTCTGGCCACGACGACCAATGGCAAGGCTGAGCTGATCGTCAGGAACGACGACTTCAATGCGGCCTTCTTCCTCGTCGATAACAACGCGACTAACCGTAGCGGGCTGCAAGGCATTGACAACGAATGTCGCAATATCTTCCGACCACGGGATGATATCGATTTTCTCGCCCTGCATTTCCTGCACGACAGCCTGTACGCGGCTACCCTTCATGCCGACGCAAGCGCCGACCGGATCGATCGAGCTATCGTGGCTGATCACACCGATCTTGGCGCGAGAGCCAGGATCGCGGGCAGCAGCCTTGATCTCGATGATCCCGTCGTAAATCTCCGGGACTTCCTGAGCGAACAGATGCTTCATGAAATCCGGATGGGCGCGAGATAGAAAAATCTGCGGCCCACGGTTTTCGCGGCGTACGTCGAGGATCAGCGAGCGGACGCGATCACCAACCCGGGCGGCTTCGCGCGGGATTTGCTGATCGCGGCGGATCACGCCTTCTGCGCGACCAAGATCGACCACAACATGGCCGAATTCGACCGATTTCACCACACCGGTGATGATCTCTCCGCCGCGTTCCTTGAATTCTTCATATTGCCGCTCGCGTTCAGCGTCACGGACCTTCTGGAAAATGACCTGCTTGGCCGACTGCGCATCAATACGGCCGAGATCGACTTCCGGCAGCGGATCGACGATGAAGTCGCCAACCTTGGAGCCTGGCTCCAGCTTTTCAGCCTGCTTGATATCAACCTGTTTGAAATAGTCTTCGACTTCCTCGACCACTTCAACAACACGCCACAGACGCAAGTCGCCGGTTTTGACATCGAACTTGGCGCGGATGTCATTCTCTGCGCCATAGCGAGCGCGAGCAGCCTTCTGGATGGCTTCCTCCAGCGCTTCGATCACGATCGTCTTGTCGATCATTTTTTCCGTCGCAACGGCGGTCGCGATAGCAAGCAACTCGGCTTTATTGGCTGAAATAGCACTGCCCATGATTAGTCTTCCTGTTCTTCTAAAGTCTGTTCTTCTATTTCGTCCGCACCATCCGTTGAAACCGGAACGGTTGCAGCGATCAGGGCGTCGGTCAGAATCAATTTTGCACTATGGACATTCGTAAGGGGCGTCTCCTGACTTCCCGTCTCACGATCGTCAATCTTTATTATATCGCCTTCAATACCTTCGAGCAGGCCGCGGAGCTGTTTCTTGCCGGCAATGGCCTCGATCAGGTTGATCCGTGCTTCCTGTCCGGACCAGTTCTCAAAATCTTTTGCGCGGGTTAGCGGCCGGTCAATGCCCGGCGAGCTGATTTCCAGCCGATAGGCATAGTCAATCGGATCGCGGCCCTCTTCTTCCAGAGCGTCGAATTTTGCCGAAATCCGGCGAGACAAGGCGGCGCAGTCATCAATACCCAGCTGTCCGGTTTCCGGACGTTCGGCCATGATCTGTAGAGTGGGCTCTTCCGCTCCCGATACAAACTGCACCCGCACCAGATCAAAACCCAAAGCATCTGCCTCCGGCTTAATCAGTTCTATCAGGGCGGCTATATCGGTCAATCCAGGTCCTTCATGTCTACATACAATGCGAATTCGCTACCGGCCCCTTAGCGCCAGCCCCTCAAAATCTCACAATGTCGGGATGACTGCTATCTAGGGACAGATTCTCGAGATTGCAACGCCTGATTCAAACGGCGACGATATTATAAACCAACATGACCAGATAGACCGCCAGCAATATCCCGCCTTCCCAGCGCGTTATCTTTCGACCGGTCGCCGCGAATATCAGCAGCAAAACCGAAGCCGCGATCAGCACAGGCAATCCGAAATTGCTGATTTCTCCCGGGATCGTGCCGGGGGCGATTACAGCCGTGACGCCGCCAATCAACAACAGATTGAAAATATTAGAGCCCAGCACATTACCCAGTGCGACCGCGCTTGCGCCCTTATAGGCAGCGACCACCGAGGTCACGAGTTCCGGCAGAGACGTGCCGATTGCGATCACCGTCAACCCGATCACGGCTTCGCTCATACCGACTAGGCGCGCGAGATCAACCGCACCTTCGACCAGCCATCGACCGCCGAGCACGATCAGGATAATCCCGGCAAGCAACACCATGATGGATCGCCAGAGCGGCTGCACGTCGTGCAAATGCGTATCTGAAAGCTCGAGAGCTTCTGCTTTTTCGTGCAAAGCACTGGCGCCAACCGGCTGTGTCCGCTCCGCCCAATAGGCATAGGCGAGATAGCCAGTCAGCAAGACCAGAAAGGCAGCGCCGACGGCAACCGTCATGCCGGTCGTGCTGGCAACCAGCCAAAGAACAACGGTCATGATCAACGCCAGCCCGCCGTCGCGCCACAACGGTCCTCTCGGCACCACCATCGGCAGAATCAGAGAGGCGGTGCCCAGGATCAGCAAGCTGTTCGCGAGGTTGGAACCGACAATATTGCCCCAGGCGATGCCAGGCGACCCGGCGCGCGCAGCTTCGACGCTGGCCACCAGTTCCGGCGCCGACGTGCCGAAACCGACGATGGTCAAACCGATCAGAAGCTCCGACATCCCTGCCCGCTCCGCCACGCGGACGGCGCCGCGAACCAGTAGCTCGCCGCCAACAATCAATATGACGAAACCACCAAGGAGGATGAGAAGCGGAATCAACATGACATAATCACAGTATATGCTGCGAAGCTGTGGAGACATTCTGCCTCGACAGCCCGGCAACTCCGCGACAAGCGCGGAGCACTGCGAATCCTAGCCATTGCGCTTGCCCAGCAATTTCAATCGAAGCGCATTGAGCTTGATGAAGCCTTCTGCGTCCTTCTGGTCATAAGCGCCAGCATCATCCTCGAATGTAACGACTTTTTCACTGTACAGACTATCCTTGGATTTCCGTCCGACCACGTCGACCGATCCCTTGTAAAGCTTCAGCCGTACCGTGCCGTTGACCCGCGCCTGACTGTGGTCAATCGCGGCCTGCAACATCTCGCGCTCCGGCGAAAACCAGAAGCCGTTGTAGACCAGTTCGGCATAACGTGGTGCCAGTTCATCCTTCAGATGAGCCGCGCCGCGATCGAGTGTCAGTTGCTCGATGCCGCGATGGGCTGCATGATAGATGGTTCCGCCCGGCGTTTCATACATGCCGCGCGATTTCATCCCGATATAGCGGTTTTCGACCAGGTCGAGCCGCCCGATGCCATGCTCGCGGCCATAATCGTTGAGCTTCTCGAGCAAGGTCGCGGGGCTCATGCCCTCGCCATTGATCGCGACGCCATCGCCGCGCTCGAAATCAACGGTAATATATTCCGGCTTATCCGGCGCATCCTCGGGATTATTGGTCCGCGAATAGACATAATCGGGCACTTCTTCCCACGGATCTTCGAGCACCTTGCCCTCAGACGACGTGTGCAGCATGTTGGCATCGCAGGAAAATGGCGATTCTCCACGCTTGTCCTTGGGAATTGGAATCTGATGTTTCTCGGCAAATTCTATCAGCCGGGTCCGGCTGGTGAGATCCCATTCGCGCCACGGAGCAATTACTTTCACATCCGGATCAAGGCCATAATAGCCGAGTTCGAAGCGAATCTGGTCATTGCCCTTGCCGGTTGCGCCATGGGCCACGGCGTCGGCGCCGGTCAGCTTGGCAATTTCGATCTGGCGCTTGGAAATCAGCGGCCGCGCGATCGAGGTGCCGAGCAGATAAAGGCCCTCGTACAGCGCGTTGGCGCGCATCATCGGAAAGACGAAATCCTTGACGAATTCTTCGCGCAGATCGTCGATAAAAATATGTTCCGGTTTGACACCGAGCGTTTCGGCAACACGGCGCGCAGGGCCCAGTTCTTCACCCTGCCCCAGATCGGCGGTGAAAGTCACGACCTCGCACTGATATTCCTGCTGCAACCATTTCAGAATAACGCTGGTATCCAGGCCGCCGGAAAAGGCCAAAACCACACGCTTAACGGAATCGCTCATTTTATCGTCTTTCAAACTATGAAGCCCAGTTGAGCTTGGCCGCCTAACAGGCTCCAATTTTCGGCGCAATATGATATATGGACCAAAGGTGGAGAGAGATATGGCGAAAGCGACGAACAAGACCCGGCAGACCGACGCAGAGGTTGATGCCTTTATTGCCAAAGTCGAACCGGAACGGCGAAGGGACGAGGCCGATGCTTTGGTTGCTATGTTCCAGCGTATCACCGGCGAAGAACCAAAAATGTGGGGACCGAGCATCATCGGCTTCGGAAGCTATGACTATAAATATGAAAGCGGACGCGAAGGCACGTCGTTGCGTAGCGGCTTTTCCCCACGCAAGGCGAAGCTCAGCCTATATCTGATGGGCGCCTATTGTACGCCCAATGCGCAAGCCGAGCAGGACCGGCTATTGGGCTTGCTTGGAAAACATAGCGTCGGCAAATCCTGCCTCTATATCAACCGCCTCGAAAAGGTGGACCTGTCGGTGCTGGAGCAGCTTGTCCGCAACAACTGGGATTTGATGAACCAGCGCTATCCCGAATAGCAGGGATCTCCGTCAAGCCGTCAAATTCTTCTCGGTCTCTCCGATATAATCCCGCGTCAGCGGTAAAGTCCGGCGGGCGCGGCTGAACTGGATTTGGTAATTGCACATGCCGCCATTTTCAAAAGCAGCGGTCGCGCCAGCCAGATAGAATGTCCACATCCGGTAGAAACGTTCATCATAGAGGGCGATGATCTTCTCCCGGTTTTGTACCGTCCGCTTATACCATTCGCGCAATGTGAAAGCGTAATGCAATCGCAGATTTTCGACATCGGTCGCGATCAGACGATAGGGTTCGCTCGCCTCCAGTGTTTCGCTCAGCGCCGGAATATAGCCGCCCGGGAAGATATATTTGCGGGTGAAGGCATCAGTCGTTCCGGGACCGCCCATCCGTCCGATCGTGTGCAACAGCATCACGCCGTCGTCGGTCATCAGATTGGCACAACAGCGGAAGAACGTCCGGAACTGCGGTGTACCGACATGTTCGAACATGCCCACAGAGACAATCCGGTCGAACTTTCCCGGATCGCGCTGCGCAAGGTCGCGATAGTCGATCAGCTCGAATTTGACCTTGTCCGCAACGCCTTCCTTCTCGGCGCGCTCCTTCGCTTTTTTCAACTGCTCTTCGCTAAGCGTGATTCCGAGCACCTCGACGCCGGTCTTGCGGTGCAGATAAAGCGCCATACCGCCCCAGCCGCAGCCGATATCAAGCACCCGTTGCCCGGGTTTCAGATCCAGTTTCGCGGCGATATGCGCCTTTTTATCGGCCTGCGCCTGCTCCAGCGTCATATCCGGTCCGCGCCGGTCAAAGTCCCAATAAGCACAGCTATATTGCAGGTCATCGTCGAGGAACAGGTCGTAGAGATCATTGCCGATATCATAATGATGCGCGACATTATTCTTCGATCGGCCAGGAAGGTTGATACCATCAAGGCCAGCCGCAACCCGATCACGGATTTTCTTGAAAGCCCCCGGATCCTTCAGCTTGCCGCCGCGCTCGAAAGGCTTGTTGGCGCGCAAAAGCTGCACCAGTTCCATAATATCGCCTTTTTCGACGATCAGGCGCCCATCCATGAACGTCTCGGCCGCACCCAGTCGCGGATCGAGCAGAATTTGCCGCACAACATTCTTGTCGGCGAGACGGATGCCAACATCCGGATAGCCCGCGGCTGAATTCCCGAAAGCTTCGGTTGTTCCGTCCGCATGGGTAACGGTGACAGACCCTTTTTTGACAACGCTATTCAAAAACCGGCCCAATATCGACATAAATTCACTCCTGAGGAACAGCAAAATTCTCTACGATTCAGATACCTGCATACCATTCATAGCCGGCAACATCCTGCCAATAGCCGCCTTTTCCTTCGCCGATTCCAGCCAGGGACGCGACAGCCTCGACTCCGGTTACATATTTGGCATGCTTATAGCCCAGTTGACGCTCGACCCTGAGCCGTAGCGGCGCTCCGTTCGCGACCGGCAACGGCGCTCCATTCAGTCGATGGGCCAATATTGTCTGCGGATGAAAACCGTCGAGCAGATCGATGCTTTCATAATATGGCCGTCCGCCCAGCCTGTCGGCACAATGGAAAACCAGAAAGCGGGCGCTGTCCTGCAACTGCGCCAGATCGAGAAGGATTTTTAGCGGCACGCCAGTCCATTGACCGATTGCGCTCCAGCCCTCGACGCAGTCGTGGCGGGTGATCTGGGTCCGCTGTGGCATGGATTGCAGGGCGGCAAGACTGAATTGCTGTGGTTTGCGGAACAAGCCGGTCAACCGAAGCTGCCAGTCGGCAAAGCCCAGTGCAGCGCTGTTGGTGTAGTCGGCGGTCCCGGGATCGCGGCTGCCATTGGCCCGGAAGGTCGGCGAGAGATCGGCAATACTATATTCGCTGGCCAGTTCCATCCGGTCTCCCAAGGCGCGCTGAACGGCAAAATTCGCGGTTTCCGCGCTCGCCAGAACATCCTGAAAAGCCGCACTCCGATTCAAAGCATCGCAGCCGGACAACAGCCCCCCTGCGCCGATCGCGGCGCTGGTAATCAGTTTCCGCCGGCTAATGATGGTCATTGCCCTGCCCCCATTTCGCGTCCGCCGGTTATCATTGCCATCGTTTGCCTGATCGGTCCAGAAAGCAGCACCATCACGATGTGAACCAGAAAAAACAGGACCAACAGAAATGCGGTGATGAAATGAACCGAACGGGCCGACTGGCGGCCTCCGAACAGATCTGTCAACAACGGCCAGTTTGCGTCCATCGCCGGAGACATGGCCAGTCCAGTCCAAATCATCAGCGGCAACAGAACGAATATAACCCCGATATAGGTCAATTTCTGAATGACATTATATTGCTTTGCCGACGATTGCCGGATTGTCGCAATCTTGCTGTGATCGCGCAGGGATCGCCAGATGTGCGACGGCCGCCACTCCTCCCTGCGCATATACAGGTCTTTCTGGATATGCCGGTTCCACAGCGACCGGATCATGAACAGCGTCAATCCAACGCTGAATATCCAGGCAAAAAAGAAATGCCAACGCCGGCCATCGGCCAGACTGTAACTTGAAGGAATGGTTGCCCAGCCGGGGAAAGCCCATTTCTGCGTCTTGCCCTCGCTGTCTTGCCAGTTACCCAGAACACCGGTCGTTTCGATCCGCATTTCACCAAAGCGGAGGTAACCCATTCGATCAGATGATCCGACAGCCATCCAGGCATAGTCATTATTTGCACCATATTCGCCCCAGTAGAGCCGGGGATGGGCGTTGAAGATGGTCAGACCACTCATTAGCAGCACCAACAGGCAGATCGCGTTGATCCAGTGCCAGCTCCGGGTCGTCAGGTGATGGCGGGCTTGGACAGGGATGATGGGGTGCTCCGGCATATCTATACTCTAACCGCTAGTTCTGCCTTGCCAAGCCTATCGTTACAGCTTTCGACTGTTGCATTTTCACAACACGGGTGGGGAGAATGTCATTTGTGACAGATTTAATCGAGTCATGCAGTTGTCATTCAGGTTTGTAAACTTATATGCATATTCGACCGCAAAAGAACAATCTAAGTTTAAAAAATTAGCGGTCATTTAATCGCAAAATCAAGGAACCAAAAAAAATGAAAAATGTAACAATAGCAGTCGCTATTGCAGCATCTGTGCTTGCATCCCCCGCAATGGCTCAGGAAAAAGGTGATTTTTCCGGCGTTAAAGCTACAGCAATAGCTGGATATGATAATATTGATCTCGACATTGCTGGGCTCGATAATGTCGATGGCTTCCTTTATGGTGCCACACTCGGTTATGACATTCAGGCAGGCAACGTTGTCTATGGCGTTGAGCTGGAAGCGACCGAGTCCACCGGCAACATTTCCAATGCAGGAGGCCGTCTCGAAGCTGGCCGTGATCTTTACGCTGGCGCCCGTCTAGGCTTCGTTGTTGGTGACGCCGCTCTGCTTTACGCAAAAGCAGGCTATACCAATGCTCGCGTTTCTTCCCCCGGATTCGGTGGCGAAAATGGCGACGGCGTTCGTGTCGGTGCCGGTGTCGAATATCAGCTCAGCGAGAACATGTTCGCGCGCGGCGAATATCGCTACAGCAACTACGAAGATGGCGTTTCCCGTAATCAGGGTCTCGTAAGCCTCGGCATGAAATTCTAATCCAGCCGGATTAATAACGAACAATGGGGCGGGCAGCGATGCTCGCCCCTTTTTTTATGGCATCCGCTTTTCGTCGCTACTAACCTGCTACAGGATATCACGATTGAGGAGAGCGGACATCATGAGCGCCACGAAACAGGTCATCAAACTGGATCCTGATCCACTCGCGCCTTACGCCATATCACCGGGGTGGCGGGTCGGTGACCTGCTCTTTCTCTCCGGTCAGGCCGCAATAGACGAACAGGGCCAGGTCGTCGGAGTTGCGGATTTCGATGCCCAATTGCGCCAGGTTTTCGTCAATATCGATCGCGTGCTTCATGCGGCGGGCAGCAGCCGCGACAAGATCGTCAAGGTAACCATCTACCTGACCGACATGGATAATTTTGCCAAGATTGTGCAAGCGCGCAAAATCTACTTCAAGTCCCCCTATCCCGCAGACACCACGCTGGAAGTCAGGGCGCTGGCCCTGCCGGATCTTATGGTAGAGATTGACGTAATAGCCGCCGTTTAGCCCAGAGCGGCCTGCTTCTCTTCGGCCAGACGGTCCAGTTCGGCCCGGCTTTTCTTTTCACTGGCCGATTTCAACTGGCCACAGGCCGCCATGATATCCCGGCCTCTCGGAGTCCGGATCGGTGCGCTGATCCCGGCATCGAAAATGATTTTCGAGAAAGATTTAATCCGTTCGGGGGTCGAACATTCATAGTCCGATCCGGGCCAGGGGTTGAACGGGATCAGATTGACCTTCGCCGGCAAATCATAGTTGCGCAGCAAGTTAACCAGCTCGCGGGCATCCTGATCGCTGTCATTCTTGTCCTTGAGCATCACATATTCAAAGGTGATCCGCCGGGCATTATTGGCACCGGGATAATCGGCGCAGGCCTGCAGCAGTTCCTCAATCGAATATTTGCGGTTGAGCGGCACGATCTCGTCCCGGGTTTCCTTGTTCACCGCGTGCAGGGAAATCGCAAGATTGACGTTAATCTCCGCTCCGGCCCGGGCGATCATCGGCACAACGCCGCTGGTCGACAGGGTGATCCGGCGACGCGAGAGCGCTAGCCCGTCGCCATCCATCACGATCTTCATCGCATCACGGACATTCTCGAAATTATACAAGGGCTCACCCATTCCCATCAACACGATATTGGTCAGCAGACGGCCATCCGACTTGTAAGCCTGATTATATTCCTTGGTATTCTCCGCTTCACCTTCTTCGGCAAAATCCATCACGCCTTTCGGCCATTCGCCCAGCGCATCACGCGCCAGCATCACCTGACCGACAATCTCGCCAGGCGTCAGGTTGCGTACCAGCCGCATTGTGCCGGTATGGCAGAAACGGCAATTGAGCGTGCAGCCGACCTGACTGGAAATACAAAGCGTTCCACGATCCTCATCAGGAATGAAGACCATTTCATAATCTTGGGCGTCGGCAGAGCGGAGCAACCATTTGCGGGTGCCATCTTCCGACAGATGCGCCTCGACGATTTCCGGGCGGCCGATCACAAAGCGCTCTGCCAGCCAGGGCCGCAAGGTCTTGCTCATGTCGGTCATAAGCGCGAAGTCGTTGATCCCGCGATGGTACATCCAGTGGAAAAGCTGCTTGGAGCGCAGTTTTCCCTGCTTCTCCTCAAGCCCTGCCTCGATCAGCACGCTGCGAATCTCCGCAACGCTGAGACCTATCAGGTCAATGCGGCCGTCAGCACGCGGGGTGACCTTGGCGGGCAAGGGAACGGGATCAATATGGCCGGGAATCTGCATGGGAGCGCATATAGGGTGAGTCCCAGGGAAAATCTACCGCAACCGCGAACATCCCAATGATGCTGCGTCGATTGCCGTCGCCGCGCCGCGTAACCGGTAGGCGTCGACAATCGGCTTACCATCACGTCCGACGCTTTCCACGGTCATGCTGGTGGCCGAACGGATCGCGGCAATGATCGCGGCGTCCATGCGTTTGTCCTGCGACCAGCCATCCGAGCGACTGGCAGTGAGCTGGAACCGGCGACCGGCGATACTGACCATCAGCCGGCTATTGGTCGACCGGTCCCGGCTCAACCGGACGTGAAATTGCCGCCTGATCGTACGGCTGGGCCAGAAACCGACGGTGGCAAAGGATTTGCGTTCTGCCTTTCCGGTAATTTCCTCCGACTCCGCAATGGCGTAGCAGCGCGGAATTTCCGGATCGCGGAACGCGCCCCAACTGTTGAATATGCCAAGCGAATCCTTGGCGATCGCCGGGATCGAGATCACCGAAGCTGCGAGAATCAGGAGAATATAATGCTTTTTCAAGCCTTCTCCCCTTCCCCTCCACCAATGTGAAACACGTCCTCGATGCCGTCTTTGATCTGGACGATCGAACCCTGGGGCAAGCCTTCGGCAATCGGCGCGCCAAAGCGCGGATGCGGATCGGCACCGACAAGCAAGCCCCGCAGAACCCGGCTGGTCATGCCATGACTGATCAAAACCGCATCGCGGGCAAACTCCTGCTCGCCAAGCCAATGTTCGAGCCTTTTTGCGATAGCACGATAATCTTCGCCACCCGGCGCAACGGTGACAAACAGCCGTTCCGCCTCGTCGATTTCCAGCTTGCCGGCCAGATCGCGATACCAGGCACCGCCCCATTCGCCCATGTCTATCTCGCGCAGCCGTGCATCACTGCGCGCCTGATGCCAGTCCGCGCCAACATGTTCGGCCACCACCGACAACGTCTGCAGCGCCCGATCAGTGTCGGAAGCAATCAGATCCAGCGTCGGCTTCTCTGAAGCCAGATGACGCGCCAGCGCCTTGCCCATCTCGTCGGCCTGGGCAAATCCGGTCCGGGTTAGCGGCGTATGGATATGCTCACCCTGGATCCGGCCAGCCAGATTGAAGATCGTCTCGCCATGCCGTGCGATAAACAGTCGTTTTCCGTTGGTATCGATGCCGCTCATATTAACCCTGCTCTGTCCCGAAATGGCCAAATCCATCCCCTGTCACTGCGGCTTTAGCCGCCTCGTTGCTTTTTTCCACAGTTTTTCACGGCATTATCGGACGTTGACGGCGATCAGGCTTGCCCTGCGGCACTTTATTGTTAATGAAGCCATGAACTATCCGTGACGCTGTGCGGAGTCTGATGCACAGCTAAATCGACGGACGATCGGGAACAAGAAGGACGGTTTATGAAAGCGACCATTGAACGCGCGGCATTGCTAAAGAGCCTGGGCCATGTCCAGTCCGTGGTTGAGCGGCGCAACACCATCCCCATTCTCTCCAACGTGCTGATCGAAGCCAGCGCCGACGGCAGCATCAAACTGATGGCTACCGATCTTGATCTCCAGGTTGTGGAAACCGTCGAAGCCCAGGTCGAGACCGCCGGATCGACAACAGTTTCAGCCCACACATTGTTCGACATTGCCCGCAAGCTGCCAGATGGTTCGCAGGTGCAACTGGATGCAGCCGATGGCAAGATGAAGGTCAACGCCGGTCGCGCGCGCTTCAACCTGCAGACGCTTCCCCGCGATGATTTTCCTGTCATTGCCGAAGGCGAACTGCCAACCAGTTTCGAATTGCCTGCTTCTTCACTGATCCAGATCATCGACAAGACCCGCTTCGCGATCTCGACCGAAGAAACCCGCTATTATCTCAACGGCATTTTCCTGCACGTGCAGGATGAAGAAACGCCTGTGCTCAAGGCCGCAGCGACCGACGGTCACCGTCTCGCCCGCGTCACCCTGCCCCGCCCCGCCGGCGCAGAAGGCATGCCGGACGTGATCGTTCCGCGCAAATGCGTCAACGAACTGCGCAAATTGCTGGACGAGAATAGTGAATCGTCGGTTCAGGTCGACCTATCGGCGAGCAAGATCCGCTTCACCCTCGGCACTGCGATCCTGACCAGCAAGCTGATCGACGGAACCTTTCCCGATTACACCCGCGTCATTCCGACCGGCAATGACAAGCTGCTCAAGATCGATGCCAAAAGCTTCGCCCAGGGTGTCGACCGCGTATCGACCATCGCCACCGAAAAAACCCGGGCCGTCAAAATGGCGCTCGGCGATGACAAGATCACCCTCTCCGTCACCTCGCCCGAAAATGGCAAGGCCGAAGAAGAAGTACCGGGCTCCTACAAGGACGACACATTCGAAATCGGTTTCAACTCGAAATATCTGATGGATATTCTCGGCGAGATCGAAGGCGACACCGTCGAGCTGCATCTGGCCGACGCCAGCGCCCCGACGCTGATCCGTGAAAATGACAAGTCGACCGCGCTTTACGTGCTGATGCCAATGCGGGTCTAACGGCTTGGCACTATTCGGAACGTCGAGCTCGATTGATTCTTTGATGACAGAGCTTGTCGGACCGTGATTTCGTTCGAATAGCTAATTTCCGTAATAAAGCGGGCCTAGGTCGTCGATGATCTTCAAGGTATCAAATGCGGCAGGAATATTTTCCTGACCATCAAGGAAGCGAATCGTTAATTCGCTTTTATAGCCTATCGGCGTGCGGCTAATTTCCACATTATACTGTCTCATGGTCTGGAATCGTGTGTAATCATTGCGACTGACTATCGCGAATTGCGGCTTGGCGGCCTTTTGCGCCAGTTCAGCGGCCCGTAACAAAGTCATTTCCTGCACCATCGGGCCGGAAGTTGTTATCCCCGTATATTCGACCGTCATCGTACCGTCGTCATTATCTTTCGAGCGGAAGCCCGCTGTACGGTCAATGCCGCCAAGCAGGCTTGTACCCATCGAGAATATTCCGCCAACAAGCGCTCCTAGAATATTCGGGCGTGATTGTTCGTAATCAATCACCACGCGATCCGATTCCGGGGCGATCAAAACGACACTTGCCAGACTGCCCAGATCATCCTTCCTCCTCTTTTCCAGCTTTTCCCTCAACCCTTCGGTGCCCGGAATTTCGATCGGGGCAGCGTCGGGGCTTGCTGCACGCGCCGCGTCGAAAAATTCCAAAGTTGCCGCATTTGCAATAATCTCGCCACTGCCGATCCTGGCCCGCGCGTCTTCAATCCGGCCTTCCGAAATGGCGATACGGGCCTCGACCAGTCGGGCATAGGGATCGACAATGCGGTCGGTGACAATTTTCAGAATAGGGCTCGTGCCTTCGGACCCGTCATCCACCTCAGCAAGCTTGTTGCTGATCAGGTCCAGCTCTGCTTGCGCACCGGTCGCATCTCCGCTCGCGGCGCGTGCATAAGCAACGTGCAGGCTCGTAAGGAGCGCCTCCGTCAACTCTGCTCCGACACCTTGCCTTTGTAGGAACGCCAAAGGTGTGATCGGCCCCTTGGGCCATTCTATCGAAACGCTGTCCGCTATTTTGGCCACGCTTGCGAAATTTCCTATTTCGGCTTCTTGCGCCATCAACCGGCTGCCCCAGGTCGGAGCGAGTCGGAGCAGATCGGCCCATGGCGATGCTGATTGAACGCCAACCGGGCGGCCCTTATGTCGGATCAACGCCGATGCCATCTGAACCTGCAGTGCATAGGGCCGCAGTGCAGATGTCTGTTCTGCCAATGCAACCGCTTCCTGTTTTTCACCCAAACTGAATTTGGCAATAGCGCGCAGCAACTGCAAGGATGCCCCCATGCTGCGACGGAAGAAAATACTATTGGCCTCACCGGCGACTTCTAATGCTGCCGCATCCAGATCGGTCAAAGCGTCCTCAGCCTTCCCCAGTTCGAGGTTTGCCGCCGCACGTGCGCGCAGGAGATGAGCCCGGCGCATTGTCTGAGAAGGACGCAGCTTGTCACTGCTCAGGGCGCGATCACAGCTGTTGATAGTGCGCTGCGCGCCCGTATTATATCCCCCGAACCCGGAATAGCCCTTGATGATAGCCGCACCGCGCATACCATCATCTTTTTTCTTCGGCTTTTTCAGACCATCGCAACCGGCGAAATCCTGACTCGCCCCTGCATATGCAATCGAAGAACTGCTTAGTGCAAATGCAACAAGACCAAGCCTGAACAAACCCTTTTTCATCACTGCCCCCAAAACTATATTATGCAAAACCCTCCAGCAGCCCTTTGTCGGGGGCTGGTCGAAAATTGCGTTCTTGATCCAACTTGGTAGAGGAATTGCCACAGCAAACTCAACCGATAGTTTGGGCCATCGGACCAGTCTGCAGTCAACAGCCGGCCTCCCCATTTCTGCCCGGGCGGCGCAGTTACCATCCCGTGTAAGCATGACTTGCAATCCGCTATTCAATGAATGGCATAAAATACGGTTGCCGTCCGCCCAATCTTCACTGGCCTTTCTGGTCAAGCAAAATTATAGCACCAGCCAAGAACAATGACCCAACGGCCCGCCTCTTTCCGACCTCGCTTAAAAACCATGGTTCCTGTATTGCTTGCCCTGTTCGCGCTGATCATCAGCACGCTGGCGCCGCAAGGCTTCATGCCGACACAAACTGCAGACGGTTTCGCGATCAAACTTTGCTCCGGTCACGCCGACAGCAAGCTGGTGGTCACGCCGGACAATCCCGACTTTGACCTGCTTTCTCTGGTCTATGGCCAGCAGGACGAGAGCGCCCCGGAACCCGAACCGGAACAATCAACGCCTGCTTGTGCCTTCGCCGGTGGAGCTGGCGTCGGCCTGGCATCTTCCGCACCAGAGATCGCAATCTCTACATTGGCTCCGGCCACACACGAACCGTCCGAACCGCGCCGCTTCGCGCTGCGCAACCGGATCAATATCCCGCCCGCAACTGGGCCGCCTGCAGCTTCCCAAAACATCTGAAATAGCGCGCGCTCTTCACCCTGATGGGTGATGGATCGCACCATTTGCATTTTTTCCGGCCCTCCCATGCGTGGGACATGGCCGTTTGGGACTTATCATGAATAGAACAATATTAACCGCCTTTACGGCGAACATCGCCCTCGCCTCTCCTGCTTTTGCCGAAGCCGACCCGCTCACCGACATCATTGTCACCGGTCAACGCGACGCGGCAACCACCGACGAGATCAAAAGCGACAAGGAAATCGTCTCCACCCCAGACGCAGCGTCGCTGGTAGCCCGCGCGCCGGGCGCCGCCCTGATCGACAATGGCGGCCTGTCCGGTCAGGTCCAGTATCGCGGCCTGTTTGGCGACCGTATCCTGGTCCGGGTCAATGGCCAGCGCTTTTCATCAGGCGGCCCCAATTTAATGGACCCCCCGCTGCATTATGCACCGATGGCGCTGGTCGACCGGATTGAAATCGACCGCGGCATCAGCCCGGTCCGCAAGGGCCCGGGTCTGGGCGGTGGCGTGAATGCCATTCTTAAGGAGGCGCAATTCTCCGACGGCGCGACACTGCAGCCGCAGGCCGATCTGACCGCCGGCTATCGCAGCGGCGACAACAGCTATCTGATGGGAGGACTTGTCAGCCTGTCCAGTGAACGGATCAAACTGGGTGTCATCGCCTCCTACGAGAAAGGCGACGATCTGCAGTTCCCGGACGGGACCATCGCGTCATCCAGCTTCGAGCGCCTCAACTATGGAGCCCATGCCGGCTTGAAAGTCGGCGACGGCAGCCTGACCCTGTCTTACCGCCGTCAGGAAACTGATCCGACCGGCAACCCGCCTTTCCCGATGGACATCCAGTATTTCAACACGGACTTCCTGTCGCTCGCCTATGAAGGCAAGCTTGGCGACAATCTCTATCTTGAAGTGGATGCGGGCCATGTCGCGGTTCGGCATCTGATGGATAATTTTTCCCTCCGGCAGGGACCGGCCAGCCCGATGGATCAACGCGCCACTTTTGCCGATGCGGACACCAGTACGGCTGCTACAGCGCTGCGCATCGGAACCCCGGATCGTAACGTCCGGATTGGCGCGGACGTTGAGACAATGGACAAGGATGTGCGGATCACCAATCCGATGAATGCTGACTTTTTCCTGACATCGCTCAACAATATTTCCGGCAGTCGGATCGGTGCCTTCGTCGAGAGCCGATTGGCAGTTGGTCAGGTTGAAGCCGAAATCGGCGTCCGCTTTGACCATCATCGGATGGAGGCAGGATCGCCGCTTTTGGGCAGCGCCGTTCCGATGGGTCCTCGCATTCTCGCCGATGGCTTCGCCGCGTCGGATCGCACGTGGTCCGGAGACACCGTTGATATAGCAGCACGTTTCTGGAGCGATATGGGGAGTTTCAAACCTCGCCTGTCGCTTGCCTACAAGACCCGTGTGGCCAATGCGATCGAGCGTTTCTCATGGCTGCCAACCGGTGCAAGCGGGGGACTTGCCGACGGCAATATCTATGTCGGCGATTTAAATCTCGGAAATGAAAAAGCCTGGATTGCCGAAATTGGTTTCGATTATCAGGATAGCCACTTTTATGCCCGGCCAACGCTATTCTATCGACGCGTCGATGATTTCATTCAGGGCGTAGCCTATGACGACACGCCGGGCATCATCAACTCTCCGGTGGAAATGGTCGCAAATATGAACGGCGATTCGACGCCATTGCGTTTCGGCAATGTCGATGCGGAATTTTACGGCGCCGACCTGGATTTCGGCTGGAATATCAGCGGGCCGCTGAATCTGGATGGGACCGCAAGCTACGTCCGGGCAAAACGTCGCGACATTACGGACAATCTGTATCGGATAACGCCACCAAACGCCCGCGTCGCTCTGAGCTGGCAGGAGAAACGCTGGCATGTCGGCGCGGAACTGCAGGCCTTTGCAGATCAGAACAAGGTGTCCGCTACCAATGACGAACAGCCAAGCAATGGCTATTTGCTGGCGGGATTATTCGGCCATATCGAACTGACGCCAAGTTTCACGCTCGACGCCAGTGTCGAAAATCTGTTCAATAAAAATTACACCGACCATCTGGCCGGCTATAACCGCGTAAGCGGTTCCGACGTAGCCTTGGGTGCCCGTCTGCCGGGCGCAGGCAGAAGTGCCTTTGTCCGCCTCCGCTGGACCGGATTTTAATATCGAAAGCTGATGTAGTTGCGCAGCCGGTGATCCGGCTGCGCTCCTATAACTATTCCGCCGCTTCGAGCATCTCGACCATCTGCGGGCCACGGATCAGGCCGCCGGGACGCTTGTCGGTCACGACACCGCCCTTGAAGGTCACCTGCCCCGACTTGATCGTATAATCATAGCCATCAGCTTTTTGCAGCAAACGCTTGCCGCCCGCTGGCAGATCAAAGGCCAGCCACGGCTTGCCGAGCTTGATCCGCTCCATGTCGATCACATTCACATCTGCCAGATAGCCGGGCTTGAGGACACCGCGATCGTTCAGGCCATAGAGCCGTGACGTATCCAGACATTGCCGCTTGACGGCATGCTCGATGCTCAGAGTACCGCGCTTGCGGTTCTTTACCCAATATTCGAGCATGAAGGTCGGGCTTGCCGCATCGCAAATGGTGCCGCAATGCGCGCCGCCGTCGGACAGGCTGTTCACCGTGTCATCCGCCTGTTGCAAGGTCTCGAGGAAATCGAGATTGCCGTCCATATAGTTGAGCAAAGGCAGATAGATGAAACCTTTGCCGTCATCCGCCATCATCAGATCATAGGCATATTCCGCACCGGATTTGCCTGCTGCTTCCGCCCTCGCCGCGATGCTTTCTTCGGCTTGCGGCTCATAGTTGAAATCCAGATCCATTTCGAACTGCATCGGCCAGCCCTGCGTGATGATCGTGAAGACCGGCATCATGTCGACCTGTTCCGGCGGGGTGCTGGCTTCGCTCAGCAATTGTGCCTTGAACGCCGGATCCTTCAGCTTGGCATATTTCTCGTCCCAGCTCAGCTCTTCCATCGCTACCCAGCTCGGATGCCGGACAAATGGGTGCACCGTGCCCTGCCAGGCCATGACGATGCCGTTTCCGCGCAGCGCGATCTGCGCAACGATATTGGCACCATTGTCGTTTTCTGCCCGCATATTGGCGATCTGCTCGTCGAGAGACTGGTCCTTGGCGATCGACTGCAGCGCCGCGAAGGTGACCGGCATGCCGGTCTCGCGGCTGAGATCGCCCATCCAGCCAAATTCGTCCCATTCCTTGTTGAGATCACTCGCCATTTCGAACACGCCATAGCCGACCCGTCCCATCGCGCGGCCGATGCCGATCAACTCTTCCTTCGTCGCGGTCGTGCCGGGAACCAGCTCGCCATCGATGCTGCGATGCAGGATCGTCCGCGAAGTCGAGAAGCCGAGAGCACCGGCTTTCAGGCCATCCTCGACAATTTTCGACATCTGTTCGATCTCGTCTTCGGTCGGAACCGCACCGGGTTTCTCTTTGTCACCCAACACATAGGCACGCACAGCGCCATGCGGGACATGGGTCGCAACGTCGACGGTGCGCGGCATTCTCTCGAGTTCGTCGAGATATTCGGGGAAAGTTTCCCAGTTCCAGCTCATGCCTTCGGCCAGCGCGGTACCGGGAATATCCTCGACGCCTTCCATCAGATTGATCAGCCATTCGTGACGATCGGGCCGCGCCGGAGCAAAACCGACACCGCAATTGCCCATGACGACTGTGGTGATACCGTGCCAGCTTGATGGCGCCATCTCATCGTCCCAGGTCGCCTGGCCGTCATAATGGGTGTGCACATCGACGAAGCCGGGGGTGACGAATTTTCCAGAGGCGTCAATCTCTTCTCGGCCTTGCGCCGCGACCGTTCCGACCAGCGAAACGCGGTCACCATCAATCGCCACATCGGCGACAAAGGGCGCGCCGCCCGTACCATCAACAACCGTACCACCACGAATTACCAGATCATGCATCGACTCTCTCCTTATTATTTTACCGATGCATAACAGATTTAACTGGATGGTTAAAGACCACTGATGCTAGGAAAGTATATGCAAGATAAACCCACATGGAATCCTGGGCCGGCGAGCGGCATTACGATGCAATGGGTCGAAGCCAATGGCCAGAAATTCGAGGTCGCAAGCGCCGGAGAAGGTAAAAAACTAGCGCTGTGCCTGCACGGTTTTCCCGAACTGAACCATAGCTGGCGTCACCAGATGCCGATGCTCGCCGAAATGGGCTATCGCGTCTGGGCACCCAATTTGCGCGGCTATGGCGGATCGAGCAGACCGGAGGGCATCGAATCCTATCGCCTGAACATATTGGTCCAAGACATCGCCTCCCTGATCGATGCCAGCGGCGCGGAAGAAGTCACCCTGATCGCCCATGACTGGGGCGCGATCATCGCCTGGCACTTCGCGATCAAAAAGATTCGTCCGCTGACCAGGCTGGTGATCATGAACGTGCCCCATCCCAAATGCGCCCAGCGGGAAATGAAACATTGGTATCAGCTCAAGAAAAGCTGGTATATTTTCTTCTTCCAGCTGCCGCGGTTGCCGGAGAAAATGCTCGGGAGAAATCGAGCCCAACCCGTCAAAGAAGCATTTTCCAAAATGGCGGTCGACAAAAGCCGCTTCCCGGATAGCGAGTTGCAAATCTATGCCGACGCCGCCAGTCGCCCCGGCGCGCTGCGATCGATGATAAACTACTACCGCGCGCTGCTGCGCACCAAGGATGTTCGGGAGATTGGCGATGGTAGGGTTGACGTGCCAACGCTGATGATCTGGGGCGAAGAAGACGCCGCCATCGACATCCGCTGCACCGACGGCACCGAAGAGTGGGTACCGGATCTCGAATTGCACCGCTTGCCCGGCGTGTCGCACTGGGTGCAACAGGAAGCCCCGGAAAAGGTGAACGCGATATTGCGGGAGTGGTTGTCGGCCTAATCCCGCGCCGCAATCATATCGGCGATATCGGTGAATTTCTCGCGCGGTGAGCCTTCCCGCGCGCGGGCGATTTCGGCTTCCTCGATTTTCTTCCATTCGCGGAAGGTGACCGCCTCGACGCCGCGCTCGTCAAACAGCCTGTCGAGGCCGGCGCGGCCTTCCTTGCTGTCACCGGCGCCGATATCTTCGGCGATAGCGTCGATGATCGCAAAGCCGTCGGGTTTGTTGGTGCCAATGGTTCCGGATGGTCCACGCCTGGCCCAGCCGACGCAATAGAGGCCCGGCAAAATCCGTCCGTCGATATTGGCGAAACGGCCGCGACCATCTTCATAGGGCACGCCTTCGATCGGCGGTGTGCGATAGCCGATGCAGCTGATCACCATCTGGCAATCGAGCTCGTAGCGCTCGCCGGTGCCGATGGATCGCAGGTCCTCGTCCAGTTCAGTCTTTTCGACGACCAGCTTCTCGACCTTGCCATCACCCTCGATTGCAACCGGCATGGCGAAAAAATCGAAGACAATCTCGATCGGTTTATGCTGTGCATCATCTTCGATAATCTGGAAATTGCGCAAATGGGTGACCGATTTGCGCATGCCCGGATCGAGCATGGCATCGTCGTCCAGCTCGGGAAAATCTGCCGCTTCGACCACCGGTCTTGCTCGCTCCAGTTGACCCAGTTCACCCAGTTCCTTCGGCGTCATCGCGATCTGATGCGGCCCGCGCCGTCCGAGAAAGGTGATCTTTTCGACCTTGCTCTGTTTCAGCCCATCCAGAGCGTGGCCGACAATATCGCTGCCGGAAAATTCATCTGCGGTCTTTGCCAATATCCGCGCGACATCGAGCGCGACATTGCCGTTGCCGATGACCGCGACCGACCGAGCGTCGAGGGGGGGATCGAGATCCTTGAAATCGGGATGGCCATTATACCAGCCGACAAAGGCGGCGCTGCCGATGACACCCTTCAGGTCGCTACCGGGTATATCCAGCACCCTGTCATTGGGTGCACCGGTTGCAAGCACGACGGCATCATATAATTTCTGCAATTCCGCGACACTGACATCTTCACCGACGGTGACATTGCCGACAAAGCGCACATTGTCGCCGAGATTGGTTTTCTCGTAGCGCCGCGACACGGCCTTGATCGATTGATGGTCGGGCGCGACACCGGTGCGGATCAGGCCGAAAGGAACGGGCAAGCGGTCGATTATGTCGACCGCGACATCGTCACCGAATTTCTTCTGCGCGGCTTCCGCCGAATAATAGCCTGCAGGTCCCGATCCGATGATCGCAATATGACGCATAGTCCTGCCTTCCCCATTCGCTGGCCCGATTAGCTAAAGCTCATGCTAACGCCATAATTTCAAAAGAAAAGCAAAAGGGCGCTGTCATTTTCGGGAGGTCGTTATTCTGTGGGGAGGAGCCTAGCCGCCAACATTGGCGACATTGTAGCGCATCGCTTCCTCGTTGGTCAGGCAGCGGCGGGTCGACTGGTCGCCGTCCTCGGTTTTTACGGCATTGGTCTTGTACATGATTTCGGACAATAGTTTCCGCGACACGCCCATACGAATCAGGAAATCATTATCCTCGGTGGCCATCAGCGCGCTTTGCTGTTCCACTTCACCGATCAGGCCAACCGTCGAATCGGTCCCCATTTCGATGCTGTAATTGATCGCGTTGCGGTCGTTGGTCATGGTGAACATATGAACCATGAAATGGGCGCCGGGCTCGACGATCCGGGCCCTGCCCCCCATGAAGACGAAGTTGCAGGCGCTGAAACAGGTCCAGCCCTGGGGAATGCGGGTGATGATCAGGGCATCGGATTCCCGGATCACCCGGCCGGCTTCATTGCCCGCTCTCGCGTTACCACCGGAAGACCGCAGCCAGATTTCCGATATATCCGGATTGTCCGTCAACATCTTGCGCATCCGTTCGGGCAGACCTGTATCGACGGCCCCTTCGGCCAGCAAGATCTTGGTGCCGCCGATCATTTTCGGCGTCAGCACCATCTTGGTGTTGGACGACCAGTTCGGAGCGCTCGGACAAGTCGGATTGTCCGGGTCCATTCCCGGCTTCACATCAGTCGCGCCCAACGTAAAAAGCGAGGCGACAACGATAGCGGCTTTGATCTTGTTTCTCATATTTCACACCACGACTATATATCGTGTTTCTCCGGGAGCTTTGCACATCCGCTTGGACACACGGGTTTCTTCGCCATCGACGATAGCAATATCTGTGATGGTCATGCAACTTGTACCGTCCGCCGTCTGTGATTTGGCGGTCGCGGTGGAACTCCCCGACACACCGGGCCGGGTCTCGCTTGTCCATTGCGAACTGACGCCAAGCTCCCCGGATCGGGTCACGCTCCGCGTCGCCTCTGCCGCCTGTAACTGCTCGTCAGGATGCAGTCTGCAGGCGATGGAATTGGTCAGCGTGTCCGCGACTTCCGCTTGCGGAACATAGGTTCCGGCGACGCCCATGCCCCGGGTTGCCCGCCGCGTAAAATCTCCGATCATATTGCCCAGTATCGATTTGCCGATCGAGCTTTTTGCATCGGTGGCGCAGTCATCGCCCTTGTTCCTGTCGTCCGGCGACCGGTCAGCAGATGACGGCTTTTTGAACAAGCCGCCAAATTGCGCCGAGGCTGGTGAAGGAATGACAAGGCCAGCGATCAATGTTGCGGCGACCAGTGTGGCGGTAAAACGGTGAGTTTTAATATGCATGACAAACCCTCGATGGCTATCAGATTGTCTATATTATCATATCTGCCCTCGCCAGTAGTGGCCTTCATCACAACTGCTTCGAAAACAGGGATAGAAAAAGCGTAATATCCTGTTATCCTGCGCTAAATGATAGGACAGGTTGGACAATGGCCAAGAAAACTGCGCGTTTCTGTCCGGCGACACTCCTGCTAGCCGTCGGTTCAAGACGGTCGGATATGGAGATGGATCCGGCATCGACTTGATAGGCGATACCGCACAAGACTAGATAAAACGAGATATACCCCGGGTCGCACCTTGGGAGATGAAAGTTGAAAAAGCCGTTTAACCGACTGCAGGCGCTGATGATCAAGGCGATGGCGGAGGCGTTGTTCTACAACCGGAAGATGGCGATTTCAGCCGATCAGGTGGTCGAAAACCTGCAGGAGCATTTCACCAATATCGAAGGCAACAAGCCGGATGAAATCCGGATGGCGCTCTATGGCCTGCTGGCCGTTCTGGGTGGTCCGTTTTTTCTCGCCGCTTCTCCACGCATCCGCAAGAAACTGATCAGCAGACGGTTGCAAAAATCGCGGATCGATTTCCTTCAGGACATAGCCCGCACCAAAGGCGTCATCCTGGCCGGCTATTACGGACATTGGCAACATGGCGATGAGGAGGAAAATTTCGACAACCCGATCTTTGCCGACCTCGATTTCGAGCTGCCGGGACAGCGTGACCGCTCAGCTCCGGGCGAACGACCGGTTCGCCGCGACACTCGCCGGGATCTGACGGCAGCGGTCTTTGTCGGTCATGGCGCAGTCCCGGAAGAAACCGATGTCATCGTGATCGGATCGGGCGCTGGCGGCGCCGTTGCCGCAGCGGCGGTGTCCGACGAAGGGCATGAAGTACTCATCATCGAAGCCGGCAGCCATTATCCGTCATCGCGCCTGACCCATGAAGAAGCCCGAATGACCGCGCGCCTGTTCAAGGACGGCGGCCTTCAAACAACCGCCGACCGGGACATCATCGTGTTTCAGGGCCGTGTGGTTGGCGGCTCTACCGTGATCAACAACGGCATTTGCTTGCGCATGAAACAGGCCGGCCTCGTTCATCCGGACGCAGAAGATGTTTATGACACCTGGGCCAGGCTCGGCGCTCCGATAAGCGAAGCCAGTCTGGCTGCGAGCTATGATGCGGTCGAGAACGCGCTCGAAGTCACGCAAATAGACGCGATCACCGGCCGTAATAATGGCCCGCATCTGGTCGACGGCTGGAACAAATATGCTGCACAATCGGCTGACCCGAAAGACCGGACCGCGATCACCGCATGGTTCAGTAAAAATTACGGTCCCCCGACGCCTGATAGTGAGTGCATCTATTGCGGCTATTGCAACACGGGCTGCCCTTATGGCCGGAAGAAAGCCATGCCGGAAAGCTATTTGACCCATGCGACCAGCGATGCGCGTATCAAACCGGCACGGATATTGGATCGGGCCGAAGCGACCGAAATATTGTGGACCGAGGGTGCCAATGGCAAGCGGGTCGCCGACGCCGTCGAAATCCGGTTGAAGGGTGGCGGCAAGCGCACCATTCGCGCCCGCAAAGGTGTGGTCGTCGCCGCGGGAGCGCTCGCGTCCAGCAATCTGCTCTACAATAGCGGCATCCTGCAATCAGGCAGCAATATCTCGCTCAACATCGCCTGTCCGGTGGTCGCGCTGATGCCCGAAGGCACGCAGGTCAACGCATGGAACGAAGACCAGATGGCGACCTATATCGATCGCGGCGATTTCCTGATCGAAAGCCATTTCCAGCCGCCGATGAGCATGGCCATGCTGGTACCGGGCTGGTTCGAAGATCATTACGAGCGGATGAGAAATTATAATCGGCTGGTGTCGGCGGGCGTCCTGTTTCCGGCAGACCGGCTCGGCTATATGAAAGATGGCAAGCTCAAGCTGAAAATCGGCGAGGAGGAACTGGCTTTATTGCGCCGCGCGCTGGCGACGATGACCAAAGTCCACTTCCTCAACGGCGCGATCGAGGTCTACCCTGCCCTGCTACGCGGCCAGACGTTGACCAGCGACATGAGCCATGAAGAGATTGATGCCTTTTACGAGAAGGCAATCGTCGAGCCGGATGATGTCGTCCTGTCCAGTTCCCATCCCCACGGCGGTAATGCGATCAACGAAGACCCGCACAAGGGCGTCGTCGATCTCAACCAGCGGGTGCACAATACGACCAATTGCTATGTCGCCGATGCCAGCGTGATGCCCAGCTGCATCCGGGTCAACGCGCAGCTGACCACGATGGCCATGGCGCATAGAGCGATGGCCGGGAAAAGACGCTTCGGTTAGCTTTTGAAGCTGAAGTCGGGCAGCGACTGGAATGCGCTTCTCAGCGCATCACCCCATCCCTCGGAGATCGTCTGGAAATAGGGATCGTCTTTTTCGACCCGCTGTTGTTGCGTGATTTTGAAACTGTCGGCTTCATAAACCTGCATATCCAGCGGCAAATCCACCGCCAGATTGGCGCGAATGGTAGAATCGAAAGACACCAGCAGCAATTTGACGGCATTTTCGAAGCTCATGTCGGGCTCGAACGCGCGGACCAGAATCGGACGGCCATATTTGGTTTCGCCGCTCTGGAAAAAGGGGCTGTCATCGCTGGCTTCGATGAAGTTACCGGCCGGGTAGATCATGAACAATCTGGGATCGCTACCATGGATCTGGCCACCGAGAATCAACGTCGCACCGAAAGGAGACTTGGCTTCCTGACCTTCGTGGGAATAGGTTTTGACCACCTCGCGCAAAGTGTCGCCAATGATCGTCGCAACCTGGAACATCGATGGCGCCTGCAGGATCGATGGATTGCGGTCATCGGGATGCTTGCCGCGCTCATCCAGCAGGCTGACAACCGCCTGAGTGGTCGCCAGATTACCCGCCGAAAGCAAAGTAATGACCCGGTCGCCCGGCACTTCCCAACTGGTCAGCTTCTTGACCTGGGCAATATCGTCGACACCCGCATTGGTGCGGGTATCTGACATGAAAACAAGGCCGCGTTTCATCCGCAGTGCCACGCAATAAGTCATTACTATCGGTTATCCCTTATAAGAATCATCGCAATGATCTGCGCCCCTCTACTGCTGCACTTGCAGGCTTACAATCATATCCTCATTGCCCGCACCATAGCGCAGGCCGGATATCGGCGATGCATCGCGATAATCCAGGCCTGTGGCGACCCGGACATAGCGTTCATCCGGCGAATAGCCGTTGGAGATATCAAAGCCGACCCAGCCGATATGCTCGATATAGGCTTCCGCCCAGGCGTGTGTGGCATCCTGATCGACCCGGTCACTCATCATCAGATATCCGGAGACATAACGCGCAGGAAAGCCCAGCGAGCGCGCCGCCGTGCAGAAGATATGGGCATGATCCTGACAGACGCCACCACCAACCGTGAGCGCCTGCTCTGCGGTTGTTTCTGCATCGGTTTTGCCAGTCTCATAGACGACTTTGTCGGTAACCAGCGCTGACAGCGCGTGCAACCGGGCGATATCGTTGTCATAATCCTGATCCAGCGATGCGATCAATTTGGCGGTTTCGACCTCTGGCCTGGTAAGCGCTGTTGCCCGCTTGAAATACCACAAGGGGGCAAATCCCGCGTGGCTGCCGATAACGCCGCTGCCATCTGTATTTTCAACCTCGCCGGTGCAGCGGATGACAATTTCGTTGCGTCCGCGTTCTATGTTGATCAGATCGACATGATTGCAGTGCTGATCCTCGAACGACAATTCCAGCGATCCGCCTTCAATCTCGATATTCCAGTCGACTATCCGCTGACCGGGTCTTTCTTTCGGGCGAAGACGCAACTGTTGCAGCCCGTATTGCACGGGATTATCGTAATTATAACGGGTTTCGTGATTGATTTTCAGCAGCATATTCAGTTTATCCTGTCCTGAAAATTATAGTCGCTCTCGATCTGCGCGGCGAGGCCGTTATTTGCCGCGAGGAATTCGATGATGAATTCGTGCAGACCATTTTCAAATATAGTTTTTACCGGCTGTCCGAGCAAACGGTCGCAAATATCTCTCGCCAGACGGTGCGATGACACATCACATCCATATTCGCGTTCGAGATAACCGAGATTATCGGAAATCTGTTCATAGCAGAAAGCGAGCGAACGCGGCATCTGCCGGTGAAGGATCAGATATTCGGCAACGCTCAACGCGCTGATATCCGAACCGTTCAGCCAACGATAGGACCGTTGCGCGGATACCGAGCGCAGGATAGTCTCCCATTGGACATTGTCGACGGCGGTGCCGATTTGCGCGATCGAGGGCAGCAACAAATAATATTTCACGTCCAATATCCGGGCGGTACTGTCCGCCCTTTCTATAAACGTGCCGAGCCGGATGAAATTAAACCCGTCATTGCGCAGCATAGTGCCAAGAACAGCGCCCCGGACCAGTGAACTCTGCTGGCGGATAACCGCCAGAACATCTGGTAAATCCCGCTCGTCAACCGGATTGGCCAAAGCCGTTTTCAAATTCATCCAGGCTTCGTTGGTTGCTTCCCAGACTTCCCGTGTCAGGGCAATCCGCCCGGTACGGGCGCTGTCCCGCGCCTGTTTGATCAGCGAGATGACGCTGCCGGGATTATCCTTGTCCCGCAAAAGATAGTCGATCACCTTGGTTGAACTATAATCGGCATGTTTCGCCAGATAGCTCTTCTTGGCGCCGGACGACGCGAGGATGGAAGCCCATTCATCGGCTGCGGAAGACGAGTGGGTCAGCGCAATCCGGAAGCCCGCTTCGATCAGGCGCGCACTATTCTCTGTCCGCTCGAGCAGACGCGACATCCAGAACAGACTGGCGGCAGTTTTGCCTAGCATGATCCCTGTCCCCTCATTCTTCCAGCACCCAAGTATCCTTGGTCCCCCCGCCCTGGCTGCTGTTGACCACCAGAGATCCCTCGGTCATCGCCACGCGGGTCAGGCCGCCAGGCGTAATATCGATACGATCGGGAGACACGAGCACGAACGGCCGCAGATCAACATGCCGCGGCGACAGGCCCTTTTCGGTAAAAATCGGCACGGTCGAAAGCGCCAGCGTCGGCTGGGCAATATAATTGCTGGCATTACTGATCAGCTTGGCGCGAAAATCCTCAACTTCCTGTTTGGAAGCGGCCGGGCCGACGAGCATGCCATATCCGCCCGATCCGTGCACTTCCTTGACCACCAGTTCCGCGAGATGTTCCAGCACATATTCCAGCTGGTCCTTCTCCGAACAACGCCATGTCGGAACATTTTCCAGCAGCGGCTTCTGGCCGGTGTAGAATTCGATAATGTCCGGCATATAGGAATAAAGCGCCTTGTCGTCGGCGATCCCGGTGCCGGGCGCATTGGCGATGGTAATCCCGCCGGAACGATAGACATCCATGATCCCGGGCACGCCGAGCATCGAGTTGGGCAGAAAATTCAACGGATCGAGATAATCGTCGTCGATCCGGCGGTAAATCACGTCGATCGCCGTATAGCCTTGCGTCGTTCGCATCGCGACACGGCCGTCAACAATCTTCAGATCATGGCCCTCGACCAGTTCCGCGCCCATTTGATCGGCGAGAAAGCTGTGCTCGAAATAGGCGCTGTTGTGGATACCTGGCGTCAGAACAGCGACCACCGGCTTTCCTTCGCATTTCGGCGGCGCGCAGGCGGCCAGCGACCGGCGCAGATTTCTAGGATAGCTGCTCACTTCCTGCACACCGATCCTGGCGAACAGTTCGGGGAACATGTGCAGCATCGTTTCCCGGTTTTCCAGCATGTAGCTCACCCCGGAAGGCGTGCGCGCGTTATCCTCGAGCACGTAAAATTCACCGGGCCCGGTGCGGACAATATCGGTGCCGATAATATGGGTATATATGCCGCCGGGCGGATTGACGCCGATCATCTGCGGCAGGAAAGCGATATTATTGGCGATCAGCTCGACCGGTATACGGCCCGCGCGCAATATCTCCTGGCGGTGATAGATATCATAGAGAAAGGCGTTGATCGCCTTGACCCGCTGCTCGATCCCGCGTGACAATTTACGCCATTCACCGGCCGACAATATCCGCGGAATAACGTCGAACGGGATCAGCCGCTCATCGCCTTCATCCTCGCCATAGACATTGAAGGTAATACCGGTCCGTCGGAAAAAGGCCTCCGCATCTGCGGATTTGCGATGGAGCCGCTTGGTATCTTCATCGTCCAGCCAGCCTTTATAGGCGACATAGGGTTCGCGAACGTCTCCGTCGCTACCCATCATTTCATCGAACAAGCCATTTCCCCTCGGGCGAAGTGTTTAAACCTGTCCTCCCGAGCTTAAGCTAACGCAACAAGTTCCTGAAAGCAAAGGAAATAGCGGACTTCAGAGGATTAGAGAATCAGACCGGATATTTAACACCGGTCATTTCTTCAGAAATATCCCACAGGCGTTTCGCCGGCTCGATCCGTTTGGCTTTCGGGCGGGGCTGCACTTCGCGCGCCGGTCCGGTCCATTCGCCGTTACGGCCCGGCCCGAAATATTCACCACCCTCGACATCATTCCCGGCGGCAGCGGCCAGCGTCGTCCACGCCCCTTGCGCCGCGCTGTTCATGAACAGGCTCGACACCGGCTTGAACAAAGACACCATGAAGCCTGGAAAATTCTTGGCCAGTTCGGTATCCGCTACGCCGGGATGGCAGGCAACCGCCTTGATCGGGGAATCGGCCGCGCGCAGCCGCCGGTCGAGTTCGTACATGTGCAGCAGATTGGCCAGCTTGCTCATCGCATATCGGCCCCAGCGGCTGTAACTTTCCTCAGCATTGATATCGTCAAAATCGATCCGGCCATTGCGATGCGCCATGCTGGCGGTGATCACAACCCGGGGTGCCTGCCCTTCCGCAAGCTTCTCGAGCAATAGTCCGGTCAGCGCGAACGTCCCCAGATGATTGACGCCGAATTGCGATTCAAAACCGTCTGCCGTCTCTTCGCGCGGCGGCATCATGATGCCGGCGTTGTTGACCAGAACATCCAGTCTTGGCTCTTTCGCCACCAGCTTCGCCGCGATGCGAACGGATTTAAGATCCCCCAGATCCAGAGGAATGAACCGCATATCCGCCTCCGGATAGACTGCGTGAATATCGGCTATCGCCGCTTCTGCCTTTTCCACGGACCGACAACCGAGCAGCACCCGCGCGCCCCTGCCCGCGAGCAGTTTGGCAGTCTGGTAGCCAAGCCCGCTATTCGCACCGGTCACAAAAAAGACGCGCCCGCTCTGGTCTGGCACGTCCTTGTCGGTAAAATTCTCGATCGTCATGCCGCTAATCTCCTGATCCTGTCCCTGTACTATCACAGAAAGCACTGTCTCGGCAGCAAATCGCTGTCTCGCAGGATGTGCTGCAAAACCAACGCTCCCTGCCCCACAATACTTTACTTCCCGCCGATATCGTCTAATCGCTGCTGCCAATAGTTTTGGAGATTATCATGCGTGCCGACGCGCAAGCCTATGTCGACCGGATCGACGCCGCTCTCGCCCTGATCAAGACCGCCCTCAACTGGGATGTTGCCCTGCGCCGTCTCGACGAGCTCAATGCCCGCGTCGAGGATCCGACCCTGTGGGACGACCAGAGTGCCGCCCAGGCGGTGATGACCGAACGCCGCCGCCTCGATGAATCGATCAGCGCCGCGCAGGAAATCCAGCAGGAACGCGACGACGCGCTTGAGTTTATCGAGATGGCCGAGGAAGAAGGCGATGCCGCTCTCGCCGATGAGGGCGCCGCTACGCTGGAAAAGCTTGCCACCCGCGCCGACCGCGACAAGGTCAAGGCCTTGCTCTCCGGTGAAGCCGACGGGCTCGACACCTATATCGAAATCCACGCCGGCGCCGGCGGCACCGAGAGTCAGGACTGGGCCGAAATGCTGCTGCGCATGTATCAGCGCTGGGCCGAAGCGCGCGGCTACAAGGTCTCCATGGTCGATTATCAGGCCGGCGATCAGGCGGGGATCAAATCCGCCACGATCGAGGTCAAGGGCGAGAATGCCTATGGCTATGCCAAGACCGAAAGCGGCGTCCACCGGCTGGTCCGCATCTCGCCGTTCGACAGCGCCGCAAAGCGCCACACCAGCTTTTCCAGCGTCTGGGTCTATCCGGTGATCGACGACAGTTTCGAGGTCGAGATCAACGAGAGCGACCTCAAAATCGACACCTATCGCGCGTCCGGTTCCGGTGGCCAGCACGTCAACACGACCGACAGCGCCGTCCGTATCACCCACCAGCCGACCGGGATCGTCGTCGCCAGCCAGAATGACCGCAGCCAACACAAGAACCGCGCCACCGCGATGGGCATGCTGAAAGCGCGTCTGTTTGAAGCCGAACTGCAACGCCGTGAGGCCGAGGCCTCGGGCGAATATGAAGCCAAGACCGAAATCGGCTGGGGCCACCAGATCCGTTCCTATGTCCTGCAACCCTATCAAATGGTCAAGGACCTGCGCACCGGCCACACCAGCAGCGCGCCCAATGATGTGCTAGACGGCGCGCTGGACGATTTCATCGCTGCCACCTTGTCCCAGAAGGTGACCGGCGAAGCGGTTGATGTCGAGGATGTGGATTAGGGAGGCGTACGCCTGTTAAAATAGATTACCCCAGCCCCGTTCGTCCTGAGCCTGTCGAAGGACCGCGTGCGACCGAGAGCCGTGCTTCGACAAGCTCAGCACGAACGGCAGCTATGCCATTCCAGACCGTTTCGATCCCAGTCACATCCCGATTCTCCAACCTCGCGAGATGGACAAAAAACTCGGAAAATCGTCCCTGAAGTCACCTGTGGTGGAACCAAAAGTCAGGAGAAAACGTAAGATAGGCAGACTTTATGCGATATCGACCCGTCAACTGACCATCATCGAAGATACGAGACCTCGTCTCTGACCAGTTTGCGCATGTCACGTCGCCACTCTTGGGAAGGACGCCGTCATATGGAAACCACCGAACTTGTCATAAACGGGGAAACGCACACGCTGGAAGCCGACAGTCGCGTGACATTGCTTGATGCGCTGCGCAACCATCTGGGGCTGACCGGAACCAAAAAGGGTTGCGACCACGGCCAATGCGGCGCCTGTACGGTGATCGTCGAAGGCCGACGGATCAACTCCTGCCTGACACTGGCCTGCATGCACGACGGCGACGCAATTACCACGATCGAAGGCCTTGGCCAGCCCGACAACCTGTCGGCGCTACAGTCCGCCTTTGTCGCGCATGACGGGTTCCAGTGCGGCTATTGCACACCGGGGCAGATCTGTTCCGCCACCGCCATGATCGAGGAAGCCAAGGCCGGATGGCCAAGCTTTGTATCCGACGACCTCGAAGGTTCCGAAGAGTTGAGCAATGAAGAAATATCAGAGCGGATGAGCGGCAACCTGTGCCGCTGCGCCGCCTATCCCAATATCGTCAACGCGATCCGTCAGGCCGCCGGAGAGCAGTCATGAAATCATTTGACTATGCAAGAGCAGCCGACCGCACCGATGCCACCGCGCAGGCAAGCGACGATGCAATATTTATAGCGGGCGGAACCAACCTGCTGGACCTTATGAAGCTCGAGGTAATGACCCCCGACAAGCTGGTCGATATCAACCGGCTGGACCTATCCGGGATCAGCGTCACCGACGACGGAGGGCTGCGCATTGGCGCGCTGGTGACAAACAGCGACTGCGCTGCCGACAAGCGCGTACGCAGCGATTATCCGGTATTGTCGCGCGCAATCCTCGCCGGTGCCAGCGGACAACTGCGCAACAAGGCGACCACCGGCGGCAATCTGTGCCAGCGCACCCGCTGCTATTATTTTTATGACACCGCGATGCCGTGCAACAAACGGGAGCCGGGCTCCGGCTGTCAGGCGATGGAAGGTTTCAACCGTATTCACGCCATCCTGGGCGCGAGCGACGCGTGCATCGCCACCTATCCCGGCGATATGGCCGTCGCGATGACGGCACTGGATGCGCAGGTGGAGATTGAAAATAGCGCGGGCGAGATTCGTCTCGTGCCGATCCAGGAATTTCACCTCCTTCCCGGTGACCATCCGGAGAAGGACAATATCCTGGAGGCCGGTGACTTGATCACTGCGGTAATCTTGCCGCCACCCATTGAGGGCAAGCAGATTTACCAGAAAGTCCGCGATCGCGCCTCTTATGCTTTTGCGCTGTGTTCGGTAGCTGCCGTCGTAAAAATGGACCGTGACACAATAAGCAGCGCCGCGCTGGCTTTTGGCGGACTGGCCCACAAGCCATGGCGTGACGAAGCGGTGGAAGAATTGCTGGTCGGCCAACAGCCTTCCGCCGAACTGTTTGGCAAGGCTGCCGACAGACTGCTCGCCGAAGCGCAGGGCTATGGCAGCAATGATTTCAAAATACCGCTCACCAGACGCGTTTTGATTTCCGTCCTGAAAGAAGCCACGCAAGCAGGAGCAGCAGCATGACCGCGCATCAGAAAATGGACAAGCCGGATACACGCAACCGGCTCGACGACATGCGTCAGGGACTGGTCGGAAAACCGATGGACCGCCCCGACGGACCGCTCAAGGTTTCGGGCCAGGCAACCTACGCACATGAATGGGATATCCCGGACATGGTGTATGGCGTGCTGGTACGGGCTACCATCTCGAAAGGGCGAGTCACGAATGTTGCGAGCGACGAAATCTTGGCAGATGAGTCGGTTCATGCGGTGATTACCGATGACCGCTTGCTGCGGCGGCCGGCGCAAGGCGGTGCGAATGAAGCACCGCCGCAAGGATCGAAGCAGGTCGATTATTTCGGTCAGCCAATTGCTGTCGTTGTCGCGGATACATTCGAACAGGCCCGCCACTCCGCCAATATACTTCCGATCAGTTACGACACCGAAGGCAATGCCGCCTTTGACCCTGAAGCACCGGACACCGAGACAGACACGCCCGAGGATGACCAGCTCGATCAGGGCGACCTCGACCAGGCGATGCGCGACGCCGCCTTTACCGTTGATCAGGTCTATCGCACACCCGGCCATAACAGCGCCGCGATGGAACCGCATTGCGCTATCGCCAGTTGGGAGGGCGACAAGCTGACCCTGCGCGGTAGCTACCAGATGCTGAATTTCAATATCAACGAACTGGCCGACGCGCTGCATATTGTTCGGGAAAATATCCGGATGCTGTCGCCCTTTGTCGGTGGCGGATTCGGCTCGAAACTGGGCCTGTCGCCAGAAGCCGTGGCCGCAGCCATTGCTGCAAAGGAAATCGGACGGCCAGTCTGCGTAGCGCTTTCGCGGCAACAGGTTTTTGAAACGACGATGCGCCGTTCGGAAACCCGCCAGCATGTCCGGCTGGCATGCGGCGAAGACGGTGTTCTGACCGGCCTCGGCCATGAATGTCTGGTGTCGAACTTGCCGGGCGAAGAATTTTACGAACCCGTCACACAGGCAACCCATTTCCTCTATGGCGGCCAAAACCGCAAGCTCGGTATCGAAGTGGCACGCGTCAACCGGACCTGCGGCGGTTCCGTCCGCGCACCGGGTGAAGCGGTTGGCATGCAAGTGCTCGAAAATGCCATGGACGAACTGGCAGAAGCGGCCGGCATTGACCCGGTCGAACTCAGAAAGCGCAATATTCCAGAACGGCATCCGGAAGAGGACATTCCCTATTCCTCCCGCCGGTTCACCGAAGCGCTTGATGAAGGCGCAAAGCTTTTCGGTTGGGACAACCGCAATCGGAAGCCCGGCGCAAAGCGCGAAGGCGACTGGTTGATCGGTCACGGGATGGCCGGCGCTGCCCGGGTCAACATCCTCTCGGAAGCCAAGGCCAAGGTAACGCTGCTGGCAAATGGCAGCGCCGTGGTCGAAACCGACATGACCGACATCGGCACGGGAACCTATGCGATATTGACGCAAATTGCCTGCGACATGCTCGGCTTGCCGGCGAACAGGGTCGAAACCAGATTGGGCGACACCGACTTCCCCGCCGGGCCGGGCTCAGGCGGCTCATGGGGCGCGTCGTCTTCCGGTTCCGCAGTCTTTCTCGCCTGCGAGGAAATTCGCAAGAAACTCGCTAACAAGCTGGGCGGCAAAGAAACTGACCTGACACTTGCCGATGGCAAAGCAGGAACAGGCGATAAGGCGCGACCCTTAGCAGAAATTCTGGACGGAGAAGAGATTTCCGCCATTGGACATATCGAACCCGGCAAGACGCTGGAAGACTGGCAACAAGCGACCTATGGTTCCTATTTCGCCGAAGTCGCAGTGAACGCGGTAACCGGTGAAACGCGGGTGAAACGAATGATCGGAGTGTTCGGTGCCGGCAGAATCCTCAACGAAAAAACCGCAACGTCGCAATGCTATGGCGGCATGATATGGGGGATCGGCAGCGCCCTGACCGAGGAGCTGGCATTCGACAACCGGGACGGCCATATCGTCAATCATGATCTCGCCGAATATCATATTCCGGTAAATCTCGACGTGCCGCAAATCGAGGTCGTCCTGCTCAAGGAACGGGACGAATGGGCGAGCCCGATTCAGGCAAAGGGTATCGGCGAACTGGGAATATGTGGCGCGGCGGCGGCGGTGACCAACGCAATCTACAACGCCACCGGAATCCGCGTCCGCGAATATCCTGCAACTCTGGATAAATTGTTGGCTGGCTTACCGAAGGAATGAGGTGATGATACTTCTCCGGGCTTTTGCGAGCCGCCTATAGCTGATGGATCTGCAAAATCCTTTCCTACACCGACCTCAATCGTTATCCTGACGCTTTTAACCGAGGCAAAAATGTCGGCCAATCCTGCGTTCACATATACCAGCAGCAGTCAGCGCGACACCCATGGCGCTGATTGCGATTGCCTCACAAAGGCAGCGCGCATTTCGGCAAAAGACGGTGGATTAACGACCGTTTCAAGCGGATCCAAGGCTCCGGCTGTTTTTTCGCTTTAGGGGGTGTGACCCGTGTGACCCTGCAGCCGGTTCTGCCGGCGGCCGCTCGTTTTTTGTCTCGCGCATTTTTTTGTGCGAGCCGCTGCTGGCCGGTACAGGGGCAAGGTGACAAGCGGCGGTCCGGTAGAAAACAGGGATTGAACCGAAACACGCGCTCGCCTAGTCTTTCGGCGATGAAAAATATTGCCGCCAAAACCGCGCTACCGCCCGCCCGCCTGATCGCTGGTCTGGCTGCTTTAACGCTGCTCACCGGGCCTCTCGGCGCCTGCAAGCGAGTGCCCGAGGCAGACGCCAATCGCGCCGAAACCGCGCGCGCCTATCCGCCGGCTTCGCGGCCAGTGTCGGAACTTGGTGGAAATGAATGGTCGACCGAGACCGCGCGCGACAAGCGGGGCGAGGCCGAGGAGATCATGAAGGCGGCGGGACTGGAGCCGGGCATGACGGTCGCCGATATCGGAGCGGGTGAAGGCTATTATACCGTGCGGCTGGCCGAGAAGGTCGGCGCGGCGGGGCGAGTATTGGCGCAGGATATTGACGAGGGCGCGATTGACCGGCTGGCCGAGCGGGTCAACCGGGAGAGCCTCGACAATGTTTCTATCAAGCTTGGGGCGCCCGACGATCCGCGCCTGCCGGAGAATAGTTTCGACCGGATTTTCCTGGTCCATATGTATCACGAGGTCCGCGAGCCCTATGCCTTCCTCTCGCGGCTGCGTCCGGCACTGCTCGGCAAGAGCGGCGGCCATGGCGCCGGAGAAGTGATCGTGGTCGACGTCAATCGCGACGTGACGCAACACGGTATCCCGCCGAAACAGCTATTCTGCGAATTCGAGGCGGTTGGTTACGAACTGGTCGGATTCATGGAACGGCCCGAGCTGGGCGGCTATTTCGCGCGGTTCCGCGCCAAGGGTCCGGCGATTGCGCCGGAAGATATCACACCCTGCCCCTATCAGCGGGACAGCGGTTGATATCAGCTCATATTTAGCTGGCTGACCGGTTCGCCCTGTCGCCGTCGCGCCTTCCGGGCCAGCCGTCGCCAATGACGCCGGTCTCGCCGTGACAGGCCGCGATCGCTCGCCCGTTCCGCCAGAATATCAACAGCTTGCTCACCATATTTGGAGAAATAGGATTTGACTTCCCGGGCATCCTTGGCCCGGCGATGGCTTGACTCAAAAAGATCGAACATTGTTGATTCCCGCAAATCAGATGCGACCCTGATGCGTGTTTCGCATGTGCAACATACGAGATGTTACATAGGGTTTCAACAATATTTACCATGAATGGCAAACGGAACTCCCGCGAAACAGTGGTTCTCGGCAACCGCCTGGACGACTGCCTAGCCCTCGTCGCCCATCTTCAACGCCGCGATAAACGCTTCCTGCGGAATGCTGACATTACCATATTCGCGCATCTTCGCCTTGCCCTTCTTCTGCTTGTCGAGCAGCTTCTTCTTCCGGCTGATGTCGCCGCCATAGCATTTAGCGGTCACATCCTTGCGCATCGCCGAGATCGTCTCGCGGGCGATCACCTTGCCGCCGATCGCGGCCTGGATCGGGATTTTGAACAGATGGCGCGGGATCAAGTCTTTCAGCCGCTCGCACATGTGACGACCGCGGAATTCGGCGGCGTCACGGTGGACGATCATACTCAGCGCATCCACCGGATCGCCGTTGACCATGATATTCATCTTGACCAGCTGGCCGGTGCGCAGGCCGATCTGGTGATAGTCAAAGCTGGCATAGCCGCGCGAAATACTCTTCAGCCGGTCGTAAAAGTCGAACACCACCTCGTTGAGCGGCAGTTCGTAGACCACTTGCGCCCGGTCACCGACATAGGTGAGATTCTTCTGCACCCCGCGCCGGTCCTGGCAGAGCTTCAATATGCCGCCGAGATATTCGTCGGGGCAATAGATGGTCGCTTCGATCCACGGCTCCTCGATCTCGCGGATCTTGACCACGTCCGGCATATCGGCCGGATTGTGCAGGAACAATTCGCTGCCATCGTTCATCTCGATCCGGTAGACCACCGACGGCGCGGTGGTGATCAGGTCGAGATCATATTCACGGGTCAGCCGTTCCTGGACAATCTCCAGATGCAGCAACCCCAGAAAACCGCAGCGGAAGCCCTGCCCCAAGGCCGCGCTGGTCTCCATCTCGAAGGTGAAGCTCGCATCATTCAGCCGCAGCTTGCCGATGCTCTCGCGCAATTTCTCGAAATCCGCCGCATCGACCGGGAACAGGCCACAGAACACCACCGACTGCACTTCCTTGAAGCCCGGCAAAGCCTCGGGCGCCGGATTTTTGACCGTGGTGATCGTGTCGCCGACAGCGGTCTGGCTGACTTCCTTGATCTGCGCCGTGATAAAGCCGATTTCGCCGGCCGCCAGTTCCGGCAGCTGCTCGATCTTCGGCCGCATGCAGCCGACCCGGTCGACCAGATGCTCGGTGCCCTGGGCCATGAACTTGATCTTCAGCCCCTTGGTCAGCACCCCGTCGATCACCCGCACCAGGATGACCACGCCGAGATAGGGATCATACCAGCTGTCGACCAGCATTGCCTTCAATGGCTTGTCGCGGTCGCCGCCCGGTGGCGGGATTTTCGCGACAATCTGCTCCAATATGTCCTCGATACCAATGCCGGACTTGGCGCTCGCCATCACCGCGTCCGACGCGTCCAACCCGATAATCTCCTCGATCTCGTTGCGCACCCGCTCCGGCTCGGCCGCCGGCAGATCGATCTTGTTGAGCACCGGAATAATCTCGTGATCATGCTCGATCGACTGGTAGACATTGGCCAGAGTCTGCGCCTCGACACCCTGCGCCGCGTCCACGACCAGCAAAGCGCCCTCGCAAGCCGCCAGGCTCCGCGACACTTCATAGGCAAAGTCGACATGGCCCGGCGTGTCCATCAGGCTGAGCTCGTAATCCTCGCCATTTTTCGCCTTGTAATTCAGCCGCACCGTCTGCGCCTTGATCGTGATCCCGCGCTCGCGCTCGATATCCATATTGTCGAGCACCTGCTCGCTCATCTCGCGCGCGGTCAGCCCGCCGGTATGCTGGATCAGCCGGTCGGCGAGAGTTGATTTGCCATGATCGATATGGGCGATGATGGAAAAATTGCGGATATGGGACTGTTTATAGGCCCGGGGTGCGGATGGTTCGGTCATGGCCAGCCGTTAGCAGGGGCGCACAGCAATGTCAGCAGGAAACGTCCGCCCCGCGTCCGACAGTTTTGGCCGCGATTTTTTCCCGCGGCGCCAATCGAACTTTACAAACTTTACACTGTTATGAATTTGAAAACTTCCCGGGTTTTCCGGGCGGGGTTTTGGCAGCATTTCAGGCCCGCAAAAGCCGTTTATTCAGTTTCGGAGCAGCAAGGCTGAACAAGGCGGCAATGGGAAAGCAGCGGGCAGCGACAAGCCTTCCCGCTCCGCTTTTGCAGATAGGGGGAATGAGGATTTGATTTTCAAAGAGCCGTTCGGGAATATGGCATAGCGAGGCATGTGTAGGAAAGCCTGTTGGAGCCCCCATTTTCCTCCCTGCCGCGCAGCGACGGGGAGGTGGCAGCCGGAACGGCTGACGGAGGGGCGCGCCCGGCAATAACAGCCTTCCGAGGATCACCCCCATCCCCGAGGCCAACACCAAGCCCAACCGCCCCCTCCACCATCCTGCGGACGGTCCCCCTCCCCACCGCTACGCGGCAAGGAGGAAAGTCAATCGAGCGGCAAGTTGATTTCCTTCATGATGTGTTCGCCGAGAAACCTTCGCGAACCCTTTGAAGAACGATACAATTGGGGCATAGATTTGTTACATTAAATGCATATAGTGAAACATGGCAAAAAGATGGACAGAAGAGGAAACCTTACTTGCGTTAAGTTTGTATCTTCAGACGCCATTTGGAAAAATTCACAGTAGCAATCCCGATATTGTTGCGCTCGCGCAGGCGCTTGATCGGACGCCAGCGTCTGTCGGAATGAAAATGCTAAATCTCGCTGGATTAAATCCGAAGATATTGTCCAGCGGTCGAGTTGGGCTTCAAAACTATTCCAAACTTGATGAATCTGTTTGGACGCGTTTTAGCTCTGATTGGACCGTCCTCGCGGAGCAGACAGAAAAAATGAGCATGCTCATCCGGAATCCTGAACTCCAATCCACTTTGCTAGAGTCAAAATACGATTATAAATTCCGCGATCAAAATGGAAATACGACTGCACAGGCTCTTGTAGAGCAACGGCGCGGCCAAGATTTTTTTCGCAAAGCCGTAATGGCAAATTATAAAGACCGATGCTGCATCACCGGCATTGCCGAACCTAGGCTTTTAGTGGCGAGCCACATTATACCTTGGAAGGATGATATCGCTAATCGCCTTAATCCTGAGAACGGTCTGGCGCTGTCCGCCACGTTCGACAAAGCATTCGACAAAGGGTTGCTGACGATAAATCGGAATTTGGAGATCAAAATTTCGCAAGTTCTATTAAAACACCCCAGTGCTGAAACCCGCGGATATTTTGAGCCCTATCACGAACGGAAAATCGCTGAATCGGATCGATTCAACCCAAAGCCAGAGTTTATTGATTGGCATAACGACTTCTTTGAAAAGCAGGCGGCTTAGAAATGTATGAAATTCGTATAAGAGAAATTGGAAACCGCAGTGTCATTGCCCGAAAGTCCTTGGAAACGGAGGACGACAAGATGGCGTCTCGTTGTCATTCCGAATTTTGGAATGATCACTGTGCCCACACCGACAGATTCCGGTCATCACTCCTCAAAAAAGCGGAACAGGACAAGCGATGGAAATTGAAGGAAGTCATCAATTGGTAATCTAGTTCGACCAGAAAGCCCGCCCCATGCGCACCCGCCTCGCCATTTGCCGCAAGAAAAAGCGCTTTGCCAGCGAGGCGGACGCTATCGCGGCAGCCCAGATCGCGACCATCGACCTGCGTCCCTATCATTGTGATCGCTGCCACCGCTATCATCTGACCAGCCGCACCAAGGGCAAGCGACGCCTGCCCGTCGCCGATTGACGCGGGACCGCCGCCGCCCTGCCCGCCCCGAAACCCGCTTCCCGGCCGCCGCCCGGCCTGTCACAAACATGCAATAAATTTGCCATGAAAGGGCAACGCTAACGTCATAGATCGCTCATCAATTGAAACATGATCCTCAACAGACAGGCTATCTCATGACCAACCCTATGCTCAAGACCATTGGCCTGCTGGCCGGGACCGCGGCGATTGCCCTTTGTCCTGCCGCTGCCATGGCCGCGCCGATTTCCGACGAACAGGCCGCGGCGCTGCTCAGCAAGCTGGAGCAGCTCGAGCGGGAGGTCGCAGATCTGAAAGCGCAACTCGGCAGTGTGCAGCAGAGCCAGGTCGCTTCGACCACCGCAATCGCGGCGACCGAGGCGAAACTGGCCGCGACCGAAGAGAAATTGGCAGAGCAGAAGCCGGTCAAGATCGCCTTCAAGGGCGCGCCGGAAATCAAGGGCGAAGACGGCTGGAGCTTCAAGCCGCGCGGCCGCATGCTTTATGATTTTGGTACGGTCAATGCACCCGACAGCATCGTCGATGACGGCCTCGGCTTTGCCAATGAAGCGCGGCGGATCCGGCTAGGCGCATCGGGATCGATCCCGGGCGGCTTCGGCTACAAGCTGGAAGCGGATTTCGCCGGCAACGAGATCGACCTGACCGATGCCTTCTTCACCTATGAAGACGGCGGGCTGACGGTGACAGCGGGCCAGCACAACACGTTCCAGGGACTGGAAGAGCTGTCGAGCAGCAACGACACCAGCTTTATCGAGCGCGCCGGCTATACCGATGCTTTCGGCTTTGAACGCCGGGTCGGGCTTTCGGCGCAATATGGCGTGTCGGACCTTCTGTTCCAGGCCGGCGTGTTCACCGATAATATCGGTGACCTGAATGATGACGAGAATGACAGCATCGGCTTTGACGTCCGCGCCGTGGCGATGCCGAAATTCGGCGAGGTCCAGACCCATTTCGGGGCGTCTTACCATTATCGCGATCTTGGTGATGCGATCAGTTCGGCCCGCTATCGCCAGCGCCCGGCGGTGCATTTTACCGACACCCGCTTCATCGACACCGGCACGATCGCTGACGCCGAGTCGGAGACCAGCTACGGGCTCGAGGCAGCGGTTATTTCCGGTCGCTTCCACGCGACGGCAGAGGGCCACTGGCTCAACCTGAACCGCACCGGCGCGCTCGCCGACCCGACTTTCTTCGGCGGCGCGGTCGAGGCAGGTTTCTTCCTGACCGACGACACGCGCGGCTATAAGGAAGGCGTGTTCAAGGGCGCCAAGGTTTCCAATCCGGTCGGCCAGGGCGGCCTCGGCGCCTGGCAGGTCAATGTCCGCTATGACCGGCTTGATCTGACCGATGCCGGTTTCGTCGGTGGCACGCAGGACGCCTATCAGGCGTCTTTGATCTGGACACCGGTCGACTATGTCCGGTTCCTGCTGAGCTATTCGAAACTGGATTACAGCAACGCGGCGATCCTCGCGGCGGGCGATGGCGATTATAATGTCGACGCTTTTGCGGGACGTTTCCAGATCAGCTTCTGATCCCGATAACCGGAGCCGAACGGCGGCTTCAATCCGGGCTGATGGCTACTGCCCGTCCCAGATCGTGCCGACATTGTCGCCCTTGTTGCGATCCGGCATCTGCCGGCCGGTTTCGGCGAAATAGGTCAGCTCGGCGATATTGGTGGCATGGTCGCCAATCCGCTCGAGATTTTTCGCGATGAACAGCAGATGCGCGGATTCGCTGATAAAGGCGGGATTCTCGACCATATAGGTGATGATCGCCCGAAAGATGCTGGTGTAGAAATGGTCCAGCGTCTGGTCTCTCGCCCATACCGAAACCGCCAGATCCGCGTCGCCGTCGGCATAAGCCTTGAATGAATCCCGGACCAGCTCGGCGGCGATATTGGCCATCGAGGGGAGCAGCGAAGCCGGTTCGATCTTGCGGGTGGATTCCGCGACCAGCGGTACGCGCTTGGCGATATTCTTGGCATAGTCACCAATCCGCTCGGCGATGCTGGAAATCTTGAAAGTCGCAATCAAATGGCGGAGATCGTCGGCCATCGGCGCGCGCAGGGCAATCGTCTGGATCGACAGGGCATCGATCCGCCGCTCCAGTTCGTCAATCTCTTTATCGTCGGCGATGACGGCTTTGGCCAGCGCCAGATCATTATGTTCAAGCGCCTGGATCGCCCGAACTATGGCACTGGTGCTCTTGTCCCCCATCTCCAGCACCATTGCCCGAAGATCGTGAATTTCCGCATCAAAGGCGGACACGGTATGCTGGGCAGTGCTAAGATTCATCAGGATTCCTTATTGCGCTATTCTTCATTGTAACAAAAATGTCATAATAGCACCACTTCTTTTCCCGCGCCTCGGCTTTGCGACATTTTCTACGCGTTTTCGATAGCTCCCGATGGTCGATCCCGGACAAAAAAAGGGGCCGTTGTCGCCAACAGCCCCTCCGGATATCTGCCACGATATATCTGGTCTCCGTGGCAATCCAATTGTCAATCAGGCGGGAATTTTCCCGCTATTTCAATACATCCTTGGTCAGCAACGGCATGTTTTTCGCCGCTTCCAGCATCGATGCCCGGGTTGCGTCCGGCGAAGCGATCAGGCCAGCCTTGACCAGATAGCCATCGCGGGTGCCGGCGTTGACGAATTCCGTGACATATTCCTCTATGCCGGGGATCACGCCAACATGCTGCTTCTTCACATAGATGAACAGTGGCCGCGCGCCCGGATATTCACCCGAAGCAATCGCGTCATAGGCGGGCTCAACGCCGGAAATCGCAATGCCGCGTACCGTGTCGAGATTTTCTTCAAGGAAGCTGTAACCGAAGATACCGACCGCATTGGGGTTGGATTTCAGCTTCTGGACGATCAGATTGTCATTCTCGCCCGCATCCAGATAAGGACCGTCGGTGCGGATATCGTGACAGATGGCTTCATATTCGTCCTTGTTGCTGTCCTTCAGTGCCTTGGTCGCCGGATCGGTCTTGCAACCGACTTCCATGATCAACTCGGTCAGCGCATCGCGCGTACCCGATGTCGATGGCGGGCCATAGACGCTGATCGCCATGGCCGGCAGCGACGCGTCGATATCCGACCATTTCTTGTTGGTGTTTTCCTTGCCGAACGGCTTGGCTGCAATCGCCTTGTAAATCTGCTCGGGGGTCAAAGAAAAGCTTGTGGCTTCCTTGGACTGGGCGACGGCGATTCCGTCGATGCCGATGTTGATTTCGACAATGTCGGTGACACCATTTGTCTGGCACAATTCAAATTCGGACGCCTTCATCCGGCGCGATGCATTTTCGATATCGGGCGTATCCGCGCCAACACCGGAACAGAACAGGCTCATGCCAGCGCCGGTTCCGGTCGATTCCAACACCGGAGCCTTGTAGCTGCCAGCGGTGACAAAATTTTCCGACACAGCCTTGGCGAAGGGAAAGACGGTCGAGGATCCGACGATCCGGATCTGGTCCCGGCTTCCGCCGCCGCCGCTGTTGCCAGCCTGATTTTCACAGCCGGCCAAAGCCAGCGTGGCCATTGTCAATATTGCAAATTTCGTTTTCATCTCAAATTCCCTTGTTCAAGGTTGATTGCGCACGGGAAATCTCCGTGCGTCCTCTCGATCAAGGCGTCTACTGGCGCTCAATGACTTTTGAATTACAGAATTATTTCACTATTATTGCAAATGCGCGCCGTCGCCCTATCGGGGGAGCCTCTTCATCGCTTCCAGCGGTGGACTGTCGTCCGATGCGTGAAACAGCTCAACCCGCTCGAATCCGAGACTGTTGTAGAAGCGCCGATTGGCCGGATTGCTATTCTCCAGATAGGCCATCGTGCCCGTGCGGTCGCAGGCATCAAGGACTGGCTGGATCAGGCGGCGGCCCAATCCCCTGCCCCGTCCCGCGCTGGCAACACCAACGGTAAACAGATAGGCATGCGGCTCCTTCGGATGATGTTTGTCCATCGCCTCGCCTGCGGCCTTGCCGCGCATCAGCGCGCCCCAGCCACCGCTGGCGAACAGCCCCCAATAGGTCTGCAACATCCCCGCCATGGATGCATCGGCCTTATCACCGGGCATCAGCCACATCGCGGCTGCACGGCCCTCGCCGTCCTCGCTCAATATCTGGCAAAAACCATTGGGTGCGTAGATATGCTGTGCCAGACCGGAGAAAGTCCGCTTCATCGGTTCAAAGCCGCCGAACAGCCAGCTGTTGAACGGATCGTCGCGAAAGGCATCGGCGGTAATGTCGGAAAGGGCCGCGACGCTTTCGACACCGACGGTGGCGATGCCCTGCTCAGGCACAATGTCCGATGCTTTCAGCATCCGCCCGGGGACCTGCTACCGCTAATAAATGCCGCCTTCAGCCTGCAGGAACTCGTCGTCATTCTGTGCCGGACCGCGATTGCGATTGGCTTCCAGAGCCCGTGCCCGCGCTGCGGCCTGTTCCGCGATCAGTTGCGCCTTGCGGGCTTCCAGCCGGGCCAGAAGCTCGTCCTTGCGGATCGAACGGCGTGGTTCTGTCTCGGGTTTGAAGACATCCCAGATGACCGCAGATTTGGGGTCATCGGTCGGCCAGCCGCCGAATACCCGCTTGCCGGTCTTGCGGTCGACGCGGACCATCCGGACGCCTTTGGGGGCAACAAATGGCGTTTTCGGCATGCCCGCCATCGCCCGTTCGGCAAAGCGCCGGAAGACCGGCGCGGCCAGCGTGCCGCCCTGGGCATAGCCGCCCATGTTGCGCGGCTGGTCATAGCCGAGATAGACGCCGGCGACCATGTCGGGTGAACCGCCGACGAACCAGACATTGGTCGGGCCGCTGGTGGTACCGGTCTTGCCAAACAGAGGCCGGTCGAGGCTTTTCAAATTCTGCGCGGTGCCGCGGGTGATCACACCCTGCAAAATGTCGATCATCTGATAAGCGGTCATCGGATCCATCAGCTGTTTTCCGGCAGGACGCGGCCGCGGCATCGGCTCTCCGTCCCAGTCGCGCAAATTGCAATTTTCACAGACCCGCTCGTCGGCGCGGAAGATGACCTCGCCCTGACGGTTCTGGACAAAGTCGATCACCGTCGGTTTCAGCTCGCGCCCGTGATTTGCCAGCATGGAATAAGCATTGGTCAGCTTCATCACCGTGGTATCGCCAGCGCCCAGGGCAAAAGCCAGATAGGGCTTATAGTCACCAATACCCATGGTCTTGATCGTCCTGACAACATTTTCCATGCCGGAATCATTGGCGGCGCGCACGGTCATCAGGTTGCGCGATTGCTCTACACCCCAACGCAAAGTCTGTTGGCCAGCGCCGCGCGAATTGCCGAAATTCCGGAAACATTTGCGCCCCAGAGAAGCCGACTGATAGACGCAGAACGGGGCATCCTCGATCAGGGTCGCAGGAGTCATGCCCTGTTCCAGCGCCGTGGCATAGACGAATGGCTTGATCGTCGAACCTGGCTGCCGCTCGGCCTGGGTGGCGCGGTTGAACGAGCTCATCCGGTCGTCAAAGCCGCCCTGCATCGCCCATATCCGGCCATTGCGGGGGTTTTGCACAACCATCCCACCAGAGACTTCGGGCACATTTTCCAGCCGGTAGCTGCTGCCACCTACGGGGCTTACAGCGATAATATCGCCAGCTTTCAAGGCGCTCGGAACCGAATTTATCCGGCCCGTGGTACCATCGGTAAAGCCGATTTCAGCCCCGCCGCCGGTCGGCCGGATGGCAACCGCGATCCGCCAGTTGGCATAATCCGTGTTGATGAAGGTGGAGGACAGGCGCTGAGCCCATTGCTCGTCCATCTCGATCTTGTTGATCGGACCGCTCCAGCCTTTGCCACTACTATAGCGCAGCAAACCGCCACGCAGGGCATCCTTGGCATATTCCTGCAATTCCGGGTTCAGCGAAGTACGCACCCACAGGCCGCCGGAATAGACGCTGTAAGGGCCTGCCTTTTCATTCTCGCCAAATTGCTCGATCAGCTGGCGACGGACTTCCTCGATAAAATAGCCACCCACCCGTTCGAACCGGGGACCGGAACGGGAAATCGCGCCCAGCGGCTGCGCAATCGCGGCCTGATGTTGTGCTGGCGTGATCCAGCCATTCTCCTGCATTTCGCCCAAGACCCAGTTGCGCCGGATGATCGCGCGCTGTTCGTGTACTTCCGGTCGATAGTTGGACGGACCCTTGGGCAGGATCGCCAGATAGGCAATTTCGTGAAGGGCGAGTGCGTCGACATCCTTGCCGAAATAGGCTTGCGCGGCAGCCTGCACGCCATAGGCATTGCGTCCGAGGAATATCTGGTTGAGATAGAGTTCGAGTATTTCCTCCTTGGTCAGCACATCCTCGATCCGATAGGCCAGGATCGCCTCGCGCACTTTGCGGCGATAGGAGACTTCGCTGCTCAGCAGCAGGTTCTTCGCGACCTGCTGGGTGATAGTGGAGGCCCCGACCGGACGCCCGCTATTGGAGATATTGGTGAGAATGGCGGTGGCGATACCGGGATAGTCCAGTCCGCCATGTTCAAAGAAGGTACGATCTTCGGCTGCCAGATAGGCGCGCACCAGCAGTGCCGGATATTCGGAATATTCCAGCTGCACGCGCCGTTCGCGAGCATAGCTGTGAACCGGCTCGCCATCATAAGCGCGGACCATTGTCGGCAGGGGTGGTTCATATGTCTGCAGCGCCGTCGCATCCGGCAAGTCCCGGGCAAATATCAGCCAGACGAGCAGCCAGCCAAGCACACAGAGCGCTATGAAAGCGACAAATAGCCGGAACCACTTCTTCTGCCAGAATCTTTCGATCCGCTCGAAAAAACTGCCCGTGCTTCGTTCGAGCTTATAGGCGAGACTTTCTCCAGCCGTATCTGACGCTTCATTTACCATAGGCTGCGCTATCTAAACCGGCTCGCATCCATTTTCCAGCGATTATCGATGAAAAACGCGCACCGCCTCGACACGGGACGGCCGGACAATCTTGCCCGGCCAGATCCGTCTAGCGCATCGCCAGTTTCCGGGCGAAATGCGACTCGATTGCGCTGGCGACACCCGAGGCAACCTTGGTTCGGCCCTGACGGGAATTCAGGAACGCGACATCATCCTTGTTGGTCAGATAGCCAGTCTCGAACAACACCGAAGGTGTGTCGGGTGCCTTGAGCACAACAAAGGACGCATAGCGGTGCGGGATTTTGCGGAAAGCCATCTGCCGGCTGCTTTCGCGATGGAGCAATTTTGCAAAATCGGCAGAGACATTCATGGTTTCACGCTGGGTCAGGTCGATCAGGATCGACGATACGTCCCGCGTCGCGCCGCCCAGATTAATGCCATTGATGATATTGGCCTTGTTTTCCCGCGCCGCCAGCTTGGCCGCTTCGCGGTCGGAAGCAACTTCGGACAATGTATAGACAGTGGCTCCGGAAGCCGTCTCGTTGCCTGCCGCATCGGCATGGATCGACATGAACAGGTCAGCGCCAAGCCTGCGGGCAATACCGTAACGCTCCTCCAGCACCAGAAACTCGTCACTATCACGGGTCAGCGCGACGCGGACCCTGCCGCCCGCGACCAGCCGGTCGCGAATTGCCTTCGCAATTGCCAGAGTCACGTTTTTCTCGCGCGCATTCCCGTGCGGGGAAATCGCTCCCGGATCATGCCCGCCATGGCCGGCATCGATGACCACCAGCGGCCTGCTCCGATCATTGGGTCCGTAAATTTTCGGCAAGCGGACGGAATCCAGCGGCTTGCCGAGAGGCACTTTGACGCTGTAATTTTTCTTCGGCGGTTCGGCGCGGAAATTCACCGGTGGCAGGAATGACAGCCGCCCGCTCGCCAACTGGTTTTGACCGACCGATCGCAGACTTAGATTCAGACTTTTGCCATCTTTGGAGAAGCTGCCGTTGGTAATTACAGCCGGGCGGTCCAGATCGAACACGATCCGTGCCGTGTTGGGATTATATTGCCCCTGCCGTACCGATTTGACAATACCGGCCGCAGAGCCACCGCGTCCGGCCTTGCCGCCACGCACGTCTATCGCAATACGGTCTGGCCCGATCAGGGAAAAGGCCGATGCCCCTTCCACCAGATCGTCAAAAGAGATGGTGATTTGCGAACCATTGGCTTCGATCCTGCTCACCGAGCCTGCATGGGCCGGAGCCATTGTGACCAGTGCCGATGCCAATATTGTTGCCAGTGCCATGGTCCGCTTATGCATCCGGTGTGCCTTTTGGGTCCAGTCAATTTTCATAGATCGCGGCGTCCTGCTGTTTTCACCCCATCAATTGGAGTGAAGACGGCATTAAGGATGCTTTCGTAAGGCGCCGTAAAATGACGCGGTTAACGGTGCATTAGGCACGTTTCATTGCGGGCGGAAATTGCCGGAGATGTTTCCGCTCTGTCACAGTTTGTGTTGCCGATCAGCGCGAGCGGTGCTAGCAGCCTGTTTGAACCTTTCGGGAAGAATCCTGGAACGGTTCGTCTAAATGCCGAAAATCATTCGGCATCTACCAGGTTGACGCAACATGAGGCATGAAATCTCCGGCTTAGAGGCTCTCCGTTTCGGAGGCGCTTCCTTGGGCGGAAAGACTTTGGCTAACGGCCAGAGCCATGCAGTGGTTGCAGACGCATTTTTATCTGAAATATTTCAAATCAACCGGATGACGACGCCCGCCCCTCATCAAAGGAACGCGCGCACGAAAACGTCATCCCTATTATATCGCATGGACCCGCCGGGCTCTGATCCGGCGCTCCCTGCCAGGAGACTATTGAATGACTACGCGCATGCTAATCGACGCGCGCCACCAGGAAGAAACCCGGGTGGCGGTCGTAAAGGGAAACAAGATTGAGGAATTCGATTTTGAATCTTCCGAGCACAAACAACTTAAAGGCAATATCTATCTAGCAAAAGTAACCCGCGTCGAACCGTCGCTGCAGGCCGCTTTTGTCGACTATGGTGGCAACCGCCACGGATTTCTCGCCTTTTCCGAAATCCATCCCGACTATTACCAGATTCCGAGGGAAGATCGCGAAGCGCTGCTCGCCGAGGAAGCCGAGCACGCGGCAGAAGAAGCCGCTCTGCGCGCCCAGGAAGAGGAAGAAGAAGATTCTCCTGCCGACATGGTCCGCAGCGAAGCCACCGAGGAACTCGATACCGCTCTGGTCGAAGTCGATCAGGATGAAAGCGTCGATACGATCGACGTGACCGAAGGCGAAATTCCGGTAGAAAATGGCGACGATGAAGATGACGACGAGGACGATGAGTCCGAGGACGATTCATCCGAAGATAATGGCGAAGAAAGTAGCGAGAACAAAGGCAAAAGCGGAGGCCGTCGCGGACGCGGTGGTCGCCAGAAGGGTCGCGGCAAAGGCAGCATGCCCAAAGCCAGCGATCAGGCGCGCCAGAAGCGTATGGCCCTGCGCAAACGCTACAAGATCCAGGACGTTATCCAGCGGCGGCAGGTTGTCCTCGTGCAGGTCGTCAAGGAAGAACGCGGCAACAAGGGCGCTGCGCTCACCACCTATCTCAGCCTGGCCGGCCGCTATTGCGTATTGATGCCGAACACCTCCCACGGCGGTGGAATCAGCCGCAAGATCAACAATGCCGGCGATCGCAAGCGTCTGAAATCTATCATCGCTGATCTTAAACTGCCAACCAGCATGGGCTGTATCGTCCGCACCGCCGGACTGTCCCGCACCAAGCCGGAAATCAAACGCGACTTCGACTATCTCGCCCGTCTCTGGGACGAAATCCGCGAAAAGACGCTGAGCGCGACGGCACCGAGCCTGATCCACAGCGACAGCGATCTCGTCAAACGTGCGATCCGCGACATTTACAACCGCGAGATCGAGGAAGTTCTGGTTGAAGGGGCTGGCGGCTATACCGCCGCGAAGAATTTCATGAAGCTGCTGATGCCGAGCCACAGCAAGCGGGTGAAGAGCTATGCCGATCCGGTCTCCCTGTTCCAGCGCTATGGTGTCGAGGATCAGCTGTCGGCTATGTATTCTCCGGAAGTGCAGCTGAAATCCGGTGGCTATCTGGTGATCAACCCGACCGAGGCCTTGGTGTCGATCGACATCAACTCCGGACGCTCGACCCGCGAACACGGGATCGAAGCGACTGCGGTCAAAACCAATATGGAAGCCGCCGCCGAAATCGCGCGCCAACTGCGACTGCGCGACATGGCCGGACTGGTCGTGATCGATTTCATCGACATGGACCGCAATGGCAATGTCCGCAAAGTCGAACGGGCGATGCGCGATGCACTGAAAAACGATCGCGCACGCATCCAGGTTGGACGGATCTCCAGCTTTGGCCTGATGGAAATGAGCCGCCAGCGCCTGCGCACCGGCGTGCTCGAAGCCTCGACCAAAGTCTGCCCGCATTGCGAAGGCACCGGACTGGTACGGACGGCATCGTCCTCTGCCCTGTCCGCTCTCCGTCTGCTCGAAGAAGAAGCCGCCAAGGGCAAGGCCAGCGTGATCAGCCTGCGCACCAGCCAGGAAGCGTGCATCTATGTGCTGAACAGCAAACGTCATGAAATCGAGGACATCGAAAAACGCTACGGCGTCTCGATCGAAATCGTCCCCGATGGCGAAACCGAAGGCGCGCGGATGGAAATCCAGACTTCCGGAAGCCCGCCGAAGAATATGCCGAAGTTCGAGCCCATTATCGATGACGACGATGATGATGAGGTCGATGAGGCGGATAACGTCGAAAGTGAAGCACGTGGCGAGCGCAAAGAACGTGGCGATCGCAACGACGGCGAAGAACGGCCGAAGCGCAAACGGCGTCGGCGCGGCAGACGCAACCGCGGTGGTGATCGTGGAGAAGCCGGTACGTCCGAGACTTCCGGCGAGAATGGCGGCGAGAACTCCACCGACAATAATGGTGGAAGCTCCGACGAGAACAATGCCGAAGCCGCCGCGCAGCCGAACGACACGGATGCTGGCGAACAGGCCCAGAAGCCGAAACCTCGCTCGCGCCGCAACAGCGCCCGCAAGGCGGATGCTGCACCGGTAGCGGAAAGCGAAACCGCTGGTGAAGAGAAAGCCGAAGCCAAGCCGCGCGCAAGACGTCGCTCTGCCAAAAGCGAAGCTCCGGCTGAGCAGCCAGCAGCAAACGCAGAGCCGGCAGCCGAAGCGGCCGAGGAAAAGCCGAAACGCCGCCGTGCACCGCGCAAGGCCAAGCCAGCAGCAGCAGCCACACCGGCCGCCGAAGCGACGGGCGAAGCCGCTGACGCAACCGTCGAGAAAAAGGCACCGGTAAAACGCGCGCCGAGATCACGGGCCAAAAAGGCGGATAGCGCCGAAGCGACTGCCAAGGCAGGAACCGAAGCTCCGAAAGAAGCCAAGGAAAAAGCGCCTGCCAAGCCGCGGAAGCCGAGAGCCGCTGCCAAGCCCAAAGACGAAACTGTCGCCAAGCCCAAAGACGAAGCGGCAGCCAAGCCTAAAGACGAAGCCGTAGCGAAAACGTCCGACAGCGACGCGACGGAGTCCAGCGACGGACCACCGCGTCAGGGCTGGTGGCAGCGCACCTTTGGATGATTGACAATATAGCGTCCCCGTCAGATGTTTCTGGCGGGGACGCTATGGTTTTCATCCGCGGTTCAGGCAGTTAATGGCAGGAGAAAAGGCTCCAACCAGACTTTCATGCTAAGGAATTTCATGCGCAATTTTTTTGCTGTTTCATTTTCCCGCATCGGTCTGCCTGCCGCAGACCGGGTGACCCGTCTGATGGTTGCATTTCTGGCAATTATCTCGATCGCCGTACAACCCGTTGCCGCCCAGTCGATCTTGCGCGACGCCGAGACCGAAGCCCTTTTCACCGACATGGTGGCCCCTCTGGTAGCGGTATCCGAACTGGATGCCGACGAGGTCGAGGTCGTTCTGATCAACGACAGCCAGATCAACGCCTTTGTCGCCGGCGGCCAGCGCATCTATTTCTATTCCGGCCTTATCGAAACCGCTGACAGTGCCAATGAAGTACAAGGCGTCATGGCCCACGAACTCGGTCATATCACCGGCGGACATATCATCCGCTTTGATGAAGGCGCGAAAACCGCGACCGGAATCACCATTCTCAGCCTGGTTCTGGGCGCCGCCGCCATTGCTGCCGGAGCCGGTGACGCCGGCATGGGCATATTGGCCGCGGGCCAGCAAGCCGCCATGGGCAAGTTTCTGGCCTTCAGCCGGGTGCAGGAACGATCTGCCGATTCCGCCGGCGCCCGTTATCTCGGTGAAGCCGGCATATCCGGCAGAGGGTCCATCGATTTCTTCAAGAAGCTGCAAAATTATGAATTCCGTCTCGGCATTCCGCAGGAGGATAGCTATGGGCGAACCCATCCGCTTTCCGGCGAGCGGGTAACCCTGCTTCGCGATGTCTATCAACAGGATCCTTCCTGGGACAAGCCATCGGATCCGGACATCGAATCCCGGTTCCAGCGGGTCAAGGCCAAGCTGCTCGGCTTTACCGCCGACCCTGTCGTGACCTTGCGCAAATATCCCGAAAGCGACCAGTCGGTCCCTGCCCGCTATGCCCGCGCCTATGCCTGGCACAAGAGCGCCTACCCGGATCGCGCACTCTACGAGGTAGACAATCTGCTCAAGACAGCGCCGGAAGATCCCTATTTTCTCGAGCTGCAGGGCCAGATTCTGCTCGAGTCCGGCAATCCCGACGGAGCGCTCAAGTCGCTGCGCAAGTCTGTGCAGCTGACCAATAACCAGCCACTGATCGCGAGCCTGTTCGGACATGCCCTGATCGCCACCGAAGATCCGCAATATCTGGACGAGGCAGAGCAGGTCCTGAAAGCCGCCGTGAACAAGGATAACCGCAATCCCTTCGCCTGGTATCAGCTGGGCGTGGTCTATTCCCAGAAGGGCGATATCGCGCGGGCGCAGCTGGCTACAGCGGAAAGCGCATTGCTGGAGCGCAATTACGCCGGCGCCATCCGCAGCTCGCAGGTCGCCATGTCCGGCATAAAGGAAAACACGCCTGACTGGATCCGGGCGCAGGATATTTCCTTCATCGCCAAAGCCGAATTTGAAAAGAACAGCCGCCGCCGCTAAGTCGTGATGCGCTGGTTCTGGCCATTTGGGCTGGACAAGCCTCGCGGCCATGGCCAATGCCATGATTCAAGGAAAGAACCCGATTGTGGATGAAGTTTCAAACAGAAAGTGGATGATTATGGCGGGTGGTGGATTGGCCATAGCGGCGGCAGTGAGCGTCTGGTTCTGGCAGGCCGGCAGCAGCAGCTCGACCGAAGCAGCCAGCGAAGCCGCGCTGGCAGCGGGCATCAATGCCCAGGAACAGAAAGCGATCGAGGCGATTGTCCGCGACTATATCCTCAAAAACCCCGAGATCATTCCGGAAGCGGTGGAAATATTGCAGAACCGCCAGAAGACGGGCGCTATCGATACTGTCCGGGCGCGGATCGAAAAGCCTTTCGCTGGCAACGCCTTTGCCGGCAATCCAAATGGCGATGTAATCGTCGTCGAATATTCCGATTTCAACTGCCCCTATTGCAAGCAGACAGAGCGCGACGTCGCCAGGCTGATTGCCGAAGACAAGAATGTCAAAGTCGTGTTCCGCGAACTGCCCATACTCAGCGAGTCAAGCAACGACGCCGCACTGATGGCGCTGGCGGCGGCAAAACAGGGCAAATATTACGCCTTTCACAAGACCATGTTTGCCACCGGTCGCCCGACACCCTCGACAATCAATGCTGCTGCCAACGAGATCGGTCTAGACATGGCGGCCGCTCGCGCCTTTATCGCCTCGCCCGAAGCCAAAAAGGAAATCCAGGACAATATCGCTGCCGCACAACAGCTGCGCTTCACCGGCACGCCAGCCTGGGTCGTCGGCAATCAGTCGGAAGTCGGTGCGGTCGGATTTGAAGGCCTGAAGGAAATGGTCGCGAAGGCGCGCGCCGCCAATTAGGCTTCTTCCGCCCTGCCCTTGAAGCCCTGGGCAATTACATACCATTCCGACGAACCCTTGCGGCTTGCCGGTGGCTTGGCATGTTTGACCACGGTGAAATGCTTTTTGAGCAGAGTCAGCAGGTCATTGTCGGTTCCGCCGGCCAATACCTTGGCGACAAAAGCACCGCCCTCCTGCAGATTTTCAACCGCAAAATAGGCACCCGCCTCGACCAGGCCCATGGTCCGCAAATGGTCGGTCTGCTGGTGCCCGACCGTATTGGCGGCCATATCGGACAAGACCAGATCCGGCGCGCTGCCCAGCGCTTCGATCAACATGTCCGGCGCGGCATCATCCATGAAGTCCATCTTGAAGATGGTTACCCCTTCGATCGGATCGACGTCGAGCAGATCGATACCGACGACCGCAGCCTTGGGCGCATATTTGCGCATCACCTGGGCCCAGCCACCCGGCGCGATACCGAGATCCACCACAGCCTTGGCGTTGCGCACCAGTTTGAAGCGCTCGTCGAGTTCAAGCAGCTTGTAGGCCGCACGAGAGCGATAGCCCTCGGCTCTGGCCTGTTTGACATAAGGATCGTTGAGCTGGCGCTCGAGCCAGCGCGTGGAACCGATTTTGCGGCCCTTGGCGGTTTTGACCTTCTGTCTGGTTCCTGATCTGCCCCGGCTCATCGCACCGAACTCCGTTCATTGGCCGACATCAGCGAACGCAATATGCCTTCGCGAATGCCGCGGTCCGCCACGCCAACGCGGCTGGCCGGCCATATATCGAGGATCGATTCCAGAATGGCACATCCGCCGACCACCAGATCGGCGCGTTCCTTGCCAATGCACGGAATATCCGCCCGCTCTTCCGGCGAAGCATGGGCCAGCATGGTGCTGATTTCCCGCATTGATTCCGTCGGAACAATCAGACCGTCGATCACCTTGCGGTCATATTGCGGCAGTTTCAGATGCAGGCTGGCCAGCGTGGTCACCGTACCGCTCGTACCGAGCAGTCGGTAATCGCATTGGTCGAGCCGCGGCAAGCGTGCCGCAAAACTGGCGAAACTATCCGTAACCCGCGCCCGCATCGCCGCAAAAGCCTCGCGCCGCGCAACCGGGTCGTCGCCATCAAATTTCTCGCTCTCGGTCAGCGAGACAACGCCCCAGGGAGCGCTCTGCCAATCGAGAATCTCCGGTGCCGAACCGCTGGTGTCGACCAGAACCAATTCGGTCGAACCGCCACCAATGTCGAAAATCAGCGCCGGTCCCTCGCCCGGTTCGAGCAGGATATGACAGCCGAGCACAGCCAGCCGCGCTTCTTCCTCTGCGGTGATCACATCGAGTGCAATGCCGGTTTCCCGCCGCACCCGTTCGATAAATTTGTCGCCGTTGCTGGCGCGCCGGCAGGCCTCGGTAGCCACCGACCGGGCGAGCGTCACATTGCGGCGCCGCAACTTGTCTGCGCAGATCGACAGGGCTGCAACCGCTCTGTCCATCGCGCGACTGCTGATCTTTCCGGATTCGACCAGTCCTTCACCCAGTCGCACAACGCGCGAAAAGGCATCGGTGACAATGAAGCCGTCCGAAGACGGTTTAGCCACCAGCAACCGGCAGTTATTGGTGCCCAGATCAATTGCTGCATAGGACCGCAATTTGGGCCAGCGCCCTGCATTTGAGTGAACAGGAGGCGCAACCCGACTCTGTCCATTATGTGTCGCCGCATGTTTCGGGCGGGATTTCCTTGCGGATGATCCGCCTTTTGTATCTTGCGGCGATGGGGATGCTTGATCCGCCATGACCGTACTCTTATGTTCTCCGGATCGGATAATACCGCCGGTACTTGCCTGTAAAGATAACGCCGCAGCCCCTTTGACGCAAGGGGCGGTAACCAAGTCGAACGGAAAATATCATGTGCGGCCGCAAATTCAGCCACGAAGAACTGACCTGGGCGGAATATCGGGACATTTTGGCGATCGTCCAGCCGCCGCCGAATAGCAATTTCCAGCCAAATTATAACATCTGTCCAACCCAGATGGTGCCGGTGTGCGTCAGCCGCGATGGCAGCAGATCGCTGGAACCGATGCACTGGGGGCTGGTGCCCCACTGGGCCAAGGACACGAAATTTGCCGCCAACATGATCAACTCCCGCGCCGAGACGCTGACCGAGAAACCCTCGTTCAAGCCGCTGCTGGACAAGAACCGCTGCATCATCATGGTCTCCGGCTTCTACGAATGGCAGCGCACCGGAAAAACGAAAACGCCCTACAAGGTCGCACGCAGCGATCAACAGCCGATGCTGCTTGCCGGTCTGTGGACGCACAACGAACGGCTCGACATCGACAGCTATGCAGTGATCACCACCGCCGCACCGGAATCTTTCACTCCGATTCACGATCGCGCACCGGCCATTCTCGAACAAGCGGATATTGACACTTGGATGGACGGTGGCTGGAAAGCGGCTCAAAATCTGGCCAAAACCTACCAGGGCGAGCTTATAACCACCCGGATTTCCTGCCTGGTCAACAGCAACCGCAACAATGGTCCCGAACTGCTGGAACCAATCGCATATTAAGGCCACCAAAAGGCTTGACCCAAAGCCGCTCCCTGCCTATTGCCCCGCACCGGCACTCCCCTGTCGTATAATGGTAATACCACGGACTCTGACTCCGTTAATTGAGGTTCGAATCCTCACGGGGGATCCAGTTTTTCCTTCCACATCGTCATCTTGGCATCGACAGCGCTTTGACCTGCTGTCCTTGACCACCCTGCCCCGCCACAAACGCATCGAAGCGACAAACGAGTGATCGCTTGCCGCTTCGACGGTTTTGCACTTGTTGCGCCGCAGCGCGCTTATTTTCGTCGCAAACGCTGCAGCTCTGGCCCGCTTTTAGCCCGATACCCGGTCCCAGTAGCGCAATTGCTTGCACTGGGTCAGGAAGTCCGCAGCGTCCTTCTTCGCTCCGATCTCGACCACGCCGTCATCCATCTTGTCGGCGATTCCTGCGGCCTTCAACAGAGGCATCGCGCCTTCGGAATAAGCGATAAACTTGACATGGGCGAAGGCGTCGCTGACAAAGTCTTGACTCGGCTTGTTGCTCGCCAGCTTTTCCGCTGCATCCTCCGACATGACCAGAGCAACCGCATCGAACACCACCGACGGGCCACCGTCGATTTTTTCGTCAGCCGGCATCATCTTGCCGTCCGACAATTTGGCTCCGGCGACATGCGGCGCGATGATGGCGCAGGTGCCGCCTGCATCCTCCGTGGCCTTCTTCAACGCCTTCACGAGATCGGCGTCGCCGCCTTCCGCGATATAGATACCGAGCTTGCGACCCGAAAAGCTTTCCGGCGCATTTTTGAGAATGCTGAGCGCATCGGATACCGGCAAGTCATCAACCGGCTTGCGCGCGGGTTTGATCTTTTCGGGCAGCTTATCCATGCCGATACCATCGGCGACATTTTGCGCCAGATCCGCGTCGATATTGCGCAAATGCCCTACCATCCGCTCTCGGATCGCTTCCTTACCCACTTTCGAAAGTTCGAAGGTTATGGCGGCAGCAATATGGTCCTGCTCGATCGGGGTCTGGCTGATATAGAATTGGCGGGCCTGACTATAATGATCGGCAAATGTCTCCGAGCGGACCCGCTGCTTGGTCCCACTCTGGTCTTCCGGAAAGCTTTTAAACCCTCTTGCCGGATCCTCGCGCGGCCCCTCGCCTTCGTCCCAGCTGTTCGGCTCATAATTGACCCGCCCCTTGGGGTTGGTCATCGCCATATGGCCGTCCTGCTGATAATGGCGCACCGGACATTTTGGCGCATTCACCGGAATATGGGTGAAATTGGGGCTGCCGAGCCGCTTCAGCTGGGTGTCGAGATAGGAGAAATTCCGGCCCTGCAGCAGCGGATCATTGGTGAAGTCGATACCTGGCACGATATTCTGCGTGCAGAATGCGACCTGCTCGGTCTCGGCGAAGAAATTGTCGACATTATTGTCGAGCACCATCTTGCCGATGATCCGCACCGGAACCTGCTCTTCGGGGATTAGCTTGGTCGGGTCGAGAACGTCAAATTCGAACTCGTCGGCGAATTTATCGTCGAACACCTGCACGCCCAGTTCCCATTCCGGGAAGTCACCGGAGTCGACTGCGTCCCACATATCACGGCGATGGAAATCGGGATCCATGCCGTTGATCTTCAGCGCTTCGTTCCAGACCACCGACTGCATGCCTTGCTTCGGTTTCCAGTGGAATTTGACGAATTGCGATTTGCCGTCGGCGTTGACCAGACGGAATGTGTGCACACCAAAGCCTTCCATGAAACGGAAGGAGCGCGGAATGGCGCGGTCGGACATCACCCACATGATCATGTGCATCGATTCCGGGCTCAGGGTGACAAAGTCCCAGAAATTATCATGGGCACTCTGCGCTTGAGGAAAGCCGCGATCCGGTGCCGGCTTGACCGAGTGGATCAGGTCGGGGAATTTGATCGCATCCTGAATGAAGAAGACCGGGATATTGTTGCCAACCAGATCCCAATTGCCTTCCTTGGTATAGAATTTAACGGCAAAACCGCGCACGTCGCGGGCGACGTCGGGAGACCCCTTGCTGCCGGCAACGGTCGAGAAACGGCAGAACAGTGGTGTCTTCTCGCCAACCCGCTGAAAAATATCGGCGCTGGACAGTTCGGGAATGGCGTCGGTCAGTTCGAAATGGCCGTGCACGCCATAGCCGCGCGCGTGGACCACCCGCTCGGGGATGCGTTCGTGATCGAAGTGGAAAATCTTCTCGCGCATGACCTGATCTTCCAGCATCGTGCCGCCACGGGCGTGGCTTTTCAGGCTGTTCTGGTCGTCCGATACGGGCATGCCCTGCTGCGTGGTCATAATGTCATCGTCGCCGGTTGCGGTCTGGCGTGGCTCGCCGTTTTCGCCGAGTTTCAGGTCTTTCATGGGCTTTTCCTTCGTTGGGGAACAAATACCTTCTTTCAAACCTACGCAGCTTGTTGGAGATGGTTCAGTCCTGCCGAAGAAAATTACTGCCGTTCCTGTCCTGGATCTTTTGTGCGCAACTGTTGTCGCTTAACTTTCCCGAAAAACTTCCGGGATCGAAACATTTGGATATCAGCGATTCATGGCACGCAAGGTCCACCAAAAGCCTCGAAAAACGACGGATCAAAACAAGGAACCATTGTCGCGATAGGGTTACTGGCTTTCCGCCCTTGCCTCTTCCGCGTCCGCCTGGGTGATATCCTTGTTGCGCTGCTTGAGCCGGTCGATCAGCCCGCTGATCGTCCCGCCCTGCACGATCACCGAGAATAAGACGACAACATAGGTCACCGACAGGATGACCGTGCGCGCTGGCCCTTCCGGAAGCGACAGCGCCAGCGCTATCGAGATACCGCCGCGCAAACCGCCCCAGACCAATGTCGGGATCGCCATATTACCCAGCGACTGGAACGGTCGCAAAGCAAACAAGGGCAACCCGACCCCTGCGACGCGCGCGCCAATTACCAGCGGAATGGTCACAATACCGGTGAGGAAAAGCACCAGCGTCGGTGCCACTGCAATAACCTCGAGGCCGATCAGGAAAAACAGCACGGCGTTGAGCAATTCATCCACTAGCGCCCAGAATTTGAGCAGATAGTCCCGCGTCATGTCGCTCATCGCCAGCTTGACGCCGGCATTGCCGATCAGCAGGCCTGCCACCGCCATCGCGACCGGCCCGCTGACATGGAGAAAATGCGCGAGGCTGTAACCGCCCATGACCACAGCAAGCGAGATCATCACCTCGACATTATATTCGTCGATCGAACGCATTGCCCGAAAACCGAGCCAGCCGACAATAGCGCCGAGCATCGCGCCACCGCCGGCCTCTTTCGCAAAATCCAGCGCAGCATGGCCCGCAGAAAATTCCGATGTTCCCAGTGCCGCTGTCAGCAGGATACCGAATACGACAACCCCGACACCGTCGTTGAACAGGCTTTCGCCTGCCACTGTCGCCTGCAAGGTCGGTGGCACCGCGGCACGCTTCAAAACGCCGATCACGGCGACCGGATCAGTCGGACTGATCAGCGCGCCAAATACAAGACACCATAAATATCCGATCTCGATATCGAACCATCCGGCAATGAAGTAGAAACCGCTGCCGACGATGATGGTCGAGATGCCGACGCCCAGCGTACTCAGCAGCAATATCGGCCAGCGCCCCCGCTTCATGTCCGCCCAGTCGACGTGTAGCGCGCCGGCAAACAGCAAAAATGACAGCATCCCTTCCATTAGCGTGTCGTGAAAATCGATACCCGCGAGGAAATCCAGAACATTTGCCGACATGGAACTGCCTGGCAGCAGCCAGTCGATCCCGATCACCATCAACGAAGCGACCGCGCCCATGATCGTCAGTCCGATCGAGGACGGCAGTTTCAGGAACCTGTGGTTCAGATAACCGAGTATCGCTGCCAGCGAAACCAGAATGGCGGCAGCGTCAAATGGCTGAAGATGCGATGCGGCCATGGGCAATCCTGATCAATGAGAGACAGAGAGAAGCGATTACCCGGAAGCCACGAGATTCATTCGGCTTCAGCGCTCTTGTCATATTTGAGCTCGAGATAGCGGCCGCGGATCGAGAGATTGTCGATATCACCTTTCGCGATCTGCTGGGTGACGCCGGAAATTTCTTTTTCGATCAGCGACAGGCCACCGATCAACTGCTCGTCGGGCGATTTGCCGCTATCGTTTGCTTTTCCGCGCATCGAGGGCGGGATCGCCCGATAGCCGTTGATGAGTTCCGGAAGGTGTTCGCCAACGAGCTTGCGCACCTCATAAGCAGCAGCATCGCCTTCATTCAGCTTGTTCAACTGCGGAGACAGCATGTCCAGCTGGACGCCGATGCCGTTGACGATCTGGACCGCCGGGGCCGGCAGAGCCGGGCGCTGGTTCTCCAGCCAGATTTCGGTCTTTCCGGCCAGCGATTTCAGATCCGACTTCATGATCGTTTCCGGCGTCGGCATTTTCATCTTCGGGAATTTCATCGCCGCCCAGATGCCACCGCCGATCAGGCCGGCAGAAATCATTACGCCCCAGAAACCGATACCACTCAATATCCCGCCGATGATGCTGGCGCCGACCAGCACGCCGACCGTCCACATGGCGGCGCGACCGAGCTTCTTGAAGAAATGACCGCGCTTCAGTTGATGGGAGCGATTGCCAATCGAACGCCGGAACTGGGAGTCCCGCAACGCCCGCGTCGCACCGGCCAAAATTTGCTGATTACTCTCCGACACCAGTCTCTATTCCTCCAATGCCGCCAGGGGGTTTTCCGTTGGTGCTTCCAGCTGAGCCTTCGCCTGTCCCTCGGATCGCGCAATATAGCCTTTCGACTTCTCGATCTCGCCGGACAGAGAATTGACCGTCAACTTCATATTTTCCAATGCTTTCAACTTGAACGTGTCGATATTGTCCATCGTATCATAGACATTCTGGAAAGCGCGTTGCAGCGTTTCCAATGGAATGGTCGACGATGCGGCCTGCTCGTGAATCTGACCGGTCTGGTTTTTCAGCATCTCGCTGGTGCTGTCGATCACGCCCGCCGTTGTGGTGTTGAGCGCGGTAATCTGGTCGAGAACCAGTTTCTGGTTGGTCAGCGCCTGGGCCACGGTAACACCGGTGCGCAACGCACCCACCGTCGTTGTGCTGGCCCGGTCAACGCCCTTGACCAGTTCGACATTGTTGCGCTTGACCAGATCGAGCGCGAGATAGCCCTGCACGGTGACCGCCATCTGGGTCAGCAAATCCTGCGTCCGTTGCCGCACATAGAAAAGCGCGCTTTCCCGGATAGCCTTGGCTTTGGCCGGATCGGTGGCGTCCAGTTCGGCCGCTTTGTCTTCCAGTCTCTGGTCCATGACCTTGGAAACGTGGATCATCTGTTCCAGCCGGCCCATCGCCGCCCAGAGATTCTTGCGCTCGACATCAATCGCCGCATTGTCCATCAAAAGCTCGTCCTTGCCGGAACGAAGCCGGTCGAGGATCGAACCGATATGGCCCTGCGCGCTTTTATAGCCGTCGAAATAGTTGCGCATCTTGTTGCCGAAGGGAATGATTCCGAAAATCTTCCGTTTCGCGGTCAGATTGCCGCGCTTGCCCGGATCAAGATCCTCGACGGTACGGCGCAACTCGGCGAGATCGGAACCAATGCCGCTTTCTTCATCCATTGACCGGATCGGTCGATCAAGAAAGCGATTCGACTGGCCCGCGGCTTCGGCGATTTCCTTGCGGCCCATATTGGTAATCTGGTCCACTTTTTTGCCGAATTCGGGACTATTTTGATCCTGGGCGATCAAATCGTCGATAAAAGAGTCAACTTTTTCCTCGAGCTTGGTCTTAACCTCGTCGCCAATTGACACCAGGCCTCCGGCTTTTTCAGGAGCGACTGGAACCACCGGATCCGGCGGGGTCAATTTCAGGTCGTCAGTCGCTGTGATTGTTTCGGTCACCATGCTGTTCAGCCTCCCTGCCCGGCACCAATGCGGGGCTTTCTCTATAAATGGATGCAAATGCACCGCTTTTCAAGCGTTTCAACTGCTGTATTAGTAAAATAATACAGTTTTTCCAAAACTGCGCAACATGCTTCCAACTCTTCCATTTTCTACAAAGCTCAGTCTTCCAGCAATTCCACCACCTGCGGCGCGATTTTGCCGACGATGATATCAATGCCCTCTGCGGTCGGATGCAGGCCATCGGGCAGGAAAAGATCAGGTTGTCCCACCACCCCGTCCATGAAAAACGGATAGAGCGCGACATCATATTTTTTGGCCAGTGCCGGATAGATGATGTTGAATTCATCACTGAATTTTGCTCCGAGATTGGGTGGGGCCAGCATCCCGGTGAGCATGACTTCTATATCGCGATCCTGCAGCTTCTTGACCATCGCTTCCATATTGGCTTGGCTATCTGCGGGTTTCAGCCCCCTGAGCAGGTCGTTGCCGCCCAAGCCCAATATCACCAGATCCGGCTTTCGCGGCAGGCTATCGAGGACGAAATCCATCCGCCGCAGTCCCGCAGCCGTGGTATCACCCGACACGCCGGCATTGTGAACCCGCACATCCTTGCCGGCCGCGGTCAGTGCTGCTTCCAGTTCCGGAGCAAAGCCCTCTTTCTGGTCCAGGCCATAGCCGGCGTAAAGGCTGTCGCCAAAAGCAACGATCAGGATTTCAGCGTCTTTGGCCTCCGCCATTTGATCGCCGCCTGTTTCCGTAGAGACCGCTGCTACGTCCTCTGGAACAGCTTGCGCCTCTTCCGGCGCTGGGCCACAAGCGATCAAAAGTTGCAGAAATGCCAGTGTGAACCCATATACAAATAAATTCTTCAACATCGGATATCCTTACCCCCATGATCCAGAAAACCGCCGCATCGAGCGACGCCGCCACAGTTGAACCCCATATCGCGATTGCAGCCCGGAATGTCACCCTGTCTTTGGGGGAAGGCAAAGCGCGTGTCGATATTTTGCGCGGCATTGATCTGTCGATCGAAGAGGGAACGACCGTTGCATTGCTGGGACCATCGGGTTCAGGCAAATCATCGCTGATGGCGATCCTGTCCGGCCTTGAACGGGCAAGCGGCGGGGAAGTCAATATTGCCGGTGCCGACTTCGGCACAATGAACGAGGATCAGCTGGCGGTTGCGCGGCGCGGCCGGGTCGGCATAGTTTTGCAGGCCTTTCACCTGCTTCCGACGATGACTGCGCTGGAAAATGTCGCCGTGCCCCTCGAACTGGACGGTCAGCCCGATCCATTTGGAATTGCAGCAAAAGAATTGACCGCAGTAGGTCTCGGAGACCGGCTCGGACATTACCCCACCCAGCTTTCCGGTGGCGAGCAGCAGCGCGTGGCTATCGCCCGTGCCATGGCGTCGCGGCCCACGATCATCTTTGCCGACGAGCCGACCGGCAACCTGGACGGCGCAACAGGCGATAAGATTATTTCCCTGTTGTTCGAACGTCAGAAGGCGACTTCGGCGACGCTGCTGATCATCACCCACGATCCGGAACTGGCCAAACGCTGCGACCGGATCATCGAATTGCGCGACGGCCTGATCGAACGGGACAGCGCCGCGTGAGCGCTGAACTGGGCAAAGCATGGGCGATTGCCCGCCGCGATCTGCGCGGCCGCTTTGTTGGCCTTCGGCTGCTGATTGTCTGCCTGTTTCTCGGCGTCGCCACTTTGGCCGCCATTGGCAGCCTGACCAATGCGATCACCGAAGAACTGGCCAACCGCGGTCAGGCGATATTGGGCGGCGATCTCGAGATTGCGGTTGCCCAGCGCGAAGCCACCAGCGCAGAACTCGCCGCCCTCAAACAGACCGGGACGTTGTCCGAAACGCTGCGTATGCAAGCCATGGCCCGGTTGCCGGATGGCAGCGACACGCAATTGGTCGAACTGAAAGGCGTCGATGACGCCTATCCGCTTTATGGCAAATTCACGCTGGAGAATGGCCAGAGCGTTTCTGCGCCACAGCCGCAGGATATCTATGTCACCCCTGCCCTGATGCAGCGCCTGTCGCTGAAATCCGGCGACAAAATTGACTTTGGCGAAGCCAGCTTCACCATTTCGGGCATCATATCCGAAGAACCGGACCGGCTCAGCGAAGGCCTGTCTCTCGGCCCCGTGGCGATCACGTCGCTGGACAGTCTGCGCGCCACCAAATTGATCCAGCCCGGCAGTCTGTTCGAGAGCAAATATCGCCTCAAACTGCCTGCCACCGCCATTCCCCGCGAGGTCGGCGACCGGCTTTCCGAGCAATTCCCCAACGCTTCATGGGAAATCAAGACGCGCGACGATGGCGCGCCCAGCACGCGGCGCTTCATCGAGCGCATGGGACAATTTCTGACTCTGGTCGGTCTGGCATCGCTGGTCATCGCCGGTATCGGTGTCGGCAATGGGGTCGCTTCTTACTTGCGCGGCAAGCAGGGCGCGATTGCCACGCTCAAGATTCTCGGCGCCGACAGCGCGATGATTTTTCGCATCTATCTGTTCCAGATCATGGCGGTGGCTATCGGCGCGATTGCTCTTGGTCTCGTGGTTGGGGCGCTGGCTCCGCTGGCGATCATCCAGATTGCTGGCGATGTCCTTCCGATCAAGCCGGAATTTGCCGTCTATCCGCTGCCTCTGCTGGTCAGTGCGCTATACGGACTGCTGATAGCGGTCATCTTCGCCCTACCCCCATTGTCGCGAGCAAAAACCATACCGGTGGCGGGCATCATCCGCGGAGAGGGTAAGTCCTGGCGACAGATTGACCGGCAGAGCTGGATTGGCGTTGGCTTGGCAATAGCAGCGATCATCGCGCTGGCGCTCGGCACAGCCAATGAGCCTCTGTTTTCGGCATCCTTTATCGGCGCAGCCGCCGCGATCCTGCTGCTGCTGACCGCACTGGGCGCTCTGATCCGCTGGCTGGCGAGCAAGGCCCCACGCCCGAAACATCCTCTGCTGCGCCTCGCACTGACCAGCCTCCATCGACCCGGTGCGCAAACCGGACAGTTGGTAGTGGCGCTAGGGCTGGGCCTGACACTGTTCGCCACTCTGGCCGCTATCCAGACCAGTCTGACCAATGAAATCCGCTCCACCGTGCCCCGCGATGCCCCGAGCTTCTTCGTGCTCGATATCCCGGTCGAACGCGCGGATGAATTCCGCGCCAAAGTCGCCGAAACCTCGCAGGATGCCGAAGTGAATATTGTGCCGACGCTGCGCGGGACGATCACCGAATTTCGCGGGCAGCGCGTCTCCGAACTGGAAACCCTGCCCGAAGGCGCATGGGTGCTGCGCGGCGATCGCGGACTGACCTATAGCGCGATCATTCCCGAAGGCAGCGAGATCGTCGAGGGCGAATGGTGGCCGAAAGATTATGACGGACCGCCATTGGTCTCGGTCGATGAAGAGCAAGGCGCGGCCATGGGCCTGAAAATCGGCGACAGCCTGACCGTCAGCCTGCTCGGCGTCGAGATTCCGACCAGAGTCGCTTCCTTCCGCAAGGTCAACTGGCGCAATTTCGGTTTCAACTATGTGCTGGTCTTCCCGCCCAGCGTGCTGGCCGACGTCCCGCATAATGTCGCCGCTACGATCCAGCTCGAGACGGCAAAAGAAAACAGTCTGCTCAGTATCCTGCCGCAGGAGTTTCCCTCCATTTCGATGGTCAAGGTCAAGGAAATCGCTTCCCAGATCGGTGACATTCTCGACCAGATGGCCACCGCCATCGCCGCTGCCGCCTCGATCGCGATCTTCTCCGGCATTGCGGTGCTTATCGGTGCCATCGCCGCATCGCGTCAGGCCCGGGTCTATGACAGCGTGATTCTGAAGCTGCTCGGCGCAACGCGCGCACAAATATTGACGGTGCAGGCGATTGAATATGCACTTCTGGCGTTTCTATTATCGATGGTGGCGCTTGGCCTCGGTCTGTTCGCGGGCTGGTTCGTGATCACCCAGATTTTCGAATTTACCTGGCAACCGGATTGGGGAATCGTTCTGCTGACTTTGGGCATAGGCGCGGTTGCGACGCTGGGGATCGGCTTGCTGGGGTCTATCCCGGTATTGTCCGCCAAACCGGCGCGGGCTTTGCGAGAGCTATAAAATATTCCGTTCGCACTGAGCTTCTCGAAGTACCTCTAGCGCCACGCGCAGTCCTTCGACAGGCTCAGGACGAACGTACAATATCCGTTAATCCTCATCTCCGGCCAAACGCACGGCCACCGGAGCCGACAGGAACAATTGCGCGAGATGGTAGAAAATCAGCGGCAGGATCACCAGTCCAGCCCGCTCCGGCGCAAAAATGATCGCCGCCAAAGGAGCGCCAATGGCGACGCTCTTCTGCGCGCCGGAAAACAGCAACGTTTTCCGGTCACCACGGGCAAAGCCCATCAACCCACCGAGCATCCACGTGCCGCCGAAGGCCAGCCCCAGCCAGAACAACAGCGCGGCGGCCAGCCAGACGAATTCCATCCCGCTAACCCGGCTCCACATTCCGGCAATAATCGCTGCGGAAAAGGACACATAGACCGCCAGTGCAATTGCTCCCCGGTCGATCCAGCCGGTCAGATCCTTGTGCTGCATCACCCAGGGTCGCAGCCATTTCTGGAAGGTCTGGCCGAGCACAAACGGCAGCACCAATATCGCGGCCAGCTTGATGATTGTTTCCGAGGTTATTTCCACGCCGGCTGCGCTGGCCAGCAGTGCGAACAATAATGGCGACAAAAATACCCCGACCAGATTTATGAAGGCACTTGCGACCACAGAGGCAGCAACATTTCCTCTGGCAATCGCACAATAGCTGGTGGCCGATTGCACCGTGGACGGCAGCACACCCAGAAACAGAAATCCCAGCGCGACATCGGCAGGAAGAAGCTGATCGAGCGCCTTTGACAGCAGCAACCCGATTCCCAGCATCACGCCAAATACCCAGATGAATATCGTCCCCTGCAGCCGGACGTTGCCCAGACCGGCGCGCACTTCATGCCGTTCGAGACGGATGCCATGGAGCAGAAATACCGCAAAAATCCCGGCGTTGAACAAGATGCCCGCGACATCTTTCGCCACGCCCTGCACCGGCATCAAGGTGGCAAGCAGAACCGCTCCGCTTAGCAGCCAGATGAATTTATCGGTAAGGATCAGGCGAAGGGTTTGCATATTGGTAGCGGCAAATGGATTGCCCAAGTTGATTTGGCAAGCTTTCTGATGTTGCGGTGCAGCACCAAACAGGCTAAGGGCGCGGCAATATCGGGGCTTTGCTTATGGCCGCCCTTTCCTCTTCTAACGGTAGAATCTAATATGTCCCTTCGCAATATCGCAATCATTGCGCACGTTGATCACGGCAAAACAACCCTGGTTGACCAGCTTTTCCGCCAATCCGGCACATTCCGCGACAATGAACGTGTCGAGGAACGGGCGATGGATTCGAACGATCTTGAAAAAGAACGCGGCATCACGATTCTCGCAAAATGCACCAGCGTCGAATGGAAAGGCACGCGGATCAATATTGTTGATACCCCGGGCCATGCCGACTTTGGCGGTGAAGTTGAACGCATCCTGTCGATGGTCGACGGTGTGATCCTTCTGGTCGACAGCGCCGAAGGCGCGATGCCGCAGACCAAATTCGTCACCGGCAAGGCTCTGGCTCTCGGCCTGAAACCGATTGTCGTAGTCAACAAGATTGACCGTCCCGATGGCCGCGCCGAAGAAGTACTCGACGAAGTGTTCGACCTGTTCGTCAATCTCGATGCCAATGACGAACAGCTGGATTTCCCGGCGCTCTTCGCCAGCGGCCGCAACGGCTATGCCGGCGAGACTCCTGATGTCCGCGAGGGCGATCTTTCTGCGCTGTTCGACAAGATCATCGAACATGTACCGGAGCCCGACGTTGATCCAGACGCCGAGTTCAAATTTCTGGTCACCTTGCTCGACCGCGACAATTTCGTCGGCCGCATTTTGACCGGCAAAGTCGAAAGCGGAAAGATCGACATCAACATGCCGATCCACGCCATCGATATGGACGGCAATATCGTCGAAACTGGCCGCGCCACCAAGATCATGGCCTTTAACGGCCTCGAACGTGTCCCTGTGGAAAGCGCCAAGGCAGGTGATATCATTTCGCTCGCCGGCCTTACAAAAGCGACTGTTTCCAACACGATATGCGATGTTTCTGTGAAAGAACCAATCGCTGCACAGCCAATTGATCCACCCACGCTGTCGATGCGCTTTGCCGTGAACGACAGTCCGGTTGCGGGCCGTGAAGGCGACAAAGTCACCAGCCGCGTAATCCGCGACCGTCTGGCGCGCGAAGCAGAATCAAACGTGGCGATTAAAGTCACCGAAAGCGACGACAAGGACAGCTTTGAAGTCGCTGGTCGCGGCGAATTGCAACTCGGCGTGCTGATCGAAACGATGCGCCGCGAAGGTTTCGAACTGGGCATTTCTCGTCCGCGCGTTCTCTACCGCGAAGAAGACGGCAAGCGTCAGGAACCTTATGAAACCGTCGTCATCGACGTTGATGATGAATATTCCAGCACGGTTGTTTCCAAAATGCAGCGCCGTAAAGCGGAACTGACCGAACAGCGTCCTTCGGGCGCCGGCAAGACCCGCTTGACCTTCTCCGCACCTTCGCGCGGTTTGATCGGCTATCATGGCGAGTTTCTGTCCGACACGCGCGGCACCGGCCTGATGAACCGTCTGTTTGAAAAATATGACGATTATAAGGGCGTGATCGAAGGCCGTCCGGTTGGCGTTCTGGTGTCCAACGGAACCGGCAACACCGCAGCTTATGCGCTGAACATGCTCGAAGAGCGCGGTGTATTGTTTATCGGCGCGCAAACCCCGGTATACGAGGGCATGATCATTGGTGAAAATGCCAAGCCCGGCGATCTCGATGTCAATCCGATGAAATCCAAGGCGCTCACCAACTTCCGCGTCTCGGGCAAGGAAGACGCCATTCGTCTGACCACGCCGAAAGTCATGACGCTCGAACAGGCAATTGCCTATATCGACAATGACGAGCTGGTCGAGGTCACGCCAAAGAACATCCGCCTGCGCAAACGCTATCTCGATCCGAACGATCGCAAGAAGGCATCGCGCCAGGCAGCAGCGGCCTAAATCAGCAGAAATTATAAAAAGGCGGCCCGCAAGGCCGCCTTTTTTATATTACACGCGGCAGAAGAATAATATTAAACACGGACGTCAACCTCAGCTTGGGCCGGGATCGCCCAGTTGCATTTCGGCTCCACTCGACTCCCTCGCAGACGTGTCGTTGATAACTTTTTAGCTTCGCTAACCGCCGCCAAGGCCTCGTGTTATGAATCGCGAGCATGTCATCCACCACTTGATAATCCTGATTTTCTGCGTAACCTCTGATGCTTCGAGGCTTGAAAGGGGAAAAATCATGGAATGGATGTTGATGCCACTGCGGCGCTATGCGGATTTTAGCGGCCGTTCCCGGCGCAAAGAATATTGGATGTTTGTCCTGCTTATATTTATCGTCGCCGTAGCCCTGGGGCTAATGACCGGCAGTTTCACGACGGTATCGGATCCAGCAGACTCCGTTGAGATGGCAACTTGGAGTTCAAGTTCCATACTGCTCGGCGTGTTTTACCTCGCGATTATCATACCTTCTCTGGCTGTACAGGTTCGCCGATTCCACGATCAGGACAAATCAGGATGGCTTGTACTGCTGAACTTTATTCCGCTCGTCGGCGGTTTGATCGTGCTGGTATTCATGTGCCTTGAAGGAACCCGTGGCGATAATCGATTTGGGCCCGATCCGAAATCCGTCGATCATATTGGAGACACGTTCAGCTAATCAATGGCGGGCTAAAGCGCTACTTGGGTCCGGATGGACTCGAAAATCGCTAACGGCACGCAGATAGCTTGATAATCTAGATTATTAGCATAGTCTCAGCCTAGCCAAGGCTTGAGAGGAAAAAGATCATGGAATGGATGTTATTGCCGCTCAGGCGTTACGCAGAGTTCACTGGTCGATCACGACGCATGGAATATTGGATGTTTAGTCTGTTCAGCGTGCTTGTCAGCATAGCATCCTCGATCGTCGACTTTGCTATTCTCGGATATAATTTGGAAGATGACGGCCCGATTTCAATTTTGATCAGTCTGGCATTGTTTATCCCGAGCCTCGCTGTCGGCGTGCGGCGACTCCATGATGTCGGTCGGTCCGGCTGGTGGATGTTGTTAATTTTTGTGATCATTATTGGCTGGATCCTATTGCTGGTTTTCCTCGTCACCGATGGCGACCATGGGGATAATGAATATGGCCCCGATCCGAAAATAGATCAGAATATCGTCGACCGGTTCAGTTGATTGTTTCGTTATCATGGGCACAGGCAGGACTTGATTATCCGGGTGTTTGTGGCAATGCGCATCAAACCATCAGGAGTTCGTATCGATGACCGAAGACCAACAACCCGACCCCGCCAATAGCGCAGCAGCCGGACCGGACACCCCGCCCGACCATCTCGCCATCAATCCCCGCAGCCCGCATTATGGCGGCGAATTGCTATCTCGCGGTATCGGGATCAATTTTCGCGGCGATCGCAAACATAATATCGAAGAATATTGCGTGTCTGAAGGCTGGGTCAAAGTTCAGGCCGGCAAGACCATGGACCGCAAGGGCAATCCGCTGCTGATCAAGCTGAACGGCGAAGTCGAGGCATGGTTCGAAGATCTTGGCGATGACGCGCCAAAATTGAGCAAAAACGCTTAACCGACGGTATGGAGATGACACCCAAGCGCATTCAGTTTTTCATCGCGCTGGTGTTCTTCATACTGGGTGGATGGGCTGCATTGTTTCCGCAGCATGTGATTGATACGACGTTGCTACCGGAATATCGTCAGGGCGGTCGCATATTGCCTTTCGTGATCGCCTGCTTTGGCGCACAAGCGTTGTTGTCGGGGTTGTTTGCAGCGTTTTCCCGCTTTTCGTCGCTGACCTTTCTGGTTTACGGAATAGCGTTAGTACCGTTTTTCGGGTTCAATTATTATTTCACCTTCCACGATCCTGTGTTCACCAACATCGGGCTGCTTGATGCTGTGGGAAATGTGATCATGCTGGCGCTTTGCTATGTCGGCTGGAAGAAATCCAAAGCGGCCGAACAGGGAATGAACGTATGATATTTGACGATAAGATTGTCTGGATCACCGGGGCTTCCTCCGGAATTGGCGAGGCCTTGGCAAAAGCCTTCGCCGCACAAGGCGCACATATCATATTGTCGGGTCGCCGCACCGAAGCGCTCGAGCGAGTGGCAGCTGATATCAAGACTGACACGTTGATCCTGCCCTTCGAAACGACCGACTATGACACCCTGCCCGCAAAAGTTGAAGAAGCGCGCAACTGGAAGGGCAAGATCGATATTCTCGTCAATAATGCCGGCATCAGCCAGCGGAGTCTGGCGCTCGACACCCCGCCCGATATCCACAAGACGATCATCAATATCGATCTGCTCGCGCCGATCTGGCTGACCCAGCTGCTGCTGCCCCACATGATTGCAGCTGGCGGCGGTCATATTGTCGGCATCAGCTCGGTCGCGGGCCGCGTCGGCGTACCCTTGCGCACGGCCTATTGCGCCGCCAAGCACGGACTGATCGGCTATATGGATGCCTTGCGCGCCGAAACCGAGCAGCTGCACAATGTGCATGTCACCAATATCCTGCCCGGCTCGATCCGCACAAATGTGTCGCGCAACGCACTGACCAAAGAGGGCGAGCGCCGCGGGAAATCCGATGCCGCGATCGACAATGGCATGGAGCCGGATGATTGTGCGCTGCAAATTCTGGAGGCTGTCGCCAATAATGTTCCTGAACTCATCATCGCCGAGGGAATGGAACTGAAGATTGCAGAACTTCGGCAGAGCGATCCCGAACAATGTTTTGCGATGACCGGCGCGATGGGCGCACAAATTGCGGAAAAATATGAAGCAGGAGATAGCGACTGATGGCTTTCATATTGCTGGAGAAATCAGATGGTGTTTCAACCATCACGCTCAATCGCCCGGAAGCGATGAATGCGCTGTCCAGCGCATTGCGAGCCGAATTTTGTAGTGCCTGTCAGGATGTTCGCGACGACAAGACCATCCATGCTCTGATCGTTACCGGTGCGGGAGACCGTGCCTTTACCGCTGGCCTTGATCTTAAAGAGCTGGGAGAATCCGGCCTTGGTCCGGCCAATGATCGGGATGGTGCCACAAACCCGATTTTCGCTTTGACCGAAATGCCAATACCGGTGATCGGCGCAATCAACGGAGTTGCCATAACAGGCGGGTTTGAGCTGGCACTGGCCTGCGATATCCGGATCGCCTCAACCAATGCCCGCTTCGCCGACACCCACGCGCGGGTCGGTATAACGCCGGGCTGGGGACTGTCGCAAAAACTCTCCCGCTTCATTGGCCTGTCCCGCGCCTGTGAACTCAGCTTCACCGGCCAGTTTCTCGACGCCCCGACCGCTTGTGATTGGGGCCTCGTCAATCATGTTTATGAACCTGACGAACTAATGCCGGCGGCCTTGGCACTGGCACGCGACATGACAAGCATCGATCGTGACTTTCTGAAGGTATACAAAGACCTGATCATGACCGGCTTCGACCGCAATCTTGCAGATGGCATGGCCTATGAGCACCAGATATCGGTGCCGTACAATGCCGGAGTCTCGATGGATGAAGTCGAGAACCGCAGGCTCGCCATCATCGAACGTGGCCGCAAACTGAAGGGCTAGGATGAAGCTCAACGCACTCGATCATGTAAATATCATCACCGGCGATCTTGAAGGGACCGTGCGGTTCTTTGTCGAATTGTTCGACCTTGATGTGCGAGATGGCCCCGAACCGCTGCCACCCGAACATGTCCAGTGGCTCTATGATGATAGCGGTCGCGCGATTTTTCATATTAATTCCAAGGAGATGCAGCAAGCCTATCGCCGCGAAACAGAGACTGGACCGACCACCGGCGCAATCCATCATGTGGCACTGGATTGTAGCGGCCATCAGGCATTCATCGCCCGGCTCGAGGCCCACGGGATCGACTACAGGCTCAACGACATCCCGTCGATCCAACTGAAACAGCTGTTTTTCACCGAACCCAATGGCGCCCTTCTCGAACTAAACTTTCGGGGCGAGTAGGAATTCCACAATTTCGTCCAAAGCCTTTTTCGCCTCTGGAATAGGCAATAACATCCAGACATGTTGCATGTGATCATAAAGTTTCAGTTCAATCTGCGCGCCACTTTCATCACCTTTTCGTTTCAGACGCACGGAGTCCGCAAGCAACATCTCATCGGTTCCTGCAAACACCAGCATCGGCGGTAATCCGTCAACTGGCGCGAATAATGGACTGGCGGGGAACATCGCCGGGTCTTCTCCTTCACGCATCCACCATGAGCCGAGGCGGCGGACACCCTCGATCGAGATCAAGATGTCGGATTTTTCCAATTCTATCTGCATTGGATCAGCAGCGGTCTTATCGAGATAGGGACTGAGCAGCACCAGCTTGCTCGGCAAAACCTTGCCTTGATTGCGTAACATCTGGGACAGTCCCAGCGAGAAGCCGCCACCTGCGCTGTCGCCCATGACAACGATATTCTTCGCGCCGTGCCGGGAAACCGCCTGTTCAAACGCCTCCATCACCATCGCATAACTGCTGTCCCATTTATTCTCCGGCGATAATGGATAGATCGGGACGGTGACGCTTGCTCCGGTTCTGCGGATCAGTTTTTTGATGAAATGCCAGTGCAGCGAAACAATGTTGAACGCATAGCCGCCGCCATGCAGATAGAAGATGTGCAGCGAGCTGCCATTCTCCTTCGGACTAAGCCGGTATAGTGGTTGTCCATCAATCTCGGCTTTTTCGATGTCGCAATGCTTGCGCAGCCAGCGAACGGGCAATGCCGGCCCGCGTGCATGGTCTCGAGCGATAAATTTCTCCGCCCTGCCAGGCTTGAGCAGATAGTTTTTCAAGCCCGAAATACGGACAATGAAGAACAGCACGCGCGCCCGTAAACTGATCATATCATCCCCCGAAATCGCACCCTCAAAAGGTCAGCGAAAAAAGCAATTGGCACCCGAATAAAGGCTCTCGATAGTCGCATTTTCGCTGTCATCCGAAAGGAACCCGCCGATAAACCCGGCTTCTCCGGAGCCGGAGAAGAACTCGATGCCCAGCGTGCTCCCTGTCTGCATTTCGATCGGCATCGCTTGTTCCAGAGCAGCGCGGGTTGATCCGACGGTGATATCATTCGCGGTATGCGCCAATGTTCCGTCACCATCAAAAAACCAGCCAACCAGCTCGCCATCCTGAAAATTGGCGGTCAGGCCGGTCGCGGGAGAGGAAGCGGATTCCATCGGACCGGCACCGCACTCCTCGTTCGTGCTTTGATGGATCACGCCAAAACGTTCGAGCATTGCGATAACTTTGGATTTCTCAGTGCCGAAAGGGAAGCTCATATCCTCTCCCTGCGAGACACCATTTGGTTGAAGGATGATCGGAGCAAGCTCAGCACTGACCTCGGCTTGATCCGCTTGTCGTTGTTCGGCGGGCTCGACACAGCCTGCGAGCATCGCGAAGGCCATCGCTACCGCTGTTATGGTTCGGGTGATCGTCATCCGGGATTCCCGGCCATTTGCGGGACATTCGGATCGATCTCGACCCAGGCCTGTTTGCTGCCCGTCCAGAAGTGGATTTGTGGATGCAGCACACTGGTATCATCAAGCGTGCCCGCTTTGATGTATGTCATGCCAGGCTGGGTCGGAAGCGACGTCTTCACCGGCGAACCGCAGGTGCCGCAGAAATGGCGATGGACGATATTACCGCTCTGTGCATGATCGTCATAGGTTGTCAGGTCGCCGCTGATCTCGATTTGGTCATCCGCCACCGAAAAGAGTACTGAATAGGAACTACCCGCTTGTCGCTGGCAATTTTTGCAATGACAGACGCCGCACATCTGTAGCTCTCCCTCGATCGAGTAGCTTACCGCGCCGCAAAGGCACTGGCCTGTCATCGTCATCTCAAATCTCCCGGATCACGCAACCTTGCGCACAAAAACCGTCCCGGCTGAATAACCCGCTCCGAATGAACAGATCAGCCCGATATCTCCGTCTGCCAGATCGTCGCTATGCTTGTGAAAGGCGATAATCGAGCCGGCTGAGGATGTATTGGCATATGTATCGAGGACAGTCGGACTTTCATCGTCGCTGGCTTCATGACCGAGCACGCGCTGGGCAATCAAGCGGTTCATACCTGCATTCGCCTGATGCAACCAGAGACGGCGCAACTCGGCTGCTTCGATGCCCAGCCGCTCCGTCTGCTCGTTAATCATATTGGCGACCATCGGCACCACTTCCTTGAACACCTTGCGACCTTCCTGGACGAACAGCTTGTCCTGGTCGTCGCGGCTTTCCGGATGGGTGCGGTTGAGGAAACCGAAATTGTTGCGGATATTATTGGAAAACTGGGTTTTTAGTTTCGTACCGACGATCTCCCAATGGTGCGCCGGCGCAATATCCTTGGACTCAATCAGGATGGCGGTTGCCACATCACCGAAAATGAAATGGCTATCGCGGTCGCGCCAGTTGAGATGCCCCGAACAGATTTCCGGATTGATAACCAGCACCGATTTGGCGCTGCCCGAACGGATATAATCAGCGGCAGTCTGGATACCGAAAGTCGCGGAGGAACAGGCAACGTTCATGTCAAAGCCAAAGCCGTCTTCCATGCCTAGCGCGGCCTGAATTTCGACAGCAATCGCCGGATAGGCGCGCTGGAGGTTCGAGCAGGCGCAAAGCACGGCATCGACATCTTCCGGCTTGCGCCCTGCCCGTTCCAGTGCCTGCAGTGCGGCTTTGACACCGATTTCGGCAAGGACCGAGATTTCTTCGTTCGGACGTTCGGGCAAACGCGGGCACATCACCTCCGGATCAAGGATCGGGTCCTTGGAAAGCACGAAACGAGATTTGATACCCGAAGCCTTCTCGATAAATTCCACCGAACTGTGCGGCAGTTCTTCCACCTCGCCTGCCGCAATAGCGTCAGCATTTGCGCGATTGGTAAGATCGACATAAGCGTTGAAACTGGCAACCAGTTCTTCATTGCTGATGCTGTCTGTCGGCGTGAACAGGCCGGTTGCGGAAATGACGGGAATATTGCTGTCGGTCATGGGCAGATGTGTTTCCTTGTGCGTTTGCACTTTCTGGTGGCGCTTCAGCAGGACGGTAATCTCCCCAGGCGAAACTGGCAAGCGGGGTTGATCCTGCTTTGCCTATCAATAACGTGTTGCTAATAGCGGGATATGGATGATCGCATAAAACTCGACGAAAGCTGGAAAGCCCCCCTCGCGGGAGAATTTGCCAGCGATTATATGGCCACTTTACGGGAATTTTTGCTGCAGGAGAAAGCGGCGGGCAAGGAGATTTACCCCAGAGGCGAGGAATATTTTCGCGCGCTTGACTTGACGCCGCTCGACAAAGTGCGTGTGGTTATATTGGGGCAAGACCCCTATCATGGTCCGGGCCAGGCACACGGTCTGTGTTTCAGCGTGCAGCCGGGCGTCCGTCCACCTCCGTCGCTGGTCAATATCTACAAGGAACTGGAAAGTGATCTCGGCCTGAAACGCCCTGCCCACGGTTTCCTTGAGCATTGGGCGCAGCAGGGCGTATTGCTGCTCAACAGCGTATTGACGGTTGAGATGGCCAATGCGGCCTCACATCGCCGCAAGGGGTGGGAAGAGTTTACCGATGCGATCGTACGGCTGATTGCCGCCAAATCGGAACCCGTCGTGTTCCTGTTATGGGGCAGCTATGCGCAGAAAAAGGCGGCTTTCGTGCAAAGCATCGAACAGGGCGGTCATCATCTGTTGCTAAAAGCGCCTCACCCCTCGCCGCTGTCTGCGTATAATGGCTTCTTCGGATGCAAGCATTTCAGCAAGGCCAATGATTTTCTGAAGAAAAATGGCATGGCTCCGATCGACTGGAGTCTCCCCGACGTCACAGTTTAAATTGACGAAGCGTCAGACCAGTGGCGGCAATCAGGTGCGAAATAGCCATCATTGCGGCGCAGCGACCTCTGCGTCCAGACTTTGGATCCAGACATTTATATCCCGCGCAACCTGTTCCGGAGTTTCCTCCATCGGTAAATGGCCGGCATCTGCATAGGTGATCAGCTTGCTCCCCGGGATTGCCGTTGCAAATGCCCGCGCGTGGGACAAAGGAATCACTTTGTCCTGCTCTCCCCAGAGCAGCAGCGCTGGCATTTTCAACGTGCCGACATCTGCCCATTTTTCGGGCTCGCGCGGCGTTTTTCCGCGATCCACCGCCGCCTTGCGGTTGCCAGGGAAGCGAAGCAATTCCCAATAACGGTCGACCAGCTCTTCGGTCAGCCGCTCGGGCTCAGCAAAATTTTCCTCTAGCGAGGATTTGACCAGAAACCGCGGTGTGATTTCCGGCAGCAATATTTGCCCGATCGGGGATTGCGCCAGTCTGGCGCCAAGATAAGGCTGAATCTTTTGCTCTACCTGCGCGCCTGAAGCATCGATCAGGACGAGGCCTGATGTGCGCTCCGGCACTGAAAGACCGGCGCGCCACGTGAGCCAGCCGCCCATGCTATTGCCGACCCAATAAGCTTTATCCACCCCGACAGTATCAAGCACCAGAATCGCCGCCGCTATATTAGTGTCAGCATCATAGGCCCCGGTTGGATTGGGGCCAGTCAGACCATGGCCATAAAGATCGAGGGAGATCAGCCGGTATTTGTCGCCGAGCAAAGCCACTAGAGGCTCCCATGTCTGCAGCATGCTGTTCGATCCGTGGATCAGCAGCAGCGCCGGGCCGTCCTTGTTGCCCTCGTCACGATAATGAATTTTTGCCCCATGGCCGTCGTCGACGAAGCGCGACGCTTCATTGCCATATTTGGCGATCATCTCTGTACGATCGGTGTCCGGCGTCCGCAAAATGAAGAAAGCCGCCCCCGCCAGCACCAGTAGCAGCAATATGATACGGATCGTCTTTTTCATTGTTTCGCCCCTCGCTCGATAGCTGTTTGTATCGAAAAAGCGGGCAAGCGCAAATGGCCTATTCGTCGGCCCGCCATTCGCCGGGCTGCAACCCCTCGAGCGACCAGTCGCCAATACTCCACCGCACCAGCCGCAAGGTCGGGTGCCCCACAGCCGCTGTCATCCTGCGCACTTGCCTGTTTCTGCCTTCACTGATGGTCAGCTTGAGCCAGCAATCGTGCACACTCTTGCGGACCCGGATCGGCGGATCGCGCTCCCACAGCTCCGGATCGTCGATACGCTCGACTTCCGCGGGCCTGGTCAATCCGTCTTTCAACTCGACGCCCTGCTGCAGCATGGCGAGGTTTTCTTCCGCAACGTCACCCTCAACCTGAACAAGATAGGTTTTCGGTGTCTTGTATTTCGGATCGGATATCCGCGCCTGCAGCTTTCCGTCATCCGTGAGCATCATCAGCCCTTCGCTGTCCCGGTCGAGTCTGCCAGCAGGATAGACGCCGGGCAGGTCAATGAAGTTTGAAAGCGTCGGACGCTTCGTCTCGCTCCCGCGATCGGTGAATTGCGGCAGCACGCCGAAGGGTTTGTTGAAAAGGATCAGTTTGGTCATGCTCCCCTTTGGCAGCGGCGAGCAGATTGAGCAACGTAACTTAATCCTTACCGGTATCACTACCGCTCCCGCCCGAAATTGTGTAGCGCGGGTCAATGCAATTGAACAATTTTGATACAGCCGCTTTTCTTCGCGATTACTGGCAGAAACGTCCACTGCTGATCCGCAATCCGTGGCAGTCGTGGCGCAATCCGCTTTCCCCTGATGAGCTCGGCGGCCTTGCTTGCGAGGATCATGTGGAATCGCGCCTGATCACCCAATCGAGCGACGACTGGAACGCCGAAAACGGCCCCTTGCCCGAGACCCGCTTCGGTGAGCTGGGCAAATCCCCCTGGACCCTGCTGGTGCAGGCGGTTGACCAACATATACCCGATGTCGCCGCGCTGATTGAGCCGTTTCGTTTCATCCCCAATTGGCGGATTGATGATGTAATGGTTAGCTACGCCAGCGATGGCGGCGGGGTTGGCCCGCATTTTGACCATTATGATGTCTTTCTGGTTCAGGGCCTCGGACAGCGCCAGTGGCAAATCGGCGGCATGTGTGACGATCAGACACCTCTGCGATCGCACGAAGACCTCCTGCTGCTCGCCGAATTTGATATCGCGGAGGAATGGGTACTGAACCCCGGCGACATGCTCTATATTCCGCCGGGAATCGCCCATAATGGCGTTGCCGTCGGTGCCGATTGCATGACTTATAGCATCGGTTTTCGTTCGCCGTCGCGAAAGGAATTGATTGGCAACTGGTGTGACGACATCTTGCCCGACATGACCGATGATGACCGCTATTGCGATCCTGACCTGACGCTCCAGAACAATCCCGGAGAAATACCCGCCACCGCTATCGAACGGCTACACGCCATGCTTACCGAGAAGCTGACCGACCGCGCGGCTTTCGCGCGATGGTTCGGGGAATATAGCAGCACGCCGAGATATCCGGAAACCGACTGGCGCCCCGAGGAGCCGATCGAGACAGAACATCTGCGCTCGTTGCTGACCGCAGATCATCCCCTGTTGCGTAATCCCGCCAGCCGCTTTTCCTTCGTTCGCGAAGACGAAGGAAAGCTGCTGCTATTCGTCGACGGGGAATGCTTTCCCTGCGCCGGTGAAACAGCGTTGCTGGCCGAAATGCTGTGCGCTCAGGAACAGTTTGTCATCAATCCCGAATGGCGAACATCGGATGTTGTGATCGAGTTGCTCGCCGGATTGTATAATCGCGGCAGCCTTTCCTTCGACTGGAGTTAGCTGAAGCCAGATTCAAGACAAAAAAAGGGCAGGAGTGCGATGCACTCCCGCCCTTTCCCGTATGCGGTGTAAGGCTTAAGCCTGCTGCAAGTTTACAGCGGCTTTCTTGCCGTTATTTCCGGTTTCAACATCATATGTCAAACGCTGTTCTTTTTCGAGCGACTGCATTCCGGCAGCCTGAACTGCTGTGATGTGCACGAAGCTGTCATCGCCACCATCTTCAGGAGCGATGAAACCATAGCCCTTGTCGGTGTTGAAAAATTTTACGGTGCCTGTAGGCATAGTCTTATTCCTATTCATAACTTAATTATGCCCGATTATGCGAAATGCAAAACCGGACGGGATTGGCCAACTTCGAGAAATGGGAAAAAGAGTATGCGACCGTAGGGGTTGCGAAACCTAGATTTCTTCGTAACGCGATTTATTAGCTGTAGAGCTTATAGCAGCCTATTCGTTAATAAGCAAACAGATCAATTTCAGCTATTTCATGGCCGGCAGAAATTGTGTAGCAATTGCACCGATGAAACAGTCCAAATTGATCTTCACTGCAATATTTTTCCTCTGTGTCCCGCTCGCTGCGTGTGATTCACCTTCAACTCCAGCACCGGAACCATCGCCGCAGGATTTGTTTTTCGAGCGACTGAGCTTGCTCTGCGGCAAGGCTTATGCCGGAACTTTGGTGTCTGATCAGGAAGCCGATGCCGATATGGCGGGCAAGCCAATGATCATGCATGCGGCGTCCTGTGATCTGAACGAGATCCAGATTCCTTTCCATATTGCAGAGGGTAAGAGCGAGTGGGACCGCTCTCGCACATGGATCATCACACGCACTGATCAGGGCCTCCGTCTAAAGCACCGCCATCGTCATGAAGACGGCAGTCTCGATGATGTGACCAATTATGGCGGTGATACGGAGAGCGAGGGTACGGCGGATCGGCAGGAGTTTCCCGTCGACGCAGAATCGATCGCTTCGTTCAAAGCCAATGGCCTTGATCAGTCGGTGACCAATGTCTGGGCGATGGAAGTGAGCGAACCGGGCCAAGGCGATGCCAAGTTTGCCTACGAACTGCGTCGGCCGGAATCAGCAGACGGACGCCATTTCCGGGTGGAGTTTGATCTGTCCAAATCTATCGCGGTCCCACCTGCACCCTGGGGCGGCTGAAACTCGATGCTTGCAGAACTCGCCGTCGGTGGTTTCATGGTCCTTCTGACCGTACTGATCCACGGCGTTGGCGTCTTTGGGCTGGGTCGTTTTCTGCGGATCGAGGCACGCGAAGAGGCGGCCGAGCATATCCACCCGATGTCGCCGCACGGGATCGTCGTGACGCTCGCACTGGTGTTCGGCCTCTTCGTGCTGCACGGCATAGAAATCTGGGCTTATGCGATTGTCTACCGGCTGGTCGATGCCATTCCGACCTTCGAGCAAGCAATCTACTTTTCGACCATCACCTATTCCACCACCGGCTATAACAGCGACGGTCTGGATATAAAATGGCAGATGATTGCCGCGATCGAGGGGCTCAACGGCTTCATTCTGCTTGGCTGGTCGACGGCGTTCTTTGTCACCGTGGTAGCGCGCATGGGTCGTCGCTAATGGAACAGGCCCAGCGAAAAGAAACACTCACCAGACGTTTTTTCCGCTGGCTGCTGGCAATATTCTATCTCATTGCCGGAATTGCCCATATCCGGTCTCCGGGAGGGTTTCTGGCGATCACGCCGAACTGGGTGCCGTTTGCAGAGCAAGTCATCCTGTTTACTGGCGTTGCTGAGATCGCCGGCGCCATCGGCCTGCTGATCCCGCCTAAAATCGTTCCACGCGCCCGCTATGCTGCGGGCATTGGCCTCGCGCTCTATGCACTCTGTGTCTATCCTGCGAATATCAACCACGCGATCAACAATATTGCGATTGGTGGAGAGACTGCGAGTTGGGTCTATCATGGCCCACGCCTTGCCTTTCAGCCCGTTTTCATCTGGTGGGCGTTGATCGCTGGCGGCGTCATCAACTGGCCGTTCGACCCCAAAAAGCCGTAAACCTGCCCATAAGCGGGTATTTATGTTATGGTCGCCTTTGCTATTTCGGTTACGGAAAAGGAGCAGAACATGAGAAAACATGGCGATCAGATCGAAGTCACCGAACGCGAGGCAAGCAACAAACCCCGCGCGCCCCACAATGTCAGAATTGTTCTGGCGGCGTCGTTGCTGCTGGCGGTTGTCGTGATGTCGATGGTGTGGATCATTCCAGCGATGAGCTAGCTGCTGCAGGCGTCTTACGAACCAAAGGAGGGCTAGCGCCTCAAACTGCGCCTGCGATATAGGCAACGAGCAATGCAGACGGCAGCAGCAGCGCTTGCGCCACCAACGTCCCGCCCACGCGGCTAAGCGACAACCAGGTGATCGTCCGCCGGAACATCGGCTGACTGACGCGGCCACTCACGACATCGTCGGTCATCACCGACAATTGCGGATCGATCACTACAAACAGCAGGATCGTTGCAAATCCGTTGATAACGGCGGAAAGCTGCGATGCCGTGACCCGGTATTCGGGATTGAGATAACCGGCATAAAGCGATCCGACGACACCGACCGTCAGCAAGGCCTGCGCCACTATGTTCAACACGATGATCGTCATCGATACACCGCGCGGTTTTCGCAAGTCGCTGATGTGCACTCGTTTTGGAACCGTGGCGGTTCTTCCGACATAGCCGATCCCGCCCTTGGTCAAGGCATGCCAGATCAACCGTGGCATCGAGCGATGCTCGTGGAACTGCAATATGGCGCTGCTAAACCATCGCTGCACGGTCGGGATGAGCAAAGCACCGACGATGGTCGCGGCTGTTGCGGCCAGCAAAACCAGCCGGAAATCAGTGAGCAGCCCCTCACCGGTGCCATTGGCCAGGCCATTTTCAATCCGCTTGGCGAGAAACGGACCGAGGAAGCTGTTTGACAGTCGCGACACCAGAACCAATATATTGAACAAGGCAAAAGAGACCGCAATCCGCCCGGTTCGCACACCGGCAATACGGGCCGAATAGGCCAGCGCTCCGATCAGGTGGATTGAGAAGGTCAAAGCGCAAATTATTACGAGTTGCTGATCCATGAAATTTTCCGATATTGATCGTCAGAATCATGCGCCTGCGGGGCACGAAACGAAATCGCCCATGAACCAAAACTTGCGATAGCCAAACAATAATTTGTGCGGCGCTGCGCTTTCTCGCTAGCGCCGGTTCGCGTAGGCTTTTAATGGGGTTTGCGCTATCCGGAGCGCGCCATTTATCGGACCCGCTCATGCTTGACGTTCTTGCGCCTTATTCCCCGGCCTTGGTCGCCCTGATCCTCCTGCTGCTGCTGATAGCCTTCGCGACAGAAATCCGGCCGCCGGAGGTGACCGCCATAGGCGCGGCGGGCCTTCTTCTCGTTCTTGGCCTGATCTCGACCGACGATATATTGACGGCGATGAGCAACCCTGCCCCGCTGACGATTGCGGCGATGTTCATCATCTCAGGCGCTTTGGTAAGGACCGGTACGCTGGAAGCCTTTGCGCTGAAGGTTACCGGACTGGCCAGAAGCTCGCCGGTGTTGGCGACCGGGCTGCTGCTGGTCGCGATCGCAGCCTTGTCGGGCTTCACCAACAACACACCACTGGTGATGATGATGATCCCGATCGGCATCACCTTGGCCAGAGAACTCGGCGAGCGCCCCTCCAAGATATTGATGCCGATTTCCTTTGCCGCGATTTTGGGCGGCACCTGCACCCTGATCGGTACGTCGACCAACATATTGGTCGACGGTGTTGCCCAGAAGAACGGTCTGGCCGGCTTTTCGATATTCGAGATCGCCCCCGCCGGTATCGTCGTCGCGCTGGTCGGCGTGATCTATCTCGCCCTGACCCGCCGCTTTCTGCCGGAACGCGACACGATGTCGTCGTTGCTCGATGAGAATGAAGCCAAACGCTATACAATGTCGATCTTCGTCATCGGTACATCGCCCTATATTGGACAGATAGCGAGCGAGATCGACCTGTTCCGCAGCGGCGAACGACGGCTGATCGATGTCGTCCGCAACGACGTGTCTATCCGTAAATCCCTGTCGAAATATGTGATCCGGAAAGGCGATGTGCTGGTGCTGCACACCAATGAAGCGGACGTGATGACCATTCGCGAGCGTGGAAAGCTGCCACTGACCAAAAGCGACGACACCCAGCAATTCGTTCCCATGTCCTCGCACCGATCGATGCTTGCCGAGATATTGCTGCTCCCCGATGCCCATCTGATCGGTCACAGCCTGAAAGATGCAGCCCTGCCGCAGCGCTATGGTGTTCACCCGATTGCCATGCACCGCAAGGGCAGCAATCTGTCCGAACAATATGACAGCACCAAATTGCAGATCGGCGATACGTTGCTGCTGGAAGGCGCAAAAGCCAATATTCGCCGTCTGGTCGCAGGCGAGAATCTGATGAATGTCAGCGAGCCCAAGACCCGTGGTTTCCGGCGCCATAAAGCCCCGATCGCTATTGCAGTGATCCTCGCTGTCGTGTTCGCTGCCGCTTTCGACATTATGCCGATTGCCGGACTGGCCGTACTCGGAATGGCGGCTGTTCTCGTCACGCGATGTATCGAACCGGATGAGGCTTTTGCGTCGGTCGACTGGCGGATTATCGGCCTGATCGTGGCGATGCTGGCGATTGGCACCGCACTCGAAAATGCCGGTCTGGTGGAGATGCTGGTTGTAGCGGCAACGCCCTGGCTATCCGGCTTCCCGCCAATCTACGCTCTCGCGGCAATCTATCTGCTAAGCCTGATGCTGACCGAACTGGTGACCAATAATGCCGTTGCCGTCGTCGTCACTCCGATCGCCATCCAGCTCGCGATATCTCTCGGCGTCGATCCGCGGCCCTTTGTCATCGCCGTGATGTTTGCCGCCAGCGCCAGCTTCCTGACTCCGATCGGCTATCAGACCAACACTTTGGTCTATGGTGCAGGTGGCTATCGCTTCCTCGATTTTGCCCGCTATGGCCTGCCACTAACGATCCTCATTGCGATTACATCGATCACTATCATTCCCCTGATATGGCCATTGCAATAGAGCAGAATGGAGACATATCGATCTCAAAGTTTGTCAAAGTTGCGGCCAAGAACGGGTTTTGCCAAACAGCCATTTTTCAATCTTCCCTGCCTTTTTCTTCCTCATTATCAGATATTTGCAGCTTATTGATGGTAAGTCTCTTCAAGTCCGATGATGCAATAGACTCCTCTTCATCGCCAATCCGGTCCTGACGCTGCCAGTGCGGTAATTTTCCGTCCATGATATCAGCAATTTCCAGCGCATCATCCAGTTCCCCGGGCGACAGCAGCTTTTCCGGTTCAGCCGGCGGTTCGGGCCCGAGCAATTTCAACGCTTCCGCGACCGGCGGAATTGCTGGAACCATGTCCTGTCGGTCCCCCGCAAAGCGACCATCGCGATGCGCATTGCCATAGCGTTGCGGAGCATGGGCGCGGATCAGGAACATCAGCAAGCGGTCATTATATTTCCGCTTTGTATAGATGTGATTGCCCTCTTTATCGATTATCTCGTCGTCGACGCCATTGATGGCGCGGTCGAACGCAATATCGACCAGCCGACCCGAAGACGCTGCCAATGCGGCTTCCCAGGCAGCGGCGAATCCCTCCGCCCCCGGTGCCCTGCGTAGCGTATACGCGGCGGTATCCGACATCCCGACACTGCGCGCCGCCGCTAACACCTCGCCACTGTCGGCGAGCGCGCCGATAAACGCCCGCTGGCGTTCCGGTGTCCAGCCGTCCTTGCGTCGTTTGCGCAACACCGGGACCCAGTCATAGGCATCCGGGTCGTGACCATGCCGGTCCAGTTGGTGAGAATCTCCGTCCGACTCGTCGGGGGTATCAGGGTTTGGCGGTGCTTTTCTATCTGTCATAGGAGCACAAATAACCTATATGGTTATATGTAGGAAAGACTGAAGTGTGATTCGCTGGTTCAAAAATCTACGATTTTGAGAAAATGGCTTTGCTTGCCGTCGCAATTATTTCTTTCGCCAGAATTCGCGTCACGGCTGGCGCGCCAAAATCAGAAAAAGAAAAATAGCTCGAACAGCAAGCAAACCCACTGAGTCTCATTCCGATCATCACTGAGCTTGCAACACGATGTAAAAAGCTTCTCCTTTCGGGCTGTTGCAAAAATGAAACGTTTGTCGGAAATTCGAATAAGCCCCTACCGATTTTGCTAGGACAGGTGAGTTACTGGTGCAATACAGGTGACAGTCTGAAGGTTGGCATTTTCAGAGAATAGACAACTACTCCTGCAAAATTTTGACCTGAATACTGATGATTGGCCACAAGAGATGGCCACCATCCACTATCTGTTCAGTCCAGCAGGGAGAAGATTAATGACTCACAGAAACCTCACAAACCTGAGATATGCCGCCGCGCCATTGGCGCTGAGTATTGCACTTGCCTCAACACCTTCATTTGCCCAGACAACGGATGTCGCCGAAGCCGAAACGGAAGCGCTCATCGTTGTTACCGGATCGCGTATTGCGCGCCCGGGGGTCGACTCACCCTCGCCAGTTACCGTGGTTGCCAGTGAAGATATCAAATTGCAGGGCGTAACCCGCGTCGAAGATATTTTGAACTCTTTACCAGCCGTTTCTGCCAGCCAGGCATCGTCTCTCGCTAATGGCGCGGACGGTACAGCAACGGTCGATCTTCGCGGCCTTGGCTCCAATCGCACACTCGCGCTGATCAACGGACGCCGCATTGTACCGGGCGATCCGTCACCGGCCAGTGGTTCTGCAGCCGACATCAACATCATTCCCGCTGCCATGCTGAAACAGGTTGAAGTCCTGACCGGCGGCGCATCCTCGGTGTATGGCGCTGACGCTGTTGCCGGTGTGGTGAACTTCATCATCGACGATGAATTTGAAGGCTTCCGGGTAGACGCGCAATATGGCTTCTACCAGCATGACAATAACAACAAGTTCATCCGCCCCTTCCTAGATGCGCGCGGCTTCCCCTATCCGGACGGCGGCATTTCCGATGGCGGGTCCATTGATGCGACCGTAGCTTTCGGCTCCAAGTTCGCCGATGACCGCGGCCATTTCATGATCTATGGTGGTTATCGCAAAATCGAGGCGGTAACCCAGTCAGAACGCGACTTCAGCGCCTGCGTCCTGCAAAATACCAGCAGCGGTGGCAACAATTGTGGTGGTTCCGCAACAACACCAAATGGCAATATACTGGTGTTTGATACGGCCGTGACGACCGGTACTTCGACATTCTATACTTTTGCACCGAATGGCGGTTTTGTGAACGGGCTGGGCGTTTTCAACTTTGCACCTTTCAACCATTTCCAGCGTCCTGACGAACGCTTCACCGCCGGTGCCTTTGTGAAATATGAAGTCAGCGATTCTTTCCGGCCCTATATGGAATTCCAGTTCATGGACAACAAGACGGTGGCGCAAATTGCTCCGTCGGGTAACTTTGGTAATACTTTGACGCTGAACTGCGATAACCCGCTGATGTCTGCGGCGCAGGCAGCCGTCATCTGCGACACGGACAATCTGATCAGCGGCTTTGTCGGGACGTTCCCGGCAGCGACCACTGCTCCGTACAATCCCGATCCGACCGCTCCTCCGATCGATTTTGCAGACGGCCAGGGCGGGACCTATAATCAGGGTTACGCACTAACCCTTCGTCGCAACCTCGAAGGTGGTCCGCGTCAGTCCAATCTTGGACACACGACATTCCGCGGTGTCCTCGGTGCGAAGGGCGATATCTCGGACGTCTGGAGCTACGATGCTTATTACCAATATGGTAAGGTTGATTACTCGCAAGTCTACTCGAACGAGTTCTCGATCGCACGTCTGACCCGGGCGCTTGATGCCGTAACCGACAATCGCCCCGGCAGCGCGACACAGGGACAGATCGTCTGCCGATCCCTTATTACTGCCGGTGACACCAACTGCGTGCCTTATGATCTTTTTGCCGGTGAAGGCGGGGCAAGCGATGCAGCGGTCAACTATCTGAACGTATCCGGATTCCAGTCAGGGGAAACGACCGAGCAGGTGGCCAATGTCTCGTTCACAGGCGACCTTACGAACTATGGTATGGTTTTTCCGTGGGCCGAAGATGGCGTACGGGTCAATATCGGCGGTGAATGGCGTAAAGAGACGCTTGAACTGGAGGTGGACAACGGCTTTGCAACCGGTGACTTGTCCGGCCAGGGCGGCGCTACCTTACCGCTTTCCGGTGGTTTTGACGTACTGGAATTCTTTGCTGAAACGCAGATTCCCGTGATCCAGAATGGCATTGTCGATACGTTCGAGATCAGCGCTGGCTATCGTCGTTCGCATTATGAAACCACTGTGGACCAGTCGTTCAATACCAATACGTTCAAGATCGGTGCGGAGCTTGCACCGATCCCGGACATCCGCTTCCGTGCGATGTACAACCAGGCGGTTCGGGCACCAAATATCCAGGAGCAGTTCCGGACATCGGCTGTCGGCCTGAGCGGCTCGAATGATCCTTGTGCCGGGATTACCATATCTGCAACCGACTATGGCTGCCTGGCGCAGGGCCTTATTGTAGGCCAGGGCGTCACGCCGAACCCGGCCGGACAGTATAACGGTCTGCTCGGCGGCAATCCGACCCTGCAGCCTGAAACGGCAAAGACCTGGACGGCAGGTGTGGTTCTTCAACCGAACTTCATTCCGCGACTGTCGCTGACGATCGACTATTTCAATATCAAGGTCGACGATGCGATCCGCAGCTTTGGTGTTGACGCGGTGCTCAACAATTGTGTGACCAATGCAACCGCAACCTTCACGCCTGACTCCTGCGCTCTCGTCAATCGCGACGCTGCAGGTTCGCTCTGGCTGACACCCGGCGGCTTCACGGTTGATCTGCCAAACAATGTCGGTAGCCTCCAGACCTCGGGTATCGAGATTGCGGGCAACTATTCCGTTCCAGTCAGCTTTGGTACGGTCTCCCTTTCGATGAACGGCACCTATCTCGACTCATACGAGGTCGAAAATGGTCTAACCAACGGCGACGGCAGCGCGGTTTCCTACGACTGTGCAGGCCTCTACGGGCCGACGTGTAGTGTTGGCGGCGTCTCCGATGCAGGTGCGCCGCTTCCGCGCTGGCGCCACAAGGCTCGCGTGTCTCTGAAAACGGACTCGGGCTTCGGTGTCTCGGCGCAATGGCGCTTTATCGGCAAGGTGAAGGCTGAAACCATATCTTCGTTCGATGCCCTCAATCCAAGTGGCCAGACCGACCACGCCGGACCTGGTACCCGGATCTCGTCGTACAGCTATATTGATGCGGTGCTCACCTATAACTTGAAGGAGCAATTCACCTTCCGCCTTGGCATCAACAATCTGTTTGACAAGGAGCCGCCACTGGTAACCTCCGGCGGTGGTGGAACCCCGAACCTGTGCCCAACCGGCCCTTGTAACGGCAACACCTATCCGGCGACCTATGACACGCTTGGGCGTTATATATTCGCTGGCGTTACGCTCGACTTCTAAAGCCGAGCTGATCTATCATTTTGGAGGGCTCCCTTGGCGGGAGTCCTCCATTTTCTTTTTGGGACCGGCACTTCTATAGCGGTCCAACCAGCAACGAGATCGGAACAGCAGATGGTTGGCGAAACCTCCCCTAATCAAGATCAAGATAGCGGCTCCACGCTGGATCAAGCGATACTGGCCGCCCAGCGTGGTGATCTGGCCAAGGCCCGATCGATCGCCGAGGGAGGCTTGCAAGCAGATGCCGCTGATATCGTGCCGATCCATGCGTTTCTCGGCATGGTCTGCGCCCGGTTGCAGGATTTGACGGCAGCAGCGGGTCACCTCGCGCAAGCGCACGCGCTGATGCCGCAAGATATCACGATCGCCTGCAATCTTGTCGCGATATTGATGGATCAAGGCAGGGACGCCGAAGCGCTGGCAGTGACAACCGCCGAACTGGCACAGGCGGACAAAAGCTTGCGCGTGGCCCGCTATCGCGCTTTTCTGGCGCAGAAGCTCGAGCGGTTCGCCGATGCCATCACAGCCTATGAACTTGTCCTCGCCGGCCATCCGGATGATTTCGAATGCTGGAACAATCTCGGCAACGCGCGCGCCGGGACTGATGATTATGAAGGCGCCGTCAAAGCGCTGCGGCGGGCAATCGCGCTTGATCCGCGTGCCGCACCCGCCCGGCTCAATCTGGCCGACGCCCTGCTCGCTCTCGATCACGTCGATGAATCGGAAGCCGAACTGGACAAGGCGATTGACGAATTCCCGGACGACGCCCGTCTGCCCTATCAACTTTACCTGCTCTACAAGATGCAGCTCAAGCAGGAAGAGGCTCTCGCTGCCTTGATCAAGGCCGCAGACCGCGATCCGAACTCTGCCGACTATCAGCTGAAACTAGCCATCGAATATGGCGTGTTGCGGCGTACCGAAGACGCCGAGCGCGCCTATTTACGGACCATCGAACTCGATCCGACAGAGCTCGATGCCTATCTCGGCCTCGCCATTCAATATGAACATACCAATCGCGAGGAAGAGTTCGCGCCGCTGATTGCGCTGGCGCGCAAGAACGGAATTGCGCCGGAACCCCTGGCTTATGTCGAGGCCCTGCAATTGCGGCGGGCCAAGCGGTTTGAAGAAGCGCTGATCAAGCTGGACGCCGTCCCTGCCGATGTGGAACCGATCCGGGTCAGCCATGCGCGGGCCACGCTGCTCGACCGGCTCGGCCGGACCGACGAGGCCTTCGACACCTACACGCGAGCCAATATGCTGGCCCATGAGGACAACCCGACCGCCCCGCTTGATCGAGCCAGCGAATTGCGCGAGCAACTGGCGCAGGAGATCAATATGCTCACGCCGGACTGGCGCGATTCATGGCGCAAAGCCGAAATCACCGACGAGCGTCCCGATCCGGTCTTTCTGGTCGGCTTCCCGCGGTCCGGAACCACATTGCTCGACACGATCCTGATGGGCCACCCGGACACGGTTGTGATGGAAGAGCAGCCGCCGCTCAATCACGTTGAAGAAGCTCTGGGCGGGCTGTCGGCACTGGGCGGCATGGACAGCGACGCCATCGCCAAGGCGCGCGACGATTATTTCACCGAAGTCGAGAAAATACAGCCGCTCGCCCCGGGTCAGTTGCTGGTCGATAAGTCGCCGCTGTTCCTCTACCGGCTGCCGCTGATCCAGCGCCTGTTTCCGAAGGCAAAGATCATTCTCGCTCTGCGCCACCCCTGTGACGTAGTGCTCAGTTGTTTCATGGCGAATTTCCGGCTAAATTCCGCCATGGCCAATTTCCTCCGACTGGAAGATACGGCGCAATTATACGATCTCGCCTTTCGGCACTGGCAGACCTCGCTGACCTTATTTCCGGCGAACGTCCATCCGATTGTCTATGAACGGCTAGTCGAAGATGTCGCCACCGAGGTCCGCCCCCTTTTCGATTTCCTCGACCTGCAATGGGATGACAATGTGCTAGACCACAGCCGGACCGCCAAGTCGCGCGGGCTGATCACCACGGCGAGCTATGCGCAAGTGACCGAACCGATCTATCAACGTGCCAGCGGCCGATGGGAAAAATATCGCGACCATCTCGCACCGGTTATCCCCGTGCTCGAGCCGTGGATCGAAAAATTCGGCTATCAGAGCTGATATAGTCCCGATTGAACGCCTTTCCCCTTTTTCGAGATGCACCGACTTATCAGATTCACGTTACCCAACATCCTCAATTCGTTTCAGGAACGTGATGGGGAAGCGGACCGGTCGGCGCTGCGTTTACCGAATAGCGGCCCGAGCCACAGCTCCGGGAAGCGCATCATCCGATCGCCGCACGTGGAACACTAGCGCTTAAGCTGCCAGACAGCGAGTGTAAATATATTTACATTTTTACACGCTAAAGCCTATTTTCCCATACATTCCGACTCATAAATCGACAAGATTCTCTGGAACAATCCCTTAAACTTGGCCAAACAGTCTCTCAGACGCTGCAAATAATTTTACAGCATAATATATCACCGCCTCCCCAGTTTAAGGAAGAATATCATGTCCTATCAAGATTTCAAAAGTTCCGCCGACAATCTTATCAGCAGCCAGAACGGCGCATGGACCGGCATTGATGCCGAATCCGTTGCCCGCATGCAGTTGCAGAACCGCTTCAAGACCGGCCTCGATATTGCCAAATATACCGCAGCGATCATGCGCGAAGACATGGCAGCCTATGATGCCGACAGCTCCAAGTATACCCAGTCGCTGGGTTGCTGGCACGGTTTCATCGCGCAGCAGAAGATGATTTCGATCAAGAAGCATTTTGGCGATACCAAACGCCGCTATCTCTATCTGTCCGGCTGGATGGTCGCAGCATTGCGCAGCGAATTCGGCCCCCTGCCCGACCAGTCGATGCACGAGAAAACGTCTGTACCGGCGCTGATCGAAGAGCTCTACACCTTCCTGCGTCAGGCGGATGCTCGCGAATTGAACTTGCTGTTCCGCGACATTGATGCGGCGCGTGATGCTGGTGATACAGCGGCTGAAAAAGCGGCAATGGACAAGGTCGAGAATTTCCAGACCCATGTCGTTCCAATCATCGCCGACATCGATGCCGGTTTCGGGAATGCCGAAGCCACCTACTTGCTCGCCAAGAAAATGATCGAAGCGGGCGCCTGTGCCCTGCAGATCGAAAACCAGGTCTCTGACGAAAAGCAGTGCGGTCATCAGGACGGCAAGGTTACCGTGCCCCATGAAGATTTTCTCGCGAAGATCCGTGCCTGCCGCTACGCCTTCCTCGAGCTGGGTGTAACTGACGGCATCATCGTCACCCGCACCGACTCTCTGGGTGCTGGCCTGACCAAGCAGATTGCGGTTTCCAACGAACCGGGCGATCTCGGCGACCAGTATAACAGCTTCCTCGATTGCGAAGAAATTGATCCCGCCACCGCGAAGAACGGCGATGTCATCATCAACCGCGACGGCAAGCTGATGCGTCCGAAGCGCCTGCCTTCCAACCTGTTCCAGTTCAAACCGGGCACCGGCGAAGATCGCTGCGTTCTCGACAGCATCACCTCGCTGCAGAATGGTGCCGACCTGCTCTGGATCGAAACCGAGAAGCCTCACGTCGAGCAGATTGCCGGCATGATGGACCGGGTGCGTGAAGTCGTTCCCAATGCAAAGCTGGTCTACAACAACTCGCCTTCGTTCAACTGGACGCTGAACTTCCGTCAGCAGGTCTATGATGCGATGGCTGCAGAAGGTCTCGATGTTTCCGAATATGATCGTGACGGCCTGATGGACGCGAAATATGACGACACCGAACTGGGTGAAGCGGCTGACAAGCGCATCCGTACCTTCCAGGCCGATGGATCGAAACGCGCCGGTATCTTCCATCACCTGATCACGCTGCCGACCTATCACACCGCGGCCCTGTCGACCGACAATCTGGCCAAGGAATATTTCGGCGACGCCGGCATGCTGGGCTACGTCCTCGGCGTACAGCGCAAGGAAATCCGCGAAGGCATCGCTTGTGTGAAGCATCAGAACATGTCCGGCAGCGACATTGGCGATGACCACAAGGAATATTTCGCCGGTGACGCCGCCCTGAAAGCCGGCGGTGCGCACAACACGATGAACCAGTTCGGCTGAATAGCCAGAGTTCAGGTGCCCCCAGCCCCCTTTGCGGGGCACCTGATCCAAACCGTTTTCCTGGGGAGGAAAAACTATCCGTCGGCAGCGATGCCGGCGGATTTTTTCTATGTGGACAATTGCCGCGAACCCTATCAGTGTCGTTGTTGTCAGGGTCAAACGATCGGGCCTGACCTTCGTTCAGTCTGGCAAATGGGGGCAGCATGGCATTGCGGAAATCCGGTTCGATATTGGCATTGGCGGCATTGCTCGCATCCTGTGGCGGCGGCGGAGGCGGCAACAACAATGTCAGCCTGCCGCCCGGCGGTGGCGGCGGCGGATCAACGCCAACACCGACCGGGACGACCTGCTCGCTGCAAAGTCGTCAGAACTGGGCGTTCGACCAGATCAACGAATGGTATCTCTTCCCCGAAACCCTGCCCGGCAGCCTGAGCCCGACACCTTATGCATCGGTGCAGGATTATATCGACGCCCTCACCGCCACCGCCCGCAATCAGGGACGGGACCGGTTTTTCACCTATATCACCTCGATCGCCGAGGAGAATGCCTTCCTGAATTCCGGCGCCACCGCGGGCTTTGGCATCAGGCTGAGCTATGACAGCAACGCGTCGCGGGTCTATATTCTCGACGCTTTCGAAGGCGCGCCCGCTCTCGCCGCCGGACTTGATCGCGGCGCCGAGCTGCTCGCGATCGGGACCAGCTCCGGCAATCTCGAGACCGTCACCTCGCTGTTTGCGCAGGGCGGTGCCGGCGCGGTCAGCAATGCGCTCGGCCCCTCGACAGCCGGGACCAGCCGGGTGCTGCGGTTCCGCAACGCGGCGGGTGTCGAGACCACGACCACGGTCAGCAAGGCCGACTATGACATCCAGCCGGTCTCGCCGCGCTATGGCGTGCAGATCATCGACAATGGCGGCACCATGACCGGCTATATCAATCTGCGCACCTTCATCGACAGCGCCGAGCAGCAGTTGCGCGATGCTTTCCTGCAGTTCCGCAACGCCGGTGTAACCGAGCTGGTCATCGACCTGCGCTATAATGGCGGCGGGCTGGTGCGGACCGCCGAACTGTTCGCCGATCTGCTCGGCCGCGACCGCTTCACCAACGAGGAGCAGGGCGTGACCCGCTTCCGCGCCAGCAAGTCGGCCAACAACGAGACCCGCAACTTCCAGACGCAGGCCCAGTCGATCGCCCCGACCCGCATCGCCTTCATCACCACCGGCGGCTCGGCATCGGCCAGCGAGCTGGTGATCAACGCGATGATCCCCTATCACGACGCCAATATGGCGCTGGTCGGCAGCAACACCTTTGGCAAGCCGGTTGGCCAGATCGGGCTGGACCGCAGCGCCTGTGACGATCGCATCCGGATCATCGCCTTTGCCACCGAGAATGCCGACGGCAACGCCAATTATTTCAGCGGCCTGGCCAGTTCGCTGACCAATAGCTGTCAGGCCGCCGACGATATCAGCCTGCCGCTCGGTGATCCCGCCGAAGCCTCGACCGCGCGCGCGCTCGGCTTTCTTGCCGGAGCCGCCTGCACCCCGATCGCAGGCGTAGTTCAAGGCGCAACCAGCAGCGCCACCACAGCGGCATCGGCGCAGCGCGTACCATTGTCCCTGCCCCGCGAGCTGCTGATGCCGGCCCGGCCAACGCCGGCCCAGCGCGAGGTGCCGGGGTCATTCTGATATCCGCCGGTCGCCTCGTGACGGCTACCGCTCGGCAATCGCAGCGATCAGCAGGATCAGCGAGACCGTGCAGCTGACCGTCCGGACATGGTTCCACGGCTGCCAACGCGCCATATAGCGGCGCCACATCGCCTCGGCGTCCGGCCCATTGGCGTCGGTCGCCTCGAGCGCATTGTTGAGCGGGACATTGCCGATCATCGTCACCACCAGCATGCCGACGATATAGAGCGCTCCGCCAATCACCATCTGCCAGGCACCGGCGCTGCCCCACTGCATCAGGCCAAAGACCGCGAGCAACAGACAGGCGAGACTGCTGGTGAAAAATAGCGGCAGGAACAGCGACCGCAATATGATCCGGTTGATCGACTGCATCGCGACCATCCCCGCCGGGCGCTCCAGCGCGTCGAGCGACTGCATGACGAACACCGAAAAGGTAAAATAAACGCCCGCCATGACGCCGGCTGAGACCGCGGCGAACCAGAGGGTTGCGGTGATCACCTGTTCCATCGATATTCTCCTCGTCTGTTGCGGGGGGGACCGGTCTATCTTGCGGCGAAAAAAAGTCCGAGTCACGTTTTTCCCGTTGTGCCGCTCCCCGAACTTTACACAGACGAGCGCTTTTGTTTTCTGTAACCTTCCGGTTATGCGCCCTAATCCTGCTCCGGCGGCACCAGCCGGTCGAGCCGCCCGAGCAGCGCCAAAAGCGCAGAATTATCGGGTTTCTGGATCGTCCCGACATAGCGGCCGCCGCGCAATATCGGGCGGTAGCTGCCCTGTCTGATGCGCTGGAAGAGCGTTTCTAGTGTAACCTTTGGCTGCTGGCTCGTCGGCACGCCGAGTATCGAGTCCCACGCCGCGACAAATTCCTCAGCGCCCGGCTTGCGGCGCAGCCGGTAAGCGCTGTCCCGGCTCATCCCGACCAGCATCGCCGCTTTTTTGACGCAGCGGGTTTGCGCGAGCAAGCCGATGAATTCCGCCTGCCGGACCGGTGACCAGCCATCGGGGCGCGGTCGTAGCGGGACGGGCGTGAAGGCCGGGATGCGGGAAATGCGGCGGCTCTGGACCGCGGCGCTGCGGGGATCGGGGCGGGAGGTTGATCGATCGGGGGGCATGGCGGTGATTAAGCCATATTGGGAGCGGTGTAGGAAAGCGGTTTTTTGGTGGGCGCGCTTCGTCATCCTGAATTTATTTCAGGACCTCCCTCTACTGCGCGCTCACCTTGCGGGGTCCTGAGCCGCAGGCCACCGAAGGTAAACGAGTTCAGGATGACGAGTGCTCCGCCCCCACCCCCACAAACCCGATTGCATTCCCCTCCCCGCTGCGCGACACTCCCGCCAACAAAAACAAGGGAGAGCAAACCGATGACCGACCTCGAACAGGCACGCCTCAAGATCGTGCGCGATCATATGGCATTGGAGATCACCCATGAATGGGATGCGGTGATCGATACGTTCCAGCATCCGCGCTATGAATTATACGGCAATGGCACCATATTTGACGGCGAGGAAGCGGTGCGCAAATATTTCGCGATGTCGCGGACGCCCTTTCCCGACCAGGCCAATGAAGTCATCGCGATCGGCGCGGCGGGCGAGCATGTCGTGCTGGTCGAATTCTGGCTCACCGGCACCCATCTCGGCCCGCTGACCATCGGCGAGCGGGTGATCGAGCCTACCGGCAAGAGCTTTCGGGTGCGGATGGCGGCGAGTTTCGAGTTTGCGCCGGGGAGTGATCGCATAATTTGCGAGCGGGCTTATTTTGGGGAGGGGATGATCGCGAAGGAGTTGGGGTTGTGAGGGGGTGGGAAGAAGCAGCAGCATTTGATATCAATAAACCGCGCGTTATAATCTAGTGCACGAGGCTCATCGTGGTATCTAGAAGCTCAAAATTATTTCTAGACACAACAATCACGAACCACTTGCCAAAGCCATCCTACGATGGAGTGCCCATCATACTCTATCCCACCAAAAAAGCAGGCAACAACAAAGAACACGAATGCCAAAATTTGGATCGGTTTATAGAATACCTGTACTTTGGCATCGGAGTGAAGCCGCATTGTTTCATTGAACCGCGGGTCATTTATAAAAAGCTTTAGAAACCAAACCAGCTTATGGTTTTTTGATAGATCGACTGGGCTGTTCGCCGAAATCTTAGATCCAAGCTGAATTTCCGGTAAAATGTCCTTCCACCGGTCCTCGATTGCAGCTCCTTGATTCACTGCCCCCAGAAGCAGCCGATGATACCACTCCTTATCGACAAAATAGAACAAAGTTGTGGACACGAATACGGCTATGAGAACCATTAATATGGGGTCAAAGGACAAACCGACTATCTCAAACCCATGCCCTGTTGGTTCCTTTAAAAAGACACCATAAAGTGACAAAATAGCGGCTAAGACCGTCGCATAAAGTGTCCTGACTTTCATGCAAATTTCATTGAAATGTTCTTGAGTTTGTACGACTTTTTTCCATGCCTCAAGCGCCAATGATGCATGCTCAGTCTTAGTGGGGAGCGACGGGCTAGGTGGGCTCACTGTTGATACTCCGCGAACTTATAATGGTTCAAGAGCTCGGACATATCGCTCCTTAATACAATGTCGGCAGCAACATCTCGCGAACGGATTTCCTTCTCTCGCTTAACGTCTTCATCTGTCCAATGTGTAACCATCTTTAGAACCTCGTAAGCTTCAGTTTCCTGAGCCTCTCCATAGGCTGCCCAAGCATAATCGATGCCTGCATCTTTCGCCATCGCGACGTCTTTTTGAAGACTATCACCAACGTAAACGGCGTCGCCTTTCGCCACACCAAAATCGGTAATTATCTGTGACAACAAATCGGGATTGGGCTTCAACTCGTTGACCGGTGTATGCCGATGCTCGGTATACCTGAGATGATAGAAATCTCTGCTATAGTGCCGCCCGCCGTTTGCAACAAAGCCCTCTGGGATCTCGTGATCGGGAGGAGTATAAATTCTATCGATCACACCATCGAGCCCCAGCCTTTTGAGCCGATAAAAGCTATAAAAACTCTGCGATTCAGTGTATATTGCAATCCGAGACCCAGATCCCTTAATTTTGAGGAGAGTATCCGCGACTGATGGATATAGCTTTAGTTCTTTTTTCCTAGTTGATCGAAAAGCTCTAATTGCATTATTGAAAACTTTGGATGCTGGCTGGCCATCGAGAAATGGCTGTAGACTAGGAAGTGCTTCAAGAAGAAAAGCGTATTCCGACGTACCGTGCTCCCGGTGCACGGGGCGAATTTCATCTGCTAGATCGTTGATGCTCAAATCAGTAGCAAGCTCCACTTCATCCATCATCGCTTTGAAGCAGTGAAACCATACGTGGACCCAATCGAAAAGTGTATTGTCAAAATCAAATACGGCCAAAATTTTGTTTTGCATTACGGTTTCCATTGTAGCTTTAGCCAGGTCGAGAATAGTAGCTCTCTCAATCATGTTTCTTTAGCTCTTAATACTTCTCTTCCACACATTTTTTGGCTTCGCAATTTCAGTGAATAGTGTGACGGTTATCCGAAACTGCCCCCGAATGTGAGACAATCGCAATTGCTCTGGTAATACTGCGCTGGTGCTATAAATCATCAAATTCAGGCCGTCCAGCGTAGCAGACACGGATAATATCCGAAAGACACTGAGTTGCTGCGGCGATATATATCGGATCGAAAATTAGGCCACCCACCACAACAGGAGGCCCCACCATGACCACCCCCCAACCACCCCAACGCCAGGGCCACTGCCTCTGCGGCGCCATCACCATCACCGCGACACAGCCCGCCGGCCATGTCGATGCCTGTCATTGCCGGATGTGCCGGCGCTGGGGTGGCGGGCCGTTTGTCGAGATTGATTGCGGGACGGATGTGGTGATCGACGGGGCGGAGCGGATGACCGTGTACAGCTCGTCGGAATGGGCGGAGCGGGCCTTTTGCGGGGGTTGCGGCTCGCATCTCTTCTATCGCCTGAAGGGTTCGGGCGAGCATATGGTCTGCGCCGGGCTGTTCGATGACGCGACCGACAAGGATGCCGGACTGCGCTTGCGGCGGCAGGTGTTTATTGACGAGAAACCGTCTTATTACAGCTTCGCCGGGGATAGCGAGATGCTGACCGGGGCGGAGCTGTTCGCGATGATCGCGGCGGAGGGGGAATAGATATTCCAGTGCGGTTCGTGCCGGGTCCTTCGACGGGCTCAGGACGAACGGTGGGGGCGCCCTGCCCGGTTCCCCGCTCCCCGTTCCCCGTTCCCCGCCCCATCATGGTAAAGGCCGGTTTAACCAGTCTGGTACACGATATTTGCACAGCTGTAACCTTATGTAAGACCCTGCAAATTTTGCGAAACAGGGTTCGGGGGAACGGGACATGGCCAGAGGGATGATGCGATATTGGGTGGTGGCGGCTGCCGTGGGCGGCGCGCTGGTGCCTTCGGCGGCGATGGCGGAGAGCGCCAGCGCCGACAGCAAGGCACAGGTCTATAGCCCGATCCAGTTTGCGGTGCTGCTCGAGCTCGACTTCGGCAGCATCATCGCGGGCAGCAGTGGCGGCAGCGTGGTCCTCGATCCGCTGGCCAGCGCGCGCAATTGCGGGACGATGATCTGCACCGGCTCGTTCAGCTGGTCGCGGCTGTCGCTCAGCGGCAGCGACGCGACCGTCGCCATCAGCTACGCACCCTTGTTCTATCTCAACGGGCCGGGCCAGCCGATCGGGGCGGAGCTCACCTATCCCGGCGGCTCGGGCGCGCAGATCCAGATGACCGGCGGCTCGGCGGAAGTCCAGTTCGGCGCGATCCTGCACATCAATCCCGACCAGCTGCCCGGCGCCTATAGCGGCCAGTTTGCTGTCGATGTGAATTATCAGTAATTTTGAGGTGATGGGTTTGCGGATTCGGGCTTCCGGTCTGGGCCGGGATTTTGTGAGGCACCTGTCGTTGACCTGCGGTCGCCTTCGGCTCGACAGGCTCAGGACGAACGGTCGGGATGGACGCGCCTGATCTTGCCCCGCGCATTCCGTTCGTGCTGAGCTTGTCGAAGCAGGAGTGGGAAGACACCAACCCGCCTCCTAGACGCCGGCCCTTCGACAGGCTCAGGGCGAACGGTGAGGGGAGACGTGCAACGGCCTCGCCTCTTCCCGGCTCTCGCCCCCTACCCCTTACCCATCATCCGTTCGGCGCGAACCAGCGCGCGCTGGCTGTAGCTTTTCAGGCGGTTATCCGCAGGGTAGAGTTGCGGCGAGGACGGGCGCAGGCCGAGCTTGCGCAGGCGGCTGTTGAAGCGGCAGGCGTCGGCGTGGTGGAAGCTCCACTCGCTGCGCCAGGTCAGCGACAGCGAGACCGAGACCTCGTCATGGACCTTGACCCAGTGCGGGCCGAGGATCGGCACGTAGATCGCCTCGCCCGGGGTGACGGTGATCGGCTGGCCGCGCTCGGCCCATTGCTCCTGCCACGGCAGGTTGCGCGGGCCGCCGTTGAAATATTGCTCGAAGAAGCGGTCGCTGATCATCTCTTTGTCGCCGGCCGGGAAGAATGTCATCGTCTTGCTGCCGCGCGCCTGGAACAGCATATTATAATCGGGATCAAAATGCAGCGGCGTCACCGCTTGCGGCGAGGAGATGAAGATGAAGCCCTCGAGCCGCATCATCGCGCCGGTGCGCGGCTCGACCACCGGCGCGATCGCGCCCAGCACATCGTGCATCAACTCGGCATAGGCCGGGTCCTGATCGATGGTCTTGAGCAACACCCAGGAGCCGCAGCTTTCGATCCTGTCGATCGTTTCGTGGACATCGAGGCCGGTATAGGGCGTTTCGTCGTTGCGGATGCCGAGCGGCAAGTCGGTGGCGGCGTTAAACTCGATCGATTCCGGGCGCAGCCGGCGGGCGAGCGCAGCCAGCGCGTCAAGCTGCAGCAGCGGATGGTCTGCGAGCCGGTGCTGCAGATGGCGCGGCGCAAGCGGATAGGCAGCGGCAAGCGCGTCTATCGTATCGCTAGTAAACGGCTGGCTATCCATCGCCCGGTGGTTCCTGTTGTTTGTCAGGCCTGCGGGGATAGGGTGCGATGGTTAAAAAACGGTCAAGCCGCCCGCTATTGCTCGCCTTTTCCGACCGCTGCCACCGATACCGGCCAGCAGCCGCTGCTCGACCTCATCGGCCGTTGCTCAGGCTGACTGGCGAACTGGCGGACTGGCGTTCAGCATTTCCGCTTGTTTCGTTCCACTTCGCTGGCTTCCTTGGCATAGACGACGGTATAATTATCCTCGATCCCGGTCAGGTCGATGTTCAGCCGCACCGCATCTTTGCCATTGACCTGGACTTCGGTCACCACCGGCCGCCCGCCAATCTCGTCCGGCAGCGATTCATTGGCGTAGCGGACAATCTCGTTGCCGTTAGGGCCCTCGATCACCAGCCATTTGCCGGCGTCTTTCTTCTTCGCATAGACCTGACAGCCGTCGGGTTGCGGATATCCCGGCACGGTTGTCTTGCGCGGCGAGCCATAGCTGACGAACAGGCCTTCGCGTCTCCGGGCCTTTTCGCGCAGGTCTGCCAGCAGGTCATTCTCGCTGATCCGGTCCTCGATTTCAGCCTTGGCCGCCGCCGTCAGCAGCGCATCGCCGGACAGCCCGTTGCTGGTCCGGACATCGGTTACGATCTGCTTCAATTCGCGACTCAGGCTGAGCGCGCTGACCTCGGCGCGCGCGACCACAGGGCCTGTGCCGCTGCCTCCGTCTATCACTACCCCTGCAGCGCTGGAGCGGTTGGTGTTCAGCGGATCAGACGGCACCGTAACGCTGTCGCATGTGCTGTTGGGAGCCCTGAACTGGATCTTGCTAAACCCGTCCTTGTCCAATTTGTCGATGCCGCAGATTTTGTCATTATAGACGAGAAAGGTCAGGCTGAAGGCGACCATGATCAGGGCGAGCGAGGATAGCCATGCAGTGCTGCCGAGCATCGACTTGCCCTTGTCGAAAATCTTTTGATAATCGAAGCGCGGCGACTTGCTGCCGTTATCGCCGCCATCAGGATCAACTGGACCAGTCTCTTCTGTCACTCAACACCCCCCCGGGTTGGTATCTTCGAAATATCGCGGCAAATGCCATCGAAAACATGGACCGATCATAACAAATATGCGCCCGCTGTCAAAGCACGAGCAAAGTAAAACCCCTGGCGAATTCCTATGAGACCTGATCGAAACTACTGGGATCGAGCCGGGTTGCTCTCGGCCGTTCCGAAGTCGGCAGAATGCCCGCACGACGCCCCCGATATCCGCCAAAGCGCCAGTCCGTTTTTTACGAGCGCCAGTCTGCAGTTGCGGCGGGAACGAACGGGCGGTTCGCGCTTATATATATTGTGCAGGCAACAACGTCTGCATCCCCCAAGGTTCGGACAACCGGCCAAACAGAAGGACCATGAAAATGGGCGAACTCGTAGACAAAGTAAAAGGCAATGTGAACGAAGCCGTTGGCAAAGCCAAACAGAACAGCAATGACCCCGAGACCCGTGCCAAAGGCGCGGCTCAGGAAACCAAGGGCAAGGCCCAGCAAGTCAAGGGCTCCGTCAAGGGCGCTCTCGGCGACAAGGTCTAACCCACCCCTCCCTGAACCACGGCGCTGCTTGCTCTCCCTCTCCCTCCTGCGCAGCAGCGCCAATAGAAAAGCCGTCCCTTTCGGGGCGGCTTTTTTTGGTCGGGTTGGCGAGGTTTGCTGGTGGTGTGCGCCAGTGGGGGGTGTAGGGAAACGCGCGGCACTCGATCCGTTCGTGCTGATCCTGTCGAAGCATGGGTGGGAAGACACCAGCCTGCCTCACAGCCGCGGTCCTTCGACAGGCTCAGGACGAACGGTGTGGTGGAGGTGCCTGTTCTTGCCCCACCCGTTCCGTTCGTACTGAGCTTGTCGAAGTACGAGTGGGAACAACTGATCTACGCCCTGCAAGCGCGACCGTTGACCTGCGGTCGCCTTCGGCTCGACAGGCTCAGGGCGAACGGGGTTTTAGGAGTTGAGGGTGTTCGGTTCGGCGGTGGCGTGAACAGACGCGCGGCACCCGATCCGTTCGTGCTGAGCTTGTCGAAGCATGGGTGGGAATACACCAACCTGCCTCACAGACGCGGTCCTTCGACAGGCTCAGGACGAACGGTGTGGTGGAGGTGCCTGTTCTTGCCCCACCCGTTCCGTTCGTGCTGAGCTTGTCGAAGTACGAGTGGGAACAACTGACCTGCGCCCTGCAGACGCCGACCGTTGACCTGCGGTCGCCTTCGGCTCGACAGGCTCAGGGCGAACGGGATTATCCCACCAGTCTGATCCTAGGCACAGCCCTCGACATATCTCAGCACCGGCATCGTGCCGACATGGATCTGGCTGACCGTACCGTCGCTGCCGATTTCGAAGCGCAGAGCGGGGTCGCCACTGGCGGCATTGGGGGCGGTCAGATATTTGGCGGGCGGGTCGCCATATTTATGCGGCGTGGCGGGGAAGGCAAAATATTGCTTCACCGTCGCTTCGCTGGCGCCGGGGCCAATGCCCTCGACCAGCCTGACCGGTGAACCCTCGCTGATCGTGATCCGGCGGACCTTGTTCGCTTCGACAATCGCATAGGCGTCAGGATAATCGGGCGAGGCCATCACGAGGCAGCCATCGGACGCCTGCACGCCTTCGGCTTTCCAGCTGCTGGTGGCGGGAACCGGCTCGCCGATGCGCAGATCGCCGAGACCGGCGAGCGTGAGCGTGTTTGCCGATGGCGCGGGATCGGGTGCGGGGACTGGCTTCTCCGGCGCCACCGGCGGTGCGGGTGTCACAGAAACAGTCTCGTCCGCGGCTGGCTCGGCATCGGGGGAGGACTGCGATGAACAGGCCGCCAGGAGCGCGAGCGGGATCAGGGAGAGGGTTTGTTTCATATTGGGGTTACTCTTGGGTGGGGGGAAGGTTGCGCCTGTCCCGATACCTTCATTTGATCGCAATACATTCAAAACAGGGAGTTTTCGAGGAAGGCTAGCCGTACACGATTTTTCAACCGTTTTCGAGCATGATGTAAACAGGAGAAATGGAAGAAATAAATGGACGAACCGATGGTCTTCATCCTGTCGAACCTGCCCGGGCTGGTGGCCCTGGTGATCGCGTTCATGCTGGGCAGCGCGGTGGAACAATATCGCGTCGGTGCCCGGCGGGCGGCCTGGCGGCGGAGGAACGGCCCGAAATATCACACTGCGGGCAAGAAGAGCGGCGCCGAATTCGCCGCCGGCCAGCTGATGAAGGTCAGCCGCGCCAAATTTGCGTCCCGGCCGCTGCTCAACAAGTCGGAGGCCAATGTCTTCACCGCGCTCGACAAGGCGGTGATCGCGCGCAATCCCGGCTGGCAGGTGATGGCGCAAGTCTCGCTCGGCGAGTTTCTCGCCAGCCCAGACAGGAACGCCTTTCTGAGCGTCAATAGCAAGCGCGTCGATTTCGCGCTGATGGACGAACGCTGCTGCGTCGTCCACGCGCTCGAATATCAGGGATCAGGCCACCACGCCGGCAACTGCGCCGCCGCCCGCGACGCGGTCAAAAAGGAAGCGCTGCGCAAGGCGGGGATCGGCTATCACGAGGTGGTGGCGGGGCATACGACGGCGGGGGAGCTGCGGGCTCTGGTGGAGAAGTTGGTGCCGGAAAAAAGTGCACTGTCAGCGTAACTAGTCGATCAGGCTGTCCTTGCTGTATTGCAAGTCAGCGGCGCGTTCGTCGTTGATTTTAGCTGAACTTGGCATAATGCGTCTCCCAACATCACCGCCTATTCGTCATCCTGAACTTGTTTCAGGATCTCGAACGGCGATTCACAATCTCACCGGATCCTGAAACAAGTTCAGGATGACGGGGGCGTTGGAAATTAATCGACATCCTCCACCCCAACCCCTCCTCTGAAGAGGAGGGGCTTAGTCACTTCACTCCGCGCGCCGCTGCGCCACTATCTTGATCTCGACCACCCCGTCCGCCTCGTAGAGCGCGCTGATGCCGATCGCGGTCCAGGTGGGGAACGGGGCTTTGATGTAGAGGTTCTTGACCTCGACCATTTCGTTGATCGAGCCTTGCAAGTCGGTGTGATAGCTGGTCAGGTCGACGACATCGTCCCAGCCGACCCCGGCCCGTTCCAGCGTCCGGCCGATCCGGTCGAAGGCGCGGGTGAAGGCGGGTTTAAGGTCGCTCTCGCCGGGCTCTGGCGTGACGATCACGCCGGACAGATAGACCTTGTCCCCGGCGATCACCGCATCGGCGTAGCCGACCGCTGACTGGAAGGCGAGATTCCCGGCATCTTCCGGCATGAAGACCTGCTTTGCGTCCTTCGCCTGTAACGGTGGCGCAGCCATGGCCAGCAAAGACAGGCCGATCAGAAATTTGTGCATGTTGTTTTCCCCCTCTGTGTGCAGCGACTCGCTGGTGGAAAAGCTGGCCGTTGCAGGGGGTTATATTGCGCTCTTCGGCTGGCTGTCGTCAAGCGGGCGGGAGCGGTGTTGGGCGTGGCAAAGCATTCACTCGTCATCCTGAACTCGTTTCAGGACCCCAGACGGCAGTGCCCTATCTCGCGGGGTCCTGAAACAAGTTCAGGATGACGATGGTCGCACGGCGGCCCGCTATCTGGTTATTGAAACGCATCCGCTTTCCAGCTGATCAGCATCGCGCCGCGCAGGTCGCCCGGCTTGAAACCGGTGGCGAGATCGCCCGGATAGAGACTGTCGATATGCTGTTTCAGGGCCGGGTCGACAGCGGTGCCATGGCAAACCGAACAGGGCTGATCCTGCATCGTTATGGCGCTGAGATAGTGGATGCGGGCATTCTCGCCCTCCCCGCTGCGCCAGATTTGCACGGCGGGCTTGCCGTCTGACAGCGGCTGCGCGGCAAGAGCGTCATATTGGCTTTGCATCGCCGCGGGCACGCCGGCGTCGGGATTGCGGTTTCTGCGGGCGATGCGGCTGACTTCAGCGCCACTCTCTTCGGACGCCGCGGCAGCGATGGCGGGCGCGATCTGGCTACATACCGAAACCGCGCTTTCCGGACCACCATTTGTGAGCGCCGCCACCAGCTGTGCCTTGAGCTTCTGCTGAAATTCCTGCGCCACCGGAGCAGATCGCGCGGTAACAGCGGCTTCGTCTAATGGCCCGGCTTCGCTAGCCCCGTCACCGCAGGAGGCCAGCAGAGGCAGCGAAGCCGCTGCTATCAACATATTGGTCCTTGCCATTCCGCTCATGATCACTCCGCAACTCCTGTCTTAATCACCCGCAGGCGCATCTATCGCATCTCCGGCTGCATCACCGACCGCCTCCGGTTGCGTGGAACAGCGGCCAAGGGCTTCGAAATAGTGCCGGAATGCTGCCCCGTCCCCGGCCAGAGCGCTGCGCAATTGTAACTCGGCAAGATCGGCGGCCTCGCGATAGGCCACTTCGTTTATTCCGTCCTCGCCGAAAAATTGGGCGGCATTGATCGCGTAGGGCAGCCGCAATTCTTCCGGAAAGGCGTCATGGACTTCCAACGGAAACGCGCCATCATCCACCGCATCACCATGAAGCATCCACAGGCCCGCACAACGGGAAGCGTCCTTCCGGTTAAAAACCATCGGGGCAACCCCCTCCCCGGCGGTAAAGGCGCCTCCGGCAAGGTTCCAGTTTACGCTAGCAGTCTGTGCGGCGCAGCCGACCAGTGCGACAGAGCATAAAGCCAGACTCCATTTGAGCCTATTCACTCCGCTGTTTCTTCCACCAATATCTCGACCTCCGTTATTGCGGTGACCTTTGCCACTTCATCGGTGACTGCCAAACGTATCCGATAGGTCCCTAGTTTTTCGCCATCTTCTACCCTCAGACCGATACCGACGGGCGATAATGACAACACTTCCCCCTTCGGTTTGGGCAAATTATCCCAAGCCGCGAAATTCATTGTTTCTCCATAAGGCTCACCTTCGGGGTCAACTATGGTCAACTCCCCGCTGAGATTACAATTACCTGACGCATCCGCCTGACAGCCGCCAAAGATAATGAATTGCTCAATCGGTTTGTTGCGTTGGACCCTATTATCCGTCGTCAGCTTAGGAGGCGTGGGCCGTGACCATTGTTCGATAAATCTTTCGCTATCAGTCGACCATAATTGCAGGAGACGAAGTTCCCCCACTCGTGCCGACTCCGATAACCGTTCGACTACCGGAGCGGAAGTTTCTGGAGCGGCCTGTTGAGCCGGAGCGCTAGCAATCAAGAAAATTGCGAAAGAATTGAACAACATCACTCCGCCGGTTCTTCCACCTCATCCTCGGGCAGATACAACCGATCGCCCTTGTCCTTGTAGACTTTCGCCATCTCGCGCATGCCTTCTTCCGCTGCCGCCTTGCTGGCGGCTGCGGTGTCGGCACCCAGTTTCTCCGAGGCGATAAAGCCTTCGGCGCTCTGGTTCTGCTTGCTGGCGAAGTCGCGGACTTCCTGGCTGATTTTCATCGAACAGAATTTCGGGCCGCACATCGAGCAGAAATGGGCGGTTTTCGCGCCTTCTGCGGGGAGCGTCTGGTCGTGATATTGCATCGCGGTTTCCGGGTCGAGGCTGAGGTTGAACTGGTCGCGCCAGCGGAACTCGAAGCGGGCCTTTGACAGTGCATCGTCGCGGACCTGTGCCGCCGGGTGGCCCTTGGCGAGATCGGCGGCGTGGGCGGCCAGTTTATAGGTGATCACGCCGACCTTGACGTCGTCACGGTCGGGCAGGCCGAGATGTTCCTTGGGCGTGACATAGCAGAGCATCGCCGTGCCATACCAGCCGATTTGCGCCGCGCCGATGCCGCTGGTGATATGGTCATAGCCGGGCGCGATGTCGGTTGTGAGGGGGCCGAGCGTGTAGAAAGGCGCCTCGCCGCAGACTTCGAGCTGCTTTTCCATATTCTCCTTGATCTTGTGCATCGGCACATGGCCGGGGCCTTCGATCATCACCTGAACGTCCGACTTCCACGCGCGATGGGTCAGCTCGCCGAGCGTGTAGAGCTCGCTGAATTGCGCCTCATCATTGGCGTCGGCAATCGAGCCGGGGCGCAGGCCGTCGCCAAGGCTGTAGGCGATGTCATAGGCCTTCATGATCTCGGTGATGTCGTCGAAATGTTCGTAGAGGAAGCTTTCCTTGTGATGGGCGAGGCACCATTTCGCCATGATCGATCCGCCGCGCGACACGATGCCGGTGACGCGCTTGGCTGCCATCGGGACGTAGGGCAGTCGGACGCCGGCGTGGATGGTGAAATAGTCGACGCCCTGCTCGGCCTGCTCGATCAAAGTATCGCGGAAAATTTCCCAGGTCAGGTCCTCGGCGACGCCGCCGACTTTTTCCAGCGCCTGATAGATCGGCACGGTGCCGATTGGCACGGGGCTGTTGCGGATGATCCATTCGCGGGTGTCGTGGATGTTGCGGCCGGTGGACAGATCCATGACCGTGTCGGCGCCCCAGCGGATCGACCAGACCATCTTGTCCACCTCATTGGCGACGTCGGAGGCGACGGCGCTATTGCCGATATTGGCGTTGATCTTGACGAGGAAGTTGCGCCCGATTGCCATCGGTTCGCTTTCCGGGTGGTTGATATTGTTGGGGATGATCGCCCTGCCCCGCGCTATTTCGTCGCGGACAAATTCTGGAGTGACATAATCGGGGATCGACGCGCCAAAGCTTTCGCCGTCGCGCTTATATTCCTTGAGCCGCTCGCGCCCGAGATTTTCGCGCTCGGCGACATATTCCATTTCCGGGGTGATGATACCCTGACGCGCGTAGTGCATCTGGGAGACGTTAGCGCCCGCTTTGGCGCGGAGGACCTTGCGGCGGACATTGGGGAAAGGCGCGACGCCGCCGGAACGGTCGGGGCCAAGCTGGCCATTGTCTTCCGGCTTGATCTCGCGCTGGTCGACTTCCTCGACATCGCCGCGCGCCTTGATCCAAGGGGTGCGCAGTTCGTTGAGGCCGGTCTTGATGTCGATCAGGGCCTGCGGGTCGGTATAAGGCCCGCTCGTGTCGTAGACGCGGATCGGCGCTTCGCCGCCCTCGAGATGGATTTCGCGCATCGCCACGCGGATGCCGCTGCCGCTATGGGCCGCGACATGGACTTTTTTCGAGCCGCTGATCGGGCCGGTGGTTACGCCAATTTCGGTTTTTGCGGGGAGGTCAGCCATAATGTTCTGCTTTCTGTAGAGGTTAAACTTGGAGCCGGACGAAACCGGCGAAAATAGCGGCAAGGCCGAAGATGATCGCGAAGATCGCCCAGGCGCGTGATCCGTTGGCCATCATGCGACCGGCCAAACCCGTGAACCAGTCGCCGACCGCGAGGATCAACAGCCCCTCGACCACAATCCAGCCGCCGATGACGGTGATCAGGATCGACAGCCAGTCGGCAGGGTTGAACGGATTGACGAGATAGATGATGGCGCCGAGGCTCAGCGTGACGATACCGGTGACAAATTGCAGTCCGCTGCTCGCGCGAATTTCGCGAACCATCTTGGACCAGAAACCGGGATTGCGAAATTCGCCGACGCCAGCAGCCAGACCGTATAGGCCAAAGAAAATGGTGATCCACCCGGTTATATTGCCTGCACTACCCATCGCGTCTCTCCTTCTGTCCTGATGAAGAAAGCGCGTATCCGGGAGGCCCCGATAACCGCTCCCTCCCTCCGCCGGTAAGCCCGTTTACACGGTGCCGGATCAGGTTCTGCGGGTCGGGCGACGTTACGCGCCCCTCTCAGTCAAACGACTCCCCGGGGAATAGGGCCTGATGTTAGTCGCGATATCCGCTTCTGTCGAGAGCCAGCGGAATATTGCCAAAAGAGGCTAATAGTGATCGAATTACATTGACCGAATCCTGAATTTTCTTTCCAATGCGGGCTTATTAGAGAGTTGTTAAGGGGGCAGGACGGTGATCGAATTCTGGCTAGCAGACGAAAACATTGTTTTCGCGGCAGCCCTGGTCCTGATGATCGCCCTCGGTCTTTTGCAGCTAATCGGCTTTGGCGGCTTCGATAGCGATATTGATATGGATGCCGATGTCGATGGTACCGGCGTAGCGGGCGGACTTCTCTCTTTCCTGGGATGGGGACGATTGCCGTTCATGATATTGCTGGTGCTGTTTCTGATGATCTTCGGACTGACTGGATTCGCAGGACAGCAATTTGTGCAATCGCTTACCGGCGGATTATTGCCGCCCTTTTTGGCCGTGACCGGCGCTCTGCTTGTTGCGCTTCCGGTGACCGGCCTGCTCTCGAAGCCTCTGGCAAGGATCCTGCCGGGGGACGAGACCACGGCGGTGTCGATCGATGATCTTACCGGACGCCGCGCCATTATCGATATCGGCACAGCGAGGCCCGGTTATCCGGCCCGCGCCAAGGTCAAGGACCGCCACGGGCACGGCCACGCGCTGATGGTCGAACCGGATAATGAAGACGGGATATTCGTCACCGGCGAAGAAGTGCTGCTGGTGCGGCGAGAAGGTGATATTTTCAAAGCCGTTGCGGTCGGCACCCGTTGGCTGAACGATAGTTGATAGTCTGAATGGCGATAAGCCGGTCGAATTGAAGACGCAGAAAAACCGATGCCGGATTAACGAGCATCATCAAAAGGAAGAGAGAGTATATGCTTGAGAATGTAAGCCAGATCGCAATTTATGCCGGCGCTCCCCTGGTCGGACTGCTCATTTTTGCGTTGATCCTGACCCGCTTGTACAAACGCGCGTCCAAGGAGATTGCTTTCGTCCGGACCGGTTTCGGCGGCGAGAAAGTTGTGATGAACGGCGGCGCGATGGTGTTCCCTGTGTTCCATGAAACCATGCCGGTGAACATGAACACAGTGCGACTGGCGGTCGAGCGCAACAATGTCGATGCGCTGATCACGCTCGATCGCCTGCGGATCGATGTGAAGGCGGAATTTTATGTGCGCGTCAGACAGGATGCCCAGTCCCTCGCGATGGCGGCACAGACACTGGGCCTGCGGACGATGCAGCCGGAGATGCTGAAAGATCTGGTCGAAGGCAAATTTGTCGACGCCCTGCGTTCGGTTGCCGCCGGCATGACCATGAATGAACTGCACGAACAGCGCGCCGATTTCGTCCAGAAGGTGCAACAGGCATCGTCAAGCGATCTGGCGATGAACGGTCTGGAACTGGAATCGGTGTCGCTCACCGGTCTCGATCAGACCAGCATCGAACATTTCAACGCCAATAATGCTTTCGATGCCGAGGGCCTGACCAAACTGACCGAACAGATCGAACTGCGCAAGAAAGCGCGCAACGATATCGAGCAGGATACCCGTGTGCAGATCGAGACGAAGAACCTGCAGGCCGACCAGCGCTCCTTCGAAATCAGCCGGGATAATGAATTTGCGCGGCTGGAACAGGAACGTGAAGTCGAGGTCCGCCGGGCCATTCAATCTTCCGAAGTCGCCAAGGAACAGGCGGGTCGTGATCGCGATGCGAAAGACGCGCAGATCAAGGCGAAACAGCAGGTCGACAGCAGCCAGATCGAGGCCGACCGGGCCGTCGAAGAAGCCAGGATTGCCCAGACCCAGGCGATCGAAATCGCCCGCCAGGAACAACAGATCGCGATCCAGAACAAGTCGCGCGAAGAAAGCCAGGCCAAGGCCGAAGCGGATGCGGCTCGCGCCAAAGCCGTCGCCGCCGAGGAACAGGTCACCAGTGCCCGAGAGACTGAAATCGCCGACCGCGACAAGCGCATCGAGCTGATCGAGGCTTCGAAACAGGCCGAACGTCAGGCGATTGGCGTGAAGGTGCAGGCGGAAGCGGAAAAGGAAGCCGCCGGCAACCGGGCGGCTGCCATGCGCCTCGATGCAGAAGGCGAAGCAGAATCAGAGAAGCTTCGCGCCGAGGCTGCGCGCGTGCGTTTCGAAGTCGAAGCTGCCGGGCAACGTGCGATCAACGAAGCGGCGAATATATTGTCTTCCAATCAAATCTCGCTGCAGACCAAAATGGCGCTGCTCAAAGTATTGCCCGAGGTCATCCGGGAATCCGCCAAGCCGATGGAGGCGATCGACTCTATCAAGATCGTCCAGCTCGACGGCATCAACCAGAAGGGTGGTGGCGGAAACGGCATAGCCAGCAGAGGCGGAGACGGGAACGGAAGCAGCGGCAATCTTGCGACCGATGCGGTTTCTGCCGCCCTGTCCTATCGCGCCCAGGCGCCGGTTATCGACGGCCTGATGAAGGAACTTGGACTGGATGGTTCGTCGCTCGAAAACCTGGTTTCGGGTGCGACGAAAGTCACCGAAGAGCCCGCTCCGGTCGTTACCGCGAAGGTCGAGACTGAGGAAAAGCCGTCAAAGACCGCCCCGCGTGCCAAAAACAAGGATGACAAAGCGGTGGCCGCAAAGACGGACACTGCTGAAAGCGGAAACAAGACAGAGCCAAAATCGGGTTGACGGGGTAGCCCCTTCGGGGGCTTCCTAAAATGTGTAACCCAGGCCAATAGCGCCAAAGAACTGATCGGCGCTGCCGCGGATGGAGGTTACCGGGGAACGTTTCGGATCGCCCAGCATCCTGGAATAGCCGCCGAGGAAGATCATGCTGAACCCGCCATTGGTCACGTCGCCGTCCAGATCGACTGCGGTCAGCATGGTCGCGCCGACATTTTTCCAGCCGCTGTCAGCCGTGAAGGTCGGCAGGCCGCTGGCCGCCGATCCGGTCGGCGATATGCTGAAATAATAGTCCGCATAGTTATCGTCGACATATTCCGCATTGATCGAAAAACTGGTCGCGACACCGCGACTGAGCGGCGTGAAATAGGTCAGGCTGGGGAAGACGACCATACCGTCATGGGCACCGGCGACATCCCAGCGCAGATCGACCTGCGCCGTCAGCGAGTCATAGGGATTGAGCAACCGGTTCACCTGGACGCCGGCAAAAGGACCGACCTCTACTGCAAAGTCGAGCTTGCCAAGAGATTTGACGACTTCATCCTCGATCGAATTGTGGCGATCAAAGCGAGCGCGTACCACAGGCCCGAAAATGAAATCGACTTTCGCGCCATCACGATCTGGAATGAAATCGAGCGCAATGCCGGGGCCGCGCGGCTGAAAATCCACGCCGCCGAAGCTGCCCAGCACCACCGGCAACGGCGAAACCGTATAATTGTCTGATCCTTCGTAGCTGGAACCAATCGCGACGCCGATGCCCGCGGTCAGATAGTCGCCGTCAAAGACCGACTCTTCGGCTGGCACCGGCGCAGGCTCTTCCTGAGCCAGAAGCGGGGAAGACAGGCCGAGGCCGAGAGAAAGAAAGGCGGCACGGCGAAATATGTTCGAATGTTTCAAGACTGGTTCCCTATTGGTTGCGCGATGGTTTAACGCGCTGACCGCATAACGGTTCCATCCCAATATAGGAGACCCATCATCTTTGGCAAAGCGTTGCTATTCTAGCAGGCCCTCTTCGATAACGGCCTGAAGCGCCTTGAAACATTGCTCATCCACCGCGCTGCCCACTTCTTCCTGCAATATGGACATGGCTTTTTCCGATGACATGGCTGACCGATAGGGCCGGTCGGCGGTCAGTGCGTCATAGATATCCGCGACTGTGATGATGCGGGATTCCATCGCGATGCTGCGTTCGTCGAGACCCAGCGGATATCCTTTTCCGTCAAGTCGTTCGTGATGCGAACCGGCGATCATCGCCATGCCGCTCATCACGCCGATCTGTCCCAGGATATTTGTTGTCAGGGCCGCATGGGCTCGCATGGTTTCCCATTCTTCGGAATCGAGCTTGCCGGGCTTTTCGAGAATCGCACTGCTGACGCCCAGCTTTCCCACATCATGCAGGATTGCGGCGCGGCGCAGCACCCGGCGCGATTCCGCTCCCATTCCCAGTTTTTCGGCAATTTTGTCTGCGATCATCCCTACGCGGGCACTATGGCCAGCGGTGTCCGGGCTTTTGGCATCAATGACATGGCCGAAGGCAAAGCAGATATCGTCGAGATAATCCTCGTCCACATTGATATATTCTGCCGCCGGTTCGAGAGCCGACAATTGTTCGGGCAGATCGTCGAGCGCTAGTTCATCCCAGAAGCCACTGGCTTCGGACAATTTCTCGAACAGGGCGCACAGCTGCGGATCGAGCCAGCTGCCTGCTCGATTGCGGACTTCTGCAAGCGCAGCATCCTTGCCCCTCGCCGTGTAAAAGACGTCGACCACCTGAGCCAGCAGAGCGATCCGGCCGCCCAGGTGGATATCGGAACCGGCAATAGCAAGCGGCAGCCCGCCACCGTCCCAATGCTCGTCAAGATGGGCAATCGCCTGGGCGACATCTTCGGACAAGCGCAATCTCCGAGCGATATCCGCACCACGCGCACAGCGGGTCGCCATGATATCCGTCATGATCTCGCCGCCATTTTCGGCGATATTGCCGAGCGCCCGTTCACGCACATCGGCTTCCGCGTCGGCACCGACGGCAACGGCAATATATTCGCCCAGATCTTCCGGTCTTGGACCGATCAGTTTGAAACCCTGTTTCAGCTTGCGGTCGTCGCCAACGAACATCTCGCTGACCCGGGCGGCGTTGCTGCTGCAACCGAGATCCTTCAGCAGAACGGCATAATAAACGTCGCGCAAGGCGTCGCCCTTCAAGCCCATCGCCATGGCTATTTGCGTTCCAATCCAGCAGGCTCGGATACTGTGGCCGGCGGGCTGGCCTTCGGTCAGGTCCAGCGCATAGGAAAAAGCGCCGAGGATTTCCGACAGTCGCAACTGTTCGGAACCATCAGCCTGGTTTAAAAACGCTTGTCTGGATTGGTACATTTAACGCAACTCCTAGTCTGTCGTGGCAGAATGCCGCCAGAGTCCTAGGTAACGGTTAATTTTTGCCAGATTACAGGATATATTTCATCCGTACTGCATAATGGGCGTCGGTGGTGCCAACGGTAAATTGCGCCGATTTGAATTTGGGCGGGCCCATGCCGATTTTCGGATTGCGCGAAAAGCCGAAGCCTTCGCGCGGCAGGAACAGCCGCAAGTCCATTTTTCCATTGGCGTTTTCGTCATGAACCAGGGCCACGGCATAAGTGCCCGGCTTTACCCCGGCAATCTGGATATTATTCGCCTGGGTCGCGGAAACCTTCAATTTGCGGGCGTATTTGTCCTTGGTGCAATCCGGAAAATATTCCGGATTTGCGCTCAGACAGACCAGCACATTGCCTTTTTCCGAGCGGAGCCCGGTAATCGCCAGATCAATCGAGGCAGAGATGACCGGTGCAACCGCAGCCGGTGCTTCACTCGCCGACGCGCTTGCTCCCGCCAGCAGCACCGAAACCGCTCCCAGCATCGGCAAGCCCGATATCCGTGCCGAAGATCTTGTCCCAAAAGCGAAAATATAACCCATAATTACCTCGATATGCCTCATGATGCTTCTCATGATGGGTAGCGGTTATCAACCACTTGCCCAATCGCCCGCGCACCAGCCAGCGCGGAAACATTTCCCACCCCATATGGTTGGTTACGCCCATAACCGTCATGGTCAGCAATACCAAACCCAAAACGCCGACGTGAATCGGGATCGCGATCACCAGAGCGGGAATGACGACGGCCCCGCTGATCGCCTCGACCGGATGAAAGCTCATCGCCGCCCAGGCGGTTGGTGGCCGGCTGTCATGGTGGACAGCATGGGCGACCTTGAACCATTGCGGCCGGTGGAACAGCCGGTGGGTCCAGTAGAACCATGTGTCATGCAGAAAGAGATAGAGAAAAAAAGACAGCGGCAGATACCATAAAGGATATGTGCTCGGGTCGGTGTAAATCCTGGTCCAGCCGGCATTCTGCCAGCCCCACGCGACGATTCCGGCAGGAACGCCGTAAATCGCGGCGGACAGCAGCGACCAGCGTATTTCGCGGCCAATCTGCGGTTTCAGCTGTGCATAATGATCCGGCCGCACCCGATTGGTCAACCAAGCAAAAAAACCGCTGCTCAGCAGATAGCGACCGCCGACGATAAGCGTCATTGCGACGGCAGAGATCAGGATAGCAAGGCCATAGTCCATGGCAGGGGAATATGGCGCGGATCACGCCGGAGCAAGCGGTAATAAACGAACGGCCTACATGCTTTCAGACAGGCTTTCCCCTGCCCGCACCATCGGCTAAGGCATATTGATGCCAAAGCCTGCGCGATCTTTGAACCCATATGATCTGGCTATTGCTGGCGGCGGGCTGGTGGGCGGACTGGTTGCGCTAGCGCTGTCGAAATTGCGGCCGGAACTGGATATTGCCCTGATCGAGGCGGAAGATCATTTTGGCGGCAATCATATCTGGTCCTTTTTCGCAAGCGATGTCGAGCCGGAGCACCGCTGGCTGGTCGATCCGCTGATCTCGCGCCAGTGGGACAATTATGATGTGCATTTTCCGAAATATAGCCGCCGTTTGGGCAACGGCTATTATTCGATTGAATCGGCCAATCTCGATCGGGAACTGCGGGAGCGGTTGCCTTCGGACTCATTGATTACCGGAAAGAGAGCCGAGAAGGTTGAGGCCGGGCGGGTGCAACTGGCGGACGGCACCGTGATCAAGGCAAAAGCGGTGCTCGATGTCCGCGGCGGCGGCGATATTTCGGCGCTGGAAACCGGCTGGCAGAAATTTTGCGGGCAGATGCTGAGGCTGAAAAAACCGCACGGGCTTGAACGACCGATCATCATGGACGCAACGGTCGAACAGATCGACGGCTACCGCTTCATCTATTGCCTGCCGTTCAGTAACACCGAGGTTTTTGTCGAAGACACTTATTATGCCGACACTCCGGACCTCGACAGCGCGACCTCGCATGACCGGATCGCCGAATATGCTGCCAGTCAGGGCTGGGAGATCGATGCGGTACTCAGCGCAGAAAAAGGCCAGCTTCCGGTCATCTATGGCGGTGATTTCGAGGCTTTCTGGAAGGCCAACGGGGACCTTGATGCACGGGCCGGGGCACGGGCAGCGCTGATCCAGCCGATCACCAGTTATTCGCTGCCGATGGCGGTGAAGACCGCGATGCTGATTGCGCAAATGCCCGAAATCAGCCAGAGCTCTCTCGACAAGATGCTGCGCGATCTGGCGGCGGAGCACTGGAAAAATGGAAAATTCTACCGGCTGCTATGCGCCTTTCTGTTTCTTGGCGCAGACCCGGATAAACGTTACAAGACACTGGAACATACCTATGCCAAGGACGAGCGATTGCTCGCCCGTTTCTATGCCGGAAAGTCGACCAAGATGGATCAGATCAGCCTGTTGACCGGCAAACCGCCCATTCCAGTTTCCCGCGCAATCCCGCTTTTGCTAAAATATAGATGAGTTTGATTATTCGATGAGTGAAGTTGCAAAATCCCAGAGTGAATTGTTCAAAAAAGCCGCCGTCATCGGCTCCGGTTTCGGCGGCCTCGCGCTGGCCATCCGGCTGCAGTCCGCCGGTATCCAGACAACCATATTGGAAGGCCGCGACAAGCCGGGCGGGCGCGCTTATTATTGGGAAAAAGACGGCTTTATCTTTGATAGTGGCCCGACGGTCATCACCGACCCTGATTGCCTGTCGCAACTGTGGGAACTGACCGGCAATGATATGGCCAAGGATATCGAACTGATGCCGGTATCGCCTTTCTACCGGCTCAACTGGCCGGACGGCACCAACTTCGATTATGTCAACGATCCCGAGGAGCTTTATGCCAATATCGCCGCGATCGAACCGGATGATGTCGAGGGCTACAAGAAATTCCTGGAATATAGCGGCGGGCTGTACGAAGAGGGTTATGTCAAACTCGGCACCAAGGCGTTTCTCGATTTCAAGTCGATGATCAAGGCGGCCCCTGCCCTGATGAAATATGAAGCCTATCGTTCGGTTTATTCCAAGGTCTCGGGCTTTGTGAAAAACGAGAAATTGCGCGAATTTCTGTCTTTCCAGTCGCTGCTGGTCGGCGGTAATCCGATGAAAACCAGCGCGATTTACGGCCTGATCCACAAGCTGGAACGGCTCGGCGGCGTCTGGTTTGCCAAGGGCGGGACCAATATGCTGGTTACCGCAATGGTCAAGCATTTCGAACGGATCGGCGGGGTGATCCGGCTCGATGACCCGGTGACAAAAATCGATACGATCGGCGACCGCGCATCGGGCGTCACCTGCAAATCCGGCTGGAGCGAGCGCTTTGATGCGGTCGCCTCAAATGCGGACGTAATGCACAGCTATCGCGATCTTCTCGGGCACAAACATCGCAGTAGCAGCGTCACCGAAAAGCTGAAGAAGAAGAAATATTCGCCGTCGCTGTTCGTCGTCCATTTCGGCCTGAAGGGCAGCTGGCCCGGCATTCCGCACCATATGATCCTGTTCGGACCGCGCTACAAAGGCCTGCTCGACGATATTTATGATAATGGCGTGTTGCCGAGCGATTTCTCGCTCTATCTCCACCATCCGACGATCACCGACCCGGAAATGGCGCCGGAAGGGCATAGCACTTTCTATGTGCTGGCACCGGTGCCGCATCAGGGCAAGCTGCCGATCGACTGGGAAGAAATGGGGCCGATCTACGAGAAACGCATTCTCGATGAAATCGGCCATCGCCTGATCCCCGATATTCACGACCGGATTGTCACCAGCTTCCATTATACGCCGCAGGATTTCGGCACCGATCTCAACGCCCATCTCGGCAGCGCCTTCAGTCTCGAGCCGCTGCTCACCCAAAGCGCATGGTTCCGGGTGCACAATCGGGATGATGTGATCGACAATCTCTATTTTGTCGGCGCGGGCACCCATCCCGGCGCAGGCATTCCGGGTGTGGTGGGAAGTGCAAAAGCGACGGCAGAGCTGATGCTGGAGGATTTGGCGTGAATAACCTGTCCGTTCGTCCTGAGCCTGTCGAAGGACCGTTTTCCCTCACCCGACGCATTGCGACCGGATCGGTGCGAACGGCCTTCCATTCATCACCATCATGAACCGCAAGAATCTCGTCCTCCACGCCAGAACCAGCATCGAACGCGGGTCAAAATCCTTCGCCCGTGCTTCCAAGCTTTTCTCCCGGCAAACACGCGAACGGGCGTGGCTGCTCTATTACTGGTGCCGGGCCTGTGATGATCTTGCCGATGGTCAGGATCATGGTCACGGCATGTCGCCCATAGCCAATCCCGGGAAAACCATAGCGGCTATGCGGATGATGACCGCGCGAGCGCATGGCGGCGAGCAAACCGGCAATCCGCCGTTTGACGCCTTTGGTGTGGTCGCGCAGGAATGCCATATTCCCAAATATTTCGCTGACGACATGATCGACGGCTTTGCTCTGGATGCGCGCGGCTGGCGACCGGAAACCGAGAATGACCTTTTTCAATATTGCTATCATGTTGCCGGTGCGGTCGGTTGCATGATGGCGGTGGTGATGGGCGTGTCGGCACGGGATCAGGAGGTGCTCGACCGGGCCTGTGATCTGGGTCTGGCGTTCCAGCTTGCCAATATCGCACGCGACGTGGCCGAGGATGCGGCAGCCGGCCGATGCTATTTGCCAGGAAACTGGCTCGCCGAAGCCGGCATTGATCCGGACCGGATCATGGACCCCGCGCATCGGGATGCGCTGGTTGCGCTGGTCAATCGGCTATGCGATCTGGCGGGCGACTATGAAGCCTCGGCGCGCGTCGGCGCCTCCAGCCTGCCGTTCCGGTCCCGCTGGGCTGTGCTGGCGGCAGCAGGAATTTACGGCGATATTGCCCGGGCGATCAAGCAGAGCGCCGGCGCTTCTCTCGATCAGCGCATATATACCAGCAAGGGCAAGAAACTGGGCTGGATCGTGAAGGCCTTCGGCCAGGCACTGGTCAATTCGGCCCGGCGCGACCGTCACGGTTTGTGGACAAGAACCCGCGCGACCCGCCCGGCCTAGAGCTGGGACCTAGTGGCTGGCGCCATTTTCGGTGACATATTTGCCAATCCGTTGCACCGCCTCTTTGTATAGGTTTTTTGAGCAACATAATACGCCGAGCGCCTTGCCGTGGGTGCCGTTATAGACCAAAGTTTCGCCTAACGCATTGGTGACGCTGGCCCCCGCTTCGGCGGCGATGACATGGGCAGCGGCTATATCCCATTCATGGCCCCAGCGGGTCGAGGCAACCACATCGGCCCGGTTATCCGCAACCATCGCCATACGCAGCGCGATACTATTTGGCTTTGGCACCGCGGTAAGCTTCATCTCGGGCGGCAATTCTTCCGCCGGGATCCGGCAACCTTCATATTGCGAGCGCTGGCTGGCGGCCAGCATTCGGCCATTCACTTCAGTGTGGCTGCCAGCCTTGCCAACCCAGGTCTCCTCCATCGCCGGTGCATCCAGCACCCCGAATATCGGCGCATCATTCTGGACGAGAGCTACCGACACGCACCAGCCGGTCTTGCCAGCGACATAATCCTTGGTGCCGTCAATCGGATCGACCACCCAGGTCAGTTCATCACCGGCACCGCTGTGATCGATATGGGTTTCCTCGGAAAGCCAGCCGGCGGACGGCACCAGCTTTTCCAGCTCGCTGCGCAAGAAACGGTCGACCGCAAGATCGGCATCGCTGACGATCTGCCCCGGAGATTTCTCCCAGATATTGGCTTCCTTCTTGCCGAGAGCCCAGTGGCGCATGGCAAGCGCCCCGCCTTCCCTGGCGATCGCGACAACCCGATCAAAATCTATATCAGCCACGCGTTTCTCCGTTAGCCCTGAGCTTGTCGAAGGGCGCTTATGGTCCGATAGATGTAGTGAGATAGGTTCACCACTAGCGGATTTGCTCAGCCGCCCGCCACCGTCATGCTATCGGTGCGCAATGTCGGAACGTTGCCGGCATAGCGATATTCCAGATCATCGGCGGCAATCAGGCTCTTGAACATATCTTTCAGATTACCGGCAATGGTGATTTCGGAAATCGGTGGTCCGATCTCGCCATCGGTAATCAGGAAACCGCCAGCGCCGCGGCTATAATCGCCAGTCACCGGATTGACGCCCATGCCGATCAGTTCGGTGATATAGACGCCATGCTTTATGTCTTTTATCAGATCCGCCTTGCTGACCGAACCATTGCCCATATGCAGGTTGGTCACGGACACGCCGGGTGCTCCGCCGACTCCCCGCGAGGCATGGCCGGTCGGCTGCAGGCCAAGCTGGCGCGCCGAGGCGCTTTCCATGATCCACTGGGTCAATCGGCCATTGTCGATCAATTTGGTTTTCGCCGTCGGCAATCCTTCGCCGTCAAACGCCTTGGACCGGAGACCTCGCTTGCGATGCGGGCAGTCGATGATCGACAGCGAGCTGTCGAACACTTGGCTATCGAGCGCATCCAGCAGGAAGCTGGTTTTGCGCGCAATGGCGCTGCCCGAAATAGCGCCGATAAAATGGCCAAGCAGGCTGTTGCCGACGCGGGGATCATATACGACCGGCATGGCGCCGGATTTGAAGCTGACCGGATTGAGCCTTGAAACGGCGCGCTCTCCGGCTTCCTTGCCAATCTCTTCGGCAGCATCCAGATCGTCCAGAAAACGTACGCTGTCATAGGCATAGTCGCGTTCCATGCCATCGCCTTCTCCGGCGATAACGCTCGCCGACAGGCTATAGCCGCTGGTGGAATAGGCTCCGGAAAAGCCGTGGCTGGTGGCCAGGGCAACGATGCTCCGACCGGCGCTGGCACCGCCGCCTTCACTGTTGGTGACACCCTTGACCGCTCGCGCAGCATCTTCGGCCTTGAGCGCGAGTTCACGCAAAAATTCGGGATCGGGAACCTGCCCGTCATCGCCTTCGATCGCGTGGGGCTCTGTTTTCAGCAGCAGCTCTTCTGGCGCGAGGCCGGCATATTGGTCTTCCGGAGCCTCTTTGGCCATGTCGAGCGCGCGTCCGACCAGATCGGACAAGGTCTGCGGGTCCATATCGGACGAGGACACGGTTGCCGAACGCTTGCCGACAAACACCCGGAGGCCGATTTCCTCGCCTTCGGACCGTTCGACATCTTCCAGATTGCCGAGGCGCATCTGCACCTGGGTTGCCGCGTCGCATACATAGATGGCGTCGGCGGCATCGGCACCGGCTTTTTTGGCTTGGGAAATGAGGGCGTCGGCGCGGTCCTGCGCTTCGGAAGGTTTTAGCATAAGCTGGACATAGGTGCGGCACCCAGCAAGGTCAACGATCGGGTGCCAAATGGTGAAGAAAGCGTCGCTGGTTTATGGCTTTGCAGCGCCCGGTTTTGGGCGCCGGGTTAGACCATTGGCGCGAAGATTTTGATCAAAGCGGCAAATAGCAGTGGCAGGCCGAGAGCCAACATCCACAATACTACCTGATCGGCGCGGAATTTTGCCGCAAGACTTTGTTCCGACAGACCGCTGTTGCCCATTTCCGACCAGCGCTTCTCAAAATTGCGACAAAAGGGAATGATTACGGCAACGAGCACAACCAGTCCGAAATAGGGAGCGATGGAAATGCCTCTGGTTTCGATAAAGCCGAGCACGAAGAAAATCTGCATCATGGTGTAGACCAGCAAAGCGGCCGCACAATTGTTGCTCATTTTCTTGTCCCACCGGACGCTATGATGCTGCACGCCGTGACGCGCTTGATGCTTGCTTACCGTTTTACGAGACGCTGTAGCGACCATTTCCATTCCCCTCAGAATATCATCTCTGACCATCGCGGGTAGTTTGCCTCCTCGCGATGCATCAACAACACTATACCTATTTTAAAGCAAAAGCCAAACAAACGGTTTTCCAGCATTTTATGTCGGAAATATGCGCTTCCGCTTGCCATAAATTGCAGTATACGACAGAATCAGTTTTTATTCGCAATCCAAATTCGGGGTTTTTCCATGACCATCTCGCTCTCCAGTTCACTGAAGCTTCCTTGCGGAGCCACCCTGCCCAACCGGATCGCCAAGGCTGCCATGACCGAGGGCTTGGCCACTCCCGACGGCGTGCCGACAGCGGAACTGGACCGGCTATACGGACTGTGGTCCGACGGCGGTGCGGGGATGCTGCTCAGCGGTAATATCCAGATCGATCGCGACCATCTGGAGCGGCCGGGTAATGTTGTCATCGACCGACCGGCCGATGACGCGATGATGGCGGCGCTGACAAGCTGGGCGCAGGCGGCGACGCGCAATGGCAATCATTTCTGGGCGCAGATCAGTCACGCCGGACGGCAGACGCAAAGCAATGTCAACAAGCATCCCAAGGCACCGTCAGCGGTCAAGCTGGGCCTGCCCGGCGGGCAATTTGGCGAGCCGGTCGCGCTGACGACAGAAGAGATTGAGGAACTGGTCGACCGCTTTGCACTGGCTGCAAAAACCTGTCAGCAGGCAGGCTTCACCGGCGCGCAAATCCATGCCGCTCACGGCTATCTGCTGAGCAGCTTCCTCAGCCCGCGGTCAAATCAGCGGACCGACGAATTTGGCGGCAGCCTGGAGAACCGGGCGCGTTTCCTGCTCGCGGTGGTGGCAAAAACGCGCGCCGCCGTCGGTCCCGATTTCGCGATTTCGGTCAAGTTGAACAGCGCCGATTTCCAGAAAGGCGGGTTCAATTTCGAGGACAGTCTGCAGGTTGTCCGTTGGCTGGAGGAGGCCAGCGTCGATCTGGTCGAAATCTCCGGCGGCACCTACGAACAGCCCGCATTGATGGGAGCCGACGGGATCGAGGAGAAAGAGGAACAGAATGTCGCGCCATCGACCAAGGCACGAGAGGCCTATTTCGTCGATTTCGCAAAAGCGATGCAGGATGCGGTCAAGGTGCCGCTGATGGTGACCGGCGGGTTCCGGACCCGGGCGGCGATGGAATCCGCGCTTTCCAGCGGAGCCGCCGACCTGATCGGTCTGGGGCGCCCGATGTGCGTGATGACCGATGCGCCAAAGCGTTTATTGGAAGATCTGGAAGCATTGCCACGGTACGAGGACGAGCTTCGGCTGATCCCCGACTGGCTGGGCTTTCTCATGCGGTTTCAGATGATCAAGGCGGTCGCCAGTTTCGCGGTCATTTTCTGGTTCTACGAACAGCTGGAAAATCTGGGCAAAACCGGCAAAACCGATCCGAATCTTGGCGTTTTCAAGGCATTTCAGGCGGTAGAGAAACGAAATAAGCGCATTTTGGCAGCGCGCAGCCCCGACTGATCCGGACCGCGCGCCTGCCTGTTGGAAATTTCCGTCGCTCGTCAGGACCTAGATATTGGTGCTGGTCGGAATCTGGCTCGGTTGCAGATAGACATAGGGATGCATCCGCCGCTGGTTGCGCGCGATGATCCTGGACTCGACGGCTCGCAAACCGGCCTGGAAACGCGCCAGCGGACCTTCATCGTCGGTAATGACCGGGTCCTGGAACCATGGCTTGTAGGGAAAGCGGTTGGTGCAATAATCGCCGAGCGGGCGGTAATAGACCGAACCCAACAATTCCAGCGAGGACAATTGCAGCAATCCCAGTGACATGGGCGGCATATATTCGATCCATTCTCCCTTGCTGTGGCCCGTTTGCCCGGTCGGCGCGGCGGTCCAGCCCGCTCCGGTAACGGCGGGGGCAAAGGTCATCAGCGTGCGTTGCGGGAAATTGACCGCGGCATGCTGGGCGCTGGCGGTGAATATGATCATCGTGCAGACGTCGATCAGCTGGGCGCGGGAGGTAATCGGCTTGAAACCGACAATATGGCCCTCCGAAGCGATTGACGAAACCCACAATGCCAGTTCGCTGTCACCGGTCACGGCCTCGTCATCGGCGTAATAGATATTGATATATTGCGCGGCCCAGTCGTGGATCGCATCCCAGACCAGCAACGCGTCATCGCGATAGGGATAGTCCGGCAGGCAGGACGGATCGGCAACGCCCCTTTCGGCAAAATCGACCGGCGTCATTTTCTTGTAGAAGTCAAAGGACAGACGCGCCTGAACGGCGGCCAGCTGGCTGGACTCGATCGTGCCGCCAAAAAAGTCATCGATCGGACCGCCCTTGTTGATCAGGGTTTCCACCGCGAGATTGTTGATGAACAACGTGCCTTCAAAATGCGGCACCAGCAATGACCATAGCGGATGCACCTCGGCGAGATTGCGACGGGTTGCCACAGCAATCGCCTCGCTGACCAGATGGGTGCCGGCAAGATGGACGAACAGTTCGTGATAATTGCAGTCGGCAACCTGCACGACAAATTTTGCCATTTCCCAGCCCCATTTTTCCGACGAGGCGACCGAAGGCGTCATCACCGGATATTGGCTGTTGTCCTGGCCGCACTGGATCGCAACCGTCTTGAGCGAGGAGCCTCCCGGCGGGACGGCAAAAAGCGCCATCGGACGGTAGACATATTTCGCATGACCTTTCCAGACACCCGCAACAAGCACCTCCAGGTCCGTGTAATCACACAGGAAAACCCGACCTTCGGCAAGCGCCTTTGCCAGAGTGTCCCCGCCCATGGCAGAGGCATATTGTGCGGCTGTCACCGGAAAATTATCGGGCATCTGGTCGATGCCTTGCAGCAGCATCGGATTGGGTCCGGCCACCCGCAGCCGGGCGAACTGGTCATCATCCTGAAATGTATAGGCGATGCCGGGAACCGGGAGCGTCTGGTAAAGGTCGCGATAGGCTTCGATCGATCGTGTATGGGCGGCCTCTTCGGATTTCAACACATCGATGATCACGGTGAGAATGTCGCGCAACGCGCTGTCATGCGATTGCATCTCGTCGATATCTGCGCCCTGAACCGCCTCCTCGATGCTGCTTTCGAGACCGGGACCGGCATTGGCCACCCGGTGCTTCTCGCGCAAGGTCTCCACTTTGGCCGTGACCTGGCTGAAATCTTCCAGCGCGTCGCTGACGATTGTCTTCGCCGCTTCGTCGAGACCGGAAAATATCGGCTTCAGCAGCACCGCCTTGACGTTTTCCAATATCGCGATGCCCACTTCGAGCACCTTGAACCACCATTCGATAGACGGCTGGTCATCGGGCGGCACATGCGTGGCCAGAGGCACGCCGGGCAAGCTGGCGATATCGGTTGTCCATTGATAGACGGTAGAGGTGGCGTTGATCTGTTCCCTGCGCTGCGCGCGCTGTTCCGGCGTGTCATTCTGTGGCAGGCTGGGGTTGCTTGCGCCGCGCTTTACCACCCCTCCCGCAACTGTGTGATTAGCGATGATCGAGCTGGCGTTTTCAAAGGACATGATGACCTCCCCCGTTGGTTTTCAGACCGGATCATGTTAAATTTTCTTGGTTAATTTGACGTAAACGCAGGTAAAGAAAACACTCTGCAAGCCCCTTGTGAGCTGATATATGGGGCACAGGAGCAACCTTAACGCGACGTTTACATTTTGCCGTTAGCAACGCTGCATGCAGTCATTCGTTCGACAGTCTATACAACGCCTTATACCGCCGATCCCGGAAGCAGTCCGGGACGAATTCGCGATATTGAGCGCGACCCGGCTGCAAAGCCAGTCGCGGGCCCTTTTTCTGGCGATGTTCCTGACCCTTCCCTTTGTACTCTACGCCTCGAGCGTCGGGGCCGAACCCTGGATCCGCTATGGAATGCCGCTCGCCATGGGCAGCTTTTGCCTGATCGGTTTCATTTCGCTGATCAAGGACCGTAATGCTTCGGCCAGCCCCGATCTCGCACGCCAGTTCATTGGCGAGGCAACGTTCTTTTCCGCAACTATATGCGTTCTCGTCAGCATCTGGTGTGTGCTCAGCTACGTCAATGCGCCAGATGATATGAAGCTTTTCTATCCCTTCACCCTCGCCATGGGTTCGCTGACCACCATTTATACGCTGGCGACGATACGGTTGGCGGCGATCCTCAATATAATCATCGGGATCGTACCGATCACGCTCATCCTGCTGCTTTCGGGCGATCCTCTGGCCTGGTCTGCTGCAGCCAGCCTGATCATGGTAACGACATTCCTGTACCGCCTGATCACGCAGCAGAATGACCAGTTCATTCACATGCTGATCCTGCAACATGATATGAGCGAATTGGCGCATACCGATCCGCTGACCGGCCTGTTCAATCGCCGGATCCTGGCTGAAAATCTCGCCCGCCAGATTGAGGAAGAAGATCACGAGCGCACATTCACCGTCGCCCTGCTTGATCTCGACGCGTTCAAGCCGGTCAACGACCGGTTCGGCCATGCGGTCGGTGATCAATTGCTGGTCGAAGTAGCCAGACGGCTTCGCGAAACCTGCGGCAAAAACGGCATTGTCGCGCGAATGGGCGGCGATGAATTTGCCATTTTGCTGTCGCCGGACTCGACTATCTCCGACGCCGCCTGCGCGGACCATTTGCTGGCCGCTCTGGTCCCGCCCTGCGTTGTTCAGGAACATATCATCCGGGTCAGAGCCAGCATCGGCATCGCCACATGGCCGATGGACGGAGCGACCGCCAACAGCCTGCTCGAGGCCGCAGACAAACAATTATATGCGGTGAAAAACTATACCGCCAAATCGCAGGTTTTCGTTTCGAAAAAAGCCGGAAAACTCCGCACTACAACAGGATAACTGCCGCTTGAGACGGCAGTTCTAGTCCAGTTCCTCAGCCCGCAGAGCCTTGCGGTCCAGCTTGCCGATCATGGTCTTGGGCAGGCTGTCGCGGATCACGACATCCACCACCCGTTCATGCTTGCCCAGTTGCGGGTTAAGCCAGTCCTTCAATTCTTCGCCGGTGACGGTCATGTCCGGTTCCAGCGCGACATAAGCCTTGGGGCTTTCGCCGCGATAGGCATCGGGCACGCCGAGAACCAGGGCTTCCTTGACCGCTTCATGCTTGTAGAGAACCTCCTCGACCTGACTCGGGAAGACCTTGAAGCCGCCGACCGAAATCATGTCCTTGAGCCGGTCGACAATCTTGATAAAGCCGTCTTCGTCAATCGTCGCGACATCACCGGTGCGCAGGAAGCCGTCGATGAAAACCTCTTCATCTTCCTCGGGCAAATTCCAGTAGCCCTGCATTACCTGCGGCCCGGAGAATATCAGTTCCCCCGGTTCACCCTCGGGAGCTGGCTTTGCCGGATCAGCCTTGTCGACCAGCTTGACCAATGTGCCGGGAACCGGCTGGCCGATGGTGCCGGTCTTGTCGTGCCCCGCATAGGGATTGGCGCTGACCACGCCGCAGCTTTCGGTCAGGCCATAGCCTTCGATCAGCTTGGCGCCGGTCTTTGCCTCAAACTTCTGCTTCAATTCCAGCGGCAGCGGCGCTCCACCCGACACACAGACTTTGAGCGACGAGAAATCGGCTTTGTCGATATCGGGATGGTCGAGCAAAGCCTGATACATGGTCGGCACACCGGGCATAGCGGTGATCTTGGTCCGGCTGATTGCCTTCAATGTCTGCTTCGCGTCAAAGCGCGGCAGCATGACGATCTCGCCGCCGCGTTCGACCGTGCGGTTGAGCACGGCGCTATTGGCGAAGACGTGGAAGAAGGGAAGCACGCCCATCAGCCGGTCGGCGTCGTCGAGATAAGGATCAATCGCGTTGATCTGCCGCGCGTTGGCGGTCAAATTCTGGTGGCTGCACATCGCGCCCTTCGGCGTTCCGGTGGTACCGCCGGTATATTGCAGCAGCGCGATATCCTTGTCTGGACGGATATTCGGCGCTTTGTAGAGGCCGTCATTGTCGATCAATTCGGAAAAAGGCGTGATCCGGACATCATCCGGTTGTGGACTATTCTCCTTGCGCCGGAACAGCGAGTAGAACAGCGCCTTGCCCGCTGGCAACGCACCGGCAATGCTGCCGACCACCAGCCGCTCGAGACTGGACTGTTCAAGCACCTGATAGGCGGTCGGGAACAGCGCGGTCGCAGAAAGCGTGAACAGGATTTTTGTCCCGCTATCCTCGACCTGATGGCTGAGTTCCTCGACAGTATAGAGCGGCGAGAAATTGACGACCGTCGCGCCGATAGCCATCGCGCCATAATAAGCGCTGACATAATGCGGTACGTTGGGCAGGTACAGGCCGATCCGGTCGCCCTTGCCAACGCCCATATCCTGAAGCCCCTTGGCGACGCGGACGACACCGGCAGCAACTTCGCTATAGCTGTATTTCCGTCCCATGAAGTCGAGCAGATTCGCGTCCCCGCGCCGGCCGGCCGAGCGGAAGAACATTCCGGGCATAGACAGGGGCGGGTAGAATTGATCCCAGGGCGTGGGATGATTATAATGCGATTTCCAGATCGGTGTCTGGTCAGGATGGGTTTCAGTCATTGACATTTATGTAAGTCAACCGGCGCGAACAGACAATGAAAATTGCGCGATAATGGGTTCCCTTTCCTTTTACCGAGCGTGTAGGGCAAAGCCGCATGGCCGATTCCAATCCCACCCCCGCAGCCAAATCATCGCTGGTCTTTGTTTTTCTCGTCGTGCTGATCGACATGCTAGGCTTTGGCATCATCATGCCGGTTCTGCCGAAACTGATCACCGGCATCACCGGAGACACGCTTTCAGGAGCGGCGGTCTATGCCGGCTGGCTCGCTTTTGCTTATGCCGCGATGCAATTTGTCTTCGGCCCGGTCATCGGTAATCTGTCTGATCGCTTTGGCCGGCGACCGGTGCTGCTCGGCGCGCTCGGCGGCTATGCCATCGCCTATATGCTGATGGGATTCTCCTCTTCGATATTATGGCTGTTTGCCGCGCGGATTATCGCCGGGGTCATGGGCGCCAGTTTCAGCACCGCCTATGCCTATATCGCCGATATTTCCCCTCCGGAAAAACGGGCACAGAATTTCGGCCTGATCGGCGCAGCCTTTGGGCTGGGGTTCATCATCGGTCCGGCTGTTGGCGGCATATTGGGCGAATATGGCACCCGCCTGCCCTTTTTTGCGGCGGCCGTGCTCGCTGCGCTCAATCTGGCCTTCGGCTTTTTCATGCTCAGGGAAAGCCATCCTCCGGAAAAACGGCGTCCCTTCGACATTGCCCGCGCCAATGCCGTTGTCGCGCTCAGGGGGCTGCACGGCCAGAACAAGATCGTTTTCTGGTATGCCACCGCGCTGACCGTCTGGATGACAGCCCATGTCGTCTATCCGATCATCTTCGCCTTTTACGCGATGGAAGCCTTTGGCTGGAGCGAATGGACCGTGGGTATGGCGCTCGCTTGCGTCGGTATCGGCGCCGCCATCGTGCAGGGCCTTTTGATCCGGGTGCTGATCCCGCGCATCGGCGAGCGTAATGCGGTGATCATCGCCGCACTGTCCATGGCGATCAGTTCGGTCTTCTATGTCGTCGCCGGCCCCGATCAGGGATGGCTGATCTTCCTCGCCATTCCGGTCGGCTCGCTTCAGGGATTGTTCCAGCCCTCGATCAACGGCCTGATGAGCAACGCGGTATCCGATGAAACGCAGGGCGAGTTGCAGGGCGCTGTGGCCAGTCTGCAGAGCATGGCCTCGGTCATCGGCCCGCCGCTATTTGCCGCCGTTTTCGCGGCTTTCACAGTGGCCGGGAGTATCTATTATCTGCCCGGCGCGCCGTTCGGGCTGGCGGGGATTGTGTCACTGGGCGCCCTGGCGATATTCCTGCGCGGCTACGCCCTGCACTGCACCAGCGACGAGGTCGAACCGCCAGTGGATGCCAAGACGACCGCCCATTGACCCGGACTAGCGCTTGGCAGATTGACCGATCGCGAAGATCAGGCCGCGCTATACCAGGCGGTGCCGTCTTTCATTTCGAGATGGGCGCGGCCGGTATATTGCAGATGGCGGAGCGTCGCCATCGCCTCGCCGCTGGCCATGCCGATGACGTCCGGCGTGATCGGACGGCGGAACAGATAGGGGAAGCTGTCGACCACGCGCTTGGGACTTTCGCGCAGGCCCTGTTCGAGATCATCGAGCGCTTCATTATGCCGTTCGGCCAGCGCGTCTAGCCGCTGGTGCGCGCCGAGAAACGGGCGGCCATGTGCGGGCAGGACGAGCAGGCCATTATCCAGTTCGGCGCGGAAATGCGCGATACTGGCGAGCCATTCGCCGAGCGGGTCGCTGGTCGGTTCGCTGAGCATGGTCGAGATATTGGAGGTGATCCGCGGCAATATCTGGTCGCCCGAGATCATCATCTTGGCGCTGTCGTCGATCAGGCAGGCATGTTCGGGCGTGTGACCATTGCCGATCATCACCCGCCATTCATGGTCGCCGGTGCGTAGCCTTGTGCCCTCTTCCATCCGGATATGGCCGATCGGCAGATCGGAAACGGCGCGGGCGAAACGGCCCCAGCCCTTTTTGGCAAAATCGTCGATCAGATTCGGTTCCCAGCCACAGAAAAGCCATTCGTCCAGCGCCTCTTGCGGCACGCCGTCGCGCTTGTCGGCCAGCAGCATGCGGGTGAGCAGCCACTCTGTCCGGTTCATGTGCAGGGGCGCCTTGAACCGGTTGGCCAGCCATCCGGCGCAGCCGACATGGTCGGGATGATAATGGGTGACAATGATCTTGGTCGCGCTCTGCCCGTGCAGCGCGCCTTCGTCGAACAGATGCTTCCAGGCGTCGATCACCTGCGGCATGAACAGGCCGGTATCGGCTATCGCAAATCCCTCGCTGCCGTCTTCGTGCCGGTCCGCCAAAATCCAGTTGTTGATATGGCCGAGCGGGCCGGGCACCGGCGTCCGGGTCCAGCCGATGCCGGGCATCAGTTCAAAATATTCGCCGAATTTCGGTTCATAATCGCCGAGCGGATAGGTCAGGCCGTCCGATTCAATCGGGTCAAAGCCATGATCGGCAAGCATGGCATCATAAGCGGGAGGTTTTCTGGGAGCATCCATGCATCGGTCATAGACCCATGGCAAGCAGATGCGCAAGGCAGTTTAACCGGATAGTTAAACCCGGTTTTTGATAGGGCTAGAGTCACCAGGTCTCGCTGCCTAAACGGAAAAAGCCAGCGCTCTCGCGCTGGCAATCACCATATTCCGCCATATTGGCAATTCAGACAAAAAGCCTGCCGCCTAGCGGTCCTTGAAGAGCGTTTCTGCTGTATGCTCGACCGGTGCGGCTTCTTCGTCGCTTTCACCCGACAAGGCCGCTTCTGCATCGCGAACCGCTTGTGCGCGTTCTTCGTGCAGTTCGGCAATCAGCGCTTCCTTGTCGCCGCCGAGCTTGGTGTCATCCGCCATTTCCGGCTCGATACCGGCCTTTTTGGCGGCCTTGGCGACCACGGTATCAAGCTCGCGCTGCGAACAGAGGCCGAGAGTCACAGGATCTTTGGGTGCGATATTGGCGATATTCCAGTGCTCGCGATCACGGATCGCACTGATCGTGGTCCGGGTGGTGCCGATCAGCTTGCCAACCTGCGCATCGGAAATCTCCGGGTGGTTGCGCAGCAGCCAGGCGATACCATCGGGCTTGTCCTGACGCTTGGAAACCGGCGTGTAGCGGGGCCCCTTGGTCCGGCGTATCTGGTCCGGTCCCTTCTGGATGACCATCCGGTAATTCGGGTCCTTCTCGGCTTTCTCGATTTCTTCATGGGTCAGCTCATGCGCCTGTATCGGATCGCGTCCGGTATATTTGGAGCTGGCGAGATCATCGGCCATCGCGTTGACTTCGAGAATATGGATGCCGCAAAATTCGGCAATCTGGTCAAAGCTGAGCGCCGTATTGTCCACCAGCCAGCTGGCGGTTGCGTGCTGCATGAGAGGGGTTGCTTGTTCGGCCATGATGGCATCCTTCTGATAACTGGCGTTTTTACGCCAGCGACGATATAAAAATAAAGGGCCGCCCCCTTGCGGAGACGGCCTGTTGGAAGCTTATGTAGGTTATCTGGAGAGAGTCGGCAAGATATTTGGCTAAACCCGCGCAAATATTGCCTTTGCGAGGATCCGGCGCGACATATGACAATCCACACGCCGGTCCTGCGAAACCAGACCGTTCAAAAACTGGCTGGCGCTCGCATCCCAGCTATATTGCTCGCCAAGGGCGATGCAATCGGCTGGGTCTAAAGTGAGCGCACGCCGTATCGCGACGTTCAGATCATCGTCCATGGCACCGCTTTCCGCCGTCAAAATGTCGACCGGACCAGTCACCGGGAAGGCTGCTACCGGCGTGCCGCAGGCAAGAGCCTCGATAATCACCAGGCCGAACGTATCGGTCTTGCTGGGAAAGACAAAGACATCCGCTCCGGCATAATAGCCGGCCAGTTCCTGCCCCGTTTTTCTGCCGGCGAAATGGACCTCTGGATGACGGGCTTTCAGACCCTCCAGCGCCGGTCCATCACCGACCACGACTTTCGAACCCGGCTGGTCGCTGTCGAGAAAGGCCGCAATATTTTTCTCGATCGCCACCCGCCCGACATAGAGCTGGATCGGCCGGGCGAGATGTCCATATTCTGGTGGCGGCGGCGCATCGGCGCGGAAATTCTGCAAATCGACGCCGCGGCTCCAGTGATGGATATGGGACAGCCCTTCACTCTGTAATTGGCTGCGGACACTGTCTGTCGAGACCATGATCGCTTCCGATCGCCGGTGAAACCAGTGGATATAGGGCCAGAACAGGCGCGGCGGCAATTTCGTTCTCTTGGCGAGATATTCCGGGAACTGCGTGTGATAAGCTGTTGTAAACGGGTATCCTTTTCTGCGACACCAGCGGCGCGCCTGGATGCACAGCGGGCCTTCGGTCGCGAGATGTACCGCGTCCGCGCCAAAGGCCGCTATTTGCCGGCCAATGGTCTCGGCCCGGGCGAAGGCCAGACGAATTTCCGGATAGCTCGGCGCCGGGATCGAGCGATATTGGTCGGGCGAAATCACCATTATTTCATGGCCCCTTTCGCGCAACAGCCCAATCACCGTATCCAGGGTCCGTACCACGCCGTTGACTTGCGGATGCCAGGCATCCGTTACCAGTGCGACCTTCACGCCGCCTGGTCCATGCCGCCGCCGTCAACCGACGTCAGGCGGGCCGGCTGCTCCTCGCGCTCCTTGCGCGCCTTGATTTCGTCAGCCCAGTGCAAAATCTGCATATTGCCGTCGTCGCATTCGACCAGAGCGGTACAGCCCTCGACCCAGTCGCCATCATTATAATATTCGATGCCCTTGATCACCCGATGTTCGGCGGTGTGGATATGACCGCAGACCACGCCGTCGACGCCGCGACTTTCCGCCGCCTTGGCCACGGTTTCCTCGTAGCGACCGATAAATTCGACCGCATTCTTGACCTTGTGCTTGGCCATTTTCGACAGCGACCAATAAGGCAGGTCCAGCCAGGTGCGGACCTTGTTGACCAGCCAGTTGACCCGCATCAATGTCACATAGGCCGCGTCGCCGATCACGGCGAGCCAGCGATGGGCGAGCATCACCGTGTCAAACTCATCGCCGTGCAACACCAGCAAGCGGCGACCATCGGCGGTTTCGTGGATCGCCGACCGCCGGATCTCTACACCCCCGAAACTCAAACCGGTGAACTGGCGGAACATTTCGTCATGATTGCCGGGAATATAAACGATACGCGTGCCGCGCCGCGCCCGTTTCAATATCCGCCAGATGATATCATTATGACCGTCCGGCCAGAAAAACTTCTTCTTCAACCGCCACCCGTCAATGATATCACCGACCAGATAGAGCGTATCGCTGTCGACATGATCGAGAAAGTCGATCAGCAAGTCGGCGTTGCAGCCGCGCGTGCCGAGATGGATGTCCGAAATCCAGATGGTCCTGTATCGGGTGCGGTCGCGCGCATGCACCTGCGGCTTCCGCTTGAGCCGCGCTTCATAGCGATCAACGTCGAGCAGCGGAATATCGGCTTTGGTGAAAGGGGGAAAATGCTTGGCCATAAAAACTCCCATGGAGACTATCCCATGGGCCCGGCCCTAGCAGCCGATTGTTACAGCAAAGTCCTGCTTTTATGAAGCTTTGGTGACGAGGGTCCTAGCTTTTCAGGAATAAACGAACCTGTGTTTGCAGATGCGGAACGGCTTGATCGCTGGCCAGAAATTCGGTGACCGGCATGGTTGTCCAGCCCTGCCCCTCGTCACCGAATATAATATCATCGAGCATGTCGGGTGAAAGACGGCAGACAAAGAACAGTGCCACATGACCGGACCCGCGCCAGTTCGGGTAGGATTGCACAGGTTCGAAACGATCAATGGCGATGCTTATGCCGAATTCTTCAAATGTTTCACGGGCGACGCATTCCGCGCCGCTCTCGCCATTTTCGCGCCCGCCACCCGGTAAATCGAGCATGTCGGGGAAGGGAATGTCCGGCTTGTTGTCGCGGCGATAGACCAGGATATGATCATCAATGAAGCAGGCTACTTTTGCCCCGTGAAAGTCTATTTCACCGCTCATGAAGCTATTCGACGATCAGCACGATCTTGCCGATATGATCGCCAGCTTCCATATGAGCATGCGCCTTGGCGGCATCGGCGAGCGGAAAGCTTTCGTCCATCACCGGCTTCAATTTGCCCGCTTCCACATCCGGCCAGACATAGCGGTATATTTCATCTGCCATAAGCGCCTTGCGCTCTGCCGACTGTGGCCGCAGCGTCGAACCGGTGAGGGTCAGCCGTTTCATCATGACATGGGCCATGTTGATCGTCGCCTGCAGTCCGCCCTGCACCGCTATGGTCACATGACGGCCATCTTCTTTCAGACATTGCAGATTGCGCGCGACATAGTCGCCGGCCACCATGTCGAGCACGATTTCGACACCTTTTCCGTCGGTGATCTTTTTGATCTCCTCGACAAAGTCCTGAGTCTTGTAATTGATCGCATGATCGGCGCCGATCTGCTTGGCGGCAGTGCATTTCTGATCGCTGCCGCAGGTGACGATGACATTGAGGCCGAACAGCTTGCCGAGCATGATCGACATGGTGCCGATACCGCTGGTGCCGCCATGGACCAGCACCGTTTCGTCTTCGCGGGCAAAACCGCGGTTGAACAAATTGCCCCAAACCGTGAATAATGTCTCGGGTAGCGCAGCCGCTTCGACCATGGTGAGGCTTTCCGGCACTTCCAGACATTGTCCGACCGGCGCGACACAATATTCGGCATAGCCGCCGCCATTGGTCAGCGCACAAATCCTGCGGCCGATCCATTCCATCCCGACGTCCTCGCCCAGTCCCACGACAGTGCCCGATACTTCCAGACCCGGCAGCGGCGAGGCCCCCGGCGGAACAGGATAGAAACCCATGCGCTGGATGACATCTGGCCGGTTGACCCCGGCAGCCGCCACCCGGATCAGCACTTCACCGTGCGCCGGCTGCGGAACCTCCACCGTTACCGATTTCAAGACTTCCGGTCCACCAGGTTCGCTAATCGCGATAGCGGTCATTTCTTTTTGCAGCAGTTCAGATACAGGCATTGATTGTCCCCCGGGAAATTTGCGACCCCCCTTGTTTGCGGCCCTTATTGACAGCAAAGCGCGGGCGGTCAACATTAGGCTGCAGGAGGTATGTCGATTCATGGATGATGACGATAATTTACCGCGCAACGCCAATGATCCCGTGGCCTTGATGGTCAAACAGGATCTCGACCCGTTGTCGGTGGACGAGCTGGAAAAACGGATTTCCTTGTTGAAATCGGAAATAAGTCGCTGCGAAGCTAAGAAAAAATTCGCCGTGTCTCATCGGGCAAGCGCAGATAATCTGTTCAAAAAGTGATAAAGGCTGGCTTTCGTTAAAGCATTTGTTAACCTTGTTTAATAATAGTCTGGTTCAGACGTTCCATTTTGGACCGTATAGGAGAAGAGAGACGAGAAACTGGCAGCCTTGGCTGGATGTTTGCAGATCAGAAGCGCGGCGCCCTTGACGTTTAAGGCGCGGGTCACGATCTAGAGTGCAAGCAATTGGTTAAAGCCCGAACCCGGATAAACGAAATCGGTTTCGGCAAGCGGGGCGTTAAAACCGTCCCAAATTTGGAGTAAAATAAATGCCATCATTCGCGGAATCGCTCGAAAAAACCCTGCATCAGGCGCTGAAAAATGCTGCTGACCGCAACCATGAATATGCGACGTTGGAGCATCTTCTTCTCGCACTGGTTGACGATGGCGACGCTTCTCAAGTGATGAACGCCTGCGGTGTCGATCTCGGTGAACTGGAAGACGCCGTCATTCTCTATCTCGACAGCGAACTGGATTCGCTCAAGGTCGAGAAGGCCATCGACCCCTCCCCCACGTCCGGATTCCAGCGCGTCGTCCAGCGCGCGATCCTGCATGTCCAGTCTTCCGGCAAGGATGAAGTCACCGGCGCCAACGTGCTGGTCGCGCTATTTTCCGAACGGGAAAGCTATGCCGTCTATTTCCTGCAGCAGCAGGACATGAGCCGTCTCGATGCCGTAAGCTTCATCAGCCACGGTGTCGGCAAAGGCGGCCAGGCACCCGAGCCGGCCGAATTGTCCGGCATGGACGGTGAAGAGGACAAGAAAGAAAAGAACAAGAAAGAAACGGCGCTCGACCAGTTTACCGTCAACCTGAACCTGAAAGCTGCGGATGGCCGTATCGATCCGTTGATCGGACGGCAGGCGGAAGTTGACCGGACGGTCCAGATTTTGTGCCGGCGTTCGAAGAACAACCCGCTTTATGTCGGCGAACCCGGCGTTGGTAAAACGGCGATTGCCGAAGGCCTGGCGTTGCGGATCGTACAAGGCAATGTACCGGAAGTGTTGCTTCCGGCGGTCATTTACTCGCTCGACATGGGCGCGCTGCTTGCCGGAACCCGCTATCGCGGTGATTTTGAAGAGCGGCTGAAACAGGTCGTATCCGAACTTGAGAAAATGCCGGACGCGATCCTGTTCATTGATGAAATCCACACGGTTATCGGCGCTGGCGCAACCAGCGGCGGCGCGATGGATGCATCGAACCTGCTGAAGCCGGCGCTGTCCGGCGGCGTCATTCGCTGCATCGGATCAACCACGTACAAGGAATTCCGCAACCATTTCGAGAAGGACCGCGCGTTGCTGCGGCGCTTCCAGAAAATCGACATCAACGAGCCGTCGGTCGAGGATACGATCAAGATTCTTGCCGGCCTGCGCGGTGCGTTCGAAGACCATCACAAGGTTCGCTATTCGCCCGATGCTCTGAAATCGGCGGTGGAATTGTCCACCCGTTATATCAACGACCGCAAGCTGCCGGACAAGGCGATTGACGTGATCGACGAAGTCGGTGCGATGCAGATGCTGTTGCCGCCTTCGCGCCGCAAGAAGATGATCACGACCAAGGATATCGAAGCCGTGATCGCGACAATGGCGCGGATCCCGCCCAAATCCGTGTCCAAGGACGACAAGAAAACGCTCGAGAATCTGGAGAAAGATCTCAAGCGCGTGGTCTTCGGCCAGGACGAGGCGATCAAGAAGCTTTCCAGCGCGATCAAATTGTCCCGTGCCGGACTGCGCGAACCGGAGAAGCCGATCGGCAATTATCTGTTCAGCGGCCCGACCGGCGTCGGCAAGACCGAAGTCGCCAAGCAACTGGCATCGATCATGGGCATTCCGCTCAAGCGTTTCGACATGTCCGAATATATGGAGCGCCACAGCGTTTCCCGCCTGATTGGCGCGCCTCCGGGCTATGTCGGCTATGACCAGGGCGGTCTGCTGACCGATGCCATCGACCAGAACCCGCATTGCGTGTTGCTGCTCGACGAAATCGAGAAAGCCCATCCCGACCTGTTCAACATATTGCTGCAGGTGATGGACAACGGCAAGCTGACCGATCATCACGGCAAGACAGTCGACTTCCGGAATGTGGTGCTGATCATGACAACCAATGCCGGCGCGTCCGACATGGCAAGAGAAGGCATCGGCTTCGGCAATATGTCGAAGGAAGATGCGGGCGAGGAAGCGGTGAAGAAAATGTTCACCCCGGAATTCCGCAACCGTCTCGATGCGATCGTTCCCTTCGCCTATCTGCCGACCGAAGTGGTGGCGCGGGTTGTCGAGAAGTTCATTCTCGAGCTCGAACTGCAACTGGCCGACCAGAATGTCCATATCACGCTCGACGAGGATGCCCAGGCATGGCTCACCGAGCGCGGCTATGACAAACTTTACGGTGCCCGCCCGATGGGCCGTTTGATCCAGGAGAAGATCAAGCAGCCGCTCGCCGAGGAACTGTTGTTCGGCAAGCTCAAGAACGGCGGCGAGGTCAAGGTCCATCTGAAGGACAACAATCTCACCTTCGAAGTTACGGCGGCCGCGCCCAAGGCGAAGAAAAAGAAAGCCCCGGCGAAGAAAAAGGCCGACAGCGAGACGAAATAATTCGCTTTCGGAAACGGGTCGCAAGGCCTGCAGACAGAAAAAACGGCGTGGCTGATCCCACGCCGTTTTTTTATGTTCTGTCGCAGATCATTGGGCGGACGCCGAGTCATCGGAGAAATGGCCCCAATACCAGCCTGCATATTTATAGCGGAATTGCGCCGTCTTTGCATCATCATCGGCGGCTGCGATTTGCCCCAGTTTGCGATGGGCGCGCGCCCTGAGATGATAGACATAGCCCTGACGATCACTGACCTTGATCGATTTGCCAAGATCATCAATCGCCAGTTGATATTCACCGCGCTGATAATAGACCAAGGCGCGGATGAAATGATAATAAGCGCTGCGTTTGGCCAATTCGATCATGTTGGTGCAATCTGCCAGCGCCAGATCAAGCTCCGTTTTTTCCATTGCCCGCAACAGGCACCGGTCCGAGAGATAGCTTGCGTTATCGGGTTCCTCCTCGACCAGATCGTTTATGATTTGCAGGGCCTGGTCAAATTTCCCTTCGGCCTGCAAAATCTCGATATGGATGGAATCGACGCTGGTCTCGGTCAGGCCCGCATTTTTCGCCCGCTCCAGCACCGCATGCGCCTGTGCATATTCGCCCAGTCGCACATGCAGTCTGATCAGATCGAGCAAGGCGTCAAAATAGGCTGGCTTGATCTCAATCGCTTGCGAATAAGCGGTGATGGCAGCTGCCGGATTCGAGCCGAGTTGCAGATCGCCCAGCCACTTGTAATTTTCTGCATCGGAATTGATCGCCAGGGCGCTTTGCACATCGGCGATCGCATTTTCATATTCACCCAGAGTCTGGTAGAAATAGGCCCGATTGACGAAGGCGGAATCATCGTCATCGCTAGCATTTGCAACATGTCTGTCGAACGCCTCGCGATGGCCAGCCGCCTGAGCCGACAGCTTGAAATTTTCCACTTCCCGCCATGGCAATACCCTGTCTTCCGGCAGGATGATTTTTACATTCTCCCTGTTGAGACGCGAGAGCTTGCGCCGTTCGGTTTCAAATTCCTCGGCCGGCAATTCCCACCGGCCCGTGTAATATTCTTCCTTTGAAACAATCTGATTACCGTTTTTAAGGGCAGAGCGGCTGAACTGGAATCCGCCGATTTCCGAGCTGTCTTCCGCCAGACCATCGAGGGACGCTTCCGAATATCTTTCGGGCAGATTATAGTTGGCCTGATAACTGAAATATCTCGGATAGCTCAGATTGACCGGCAATCCGCGCAATTCCTCGTCATCACGGGTTTTCTGAACTTTGAAATTGTCGGACACACTCCACAATTCGTGCCGGTGTTTGTCGGTCTTGATATCCCAATCGAGATAGGCAAGCCCCTTGGCTGTCAAATATCCGGTTTCCTGATCTTCATCGAAGGAGAAGGTCGTTTCATAGACCAGCCCGTCCAGCACATATTGAAGAGCGGCCTCCTCGCGCAACTCCTTGACCTTTTCCGCCGAGAATTGCGCAATGGCATCTTTCAGTTTGGTCGCATCACTGTCGCGAAGCGTCGCCCGAAGTTCAAAAGCAGCAGGCAGCTCCGTTCCAGCGGTTACATCATAGGTGACCGTGACCGCCTGATAGGGCCGGCCAGGACGACGAATGGGAATTTCTTCCAGTTCGGCGCCATTCTTCACACTCGGCAAGCCATAGCGATGGGTCGGAGAATTGATCATATCGTCCATGCGCGTGCCACTTCCCGTGCCATCGAGCCAATAGACCGTACCGTCGATCTCGGCCTTCACAATGATATGATTGAACGCCTGAAAAGAGGGTAATCGCTCCAAAACGATATCGCGCTGGCTGGTGTGGACCAGCATCGGCACGGCCTTGATATCCAGACGCCGCAAGATCGCCAGCAACAGATAGGTCTTCGCCTTGCAGTCGCCATAGCGCAGTTTCCAGGTTTCCTCCGGTTTCTGGGGGCTATAGTCGCCAAATCCCATACCGTTGTAGAGATAGCGGATCTTGTCCTGAACGAGGCGCAGTGCAAGCGCTGCCCTTTCTTTCTTGTCGCGGGTCTGGCCAGCAATCGCCTGAATTTCCTGCTCTAGAGAGCCGCCCTTGATGATACCGTCCTTGCTTGGATATAGAGCCGCGTTTACGCGCGACACGTCATTCCACGACGCAAAGCTGGCCACTTCAAAGAGATTCCTATCCTTGAAGCGCATCGGGGCGTTATCCGGGATTTCGACATCCGGTTCTTTTGCGCGATAATTGATTTCCAGATTCGTCCAGCCGTTCTCGCTGGTTTTCACTGGTGCAATTTCTGCCTTGGAACCGCGCCATTTGACATCCATCTTGTCCGGCCAGCGGATCCGCTGACGGATAAAATCGACTTTGACATCTTCCGACGCGAAGCCGCCAGCCGCCTGCACGCGTCCGGCAAGCGCTTCATTGGCGGTCGTAACGGTGAAGCTCATCCGCACGATATCATCCAGTTGCAGGTCCTCGATTTGCGAGATGGCGGTCAGCATGCCGTTGATCTGCTGCCGCTCCAGGTTTTTCTCGCGCCGGATGACATCGAACATATTCTCGACTTTCGTCAGATCGATGACTTCGGCACCCCGGACAATCTCGTAGCGATGGATAATCAAATCGCCCTGATCCGGATGCCAGGCGGGGCTGAACAGCGACAACATGTCCGACATCGTCTTGGTCGAATCAATGCGCACGGCCACATCATGATAAGAGGAGACTTTGCCGTGCTCCAGTTGCCGTTGGATATCCAGAATCACCAATATGGCTTCGCTCTCTGGATTTTCGCGCAGAACCTGATCAAGGTCCGCAGACTCCACCCATGTTCCGGGTTGGTCGAACTGCAGATCGGCAGACGCTTTGGCGGATGTTCCCGATATCAAATAAACAACGCAGATAAGCGCCAAATAGAAATGCTTCATTCGCTTTGCCATGCCCCCAAATTTTTCTCACCTTATTAGGATGATTAGTAAAAACAAGAAGTTGTTGGCAGAACAAGTTCCTCCACGCCCCATGTCTTCGCAATCCCGATCTGAGGCATTCGGCCAGGACTGTTTGAATACCAGAATATTTGACGCGAACGAGACGACCTGCCCCAGACCTCGTCATGCGCATTTTTGCGTTAAACCAATTTGGAACCCAACGAACCTAGCTGCTGCTGTCCATCCGCAGGGATCGGGTGGCATCGCTGATCAGGAAATTGGCTTCGTCTGCGCGGATTTCGGCAAGCATGGCCGGATCGGAGGTCTTTGCCAGAAACGCGCCATAATCGGCCTGAGTGGCAAAATGGATTTCGGTGATCACATCAAAACCGGGATCGGCTTGCGCGGCATCGATGCGACTTTCTGACCGGTCCAGATAATGGCGCTGATAATACGCAAACATCGGAAGACGCCGCCATGGCACATTTGACCGAGATGACGGGGAATCCGGACAACGCAGATCCGCGCATGGATCCGGAGAAAAATCCCGTGCCGTTCGACGGCGAGCGCATGATATCTGCAAATGTTGAATCACTCCTGACAGGATGCTGTCAGTAGGGCTATGATATCCGGTACTTGTTCAATCAAAGAGAAGGAGCAAGCAAATGACCGAGATGACCCGTGATCGACTGGTTTGGGTAGAGATCCCCGCAACCGACCTGAACCGTGCGAAGAAATTTTACGAAGCTGTCCTGGAGACCAGGCTCGTCGAAAATGATGAAGGCCCGCAGACGATGCAGATGATCCCCAGCATCAATGGCGCGATGTGCGGCCATCTCTATGAAGGCAAGCCTGCGACAGCGGGCGACGGCGTCACCGCGCATCTTTCTGCCCCCGGAGAACTGACCGACGCTATGGACCGGGTCAAGGCCAGCGGCGGCGCAGTGGTATCGGAGGTCATTTCGATTCCGTCGGGCGCCTTCTTCTACGCGAAGGATACGGAGGGCAACAGCCTCGGTATCTTCAAGTATAGCAACTGATGCGCAGAGCCGACCGCCTGTTCCAGATTGTCCAATATCTGCGCGGTGGCCGGCTCGTGACCGCTGCCAATCTCGCCGATCGCCTCGAGGTCTCCGAACGCACAATCTATCGTGATATCGCCGACCTCCAGTCCACTGGTGTCCCTATCGAGGGGGAAGCCGGTATCGGCTATATCATGCGCAGCGGCTTCGACTTGCCGCCATTGATGTTTACCCGCGACGAGATAGTTGCCCTGGTCACCGGCGCACGAATGGTCCGGGCCTGGGGTGGCACGGCGATGATTGCCGCGGCGGAAGAGGCGCTGGTCAAAATCGAGGCGGTGTTGCCGGAAGCCGAGCGCAGCCGCGTCGGCGACACGAAAATATTTTCACCACGCATCGGACTGGAAGGACAATCGGGAGAGCTGATCGACCGCTGTGAACATGCGATTGAGGCCCGGGAAATCGTAACTCTGGATTATAGCGACGAAGATGGTTCGCCGTCCCGGCGGAACGTCCAGCCGCTTGGCCTGTGGTTCTGGGGCAAGGTCTGGACATTGGTGGGGTGGTGCGAATTGCGGGATGACTTCCGGGCATTCCGGCTTGATCGCATTTCCGGATTCACACCGACCGGAGCAAACTACACAGCGGACCCGAAAAGATCGCTGGAAGAATTCTCTCGTCAGCAGCGGGAACAATACAGAGCCCATATGGAAAATTCCGAACAAGAAGGAGATTGAAATGACCCTGAAATTTTACACCAACCCGATGTCGCGCGGCCAGATTGCGCGCTGGGCGCTGCACGAAGCGGGCGCAGACTATGAGCAGATACTGCTCGAATATGGCACGTCGATGAAGGCTGACGACTATCTGAAGATCAACCCGATGGGCAAGGTGCCGGCGATTGATCATGACGGCAGGATCGTGACCGAAGGCGCAGCTATCTGCGCTTATCTGGCCGAAGCATTCCCCGATGCCGGTCTCGCACCGACGGCTGCGGAACGGGCCGACTATTACCGGTGGCTATTCTTTGCGGCGGGGCCGATTGAAGCGGCGATCACTAACAAGACACTCGGCTTTGAGGTCGCGCAAGATAAGGAGATGACGGCTGGCTATGGTAATTATGACCGCGTGGTCGATGTGCTCGATAGCAAGCTTCAGGCGGATGATTATGTCTGCGGTTCGCGCTTTACCATGGCCGATGTCTATTTCGGCGCGCAGGTCATATGGGGTACGCAATTCGGGACCCTGCCCGAGCGCGACAGCTTTGTCGCTTACGCCAAGCGGCTGACCGAACGCGACGCCCATAAAGCGGCAAAGGCCGTCGATGACGCGCTGATCGCCGAAAACAGCTGATCGCGCCCCGCCCGAGACAAACAAAAGGCCAGAGGGGGCGTCCCGTCTGGCCTTTTCTGTAACCGCTTAACGGCTATTCATTCGCCGGGAGCGGGCTGCTCGTAATCGAGAACAGGCTGTTCGAGGGCCGGCTGTTCAGCGACAGCTTCCGGCTGCCCATATTGGACCTGCCAAGCCTGAAGATCGCGTTCATATTCCTCATAAGCGAGATAGAAATCGGTGAACGGCTTTTCCAGTTCCGGCAAGGCTTGTTCCGCAAACAGGTTGAGATCGGCGGATTTGGTCACGATGGCGCGCTGGCTGATCTGCACGGCCTGATCGCAAAAGGGCCGGCGCAGCGGCGAGAAGGACCAGTAATTATAGAGCTGGGTCTGGTGACGGTCATGCTCGGTCTTGTAACCGCTGCCGGTGTCCCGCTGGAATTTCCTGATAATCGCGTTGTTGGCGTTGCGCAGCGACGCGCTGTTATTCTTGATGAACGCATTATAATCGTCAACCAGGCGCTCGTAGAGCGGCCCGGTGCAGCTGAGCGCGGCAACATTCAGTGCAGCCCGGACATGCCATAGGGTCTCGAGCGGTCCGAGATCACGATTGATCGTCTCGCGCAGTCCGTCGGTTCGAAGCGAGGGTACGATCGACAGGTGGCTCGCGCCAAATGGCGGTGTCGGCGCGCGCGGCGTATATTGTGGTTGCACAACCGGAGCAGGCGGCGGCGGCGGAGGCGGCGGCGTTTGACAGGCGGCAAGCAGAGCCAATCCGCCGGCTACCAATATAAGACGCATATCCTTCAAACGCGGCATTGTGATATTCTCCCAAAACAACAGCCGTTTCCTTATGATTCACGCTTATAAATGTCCAGCATTTGCGCTCAAATCTCGACGAAGTGGCAAAAGAAAAAGCCCGACAGTTTCCTGCCGGGCTTTTTCGATAATCTCTAGTGAGCCAAATCGGCCTATTCGCGCCCACCCATGAAGTAGAGCAGGAACTGGAACATGTTGATGAAGTCCAGATAGAGGCTGAGTGCGCTCAGAACCACGGTCTTGCCGACCATGTCGGTTCCCGCGACATAAGCGTACATGCTCTTGATCCGCTGCGTGTCGTAGGCGGTAAGGCCCGCGAAAACCAGAACACCGATCGCACTGATCACGAGTTGCATCATCGTTGACTGCAGGAAAATGTTGATCACCATCGCGACCAGAATACCGACCACGCCCATGATCAGGAAGCTGCCCCAGCCGGAAAGGTCTTTCTTGGTCGTATAACCATAAAGGCTCAGGCCCAAAAAGGCGGCTGCCGTGGCAAAGAAGGTCTGCGCGATCGATGCGCCCGTGTAGACCAGGAATATGGTCGACATGGACATGCCCATCAGAGCGGCAAAGCCCCAGAACATCGCCTGTAGCGTGAAGGTGGAGAATTTATTCTGCCCGAAGCTCATCGCGAACACGATCGCGAGCGGAGACAACATGATCACCCATTTCAGCGGTCCGCCGCCGAACATGATATCCTGCGCCAGACCGGAGCTGGCGAACAGCATCGCGACGATGCCGGTAAGCAATACGCCGCTGGCCATGTAATTATAGACTTTGAGCATGTAGGTGCGCAGGCCCGCGTCGAACGCGACCTCGGTCTGCGGAGCGGTGCCCACAGGGGCCTGCCCGAAGGTTGTTCTTGGATCTTGCCAAGCCATAATTGCATACTCCTCAAAATTAGCGAGCCGACAAACAGGCTCTATAGGTTACAATATCGGGTAACAGCGCATTTTTTTCAAGGGAAACCGCCTTGGCTGGCCAAAATAATCCCGTCAGATTCGATAGATAGCTTCTATCGGGCCGACCGATTATCGAAAAATTTTCCGGAATCAGCGGCCGCCGGGACTCTCTAGCCTGCGGCCAGCCATTCCCTGATATTCCGGGCCGCTTCGGTCACTTCCGCCCATGTCTGGTCAAAATCACGGTCGCCGCCATAATAGGGATCGGCGACATCCTCGCCCGCCCTGCCCGCGACATGATCGAAGAGTAGCGACAGTTGCGAAATCGCCTTCGCCGGCCGCAATGCGTTCAGATCGCGCAAATTCTGGTTGTCCAGCGCGATGATATGATCAAAATCGCGAAAATCCGCTGCCTTCACCTGACGCGCACGAAAATGGCCGATTTCCATGCCATTCTGCGCCGCAACGGCCTGCGCGCGTTCGTCTGGCGGCTGCCCGACATGCCAGTCGCCGGTACCGGCGGAATCGACAATGACATTCAACTCGGAACCCAGGCATTCCTGCCGCAAGGCCGCTTCCGCCAGCGGCGAACGGCAAATATTGCCAAGACAGACAAACAACACGGACTGGCTCATCAAACTACTCTACATTTACCAACAAAGGACTGGATCAGCGGCCGCCGACAAACACGCCGCAAGCCAGCCGGCCGCCGCTTTCACCGGAGGGATCGGTCTTCAGATCATCCGGACCTTCATGCACCACGAAAGCCGCGCCATCGGCATCGAGCAAGGCTTTGTCGCCATCGCTGAGCGTTGCGCCGGATATGGTCGCTTCCAGCGCGCCGGTTCCGTCTGCGCCAATATCCAGATTGAAGAAATCGCCCGCATGCGCGCCTTGCGGATTGTCAAAGCCATGCTGTTTCACGGCCGGATTCCAGTGGCCACCGGCGGATTTGAAGTCGGGACCTTCGCATTTGCCGGTCTCGTGAATATGCACGCCATGCGGACCGGGCGACATGCCCTGGGCCTTGATATTGACGATCAGGCCATTGTCGCCCTGCGCCGCAATCACTTCGCCATATTCAGTCTGGTCCGCGCCAACCAGCGCCGCCCGCGCGACATTGCCGCTGACTTCGCCCGGGGAAATGCCATCCTCACTGCAGCCGGCGGCGGCGAGCGACAACAGGACCACGCCCGACAAAGTGATATAATGCTGACTCACGAAGCTTCTCCTTGATTTCCTTGTCATGGATTTCATGATAGCAGCCGATCCGCCCGCTTGGAACCATTTGTTCCCGTTCCCTTAGTCTCCGTATCGCACAGGAGCCAGATTGCCGCATATGCTCTACCTGATCGCTCTCGGTTCGAACCAGCGCCACCAGCATTTTGGCGGGCCCCGCGCCATAATTGCCGCGGCTGGACAGCGGCTGGCCGGACGAGGCCTGACCATGGTCGAGACCTCCGGCACCATCGCCTCGCGCCCGGTCGGACCGTCCCAGCGCTGCTATGCCAATGGAGTCGCGATCATCGAAACGACATTGCCGCCGCCTGCCCTGCTGGCCCTGCTCAAGCGTACCGAATCAGAATTTGGCCGTCGCCGCGGTCAGGCCTGGTCGCGGCGGGTGCTCGATCTCGACATCATATTGTGGAGCGGCGGCACCTTTGCCAGCGACCAACCGGCCCTCACCATCCCCCATCCGCTGATGCGCGAACGCAGCTTTGTCCTGCGCCCTGCGGCGGAGATTGCGGGCGATTGGCGCGATCCCCTGACCGGCCGGACGATCGCCCAGCTGGACGCCCGCAACCGGCGACCCCGAAAACAAGGGAAAAAAGCGCCAAAGCCGCTTGACCATGAAACAAAGCGCCCCTAGGGAAGCGCTTCCCGACGACTGGCGCACTGCACCAGCCGGATGAGGGGCCCTTAGCTCAGTCGGTAGAGCAACTGACTTTTAATCAGTAGGTCGCTGGTTCGAACCCAGCAGGGCTCACCATAATACGTTGAAGATAAACGATTTTCTGACAGAATGATATTCGAAGTTGCAATATTTGCAACTTGGGTAGCATTTTGGGTAGCAAATGGAAGAAATTCCAATATTCGAAGAACTGATGATGGACCAGTTCTTTCAAAGGTAGGGAATACAACAGCGTTGATTGCTAAACCAACGAACCATCCAACCCAAAACAGTGATAAATGTAAAAACGATTTCCGGTAGCGGCGCCTGCTACCATTTCTCGTCGCGAGTAAACTCGACTGCGGTCGCGTCAAGATCTTTCGCCAATTGATTGAACTCACGATATGCTCCAAGGCGCTCTAGACCATCAAGTCGCTGATCGCCGGAAAGGCGGTCCATGCGGGTTCGAATTAGCGCCGCCACAATTTTCAATGTTGCTGGATCTGGCTTGGTCATAGTTGCGTTGTATCACGATTCAAATTGCGATGCGAACAAGAGCTTTAGGTGTTCAGCGAAACAACACCAGAGGGCAGACGAATAAGATGTGTCATGGTAATCTTTTTTTCTGACAAAAATAAACACTGATTGAACAATCCTGGCTAAAGATGATCGCGTTATCCTGAGCAGTCGATGCTGGGGGGGATCGGAGGTTCGAATCCTCTCGTCCCGGCCAGTTTTCAGCCATTTTTTCAAAATGCTGAATTCTTATATCACCGCTGTAAGTGCAATGTAAGTGCGGATACTCTCTTTTTGTTCTCATCGCACCCTATGGATTTCACGCTCATTCTAGAACATGGTCAAAAAGATCAACCAAATAGGTTCAATTGAAAACAATTTCAATTGAGCGATCTTGGCATGACAAATCAGGCTTTCCTATACTATTTTCAGAAAGTGGCAGTCGCACGTCAGGCTTGAACGACCTGCTGGTCGATCACACCACATGGGGATGAGCCGTCAATTCCGCGCCCTTCGATGCGAATAGGGTCACCAAAAGACAGGAACGGCGTTGTGGCTAGGCCCTTGTCGCGGATCACCTCGATCGCACGAACCTCTGAAATACAGCTTGATCCGACTTCTGTATAGTTTGAATCGGAAACGGTACCCGACTCAATAATCGTTGCCGCTACCAGATCGCGCGTCAATGCAGCATGAGCAACCAGTCCCTGGAAACCAAAATCCATGGCTGCACCAAAACGTTCACCGTACAAGTCAATTTATAAGTCGTGTCAAACACGCCATCTTTCTAGACTTCACCCAGTTCATCGGGTGTCACCGCAAAGGGCACCATCGAACAGGCCGGTTTTGCCTGCACCCAACCAAAGCCGGTTGCCATTTCTATCGGAGCAATCGCGCGCAAAGAGCAGTCGTTGATTTTGACGATTAGTCTGATGTGTTTCGTTGCGTCCGTAGCGCATGTTCCCATTGGAACATGATCTACAATAACACCGAACTCGCCTTCAAAATCAATACCATGTTCGATAGTCGGCAACGACACATCTTCGGTCGGGCCGAAAAACCGATCCGAACACCCTGATACATGAGCGGTTTGTCGGTATTGATTGGATCCAGACCAAACGCGACTTGCATAAGGTCTCCATGAGTTGAAAAGGCAGAGCCGTCGAGCCATTGCCAGCTGCGCGGCATCAGCGCAGCACAGTCGGTGGTCGCAAACTCTTCACCTTCCCCCGAAAAAAGGCGATCAAGTGCTTTGGCAACGCTCGGCTGAACCACTTGCCAGTCACCGAAAACAGCGAGCAAATTGGTTGCCGGACCATCGACCCGAAAAACAGCGCCTCCTGCATCACCGTCCGCTCGCCCATCATCGCAGCATCTCCCGCCTCTACAGGAATGCTGAATCGCATCTCTACAATGCTGACAAGACCGAGTTTTTCAACACAACCCGCCCTCTTGTCGGTCGGTCGACCACCTCTTCGGTATTCTTACAAGCAAACACAATCCGCGCTGGGAGATTCTCGGTAGTCTCGGGCGCTATGCCGTCCAACGGCTACATGGCGCAGTGTAGATCATATCCGCTGTATATAAGGATGAGGATATCTACTCTATCCACGTCGTACATCCCGTTAAGCAACTTCTAGCCGCGGATGACTGCCTGATTTATGCTCCGGCAGGAGTCGATCGCTAGCAACGCCAATAACTGGCTTATACCAAAAAAGGGAGCGAGTGGCCCCAGCCACTCGCTCCAGCTGATCCTATGGGAGAGAAGGATCAGAACCAGTTAGATTTTGGGATCTGACGTGTTCAGCACACCCTTAGATTCCCAACCATTTTTTCCATCGCGGTTCGTATGATGGTCAAGTCTGCTTTGGAAATGCCTTTGAACATCTTCTGATAAACGGCGTTGGCTTCTTTCCGAAGTTCCGGAATAATGTCGATTGCCTTTGGACGCAGGAATATCCGCCAGACACGCCGGTCATCTTCTGCGGACCGACGTTCGACAAATTCCAGTTTTTCAAGATGATCAATCGTCAATCCGATCGTAGCTCGTTCCAGTTCTAGGCAAACTGCCAGCTCGGTTTGCGTCATTCCCTCGGTCTTGATCAGATAGGCCAATGTTCTCCACTGGGTGCGGGACAAGCCGAACTGGGCAATCGATTCATCAAATGACTTGCGCAGGACTCGCGGTACTTCCTCCAGCAAAAACGCAAACTCATCGGTCTCATTCAGGAAGCCGTCTTGCGCGTTTGCGCTCATTGTAGCTGTTTCGGTTGTCATGATAGTGACCATATCATAAATTCAATATAATATAAAGCCCTTTACTGCATAAATGCCGTCAAGGCGACACGCTCCCGCGATTACTCCATGTAGGTTCACGGGTTGGGGCTGAAGCCAGCTTTGTTTGGGTTAGTATGCTTGTCGAGATAATTGAGGATCACGTCGTCGGTGATATTGCCTGAGGTGGTCGAGAAATAGCCTCGTTGCCAGAAGCGCTGGCCCCAGTAGCGTTTGCGGATATGCTCGAACTCCTGCTGTATCTTGCGCGATGAGCGTCCCTTTGCCCGGCGCACGAAGTCGCTGACTGCAATATGGGGCGGGATCTCGACAAACATATGCACATGATCGCGTGACAGAACGCCATGGATGATCTTCACGCCCAGTTCGCTGCAGACCTGCCGGATGATCTCCCGCACCCGCAGGCGGACCTCCCCATGCAGCACCTTGAAGCGGTATTTTGGTGCCCAGACAATATGATAACGGTGATGAAAAGCCGTGTGGCTCCCGCGTGAATATGGCATAAGCACTATCCTCCAGAAAATGACTTCGCCTGCGAGCCGGTCATTTTCTGGAGGATAGTGCTGAGCAAACAATAACGGCTGAAGCCTTCTACCAGCTATAAGCTGGTGAGTTTCCTTCAAAGGCGAGACATTAAATAACTTTACTGTTTGGGGCGCCGGAAGCTAGGGGTAGTCCCATGTATTGCGAAACAGTCAGCATTGAAGGAGCTGGAGACTTGACCCTCAAAGCCGAAGCCAACGGCGAGAGTGGTGCGATGCCCATCCTGCTCGCTCATGGTGGTGGGCAAACACGTCGTGCATGGAAGAACGTGGTCGGCGACCTTGCGGAGGCGGGTTTCCACGCAATCGCCATCGACATGCGGGGCCACGGCGACAGCGAATGGGCAGCCGATGGCGCTTACGAAACACACGATTTCGCGTCCGATCTGGTCGCCATCGTATCACGGATGGAGCGCAAGCCTGCGCTGGTCGGGGCGTCGCTGGGCGGAATGGCCGGTATACTCGCCGAAGGGGATTTGGCGCCCGGCAGCTTCGCTTCCCTGACACTTGTCGACATCGCACCGCAGATGGAAGTAAGCGGGGTCAACCGCATTGTCGGATTTATGGAAGAGCATATCGAAACCGGTTTCGCCTCGCCCGAAGAGGCGTCGGAAGCGATCGCGCGTTATATGCCTCTTCGACGCAAGCGGTCGAGCGGCGAAGGGCTGCGTAACTATCTACGACACAAAGCCGATGGGCGGTATTACTGGCATTGGGATCCAGCCTTTATCCTTAGCAGCAGGACGGTCAGCAAACGCGATGAAGGGCGCCATCTACGCCAATTTGAAGCATTAAGCCAGGCGACCCAGAACCTCACCTTGCCGGTCCATCTCATTCGCGGCGGTTCGAGCGACCTCGTTTCCGAAGACGCGGTGGAGCATCTACGCGAACTTGCGCCGCATGCGGAATATACCGACATCGCCGGCGCCACTCACATGGTTGTGGGCGATGCGAACGATTCGTTTTCTCACGCCATTCTCGATTTCCTGAAACGACATCACTCCATGCGGGGACGAGAAACATGAGCGAGGCGCCAGCGCGAATAGATCGGGCACGCATAGAGGAAATTCTCCGTATCGCGCCTTTCCATGCGTGGCTCGATCTGAAGGTTAGGTCGCTGACTCCGCAGCGGCTGGAGCTCGAAATGCCATGGCGCGACGAAATCGTTTCCAATCCTATAATCGGATCGGCCCATGGCGGCGTACTTGCGTCTCTGATCGACCTGACCGGTTTCTACGCCCTCATTGCACAGGGCACGAAAGTAAAGGCTACTGCCGATCTGCGGGTCGATTATCATCGCCCGGCAACCTCAGGCCCGCTCGTCGCAACCGGTTTGATTGTGAAAGTCGGTCAGCAAATTTCAGTGGCCGAAACCAGCGTTACCGGGCCGAATGAAAAATTGCTCGCTAGCGGGCGCGGTGCCTATATATGCGGTGACCTGTAGGGTCGGCATCTAGGATGGCGCCTGCCATCCCAGGCCGAGCGATTTTTGCACCGCAATCCACGCAAGAGTAAGGGCAGCTCTGCCCCGGGCCAAGTCCGTATTGGCCTTCTCCTGCTCGCGCAAAGTCCGGTTGAGATCGATGCGCGAGATCGCCCCCGACTCAAAGCGCTGCCGGTTGAGATCCGCCGATTTATCGGCATGTCGCTTGACCTGGATCAAAGCCGCCAGCGCAGCGCGCTGCTGCGCGAAACGGGCTAAGGCGCGCTCGGCATCCTGCAAAGCTGCAAGCACGGTCTGCCGGTAATTTGCAGCAGCCTCGCGGCGAGCCGCACCTGCCCGGTCGATCGACGCGTCGACCCTTCCGAAATCAAGGAAATTCCATTGCAGGCGCGGAATCGCAATGGCAGAAAACTCGCCTACGTCGAAGATATCTTCCGGCGAGGTTCCCCCCAGCCCGAGGATGCCCATGAACGAGAGTTTCGGAAACTTCGCAGCCTCGGCCACACCGACCCGCGCCGTCGCGGCGGCCAAGGTGCGTTCAGCGGCGCGGATATCGGGCCGCCGCGCGATGAGACTAGCGGGATCACCTACCGCCACTCTTTCGGGCGGCAGGGGGATCTCGCCAATCGGTGCAACTTCGAGAGAAGGCGCTCCCGGAGCGCGCCCGGTCAGAACGGCGAGCGCATCGAGCAACACGGCCTCATCTGCTTCGGCCTCGGCCAGTTGCGACTTGAGCAACTCCAGTTCTGCATTAGCATTTCCGACCGGAAACAGCGGTAGGGTACCTTGCTGATAACGCTGATAGGTCAGAACGAGTATCTGCTCCTGCAACTCGCTTTGCAGGCGGTACCGCACGACCCGCTGCTGTGCCTCGCGCAGGTTCACATAGGCGTTGGCGACGTCTGCAGTTAGCTGGACTCGCGCATCCTCGGCATTCGCTACGGCAGCGGCCAACTGTGCATTGGCTGCCTCGATCCGCCGCCCGGTCCCGCCACCAAAATCGATCTCCCAATTGGCGTTGAGGCCGGCATTATAAAAACTGATGGTATCGTCTTCCTCTTCTGGCGGCATTCCGGGCGTCCCTGGAGGAAGTGGCGGACCGCCCTGAATGTCTAAACCCGGCAGACGGCCCTGCACGACCGTTGCTTGGGTGCCAAGCGATGGCAGGCGGCCTGCGCTTTCCTGCGCGAGGGATGCGCGGGACTGCGCGATGCGCGCACCCACCGCCTCCAGCGAAGGATTATCGGCGAGCGCCGCCTCGATCAGTCGATCGAGTCCGGGATCGTCGAGTAGAATCCACCACTCGGCGAGTTCCGGCACTGTGCTGCTCACCTTGTCGCCGGCCCGGATGAAACCCCCGGCTCCGCCGGCGGCAGCCAACTCGGGCGGCCCCGCATAGTCTGGGCCGGCGGTGCATCCTGCCAGAGTGGCGGCAATAAGAAGAAAAGGAATTGATTTTCGGATCATGTCGGTATCAGTGCATCGAGAGGGAAACGTTCTTGGGCAGCGGCTTGAGGAACACGACAAGCGGCACCGTTATCACCGTCAACAGACCCATCACGAAGAACACGTCGTTATAGGTCATAACAAAGGCTTCACGTTGGATGGTCCGGTCCAGCACGGCCATTGCTTCATCCATACCGCCGAAGGTCCGCGCCAGCGAATCCAGGTAGCTCTGCAGCGAGACGCTGTTTGCATTCAGAGTTTCTTCCATCCGGCGGCTGTGATGCCAGGTGCGCTGGTCCTGGAACGAGGCGAGGCCCGCTAATGCGAATGACCCCCCCAGATTGCGCGCGGCATTGAAGATGCCCGAAGCATCGCCGGCTTCGTCCTTCGCCACCGAGGCAACAGTCGCCTGGTTGAGGAACATCATCGCCAGGATCATACCCACCCCGCGTATTAGCTGGCTTTCGGTAAACACTGCGCCACCGGATTCGGCTGTAAGGCTGGTGCTCACAAAACAGCTAAGGGCCATCAAGAGCATACCAGCCCCTACTGCGATGCGGATATCAACGCGACGGATCATGAAGGGTAGAACCGGCATCAACAGGAACGCCGGCACACCCATCCAGAAGATTACCAGCCCGGTCTGGAAGGCGTTGTAATCAGATATAATCGCCAGGAACTGTGGGATAACGTAGATCGAGCCATACATCACCATCCCCAACGCGAGCGCCATCACAGCGACGCTCCCGAATTGCCGACTTAAGAGTAGCCGGAGTTTAAGAACGGGTTTGGAGGCGTACAATTGACCGTAGATGAGGGACGCGAACCCGATTACAGTGATCAGGGTAAGCCATCGGATGAGAGAGGAATCGAACCATTCCTCGCGGTGGCCTTCCTCCAGCACGACCGTCAGTCCACCAAGCCCGAGAATCATGCCAAGGATACCGGCCCAGTCTGCCTGGGTCAGATATTCCCAGTTCGGCTTTTCGTGTGGCAAACCTACGAATAGGAGCAAGAGGAGGGTCGCGCAGACCGGGACATTGACAAAGAAGGCGTAGTGCCAACTAAGATTCTCAGTCAACCATCCGCCGATCAGCGGCCCCATGACCGGACCTAAGACGACGGTCATGCCGAACAGCGCCATACCGATGGGTTGCTGGTGGGGAGGCAGCCGCTTCGCCACGATCGTCATCGCAGTCGGAATCAGTACGCCGCCCATAAATCCCTGACCTGTACGACCGATAATCATAGTCGTCAGATCGGTCGCGATCCCGCATAGTATCGAGAAGCCTGTAAACGCAGTCACGGCGATGATGAGCAGCGTACGCAAGCCAAACAGGCGCTCCAGCCAGGCGCTGAGCGGGATGACGACAATCTCGGCGACGAGAAAGGAGGTAGCGATCCAGGTGCCCTCGGTACCGGTCGCCCCGATTTCGCCCTGAATGACGGGAAGCGCGGAATTGACGATTGAGATGTCCAAGGTCGCCAGCATAGCGCCGAGCGCGCCCGCCACCACCGCGACCCAGGCAGTGACGTCGGCATTCTGCGGCTTGGTTGGAGCACCGGTCGGGCCAGCTTGGGCAGGCGCTGCCTCGGTCATTCGGCAGCGCTCGAAATCTCTTCGAGTTCGCCGACGGCACCGCGGGTGTCGATGGTAGCGACGACCGACATGCCGGGCACGAGCAGGCGGCGCACTTCGGGTGCTGCGTCGATGGATATGCGGACCGGGATACGCTGGACGATCTTGGTGAAGTTCCCGGTCGCGTTTTCTGGTGGCAAAATCGAAAATTCGGCCCCGGTTCCGGGCGAGATGCTGTCCACCGTTCCAGCAATCTTGCCATCTGGCAATGCATCCACTTCGAGTCTGACCGGCTGACCCGGTCGCACGAGACCGACCTGCGTTTCCTTGAAATTGGCGGTAACGTAGATCTGGCTCACCGGCACCAGAGTCATGAGCCGCTGGCCGGGCTGGACGAACTGCCCGACCCGGACCGACAGGTCACCAATGCGCCCTGCCCTGCTCGCTTCCAGCCGGGTCGAAGAGACATTGAGGTCGGCAACATCGAGCTGCGCGCGAGCAGCATCGGCCTGTGCCCGGGTCTGCTCGATCTGCTCAAACAACGTGGCGCGGCGCCCTGTGGCGGCCGCGACCGCAGCCTGCGCGGAGGCAAGTTCGGCCCGAGCCTGCTGCGCTTGTGTCACGTACTGGTCGAGTTTTTCGCGCGGTTCCGCCCCGCTGGCGGCGAGCGGGCGATAGCGGTTCACCTGTTTGTTGGCAAGGTCTAGCGTCGCGCGCGCGACGGCCAATTGCGCGCGCGCCTGGCGGATCGCGGCGTTCTGTTCGCTCACCTGCGAGCGGATCGTGTCGGCACCGGCCACCGTGGCCGCGATCTGGGCGCGTGCCTGAGCGGCTTGGGCGCGGTAATCACGCAGGTCGAGCTGGACCAGTGCTTCGCCGCGGGCAACCTGTTGGTTTTCCGAAACCAGCACCGCATCGACGTATCCGGCCACCTTGGAAGAGACCACCACACTGTCCGCTGCAACGTAGGCATTGTCTGTTGACTGCATGTATTGCCCGTAGGTAACATAACGATAATACCACCAGGCACCTGCAAGAACGGCCACGATCACCGCCGCGAGGATGAACAGGCGTAGTTTCCTGTTGGAACGCGATCCCGCAGCCGGTGCATTGTCGCCCTCTACAGCTTCGGAAATATCCTTCATTTGTCCGCTCACTCTATCGAACCCGATTCATTTAACGGGTGAGTTAGAGATAGCCCGACAGATCGTAAAGCACTTTATTATATTTGTTTGGTGTTTCATACCAAGTTGGCTAAAGCAATCCCATGGCCATCTATGAACTCCAAGTGCGCGAATCGAAAGACCGTCGGGAGATAATCACTGACGATGATCGGATATCCAAGAACCTTGAAAAACTCCCGGACGCAACGGACTGAGCCAGATGCCCGGAGATTCGGAAAAACTCATAGGCGACCTTTCGCGATTGGCGGAACTCGGTCGAATTTTTGCCCGTCACGGTGCAATGAATCTGGGTAATGCCCTTGGAATTGCACCTTTTCCGGAAGAAGATGTCAGTCCAGAGCACTTGCGACCGAAATCAATGGTTGCCTTGCTGCGCGATATTGGCCCGATCGGTGTGAAACTCGGCCAACTTCTCGCAACGCGCGGCGATGTGTTCTCTGACGAGTGGATAGACGCCTTGGCCAGTCTTCAGGAACGGGTCGAGCCCCTGCCGTTTGACGCGATCGAGCCTGTTCTCGTCGCCAGTTGGGGCGAGAAGTGGGAGGAAGATTTCACGGCATTCGAGCGCGATCCGATGGCCTCCGCCTCTATCGCCCAAACCTATACGGCAACCTTGCTGAATGTAGATATGTAGGGACTCGTGAGACATCTTCTGTAAATTCCTGAAGCAGGAAGGAGATGTATCTATGACCAAGGAAGACGAGCGCGAAGTACAGCGCAAATTACGGATATTGCAGCACGCAGAGAAGATAGGGCATGTCGCTAAGACCTGCCGCTATTTTGGCATTGGCCGGGCCAGCTTTTACAGATGGAAGCGCGCTTATGAGCGCGGCGGTGAAGCTGGGCTGGTCAATGCCAAAACAATTCCTAAAAATCCACCCAACCAGACACCGCCTGAGGTTGCCGAGAAGGTTCTTCATCTGCGCCGCAAATACCACCTCGGACCCGAACGGATCATGTGGTATCTGGCGCGCTACCATGGCATAAAACTATCCGACGCCACGATATATCGGATCCTCAAACGCAATGGCCTAAATCGGCTCCCGCGCGGAACCCGCCTCCGTAAGGTTCACACCAAGCGCTACAACAAACAGGTCCCGGGTCACCATATCCAGATGGATGTTAAGTTCCTGACTTTTATCGGAAAGAAGGGCGAGAAGATACGCCGCTTCCAATATACGGCAATCGATGATGCAACGCGGGTAAGGGCATTGAAGGTCTACAGAAAACATACACAAGCCAACGCGATCGACTTCGTCGATCACATTATCAACAAGTTCCCGTTCCGTATCAGAGAAATCAGAACCGACAACGGCCACGAGTTCCAGGCCAAGTTCCATTGGCACGTCGAAGATCTGGGTATCCGACATGCCTATATCAAACGCGGCACACCACAACTGAATGGCAAGGTGGAACGATCTCACCGCTCTGACCAGCAGGAATTTTACCAGCTGCTAAGCTATAAAGGAGATGTCGATCTGATGGCAAAACTCGATCAATGGGAGCAGTTTTACAACTTCCACAGACCGCATGGCGCGTTTAATGGAAAAACACCTTACGAAGCTCTTCGGGAAAGGCTATAACGCCATGAAGTGAATGTCTCACCAGTCACCCGATGTTACACTCCCCATCTACGATCTGACCGGGGACGAACATTTCGCAGAAGTATTCTTTGACGATGTCGAACTTGGTTCCGACTCGCTGATCGGAGAGGAAGGCAGAGGTTGGCAGCAGGTCGGCGCCGAACTCGCTTACGAAAGAAGTAGGCCCGAATGCATTTATACCTCCACTGTGCTGTTCGACGGACAGTCTCAGCACCTGCGAAAAATGATTGGGCGGATGATACTACCGCTCGGATCGTGGGCGCGAGAGTTGCGTGCGCACATGCCGCTTAGCTAGCCTTCCTCGCGCAGCTAGCGGCAGGCGAAAGCTCAGCGCGGTACTGAAGCGCTAAGAAGGTGGCGAGCATCTGGTTGAACCGCACGTGCTGCTTCAGGTAGTCAAGCGTGCTGTCGAACAATGCCTGCGCCAAATCGAGCATCTCGGCAGCAGCCTGCCACTGCCTCATATGCCTTGGGCCCAGTGGGCGTGCCCAGCCCCGAGCACCGATATGACTCACGCCATTTTGTATGGAGAGGCGTTTCGTTTGTCGGAATTTTCAGGCCTGCTAGCAAGGTTGACCTTGCTCTTGAGTTCTTCCGGTAATTTTTCGCTAAGAAATTCGTGTACTTCTGTGCGAAACGCGTCGTCGTCCGCGTGGGTGTTCTCTTTCAGCTGGGTCGCCATCATGGTCTCCATCTGAGGATCAGGGTTGCTTCTCCATCGATTGGGCGAGGATTGCGAGACCTATCTCGATGGATCAATATTGCTGTTCGGGCACGTGAAGCACTAGGCCATCCAGCATCGGCTTCATCGGAATCTGGCACGCGAGGCGGCTGTATTCTGTAGTGCCTTCGGCGAACTGCAGCAGCTCGGCTTCCATCCCGTCTTCCTGCAGCCGACCGACCTTGTCGATCCATTCGGGGTCGACATGGACGTGACAGGTCGCGCAGGCGCAAACGCCTCCGCAATCGCCGTCGATACCCGGCACGTCGTTGAACAATGCCGCTTCGCGCGCGGTTTCGCCTTTGTCGATCTCGACTTCCCGGCGCTCTCCGCCGCTCGCGACGAACGTTACCTTTACCATTTCTATCTCCGCAATATTTGGTTCGGACAATCAGCGGGCATGCAAACGCACCGGCAGATTGGTGATTCCCCGCACCAGATTTGAATACAGGCGCTCAGGCTCGCCTGTCACTTCGACCCTTGAGAAACGCTTGTGAATCTCTTCCCAGATGATACGCAGTTGCAGTTCGGCGAGGCGGTTGCCCATGCAGCGATGAATTCCATAGCCAAAAGAGAGGTGATGGCGCGGATTTTTGCGGTCGATAATGAATTCGTCCGCTCGGTCGATGACGCTGCCGTCGCGGTTGCCGGAGAGATACCACATCACGACCTTGTCGCCCTTTTTAATCTGTTTGCCGCCGATCTCCCAATCTTGGAGCGCAGTGCGGCGCATATGGGTCAGCGGCGTCTGCCACCGGATGATTTCCGGCACCATGCTGCCAATAAGCGAAGGATCATTATTCAACTTTTGATATTCGTCTGGGTTCTCATTAAGAGCCAGCACGCCTCCGCTGATCGAATTGCGGGTCGTGTCGTTGCCGCCCACGATGAGCAGCAGAAGGTTACCCAGAAATTCCAGGAAGGGCATGTCCCTTGTCGCCGGGGAGTGCGCCATAATGGAGATCAGGTCGTTCTTTGGCTCCTCATTGACGCGCTGTTCCCACAGCCCCTTGAAATACATTGCGCACTCGATGAGCTCTTCGCGCCTCGCCTCGTAGGATTCGACGATGCCAGTTTCCGGCGCAGCCGTTGTGATGTCCGACCAGCGGGTGAGCTTGCGCCGTTCTTCCCAGGGAAAGTCGAACAGCGTCGCGAGCGTCATAGTGGTCAATTCGATCGAAACCTTGTCGACCCAGTCAATCTCCTCACCGACCGGCAGGTCGTCGAGAATCTTGGCGGCACGTTGGCGAATGATCGGTTCCAGCAGCTGCAAGTTGGACGGCGCGACCGAGGGCGTCACAGCCTTTCGCTGCTGATCGTGCTTGGGTGGATCCATGGCAATGAACATTTCCAGGTCAAGCGCACCCTCAACCGAATGCATGTCCTGAATCGCGATACCGCCAAGCTTCGCCTCGGACGAGAACACCTTGTGGTTGGTATCGACCGCCATGATGTCGTCGAACTTGGTGATCGACCAATAAGGGCCGACATAGCTGTCGCGGCAGTAATGAACCGGATCTTCCTTGCGCAGCCGATCAAAGAACAATCCGATGGTATCGTTCTGGAACAGGCTTGGCCGGGCAACGTCGATCTCTTCAATCGGAATCGCGGCGATCTTGTCTGCAGTATCCATTTCCATGACCTGGGTATTCATATCCTGTCTTCCTCTCCCGCAAGCAATCCTGCCCTAATCTTACAAAAATAATGGTCTAACCGATTCTTGTCAAGAAAGCTTATAATATTTTCTACTTTTTACCCCGCCCTATCGTTAAAAGGCCATTGACAGCGGGCATTGAACGCTTTTAAATGTTATACGACTTTAGCCAAGGGGCAACGATGCAGCCGCAGGTCGAAACAGTGAAGAAAACCAAGCGCGCCTTATCGCTCGCCCAGAACATCGTGCGCGACATCGAGGCGGGGGCGCATTCTCCTGGGGACCGGCTGCCGCACGAGGACGAGATGCTGGCGCGCTACGAGGTTGCCCGTGCGACCTTACGCGAAGCCTTGCGCTTCCTAGAACTCCAGGGCGTGATCCACCTGCAACTGGGGCGCGGAGGCGGGCCGGTGGTGGCACGCCCGCAGACTGGTGATTTCGCCAATAGCCTGTCGCTGATCCTCCATTTCATGGAAGCGGACCTGCGCGGATTGCTGGAACTGCGCGAGGCGATTGCGCCCGATGTCGCCGCCTATGCCGCGCTGCGCGCGACCACGGGCGACCTGAGTGCACTTGCCGATTGCTTCAAAGAACTGGAGCGCAATGAAGCCGACAATAATTTCGAGGAACTGAACCGCCGTTTTCACGACCTGCTTGGCTGGGCAAGCGGCAATCCGCTCTTTGGCTTGCTAACCTCGACGATGCATTTGCTGACCCGCGAATTCTCGAACTCGCTGGGGTATTCGGCACAAGAGCGAGCGGTCCAACTACGATTTTTGCGCCGCGTTCTCGAATCGGTGCGCACTGGCGACCAGGCAGCTGCGCGGCAGGCGATGAGCCGCCTCGTCTCGGGCTCGGCATCCTATCTTGCGGAACGCAGCCCGGAACTGGTGTCCCAACGGGTCAAATGGGGGCAAATTTAGCAGTTGTAACCAATTGAAGCGTTCCAAAAGGCATCGATGCGGAGAGGAAGAGAAAATGGCGCTGAAAAGCCGAATTTGCGGAATGCTGGGAATCGAATATCCGATCCTGCTGGCCGGCATGGGCGGTGCAAGCGTTCCGGCGCTGGCCGCGGCGGTATCGAATGCGGGCGGGTTGGGCGTGCTGGGTGCGGCGGCGTGTTCGCCTGAACAGCTGCGCGACTGGATTCGTCAGACCCGCGAGCTGACCGACAAGCCCTTCGGCGTCGATACGCTGCTGCCCGCCTCGGTCACGCGCGGATCCGCACCGCAGAACGGTGGCGCACCCGAAAATCCGATGGAACTGCTGGGCGAATACCAGCAGTTCACCCGCGATTTCATGGACCGCGAAGGCCTTCCTCAAGTTGATACTGAGGCGGCCATGCGGGCGGCTGGCGCCGCCGAAATGGGGAAAGGCGGGCCTCAGCTCTTCTCGAAGGAGTTCTTTGAAGCACAGATGGAAGTGGTGATCGAGGAAAAAGTGTCCGTCTATGCTGCGGGTCTTGGCAATCCCGAACCGTGGGTGGACCGCCTGCATGCCAATGGCACCAAGGTCATGGCGGTGATCGGCAAGGTTAAACATGCCGAGCAAGTGGTCGGTTCGGGCATCGACATGATTGTGGCGCAGGGTCACGATGGTGGCGGTCACAATTCGCCGATCGGCACCATCTCGCTCATCCCGCAAGTGGTCGATGCGGTAGGCGATCGCGTTCCCGTCATCGGTGCCGGCGGCATTTCGGATGGCCGCGGCGTTGCTGCCGCGATGATGCTTGGCGCCGAGGGCGCATGGATCGGAACGGCGTTCCTCGCGACCGAGGAAGCGGGTATCGAACACTTCCAGAAAGAAGCGATCACCGAAAGCGGCGAGGACGACACGGTGGTCAGCCGATCGCTTACCGGCAAGCCTGCGCGCATGATTCGCAACAGATGGGCCGATGCATGGGCTGCAGCCGACAAAGAGCCCCTCCCCATGCCGTACCAATCGATGATTTCCGGGCCGGTAATGGCCTCCGGCATCAAGGCGGAGCGAAAAGACGTTATTCCCGGTTTCGCAGGTCAGGGGATCGGACTGATCCACGCGATCCGTCCCGCCTCCGAGGTCATGCAGGATCTCGTCACGGGGGCCGAAGAGGCGCTTTCATCCGCCAAGTCCTACTCGTGAACCGCAACGGAGGTATTGTCGTGAATGATGCACCAAACCTGCCGCAAGGGCACGAATTGCGCCGCGGCATTCGCCCTGGAGAAGCCTTGTCGGCAATGCGCCAGCTGATAGCGGACAAGGAAGACACTTCGCAGGTATTTCGCATCGTCCAGGCGCTATCGGGCAATTCCTACTACCGCAACTTCCGCCGCTTCGCCGCCTCGCCGCAAGGGCAGACGATCCTGACGGAACGGGCCGATTTGCTCGGCACGCTCAGCGACCGGGAGCGCCTGGCGCGCTGCGCGCCGGGGACGCTTGGCCGCGCTTATCTCGATTTCGTCTATGGCGAGGGACTGACCGCTCAGGGCCTGGCCGAGGCGAGCGAGGCAAGCGGCATGACAGAATTCAGCGATCCTGCGGTCACGCGCTATCGCCAACGTCTGCGCGATTCGCACGATCTGTTCCATGTGGTGACCGGTTATGGCCGCGATGCATTGGGCGAATTGTGCGTACTCTCTTTTGGCAATGCACAATTCTACAATCACGGCATCACCTTCATCGTTGCGGTCGGTATCCCCAAACTGCTGGCGGAGCAATGGCAGCTCCCCGTCGCGCGCGCCGCGTTTGAGGCGTGGCGACTGGGTCGCAAGGCAGCGGACCTGACCACTTTCTATTGGGAAAGGTACCTCGATCACCCGCTTGAGGAAGTGCGCCGCGATCTGAACCTCCAGCCCCCGGCAGTATATGTAGGCGTGCGTGATCTTTCACAGCGACTGGAGCGTGAGTTTCAGGCGCGCCGGCAAGGCGAGCTGCAGGCATGAACGGTCCCGCCGCCCTAAGCTTCAGCGACAGGTCCGCTATCACTGGCGTTGGCGAAACCGCTTTCGTCAAAGGCACCGAACGCACCGCAGTGGACATGATGCTGGAAGCATCGCGCCGCGCCATCGCGGATGCCGGGCTGAAACCTTCCGATATCGATGGCATGGTGCCGCCGCCGATCTATACGACGTCAGAGGAAATGGCCGCCAATCTGGGTATCGATGTGCTGCGCTATGCCGCCACAGTGCATATGGGCGGGGCCAGCCCGACTACGGCGCTGCAAAACGCGGCAATGGCGATCGCCAGCGGCCTGTGCGACCATGTGCTCATAACGCTGGGCTGGAACGGATATTCAGCGCTCAGGCCCAAGCCAGGTGCGCCGCCGACGCGGCCGATGAACATGAACACGCTGACCAACACGGTCAAAGGCTATTACAGTCCCTATGGCGTGTTTTTGCCGGTGCAAATGTATGCCTGGCTCGCGACCCGCCATTCAAAGCTTTACGGCGTCGGGCCTGACGCAATGGCGGCCGTCGCGCTGGCCTGCCGCCGCCATGCGCAGATGAATCCGCAGGCCTTTACCTATGGGCGCGAGCTGGACGCGGAAACCTATCACTCGGCACGGTTGATTTCCGAACCTTTCCGCCTTTACGATTGCTGCCTGGAAACCGACGGAGCCTGCGCGGTCGTCGTGTCGCGGATGGACCGGGCAAAAGACATGCCGCATGTCCCTGTCAGCATTGCGGGCGCAGCCGAGGGACATCCCTATCCGGCCGACGACATCCCTTCCCGGCCCGATCCGTTCAAAATCGGCCTCAGCTATGCCGCCCCGCGCGCCTTCGACATGGCGGGCGTTCGCCGCGAGGACATGGATTTCCTGCAGATCTACGACTGTTTTACCTATGTCGTCCTGCTACAGCTGGAAGCGCTGGGTTATTGCGAGCCGGGCGGACAGGGTGAATTTGTCGCCGACGGGCAGATCGAGCTGGGCGGGCGCTATCCGGTCAACACCCATGGCGGCCTGCTGAGCGAAGCGCATGTCTGGGGCCTCAACCACGTGGTCGAGGCGGTGCGTCAACTGCGCCACGATTGCGGCGAACGCCAGGTCGAAGGCGCGCAGACCGGACTGGTCACCGGCTGGGGCGACTTGGGCGATGGCAGTATCGCTATCCTGAGGAGGTTTGCATGAGCGACGAGAAGAATCTTCCGCCCAAAATGCGTGCCTCGGCGCAGAAGGCGCCGCCAAAGCCGCAACCGCGCCCGCAGGATCCGGTGGAACAGGAATTCTGGAACCGTTGCCAGGACGGCAATCTCTATTTCCAGCGCTGCGGCGAATGTGGCACCTTCCGCCACCTGCCGCGCTACATGTGCGCAAAATGCGGCTCGCCAGACTTTTCTTGGGAGCAAAGCAGCGGAAAAGGTACGCTGTTTTCCTGGACGGTCACACATCAGGCTCTGCACCCTGCCTTTGCCGCTGACATTCCGTTCGTCTCGGCGGTGGTGGAACTGGAAGAAGGCGTCCGCATGGCCACGCGTCTGATCGATTGCGACCGCGACAAGCTAGAGCTGGACCTTCCGGTAACGCTCGATTTCGAACTGATCGGCGCGGATTTCCGCCTGCCGGTTTTCCGCCCCGATACGAACCTGCCCCACGAAGGATAAGCACGAAATGGATCTCGAATATGGACCCGAATATGACGCTTTCCGCGAGGAAGTGCGACAATTCCTAAAGACGTACGGGAATCGTGCGCCAGCCGGGCAGGGCCGGGCCGCCCGCCCCTGTCCCGAGGCGGTCGAGTGGCAAAAACTGCTGATCGAACATGGCTATACCGCCCGCACGATCCCCACGGAATACGGGGGTTACGGGGCCGAGCCCGACATTCTCAAATCGCGAATCATCGCCGAGGAATTCGCGCGCGCCGGCATTCCCGGCGGACTTGCCAACCAAGGCATATCGATGCTGGTCCCTACACTGCTGGAACTGGGAACCGAGGCACAGAAACGCCAGTGGGTCGCGCCGACGCTGAAAGGCGAGGTCGTATGGTGCCAGGGCTATTCCGAGCCCGGCGCGGGATCGGACCTTGCCAGCCTGAAAACCAGCGCGCGGATCGAAAACGGCGAATTCGTGATCAACGGCCAGAAGATCTGGACCAGCACGGCCAAGCAGGCGGACATGATCTTCTGCCTGGTCAGGACCGAAGCTGACGCGCCCAAGCATGGCGGGATTTCCTACCTTATCTTCTCGATGGATACGCCGGGGATTGATGTGCGTCCGCTCAAGACCATGACCGGTCACGCCGAATTTAACGAGACGTTCTTCACCGACGTGCGGGTGCCGATGGACCAGATCGTCGGCCAGCGTGGTCAAGGCTGGTTCGTCGCCAATGCGACACTGGGTCACGAACGCGGCATGCTGGGCGATCCCGATGCGCTGGAAAACCGATTTCAGGCACTGGTCAAGCTAATGCAGAAAGAACGCGTCGGCCAAGGCCGCGCGATCGACAATGCCGTGCTGCGCGACCGGTTGGCGGCGCTTCAGGCCGAAGTTGCAGCGATGAAATACAACGGAATGCGTATCCTTTCGGACAATCTGAAGGGCGAACCCGGCGGCATGGCCAAGCTGATTGTCAAGCTGCAAAGCTGCGAACTGGCGCATCAGATATCGGCTCTGGCGATCGACGCCATGGGCGAGATCGGCATCCTTTATCACGGTAGCAATCGCGAGCGCGAAGGAGGCGCGTGGCAGTGGAACTACATGTTCCAGCTGGGCCTTATCATCGGTGGAGGTACCGCGCAGATCCAGAAGAACATCATCGCCGAACGCGGTCTCGATATGCCGCGCGAACCTAAGCTGGCCAAACCTGCGCCGGCCGAACAGGGCGCCGCCGTCGCGGCCCGCCAGAAAAAGGGAGCCGCCTGATGGATTTCGGACTGTCGCAAGACCAGCAGATGCTGCGCGATACAGTCGCGCGATGCCTCGCCGACACCTGCCCGCTCGACCATGTGCGTGAGTGCGCCGAAGGCGAAGCTTCTTACAGCGAAAAGGTGCAGTCTGCACTGAGCGAACTGGGCATCACAGGAATGATGGTTCCCGAACAGCATGGCGGCCTCGGTATGACCTTGCTAGATGCAGCTGTTGTGGCCGAACAGCTTGCCTATGCGGTCGCTCCGGTGCCGTTTCTCGCCAGCCATGTGCTTGCACCCATCGCGCTGGCGCAAGCCGGCAACGAGCAGCAGCAGGCTGAGTGGTTGCCTCAGATCGCCAGCGGCAAAGCGCAGATCGCCGTTGCCATTGCCGAGACTATTGAGGTGCGCGACGGGGCGGGCGTGTCCTGCAACGGCGGAAAGCTGAACGGAACGGCATTGTTCGCGCTCGATTTCACCGGCGCCGAGGCCTTTCTGGTGGCCGATACCGCCGGGCGGATGCACTTCGTCCCCGCCGATGCACCGGGGCTGGAGAAAATCCCGCTGACGACGACCGACCGCACCCGCAGCGTAGGGGAAATGCGGTTCGAGACCGTTGCGGCCGAACCACTGGCCGACGATGGCGGAGCGACTGCGGCACGGCTGCGCGATGCGGGCCGGGTGATCCTGGCCGCTGACAGCCTCGGCGCGGGTCAGGCCATGATTGAGAAGGCGGTCGATTATGCCGGACAGCGCGAACAATTTGGGCGGATCATTGGCAGCTTTCAGGCGGTCAAGCATATGTGCGCGGAAATGGCAGCCCGTCACGAACCATGCCGCTCCCTGATTTGGTACGCAGCGCATGCTTTCGACGCAGCGTCGGATGAAGCCACGCTCGCCGCGTGTCACGCGAAATCGCATACCGGCGAGGTGTATCGCTTCGTCGCGCGCACTTCCACCGAAGTGCATGGCGGGATGGGCTTCACCGACCTGCTTGGGCTCCATTATTGGTTCAAGCGGATCGGTTTCGATCGCCAGGTTCTTGGCGGCCCCGAAGCGGTGAGAGCCGAAGCAGCAGCGCGGCAGGGGTGGACCCGGGCAGCGTGATTTAAGTAGCTGCGGGGACGCCGCGAGACAAGCGGCGCCCCGCCAAGAGATGAGATGGAAACGTGATCGACTGGAACCTTGGCGACATTCTTGATGCTATCGAACCGGCCATGCCGAAGGATGCGCCCGCGCTGATCCATGGCGACCGGATCATCACATGGCCGGAAATGTCAGTCCGTTCGAACAATCTCGCGCGCAACCTGCGGGAACGCGGTGCCGTCGACGGGGCGAAGGTGGCGTTCTACATGCGAAACCGTCCCGAATACGGCGAGCTGATGGCGGCCTGCTTCAAGGGTCGGCTCACGCATGTGAACATCAATTATCGCTACGTGCCCGAAGAAGTATTCTACATCTTCGACGATTCCGACAGCGAGGTGATCGTCTACAGCTCCGAATTTCGCGACTATATCCTTGAGCTGAAGGACCGGCTTGAGAAGGTCCACACTTTCGTCGAGATTGGTGATGCGTCGGAAATCGCCCCTTTCGCCGTTCCCTATGAACATCTCACGACGCAGGGAGACGGTTCGCCTCTAGGCATCGAGCGCTCACCAGGCGATCTGCTGTTCATCTATACCGGCGGCACCACCGGCATGCCCAAGGGCGTGATGTGGCGGCACGACGACATGCGCAAGGCTCAGCTCGATGCGCAAAAGCTGCTCGGCCCGGTGCCGCAGTCGCACGAAGAAAACGTCGCGCTGATCAAGAGCCAGGGGGCGGGACGCCGCACCCTCCCCTCCTGCCCGCTGATGCACGGCACAGGCTTTATCACCGGGATCGGCGCGCTGATGTCGGGCGGTGCAATCGTTACACTCTCCGACCCGTCATTCGATGCCGAAGAGTTGTGGGAGACGGTCGAGAAACACAAGGTCGAGAGTATCGCAATCGTGGGTGACGCTTTCGCCAAGCCGATGCTTCGCGCCCTCGACGAACATCCCGGCCGCTGGGATACCAGCAGCCTCGTGTCGATCATCTCGTCCGGCGTGATGTGGAGCAAGGAGGTCAAGGCCGGTCTTTGCAAGCACATTCCTCAAGTCATCCTGATGGACAGTTTCGGCGCTTCCGAAGGCCTCGGCTACGGCCTTTCGGTCACCACCGCGCAAGGCGGCACCAACACCGCCAAATTCGGCATTGGCGAATTCTGCGACGTGTTCGACGAGAACTGTCCGTCGTCAGGACATTTGGCACAGATGGCTGCGTAAATTAGCGGAGCATCGGCCTCGTCTTATTGGTTGATATTAGGCGGCTAGCTTGCGGTGTTGCAAGCGCCGATGTTCAATGGTCTTTCGTTTGATCCTTTCCCGTTGTTTGATGATGGCTTCTGCGCGGCCAAAGTAGGCGTCTGCGGGCGTCACATTTCTTAGGCTCTCATGATAGCGCTGGTGATTGTAATGCTGCACGAACGCCTCGATCTGGGTTTCGAGATCGCCAGGCAGGAAGTAGTTTTCCAGCAGGATGCGGTTTTTCAAAGTTTGGTGCCAGCGCTCGATCTTGCCCTGCGTCTGCGGATGGAACGGAGCACCGCGAACGTGGCTCATGCGCTGGGCTTCGATGTATTCCGCCAGCTCGCTAGCGATGTAACTCGGGCCATTGTCACTAAGCAACCGGGGCCTGTGATGGACGCGGGCCTGGTCGCAGCCTGACGCTGCCAGCGCCAGATCCAGCGTGTCGGTGACGTCTTCAGCCCGCATCGTGCTGCACAGCTTCCAGGCGATGATGTAGCGAGAGTAATCATCCAGCACCGTCGATAGATACATCCACCCCCAGCCAATGATCTTGAAGTAGGTAAAATCCGTCTGCCACATCTCGTTGATCCGGGTTGTCTGGGTATGGAAGCGGTCCGCCGCTTTGATCACCACATAAGCCGGGCTGGTGATCAGGTCATGAGCCTTCAGCAGGCGGTAAACCGTGGCTTCCGACACGAAGTAGCGCTTCTCATCGGTAAACCGCACAGCCAGTTCGCGCGGGCTGAGTTCGGATTGTTCCAACGCCAGTTCGATAATCTGGTCATGGATATGTGCCGGGATCCTATTCCATACCCTGCTTGGCGAAGACGGCCGATCCTCCAGCGCTTCAGGCCCGCCCTCCAGATGCTTGTCATACCAGCGGTAAAAGGTCCGGCGCGCGATGCCCAGCCTGTCCAGCGTTTGCTTGGCAGGCAGATGCGACTGCTCGACGATCCTGATGATCTCCAGCTTTTCGGATGCAGGATATCTCATTCCTCGTCTCCCCCATGCCCGCTCATGCTTTTTTTAAGCAGACGGTTCTCGAGAGTAAGATCGGCTACGCATTCCTTCAGGTCGCGCGCCTGGTGCCGCAGGTCCTTCACCTCGTCACTGGTAGCAGCACGCGCAGTGTCACCGGCCAATCGGCGCTTGCCAGCCTCCATGAACTCCTTCGACCAGACGTAATATAGGCTCTGTGCGATGCCTTCCTTGCGGCACAGTTCGGCAATGCTGTCATCGCCGCGCAGACCTTCCAGCACGATCCTGATCTTGTCCTCTGCTGAAAAGTGCCGGCGAGTTGCCCGCCGAATGTCTTTTACTACCCGCTCAGCACTCGCTTTGGGTTTTGAGGATTTGGGTCTCATCTTCGTTCCTTCGTCACTACGACGAGACCCAAATCCTCCTTAACTTACAACATCAAATTTGTGCCACAGGTGCTGACGGGGAACAGAAGGCCGATCATGGAAGGGGCTTCACCGACATGCGCTGATGTCGATGATTGCCTTGGCCTTCCTGCAATCCCGCCTCCTCAAGCAGGCCAAGGGGGAAAAAAGAATCGCCGGGTCGCCACCACAGCCGAGCCTGCCGACGATCAGGCAGGCCATCATTGAACGCCTCGCCAAACCTCCTGATCTGACGTGTCCACAGTGCGGACACTGCATCTCTCATCGCTCGCTCACAAATCTGCCAAAGTAGTGTTAGAACTGGCCACGCAATGTGATGCCATAGGTTCTTGGTTCCGCAAGGAAAGCCGAATAGGTCTGCTGCGATGCGACAAATGGCGTGTTGAACGCAACCTGCGAATAACCAACATTGAAGACATTTTGTGCCCAGCCTTCGATCGCCCATAGATCATCCGGACCACGGATACCGATACGCGCATTCACCAGCGTGAACCCGTCCTGTTCCTTGCCATACAGCAAATCCGAACCGGTGTTATAGTCGCTGGTCGTACGAGCGTTCACATAGAATAGACCGGTCAGCCCGCTATTTCCGATTGGCGGGGTATAGGACAATGACGCCGTAGCAGTGATTTCAGGCGCGTTGGACAGATTGTCGCCTGGCAGCAGGCGCAAAGCCGGATCGAGTGGAGAGCCAGTATCACGGCCAACCAGATTATTTTCATAGCTGGTATCGGTATAAATCAGGCCCATCGAGATATTCACGTCTCTGATCGGGTTGATCGACGCTTCCAGTTCGACACCCTGCGCGACAACGCCATATTTGACGTTATCCGGGGTACAATTGCCCGTTGCGCCGCTGGCATCGCGATCCGCACCACCGAGATCATCGCTACACGCGTTTACATTCTGAACCACATAAGCGGAGCCATTGAACGTATTCAGCTGGAAACTGTCAAACTGCTGACGGAACGCAGCAACGCTCAGCGAAAATTCACGGGTCGAATATTTTGCACCGATTTCAAATGCATCTACCGTTTCCTGGTCAAACTGGAGATTGGCGGTGCTGCCCGTCACTGCCGGATTGCCCAAAGTTGAACTGGTCAGCGCAGACCGGTCCAGGTTGAAACCACCAGCTTTATAACCGCGCGAGTAGCTACCATAAATCAGCAGGTCGTCGGTTGGCTTGTAGGACAAAATGGCTGTGCCGGTAAATTCGCTCTCGCTCCGGCTATCGGCCAGCGATACGCCATCCAGTTCAGAGGTTGAGTTGCCCTGACAGGACAGACCGATCAGACCGCCTGCCAATGCACCAAGTCCTCCGCTAAGTAAGGGAGTGAACAATGCCCGCTGGATCGGACACATCGTATTGTCGTTGGTGAAGGCTGCGTTAAAATCCTTGGTTTCATTGGTATAGCGCAGTCCCAAAGTCAGATCGAGCTTGTCGGTAACGTGGAAGATATTGTGGGTGAAAAAAGCAAAATTTTCGCTTTTCTGATTATATGTGTCGAGCACCGTTCCCTTGTCATTGATCTGAGCCAGATTGTCCAGACCGGCAAAAATCAACGGTGTCGCTGCACCGAATGCGCCAGCACCTCCATTTGCGGCTTGCAATGCAGCCCTGCCGCCAGCGCTTAGACAGCCTGTGCTGGTTGGAGATGCAAGGGCCGGGTTAACGGCATTGACGACACGGCATGGTGCGAAGGCACCATATTGCGAACCAAAGCGCAGATTATCTCGTACCTCAAGCTTTTCGTTGGCGTAAAAACCGCCGACCAACCAATCCAGCTTGTCGTCGAACGCCGAACCCTGCAGTCGCAGTTCTTGCGTAAAGGTTTTAAACTCACGAGCACCGGCATTTTCATTCGGCTCGCGATAAAGGATATCTACCTGTGTGTAATCGGTATCACTACCCTGAAAGTTGGAATATTCACGATATCCGGTGATCGACGTGAAGTTCATCTCACCCAGTTCGGCATTGAGTTCAACCGAAGCGCCAAAATCCTCGGTTTCACCGGCATATGAACGACCGGGTGTGACATAGATATCCCGGTTGAACGTACTTTGCGTAAGCGCGTTGCTGTTTTGACCGAGCGCCAACAGCACCGGTATGATCGGATTCGCCGTGTCGGTAAGAGCGGGCGCACCAGGCTGTGGAAGAGCGAAAGGATCAAGTCCCGGGCTTACTCTTGCCCGCTGCGCAAATTCAGGCTGGACGAACGTCGCTGCACAGCAGGATTCGTCTTTCTTTGAATAGTCACCAATCACCCGGACCGTCAGTCCATCCTTTGGCTCAAACAACAGCTGGCCACGCACAAGAAACCGGTCTTTGTTATTGACGTCGGTTCCGTTTACAACATCATTGTAAAAGCCGTCGCGCTTCAAATAAACGCCGTCGACGCGCGCAGCAATCGTATCGCTCAACGGGCCATTAATGCCCCCTTCCAGACGTATCTGGTTGTAATTGCCGTAGGATGCTGCGGCATGTCCTGAGAATGTAAATTCAGGGGCGGCAGTGGTAATGCTGATCATACCGGCAGAAGAGTTGCGGCCACCCAATGTTCCTTGCGGACCCCGCAGAACTTCGATCCGATCAATCGGGCCAAGTTCGCTGAGCGCATTACCACTACGCGAACGATAGACACCATCGATGAACACGGCCACGGAGCTTTCCAGTCCGGGGTTGTCACCCACGGTACCGATACCGCGAATACGGGCAGAGCCATTGGCTTCGTTTCCGGTCGATGACACAAGCAATGAAGGCGCAAGCTGGTTGAGCTCACGAATGTCGGTTGCCCCACTCTTCTGCAATTGTTCCGCGTTAATGGCCGAAACAGCAATAGGAACATCGGACAAAGCTTGCGACCGGCCCTGTGCGGTCACCACGATCACATTATTATCGACGGCACCCTCATCACTTCCGTCAACTTGGTCGGCGGCATCCGATTGCGTCTGTGCATAAACGGGGGCGGTGGTGATTGCTGCAAGTGCAAATGCGCACGCAGATAGATTCAACGCTAATTTCATAACATGCTCTCCTGAAAATTTATTTTTTATCCTCATTAATGTATAGCCTAGCCCGTCACATTTGATAGCCAAATCTCGCATCAATGCACCGTTTTCTGCAAACTGTGGCTTTATTGTCAGCCTATGCGGCACTTTTGGCGCAACAAATGAGCAGCCGATTTGCTTCCAACATCCAATGGCCCGCATCTTCTGGAAACAGAGAATAATTAATAAGAGCAGGATGACGTAGCGTCATAGCTGGCGCGGCCTGATCTCCCCGCATTTTGGATGGTTTCCAGGCAAATTTTTGGCCGTCCCAAACACTGCTTGGACCGAAACCGGGTCAATCACTATTTATCGGCCGTCGAGAGCGCAACGCCTGCGCCAGAGTCCCCTCATCGAGATAGTCCAGCTCACCGCCCACCGGTATCCCGTGCGACAGCTGACTGAGTCTCACGGGATAATTTTCCAATCGCTCGGCGATATAATGGGCCGTCGTCTGACCCTCCAAAGTGGCATTCATCGCCAGAACGACTTCGTCAATCCCGCCCTGCTCGACGCGCTTGATCAGCTTGTCGATCGCAATGTCTTCGGGCCGCACGCCGTCCAGTGCTGACAACCGCCCGCCAAGCACATGGAATTTTCCGGGAAACAGCCGCGGTGGGGCATAATGGGTAAAAGGAGTCCCACTATGTGACGACGCAAAGAGCCGACGATCCCGGCAGAGTTACTGGATCAACTATTGGCATGATCGGATGCAGCTTCTGCGCTGGATCAGGGAGGGTTGCTGGATTCGTTGAAGAAGGCGCTCGCCGAACGGGCGTTGAATGCCGAGATGGATCATCATCTGGGTGGCGATGAACAGGTAGGCAACAGCCGCAATGGCTATGGCCGCAAGCGCGTCATCACCGATAGCAGCAAAATCGAGATCGAGGTGCCGCGCGACCGCGAGGGCAGCTTTGATCCGCAGTTGATTGCTAAATACCAGCGCCGGTTCCCTGGTTTTGATGAGAAGATTATCTCAATGAATGCGCGCGGGATGAGCACACGAGAGATCACCGGGCATCTGCGCGCCCTGTACGGCATCGACGTATCGCCTGACCTGATCTCGACTGTCACCGACGGCGAGCATCGCGCCGTGCCGGGGGCACGGGAAGACGCGCAGCGCTGGAAGAAGTTACTGCCTGGCAGCAGCGGCCGCTTGATCCGGCCTATCCACTGGTGTTTTTCGACGCCATTCGCGTCAAGATCCGCGATGAAGGCATGGTTCGCAGCAAAGCTATTCATATCGCGCTTGGCGTCCGCGCTGATGGCCGCAAAGAGGTTCTCGGCCTGTGGATTGAACAAAATGAAGGTGCCAAATTCTGGTTGCGCGTTATGAACGAGCTTAAAAACCGGGGCACCGAGGATATCATGCTGGCAGTCGTTGATGGTCTCAAGGGCTTTCCCGATGCGATAACGGCGGTATTTCCCGAAGCCGTCGTGCAGTGAGAACGGCGGTGCAAAAGTCGGCCACGGTAGCGGCGGGATGAGCTTGCTGCGGGCGGTGTAAAAGTCGTCCACCTTTACCCTTTCTGGCGACAGGGAGGGCGGGAGGATTTTTACTGTGTATTTATATCGGAAGGTTCGGCTGGCCTGTGCTGAGGGCATGAGCCAGCGGGAGGCAGCGCGGCATTTCAACATCTCGCGCGACAGTGTAGCCAAGATGATGGCGTTCTCGGTTCCGCCGGGTTACCGGCGATCGGCACCGGTCAAGCGACCGAAGCTGGATGGCTTCACTGGGATTATCGACGGCTGGCTGGACGGCGATCTGGGGGTTCATCGCAAGCAGCGGCACACAGCGAAGCGGGTGTTCGACCGGCTCCGCGATGAACACGGGTTCACCGGCGGCTACACGATCGTGAAGGACTACATGCGGGAGCGCGAACGGCGCGGTCGCGAGATGTTCGTGCCGCTGGTCCATCGGCCCGGCCATGCCCAGGCCGATTTCGGCGAGGCGGTTGTCATCATTGGCGGTGTCGAGCAGAAGGCGCATTTCTTCGTCATGGACCTGCCGCACAGTGATGCCTGCTTTGTGCGGGCCTATCCGGCGGCAACGGCGGAAGCCTGGGTTGATGGCCACGTCCACGCCTTCGCGTTCTTCGGCAAGGTGCCGATATCGATCCTCTACGACAACGACCGCTGCCTGGTTGCGAAGATTCTTCCGAACGGAACGCGTAAGCGGGCCACGCTCTTCAGCGGGTTCCTGTCGCACTACCTGTTCCGCGATCGCTACGGCCGCCCCGGCAAGGGCAACGACAAGGGTAACGCGGAAGGGCTGGTCGGCTATTCCCGCCGCAACTTCATGGTACCGATCCCGCGGTTTGCGAGCTGGGAGGCGTTCAACGCCTATTTGGAGGAGCAGTGCCGCGAACGTCAGGCGGATGTCCTGCGGGGCCAGTCCGAGACGATCGGTCAACGCCTCGCGCGGGATCTGGCGGCGATGACCGGCCTTCCTGCGGCACCGTTCGATGCCTGTGACCAGGCAACCGGAAGGGTCAGTTCGCAGGCGCTGGTGCGCTACAAAACCAACGATTACTCGGTACCGGTCGCTTACGGCCACCGCGACGTCTGGATCAGGGGCTATGTCGACGAGGTGGTTATTGGCTGCAGCGGCGAAGTCATCACACGCCATCCCCGCTGCTACGACCGCGAGGACATGGTCTTCGATCCGCTGCATTACCTTCCGCTGATCGAGCGCAAGATCAACGCCCTGGACCAAGCAGCTCCCTTGGCTGAATGGAGCCTGCCGCCCGAGTTCGCAACACTGCGCCGCCTGATGGAGGCGCGGATGATCAAGGCCGGACGCCGCGAGTACGTGCAGGTTTTGCGCCTGCTCGAGACCTTCGACATCGACGATCTGCATGCCGCCGTGAAGAAGGCCCTGCAATTGGGGGCAATTGGCTTTGATGCCGTCAAGCACCTTGTTCTCTGCCATGTCGAGAAACGGCCGCCGAAGCTCGACCTCGATGTCTATCCCTACCTGCCGCGCGCCAATGTCGAGACCACATCGGCCGCCAGCTACATGGCCCTGATGACGGAGCCGGCGGAATGACCGACGCGCCGAAGATCCTGCTGGCCGATCATCTGAAGACGCTGAAGCTGCCGACATTCCTGCGCGAGTATGAAAAGCTCGCGCGCCAGTGCGCCGCCGAGGGGCTGGATCATGTCCAGTTCCTGGGACGTCTGGTCGAGCTGGAGCTGATCGATCGCGAGCGCAGAATGATCGAACGCCGTATCAAGGCCGCGAAATTCCCGGCCACCAAGAGCCTCGACAGCTTCGACTTCAAGGCGATCCCAAAGCTGAACAAGATGCAGGTGCTGGAACTGGCCCGCTGCGAATGGATCGACCGGCGCGAGAATGTCATCGCCCTTGGCCCGAGCGGCACAGGCAAGACCCATGTCGCCCTCGGACTTGGGCTGGCTGCCTGCCAGAAGGGCCTCTCGGTCAGCTTCACCACCGCCGCGACGCTGGTCAACGAGATGATGGAAGCCCGAGACGAGCGCCGTCTGCTCCGCCTGCAAAAGCAGCTGGCCGCGGTCAAGCTGCTCATCATCGACGAGTTGGGCTTTGTGCCATTGTCCAAGACCGGTGCAGAGCTCTTGTTCGAACTGATCTCGCAGCGCTATGAGCGCGGCTCCACGATGATAACCAGCAATTTGCCATTCGACGAATGGACCGAAACCTTCGGCACCGAACGTCTGACCGGAGCACTGCTCGATCGGCTGACCCACCACGTCAACATCCTCGAGATGAATGGCGACAGCTATCGACTCGGCCAAAGCCGTGCCCGGAAGGCAAAAGCCGCCACCTGATCCAGCCAATCCAGATTTGGCCCTGACGGGCCAAAGCGGCCAGTCAACCGCCAGCTATTTGGGGAGCGCGGCTGACTGGCCGCCGCCATTTTGCACCCATCACGCTCAACCAAAAACTGGTCTACTTTTGCGCCGCCATATGGCCTGATTTTACTCCGCCGTTGACAATCGCCAAGCCATATTGAAAAAAGAAACGTCCGACTATCCCTTCCATAAAGGCAATAGGCACAAACACTGCCAACGTGGCAAATGTCCCGGCAAGCACCGCCAATGCGACCCGCTTGGTTGCTATTGGTGCGGCCTCCATTGGATCAGCACCTTCATCGACATCGCTTTGCACGGCTTCAACAACGACGATAGCGTCATCAACAAGCAATCCAATCGCGACCGTCAGCGCCAATAATGTCATGAAATTAAGCGTAAAATCGAAGGCAGCAAAGGCAGCGAACGTGGCAATAACGGAAGTCGGGATGGCCAGCATAACGATAAAAGTTGCCCGCCAGCTGAGCAGAAAAAAGAACGTGACAAAAACAACCAATACCACCGCGATCATCAAATCAAACAGGACATCACCAATGGCCGATTCGATAAATCTCGCGGTCTCTCTCGTGACAACAATTTCAACTCCGCTCGGTAGCTGGCCCTTGATTTGCTCTATCTCCGCTTTGATTGCCCTGGTCATTGCAACCGTATTACTTCCAGATTGCTTGCGAACCTCAAGGACAACTCCAGGGCGACCATTCAACTGGGCATAGCTGGTTTCATCCTCGACCGAGTCTTCCACGCGCCCGATATCGCGGACCCGTGTGACCTGTCCGTTGGGCCGATAAGCTACCGCGAGATTGCCAAATTCCGAGGCTGTATTGGCTTCCGCCAATGTTCTGGTTCCATATTGCTTACTGCGACCATCAATCTCAAGACGGCCGCCCGGCAACTCGGCATTTTCGTTTCTCAATGCCGTTATAACATTATCCGCACTAACGGCGCTCGAACGCATCTTTGCAGGATCAAGCCAGACCCGCATTTCTCTTTCCCGCCCACCTACAATTGAGATAGAACCTACACCGCGAATACGCTGAAGCCTCTCTTTAACGACCTCATCTGCAAAGACTGTAAGTTCTCGGACCGGCGCATCTCCTGCTATCAGCAGCGACAATATCGGCGCTGCGTCCGGATCAAGCTTTTCGACAATAGGCGCGTCCGATTCTTCCGGCAAATTGCTTAATATGCTGGCCACCCGGTCCCTGACATCCTGAGCCTTCACATCGGCATCTTCCGACAACTCAAACTCCAACACCACCTGACTGACGCCTTCGGCGCTGACTGAGCGCATTTGCCGAATGCCCGAAACGCTGTTGACCTCTTCCTCGATAACGTCGGTTATTTCAGTCTCAATCGTATCTGGAGACGCACCGGGCAAAGTCGTTGTTATCGAAACATAAGGAAATTCGATTTTGGGGAACAGATCAACACCTAATCTCCCAAAACTCAACAGGCCCAGAACGACTAGCGAAGCAATCACCATTGTCGCGAAAACGGGACGCCGGATCGAGACATCAGAAATCCACATCAGCTTACCGTGCAGACTTTCTTTGCTTGCGCTCTACTTTTTGCCCATCGCGCAAAGTGGATGGTGGGTTTTGGATGATTTTTTCGCCGCTCTGAACGCCTTGGGTGACCTTGACCCGTTCGAAATCTATGCTTTCGACCTTTACATCCCTTTGGCGTGCAATACCATTCTCGAACAGGAATATATATGCGGCCGCGCTATCACCTTTGACAGCCGATTTAGGAAGAATAATTGCAGATTCTGGCGGCGTCTCGATTAGCGCCCGCACACCAAGTCCGCTACTGATCCGATAGTTCGGGTTTCTTATCAGGCAATCGCAATTCGACCGTCCGGGATTCCGGGTCAACCCGGTCATTGATGATGAACACAAAGCTGTCGAAAGGCTCATCAAAGCCATCAATATAAACCTTTGCCTTCTGGTTGAGCTTGAAATCATCAACCCGGGCCTGCGGAGCACTGACGATTGCTGCTACTATTTCTAATTCCTGTAGTTGCAAGGCTGCGGATTGTTCACCCATCGAAAAGCGATTGTTGAGATAGGACCCCTCGTCGACCAATCTGGCTGTAACGACGCCGTTATATGGAGCGCGGGCAACAGTATCGCGCAGCGCTTGTTTGGCCGTGGCCAGTAGCGATTGCGATTGAGAAACCTGCGCTTTCGCGACGATCAAGTCTGTTTCAACCCTTTCGACCTGTGCTTTCGATACAAAACCTCGCGGGGCAAGCGCAATTACGCGGTCATATTGGCGCTGGGCCTGTGTCGCCTGTGCTTCCGTCAGGCGTAGCGCCGCTGATGCTTCCGCGACGCGTCTTTTATAATCTGCTTGCCTGATCTGGAACAGCGCTTGGCCCTTCTTCACCCGGTCACCGACCGTCACAAACATGGTTTCGAGCGGTCCTTCGACGAGAGCGCCAATTGCGCTGCTTTGCTTGGCCGCAATCGTGCCAAAAACCTCTACGGGCTCGGCTAAAGGTTCGGATTTGGCTGTTAAAAAGTCTACTTCGAATGTCGCGCTTTTATGAATGTCATCATCATTGGCATTCTCGGTATCTTCGCTCGCGCAGCCCGAAACCAAGCCCAACATGACTAGAGACAAGAGCATTATGACTTTTTTGACAACCATCTACGTGCTCAAATATGTCCCGCGACCGCTAGCCACCAAGCGATCATCATCGTCGATAATGCGCGTGTCTGCGGTGCTTATGGTTTTTCCAAGCTTCACGACCTGCCCAAATGCAAGAAGCGGGCCGTTGGTGGCTGCCCGATGATAATCTACCCTCATATCCACGGTCGCCTTGGCAATACCCCCTGCAGCAATAATGGCATAAAGCCCGGTCAAATCGATCAGAGACGCCAATATGCCGCCATGCACGGCCCCAATCACGGGATTAGATACAAGTTCGTCCCGCCACGGCATTTCCAGTTCCAAATGATCGTTGTTTTGCTGAATAATTTTCAGACCCAACCAGCGATGGAAAGGCGCAATCTGCATTATGTCAGCAAGATTTTCGGTATTATATTTCATGCTGCGGCACCGCGACTGTGGGTCGCATTCAAGAAGGATATTATCGCCGAGCAAAACGCATCGTTGCGGTCACCAACAACCATATGGCTAGCGTCTGCAATGTCGGTTAAAAGCGCGCTAGGAACCAGCGTTTGGAAATGAGCTACGGCCTCTTCAGACACCATGTCGCTGGAACCTCCGCGTATGAGATGAACTGGCAGTGTCAACTTCGCGGCTGCCGCACTTAACCTGTCAAAACCATTGTCTTTTGCTTCGATAGAGTTGTCGCGAGTATGCGTCACGTGGTGAATAAAATTGGGGTCCCAATGCCAATAATATCGCCCGTCTTCCCGTTTACGTAAATATCGATCAAGCTTGCCTGTGCCGGTGCGTTTCTCTCGCTGCGGCATGTACTCGGCGATAATTCTGGCAGCTTCTTCTGGGGAGGAAAATCCATCTGTCATGTGGGCCTGCATGAACCCGACCACTCTCGACACTCCGACGGCTTCCATCTTCGGCGCGATATCAACCAGTGTCAGCGACCTAAAGCTAGTGGGAGCCAGTTCACCGGCCGCAATCATGCCCGCGATTCCGCCCAGTGATGCTCCCACTAACGCTGGAGGATTACTTAGCTGCTTGGAAATAGCGATTAGATCACGCGCAAAATCGCGCATATCGTAAGCGCCATCTGATGCCCATTCACTGTCCCCATGACCACGCATGTCAAGGGCCGTCGCGCGGTAACCAGCGTTGGCGAGTTCATCCAGCACCTTCGCCCAGGCATGACGGGTTTGTCCGCCACCATGCGCAAGCATTACCGGAAAGCCGGTTTTTGGCCCAGTCGTGCTTGCCGTGATCTGCAAGCCGTTGTGACCGGCCAAGATACTCTCTTCATGATCCATACCGATTTTATAGGCTGTATAGTGACAGACAGTAAAGGGCTTTATATTATATTAAATTGATGATATGGTCACTATCATGACAACGGAAACAGCTATAATGAGTGCCAACGCGCAGGACGGCTTCCTCAACGAGACCGATGAGTTTGCGTTTTTGCTGGAGGAAGTACCGCGAGTTCTGCGCAAGACATTTGATGAATCCATTGCCCAGTTCGGCTTGTCCCGCACACAGTGGAGAACATTGGCCTATCTGATCAAGACCGAGGGAATGACGCAAACCGAGTTGGCAAATTGCCTTGAGCTGGAACGCGCTACGATCGGATTAACGATTGATCATCTTGAAAAACTGAGATTTGTCGAACGCCGGTCCGCAGAAGGCGACCGGCGCGTCTGGCGGATATTCCTGCGTCCAAAGGTAATCGATATCATTCCACAACTTCGGAAAGAGGCTAACGCCGTTTATAAAAAGATGTTCAAAGGCGTTTCCAACGCAGACGTGGCCATCATCCGAACCGCGATGGAAAAAATGGTTGGGAATCTAAGGGAATGTTGAGTGTTTAATCTCCCAAAATTTTAGCGAGTTCTGATCCTTCTCTCCCGTTGGATCAGCTGGAGCGAGTGGCTGGGGCCACTCGCTCCCTTTTTTTTGCAGTCCAGGCCAATTAATTTAATAATTATCGGACGGTGAATTATACCGTTGATACCTGCCGGGACACCAATCAAATATGCGCTAGCGCACAAAAGTTGCTATCGCTGTGGCTAGCGGTTTCTCTGGTTCATGGAAACAGCTGGCGCGGACAAAGCTCGCGGCTTTGCCTTCACGTTCAAAACAACTGTTCGTGAATAGATCGCGCGAACCTACGGCTGGACGCAAATAACGAATGTCAATTGACTCTAGCTGCTGGCCGATCGAACTTTCACCGCCTGCCACACGGCCCTGGCATGCAGACATCAGCGCCGCAGCAACGGCGCCGCCATGGACAATATTTCCGCTTTCCCATCCCAAAACGGCCCGATTTCCTGCTGCAATTTGTGGAGAGTCTGGTGCGCCCGATAAACCCAAACTGGTGCTCATTGGTCCGGGCATTGCTTGAGGACTGAAATCACCGATCAAATTATAGTCGGCCGGAGCGCCCCCCGGGAAGCTCCCCAAACGAAACAGGCCTGTTGCTGTTCCGACGATATCTTTGGACGAGTTGGTTACACTGCCTGTTACAGTGGCAGATGTTTTCCCAACCATCACCGCTTCGGCGGTCAACGTCAATTCATCCCCCATCGAAGATCCTGATAAAAGTCCGATCCGCAAATCAAAAGTTGAAATTCCGATTTCAGCCGCAATCAGTCCTTTCAACGATTGGGACAATCCTTGATCGATAAAGCCCATGAGTGCCAGCGGATCAAGGTTTGGATTTCCCGGTGCTTTGGCAATCCGCCTATTGGCTTTCATTCGACTGATCGAACGCCCGCTGCTGCATTCCAGCAACTCCATGCCGAGCGTCAATTGATAGGGGGTTACAAGTCGAACCCGCATTTTCTCACCCGTCTGTCCATCTGGCTTGATTGCGCAGTCATCCATTTAACTTCCAATAAGGCATACTCAAAATTCCTTAGTTAGGCGTAAATTGCAAACAAACGACTCCGTTCGCCGGAGACGCGAAAATTGATGCCCGCAAAACCCGAACGGTGCAAGGTCATCATGATCTTGGGGAATGAGGTCCGATGATTGCTTTTACAATTCTGGCCAACATCCCCTTTGTCATTTGGTCATGTTAAACTAGCAGGGCAACGTTGAGAGGCGTAGGCAGCGTTGCGCGCGTCGCGCATTAGATATTCACCGTTGCGTCGATGCCATATGCGCGCGGTGTGTACATCGGGTGTCTGGGGAGACACTCTCTACCTGCGATTATAGCCTTTCCCGAAGCGCTTCATAGGGCGTTTGGCAAAACCAAAGACTCTTGTCTCGGCTTCGTCGCGCTCGCCTCATTCTTATTTGCGCCTCCTAAGCCGGTACAATCCTATCCCGCGGCTCCTCAGAGGCGCTCCTTAACGGCCTATCCAATCGAAAAACGCCTAAAACTACCCGATCAGGTAGTTGAATACCCCTCATATGCCTGTCTACTTGTTGCAGATAGGAATCGGACACGAAATTCGAAAAAGTCCGATCCATTTATGGACTAGGGATGCATTTGAAAGGTAGAACGGATGGTGAGCCACGCATTGAATAAGTCGCATCTAGATGGCGATGCGGCACTGAACTATGTCGACAAGAAAAAAGCACTATGGATACTCTCCGTTCTTTGGCCAGCAACGCCTCTGGTAGGCCTTTATCTCGTTTCGGAAACGGGCTGGAGCATCTGGTATGGACTGGTTCTGATCCTGTGGTATTTAATTATTCCAGCGCTTGATTTTGTATTTGGTCAGGATTACTCCAATCCGCCCGAAAGCGCGGTAGAAAAACTTGAAAAAAGTACATATTATCGCGTGCTTCTCTACCTTACGGTGCCAATACACTTCGCCGCGCTGATCGGCTGCGCATGGTGGGTTGCCACCCAGGATCTCAGCGCGCTTGAATTTATTGCGCTGGCCCTCTCGTTGGGTGTCGTCAACGGATTGGCACTCAACACCGGCCACGAACTTGGACATAAGAAATCCTCGTTCAGTCGCTGGATGGCAAAGCTTGTGCTTGCCGTTGTCGGCTACGGACACTTCTTCATCGAACATAACAAAGGGCATCACCGCGACGTAGCGACGCCGCTAGATCCCGCAACTTCGCAAATGGGCGAGAATATTTACATTTTCTCGCTGCGCGAAATTCCGGGTGCATTCAAACGCGCTTGGCATCTGGAAAAGGAACGCCTCGCCCGTTGTGGCAGTAGCCCCTGGACTCTCAAAAACGAGATTCTCCAGCCGATGGTCGTCACCGTCCTGCTTTATGGTGCGCTGATCGCCGCATTTGGCACGATCATGCTAGTCTTCCTACCGATTCAAATGGCGTATGGCTGGTGGCAGCTGACGAGCGCGAATTATATCGAGCATTACGGCCTGCTGCGCGAGAAGTTGCCGAATGGCCGGTATGAGCACCAGCAGCCGCGGCACTCGTGGAACGCGAACCATATCATGTCAAACCTGATCCTGTTTCATTTGCAGCGCCATTCGGATCACCATGCGCATCCGACGCGGTCCTATCAGTCTGTCCCCCGTCAGCAATTGATAGACAGATTGGGTTATTAAAATAGGAGAATGTTTTGGTATCATCGCAGTGACGTAAGGAACGAAGATGAGACCAAAACAGAAAAATTCCAAAGCCTCCGCTGAGCGGGTAGTGAAGGACATTCGCAGAGCGACCCGCAAGCAATATGGTGCGGAAGAGAAGATACGGATCGTGCTGGAGGGTCTGCGCGGTGATGACAGTATTGCTGAGCTGTGCCGTCGTGAAGGCATTGCACAGGGTGTATATTACAAATGGTCAAAGGACTTCATGGAGGCTGGCAAGCGGCGGCTTGCTGGTGACACGGCCCGTGCTGCCAACACTGATGAGGTCCGCGATCTTCGTAAGGAAGCCCGCGATCTGAAGGAGGTTGTAGCTGAACAGACCCTTGAGATGCGGCTTCTTAAAAAAAGCATGCTCGGGGATGGGGGAGAAGACGAATGAGATATCCTGCCACCGAGAAGCTGGAGATCATCAAGCTGGTCGAACGCTCGCACCTGCCTGCCAAGCAAACATTGGACAGGCTGGGCATCGCCCGGCCTACCTTTTACCGCTGGTATGACCTTTATCAGCAGTTCGGGGAGGAGGCGCTGCAAGACAAGCGGCCTGGGCCTCGTCATGCATGGAACCGGATCCCCGATGATGTGCGGGGCCAGATACTGAACATGGCTCTGGAACGCACCGATCTCAGCCCACGCGAACTGGCGGTGACGTTCACGGACACCAAAGGTTACTTTGTGTCCGAGGCCAGTGTTTACCGGCTGTTGAAGGCGCATGATCTGATCACCAGTCCGAGCTTCATTGTGATAAAAGCTGCCAGCGAGTTCAAGGATAAGACCACCGCCATCAATCAGCTGTGGCAGACAGATTTTACCTATCTGAAGATCATTGGCTGGGGCTGGTATTATCTGTCGACCATTCTGGACGACTTCTCGCGCTTCATCATCTCGTGGAAGCTTTGCACCACAATGAAAGCAGAAGATGTCACCGACACACTGGAGCTGGCATTGACCGCATCGGGCTGCGATCAGGTGCATGTGTTGCATAAGCCTCGGCTGCTCAGCGATAATGGCCCCAGCTATGTCGCAGGCGAACTTGCCGAATATCTCGCTGACAAGAATATGAAGCATGTGCGTGGTGCACCATTCCATCCGCAAACGCAGGGTAAGATCGAACGCTGGCACCAGACCTTGAAGAACCGGATACTGTTGGAAAACTATTATCTACCCGGTGATCTGGAAGCGCAGGTCGAAGCGTTCGTCGAACATTATAACCACCAGCGCTATCACGAGAGCCTCAGTAACGTAACGCCTGCTGATGCCTACTTCGGCAGGGCAGAATCCATCATCAAACAAAGAGAAAGGATCAAACGAAAAACCATGAAACAAAGACGCTTGCTTCACAGCAAGCTCGCAGCCTAATATAAATCAAACAGATGATGCCAAACATTCACCAACGTGAAAACCGCATCTGTCTCAAATTATATGACAACGGACACTATCAGTCGCTGCGTAATTTTGAGGATTTGCCGGCGCTTCCGCTCGGCTATCCAGGGATGTTTTTTCTCGCACTATTCCCAGCTGCATACCGGGCCGTGATGGACAAGCGTACCGTCGCTTGGGCCGGCGGCGATCTGAGTAAAATCCAGATACGCAAGGGCAAACGGGCATATTACGAAAGAAAGTTCGCGGACGCTGCGTAAAACTTTTCGGCGCAGGGTAGAGTCTCTTCCCACACCCACCCTGCGCCGTTCTTCCCAACCGAGTGGCGGTGCAGGTTTGTAGGGTCGAACGCTGTGAAAGCTTTGTGCCCAAGGTCACTGCGGTGTCCCACCGAGCGGTGCAATCCGCACCATGGCTCTCCAGAACAAATTACGAGGTTTATCGATGGCGAAATATCAGTGCCCTGATTGCGGTTATATTTATGACGAGGCCGATGGCGACCCTCATGAAGGTTTCGGACCTGGAACGCCGTGGAGCGAGGTGCCGGAAAGCTGGTCATGTCCCGACTGCGCTGTGCGCGACAAGATCGATTTTACTCCGATTGATGGAGGATCGCAGGCCGCCGAAGTTGGCGCAAGCACGCCCATCACCCCAGATGGTTCCACGACGACCAGCGCCGCTCCAGGGGCCCCATTTCGAAAGTGGGTCTGCATCACCTGCGGGCATATCTATGACGAGGCAACAGGCGATCAGCACGAGGGATTTGCGGTGGGAACTCGGTTCGAAGAAATACCAGACGACTGGTGCTGTCCCGATTGCGGAGCATCCAAGGGCGATTATGTCCTTGTGCGCGATTAAATGACGACAATTCAGATGAAAGCTTAATTTAATGGGAATTGCCGAAATTCTGAAACCAGCTGGATCTCCGGGCAATGCGATTAGAGAATATGACAACCTTTTAGCACAAATGAAGGCTACCCAGCTGGCGCATCGGACACAGTATAATCGAAATGCGCGGCTTGATGATCTTGAAAGGTTGCGTAAGGCTATGCTTGCGCACGAAACGCAGATCACTGAGGCCTGCGAACGTGATTTCCGCAAGCCTGCATCGGAAGTCAAGCTGACCGAAATATTCCCGGTCCTGCAAGAAATACGGCACGCGAAACGACATCTCAGGCAGTGGATGAAACCCCGTCGCGCGTCGTTGACATTGAGCATGGTCGGCACGCGGGCGCGGGTTCGCCCGGAAGCCAAGGGTGTGTGCCTCATTATCGCGCCCTGGAATTACCCGGTCAATCTTTCGCTAGCCCCTTTGGTTTCAGCGATCGCGGCCGGAAACAGCGTCGTGATCAAGCCCTCAGAACTGACACCGCACACGTCGGGCGTAATCGCCGACATCGTGCGCGAGGTCTTTTCACCATTGCATGTAGCTGTCGTCCAGGGCGGAATTGAAACCTCCCAGAGCCTTTTAGAGCAGCCGTTCGATCATATCTTCTTCACCGGTAGTCCGGCAGTTGGCAAGGTTGTGATGGCAGCAGCAGCGCGCAATCTTTCTTCGGTAACGCTTGAATTGGGTGGGAAGTCGCCGACCATTGTCGGCCCCGGGGCGAATATGCGCAAGGCGGTACAGAGTATCGTTTGGGGTAAATTCGCAAACAACGGGCAGACCTGCATCGCGCCCGACCATGTTTATGTTCATAGCAGTATTGCCCAAGAATTCGAGCACGCTGTCATCACAGAAATCTGCAGGGTCTACGGGAACGACAATCGTAATCTGAAGGCTAACCCCGACTATTGCCGGATCGTCAACGCCCGCCATTTCAAGCGGCTGCACGCCCTCGTAAAGGATGCACGCACGAAGGGCGGGGAGATCGCTTTCGGCGGCGAATTCGACTCGAGTGAAAACTACATTTCACCGACCGTGTTGAGAGGCATGAACCCTGACATGGACATCGCCGAAAAGGAATTGTTTGGACCCCTGCTCCCGCTCATTCCGTTCGATAATCTGGATGACGTCATTGCAAGGATCAATTCGCAGCCGAAACCTCTGGCACTCTATATCTTCGAGAAGGACCGGGGATTAATCGACCGCGTGATCGCGAACACCTCGACTGGCGGGATTGGAATCAATGTCACGGTCGCCCAATTTCTCCATCCAAACCTCCCTTTCGGCGGAGTGAACAATTCCGGGATAGGGGCCGCGCACGGCGAGTATGGCTTTCGTTCATTCTCACATGAGCGGGCCATCCTGGAAGATCGGTTTTCAATCCTTTCTTGGCTCTATCCTCCCTACACGCCGCGCGTACGCCGTTTGATCGACCTCGTAGTCCGGGTGCTGGGCTGATGCGTACATTCTGCAAGGAACAAGCGAACCATGTATGACTACATAATAATCGGGGCCGGTTCGGCCGGTTGCGTCCTCGCCAACCGATTGTCCGCCGATGGCAAGAAACGGGTGGCTCTGCTAGAGGCTGGCCCAAGGGACAAAAGCCCGCTGATCCACATGCCGATTGGAATCGCGCTTCTCGCCAACAACAAAAAACTCAACTGGGCTTTCGAAACCGAGCCGCAGGATCATCTTAATAAGCGGCGCTTGTTCTGGCCCAGAGGAAAGACACTTGGTGGCTCGTCCTCGATCAATGCGATGATCTATATTCGCGGTCATCCAGACGATTATCAATATTGGCAGGAAGCGGCAGGATCGGCTTTGTGGGGGTGGGACCGTGCGAGCGAACTTTTCCGGCGCATGGAGGACAACGAACGTCACCCGGCTGGAGGTTTTCACGGACAGGGCGGTGAATTGAGCGTCGGCGATTTGCGCACGGTAAACCCGCTCAGCGATGATTTCGTCGAAGCGGGGCGGGAACTCCAGTTCCCGGTCAATCCGGATTTCAACGCGGACAGCCAAGAAGGCCTCGGATATTACCAAGTGACACAGCGCAACGGTCGGCGATGGAGTTCAGCGCAGGCCTTTTTGCGCCAGGTCGAGGAGCGGGCGAACTTGGACATTATTACCGATGCGCGCGCCGAGCGCGTGTTGATGAATGGCAAATCGACCGTTGGCGTCGCTTACCGCCAGGCGCGCGAGTCGAAAAAGTTGAAGCTCAAACCGGGTGGTGAAGTCCTACTGTCTGGTGGCACCGTGAATTCTCCACAATTGCTGATGCTGTCGGGGATCGGGGATAGTGCTGTGTTGCGCCATAATGGCATTCCGATCGTACACGATTTACCCGAGGTCGGTCAGAACATGGCTGATCACCTCGACGTCACCATCATGAACGCAGCAAATTCGCGCAAGCCGATCGGGGTGGCAGCCAGCTTCATACCAAGAGCCCTCGGGGGGCTGTGGTCGTATATTTTTTCACGGCGGGGCTTTCTTACCAGCAACGTTGCGGAAGCAGGTGGTTTTGTCCAGTCTTCGCCTGACCGAGATCGGCCTAATGTTCAGTTCCACTTTCTGCCTACTTATCTCAAAGATCACGGGCGAAAAGTTGCCTTCGGATATGGTTACACGCTTCATATCTGCGATCTGCTGCCGAAAAGCCGCGGTTACATTTCCTTGAAATCATCTGATCCAATGGCCGACCCGCTGATCCAGCCTGGATACCTAGCCGATCCTGATGATCTCAAGACAATAATCGCGGCATTCAAGATCGGTCGGCGCATTCTGGATGCGCCGGCGATGGCCGCTCATAGTGCTGCTGAGGTGCATCCCGGGCCGTCGGTCCAGACAGACGATGAAATTGCCGCGTTTATCCGCGACACTGCCGAAACAATTTACCATCCCACGGGCACCTGCCGAATGGGTGCGGATGCGGAGTCCGTAGTCGACGCCTCGCTTCGTGTCCGGGGTATCTCAGGCCTCCGGGTCGTGGACGCCTCGATCATGCCCAGCCTCGTGGCCGGTAATACCAATGCGCCGACCATGATGATTGCAGAGAACGCCGCCGACATGATTTTGGGCAAGGTCGGTACGTTGGACGCAAATGCTGCCTGAGGCCGCTCGGTCTCAAGAAAACTCCGGCGGTGCCCGGAGAAATTAGTGAAGCTGGGCCTGGCCCGGACAAGATAACTGTATCTGGGAGAGAAGAAATGAATCCATTCAATGTAAAATTCCCGACATCCTGTTGTGTTCTGGGTCTGGCTCTCATGTGGGGGAGTGCGGCTTCAGCCCAAGATGGCGGCATGTATAAACGCGGGGATTTCGTAGTCGCTGTTTCCGCGTCAGAGGTTTTGACCAGTGAGCAGTTGGACGAGGTTTCGGTTGGCGGGGGTGACCTGCCGGGAGCAGGCGTCACCATCAATAATGACGAAACGGTCACTTTCGACCTATCCTATTTTCTGTCTGACCGGATTGCGGTGAATCTGTTCGGCGGTATCCCTGCTAGCGCGAGGCTGCAAGGAACCGGCTCTATCGGAGGTCTTGCGCTCGGCTCGACTGATTATGGACCTGCGGTGTTGTCGCTTCAATATCATCAGCCGATCGGGAGTAACGTCTCTCTTTATGCAGGGGGAGGCGTAGCGCGCCTGCTATTCCTAAACGAGAAAGACGGCGCAATTGCCGAATTCGATGTGCGCGACACTTGGGCTCCCGCGCTGCAGGTCGGAACGCGTGTAGCTCTGAATTCGAGCCTATTGCTCAACCTCGATACCCGCTATATTCCTTTCAATGGAAATATCAGCGGTAATCTTGGCCCCGCGCGAGTCAAGGCCAAGGTCGGCGTGGACCCAATTGTCGTCAATATTGGCCTTGCCTATCGCTTCTGACGACACTCCTGATCCGCATTCCCGGTACGGCAAATTCAATTGCCGGGACAGATAAGCAGCGGTCGGTGCCGCCGAAGTTAAGAGGAATCATTATGATGACAGCGGGTGGGGTCGACGGGAAAACGCCGCTCGGGCAAGAAGGGCTCGACCCCACCTTGCAGTTATACAACAGACGCATGGCCCAGCGCAGGCACGTTTTTGCTCAGTCTGCCATCCGGCGCGAGCGCCTCTCGCATGAGGCCCATCAAGGTGCGAAGGCGCTCGTCTACTGCGCACCCAGCGGCTTTGGGAAATCGACGCAGTTGGCGATCATGGCAGAAGATGCAGGTTCCGGGAACGCAGCTTACCTTAGCCTCGCTGAGTTCGAAACTGCGGAGGGCAGCGATGGTTCGTGTGTAGAACGTGTGATGCAGGCCATCCTCGATCAGTTGTCGGGACCGGATGCGCCGCAAACAAAGGGCGTGCACGAGGGAGAGGCTGTACTGTTCGCCCGGCTTTGGAAAACCGAGCAGCCAATCTTGTTGTGTTTCGACGAATTTATACCGGCTTTTGCTGACTTGGCGGAGCGGATTATCTGCGAGACGCCTTCCAGCGTCAAACTTGCCTTCGCCCCCATTGGCGTGGAGTTTTTGTCACGGCTCGCTCTTTTGCCCGGGGTCGTAAGAATGCGGTCGGAAAGCTTAGCATTCAACGAAGCCGAGATAGATGAACTTGCCCTTCTATCGGGGGCGCCATGGTCCACTGAACGCGCTTTGGAACTGACTGGCGGCTGGCCCGCATTGCTGCGTTTCGCTGTCGACCGAGCCGAGCCATTATCTTCGCCCATACAGTGGCCAGAAGTGCAGAACTTCTTGCATAACGACGTGTTTGCCAAATTGACCGTCGAAGAACGGGAAGTTCTGCGTAACGCCTCAATCTTGCAAACGGTTACACCGGAAAGCTATCGCTATGTTTTTAAAGCGAATTCGGACCTAGAACATTGGCTCAAGCGCCTGAGCGCTGTCCATGGTGTGCTGGTTGCAGGGCTGGCGAATGATGGGGAGAAGTTAGTAATGCTCCCGGTGCTCCGCGATTTTCTGCGCGAGGAGTTGCGCGTACTCATGCCAGACCGAATTTCCTATTTGTTGAAGCGCATCGCCTACTGGCATTGGCGACAAGGCGAATACCGCGAGACGATAACTGCTGCTTTGGATGCCCACGACCATCGCTGGGCGCACCGGGTAAGCGCAGGCGTGCTTATCGATATTGCATTACGACAGGGAGAAATTGCGGGTCTACGAGAATGGTTCGCTTCGGTTCCTCGTGACCAGTTGAATCGCCTGCCAGCCTTGGCATTCGGCTATGCCTGGACGATGTATTTCAGCCAGCAGGCGCAGGTGGCAGACGAAGTGCTCGAAGGCATGGCCGCAACTGAATACGCCGGCCAGAACCTCTACGGCCAACCCAGGGGTTGGCCCGAACTCGTATTCGCTATTGGCAAGGCGACACATGATGAATTGGATGAAAGCACCAGACTATGCCACCAATGGATCGATAGTTTTGGAGAGGATAACGAGGTTGGCGCAGGCGCGGCTTATACCTGCTTAGCATTTATCGCTGCGAGCGAGCGGCAATTCGAAGATCTGTCGAAGCTTTCTCGGAAGGCTTTCTCAATCAATCGATACGCGCGTCAGCGTTACGCTTCGGGTTGGCTTTCGGCCACCAACGTGCTCGCGGCGATGCGGAGCGGCGAGATGCTACGGGCTCGTACACTCGTAAAACAATCGCGCGAGAGCTCTGATATCGCTGTTGAACGTTCGCCTTTCGCGTCAAATCTCCTGCAGGCGTTCGAATATCAACTTTGCGAGGAGATCAAAGAAGGTGTCATGCCAGAGGGGCTCGAACACGACGCCATTAATTTCGCAATGGAATATGGGGTGGTGGATGTGCTCGCCGGAGTGACCCAGGCTGCGGCAAGGCGGATGGCGTTGAAGGGACTAACAACTGAGGCATTTGCCCTGATGGAAAAGGTCCGCGCCACGGCTCACCGCCGCCAATTGCCCCGCTTACGTTATCTGGCGGAAATCAATCTCGCCGAATTTCACTTGCTGGAGGACGGAGCGGACGCAGACGTTAATCTGCCCAAGCCCAACGCTGCGATCCTTTCGGCCAACCAGCTCCAGGCGTTGGATGCGCGCCTCGCCCGTGTGCGAGCGCTCATCGAGATCGGCAAGTCGCGTTTCGGGCTTGCTGAACAGCACGCCCGTCTCGCGTTGCGCGAGGCGGGCACAATGGGCGACTTGCGTGCGGCGGCCGCCGCCCAATATTGTCTCGCTACGGCGCTTGTCCTGCTGGGTTCGACTAGGGACGCGGAACGTGCTTTTCGCGAAGCGGAAGAACTCGTAGCACTGAATGGCTGCCGCACGACACGTGAGTGGATGATGGCACTGCTCCTTCGCATCGTGCCAGAAACGATACAGTTCTTCGATACAATCGGGCGTAAGGGCGAAGCGCTTCATTCGATGGAGCCGAGCGTCGGCTCCTCAGATAAGGGCCTCGTGCCGGTTCTGGCAGGGCGGCTTACCCGCAAGCAATATCTTGTCCTCCAATATATTGCCCGGGGCATGACGAACAAGGAAATCGCAGCACAACTCTCGATCAGCGAAAGCGGCGCGAAATGGCATGTCAAGCGGCTGTTCGAACGCTTCGGTGTCTCTAAGCGGAGTCAGTTGGTCGCCACCGCGCAGGCAAAAAACTTACTATAGGTACAAGGAAAATACTTCATGCAATCAATTAAGAGAATTGTAATCATTGGGAGCGGGACTGCTGGGATCAATCTAGCGCTAAATCTGCGCCAGAACGGTTTCGCAGGGAATGTCACGGTATTTGGTACCGAGCATCACGATCCCTATCAACGTCCGCCGCTTTCGAAGAACTGGTTGCTATCCGATAACGATCCCAGCCCCATTCCGTTGCGTCCAGCGAGCGCTCTTGAGGAAAATGAAATCGTGCTCAGGCTGGGCCAGGAGGTTGCCCTGATCGACCGCAAACGTGCTGTGATTGTGACCGAAACTGGCGAGGAAATTCCTTATGATAGGTTAGTATTCGCCACGGGTGCCGCGCCGCGTCGGCTCGACGTGCCGGGGGCGGATCTGAAAGGTGTTTTCTATTTGCGCAGCCTGGATGATGCTGCGGCGCTGCGGCGCGCGATGCGCGATAATTTGTCGGCCGAAGCGGTCGTTGTAGGCGCTGGGGTGATTGGCCTTGAAGTCGCCTCGGCATTTACCACCCTTAATAGACCCGTGACGGTGGTCGAGGCGGGTGCACGCGTCCTTGCTCGGGTCGCATCGGTTTCGGTCGCGGCGCAAGTGACGCAACGACTGGAAAAGGCGGGCATACACTTCCTGTTTGAAAAGGCGGTCGCCCGGATCGAAGGCGAGTCCGGTTCGGTAAAAGCTTTGGAGCTAGCCGATGGAACTCGATTGCCCGCCCAGCTGGTTATCATTGGAATTGGAGCGGTGCCACAGGAAAGCCTTGCACTCAAGGCTGGACTTACGTGCGATGACGGTATACTGGTGGATGAGGAAATGCGCACGTCGGATGAGCACATTTATGCAATTGGTGATTGCGCGCGGGGGCCGAATGAATTCGCGCGAGGCAAAGTCCGGATCGAGACGATCCATAACGCTATGCATCAGGCGAAATTGGCGGCCGCCAGCCTGTGTGATAAACCCGCTCCCGCTCCGGCCGTGCCGCGTTTTTGGTCCGACCTTGCTGGCATGAAGCTTCAGGGTCTCGGCATTCGCTCCGATTCGGAAGTGATCGAGGAGCAACATGGGGAGAGCGAGGATGCCGGCGAATATCATCATTTCGAGAACGGCCAACTCGTCGCGACCGAAACAATCAATCTCCCAATGCGGCAGAACGAGTTCGCCTCGCTTATCGTATCCCGAGCTCGTACTGACACCGAATAGTCTGTGAGTTGTTCCCCGTCAGCACTTATGTCACCAAATTGATGTTGTGATTTAAGGAGTGTTTTGGTTTCATCGTAGTGACGAAGGAACGAAGCTCACGGCAAATCAAACTTCATTTCGAACGATGTTGGATGATGATCTGAAAGAACGAGCAACAAAAATGTTGGGGCAAGATAAAATGTCGAAAGAGGCCATATCGGAAGCATTGGGCTATACCGACCGGACCAGTTTTAGCCGTGCGTGCAGACGGTGGTTCGACATTTGAGGGCCACCTCGAAAACCAGGCCCTTCCCTTGGGGATTAAAATCCGGTTCAAGGATGCTGAGGCAGCGAGGGAACTTGGATCATGGGCCAGCTGGGATTTTTTGATTTGCAGCAGCGGCATTAAGGTCTGGACGCAAAGTCTGATCCTTTGGTGGCGATATTGGCAGCGGTGCCGTTTGAGCTGTTCCGCGTGAAGCTGAAGGCGGCGCTGGTGAAAAGCGGTCTACCCAAAACGGCGGATGATCGCAAGAATGCGGCGGGCCGCAAGCCTTGGGATGAAGTGCTGATCTTCAAGGCCTTGGTGTTGCAGGCGCTCTACAATTTGTCGGACGATGCGATGGAATATCAGCTGCGGGACCGGCTCTCCTTCATACGGTTTGTTGGCCTTGGCCTTGAGGACGCGGTGCCCAATGCCAAGACGCTATGGCTGTACCGCAAGGCGCTGGTCAAAGCGGGAGCGATTGAAGGCCTGTTCCATCAGTTTGACAGCACGCGTCACTGCTGTGAATGGCAGCGTGCTCAAAACATGTTATAGCAACTGTATCGTTCACGCTGTTTGCTCCATCCCGTTTATTTGTGAGCGACACAACGCGTTTAGTATCCGACGGAAAAAAATTTGTGGAATTCCGAAAGCTCTAGCTTGTAGCGTCGAGCGATGTCTTTGAGGTGATCCATCCGTTAATATCGCTTTCTAGCCACCTGACGCTGTAACCGCCTATTGAATGAGGCCTAGGAAATTTCCCATCGTCCATCCAGCGATAGATGGTTGATCGTCCTAGTCCGACACGGTGCTGGACTTCTTTCAGACGGAGCAAACGTGCCGCAGGCGGATCTGGCAGTTTATTTGGCTCAATATCAAGCATATCCGCCTCCATGTGCGCGATCGAAGCCATCGCCCAGAAGCGTATCCTTCCGGGCGAGGTCGTCCATGTGCTCAGCGAGCAGTCGCGCGACGCGTTGAGCAGTCCCCTTCGCCCAATGCGGTTTGACACCGTGGAGGTGATCACCAAGCTGGGTTTCTAGGACATCTGGCAAATGGCGAACCAGTTCTTCAAAAAACAAGGCTAGGTCCGTTTGCATCCAGCGTGATGCCTTGTCCTGATCTGAAGCCAGATAAAGAAGCAAATGGGCATGCGGCGATGCGCCGCTACCATATAATATACGCAAGGCTTCACTTACGGTAGCTTCGCGCTTGCCTGCCAGAATACGGCGCATCGTGCCCCGGTCTATTTGAGCCTCGCTAGCAATGCGCACTTGAGAACGGCCTGATGTCGATGCTGCCTGATTGAGCAGCTTAGATACACCGGCCTTAATATGCGCTTCGGAAATTCCATTGGTTTCGGTCATGTTATTCATCCTGTCTTTAAGAGAACGAATCACCTTATATCTTGAAGGCGCACCTGTAGGAAAACAAAAAGAACATAAATAGAACAAATAGGAAATTACGAATCAACTGATCCGGGTTTCCTGTTCTGTTAAAAACAGCTTCTGTTTAAATGAGAACAACTGCTGTGCTGGCCTGAACAGTTCCGGGCAGATTAGCGCAATCGCTGTTCGGCTATGCCCATTTTCCTTCCAAATTGTCGCTTTTAGCTTGGGATACATCCAATTTGGCATTTCCTGTTTTCCTACAGGCGGGTCACTGACGCACATAGAACATACAGCGAACATATGCTGTTTCATGTTTCTCAAGCGAAAGTGATTTTCCATGATCAATACTACCCAAACAAACCGCCGCGCATCCGATTACCTCATTCCAGCAGCTATAGCGCTTCTCTGTGCAACGGCTGCCTATGCAGGCGCGGACAATACCTTTGATCCAGCGCTGGCAAAATTTACTGACTTTCTAGAAGGTTCTGGCGGTAAGATCATTACCGTTCTTAGCCTGGCAGCCGGTCTCATTGGATTAGCGTCTGGGCGTTTTTCCCTCGGGCAAATTGCTGTGCCGGTAGGCGTCGGCATCGGCGTCGGGACAGGCGTTCCCATCGTCACCTCTGTTGTCACGGCAGTCATTTAACGACTGCGACGGGCAAGGAGGGCGGCACAAATGGCTGACAGATATCTTTTACCCCGGCGGCTTGATGATCCCGAACTCATCGGATTTTGGACGATCGACGAGTTTCTTGGCCTGATCATCCCGTTCGCCTGGGGCATATTAGCGCAGCATATTTTTGTAGGAATTGCTTTAGCATTTGTCGCCTGGTTTGCCCTTCGAAAAGCAAAATCCGGCGGTGCGAGCGCGCAGCTCCTCCATGCTGTCTACTGGTATCTACCCGGATCGTTTCTGGGATTGAAAGCCACGCCGCCCTCCCACTGCCGACTTCTGGCCGGTTGAAGGAGGAGTAGATGGAAGCTCAAATAGCACATCAATCAGCGCAGCGCCTGCTCCGGCAGCGCAACTGGCTAGCCCTCTTAGCTGCGGGACTAGCAGTGACAAGTCTGGTCGCCATTGCAGCTGGATCAATGCAGCCGCGTGAAATCGTGCTGGTACCTGTAACCGGACAATCGCTGACTTTATCGAGCGCAGGCGTGTCCCGTGAATATTTGGAGCTCGTCACCCGCGATACCGCTCTCATGCTGCTCAACCGCAGCCCCGAAGGGCTTGATTACTGGATGGAGCAGATTCTCAAACTAGCCGATCCCAGCGCCCATGGGCGCCTCAAATCAGAATTGGTCAAAATCGTTTCCGAGCAGCGCGGCTCCGATATTGCCCAGGCATTTGTCATCCGTTCGCTTGTCATCGACCCAAAAGAACTCAAGTCTGAAGTGACCGGAACGCTCAAGACGTTTGTCGGCGCGCAGGTGATCGCTAGCGAGGAGCGTAAATTTGTCTTTAGCTGGACATATTCCGGCCTTCGGCTTGCGCTGACCGGTTTTGCGCAGGTCCCAACCGATGCCGACAAAAAGATCAATCAACAGCCCAATCAAAAGGATGCCTCATGATCAGTATGTTTTCATTCGCGCCCGCCTGTCTGTTCGGCAGCGGCATGGCGAGCATTAGCTGGGGAGCGACCAGACACCCGGACACCGGGCTCAAAACGCTCGGAGCAGCGCTTCTTGTCGCCGCCACCTCTCTCGCCGCTACCCCTGCACTGGCTGACCAGTTTGTCGAAGCGGCGGACAATGCGAAGATAGACTGCACATTATCGCGTGATGAACTCACCCGCATAGCGCTAGTTGGCGATGAATTTTCCAGCGTCTCCAAAATTGCTTCTGGCTACCCTTATAATGATTTTGGCGTAACGCACGAACCGGTGCGCGGCGATATTTATATTTCCGTGCCGCCGAGCTTTGCCGCAAACTCTCTAAGCTTCTTCGCCACCAGCAAACAGGGTTTTGTTTATAAATTCGTATGTCACACCGCTCCTGTCGAAGCGCATCAGCTTTTTGTTACCAATCCCGCGCTAGCCAAACCCGAGGCCGAGACATGGGAAAACGAGAGAAGCGAAGACCAGACCATCATCGCTTTGATAAAGGCCATGGCGGAGAGCGCTACGCCCCCCGGTTACAGCGTGTATCAGCGCATGATGCGCCCGGTTCGAACGGGCGATATCGAAGTACAGCTTATTACGGAATATCGCGGCGCTGGCTTTAACGCTCAGCAGTTTATTCTTACCAATCGCGGAAAAACAGAAATCAAGCTCAATGAAGCCGAACTCGCCCCCAAATCCGCGCGCGCCATTTCCATAACCCAAAACACACTTAAAGGCGGAACCAGCACATCGGCATATGTGGTCACCGCGACGCGGGGGGCCGTCCAATGAACGAAAACAAAACAAAAGCCCCTGTTCAAAATACCGATGAAAAGCAGGGTAAGGCACGCACGGGTCTCAACAAGCAGATCGCGCGGCGGCAAAATATGCTGCTTGCCGGTATCGGCAGTCTCGCTTTGATCGCAGGTGCCTGGTTTCTATTTGCCGGTGACGGCGATGATGCAGCTCAAGACGATAACGGCATAGTTACAATTGACGCTGGCAGTCTGGTTAACCGCAATCTCTCCCAGCGCGAGTTTGTCGCGGCTTATGAAAACAGGCTCAATAAACTCACGCAGGATCAAAAGGCGCTCAAGGAAGCGCAGCTCCCAACCGAAAAAATTGAAGAACAAATAGAAGCTCTTCGACTTGAAAACAGCGAAATGCGCGCCAACGGGCAAGCAGCCATCGATGCGATTTCAGCAGAAAACGCGGGTCTAAAAACACAGCTGGAAGAAAAAGCCGCGACACCGCCTCCCGTGGCACCGCCGACCTATGGTCCGCAAGGCGGAGATTTTAACCGTCAATCTGCGTCGCTTGGCTCACCAAATGGCACAGAAATTTCACCCGATGGTTCTCCATCCGGCGCAGTAAAAATTCTCAACTTCGGCAGCGCAACACCAGGATCAAAATCTCCCAAAAAACGCACGTCTGAAATTTCACCGCTGCTGGTGGAAGACAGCCCGGAATATCTGCCGCCCAACAGCTACGCACCGGCAAAAGTCATCGTCGGCGTTGATGCCTCGGTGGGCGTTGCCAGTCAGAGCGATCCGCTTCCGGTAGTATTGCGTATTACCGGCCCTGCCCGTTCGGTGGTCAAAAATGGCAAGTTGCTCACCACCAATATCACTGGATGCATTGTGAACGGCGCGGCGCGCGGCGATCTCTCAAGCGAAAAAGTCTACGTAAAGCTGGCGCGTATGACCTGCGATCAGCCCGGCGGGCGTGTCGCGGTCAGCGAGGTTAAAGGCTTTATCAGCTTTGCCGGTAAATCCGGCGTGCGCGGACGCGTTGTCAGCCGCGAAGGCAGTCTTGTCAGTCAGGCTTTGCTTGCCGGAATTGTTGGCGGGTTTGGGCGCGGCTTTTCGGCCAATGCCAACGGTATATTTTCCGGTCAGATTGGCGCGAACGGGAAACGCGATAGCCTATCGGGCGCGGACATATTGACCGGCGGTCTTGGCCAGGGCGCTGGCGATGCCGCCGATACTGTCTCCAAATATCTCATCGAACGAGCCGAACAATATCAACCTGTCGTCGAGATGCCGACAGGCATCGATGTCGAGATCGTCTTTCTCGACGGCGTCCATGTAAGGAGTGAACAAAAGTGAATTTTTCCAATTTCAAAACCGAGGGTCGGACCTTCAAGTCACGGGCGGCCGCCATTGCGCTTGCAGTCGCAAGCGGCGGGGTCGTCACAGGCCTTGTTGCTGCCAGCTTCATCTCGGTTCCAGCTAATGCCGCAGCGGTACTTCAGGATGTGCGAACCGCAATTGAGCTACGCCTCCCCAGAACACCCATTACCAGCCTCACCTGCAAGGGCTTTGGCGGTTTGTGCGAGGTCGTATCGGAAAAGACATTATTCTACATTGATGAACGCGCGCGCTATCTATTTGTCGGGCGTCTATACGATATGGAAAGCCGGGCGGACCTGACGGCAGCCAAACTGCTGGAGCTTAATCCGGAACTGCTGGTCGCTGGAACAGCAGGCGCAAATAGCAGCGCGCCAACTGCTGCAAAACAGCCCGCCAAAGAACGCGCTTCCAAAATTCCCATTGCGGATCTGGTGCCATCGGGGGCGATCCATTGGGGTGCTAAATCCGGCCCCAAGCTCATAGTCTTTTCCGATTTTCATTGCAGCTATTGCAAGCGGCTGACGGCCGAACTTAAAAAAGCACGCGTGCGCGTCGAAGAGCGGCCAATTTCGATTCTAGGCGAAACGAGCCGGAAACTAGCTGAAGCGGTGATTTGTTCGCGTGATCCTGCAAAGGCGCTGCATCAAGCCTATTCTGGAGAGACTCTAAAGCCACAAAAACCCTGCGACACCTCGGGTCTTGATGCCAATGAGGCCTTTGCACGCAGCCACGGTTTTTCTGGGACACCGGTCATGGTGCGTGCAAGCGACGGCGCGGTGCTCGAAGGGTATCGCGGCGCTGCTGAAATCCGCGCGTTCCTTGGCTCAAATGCAAAAGGTGCAAAATGACGGGCGCGCGCATTCCATTGGGCTTCTTAGCGCTTTCATGCGTCTCACTGTCATCCTGCGCTAGTCTGGGCAGCAATATTAGCGGCAGTTTTGATTGCAAGGCACCGGGCGGTAGCTGCGCACCAACATCGCAAATTGATGCAGCGGCGAATGCGGCAATTCTTGAGCAATCTCCATCAAGTGGCAGGCGAGGTCTGATATCGGCGGCGCAAACCGTGCGGACCGGCGAGCGTGTGCTCAAGATTGTCTTTCCCGGATTTGTCGATGCGTCGGGCAATTTGCATGAAGCCCGCAGCGTGCATGTAGTTGCGCGGTCTCCTGACTGGGCTGCCACATTGACCGGGCAAGACACAAATATCGCTCGGCAAATGGCGCGCGATATAGCAGATCAAGCCAAGCAAGCATCCAAAGACAATTCCGGCGACGCTCTTAGCGCAAACGATAACGCCAGCGAAACGCCGTCAGAATCGATTGAAGCCGCTGACCCATTTCTCAAAAGTTCATATAATTTGCCCTCGCGTGGTTCGTACCCCTTGACCGTGCGAGAGGCAATTGCCGGTGCAAACATGCCGGCAATCGAGGGGTTCGATGGGCTCCCTCCCCCAGCAAGTCGAACCCCTCACCCTGCTTTGGAGGCATTCCCCAAGGTTGGTCTGCCAAGCATCGAAGCCATCGAAGCTGCCAAGATAGGCGGGAGCAACAGATTGTCCAGCGAGGAGAAGGGACGATGAACTTCTCCATACAATCTGCGCGCGCCAAGCTGCTTTCGGGTCTCTTTGGTGATCACCAAACCGCTGATCATGCAAAGCCAAGCATCGCGCTCGATATGCTGTCAGACTGGCTGCCATACCGGGTTTTTGATACCGGACCGCGGCTGTATCGCAACGCGCGCTCCAAAGGATTTATATTGTCCGCCGCGCCGCTGATCGGCGCGGATGAACGTACCGGCGAAATTCTAGGACAGTTTTTTTCCGAAGGCATGCCCGAAGGCGCGTGTCTGCAGATATTACATTTTGCCAGCCCGCGCATTGGCCGGGTCGTCGCCCCCTGGTTTGCCAAACGTTATGCGCAGGGCGGCGTATATGAGGCAATGGCGCGCCATAGATCAAAAAGGCTTTATGATCTGGTCTGGGAAAGCGGGTCTGCCCATGCGCCGTTTCATGCCCGCTGCCATAATCTGGTTATCTCTCTGGGCGTTCCAGACACCGCAAATGTTGACGACAATGAACTCGCGCAGTGCCGCGAGGGACTGATCGGCGTGCTGACCTCGCTCGGCATTGATGCGGGTGAAATGGAACCGCAGGAACTTATCGCGCTCGTTGATGATCTGACCTCTCCTACGACGGCACCGCAAGAAGACCGCACCGAATATAATCCGCTCGACGACATTGCCAGCCAAGCTATCCGCCGTGATATTGAACTCGAAGTTGAAGATGACCGGATGATCCTGCGCACCGAACGGTTCCGGGAAATCGGGCGCAGCGCTGATGGCACGCCGGAGATCGGCGCTATTTATCCCGATGCCTTTGACATCCGGCATTTTGGTGTTCGGCAAATGCCCGAACGATGGGCGCCGTGGGAATGCGCGCGGCTAATCGGCGACATGTTCACCGACAAATTGCGCTTCCCCTGCCCGGCTGCGACCATGCTTTGTCTGGTTTATCCCGACCGCGAGGGCGCTTCGGCAAAAGCCGGTTTCAAGTTTATGCGCACAACCAGCCTCAGCCAATCCAAAAGCGCGCGGTTTCTGCCCAAGCTCGCCCAGCAATCTGCCGAATGGAGCCATGTCCAGGCAGAATTGCAGGCTGGCAAAAGACTGGTACAATTGTTTTACGGCGTAACCAGCTATTCGCCACTCGGCCTCGGCGATGCACATGAACGCTCGATCAAGGCTATCTACAAGGCTGCTGGTTGGGATTTGGCCGATGAGCGCTTTCTCCAGCTCCACGGGCTGATCGCGGCCATGCCCATGACGCTGGCGGATGGTCTTGCCCATGATCTCAAACGTTTAAAGCGGCTTAAAACCATGCTTTCGACCAGCGCGGCTCATATTGCGCCATTGCAGGGCGAATTTCTGGGAGGGCCGTTACCACATCTGCTGCTTGTCGGCAGGCGCGGGCAGCCATTTTATTGGTCACCATTTGAAAATGACGCGGGCAATCATAATGTTGCGATCTGCGGCAAGTCCGGTTCGGGTAAATCGGTGCTGCTTCAGGAAATGTGCGCAAGCCTGCGCGGTGCGGGCACGAAAGTTGTTGTGATTGATGACGGGCGTTCCTTCGAGCATTCGGTTAAATTGCAGGGCGGTCGTTTTGTAGAATTTACCCTCAAATCCGGTTTCTCGCTCAATCCCTTTTCGATGATTGATGATGTGCGCGCTGCCGAAGACGATGACTATAAACTCGACTGCATTGCGATGATCAAAGCGATTGTCGGTCAAATGGCGCGGCACAGCGACCGGCTTACCGATACAGAGCGCGGTCTGATCGATCAGGCTGTCACCACGGTTTGGGAAGCGCTTGGCAGCGGCGGCACCATCAATGATGTGGCGGCAGCATTCACGGGCATTTCCAATCCTGTCGCCGATGATCTGGGCGTTGCCATCGGACCCTATATGAGCGGCGGAAGCTATGGCGGCTTTTTCGAAGGCCAGGCCAGTATCGCGCTTGATGATGATTTTACCGTATTTGAGATGTCTGATCTGGCAACGCGCGAGGACTTAAGATCGGTCATTCTGTGCGCCATCATGTTCATGACCAGCCAGGCGATGACCCAAAGCCCGCGCAGCACCAAGAAATTACTTTTGATCGATGAAGCATGGTCACTCCTCAAAGGCGGCTCGATGGGCGAGTTTGTGGAAACCTATGCGCGTACGGCGCGAAAATATGGCGGCGCGCTGGCAACAGCCACGCAGTCGCTCAATGATTACTATAAATCGGACGGCGCAACCGCAGCGCTCGAAAATAGCGACTGGATGCTGGTGCTCCAGCAAAAACCGGAAACCATTGCAGATTTCCGCAAAAATGACCGCCTCGACATGGATGATCGCACTGAAACGCTGATCCGCAGTTTGAAACGTTCGGGCGAGGAATATAGCGAGGTCTTTATCAAAGGCCCGGAAACGCAAGCCATTGGGCGCCTGGTTCTCGATCCTTATTCCGCCTGCATCTATTCTTCTTCGCCCGATGTTTATGCGGCGATCGAAGCTGAACAGGAAGCGGGGGCTTCTCTGGCACAGGCGATTGCCCGCGTGTCCGGTGTTGGCGCCGACAATCGGAAGGGCAAACACAATGCCTGACAAGACCGATACGCTGTTTGATTCTTATCTATCGCTTGGGACAAGCATGGACCGGCGCTGCAATCACGCTCCGTTTCCACTAAAGCAGTTTTTTCAAACCACTTGCCACATCATGCTGGAAGCATCGTTGTTCGCGATGAGCTCGGTGTTGATGGCGCTCGGCCTGCCGCTGTGCTTTTTCCTGCTGCTATCCGGTTGGGATTTGCTGGGGCTGTTCACGCATCTCGACAATTTAAGCAGCCGCTATCTCGAAGCGGACGGGGTGCGCAGATTGGCGTTTTCCAGTGACCTCAAAATCATATTCTTTGGGTCTACTGCTCTGATCGCGGCGCTTCGGATGCCAGGATTTATAGCGCGGATAGCGGGTGCCTTTCCCGAAAGGAGCCAGGAATGACCAAATCAGCACTATTAGAGCATCTGCCAAGCGCACGATCCGTTGTGACGGTCCTTCTGGTAACGGCTGCGATATTGTGGATTATCTGGGTCAGCTTGCGTCTGATCGAACCCAACAAACAACAAATTGTGCAGGTCCGCATGTCCGAGATCATGCGCGATTTCGTTGACGCAGAAGCAAAGGGCAACGCTGATCCCGAAGCGACGCGCGAGGCCATTGCCCGATATCTCAAAGCAACCGAAGCGGCCGTGGATGATTTTGGCCGTAGCGGACATGTGATTTTGGTTGCCGAGGCAGTGCTATCGAAAAACACGCCCGATGCCACGTTGCAGCTTAAAGCCAAAATCGCACAAAAACTGGAAAACGATAGCCGGGAGAAGTCGCAATGAGCGCTCTCATATCCCGTCTCAAACGTCCGATCATCTTAGCAATGCTGGTGGCGATCCCGTTTCTCTATGCGCCGATAGCCAAATTCAGCGACAACCATGCGTTACTCATCAACGCCAGCCCCAGCCTCCCCAATTGGGCATTCTGGCTGGATAAGAATTTTACCCCTTCTCGGGGCGCGTTGATATTCTTCGAGCCACCGCGTTCAGAACTACTCATCAATCACTTTGGCGCGAAACCGCAAATCTTTGGCAAGCGGATATTGGGCATGCCGGGCGATCAGGTTCGTCATGTCGGCAGAAGTGTTTTCATCAACAATAAGCACGTGGCGCGAACCAAATCCAAAACCCGAAAAGGCGCCGCGCTTACCAAAGGACCTGAAGGCAGCATTCCGGGCGGTTGCTATTATGTCGGAACGTCCCACAAACATGGCTTTGATAGCCGCTATGGCGAGATTGGTTTCATTTGTGCGCCCCGGATTATCGGAACTGGGAGGGCAATATTATGAATGGACTATATCTCTCTCTCCTCGTCACAGTCCTTCTGTCATCTCCAGCATTGGCGCGCGACTATGGCCAGCGGGGTACGCATTTCCCGATTATCGAACCGGATCTACTTCAGCAAATTCAGTCGCGCCTACAGACCATGGACAAGAATGGCGACATTGATCGGCTGAACCAGAAACTCAAAGCGCGCACCATAGCGCGGGTAAACCGCCCCAAGCCTGTCGCCGGATTGGTGAGAGCGACAAAAGCTACCACGCGCTTGTTCGATCCTACCATCACATTGCAGGCCGATATATTGGATCATGATGGGCGCAGGATCTGGGCCAAAGGAACCAGGGTCAATCCTCTCGATACCGTTCCATTGCGCGCAGCATTGATATTTTTAGACGGCGATGATCCAGCCCAGCTCGAATGGGCGTTTGCGCAAAAACCAAAGACAGCAAAACTAATTCTGACAAACGGCGCGCCGCTTGAACTTATGAAAGCGCGCCAAAGGCGCTTCTATTTTGATCAGGGCGGGAAGCTGACCGGACATTTCGGCATTAAAGCACTACCGGCGATGGTCGATCAAAAGGGCCGGATGCTGCGCATCCGTGAATTTGCGCTGCGCGAAAAGCGGAGGCCAACCCAATGATAAAAGGCTTTTTGAATAGCTTCAGGTTGAAGTCCGTATTGCTATTGTTCCTGCTGGCATTCAGCTTGCTTGTCTCAGCGCCAGCGCGCGCCGATGCAGGCCCTGGCCGATGCACCGGAAAATTTGTCAATCCAATCACCGATATCTGCTGGTCGTGTCTTTTTCCGCTTTCGATTGGCGGTCTTGATATCTGGCCATCGAGCAGACCTGATCCTAAAAACCCAGCCCTGCCCGTCTGCCTTTGCGGTTTGCGCCCCGGCATTGCCATGGGGTTCTGGGAGCCGGTCCGGCTTGCCGATGTCAGCATGAAGCCCTGGTGCTTTGTCAATCTGGGCGGGCTCAAGATCGATCCCGGATTTGATATTGGCTATCGTTCCATCTCGGGACCATCGGCCATTGGCGGGGCCAGCCAATATTATTCTAGCTGGCATGTCCATTGGTATGCCTATCCGCTGATCTACTGGATGGAGATTGTCGCCGATTTTCTCTGTCTCGAAGCAGGTTCTGTCGACATTCTCTATATTTCCGAGATTGATCCGCTGTGGCAAGACAGTGAACTTACCGCGATCATCAATCCAGAAGCAGTTCTGTTCGCCAATCCGCTGGCGCTCGCTGCGTGCGCGGCCGACTGTGTTTCTGCCACGGTCAATCTGCCGCGCGATGAACTCTTCTGGTGTGCTGGCTGTCAGGGTTCAATGTATCCGATGAACGGCAATGTCTCGGCGAGCATTGGCCATGTCCAGGCCTCCCGGCTCGTCTTGTCGCGCTTTGCGTATAAATTACACCGCCAGCTGGTGTCCTGGGGAACCATGGGCAACAAAGGCCTGTGCGGCAAATATCTCATGCCGATCATGCGCAAGCAGCAATATCGCCTGCAGGCTACCAATCCCAATCCGGCGACAAAGGGCCGCTATGCCTGCCCGCCCATCGGAGCCTCCACCACCTTTCAATCTGCCGGACAGGTCATTCCCGCCATTGGCGAGGACATGGGCTATCTAGTCTGGCGCAAACGGAATTGCTGCGCATTATGAAGAACTTCGTTCTCTTTTCGGTTTTGTTCACGATCTCCGCGTCCACCGGTTTTGCCGCTGCGCAAAGCGTGAACTCGGACATACTCGATATTGAAGCCATACGGGCGTCCGCCAAAACCTATTCCGCCGAGGCAGAAGCACTGGCGGAAAATGTCCGTTTGCGCAGCGAAGATTTGCGTAGCGACGCCCGTCAGACACAAGACCAGGCGCGGGCTAATCACGAACGATATACGCAAACTGTCGAGCGGAAACATGCAAACAACAAAGAAAACAACATGGATGAAGTCTTCGATTTCGACCGGATGATTTTGGATCATGCAAAAATGGCTCAGGCCAATCTCGGCGACGCACCGCGTTTCATCGCCTTTGCAAGTCTGTCGATGCCGCCACAATCTTTGAAAGCATTGGTTCGTGACACTGCAGCAGCGGGCGGCGTTACGGTGCTCCGCGGGTTTCCTGGAGGCAGCGCCAAACAGCTGACAAAAATGCTTGCCGCCATGGCCTCGAACGGCGAGCAATTATCCGCGCTCGGTATTGATCCCAGACTGTTCCGAGCTTTCGATATCAAGGCCGCGCCCAGTTTCGTCATGGCCTCCTCCGATTTTACTCTGTGCGACGGCTTTGACTGCAAAGGTGCTGTCCCGCCCCATGACCGGATGACCGGCAATGTCAGCGTAGAATATGCGCTGGAAACATTTGCGGGCGGCGCTGGTCCCGGATCGCGTCTCGCTGCGCTGCATCTTGCCCGTCTGAAGGAGGGCATTGAGCGATGAAATTTTTGAACATAATACTGCTCGCTGTCACGGCCATCAGTTTTTCCGCCGGATCACCATTGGTGGCACAGAACCGCGAGGCGGCCAGAGAAGACGGAAAAGCCTTTGCCAACGAACAACAACGACGCGCGCGCGCAAATGCATGCACGCAGCCCAATGCGGCGCGTGTTCCCGGATACACCCCAAACCCTGCTGAGGCGGGTTATGCCGATAATCCGGATCGCATTGAAGGCGATGCAAGGGCCGCAGCGCGCAGTCACGAAGGCATGAAGGCGATAAAGGAGTCCAATGCCCGGCGCGCGAAATTTGAGATAGATGAAATCAAAGCGGTCACTGCGCGGTCTAAATCGATCAACGAAGACCCGCTTGCCTATACCAGCGGAATGGAAATTGGCGGGGCAGAAGGGCGCTGCGTTCCGCTACCACCCTCTCCCGGATCGCCGGGCCGTTATACGGCAACTTGCAATAGCGGCGTGGCGCTGGAGGAAACGAGCGAGAGCTGCACCGTGCGTCTTGAGGTCACCATCAAGCAGCGACAAATCCACAAATATCTGTGCAGCCAAATCGAGCCATATGGATTCAGGGGAGTGCCAAGCTGCCAGCGCTTTTTTGACGCCGGTTGCCAGGCGACTGGAACCCGGCCCGGACCATGCCTACAATGGTATAACGACGGATATAATCCAAAATATTGCGTGGAACCGGGTGAACCCTATCTCGAAATGAGCTGCAACGTCCCGGTAAATGGAGAAACCCCATATGCTGTAACAAACGAGAATATCGTGAGCACAAACCGGAATGACCTTGCATGCCGGACTTTCGCCGAAGATGCGGACTGCGAACAGGTAGCCGAAACTTGCAGTGACAGCGACCCCGAAACCCGGATCATTAACGGTGTGACGGTTACAAAACCTTGCTGGGCATGGGAGCGGGCCTATCAATGCTCTGCCCGGCGTGCTGCCAATGATTGCCAGGAACTCGACAATGAGCCAACCTGCCAATTGCTCCGAGAAGATTGCCTGAGCGAAGATAATCCCTGTTCAACGATAGAGCGCGTTTATGATTGCCCGCTTCCGGAAACGCAAGGTTCGGGCAGCCAGTATATTTGCGACGGCGATGTCTATTGCATCGACGGATCATGCAAGACGATTAAGCGCGAAGCGAATGACGAATTCAAGGATGCCGCTGTTGCGCTCCATGCGATGGACGATGCACGCGGACAATTTGATCCCGATACATTGACACTTTTCAAAGGCGAGCGCGAAACATGCGGTTCCAAAGTTTTTGGCGTGCTCAATTGCTGCAAGGGCAAAGGCTTTCCGCTCATTCCGGGCATCAGCCTTCTGGTGGCCCTCGGCTGCAACACGCAGGAAATTCTTCTTCATCAGCGCGATGCCAATGGCCTGTGTGCCTATGTCGGCAGCTATTGCTCAAAGAAAATCCTCGGCATCTGCGTCACCAAGAAGAAAGCCTATTGCTGCTTTGAATCCAAATTATCCCGCATTCTGCAGGAGCAAGGCCGCGCGCAGCTTCCCAAACCCTGGGCAAGAGCCAAAGACGAACAATGTCTGGGTTTCACAATCGAAGAATTCGCGCAGCTCGACCTTTCCAGAATGGATTTTTCCGAAATTTACTCTGAATTTACCGAGGCGGCCCGTCTGCCCGATGAACTCGAAGCGGCCAATGATATTCAGCAGAAAATTCAAAACTTCTACGAGAGATCAGGCTCATGAAGAACAATTTAAACCACAGGTTTCCCCTGCCCTTGGCGCTCGGCGGCTTGGCCGTGCTTGTCCTTGCAATAACGTTTCTTATTGATGCCGCCCTCAGTCAAGCATTTGCGCAGTCGCCCACATCCAAACCAATTAATCCAGAAACTAATGCGGCGCGAACCAGCGGGGATGAACTCTACTGCGAAAAGCGCAAACTGGGATATTGGTTCTATTGCACCAAGCCGAAACCGCCTAAAACAGAAACACTGCAGCCAGAACCGCAGTCAAGCGCAAGCGAGCAACTCAATGCGGTCACGAAGGAATTGCGCGAACTGAAAGCCAAAGCCATTCTCGAACCAACCCGCGAGAATGTCATTGCGTACATACGGTTCCAGCGCGAGCAGCTCGACCGCGCGTCCCTGTTTTCGGACGTTTGGCAGCGCGCGATCTGGCAGCAGCCGGATCTGGATTACACGCTCGAACGCCCGGTTTCGACACTGGCCAAAAGGCAGTGGCAAGACGCGCGCATTGCTTCGCGTGATACCGTCATGGCAAACCTCGGAAAACGCTACGGGCTATTCTATTTCTTCGCGCAGAGCTGCGGCGCCTGCGAGGTCATGTCGCCAATCGTAAAATCAGTCTCTAACCGCTGGAAACTGACCGTTCGCGCCATCTCAACCGATGGCGGACCATCACGGCATTTCCAGAATTACACCGTCGAGACCGGTCAACGCGCGCGCATGGGATTGAAGCCCAAAATCACCCCTGCCCTGGTCCTGTGGGACAGCGCACAAAACCGCGCCATTCCCATCGGCTACGGCATTTTTTCTGCCGATGAACTGCAGGATCGTATTTATTTGCTCACATCAAAGGAAGCCGGACATGATTATTAAAAAAGCAATCGCTACGCTGGCAGCTATCAGTCTTGTGACGGCGCCCGTTTCTGCCAATGTGGGAGACAGCATGGACCGGTTCATGGATGATATGGGCGGCGCTGCCAATGTCACGGGTCCAACCGCATTCGAAGGCCAGTCAGCCGGCTATTATAGTCTCGGCAATGTCTGGACCCGCTTTCCCCAGAAGACGACCAATATTGCAAACTTGCAGCTGCCGTCAGCCAAAGCGGGCTGCGGCGGCATTGATATTTTCGCTGGGTCCTTTTCATTCATCAACGCCAGCGAGATTGTCGCGATGCTCAAAGCCGTGGCGAACAACGCGGTCGGCTTTGCCTTCAGCCTCGCCATCGACACGGTGTGCCCGGAATGCTCCAAAATCATGCAGGAGTTTTCGCAAAAAGCGCAGCTCATGAACAATCTCAACATCAACAGCTGCGAAATGGCGCAGGGACTGGTGGGCGGAATCTGGCCAAAGGGTGATCTAGCCGACAAGGCAATCTGTGAGTCGATTGGCAACTCAGAGGGCGTATTTACCGATTATGCTGCTGCTAAACATGGTTGCGGTACCAAAGGCCAGCGCGATTCCACAAATGCTGGCGCGGGCGCGGATTATGCCGACGTTCACCCTGCGATTGCGCGCAACTACACATGGCATATCCTCAAGAAATCCGCCTTCTTCAATCCTGGCGGCAGCTTTGACCGCGGGCTTGCTGAATATGCGATGACTCTCATTGGGACTATTATATACGTACCGCCCAAAGACGCCTCGCCAGGAAGATTTGTGCCTTTCGCCGGCGATGCCTCCTCGACATTGGTAACCGCATTGCTGGACGGCACATCGGGTCAAACCATCAAGGTGTTTGATTGCGACGAACCCGATCAATGCCTCGATCCGACGTTTCGCAATATGAGCCTTGCTAGCTCTAAAGCCATTCGCCCGCGCGTGGCCGCGCTGATCACCAGCATGGTCGAAGCCATTCGCGCCGACACGGCAATCGGGAATGCCGAAAAGGAATTGCTGCAGGTTGCATCGGTGCCGCTCTACAAAATTCTCACCGTGCAGGCCGCCTACGGTCGCGGTATGCCAACCGATGACCGCGAGACGCTCGCTGAAATTGCCTCGGTTGATCTGCTTTTTGCAGTTTTGGAACGGATTGTTGGCGAAGCGGGCCGCTCGATGTCGACCTTCATCGGGGCGGACGAAGCCAAGCTTTCTATGTGGCAGGGTCAGATGAGCGAAGTGCGCCGCGCATTGGCGGATAGACAAGCAAATAGTCAGGCCAAGGTCAGCGCTATCATGCAGATCATTGAAAAGACTGCGATGATCGAGAATATGCTCTCCGCTTCCATGTCGCCATCCATGGCAGCAGCCCTCGACTGGTCGCGCGCGGTTCAAAACCGCTCGCTCACACCTTGAGCGGAGTATCAGCATAGATGGTCGAGATATTCACAATTGGCGGCGGCGAATATATCGTCAATGTCCTCAATGCCGTTGCGGCATGGACTGGCGCGGGCGGCTATAAAAGCCTGATCCAGGTCGCGATGGTCATGGGGCTTGCGCTTTCTGTCATCGTGGTAGCGTTCAATCAGGATTGGCGCGCATGGCTCCACTGGTTTTTAGGCGCAACGCTAATCTACATGTGCTTGATGGTGCCGCGCCTTGATGTCCATGTCACTGACCGCATCAATCCGTCACTGGCTCCAGCCGAAGTTGCCGACGTTCCCTTGGGGCTGGCACTGATGGCAAGCTTTACCAGTCAGGTCGGCGACTATCTGGTGCGCTCCTCCGAAACAGTGTTCGGGCTGCCAACTGATCTGGATTACTCCAAGAATGGAATGATCTATGGCTCGCGGCTATTTGATTCGACGCGCAGTTTGCGTATTTCTGACCCTGAATTTGCCGCCAATCTCGACGAGCATTTCCGCCAGTGCGTCTTCTATGATCTGCTTCTCGGCCGCTATTCAATGAAGCAACTGTCGGCAAGTGATGATATCTGGGCGGTGATTGCGCCGGGCAGCGCAGCGCGCGCGCAAAAATTCCTGACCCGTAACCCCGATGACAGTGTCAGCGCTAATATCATAACCTGCCGCGCGGCCTATAATGACCTAAATTCCCAGTGGATCGCTATGATCGATGAAATGGGGACAATCTTTGGCCGCCAGCTCTATCCCAAACAAACCGCGGCGCTTGCGAAAGCCAAACTGTTTGCCGATCTACCCATTGCATATAGCTATTTGAGCGGGGTTTCCAAAAACGCCAGCGAGATATTCCGGCAGGTGCTCACCATCAATGCGATGAAACAGGCTATGCACGGCATGGCGGGTTCCAGCGGTACATCAAGCGTCGATGTTTTTGCCCAGACCCGCGCTGACATCCAGACTGAGCGCACATATTCATCGATTGCCCAAAATGCGATGAAATGGGTGCCCATCCTCAACATCGTATTGACGGTTGTATTCTATGCGCTGTTTCCGGTGCTGTTTCCACTGTTCCTGATGCCAAAGACCGGGCCGATTGCGCTGAGAGGATATATTACTGGCTTCTTCTATCTCGCGGCATGGGGGCCATTATTTGTGATTTTGCACATGATCCTGATGTTCAAAGGCGCATCTGATGTTGGCGGGGCAGCCGGTGGGACTGGCCTTAGTCTCGCAAACTTCTCGGGTATGGTTGATGTGAATAATGATATCGGCGTGCTTGCTGGATATCTTGTTGCCTCTATTCCGTTTCTTGCTGGCGGTATTGCCAGAGGCGCGCTTGCGATTTCTGGGCAAGCCACTTCCTATCTCAATCCATCACAAAATGCGGCAGAGGAAGCGGCACGCGAAGCCAGCACTGGCAATGTGTCGCTTGGCAACAGCAATATTGAAAATTCGAGCGTGTTCTCGAAGCAATTTGCGCAAGGCTCTATTGCTCCGAATGTTTCATATGGCGCGGCGCAGACACGCGGGTTCAGTGCTAGCGGGACGCAAACCACAAGCTTTCCTGAAAATTCGTTCGATTCTGTTCCGAATTCTTCTTATCCGTTCACGCCAACACTGGGACAGGATTTTACTTCGAGACTGTCGACACTTGCATCCAATAGCCGGTCACAGAGCGAAACATTCTCCAACCTTGCTCAGCAATCGACAAGCTCGGCGGTTACCCGGTTTAACGAACTCAGAAATACCTACAGCCAAGGGAATTCTTCGGAAACCGCAGTTGGTACAAACGAAAGCAACAGCGTCAACAAAGCGTTCAGCGAAGTGGACTCTGCATCGAGGAATTTGCAGCAGCAATATGGGCTTTCACGCCGTGCTGCCGACGATATAACTGTGTCCTGGTTCCTGAATGGTGATGGAGCGCTGGCCGTTAAAGGTGAAAAGGGAGCTGGAAGTGCTTCGCTAGGTATCAAGGGCGGACGCAACCAAAGCTGGACGGATAGCGACATCGGAATTGCGTCGGAGGACCGTAACCGGATTATGGGCAGCATGAACCAGATTTCTGATAGCCGGAACTGGTCAAATACCCGTGATGGATTTGTGCGAAGCGTCAGTTCGAACAGCAGTTCTGCGATCGCCAGCAGCGCATCTGGTCTCACAACATCGCTCACAGAAGCGCAAAGCTACACGGTGGAAGCCCGACGCGCGGAAGAACTTGCCAGCCGCCTGGAAGATCAAGCGACATGGTATGAAAGCAACAGTGCCGCTGGGTCTCTCAACTTAAGCCAGGCCTACCGGGAATGGGGCATGGCGGAAATGGAAACCAATCGCGATTATTACGGTAATGCACGGTTTGATGATATCAACTTCCAGCTCAGTGCCGAGGGTCAGGAACTGCAAACGCGCTTTGTAGCGGGTTATGCGGACAGCCTTCACGATGATATTGAGGACAAACTCACCTTGCCGGAATTTGCGCCCGTGCAAAGCCCAAATATCGGTAGTGCCTCTGATGTTCGCGGAAGCGTCTCAACTGGCGGCCGAGGGTCAGGATCGGTCGGTGCAGCGCCGGATGTCGGCGCAATTCGGGAAGAAGTAGCCGGTGCTCAGTCGCGTGGGAAAACGCGGGTCGGGACTGTTGAGAGTGCGATGAAACGCAAAACCAGAAATGCACAAGGTGCAAGTGAAAAAGCAGCAGATGATATCAAGGAATGGTAGGTGATTAGATTGATATCCAGCCGTCATAGATCGCCACAAAAATCGCAAAAGCGAACATTCCGATAAAAATCGTAACTAGTTTCAATCGTCCCCAAGGGTCAGCCCAGGTCTTTTTCCATGTATAGGCAGTCAGGCGGTTTTCTGCGAGCGCCTTGTCAATCTCCGACAGGCCGGGCCAGTTCTGTTGATCGTCTGATTGAGTGTCTTTGTCCTCTGTCATTTTCGGTCTCCAAGTCCTTGGTTCACGCAGAACCAAGCCCCCTCTTCTCTTCGGCCATAGCGGAAACGTTGAGCGTCGTCATTTTGAAAATAACTGGTCAAAATCGGCCAATCCAATGTTCCAACTTGAGTTTGCAGCCAATGCCGTCATTATCTCCGTTCATGAAGTTAAGATATCTACGGATGAAACATGGGTTTGATTGAATTGCCATTAATGGGTTCTACCATTGTTGGCGCCGGGCAATCGTTCGAATGCACGCCAACTCGTGTCTGGGATGGTGATGGTCCCATCTGGTGCGCCGAAGGTCCAAGAGTCAGACGATCAGGCATTGCCGCACGGGAAATGGATGGGACTTGTTCAACTGGTCATCCCTGTCCTAAGGCAAGTGCAAAAGAAGCACGCGACGCCCTAGTGAAATTGGTCGGTAAACCATCCGGTCGCTCAAAGGAGGGACATGTTCTGGTCTCTGGGCCTACCTTAACATGCCGGTCTGATGGTGGTGCCGGCGGTAAGCGCACTGCAGCATGGTGCGTGTCACCAAAGTCCGGAGACCTGTCCTGCGCGATGGTAAAAGGGGGTTGGGCACTTAAATGGGCCAAATATTGGAAAGCGCACCACTGTGGCGGATAAACAACATAATCTCAAAGCAAGAATGGCAAATTTCTTTTTTGGTGCGGAAGTTTGCTTTTTTGCGTGGATGATTATCGGTTGGCCACTTTGGAGTTTAATTTCATCTTGGATGCAATGATCGATGCGCCTTGGATGGCTATATTCGAAATGTTGTGGAATGCGGAAATGGAATTTGAAGTGACTCACTCAATTTTGGCGATTAGTTGCTGTAGGTAGAATAATGTAGATGCCGTTCTAGGGGGATATTTGACGCGGCATGGCAAAACCAGATCAAAACAACGGATGTGGATGGGCGATCGCGGTGGTTCTGGGACTGATTGTGCTTGGACAATGTTCGAAGGACGGATCAGATGATCAATACTCTGACACTGAATCGACGCTATATGATCAGAGTTCAGGAAACTCTGCCGAGAGCTTAGCGATGTACGTGACCGCCGGATCGGTTAATTGCCGCTCCGGTCCGGGAACAAATTACGGAAAGCTTAGTTCTTTCTCGTATGCGGAAACAGTAACAGTCATTGAAACGCGGTCAGGTTGGTCAAAAACCGAGACCGCAGACTGTTGGATTGCTTCAAGATTCCTTAGCGAGAATAAACCTGAACCCGCACCAATCGCGCAGCGCCCCAGATATTCATCGCCATCGCGGCTATTTGAAGCGCCGACGCAACCAGGTGGATCATGCGGGGCGAAATGGAAATGCGGCCAAATGAATAGCTGTAGCGAGGCGTATCACTATTTGAATGAATGCGGTCTGGGACGCTTGGATGGCGATGGCGACGGTGTTCCTTGTGAGAGCATTTGTTAGGAACAAACACCAAATTTTCAGCGCGCTAATAGCCCAGCTCTGCAGGCATTCTCTAATATTGCTGAATTCGCGTTGAACATATGTTATCTATTCACCATCCAGATACTGAGCGGTGATCCGTAAAAAAATTCAGTTTATGTTGGCCAAAGGACAATCCTCCATCCTCCCGCAACAACTCCAGCCTTCCTCCTTCAATTCTTTGATGACCAAAGCGTCAACCTTCCTGCGCACATGCTCAAACCTCACCAGATTTTCTACGCCGGAGCGACTGGGACAATCAACGCGCAATATTGGCGGGTGTTGCTTGCAGCATGATGGCATACACGCGCTACGCTGACAGGCAGACTTTCGGTAGGGGTGATGTTTTCGTGTGCATTGACGCGGACAGGGCGAACGAGCGTTGGCCAGTCGTTCGCCGTCTTTGGTCAGGCGCGGTAATTTCCCTCCAAGCCAGCCCTTTTTGCGAAAAATTGCAGCAAGAATTTCCTGCTTCCATCCGAATTTCGCTGCCACTTCCTCCATTTTGAGCTGGATTTCGGCGGCAGGACCATGGCTCATCTGCGCTTCAATCGGCCAGCGGCAAAATTTCTCCGCATATTGCTGATGTTGCAGATAAGCTTGAAGCCCGTTCCACCAATGATGGGCTTGGCCGAGCGATTGAATATCCTGTTCAGAATTGAGGTACAGGCAAAATGTCGAACCTGGGTTGATGTGCCGCTCGATGCAGAACGCTGGAAACCATGTGCCGGGAACAAGTTCAGAGACTCTGATTCCATCTTTGTTTGCAGTTACCACCAGATCGTAGGCGCACGTTCCAGGAATCCCACTTCGGCTCGGGGGGCTTACTATAAACACCAGTTTTGCTGACTTCTGCTCATTGATTTCTGCCCAACTGGGCAAGGTATCTACCAACAGAGCAATCGGTTTCATCTGGGTGTGAAGTGTGCCCTCGGCACACCCGTATCGGTAGGCGAATGTGCGCGGTGATACGCCGGTGCCGCTGGAACCGTTGTGTCAAGCGAAAGACCAGTAATCACATCATCGTGAGTGAGGTCGCGGGCAGTTCCATTCGCATCGATCAAATCTTCGAGCGCGACCGGGACCAGCTTTTGGGCTTCCGGACCAAGCTGGATCTGATCATCGTCGCAACCGCGCTGCACCTTTTCAGAGGTTGCTGTGGCAATGCTCGAAGCCAAGCGCACAGAACGCTCCCCGCGAATGCCGATTCTCGTGATCGGGGTAGGACCGAACTCGATGCCAATTGTAAGACCGAGATCGCCGATACCATTTAGCTCGGCTTTGCAGATAGCGAAAGATGACCGAAGGCCACCAGCGCACACGAGGCTGATGGCGACTGTCTCGTTCGGCTCTGTTTCAGTCCGAGATCCTTCAGCAACCACCCCGTGAATACAATCGCCGATGAAACGGATCTTTCGCCCGCCAAAATCATCTTCCACCACATTTTGCAGTTCCTGCCGCACTACATATAAAGCTTTAACTGCATCGGCGATGCTGCCGGTGGCAATCGCGTTATCGATATAAGCGGTATAGCCCGAAAGGTCCGCAAAGAGGGAAGCGAGTCCCATTCTGATCGAGGAACTGGGCATAAGATCAGCGAACTTGATGTCGTTGAGTGGTGGCTCCTTATAGTGGAACGCGAAGTCGGGTATCGTCGGGTCAGGAACGGATTTGGCTGTAATTTCGTCGCGCCATTCTTTAAGGATCACTTGGGGATCATGCAGCACACCGCTCGAAGCTGTAACTTCGTCACGAAGGTCGATCATACTCTTGAAAACGTCCTCGTCGAGCTTGACTAGCGTCTCGAGCGGACCCACCGCAGGTTGATCCAAAACGGCTCGTGCACGGTCAGACAGGAATATGCCGGGCTCATCGCCATAAGCGAGCTTCGCGGCGTGATTGGCCGAACTCCCGAGGAACATTGGTTCTTGCTCCAGCCCGTTGCCATTATTGATCGCGACGCACGGACCGATATCAACGCCTATGCGAAACACCGCATCCAGATCGCTATCAGCCAGTTCCCGGTTAGCCTGATCGGCGACGACGCGGAAATCGCGGATAAAACTCAAGGCCTTCAGTAGGCTGTCGTGACGGCCTTCATCCCCATCGGGATTTAACACCACTGCGTGCATGCGGCTTCCGTGAAAATCCACTCTTTGAGCATCGGTCTGTTCGATCACGCGGTCACATGCGCTGTAGTAAAGGTGCAAAAAGCGAAGGGCTTTGGCGTGAGAGGCTTCGGTCTCGCGGCCCTCTTCAATCCGGTAATCATCATAGTTCGTGATCGCGATGTAAATCTGTACTGTATCGACAACGACGGCCCTGCCTTTTTGAAGATCAAACAACGGCGGGGCGACAGACTCATTGGCTGCTTTCAATACCGCCTTACGCGCCTCGTAAAGAGGCATATATTCGTCCGCGAAACGGCGCACATCAATTTCCGGCGCTTCATCTATCAATTTTCTTATGCGCTGCTGCGCCTGCCCATACTGCCAAGCCATATTCAAAATCCTGTTTTTGGTGCGAGGCAGAAGTGTCGCATCGCATGACGAATCGAGATATCCTATAAAATAGGACTATCCCTTAAAATGTCAACATGCTAGAAAGGCGTATGTCAAGATTGAGGAAGGAACCGTAGTGGTGGGAGAGCAAAAAGCGAACGTTCGGAAGCGGCAACAGTTCATCGAGTTTCAGCTCGCATGGGAGGGAAAGCTGCAGCGAAAGCAACTCCAAGATCAGTTCGAGATATCGCCGCAGCAGTCTACGGTCGATCTCGGGGAATATAGCGAAGCTTACCCATCAAACATTGCGTATGATCCGCGGCAAAGAGCTTATGTGCGTGGCACAGCCTTTGCGCCCCAGCTGACTGATGGCGATGTTTCAGAATATCTTGCCCAACTGGAAATGCTTAGCAAAGGCTATCGCGAAGAAAGCGAGATTTGGCCGGTCAACATCCCGGAATTTGATACTGTGGCTGTTCACTCACGGCCGATTGCGCCAGAGACATTTAAACTCGTTCTTGCGGCAATTCGACAGCGGCAATGCCTCAAGGCTAGATACGTATCCCTCAGTTCCGGTAGCGAAGGGTTCCGAGCGATCCTCCCTCATGCCTTGGCCAGTGACGGTCACCGGTGGCATGTGCGGGCGTTCGATTTCGACAAGCAGCGCTATTCCGATTTTGTGCTTTCCAGACTGGAGGCCAATGGCTTTACCGATACGCCCGGTGACGATCTGCCTCGCGATGTTGATTGGACATCTACAATACAGCTGGTCCTCACGGCGGACCCAGCGATGCCGGAACCTAGGCGCGAGAGATTGGAATCTGAATATCGGATGCGGAAAGGCGCTCTCAGGGTCAAGATCAGACAGGCAATGTTGTTCTATTATCTGAGATTCTATGGCTTCAATCCCCATGATCTGGAAGGCGGAGCCATGCGCAATGTGAGCAGTTTTCACCTCAAAGTCGCTAATATGGAGGAGGTCGAAAAATGGCTTGGCCGGAGAAATTAAGACACCTTTTCCAACCTAGAAAATCATCTCAAGATTCCGCGCTTTACGACGGAGAAACGGGGCGGGAGCGAGTAATCGCTATTCTTCGCGAAAATCCAGTTGTGGATGGCCAAGGCGAAGTCGCGGCGACGTTGTACGATCGAGGGGCTTTCCAAGGTTTTAGCAAGGGTGAAGATTTGATCTTGCAGGGAGCGAACGACGACGACGTTTACTTCCTCTTGTTCGGTGAAGTTGATATCTTAATCGACAAGAAATGGCGCGCAAAACGTGTTGCTCCCAACCAAGTCGGCGAAATGGCTGCCTTGGATGCAGGTATGCCCCGGTCGGCCACTGTGCGAGCAAAAACTGACGCGGTCTATGCGTGGAAAGTTCCGGCGCAAAACTTTAACGAACTCTTCGTAGCCGATGGCAAGGCTGCCCTTCGTATTAGGCGGGAGTTATCGTCTCGCCATCGAGAGCAATTGGCTTGGAAGCCCGCTCGAGACGGTTTGAAAAGCTTCGCTTTATGGACCGTCATATCCTTACTGGTAGCGGTTCTATGTGCGGCGATTGCCTGGACAACGACTGCTTTTTTACCCTTTGGGGAGATAGAGCGGGCCGTAACCACTGGAGGAACGGCACTTCTATTTTTCATATTCACGATGCTGCTAAACCCGGCGTTTTTATGGCGCAGGTTGATTTCGTATGTGCTGTTGGGATGGGCCGGGTTGTTCGTGATGGATTGGACTATCGCCGCCAAGATGAAAAACGGATCAGAGGAAACAGAGGTGTCTTTGGTGTCAAGTGGACTGGACCTCGACTGGACCATTCTGACACCCATCGCAATCGTGTCGGTAGTGCTGATTGGAATCTTTGCAGTTTTCGAGCACAAAAGAATGGAGGGTTGAAATGCGACAATCAAATGGCGCCGAGAACCCTATTTCGAGGGCAATGCAACAAGGAACCGAGAGTGGCATAATTCCCACGACTGGGTGCGCATTAATGGCCGAATGTCAAGCGCTCTTGCTTAGAGCAAAGGTTGCGCAACGCACTGGAGATTGGCCTTGTCCCTGAAGGAAGACCTCGAGACGGAGGTCGCCGAAACCTTCGAAACAAAGTGGACCACGCGAGACGGCCAGGTTGTACCATCCCCGGCAGACGTCAAACTCGGAAACGACGCTGTCAAATTGAAGGGCACCGTGCTGTACGCCGACCTTTCGGAGTCGACCGCGATGGTCAAATCCAAAAAGGACTGGTTCGCAGCCGAAGTGTACAAAACGTTTCTTCATTGTTCAGCGAAAATCATCAAACACTTCGGCGGCACGATAACCGCTTATGATGGAGACCGCATCATGGCGGTCTATTTGGGCAAAAGCAAAAATACCAACGCCGTAAAAACTGCTCTAAAAATCCATTCAGCTCGTCGGCACATCATTCAGCCCGCGTTGAAGAAGCAATATCCCGACAGTATATTCGAACTGAAACATACTTGCGGGGTGGACACGTCGAACCTCTTTGTCGCCAGAACCGGTGTGCGGGGCGATAACGATCTCGTATGGGTTGGACGTTCCGCGAATTGGGCGGCAAAGCTAAGTGATCTTCCCAATACACATGCGACTTGGATTTCCGCTGCCGTGCATGATGTGATGAACGAAACTGTAAAGCTGGATGGCAACAAGAACAATATGTGGGAAAAACGCTCATGGACGTCACAGGACGGAGCTACAATTTATCGTTCCGATCACTGGTGGAAATTGTGAGCTAGATATGGTCCATTTGCCTTCATGATGTCGCGGGCGCCTCATTGCAGCAATCACTGAACTTAAAATCTGATGGAATTCATAACTCCGAGGATCGATAGAGGGTTAGAATGGCGATAAACAAAGCTGGATCAGCCTTCGGTTTAGCCGACAAAGAGCAGCATTGGTCGACATCGCCTTTGTATGCTTACTACGCCATTGACATATACGCCAATGACGTATAGAAGAGTTGCAATGAATAGCCTTCAAACCGTTGTAGAGCTTCCTGAGTTCCAGAAACGTGCGAAGGCAATAATGTCCGATTCAGAGCGGCATGGAGCAATTGATTACATTGCTGCGAACCCTGAATCTGGCGCTCCGCTTGGCGGGGGATTGAGAAAAGTGCGTATCCCAAGAGAGGGAGGCGGAAAGAGTGGCGGCTTTCGAACGATATATGTGTTCGGTGGTAGGCATATGCCGATTTTTTTAATCACGGTCTTTGGGAAAAATGAAAAAGGTAATTTGACTAAATCGGAACAGGCAGCAGCTGTTGCATTGAGCAAAAAAATCATTGCGGCATATGGAGAAAAGAAATGAGCGCTTACGATACTATTGAAAAAGGGTTGAATGAAGCCTTAGCTTTCGCCGAAGGCCAGACTAAAGGCGCTCGTGTTCACAAAATTGAAGTACCGAGCGTCGATGTCGTTGACATTCGGCAAAAAACCGGCCTGTCGCAAACAGACTTCGCCCGCAGCATTGGAGTTGCAAAAGGTACATTACTCAATTGGGAGCATGGCCGAAGAGATCCAAGCGGTCCCGCTCAGGTGCTCCTAGCATTGATCGCGCGCAAACCTTCTGTCGTGCAGGAATTGCTTCGCTAACATCTCACCCAATTCAATATCAACACGCCAAATGTAAAAATACAATCTTTCATCATACATCGGCCAGCATACTTGTATCAATGAATTTTGGCCCGCAGCCTGCTACATGCACAAAAAATAGGTAGATAATTGAGGAAAAGAACAAATTCCTTATCTCCGAGATTTAAGGTGCCAAGGAAGTTTCGTCTTCGACGGCTGCGCATTCTCTTGCGGATAAAGGCGATGTCGTAAAATACCGATCCGCAATTTCTGGGTCGTAATTACCGTAGGAGACAGCGGAAGGACCAACCTCAATCGATTCAATCCCTTGGGTCAAGCCTAGCCTGCAAAATTGTGACCTATTAAACCAAATATCAACCTCGGGACTAATCGCAGAGGATCTTACTCTGAGCTCCAATGACCGATTGCTATTAGCGTTGTAGAAACGGGCAATCTTGCCATTAAGCTGCCGCTCTAATTCGCTGCCTTGCCGGACATACGCAAATCCTCTTTCGGGCTGATATTGGCCCGATCTCGGAGAAGCTGCCTGATAGGCGTTTCCCAGGAAATGAAACGGCGACGTACCGGTTTCAGAAAGTGTCCTTAATCTCGCAATGACGAGGTCATTTTTGGCAATATCAACACTTTTCCGTATGTCCGAGAAAAGGGCATCCGAATTCTGCGAAATCCGCAAAGCGGGTAGTTTTTCCTGAAACTTTGATATCAGCTGCGGATCGTCGGTCTTGAAAAAGCCGGATTCGCGCAAAGCGGCCGCATCATCGGTTTTGAGATATCCTTTGGTTCTCAGCCAGACAGCCAAAAATTCCGGCCTCTCGTTTTGCAGTTTGTTTAATTCGGCGAACAAATCTTCTTTGCGCTCAAAGGACTTCCACGAAATCGTTTTCTTGTCCATGTCGACATCGACGCTACCACCGTCAGGCCCGATCTTGCCGACACCAATGATGAATAGCGCTGCCAATGCCAATATGACGACAACGCCCAAGATAATGGCACCTTTGCTCATTGAGGACATATTGTCTCCTACTGGCATAATTTCACTCAATCATCTGCGCGGATTATCATCGGCTTTGAACGTCCGGCTCGTGGATACGGTGTAATTATCGCCGTCCGAAGTGACGACAACATCGCCTTGATAGATGGCCTGGACCCGGCGCACTTCATCTCCGACGCTCTCGGTGGCACCCCATGCCGTTTGAATGATCCTATATACCTTTGCCTGTTCTAGGCGCTGCAAGGTTTCATCATGAGGATGGTGATAGTCATTGTCGTTGCCCGCAGATATGATTGCAATGACCGGTTTGATCTTTTCAAGAAACACGCTGTCAGAGCCATTATTGCCACCGTGATGGTCGACATGCAGAACATCGACAACGATCCCCATATTTTGGATAACATCTCCGACCGCGCTTTCCACTTTCGCATCTTCGCTGCCATAGGTCCTGCCAATCATGTCGCCTGAAATCAAAAAATGGAAATCCTTGTAGCTGACGAGAAAGGAGAGGCTGCGCTCATTCTCCGTGTTCACCCTTGCAACCCGGCTACCACGGTTCCTGACATATCCGTTGCCGGCTAGCGCGGTCATTTTTGAGCCGGAGCCTAGATCAATCTCAAAACCATCGACGCTAGCCTGGTTGCTCAACGACACACGCTCGCCCATCGATTCGGCCAATAGCCTGTATTTTCTGTAGGCTTGGCTAGTCGCAGTAGGCGTATCGCCACGGTCCACGAAGAAGCGCACGGGAATGTCATCTCCGCGGCCGATCTCATCCTTGTCCGGTGCAAATGAGGCCGCTCCGACCCAACCGTCGTTTCCATCATTGTCGTCATCGCCTATGGCGCCCGGCGTCTTATTCCAGCCCAGAAGAAAGCTGTCGCCATGGTGAGGGCCAGACACAATTCCGCCAATGTGATCGACGTCGTAATGCGACACAATCAGATAATCGAGGGATTTGACACCATGTTTGGATAGCACCGCACCAATAACTTTGCCGCCATTATAAGCCGCGACATCTCCTCCATCGAAGAGAATATTGACGCGGCTGCCATCAGCGGCCGGTGGCCCCTGAATCAGGGTCGCATCACCCTGCCCCACCCTGATGTTCGTAATCTCCAGATCCTGAGCGCTCGCCGCGCCCGAATGGAACAAAAGCAAAAAACCGAATATGGTGGTTCTAGTCAGTAACATGATCTCCTCCTCCTGCTCCGTTTCCCTTCAAATGATCCGGTGGAATCTTAATAGCCATCCCAACGAATATGTCATCGGGATCATCGAGTTGATCCCGATTGAGATTGAAAATCTCGTCATATCTGTCCTTTTTACCCAAATATTTTGCCGCCAGTTTTCCTAGCGTGTCGCCACGCACTACTGAATGGACCAGTGCAATTTGGTCATCGGATCCCTCATCATCCATGCTCAATACCGTCATCCTAGAAGCAACGGCGTCCAAAGTCTTTGGCCGGTATGCAGCAGCACCTCGCCCTACACCGAGTTCAGCGTTCCAGCGGCGGCGAGCGCTTGCGCTGACCAGGACAATATCATTTGGTCCGACACGGTCCGAAGAAAGCATGGCGCTCTTCAACTTGCCGATGAGCGAGTTGGCGCTGCGCGCAACCTCGGGATCGTTCTGCAAGGGAGCCAAGTGGTTAGGGGAAATTTCATAAGCTCGCGATTCCGGACCGTTGCGAATTTCTAGTCCTTGCGCTCTGGCACCCTTCAAAACCCAGGCTAGCGTTGCATCTGAAAGCCCCCGCTCCGGACCGCCGCCGCCGACCGAACCATGAACGCCAGGAAACCATTTTTGCTGATATGGGGCGTGGGGATCATACATCGACCAGTCTTGATCGGTATTGAGATCCGCCACGTTGTTCCAAAGGACAGGCTCAAACAAGACACGGCGCTCATCGATTGCCACAGCATGGCGCGCCGCCTGCACCTTGCTGGTCAATTTGGCATCGTGAAACTTGAATTTTCGGTTTATCCAGGTGGCTCCAGGAATAAATTTGGGACAGCCCAGCGCCGCCACCGTGTCCCAAACACCGATATATTTGATTTGCAGGATAGGCACATCGCGCCAGTCCATATCGCTGCGATTCTCCTGCCGCCAGTCCTTATCCCACTCGCTCACACAGATTTGTGAAGAATATTGGGAACGGAATTTGAGCGCATCAAGCGAGTCATCGCCATCAGCCTTGAAAACTGCCTTATAAAGACCGATCGCTTCTTCGATTTCTTTGGCGCTATCGACATTCAATATTCCGGCATGTCGGATAAAACCGACAAACGAGCGGGCCGTGAAGGCCCCCCGGGAGAAACCGAAAGCAAAAATATGATCGCCGGGTTCGTAATTGAACAGCAAAAAGCGATAGGCATCCCGGATGTTGTCCATCATCCCCTTGCCAAATGCGCCACCGCGAAACCGTTCATCCTTGGCTGTACCAATGCCTTCGTCATAGTAGATTAACTGGGGCGTACCATCGGATGCGATCGGCTTGGTCATTTCTGCCAACAGCACAACATTAGTCGGTGAGTCGGCGGCAAGCTTATTCCAAGTCCCGTCAAAACAAAAGACTAGTCTTTTCATGCAGACCCCCAATTTTCGCCAATGTCCAAGTTTACAATATGCCCCAAAACCTTTGATGTTAGAAATGCAGGAAATCAATACTAACCCTTAAGACCAGAGCCGTGTATTCATCAGTAGTACAGTTTTCGCATTTTCAATTTCATGCTAAATCAAATGGCTCCGTATTGGAAGATCAATGCGAAACTATATTTGGCCCGAATATCTGAGTAAATTCTGAAGATGTCCGTACACTAATTGCCTATAGGCCTCGCGTTCGATCTGAACCGAATCGAATAAACCGCATCAACTATTGTTGAGCCCGAGTGGTTGTGATCCCGAGCTAAAAGCTTCTTGTTTCCGCAAATAATCCTCCACTTTCGCCAACGTCCTAGCCCGCGGCCTACGCCCATCCCTCAAATCCAAAACAAACCGAGGATCACCCACGGCGCGCCTGCCAAACCGCGTCGGCGACATATGTGTCTGCTTCAGATGCTTTTCGATACGATCCAACAGTTTCAAATGAGGCCTCCTCGAATCATAAACTTCTTGTGTTCTTGCTATGTTCCTAGTAGGAAGATTGCATATTGTCTAGGATAAACCCTATTGAGGGATCGAAAGGCACGAAACATGGATGATGTACGAGAAACTCTGGACCGGCTGATCCGCGAAAACGGGGATGATTATTCCGGTCTCTCAAAAATGCTTGGCCGTAATGCCGCCTATATCCAGCAGTTCATAAAGCGCGGTTCGCCGCGCAAGCTGGACCCGGAGGACAGGCTTAGGCTGGCGAGCTTTTACGGTATTGATGAACAACTATTGGGCGGACCGCCGCCAACCGGCAGTGACGGAATGGTCGAAGTCCCTGTGCTTGATGTCAATGTTTCTGCAGGTCATGGCGCGCTTGCGACAAGTGAGGATAGGAAAACGCGTTTCTCTTTTGATGAACGCTGGCTGCGCAAACTGACACCAGCTAGAGGCATCAGCCTTTCAGTCGTCCGAGTAATGGGCGATTCCATGGAACCGACCCTATCGGACGGCGATGACGTTCTCGTGGACGCCTCTGACCATGGTTCGCGGCTGCGCGATGGGATCTATGTTATGCGGATCGATGACACGCTGGTGGTCAAGCGCATTGCGTTAAGACCCGATAGTCCCTTCATTACCATTGCCAGCGATAACCCGACCTATCCGACCTGGGAGGATATTGATCGCAGCACCGTCCATATCGCTGGCCGCGTGCTCTGGTTTGGTCGCGCGCTTTGAGAAGCATATCACTCTGAGCTAATCTAAATCCCCATATCCAATGGCTTGCTATGCTCTTTCTCAAGTTCTCGCTGGTCCTTTTGCGGTTCTTTAGGCGCAATTTCGTTTCCTTTGGCAAGCCCCGTAGCAGCGGCTTTGCCAAGTCGCTGGGTCATTTCGAGCGCCGATGTTTTTGCGCCGTCATTTTTCTCGACTACGGCTTCTAGTTTCTCGCGGTTATCAACGATTAGCGTCAAACCATCCCGCAATCTGGTAATGGTAACCAGAAATGTCTGCTTGTTGGAAAGATTGCGCTCGCGGCTATCCATGACCGCGATCCCGCGATCAGAAGTAAGCCCTTGAGCCATATGGGCATTGAGCGCGTAAGCCAGATCAATGCGTTTCAGCATGGGATCTTTACGAGGCAGACGATGCTCGATGCCGGAAGATGTGCGCAAGTGGACATGCCTAGCATCAATTGCTGTAATATTTGCCTGATCCGCGTTAAACAGACCGCGTTTGTGATCGCTGTCTGTCCAGCGGATTTTATCACCCGCATAAATATCGAGCTGCTTCTTCTCATATAAAGCGATCTGATCTTCAGATGCATTGACGCGAAGTTTGCTGACCTGAAAGCTCCGCTCCCTGCCCTTGCGATCTTTCAACACAAGCTGCTTTGCGCGTTCATCGATCGAAACCACATCATATTGCCCTTTGCCGAAGCGCTGACTTCTGTCCGGGGCTTTGAGTTCAATCATCATGCCCGGCTTATAGCTATGAATATAGCGCAGTTCCTCGCGGGTGCTGTTGACGCGGGAGAAGGTGTCCAATTTGAGCCCGCGTTTTCCCAATTCGCCATTTTGTTTAAGTCCGGTTTGCACCGCTTCGTTAACATCAGTACGCAGCGCCCGTCCCGAAGCATAAATGGCGGTGGATTGCCGTTCTTGCGGAGAGAGCTCCAGCCAGCGTTCGGCAGCGATCATGGCGCTGCCCTCTTTGGTTTCGATAATATGGTCTTTCAAATAGGACATGGCCTCGCCGATATTTCCGGCCTGCGCTGAATATTGTGCGCGGCGTAATATTTTATCACGCGCGCGCAAATTGGTGATCATTTTTGCGGTATCAATGCCCGAGGCCTGTACAAGCGCGAAGGGCTTGCCGGCATCGACAGCGCCGAGCTGCTTCTTGTCCCCGATCATCACCAGACGGTCGACCTCGAGCAGGTTTGCGAGCCGGACCAGCTTTTCTTTTTCGACATTGGATACCATCGAGGCCTCGTCGAGTACCAGCACATGGTCTTTCATGGCGGCTTTGGCTTCCGTGATAGCCTTTTTATCCGCTCGCTCCTCAAGGAGGTTCTTGTGACTTCCGATGAAGCGCGCCAGGGTCATCGACGCAATCCCGGTATCGCGTTCGAGCATCTGGACGAGCGTATTCTGGACGGCGAGACCCAGAACCGTTTTGCCATTCTCGCCAAGAAGCTGCGAAACGGGTTTAAGAAGGCTGCTCTTGCCTGCACCTGCGATACCCTGCACCGCGAGAATGCGGTTGGACGATGATAATATCATCCGGCCTGCGGATTCTTGGCCTTTGTTAAGTGTCATGCCGAATTTCAAACCCGCAACCGCCTGCAACTGCTCGCCTGCCATGTCCGATGACAACAGCGGCTCGGACTTTCCCCTGCCCGCTTCTACCTGTCCAATGATGCGCTGCTCGATCTGCAAAGCATCACGCGTTGTGACAAGATTACGATCGCGTCCTTTTCCCCGAACAAGCTCACCTTCCCTGACCAGTGCCCTGACGCGGCGTTCAACATGGGCAATGGAGGTCGGGAGGCCAAAATCCAAAGCAGTCTTGTAAACATCATAGACCCCAAATGCTGCCTCGCGCTGCGCCAGATGACGGATGGCCGAAGCGGTCGCCTGCGCTGCGGCAATCTCTTCGCGGGGTTTGTTCAGGATATGTGCTGGGACCAAAGGATCAGCGGAATGCTTTGGCCCAAACCCCTGAATTTTTTCCGCGAATGCGCGCAGGAAAATCATTCCTTTTTGTGCCAGCGACAGATTGGGATTTTTATCAATCTCCAAACCAGCTGCGCGAATGTTCGCTTTGTCGATCAATCCGCCAAGATCGAGCTCCATCGCCATTGCTGCTTCCTGCCAAGTCGCGGACAAAGCATCCCTGTCCTTGATAGTTTCTTTGGGCGCGCGGGTTACTAGAGCGGCAATTTTGCCAGCTTCAAGTCCTGGTCCCCGGCGCGCATCAAGCACCTCCTGACGACGGGTCGAAAAGGCCATGACCGCTTCGCGCGAAATGCCCGCTGCTTCGAAATTACCGTGTTTGCCTTGATGGGCGGGCTGATAGCCTAGCTTTTCGATTTCAAGACGAAAGCGCGCCATCGTCATGCTGTTAAGAAGCGTGTTATTCGACCATAGTTTGTCGTTATGAAGCGCCCGCCATTTTGCGTCCGGGCCTTGGGTGACATTGGCGACAACCGCGTGAAAATGAACATTGGGTTCAGAATTGCGATTGGTGTCATGCTGAAATAATCCAATCGTCAGATTGCCGGTACCAATGGGCTTGATCTTGCCGCGAGAAAAAACCCGTGTTTCGGCGACATTCTTCTCGGCCCATTGCAGCGTATCTGTGACCGCAGTCCGGTACGCATCGATAATTCGCTTATCGCCGCCAACCAGAGCGATCAGCGACCAGCTTTTGGGTAGCGAAAAGGTAAGATCAGTTCCGGCGCGGTGGTATTGATTATCGCTGCCAACACGCTCGCCATTTGGCAATTCACCGCGCAGCAGAGCTTCAAAGGCGCTCGCATCCACTTGGCCCTTTAGACCGAGCCGCTCCGCTCCTTCTCCAATCCACTGGCCGGACCGGTCGGCATCGGCTTTGGTATAATAATTATCCGCCGCAAAATAGGTTGCAGCGCCGCCCGCAGAGCGGACATTTGAGGCGGAGAGCATAGTCAATTCCCATCATTAGGGCGCGCCCTCCACCGCGCGGGTTTCACATGTCATATTCGCCGATATCGCGGTCCGGCTCATCGCGCACAGCGCCTTCTCGGAGATCCCGGCCTGCATCACGCGGCCTTCCGCTGAGCGACCGGGTCTTGTTTGCTGGATCGGATGGATCCGGCAGATCAGGGCGCTGCATTTTGTCATCTTTGGCATGGGGCATATTATCCCGCTCACCGTCAACCAATGGCTTGTCCGCGCCATCGGTAGCGGGATCCACCGTGCCATCCTTCAGTATTTTATTTGGAGGTTCGTCGGACAACTGGACTTCTTTGATTTCTTCGGTTTCCCGAAAGACAAATTCCTTCTGATCGGTCGCAGATTGTTTGACGCCTTCTTCATTGTCATCGGAATCTGCGGCGGGTTCGGTTTCCCCGCCGTGCCTATTTTTATCTGGCGTATCAGTCTTCGAAGGCTGCAGAGGTTCGGCAATAGATGCGTCAGATTCATCGGGTTCATCAAATGCGCGTGCAATAAATCCTTCTGCCACGCTGGGCCAGGATTGCGGGACAAGTTTAACCGGCGCAGCGGGGAAGCCATCGGGAAATTTTATGTAACCATTGAGGCGCGGCAAGTTCATAAACTGATCGGGTAGCAGCAATGGCTCGATTTGCCGTCTGGGGGTTAGGCTGACCGCATCGCGGGCGTTATTATAACCATAACTATAGCCTTCTTCCATGTCTCGGATTTGCCGGTGACCGATAAAGTCAGAACACCATGTTGCTGTTTCCCGGTCAGCCGTTGCGAGGATCAATTTGGTGCGCGCAAGCGAAGACAATGTCATCGCCATATTTTCACCGTACACTTCCTTGAGTTTGGCAAACGCATGGATGCCGGTGACGATGGCACCGCCAAAATTGCGGGCGGTTTGCAAACCTTTTTCCAGCGCTGGCAAACGGTGCAATGCGCCCAGCTCATCGATCATGAACCACACCCGCAAATCGGATGTCCGGCTCATCGACATAAGGGTATTCATCGCGGTGTCCATCCACAAGGTCAGCAGTTTGGAACAGATGCTCATGTCCACATAGCGTGCGGATATAAAAATGATCCCGCCGCGCGCGGATTCATCTTTTATCCAGTCGCGGATTGAAAAGTGCGGACCATGTTTGGGCAGCAGCATAAGGGCCTCGGCATTGGCATTAAACACAGCCCGGATTGAGGTTGCCATGCGGGCCGCTTTGGGCGCGGTGAGTTGCTCGGCGACTGTCCCTTTCAAAAGCTTATGCACATCGGTGAGATCGGCAGTAATGAGCTTCTCGGCCAGCGCCTCGTTGGTCGGTGTTCCCGCCTTCATCAGCTGCATGCAAGATTGCACAAACAGCGATCGCGCACCGATAACCCAGAACTGGTCTTCGCCCCCTCCATCCTGCGGTACTATCGCTTCAGCAGCGCTATGAAATTCGGCAATGGTGCTGCAATCATTGAACACACTCCACTGCGGACAGCGGGCATCAAGCGGGTTCAATATGACATCGCGCGAGGCGTCATAGAAATGTTCGATAAAAGCGCCGGTCAGATCGAATATGACGGCGCGCTGTCCCTTTCTGCGGGCCTCGTCTGTCATCTCCAGCAGGGCAACGGTTTTACCGGTTCCGGTGGTTCCGATCAGCATCGCATGGCTCTGTTCAAGCCGCCAGGGATAACGAACTCCTGTAATTGCAGAGGGCGTGTAGTAACCCGCAGCATCAAGGGCACTCTGCCCTGCTAGTCGCCAACGCCAACCCAGTTCGGCGCGCATTTCCCGTGCCTGCTCGCTAGCATTGTGACGGGTTATTTCCGCTTGTAACTCGGGCAGTGTTGCAAGCTGCGCGCCGCGTTCATGTTTACTTTCTTTCGACCGCCCGCCAAAATATTCTGCGACCCAATAGAACAGGATAAAGGCAGGCAGAAATAGCAATGCGGAGATGGCCAAAGCCGTGCGGAGCGCTGTCCATAATGCTTCCATTGCCCGCACGACCGGAGGGAAATTTGGGACCGCTGAAATCGCCATTTCAATGCTCGCGCCACCGGCAAGATCAAGATTAACCGGTTTGGTAGGATCAAACTCCATGAACCCGTAGAGCGATGCATAGAGGTTCATGCCGGCAAGGTAGCGCTGATGGTCGGTGAGGCCAGATGTTACCTGCCAATAGGACATACCTACCAGAAGAACAGCAGCGATAATGAGAGGGGCTTTGAGCCCGCTTGCGAACATGAAACCAAAGTGCCCAAGGAGCTGGCTACCGCGCGTGAAATTGACAATGTTACGCTTCATCATGGCCTCCATTTGCAGAGGCAGGAGCAAGCCCTAATCGCTGTAAACGCCGGGCGTAGGCATCATGGGTTTCTTGGCGAAGCGAACTGTCCGGATGGGCGGTTAAAATGGCATCAAGCGCTACGGAGGCAAATACAATCTCGCGGGCATGATCGAGATCGTTTAAAGCCTCGCTGTTACCTTCATCCTGCGCAATATACGCCGCCATGACAAGATCGCGAATGAACACGCTGACACATTCGCCGTGGTCATCAGCTTCCGATCTTACCCACTGTGCAAGCGGATAAGAAAGATAGGTTTGTAAGCAAATATGGTTGGTCATACTCAGGTTCCTTGACGTTCAAGAACCTGGTTCACCCTTCGAAAAGCCCAATAAGAATAAATCGTGAACAAGTCTAAGTCAATCAGATATATTTCTTTATTTATCAATGCCCTATGGAGATTTGATTGGGCTAAGATTTGCCAAAAACCAATCAAGTCTTAGAGGATTTGTCTATTACATCGGGCGCATTTGGGACTTAAACAATTGATATCAATGAAGATAACCAAGGCAGCGAGCTGCGTACGGTGTGCACTCTTTTGTTCCCAGCTCGGCAGTAAATTTCCAGGAATTTTCTCGATTACATCATGTGGCGTTATGCCACGTGGATAGCATGGATAAAAACGCGCGCTGATGCTTGACATCAGCGCTCCACAATTACCCCATGGCTATAATTTCAAACTAAAGCACGAGCAAAAAATAAGGGCAGCAGAATGGGGATTCCGCTGCCCCTATGTCACCCGATTTGGGTGTTTTCCATATCAACGCCAGCCCGGGTCGCAAATGGCCAGAATCGATACGGAAATTCTGAATAATCTTTATTCCTGATAGTTAGCAACTCGATTCCCGGAATGATTGTATGGAATCGCCTTTCGGCAAAGTACCTTGTATTTCTCCCTGTTAGGTTTAAGCCAACCGACAGTGCAGAAAATGTCTTTCAGGCCGACGGTCGGGGGGCTAGGTTTGAAAGACATTTTCGGCGCTACCACTTTCCGAAGCGAACAAAAATAGTGGCAGAGACCGTTTCCGGCCCCTGCCCTGTGTGTCGTCCTTAGAATTCATCCAGCAGCGCCCCATGGACAGTATGGACAACCCGGTTCATTGCCCATGTCGGTAGCGCGTTATAATCTCCTTCATCCAAGGCTACATAACCCTGATCGTCGTCCTCAACGACATGCTGATCAAAGAAGCTGTGAAGAGCTCTTCGTTCTGCTGTTTCGACTGCCGCAAAATAGCTTTGCGCATCATATACCGTATCAATTGCCTGTGTCATGTTTACCTCCTGAAATTTGTCAAAATGACGACAAGTCTCGTGATGCGTGGAGGGCTACCGGGTCACAGGACCGACTGGAACAGGCGGCCGCGAAGCGGCGATGGGGGAAACGATTTTATCGCGTAAGGCGGCCCAGCCGCCGGAGCGGTAAAATGGTGGGGCCCCGTCGTCCTTTACGCGGTGGCCCTTCGCGCATCATACTTGGACTTCAAGTGAGCAACCCCTCCCCAAATTCGTATTCCACATCCAGATTACATTCGCAAAAATCATTTTCCTACAGGTGGGACAATATGCAATTACGGAGTTTCAAGGGGTCAACACTGAGAAAAAGGAAATCTCATGACCAGAAAAACAGGTGCGCTGGCAGCGCTCAAAAAACTTGAAAGCGAACGCGCAAAACTCGACACAAAACAGCAAGAGTTGGAGACCAAAGCGGCAATCGAACTTGGACGGATACTCTTGGGAACCGGCGTCGAAACGTTCAGCGCAAAAAGCCTCAAGCTCATAGGAACTGCGCTTGGGAAAATGGATGAAAAGCAGGCTCTAGCCGCACTCAAAATTGGAGGGTCTGCTCAAACGCCTTAATATCAATCTCCACACATAAGAACACAAAAAAGGCCCCGCCGGGAAACCGGCGAGGCCTGATTGTTTAAGCATGAAGATCAAGGATCATTCATCGATGTCGGGTGCATCCTTGTTATCCTGGGATGCACCGCGGGTGAGAAAGTCCACCTTGTCGGCAAGGATTTCGCAGCCGTAACGTTTGATTTTGTCGGCATCTTCCCACTGCGTATAGTGCAGACGCCCTTCGATCGAAACCATCTGGCCCTTGGTACAATATTGGGCAACGTTTTTGCCCAGACCGTTGAAGCAGGTGATGCGGTGGAATTCTGCATCTTTGACCGTAAAGCCTTTTTCATCCTTGTAGGTCTTGCCTTCGCTGTTGCGGGCCGGACGGTCGGTTACGACTGAAAGATTGGTAACCGTTGTGCCGCCGTTTGTTTCCCGGCTTTCTGGATCGCGAGTGACACGTCCAACCAAAACTACGATATTTGTCATGTGTTTTCTCCTGATATTAATCTTCAAACCGGACCATTCCGGCTTGCGAACTGACGCCCGAAACAGGGAGAAGCCGCATTGCACCGAAGACGCGCAAGCGCCGGAGGGAAACCGGCTTTGTCCGGGTGGTGCGGGCAGCACCTGAAAGGTGCAACACGGCCGGTAACAAAGCTGGTTGCAATGCAGCTGACCTGGTTCAGGAAGGTTCGCGAAAAAGCCGATTTGGTCACGGCTGATTTGGTCTTCGGGAGACACTGACATACCCTCGTATTGGATCAGTCAATCGCGATTCATGCAAGAATGTTTAACGGCATACTTTACGGTTATATATGGGGAACGCGCCCGCAACACTGGCAATCCTTAGGACGTAGCAAGCTGCGCGAGAACGAGACTTACGCCGCCATACTCGCGTCAATGGCGACGAGCTTTGGTTGCCCCCGCATCATCCAGGCCTGTGGTTCGATTAGCCGCGCCCAATCCGCAAACGAGGGGATAGTTCCCAAATCTTCCATGACATGCTGTTCGCCGATCAGGCGGACCGGAACCTCGCGGCCATCGGCGTTAACAATGACCGTACCAAAGAGTGATTCAGCCATGAATATACCTTCAGCATGATGGCGGAGCGCCCGGTGCCTCGGGTCCGCTAGTATCTCCTTCGATTTATCGAACCATTGATGTAGGGGCAGATAATCGCCTGCCTCGCCGCCCCATTTACGGACCGAAGAAAGCGCATGATAATGACAATGCGACATTATTCCTCTCCCCCAATTTCGGTTTCAAAATATTCGGTCGCACGAAGACTGCAGCACAGCGCCATTGTTCCTTCTTCGACCTCAATCCTGAAGATGCCATAGGCCCCTTCATTGATTTCCCATCCCGGATGATGCATTTCCAGAGCATCATAAGCGACGGTTTCAAGTGCTTCCGACAGAGGCATGGATTTACGCATGATCATTGTTGAGCCGATCTCAAATGTTTCAATTGCGACTTTGGCATCGGAACAATCGACTGGCTTGTTATCGTTCGAATAGTACGTAGCAGCTTCCAGACAACCGCTGTCACCCATGCCATCATAGTTAAGTTCAACACTCGCGATATTTGCCTCTCGCAGCGCATCAAGAATAGCTGGCTTGTTGCGCTGAAAAGACTGGATCAAACGCGCGCTGCGGCTCTTCTGTTTGTCAAAATAGTCCGTCATCCATTCACTCGGTTCCATGATAAATACCTCCGGTTCTGTTTTAGCCGATCACACCGTGTGTCCGGTTCAGGGAAACCCGAGCCTCCTTTCCTCTCAGCGAGAAAAGTCAGCGCCGCTAAAGCGGTGCTGACTCGGACAGCCTAGCTGTCCATATCGGCTGGCTTTGTCTTGGGGCTGACGCCAAGAGGCCCGCGCCGATCAACGACCGTGATACGCCGTCTCTTGGCTTCTATGACCAAACGTTCCAATACGCCATTCCCGGGAAATGCGATCACATAGCGAGGTGCGAGACCCAGCATCTGTTCATTGCGTTTGAATCCGGCGCGTGCGCCCAGACGGCGATCCAGAGAAAAGGTAAGCTGCGCTACGCCACGACGCTCAGCCCATGATGCAGCCAAACGGTCGGCACCCTTGCCATCTCCGCCATGGACCAGCACCATGTCACCAACGGAATTATGCACCTTGTCGAGTGTGGCCCAGACATTGTTCGCAAAGGTCTTTGCATCTTCGGTGCTATCCTGCTTGGTGCGGCCACCTGCAAATATAATCGGCGTACCTTCGGGCATCAGCGCTTTGCGCCTGGACTGGCTGCGTGCTTTCAGAAAATCGCGGCCCTGGATAACGGCAGAGGTCAGCATCGCCCCGTGGGTGGCGCGGGAACTGGAAACGGGTTTCCAGGAGCTATGCGTTTCATCGAGATAGAGCGCTGCTGCTACTTCGCGCATTTCTTCAAAGGCGACCATGGAGGCTTCTGCCGCTTGCGCGCGCTCAATTTGCTCTTCCAGGTTGCTGGTATGCACTTCCGATCCATCAGCAGAGGCGACCAATGCCCGGACCTCATCCGATGCCCGGTCAAGCTGCTTGGATTTGCGCTGCGCCGCGCGGTGGAAGAGATTGACGAAGCCCCAAGCGAGATCTTCAGCGTCGGCTTCAAGAGCGGTATCGGTAAAGACAGCAAACAAATCCGACCAAACAGCTGCAAGCGTCTGCGAGATAGCATCCTGAGCTGGAAAATCCGAAGATGTGAATGGGGAATTGCTGATCGTGAGACCGGAAAGGTCAAGGCCTGCAAGTTTGCGAGTGAATAAATTGTCCATGATGTTCTCCTGATATGCGGGAGATGTGCGGCACTTTGCCGCTTTATCCCGCAAGAGCCCGAAAGGACCGTCAGAGCGCATGGCGCACCGCCGACTGGCGGGGAACCTCGCGAGACAAGGCTGGCGCGGGCCACACGGGCCGCAGTCCTCGCGGGGTTGCGTCAAAGCCCTGATGGTCCAGGGCCTCTCTTGCGGGGAGAAAAAGCGGTCAGATGCTCCGACGACCATCAGGAGAGTATGGGATCAGTGTCCAGGCGAACTTGGCAGCCCGAAAATCTCCGGTTCAAAGGCATGACTTTCTCCGCCCGGAAAAGCCGCAATGGCGTTCAGTCGCCCCTGCTCGAACCGAAAATGCCAAGTCTGGCGATAATCCGGTGTCTTCCCGGCGAATATGGACGGATCAAAAATCGCGCTATTGTATCCAGCATCCGGATCACGCACCGAAACCGTGCGAATGAGCTGCGCATCTGCTTTGCGAGCAACATCGGCAAATTCCTGGCAGGCTTTGTAGTCATCCAGATGCGTCAAGTCTGATGCTTGCGCGTCAAAAGGTGGCCTGGAAAGATCAACCGCGCGTGAGGTCGAAACAGCGACAGAAAAACTCAGATGCTCGCTGGTCCGGTTCCCCGGCACAAAATCCGGTGATCGGCTGAAAAAACGCAGTCGCCAATAGGCAGTCTCTGCAATCGCGGTGGCTTCGGCCTCGCTGGCATAGAATATGCCGGGACGCTCATTCGCCCGCCGGAACCGGCTTGGGCTTTTATGACCGTATCGAAAGGGTGAAGCGAGAAGATAGTGGAGGCCCTGAGCAGACTTCGGAAGGTTCGGTTTTGCTGCTTCGGCAAGCTCTTCAAGGCGTGCCTGATCTTCGAAGGTTTCCGCCAAGCGATTGGTCGATATCCGGTGCTGCGCTTCAACCACCCGCCAAACGGTTTTGCGGTAGCGCCGAAATTCAGACGCGAGCGCGGTGGGCGTCCACATAGTCACATACCGTCAAAAGTCCCTTGAAACTGTCGATGAGATCAATCGGACGTGCCTCGAGATCAAGATTATGCGATGTCAGCCAGGATTTGGCTGCATCATCATCACTGCCCATCAGCGCGTCCAGACTGCGGAACAGTCGCAAGAGAAACTGTCCGGCTTCAAAAGATTTGGAGGCAGGATCAAGAAATGTTTTTCCGGAACGAAGCCGGGAAATAGTTGCTTCCGATAGACCTAGTACCGCACTTAATTTGACATTGCTCAGGTTCCAGAATTCTGCAATTCTACCAATTGCAGAACTTAGCAATCTATCATCGCTCCGTTCTATTTCGAGTACCCGTTTAGTCATTTTCATTTCTTTCTAATGAATGTATTTTACAATAATCTTTCATTTGCAAGATTGCAAGTTTTTTGCTCAATCATGCGGCATCGGATAATTCACCAGGCTCTTGTTGCACATAACCGCCAAGGCTCAACAGCAGATTTGACGCCTCTTCCGCACGCGCCGCCGCTGTCAGTATAGCGCGATCATCCTTTTTGAGCAGCTTTAGCCAACTGGCGATATAGCTTGCATGATTATCCAGATGTCCGACCGGAAGGCCAAGCTCCGCGCCCAATATGGCACTGGAAAGCTCTGCTACCAGCTCTTCGGCGGCATAAGCAGCACTGCCAAAACGGTTCTTGAGATCACGATTCAGGCGCGACTTATGGCCTGACCAGTGACCGTTATGCCGATATCGGCATAATTCTCATAATGCCGTAACCGGGATTATGCCGCATGACCTCCACTGGAGGTTTGATTT
>CAXBEI010000003.1:0-317360 GCA_963974765.1 uncultured Sphingorhabdus sp.
AGGTAAGGTTCTTCGCGTTGCTTCGAATTAAACCACATGCTCCACCGCTTGTGCGGGCCCCCGTCAATTCCTTTGAGTTTTAATCTTGCGACCGTACTCCCCAGGCGGAGTGCTTAATGCGTTAGCTGCGTCACCGAAACCGAAGTCCCGACAACTAGCACTCATCGTTTACGGCGTGGACTACCAGGGTATCTAATCCTGTTTGCTCCCCACGCTTTCGCACCTCAGCGTCAATACTTGTCCAGCGAGTCGCCTTCGCCACTGGTGTTCTTCCGAATATCTACGAATTTCACCTCTACACTCGGAATTCCACTCGCCTCTCCAAGATTCTAGTCACCTAGTTTCAAAGGCAGTTCCGGAGTTGAGCTCCGGGCTTTCACCTCTGACTTGAGTAACCGCCTACGCGCGCTTTACGCCCAGTAATTCCGAACAACGCTAGCTCCCTCCGTATTACCGCGGCTGCTGGCACGGAGTTAGCCGGAGCTTATTCTCCAGGTACTGTCATTATCATCCCTGGTAAAAGAGCTTTACAACCCTAAGGCCTTCATCACTCACGCGGCATTGCTGGATCAGGCTTTCGCCCATTGTCCAATATTCCCCACTGCTGCCTCCCGTAGGAGTCTGGGCCGTGTCTCAGTCCCAGTGTGGCTGATCATCCTCTCAGACCAGCTAAAGATCGTCGCCTTGGTGAGCCTTTACCTCACCAACAAGCTAATCTTACGCGGGTTCATCAAAGGGCGATAAATCTTTGGTCCGAAGACATTATGCGGTATTAGCTCAAATTTCTCTGAGTTATTCCGCACCCTATGGTAGATCCCCACGCGTTACGCACCCGTGCGCCACTAGATCCGAAGATCTCGTTCGACTTGCATGTGTTAAGCATGCCGCCAGCGTTCGTTCTGAGCCAGGATCAAACTCTCAAGTTTGATGTCCTGTAATGGTGGCACAAACCGAAGTCTGCCATCCACCGAAACAGCTACATTTCAAGGAGCCGTTCCTGCACAAATCTTTTTTACGTATATGGATACATATAAAGGACATGTTCGGTAACATGAGAAAACCGAAGTTCCCTCACGAAACCTATGGAACGACTTAACTTACCAGAGCACCGGAACCTTGAAGTTCCCGGGTCTGGGGCCGCCGCCCACATGTCCCTTCATCTATTATTACAATGTCAAAGAGCCCATCAAAAGCGCAGACAACGATTTTTCCCGCTATCGCTACCGGGGAGAACCGTTGTTACAAATTTTGACGACCAACACCGTGGGGCCCATGTGAGCCGCGTCGTGCTGATGAAACGTCCTCTAGATGGATGGCCGGATTCGGTCAACATAGTTTTTGCATTTTTGTTTCAAAAATATTCGTAATTGATCTGTAAGGCTATGTTTTCGGCGATGAAAAGGCATTAAGACCCCTGCAATATGTTGAATGAACCTGCACCACTGGCTGGCGACAGCAATTTTGGAAACCGCGTCAGGAGCGCGGTTTTCTGGCGTTCGGGAACCCAGATATTGTCGCAGATCATTGCCTGGGGCGCGACGCTGGCGGTAATCCGCATCCTCAATCCGGAAGATTACGGAATCTTCGCGATGACCCAGGTTGTTCTGGTCTTTCTGAGTTTCATGAATGGTTACGGCCTGGTCAGCTCGATCATCCAGGCCGAAAAAGTCGAACCAATACGGATTCGCCAGGCCTTTGGCATGCTTTTGCTGCTCAATGGCGGCATCGCGATCCTGCAATTGATTCTCGCATCCTTCGTTGCGGAATATTACCGGCAGCCGATTGTCGGGGATCTGCTGCGGGTCCAGGCACTTATTTTTCTCGCCACCCCTTTCATGGCCCTGCCCGAAGCATTGCTCACCCGCGACCTCGAGTTCAAGAAGCCGGCGATCATCAATCTTATCTCTGCGGTAGTCGGCGCGGTCACCGCGCTATATTTTGCCTATAATGGCTATGGGGTGTGGACATTGGTCTATGCGCCGCTGGCAATATTCTGGAGTCGAGCAATTTGCCTGGTGATAGCGGTCAAATTCTACATATTGCCGACATTCAATTTCAAAGGCGCCGGCGCCATGTTCGGATTTGGCGCGACCTTGCTGGCCAGCCACCTGTTCTGGACCATCCAGAGCCAGTCCGACATTTTCATCGCCGGCCGTTATCTCGAACCACATGAACTGGGCCTCTATGCAGAGGCGCTGTTCCTGACGACAATCTTTGCCGCGAAATTTGTGCCACCGCTAAACGAGATCGCTTTCCCCGCTTATTCCCGCCTGCAATCAGACCCGCGCGCTTTGGCCTGGTCCTTTCTTAAGGCGATCCGGTTGATCATGCTGATCTCCTGCCCGCTATATTTCGGTCTGGCGGTTACCGCTCATCCGGTGGTCGAAACCTTGTTCGGCCCCAAGTGGACCGCGATGTCGCCCTTTGTCGCGATACTGGCACTGGCGATGCCGATGATGACGCTGCAGATATTGTTCACCCCGGCAAACAATGCTCTCGGCCGCCCGCAAATCACCGCCCGGACCAATATGTTCGGAGCAATCCTGATGCCGATCACATTCTTGATTGGCGTACAATATGGTGTTTACGGCCTGGCGTGGAGCTGGGTTATCGCCTTCCCGCTACTGACGATCTTCACCTTTTCCCAATCGAACCGGCATATCGGCATTACCGCGTGGGAGATTGGCAAAGCGGTATGGCCGGGCCTGTCTGCCTCCCTCGTTATGGCAGCCATTGTCTATATCGTCGATCAGATGCTGCCGGAGATGATCGTCTATGCCCGGTTGGCGCTGTTGGTCGCAACCGGGGGGATAGCCTATGCCGGACTGCTATATATTCTGGCCAAGCCGACTTTGCTCGAGGTGATCCGGCTAATCGTCCGTCGCAAACCGCCGGAACCGGTCCCGGCAAATCTCGACGCTGAGTCGATATAGGCGGAACGCCGGCAGTCACCAGACCAGGATCAGCACAGTTCTGCTGCAGAATTCGCCTCATCAAAATGGCCATTGCCGAAAGGCGATGAACAGCCCAGCTTGCTGCCATGGCTCATATCTTATCCCTCGCGGCGGGTACATTGCCCGAATTTCAACCCGAAGAAGTGGCTCAAGCTGCAGGACGCGCAGGATTCAACCATGTCGGCTTCACCATCGAACCCGGGACATGGACGCCGGAAACCCGGCGGGCAACGCTGGATGCAATCCGGACTCACGATCTGTCGGTACTCGACGTGGAAGTCGTCTGGATACCGGAAGGCGGCAAGCTGACGGATGATCACAGGCTGATCATCGACGCAGGAATAGACCTTGGCGCCGCCAATATTCTGGTCGTCAGCTCGGAACCGGATCACGGGAGAACAGCCGACGCCCTGCATCAGCTGTGCGAGTGGGCCGCGCCCGGCGGGATGCGGGTCGCACTGGAGTTTCTGAAGATCACCGCGGTGCAGTCGATGGGGGATGCGCTCGCCATTATCCGGAAAGCCGACCATCCGGCGGCGGCGCTGCTGATCGACACGATTCACTTCCATCGCGCCGGCCATAGACCCGAAGAACTGGAAGAATTGGAAGCATCTTTGCTCCCCTATACCCAGATCTGCGATGGCGGTCTGGACTGCGTGGCTAGCTTTGAAGCCTATCTGGAGGATGCCGTGGATTTGCGCAGCTGTCCGGGGGAAGGAGCCTTGCCGGTGGCCAAGATTATCAAGACGCTGCCGCAAGATACCCCGCTCAGCCTGGAAGTCCGCTCCAAAGCCTATCGGGATCAATTCCCCGATGCGACTGCCCGCGCAATTGCCGTGCGCAACAGCAGTATGGAATATCTAGATCGGAACGGCGTTCTGATTCTATAGGGTCCACGACTAGGCTGACTGGATATAATCGCGCATCGCTGCTGCTTCGCTTTCGATCTTGTCGATCCTATATTTGACCAGATCACCGATCGAGACAAATCCGACCAATTTACCGTCTTCAACGACCGGCAAGTGACGAATTCGTCTTTTTGTCATCAATGACAGCGCGCCCATGACACTTTTGGTGCGCTCGACGGAAATAACATCCGCTGTCATCACGTCGCGCACCGCATGATCCATCGTGGCATGGCCATATTTTCGCAAACAGTGGAGTACGTCGCGTTCGGAGAATATACCCGCGATCCGATCTCCATCCAGCACCGGCAGCGCGCCGATACGCTTTTCTGCCAGTATTTCGACCGCCTGCGAGACCGACACATCGGCGGTGCAACTGTATATTTCGCCGCTGCGTCCCTGCAAAATCGAATTTATGGTCATGGTAGCTCTCCTCGGCTCTGATTCTGTTTATTGCATCTCTATAACATGTTTTTGAAAGTGATTGGGGTTGATGGTAACAGGATTCCCGTCCAATGCACTGAAAACCACCGGAGTTCCCATTGCCCCAGCCTTCCCGCCTTGATGATCCGCTTTACGCCAGCGTCGCATGGGCCCGCTATTGGCGCCTGATGCGCGGCATGGCGATGTTCACTCTGATCTGCGTCGCGGTCTCGCTGGGCATTCTTTTTTACATGCATGGATTCGTATCGATCCACATGTATCTCGCCACGGCGGCAGGCATAGCTTTAGCGCTGATGCTGATGGCAGGCTTGATGGGCCTGGTGTTCCTGTCGAGCGGTACCGGCCATGACGAATCGATCGATGATCCGGTTTCAAAGGATATCTCCCCCGATGAGTAATGATGATCTGTCCGAACTGGCGAATGTGCAACCCGTATTGCGGGTAGCGCCACAACCCCGCGATCTGAACAACAACGGCCATATCTTCGGTGGCTGGGTGTTGTCGCAAATGGATATCGCCGGCGGTATCATGGCGGCAAGAGTGGCGCGCGGATCGACCGCGACCGTCGCCATCGAGGCGATGGAATTTATCGCACCGATTCTGTCTCGCGATCTGATATCGGTTTACGCCCGGGTGGAACGCATCGGCAGAACGTCGATAGCGATCCGGTTGAATGTGATTGCGTCGCGGAATCTGGATGAAGAGCAAGTGCCCGTGACCAGCGGCCTGTTCACCTTTGTCGCGCTTGATGAAAACCATCATCCCCGGGCGATCCCGGAAGAGTCAAAACAGAAATATCTGAAACAATAACTTTTCCGCTATTCGCGTAACTTGATCGTGTAGGAGAGTTTGGCCTCATCATTGGCCGGAACGGTTACCCGCCAAGTCGGAACGCCGTCGATTGCAGTCACGCCCCTGACCCGACCGGACAACTCATAGGGAATCTCCATTTCAAAATCGACTGGATGATCGCGGGCATTTGTCACCACAGCCTGCCAGCCTGTCTTGCGCTTTGATTGGCGTGTCTGGATCACCGACAAACGCACGTCGGCTGAGCTGCCGACTTCCATTTCGACTTCGTCATTCACTGCCCGGTCCTGCAAAGCAGCCTCTCCGGCCAGCAGCGGCCCGAAAAAGCTATTTTCGAACACCGCAACTGTCCCCGCGGGGAGCGGCACACCGAGCCCGTTTTTCGCATCATTGCTGCTGCGCAAAATATAGCTGACCGCGCCGCTATCTCGGTTAAAATTGCCGGCCCGCGCGACATAGACACGTTCATAGGTCACGTCCGGCTGGACGATCATCGCGACCTGCTTCTGGCCCTTGGCATTGACCGTGACCCGCTCCGGAACGCGATATAGCTTAAGGTCGCCGAGATCTTCCTGCTCCGCCACGACGACGGCGACGGGCGACGCCATTTCCATCATTTTATCGCTGCGCCGATGACCTGTAACAACAATCCTTTCGCCGCCGTCATCCATCATCGCCATCGGTGCGGGCGGCGGTGGGGGCGGAATCGATGAAATATAACCCTGATTGTATGGCACTTCATGCGTTCTCTGCATCGGCCAGCACTGGATTTGCAGGCCGCCGCCGGTCGGACGGACCTGATCATCCCGCCGTTCGCGATTGGGTTCCCCGGCAACCACCATCATGTTGGCATTTTCAAAACTCTGGTTGCCGCCATTGGCTACCGTCAGCCAGGCGAACAGATCCATTTTGGTCGTCTCGCCCGCTTCGCTTTGCTTGACCGTAGCAATATAATTGGCCTGCCAGTCGAAGCCGGAGGCCAGATAGGTCAGAGTCAATTTCGCGGTCATCGCGCGCTGTGAAGTCGTAAGGATCGAAAGCGTCGGCTTGGCCGACAGACCTTCTGGTACTTTCGCAAAGGTCATCCGCTCCGGAAGACCGGTGCAGCGCAGAGCCTCGAAGCCCTCGTCACTTTCGAAAATCACGCCGCCGTCCGGACCAGCGGTGATGAATACGTTCTGGGTCCGGGAAGCTCCGGTAGCCTTGTCTGTGCGAGTGATCGAGACCTCGCGCTTGAGATAGGCGTCCACCAGACCTTGCGGCGACAATAGCCGCGCATCGCGGTTCTTCTCCCGCACACCTTCGGGAAGGCCGGTCACGATAGCGCTTTCCGGGAACATGCCTTCGGACACACCTTCGAAACGCACCATAGCATCTCCCGCAGGCAGCCGGACAGTGCGGGTTTCGGTGATCAGCGCATAGCCTTGCGGCCAGTTGGCATTGATCGCCCTGTCCCCTCGCCCGGGCGCCCTGTAAATGGTGATCGACACGTCCTCGGGCTGGTCCGAAATGACCAGTTTCTGGGCGGCAAGCGGGACGGACTGCGAGAACAGTACCAATGCCATAAAGGTCAAGAGCCGGGAGACGGTCATACCGCTCGTTATCCGATCAATAGCGACTGTCGAAGGTTGCGGTCACCGTTACGCTGCCATTGGCAGGTACATTTAGCCGCCATTCAACCTTGTCGGCGGACACCCGCTCACTGGCCTGACTTTCCTGCTCGACACGGACATCACCCCATAGCCCCGACTGGGCGAGATCAACCGTGGCGGCTTCAGGTCGGGCATTGGTGACCTCGTAACGCATCTTGGTGCGCCAGCGGCTGGACGAACGGCGGGTGCGTTCCTCGACCACGGTCTTGACCTTTACGTCAAAGGCTTCGCCGGTGCGGATCGACATCGACGATCCCATTGGCGTTGCCTCGATCTGGCTTTCGCCGATGAACTGGGGATCGCCGCGCTTGTCGCGCATATAGACGCGCATCGTCCCGGAGGGCAGCTGGTCGCCCAAACCGCCGGATCGTGACGTCGAGAATTTCAACACGGAACTGGCGCTGCTGGCGTCGCTGGAACCCAGCCAGCCATTGGTATATTCGTAAACCTTGCGCGCCGGTGCCGCCGTCACATCCAGGAAACTGACCTGCTTCTGCTGGGCATTGGCAACCGTGGTGCGCTCGGCGAGCGGATAAAGATAATAATCGCCGAGCCTCTCGCGATCACCGGATTCGGTACCAGCGCTATCGATCGTTCCGGTCGGCCATTGCGGATAGCTGTTTCGCCCGCGCCCACTGTTCGGGCTTCCCGCAACCAGCAATACGCTGGCGTTACGATAATCGGTGCCGCTGTTGTTGGTCAGAGTGACCCATCCCTGCACATCAATCGTCTGCTTGGCTTCGTCAAACAAGGTCACATAATCGGCCTTCCAGCCGAGACCCGGCGTGAGATAACTGAGCGCCGTTGGCACCTGTCCGCCAGCAGACTCAAGGGTGATGGAGAGAGTCGGCCGCGCCCGCAAATTGGGGGGTACCCGATCAAAAATCACCCGCACCGGCAGACCATCGTCGCGCAGCACTTCGATGCTATTGCCGATTTTCATCACCACGCCACCGTTGGCGGCGAGTATTTCCGCCCGCACCCGGCTTTCCGCGCCGGTTGCCGGATTGGTACGGATAAGCGTCACCGTCTGGCCAACGGCCTTTTCCATCAACTTGGCAGGGGTAAGCAGATCAAAGTCGAAATTCTGTTCGACAATGCCAATACCAGGGCCTGACAATGTTACCGTTTCTGCGCGGATCTGCGCCGAGACGTCCGGGAATTGCTGCTTGCTGCGTCCCCTGGGCAGATTCAGATTGCGAACATCCTGCACCAGCGCCTGATTATTATTGTAGATGGTGACCGAGACGGCACCCTGTGCCGATTCATCCGGTGAAGACTGGCTGATGGCTGGCGTTGCAACGCTCGCCAACAAAAGTCCGGTGAACATGAAATGCCGCATAGTCTTTCTCCCCTATCGAGAACAGAAGCTAACCTATTGGAAATGAACCTGACATAAACATCTATTGCGTACCCGTGCTCTCGGATGGCGCCAGCCAGCGCAACCTGACACCGCCATTTGCTATGGTCGCATCGGATTCCTGACCCACCGTGATATTCTTGGCTTGCAAGGCCTCTCTGGCCACGGTTCTTCCGTCAGCGGTGCCGCTCATACCCAATGGCAAGCCTATCCGCCCGGAAGCCCAGACTATCAAATCCAGATTGGCGTTTGACGCCGGGTCCAGTGCCCCCTCGGTGATTTTCAAATCCGGCAAGGCGATGGCCGGCGGCTGCAACCTTATGACCCAGCCTTTTGCACCAGCGGCAACCCGCTGCTCAAGCGCGTAATAGGAAGCAAGCGACGCACCTGCGAGCGGCTTTGCAATGACCATCGCGCGCCGCTTGCTGGTATCCAGCGTCACGTCATCAACAGAAACCCCGGCAATCAGAGCGAGATTTTCTCGCAGCCGGGTAACCTGAATCTCAGCCTGCTGGGCCTGCTCCCGCATTTTCGCGGCCGCGAGTTCGGCTGAATTTGCGTCCTCTCCGGTTTCGACCTTGAACTGCTCCACGTTTACGGAAATCTGCTTTCCCAAAGTCCGGCTCAAGACTCGCGAACTTTGATCAGCCGCCCCGGCAAGAATCTTCGGCGTGAATACCGTGGCGTTGATGAGGATCGGATCGGCGTCGAAATCTATCTCGATCTGCGAGACGCTCGCGCGCTTGCCGAACTGGTCCTTGATATAGCCATTGGCCGACCGCGAAACATTGGCTTCCCAGGCGATTTGCCGGAGCGAAAGACCGAGCGGGATGGCCAGCGCGATAAACACCACCACCATCGCGGCAATCTGAAACTGCGATTGGCGTTCGGAAAGATAAGAGCGGAAACCATAAAGCCAGGCCATGGCGGTCGCGGTCAGCGCTATGGTCATCAGGTTGGTGAAAAACAGCAGCAGCGAACCGCCGAATACCGCCCAGTTAAAGGTTGCCAGACCAAAGCCGACCACCGCCAGCGGTGGCATCAAAGCCGTGGCGATGGCGACACCGACGATCGTGCCCATCCGTCCGCGGATCATCGCATAGGCACCGGCCAGAGCGGAGAAAAGTGCCACCAGCAAATCAAACAGATTGGGCCGGGTGCGCGCGGCGATTTCGGCCGTGACGGTTTGCAGCGGCGACAAGGTCACCACCAGTCCGGCGAACAGGATCGAGATGATGCTTCCCAGAATGATCGCCTTGCCGCTCTCTTTCAACCAGGCAGAATCACCGACGGCGAGAGCAAAGCCCGCTCCCATGATCGGCCCCATCAGGGGCGAGAGCAGCATGGCGCCGATTACGACGGCTGGAGAGGACAGAAGCAAACCCAGAATCGCGATGCCAGCCGACATCGACGTCATGAAGGCAAAATGGGGTGTAAAACCGCTGTCTTCCCGCACTTTGTCGATAACCGCTTGCTGATCGACATCGGCGCGTACGACCATCCGCCACCAGCGACGGAACAGGCGAATGCTGCTGGTCAGCGGATCCAATGGACCGGATGACGGCTTTGACTTTGACTGTTCCGGACTTGCCGGATGAACCTGATCGTCTTTCATCTCATTGCTTTAGCGCTGAAAACTGACCGCGAATAGATAAACATTACCTCTCGCGTAGTTGAAAAATGAAGGGTTCCGTCTTTTATCATGAAACTGTATCACCTATATAGATCACAGCGGCTATAATGCTGCGCCAAGGAGCCTGGAGGGGAGCCACATCATGCCACGTCCCGAGACCGACATCGCCGCTACGCGCCTGAGAATAATCGCTGCTGCGGACCGGATGATTCAGGAAAAAGGCGCAATCAGCTTTACGATGAGCGATCTTGCCCCGGCGGTCGGCATGTCGCCATCGAATCTCTACCGCTTTTTCGAGAATAAGGACGCGCTGGCCGAGGCCATGGCGGGGGAGTGGTTTGCCGAACTGCTGGTCATCATGGAGGAACTGGTTTCCGCCGATATCCCGGTCGAAGAGAAACTCTACCAGTTTTTCGCCAAGCGCGTGGTCATCAAACGGGCGCGTTACGAGGATGATCCGGAACTGTTTGAATCCTACATGGAATTGGGTGGCGAGCATTTTGATGTGATCAAGGGCTATGTCGATCTGGCCGATCATTATATGGCCTCTATTCTCGCCGAGGCGATGGAAAAAGGCTATTTCAAGGGGCTCGAGCTTGATGCCGTCGTATCCTTGGTCAACACCATGATGCAGCCCTTCTGCAACCCGCAGCTAATGATGCAGATGATGCATCTGGCCACCGAAGAGCGGCTGCGGATCGTGGTCAACACCATCTTCAAAGGCTTGCAGGCCGTTGATGGTCGGGTTGTCACCAAGCCTGGACTGCACGTCGCCAGCTAGGCGCTTTTCGCCAGCCATTGCTTCATCGTGGCGGGCGGCGGAGACGGGTTCATTGTCGTCTCGTCCAGCGCTGCCAGGGCGCGCTGGCGATCTTCGTCGGTGAAACTGCTGGTGGTCAGGCAGAATTCGATCATATTGCCATTGGGATCGCGGGTGTAGACCGAGTGGCACCAATTATGGTCGATCTCCAGCACGTCCAGTCCGGCGGCATTCCATTTTTCGCGCCAGGCGGCCAGCTGCTCTGCCGTATCGACAGAAAAGCTGTAATGGTTGGTGCCCTGCGGTGTTCCGGCAGCTTCGTTGAGGTCGAACTTATATCCGCCTTCCCCCGGCGTCTCCATCAATTCCCAGAAGGCAATGAAACGGCTGTCGTCGCCGTCCATCCGGTAGAAGAAATGCTTGCCCCAGCCGCCGCCCATGACCGGTGCGATCTCGACCTTGACCAGTTCGAAGCCCATGATGCCTTCATAAAAGGCGTGGATCGCTTTCATGTCCTTCGCCGCGAGGGCGAGATGGTGATAGCTCATGTGTCAGAGTCCTTCCGCTTGTCGACCATGCCCATGACATCGGCGGTTGCGCCATCGGGCGCAGGCACTTCGACGATGCGTTCCGGCACATCATCAAATTCCAGTTTTAGGGCCCGGCTCATCACCGCGTGCATCATGTAAGTGCAGGTGATGTAGGTCAGTTCGAGTATCTCGACTTCGCCGAGATGTTTCTTGAGCGCTGCAAAAACACCGTCGGGCACCCTGCCCCGTTCCAGCACCAGACAATCGGTATAGGCGAGCACGGCGCGTTCGACTTCACTGAAACAATCGGCGGAGGACCAACTCGGGATCGCCGCAACCTGCTCTTCGGAAAAGCCTTCGAAGCGCATCGCCTTGCTGTGCTGGGAATAGACAAATTGCGAGCCGACGGCATAGCCGGCGCGGATCTGGCCGAGCTCGCGCAGCTTCGGATCGAGTTTGCGATTGGGCGAGCGGTAAAAACCGAAGCCTTCGCTGGTATGTTTGAAAGCATCGGGAACCTGGGCAAAAACGGTCCACCAGTTGCCCGGCGTCCCGGTTGCCGTGCCGGGTTCCGCCACCGGATCGCGGTCACCGAACAGCATATTGTAGAGACCGAGGACATAGTCGTCGGTCACCTCTGACCGGGGTATTTCGCGCAGTCGGGGCATGGGTCTCTCTCCTATGCCCCGACTATGCACAATTTGACGTGGCGTTCTAGTCTTTCGCTAGGTTCCGCAGCACATATTGCAGGATGCCGCCGTTGAGGAAATATTCCATTTCATTGGCGGTATCGATCCGGCAGATGGTCTTGAAGGTCGATTGCGTGCCATCGGCGCGGGTCATTTCGACTTCGACTTCCTGCAGTGGCTTCAGCGTCGCGACACCTTTGATGGTGAAGCTTTCGCTGCCGTCGAGGCTCAGAAGCTCGCGATCAAATCCCTCGGCGAATTGCAATGGCAGAACGCCCATGCCGACGAGGTTCGAACGGTGGATCCGCTCGTAGCTTTCGACGATCACAGCGCGGACGCCGAGCAGGTTGGTGCCCTTTGCCGCCCAGTCGCGGGAGGAGCCGGTGCCGTACTGTTCGCCGCCGATAACGACCAGCGGCGTGCCGTCGGCTTTGTGCTTCATTGCGGCGTCGTAGATCGGCATGATCTGGCCGTTATATTTGGTGTAACCGCCTTCTTTGCCTTCGGCCATTTCGTTCTTGATTCTGATGTTGGCGAAAGTGCCGCGCATCATGACTTCGTGGTTGCCGCGGCGGGAGCCGTATGAGTTGAAGTCAGCTTTGCTAACCTGATGATTTTTCAGATATTCTCCAGCAGGGCTGTCCTCCTTGATCGCGCCGGCTGGCGAGATGTGGTCGGTGGTTATGCTGTCGCCCAAAAGCGCCAGTGTTTTCGCCTCGATGATGTCGCTGATCGGCTCCGGCGTCATCGTCATGCCGTCGAAATAAGGTGGGTTGGCAACATAGGTCGAGCCGGCCCGCCATTGATAGGTGTCGCCACCGGTGACGTCGATCGCCTGCCAGGCCGCATCGCCTTTATAGACGTCGGCATAGCGGCTCATGAACATTTCGCGGTTGACCGCCCCGCCCATCGCCTCGTTGACCTCGGCATTGGTCGGCCAGATATCCTTCAGCCAGACATCCTCGCCATCTGTGCCCTGCCCGATCGGCGTTTCGTACATGTCCTGACGGACCGTGCCCTTCAGCGCATAGGCGACGACCAGCGGCGGCGATGCGAGATAATTGGCCTGCACGTCCTGCGACACGCGGCCTTCAAAGTTGCGGTTGCCCGACAGCACCGACGCGGCGACAATGCCATTCTCGTTAATCGCCTTGGAAATCGGCGCCGGCAGCGGTCCGGAGTTGCCGATGCAGGTGGTGCAGCCATAGCCGACCAGATTGAAGCCAAGATAATCCAGATCATCCTGCAATCCCGCCTTGTTGAGATAGTCGGTCACGACCTGCGATCCCGGCGCGAGCGAGCTCTTGACCCACGGCTTGCGCTGCAGACCGCGCTCGCGCGCCTTTTTCGCGACCAGACCGGCGGCGATCAGCACGCTCGGGTTGGAGGTGTTGGTGCAGCTGGTAATCGCGGCAATCGCGACATCGCCATGGGTAAAGCCATGATCGCTGCCTTCGACCGCATAGCGCTCGCCGGTATCCTCGACCGAGAAAACCTCTTTCAGATCGCGGTTGAAGCCCTCGTCCAGTTCGCTCATCGACACGCGCTGCTGCGGCAGTTTCGGACCCGAAAGCGACGGCACCACGGTGCTGATGTCGAGTTCCAGCGTCTTGGTGTAGATCGCGTCCTTGGTGGTCTCGTCATAGCGCCAGAAGCCCTGCTCCCGCGCATAAGCTTCGGTCAGCGCGATTTCGTCGGCGCTGCGGCCGGTCAGCTCGAGATATTCCAGCGTCTTTTCGTCGATCGGGAAATAGCCGCAGGTCGCGCCATATTCCGGCGCCATATTGGCGATGGTCGCGCGATCGGCGAGCGACAGTTCTTTCAGGCCGGGACCGTAAAATTCGACAAAACTGCCGACCACACCGACATGGCGCAGCATCTGCACGCAGGTCAGCACCAGATCGGTCGCGGTAATGCCCTCGGCGAGCTTGCCGGACAATTTGAAACCGACCACTTCGGGGATCAGCATCGAAACCGGCTGGCCGAGCATCGCGGCTTCCGCCTCGATCCCGCCAACGCCCCAGCCGAGCACGCCGAGACCGTTGATCATCGTCGTATGGCTGTCGGTACCGACGCAGGTGTCGGGATAGGCGACCAGATTGCCCTCGGCGTCCTTCGACGCCCAGACCGCCTTGGCGATATTTTCCAGGTTCACCTGATGGCAGATGCCGGTTCCCGGCGGCACAACGGAGAAATTGTCAAACGCCTTCGAACCCCATTTGAGAAATTCATAACGCTCCATGTTGCGCAGATATTCCAGCTCGACATTATGTTCGAACGCTTGCGGCGTGCCGAATTCGTCGACCATCACCGAGTGATCGATGACCAGATGCACCGGCACCTGCGGGTTGATCTTCTCCGCGTCGCCACCCAGCGCCTTGATCCCGTCGCGCATCGCCGCGAGATCGACCACGGCGGGCACGCCGGTGAAATCCTGCATCAGCACGCGCGCCGGACGATATTGAATTTCCGCTGCGCTCCTGGCTTCCTTCTGCCAGTCGACCACCGCCTGCGCGTCCTTGCTGTCAACGGTAAAGCCGCCATCCTCGAACCGCAGCATATTCTCCAGCAGCACTTTCAGCGTGTAAGGCAGCTTGTCGATATTGCCGAGCTTTTCCGCCGCTTTCGCGAGCGAGTAATAGCTGTAATCGGTGCCGTTGACGGTCATCGTCGAGCGGGTGCCGAGTGAGTCTTTGCCGGTGGTTGTCATGGATAGTTGCTCCGTTTTCTTATCGTTGGTTCAACCGAGTGGGGAGAGCGTTGCAGGCAGCGCAGACGGTTGATGAGTCGGGTTTGGGAGGGCTTTAGCTTATCGATATTGGAAGGGCAATAAATGCTTCATTGAAGAGAAGCTCACAGTAGTAGATATTAATATATAGATATCACTAATCCTTCAATAGCACCCTACGTCCAATCCGGCGTTTCCTACATCTAACCAAATAGGCTATCCACCATATCGATAGAAGCGATGCCGGATCGGTCAGAATTTCGACCAGCGGCATCGCTTAATCGACCAATGACTCTACATATTGGGCATGCCTGCATCCATATAGGCTACATAAGGTATAAACATGGTTGCTCTATGAAAGTATCGCTTGTGTTACGCCATTAAACATGCAAATCGCAAATTTGAGTTGAGGAGCTGAGCAAAATTTCAATGTCGGAACTGCCCCAAGTTCGCCCAAACTTTACTGATCCACCCTTGATCGAGCAGGCAATCGTCGTTGCCTTTGATCCGATTGATGGATTTGATATAAACCATTACGGGCTTTTTTCTGAAAAGATTGCATCTGAGTTTTCCAGTAACGGAAGTACTCCAAGGATGGAAAACCCCATTGAACATTTTAATGAAATGATGGCGACGGCGCCAATGTTTAAAATTAATGCATTTGAATTGCCGCGCGCAATATATGGTAATGCCACCGGAGAAACCATTCAAATCCAGGACAATCGATTTGGATTTAACTGGTCAAAAAATTCAGACGAACCATACCCAAGATTTGAGACAACTTATGAGAGATTCAAAGAATTGTATCATATTTTTGAATCATTTTGCTCTGATTGCGGTCTAAAAATACCTGATATCAAACAGTGCGAGCTGACCAATTTAAACATCGTTCCAGTATCCGATTTTGGACATGATTTTAATGATATGGGCAACGCTTTTGCCATCGATCCGCTTGCACTAAATGACAAACTACTGATTCCTGAAACATATGTTAGAACACGGCAACACAGAATCATCAATAATGTTGCGGACCCAATTGGCCGATTACATACAGTCATCCAGCCAGTTATAAAAAATGACGACAAATCAAAAGCATTCAGGTTCGAATTGACGGCTCGTAGTGCTCCAGTTTTAGGCGGGTTAAGCGAAGCGAAAGCTTTTTTTGATATAGCTAGAAGCGCAATAAATGCTGCCTTTTTAGGCACAACAACTGACGCCATGAGAAGAAAATGGGGAGAGAAAAAATGACAAATACTGCCAGAATTGACGAAGGATACGAATTCGCGCAATCCGGTATTGTTTCCCAAGCCTATCTTGATACCGATAAAAAAATTCGGAGCGTGTCCTCAACATCTGGGCGTAATTTTGGAAAATCTGAACCAGTTGATGTCGGATTGAAATCTGGAATCAAAATTGAATGGACTATGGGTGGCGGGGAATTTCCTGGGCCTGTTCAAAAAATTATCGATACACTCAGGAGCTACGAAGCATTGCCGGAAAACTGGGATAGTTATGGCTCAAAAATTCATGACTTTCGATCGCAGTTCTCTACAATGGAACTCGTAATGGCTGGATACGCCCGGTGTCAAATCCCCACACTAGTTCCGCTTCCTGATGGTGGCGTTGGATTGCGATGGGCTGCAAATCAAGTTGAATTAGAAATTGATGTTCTACCCGAGGGACAGTGTTTGGCGCTGTTTAGCGATGAGCAAGCTGATGAGGAGGTGGAAATTTCAGAGCCAAGTAGTGTGAATGAAATCATTCAATTGGTTGAACGGTTTTGTAAACAAAATTGAGCAAGCTTTCTGATGGCAAACCTCCCCGGTCATTTGTCCGATGATACTACCATCGGGGATGATCGGTGGCTCCTGAGGAGAGTTCATCCGCACTGGGTTCACGGCGAACAACCTGATAGCTCAAACTTCAGGCATCCTGACGATGAGCAATCGGGCTGGTCATCTACTCTTTTCGACAGCGAAATAGATATCGAGGATATCATACGGGATCACGAAAATTTTGGTGTGCTTCGCGTTCAAGTTATAGCGCTTCGTAATGAAAACCTTTCAATTGTTCGCGTCCCACTAGATGAGAACCCTAACCATTGCGAAGTTTATGGAGAATTAGGCCCAAGCAAGAAAAAAATTCATAGAAGGCTTAAGAAGCAAGCGCTGTGGGTGAGATATCCAGATACGGTTCCTATTGATATTCGGAATCCTATAATACCAATCGAGTAGCCTGACCCACGGTCAGGACCTATTAAAGAGATTCCCATCGCGGTATTTTTGTGATTCAATGTCGGAATTACGGTGACAGGTGCAACAATCCCCAAATAGGAAACTGATAAACCCTCAAACCTTTCGGTCCTGATGGCGGCATTACGGTAAAAGTTTACTAAATGCACTAATTACCGATCGGACAGGACTTTTCTGAACGCTCGGCTTGATGGCCATGCCCCGCATGGCCAGTCGCCTGCGCCCCTTCGGCGGCGAACAATTTAAGTTTCCCGGTCCTGATAGCGGAATATGCCGACGATATTCACGCTGTCGGTTGTCACCTCATAGCCGATGGTAAAATGATATTTGAGCGTGGCGATCCGGCGAAAATCCTCGCCATCGACTTGCTGACCCAGATTTGGGAAAAAGGCCAGCTGATCGATGGAACGATAAATATCGTCCAATATATTTTGGGCGGCCTGGGGGGAATATTCAGAAAAATAGCTGATGATGGCAAGCAAGTCCCTTTCCGCTCTGGCGCGGAAAACTATGGGTTTCATGCAGAGAAAGCTTTGCCGAAAATCGCTGTAATTGCTTCTTTGGACGAATATTCGGGGTTTTCCTCGGCCATGCGCTTTTGCATTTCCGCGAGCTGATCGGGCGTCAGTTCATATTTGTCGGAATAAGACTCCATGATCTGCGCCAGCGTGGCTTCCACCGATTGGGCGCGGTCTGCGGGAAGAGCGTGAACAAAATCCACAAATTTTTCAATCATCGTCATGGTGCCGTTATAGCAGATTTCAAGCGTGGTGGAAGGGGCCGCAGGTTGGCATTAGCGGTCATTGATCCGCAGTACTGAGAGCATCGTCATCCTGAACTTGTTTCAGGATCCCTTGAGATTGTGCGGTGCCGATGGGGGTCCTGAAACGAGTTCAGGATGACGAGGGGAGACTGGGCGGGAACTCGTACTCGTCGGCCTCCCTTTTGTGTTCCCCGCATGGCAATTCTCTACGGCCGCAATTTTCCCGATCCAACATCCTTTCCTACACACCGGCGCTTCTGATATGGATTCGGCATGGCTAGGAAAAAAGCGAACGGGCGTAGGGCACGCGCGCTCTCGTCATCCTGAATTTATTTACCTTGCGGTGGCCTTCGGCTCAGGACCCCCACCGGCACAACGCAGTCTCACGGGGTCCTGAAACAAGTTCAGGATGACGACTCCTTGCTACGACCATCACAAATATGACGACGGTGAACATGGCGAAGACAATGCAGAACCTACCCGCGAACAACCCTCGCAAACCCCGCCATGACGGCTGGACCGAGGCGCGGCGGAAGATATTTCTGTCGGTGCTGCGCGAGAGTGGCTGCGTGATCGATGCCTGCCGGGTGGCGGGGATATCGGATACGTCGGCTTACCGGCTGCGGCGGCGTGATCCGGAGATGGCGACTTTGTGGGACGAGGCGCTGGCGAATGGCCAGCGCGGACTGGTCGCGGTGGCGCATCAGCATGCGGTGGTCGGCAAGGAGACGGTGATCTACCGCGACGGCGAGGAGGTCGAGCGGCGGGTGGTGCCGTCGGACTCGCTGATGGCGCTGCTGATCAGGCGCGGCGATCTCGGCGGACAGATCGGGTCGCGGACCGCCGACAAGGTGATCACCTGGGAGGAATGGCAGGACGGCGTGCGCTTTGATGACGAGGGCAACAAGATCGACGAGCGCGAGGAGCGGGAAGCGGTGCACAAGGCGCTCGACCGGAAGCTGGGCGACATGCGGATGAAACTGCTGGCGCGGCGGGCGAAGGCGGAGGAGCGGATGCAGGCGGCGGAGGCGCGGGCGGCGGAGATCGAGGGGGATGATGGCGGGGGGTGAGGTGCGGGGTGAGCTGCGGGGTGAGCTGCGGGGTGAGCTGGGGGGCGCACTCGTCATCCTGAACTTGGTTCAGGACCTCGGGCGGCGGTGCGTGATCTAGGGGGGTCCTGAGCCGAAGGCCACCGCAAGGTAAACAAGTTCAGGATGACGAAGAGAGGGCGGCGAACGGGGATGTGGATGCTCTCCCTGCCCTCGCTTTGTGTGCCCCGCCGTAGGGCGGGGTCCAGACGATCGGACAGGACAGTTCTGGGCGCCGCCCTGCGGCGGCGAACACCAACTACCCTTTATCTACAAATCCCACCCGATCAATCCACGCCGAATTGCAGCATCTTGTCCAGCCCCTCGGCGAGAAACTCACCGACCTCCGGCTGGCCGAGCAGATAGGTGCTGACCGGGCCTTCATGCTGCTGCCGGGCGAGCTTTTTGGTGGCTTCCCATTCGGCCGGTTCGGAATCGCCGCGGCCGATCCAGAACAGGGCGACCAGCGCGTCCTGCTGCTCGTCGTTCATATTCTCGATTTCTTGGGTGAGCTCGTCGCGGCTGAGATCGCCGCGCGTCTCCTGCAGCGTCGCGGCGACCTCGTCATCGGTGGCGTTGCCGCCGAGGTCGGGGATATCGGTCTGTTCCTTGGCCATGACGGCGTTGAACCGCACGACCAGCTGTTCGATCTCGGCATCGTCAAAGGGAAGCTCGGCCATGTTCGTCTCCTCGGGCGTCTATGTTGTTCGGGCCCCCCGGGGGGGAGGCGGGAGGGGGGGGGGCCCTGGGTGGTGGTTAAGGGAAAAGCCGCGGGGCGGGAATTAAGGAAAGTTACATAGTGGGGGTTCGGGGTACACTCGTCATCCCAGCGCAGGCTGGGATCCATACCAATGGGAGCGGGTGCCGCACTATCGGGATCGGACACGATATTAGTTTAGGCCCCAGCCTGCGCTGGGGTGACGGGTTCGGCGTGCGGCTATGGGGTGCACTCGTCATCCTGAACTTGTTTACCTTGCGGTGGCCTTCGGCTCAGGACCTCCAGAGATTGCGCAGTGCCGGTGGGGGTCCTGAAACAAGTTCAGGATGACGAAGATGGTTACACCCACCGTTCGTGCTGAGCTTGTCGAAGCACGGATGGCGCGCGCACAAGGTCCTTCGACAAGCTCAGGACGAACGGCAGCTTGCTACCAGCGCGCCCAGCCCGACCTAAATCCCGCCGTCGGTGACCTCGTAGCCCGCTTCCTCCAGCCCCGCCTTGAGCGCGACCCGGCAGGTCTCCAGCTCATGCGGGTCGGTCGAGCGCACCACAAAATTGGCGCCGACGGTGCCGCCCCGGAAGAAGGGATAGCTGCCGATAACGCAGCTTTCGTGCGCCTTTTCCGCCTCGCGCAGCACCTCGGCAATTTCGCTTTCCGGGGCCCAGGCGCCGAGCGTGACGCTGAGCAAGGGCGCGCCCCCTTCGAGCGTGCCGGTCAGCGCGTCGAGCATACCGGCGGTGATATGGGGGACGCCGGCCATGAGGAACAGATTGTCAATGCGGATGCCGGGCGCGCCGGACATGCGGTTCTCGATCAGCTCGGCGCCCTCGGGCACACGGGCCATGCGCAGCCGGCCTTCGTTGAGGCCGCCGCGGCTTTCGTAGTAATTTTCGAGGATAGCACGCGCCGCAGGATGGATCACGACATCGACGCCCAAAGCCTTGGATATCGCGTCGACGGTGATGTCATCATGGGTCGGGCCGATGCCGCCGGTGGTGAACAGATAGTCGTTGCGGGCGCGCAATATGTTCACCGCTTCGGCGATATGGTCCATGTCGTCGGCCACCACCCGCACCTCGGCGAGGCGGATACCCTGCACATTGAGCCAGCTCGCGACCTGCGCGATATTCTTGTCCTGGGTGCGGCCGGAGAGGATTTCGTCGCCGATCACGATGAGGGCGGCGGTCCAGATTTTTTCTTGTGGCTTATCTTGTGTCATGGCGTTGCTATAGAGCGATGCCGGGCGCTTTGGGAATATGTTATTTGGTGCCGGTGAAAGCCTTTGCCCGATCGTCGGCCCGATAATCAGACAGCGGCGGCCAGGCGATGGCGTCGAGATCGATTTCTTTCCAGCTGGGCGTGCGGCCGAGCCGGGCATTATACTGGTAATTGAAGGCGAAGGGCGCCTGGTTGGCGGTCAGCAGGTCCTTGCCGTAAATCGCCTGCACCGCCTCCGAATCATAGCCCATCATTTCCAGCAGCGTCGGGAAAATCTGGAAATGGCTGGACCGGTCCCTGCCCCTGACAATCGCATCGTCCCAGTCGATCGCGCCCGGCTGGCCGGCTGCCTCCGGCGTGTCGAGCACGACCAGCGGCACCAGCCCCTCTTCCGGCACCGGATCGGGCGAGCAGTGGGTGACCACGCCAGTGCCACCGCGTTCGTGCAGATTCTGGCCATGGTCGGAGGTGTAGATGATGGTCGAGCCGCCCAGATCGGCCTGACCCAGCAGCCGGTCGAAAAATGCACCGACATTCCAAATCAAGGTGTTGCGATAGCTATTGCGATAGGTGACCCAGCTGTCCCGCGAGCCGGAAAAGCCCTCGCGGTCGCCGGTATCGGCAATGTGGAGAAACTGGCCGCGCGGCAGGGCCGGCTTGTAGCGCATATATTCATCGGGATATTTGTCGTGGATCGGAAAATGCGCGCCGATCTTCTGCAGATAGATGAACTGCCGTTTGCCGTCGTTGAGAAAACCGGCCAGCGCATCCGCCGAGGCATGGTCGCGGCGCTGGATCGGGACATCGTCAAACTCGATCCACTGGTCGACATCCTTCATTTCGGATTCGTCCATCAGATTGTTGAAAATCCGCTTGGTCCGCGGCACGTCGATATAGACGGTCTCCATCCCCGCCTTTTTGGCATAGGCCCAGATCGAGGGCATGCTGCCGTTGATCCGCACATAATCGTCCCGCGTGCCGCCGTGGCGCAGGGTCATATTGACCGCGGCGCTGCAATGGGCGATCGATACCGCGAGCCCGAAATTATGCGTGGACACCCCGCTGTCCGGGTCCAGCAGCCCGCTGCGCACGCCGTCCGGATTGTTGATATCGAGATAGTGGCCGGAAATGCTTTCATCGACCAGCAGCACGATATCGCCATCACCGTTCACCGGATTGACCACCGGCAGCTTCACCGGCTCGCGCGGTGCGATCACCTCGGTGGAGCGCTCATAGCCATAGAGCAACGTATAGGCGGCGCCGGTGTAGCTCGCCGGCAGGCCGCGCGCGCCATCGCCGCCGCGGATGAACAATATCCCGGCCAGAGCGAACAGGATCAGCAGCGGCGCGGCGATCAGCTTCTTGCTGTGCGCTTTGACCGGATGGTGGATGCTCAGCCCGATGCCGAGAAACAGCAGCAGCGCCTGCACGCCGCCGATCACGATCGCGCCGGCATATTGGCCCCAGGCCTCGTGCAGCGAGCCCGAGGCATTGATCATGCTGATGAAGGCATCATAAGGCATATGATCCTCGACCGAGCTTTGATAGGTTTCGACGATGACCCCGGCCAGCGATATCAGCAGCGCAAAGCTCCAGCGGACCACCGCCACCGGAATGAACGCGGCGCTGAATATCCCGACCAGACAGAGGCCGAGCAGAGCCGTGTAAGCGATCAGGCTCAGCGGCTGCAGCTCCGGCGTGATCAGCGATTCAAGCCGCACGACCGTCTGCGCCGAGCCGAGCGCCAACGCCGCCAGTATCAATAGTATCTTCAGCTTGGTCAGCATGGCTTCGACTGGTCCTTCAAAGGCTGCCGCCTAGCAAATTTGTGTTAAATAACTGAAAACATATGCACAGCAGACCTCGCAAATTGCTGAATCCGTCGTTATATAGGCGGCATGACAGACTATATGACCGTAGAAGACACCACCCCGCAATCCCGTACCGGAGCGATCAAGCTGCACGGCCCGGAAGGTTTTGAAGGCATGCGCAAGGCCGGACGGCTGGCCGCCGAGATACTCGACAGCCTCGTCCCGCACGTCGTCCCCGGCGTCACCACCGGCGCGCTCGACGATATGGTCCGGCATCAGGCTTTTGCCGCCGGCGCCGTCCCCGCGACCCTAGGCTATCGCGGATTTACCCATAGCTGCTGCACCTCGATCAACCATGTCGTCTGCCACGGCATCCCCGGCGACAAGAAGCTGGCCGAGGGCGATATCGTCAATATCGACGTCACCGTGATCGTCGACGGCTGGCACGGCGACACCAGCCGCATGTATCTGGTCGGCAAGACCCCGATCAAGGCGAGCAAGCTGGTCCAGGTCACCTATGAATGCATGATGCTGGGCATCGAGCAGGCGGTCCCCGGCAACCGGATGGGCGATGTCGCCCACGCGATCCAGAGCCACGCCGAAGCCAACCGCTATTCGGTGGTCCGCGATTTCTGCGGCCATGGGCTCGGCCAGATGTTCCACGACGCCCCCGAAGTCGTCCACGCCGGCCGCCCCGGCACCGGCCCGGAACTGCGCCCCGGCATGTTCTTCACCATCGAACCGATGATCAATATCGGCAAATATGCCTGCAAGATGCTCGACGACGGCTGGACAGCGGTGACGCGCGACCGCTCGCTGACCGCGCAGTTCGAGCATAGTATCGGGATCACCGAGGACGGGAACGAGATATTTACGAAGAGCCCGGCTGGGCTGGATTGCCCGCCTTATTGAGGGGTGGGGGTGAAGGCCTGTCGCCTGAGCGGCAACCACTGGGTGCATTGCATAAATCTAAAACAAGCGAATCAAACATTTGATAATGAGCCGAAAGCAAACCGTCCGGATTTGACTTATAGTTTTCCACTCAAGTAAACGCTCGTCGAATTTCCTAGCATCCTGACTATCTCAAATAACCCTTTTGCTGTCGAAATAATTGGACTATTCTGTTTTAGTAGAAGAACACTTTAAAGTTGGTGAATAACCGTGAACGCCGGGATGGTGTACTAGATGAATACCGCTACCAATGACGACGTCTGCCTCAGCATCCGGGCCAAGCACATTGGCCCGATAATGGAACTGGAAGGGAAGCTTTCTCCAAAGGGGCAAAACCTTCTGTTCGCCACAAGTGGCACGGGAAAGTCCTTCATTTCGCGAGCTTTGAGGGCGTTGGATGGACCGAGTGAGAAGGGCGAGAAGGATATTGACCCCGCTGACGTGGTCTCAGAGGAGAGCACGGAAGGTAGCCTATCGCTCCTCGAAGGTACTGCCGAGATCACCAAGATCACGTTCTACAAGACTTCTGGTCTCATCAACCGATCTCGAAGCAACTACATCTTCCACGTCTTCTCATCAGACTATGTAGGCGCCGAGTTGGCCAGTCGCTCTTACGAGCTTAACGGCGACATCGACCATCAGATCATCCTCGGAAAAGAGAATCTCGAGTTGCAGGACAAGGAGGCCGAACTCGCAAAAATCGACGGAGAGCTCGACGCAGCCGTCCGAGCGGTCAGGAGGATATTTCAGCAGGGAAAAGACAAGCTCCAAGGGGAGATGTCGATCCGCGCTAACCTACAAGACTTCAAAAGACTCGAACTTGACCAGTGCCGTAGATTGGGAAATCGATCGGAGAAGCTTCTGTCGAGTGGTGCGATCTTGGAGCAATTCAACGCGCTGAATGCAGTACCAACCGATCCCGACAAACCCACCCCGTTGGCAGCAATGGACGTTCAGTTGGATGTTGACGGGATCCAAAGTCTATTGGAGCGAAAGATCGACCAGTCCACTATCGCCGCTGAGGTGAAGGCCAAGATCGAGACGGACAGGGAATTCTTCGAGAAGGGCGTCAAGCTCATTGATGGTGACGACAAGGAGTGCCCATTTTGCACGCAAGATCTGGACGTTGATGCCAAGGCAGTCATCGACGCCTACATAGCCTATTTCGCAGATGCAGAAGCAGAAGCACGCACCTCAATTAGGCTCATGAAGCACCAGACCACTGCGATCCGCGACGAACTCTTGAGCCGTGAGGCCAAACTGAACCAAGCAATAGTCCGATACGATGCTTTGAAGAGCGCCTTCCCGTCGTTGAGTTCGACCTCACTCGATAACGATGTCGAGCACCGGGAGGAGATGATCCGGTTGCTGGATGAGCTCGAAGGGCTGCTAGATGAAAAGGCAGCCGACCTCACCCATTCGATCATGCTGCGTGATGACTTTGGAATTGAAACGCCACAGACAAGGATCAACCAGGTCCGAGAGACGAACCGCGCACGTATCGAGAAACTCAACTCGACCGTCGACAACTCGACTAACGAGAGGCTGGCTTTGCAGCGGCGGGGGTGCTCGGCATTCAATTACGGCTTCCGCGACGAGAATAATGCCGCGCTAGAAGAGTTGACCGCTAAGGAGGCTCGGCAGGCTGCGCTCGCCGACGAGATAGAGGCGCTAAGAAAGAGCAGCGGCGAGAAGGTGGAAGCTCGCGAGAAGGTGGCTGACACACTTGAAGAGCTCATTAGCTTCGCCTTTCATGGTCGCTACTCATTCGATCGCAACAACTTCAGCGTTAAGCGCGACAACAAGGACATGGTGCGAGGCAGCGACCGGACACTTAGCGACGGCGAAAAGACAGTTTTGGCGTTTTGTTACTTCGTAGCGCAGTCACACCTGAAGATCGATGAGGTGGGCGACTACGGAAAGCTCTACCTTATCGTCGACGATCCCGTATCGTCGGTCTCTTTCGATTACGTCTACTGCATCTGTCAGATTCTCAAGACCCTGCGCATTGACGGTGGCGACATCAGGATCAACACGAACGGCTCAGTCCGTCCCAAACTACTTATCCTCACCCACCATGACTTCTTCTACAACGTCGTTTTGAACAACTCGGTGGTGAAGAACAGCGCGCTCTTCCAGTTGGTATCACGTGGTCACAAGCACGAGATCATCAACCAGAGAGACTTTGTTGCGCCTCACATTTTCCACCTGCAACACATCATCGAGGTGGCGACCTCAAGCATATCGCCGAATCCGTCTACGCCGAACGCGGTCAGGTCGGTGCTGGAGGGAATTTGGCGTTTTGCATATCCTCATAAGGCTGACCTCCAAGCATTTTTAAATGAGGTAAACTCACAGCACGGCGTCCAAGTTAGAAGCGTTTTGATCCAAGACATGAGTCACGGCGGTAAGATGTGGACGGAAAGTCCGCTGAGCGCCGACATTGAAACCGCATGCAAAGAAGCGGTCGAAATACTGCGCTACTATGCTCCTGGCCAGGTAGAAGGTGTCAGCAAGTTCAAGGGGGTTCTAATGTCTGAAATTGGGACACAAACTAAGACGGGAGATAAATAGCGCACACTACAACCACCCTTACCTAGCAATCCCACCCCCATCCCCCTAAGCACCCCCCTCACCTCCCACCAACAGAGACCCCGAAACATGGCCCGCAAACATTCGAAACATGGCGGCTGGCAGGATCTGCAGTCCGACGCGGAAGCGGCGCCGGTGGAGGTGCCGGATTGCTGGCTCTGCGGGCGGGTAACCGGGGAGACCATTGTCTGGCATCATCCGGTGCCGAAGAGCCGGGGCGGGCGCGATACTGTGCCGATGCATGCGATCTGCCAGAAGATGCTGATCACCCAGTTCAGCAACAGCGAGCTGCAGCGCCACGGCATGGACGTCGAAGGGCTGCTCGCCGATCCGGCGGTGCGCAAATTTGTCGACTGGGTGGCGAAAAAAGACCCCGATTTCAACGCGACGATTGCCAAGAAGCCACGCTGAACGGGCTCCAGTCCCGGCTGCCGCATCCATATTCCCTCCACAATCGGACGCTAGAGGGAAGACAGGGGTTAGGCAGCGAATGGATTGGCGACGATGCACTTCCCCCCTCAGGTCACAGGCTATTCCGGCCGACCGTTTCATGGCCGCTGGCCATCGGAGCAGGCGGCGGGTCCCGGGGCTTTTCTATACAATGTGCGGACTGGTCTGACACGGGCTGAACCGGCGCGGATCGACGGGATGGTTTTGCATCACCTGCGCCAGGCCGACGCCTGTGCAGGTCGATTTTCTACGACAATTTACGACAGTTTTTCAAGCGACTAGCCAATGCCGTGATGCTATTAGATTTGATACAGAAACAAGGAAATATCCATGAAGAAAACCATATCCACATTATGCGCCCTGGCGCTTCTGGTTCCCGTCAGCGCCTATGCGCAGAATCAGAACGACCGGAATGGCCACAACGGAAACACGCATGGCCAGAGCACGCAGAATGACAAGAACAGCAACGCGAAAAAGCCTGCCACGCAACAGTCCAGCGCGAAATCCGGCAGCAACAGCAATGCCGGTCACAACCAGACCAGCAGCAACAAGGCGCCTGTCGCTCAGAAATCGAGCAATTCCGGGCATAAATTTGCCAAGGGCCAGCGGTTTGAGCGGAGCAAGGCCTCCAATTACCGCCGGATAGACTATCGCCAGCATCGCCAGCTTTCCGCACCACCGCGCGGCTATGTCTGGGTGCGTGCGGGCAATGATGCCCTGCTGGTCCGGTTGAGCAACAATCTGATCGTGCGGATCGTAGTCGGCATTTACTAAAGCACGATAACGCGTTTGGCGGGGCGCGGGTCCTTGGGCGTGAGTCCATCGGCCCGGGCCCTGCCCCGGCTTGCCGGCTCAGCAGGCGGCCGACTGGCAAGACCATCCTCTGCTATCATCCGTCGGCGAAAAGCCGGCGCGGGCAACAGGTTCGATGCCGATGTCGGCCCCCGATGTCGCCACCCCGATGTCACTGGTCGAACCGCCTGTGAATTTGGTCGAACAGCCATGGCAGGCTGCTTCCCCTGCCCGACACTTGCGGCAAGACTATTTGTCACGGCGGAACAGCGAATGCGTTGCCGCCCCCGGGGAAGGATGATGGAATGAAATATGCTGGTGTCTCGACAGGTCTGCTGCTCTCGGCTCTGATGGTGAGCAGCATTGGCCAGGCTCATGATGGCGTTTCCATCCCCGACGGCCCCTATCTCGGGCAAACACCGCCCGGGACCACCGCCAAACCCTTTGCGCCCGGACTTGTGAATACGGAAATATGGGGCGACGCTATCGGCTTTTCCCTCGACATGAATGAACTTTATATTAGCAGATGGAAACATACGGATGACGCAAAGGAGCCTGAATCTGTTACGTTCAAGAGGACGGACAATGGGTGGAACAAGATAGCGGTGCCCGCTGAAACGCAAAGGCCGTTTCACTCGCCAGATGGCAACAGGCTGTATTTTGACAGCCAATATAAGGAGCGCACCGGGGACGGATGGTCCGAGATGAAAAGCCTTGGCCCCGCCTTTGAAGCAATACACATCATGAGCCTGAAATCTTCGGCCAAGGGCATGCTGGTGCTGGACGAGCGAGGCGGGCCGGAGGGTGACGGCATTATTCGCTATTCACGGCTGATCGACGGCAAACGGGAAGACCCGAAGCCGTTCGGCAAGGAAATCAATAGCGGCACATGGAATGCCCACCCGTATATCGCGCCGGACGAATCCTATGTCATGTGGGACGGCGAAAGAGCGAGCGGCTTTGGCAGCTCTGACCTCTATATCAGCTTCCGCCAGAAAGACGGTTCGTGGGGAGAAGCGATCAACCTCGGCGACACGGTCAATACAGAGGCAACAGAAGGCGGACCACAGGTCACGCCGGACGGGAAATATCTCTTCTTCAACAGAATGGTGCCGCCGGCGAACGGCGATGGCGAGCTCCAGTCAGACCTGTACTGGATCGATGCGCAGCTTATCGAGACGCTGCGGCCCAAGCTGTAAACGCGATCCAGCGCGCGTTTGTAGAGCGAGGCTCACCGGATTCGCCTCAGCTGTTGCCCGCGACCGACTGGTTGTCGAGCAATCCGCGCATCTGGAGCGCGGCCTGACTGACGTTTATGCCGACCAGAAAACGGATCTCCTGCAGGCCTTCACGGAGCTTCACCGATGTATCCGCGTCCTCGCACAGACAGGCCATATCCCAGTCGGCAAATAACCGGTCGGAAACATTGACCACATCAATCAACCGCACGTCGACATGGCGAAAATCGCAGCAAATGCGTTCGAACGTCTTTTCGACTTCGGCAAGCGGGCCTTCCAATATCTGGATGAAGGTTCCGTCGACGAAAACCAGGCTGCCCGTCAGGTCAGCCTGCCGGTTTAGCTCGGCAGAGGTTGCCGCGATTTTGCGCGCGATTTGCTCCGGCGATTCAGCGGACTGGCCGGCGTTGAGCACGCTGGTATAGAGCAGCCGAGAATAGGGCCTGTCGGCGGTATAGGTCTTCATGCGGCGGCCCTGCTTTTTTCGTTGCGGAACCGGGCACCGATGGCGGAAGCGCTGCCCGGACGGGCGATCAGGAACCCCTGCACCTCATCACATCCGTGCTCGGTCACGAACGCCATCTGTTCCTCCGTTTCAATGCCTTCGGCGGTGATTTTCATCTGCAGGCTCTCGCCGAGTTGGGCGATCGCGCGGACAATCGACGCGCTGCCGGTATCGTGCGGCAAGAGCTGGACGAACGACTTGTCGATTTTGATGCGGGTGATCGGAAAGCGATGGAGATAGCTTAACGAGGAATAGCCTGTTCCGAAATCATCGAGCGAAATCCGGACCCCGAACGCGCGCAATTTCGTCAGATTACGCATGACGATATCGCCATTGCCGAGCAGCGCGGTTTCGGTGATTTCCAGTTCCAGACGCGCAGCCGGAAATCCCGATTCCTCCAGCGCCTGCGTCACGATTTGCGGCAATCGTGGGTCGAGCAGCTGAACCGGTGACAGATTGACCGCCAGATCGAGATGTTCGGGCCAGGAAGAGGCATCGTGGCACGCCTGTTTCAGAACGCCCGCGCCAATCCGCGAAATCAAGCCCATATCCTCGGCGATCGGGATGAATTCAGAGGGATCGACCTCGCCCCGCCCCGGACAGGTCCAGCGCAGCAGTGCCTCTGCCCCGGTATAAGCGCCAGTAGCGGAGTCGATGACGGGTTGATATGCGATCTTGAAATCTTCGCGCATGCAGGCGCGGCGGATATCCGCCTCGAGGAAACGGCGACGCTGGATCACTTCCAGCATCGATGGCTCAAACAGGCGGTAGCCCCGTTCGTTCGACCGCTTTGCCGTGTATAGCGCGATGTCGGCATATTGGGTCAGCGTTTCATCGTCATGGGCGTGACCGGGGGCGAGGCTGGCTCCGACGCTGGCGCCCAGTTCGGCCACCTGTCCGTCGACGATATAGGGCCGTCCGAGGATTTCGACTATCTGTCCAGCCAGAGCCTGCGCTTCCTCTTCCGAGGCAAGTCCATAGCCGATGACGGCAAATTCGTCCCCGCCAATTCTTGCGACCATATCGCCGCGGCGGACAGCGCGGCGCAAACGGGAAGCCACTTTCTGCAGGACGATATCGCCAACCGGGTGACCCAGCGTATCATTGATCGGCTTGAACCTGTCGAGATCTATCAACAGCAATGCAAACGGGCGGCCCTGCCTGTCGAGCTTCCGGCATTCGATCTGCAAGGCCTCGGAAAAGGCGCGGCGATTGGCCACCTCTGTCAGCACGTCGTGACGCGCCAGATATTGCAGCTGTGTCTCAGATTTTAACTGTGTCCGGCGTTCTACCAGATGGGTCGAAATACCGGCACCAATGATGATGAACGCGACAATTGCGATGGTTGATGCCAGTGCGGAGAAAGCGTCACTGTCCACGCCGACCTGGATGCCGGGTAGCGGGACCACCGTAAACGCAGCCATGCCGGTAAAATGCAAGACGATAATGGCGGCTGCGAAGAAGCCGGCAGCCAAGCCGATATTTTGCGACATGCCAATTTTCTTGACCCGGTCGATCGCCAGCGCAGACAGGATGATAGCCAGCGACAGCGAAGCGACCACATATTCCGGCGACCAGCTGACAATGCCGTCGGCGCGATAGGCGAACATGCCGAGATAATGCATCGCTGCGATCGACAGTCCGATGATACCGCCGCCCGTAAAAACGGCGACAAACCGGTTTCGCGACGACGCGACCAGCAAGCCCGCCGCCGTGCCGACGACCGCAATCAGCGCGGACAGCACTGTCAACGGTCCGTCCAGCGTTACCGGAACCCCGGGACGGTAGCCAAGCATGGCGATGAAGTGCGTCGCCCAAATTGCGGCACCGGCGGTAATGGCGGCTAGAAAACACCACTGCAACCGCGCTGTACCGGTTTCCGTGAGGGTCCGCTGAAACAGCTTCACAGATGTCAGAGATCCGACAAGACACATCACTGCGGCCAAAGCCACGATCCAGAGATTATGGTCGTGATACAAGCAAGTCAGTACGCGCATTGCAAATCCTATGGTCGCATTCATATCTATGAGGCGTTCCACGAATTTAGCAGACAAAATATATAAGCTCGTAGACGCCTGATGCTGTGATTTATTGAAATGACAGACTATTCATCACACATGAACGGTTACAGGCGATTACAATTAAGTGGCGGCAAACAAGCCGGATGATTGCCCGGCTTGTTTGTCCATTGAGGCGAAACGGCGGCTTTAGCTGTCAGCCAGGAAAGCTGCTTCGCTGTCGGGTATTGCAGGGCGGGCCGGGCCCGCCCCAGGTAGCTCAAAGGCCGTCGAGGCCTTTGCTGACCAGGATATTCACCGCAACGCGACGGTTTTGCGCCTTGCCGCTGGCGGTGTCGTTGTTGCCGAGCGGATCGGCTTCGGACATGCCGGTCGGGGTCAGCATGCGATAGGGTTTCCAGCCGCAATTCTGCTGGATATAATTGACCACGCGGCTGGCGCGTTTCTCGCTAAGCTGCTGGTTATATTCATAATCGCCGGTTGAATCGGTGTATCCGACAACCAGGATCAGGGCGTTGTTCATTTCGTCGGCTGCCTCTGCGGTAGCGCACAGATCGGCCTTGCCGCGAGCGGACAGCGCCGCTTTGCCAGTGTCAAAGTGGACATTGGTCGTGCCCTTGACATTATATTGATCGATATCGCCGACGCGGCTGCGCAACGCCTCGGTCGCCGCCGTCTGTTCGGCGAAGCCCTGGGCGGTTCCGTTGTGGATCATATTAGCGGTCTTGAGATCGCTGTTGCGGAGACTGATCTTGCTCGCGACCAGTTCGCTGCCGACCTGCACGGTGTCGACGCTGACCGGCAGGCCGTTGAGCAGCGCATCGGCTGCCAGCGCCTTGCGCCCCAAACCGAGCAGGCCCTTGCTCGCCTTTATCTCGGTGGCATCGGTGAAAGCGATGATCGTCCTGGAGCCATCGTTGCCGGTGACCTGCAGACGGTCGGCGCTGCGCGCGGAGATAATGCCTTCAACCTCTGGCCCTTCGGGCGCTTGGGACAGGTCGATGGCGAGATCAGCCGCTTGCGCTTCCTGCTGTCCCGACACGATGATATCTTCTCTTGCGTCCTGTTGTGCAGATACGCTGGCCGGCACCAATATGGACGACGTGGCGAGCAGGAGACCTGCCCGTTTTATGTTGGAAATCTTGCTCATCATTCTACTCCTTCAGTCTGAATTATCGGTTCTGCCGGTTCGCGATATGGCGCCCAGCCGGACCTGTGATGATGTGCCGCCAGTCAGTCTCCCTTTCGGTTTACGGCACAATATGGGGCGGATTTTGGGCCGCCGGTGAACATGTGGATGGCCCGACTGGTCGGGTGACCCTGTCTCGCGGATGAACATGGCCGCCCTCCCCGCCGGTTCTGCGGACAGCCCGAGAGGGTCGTGCGGCGAGCCGATGTCGCCTGTGCCGTAAAGGCGCTCGGCGATACGTCGGCAGGCTTGCTCCGGGAAGCTTAAGACATGTGACCAGAGTTTTGACGCGTCATGGCGCAACGATGTGGGGGCGCAACGATGTACGGATACCAGCTTCGGCTCCGAAATCCGCGCCAATCAAGCGCGCCGCAGACATCAGGCTGATGACATTTGCATTTTTCGATCCTGACACCGGAGCCTCTTTATTCTACAAATCATTCTGCTATTAGACTGCCATGAAGCCCGAAAATCACCCTCGGGAGGCCGAGCGCCTCCGCGAACTCCATCGATACCAAATACTCGACACCGACCGGGAACGCGCCTTTGACGAGATCGTCGAACTAACGGCACAATTGTGCGACGCCCCCGTGTCCGTGGTAAACTTCATCGATGCAGATCGGCAGTGGTTCAAGGCGGAAGTAGGTCTGGGCGCACGATCGACGCCGCTCGAAACCAGCATGTGCGGGCATGTCATTCTGCAAGGGGATTTTGTCGAAATCCCCGATACGCTAGCGGACAAGCGCATGGCCGACAATCCGCTGTGCACCAGCAATCCCGGGTTCCGATTCTACGCAGGGGCCGTTTTGAAAGGAGCCAACGGACTGCCGCTCGGCACCTTGTGCGTACTCGACCACAAGCCGCGCGTGCTGAACGATATGCAGCGCAAGGTGATCAAGGTGCTTTCACGCCAGGTCATGCGGGAGCTCGATTTGCGCCTGTCGCTGGAAAGAGAGCAGGTATTGCGGCGCGAGATTGATCATCGCGTGAAAAATTCTCTGGCTTCGATCGGCTCGTTATTTTCTATGAAGGCCCGCGCCGCGCCGGACGAAAGAGTGCGGCTGGCGCTGGAGGATGCGAGCCTGAGAATCCGATCGCTGTCGTCCCTACACGCCGAGTTGCACGATCTGGAGCACGGCCAATCGGTAGACCTGGCCTCGCTGTTCCGGCGCGTATCCCTGGATCTCCAACAATTGCTTCCCGATGGCATCGGGCTGACCGTCAAGGTGCACGGCGGGCAAGCCACTCCTCACCTTGCGAACAGTCTGCTACTCATCGTGAACGAGTTCGTGTCAAACAGCGTGAAGCACGGTTTCTCAGCCGCTGGGGGCACGATCGAGTTCGCGATCGCAACATCGGATGATGACTGGTCGATTGTCTGCAAAGACAATGGTACGGCGGACAAGCAAGCTGCCGAACGCGCAACGTCTGCGTCGGGACTGGGAACCCGCGTCATCAATTCGCTCGCCGCCTCGCTCGGTGCATCGCTGGACTGGCGCGCTGAAGGAAAGGGTATGCAACTAAGGCTGGAAAGCGGGGGCGATTAACGAGGGTGGCGGATCGCGAAGCCGGAGATGGCTGTGGAATCTTCACGAACACGTAATGGCCACTCTATAATCCTTGACCAGCCGCCTACAGTTTAGCTAGTCAGTTAAATTGTACGGGTGGCTGACCATCTGGCAAGTTTTTAGGAGACGGGTGATGCGCAGGCTGGGATTTTTATTGGCACCTCTTTTGCTGGTGGCTTGCCAAAGCCAGACCAGCGATCCTGCGGCACCCGATGCGGTGGTCAACGCGGATTGGGACAATATCGGCTTTGACGCCAAGGAACAGCGGCACAGCCCGCTCACCCAGATCAACGACGGCAATGTCGCTGAACTCGGCATTGCCTGGTTCAAGGACCTGCCCGATGCCCGTGGCCAGGAAGCGACGCCGGTCGTCGTCGACGGCAAGCTCTATATCTCCACCGCATGGTCGAAGGTCTTTGCCTATGACGCGAAGACCGGCGAGGAACTCTGGTCCTATGATCCCGGCGTGGCTGGCGAAAAAGCGGTCGATGCCTGCTGCGATGTCGTCAATCGCGGTGTTGCGATCAACCGCGGCAAGCTGTTTTTCGGGACCATCGACGGCCGGCTGATCGCGCTCGACGCGAATACCGGCGCGCGGCTCTGGGAAACCCAGACCACCGACAACAGCAAGCCCTATACGATCACCGGCGCCCCGCGGGTGGTCAAGAATATGGTTATCATCGGCAATGGCGGCGCGGAATTTGGCGTGCGCGGCTATGTCTCGGCCTATAATGTCCGTGACGGATTGCTGAAATGGCGCTTCTACACCGTGCCCAATCCGAAGGGTGAAGCCGATGGCGCGGCGAGCGACGAAATTTTTGCCAAGGCAGCGGCCCAGACCTGGGGCGATGGCGAATGGAAAGTCTCCGGCGGCGGCGGCACGGTCTGGGACAGCATCGTCTATGATGAAGATCTCGACCAGCTCTATTTTGGCGTCGGCAACGGCAACCCGTGGAACCACGGGCTGCGTTCGGGCGGAGAAGGCGACAATCTGTTCCTCTCCTCGATCGTCGCGGTCAATCCGGACACCGGCAAATATCTCTGGCACTATCAGGAAACACCCGCGGAGACCTGGGACTATACCGCGACCCAGCATATCATCCAGGCCGAGCTGCCGATCGACGGCAAGATGCGCAAGGTGCTTTATCATGCGCCGAAAAACGGCTTTTTCTTCGTCATCGACCGGCTCGACGGCACGCTGATCAGCGCCGAGCCTTTTGTCGACGGGATCAACTGGGCAGAAGGCTATGATCTGACCACCGGTCGGCCGATCGAAAATCCGGCCGCCCGCTTTTACAAGACCAAGGAGCCATTTGTCGCGATCCCCGGCGCACTGGGCGCGCATAACTGGCACCCGATGAGCTATAATCCGGAGACCGGCCTCGTCTATATCCCGGCCCAGCAAATCCCGCAGGGTTATGAAGTGCCGGTTTCGGAAATCGACAAGAAGCGCGAACGGCTGGGCTTCAATGTCGGCATCGGCTGGGCAATCGGCCAGCTGCCCGACGACAAGGATGTCTACAAGGCGGCGATTGCGGCAACCACCGGACGGCTGGTCGCGTTCAATCCGAAGACCGGCAAGGTCGAGTGGGGCGTCGACTATCCGGCGGCCTGGAATGGCGGCACGATGACCACTGCGGGCAATCTGGTCTTCCAGGGCACCAGCACCGGCTTTTTCAAGGCTTATTCTGCGGACAAGGGCACGGAATTGCTGAGCCTGCCGATGCAGTCGGGTATCGTCAGCGCGCCTTCGACCTATATGATCGACGGCGAGCAATATGTCGCTTTCCTGACCAGCAAGGGCGGTGCCTTTCCGCTGGTTGCGGGCGTTGCCGGCGGAGTCACCCGCCAGCTACCCAATATTCCTCGGCTGGTGGTGCTGAAACTCGGCGGCAAGGCTGCGTTTCCAGCACTTCCCGAAAAAGGCGAAGTGTTCTGGGATCCGCCGGTACAGACCGGCACCCCGGAACAGATTGCCGCCGGCAAGGGCCTGTACGGACGCAACTGCCTGGTCTGTCACGGCGACAGCGCGATCGGCAACGGCTTCACACCCGACCTGCGGGTCAGCGGCGTGCTGCCGGACACCGAAGCCTGGGCCTCGGTGGTCAAGGGAGGCGCGCTCAAGCAGCACGGCATGGTCGGCTTCGGATCGCAGCTGAGCGATGCGCAGGTGGAGAATATCCGTCATTATGTCGTCAACCGGTCAATCTGGACGAAAGAGAATCTGCCGGAAATGACCGCACCGACGGCGCGGTAATTCTGCGATATTCTCCTGCTCAAATAATGGTCATGCACCGCGATAACTGCCTGTTTTTTGAGCAGCATTGTCAGTCGTCCGATAACAGATTAGCAATGTAGCCAAGCATTCCGGCGATTCTGTTCGCGAATCGATTCTGGCATGGTAATTGAATAGCAACGGGCAATTGTGCCCGGTCGAGGCGGTTTACTCCTGTTTGGGAAAAACGCCGAGGAAGCGGTACACGGGAACGTAAAACATGAAAAAAATCGAAGCCATCATCAAACCCTTCAAACTGGACGAAGTCAAAGAAGCGCTCCACGAAGTCGGCGTGTCCGGGATTACCGTGACCGAGGCGAAAGGCTTTGGCCGGCAGAAGGGCCATACCGAACTCTATCGCGGCGCCGAATATGTCGTCGACTTCCTGCCAAAGGTGAAGCTGGAAGTGGTCGTCGAAGACAGTCTTGCAGACCGCACGGTTGAAGCGATTGCCGCAGCGGCCCAGACCGGCCGCATCGGCGACGGCAAAATTTTCGTGATCCCGGTCGAAGCGGCGTTGCGTATCCGCACCGGAGAACGCGACGACGAAGCCATCTGATTCGCATTCAAACCAACCCAATAAACCAGAACTGAGGGACCAAAATATGGGCAATACAGCATCCGATATTATTAAAATGATCAAGGAACATGAGATCGAGTGGGTCGATGTTCGATTCACCGATCCGCGCGGCAAATGGCAACATCTGTCGATGTGCGCCGAAGTCATTGACGAGGATGTGCTGGAAGAAGGCTTCATGTTTGACGGTAGCTCGATCGAGGGCTGGAAAGCGATCAACGAGTCCGACATGATCCTGCGTCCCGATCTTGACGCCATGTATATGGACCCGTTTTCTGCAACGCCGATGATGATCCTGGTCTGCAATATCGTCGAACCAGGTGATGGCTCGCTCTACAATCGCGATCCACGCTCGACCTCCGTTCGCGCAGAAGCCTATCTGAAATCGACCGGCATCGGCGACACCATCTATGTCGGACCGGAACCAGAATTCTTCATGTTTGACGATGTGAAATTCGAAAACGGCTATGATCGTTCGAGCTTCCAGATTGACGATATCGAGCTGCCAACCAACACCGGCCGTGATTATGATGTCGGGAACATGGGCCACCGTCCGCGCGCCAAGGGCGGCTATTTCCCCGTTGCTCCGGTCGACAGCTGCGTCGACATTCGCGGTGAAATGGTTGCGACCATGCTGGAAATGGGCCTGCCGATGGACAAGCACCATCACGAAGTGGCTTCCGCACAGCATGAACTCGGCATCACCTTTGGCACGCTGACCGAAACCGCCGACCGCGTGCAGGTTTACAAATATGTCGTGCAGCAGGTTGCCCATGCCTATGGCAAGACCGCAACGTTCATGCCGAAGCCGATCAAGGACGACAACGGCAGCGGCATGCACACGCATATGTCGATCTGGAAAGACGGCAAGCCATTGTTCGCCGGCAATGAATATGCCGGATTGTCGGAAATGTGCCTCCACTATATCGGCGGCGTCGTCAAACATGCCAAAGCGGTCAATGCTTTCTCCAACCCGACAACCAACAGCTACAAGCGTCTGGTTCCCGGTTTTGAAGCACCGGTGCTGCTCGCTTATTCGAGCCGCAACCGTTCCGCATCCTGCCGGATCCCATATGGCGCAGGCGACAAGGCGAAGCGCGTCGAGTTCCGCTTCCCTGATCCGTTGGCCAACCCGTATCTCTCGTCAGCAGCGTTGCTGATGGCGGGCCTCGACGGGATCGAGAACAAGATCCACCCGGGCGAAGCCATGGACAAGAATCTCTATGATCTGCCACCGGCAGAGCTGGCCGAAGTGCCAACGGTTTGCGGTTCGCTCCGTGAAGCGCTGGAAGCTCTGGAAGCCGATCACGAGTTCCTGCTCAAGGGCGATGTGTTCACCAAGGACCAGATCGAAGCCTATGCCGAACTGAAATGGGAAGAAGTCAGCCGCTGGGAAACCACGCCGAGCCCGGTTGAATATGACATGTATTATTCGAGCTGATCCTTCCGGTCAGAACGAAAACAACAAGCCCGGGGCAAGCAATTGCTCCGGGCTTTTTCATGTTCCGGGGCGGACTCCGATAAGGGTTTCCCGTCAATCCGGATTAACGGCCTTCATCACCGCCTGAAAACGGAATTCCCGCTCGGCGTCACGCAACACCCTCGCGCGTTCGACGACGATTTCCTCCGGTGTCGGCTGTTGCCGGAATTCCGCCATCACCTGATCGACAAATGTTTCAAGCGGCAGATAGCCGTCGCGGGTGGCCTGTCCCGGCGTGAGATCGGTCTGAACGGCGGGAGGTATGATCTCGATGACCTCGACCTTGCCCCTGAGCTGTTCTCGCAGGGAGAGGGAGTAGGAATGGATCGCGGCCTTGGTGGCATTATAAGTGGGTGCAGCGATCATCGGAACGAAAGCCAGTCCGGACGATAGGGTGACGATTGCCGAACCAGGCTGTCCGGCAAGGTGAGAGACGAAGGCATCGATCATCCTGATGGAACCGAGCAGATTGGTCATCACCATTGTTTCGGCATCGCCAAGGTCGCGAGCCGATGTCATATCCTCATATCGCATCACCCCGGCATTGTTGATGATGACGTTCAGCCCCGGATGGTCGCCGAGCAATGAGCCGGCGAAGGATTTGATCGCTGCCGGGTCTTCCACGTCAAGCAGATAGGCCGACATATGCTTTCGCTCCCCGATCGTCTCTGTCAACGGGGCCATGTGCCGGCCGGTTACGATCACGGCGTTGCCGAGTTCGTTGAAACGATGGGCCAGCGCCCGCCCGATGCCGCTGCCGCCGCCGGTGATAAGGATGGTGTTACCGGATATTTCCACAATGCTCTTCCTGTTGCTGTCGCCGATAAATCCGAGTTAGCGTTCCACGGACGATTTGATAGAAGGCACCAAAAAGATTTATACTTACCCAAAAGAGAGTGTGACATGAGCAAGCAGCCGCCTGAAAACACCGACCCGCGGGTCGAGGCGCTCGTCAATCAACTGATCGGACGGGTCGCCGACAAATGGACGATGCTCGTTGTCGAGGAACTGGCCCATGGCGAGGAGTTGCGATTCACGGAACTTGGGCGGCGGGTGAGCGGCATAAGCCAGAAAATGCTCACCCAAACCTTGCGCCAGATGGAACGGGACGGACTGGTGATCCGTACGATCCACCCGGTAATTCCGCCCAAGGTCGAATATCGCCTGACCCATCTTGGTCTGAGCCTTGGCGAGGCCTTTTGCGGGGTGTGGATCTGGGCGGAACGCAATCTCGACGAAATAGAGGAAGCACGGCAATTGTTTGACCAGCGGATAAAGCAATAAAGCAAGGCGTCAGCGGCTCGGAAACCATGCCGAGCCCAGTCGAATGTGCTGTATATTGTTCCGGCTGTCCTTGCCGGTCAGGGCTGATGGCACCGCTCCATGCCGGAAACTGGCGCGATTTCTGATATCAAATGGTCGACGCCAGCCGGACGCTCACTACTGGACTTTCCTCGCCATATCGACCCGCCGTTCAACGCCCCATCGCAATCCTCATAATTCTTCCACAATTCGGATCAATGACACGTGCTGAATCCCCCATTCAACACGACATCAGGATTGATCCCATTATGCGTATTATCAGGAATACGACTTGTGCCTTTGCCATTGCAACATCGTTGGCCAGCGTTCCCGCTTATGCCGACACGACCATCAACAGCGAAACCACCGATCCGTTATTGACGTCGATAGAAGGCGATATCATCATAACCGACGGTGGCATTATCGCGATTGACTCAGGCGTGGGTATCACCGTGGATAGCGACAATGACGTCACCGTCGAAGGACTGGATGAAGATGATTCATCGGTCGTTGTCGGAGAAATCAACGTCGGAGACGCCGATGATGCGATAGGCATTCTGGTCCAGACCGGTACCAACGCCAATATCTCGAATGTCGGAACAATCACCGTCCTGGAAGATTTCGTATCCGAAGATGAAGATGCAAACGCTATTGCAGACGGCCCGATTGCCTCTGCCAGCAACCGTTATGGCATCTATGTCGCTGGCGGCGGAACCGCGAGCGGATCGCTGGACAACAGCGGTATCATCACCGTGGAAGGCCTGAATTCCGGCGGGATTGTCGTCGATTCCGCTTATGACGGCTCGATCATAAACACTGGGACAATCACCGTTATCGGCGATAATGGCTATGGCATGAAGGTGAACGATGTTTCGGAGGATGTGACCGTTCGCGGAAACGTTCAGGTCGCGGGCGAAGGGTCTGTGGCATTTTCTTCACAGGGAGATATTGACGGGGCGCTGACCTTTCAGGGCACGGTTCGACAATTGAGCAGCTATACAAACGACGATGGCGTGACGACGGCGCTGTCCCGGACGGATTTGAGATCTGGTGCCGCGGCGGTCGAGATTGCCGGTAATGTTGGTGGCGGGATATTGGTCGCAGTCGCGCCCGATGATGATGATGACGACAATGACGACGAGGATAATGACGGCATCGAAGATACGCTGGAAGGCACCGGTTACATCGCGTCCACCGGCAATGGTCCCGCGATGTTGGTCGGCGGCGCCAGTGATAGCGCTATCGGGACCGTCGCTGGCAATGAGGGCGGCTATTCCCTGGTGATCGACGGGTCGATTGTCAGCACGGCAAGTTACAGTTCCACCGATTCCTTCGGTCTGGTCATTGGCGGGCAAGGCGGCGGGGTTGACGTTAGCGGCGGCATCGAACTGGCCGGAACGCTAAAGGCTACAAGTTACGATTCAGCCGCAACCGCGCTTCTGATCAATGAAGGCTCTACCGTTGATCGTATCGCCGTTTCCGGCTCCCTGTCGGCAACGCTCACTTCTACCGGAGAAGGGGAGGTTTATGCGATCAGGGACTTGTCCGGATCGCTGACATCAATCGAAAACTCCGGTTTCATAACGACTTCTGCGTCCAGCGAAGACATTCAGCAAGCGATCGCCGCATCGAGCAACACAACCGGCCTGACGATCACGCAGTATCTCAACGACGAGGATGCCGAAACCAAAGCGGATATCGAAGCGGAACTCGACGACGGCGAAACGGACGAGACAATTTATACCGGGATCATAGGCGATATCGTGACCGGATCGGGGAATGACCTGATCAGTGCCAGTTCCGGCGTGATTGTCGGCGACACCTATTTTAACGCGGGCAATGATACGCTCACCCTGTCGGACGATGCCGCCTATACAGGCGACGTATATTTCGGCACGGGCACCGGGTTGATGACATTATCCGACGAAGCCACTTTTGTCGGTGATGTTGACGGAGCCGGCCAATCGGTTCTGGTCACCTTGAATGACAGTGCCGTCTACACCGGGACCGTCCAGAACGGAGCCGGGGTATCTGTTCTCGTCAATGGCGGAACATTCGGTATCGGCGACAGCAAGACGTCCACATTCGACAGCCTGACCGTGGGCTCCGACGGTACGCTTGATGTCTATATTGACGGCGATGACGGCACCAGTTCGTTATATGAAGTGAACAGCGCGACATTTGAAAACGGCGCGAAAATTTCCACGACAATTTCCTCGCTCGAAAATGCCGACGGAACCTATGTCGTGCTGACCGCAGACGAGATTAACGGCACCCCCGACTTCGATTCCGCGACAACAGAACTGCCCTTCATCTTCGCTGGCGAGACCAGCCTGTCGGGCAATGATCTGCTTCTGGAAATTCGCCGGAAAGAAGCGGAAGAACTGGGACTGACCGGCACCGGAACGTCGGCATATGACGCGATCCTCACCGCCAGCGCGACAGACGACACGCTGGCAACGAGCTTTTTGCAAATCGAGGATGGCGCGACATTGCAAGCCCAGGTGGATCAGTTTTTGCCGGACCATAACGGCGGCATCTTTGACTTTGCCACCCGCGGATCACGGCTGGCCGCTCTGCATATCATGGATGATTCCTCAATCTACGACGTAAGCAATGTGGGCGGCTGGATAGAGCCGATTTACTGGGGAAGTGATAAAGATGCTGGCAATGCCGCTTCCTATAAGACCAGCGGCTGGGGCGTATCCATGGGTCTCGAACGTTGGTCGAAAATAGGCAATCTCGGGCTGTCCTATGCCTATACCAGCGGCAATATCGAAAATAACGGCGGTACCGGCATCGTTGACGCATCGCAGCATGAGCTTGGTGCGTTCTGGAGGATGGATAGCGGTCCGCTTTATGCCTTTGGCCGGATATCCGCTTCCTATCTTTCACTATCCAGCACGCGCACGTTAACTGCGACCGCAGATGATACCGAATATACCGGCACCACAACGGGTGACTGGAACGGCTGGATGGTTTCCGGCGCCAGCGGTGTTTCCTATGATCTGGATGTCGGAAACCGTCTGACCTTCCGCCCCAAGGCCACGCTCGACTATTATCGTTTGCAGGAAAGTGGCTATGATGAAACCGGCGGTGGCGATGCATTGAACCTCTATGTCGACGGTCGTACCAGCGACTCGGTCACAGCATCCACAACAGTGGCTGCTGTCTATCGACTGGGCCGCAAAAGGAAAGATTACACGCCATTGACGTTTGAACTGGAAGGGGGACGTCGGCACAATTTGGCGGGATCACTCGGCACAACCACAGCCAGTTTCCTCGATGGCGAGGATTTCACGCTGACTCCGGACGGTCTCGACAGCAGCTGGCTGGGCGAAGCCCGTATATTGGCCGGCGGGATGGACTTTACCTGGCAGCTATCCGCAAGGGCCGAAAAAACCGCGGAGAATGTCGGCTATTCCGCCCGCGCCTCGCTGAGCCTGGCATTTTAGGACCGGTGGCGTAGCATTCCACTGACCTTGCCGTTGTGAATTCATGATTCCGGACGCCTGCTATTGCGCGATGCTTGTCTCTGCCTGATCATCCCAAACGGATCGGATCAGTTCAATAATCCTTGCTCACCCGCAAATTGGCGCTCTGGCGGCCGAGGGTCGAGATGGTTGACAGGATCGACAGCCAGCGGGTGATCTGGAATTCCAGCTGGGTGGCACTATAGCCCTTGCCGTCGGTGATCAGCTCTACATAGACGCGGCGGGTGATATATTTGCCCGCGGCGATCGAGGTGCCCGAGCCGGTATCGGTATCGGACGGCAAGATGCGCAGCCGGTCCAGCCCGACCGCCTTGCGCAGCTGGTTGATCGGATCAAGCCCGCCGCCGCTGTTCAGCGACGCCACGGCAGCGGCCAGCTGGACCGCTTCGGGTGCGGAAAGGTCGGAGATCGATGCGCCGAACAATACCCGCGACAGCAGCTCGTCCTGAGGCAGGGCCGGGATGCTGGTGAAAGCGATCTCCGGCTGGTTGCCGGTGCCGGTGACATTGATCGTGGCGTTCAGGCCGGTCAGATTGGCCTCTGCCTCGATATCCAGGATCGGGTTGACCGGTTGATTGCCGACAAAGCGGATGCGGCCGCGCTCAAGGCTGAACTGGCGACCGGCAAAAGTATAATCACCGCGCAGCAGATCAGCAGTGCCGACCATCGCAAAATTGTCGACCGGCCCGGTAATTTTCAAACTGGCCTTCCATTCGCTGTCGAGCCCGAGCCCCTCGACGATCAGCCGGTTGGGGGCGTTGGCGGTCAAGTCGAAGCGCCATGGACGGCCGCGCACCACGACCGGCCGTTCGTCGGCGCGGCGATTGATTTCCCGGGTCTTTATATCCGGCAAGCTGGCTGTCGCGCTGGCTTGACCAAAGCGGAAGAAACTACGGTTGAGCACGACATTGCCCGAAATCAGACCCCCGTCCGCCGAACTGCGAATTTTGATCGGGCCGGTCACGGTAGCGGCGAAGTCATCGCGGGCAATCAGCGCCGCCTGCTGAGCATTAACGTCCATTATGATGCCGATGCCTTCGCCCGACGCAACGGCAAAGTTGAAACTGCCGCTGCCGCTTACCGTTCCGCCACCGGCGGTGGTACCGGTCAATTTCGGCAACACCAGCCGCGAGCCGTCAAACTGGCCCACCGTCTTGATATTGGAAATGACCGTGCCGGTCAGCGGGCTTTCGAGCCGTGCATTGCTCGTGCTGACCTGTCCCCTGATCTGGGGATTGGTGAGGCTGCCGCTGATATCGGCGCTGGCCGCCACGGGTCCGGTCAGATCGAATGTTTCGACACCGGTGAGCCGCCACAGGCTTTCCGCTCCGCCGTTGAAGCGCGCCTGCGCGAACAGCGGTTTGCGCATCAGTTCATTCTGCCAGTTGCCGCTGCCGAGGCCGGTCACCCGCCCCTGGAACCGTCCGATGGTTTTGCCTTCGGGGGACTTGATGATCCCGCGCGCAGCGGCGTTGCGGCTGGAAAGAGCGATATTGAGGCCGAGATCAACCGGCGCAGATGTCAGGATCAGGCCGGATCGGGTCAGTCCCTTGATCGTCAGCTTGGCCTCGCCAACCGGTACCTGCGCGCCCGACTGGGTGAGTTTGACGGTGCCGCTGGCGCTGCCACCCAGTCCGAGATCGGGATAGCCGATATCGACCAGCGACAGCGGCATTTTCGACATCGACAGATCGAGTCTGGAATTGCCGCTTCCCCAGCGGCCTGACATACGGGCGCTGCCGCTGCCATAGTTGATCGTGGTCGCCGAAGCGCTCCAGCCATCGCTGACCCGCCGCAACTCGAGCGGCTGCGCAAGACGCAGGTTGCGGCCTTCAAACTGGCCGGTTCCGGAAATCCGGTAAAGATCGGGTGTGATATCGGCTTTCGCCTGAAATTCGAAAGTGCTGCCGCGCGTCCCGGCGATGGTGAAGGTTGCCGTGCCGCTGCCGTTGGTCAGCTTGGCATTGGCGGCGACCCGGCCGATGATCAGTTCACCGCGGCTGATCCCCTGCGCGCGGAGAGTCGCGTCGATATTGGACTGGCCGTCGATCAAAATGATGTCGGCATCGAGCACGGCGGTGCGGATGAAAATTGGCGGCTTGCCATCGAAGCGGGCATTTTCGGCCTTGAGATTGGCGCGGATCAATTGCCGTCCGTTGCCGGGGCGGAACAGCACATCGCCATTCACACCACCGCCACTGACGACGAGCGTCCCGGCAAGGCCGTCCGCGGTTGGTCTGATCGTGCCGGTGGCCAGCGTGTCGGAGACCAGCAGCCGATCGACACGCACCGCCGTGTCCTGGCCCGGCGTGGTCAGGATCATGCCGTCACTGCTGAACGGCCCCAGCGTCGATCCACCGGAGGCGACATAGGAGAAGCCACCCTTGACCGGATCGAGTTGCAGACTGACCGCAGACAGACCGGCGGCCGGCAGCGGGCTGTCGAGCAACAAGGCGACCTTGGGCCGGTTGAGTGCGCCATCAAGCTTCAGATCAAACCGGCCATAAGTGTCCTGCTTTCCAGAACCCCGGAACGCAAAGGTTGCTGCCGCGGTCTGGTTGCCGGAACCCCGGAACGAGAGTTTGGGAGCGGACACGTTGAGATTGGTAAATCGCAACAGTCCGTCAGGTCCAAGCGCGAGGCCGGTCTGCAATTGCGGCAGACCGCCGGCCAGTTCGCGCAGGAAGCCGATGTCGAAGCGGCGCATCTTCGCATTGACCTGACCATCGAGCGAAATCCCGGTGGGCGCGGGGCCCAGATTGATTATGGCGATAATATCGGCCACCCCGACGCCCTGCACCGCAAAGCCGGGTGCATTGGCGTCAATATTGACGGCGAAATCACCGGTCGAGGGACGCAGTTCCATATCCAATGTGCCTTTTGCGACATTGGTCGCGACGCGGGCGCGCTCGGCAAATAGCAGATCCTTTTCATAGCGGAGCAATGCGGTCGCGCTGAAACCGGAAAGCAATTGTTTCAGCAGTTCGCCATTGCCGATCAATGTGCTGACAGACAATTTTACAGGAATGTCCCAGCCGCCGGCATCGCGCTGTCCCTCGCCCTCGCCGCGCACATTGGTCAGCAGCGTCTTGCCCAGCGCCAGTTGCGGCGCGGTCAGCAGATATTGATAGCGCAGCTCGGAGAATTTTCCGTTCAGCAATGCCTTCAGCTCGAAATCCTGCGCCCTCATATTGGACGCCAATGCGGACGGATCAATCAGCTTTGTCTCCAGCCGCATCGCATCGAGGCTGTTGCGTGCCAGATCAATGCCGCCTTTTGCGGTAAAGGACAGGGCAGCAGAACGCGCGTCCAAATCCAGCGCCAAAAGACGGTCAGCGAGGCTCGCCGTACCCTTGATCAGCAGATCGGGCGAGGCCAGCTTCTGCGCTACGCCTTCGGGCAGCACGGAGGCGGTCAGCATGCCATCATAGGCAAACAGGCCTTCCTTCGCCTCGATCGTGACTTGCGTCAGCGTTTCGTCATTGCTCAGCGCAATCAGCTCGCCGTTCCATTTCTGCCAGCTGCCGTCACCTTTCAGGGTCAACGCCAGATCGCGATCCATGCCCAGAGCACCGGCTATCACGCCGCCGGCAGGGGCTATGATTTCGGCATCGATATCAAGCTTCTGGCGTTCCGGTTCGGCATTCAGCGCGAGCAGCAATTTGTCGCCGCTGCGCGTCGTTGCGGCATCGAGACGCACCATCGCGCGACCGGCTCTGATATCGGCGGAGCCCGACAGATCGGCGAATTGCTCGCTGCCGGCAATGGTCTTTCCGAGCGCCAGATTTTCCGCGCGAAAAGCGCCGACATATATGTCGAAGCCGGGGAGCAAAGGATTGTCTTCGCCGCTATCAATCAGTTCCGGCAAGCGGTCGAGCCGCGCCTTCAGGATCAGCGCGTCGGAAATATAAAGTTCGTTGAATATCCAGGCCAGCGGATTCCAGTCGACCGCCACTGTGCCGGCGGAAAAAAACTCGCCCTTGGGATCGAGCAGTTGCAGCCCCTGCACCTTGCCCTCTCCGTAAATCGATCCCTCGATTTCCGCGATCCGGATACGCAGCCCATCCTCCGGCTCCAGCGCCTCGACCTGATCAATAATGAAACGATGGCCGGAGTCGCTGTCCAGCCACATTGCTGCGCCGACCAGCCCGAGCATGACAATCGCAACCAGTCCAAGCAGGCTGCGGATGGACCAGCGCCAGATCAGCAGCTTGGTGCCCGGCCTGTCTTTGGCTTCAGCCATCTAGAATGCCTGACCCAGCGAGACATAGACCGCTACGCGCGGATCTCCCGATCGCCGGTTTATCGGCGTGCCCACGTCGATCCGGATGGGGCCGAAATCACTATAATAGCGAATGCCGAGACCGGCACCATATTGGATGCCGGAAAAATCCGGGGTGCTGCTGGAGTAAACATTGCCGGCGTCGATAAAGGGCACGATGCCGAGATTGCCATCGAAAAGTCCGGTCCGCACCCGGGCTTCCAGCGAAAATTCGACGAGCGAACGGCCACCCACCGGATCATCATTGGCATCCAGTGGTCCAACGGTCTGATAGCTGTAACCGCGCACCGAGCCACCGCCCCCGGAATACAGCCGGCGGGATGGTGCGATGCTGTTGGTACCGGCACCGGCAATCGTGCCGATGCGCGTCCGGCCGGCCAGCACAATTTTACCGGAGACCGGGAAATAAGCACTGCCGTCGACCTGGGTACGCACATAGAAGAAGCTGCCACCCTGCAGTGATGCTTCGGGAGCAACACGGGCGCTCAACCGGAAGCCACGGGTCGGATCGAGCAGGTTGTCGCTCGCATCATAGGATACCAGCCCCGGCAGGGAGGCGATAAAATAGGTCTCCGGATCGGTCGCTCCAATATCTCCGGTGACATCCGTTTCCCTCGATGCAATCAGCTCGAAACCCCCAGACCAGTTCCAGCGTTTCTGATAGAGAAGATTGCTCTGCCGCTCGATATTCGCGGCGATCGACAATGTCTCGGCATCGTATGCGGCGCTATCGACAAGGCTCAGAGCCATACGCCCGTTCAATATATTGTCGCGTCGTCGAAAATTGTTCCGTCGGTAAACGATGCTGCCCGATTGTTCCTGGGTCCCCAGCACGCCGGTCACCCGGATCAGCCCTTCCGGCGGGAACAGATTGCGGTGCTCCCAGCTGACTTCTGCGCGGACGCCTTCGCCAGTGTCATAGCCGAGTTCACCGGCCACAGTGCGCAATGGCGCAGGTGTCAGTTTTACGTCAATATCCACCGCTTCCGGGTCGTCGGCCGGCACCGGATCAATGGCGACGGTCGAAACCAGACCGGTCGCGATCAGGGCCCGGCGCAAATCTTCAACATCAGATGCCTGATAGATATCACCCGGATTGAAACGGGCAATCATCTGGACATGGTCGGCATCAAACAGCTTGGTCGGCGCCAGACCGATCGAACCGAAATTATATCGCCCGCCAGGGGTCACCTGAACTTCGAGATCGCCCAGCCGCTCGGCATGATCGATTTCCAGTTCCGGCTCGCCGGTCTTCGCAAATGGATAGCCATTTTCAGCCATCGAGACATCGATCCGGCTGATCGCTTCCATGATCCGGTCGCTGTTGACGATATCACCCGACTGCAAACCGAAGCTTTCGCGGAATTGCTCCGGATCAGGCGCAACCGCCGTTTCGAGACCGGGCAAGGCAATTGCGTCCAGCTTATATTGCGGACCCGGCTGCACCTTGATCACTACATCTACGCGCTCTGCGCCGTCGGCCTCGAAGCGGGTCTGCACGACGGCGTCATAATAGCCTTCTATCCGCAGCAGCCGCTCGACAAGATCGGCATCGCTTTGTGCGCGGCGCCGGATCTGTGCGAAATTGGCATCGTCACCGCGATATTGCTCCAGCACCGACAGAATCTCAAAGCGCGTATCAAAGGCCTCGCCGATCGCCTTGGGCAATCCCTCGAAGCTTATCCCGTAGGCGGTTTCCGCCAGCGCATCGGTCGGTTGATATTCATTGAGTGATAGCTGTTGGGCCAATTGCTCGTCGACTGGCTGACCATCCTGATCGCGGGTTCCGTCTTCCGCTGCCTGCACCGGAACGCCCGTATCTTCAACATCATCCAGCACCGGCTCTGCCACCTGGTCAAGGTCGGGCCATTCGACGCCGAAATCGGGAAATTCGGTCAGCGGCTGATCCGGGTCGAGCGGCGCATCCATTTCCGCCTCATCTGGCGCGCTGGCAACCGGCTGATCTATGGTCTGCGCATGGCCCGGCCCGATGAGCGAACCCATCAGCAAAATAACCAGCATGCCAAGGCAGCGACGATATGCGGTCAGACCCATTGCCGATCTCTTTAGCGGTGGATGAATCGCGATGCCAACGAATAAGCGCGTTTTACTGACAAGCGTTTCATTTCCCGGGATATTCCGTCCAGCCAGCATGTGACTGCCAATTTCACAGATCATTTTAACCGCATATTAACCATGTTGCGCCATATTTCAGCCCATAGGAATCAGACGCTTGTGTCTGGTCGGCAATCGTTCGACAGGATCGTTAGAAATGTCCAATATGCGCGTAATTTTGCTCGAAGCGGCCATGGTCGCCGGTGTTTTGATGACGGGCTTGTCAGCCTCCCATATTGCGCATGCGGCGACATCATCGGCCAGTGCCGAGAACGCGGTCACCGATCCGCGGGCGAATGTGAAAATCGACAGTTCGATCATGATTGAACGCACGGAAATAGCGGAAAACGGAGAATCTGTTACCCAGCTGCTCAACCCGGTGACGGTCAAGGTTGTTCCCGGCGACAAACTGCTGGTCACCAACAGCTATCGCAATACGGGGGACGAGGCGGTGACCGGCTTTGTGCTCAACAATCCGGTCCCTCAAGCCGTCAGCTTCACCGAGGCGCTTGAAGACTGGGCGCTGGTATCGGTCGATGGTGGCCAGAATTTCGGCCAATTGTCTGCGCTGAGCGTAACGGATGCGACGCAGGAGTCCCGTCCGGCGGTAGCTGCTGATGTCACCCATATCCGCTGGGTGCTGCCGTCGCCAATGGCACCAGGCGCAACCGGCGAACTGCGTTACCGCGGAAGCGTCAAATAGCAGCGCGATCCGCTTTTACCCGCCTTTGCATTCCCAAAGCACATCGCCGACTCCGATCAGCCGCGCCAGCCGCGATAGTTCCGCTACCAGCCTGTTCTGCCGCGTAGCCGACCCGCGCACCCCCGGTTCGGGCCAATATTGCGTGACGCGCAAATGGCCCGCTGACCGGTCTGCCTTGATTTCGATCCGGCCGACGAAACGGTCGCGCTCCAATATCGGATAGACATAATAGCCCCATTGCCGCTGCGCTGCGGGCACGAACATCTCGTTGCGATATTGAAAGCCGAATAATGTCAGCAACCGGCTACGGTCGCGCACGGCCGGGTCGAACGGATTGATTATGCGCAGACGCGCGGTAGGCTCCGGCGTGCTCGACAAGCGCGTCTCGATATCGGGCGGGGCCAGCGCCTTGAGCCACTGTCCCTCGTAATTCTCCACCTCAACCGTAACATTGTCTGTCGCCGATTGTGCCCAGAGCCGCGTTTCTTTTGCATCGACAGCGCCCCAGAAACGCTGGATTTCTCCGGGCGAAGCGAAGGCCAGCCGGTCCAGTGCATTGCGGCACAGCCAGTCGATCTGGTCGGCGTCTTCATGCACCGTTTCGCGATGAAGGGCCGGGATCACCCGCTCGCTGAGATCGTAATATTTGGTGAAATTGTGACGGTGCGAGGTGGCCAGTTCACCGGCATACCAGAGCTGGTCCATCACTCTTTTGTGCGGTGGACGGTCCCACATCTGTTTCATGCCCTTGACCTTGGTGTCAAACGCCTGGGTGGACAGCGGGCCTTCTGCGGCGATCCGAGCCTTGATCTCGTCCGCCCCTATTTCCGAGACCGCCTTTTTAAAGGAAGCATAGCCAGCGACCTTGTCCCCCAGACGCCGGAACTGGCGCCGCCACATCGGGTAAAATTCGATCGGCAGGACCGAGGCGTCATGGGTAAAATGCTCGAAAACCGCCCTGTCCTCGCCCAGCAACCGGTCGAGCATCGGTTCGCGGTAATTCTGGTTGCGGCTCCACAGGATATGATGGTGGGCGCGGGTGACATTCTGGATCGTGTCGAGCTGGACATAGCCGAGGCGGCGGATCATCTCCGGCAGGTCCAGCGGACCGGTCGGGGTTTCGGACAAGCCCTGCGATTGCAGCCAGAGCCAGCGCGCCTTCCGGTTGCTGATCCGCAGCGCCATCAGACCGCGGTGGTTTCGATATGCGCGACTTTCCGGTCCCGCCGGGTCGCCAATATGCAACCGATGACGATCATGACCGCACCGGAAACCGTGGTCAGCGTGATCGGTTCGCGGAAAAACAGCCAGCCGAAGATCGCCGCCCAGATGAAGGCGCTATATTCGAGATTGATCAGATTCTGCGCTTCGGCCCGCGCATAGCCCCAGGCGATGAACAACGAGGAGATAATAGAGAATATGGCGGCAGCGCCGATATAGGGCAGCGACTGCACATCCGGAACAACCGCGAAAAACGGCGCGAGTAGAAGGAAGGACGTGCCGACGACGAGATTTTGCGCAAAGCTGATCTCGATAGGTCCCGCCAGCAGCGCCTGCTGCCGCTGGATCACCAGATTGCCGGCATAGAGCACCGCCGACACCAGAATCGCGCCGATGCCGAGCAGCGCTTCCTTTTCAAATGTACCGCTCGCCCGGCCCCAGGCGATCACCAAAACGCCGGCGAAGCCGAGCACGGACGCATAGATGGCGTTGCGGTGGATGGTCTCGCCGAGAAACACCGCGGCGAGATAGAGCGCTATAATCGGCGCGATGAAGGACAATGCAATGGCTTCGGCTAGCGGCACCCGCGCCAGGCCCCAGAAAAACAGATAGGACATGAAGACGATGATGATACCGCGCTGCAGATGGACCTTGCGCGCGGCTTTACCCGGCATTCTCGGGCGGCGCGCAAAAAAGACCACCGAAACGATCACAAACGCCAGCAGGACCCGCCAGAGTATGGCGTTATAGGCGCCAAGCTCGATCGACAGGCTCTTCATCGCGACATCCATCATCGCAAATGTAAGCAGGCCGAACAGCACCGACCCTGCGGGTAGCAGGAGCGGTGCGTTTTCCGACTGGCTATCGGCGGATATTAGATCGGGCATATTTCATTCCATCAGCCTGATGCTGTTGCCGGCCCCGATGCTTCGACAGGCTCAGCATGAACGGATATTTGTGGCACCCCTACTTATCCACCCGCCACTCTAAATGGCAAGCGGGATCAGAGACCCATTTGACGGACCGCCAGATCGCGCATGATCTCTTCCGAGCCGCCGCCGATCGCCATGACCTTGACCTCGCGGTAGAAACGCTCGACCGGATTGCCGCGCAGATAGCCGGCCCCGCCTAGAATCTGCATGGCTTCACTGGCGCAGAACTCGAGATCCTTGGTGGCGCTGAACTTGGCCTTGCAGATTTGCGCGACCGGCATTTCGCCCTGATCGGCGAGCCAGCAGATCTGGCTCAGCCAGCCGTCGAGGCGATCGACGCGCGCCGACATATCGGCGATTTTGTGGCGTATTACCTGATGTTTGATCATCGGCTTGCCGAACGTCTCGCGCTGCTGGGCATAGTCGATCGAATATTCGAGCAATACCCGCATCATGCCGAGCGACTGGGCAACCATGCCAAGCCGCTCGTGGTTAAAATTGTGCATGATCTGGATGAAGCCGCGGCCTTCCTCGCCGAGCATATTTTCCGCCGGCACCCGTACCTCGTCGAAATAGAGCGAGGCCTGATCCGATGCCCACCAGCCCATTTTCTTCTCGAGCGCAGTCCGCGAGAAGCCCTCGGCATCGGCGTCGACCAGAAACAGTGAAATGCCATTCAGGCCCTCGCCGCCGGTGCGCGCGCCGATGACGTAATAGTCGGCGGTCATGCCGCCGGTGATGAAAGTCTTGGCGCCGTTGATCACCCAGTGATTGCCATCTTTCCGCGCAGTGGTCTGCATATTGGCGACATCCGATCCGCCGCCGGGTTCGGTAATACCGAGGCTGGAGCCCTTTTTGCCGAGCACGATATCTTTCAATATGCGGTCTTTGATTTCCTGCGAGGCGAGCTTGTGGATCGGACCGATGGAAATGCTGCGGCCGCCGAGCGCGGCCAATGTGCCACCATTATGCGCGCGAGTGGCTTCTTCGGCCCAGGCGACGCGCATAAAAATATCGTCCATGCCGAGACCGCCATATTTTTCGTCGACGCCAAAGCCCCAGACGCCCAGCGCACCGACTTTTTCGTGCATCTCCCAGGGGATTTCGCCCGCTTCATCCCACTCATTGGCAAAGGGCTGCAATTCACTTTCGGCAAAACGGCGGCAGGTTTCACGAAACTGGCGGCGTTCGTCATTATAAAAGGGGCGTAGCATCTGTCTCTCTCCTGGCGATTTAATCGTCTGATTAAACTTCTATCGCCTCCAGTGCGGAACGCAAGGGAGATGGCAGAGAAACCGGTCGTCTTGTGGCACGGTCGACATAGACATGGGTGAAGCTGCCCGCCGCCGAAGCAACGTCCTCATCACCGCGAAACAGGCCGACGCCATAGGTGACGCTGCTGTTGCCGAGCCTGTCGACCCGGATACGCGCCATCACGTCGTCGGGAAAGGCGATCGGTGCGAAATAGTCACAGCTGGTGTTAACCACCAGACCGATCGTCTCGCCGCCAGTGATATCGAGCGCGCCCTGCTCCACCAGATAGCGGTTTACGGCAGTGTCGAACCAGAAATAATAGATCGCGTTGTTGACGTGGCCATAAGGATCATTGTCGTTCCAGCGGGTGGTTATCGCAGAGCCGGTGCGATAATCGCTCCTTACCGGTGGTTGCACCCTCGGGCTTTTACCAGGCGGCATCATAGATCCTTTGCGCGTCGGCCAGCGTCACTTCTCTCGGATTATTGTCGAGCAAACGCGTCTGCAACATTGCCGCTTCGGCCAGTTCGGTCGTGGCGTCCCGAGCAATGCCGATGTCGCGCAATTTGCGTGGGGCCTTCACGCTCACCGCCAGCGCTTCGAGAAAGTCGATCAGTTGTTGCGCCCGCGCCTCGCTGCTGTTTTCGCTGCCGCGCGGGATATTCAGCGCGTCGGCGAGTTCCGCATAAAGCGGAGCAGCGGCCTCGAGATTATATTGCATGACATAAGGCATGACCAGCGCGTTGGAGAGGCCGTGCGGGATGTGGTAAATGCCGCCGAGCGGATAGGCGAGCGCGTGGATTGCGCCGACGGGTGAATTGGCAAAGGCTTGGCCGGCGAGCATCGAACCGCGCAGCATAGCTTCGCGGGCGACCATATTGCTGCCGTCAGAACAAGCAGTCTCGATATGGGCCGTGAGCAATTTCAGCGCCTCGATCGCCAGCATGTCGGAGACTGGATTCTTGCCGTTGCGGCTGGTGTAGGACTCAACCGCATGAACCATTGCGTCGATGCCGGTAGCGGCAGTCACATTCGCAGGAAGGCCAAGGGTCATCGCTGGGTCAAGCAGCGCGACATCGGCAACAAGATGCGGCGAGATGATACCCGCCTTGGTGGTTTCTCCAGTGGTCAGGATTGAAATGGCGGTGACTTCCGAACCGGTACCCGAGGTCGTCGGGATGAGGATGGTGGGCAAGCCCTTGCGATCGAGCAATCCGATGCCGTAAATATCGGCCAGCGGCTGGGCACCGTCTACCGCGAGCGCAGCGACCACCTTTGCGGTGTCGAGCGAACTGCCGCCGCCGAGGCCAATAACGATATCAACGCCGGCTGATTTGGCGGCTTCGATGGCTTGCAACACAATCGCTTCCGGCGGATCGGCAACCACCTCATCGAAAATCGCAACCTCGAGACCGGCTGCGCGCAGGGTCTGCTCAACCGGAGCGATCAAGCCCGCGTTCACAATACCCTTGTCGGTGACGATCATCGGCCTGGACGCCCGCAAGGCGGCAATCTGTCCCGGCAGTTCGGCAAGACAGCCTTCGCCAAAGTGAAGCACGGGGACGGTCTGGAATATAAAGTTTTTCATAGCATCGATCTTTCGCACCAATGGTCCAGCCGCGCAATAAAAAGGGGCCGGAAAACCGGCCCCTTTTCATCTGGCGACTATTTGTCACCGAATTTCTGGTTGCGCCTAGAACTTGCCGCGCAGGGTCAGACCATACATCCGTGGTTCCTGGATGAAGGCAGACCGTGAACCGGAGCGCAAGACCGTGTTGAACGTAACACCGCGCGTGATTTCATTGGTCAGGTTGGTAACCCAGGCTTCAATGCCCCATGCGCCGTCAATTTCACCGAGACCGGCACGCATGTTGATCTTGACGGTACCGTCCTGAACATCAAATGGCACTGGCGTCCGCGTTGACAGATCGGCTGGATCAAAGGCTTGCGTTGACGTCCGGCGATCGCTTTCCATCCGGATCTGGCCATTGACGAAGAAATTCAGGCTGTTGCCAATGTCACGATCATAGGTTGCGCCCATGATACCCACCCATTTCGGAGCGTTGGTCAGTGAATTGCCGCACAGGCTGAGAACATTGTCAGAGGTTTGCGTTCCTGCACAATTATCCGGATATCTGGCATTGGTGTAAGTCAGTCCGCCGTTAACCGTTAGATGGTCGCTCGGGCGAAGAACCGTTTCAATTTCCACGCCGGTTGATTTGGCAAGCGGAACGTTAAACGTCGTGAACTGTGCGCCAGTGAATTCCAGAACCTGGAAGTTTGTGAATTCCTCATGGAAGCCGGCAACGTTCAGAGTTACCGCATTGTCGAGGAACTTGGCTTTCAGACCGACTTCATAAGCATCCACTTCTTCCGAAGCAAAGCGCGGATCAGCGCCACCGGAGGCAGCCGTCGAGTCGAGGTTGAAGCCACCCGATTTATAGCCATGCGTGAAGCTGGCATAAACGGTCACAGGCGAAGCAAATTCATAGCTCACTTTACCGGTATAGATCAGCTCTTCATCGCTAAACGTGCTGTCGAAAGGCCGTGGCAGCGGGAATGGAATTGCGTCCGTTCCGATTGCCGGCGCCAGGAATGCAAAGCAGCCCAGTCCAAAAACATTGGAGATCAAAGGCGACGCGACATTGCCGGCGCCGATTTGACCCAAAGTTGCAGGGCAGAGCGTGTTGTTGGTCGCTGACTGAGTGAACGAACCGTCTTTGCTTTCATCCGAATAGCGCAGGCCCAGTGTCAACTTCAGACCCTCGGCCACTTCCAGAGTGTTGTGGGTAAAGACCGACCAGCTTTTGCTGCTTTGCTCATAGGAATTTGAGGTCCGCATCGTTGCCGGATCAACACCGGTCAGATTCTGCAGCGGTGTCGCGCCGAGGAAAGTCTCGCCGTTGCCGTAGAAGACTGGATTGGCAGGATTAAGCGTTCCGCCACCCGTTCCGGCTGCCAGCAACGCGCCGACAAGACGATCATAATCCGTACCCAGGCCGAAATTGACCGTCTGCGAGATATCCTCTGTGGAATAATAACCACCGACCATCCAGCTGAGTGCGCCGCCGAGTGCTTCACCCTGCAGACGCAGTTCGTGGGTCATTGTATCAATCGCGGTACCGCCACCTGGCAATACATTGAACACATCGAGACCCGAGAAATCCGAATCATAGGCTTCTTCCGCACGGAATTCGCGATAGGAACCGATATAGATCAGGTCTGCAGTGTCGCTGATCGGGAATTCGATTTCGCCGGTCACACCCCATTGATCATTGGATGGATCTGCTCTCATATCGGACGTTGCGACACGGTTTTCCACCGCGCGCTGCATGGCTGCCGTATCAAACGGGCTCACCGCCACATCAGGAGCGGACATGCCGCCACGTGCGCCAAGGCCTACAGCGCCGAACAGGCCGAATGTTTCGACCGGAGATTGCTGGACTTCGATTGCGGCACAGCAGCTTGCCGTGCTCTTGGAATAATCCGCAATCAGGCGACCACGGATGCCGCTGTCATTCTCGAAGCCAAGCTGGCCGCGAAGAAGATACTGATCGGTGTTGTTGGAATCGCCAACGCTGTTGCCGGCGCTGTCGATGATATCAACATAACCGTCACGTTTCCGATAGGCACCGGTAACGCGCAGCGCCAGAGTGTCCTCGATAAGAGGAGCGTTGATTGCGCCCTGGACGCTCATATGGTCAAAATTGCCATAGGTCGCGTTTACGAAGCCGCCAAAATCGTTGAGGTCAGGCCGGACGTTGGTGATGTTCAAGGCACCCGCCGACGTGTTCCGTCCGAACAAAGTACCCTGTGGGCCGCGAAGAACTTCGACGCGTTCAACGTCGACAAATTCGCCGAGCGCAACGCCCGGGCGTGACTGATAGGCACCGTCTACGAAGATACCGACGGCTGATTCAAAGCCGATGTTGTTGGAAGTCGTACCGACACCGCGAATACGAAGAACAACCGTTCCGGAAGCCGTTTGCGCGTTGGAGGTAGAGAAGCTGGAGGATACGCTACCGATGTTCTGCACGTTTACCACGCCCTGCTGCTCGAGCTGGGCCGGGCTGACCGCGGTTACGGCGATAGGAATGTCTTGAACATCTTCTGCGCGGCGGGTTGCCGTCACGATGATTACATTGTCGTCGAAGGTTTCGACTTCTTGCGCTGCGTCCTGCGCGAAAGCGGGGGTGGTCATGGCGGTGCTGCAAAGCGCTGTCATGAGGATTTTATTGATCGTTTTCATATGTATCTTCTCCCGTTGAGTTTGCTGCCGTTATCGCCAATTTCCTGGGGGGATGGCTTGTGTTTACGTCAGCTGCGGATGGGGCAGTCGTTTAATTGCGCCATTAAATCAAGCGGAGAAGGGCAGATACAGGCCGATTCTGCGACAATGTTGCAAATATGTAACAATCACTGCGGGTAAAAAAGACCGGATATCGGTTTCTACCCGTGGGGAGATGTTAAAATGACACATGAATCATTCGCCCTGCTGACACTCCCCGGCGTGATTCGCAGCTGTTCTAGCGAAAACAGCGAAACCGACGAAAAGAGTGTAACGCTGGTTCCAGGCACGGACATTGTCCTGACATCACGCCCGGTGAATCCCGGTATTGATCCGAGAACAGGAGAGACCGGACATGCCGCCCTCTCCCGTGAATAGCTCGAGCTGCCGCGACCGGCGCTGCACTAGAACTTGCTGCGCAGGGTCAGTCCATAGCTGCGCGGTTCCTGAACAAAGACCGACTGCGAACCGGACCGCAAGATCGTCGCAAAAGTGACACCGCGGGTCACTTCGTTGGTCAGATTGGTCACAAAGACTTCGATGCCCCAGGCTTCGTCCTGGCTGCCGATTCCCGCGCGCAGGTTGATTTTGATATTGCTGTCCTGGACGACGAACGGAAGCGCGGTCAGATTCGTGGGGTCGATGGCCTGGGTCGATGTGCGGCGATCACCCTCGAACCGGATCTGCCCGTTGAGGAAATATTCAAGATCCTCGCCAAGGTCATTGGCGTAGGTAGCGCCCGCTATGCCGACATATTCCGGAGCGTTGGTCAGCGAATTGCCACATAGAGCCAGCACATTGATACTGGTCTGGGTACCAGCGCAATCATCGGGATAATGGGCATCGGTATAGGTCAGTGCAGCGTTTACCGTGAAATGATCACTCGGTCGAAGCATCGTTTCGATTTCCAGACCCTGGGTAACGGCTTTGGGTACATTAAAGGGGCGGAACTGGGTGCCGGTATATTCGAGAACCTGAAAGTTCGAAAATTCCTCGCGGAAAGCTGCCAAATTTAACGTAATGGAATCGTCCAGAAATTTGGCTTTCATGCCGATTTCGTAGGAATCGACTTCTTCGGACTGGAAGCGCGGATCGGTGCCCCCGACCGCAGCGGTCGAATCAAGATTGAAGCCGCCCGACTTGTAGCCATGGGTAAAGCTGGCATAGATGTTGACCGGATCGGCGAAGGCATAGGACAATTTGCCGGTATAGATCAGTTCGCTATCGCTGAACTTGCTGTTGAACGTGCGCGGCGTTGGCAACACCGCTGCATAGGGCGCATCGGCCGGCGCCGTGAAGGCAAAGCAACCTAGCGCAAACAACGCGTTCTGAAGCGGATCAGGCAGGCCGCTCAAAGCGCCGCCAGGAGAAATCTGCCCAACCATCGCCGGACAGACAGAATTACTTGTCCCGCCGCTGGCGAAGCTGCCGTCCTTGCTTTCGTCAGAATAGCGCAAGCCTATCGTCAGCTTCAGCCCTTCGGCGACTTCCAGCACATTATGCGTGAAGATCGACCAGCTTTCGCTATTTTGCGCATATCTGTTGGTGTTGGTGATGGTTGCCGGATCAAAGCCCGTGATATTCTGAAGCGGTGTGGCGCCCAGGAAAATCGGACTTAGCGGATCAATGGTGGCTCCACCGGTGGCGCCGGCGAGCGTCGCCCCGACAACCCGATCATAATCCGCCCCCAGAGCAAAAGAAATATCCTGGCTAATGTCTTCATTGGCGTAATAGCCACCGACAAGCCAGTTCAGCGCGCCGTCGAACAAATCGCCCTGAACCCGTATTTCATGGGTCATGGTCTCAATGGCCGTGCGGTTGTTCGTCACGTTGAACAGATCGAGATCCGAGAAATCATTGTCATAGGACTCGGTGGCATCATATTCCCGATAGGAACCGATGTAGATCAGGTTGGTGTCGTCGCCGAGTGACACCTCGATCTCGCCGGTAACGCCCCATTGGTCAAAACGCGTCCGGGGAGCAAAGCTGGCGGTCGAAATGAGATTGTCGGCGGCGATTCCCGCTGTGGTTGTGTCGAAAGGGTTCACAGCAACGTCCGGCGCGGCCATGCCACCGCGAAGTCCAAGCCCGACAGCCGCGAGCAAGCCAGAGGTTTCGAGCGGCGATTGCAGGACTTCTATCGCGGCACAGCAACCGGCCGTGCTCTTCGAATGGTCGGCGATCAGCCTTCCCTTGATCCCGCTGTCGGTTTCAAAACCAAGCTGACCCCGGACGAGATATTGGTCCGTGCCGTTCGATTCGCCGATTTTGCTACCGCTGCCATCGACAACGGTCACATAGCCGTCACGCTCACGATAGGCACCGGTGACCCGTAGCGCCAGTTTATCCTCGACGATCGGCACGTTTACCGCGCCCTGCACACCCATCAGATCACGATTGCCGTAGGTAGCGTTAGCAAAACCGCCAAATTCGTCCAGGTCCGGCCGGACATTGATAATATTCAGAGCACCTGCAGAGGTGTTCCGGCCAAAGAGCGTTCCCTGCGGACCGCGCAAAACCTCGACGCGTTCGACATCGACAAATTCGGAAAGCGCGACACCGGGTCGGGATTGATAGGCACCGTCGATGAAAATGCCGACCGCCGATTCAAAACCGATATTGTTGGAGGTCGTACCGACGCCGCGAATACGCAGCACCACCGAACCGGAGGCCAACTGGGCATTTGATACCGAGAAACTGGGGGATATATTGGTGATTTGACCGACATTGACAACACCTTGGCGTTCGAGCTCGACCGGGCTGATCGCGGTAACGGCGAGAGGAATGTCCTGAACATCCTGCGCGCGGCGGGTGGCCGTCACGATGATGACATTGTCGTCAAAGGATTCTGCTTCCTGCACGCTGTCCTGCGCGATCGCAGGCGTTGTCAGGGCGGTCGCACAAAGCGCGGTCGCGACCAGTTTGTTTACTCTGTTCACTAATATTCTCCGGTTGGAAGCCCTGTCGCCTTTTTTAAATATGTACAGGAAGGGGGATGATTTTTCCCTTTTAGGTCCATTTCCTTGATATTCAGTTTACCATCGGCCCTCCATCGAACGAAGAGCGACGGCGTGGGGCAATCCAGGATGCTTCCATGGCCAATATGGCGATGACAGGAGCACCGGACCGGCGGCGTATGAAGAAGCCGCTTGTCTGGCCGCTGGTCCGTCGGCGTTACACTCTCCACCCGAAATCGCTCTTGGCGACGCACGCCGTCGCCGCTAGAGGAAGGAGAAACATAATTTTAAGGACAATCAATGCCCCAACTCATCCTGCTTCGTCATGGCCAGTCGCAATGGAATCTCGAGAATCGTTTCACCGGCTGGTGGGATGTCGATGTTACCGAGAAGGGTATAGAAGAAGCCAAGGCCGCAGGGCAGCTGATGAAAGAACGAGGCATTGACCCGAATGTCTGCTTTACCAGTGTCCAGACACGGGCGATCAAGACCCTGAACCTCGCACTCGAAGAAATGGGCCGCCTCTGGCTTCCAGTGGAGAAAAATTATCGCCTGAACGAGCGCCATTATGGCGGACTCACCGGTCTCAACAAGCAGGAAACGCGCGAGAAGCACGGCGACGAGCAGGTCCATATCTGGCGGCGCAGTTTTGATACGCCACCCCCGCCAATGGCGTCGGACAGCCCGTATCAAATGTCCAACGACCCGCGCTACAAAGGCATCGAAGTTCCGTCGACAGAAAGCTTGAAAGACACGATCGCGCGAGTGCTGCCTTACTGGAAGAGCCGGATCGCACCGGAATTGCAAAATGGCAAAAAAGTCCTGATCTCGGCGCATGGCAATAGTCTGCGGGCGCTGGTCAAGCATCTCTCCAAGATTCCGGATGACGAGATTACCAGCCTCGAAATCCCGACCGGCCAACCCATTGTCTATGAGCTGGACGACGATCTGAACGAGATCGAGCGCTATTATCTTTCCGAGCGCTAGGCTTGCCCGGGCGATAGTCTGACGGGGAAATAGTTCCGGCGCTTATTCCGGCCCGTATTCCGGCTTGCCTTTGGCGCGGTACATGCCGGCATCGGCGCGGGACATCAGACTGTCAGTCGTATCCTTGGGGCCGACGAAACAATAGCCTATCGAGGCACCAAGGGGCAGTTTCTTCCCTTCATGAGTGATATTTTCCATGACCAATTGCCGCATGAGAAAATCGATTTTGTCCACTACCTGATCGCCGTTTAAATTGTCGAGCAACAGGCCAAATTCATCGCCGCCGATCCGCGCGACCACATCTGTTGTCCGAGTATGGGTTTTCAATATTTCCGCCAAACGTACCAGCAGGACATCTCCGGCAGCATGGCCATGCTCGTCATTGGTCGCTTTCAAATTGTCGACATCAAGAAATAATACGGCGCAATTGTCTCCATATCGCTGGCACCGCGCAACGCGATCCTCGAGGCTTTCAACAAAAAGGCGGCGGTTTGAAAGTCCCGTGAGCACATCATTATAAGCGTGCAACTTCATTTCAGCGAGATCCTCTTTCAGTACAACTATTTCCTGCTCTAGGGTAAAACAGTTGGGACAAGATTGATCTTTTCTTGCGCGATTTTGCTTAATTTTATTCATTGCCCCCAAATCCTCTGAGCAAGTATATTTATATCTATTTGAAATTACAACAGGATTATCCGGTCAGCTCTGGCCAAACCACACAGACTTGGGTCTGGCGAGCCTTGTCCGCAATCCAGGCCATCCGCCGGATATGAATTTGTCGCCAGGAAAATTTAAAACCCCGATATGTGTCATTGCGTCCGCGCCACTTCATGACTAAACCGCATTGCTTCCGTAGCATTTGTCAGGGTCAAAAATGGTCGAAGCACCTCCTCCGATTGGAATAATCATGGGCAGCCAGTCCGACTGGGCCACGATGAAGCTTGCGAGCGACATTCTGGATCACTTGCAAGTGCCGCATGAACAGAAAATTGTGTCGGCGCACCGCACGCCCGGGCGCCTGTACGATTATGCCACCTCGGCAACAGAGCGCGGATTGCAGGTGATTATTGCCGGCGCCGGCGGCGCGGCGCATCTGCCCGGCATGGTCGCCTCGATGACCCGGGTGCCTGTGCTCGGCGTGCCGATCCAGTCGAAGGCATTGAGCGGTATGGACAGCCTGCTGTCGATTGCACAGATGCCGGCGGGTATTCCGGTTGGCACCTTGGCCATTGGCGACGCCGGAGCAAAAAATGCGGCGCTGCTAGCAGCAGCGATACTGGCCAATAACGATCCCGCGCTGGCCGAACGACTTGACGCGTGGCGCGCGGCACAAACCAACGCCGTCGCCGACCAACCCGAATAAGCAGAGGCTATGAAGACACTTCCTCCCGGATCAACCATTGGTATATTGGGCGGCGGCCAGCTGGGCCGGATGCTGAGCGTGGCAGCGGCACAGCTAGGCTATCGCTGTCATATCTATGCGCCGGATACGAACAGCGTTGCAGCCGAAGTGGCCGCAGAATTTACCTGCGCGCAAGATGACGATGTCGCCTCTCTGACCCGCTTCGCCAAAGCCTGTGATGTGATCACGTTTGAATTTGAAAATGTGCCGGTCGATCCGCTGCACCAGATCGAAGCCTGCGCGCCGCTCCACCCGCCGATTGCCGCGCTCGACGTTGCGCAAAACCGGATTGCGGAGAAGAATTTCGCTCGCAACCATGGCGGCACCACTGCCCCCTTTGCCGAAGTCACTGATCGCGCCGCGCTCGACAGGGCCATTGCCGAGATCGGTGCGCCCGCAATCCTCAAAACCATCCGCATGGGCTATGACGGCAAGGGCCAGTCGCGCATCCGGCCGGGTGACGATCTTGACCAGCATTGGGACGCCGTGGCGCATCAGCCTTGCGTTGCCGAAGGGTTTGTCACCTTCGATTATGAATTTTCGGTGATATTGGTGCGCGGCCAGGATGGCGAGATCCGCTTCTGGGACACGCCCCATAATGTTCATGTAGATGGCATATTGTCGATTTCGACTGCGCCCGCTCCAACAGAAATACTGGAACAGCAGGACGACGCCCGGGCGCTTGCTGCCAAAATGGCCGAGGCGATGGATTATGTCGGCGTGCTCACCTGTGAATTTTTTGCCACCAGCGAGGGCCCGGTGTTCAACGAAATGGCACCGCGCGTGCACAATAGCGGCCACTGGACGACCGAAGGGGCCGTCACCAGCCAGTTCGAAAATCATATCAGGGCGATTTGCGGATTGCCGCTGGGCGACACCGGACTGGCCGCTAAAAAAGTCGAGATGCACAATTTGATCGGAGCGCAGGCGGACGACTGGCAGAGCCTGTTATCAGACGGCGCCAACCACCTCCATCTCTACGGCAAGGGCGAGAGCCGCCCGGGTCGCAAAATGGGTCACGTTACCAAATTATATTTCTAATTTGCAGTCTGCCGGAACTGCGCTAGGCGTCGCGCATGAACCATCCTGAAATCATTCTCTTTCTCGCCCGCGCCGACAATGGCGTGATCGGCGACGGCGACACCATACCTTGGCGCCTGCCCGAGGATCAGCGGCGGTTCAAGCGCATGACCATGGGCAAGCCGATGATCATGGGCCGCAAGACGTTTGACAGCCTGCCCGGCATGCTACCGGGACGGCGCCATATCGTGCTGACCCGTGACGCGGAATGGGAAGCCGATGATGCAGAGATCGCGGACAGCGTTGAAAGCGCTCTGAAAATAGCCAATTCGCCGCATATCGCGGTGATCGGCGGCGCGGAAATCTACAAGGCCTTTCTCGAAAGAGCCGACCGGATCGAACTGACCGAAGTGCATATCGCGCCAGACGGCGATATCAAGATGCCTGCCTTTGACGAGGCTGTCTGGGAAGAAGTGGCGCGCGAGGATCATGGTGCGAAAAATGGCAAGCCCGGCTATAGTTTCGTTACCCTGAAAAGGAAAAACGGATGAAGAAATTCCTGCTGACGTTATTGGGGCTCGTGGCGATATTGCTCGCTGCCTTCCTGATTTTTGCGCCAGCGGAGTTTGAGAAGCAGACCAATATGGTCGACGGCAAGCCGCTGCCGGAGATTCGCGCCGAAGCACAGAAATTGCACGACAGCCTGATGATCGTCGATCTGCATGGCGACACATTGCTGTGGAAGCGCAAGATTACCGATAGCGTGGATCGTGGACATATCGATCTCGACCGGATGGAAGCCGGCAATGTCGGGCTGCAGGTTTTTTCCAGCGTGACCAAGACGCCCAAGGGGCAAAATTACGACAGCAACAGCGGCGATACCGACAATATTACCCTGCTCGCGATCACCCAGTTGCAGCCCATGCGGACGTGGTTTTCCTTGCTCGAGCGGCAGCTTTATCATGCGCAGAAACTGGACAAGGCCGTTGCCGTCTCCGGCGGACGTCTCGCTTCGATCAGCGAGCCCGAGGATCTCGACCGGCTCGACAAATCAATCGGCGTATTGTTTTCCGCCGAGGGGCTGCAGACGCTGGAAGGTGATCGCGCCAATCTGAAGAAACTCTATGCTTCGGGCATGCGCATGGCGGGGATGGTGCATTTTTTCGACAATGAACTGGCCGGATCGATGCATGGCATTGAAAAGGGCGGGCTGACCGATTTCGGCCGGACCATCGTTCGCGACATGGAGTCGATGGGGATGATCGTCGATATCGCCCATTCGAGTCACGCGACCGTCGCCGACATATTGAAAATGGCTAAACGCCCCGTGGTTTCCAGCCATGGCGGCGTGCAAGCGGTGTGCGGGGTCAACCGCAATCTGACCGATACGGAAATCAAGGGCGTGGCCGCGACCGGCGGGGTGATCGGACTGGGCTATTGGGACGGCGCGATGTGCGACACCGATCCGGCGACCGTCGCCAAAGCCGCGAAGCATGTGCGTGATCTGGTCGGGATTGACTATGTCGCGCTCGGTGGAGATTTTGACGGCGCGGTCACGACGCGCTTTGACACCAGCGGTATTGTCCAGATCACCCAGGCGTTGATGGACGCCGGGTTCAGCGAAGCGGAAATCCGGGCGGTGATGGGGCTGAATGCCTTGCGGGTGATCAAGGCGGGACTGGTTCCAATGGCAGACAGGATCGCGCCGGCGAAGTCCGGTAATGACGCGCGCACTTTCGAGGCGAGTTAGATACCGGCCGAAGCTGGCATGACGAACTTGTTGAATGAAATGCAAAATCCCGCAATAGCGATTCGATGATCAGACTGAACGGACATGACCGGATCGAGGGCGACCTGCGCGGCGCGATTATCGCGCTGGGCAATTTTGACGGATTCCATTTCGGCCATCAGGCAGTCGCCGGCAAGGCGCTGAGCTGGGCGCGGGACGAAAGCCGGCCGGCGATTATCGCGACATTTGATCCGCATCCGGTACGCTTTTTCAAGCCCGATGTTGCCCCCTTCCGGCTGACCAATCTGGACCAGCGCCAGCGGCTGTTTGCCGATGCCGGGGCCAGCGCGATGCTGGTATTCGCCTTTGATGCCGGACTGGCGAGCACAACGGCAGAGGATTTTATCGCCAAGCTGCTGGTCGAGCGTTTTGGCGCGGCAGGCGTGGTTACCGGTGCGGACTTTACCTTCGGCAAGGGCGCAAAGGGCAATATAGCGATGCTGCACGACGTCGGTGCGCTGCACGGGCTGAAAAGCGAAGCGGTCAGCCCGATCAGCGACAGCGATGATGTGATCTCCTCCAGCCGGATTCGTGCTGCGTTGAAAGAGGGCCATTGCGAGGAAGCCAATCGGCTGCTCACTCGCCCGTTCGCGATCCGCGGCGAAGTGATCCACGGCGACAAGAATGGCCGGATTCTCGGCTATCCCACCGCCAATATCGATATCGGTCAATATCTGCGGCCGAAATACGGGATTTATGCGGTGAAGGGCCGCCTGCCCGATGGCCGGGTGCTGAATGGCGCGGCGAGCCTGGGCGTGCGTCCGATGTTCGACCCGCCGAAGGAATTGCTCGAGCCTTTTTTCTTTGATTTCAGCGAAGATCTTTACGGCCAGACGATCGAGGTCGAGCTGCACCACTTCCTGCGCGGGGAAGAGAAGTTCGATGATCTCGATGCGCTGAAGATGCAGATGGAGAAGGATTGCGACAGGGCGCGGGAATTGCTGGCTTAGGCGAGCGGAGGGGCGTGAGAGTGTCTGCCGTTCGTCCTGAGCGTGTCGAAGGACGCGTCAAGCCGATGGAGGTCCTTCGACAAGCTCAGGACGAACGGTTTTAGGGCAACCTGATGAAGCTATCCCATCTCCCGTTCGTGGTGAGCCTGTCGAACCACGCCTCTCGACGAAAAATGTCCTTTGACAGGCTCAGGACGAACGGATGCAGGAGTTTAAGCAGCCCTGTACGTCATTGCGAGTGCAGCGAAGCCATCCAGAGCGTCGCTTGCCGCACTGGATTGCCACGGGCTTTCAGCCCTCGCAATGACGCGCCGGATGGACCGCTCCCGTGTGGCGCAAATCCCGCTTGCACCTAAGCCCCGCGTCCCCTAATCCCCGCGATCATGACCGATCCCAAAGCAGATTATAAAGACACGGTTTTCCTGCCGAAAACCGATTTCCCGATGAAGGCTGGCCTTGCGCAAAAGGAACCGGCGATTTTGGAGCGCTGGCAGAAGATTGGCCTCTATGAAAAGCTGCGCGAAGCGCGGGCTGGCCGCGAGAAATTCATCCTTCACGATGGCCCGCCTTATGCCAATGGCAATATCCATATCGGCCACAGCCTGAACAAGACGCTAAAGGATCTGGTCGTCCGCTCGCAGAGCCTGCTCGGCAAGGACGCGCCTTATGTGCCCGGCTGGGATTGTCACGGCCTGCCGATCGAGTGGAAGATCGAGGAACAATATCGCAAGAAGAAGCGCAACAAGGACGAGGTTCCGGCCAGCGAATTCCGCGCCGAATGCCGGACCTATGCCGACAATTGGGTCAATGTGCAGCGAGAGGAATTCAAGCGGCTCGGCGTATTGGCGCAGTGGGACAAGCCCTATCTGACGATGGACTATGACGCCGAAGCGGCGATTGTCACCGAATTGCTGAAATTTGCCGAAGCAGGCCAGCTCTATCGCGGCGCCAAGCCGGTGATGTGGTCGCCGGTCGAGAAGACCGCGCTGGCCGAGGCCGAGGTGGAATATGAGGATATCGTCTCGACGCAGATTGATGTGGCGTTCGAGATTGTTGAAGCGCCGAATTCTGAGGCTTTGGCGGACTTGCTCGCGAAAGGTCAGAAAATCCACGCTGCGATCTGGACGACCACACCTTGGACAATTCCAGTTAATCAGGCCCTAGCCTATGGAAAAGATATCAAATACGCCGGGGTGACTTGGGGTGAAGGCGATATCGACTTATTTGACGTTTTGATAGTAGCGGAAGATCTGCTTCCTGAACTAGAGAAACGATATGGGCGCCCGATGCTTGATATGGTCTGGTTCAAAGGATCGGAGCTCCAAGGAGCCACCGCCAAACACCCGATGGCCGACAAATTCCCGGACAGCGAATTCTACACCAAACCCCGGCCCTTCCTCGACGGTTCGCATTTCGTCACCACCGATGCGGGTACCGGGCTGGTCCATATGTCGCCCGACCATGGCGAGGATGATTTTGACCTCTGCAAGGCCAATGGCATCAATCCGGTGTTCGCGGTCGATGCCGATGGCGTCTATCGCGAGGACTGGGAATGGTTGCCGCGCGGCGACGAGCGCGCCGGCGGCGTGATCAACAAGAATTTCAACGGCCCGCAAGGCCCGATCTGTTCGGACCTGCGCGAGGCGGGCGCGCTGCTCTCGGCGAGCGCCGATTTTACCCATAGCTATCCGCACAGCTGGCGGTCGAAGGCGAAGATTATCTATCGCTGCACGCCGCAATGGTTTGTGCCGATGGACAGACCTCTCCCCAAAGGCATCTCGACTTCGCTCGATGCGAACGGGAATGAAGGCAAAGCAAAGCCGTTCGTGTCGAGCGAAGTCGAGACACAGGTGGGGCACGCCCAAGGCATCAACGCGACCCTCCGCGAAGTCGCGCTCGACGAAATCCGCAACAAAGTCCGCTTCGTACCGGAACGCGGGCGGCGCCGTCTCGAATCCATGGTCGAGGGCCGCCCCGACTGGGTGCTCAGCCGCCAGCGCGCCTGGGGCGTGCCGATTGCGCTATATGTCGATCGCAAGAGTGGCGAATATCTCAATGATCCGGCTGTCAATGCGCGGATTATCGAAGCGTTCAAGACCGGTGGAGCCGATGCCTGGTTCAATGCCGACCATCAGGAATTTCTCGGCAACGCCTATGCGCTCGACGATTATGAAGTGATCACCGATATTCTCGACGTCTGGTTCGACAGCGGCTGCACCCATGCCTTCGTGCTGGAAGGCGGCAAATGGCCAGAGCAGCGCAGCCCGGCGGATCTCTATCTGGAAGGCAGCGACCAGCATCGCGGCTGGTTCCAGTCGAGCCTGCTTGAGTCTTGCGGCACACGCGGTCACGCGCCTTACAAGGCGGTGCTGACCCATGGCATGACGCTCGACAAGACCGGCAAGAAAATGTCAAAGTCGCTCGGCAACACGCTTGATCCGAAGAAGATCATCGACGTGCAGGGCGCTGATATCCTGCGGCTGTGGGCGGCGAGCGTCGATTTTACCGAGGATCACCGGATTGGTGATGAAATCCTGAAAGGGGTTTCCGACAGCTACCGGAAGCTGCGCAACACCTTCCGCTATATGCTCGGCGGGCTCGGCGACTTTACCGACGCCGAACGCGTGGCGGTGGCCGATATGCCGGAACTGGAACGCTATATCCTGCACCGTCTGGCCGAGGTCGACGCCGAGCTGAAACAGCACGTCAACGACTTTGCTTTCGGTCCCTATATGCGGACATTGAACGCCTTTGCGCAGGAAGATCTCAGCGCCTTCTTCTTCGATATCCGCAAGGATTGTCTCTATTGCGATGCGCCCGATGATCCGAAGCGCATGGCCTACCGGACGGTGATGGATATATTGTTCCACGCGTTGACGCGCTATATCGCGCCGGTGCTGGTGTTTACCGCCGAGGAAATCTGGCAGAGCCGCTTCCCGGATGAAGAGGATTCGATCCATTTGAAGGAATGGCCGAAGGTTGATGCTGGTTGGACGGACGCTGATTTGGCCGAGAAATGGCAGAAAATTCGCGAAGCCCGTGAAAAGGTTACCGAAGCCATCGAACCCTTGCGGCGGGAGAAAACCATTCGTTCCAGTCTGGAAGCCGAGGTTGTCTACCCGATGACCGACCTGCCGATCAGCACGGAAGAATTTGCCGAGCTGGCGATTGTGGCAGACATCACCGATGGTGCGACAATTACCGTGACCAAGACCGACAACCACAAATGCGGCCGCTGCTGGCGGTTGCTGCCGGAAGTGGAAGAAGATGGTGCGCTTTGTGATCGTTGTGCTGAGGTGGTGGCGTGAACGACACTCTCTCACTCGTCATCCTGAACTTGTTTCAGGACCCCGCCAGGCTTGGCGCTCTGTCGAGAGGGATCCTGAAACCAGTTCAGGATGACGACTCCATCTCTCACTATTGCGTTGCTCGGGATGGAATTTGATATGACCAACCAGATCAAAAACTACCGCCGCATCGGCCTGATCATCGCTTTCCTGATCTTCGCTCTCGACCAAGCGAGCAAATTTGTCGTGATGCAATTGCTGCAGCTGCCGGTCCGCGGCCAGATCGAGCTGGTGCCGTTTTTCAACCTGACCTGGGCGGAAAATTACGGCGTTTCGATGGGATTTCTCACCGCTTCGACCGATTTTCAGCGCTGGGCGCTGGTCACGCTGACCGGTCTGATCGGCGTTGCCGTCTTCATCTGGATGAACCGCGAAAAGGCCAAATGGGACATTATCGCGCTGGGCATGGTGCTCGGCGGGGCGATGGGCAATATCGTCGATCGCGCGCGGCTCGGCTATGTTGCCGACTTTGCCGACCTGCATATCGGGGATTTCCGCCCGTTCCTGATTTTCAACCTCGCCGATGCCTGTATCAGCATCGGTGTGGTAATCCTGCTTGCGCGGGCGCTGCTAATCCGCGAAAAGAAGGACGATACAAAAGACGATGTTCAGCTTGACGAAAGTTGACCTGTGTCAGGAGCCCGCTATCAGGCTCCGTAAGAGATTTTTGAGGGACAATAACATGCGTAAATCCACCGTCGCCATCAGCCTTGTTTCGCTGGCCAGCTTGACCGCCTGCGGCTCCAGCGGGCTGTTTGACCGCGAACGGCCCGATGAATTCGCCGTTTCGCGCCAGCCTCCGCTGGTGATCCCGCCCGATTTCACATTGACCCCGCCACAGCCCGGCCAGCCTCGCCCGCAGTCCGGTGGATTGCAGCAGCAGACGCTGGAAGCCCTGTTCGGCGGTCCGCAAGCGCGCAGCGTCACCGAAACCGCAGTCGTCGGCATGGCCGGTGACTCCGATGCCGGAATTCGTTCCTCGGTCGGCGATCCGGAAACCTTCACCGTCGACAAGGGCAGCGTAACCCGCGACATCATCGCCGCACCCGAAGGTGACGGACAGAACGCACAAGCCGCAACGCCGGAGTGATTGTTCCCCTGCGAAGGCAGGGGTCCATCTCGAAAAATCCAGGTCATAGCCTATGGTTGAGGTGCGCCAGCGCTTAAGCCAGCAGCGCTCTATTCTAGCTACCCCAATGTTCAGACGTTCGTTCAGGAGATGGGCCCCTGCCTTCGCAGGGGAGCATCTGCATAGTTGAAGGAAGTGCATCCCTCTCCCGCACGGCAGAGGCAATGTTCAATCCGGAATGGCGATTACCTTGGTTCTCGCATTATTGCCGCGAATAATTTCCAGCGATGTTTTCGGCAATCCAAGCGCTTTGGACAGCAGCTTCAAAACGGCCGCATTGGCTTTGCCATTCTCTGGTGTAGCGGTAACGCGGACCAGCAATATACCGGCAAGGCCGGTTGCTCCCGGCAGGCTGATGCTGTTGTCGCCCGCATTGGGCGTGACTTTCACGGTCAGTTCACCACCACTGACAAGCGACAACAGCTCTTTACGGGGCGGGAATGATTTTTTTTTTGCCATTATCTTTTACCGACCCCTTCTCCCGTGAGGGAGAAGGATATGGAGCCTTATTCGCGAAGCGGATTAGGCGGAGTTGGATGAGGGTGTTCTGAACCCCGAAGCGAAGTGCGCCCTCACCCAGCTGCGACTAGCAAACAAGTTTGCAAGTCTGCGCAACCAGTTTGTTTCGGCTTCAGGTCGAAGCGATCCCCCGGATCACTTCTAAAACATGCTGGGAGCATGTTTTACCTGAAGCAGAACCAAACTCCCGCACGGGAGAGGGAAGAAAGCCTAATGCCGGAAGTGCCGCATGCCGGTGAACAGCATGGCGAGACCGGCTTCGTCGGCCGCGGCGATCACTTCGTCATCACGGATCGAACCGCCGGGCTGGATCACTGCGGTGGCGCCCGCCTCGACCGCGGCGAGCAGGCCGTCGGCGAAGGGGAAGAAGGCGTCTGAGGCAACTGCTGACCCGATGGTACGGGCCTCGCTCCAACCGGCTTTTTCCGCCGCATCCTTGGCTTTCCACGCCGCGATACGCGCCGATTCTAGCCGGTTCATCTGGCCTGCGCCGACACCTGCGGTCGCGCCGTCTTTGGCGTAGACAATGGCGTTGGATTTGACATGTTTCGCGACTGTCCAGGCAAACAGGCAATCCGTCATTTCCTGCTCGCTCGGCTGGCGCTTGGTGACGCACTTCAGGTCATCGCGCGAAATCTGGCCATTGTCGCGTGATTGCAACAGGAAGCCGCCGGCGATGGATTTGAAGCCCATGCCGGTGCGGGCCGGATCGGGCAGTTCACCGGTCAGTAGCAGGCGCAGGTTTTTCTTCTTGGCGAAGATTTCCTTGGCCTCGTCATTCGCGCTGGGCGCGCAGACGACTTCAGTGAAGATGCCGGTCATCGCTTCTGCCGCCGGTCCGTCGAGCGGGCGGTTGACCGCGATGATGCCGCCGAATGCCGAGACGCTGTCACAGGCCAGAGCCGCTTTATAGGCGTCGAGGATATTGTCGGCACTCGCCACGCCGCAGGGATTGGCATGCTTGACGATCACCACGGTCGGCGGGCCGTCGCGGAATTCGCTGACCAGTTCGAGCGCGGCATCGGCGTCGTTATAATTATTATAGCTCAGCGCCTTGCCCTGCAGCTGCTCTGCCTGGGCAATCCCGCTCGCGGACGGGCCGTCGGGCAGATAAAGCGCGGCGCTCTGGTGCGGATTCTCCCCATAGCGCAGCTCGACCGGACGGCTCATGGTGATCGGCAGCACATCCGGGAACATCTTGCCCTGGTCGGCAAAGCCGAACCACTGGGCGATCATGCTGTCATAGCTGGCGGTCGCGGCAAAGGCTTTCGCAGCCATATTCTTGCGGAAAGCAATCGATGTGCCGCCGTCATTCTGCTGCAGCTCGGCCAGCAAATTCGCATAGTCCGACGGGTCGGTGACGATGGTGACGAAATCGTGATTCTTGGCCGCGCTGCGTACCATGGAGGGGCCGCCGATATCGATATTCTCGATGATCTCGTCGCGCTCCGCGCCCTTGGCAACAGTCTGGGCGAAGGGGTAAAGGTTGACGATCACCAGATCGATTCCCGCAATATCATGTTCTTCCATCGAAGCGACATGGCCGGCATCATCGCGCCGGGCGAGCAGGCCGCCGTGGACCTTGGGATGGAGGGTCTTGACCCGGCCGTCCATCATTTCGGGGAAGTTGGTCACATCACTGATGTCCGCGACCTCGAGCCCGGCTTCGCGCAGAGCCTTGGCGGTACCGCCAGTCGAGACCAGCGCGACGCCCATGGCCGCCAGCTGTTTGCCGAGATCGGCGAGGCCGCTCTTGTCCGAAACCGACAATAGCGCGCGTTTGATTGTGATATTCTCTGTCATCATTACCCCATATGTTTGAGCAGCCAGCCGGTGGCGCCACCGCCCCTGCCCACTGCTCCGGAAATCACCATCTGCATGACATCATGGCCTATACCCATGCCGTCTACCCAGACGCTTTCTTCCAGTTTGATTTCACCGCTGGTCGAGCGGAATTGCCACAGATTCCCGTCCTTCAGACGCAACAAGACGCCCTTTCCTTCCGAGATCAGGTCGGTTTCTATATCCGGTCCGAGATGAAAACGCAGCGCATATTCGATATCATTTTTGCGCCGCCGACGCTTCTTGCCATCTGGAATCAGCATATCCTCGCCGCGCAGCTCCAGCCCGTCCGATCGCACCAGCAGCAACCGCTTGTGGATCAGGCCAAAGCGGCGGGCATAGCCATCATGGCTGGCCTCGAGCCGGGTTGCATTTTCGACATCGCGGCGGAACAGTTCGACCTCGCTGACCCCGCGGCCAAGCTTGCCATCGGGGAGAATGGAGGTGCTGTTGCTGTCGGCGATGCACAAGGTGCTGTGCGCGGCGGTGGTCCGCAAGCCCCGCGCGAGCGCCGCCGGGATGGTCGCGCCGACCAGTCCAGCGCCGCCGCAATTGCTGATGATCCGGCAATCCCCGTTGGAAAATTCGAATGCCAATGTGGATGCGCAACCGGCCACCGCCATGCGCGCAATCGGCGGTGGCGCGGCGTCGAGGACCAGCACCGAGCGACCGGAAGACACCCGCTGATAACCCCATTCATGGGCCTGCCGGAGCGGTCTGGCCCGGACTCCGCTGGCCTCCACCACTTGCGCTATCTGTTCCGCCGATGTGGCCCCGCTGCCCTGCCAATTGCCCATCGTGCCGTCAAAATGGGTCAGCGCGGTGAGCGGCGGCACCGCCTTGTTCAGCGCTTCCTCCAGAAAGGCCGGCGCATCTTCCTTGCGCGCAATATAGACCTGTTTCAGCATCGACAGCAGGATGACTGCGTCGATCTGGTTGAGCGGCGAGCGCGACACAGATCCACCGTCGGCAAAGAAAAACTCGCCCATCGCCTTTTCCAGACCGGCTTCGCCGACAATCTGGCGGACGCGTCCCTCGGGCAGCAGCAGGGAAGCCGCGACCACCCCGCTCCAAGCCACCAGCCGGCCGAGACTGCTGTTCGCCTTGTCCGCAGTGCGGTCGAGATGACGGGCGGTCCGGGCGATATTGTTGAGCAACTTCGATCGATAAATCAGATCGCGCGAGGACAGGATCAGCGGCGCGTGGCTGGCCCAGATCAGCAATCGCCAGCCGCAATTGTCGGGCCGCCAGGCCGGCTGACGGATGGTATCGCCATTGGCATCGAGCCACTGGTTCATCAGCTTTTCCGCTACCGGCACCGCCTGATCGCGGGAAGCCGCCGTATCGAGATCGCGCAACCACTGGAAGCGGTGGACATAATCTTCAAATTGCGGCGGCAGCTTGAGCTCGGCAAAATCGATTTTGTCGTGTTTTTTCTTGAGACCGCGGAACAGGAAAAAACCGGCGCGCACCGCCATGCCCTGCACCCGGTCGCCATCGACCGGATCAACCGGTACCGCCAGCAGCCGCAAGGGCAATTTTCCCGAGAGGCGGAGCCGGTGCATCGGCATCCGCCAGGTCATCCGGTAGTAGAGCATTGTCGCTTGCTGGGCGAGCGACTGGCCGCGGTCGCGGTCGTGGCGCAAAGTCAGGCTGCGGCCTTCGCCTATGGTGTCATTTTCGTCATATGTGTCTGGCTGGTCCGGGTCGCCATCGCCCAGATCCAGCCGGTCAGATCTGCCGGTGGTCATTCACCCCTCAGGCCGCGGATATTGGCGGCATATTGATCCGGTCCGCCGCGGAAGGTTGCGGTGCCGGCAACCAATGTGTCAGCGCCGGCGGCAATTGCCTGCGGTGCGGTTTTGAGATCGATACCGCCATCGACTTCCAGCCTTATATCCTTGCCGGTGGCGGTGATCCGCTTGCGGATCGCCTCGATCTTGCGCAACTGGCTGTCGATGAAGCTCTGCCCGCCAAAACCCGGATTGACGCTCATCACCAATATGAGGTCGAGATCCTCGATCAGATAGTCGAGTATGTCGAGCGGAGTCGCCGGATTGAGCACCAGCCCGGCCTGTTTGCCGAGAGACTGGATGGTTTGGACGGTGCGATGCGGATGCGGGCCCGCTTCCGGATGGAAGGAGATGATATCGGCGCCGGCCTCGGCAAAAGCTTCGAGAAACTGGTCGACCGGCGAGATCATCAAATGGACGTCGAACGGCTTGGCGCTGTGCGGTCGCAGCGCTTTGACCACTGCTGGGCCGATCGTGATATTGGGCACAAAATGGCCGTCCATCACATCGACATGGATCCAGTCGCAGCCGGCCTTGTCGATGGCCTGCACCTCTTCGCCCAACCGGGCGAAATCGGCAGAAAGGATAGAGGGGGCGATACGGATGCTGTCGGACATGGCACTTCCTTAAACTATGCCCGGCAGTAGGATTTTTATACCAGGCAAGCAAGACGCTATTCTGGCAGGAGCCACAGTCCCTTGTGGACAGATTGGGGACAGGTTCACAATATGTAGAAAATCAGCTTTTGCGAACCAGCCGCGCGATGAAAAATCCGTCGACATTGCCCTTTTCGACCAGCGTATCCGGCAACGTCCGGACGCAGCCGGATTCAGTCGGCGCTATGCCGGTTGGAAGCTCGTCATCACCAACCGGATCGATGGCAAACTGCTCATGGCGCGCGAGAAAGGCTTCGATCTGCTCCTCGCCTTCCTCTGGCTCGAGCGAGCAGACGGCATAGACCAGGGTCCCGCCGGGCTTCACCCAGGCGGCTGTGCGGTCGAGCAAGGCGCGCTGCACTTCTGTGCGGCCTTCAATCTGGCGAGAGCCGATACAATGCAGCACATCCGGATGTCGCCGGTAAATGCCGGTTGCGCTGCACGGCGCGTCGAGCAGGATCGCATCGGCGGCTTCCGCCGGCTCCCACTGCATCAGGTCGGCGATCACTTCCTCGGCCTGCAATTTGGTGCGCCTCAGATTATCCTGAAACCGCTCCATTCTTTTGGCGCTATTGTCGACCGAGACGGTTTTCCAGCCGGCGCTGGCCAGCTGCATGGTCTTGCCGCCGGGGGCGGCGCAGAGGTCGAGCACCGTGCGCCCGGCGCCTTCGCCCAGTAGCCTCGCGGGAATCGAGGCGGCCAGATCCTGTACCCAGAAACTGCCTTCATCAAATCCGGCAAGCCCGGTGACTGGAAGATTTGGAAGCATCCGCAGATGTTTGGGTGCGAGCTTTACACCTTCCAACTCTCCAACATCGTCAGACTGGAAGCTGAGATCGAGCGGTGCGGGCCTGGCCCAGGCCTGGCTCGCTGCATTGGCGACATCCTCGCCCCAATTGTTGGTCCAGCGGTCGAGCGTTTCTCCGGGAATTTCGGGATATTGGGGCAGTTTCAACTCACCCGATTCGACGCCGCGCATCACGGTCGAGAATACACCGTGCACCAGCCGGCGCGGTCCGCCATGGACGAGCGGCAGCGCGGTAGAAATCGCGGCATGTTGCGGCGTATCCAGGATCAGCACCTGCGCCAGCGCGATACGCAGCGCCATCCGCGCCTTGGCATCGTCGGCCAGCCGGTTGCGGGTCGCGCTGTCGATCATCGCATCGAGCGCGCTCATCCAGCGCAGCACATTGGCAGCAATATTATGCGCCAGCGCCTTGTCCGAAGGGTTGGACAATTTGCCCGTAGCGGCGGGCATCGCCTGATCCAGCGTCTCGCCGCGCCGGCAGACGGCGTCCAGCAGACGAATAGCGGACTGGCGCGTAGCAAGGCCTGGGACTTTGTTATTGGGTTCGTTCATTTTGATTCCGCGATGAAGTAGCTTGGAGAACCCGGGTGGTTCGCTCTTCAGCATCGCATAGACCCTCCCGCGTTTCGATCAAGCTTTTGGATGGAATGCGGTTCGGAGCGCAAAAGTAGAGGTCGCGAGAAGAATGAGCGATTGTTGCACTCTTGCGTTTGATTTTTCTCAACTTGAACTAACGACAATTCCGTCCACGCTCGAACGCACGCCATGTTGTGACAGGATAGCGAACAAGTCCAAGGACCATCAATGTGATACAAAGCCCTTGTGCTCGCCAATCATCGTAACACCCAATGCCAGTCTCCCATGCTGCAACAAGCAGTTCACCTTTGGCGCTCGTGTCATAGCCGGTCATCAGATGATGTAAGTCATGTTGTGCCAAAATTTCTCGTCGCCAACGAAAATTGGGAAGTGGAAGCTCCAGCGGACCAAGCGTCGCCATCCAGATCGGAGAGGATTCTTCTGCGACGGCAAATCCGTTCTGCTCCCGAAACTCAGCTATCTCGTGCGGCTCAGCGTCAGTCATCATTGATCTGCCTGGCAACTGGACTGGATAGTTCCGCCTGACCTGCTGCTGCGATGGACAAAGCGCGCTCCGTTACCGGTGATATTCCCGGACGCGGTGGGAGATTTTTTGGAAGCTTGATGTCCCACGCCAAACCCATTTTCTCAAGCAGACGAATGAATAGAAAACCCAAATCTATTTGCCCCGGATATAATCCGTGTGCTGCAGAGCGCGGAAAGGCATGGTGATTGCAATGCCAACTTTCTCCCATTGTCGGGATTGCCAATATCGGGACATTATGTGCCTGAAGCGCGGCGCCATCAAGATGCCAGTCCTGCGGACCACGAGTATGCGCGAAATAGGAGATGAACCAATGCATTGTTAGACATGCAGCCACCCGGACGACAACGCCCCAGACCACCCAGGGCCAACCACCGATCATGAATAAGACAAGAGCAACCGGTATTTGATGCAGCATCCACGTTCGTTGCAAAAACCGGTAGAAAGGGTCACCGGCAATTTCCGGACCGGGATCGAAACCGGGTGGCTGATCCAGTTTGAGTTTGAAGTTCAGATAGTAAAAACCTTCGATCCATAGCGGTTTCCCATGCCGTAAAAACCAGTGGCAATTTTCTTCCCGCTGCGCCCAATCACGGCTATCGTGCAATCCGATAGTCCAGATCGGGCCGCCCATCCCCACCAATGTCCCCAGATACACCATCGTCCGTTCAAGCCACTTCGGGCATTCGAAGCTTCTGTGAATGAGGCGGCGGTGGAAACCGACCGAATGGCCGGCACAGAGCGTCACCGCCGACAGAGCCAGAAAAATTGCGAACGCACCCCAGGTAAAATAAAGGGGGCCCAGGATAATTGCGCCCAAGAGAAAGGCCATGTTCCAGATCGAACGCGGTGCATCCCAGAGGACAGTCCCCTTTCCCGGATCCGCCTGTTCGAGCCCGGTCAGTGAATTGACTTTAAAGGCTGCGCTGCCGCTTTGCAGATCATATCCCATCTTGCGCTTCCTCAACTGGATGGCGGAAAATAATGTCGCGCAAAAACTGTTTCGCGCTTTGTTTTGCAGCGACCGTCTGCATCGGACCGAAATACCATGCCGGATCGAGCAATCTTTCATACCGGACTGTCAGCGCCACTCTGGTTCCGCCGCCGGGAAGCGGAGTGAAGCGGATGTCCGTGCCGCCAATGTCCATGTAATTGGCAAGATAGCTGTCGTTGCGTGTTATTTCTGTCCGGACATGTTCAGGGGTTACTTTTGCAATTTTGATATGCATTTCCCCCTTGTGGACATTGGTAAAAAACCAGCGCTTGTAGGTAAAATGCACCTTGTGCACGTCACCACTGTTCAGGCTGCCCGCAGCGACCGCATCCGGCATGGGGAAGAGCTGCAGAAACCAGTGGCGCTCACTGCCAAATTCTATCGGTTTTGCCATATTGGACTGCAGCTGTGTGATCGACAAGGGGCTGTCGGCCACATAAGTGGCACTGCCCGTGCGCTCGACCGTTGTATTCGGGATCAGGCCTTCACTCACCAGCATGAGCATCAGAACGGGGACAACCGAAACACGGAAAATATTGTCCAGAGACTTGTCTTTGGATTCTTCAGACCGATCACGCGTCAGCCAGGCAAAAAAGAAGCCCAGAGATACAAAGAAATAGTAGATTGGCATGAACATCAGAACGCAAATAAAACCTTCGAAAAGCACGATTGAAGTTGCGAAAAAAATGATGGTCGCAATGCGCAAGTGGTTCAAATAGCGATAGGTGAGTGCACTATTCTCGCTGCTTTTCGTAAAAAATGCGAGCACCAGCGAAATCACAAAAGGAACCAGAATATAGAGCAGGGTTCCGCGACCAAAGTCACTGTCTAGAAGCGTACGTATAGTCAGTGAAGCTATGCCGATAACCAGCAATAATATTTTCCAGGAAATATTCATCCATGGTGATTTGCAACAGGCCATCGGGATTGGCAAGCGAATAGCACTTGCCATTTCACGCCCGCTTTCGGGATAAACCAAGTGGGAATTCCAGCAAGCAAACGGCCTACCTACCTGCGGGTAGGCCCGGGATCTCATCATTGGGCTCGTTCATTTAGATCCGGGATGATGTGGCGTGGAGACACCGGGTGGTTCGCTCTACAGCAACGCACAGGCCCTCCCGCGTTTCGATCAAGCTTTTGGATGGACCGGAGTCGGGATGGAGAGCAAAAACTGCGGAAATGGAGGCCACCGGCCAGCTTTCGTCGCCATAGAATCACTCCCGTCGGTTCAGCCTGGTATCTGCTGTGGGCGCAAGCTCGGACACGGGAAATGCAGGTCGGGAAATTGCTTCGATCCGTCATTGCGCCCCATAAACCGCCTTGCTCGTGCTATTGTGACTTACATCACTCGTGCGCTCGAGGAGCACGCTATGTCCGAGTCTGGATTGATCCTAGGTCCTTCGACGATGACTATCTCACCTATCACTGTTGCTCTGTTCATTACCGTTTTTTCCCGCGATCACACTCTCTGGTACCGCAAATAGTGGGCTATCCGGCGTCAGACATACGGAGAGTGGTATTGAATATCGCATTGCTGGTAACGCGAGGAAGCTGTTGGCAAGGACCATTGATGGATCAATCCGGGATTTCGCTGATGCACAATCAGTGAAAAATACTACGTCCGCTGCCGGACCATGGCGCATTGCCAGCAAAGGCGGCATTCAATGAAAAAACAGGAATCAACTATGAAAAATTCGATTGCAACCTTGGCAGTTTTTGCGAGCGCCTTTGCGCTCAGTGCATGCGGTACCAGCAACGAGACGTCGGAAACCGCCGCACCGGAAGAAGCCACTGAAGTTGCAACCTCCGAAGCATGCACTCAGGAAACCATGATGGCCAAGGCTCAGGAACTTGCCACGAAGATGCAGGCTCTGGCCAGCGATCCGGAAGCGATGCAGGAAATGGCCAGCAAGATGCAGGAAGTTCAAGAGAAGATGCAGCAAGGCGCTGCTGACGGAAGCTTTGGCGCTGCCGAAGCTTGCGCTGCCTATGACGAAATGCTCGCTGCTGCCGAGTAATCCAGATCAGGCATAATATTTAGCACGGCAGAGAGTCTTCTCTGCCGTGCGATAGATGCCTATCCAGCGCCGATCACCGGCTATAGTGCCAAAGCGATTATCGGCTATTTCCTGAACCTGATATCCTTGTAACCCGTGCCACAGGAACGGAGGGCGGGGGTTGATATCCGGTAAAGTACCGGATGGTTTGCGCTGATGGACTGGATAAACGCTCAGGCATCTCAATCAAGAGTCAGGAATGGGGCCGGGATAGGATGGAAAACGGGCATATTTGATAAGCCGACGAGTTGGGATAGTTTCCGAGCATTGAGCTATCGTCCTGGTCAAGGCGTTCGGCGGATCAACCCTCCTGATTGAACCGCCTTCTCGACGATAAAATCAATGAAAACACGGATACGCGACGCCAATTCGGTTTGTCGATAATAGACCGCGCTGACCTCTTGCCAATCCGGGATCGTGTATTCCTCCAGGACCGGAATCAGCCTCCCCTGCCGCTGGTCCTCGTGAGTCATGAAGTCGGCCAGACAGGCGATACCCTGTCCATGCAAGGCGAGTTGTCTGATCGTTTCGCCACTCGACGCCCTGGTCTGCGGGTCAACTTTCCATTTTGTCCCATTCGAAGATTTAAGTGGCCAGCTATTCAGGCTCTCGGGTCGGGTGAACCCGATCAGGTCGTGCTGAACCAGTTCCTCGACCGTTGTCGGCGCGTTTCTGCGAGACAGATATTCCGGACTGGCCAGCAACCGGAGTTGCGACACGCCCAATGGTCTCGCGTGAAGCGCGGAATCCTTCAGGATACCGATACGCAAGGCGACATCCGTGCGCTGTTCAATCAGATCAATATTGCCTTCGCTGCTGGTTAGCTCAAGCTCGATCTGCGGATATTTTTGGCAGAAAAGCGGGATGTGCGGCACAACGCAATGCAGCATGAATGGTGAGGCCGCATCAACCCGCAGGCGCCCGGACGGTGTCCGGTCACGATCCTTGAGGAGATCTTCCGCTGATTTCATCTCGCTTAACACGAGGCGCGCCTTATCGAGGAAAAAGGTTCCTTCTTCGGTCAATTGCTGCCGTCTGGTCGTGCGGGCCAGCAAGGTCACGCCAAGCTTTTCCTCAAGCCTTGCGAGGGTGCGGCTTATGCTGGACGGATTCTGGCCGAGCATCTGCGCGGCAAGGCCGATCTGACCGCAATCGACGACCGTGACGAAGGTCAGGAGTTCATGGGAATTTATCTGCATAATTGCATATAACGCAATTATCTAATGCATATAAGCCTCTTTATCCGCAACAATCCACAATTCATATGAGGTGCATCACCAGCGGGCACCCATCCCGCTAGAAACGGAAAAGAGATATATTATGAATCTGAACCTCAATGACAAAACTGCTCTGGTCACTGCCTCAACCGGGGGAATCGGCCTTGAAATTGCTCGCTCGCTCGCCGCTGAAGGGGCGAACGTCATTATTAATGGTCGAACCCAGACGAGCGTCGACACGGCGATCCAGTCGATAAAACAGGATGTTGCCGACGCCAAATTAACCGGACTAGTCGCCGACAATGGAACGCCAGAAGGTTGTCGGGCGACTATCGAAAAGTTCGCGGAAGTGGATATCCTGGTCAACAATCTCGGCATTTACGAAGCCGTCGGTTTCTTTGACGAGACCGACGAATCCTGGCAGCGACTGTTTGACGTGAATATCATGAGCGGCGTGAGACTGACCCGCCACTATCTGCGCGCCATGCTCACCAGAAACGCTGGCAAAGTGCTTTTCATGTCCAGTGAATCCGCGTTGAACCCGGCACCGGAAATGGCCCATTACAGCGCGACGAAGACCATGCAATTATCGCTATCAAGAAGTCTGGCAGAGCTGACCAAAGGCACGAATGTGACGGTCAATTCGGTGCTTCCCGGATCAACCCGGACAGAGGGCGTTGAAAAATTTGTTCAGGATGTTTTTCCCGATTTGCCATATGACCAGGCAGAAAAGAAGTTCATGCAGGAAAATCGGGCAACGTCTCTAATTGAACGTCTGATCGATCCCCAGGAAATCGCCTCTTTTGTTACCTATCTCTGCAGCCCGAAGTCATCTGCGATAAATGGCGCGGCCTTGCGCGTGGATGGAGGTATTGTCCGGGCGATATCATGATCGGCGCTCGGCACGCAAAATGATGTGCAGGCAGCCCTATCGCGTCGGATCCAGCGCGCTCGGCTTGCGCCGGCGGCCCATGTCGCCGATCTGGTCGGGCCGGCTGCCAGAACCGCCGCTCATGCCGCCACCGTGCGCCATCGCTTCCAGAGCCGCGATCCGGTCTTCGGTGGCGGGATGGGTGGAGAACATCTGGCGCACGCCTCCCGGGACGATGTAGAGTTGTGACGCAGCCGGATTGCGCTCCGCCACCGGATTGGGGATACGGGCTGCCTCGCCGGAAATCTTGCCGAGCGCTGAGGCCAGTGACAGGGGCTTGCCGCTGATCTGGGCGGCGGCGGCATCGGCGCCGAATTCGCGGGTGCGGCTGATCGCCATTTGCACGATCATCGCGGCGAAGGGGGCGATCAGAACCGCCATGATGCCGGCGATTCCGGCGTTGCGATCCCGGAAAAACAGCCCGAAATTGGCGAGCATCGACACCGCACCGGCGATTGTCGCGACCATCGTCATGATCAGGGTATCACGGTTTTTCACATGGCCGAGTTCGTGCGCCATGACGCCTTCGATCTCGTCATGGCTTAGCATTTTGAGCAGGCCGGTGGTTGCCGCAACCGCCGAATGTTCGGGGTCGCGTCCGGTGGCAAAGGCGTTGGGCTGGGCCTGGTCGACGATATAGACTTTCGGCATCGGCAATTGCGCCCGTTTCGACAGATTTTTGACCATATTGTAAAATTCGGGATGACTTTTGGCATCAATCTCTACCGCATTGTGCATTTTCAGCACGATCTTGTCCGCGTTCCAGTAGGTAAACAGGTTCATGCCCGCCGCAACCAGCAGGGCGATGACCGCGCCGCCGCTACCGCCTAGCGAATAGCCCAATACCATGAACAGCGCGGTCAGCGCTGCCAGCAACATGGTTGTCTTCATGAAATTCATCGTCTCTACTCGCTTGAATATGTTCGTTCTGACCTCAATATAGGGTTTGAGGCGGAGCGATTCAATTTGGCGGACAGGCGAAAATATGACCGATAGCGATAGAAAACCCGGCGAGCGCCCCGCCCATGTGAAGGCGCCTGCGCATCTTTCTCCGAACAAGCCTGTGCCCGAACCCGACCCGCTCGAAAAGGCCGGGGAAATTGCTGCTGACAAAGGCCCGACCCGCTACGGTGACTGGGAGCATAAGGGCATAGCGGTCGATTTCTGATGGCCCGCGAGGCTGATCTCCGGGCGGTGCATCCGGCGGACTTCGATATTTAAGCCTTTGCGCCACCGCGCTTTTATGGAAAGATCGCTGATCGAAGCCGATAGCGGCGCGGGAGCGATATTGTGAGCAACGACAAGCCGGGCGCGGATGGCGTCGAAACCATCGCACCCGAAAACAGAAATGTCCCGACCGATGTCGCGCCGACCGCTGCTGCAGAAGCCGGAAAAATCGATATCAGCTTCTCGCCCGGGCTGTCGTCTTTCCTGAAAACCAATGATATTTCCATCGGCTTTACATCCTACCAGACCGGGCGGCTCTATCTGATCGGCCATGGTCCGGACGGGAAGCTGGCGTTGCACGAAGCGGTCTATCCGCAGGCGATGGGTGTGGCTGGCGATGCCAGCCGTATCTATCTCGGCACGCTGACCCAGATTGTCCGAATGGAAAATGTTCTAGGGCCCGGTCAGACGGCCAATCAGGTGCATGACAAGGTCTATGTGCCGCGCAATCTGCAGACCACCGGCAATGTCGACATCCACGAAATCGGTATTCAGGACAATGGTAAGATCGTCTTCGTCAACACCCGATTCAACTGCCTGTGTGAGCCCAGCCTGACGCATAGCTTCAAGCCGGTCTGGAAACCCGAATTTATCAGCGAGATTGTGGCCGAAGACCGCTGCCATCTCAACGGTCTGGCAATGGTCGACGGCAAGCCGAAATATGTTAGCGCCGCCGCGCGCTCGAACATCGCCAATGGCTGGCGGGATCGCCGGGACGATGGCGGTCTGATCATCGATGTAGAGAGCAATGCGATCCTCGCCGAAGGTCTGTCGATGCCGCACAGTCCGCGCTTCCATGATGATCGTCTGTGGCTGCTCAATTCGGGGACCGGTGAACTCGGCTGGCTGGATCCGGCGGATCGCAGCTTCGTGCCGCTGGCGTTCTTTCCCGGATTTTTGCGCGGTCTGGCCTTTCACAATGACCATGCCTTTGTCACCCTGTCCAAACCCCGCAAGGGCCATTTCGAGGGACTGGCGCTGGATGGTCTGCTCAAGGAAAAAGACAGCACGGCCTGGTGCGGCATCCAGATCGTGTCGCAGTCGACCGGCAAGCTCGCACAATGGCTGCGCTTCGAGGGCGCGATTACCGAATTGTTCGATATCTGTGTCCTGCCCGGCGTGCAGAACCCGATTACCCTGGGGCCGAATTCGGTCGAGATCAGGGATTTTCTGACGATCGAACCGTCCGCTATATAGAGTCCGGCTCGCCGCGTTACGGCAGGGCGAGAAATTCAGCTATCGCCAAGGCGGCGCGTTGCGACGGTGATTCCCGGCTATCCATATCGAAAGAATGAGCGAAGGCGCGCGTCTGCGCGGCTCGAAACGGGTCCGATAGCGGCGAGACTGCCTTCAACGTCGGACCCAGATCGGCGATATCATCCAGCACCGGTCCGAAATTCCAATGTTCATAATTGGCATTGCCCTGCCACTTGGCATCGTGGGAATTCAGAAATATCGCCGGGCGCGGCTTCTGAATATATTCGTAAATCTGGCTGCTGACATCACCGAGATAGATATCGGCGGCACTGGTATAGGTCATGTCGACGCTGCGCGTGCTGCCGGTGTCGATATGGATATGGTCGAGCGCGGCGTAGCGCGGATCGATGCGCTGACGGAACTTCAGCAAGCGGTGCTCGACCGACGCCAATAGCTTGCGCTGGAACAGCATGACATGCGGAGCAAAGATCAGATTATAGTCAGTCTGATCGGCGAAATGGTCGAGAATCTGCTCGCCGAAGCGGAACCAGGACGACAGCAACGGATCGAAATGCGGGTTGTAGAGAACAGTGGGCTTGTCATTGTCGAACAGCTTCACCGGTGGACGGCTGACATAAGCTTCGAATTTGGGATAACCGACGATGCGGTGATTGTCGGGACGGATCACGCCAGCCTCCAGCATCCGGTGGCGGGTTTTCTCGCCGGGCAGCAGCACATAGTCGAACAGGCTTATTTCCGGCGAGAAGCCGATCGAGCGATCACCCGCACCATGGGGAAAGAAGATCAGCTTTGGCCGGTCCGATGGATTGTCCTTCTTGAGAAAGGTTGTCGTGGTCTCCGGCACGACCAGCGCGTCGAAATGGCGGAACAATTCCGTGTTCCGCTTGAGGCTGCTGAGGCGGTTGAGCGGGACCATCTTGCCCAGCATATTCTCGGCCAGCCGACTCCAGCGATTAGGGCGGATCGACCAGAAAGCGGGCGTCGGCAAGGCGGAATCGAGAAAGTGCCGGACCGCTTCGGCCTGCCGGTCGCTGGATGTGATGACTTCGACCCGCGCGGTCGGGGCCTGCCGCTGCAGCGCGGAGATGATCGGCGCGATATGGGCGACCTGATGCAATTCGTCATGATTGAACAGAAAGCCGATGCGCTGGGGATCGATAGATGATGCGGAACTCATATGTCTTCCATCGGATGTCCGACCTCATCTTCTTCCAAGGCACCGGCGAACCAAATCCGCCGTTGCCCGTCCTTGGACAGATTTTGCGCGAAAGTCTACCGGGTCCCGGTCCGGTCCACCGGTAAGGGGCTCGTCCCAAGGCCTGCTTTGCAAATTGCCTCGCTGCGTCTACATATTGCCAGTGACACCGGTTTTCGCCGGAAGCGATTGCAAACCATAAGGACGCCCGTGACCCCCGTTAGTGATTCCAATATGTCCGCTGGTGATTTTCCCTCTGAAGAGACGCCGCTGTGGACGGCGATCATCCTGGCTGGCCAGCGGCCGGAAGGCGATCCGATGGCCGCTTATTGCAACGTCCGATATAAGGCGCTGATCTCTATCAACGGACAGACCATGCTCGAACGGGTGGCGCGCGCGCTGATTGCGTCGCCCTATATCGGCAGGATGGTCGTGATGGCCCAGTCGCCCGAAGACCTGAAGGCGGGCCTCAGCCCTGATCTGGCCGAACATGACGGCATCGCCTTTGTCGAATCCAACGACGGCATCGCGACCAGCATCCACGACATCATCGGCAGCGATATCGCGCCATGGCCGGTGCTGGTGACCACCGCCGACAATGCGCTGCTGACCGGAGCGATACTGGACAATTTCTTTCAAGCACACAGCGCACAGGATGTTGCGGTCGGCGTGGTCGAACGCCGGACCATGCTCGCCGCTTACCCCGACGCACGGCGCACCTGGCTGAAATTCCGCGGCGGCGCCTATAGTGGCGCCAATCTCTTCGCCCTGCACAATGCCGCTGCGAAACCGGCGGTAGCCTTCTGGTCGGCGGTCGAGAAAGACCGCAAGAAAGGCTGGAAAATCTTCGCTCATTTCGGTCCCTGGCTACTGCTCCGGGCGCTCAGCCGGACGATCGGCTTTAAAGATGCGATGGCACAGGCAGGCGCCCGCATGTCGCTGCGGGCCGAGCCGATAATATTGCCGATAGCGGAAGCGGCGATCGATGTGGACAAGCCGGATGACCTGGCACTGGTGACGGGGATTTTAGAGCGGCGGGAGTGCCAATAAGGACGCTTGTCCAGGCTCCAATGCCTCGATAATCATGCAGTGCGGCGGCTGCTAGCGTCTCATTTCCAGCATGCAAGCTCATTCAGAAAGCTTCGCCCTGCCTCGGTGAATTTCCCATGTTCGGCCAGAAGGTCGATAGCCTGGGCAACGTCGCGCTCCAGATCATCTTTGACGTCGGCTTTTATGCCCGACTTCCGGCGATGTTCCAGCACGTTGGAGAATACATAGGCGCCCTCCAGAATACCGGGCAAAGGTCTTGGATCGGGACGCCAGGGTACAGGGAATCTCTGCTTGTCATCATCATAGAAATTTTCGAGAATGGGATCGACCAGCTGCATATATCGAAGTTTTACATGCGCGTTTTCGTGAATGATATTCTCTGCCATTATCTTCGGCTCATCCGGATCCAGAAACATCGCACCCTGCCGTGAAAGCACAGTAAATCCGATCCTCTGGTTCTTCCCGGTTGTTCTCGGAACCATCACCGGCGTGAAAGTGAAGACATCTTCGGCAATTTCACGGGAGGAACTTTTAATATTCTCTGTCGCTATCCTATAGGGTTCAACCGGATGATCGGCGGGATATTGTTCCTCACTCGCACCGAAGAATATCGTGCCCGTCTGCCTCTCGTTCGTGCCAGTCCAGTGCGGGCGCAACCATTCATCCCGACGCTGCAACTGGACGCGGTCGTCGGCCAGCCGTTGATAGCAGTTTATCCAGAAGCCGTCCGTCTCAAGCGCCGGTTCGGGGGCTTGAACGTCACCGAGCAGGTCCTCGTTGGGCAACTCGATTGTCATACCGTCAGCAAAAGAGCAGCGCAGAAACCCGGTGAGGCAACTTACCCGAACGGTCTGACCAGCGCGTTCCGGTCCAAACTCGATATGCCGAGCAAAAATCGGGATCCTCAGGCCGCCTTCCTGATCAAGATCAATATCCCACTCGCCCTGACCTTCATTCGCCAGTTCAACTTGCAGGGCCAGTGATGAAACGTGGCGGGCAAATGGACGGCGCTGGGCTATATCGACATCGCCGCTGGCTCTGCGCATGGCTGCCAGCCAATATTGGGTGGTGGGATGCATCAAAAGCGCCCGCGCGCTGCTGTCATTTGACGAGCGCATCAGAAATGCAAATCGCAAAAGCGCCTGCGCTTCCTCTATCGAGAGGCCATATTGCACATGTTGCTCGACATAGTGCCGGCAAACCGCCTCGATCTGATTTTGTGTATGTCCTATCACCTTATCTACAATTGCCTGCCGATGTTCGTGACTGGGCGGACCAGCATGTAAAACCAAATTTTCTGTCACGCGACCAGCTCCTTCAACTCGTCCGGCAAAGTCTGCTCGACCTTGCTGTGAATATGTTCGATCAACGGCAACAAGGCCTCGCAATAGATGCTGGGGTGCAGAAAGCTTCCGTCCTGGCCATATCTGTGCGGCATATAGCCTCCACCACAAATATCTCGCGCAGAACATTTCTGACAGGTTTCGCAAAGTCCGTTCGCGCCTTCCTGAAAGGCTGCAATCATCGGGTTGCCGGACAGATCGTCCAGACTCGTCTCCGCGAGATTGGCTCCCAATTTGGTAACGCCGTCAAAGCAGCATTTAAAAGCATCGGTCGGCTCAAGACTTCCGTCCGTTTCGATGACGAGGACATCCACGGGTTTGCCGCCGATATTGTCTGTGCTGACCGGATATCCAAACATCATACGGATCATATTTTCGAAATAGCGGACGTGCCTCTCGGAATTGTTCCTGTCGAACCAGCCGTCGAAAAAGGCGATCAACCAGTCCCGATATTCTTCGATCGGGCGCGGCGGCGGATGGACATGGTTCGCATGGGGCAAGGAAAGATCAAAGCCTATCACGCCGATCTCGTCCCAGAACTCATGCATCAACTCCGGATCTATGTCGGTGTCGACGACGGCCAGGACGTTGGAAAAAACGTCTGCCCCGTTGGGATGGCCATGCAAACGATCAATTGCATCGATCACGCGATCATAGGAACCGTTGCCCTTGTGATCAAGCCTGTGCTTGTCATGGATCGCGCGCGGTCCGTCCACACTGAGACCTATGCGCACATCGAGCTCGACAAGCAGTTCAATCCACTCATCATCGATCAATGTTCCATTGGACTGAATGCTGAATCGGCAGGCAATGTCAGCGGCGTCCAATTTGGTCCTGACGATCTCGACAATCCGGCGCAATCGCTTCTTGCCGGCGAGCAGGGGCTCGCCGCCATGCATGATAAAATGCACAGCCTTCAGACCGCTATTTTGCGCATGTTCGCAGATTCGCTCCGCGCACAGATGTGCCACGTCGTCTCGCATCACCGCCGGTTGATTGCGGTAGGTGTCATCCTGCAAATTATACATGTAACAATAGTCGCAATTAAGATTGCAGCGGCTGGCGATCTTTACGACGAAGGTCGAAAAAGGCACGGCCATAGGAGCTTCCCCTTCTACGAGTCGGATACTCTTGGTTCAATGGAGGTAGCGAGCCAATTGGCCCGCTACCTCGCTGCTCAGGCAGCTGATGAAAATGTAGAGAAGGTCGAAAAGGTAGAGAAAGTGGAAAAATCGTCACTTGCAATACCGATATTGTCGGCACCCAGCAGCTTTGCCGCTGCGGCCATTGCTGAGCGGACCACTTCATTGCGGACCTGTCCAAGCTGGTCTTCCGACAGTTCCAAATCACCCAAATCAAAGCTTAATTTGGTTTTTGGATTGTCCAGCTGCTTCAGTTCCTTGGGTTCACTGAAATATACTTGCCTGCGCGTAGATGCTTTGGGCGCTGATGTTTTCCTTATTTTTGCCATTAGATCATCCTCCTTCTAGGATTGTTGCATTGTTAATACATTTAGGACGACCCAACTTGAAGAATACATCGTATAACTGATATCGCAACCCCGACGACTTGATACTTTCGGCCAAAATTATATCCAGCAATCGCCAATGCAGCCGGCACCGGGAAGCGACAGCAGCCAGTACAGGCCTGCAGAGAGCGCGACCTGTCTCATGACTGAAGGTCAGCACAGACGATCGATTGATGCGAAATCGGCGCAGTTCGCAGGAGACGGGGACAAGCCGGAATCACTTGCGCTGGAGGAATTTTCCGGATGGCAATCCACCGGCGTTGCCTGGCGCGACTGGCACGAGCATTTTGGCAAATAGCCACTAGTTTATCTCAGTTCCGGCGGTGGACGCCACTCTGTCAACAGTTCCTAGCTAACAGATTTACCATTCAACATAGCTAGATGCTTGTGCGATAGAGCTCTTTCAAATTGCTGATACCATCGAATTGCAGCCTGAAACTGTAGCACATTATCATCAATGGCGCTCATGCTACGCATTAACTGCCAAGGTTTGGCGGCACCGTTGAAATGGAAAACCTTAATATCGTCGATGATATCGGGATGGGCTGCATTGATCGAATTTTGATGCGCCAGCAGATAGTTATATACAGGAGAGACCAGCTTTTGCTGCCCGGCAAAAAACAGGTTGAATATCCTCTGATCGGTGAGGGTTATTTTGGAATGCGTCCAGTGTGACGCAGTTGTCATGTCTACCAGGGACTGGTAATTCGATCGGGTGATCAGCGACTTGTCAATAAGCATCAACCCCGCATTGAAAGTGTTGGCAAGCTCCTGATCGGGCACTTTTGGTGCACATGGCTTGAACGAATATTTATTGCGATTGAGCCCTTGATAACAAGGCCCGTCACCACAGCAAAGTAACGGCTGATTGTCATCAAACAAGTTTTTGACGGAGCCCAGAAACAACAAATCACTATCACAGAACAGCACTTTCTCGTACCGATCCAGGTTGAAAGCCTCCAGCGAGAAAAATCGCGCTGACTTGCCCAGAAATGATGGATTTGATTCCTCGAGCGCTCTTATATTTTCGCGCAACTCCACACCAATATCGACAATCATAACGCGATCAAAACTGCACAATATATCGATTTCCGATGAGGAGAGGTTTTTGGTTTCGGTTAGGATGACTATATCCCCGTCAAACCAACTATTCTTTTCCAAAAAAGAATGGATCAAAACTACAGTTCCAATCACATATGACGAGGTAGTCACTGTTGCCAAACAATATTTTTCAGCTGCTTTGTAATTCATATGCAGTCCGGATTTACATTGGCAAGCTGCAACTTGCGTCTTTTGTCCGGGCTCAAAAACAGTTCATCAACAATCTCAACCAGACTTTTGTTCAATGCCCAGTCGTGGGGAAAAGAAAGTTTGATGAGCTCGATACAACCGGAGAGAGCGCCGATATGTCTGAAATGCTGCTCATCCATCTCCATCCCTCGCGTTATTCGTAACCGAAAACTGGCATGACTGAGGTGCGTGATACGTTCAATCCCGTCAATACGCTCGCAACTTATCTCGCTTTTGTTCCAAGGAGCGAGAATGCAAAGAGTATGGAGAGGTCTTGGTTCGGAAACAAATTTCTCTTCAAAGGACAGTATATATTTGTCCAGTTCGGGTCGCAATTTTATGGGGTTGCGGTCGTCCAGCCCCAATTTTTCCATGGTGGGCCGCCATAGATTCAAAGAAGGAAAGGATGGAAACACTGTTGCTGCGGCATTCGCTTCGACTTGTATCGCCGCAATATTGTCGGTCAGGATCCTTCCACCCGAATTCAGCAACAGGCCGGATAAAGTAGACTTTCCACTGCCCGGTCCCCCGGCAAACCCGACTTGGCGACCATTTTTCTCAAGCACCGCAGCATGTAACACAAGTTGGTTTCTCTGGATCAGCAACACACCAAGACAGGAACCTAAAAGAAACGCATTCAGCGCCTCAACGTCTTGGTCTCCCGATATTTCAACCGTAATATTGCTGCCGTTACGAATGGAAAAACGGCCGATATCGTCGAGATCAAAAAAAACATGATCGGGAGCGGCCTGGCAATTAGGGCCATTGAACTTGACCAGATCTTTTGGAGGAGGTGTGGCCCGCCCCAGTTCCACGATAACATCCGCCTTCGCCGTTGACTCGATCAACGTCGCCTGTGGCCAAGGGAAAGAGACGGTTAATCCGCAGATGAGATAGCTATGATTTTCCATGTTGGCTTTCGATATCCCGAAAATGACACCGAAGAGAATCGGCGACTATCTTCCATCCAGTTACAAATAAGTTGGTGAACGGAAAGTTGTCCCGTTGGAGCGGATCAGAGCCCAATGCTTTGGCATCATTGCCAAATTCAGTAAGCAATGATGCTTCCATCTTCTTCCAGATACCCATATCTCGCCATTTCTTCGGAATGGCGATTGACCAGTTGCTCCACCGTCTGCGCCTGGAGTGAATTGCGCCAATCATCGACCCTGCCCTGCCGGAAAAACCGGTCTCCTTCATAGGGGCGCTCTCTAAATCCCGACACAGCTTCCCTATTTTGCAATTTTGCAAAATCGCACTTTTCCAATGATGTCTCGACCTCCTGCTCTCCGTATGGAAGCTGCAAAAACTGCACAATGTCGAGAAAGGTACTAGCCGGCGCCCTCTTCATGTCTTCGTATCTGATAATTTTTGTCGGCATGTCGCAATCATCGCGCCAGCTCTTAACGTGGGTGCTCCAGTCGGATATATACTGATATAATTGCCCGAACATATTGCTGTGATCCAGCGGGTGAGAATGCTGATGATCGCAGATATAGTCTGCTGCTTTATCATAATCATCCCCGCCCCAAAAATTTGCATAGGACACGCAGACATCCAGAGGGTTTCGGATCAGGTAAATGGCTGCACGCGAGGCATCCGCAGGAAAAATCGGCAAACCCTGACTGTTGTTCACATAACAATCATGGGTCTTAACAAAAAGCGGAAGCGATGTGTCACACGCTTCGGCCCAATGGCGGTAAACACCAGGCCTAAGAATGTTAATTTCCGAAGCGGTCAAATCCCCGGTTGAGAAACATAGGCTTTGCTCTACGCGCGCCCTGCTTGCGCAATGGACTGTCGGAAGCCTATCCAGATCCAGTTCTTCACTCTCCTGCAAAAGACCGGCAAGGAAGCAACGCAACCAAGTGTTTCCGGACCTGGGAAAAGAAGCAATCCAGACAATATTTTCCATTCAGCGGTACTGATTAACTGGCTCTGTAATTGTCTCCAGCGACATCATCAGTTGTCCTGAGGTTCGCTCCACCCTGCGTCAAAGTCCCATAGTCATAGCTGGTGAGTTCAGGCGTCCCCCAAGTCTTCTTTTTGCCTTGGTCGTTCTGTTTTTTTTCAACACCAACTTCGCTGCTCATTTTTCCATTACCTTCCATATCAACTCACCTTTCAAATCATCGTTTGCACGTTTTTTCGAATATCCACTTACATACCATTGTTACGGGCAACTGCGCAAACATCAAGCCTAACTATTATCAACATCCTGCCCCACCATCCTGGAGATAGAACACCGCAGGCTGAATAACATGAAGCCCATCGTAAGAACGCCACCAATGGACAGAAATTGCGCGAAAATCATCCAGCGACGGGGGCCTCCTTCACTAAATAAAATTGAGTTCAATGTCATTCAGTCTCTGAAAAACTGGCGTACCATTGCTCTTGTCAAGCATCGTGGCGATCGTATTAAACGCGCGATCTGCTTTCTCGCCCAGCACTGATCTATCGATTTTTTTCACCATCTCTTCGATGATTTGTCTGTAGGCTGATTCACCCGCTTCATTATGCTGATATTCGACGAAAGCATGCTCCCATTTGCTTGCAAGCGCCTCCAGCAATCGCACGGACTCAAGCTGGTTTTGATCTTCTAGCTGAGACACCATGATAGCAATGAGTCGTGATAGCTCCTCTGGTTCGAGCACTTCAAAAGCGAAGGGCTCCAGAGACATGGGTTTGGCCGCTTGGTCGCCATATGGGATATCCGCTCCCTGCTCATGCCGCTTTGAAAAAGACGCAAAAAAATCCGGCGAGGCCTTGGTATCTATCACCAGATGGATTCTCGAATATTGTGAGTGATTCTGGACCCAGTGCCAGTTTCTATGATCAAAACACCATAGCTCCCCCTGCCCCAAGTGACGCTCTTGCCCCCCGCATCCGAATATCACATCAGGATGTGTAAATACGGGGAGATGTATCCGCAGTCGACGATACCAATGGTAGCCCGCATCATAGTGCCTGGACACTTCAGCCCCCGGACTCAGCATCATCAGCCGGGTGCGGGATAGTGGCACCTCCAGATAAGCCAGGATTTGCCTGATGTAGGGGCATGATACCAGGGCAGGAGTGGGCAGCATTTGGCCAGCAATGGATAAATCATGGTTGAACTGCCCGTTCACGGCAATCAGCGGCAGAGTCAGATTTCCAGAGAATCCGGAAGGATGTGTCAACCAGTCAAAGTCCAACAGCGCAGCCACTTCAGACTGCAACCGGCTGACGTCCACCCGAAGTGGCAGTTTGACAAAAGGTTGGGTGAATGCGGGAAGCATGCCGTCAGTCGCCTATGTTAATTTTTAGCTTGAGAGAAATAGTCAAATATCAGGTGAACACGATCCTGACCGGTTGGATTGGTCGCTCCATGTTCGATGCGATTATTCACTTCATAAGCCCTGCCAACCGCCAAATGACAACTGTTCTTGTCGGCAAAATTCATCACTACACCCCGTGTTGTTTGCAGTGGAATGTGCACCTTGTGCGGGATTTTGGCAGATTGAGAGCTATCGACATGCATGGGAATTGAGCCCTTGGAGCGCAATTTCGCTAACATGATGCGGGCAACAATGCCTTGTTCATAACCATATGAACATACGGCTTGATCGATCAGCGGCTGAATAAGGGGCTGCCAATCGTGCCAGATTGGAAAGGTCATCGAATGCCGGTGATCACTCAGATCTACCGGATATTTGAAAACGATATGCTGGACGCATCCATTGAAAACACCGAAACGGTTCGGCTTCAGTGCATCCCATTTTTCCCAAAGGCCGGCTTGCTTCGCCAGTTCATTCACCAAAAGCACTATGGCGTTTCGATCAATTTTAGCGAGCTCTTTGGTTTGACCCGAAAAATGGCTCATGTCATTTTTCCCAATCGATCGTCCATTAGCCCACCCTTTGATATTTAAAATATTCCAAGGCTTCCGGGTGCAGATCAAAAACACGGTTTATGATCGCCAAGTCGTTCCCGCTAAGCCTGCTTATCTGCTGTTCATTCATATTGCGGAGCGGCTCGTTGTAATTTCCCTTAACCGGTATTTCGGAATCGAAGTTCAAATCAACCAAATCCGGAACCAGCAGGTTCAACCTGTTCCTGACCTGCTCCGGTTCAGCGCATAAAAACTCATAAGTGAAAAACTCACCTTCCGGATTGTTCTCGATATTTTTTATCTGCAGCTCAAAACATTTCATAATATGTTCTGAAGCCAGATTCAGGATCTGCTCCCTTGAATAATGGCCCCGTTTCCGTCTCGAAATCCCTTCAACCACCGCATAGGGGTTGCGCACCATGAAGATAAATTGACTGTTGTAGAAACACTGCTTGAGTTGCTCCACCCAGACGATGGCTGGAGGAGACTTGGTAAAGAACACTGACGCTGCTGGATCTCGTGCAGTGGCTGCAAAATACCAGGCCTTCCTGGTCTCCGGCCAGTTAAACGCCGTTTCATCTGTAAAATATTTCAACCATTTTTCAGTCGCCCACAGCAGTTCCGCGCCAATCGCATTTGTGGATACGCCCTGAAAGCCCACCATATGCTGCCCCTCTTTCTTGAGGTTCCAGGTGTGCAGGGAGTTCGCCATCACACCCTTCAAATAGGTTGAACCGCTGTTGTTGGGACAGATCAGAAATAAGTGGGTTTTTACCAGTTTCTGCAAATCATACAAAGCACCAAAAAACGGTCTTTCGTCGGAAGGACTATTGCTCATTCGAGCTTTGCTCCCAGACATGACCATTTACAGCATAGCGATAGTGAGCGGTGTTTCCTGCCTTAGCATTGACCGTGGATACGGCATGATAAGAAGCGCTTGGAAAGACTACCAGGCTGTTTTGCGTGGCTTGCAGCCGAGTGAAACATTCGGAAAACGATCGGCCTTCCGATTGACCGACGTCGCTATCAAAGATCAACAAATCGCCGCCGGTAAAATTTTTCGGTTCGATAAAAAAGAAATAGGTTAAGCTCAGAAGGCGCTGAATATTGGGACGCTTGTCCGTATGGATGCCAAAAAAATGTCCGTCTCCATAGCTTCGAAGAGACAAATCAATCCGATCAAATTTTTCACCTGCAACATTCAGTGCACAGGTCAACTCCGGTAAATAATCGACAATCTCTTGGCGCATTTTTTTCTTCAGCCAATCGGGCATCGCCAAATCAAAGGAGCGCCTGAGCGTATCATCATGCTTGCCCTTGCCCACTTTCGAGGGCTCGCAATTTTCCCATGCCTCAGCACTCACGTAGTCGCAAAGCATGGAAAGCTCGTCATCGGAGAGATAGTTGTTTTTGATTACGAATGGCACTGGATAACATCCATCCTGACCGACAAAATCTTGCGGCTTCCCTTCTGTAACAGCCAACAGATCTCTAGCAAGCTGGCCCTGGCCTGTTAATCGACATAGCGTCGAATATAGCGCAGCGGCTTTTTCAAGCTCTCCCAGTTTACGGTAAGTTTCAGCCAGCTGCCATATTGCATTGGCGTCAGATGGATTATCGGCAACGCGCTTATCCAGTTGCTCCGCAGCCAAAGAAAGTAATCCGGGATTGGCCACGACAGTTTCGAACTTGAGAAAATCTTTATCTGCCATTTCCAATAATGCCCCCCAATACATCCAGAAACTCGGGCTCCGGTTGATGTAAATGCCCATCCTTCAAGGGCCTGAAATATTGATATACAGGAACCGAGTTCGCCATATTATGGCAGTGAAGGAACTGCGTTTTTTGCAATCCAGTCTTGAAAAATTTCGTCTTGCGATAATTGTGTTCGAGAAAATTATCAAATGCTTGCCGTTGCGTAAGCTTTTTCACTGAAGTCCGCGCAGCCCTGCCTAGAACGAAGCCCGCAATAATGGGCACGTCACCGAGTTCGAAGCGCGGTCCCAGATCAACATAAACTTTATTCTCTAGGGCACTATTAATGTGAATCTGGCTCCGCTCGACATCCATCTGCGCGACAAGTTTTTTGCTCACTTTTATAAATGGCGAACAGGGCACGGCAAATATGTCATGTTCGTCAATTCTCGCGACGCATTTATCATCACCCGACAGACGATAGCCACGCTGCGCCAATTGCATCGTCAATGTTGACTTGCCGTCGCCACTGTTACCCATAACCACAGCGGCCCCATGCTGGCCAACAATCGTCGCCCCGTGCAGCACCAATTGTCCCCGTTGCTGTAGCAATAATCCTATGCCAGCACCAAGAATTCGCAACCGGATAGGCTCTTGATGCAGCGCCGGATTATCGCAGTGAATTGTCAAATTTTCACCGCCGGCGACCGCTAGATCGAAACCATCTCCCCGTAATATCACCTGGTCGTCCTTGACGATAAAATTCTGACCTGCACTTGCATGCGAGGAAATATTTTCCAGGCCCTGACCATAGCGAATGTGCACATCCGCTTGGCTTTGAGAGATGTCTGGCACCAGCTCGGGCAAGCATATGTCCGAATGAATGTTCAATCCGAATGCACGATAAAAGTGAGTTTTGCGAAGCTTGACCATTTCCTGTTTCTTTACATGACTAAACAGACGACTTTTTAAAAATGATTTTTGAACCAGGAAATGTACAGGGCTAGCTCCAAATTCCTGTATAATTTTGGCCTATCTCTTTCATTAACGCTACTTTTTTCCAGCTGCCTTTTTATTCTGGGTATATCCAGTAATTTTGAAATATCATTGATATGAGCGCAGTTATTCAGATCCTCCACCAGTTGATCTTTTTCCTGCCAGAGGCCGAGAAACAAATTTGGCGTCGAGCCTTGCTGCTTGTTGTGAGCCAAGCGAATGTGCTCAGGTACCAGACCCTGAATTGACCGACGCATCAGACTTCTCTTTCCGCCCAGATAAAATTGCTCCGGGGGCAACGACATGCAATAGTCGATCAGGCGAATATCTGTGAGCGGGGTGCGATACTCGATGCCATAAGGCAGAAATGTGCTACTCAGGGTTTCCAGGGTCACCGAAGTTCGGTCATACTGGATGAACCGCTTCATCACATCGGTTATTTTCCATGGAAACGGATAAACATCGAATGATGCGCGCCTTAATACATTTTCACGATAACCAGGCCGGTTGGCGAGATCTGGCAGGATCATTCTGCGTGCAATTTTTCTGTCATACCAAGCTCTATTCCGGCTATCGGGAGCAGTCGCCTGCATTATGTTTACCAACGTTTTGAAGATCGTTTTTGCGCCACTTCTTACACGGCCGTTACTGGTGGACTTCAGCAGATTCAGCATTGCTATCCAGCGCCCCTCCAGCAGCAGCTGCTCGAATACCCACATCCCATGATATGAGGCGACCTGGTCACCGCCATAACCACACAAATGCACTCCCACATTCCGTTCCGCCAACTCCGGCAAGAGGTTATTGAAATAGGCATGGCTCGTGTGAGGGTAGCCCCCATATAACTCCTGACTATTGTGCAGGCATTCGCGAAAGCCAACATTTTCGCGAGTGACGTAGAAATGGTCGAAATCATTTTCTGCCAATATGGAATCGACATATGTCTTCTCGTCAACGCCATCTTCATTGTCTGGCAAAACAAAAGTGGTTGAGATGAGACGACGGCTATTTTGTTGCAACTTTTTATGCGCCATGCAGGCGACGGTACTGGAATCCAGCCCACCACTGAGAAACGAGCTCACCGGCAAGTCTGTATTGATACATGATTCAACTGCTTGCCCCAGCTTCTCGTTAAATCCCTCGACATATTCGCGATCATCAGCATAGCGAATACTTCTTACCGGTTCCGGCTCCCAGTATCGCCTGAGTTCTATTCCTGTATGATTGACCTGTAGGCAAAATCCCGCTGCTAATCGCTTGATTCCGGAAAACAGGGTGCTGGTTTCTTCGTTGCAGGTCCGCCCCATCAAGATATTGAACACGCCTTGAGGGTCGATATCGCTGCTTGATCTGCTGTGACTGAGTATCCCGGCGGGAGAGGTGCAAAACATAAAACAATGATCGTAGCCATCGTTTGCTTCGCAGTAGAACAGGGGCTTTTGCCCCATTTGATCTCTGGCGCAAAACAGGCTTTTGAGACGCCTGTCCCAGATGGCAAACGCAAAGCCTCCGACGAGATGGTTTACACATTGGCCTTGCCACTTTCTATAAGCGGCCAAAACCATTTCACTGTCGGTGGAGGAGCTATTCAATCCCCCCAGCTTTTTGATAAGTTCGGTTCGGTTATCTAATCTAAGGTCTCCGACCAATACCAATTCATCATCAAGCAAAGGCTGGACTTCGGTTTCTGAATACGGAGAAATGCTTTGGTGCCAATAACGCAGACTGACGGACTTATCCTGCCAACGTTTATGATAGGCATGTTTAAATTTCGCAAAGCAATCGGAGAATATATTGGCCTGAGCATCGGGATTGCTGGAAAAATCGACGCTTCCGGCAATGATGCTCACAACATGTCGATCCCGAGAAAGCAGGTCAGAACCATATGATCAGCTTACCGTGATGAGCTTGGTCTCGTCCAGTTTTTGCAGAAATCTCAACACTTCCACTTCACATTGTTCCTGCGAGATTTCAAATTCCGCCGCCAAGATTGCGCATATTTTGTCTATTTCCATTGGCTCAGATATCATTTGCCAAATGCGGGAGCCCACTTCGTTAAAGCCATGATATTTTCCATTTTCAATATCAAGCATCACAGTTTTTGCGTCAATTTCACAGGAGACGACACTGCTACTGTGCTGTACGCATGAATTCATATCCATAGAGTTTCCTTGTTACAAAATTGCCATTTGCGTTGCTTATATAATGGAAAAATCCAACCCACAAACTGCAAACTTAAGCAGCTTAACTCTGGCCAGAATCTTGGGACGTTAAATTCAACCAAAATTGAAAATGAATGTCGTGTAAACGAAATATTCTCAGGCTCGGGAGTTATCAAATTCACCAAATACAGCAATGTCAGCGCAACCACCGCGAGCATAGCAATCAACTAATAATGGTACACTAGCTGCTGCTTTGATCCCTTCCTTGTCGAAAATCACCGAAAAGAAAGGAGAGCTCATCTCAATCGAGCCCGCATTCTACAACGATAAAGACGTAGCCCGTCACCCTCCTGGGTACGAGGACAACGCTTCAAGCGGCAGCAGGGACAGCCGCATATCCTTGAAGTCGATCCCCGCTATATCGGCACATGCCCACGCTTTATGCGAGCCGAGATCGGCCGCGTATCAGAATCGATGGACAGCCAACGATAGAACCAGACTTTCAGGCTCAAGCAATTCACCTTCTGTTCCATAAACGAGGATCTGAATTTGAAGGTGATCCATAAGGCTCAGCGCAAGCGCATGGGTGTGACGCAGGAGCAGCTTGCATGTCGACCGTTCTTATTTTGCCGCAGTCGAACGTGGACAACGGAATGTTATTTTCACTGTCTTGTGTCGGTTGTGCATTGCTTCGGAATGCGATGTTTCTTTGATAACAATTGATTTGTCACCATTCACCAACCGCTAACGTCAGTTGTTTCAAAATTTTTGGATCGGTCTGAAGGCTGCTCTATTACCTTGTACGTAACATATGATTTCATGGGACGCCCCCGCTTGGCCCCTAACCCCCATTTTCGAACAAATGTGCCGGAGTATAGGGCTTATCCTACGAAAGACACCAGCCATCGCGGGATCCGCTTTAGCAAGCCTGATAGTGGGGATGCAGTGGGGAATGAAATCCAACAATTCAGTCTTACGCGCTATAACACGCAGAAAAACTGGAGCGGGCGAAGAGATTCGAACTCTCGACCCCAACCTTGGCAAGGTTGTGCTCTACCCCTGAGCTACGCCCGCTCGGCGTTGCTGCGACACTTGGGTAATCACTTGGTCAGCAGCAGTTGAGGCGCGCGGTTAGCATGGGTTTTTATACCCCGCAAGCCCCAATCACACCCTAGTTCACTACAAATGCAAAAATATCCTTGGCATTGGCGCGCTGCTCCCCACATAAAGCCCACAAGTTAAACGATTTGGGCGCGAGTCCGGGCATTGGGCCGGCGCTATAACAGGAGCATGATGTGGCAACAGCAGGACTGACGGTTGAAGAACAGAAAGCGGTAGAAGTCTTCCAGCGGGAGGTCGTGACGCCGAGCATGGACAAGCTCGTGATTCTCGATTTCTGGGCAGAATGGTGCGGGCCGTGCAAGGCGTTGACGCCGATGCTGGAGAAAGTCGCCGCCGCTTATGCCGACAAGGGCGTGGTGCTGGCCAAGATCAACGTCGACGAGAATAAATTTATCGCCGCACAGTTCCAGGTGCAGTCGATTCCGACCGTCTATGCAATTTTCCAGGGCAAGCCGGTGGCCGACCTGACCAGCGCGCGCAGCGAAAGCCAGCTGACCGGCGCGTTGGACCAGTTGCTCGAGCAGTTGCCGGTTGGCGGCGGAGCAGAACCCGAGCAGGATGTGGCGCCGCTTCTCGCCATGGGTGAAGAAGTGCTGGGCGAAGGCGATGCCGAGCGTGCTGCCGGGATTTTCGCGCAGATCGCCGATATGGCACCCGACAATGTCGAAGCGGTCGGCGGACTGATTCGCGCACTGGTTGCGGCTGACCATATAGAGCAGGCGGAAGCCGCCCTCGCCGGATTGCCGGAGGAGTTGCGCAGTGACCCAGCGATCGAACGGGCGCAGACAACCCTGCAACTGGCCAAGGACAAACCGGATGCCGGTGCTTTGGAAGCCTTGAAGGCGGCTGTCGCTGCCAATGACAAGGATCATCAGGCGCGATTCGACCTGGCAAGCGCGCTAATCGCCACGGGTGACCATGACGCTGCCGCTGAACATCTGCTGACGATTATCGCTGCGGACAAGGACTGGAACGACGGAGCGGCACGACAGAAATTGCTGTCGCTGTTCGAAATGGTCGGCCTCGAGGACGAATGGGTCTCAGCGACCCGCCGCAAGCTCAGCGCCGTGCTGTTCGGATGAGCGAAACCAAAAGGCTATCTATTTTCCCGCTAGCCGGAGCGTTGCTTTTTCCCGGCATGCACTTGCCGCTGCATATATTCGAGGAACGCTACCGCGCCCTGATCAATGACGCGATGGCGCGCGACCGCCAGATCGGTATGATCCAGCCCAAGGAAGAGGGCAAGCACCCCGCACTGTTCGATATCGGCTGCCTCGGCAAAATCATCGATATCGAGGCGCTGGATGACGGCCGCTTCAACGTGGTGCTGGAAGGCGTGGCCCGCTTCCGTATTGTCGAGGAAATCGATGCATCCACGGCCTTCCGGCAGGTACGGGCCGAGATCGAAGCCGATCAGGAACTGGACGAAGTCCTGGCCAGCGCTGAGCGCGCCGCGCTGGAAATCGAATCGCGGAAATTTGCGGAGCTGCAGGGCTATCAGGTTGACTGGGACAGTATCGGACGTCTCGATGACATGGCCTTCGTCAACGGCATCGCGCAGATCGCGCCCTTTGATGCTGCGTCTAAGCAGGCATTGCTGGAGGTCGACGGCCTCGCCAACCGTGCAGAACTGATCATCCAGCTGCTACAGTTTTTCGGGCGACAGGATGGCGACGATGACCGGGTCACATTGCAATGAGCGATCGGGCAATGAGCGATCGCTCCGTAAAGGATGGGGCGGCGAGCGACGGAAATCGGTGCGTTGATCCCGAACTGCTGAAGATATTGGTCTGCCCGATGACCCGGGCGGCGCTTGTCCATGATGTCGAAGCCGGGGAGCTGGTCAGCGAGGCCGCTGGTCTGGCCTATCCGATACGCGACGGCATTCCGGTGATGCTGGTCGAAGAAGCGCGCAGATTATAGAACCGGCAATGATGCAGCGGTTTTAACGCTCGACTTTCTAAATTATCAATAACGAAGAACCCGCCGGCTGGTCAATTTGCGGCTAGACTTTTGATGCGTCGCACGAACCAGGTGATCGTCAGCCCTGCTTGCTTTGCATATCGAGTGGCGCAGCTACTTCATTGTACGTTGAAGCGTTATGATCGCTTTCCGCTGCGCTGAGCGGTGCGAAAGCAATCGCCAGGATAACCGCAGAGACAAGGGAACCCCACGTCACAAGATTGCCAAAAAACAGTTCTTTTTCTCTCTGGCTCAGGGCCTTCTTTTCGATCTTAATCATTCCGTTTACAATCTTTACACAACACTAACCTACTAAACACCAAGCAACTCTATTCGTTCCATCCGGGCCAAAAAATCATCTCCGGGCTGATCCGATCATGGGAGGCGATGGATCAACCCGGATTTGAATGTCCAAAAGAAGTCTAGCGGGTGCAATAACTTCTTCCAAACTGGCCAGAAAGCCCAACGCAGCGAGGAAATATTGACCAGAATATTCCGTTCGCTGCAAACGACAGTCATTTGGCGAGAAGCAGGCCGGGATTCCGGGAACCAGAATCTTCGTACCGCCGTGCCAGACAAACCATCGCCAAGGGCATCTTGCCGAACGCCTATGGATATGCACCGATCTGCGGACATTCATGAGTTTCAACCCGTGTCACTGGCCTTACGGGTGTAACAAGTTAATGTTACCCGTATCGAACCGACGGAAAACCGGCGAAATTAACGAGAAATTATTCAATTTCGTTTACGCTTTGTAGCGGTAACATGCAATTTTACCCAATGTTAACCGAATGAAATATATTTGTTACCCAATAAGATCGGATAGTTAGCAATCAGGTTGACCATTCCCTTTTGCCAAATGATCGCCCCTGACATAAGATTGAAAAATGACCACAGACTTTTGCGATAACCTGAACCAGAAAGAGAAAGAGGCCCTCCACCTTCTTTTGCTCGGCCATGATGCGAAAACCGCAGCCCAGGAGATCGACGTAACCCCTAACGTGATCAACGAAAGGTTGCGGTCGGCGCGGCAAAAGCTGCAAGTGACAAGCAGCAAGGCCGCAGCCCGGATGTTGGCAGATCACGAAGGTTTTGCACCCAAATTTTTTGTACCCAAGAATATTGGGATTGCGAAAAAGCCGCAATCCGGCGCAATTTATCCCCTGCCTGGACAACAGGCAGCGTCACCGGACAGAGTCAGGGAAGTGCAATCGGCTTATCAGTCATATTCCACCTTCTCCAGCTCGCTACTTTCGGTGCCGTTCCGCAAGCAGGGAGAAACGGGTAACGATCTAAGCAAGGAAGCGCGAATTTGGGCTATTGCCGACTTGTCGGTAAAACTTGCCTTTGCATTTGCCTTCGTCTGTCTCGCCGCAATGGTTGTGAGCAGGTTGCTAGGCCCGAATTAATCTCTGCATGTTTTGTCACCAGTAAGCGTCGGCCTCCCCCGGCGTCCGGAGAGTTACATGTTGAACCAACGTATTGAAGCCGCCCGCCCCATCGCCACAAAAATCCACGAGGTCGAAAAATCCCTCAATTTGACCATGGTTCAGATGGGCGAACTGATGAGCAGCATGGCCGCTGCCCGCCTCGCACCGGGAACACGTTTTTCCCTGACCGCAGGCATTGATGCTTCCGAGAAGCTGATTGCCGCTGCCGCCCAGACCGCACGCTCTTATCGGGAAGTCGTGGAAGCGCATGCACATCTCGCCGAAGACCAGCAAGATGCCGGTTTGCGCACCGTCAGCTGGGGCGATGGCCTGGAATGCCCTCCCCCGCCATCCGGTCAGGCGGATCAGGATGTTGCTGCCTATCCTCGCGCTGTCCCGAACGCTTAAGCCAAGCGGAGCTTGACCGTACCAACATTCTTTGGTCGAGTAGGACATGGTCAGAATTCAATTGTTTCAAATGCTGCTGATATTGTGCTGCAGCTACGGATTGATATGGGGTGGTCGGCCCGAGCGATTTGCTGTCATCATCGTGATGGTGGGTTTCTTTTTAACGATCGCGGTCGCCGCCCCTGTTTCTGAACGGTTTTCTCATGTCGAAGTGAGTATCTTTCTCGTCGACACGGCAATGTTGGCCAGCTTTTTCTATCTTGCCTTAAATGCTGAGAGGTTTTGGACAATATGGTTATGCGCTATGCAATCGATACAGGTGCTCACACACCTTCCGATAATGGTCATTCCGGAACTGCTACCCCAGGCTTATGGAGCGGTGGCGGCAATCTGGGCTTATCCGATGCTGATTGTTTTGACTGTCGGCACATACCGTCATCAACAACGTCTTCGGCGGTTCGGGGTCGACAAATCCTGGAGCGACTTTTCACCGTTGCAAAAATAGACAATGCCTCCGCTGTCGCCTCGGCCCTGATTGCCGAATTCGGCTCTATCGGGGCCGTGTTATATTCTGATTCCCGGCCGGCCAAAAGCAATCCCGCCCAAGCCATCCTTTCGCTGGTGCGGGAGGCGATGCTGGTGTCTTCCAAAGACAAGATGCTGGACCGCATTTGCCTGTCCAAGGCCGACGACGTGATCGAATATCTTATCGTTGCCATGGCGCGCTTGCCGGTCGAGGAAGTGCGGGTATTGTTTCTGGATAGCAAAAACCGGCTTATCTGCGATGAGGTCGTCAGCAGAGGCACGATTTCCGAAGCTCCGATTTATCCCCGCGAAATATTGAAACGTGCACTCGCCGTGGACGCAGCAGCCCTGATCCTTGCCCATAATCACCCGTCGGGCGATCCGGATCCGAGCGAGGGCGATATCGAAGCGACCCGCAGGCTGCTTAAGGCGGCGAAAGAACTCGGGCTGACGGTTCACGATCATATCATCGTCGGCAGCGAAGGCTGGATCAGTCTGCGCGACTGGGTGTCATTCCAGTGAATAATATAACCGTGCAGCATTCCGCTCTTTCTGGTAAAGTCGCAATTAAAGGGAGACCGGATTAATGGCCTCACCAATTTCGGACGAAAGACGGGCGAAGCTGCTCCGCGCGGAAACGCACACACTGTTGCAATCACCAGATTTCATCCGCTCGCCAGTCATGTCGCAACTGTTAAGCTATCTGGTTGAGGAGGCGATTTCCAATCCGGGCAACCCGCCCAAGGCCTATCAGGTTGCCGTGGACGGCCTCGGGCGCACCGAGGATTTTGACGTCCAGGCCGATAGCTATCCCCGCGTACAAGTGGGCCGGCTGCGCAAGATGCTCGGCACTTATTATAATTCGCACCACAGCGCGACACGCTTGCATATCCCGATCGGACATTATGCTGTCGAGATTGCGACGGATGATGGTGATCCGGGAGACGGGCAGCATATTGCCGGACCGGATGACATTGATCCTGATGCCCCGTCGCCTGCCGAGCTTGCTCGCGATCGGTGGTTTAACAACCGGCTGACGATGCTCGGGCTGTCCGCCGTCCTGCTGATCACCGCGATAGGCCTGATCTGGTTCGTGCCCTCTTCCGGCCCGGTTGATTCCGGAATCGCAATGACTTCCGGTCACGAGACCCTGCCCCCGAAAATTTACATTGCAGCCTCACGAATGGAATCCGGGGCAACAGACACCGACATGTCCGCCGAGATACAACAGTTTTTCGAAGATGCCTTTGCCCGTTCATCGCAAGTGCGGCTAGCGGCGGCGGGCGAACCGGACATCGCCTCGGTGACAGGCCAAAATGCCTATCTGTTTGAAAGCAAGATAGTCGCTGGTCCGAGCGGTCCGGAAATCAAATTTCTGCTGACGTCGCTGATCCAGAATGAAACAATCTGGTCAGCAACCATTGCGATGCCGGATTCACCGGCCGACTATCCCGAAAAACTCGGCCCCATATCCAGCCGGATCACCAGCGTTTATGGATTAATCGCTACCGACCAGCGCAAACGGCTGCCGGACAATGCAATGATCGGCTACCCCTGTATCTTGCGGTTCGAGAGTTATCGCGCCAATCGCGATCCGGATCTTTTGCCGGTCGTCGAGTCCTGCATCGAAAAATCACTGGTTGCCGACCCTTTTGACAGCCAGATTCTCGCGGCCGCCTCGTTCATTTCCTTTTTGCGGAGAGAGGCAACCGGCAGAGAGCCCAATCCCGAGGAAGGCTTGGAATATGCGCGCCGTGCGATGGTTCGTGGCAGAGAAAATGCGTCGGCAAATTTCGCGCTCGCCAGATCCAGTTTTTTCAATGGCAATTGTAGTCGGGGCAAAGAATTCGCTGAGAAAGCCGCGGCACTGGACCCTTATGAAGCCACCATTCAGGCACAGGCCGGCGCTTTTCTGTTCGGCTGTGGCGATCCGGCTGGAACCCAATATCTAAGACGTGCGATCGCTCTGGACCCTCGCGGTTCACTGGTCGCGGAGACCGCGCTGGTGCTGACTCTGCTGGCGGAAGGCAAGGACAAGCAGGCACTGGAATTCGCGGAAAAAATCGTTCCATCCAGCACCGGTGTCGGGCCCTATTATGATATCACCATGGCCATGGTCTATGCCAAAAATGGCCGGATCGAGGACTCGCGAGAATCATGGGACCAGCTTGTTACAACCTACGGCAGCGACCAAGATGAAAGCCAGGAACAGTTACTCAGGCGCCTGATTACAAACCCGGTGCTGGCCGAGCGCGCCTTTCAGCTGCTGGTACGGACCGGAGTGATCAGCGGCGGGTGACCGGGAAGTCGTAGCCGGTCCATTCGGGATGATGCTGGCAGGATCGTGCCGCATTGGCGGTGACAGGAAGCTCCACGGTTTGAGGCTGGTCACGCGACGCGCGATGCAATCATCAGAAACTCGCGTTTAGCCCGTCGACCACGAATTGTACCGCCAGCGCACCTAGCAGCACACCGAGCACCCGGGTAATGACCGCCTCGACCTTGTTGCCCAATATCCGCATCAACGGACCAGCCGCGAGCAGTCCGAACAAGGTGAGCAACAGCACTGATCCCAGAGCACCGAGAATGACCAGCGCATTGTCGATACCATCATGTTGCGATGTCAGCAGCATGACCGCGGCGATCGAACCCGGTCCGGCAATCATCGGCATCGCCATCGGAAAGATCGATACGTCTTCGATCTCGGGCTGCTCGATAATCTCTTGGGCCCGATCTTCGCGCCGCTCGGTCCGTTTCTCGAACACCATTTCCAGTGCGATCAGGAACAGCATGATTCCGCCGGCAATGCGGAAACTGTCGAGGCTGATGCCGAGCGCGCTCAGCATCTGTTCGCCGAACAGGGCGAACACCAGCAAAATGATAGCGGCGACGAATATGGCGCGAATGGCCATGATCCGACGATCGCGCTCCGGCGCGCTGCTGGTCAGGCTGGCATAGATCGGCGCGCAACCTGGCGGGTCAATCACCACAAAGAAGGTGATGAAGGCAGAGATGAAAAGCTCGATCATGATGTCGGTGCGTCGACTCTATATTCATGCACCCGCTTGAAGCTGCCGTCCTCTTGCGCCAGATCGACAGATACGATGCGCGAGCCATCTGCAACAAAGGCGGCATTCCAGATCAGGCTGCCATCGGCGGATGCCCCTGTCTTGCCCTGACCCGTCAGTCCCGCTGGCGGGAGAGCGGTAGCGGTTTTGGCTTTGCAGGAGGCCACTTCGGTCTCGACATAATCGGGTTCCGCCAGCGGCGTCGCCAGCGGCACGCCATCATCGAATATCCATTTCCACTTCACATCCTTGTTCGGCTTGCGATTGCCGAAATCATCCTGATGCCAGATCGTGGTAAAATGACCCGTGCTGCCCTTTGCGCTTTGCCAGGCACCGGTGGCGACCCCAATGCTGCCATCGCAGGACATATAGATTTTATGCGGCTGCCAGGCAACGGCCTGGGTCGGATCGGCCTTGCCTTTCAACCACTGTTGCGCATTAACCAGATCGGGCGTGAACATGATCGCCTCGTCGGCGGCGGTTTCACGAAATGCCGACCATTGCCCCTCTTCCTGAGCCAGTCGGGCAAAGGACAGTTCCGCTTTGACGATGGCGCTGGGATTGGCGACCGCTTTTCCCATCACCCGGTTATAGCGTTCGCGGTCATTCAGACGCCCGCCGCTGGCGCAGCTCGAAAGCATTAGCGCGATTCCGACTACGGCAAATAGACGCATTACAAACCCTCCGGTTTCTCCAGCCCGGCGCGCGCAGATGCGGCAACCAGCGTATTGCGCAATAGCACCGCAATGGTCATCGGGCCAACCCCTCCAGGAACCGGCGTAATCGCACGGACATGATCAAGCGCTTCGGCGGTGGCGACATCGCCAACCAGACGACCCTTTTCCTTGCCCGGTTCGGGGTCGAGCCGGTTGATACCGACATCAATCACGACGGCGCCGTCTTTCAGCCAGTCACCCTTTACCATTTCGGCGCGGCCAACGGCTGCGACAACAATATCGGCGCGGCGAACGACGGCGGGAAGGTCCCGCGTCCGGCTATGCGCCATGGTAACGGTGCAATTTTCACCGAGCAGCAATTGCGCCATCGGTTTGCCGACCAGAATGGAACGGCCGACGACGACGGCGTCGAGGCCAGTCAAGTCGCCCAAAGTATCTTTCAGCAGCATCAGGCTGCCCAGCGGGGTGCAGGGAGTCAGCGCTTCTTCGCCATTGGCCAGCCGGCCGGCGTTGATCACGTGCAACCCGTCGACATCCTTGTCCGGGTCGATCGCCATGACCACGGCTTTTTCGTCGAGCCCTTTTGGCAGCGGCAATTGCACCAATATGCCGTCTACGGTCTCATCGGCGTTCAGCTGTTCCACCAAAGCGATCAGGTCTTCCTGCGCGACATCGGCGGGCAGCCGGTGCTCGAAACTTTCCATGCCCGCAGCCAGCGTCGCTTTATGCTTGGAGGCGACATAGACCTGGCTGGCAGGATCTTCGCCGACCAGAACCACAGCCAGACCGGGCGCGCGGCCCGCTTGTTTCACAAAGGCTGGAACGGCGTCCTTGATCCGTTCCCGAAGACCGGCAGCAAAAGCCTTGCCGTCAATGATATGCGCTGCGGTCAACCGAGGAGAGCCTGGGCCAGCGGTGGTAGAATCGCATCCTGAAGGATGATGATGCCAATAATGACAACCATCGGAGTCAGGTCAATCGCCCCGAAATCCGGCATGATCTTGCGGATCGGGCGGTAGATCGGCGCGGTCAGCGCGTCGAGCGTAGTCCAGATCGCCCTGGCAATGTCATTTTGCAGATTGATGACGTTGAACGCGAGCAGCCAGCTCATAATCGCTTGCACGATGATGACGGTTATTGCCACGTTGAGGAGGATGGAGATAATTTGAAGAATTGCGAATGCCATGGCGGACCCTTTATCGATAATCTGGCAGAGCGGCCAGTGATTTGTCACGGTTCCGCCAGAAATTTGCTGTATCAACTATATAAGACAGCAGGCGGTTTATTCAACCGAAGCGAAATCATCCCGTACCAGGGTACCCGCGCCCTTGCTGGTGAAAATTTCGAGCAGCATCGCGTGCGGTATCCGGCCATCCAATATGACCGCTGCATCGACGCCTTCCTGAACGGCTTTGACGCAGGTCTCGAGCTTGGGAATCATGCCGCCCGAGATCGTGCCTTCGTCAACCAGCGCCTGAATCTTAGTCGGATCAAGGTCGGTCAGCAGATCGCCCTGTTTGTCGAGCACGCCGGGGACATCGGTCAGCAGAAACAGCCGCGCCGCGCGCAAGGCCGAGGCCACAGCGCCTGCCATGGTGTCGGCGTTGATATTATAGGTTGCGCCATCGTCGCCCACACCGATCGGCGCGATGACCGGGATCATCCCGGCAGCGGAAATCTTGTCGACCACGCTGCGATCCACTCTCTTGGGTTCGCCGACATAGCCAAGATCGATAATCCGTTCGATATTGCTGTCCGGGTCGCGATTGGTGCGCCGCAATTTCGTTGCCTTGACGAAACCGCCATCCTTGCCGGAAATACCGATGGCGCTGCCGCCAGCCTGTCCGATCCAGCTGACCAGTTCCTTGTTGATCGCGCCGGACAGTACCATTTCTGCAATTTCCGCGGTTTCCTTTGTCGTCACCCGCAGACCATCGACAAATTCGCTCTCCACGCCGACCCGTGCCAGCATCGCACCGATTTGCGGCCCGCCGCCGTGCACGACCACCGGATTGATCCCGACCGCTTTCAGCAGAACGATATCCTGGGCAAAATTTCTGGCGAGCGCGGCATCGCCCATCGCGTGGCCGCCATATTTTACGACAAAGGTCTTGCCGGCATAGCGTTGCAAATAAGGCAAAGCATCGGTGAGCGTTTCCGCTTTTGCGAGCATGGCGGGATCGGGTGCGTGATCGGTCATGGGCGTCTTTCAGTCTAGCCGTGCGGCAAATGCAAGTCTTTAATCAGGTTTGGACAGCGCTTTCACTCTTTCCAGCGTGCCGGTAACATGGCCCTGCGGTTTCGTCGCGCTGTGGACAAAGATGATTTTGCCTTGCTGATCGATGACATAGCTGGTCCGGTTGGTCATTGCGAGACCCGGCGCCATGCGGACCTGATAGCCGTTGATGATTTTCTCATCCGCCCGGGCGACCGCGAACTTGTCGCGGCATTCGGAGACGGAGAATTTCTTCAACCCCTCGATATCATCGCCTGACATGCCGATCACCGTGGCACCGGCGGCGTTGAACTCTGCCGTGGCCTCCGCGAACATATTCGCCTCGATCGTGCAGCCCTCCGTAAACGCTTTGGGAAAGAAATAAAGCACGACGGGACCGTCTTTCAGCTTGTCGGCCAGCGAGAACTGGAATTCCTTGCCCGCCAGCGCGCCGGTTGTGGTGAAATCTGGAGCGGTGACGCCGATTTCCAGCGGTTCGGCATTGGCGCTGCGGGCATAATAGACGAAGGCAGCACCGCCGACGATTGCCACTGTCAGCAATATCACGATCCACTTTTTCATAATATCATTCCTGTTCGAGTTGCGCTTTCAGCGCATAAAGCTGGTCCAGGGCTTCTCGCGGCGACAAAGCATCGACGTCAATCGCGCCCAGCGCCTTGCGCAGATCATCGGATTTTTCCTCAACCTCTGCAAGGCTGGCGGCAAATAGCGGCAGATCGCCAAGACCGGCGGCCAGACCACCGGTTTCCGCCTTGCCGGCTTCCAATTTATCGAGCACCGTTTTGGCGCGGTTCAGGACCGGCTTGGGGATTCCCGCCAGCTTTGCCACTGCCAGACCGTAGCTGCGGTCAGCAGGACCTTTGGCCAGTTCGTGCAGCAGGACCAGATCGCCCTTCCACTCCCGCGCACGCACATGGTGCAGCGACAGCGCATCGAGCCGGTCGGCCAGCCGGGTCAGTTCGTGATAATGGGTCGCGAACAGGCAGCGGCAGCGATTGGTCTCGTGCACCGCCTCGACCACCGCCCAGGCCAGCGCCAGGCCATCATAGGTCGACGTGCCCCTGCCCACTTCATCGAGAATGACGAAGCTTTTCTCGGTCGCCTGCGACAGGATCGCGGCGGTTTCGACCATTTCGACCATGAAGGTCGATCGGCCTTGCGCAAGATTGTCCGAAGCCCCGACGCGGCTGAACAGCCGGTCGACAAGGCTGAGCTTCGCGGACGCTGCTGGAACGAAACCGCCAGCTTGTGCCAATATGACGATCAGCGCATTTTGCCGGAGGAAGGTTGATTTACCGCCCATATTGGGGCCGGACACCAGCCATAGACGCTCATCATTGGCGAGTGCGCAATCATTGGCGACAAAAGCCTCGCCCTTGGCCGACAGTGCGGCCTCGACCACCGGGTGACGGCCGGCCTGAATATCTAGTATATTGCCATCGACAAATTCGGGGCGGCTCCATTGACCCTCGGCGGCGCGTTCGGCGATCGCGGCGGAGACATCGATCCGGGCCAGTGCGTCAGCGCTTTCGCCAATGGCATGTTTGCGGGCGAGCACCTTGTCGACCAGTTCCTCGACATGCGCGGCCTCGGCGGCCAACGCATGGGCTCCGGCTTGCGACACGCGCACCGCCTCTTCGTGCAGGTCGGTCGAATTGAAACGCACTACCCCGGCGAGCGTCTGGCGATGGGTGAAACCCGAATTTTCAGCCATCAGGCTATCGCCATGGCGGGCGGGAACCTCGATAAAATAGCCGAGCACGGCATTATGCTTGATCTTCAGCGTGTTGATACCGGTCGCTTCGCGATAGCGCGCTTCCAATATTGCGATTGCCTTGCGGCCATCGGAACCGGCACTGCGTAGTTCGTCGAGCGCCGGATCATACCCTGCCGCAATATAGCCGCCATTGGTCATTTCGGTGGGCGGTGTCTCGACCAGCGCATGCTCGAGCAAATCGACCATCGCGGCATGGCCGTCGAGCGCAGGCAGGATATTGTCGAGCAATTCCGGCAAACCGGCCACCAAGGTCAGTCGTTCACGCAATATTCGCGCTCCGGCCAAGCCATCGCGAATCTGCCCGAGATCGCGCGGGCTGCCACGCCCGGCCGACACCCTGCCGAGCGCCCGGCCGATATCGGGTAGCGCCTTCAGTTCGGTGCGGACATCGTCACGGATCGCCGACCCGTCATGGAACCATTGCACCAGCCCGAGCCGCCGATTGATCGGCTGCTCCGCGAACAAAGGCGCGGACAGATCGCGCGCCAGCAAGCGGGCACCAGCAGGCGTCACCGTGCGGTCGATAGAGTGGAGCAGACTGCCCTCGCGCCCTCCGGCCAATGTCCGGTCAATCTCCAGACTGGCCCGGGTCGGCCCGTCAATCGACAGAAACTCACGCGTTTCGCGTCTTTTCGGCGGATGTAGATAGGGGGCATGGCCTTGCGAGACATGATTGACATAGGCGAGCAGACCACCGGCGGTGGCCAGTTCCGCGCGCGAAAATTCGCCCATGCCGTCGAGTGTCGCCACCCCGAAATGCTCGCGCAGTCGCTTTTCCGCCCGGCCGCTATCGAAATTATCTTTGGCCCATCCGGTCGCCTTGTGCAGCCGTGGCAGCAAGGATGGCGGGCAGATGATTTCCGATGGAGCGATCCGGGCCAGTTCCGCATCGAGCGCATCGTCGGAAATCGTCGTCAGTTCAAAATTTCCGGTCGAAATATCCGCTGCCGCGAGTCCGATCTCGCCCTGCACCTCGGCGAGCGCGACCAGCATATTGTCGCTGCGCGCGTCGAGCAGATTGTCTTCGGTCAGCGTCCCGGCTGTCACATAGCGGATGATGTCCCGCGCCACCAAGGCCTTGTAGCCGCCGCGCGCCTTGGCCTCGGCGGGGGTCTCAATCTGCTCGGCAATCGCCACCTTGAAGCCGGAGCGGATGAGTTTTGCGAGATAGCCTTCCGCCGCATGCACCGGTACGCCGCACATCGGGATCGAATCGCCGGCATTTTTGCCGCGCGAGGTTAGCGCGATATCAAGCGCAGCCGCAGCGAGCTTGGCATCTTCGTAAAATAGCTCGAAAAAGTCACCCATCCGGTAGAATAGCAGGCAATCTCCGGCCTTTTCCTTCAGCCCGAAATATTGCTCCATCATCGGCGTGACCTTGGCCCCTTTCGGCGCGGAGTCTTTTGCCCTATTTTCTGCTTTGTCCCGAGTCTGGATTGCCATGGGCCTGCGATAGCGGACTGCGGCTGGACATAAAAGAGCAGCGATCGCATCCTATTGATTTTTACTTGATATTGCGGCTCAGAGACAAAAAGAGTAGGTCCCGAGCGGGACGTGAACTTCCGATCGGTTCAACCGAGCCGACCACAGCAAATGCGGAGACAAAATTTGGCCGACCAGAACGACAATGATCTAGAATTTTCCGAACGGGAAGCTCTGCTTTTTCACTCCCACGGCCGCCCCGGAAAAATCGAGATTATTGCCTCCAAGCCGATGGCGACTCAGCGTGACCTGAGTCTTGCCTATTCGCCGGGCGTCGCCGTTCCGGTCCGCGCAATCGCCGACGATCCTTCGAAAGCCTATGATTATACCGCAAAGGGCAATCTCGTCGCTGTTATTTCCAATGGCACCGCGATCCTTGGTCTCGGCAATCTGGGGGCGCTTGCCTCGAAGCCGGTCATGGAAGGCAAAGCGGTCTTGTTCAAACGCTTCGCCGATGTCGATGCGATCGATATCGAGCTCGATACCGAGGACGCGGAAGCCATCATCAATGCCGTTCAGATCATGGAGCCCAGCTTCGGTGGCATCAATCTGGAAGATATTGCCGCACCCGATTGCTTCATCATCGAGCAAACTCTGCGCGACCGGATGAATATACCGGTGTTCCACGATGACCAGCACGGCACCGCGATCATCGCCGCCGCCGGGATCATCAACGCCTGCCTGCTGACCGACCGCAAGATCGAGGACATCAAGGTCGTGGTCAACGGAGCGGGTGCCGCTGCCATTGCCTGCGCGGCGCTGATCAAAAGTCTGGGCGTGCCGCACGACAATCTGACCATGTGTGACCGCAAGGGCGTGATCTATCGGGGCCGCGATGACGTCGACCAATGGAAATCCGCGCACGCCATCGATACCGACGCGCGAAGCCTGACGGACGCCTTACAGGGCGCCGACTGTTTTCTCGGTTTGTCCGCTGCCGGTGCCCTGAAGCCAGAAATGGTCATGGAGATGGCACCGCAACCGATCATCTTTGCAATGGCCAACCCGGACCCGGAAATCACTCCGCCCGATGCCAAGGCCGCACGCCCCGATGCGATCATCGCCACCGGGCGGTCCGATTATCCCAATCAGGTCAATAATGTCATCGGCTTCCCCTTCATCTTCCGCGGTGCGCTGGATGTGCGGGCGACCCGGATCAACGAGGAAATGAAAGTCGCGGCAGCGCATGCCATTGCCGAGCTGGCGCGTGAACAGGTTCCGGAAGAAGTGGCTGCTGCTTATGGCGGGAAAGCACCGAGCTTTGGCGTGGAATATATCATTCCCGCGCCTTTTGATCCGCGTCTGATGGACGTGGTATCTGCTGCCGTTGCCAAGGCGGCAATGGATAGCGGCGTGGCCCAGAAACCGATCGAGGATATCAACGCCTACCGGCAGAGCCTGAAGGCGCGGCTCAATCCGACCACATCGGTCCTCACCCAGGCTTATGAAGCCTGTCGCCTGTCTCCGAAACGCGTCATTTTTGCCGAGGCGGAAGAAGCTGTTGTGTTGCGCGCAGCGATCCAGTTCCGCGATGGTGGTTATGGCACGCCGGTTCTGGTCGGGCGCGACGATCGCGTTCGCCAGCAGCTCACCGAACTGGGTGTCAGCGATCCGGACAGCTTTGAAGTACACAACAGCCGCAACAGCCCGCTCGTCCCCGACATGGTCAGCATGCTATATGATCGCCTCCACCGCCGGGGCTATATGGAGCGCGACATCAAGCGGATGGTCAATCAGGACCGGAATATTTTCGGTTCTGCACTGCTTGCAATGGATCAAGGCGATGCCATGATCACCGGTGTAACCCGCCCTTACTCGCAAACCTTCCGCGATGTCGCCAAAGTGATCGATATCGAGAAAGGCCGAACGGCTCTTGGCATCCACGTAATGGTCGGCCAGCATCATACCGTCTTCATGGCCGATACCACGGTCAACGAGCGGCCCACCGCCCACGAACTCGCCGACATCGCCGAGCAGACAGCAGCGGTAGCCCGGCAAATGGGCCACGAGCCGCGCGTCGCGTTCCTCAGCTATTCGACCTTTGGCAATCCCGAAGGCCGCTGGCTCGAGAATTTGCGCGAGGCCGTGGCACTGCTCGACCAACGACGGGTCACATTCGAATATGAAGGTGAAATGGCACCCGACGTGGCGCTCAATCCGAAGCTGATGGCCAATTATCCATTCAGCCGTCTGTCACAACCCGCCAATGTGCTGGTCATGCCGGGCCTGCAGTCGGCCAATTTGTCGGCAAAATTGCTACGCGAACTGGGCGGCGATTCGGTCATCGGACCAATGCTGGTTGGCCTCGAAAAATCGGTTCAGATCGCAACCATGGCGTCATCAGCGTCGGAACTGGTAACACTCGCCGTGCTGGCCGCCAGCGGGATCGCGAAATAGCAGCGACCGCCGGGTCCCAGACCCGGCGGGCCGTTTAGGGCATTGTGGGATCGTTGCTCGCGCCTTGCGCGCCGGGTGCACCAACCGCGCCGATATTGCCGAACAATTCTTCGAAGAAGGAGCGCTCACGACCCAGAGTCGGCGTCTTGTCGCCATCCGGGCTGATGCTCGCTACCAGTTCGATGCCGGTACGATCGACCGAGGTTACATTGCCGTCGGTATCGAATATCACGCGCATCACCTGCTGATCGCGGGGACGCGGCTTGTTGAAACCATATTGCCGGGTGTCACGGGACAGATAATACCAGGTATTTTCGTCAAACTGTCCGGTGAAGGTCGGCCGGCCGAGCGAAGCTTCCACCGACTGGCGATTGTCGACACCAGCCTGAACGGCGGACATCAGCACTTGATCGGCGATATATCCCTGATGGCCACGCACCTGGGTGCAGCCAGCCATCGTCATTGTGCCAGCCATTAGCCCGAGCCACAGACTGTATTTTTTGATATTGCCGACCATCGAACTCATTCTCCACTATCCAGCCAGCACCGTATCGGTGCGTGACTCGTCATCGCCCATTGCATCTCGCGCCATAAATATCAATATGCCCTGTATCCAGACTTAACAACTGACCCGATCGTCCATAAACTTACGATCCAACCAGCGGAACCAGCAATGTCCTTTTTCAGCAAGATATTTTCCCGAGACAATCCCAATGTAAAAATGCAGCCATTGTATAATGCGATTGTCAGCGAAGGGCGGCAACTGGCCTGGTATGAAGAGGCGCAGGTGCCCGACAGTATCGACGGCAGGTTCGATATGATTGCTGCTATATTCTCGCTGATACTTATCCGGCTGGAAAATGAAGAGGAACGGGGCCAGGACATTGCCTGGCTGACCGAGATTTTTATCAGCGACATGGACGGGCAATTGCGTCAGATCGGCATTGGCGACATGGTCGTGAGCAAACATGTCGGCCGCATGATGGGCGCGCTTGGTGGCCGGGTCGGTGCCTATCGGGAAGCGCTGGAAAACGGTGCGGATCTCAAAGAAGCGATAGTACGCAATATTTTTCGTGGTGAAAAACCCGATGACGCGGCGCTGGACATTCTCGCCAGGCGACTGGCAGTCTATCATGCTTCGCTCCAGAATTGCAGCACCGACGCTATCATTGCCGGTCAACTGCCAGCGAGCGGGACGGTTGCATGATGGACAAGCCGGAATTCTCCCATATCATCAAGCTGTCGGAAATCGGCTCCACGCCGCGCACAGGCAAGCTCTCCGCAAGCGAGGAAGAACGCCGCAAGCTGGCGCAAAGATTTGATTTGCCCAAAATTTCCTCGCTGGATGCCAGCTACACATTGCTGGCCGGCGAGAACCGCATTGGCTTCACCGGAAGGCTCGAATCCGACCTGCAGCAGCGCTGCTCCATCACCGGAGAAAGCTTTCAGGTCCGGCTGCGCGAAGATTTCGATATTGCCTTTGTACCGGAACTGGAAATTGAAGGCGCCGACGAAGAAATCGAGCTGACCGAAGAAGATTGCGACATTATCGAATATGAAAATGGGCAGCTTGATCTCGGTGAAGCCATTGCCCAGACGCTATGCCTGGCGCTCGCTCCCTTTCCGCGCGGTCCCAATGCCGATGCGGTGGCGCGGGAAAGCCTGAAATCGGAAGAAGAAGCCGGGCCCTTTGGTGTTCTGGCCGCCCTGAAGGACAAGCTGCCCTAAGCCGTTTCCTTCTCAGCCTTGCTTGCCGCCGCATTGGTCAGGCGCTTTTGCAATCCGTTCAGCCGCTGCTTGCTGGTGATCTTGCTGCCGAGCAGGTCGGTGATGTAGAAAGTATCCACCGCGCGCTCGCCATAGGTCGCGATATGCGCGCTGTGCACCGTTACTTTCGATTCGAACAGCGCATAGGCCAGTTCGTTGAGCAAGGCCGGACGGTCCTGCGCGTTGACCTCGATCACAGTAAACCGGTTGGATGCATCATTGTCGACCAGAGCAAAAGGCGTGATAATGAACGCGCCGGCCCGCGAATGCGCCAGCGGTCGGGCGTCGAGCTTGGTCGAAAGTTTGGTCCGGTTGGCCAGCGCATCCTCAACCGCCTGTTTGAGCCGCAGCAACTGCTCTTCCTCGGAGAAAGGCTTGCCGTGCGGATCCTGGACCAGAAAATTGTCCAATGCCATGCCGTCGCGGGTGGTGTGAATTCGGGCGTCGATGATATTGCCGCCCGAAGCATGGATTCCTCCGGCGATCCGGTAGAATAATCCCGGATGGTCAGCCGCATAAACGGTTATCAGTGTCGCGCCGCGCTCGGAATAAACATCGGCGAAAATTGCGAGGTCCGTATCCCCGGCATCGAGGACCAGCTGCGCATTCTGGGCAATGATATCATCCGGTTCGGCGATCCAGTAAGCATCGGTGAACCGCTTCGCCAGCTTTTTGAACTCGGCTTCCGGCAAGGTTAGCGCCTCGGACAGAACCGCCTTTTTCTCGTCAATCCGTTCCTTGCGGCCACGCTGTTTATGACCGAGCAGCAGCATTTCCTGTGCGGATTCAAACAGATCGGTCAGAAGTTGCCGTTTCCAGCTGTTCCAGACACCGGGCCCGACCGCGCGAATATCGACGACGGTCAGGACGGTAAGCTGGCGAAGCCGTTCGACGCTTTTCACCTGGCTGGCAAAATCCTGGATGGTTTTGAAATCCGACAGATCGCGCTTAAAGGCTACCGCCGACATCAGCAGATGGTTGCGGACCAGCCACGCGACCAGCTCGGTTTCATGGGGTCTCAGACCGAGACGGGGACAAAGCTTCATTGCCACTTCCGCGCCAAGGACGCTGTGGTCACCACCGCGGCCCTTGGCGATGTCATGCAGCAAAGTAGCGACAAAAATCACCCGCCGGTTCTGCAACTTTTCCATAGTCGCGGTGCTGTTCGGATGGTCCTCGGCCAGATCTCCCCTGCCGATTCTCGCGAGCAGGCCAATCGCGCGGATCGTATGTTCGTCGACCGTATAATGATGATACATATCGAACTGCATCTGGGCCACAACACGGCCAAAATCAGGAATGAAACGGCCGAAAATCGCAGCTTCGTTCATCCAGCGCAACACCAGTTCCGGGTCACGGGGGGAGCAAAGCACGTCGAGAAACAATTTGTTGGCGCGCGCGTCCTTGCGGACCTTGTTGTCGATCAGCTTGGCATCCCGCCGAGCCGCCCGCATCGCCATCGGATGGATTTCCAGTCCGTGTTTGTCGGCGAGCCAGAAAATTTCCAGCAGCCGGACCGGGTCTTCCTCGAAGAAATTTTCATCCGGCAAGGCGAGCCGTCCGCGATCCAGCACGAAGCCCTTAAGCTTCTTCGGTTTGCGGGTCAGCGACGGCAGAAAACGTCGGACCCCGGCGTTGTGGGTTTCATCGAGATGGGCGAGAAACACACCGGTCAGATTGCCGACCACTTTCGCGTTCAGGAAATAATATTGCATGAACCGCTCGACCGACGATTTCCCTGGCCGGTCGGCGAAGTGCATCCGCCTTGCCACTTCAGGTTGCAGGTCGAAAGTTAGCCGGTCTTCCGCTCTTCCGGTAATGTCGTGCATATGACAGCGGACCGCCCACAGAAAATTGGCCGCTTTGCGGAACCGCTTGAATTCGTCGGCGGTGAGCAGCCCGACGTCGACAAGGTCCTCGGCAGAAGCCACTCGATGGATATATTTCCCGATCCAGTAGAGAGTTTGCAGGTCACGCATACCCCCCTTGCCTTCCTTGACATTGGGTTCAACGACATAGCGGCTGTCGCCCATCTTCTTGTGCCGGGCATCGCGCTCGGCCAGTTTTTCTGCGACAAACGTGCTGTCGGTTCCGGCTACGACGTCGTCGAAAAAGCGCTGCTTGGCTGCCTCGTATACCGCAGTATCACCCCAGATATAGCGGCCTTCCAGCAGCGCCGTGCGGATCGAAAGATCGTCTTTGGCCATGCGCACCATCTCGTCAATCGAGCGGCTGCTTTGCCCGACTTTCAATCCGAGGTCCCAAAGCCAGTAGAGCATCGCCTCAACCGCCTGCTCGGTCCAGCTTGTGGCCTTGTGGGGTGTCAGAAAAGCAATATCGACATCGCTATGCGGCGCCATTTCGCCGCGTCCATAGCCGCCCACCGCCATCACCGCTATGCGTTCGCCGGATGAGGGATTACTCACCGGATATTGATGATTCACCGCAATATCATGGATCAGTCGCACCAGTTGATCGACCAGAAAAGACTGGGCAGCCGCCATTTCATGGCCGGCCGATGGCTTTTTCAGCAACCGTTTACTGATCTCCGCGCGACCATCCGATAGCGCATCCTGCAAGAGCGGCAGAATATGTTCCCGCGCCTTCGGCATGCCGTATTCGGCAATGAGCGCCTCGACTTGTTCCGCCAGCTCGCGCCGATTGATAATCTCCCGCTGCCGGACAATCCGTTTGCCCGGATCTGCCGGCGCTGCCGGAATATCAGCGCGTATATTCATCCTGTCGCGCCCAGTTCGTCACGATGCTTTTTCGCCAGAACGATTTTCGCGATCTTCGCGGTACCAAGTTTCGGCAACGGTTCGTCATATTGCCAGATATGGACCGGCAGCTTGAACGGCGCGAGCTGGTGTTTGAGAAATTCCATCAGCTCTTCGTCGGTCAGGCTGTGCCCGTCCTTGGTATGGTAGACCAACGCCGGCACTTCACCGAACCGCTCGTCAGGCACGCCGAAAATACAGGCCTCGGCGACGGCCGGATTGGCATAGACGGCCGCTTCGACTTCCTGACAGCTGATGTTTTCGCCGCCGCGGATGATGATTTCTTTCTTGCGGTCGACGATGAACAGATAGCCCTCGGGGTCGAGATAGCCGATATCACCGGTGCGGAAATAACCGTCGTCGGTGAAAGCGTCCTTTGTCGCTTCTTTGTTGTTCCAATAGCCGGTAAAATTGGCGGCGGTGCGGATACAAACTTCGCCGCGCTCGCCCTGCGGCACCTTGTTGCCGTCATCATCGAGGATCGCGACATCGACAATCGGCGGGGTAGCGCGGCCGGTGCTGTCCGGCTTGGCGAGATAATTTTCATTCTGATTGGAACAGCCGACACCATTGGTCTCGGTGAGGCCATAGCCAATCACCGGAAAACCATCGCCCATTTTCTCCTTGATCCGCTTGACATGCTCGACGGGTCGGGGCGCGCCACCGGCAGCCATGGTCACACAGCTGCTGAGATCATATTTGTCGAAATGGGGGTGAGAATAGATTTCCATACTCATCAGCGGTACACCGACGAAATAGGTCACGCGCTCTTTCTCGATCAGGCGCATCGCCTCTTCAGCATCCCATTTGTTGAGGAACACCAGCTTGCGGCCGATTGCATAGCTGACCAGCACCAGAGGCACGGAAGCGGTTACATGGAACAGGGGCACGCAGACCAGCGCTGTCGACTGGCCTTCCGGCATCTTGCCCTGCTTTTCCATGATATGGACCAGCACCAGCACGGTGCCGACAAAACTCATCGCGCCCTGCACCACAGAGCGATGCTCGGCATAGGCCCCCTTTGAGCGACCGGTGGAACCGGAGGTAAACAGGATCGTCGCATTGTCTTCCGGCGCCATTTGCGGCAGCGGGGTTTCAGCACCGCCGCCTTTTTCCAACATGACCTTCAGCCCTTCCAGCGGTGCCTTGTCATGTTCAAAGACAAGCAATTGGGCGCCGTGATTGCGCTTGGATTCAACGAGGCGCTGGGCCCGCTGATAGTCGGCAAAGACCATCGAACAACCAACATCTTCAATACCGTCGGCCAGTTCGTCGCCCTGCCACCAGCCATTCAACTTGGTCGAGACGCCGCCGGCCATGGTAATCGCCATGTCGAGAATGACCCAGTTGGCCGAATTGCGCGCGGCTATACCAATCCGATCACCCTTCTGAACGCCATAGCCTTCGACCAGTCCGCCAGCCAAAGCCCGGGCGGCGATATAAGCCTCTCCAAAGGTCAGACGGATATCACCATCGACCAGAAATTCCTTGTCGGCATGCTGGTTGCAGAAATACGCAAAATAATCCGAAACATTCTGCGGCGCATTCTTGAAGATCGGCATGTCGACGCCGAATTTGTTGATCGTATCCAGTTCCAGCAACTGACCGGGCTGGGTTAGCGCTTCCAGCGTTTTGTCGATTACCAGATCCAGTTCAGAGGTCGCCATTATTCAAGTCTCCCGTTGTTCCCTCTTGGTAAAGGGGAATTTCCCTTTATATGGACAGGAAACCACGCGGGGAAAAGAGTTGATTGATATTATATTGGCCAATGCGGCACAGTTTACGCAGTTTACGGATCTTGGCCTATCTCCAAATGCTCTGGATCTCGAAAAACTGATTGGTGTCGACTTCCAGTTGAAATGGTATTCGCTGGCCTATCTCGCGGGCATTTTGATCGGTTACTGGTATCTCACCAAATTGGTCGATCAGCCGGGCTCACCCATGGCCCGCCGCCATGCCGATGACATGATCTTCTGGGCGACCCTCGGTATCATCGTCGGCGGGCGGCTCGGCTATGTGTTTTTCTACGCTCCCGAAATTCTGCTTGAGCCGGTCAGAATATTGCAGGTCTGGAACGGCGGCATGTCGCTGCACGGCGGTACGATCGGCGTTGTGCTCGCCTTGTGGTGGACCGCGCGGCGGGAGAAGCTCGATTTTCTGCGGATGTGCGACTATATCGCCTGCGTCATCCCGTTTGGACTATTCTTCGGACGGCTCGCCAATTTCGTCAACGGCGAGCTATGGGGCCGGGCGACCGATGTTCCCTGGGCTATTGTTTTCCCGATGGGCGGCGATGTCGCGCGCCATCCCAGCCAGCTTTATGAAGCAGGGCTGGAAGGCATTCTCTATTTCATCGTTCTTTCGCTGCTATTCTGGAAGACCGATGCCCGCTATCAACCGGGCAAACTGGTTGGCACGGGATTGCTGGTTTATGGCTTCAGCCGCTTCTTCGTCGAATTCTTCCGCCAGCCCGATGCGCAGCTGACCTGGCTGGTCGAGCAATCCGGGTTCAGCATGGGCCAATGGCTGACGGTACCGATGATATTGCTCGGTGCGTGGCTGGTTATCACCGCGAAAGGCCGGCGCGCGCGCGTCGAACCGATAGCGGGAGACAAGAGCGTTGCCTGACGGCACCAAGGCGGACCTCCCCAGCGCAGCGCATATAATTGCCGAACGGATCGAGCGCGAAGGCCCAATCCCGCTCGGCGACTATATGGCGATCGCCAATGATTTTTATTATGCCAGCAAGGACCCGCTCGGCGAAGAGGGTGATTTTGTCACCGCTCCGGAAATCAGCCAGATGTTCGGCGAAATTGTCGGTATCTGGCTGGCCGATCTGTGGCTTCGCAAAGGCTCACCGGATCATTGTCATTATGTCGAACTGGGTCCCGGACGTGGTACTTTGGCGCATGATGCGCTGCGATCGATGCGCAAATTCGGCTGCAGTCCCACCGTCCATTTTGTCGAGACCAGCCCGCTGCTGAAAGCCAAACAGGCGAAGTTGCACCCCGAGGCCATATGGCATGACGATATTTCCAGCCTGCCGGAAGACGGGCCGCTGCTGATTGTCGCCAATGAATTTTTCGACGCCCTGCCGGTTGAACAATATGTCGCGACGTCTGGCGGCTGGCGGCGGCAAATGGTTGCGCGGGATCGCAGCAAATTTCTGGCGATACCAAGCGTCGGGATAGCAGAGGACCAGATCAGCGGTAGCGCGAGCGGTTTTCCCGACGGCACCATTATCGAACGCTCACCGGTCAGCGTGGGATTGACGGGCCACATAGCCAGCCAGTTGGCGAAACAGGGCGGAACAATGCTGATCATCGACTATGGCTATGCCAGGCCGGGGACCGGCAGTACGCTTCAGGCGGTGAAGGGTCACCTGCCGATCAGCCCGTTTGACAGCCCCGGTAGCTCCGACCTCACCGCCCATGTCGATTTTCATACATTGGCGAATATTGCGCGGACACGCTTGCTGGCGGTGCACGGACCGACCGAACAGGGCCAGTGGCTGAAGTCGCTGGGCATCGATCAACGCGCCGAAGCGCTGATGGCAGCCAGTCCGAAACAGGCCGACACCATTAGGGCTGCGCACCAGCGGTTGACCCATGCAGAAGAGATGGGCTGTCTGTTCAGAGTGATGGCGGCAACGGCGATCGGCTGGCCGGAACCCGAGGGGTTCAGCTACGGCGAGGAATAAGCGATTTTGCTAGACTGTCAGCCCACCCAGGTGGCGACATCGGCAGCGACTTTATTGGCTGCCTTGTTCAGACCTTCACCAACAGGGCCCGGCTCAGCCGCAGAAACGGTTTCGCTGGCTTCGAAGCGTTTTCTCTCGACCGGCTGGTCTTTGGTCATTTTCACGGCATCATAGGTGACAGTAACCGTCAAACTGGGGCCGTCGAGGCCGAAATTAATCAGTTCACCGGTGATATAGGTCTGCGCTTTGCCTCCGGCCTGGGTTGCGGTCAGCACCAGCCGGCCATTTTTCACGGCGATGGTCTCGCTGAGCAAATCCTGGAACAGCCGCGCCGGCTTGTCGACCCAGACAGCGTCCTTGAGATAGGCGATGCCCGTACCGCTCGTCTGCACCGGTACACGAATCGTGTTGAGTTTTTGCGGAGAGGCAGGCAGCGCGACCACGAGTGAGCCGGTTTGCGGTCCGCTCTGCATGGCACCGGCCGACAATTTCTGGTCTGGCGAGATCGACAGCAGCGACGGCGGCGGCTCTGCACCACCGAAACTGACGCAGGCACCAAGCGAAGCGGTTGCGGCCAGCAGACCGGCGGCTTTCAAAAGTCGAAACTTACTCATCATATCAGCCCCTTCATTGGCCTGGCTCATAGTCCGGCAGCGCTGGCGCCGACAATAAGGACCCGGCCCCGCCTTGATCAAGCCGGTCAGCCACATTGGTCAGGGACTTGGTTAGCGCCTGCATATCCTCAACCAGTTGGTCGACTTCCGGCAGGGTCTTGTTGGAGAAGCGCTCAGCACCAGGCTGGGCATTTTTCAGCACGCCTTCCAGCGCCAGCAGGCTCTTCGAGGCGGAATCCAATGTGGTCGCGAGATTTTTCGCCACGGGCTCGCCGTTGTTGGTCAGGAAAGCATTGGTGTTGTCTGCCACCAGGCCGAGCTTCTCGGCTGTCTGACCGGCATTGCGGATGGCGATCCGCGATTCTTCCATCAGCGCCTCCAGCCCCGGTGCCTGCTTCGCGAGACTGCCGGTCAGCTTGTCGGTATTGGCCAATATGCCGCTGATTGATTTCTGGTTTTCATCCGACAGCAGCAAGGTCAGCCGGTCGGTCAGGGTCGCCAGCCGTTCGACCACGAGCGGAGCGCTGTTCAGCAATTCCCCCAGCGCGCCCGGTTTGGTCGGGATCACCGGCACCCCTTCCGGCCCGAGATCGGTGATCGGTGGCGCGCCCTTTTTGGCGCCGTCTAGCTGTATATTGGGCGGCGCGGTAAAGCTGACGCTCTGGATCGTGGCGGTGGTGCCTTCCAATATCGGCGTATCTTCGCTGACGGCGATACGGACGCGAACAAAATTCGGGTCCTTCTTCCACAGCTCGACCTTGATTACCTGACCAGAAGGCACTCCGGCAAAGGTTACGCCGGTTCCCGAGGCCAGTCCGCCTACCGACTGGGAAAAGAAGATATCATATTGTTTCGTCGTGCCGTCGCCAAAGCGGACGATCCATACCAAAAAGGCGGCCACAAGGGCCAGCATCGCCAAAGTGACAACACCGACAAGTATATGGTTGGAGCGCGTTTCCATCTATTTCACCTCTATGACGAGCCGTGCCGTCACCTGCAACAATTCTCTGATCCGCTTCATATTCTCATCCCAGCATCTTTTTGCCGGCAGATGCCATCCGGCCGCGCGGTCCATTGAAATATTCCTGTATCCAGGGATGGTCGAGCGCGAGCAATTCGTCGATCGTGCCTACGGCGATGACCCGCTGGTCAGCGAGCACCGCCACCCGGTCACAAATGGCGTGCAGCGTATCAAGATCATGGGTGATCAGAAATACGGTCAGCCCCAAAGTCTGCTGCAATTCCTTGGTCAGCTTGTCGAACGCCGCAGCGCCGATCGGATCCAGACCGGCGGTCGGTTCATCGAGAAACAGCAGTTCCGGATCGAGCGCGAGAGCCCGCGCTATACCGGCCCGTTTGCGCATCCCGCCGGACAGTTCGGAGGGATATTTCGGTGCGGCGTCGGGCGACAATCCGGACAAGCACACCTTGTATTTGGCTACTTCGCGCCGGAAATCGCGGTCCATATCCGGGTAAAACTCCCGGATCGGCACCATTACATTTTCGGCCACGGTCAGCGTCGAGAATAGCGCACCGCCCTGGAACAAAACGCCCCAGCGCTTTCGTATTTCGATCGTCTCCGCTTCGGATTTTCCCAATATCTGTTCGCCGAAGACCTTGATTTCGCCTTCTTTAGGCGTCTGCAAGCCGATGATCGAGCGCATCAATACCGATTTTCCGGTACCCGACCCGCCAACTACGCCGATGATTTCGCCGCGTTGCACGTCGAGATCGAGATTATCGTGAACCACCTGCTCGCCAAAGGCATTGCGCAAGCCGTGGACACTGACAATCGGGCCTTCATAATCGGGGTCATAGGCAATGGCCTGCGAATCGAGCATCAATCCCATCCGATCCAGGTAAAGAAAACCGCGAAAAACGCGTCGAGCACGATGACGAGAAAGATTGCCTGAACCACGGCTGCGGTGGTCCGCTTGCCGACATCCTCCGCATTGCCCTTGACCTGCATGCCCTGATAGCAGCCGGTAACCGCTATGATGGCACCAAATACCGGCGCTTTCACAAGACCGACATAGACGTCGGTCAACGGCACTACCTCGCGGATGCGAGCGAAAAACGTGGCAGGCGGGATGTCCAGTTCGACCCAGCTGAGCAATCCGCCGCCGATGATCGCCACGATCGAAGCGTAGAAGCCGAGCAACGGCAGCATGAACACCGCGGCGATAAAGCGAGGCAGCACCAGTGCTTCCACCGGTGACACGCCAATGGTGCGCATCGCATCGATTTCTTCGGTCAGCTTCATCGTACCGATTTGCGCGGCAAAGGCCGAGCCCGACCGACCCGCCACCATGATCGCGGTCATCAGCACGCCCAGTTCGCGGAGCGTCAGCCGCCCGACGAGATTGACGGTGAACACTTCCGCGCCGAACTGTCGCAACTGTACAGCGCCCTGTTGCGCGATCACCAGACCGATAAGAAAGCTCATCAGACCGATGATACCAAGCGAGCGAACGCCCACCACGTCAAAACGCTGGATCACGGCATTCCATCTGATTTTACCGGGGTGTCGGACCAATCGCATGAATCCGACCATGATTGCACCAAAAAAGCCGATTAATCCGGTCATGGTGCTAAAGGCGATGGTCGTAGCCTCGCCGACTTCGCTCAGCACCCGGATAACCGGGTTGGCGGGTTCCGGCCGTATTTCGGTTGGCTGATCGGCCCCGGCGACCGCAGCTATCAGCCGCTGGGCATGGTCACCCGCACCGACAATTTCCGCTTCCATATCGCGCGCTGTCCGATGAATCAGCCAGGCGCCCACGGTGTCGGTATAGCCGGTATCAGAAATATCGATCCGCTGTGCTTCGCCTTCATATTCTCTCAGACGCTCCGGCAAATCGCCGACGCTGGCAATCGAAAGGTCGCCAGAAAAATGCAGCGTAACCGCACCATCTTCGGCTGTCTCTTCGACAAAATCGCTGGGTATCGACATCGCGTCTATAGGTGACCGAAATTTCGCCAAAGCTCAAGAGATTAAACCGCTCAAATATTTAGTGCATTTGCCGACGGGCTGCTATGGGCGGCGCGAACGGAAATTTCGGGACGGCATGCAGAAAATATCGCTTTACGACATGGATCGCACGATCACCGTGCGCGGGACCTATACGCCGTTCCTGTTTCATATGGTTTTTGCCAGAGCACCGTGGCGGCTGATCTTTCTGCCGATACTACCATTCGGATTCATTGCCTATGGACTCAAGCTGATCAGCCGCGGGCAATTGAAAACATTCAACCAGCGAATGTTGCTGGGCAGTTCCCCGAAACTTTCGGCATTGCAGCCACATATCGAGCGTTTTGCCGACCGCGTGTTGAGGTCCAACCGTCACCAGAAAGCGATCAACCAGATCGAGGTGGATCGCGCTGACGGGCGCATGCTGGTGCTGGTCACCGCATCCTATGAACTATATGCCGAAGCTATCGCCCGCCGCCTCGGCTTTAACCATCTGATCGGCACGCAGCTGGAAGTCGACAGCGAAGGGCACGTGCTTCCCGTCATCATCGGCGAGAATTGCTATGACGATGCCAAAATTGCCCGGATCGAGGCACTATTTGCCGAACATGGCTGGAAGCGCGCCGAAAGCCATGTCCGCGCTTATTCCGACCATGTCAGCGATCAGGCGATGCTGGAATTTGCCGACGAGGCAATCGCGACCACTCCTACCCCAAAATTGCGCCGTCTGGCGGAGCAGCGCGGCTGGAAAATCGTCGACTGGCGCTGACCCGATAGAGGGAAAGGCCTTGGAAGCAACGGCGAGAGACCGGTTTCGCAATGCCCGGCAATTTGATTTCTGTAGACAGCCGGACGGTGATGAATGAAACGGACCGGATTGCCAGCCTGTAAATTCCATTCCGGAGAAGGAAAGACATGTCATTCACAAAGCTGCTCGTACCGACCTATACCCAAATGCTGCAAGCGCTCGCCAGTTGGTTGGACAAGGCGCAGTTACAGTTGCCTGACGTTGACTCCGAAGCTCTGCTATCTGCGCGCCTCGCACCTGATATGTTCCCCCTTTCCACCCAGATTCGCTTTGCCTGCGTGCAAGCGCAGGAAGCGGTGTTTCGGCTGAAAGGAGAATCCTTCCCAGCTTCGCTCGGCGAGCTTGTCGATGAAGGACGCAATGCGGGAGAGCGGCCCGGTTCGTTCCCGGAAGCGAAGGCGCGGATTGAGGAGACTATCGCATTGCTGGAGAACCTGAGCCCTAACGCGCTCGATAAAGACCCGGGCGAAGCCATCGCACATGAACTTCCAAACGGCATGGTGTTTGACCTCACAGCAGAGCAATATGCCCGCGACTGGACGATGGGCCAATTTTATTTCCACCTCATCACTGCCTATGCGATATTGCGCAGCGAGGGGATCGAACTCGGCAAAGCAGACTATATACCGCATATGTTTCCCTATATTCGGCCCGATACGATACCGAATGGCTGATGGTCCGGCTGCCGGGTGTCACCGGATGGTTGACAGTCTGCCGCATCCATCGCAAGCGGCGCGGCATGGCTATTATCGCAACCATCATGAACAGCGCAACCGGTCAACCGATCCAGAAAATGACCTTTGGCCGCATGCCCAAACCCTGGGCCTCCTTCAGCCTCGAGACCGGCGAGCTGGTTACCGCCGAGCGGATCGATGTCGGCACGCCGGCGCATGGCAAATTTGTCGCGCCGGTTTCGATCTGGGTCACTCCCACGCCGCCGAAGGCCTGATCGATGAGCGTTGCTTTCCGCAGAGAAGGTGATGACGAGCATCTCGAGCCGAAGTTCGAGCATCCGATCCCTGTCGGCCCCAATCTGGTCACCGCGAGCGGATTGCAACTGATCAAGGACCAGGTAGCCGAGTTGCAGGCAAAAGTCGCGGCGCTGACCGACGAGGTCGCGCTCAAGATCGCCAAGCGCGACCTGCGCTACTGGAACACAAGGCAATCGACCGCGGAACTGCCGCCGGTGCCTAGCGGCGACAAGGTCGAATTTGGCACCAGAGTGACCTTTCTGCTCAACGGCAAGGAGAAGATTCTCTCCGTCGTCGGCGATGACGAAGCCGATCCGGCCAGCGCGCTTGTGTCCTTTTCGGCGCCGATCAGCCGGGCGCTGATGGGGCTCGAAGCCGGCGACTATGGTGATTTTTCCGGTCAGGAGGATGCGATTGAAATTCTGTCGATCGAGGCAATTCCGCCTGCTTAAGCCAGACAAATTATTCAGACGAAACTTTACACATAAGCCGGCGTTTATTTTCTGCGACCTTTGCCCAAAACCCTTAGAATTCTGGTATATTTCTTCCGCCAGCCTGACGCCTAGTGTGACCTTCCAGAAAGGTGCATATCCGGTCGGGACGTGGCACGTCGCGGGTATATCAAAGAGCCGGCCCCGAGGATAGCGATCCGCCATGCTGGAGGAAAGCCCCAAGCTAGCCCACGAGAATCACCCGCAGATCATTCACATTGGTGCCGGATGGTCCGGTCATCAGCAGAGCGCCTGCCCGTTCGAAAGCGAGATAGCTATTGTCCTGTTCGAGCAGCTGCCCCGCCTGATCGGCTCCATCCATCAGCTCCAAAATGCCCGGCCATAGAAACGCGCCCGCATTATCCTCCGAACCATCTATGCCGTCGCTGTCGGCGGCAAATCCGCAAATATCCGGCTCGCCTTTCAATGCGAGAGCACAGGCCAGCAGATATGCAGTGCAACGGCCACCACGACCATCCCGATTGTTCACCATTACCGTCGCTTCGCCGCCGGATATCAGGGCAGCCTTGCGACCGCTTGCCTTGATCGCCAGCGCCTGTGCGGCATGGTCGCGCCCGAGTTCCAGTGCGTCGCCCTCCAGCGCATCGCCGAGCATGAGCGGCTCATAGCCCATTTGCCGGGCGGCATCGGCGGCAGCCGCGCACATGTCGGCCGGTCGGGCGCACAGGGTGGCGGTCGTTCGCTGCATTTCCGGATCATCGACCTTCGGCGTTTCCAGCGCCCCCGATACGAGCTTCCCGGTGATCGCTGGCGGTAACGCGATGTGACATTTTGCCGCAATCGCCAGCGTATCGGCACAGGTTGAGCTGTCCGCGACGGTGGGCCCCGAACCGATCATCGCGACATCATCGCCGGGAATATCGGAAATCGCGATCATGTGGGTTGCCGCCGGCCAGGCACGCGCCGCCAGTCGCCCACCCTTGATCGCTGAAAGATGTTTGCGCACCATGTTCATTTCGCCGATCGGCGCGCCGCTGCGCAGCAAGGCACGCGTAACAGCCTGTTTTTCCGGGAGCGATATCCCGTCGGCCGGTGCGGGGAGCAGCGCGCTGGCGCCGCCGGACATCAGAACCAGCAACAAATCATCTTCGCCGAGTGTATCTGCCACTCGCAAAGCCGTGTGCGCGGCTTCTGCCCCGACCGAATCGGGGACCGGATGCGATGCCTCGACAATCTGGAAATGGTCCGGCGAGAAGCCCGGCTCGACATATCCCTGACGCGTGATGATCAGGCCGTCGGCATTTTCCGGCAGGCGATCCAGGATAGCAGCGGCCATCTGAGTCGCCGCCTTTCCAACGGAAAGCAGGTAGGTCCGGCCCGGCACCTCTGGCCACTGGACATCACGCATGGCGTTGGCCGGCAGGGCCGGTTGAAGGGCCTGCAGATAGAGATCCTTTAAAAAAGCTTTTATTGAATCAGGATTTGTTGTTTGATGCACTGCACAATAAGGGCCCGATTGTTTCGCCGGGGTCAAGAAGATTTTCGGAGTGACGGAAGAAGCCATGAATGATCGCGCCACTATCGACCATCTTCTGCAACGACTGACAGCGCATCTCGGCGCGGTTTATCCCGATCATGATTGCGAGGCATTGGCAGAACGCATTGTTGACCTGTTCTGGCCCGACAAGAGCAAGATGATCCCGAGATCGGAAATCGCCGACAAGCATTTGTGGGACGAGAGCGATATCGCGATGATCACCTATGGCGGCACGATCCGCTCGGAGGGCGAGCATCCCCTGCAGACGCTGCACCGCTTCCTCAAACAGCATATTGGCCAGACAATCGGCGCGGTGCATATTCTGCCATTTTTCCCTTATAGTTCGGATGACGGTTTCGGGGTGATCGACTATCTCGCGGTCGATGAGGACCTCGGCGATTGGTCCGATATCGAAGCCATCGCCGGCGACTATCGCCTGATGGGGGATCTGGTCATCAATCACGGATCAAGCAAATCCGTCTGGTTCCAGCAATTTCTGTCCGACGAAGCGCCGGGCAAGGATTATTATTATACCGCTGATCCTGCAGCCGATCTCGGGCAAGTGGTGCGTCCCCGCGCGCATCCCCTGCTGACACCGTTTCGCACCGCTTCGGGAGACCGTTATGTCTGGAGCACATTCAGCACGGACCAGCTCGATTTCGACTTTACCAATCCCGAAGTGCTGATCGAATTTGTCAAGATTATCGCTGCCTATATCGACCATGGCGTGCGGATCTTCCGGCTCGATGCGGTCGCCTTTCTGTGGAAGAAAATCGGTACGCCCTCGATCAATCTCGACGAGACGCACGAGATTATCCGGCTTTTACGCACATTGATGGACCATCATGCCGAGACGCTGATCATCATCACCGAAACCAACATCCCCAATCACGAGAATCTGACCTATTTCGGCAACCAGAACGAAGCCCATGTCATTTATAATTTCGCGCTACCGCCGCTACTGGTCCATGCGCTATTGACCGGCAACGCGCTCTATCTGAAACGACTGACGCGCAGCAATCCGCCAGCGCTGACCGGCTGCACCTATCTCAATTTCACTGCCAGCCATGACGGGATCGGGCTGCGCCCGACCGAAGGCGCACTGCCGCAGGGCGAAGTCGACCAGATGCTGACCGCCATTCAGGGCTTTGGCGGACGGGTTTCGATGCGGCGCGGGCCGGGCGGAACCGAAAAACCCTATGAGATGAATATCTCGTTTTTTGAAGCGATGCAGGGGACGCTCGATGGACCGGACGAGTATCAGGTCGATCGGTTCATGGCGGCGATGGCGATCATGCTGGCGCTGGAAGGCATTCCGGCCATCTATATTCACAGCCTGCTGGCAACGCCGAACGGCTATGAAGAGGTCAACCGGACCGGTCACAACCGTTCGATAAACCGGCGCCAGCTGGATTATGATGAAATCACCGCAAAACTGGCCGACCCGGAAGCCGTCGAGGCGCAGGTCTTCTCCCGTTTTCTCTCATTGGTCGAGACCCGCAAGAAACAGCAGGCCTTTCATCCCAATGCGGTGCAATTCACGCTGGCGCTACCCGAGGGGCTATTCGGAATCTGGCGACAGAGCCGGGAACGGAAGCAGAGCATATTTGCGATCAGCAACGTCACCAATGAGGAAAAGGCCCTCTCGCTGGCAGACGTAAATCTGATTGCCGGTGACAGTTGGTGGGATCTGATCTCCGGCCATATCATCACGGACATTGAGGGCGAGTTTACCCTGTCGCCCTATCGGACCGTATGGTTCAGCAATGTGGCACCCGACCCGGCCTAGTCTTCCCCGGCCTAATCTTCATTGTCCAGCCGGACCGCTTCCTTGAAACGCTCGGTGAAATCCGGAATGGCGCTGTTGATCCGGTTCCAGTTGGCCATGAAGGGTGTTTCGTTTGGCGATTCGAGAAAGACTTCGCCTGCGGTCATGATATTCTGGGCGAACAGTTCGACCGTCGTCTCTTCCTCGTGCCGGTCGAGCGTCAGGCCGTTCATTACTGCATCATTGTAGAAGGTCTCGATCCGATCCAGCGCGATCCGGAAATAGGTTGCCTTCAGCGTGCGGAAGGTGCCGGCGGAAAAAACCTGTCCGTCGGTGGCAAGTTTGCGGAACAGCGATTTGGTGATGTCGATGCTCATTTTCGACAGACCGCCCTCGGGATTGTCATGCGAAACCGACTGGTGCTTGTGGTCATAATTGTCGGCAATCTCGACCTGACAGATCGACTGGGTCGACTGGTTCCGCCACACTTCGGACAATACCCCCACTTCCAGACCCCAGTCGGACGGGATGCGAATATTCTTGACCACCTGCCGGCCCATCGCAAACTCACCAGCCAGCGCGTAGCGGAAGCTGTTCAGATAGGTGATATAGTCATTGGGCTCGCAGACTTTCTTAAGCGCCGCCAGTAAAGGTCCGATCAGCAGGCGCACAACCCGGCCGTTGAACTTCTCTTCCGTTGTCCGCGCATAATATCCTTTGGAAAATACATAAGGGAATGTCGGATTGGCCACCGGATACATCAACCGTGCCAGCAATTCCCGGTCATAGGTCAATATGTCGCAATCATGGAGACCGACGACCTGGGCATCGGTGGCGGAGAGAAAATAGCCGAAACAGAACCAGACATTGCGCCCTTTACCCGGCTCTGCCGGTGACAGGCCGCGTTCTTTCAGTTCGGCATCGAGCGCAGTCAGCCGCGGACCACTGTTCCACAAGATATGATGCCGTTGCGGCAGCCGCGAAAAATATTGTTTCGCATATTCGAACTGCTCCTTGTCGGCCCGGTCCAGTCCAATGATGATGTCATCCAGATAGGGCACCTGACAAAGTTCATCGACGATATTTTCGAGCGCCGGCCCTTCCAGTTCCGAAAACAGGCTGGGCAAAACCAGCGCCATAGGATTGGCCTTGCGAAACCCCATCAAATCCGCTTCCAGCGATTCGACCGAGCGATCGGACAAGTTGTGGAGCGTCGAAATACTACCGTTTTGATGGAAATCAGCCATATATGTCCCTGTGTTTGCGGAGAGACGAGACTAATCAGCTTTGGCGCAGGTTTAAACCCAATTCTGCCAGAATTTCTGTCACCGCCACAACCCAGCCCTCAGGTCCCGGCGCAGGAGCGGTGCGAACACCGGACTTGGTTGTCGCAATCGTCACGCCTTGCGGATTGGGCATAATGACTCCGAAATCAGCCGCCTCGACCATCGCCAGATCATTGGGCCCGTCGCCGAGAGCGATCGAAAGGACATCGCAATCGGGCTTTTGTCCGGCAATCGTTTCGATGATCCGGCCCATCGCCTGCTCCTTGGTCGCATGGCCGGTCAGATGATAGAACCGGCCGCCGCGCTGGATGCGCAGTCCGGCTTCGGCAACTATCGCCACGAGCGTTTCCAGTTCACCGTCCGTGCCGGACCAGAGAAAGGGCTCGGTCGCCTGGCGGTCTTTCGCCCGCCGCGCGTCATCGGGGGCCAGTCCGGTGGCATCGACGACTTCGTCAACGGACATATCGGCAAAACCGCGAAAATGGTGGCGCAGCGAAGCAGGCAGTTTGCCGATCTGGTCCAGAATCGCCGGATAGGCGATGCCCATCGTGAGCCTGCCCGATCGACCGCCCTCAACCGGAAAAAAGTTTTCCGGGCCATGGATGACGGAACCATTCTCGGTCACGCAGAGCGAGAATGGCAGCGGAAGGGTCTGCTGCAGCCAGAGCAATTCCGCGTGGGTTTTGCTGGTAACCGGGACGACTTCCGCCAGCGCCTGCCGGGAAAGGCCTGCAACCAGCTGATCTGCCGGCTTTGCCGAATAGCTGTGGTGATCGAGCAGGGTTCCGTCAAGATCGGTACATATCACGGGGTAGACGGGTCGCTTTGCCATCGCCGTGATATAGCATTTCGACCGGAAGCGGAAAGCGCTAATCTGGAAAGGCTTTCAACCAGTTGCCAAAGCAGCCTGTTACGGTTGCTTTGGCAGGAAGGTCAGACGGCAGCCAGCGCCTGATCGAAATCGGCGATCAGATCATCCGGGTCCTCGACACCGATCGAGATGCGCACCAGATTATCGGTGATGCCGAGCGCGGCGCGGCGTTCGTCTGGGACCGAGATATGGGTCATCGCTGCCGGCAGGCTCGCCAGCGTTTCCGTGCCGCCAAGACTGACCGCCAGCTTGGCGATTTTCATCGTGTCGAGGAAGCGGAAAGCTTCCGCCTCGCCGCCCTTGATGAACAATGAGAAGGTCGAACCGGCGCCGCTGCAATGGCGGTCATAAATATCCTGCTGGCTCTTGTCCTCGATGAAGCCGAGATAGCCGAGGCCGTCGACCTTGGGATGATCGCGCAGGAATGTGCAGACTTTCAGCGCGTTTTCACCAGCGCGGGTCATACGCAGTTCCAGGGTCTCGAGGCTGCGCATCAGCATCCAGGCCGTGTTCGGGTCGCAGATCGTGCCGATGGTGTTCCGGATCGCGCGGATCGGGTCCATATAGGCCTTGCTGCCCAAAACGCCGCCGGCGACGAGATCGCTGTGGCCGCCGACATATTTGGTCAGGCTGTAGATAACGATATCGGCGCCATGTTTGAGCGGTTGCTGCCACAGCGGGCCGAGGAAAGTGTTGTCGATGGCGATTGGTGGTGCGCCGTCCTTCCCGAAGACCTCCTCGCGGGCATCGGCGACGCCTTCGATATCGACTAGGGCGTTGGTCGGATTGGCCGGGCTTTCAAGATAGATAATCGCGACCTTGCCGCCATTTTCTGCAGCTTTTGCTTTCGCATCTTCGAGCATCGTGGCGACTTCCGACGGGCTCGCGCCGGCGGGGAAGTCGAGGAAGGTGACACCGAAACGGCCGAGGATCTTGTTGATCAGCGTTTCGGTCGCGGCATAGAGCGGGCCGCTGTGGACGACGACGTCGCCCTGATTGACATTAGCCAGCAGCACCGTGGTGATCGCCGACATGCCGCTGGAGAAAACCAGCGCATCCTCGGCTTCGTCCCAGATGCTGAGCCGGTCTTCCAAAATTTCCTGATTGGGACCGTTGAAGCGCGAATATACCAGCCCGTCGGAACCGCCGGGACGCTTGCCGGTGATGCCTTCGAAGAAACGTTTGCCAGCAGCGGCATTTTCGAATGAAAAGGTCGAGGTCAGGAAGATCGGCGGCTTGAGCGACCCTTCTGAAAGCTCCGGGTCATAGCCGTGGCCCATCATCAGCGTCGCCGGCTTCAGCTTGCGGCCGCCGATTTTCTCGATCGGCGCCTTGGGCATCCGGCGTGTGACGGGAACCGCTGCATTGGGATCATCTTGCTTAGCCATAGTCTATCTCTCCACATCAAATATTTGCATGAAGTCTTGCCTGAAAATTTAACTGGTTACAACGGAAACCATCCACACACAGCCGATTATGATTGGGATACCGGCGAGGTCGAGCAGCAGTCCGGATTTCAGCATTTTCGGCAGCTCGATATGGCCGGTCGACCAGGCGATGGCATTGGGCCCGGTGCCGCTTGGCAACATGAAGCCCCAGCTGGCGGCCATGGCGGCGGGTACGGCCAGCAGCACCGGGTCGACGCCAGTGGCAAGGATCAGGCTGGCGACCACCGGCATGATGCCGCTGGCTGTCGCGACATTGGAGGCAAATTCGGTCACGAGGATGACCAGCGCCACCAGCGCGATGGCGATGATTATGACCGGTACCGATTTTAGCGGTTCGAGCGCCCCGCCCAGCCATGCCGCCAGACCGGATTCGATGATTCCGGCAGCCAGCGCGAGACCGCCGCCAAACAGCATGATCACGCCCCAGGGCGCCTTGTCCGCTTCGTCCCAGTTGAGCAGACGGCGGCCAGTCCCGTCAGGCAGCGAGAATAGCAGCAGCCCGCCGAAAATAGCGATGCTGCCGTCGTGCAGCGCCCCGTCCGGGAAGATGGTCTTGAGCTGCGGCAGGAACAGCCAGCCGAGCACGACAATCGCAACGACCGGGACCACGCGCTTTTCCGGAACGCTCCATGGACCCGGCGAGCCGATGGCCAGCTTTGCTTTTACACCGTCGAAACTGTGTCGGCCGACTTTTTGAACGGCAATAAGGATGATCGCGAGAACGGGGATGCCGATGATCACGATCGGGATGCCGAATTTCAGCCAGGACAGAAAATTCAGATTCATGCCAAGTGTCTTGTTGATCAGGCCCGCGGCAATCGCGTTGGTCGGGCTGCCGACCAAGGTGCCGAGTCCGCCAATTGATGCTGCAAAGGCGACGCCCATGATGAGGGCGCCGGCAAAACCGTCGGTTTCGCCATCCTTGACCCCGCCCGCGACCAATACCGCTAAGGCGATCGGGATCATGATCAACGTCGACGAGGTGTTGGAAATCAGCATGCTGAGCAAGGCTGTGGCGATCATGAAAGCGAATAATATGCCCCAGGCCGTCTTGCCGGATAGTCCTATAATCGCCAGCGCCAAACGCTTGTGCAGGCCGACGCGCTCGATTGCCAAAGCGAGAAAGGCGCCGCCGAGGATCAGAAACAGGATCGGCGAATAATATTGGCTGGCGGTTTCACCAGCCGTCATCACATTCATTGTCGGCAATGCGAGAAACGGCAGCAAGGCAGTAGCGGTCAGCGGCACCGCCTGGGTCATCCACCAGGTCGCCATCAACAGAGTCAGCGCGGCGACATGCCAGGCGGGCGTCGACATGGCCTCCGGAGCCGGAACGAGCAACATGGCGACAAATCCGGCGAGCCCCGCCCATAGACCGATGCGTTGTGCGTTCATGCCTTCTCCTGTCCCCCCTGATGCCAGCATGGGCCGGCGTAAAAATCGATTGGTCTTTCTTAGCGGCCAGATCGGTTTAGGCCCCAGCCTTCGCTGGGGTGACGGTGGAAATCAATATTATTCCGTAAGGCCGATCAGTGAAATCTGCCTGCCATAGCCCGCTTCGTCGCGGTGGCAGGAGCGACGGTAGCTGAAATAGCGGTCCTCGTGGGCGTAGGTGTCGAGGCCGAGCTTATCGATCCTAGTGATGCCTGCCGCTTGCAGGCGGGCGGCAACATAATCCTCGATATCAAATTGATAATGATCCGGCTTTCCGGCGGCGAAGAAGCGGTCATTGGTGGCATCGTCTGCGAGAAACCGCGTGCGGAAGGCTGCGTCTACTTCGTAGCTGGCCTGCGCGATGCAAGGGCCGATGGCGCAGGCGATATTCGCTTGATCCGAGCCGAGCGCTTCCATCGCTGTGAGCACTTTGTCGGTGACCCCGGCCAGCGCGCCCTTCCAGCCGGCGTGTGCCGCGCCAATCACATTGGCTTTGGGATCGTAAAACAGCACCGGCACGCAGTCGGCGGTCAATATGCCGAGCAACAGATTCGGCTGGTCGGTGACCATCGCATCGGCCTGCGGACGCTGGTCCAGTGGCATCGGGCCAGTCACGGTCTCGACATCGGCGCTGTGAATCTGGTGCACGGTGACCAGTTCGCTACCCGGGAGTACGCCTTCCGTCGCGCGGCGGCGGTTTTCCATGATGGTGTCGCGATCATCGTCGCTGCCCAGACCGATGTTCAGTCCGGCGTAAATGCCTTCCGAAACGCCCCCTGCGCGACCGAGAAAACCGTGTTTCGCGCCGTCGAGCAGGGGAGATGTCGTGATATCAAGCAAGGCTTTTGTGGACCTGTTCGGCAACATCTTTGGACAGATCCGGCTGCGCGGCGATTTTTTCCAGCGCCAGCCGCATCAGTTCCGAGCGTCCGCGTTCGTAGCGGCGCCAGCGACCGAGTGTCGGGATGAAGCGGGCCGCGGTTTGCGGGTTCTGTTTGTCCAGCGCGATCACCATATCGGCGATCATCTGATAGCCCTTGCCCGACGGATCGTGGAACCGCACCGCATTGCCGGTAAACGCGCCGTAGAGGGCGCGCACGCGGTTGGGGTTGGACATATTGAAATCGGGATGGCGCGACAAGCCGTCGACGCGTTTCAGCGTATCGCTACGCATCGACATGGTCTGCAGGCTGAACCATTTATCAAGAACCAGCGCATTGCCTTTGAATCTCTTGTAGAAATCGTCGAAAGCGATAGCGCGCTCGTCGGCTTCAAGATGGGACAATACGGCGAGTGCGCCCTGCATAGCGGTCATATTATCCGCCTCGCGATATTGGTCAAAAGCGATTTCCGCAGCATCTTCGGTGAAGGACGCAGCGAGATAGCCAAGCGTCACATTACGCAGTTTCCGCTTCCCGCGCGCCTCGGCATCGAGCGAGAATTCGCCGGGCCAGCAGCTCTTGTAGAGCTTGCGGAACTGTTTTTCGAACTGCACCGCGATCTTGCCGCGCAATTTTTCGCGTTCTTCGTGAATTGCCTGCGGATCGACTTCGACCATCTGGTCACCGAGAAAGGCTTCGCTCGGCAGCAGGATCAATTCGGCAAGAAAGGCGGGATCGATCGTTGTATCGGCTAGTATTTTCGCTACGGCGAGCAGGATGATGTCGCGGTCAACCGGGGTGCCAAGTACCTTTGCGGTCAAATAGCCGGTCATCAGCCTCTGCACTGCTTCGAACCGCGCAAACGGGTCATCGTCATGGGCCGACAGGAAAGCCAGTTCCTCGGCGGTCTGGTTGCTGTCCAATATGATCGGCGCCGAAAAGCCGCGGTTGATCGACAGGATCGGGCGATCCTCATAGCCTTCGAGGACGAAGCTTTTCTCCGCCTGATCGAGCAAAAGCAGTTGTTCGCCCTGATGCGCACCGGTTTCCGGGTCAAGCAGTGCGGTCCGCAGCGGAATCAGCAACTCAGACGCTTTGGGCTTCTCGCCATTCTGGGCAATTTTCTGGGTGAGGTGAATCGTTGCGGTGCCGGTTTGCGGATCGTGGGACAATGTCGCACTGACTCGCGGTGTACCCGGTGTCTCATACCATTTGCGGAACTGCTTCAGATCGATTTCGCCGCCGTCTTCCATCGCGGTGACAAAATCCTCGCAGGTTGCCGCTTCGCCATCGTGTCGGTCGAAATAGAGATCGGTGCCCTTGCGGAAGTTTTCCGGCCCCATCAGCGTGTTCATCATCCGGATGACTTCGGCGCCCTTGTTATAGATGGTCGCGGTGTAGAAATTGGAGATTTCCTGATAGCTTTCGGGGCGGATCGGATGGGCCAGCGGACCGGCATCCTCGGGGAATTGCGCAGCCCGCAATATCCGCACATCCTCAATCCGCTTGAGCGCGGCCGATCCCATGTCAGCGGAAAAGCTCTGGTCACGATAGACAGTGAAGCCCTCTTTCAGACTGAGCTGAAACCAGTCACGGCAGGTAACGCGATTGCCCGACCAGTTGTGGAAATATTCATGCGCAACCACACCTTCGATACCGTCGAAATCGGCGTCGGTCGCGACTTCGGGATCGGCGAGAATATAGCGCGAGTTGAAGATATTCAGCCCCTTATTCTCCATTGCGCCCATGTTGAAGTCGCTGACCGCAACAATGTTGAACAGGCCAAGGTCATATTCGCGGCCATAGGTTTCCTCGTCCCAGCGCATCGAATCTTTCAGCGCCTGCATGGCGTGGCCGGTGCGATCGAGATCGCCGTCGCGAACCCAGATATTGAGCTCTACCGGCTTGCCCGAGCGGGTGGTGAAGCTGTCATTATTGGCGACCAGATCACCGGCGACCAATGCGAACAGATAGCTCGGCTTGGGCCAGGGATCATTCCACTGCACCCAGTGACGACCATTTTCGCCATCGCCTTCGGTAATCTTGTCGCCATTGCAGAGCAGCACAGGGAATTTCGCCTTGTCGGCTTCCATGCGCACCTGATAGCGGCTCAGCACATCGGGACGGTCGGGGGCAAAGGTGATCCGGCGGAAACCTTCTGCCTCACATTGTGTGCACAGCATTCCGTTGGAACCATAAAGCCCCATTAACTGGGTGTTGGTCGACGGATCGAGTTCGACCTCGATTTCGACGACATGCGACGCGCCGCTCAGTGGCAGGACCAGATCGCCCTCGACCAGCGTCCAGTCGGTGCGGGCCTCGCCGTCAACCTTGACCGAAGTCGGGGTGATATCGTCGCCCTGCAGAACCAGAGGCTCGTCCGCTTTCGCACTTTTCGAGCGCCGGACATCCAGTTTCGAACGGACCAGCGTATGCTCCAGATCAAGCTGGAAATCGAGTTCAACTTCCGGGATGAAAAAGGCCGGCGGACGATAATCCTCGCGGCGGATTGTCGCCGGATCCTTGGGGGCTGGCGCGGCATCGGCCATTTCGTCATTCGGTGCTTTTTGAATATCTAACATGAGGCTTGCCATAAGAGCCATTTGCACCCCGCGCAATTGCGTTTATGGCAAGGGCAAAAGGGAGTGGACCATGTCCAGAATATTGATGCTGTTTATCGCCGCCATATTGGTTGCGGGTTTACCGGTAGAGAGCATTTTCGCGCAACCGGGGGCTGCGGCCTTTGACGTCGAGCAAGCCAGCCGGGCCTATATCGACACATTGCAGGGCGCCGAGCTCGAGAAATCCAACAATTATTTCCAGGGCGGCTATTGGCTGATCCTGTGGGGTGCCATCGTCGGCATATTGGTCGACTTCCTGATCCTGCAGTCTCGCCTGTCCGCTCGCTTCCGGGACTGGGCAGAACGGGTAACCAGCCGCAAATGGCTGCAGCCCGCGCTCTATGCCCTGCCTTATATCATCGCCGGATTTCTGATCGCTCTGCCCTGGACCATTTACACCGATTTTTTCCGGGAACAGCAATATGATCTGATGAGCCAGGATTTTGGCAGTTGGCTCGGCGAGCAGATGGTTGGTCTCGTGATATCGCTGATCATGTTTTCGCTGCTGATCATGGCGATCTTCGCGGTGATCCGGCGTGCACCCAAGACATGGTGGCTATGGGGAACCGGCGTGGTTTCGATCTTTCTGTTTATCGGAATGATGCTCGGGCCGGTGTTCATTTCGCCCCTGTTCAACGACTATCAAGAGATGGCGGAGGGGCCGATGCGCGACCGGATTGTCGCGATGGCGGCGGAATATGATATTCCCGCCGACAATATCTATGTGTTCGACCAGTCCAAACAGCATAAACGAATATCGGCCAATGTTTCCGGTATCGGACCAACGATCCGGATTTCGCTAAACGACAATCTGCTCGAGCGCACTGATCCGGAAGAAGTTGCGGCGGTGATGGGGCATGAACTGGCCCATTATGTCCTTGGCCATACCTGGCGCACCATCCTTATTCTGGCTCTGATCATAGGCTTCGGACTGTTCGTGGTCGCGCGGCTCGCTCCCCGGCTAATCGAACGCCATGGCGCGAGATGGGGCATCCGGAACATATCCGATCCTGCGGTTATTCCGTTGCTCAGCCTCATCCTGACCGCCTATTTCTTCGCCGCGACACCGGCACTCAATAGCCTGGTCAGGATTACCGAGAGCGACGCCGACCAGTTCGGGCTTGATACGGCCAGAGAACCGGACGGCTTTGCCAAAGTATCGATGCGATTGTCGGAATATCGCAAGATCGAACCGGGACCGGTGGAGGAAATGCTGTTCTTCGATCACCCCTCCGGTGCCACGCGGGTGCGCATGGCGATGCAGTGGAAAGCCGACAATGTTGATAATCCGGAGATTGAAAACCCGGGCAAGCTGGAGAAGGAGTAGCTAGCGATGCCGCACATGCTGATCTTCGGAATGGGCTATACCTCCTCGCGGCTAGCCGAGCAGTTGCGCAGCAACGGCTGGACCGTGACCGGAACGCGCCGCGAAGCGAGTGATGGCGCGATCGCCTTTGATGACAGGCCTGCGGTTCTGGCGGCGCTGGCGGATGCCACGCATATATTATCCTCGGTCCCACCAGCCAGCGATGACAGCGAGCCTGTGCTCGATCAATATGGCGAGACGATCGCCTCTGCCTCTCTGCAATGGAGCGGCTATCTCTCCGCCACCGGCGTCTATGGCGATGTAGATGGTGCATGGGTCGACGAGAGCGCACCAATCGGCTCTGGTCGCCGCAAGGCGCGCAGCAAGGCTGATCCGCGCTGGCAGGCGTTGCGCGATGATATGCATGTCTTTCGCTTGCCCGGCATTTACGGGCCGGGCCGCAGCCCGCTCACCCGGGTCCGCAGCGGCAAGGCGCGGCGCGTCAATATGCCGGGACAGGTTTTCAGCCGCATCCATGTCGATGATATTGTTTCGGCCGTGATCGCTTCATTCGATGGCCCGGCCGGAGTGTATAATATCGCGGACGACCTGCCCGCGCCGCAGCATGAAGTCATCGCTTATGCAGCGCGATTATTGGGAATGGACGTGCCGCCCTTACAGTCGCTTGAAGAGGCCAATCTGTCTCAGGCCGCGCTGGGTTTCTATGAAGAGAACCGGCGCATTGCCAATGGCAAGGCGAAGCGGCTACTCGGCTGGGAGCCGCAATATCCGGATTACAAAGCGGGGCTGCAGTCGCTGCTCGACTGATGATCAGGCCGAAATGCGCGGTGTCTTCGGTTTGCGCGCGCGCAGTGCCACCAGCAACCCTAGCATCGCCAGCGCGGCTCCTCCGGCGGGCAGCCAGGTCCAGACATAGGCTTCGAAAATCGTCGAGAGGATCATCGCCACAACCGGCACCAGCACGCTGGAATAGGCTGCCTTGCCCGGTCCGATCTCGCGGATCATTGCAAAATAGAGCGGGAAGGTGACGACTGAGCCGATGACTCCGAGATAGACGATCCCGCCCCAATAGGCTGCGCGCATTTCGTAAACCGGCGGTCCTACGGTTATCCAGGACAGCGCGATATTGATCAGCGCGCCAAACAGCATCGCCCAGGCGAGAACCGTGATGATCGGGTAGGATTTGAGCCGCTTTCCGGCCTGCATGACATTGGCGATCGAGGCCGACATGATCCCGCCGAAAGCCAGCGCGGCGCCGATCAGCACCTGTTCGAGGCTGGCTGGTGAGGCACGATATTCGTGCCAGAACAGCAACGCAATACCGACCGCAGCAATCGCAGAACCGCCAAGAAATGCGCCCGAAATCTTTTGCCCCAGAAAAATACGGCCCATGATCGCGTTGGGGACCATCAGCAGCGCAAACAGCACGGCGACCAGGCCCGAGGTGATGAACAGCTCGGCGTTGTAAACGAAATTGAAATTGAACGAGAACTGGAAGAGCCCGAGGATGAGAGCGAACATATAGCCGGTGCGGTCGAGCCGGAACGACAGCCGCTTATAGGCCACCAGCATGAACATCGCGGCAGCGGCGATGATGAACCGGTAGCTGACCGACCAGCTGGGCGGCACTTCGGAAATCTGATCCTTGATCACCAGCCAGGTCGACCCCCAGATCAGCGAGACCAGCAGGAACGGGATCAATATGCGGGGCGTGAGCAAGCTGGGTTCAGCGCTCTCGTCGCCACTCATAGAGACGCGATCGCTTCTGCGAGCGGGCGGATATCCTCGGCGCTCTGGTTCCAGCTGGTCACCAGCCGGGCCTGTCCGTCGCCCCAGTCATAAAAGTCAAATCCGATATTACGCAACTTTGCCGCTTCGTCGGCTGTCAATTTGATGAAAATCTCGTTCGCCTCGACCGGGTAGAGCAGTCGGCCACCGGCGGCCTCGGCAAGTATCTGCGCGCCTGCGTTGGCAGTCCGCGCATTGGCAAGCCACAGATCATCCTGCAGCATCGCCAGTATCTGCGCTGCGAGGAACCGGCCCTTGGACTGCAAATGCCCGGCGCGTTTGCGGCGATAATGGGTGTCGGCGGCGAGTTCGCGGTCGAAGAATATTAGAGCCTCGGCGCTCATTCCGCCATTTTTCACAAAGCCGAAGCTGAGCGCATCGACACCGGCTTTCCACGTCAGCTCGGCGGGCGAGCAGCCGAGCGTTGCAACCGCATTGGCAAAGCGCGCGCCATCCATGTGCAGGCCAAGCCCGCGAGCCTTGCAGACTTCCTTAAGTCCGGCGACGTCATCGGGGCGATAGACCATGCCATATTCGCTGGCATTGGTGATCGATACGGCGGCCGGCTGTACCTGATGAACATCGTCGCGGATCGCCGCACAATGCGCTTCCACGCTTTCCGCCGAGAGCTTTGCCCCTGCCCCGTCGAGCAGCATCAGCTTTGCGCCACCGGTGAAGAAGCCGGGCGCACCCGCCTCGTCTTGCTCGATATGCGCTTCCTTGTGGCAGATCACACCCTGATGCGCCTGGCACATCGCGGCGAGCGCCAGCGAATTGGCCGCCGTGCCGGTCGCCACCCAAAGCGCCTCGACCTCGGTTTCGAACAGGCCGGAAAAGGCTGCATTCAGCTGGGCGCTCAGGGCATCGCCATCATAGGCCGTATCCTGCCCATTCGCCGCGTTGAGGGCTTCCAGCAGCCTGGGGTGCACCGACGCGGCATTATCAGAGAAAAATCGCATGGCCAGCGCATGGCTCAGAGCCTGAGGCGCGTCAAGATGGCTACTGGTTGGACACCTCGACAATATTGTCATCGCTGTCACGGTCGATATATTTATTATAGGGATCGACACCGGCAAATTGCGGGCGCTTCATGGTCACGATGCGGATTTTCTGTGGTCCGGACGTGATTTTGTGGCGTTTCCTGTACAGGACATCCTTGCTGCTGAATGCCGCTTGCCCCGGTCTTGCGGTGAACAGACCGATGTCGATCTCGTCGGCGAGTTCTGCTCTGCTTTCCTCGCCGAGACCATCGGCATAAAATTTGGCTGCTTCGACCGAGATTTCGGTTTGATAGCGCCCGTCGGCAAGTTCGGTAACGTTCGCGCTACCGGCCTTCAGATCATAGACGGTGATCTTCTCCAGCAAATCCGTGACCAGCTGCCGTTCTGCGTCATTGCGCGCCAGCGACTTGAAGCCGTCGACCAGATCGGTGGACGTCGCATACGGAGGGCCCTTGAACTTGTATCGGTCCAGCAGCGCAGCGAGCATCCCGTTGACCCGGTCTTCGCCAAGCCGGTCCTGCAGCAGATACATGACGACAGCACCCTTGCGATAATGGATATAGCCCTGATCTTCGACCTTGTTGAGCGGCAATTCTTCCAGCGCCTCGCTGCCGCGAGAGTTGAGATAATTGTCGAGTTCATATTTCAGGAAGCGGCGGATTTTATCCTCGCCATATATTTTCTTCATCACCATCAGAGCCGAATATTGCGCCATGGTTTCGACCATCAGCGTGCCGCCCTGCATATCCGCGCTGATCAGCTGATGCGCCCAATATTGGTGTCCGAATTCATGCGCCGTCACATAGGTGACATAGTCGATATCATCGGGATCGGTAATATTGGCAAGAAATCCTATACGCTCTGAATAGGGCACGGTCCCGGCAAAGGCCTGCGCAAAACTGGCATAGCCGGGAAACTCGATGATCCTCGCATAGTCGAACTGATAAGGACCGAAATTCTTCTGAAAATAGACCAGAGAGGTCTCGGTCGCATCCAGCATGGTATTGACGTTATAATCATGCTCCGGTTGATAATAGACCGCCATGTCAATGCCATTGGCGCTGCGTTCGGCGACTGCATATCTGGCCGACTGAACAGAGAAAAACGCCAATATTGGATTGGTGGACACAAATCTTGCTATGCGCCGGTCCCCTCGGACTTCGTCCGATATCTTGCTGCCAGGCGCTATCGGGGTCTGATCCTTGCTGGTGCTCACAGTAATGTCTGACATGACCCAGTCGGCATCGCCGACATAATTTTGCTCGCGCGCGCTTTCATCACCCAGTTTGGGTGGGCGAAGCTCGGATGGCAGCCCGTATTTTCGGCGCGTCGCCCGGTCGGTCAGCAATCCGCTGCGGTTCATCCCCAGTTGCGGCGAAAATTCACTATTGTTGAGGAATGTGCCATTGCGTACCAGCCGTACATCATTTTCCCGCGCGCGAAATCCTTTGGCATGGCGAACGCTCGTGAAGGCGATGCTTCGGCGTTCACCGACCGCCATCGGCGTGTCGAACCGGTAGATACGATATTTATATTTTTCGTCGTTCAGTTCCAATTTTGAACCAGGTATATCCACCGACGCGATTTCAATCACCGGGTCCTGAAACCGCACATGCAAAACTTCGACCGGCGCGCCGGTATCGTTTACCAGGTCCGCTTCACCAGTGACGTTCAGCTTTTTCTCGTCGGGAAAAATATCGATATTCAGCTTTATGCTGGTGAAGGCCGGTTGTTTGAGCGTTTCATATTTCAGATATTTTTTCTCATATTCAGCCTGCATTTCCTCCAGACCGTCGCGCCCCACATATTCATTCACGACATTTGTATTCTTGTAGATGTGAAAGCCGGTCAACGCTGCAGCTGCCACCAATATCGCCAGCAATCCGCCCGCCGGGCTAGCAAGCCGGCGCGGCAGTTGCCTGATCCGAGGCAGCAGACTTATTTCAGTACCACGCCGCCAGATGAAATGGGCAAGTAGCGCCAGAATTGCTGCAAAAATGCCCCAATATAGACGCACCCACCATGCTCCGACACCGCTGACCAAGTCGCCGTTCATATCGGATAACGGTACCGGAATGCCCTGGCCAAACAGATAGAGCGGGTGATTCCAGCCGATGATGCTGAAGACAATCGTCGCCACCATATAAAGGACCATGATGCCCCAACCGATATATTTGTTCGGACTGAGCGCCTGGACAAATACCGACAAAATGCCGAGCGTCACCATTTCGACCGTGCCGGGCAAAAGATACCATTGCAGATATTTCCCGAATTCCAGATCGGTATAGCCTTTGCCCAGCTGGATCAGCATCGCCGCGACCATGGAAATCACCAATGCCGTCAACAACACGCCAATGACCGCCAGCGCCTTGGGCACCATATAGGCCCAGTTGGGCAAAGAAGTGGAATCGATAATTTCGTGCATCTTCTGGTCTCGATCACGCCAGACCAGCTCACCGCCGTAGAAAATAGCCAGGATCATCGGGAACAGGGTGAAGCCGCCCTCCAATATGCCGATGACATAGAAAGTTCTCGGGTAGATGGGTGTTCCATAGGGAACAGTATTCAATAACAGGCCCGCCCCGGAAGAGAATAGACCGATAGAGACGATGATGAAAAATGCGGGGCTTTTGAATATCTGGGACATTTCAAAGCGTGTGCGCGTAACCAGCCTTGCCCAGCTAGATGCGCCGGGGTTGGCGGCGGGCAACGTATCAATTAACGTCGGCTTTTCCATTGCTAGAGTCGCCGCCTTCTTCTGCTGCTTTTTCAATTTCCGTTTCGAAGCGCCACGTTCGGCAAAGCTGAAGCGCGAATAGGCAAAGGCCAGGGCAGCCAATGATACGCCGATCCAGATCAGCCGGTTGGCCAGCAGCACCCCGTCAAAAGGCGCCATCATGCTGTTGCTTTCGGCCGCCGTCCAATAGCGCGTTATATATTCATATGCGGCTCCGCCGAACGGTTCGGCATAGGCACTGAACAACAGCAGCGCGGAATCAAATTCCGTGACGGCGCTGAACACCAGATAGAGCACCAGGAAAGCGACGACGCCGACATAACTGTACATCATTGACCGGGTGACAGTGGCAACGGCGAAGAAAAGGCAGGACGTCAGGAATATCGAGGGAACGGCCAGCAGAAAATAGGCGTAGAGATAGTCGCCCAGCCGATTTGGCCCGATGGTTTCGGGGTCGACCCACGGCATGTAGGAACCAATAAAAATCGCCAATGGCACAGTCAGAAACGCAATCGCAGATATACCGAAAGCACCCGTAAAACGCCCGATGAGATAGTCAAACTTGCTGACCCGGGTCGATCGGACCATCGGCCCGAAACCGCTGTCGTCATCCCGGACAATGACATTGGCGACAAAGGCCGTGGTCACGAACATGAAGAATATCGACATTATGATCGTCGTCTCGGCCAGCGCCGCCGGGCTGTTGGCGTGAACATTGCCGCCGTCGCCAATTTGCACATTTTCCGATGTCGCTGCCCCGAAGGTGAGCAGGAAGAAGATAGTTGTGACCACCCAGAAAACCGGGTTGCGAAGCTGGTAGCGCAGTTCAAACGCAGCAATCTTGCCGAACATATATTCTCTCCCGCTCAGGCTGCGTTGGATTGGGTGGCAATATCCTTGCGCGCGCCCGCCAATGTCGAGAAATAGACATCCTCCAGTCCTCCGTTCACCGCTATAAACCCGTCTTTCGGATCGCTGGAGCTCAATATGTGGATGACCGTCGAACCCGCGAAGAGGCGGGTGGAAATGACTTCATATTTTGCCCGGTAGCTGTCGAGTTCCTCGCGCCGGATCGTTTTGGACCAGATACTGCCGCCGGTCTTCTCGATCAAATCAAGCGGTGCGCCCTCAAGCTCGATCCGGCCATTGGCGATGACTGCCATCTGCGGGCAAAGATCGGAGACATCTTCGACAATATGGGTCGATAATATGATCACGACATTCTCGCCAATCTCGGCGAGCAGGTTGAGGAAGCGGTTGCGCTCCTCCGGATCAAGGCCCGCCGTCGGCTCATCGACGATAATCAGTTCGGGATTGCCGATCAGCGCCTGGGCGATACCGAAACGTTGTCGCATCCCGCCGGAAAATCCGGCAATCGCCTTTTTCCGGACATCCCACAAGTTGGTCTGGCTGAGCAGGGTCTCGACCGTAGCCTTGCGATCCGCCGCAGAGGCGATTCCCTTCAACACCGCCATATGGTCAAGCATGTCATAAGCCGAAACCCGCGGATAGACTCCGAAATCTTGCGGCAGATAACCCAGCGATTCGCGCAGCTTCTCCGGATCCTGCAAAATGTCGAGATCGCCAAAATAAATCTCGCCCTGAGTCGGCGTCTGCAGCGTCGCCACCGTCCGCATCAAGGTCGATTTTCCCGCGCCATTGGGGCCGAGCAAACCGAACATACCCTTTGGGATCGACAGGCTGATATCGTCGAGCGCCTTGGTGCCGTTCGGGTAGATATGCGTCACATTTTTGAGTTCCAGCATCCTCGAATTCCTGCCTGTATAATTAGGATTGATCGAGGTGTATTATATAGGCAACTCACCAAATGCAATGCACAATTGCGCACCAGGTCGTGTCGAATGATCGCCGTTATGCAATCTTATTGAATCGGAGGCCGGTAATCGGGGCTTTTGAGCGTCAGCATATAGGCCGCAAGTTCATCAATCCGCTTTGCGTCAATCTCGAAGTCCATCTGTTCCGGGTAATTGTGCGAATCGCGAAGCCAGGTCTTCATGCTATTTTCAGTCAGACCCCGAACGTTGACTATAGACTCGAACGGCGGTGCCTTCTGGTTCGTTGAAATTTGCCCGCTGGTCACACCGTGGCAAGCGGCGCAATGCGTTTTGGCAAAAAGCAGCCCTCTGGCGGCCTTGTCTGAATCCGAAGACAGTTCGAGATTTGCGACAGCAGTGTTGGTATCGCTGGCTGACGGCTTTGTTGGCGCGGTCATGCAACCGGTAATGACGAGCGGAAGACAAACTGCCAGTAGAAACAGACGCATGATGATTTCCTGCTGAATTTATGGCCCCGAAACGGGACTTGCGCCGATATAGGCAAGTTTCGATCTTTGAGACAAGGCAAGAAAATATATCCGTACCAAACTGGACATCCGTACGATCAGGTTTGTCGCTGCTGCAGCATGCCAATAGCAACAAACCAGGTAAAACCTTTGCTATAATAGCAAAGGCCTTACCTGTTCGTTTTGCCGGTCTCTGGTTATCGCATCGACTACGCCGGCAGTGCCGGCAACGCCTTTGTCGTCAAGAAATCCGGAGAGCCGGATATGGCAACCATCTACCCGCAGATGGAGCGACTAAAGAAATGCACAAATAGTCAATATTCTTGCGGAGTGAAATACAGGCTTACATCAATACTCTCGAATATATGAACACCAAAATTGTCCTGCTTTCGCCATCGGACGACTCCTTCGAAAAGCCCTGAATCGGCGAGCTCGATTTTCACGGCTTCTCCGACCAAAGGTGGAGAATCGCATATCACCCGGACTCCATGTGCTGACAGGTTTACAATGTAGACATTGTCACATTGCTCGCCAGCACGGTAGAGCACTGCATCGGTACCCACATTAATTCTGGTCTCGCGGTCAAGCGCATCAAGCGCATTTAAAAACATCTGGTCACTGGTCATTGTTGTTTGAGCCATCATAGCTACTGTTCCCTTACTTAAGTTACGTGCACTCCTTTAGTGTTTGACGGAAAGTTCTCCGGAAAAACCGGTAAAATTCTATCCGACAATGCAGGAATTATTTAGGGTAAAATAGTTGATAACTATTGAAGATCGGCAAGACCAACCGGCTTGCCTGCAGTGAATGCGATAGCGGGTCTGGGCGATCGGCAATCAATCCACCCACTGCGACTGGAACGGCATAAGGGCACTGAAGGGAGAATATTGCCGGGGGTGCTTCTGAAAGAGAATGGAAAAGGCACAAATGACGGCGCGTCACAGCGCCCGACACCCATTCACAGGCCGCAGGCCAGCACAACTATCCCGCCCCGGGTGACAACGCACGACGCTGGCGCGCTACTCCAAAAGGCCTTGTTCAAGGGCGCGCCGCACAAAGTAGCGCGCGCCGTCCAACGTCCAGTGATGCCCGTCAAACATCGCCTTCTTCCCATCAGGCGTCATCAAACGACAAGACCCGACCGCATCGTCACACACCAAATCCCTGCGCGAGACAAACCGGATATCCAGGTGCTCAGCAATATCACGCAAAGTCAGGTTGAGCGGCGCGACGCTGGCGACCTCATAGCGCGGAGCAAGCGCATTCAGTTTTTCAAGGCTTGCGTGATCCCCTGAACGCCGCAAGTACCAGTCGAATATTGGCAGCACGCCGGGTGATTCAAACTCTGCCGTGTTCCCAATCAGCAAGACCCTTTTTTCGCGCGCGCGCATGCCTTGAAGGGCGGCGCTCAGGTTCGCCATCTTGGTGGAATCATATTTTGTCGCGACCATGACAATGTCGGCTGCGGCAAAGTTCGGCGAGGCGAAAAGTGCATCCACGTCGGACTTGGCGAAACTACTGCGAAGCCCATAGCGCGCGACTTCATACCCATCTGCGTTCAGATGCAGCCCATTGAAGAAATCCTTGCCGTGGGAATTTCCGACGACCAATATCTTCGGACCGCCTGCATCTTTAAACCAAAGATCCTCTTTCTCGTGGCGTGACGCGACATGGGCCTCCGGTTCGCCTTCCTTTGAATCTGGATTCAAATCCTTCAGAATGGACCAAGATTGCTTTTGCAGCACTTCATTGTCATAGATGTTGCCCTGATAGAGCGCGTTGAGCTTGGCAAGCCGATGTTGCGATAGCACATCGGTGGAACTGCTTAGCCCGGCAAAAATCGCGATCGCGAGAGTGGCCATGAATGTCGTCGCCACAAAGGCCCGGCCCGGTATGCGAAAGCGAAACGGCTTTTCGATCGCGTAGTAGCCCGCAGCCGAGAGGGTGAGGGTGACAACGATCCAAAGCGCATGGTCGGCTGCGGTCACGCCGTCCAAGTTGGTCAGTCGACCGAAGGCAAACACCGGAAAGTGCCAAAGGTAAATTGAATAAGAGAGCTTTCCGATGAACACAAAGGGTGAGGTGGACAGCACTTTCGTCACCGGCTCACCCGGCTGAGTAAACCACAAAAGCCCACAGCACGCCAAGATGAAAGGCAAAGTGGGTAGGCCAGGATGTGTGTGCTGGCCAAAGTGAAATGCGACGAAATAGCCGACGATAACGAGAAGAGAAAATACTGGAACAAAGCCCGCGAACCGCCCCGTGCGCAAAGCATCCGGGCGTTTTTGAGAAAGGTATGCAAGCCCGGACCCGGCTAGCAATTCCCACGCCCGACTAAGGGGCGAGAAAAAGGAAAGATCTGGCCGATGGAGCGTAGTCATATGGGCGATCACAAGACTGATAAGGGCCAGTGCCACGATTCCGATCCAGATCGCATTACGCGCACCGATCTTGAACAAACCGATCAGAACCATAGGAAAAAGAAGGTAGAACTGCTCTTCGATCGCAAGGCTCCAAGTATGCAGAAACGGTTGCAGCAGACTCGACTGCGCTCCATAGCTGCCAAGCTGATCTGCCCAGAAAATGTTGCTCACGAAAAATAGATTGGTGAGCAGCGACATGCCAAAACGGCTCAACTCACTCGGAAGCAAAACGGCCAAGGCCACAGGAACGCTGACCAGCATGACCAATAGCAGGGGCGGGAGAATACGCCGCGCACGCCGTGCATAGAACCGGCCAAAGCCGATCCTGCCCTGCGTTTGCAGTTCCTCCAAGAGGATTTTGGTAATCAGGAAGCCAGACAGAACGAAGAACAAATCAACGCCAAGAAAGCCCCCTGGCAGAATAGAGATTCCCGCAACGGTGATCTTCAGGTGATAAATCAAGACAGCCGTCACCGCGATGCAGCGCATACCGTCGATTTCCGGGCGATAGGTAAGTTTATGTCCTGAACTATGCATTTGGAAACCGCCCCGTAAATACCTAGCCTCTTGCCGAATTCCCTCGACATATGCAACTTCGACCTGCCCCTATACAGCGTCACGCTAAGGGTTATGTGCCAAATGCCCGAAGGCGGTCGTATTTCGACAAAAACGCAGACGAGCCAAACCAAAACACTATGCGCAAGCCTGCTCAGCAATGGAAAGGTGACGCATGGACTGTGTATTTTGCCAAATTGCCTCGGAAAATATTCCGGCGCATGTTTTTCGCATCGCGAACCGGATCGCCAAGGCTCTTAAGATTGCCCATCCATCAGAGGGGTCAACTCTTCTTCAGGCCGACCGCCCTGCCGGATTTCAGACCGTTCCGCATTTTCATCTGGACGTGCTGCCCCGAAATCCTGATGACGGAGTTGATCTGGTCTGTCTGTTCCCCGTCAGCACCTATGTCACCAAATTGATGTTGTGAATTAAAGGATGAAGCTTTTGTTCGACCAGAGCCCGGAGCCTCACTCTGCGGCTTCAGTATTCCTTGAGTGCCTTTTTGAATAGCCACACGAACGTCAATAGCGGCATCATTTAGAGCCCAGCACAGGCCATCGAGCCTGTCAGGGTCCTCTGTGTGGGTCCACAACCAAGCCTTGCTGTTCTACGAGGCTCTGTGCCGCGTGGTATTGCTCCAATGCAGAAGGGGATTGAATATCTTTGGACTTTAGCGAGCGCTTTAGCTCTACAGGTTTCCCCGGAAGAAAAGCCCGCACCTCGTCAGGATACTTCCTGCGGTTATCGATACGTCCTGTCTTGGGGTTTTACTTGGTATACTTCACAATAATGCCTACCGATTGTGTACCCTCTACCAGAGGATAGGATAAGGAAAATCAGTGGTTTTCTGGTGATCTGCGGCCCCTGAGGGGAAATGGTGGACAGGATATCCGCATAACAAATTTTTTAAGCTATTAAAATATTTGTATAATAATTCACTAATTACATTTTTTACCACATTTTATACCACCAAACCATAGCGGCACGACCTAACATCGCCTCTTGTTTGCGCTTATGGTCAGCGCAGAGTCCGGGAGCCGAAGACAAATCAGACATTAGTGCGAATTGCGTTCAATTGAACTCTGCGGGAAATGCCAATAGTGCAACAAAATTTTGCCAACTTTTGAATACTAACGAGCGTGACACCAAAATAATTGATATACCCCAAGCTCGTTGTAATTTTAATTGTATCGGCCTAGTCCAAAATCTATGGACAGTTTTTAGGGATGGTTCAGGTAGGGAGACACTATTTGGCAGATGCACAGTCGGTCAATGCAGTTGCAATGGGCGAATTTCTAGGAATTGATTGGGTCAACTGGATCGTCATGGGCGCGGTTCTGCTGCCGTTCTGCGTTGCTATAGTTATTTTTCGAAGATACATGCGGGATGTTCGCACCCCCCTACCATCACTCTGGAAACAGTTCTGGCCCGCATTCGCAGCCTTTGTAGTCCTATTGGTCGTTGCAATATTGTTTTGGTGGGCCCTGTATTTAGAGATTGATGGTGATTTGCGACCGCAGGTTATTATGAGCTTTTTCGGGTCCTTAACCGAGGATCTGATTTTTTTCTCACTCTTAGGCTTCATGGTCATTCTAATTCAGAGGAGAGAGGCCGACCGAGGCCGCAATTTCGATGACAAAATTGACCTTCTTTTTGACGCCAAACGCCTGAGAAGTGGTGAAATCGCCTTTCTGCGTTCGCGAATTCAGACAATTAGTTCAGATTGCCAAGACAACGATACAACCATTGACATAATAGGATTTGATGAAGCGAACAGCTTGATACAGGTCGACGTATCACGAAGATTCACTGTCGCTAACTATCTTTCGAGTGAGCCATCAATTTTTGAATTTACGCAAGGCGTTGAACCAGATGATTCGTGCGGAAACGAGCCATGCCTCAAGATCTTCCCCGCAGTCACTACAAGCCTCTTGCCTGACGGCAAAGGTGGCTTCGAAAGCCGCGACGATGAAATTTTACACGAAGGCGGTGAGTTTAAAGCTGGTGAAACCTTTAGGCCTAAACCCCAAAAGCTTGAAATCTTACCCGGGCAACGCAGGGAATTTCGAACTCGCTTTAGATGCTGGCAAAAAATAGTGCCCATTGAAGGTACAGGTTTGAAAGAGTTTAAAACCGATTCGGGCAAGGATGAAGGCTATCGATTGCGCGCTCGCAAGCACTGGGACGAAATCACCATTCGAGTTCGAAACAGCTTGTCAAACAGAGTCCGCATCGCCATACATGGACAAGAGAAGCGTGTCCTTGAGGTTCACCCGGGAGATCAGCAGCACAAAGCATATCGGATTGAAAACCTCTCGCACGATTCCAAAATTTCTGTATTTTTTGGCGTTTTGAAGGATCCTGTTAAGGAAACAGGCGTTATAGAAGTAAGCGTAAGTGAAGGAGACTAAAAATGCGTGGAATCGAAGATACCACTGAATAGCCTATTGTGGCTCCCCATTAACCAAAAGCCCCAGCTTATATGCTGGGGCTTTTGTTTCGAAAAGAGACTATACTCGTCAGTCAGCCACGGATCGTGCTTGCCCTAGCCTTCGACCCAACTCCCATAAACCTGACTTAAAGCTTCGCGCGCGCGTCAAGGGCTTCAAAAATTCATTCTAAGCGGTCGGGTCTGGTTCATCCACCCCCCACACACTCGCCCCGCCAAAGCAACCTATTGCCCCCACGATCTCGGTTTTGATGATCATTGTGCTGTCATTGCTCAACTGACTGACAACATGCTTGGCGATTTGCGAAACCGCCGCATCGTGGACCGTTGGTAGTTTTGACCGCATCCCCTGCTTCACAAGCTTAGGAGCGGTCTTGATGGCCACGGCAACAACCACCTCCAGATAATCATTTTCGATTCGATGCATTCGGCAGAGAGAGAGAGAGAGAGAGAGAGAGAGAGAGAGAGAGCACATCAAGAACGCGCGGAAAAGCCCTAATTACACGCGCGCGTAATTTGCTGAGAAAAGTCTTTAGTGGAACCGACATGGCCGGAACTATCAAAGGCGAGATTCGACAGGTTACCTCCGATATGAGACAATCACAGCGAGAGGATTTGTTATGAAATCAATCGCTGTATCATTTGCACTTGTTATGGGCCTTCTTGGACCTGCGGAATTTAATCCCTGCGCGTCAGGCGCTGCCTTTGCCCAAACCAGCGCTTGCTGCAAGACGTGCAGCAAAGGCAAGGCCTGCGGGGATAGTTGCATTGCCCGAGACAAGGCGTGCCACAAGGGCAAGGGCTGCGCTTGTGACGGATGATGCGCGTCCGCATGGGATTTACCCTCTTACTAGCCTTCATACTGTGGAGCTTGTGGATATCGGCTGCTGCACTCTATAATTTATTAGCCGCTTAATCGCCCTCGCGATCTGAAATCCAGACCCAACCCGTTACACTGTGGGCATAGGAAAGCTCTTTCCTCGCGCGCGCGGGAGAAAAACCGTATTAGCTCTATCGCTACTGATTGGTGACGGTTTACGGATTAGCAGATGGAAAGATTTTGGCTGCCCCCCAGCCCCTATATACACGCGCGCGCGTATTGCTCCTGAAAGGATTCTGTTGGCGTCAGCGTGACCGCACCCGTAACAGGCGACAAGCGTTATGATTGATAGGGCCTACGGATGAGCACGAGATGAAATATTTGAAAATCGTTGCGATTTTAGTGATAATATTTCTATTGTTATCGACTTTTACCCCGCTTGGCAGGCTCACGTTCGTAGTCAGCCAAGAACCGGCAGTCCTTCTCGCTCCGGTTGCAATTGCGATCTTCTGGGCAGCTTGGCTCGTCCTAAGAAAATTGTGGAATTTGCTAGCGTTCTGTAGAAAATAGACACCTCCAATGAGACTTGCTGAGGATGGGCGTTTAAATCTTGGCCTACCGTTCACCTAGGTCGCTGGCCTCTCCCGCGCGTAAAGGGTGTAAATAATTCAGTTTAAGCGGTCGGGTTCGGTTCATCCAATCCCCAGACACCTGGCCTGCCAGAGCAACCTATCGCGCCCACGATCTCGGTTTTAATGACCATTGTGCTGGCATTGCTCAAATGGCCCACAATATGCTTGGCGATATGAGAAACCGCCTCATCACGCACCGCTGGCAAGCTCGATCGCATGCCTTGCTTCACAGTCTTGGGAGCAGTTTTAATAGCCACGGCAATCATCGTCTCTAGATATTCATTGTCGATTCGGTGCATTTGCCATACGTAGAACATATTGGGAACATATTGGATAGCCATAATTATACACGGAAGGATAATGCGAACATTATTTGGCCGCTGCTCCGTGCGGAGGTTGCCCCGCGAATTTGCGTTTCTACAATCTGCCTAGAGCGGAGCGTGAAAAGTGATGGAATTGCTTCAGAAAGCGATGGCAGCCTTAAGTCATCAACGTTTTGATGACAGAAAACTCAGTGTGAAAAACTGCTTTCATGTCTCCATTAACAATCCTATCGCCGTGCAAGCTAACTATATCGACGGTGGCATAAATCTTATCGTTGGATTGGTCTAAATAGGAAGAGCCGATCCAGAACTGTGGGATGGAGGCGTCTTTAAGCAATCCAGCATCATCTATTTCAGAAATTTCTACGCGGATTCCGGCATTTATAGTTTGATCTGACCCCGGCGCAATCGAAAGAAAAGTAGCACGCCCGATTTCAGAGGCCGCAGCGATAAATTGCTTGATATCTATTTTGCCGAAAGCGTCCGCTTTAACTTGAGAGATGTTACTAGACACAAAAAGGGCTGGGGAATGACCAGTATTACTGATTTTCAGGGAGTGATGGATAAAAAAAACGTCACGCCTGCGGCGTTCTACAGGACCAATCGACAGAATCTCAATTTTCAGCCACGGTCTTTGGGCTGCTTTAGCAATTTCATTCGCGGCCAGCATAGCGTCGGTGGCAAGACCGGTATCTTCAACGGCCTTACGGGTGAGCATGATCTGCCAATACAAGCCGATAGTTCCGACTATCGTCACGGACAAGCCAAGGCCGGTGAGAACCAGAAGCCAAAAAGCCCATTCGGCCATATCCCGTTGAGCATTAAGATCATATTCGGCACGCTGGCTTTCGCGACCGGATGCTATGGCCTGCTCTATACATTCTTGACGGTTAAAAAGTCCGGGCTGACCGAAACAAATGTCTATGCTCTTGGCAGTGCTTTCGGGATATTCACCGGCATAGCCAAAGGATCGAGCTTCATTGTAACCGGTTACATTACCAAGCTGGAATGAATAGGCTAAAGTCGCAAATGCAATTCCTGCCGCAACTAAACCGACTAGGAAAGCTGCAAAGTATCGACCTTTTTTGCTTCCAGACATTGTAATAGAAACACCGCTTTAAATGTACCCCGACTGCTCTTATTCCTGATATTCGACTAAGAGTCCATCACACCAATTTCGCCCAGCACTCCAAATAGCGCCGCGAACGTAATTTTCTACCTGGTCAATTGAACTTTAAAAAGCTGCTTGGCGCAAGCCCTGCGACCGCCCCCACCGCTTGCCCACTATCCTTCCTCCATCATCCCATCGTGGCAAGGCAAGTTCGCGAGCAGCCTCTTGAGATGCGCCTTTAAGCAAATAGCCAATGACAAGACTAGATAGGTTTGCACGGTATATCTCCGGCGCATTGCGATAGTCGCTGGCACGCTGACCGATAGTGTCAAACTTCGCTGCGCCCTTCCGGTATTTGCTGCCCGTCACCCGTAACAGCCAGCGCCTTGCCATCGACCGAACAAACGCTTGCAATATCGATTCCGGGATATGAAGCAAGATATGGACATGCTCGCCCTTGCTGCCATCGCCAAAGTCGTTCTCGCGTATCCAGAGCCAGCCAATCTCGTAACCTCGCTTGCGCGCCCAGTCTCTCGCCAACCTGAAGAAACCTGACATTGCAGGCAAACAATCGACTGGAGCGACGCCCAGTTTTTCCCAGTGAACGGTAAGAAAACGGTTAGGCGGCATGCCCCTTGCCACCATCGCGTCCACGCTCGCCAGTATCCCCAAACATTGCGCGCGCGTTAAGGCGTCCGATAACCTATCCTTTCGATTGCGTGCACCACCCCAGCCGTTGCCGTTCATGGGAATAGTACCTGCACTCTAAACGCGCGGGTATAATAGCAAGTCTTGTGCCATTTCCCTCTAAAGTAGTGATAAATAGCGCATTCCGCGCGCGCGTGCAGGTTAGCGAGTAAAGCCATCGCTGTAACCTTTCCCAAGTTTCAAGATTGGCATTTGGAGAAAAGGGCGACCGTTGCCAGCCGCCCCTGTTGTTCCGGCGTATTAACAGCCAAATATTCAGCTGCCTGAGAATTCCCTGATAAGGGATTTTAAGCCCCGCTGGAGTCGATCTCGGCTTTTGCCGCCGCTATGGCCTCGCCAAGCGCCCAAAGCCTTTCTGGAGGCATCTGGAGTCCATTTCTGATATATTTGGGATTGCACGGCTGGAGCGCCCCGTCGCCATCCTTGAACCAAGGCCATAACGATACCCTAACATTGCCGCCAAAGGTGCAAAGCTGCACCCGCCAGACATTCTTGCGGTAGGGCTGTTCAAAGATGAATTCGCTGTTGGCAGTTTCCGTCATAGTCGGCCCCCGATTTCGCTATCGTCCAGAATGACGGAAGCAAGCTCAAGTCGGACAAAATAACGCTTACCCAACCTGCACATTATATGTTTTTTGTGCGGGGAGATTGTGCTAATCGGTTTTTTGAGATTGCTTTCATCGGCCATCTTATCCGCCTGCGTTCTGGTTGCCGCCAGAACGTGGGCTTTTTCTTTGAGGCAAGGCGACTCTGTTGCCTTTAGTTTTTTCATGCCGCTTCCCCTTGATAGACAGGAAGGCTTGCCGCCCATGCTTCGGCATCTTCACGCCTGATACGGCTAGCCGTCCCCATTTTGAGCAACGGGATATTCCCTTTATTCACTTGCCTGTAAAATTCACTCCGGCTGATTGCATATCGCGTTAAAAAATCTGGTACTGTCAGCAAACTGGGTTCCATAATGCTTTTCCTTTTGGCTAAATCACGAGATTAACAACATCGGGTTGTTCCGATGAATTCCAGGACATAAGCATAGGAATTATATATCCGAAACCCTGACGTGCCAAAAATATTCAATAATCTGGTGACAGACCCCATGAGAGTTACAAATATCGCAAAAACTATAGGAATTATTTGCTTGAAAATTACTGCAAGCGTGACCCACTACTCAACAAGTTATTTGACGAGAGCGATTAGCTGTCGCTTGTCACCCTGACAATAATTCGCCCAATTATCCATTAATATCCGTCGCTTATCGAGCATACTCCCCCTCCGGTAAGCCGCCTCGGTTTTATCCTTGATGGTATGTGCCAAAGCCATTTCCGCAACGTCACCGGCAAAGCTGGTTTCCTCTCCCACCCAATCGCGGAAGCTGGACCGAAAACCATGCACAGTGAACGGCAAGCCTTGGTCCCGCAATATTTTGGTAAGCGTCATGTCAGACAGCGGCTTGCCCTTTTTCGTTCCCTGAAAGATAAAATTGCTACCAGCTATGCGATGCCCCTTGGCTTCCTCAAATACGGCCACAGCGGCTGGTGATAGCGGCACGATATGTTCCCGCCCTGCTTTCATCCGTTCGGCTGGTATCGTCCACGTTGCCGCCTTAAAGTCGATCTCGCCCCATGTTGCCAGCCGCACTTCCCCCGACCGCACCGCCGTCAAGATCACCGCGCGTAAAGCCAATGCGCCGATACTGCTCTTTCTCCGTAACATGCCCGTAAATTCGGGAACGTCGACATAAGGCATGGCCGCAAGATGCTGCTTTGACCCTTTGGCCGGCTTTGGCAGCGATTTATTGATTATCGACATTGCCAGAGGCGCATCACGATAGCCCTTGGCGACAGCCCAATCCAATATCGTATTGATACGCTGCCGGACGCGAACGGCTGTCTCGTGCTTTGTGAGCCAAATGGACATTAGCAGTTCCCGCACCGCTGTCCCGTCGATCTCGCTCACCGACCGCTCCCCTATGGCGGGAAATGCATAAGCTTCTAGCGACTGCATCCATTGATAATTGTGCTTCGCGTTGCGCCATGTTTTGCGCTGCTCGTCATAAACGACCGCCGCCGCTTCGCGGAAAGTAGGAACCCCAGCCGCCTTGCGCTTTTGAATGACAGGATCGATTCCCGCTTCCATTTGTGAGCGGGTCTGGCTTGCCCGTTCGCGCGCCAAAGCCAGAGAAACCTTTTTTGCGCTGCCCAGCCCGATATCGCGCCGCCGCCCATCTTTTTGGCATCGCACCACCCAAGACCTCGCACCGGATTTGCTTACGACCAGATATAGCCCGTCACCATCGCCATAACGACCAGCCGCTTTTGCCGCTTTTACACCGGTTGCTGTCAAATTGCCCATACCTCTTTTCCCACACTATTTACCACGCCGTAAGCGGGTTAACAGGGAATAGCAAGCGACAGTCAGTTACACGAAACGCGCATGAACCCTGAGTGTAACCTTAGGGTTAGCGATTATCAGGAATGTTGAAATATAGGGAAATGGTGGACAGGATAGGATTCGAACCTATGTACGCTTACACGGGCAGATTTACAGTCTGCTGCCTTTAACCACTCGGCCACCTGTCCATCCGGGTATCCAAGGCCGCCATCGGCGACAAGAGCGGCTCAATGACGAAGGGATCGCAAACTGTCAATGCCTGCCCATTGAAATTTGCAGAAAAAAAGGCTGTCGGCTGGAGCCATAGCGTCTAGGGAGTGAATATGGCACGCAAGAACAAATCTATAAAGAAAACCGGTGGTGGTCTCAAATTCTGGGGACGGCACGCGGTAGAAGCAGCGCTCGACAACCCCAGACGGGTGATCAAGAAAATCTCGATCACCCGCGAGGCCTTGGCAACGCTAGAGATTCCTGATGATATCGCCGTTGTGATCTGCGATGTCGCCGATCTTGGCCGGGTGATACCGCGCGATGCGCCGCATCAGGGCATGGTTGCCGATGTCGACCCCCTGCCCGATATCTGGCTGGGCGAAATTCTCGACCAGCAAAGCGATCGTCCCTTGCTGCTGCTCGACCAGGTTACCGACCCGCACAATGTCGGAGCGATTCTTCGCTCGGCCGCGGCCTTTGATGCCGCCGCGATCATCACCCAGGACCGTCATGCCCCGCCCGAATCGGGCGTTGTGGCAAAATCGGCTTCGGGGGCGCTGGAAATCGTTCCGTGGATCCGGGTGGTAAACCTGTCCCGCGCGCTCGATGACATTGCAGAAGCCGGCTATTGGCGGATCGGTCTGGACGGCGACGCCGGCGACGAGCTGGATAGCGCCATGGGCACCGGCAAGCTGGCACTGGTCATGGGCGCAGAAGGCGAAGGTCTGCGGCAGAATGTTGCGGCGCATTGTGACACGCTGGCGCGTTTGCCGATGCACCCGCGGATGGAAAGCCTGAATGTTTCCAATGCCGCCGCGATTGCTTTATATGCGGAGTATACCAGAAAACGGGGAGAATAGCCGTGGGGACATATTGGAAATGGGCGCTGGCGCTGCTCGCGCCGTTGCTGCTGGCTGGCTGCCTGCTGATTCCGGGCAAGTTTGAATCGCAATTGCGATTGATGAACGACGGAACCTATAGTTTTACCTATAACGGACAGATGCAACTCGCTGAAGGCGATGACAACCCGATGTCCTCGCAATCCGGAACCACGGATAGCGAGAGAAGCGAGGAAGATCAGAAAAATGCCGCGATGCGCTCGGTTTTCGGCGGAGCAGTGCCCGGCGATGATGAGGGCCTGAAGGATTTTGCAGCGAAACTCGCCAAATATGACGGCTGGAACAAGGTCGAATATATGGGCGATAACCTGTTCGAGGTCGAATATGCGGTCAGCGGACATTTCGACCGGATGCTGGCTTTCCCGACGATACCGGGGGCGACCATGCAATTCCCCTTCGTTCAGATCATCCGGCGCAGCGGCGGTGAGCTCGAGGTGCTGACGCCGGCAATGGCCGGAGCAGGCGGACTGGCAGGCGCCATGGGCCCATTGCCGATGGGTGGCCCATCGGGTGAATCCAAGACGCAACCGATTGACGGGACGTTCACCATCGTGACGGACGGCGAAGTCTTGACCAACAATACCGAGGACGGCCTCACCCTCAACGGTTCGATGAAAAGCATGCGCTGGACCGTAGACGGCACCAGCGGCCCGGACGGTAGCCCGCGCGCAATCATCAAATTGGCCAAATAGCCTTTTAACCGGACAAAAAAAGGGGCTGCTGAAAAGCGGCCCCTTTTTTATAACCTGCTGGAAGCAATCTAGTCTTCTTCGGCGATCCGCACTTTCAGGCCTTCCAGATCATCGGACAATTCGATCTGGCAGCTGAGGCGCGAGAACTCGTCGCGATGATCGCTGCTTTCGAGCAGATCATCTTCATCTTCGCTCATTGGCGGCAATTTGGCTTTCCAGTCGGCATCGATATGGACGTGGCAGGTCGCGCAGGAGCAGCAGCCGCCGCACAGTGCCAGCAGTTCGTCAAAACCATTGTCGCGAATCGCTTCCATGACGCTGACTCCGCTATCGACGGAAACCGCTTTTTCTTCGCCATCGCGGCCGGTTACGTGAATCGTTGGCATAGATACCCCTTAGTGACTGTTATTTGAAAATCCCGCCCGCTATGTCTGGACCGTCAGAAAGAATCAAGGGCCGAAAAGAGGACCGATATTCAGTGGGCCTATCAAAAGAAATGATCAAAGCCGGGCTGGACCATGCGGGCGCGGTCGAGCCAAGGCTGGCGGCAGCCATTGTGCAATCCGGTTACCCCGAACCGCGCATCCGCCCGGAAGGCTATGAAACATTGCTGCGAACCATCGTCGGCCAACAGGTTAGCGTCGCATCGGCGGCGGCGGTCTGGAACAAGCTGGAAGCGCGCCTGGGTGACGGTTGCCCGGCCGAAGTGCTGATCGCCACCGAATTTGACGAGCTGCGTGGCTGCGGGCTTTCACGCCAGAAACAGGGCTATGCCAGAAGTCTTGCGGAACTGATCCTGTCGGGTGGCCTCGATCTCGCCAACCTTCCGCAGGATGATGAAGAGGCGATCGCGCTGCTGACCCAAATTAAGGGCATTGGCCGCTGGTCGGCGGAAATCTATCTGCTGTTCGCGCAGGGTCGTCCCGATATCTGGCCGGCGGGCGACCTTGCCATACAAGTCGGTGTCGGCAATTTCCTTGGCCTGCCGGAGCGACCCTCAGAAAAGGACGTGCGCGACATTGCGCAGAGCTGGTCGCCATATCGCGGTGCCGTGGCGATATTCACCTGGCACCATTATCATGTGATGGTGATGTAGCGGCTAGATATCGAGCGGGTGGTTCCACCAGGCGGCATCGGTAAAGGCGCGCATATCGAGCTCGAAGGTCCAGGCCGAGCGGTGCTGGTGCGCGACATGGAAATAGGTGTCGGCAATCGCGCTCGGCTCCATAATCTCGTCCTTGCCATTGGCTTTCGCTTCCCGCAATTTTGCGAAACGCTCAGGCCCGAGCAGCTTGCCCAGCGTGTCCGGCGCGTTGACCGCGCTGTCGATCAATATATGCGCGACATGGATATTCTTCGGCGCAAATTCGGCGTTCAAGGTCTGACAAAGCATCCGCCGTCCACCCATCGCAGCAGCGTGACTATGCTGTCCGGCATTGCCGCGCATCGCAGATGTCGCAGAGGTTACCAGCAGCGCTCCGCCACCCCGCTCGACCATCTTCGGGAACAGTTTTTGCGCCACCCGAAACACGCCTAGCGTGCCCATCCGCCAGCCCAGTTCAAATGTCTTCAGCGGCGTGTCGGTCAGCGCCCGATTGCCGATCTGCGCGCCGAGATTATAGACCACAATGTTGATCGGCCCAATATCCGCTTCCACATCATCGATCAGCTTCTCGATCGCTCCTTCATCCACCGCGTTGAGCAAATGGCCCGAAGCCTTGCCGCCAGCAGCTTCGATATCGGCGACCATCTGGTCGAGACCATCATGATCGCTGCGGCGGCACAAAGCGACATGATAGCCATCCTGCGCAAAGCGTTTCCCGACATGGCCACCAATACCGGCCCCTGCTCCGATTATCATGCAAACGTCCATCATAGCGCGCGCCTTTATTCGATTATTTGAGGAAGGGATTAAGCTTCATGACTTCTTCCATGAAGGACCGGGGCTTCTTCCAGTTGGCTGTTTTCAAATTGGTCTTGAGGTCCAGCGTCTTGATCACGTCGTTGATGAAATGCACACAATTGCGTTTGTTGAGACTATAGCTTTTCTGGGGGATGGCCTGCCATTTTTTCACCACGGCCATTAGCTTGCGATATTTTCCATCATCAATTTTCACGGTAAAATGCGGGTTGCTGCTGGCGATATAGTCGGCTGACGGCGCTTTTACATGGCCTTTGACCGAGCCGAACAAAATGCCAGGAGACACGTTGATCGCGGTAAATCCAAAGGCTGTATCGACTTTCTTGCCATCCTCCAGCTCGCCTTTGGCAACAAAAAATGCGTGTGGGAAATTCTTGCCGAAATCGTGCGAATAGAATGTGACGGTCACTTCCGCGCGCGCCGTCACCGAGAAGGATGCGACGAAGAGCAGCGCGACCAGACCGGCGATTTTCAATAGATATGCAAAAGCAGATTTCACGTTCATTCCCTCAATTTATCGTTCAGCCAGCGTGCGGCTTGCCGGGGGGTTTTCTTGTCCCCATCCCGGTCGACCGTATAATTGGCCTCGCGCATATTTTCTACCGTGATTGCGCCGATCAGGGGTTTGAGAGCGGCGATAAATTTGCCGTCGCCACCGCGCTTGGGTGCCAGCAACAAAATAGCTTCGTAAGATGGCACGGCCCCTTTCGTATCGTCCAGCACGACAAATCCATTCGCGGCGATCCGCCCATCGGAGGAAAAAGCCGAGATAACGTCAACTTCCCCGCTGGCCAGCGCCGGGTACATGAAAGTGGGGCTGAACGCCCGGGCGTCCTTGAAGCGGACCGGATAGGCGTCCCGGACCATTTGCCATTCGGGCCGTTCGAGAAACTCGACATCGGTGCCGAAATTGAAATCACTCGACACCCGCGCCAGGTCATCGAGTGTCCGCAGCGATTTTGCCCGGGCGTCTTCCGGTCGCACGGCAAAGGCATAAGTATTTTCAAAACCCAGCGCCCCGAGCATTTTGACGCCGTGGTTGGCGCTGGTCCATTGCGCAATTGCCTCGAGCATCGCCGCTTTCGGAAGGTTGTCGCTGCGCTGCATCTGGTTGGTCCAGATCGTACCCGAATAGTCGACATAGACGTCGACATCGCCCTGAGACAGAGCCTGATAGACCACTGCGGAGCCCAGCCCGTCGCGGTAACGAACAGCATAACCCGCCTCTTCCAGCCGCGAACCGATCAGCCGCGCCAGTATATATTGTTCGGAAAAGCCCTTGGCCCCGATCACCACGATATTGTCACGGGCGATCATCAGCGGCAGCGTTGCGACCAATAATCCCGCCGCGATCATCGCCATACCGGCCCATGCCAATATCCGCCGGCGTTCGCGTATACCCCGCTCGATCAGCCCGAGCAGCAAGTCGACCGAAATAGCGAGCGCGGCCGAAAACAGGCAACCGGCCAGCACCAGCGTCCAGTTCTGGGTCTGCAATCCGGCAAAGATCAGATCGCCGAGGCTGGGCTGGCCAACAGTGGTGGAAAGCGTTGCCGCGCCGATAGTCCAGACCGCTGCGGTGCGGATACCGGCCATGATCGTCGGTGCGGCCAGTGGCGCTTCGACATAATATAATTTCTGGCTGCCGGTCATGCCGAGGCCGTCCGCCGCTTCCTTGGCTGCGGGATCCACACCGGCTAATCCGGTCACCGCATTGCGCAAGATCGGCAGCAGCGCATAAAGGGTTAGCGCCAGCAGCGCCGGCAGAAACCCGAACGCGGATATACCGCCACCGACCAGCGCCGATACGCCGAGCAGCAGCGGATAGAAAAGCGCCAGCAGCGCCAGTCCGGGGATCGTCTGGATCAGGCTGGCGACGGTCAGTGCAAATGTCGCAACTTTTGGCGAACGGGCTGCCCATATCGCCAATGGCAGGCAAATGACCATCGCCAGGACCAATGCCGAAACGCTGATCTGGACATGGGCGGCGAGCAGTTCCGGTACGCGAGCCAGGGCCTGTCGCCATGCCTCGGTCATACTATCTTGCTCAAGTCGATCAGATGCGCGGCCTGCGCGCGGGGAATGGCGACGAGTGCCTCGGCTTCCTCACCTACATTGCCGGACAGCAGTTCGGCGGGCGTGGCATCCGCCTTGATCTGCCCGCCCTCCATCACGAGAATACGATCCGCAAGATAGAGCGCTTCAGCCATGTCATGGGTGACAATGATGCTGGTCAGGCCAAGCCGCTCGTGCAGCGCTTTATATTGGTGGGTCAGATTGTCGCGGGTCACCGGGTCGAGCGCGCCAAAGGGTTCATCCATCAGCATCAGGCCAGGCCTTGTCGCCAGCGCCCGCGCCACGCCGACCCGCTGTTGCTGACCACCGCTCAGCTGATCCGGCATCCGCGAGGCCATCTCCTGCGGCAATTCAACGAGATCGAGCAATTCGGCGACCCGATCGGCCCGCCCCTCTTTCTCTCCCGCCAGCTCCAGACCGATGGCGATATTGCGCGCAATGGTCATATGCGGAAACAGGCCGATATTCTGGAAAACATAGCCAATGCGGCGGCGCAGGATATGCGGATCAACCGAGTCGACCGGCTCCTCACGGATAAAAATCGCACCGCTGTCCGGTTCGACCAGCCGGTTGACCATCTTCAGCAGAGTGGATTTTCCCGAGCCGGACAGACCGACCAGGGCGACCAGACTGCCTGCAGCAATATCCAGCGATACGTCATCGACAGCGCGAACCGTACCGTAATGGCGGCTGACGTGTTGCAGACGAATGGAGGGACCGGAGACAGGCATCGGAATATATAGTGACGCGCTTTGTCCCGCATGTCCAACTTCACTTGACGTTCGCGTCAAAAACCGCTCGAATGAACATCAATGTTAATAACGATGTGGGAGCGGATTCATGGGCTATCAAAGTGGGCAGAAAGCAATTTTCATTACCGGCGGTGCATCAGGCCTCGGCCGCGAAGTCGGTCGCTATTTTGCCGAGCAAGGCTGGTTCATCGGGATTGCCGATATCAATGACAAAGGCATGGCCGAAACGGCAGCGCTTATCCCGGAAGGCCAGAGTTCGATCCATAAGCTGGACGTCACCGACCGGGGGCAATGGAAACAGGCGGTTTCCGAATTTGGCGCGATCACCGGCGGGAAAATGAATGTCCTGTTCAACAACGCCGGCATTGGCGAAGGCGGAGCGATCGAGGAGATGGAAGATGCCGCCATCGACCGGATGATTGCGATCAACTTTACCGCTGTGATCAGCGGCACCCGCGCCTGTTTCGACATGCTCAAGAACACACCCGACAGCTGCATCCTCTATACGGCTTCAGCAGCGGGCATTTACGGTGTCGCCGACCTCAGCGTCTATAGCGCAACCAAATTCGCCGTGCGCGGCCTCGCCGAATCGCATGATATCGAACTCCGCAAACATGGCATCAAGTCACGTTCGCTGATGCCCGGTTTCATTGACACCAATATCATTTCCGAGGTCGTCGAAGGTTCCAACCAGAGCGGCAAGGAACGGCTCCAAGAAGCCGGCGTCATGGTCAGCCCGGTTTCGATTATCGGCCCCGCTGCCTGGGGCGCGGTGCATGGTGACAAGCTTCACACACCGGTCAATAAAATGGCCAAGCAGCTGGCCTTTGCCGCGCGCTGGATGCCGGGCCGGGTGCGCAAGCAATCGGTCAGTCTGGCCAGCAACCTCGGTGATGTTCTGGCCGGCTCGGAAGAAAAATAGGGCCTAGGCGCAGCGTTCGATTATCTGCGCCAGATCTATATCGCGCTGCGACAGTCCGCCATTTTCGCCAGCATCATGCGTGGTCAGCACGATGTCGACTCGATTGTAGACATTGAACCATTCGGGATGATGGTCGGCCTTCTCCGCGTGCAATGCGACGCGGGTCATGAAGGCAAAGGCTTCCGTGAAATCGGAAAATTTGAACGAGCGGCTGATCGCGTCACGCTCCGCGTCATATTGCCAGTCCGACAGCTCGGCGAGAGCCGTCTTGCGCTCGTCCTCATTCAGTTGCGCCACCATATTTATTGCTCCTTGCTTGGCTTTCGCGCCAATCCATGTCTTAAGTCGGTGCGATGAACAAGGGACAATCAACCGGAAGCAGCGATCGGCTATTGGCCGAGGCGATAAGCTGCGTGCGCGGCGAGCGGATATTGTTCCGTAATCTGACATTTGCCCTTGAACCGGGACAGGCAGGATTGCTGACCGGCCCCAACGGGGTCGGTAAATCCAGTCTGTTGCGCTTGCTGGCTGGTCTGCTCCAGCCGTCCGCGGGATCCTATATCGCGCCGGAGACTAAAGCGCTGTGCGACGACCGGCTGGCGCTCGACGACCATTTGCCGCTCGAGCAGACGTTGGGCTTCTGGGCAAAGCTGGATGGCAAGAGACAGGCCGATGTAAGTGATGCGATGGCGCTTGCGGGACTGGACCATCTGGCTGAGGTGCCGGTGCGTTATTTTTCAACCGGACAGAGACAAAGAGCGCGGCTGGCGCGAACCTATCTGACGAGCGCAAGATTGTGGCTGCTCGACGAGCCGGCCAATGGGCTCGACACCGATTCTGTCGATCAACTGGGTCTGGCGCTGCAGGGCCATCTGGATGATGGCGGCATCATCCTTGCCGCAAGCCATATCCCTCTGCCGATCGCCTTTGATTTCACGCTTAAGCTGGAGCCACTGGAAGAATTGGAGGCATGTTTGTGATGAACAGCATCGCCACGATCATCTGGCGCGACGTGCGGCAAAGCTATGCCAGTGGCGGGACCTGGTTGCCGGTAATATTTTACCTCTCTGCTGCAACGTTATTTCCCTTTGCGGTGGGGCCGGACCGGGCGCTGCTGCTGCAGACCGGCGGCGGGATATTGTGGATTGCAGCATTGCTGGCGACCTTGCTGCCGCTCGATCGGCTGATCCAGCCCGATCTGGAAAATGGCGTTTACGACCAGATGATCGTGCGCGGCCTGTCCGACGAAATGATCGCGGCGGCGCGACTGGTGTCGCATTGGCTCGCATTCGGTCCGCCGCTGCTGCTCGCCGCCTTTCTGGCGAGCGGTCTGATGGGGCTGGAGGGCGCAGCGCTCGGCACGCTCCTCGCAAGTCTGGCCATTGCGACGCCGGCTCTGGCTGGCCTGGCAGTGATGATCGCGGCGCTGACCGCTGGTCTCAAAGGGGCCGGAGCGCTGGGCGGCTTGCTGCTGGTTCCGTTGGCTATACCATTGCTGATATTCGGGGCTGGCAGCCTGTCGACGCAGGGCAGCAGTGCGTTGCTGTTTCTGTCGGCCATTTCGTTGCTGCTGGTCGCCATCACCCCCTTTGCCGCAGGAGCGGCGCTGAGCGCGGTCAGGGAATAAAGTCCACAGGCAATCCGCTATTTCTGGTGAATCAGCATCCAGGCGTCCACTGCATGCTTCGCCCGCTCGCGCTTCTGCGGCGTGGTCATCTGGATTTTCTCGCCATAGCGCAGAAACAGATCGATTCTCCCCATCACCAGACTCACGAACATTTCCGCCGACGAGACCAGATCCGTGCTTTGAATTTCGCCTTTTTCCTGCGAAATTTTCAATAGATTGACGAGATTGTGCAACAGCGCGCGCGGGCCGTTATCGAGAAAATATTCGCCAACTTTGGGGTCCCGGGTCACTTCTGCAGCCAGGACACGGTCGAACCGGACCTTTTCCTCGTCCATCAGGACGCCGAGCATATGTTCGGCTGCAAATATCAGGGTGTCACGAATGCTTCTGGTCTTCAGATTCTCGCCGACCAGACTCTCGCTCATATGGCGGCATTCCGACTTCACAACTTCAACGAACAGATTTTCCTTAGTTTTGAACCAGCTATAGATGGTGACTTTTGACACTTCGGCAAGCGCCGCAATGGCTTCGATGCTGGCCCCGGCAAAGCCGTTCGCAAAAAATTCCGTTCGGGCAGCGGCCAGAATCTTGGCGATTTTGCGCTGACTCGACGGCCGGTCCGTTCGTTCTGTTACGATATCCGTGTTCTCCACGGTCCATTCCCTTCAAAATCTCTACGGCTCACAACATGAACGATAGCGTTCAATTTAAACGTTGACGTTCAAATTCTTTGATGACATATTATTGAGGGTCGGTAAAGGCCAAGCTGATTCAACCGCGGATGAAATTTTGACAAATCGATCCAAAAACTCCCGATTCATGCTGCTTGCGATGTTGTTCACGACCAGTGGTTGTGTGAGCCTTGCGCCCGATTCGGCCGCGCCCGATATCGCTGTCGGCATTCCTGCGGCCTTTAACCAGAACGAATCCGGTATCCCCTATCAATCCGCTCGCTGGTGGGCCTCCTTCGAGGATCCGGTGCTCGACAATTTGCTCGACGAAGCGCTCAGGAAGAATCTTGACCTGGCGGAAGCATCGGCCAGATTGCGCGCTGCAGAAGCACGGGCGCGTATTTCCAAAAGCGGCCTGTTCCCGCAGATCAATGCCGGGCTCGACAGCAGCTATTCGGATTCGCCGACGGCAGGAACCAGTTTTTCTGCCATTGCCGGAGGAGGACGGCTCCAGAGCGAGACCTATTCTTCCAGCCTCGCCTTTTCCTATGAACTGGATATCTGGGGCAAGCTGCGCAATGATATGCGAGCAGGACGGGCCGATGCGATTGCGGCGTCCGCCGATCTGCAGGCGGTGCGTCTGGCGGTGCTGGCAGAGGCCATCACCAGCTATTTTGACATTGTCGATGCCCGTCACCAGATCGCGCTGACCACCCAGATCATTGATGTTCTCGGTGATCGCGTCGAGCAAAGCGAGAACCGCTATAGCCGGGGCCTGATCACGTCCTTCGAACTTTATCAAATCCGGCAGGATTTCCGCAATGTCCAGGCCAGCCTGCCGCAACGGGAAAGCCAGCTGGCGGCGACCGAGGGGCAGCTGGCCGTGTTGGTCGGTAGATATTCCAACGATATGCACGAGCTTATCGACACAAGCCTTACCCCCAAACTGATCTTCGAGCCGGTCCCCTCCGGCCTGCCGATTGATCTGCTGGCTCAGCGACCGGATGTTTTTGCGGAAGGTCAGCGGCTCGAATCGGCGCGTTACAATCTCGGCGCTCGACGGGCGGAACGCTTCCCGTCACTCAGCCTGTCTGCCAGCACCGGCAGCCAGGCCGGTGAGCCATCAGGCGTTTTGGACATATTCGACAATTGGGTGTTGAACCTCGGCGCGGGATTGACTGCTCCCCTCTTTCAGGGCGGGCGGATCAGAGCCAATATCGAAGTCGCGGATGCCGAATATGCGCAACAGACAGCGGTATATGCACGTACGGTCCTGACGGCTTATCAGGAAGTTACCACCGCAATCGAACGCTATGAGGAAGAACGGCAGCGATACCGGTTCCTGTTCTCCCAACTCGACGAGGCAGAGGCGGCGGCAGGATTGCAATCCCGCCGCTTTGCCAATGGTGTCGGCAGCTATGTCGATTATCTCGACGCGTTGCGGGCGCAATATCAGGTACAATCATCGCTTTCGTCTGCCGCGCGCGACGTGGCATTGGCGCGGCTTGGCGTTCACCGCGCCTTGGGCGGCAGCTGGGACAATGTACCGCGCGCGCCGGATATTATGGCCGATCCTTCAGCCATTCAGGGAGAAAATTAAGTGCAAAGGCAACGCGTACTCGGCGGCCTGATCCTGCTCGGGGCAATATTGATTGCCGCCGTCCTGATCCTGCTTCGATCCGAACCGGCAGAAAAGCCCCCGGAGGAACTCATTCCTCTGGTTCAGGCAGAAAAGCTGGAAATCCGGTCCGGCAATCTGATGGTCACAGGCGCGGGCACGGTGCGCGCGCGTGAAGAATTGACGCTGGCGGCGGAAGTCGCGGGCAAGCTGGTCTATGTCAATCCGGACCTGCGCGAAGGGCAGCGCATAGCGCGCGGCGCGATCCTGTTTCGCATAGACACCTCGGACTACCGCAACGCGGTGCAAACCGCGCAAGCCGATGTCGCATCACAGGGCATTTCGGTGTTGCAGGCAAAAGAAGAAGTGGTTCTGGCGAAGGCCGAACTGGAGCGTTTCCAGCAGCGCGCGGTCAGCGGCGGCGATGCTTATGCCAGCGTCGACAGCAATGACTATGCTGCAAAGATCCTGCCGCCGGACGCGTTGGCCAAAAAATCAAGCCCCGGCGCCTCGCAAGCCAAACAGAATATCGCCACCAACGGCTTGGCTACGCGGGAGCCGCAACTGGAATCGGCCCGCGCCGGACTGCGAAAGGCGCAGGCCAATCTGTCCAATGCCCAGATCGCCCTGCAACGCACCGTTGTTCGCGCGCCCTTTTCAGGCATCGTCCGCACAGAGAATATCGCACTGGGCAGTTATGTTCAGCCCGGCCAGACACTCGGGTCGATGGTCGGAACCGCGGATTATGAAGCGGTTATTCCCCTGTCCGAGAAAGACGCGGCGTTAATCCCGCAATTGTTTCGCGCTGGAACCGGCGGCAGGATCGAAGCGTCGGTATATTCCGATTATGGCGGCATTCGCTATCGCTGGGCTGCCTATGTCGACCGGGTCAACGGTTTGCTCAATCCCCAGACACGCACGATTGACGTGTTTTTGCGAATCCCCAATCCGATAAGTGGTGGCGCGCCAGCCGCCGTGCCTGAAAATGGCGGAAAATCTGCAACCGCAGCCTCCGCTCCTCCCCTGTTCGTCGGCAGCTTTGTCGACACCGAGATTACCGGCAGGTCACTGGACGAATATGCCGTGCTGCCGCTGGCAGCTCTGAGAGCGGGTAACCAGGTATGGCTGGTGAAGGACGGCAAATTGCACATACTAACCGTCGACATATATCAGCGGACCGACAAAATGGCGCTGATCAGCACCAGGGGACTGGGTAGCAATCCGGTCGCCATAACCGGTAATCTGAAAGTCGCAACCGAGGGCCTGCAAGTCAGAATTGCGCAAGCACGGACAGCAGCCAGCGCCGCGAAGCCCGCCGAACTCGGTGCAAAATCGGAATCGAAAGCCAAAGCGGTTCAATGACGCAATCAACCGATCCAGATCCGTCGCTGCGGGAACAGCCGAGCAAGGAAATCATGGAACAGCGCGGCGTTGTCGCGTTCATGGCGCGCAACGGTGTCGCGGCCAATCTGCTGATGATTTTCCTGCTCGTCGCCGGCATCGCATCCTACCGGACGATTGTTCAGGAAGTTTTTGCGGAAAATAGCCTCGACACAATTCAGGTCAGCGTCGCCTATCCCGGGGCCACGCCCGACGAGGTCGAGGAATCGATTGTCCAGAAAATCGAGGAAGCGGTCGAAGCCGTCGAGAATGTCAAAGAGATCAAGTCCAATGCTGCCGAGAATATCGGAACGGTGTCGATCGAACTGGAACTGGGGACCGATATTGATCGGGCACTGGATGACGTCAAAGCTGAAATAGACCAGATTCAGTCTTTCCCCGATGAAGCAGAAGAGCCCAATGTCCGGGAGCTTACCACACGGCAAAGCGTAGTCCGGATTGCGATTTTTGGCGATGTATCGGAAAATGCCCTGAAGGAGACAGCCTACCGGCTCGAGGATGCGCTCGCGGCGCTTCCCGAAATCTCGTTTGTCGATACCAGCTCGATCCGCAATTACGAGGTTTCGATTGAGGTTCCGCAGGACACGTTGCAAGCCTTTGGCCTGTCGCTGAACGACATTTCGCGCACAATCGCCGCGAGCAGTCTGGATAGTCCCGCCGGCTCGATCGATACCGACAGCGAAGAAGTGCGCGTGCGGACCATCGGGCAAAATTACAACCAGCAGAATTTTGAAGATATCGTGCTGGTGAGCAATGAGAATGGCGCGATGATCCGGCTCGGGCAGATTGCAAATATCCGCGACGAGTTTGAGGATTCGGATCTCGTGTCGCTGTACAACGGCAAGCCCGTCGCATTTGTCGAGGTATTCCGGACCAGCGACGAACGCGTGCTTGATATATCCCGCGCCACCAATGAATATCTCGAGGGGCCCTTCGCGCACTCACTGCCGGAAGGCGTTTCCTACGCTATCTGGAGCGATGATAGCGAACTGCTGAACGACCGGCTGAGTCTGTTGCTGAAAAACGCAGCTATCGGCCTGTTTCTGGTGCTGATTGCGCTCACCCTGTTCCTGGACATCCGGCTCGCAGCCTGGACGGCGGTGGGCATTGGCGTGACCTTTGTCGGCGCGATATTCCTGCTCGATCTCGCTGGGTCCAGCATCAACATGTTCTCACTGTTCGGCTTCATTCTGGCTTTGGGACTGGTGGTCGATGATGCCATTGTCGTCGGCGAGAGCGTCTATGCCCGCCGCGAAGCCGGGCGCACGGGAATCGGCGCAGCGATCAGCGGCGCACGCCGTGTCACCATGCCGGTCATCTTTGCCGTTCTGACAACCGTCGCTGCCTTTTCGCCGCTGTTCGCGATCGGCGGTGTCATGGGCAAGATATTGGCCGATATTCCTCTGGTCGTCGTCGCCGTTCTCTTCCTGTCGCTGGTCGAAAGCCTGTTGATTCTGCCTAATCATCTCAGCCACCTGCCAGCCCCCGGTACAGAGACACGCAATCCCGTGACCCGCTTTTTCGAACGGGTTCAGGCCAAGGTGGATGTGCAATATCAGAGGTTCGTCAACGGCCCTCTCGATCGGGCCGTGCGCTACTCCGTTCGCATGCCTTTCGTCATATTGGCCGGCAGCCTTGCTTTGTTGATCCTGATCGGATCGCTGATCCCGGCCGGCATTATCAAAAGCTCGTTCTTCCCCGCAATTGAAGCCGATATCGTCACCGCGAGCCTTGAAATGCCCGCTGGCACGACGATCGCGGAGACCGAGAAAATGGCGCGGCTGATCGAGGAAAAAGGTCGTGAAACCTACGCAAAATTTGAAGCCGAAAAAGAGGATGACGAACCGTCAGCGTTGCGCGGTATATTCACTCTCGTCGGACAGGCTCCGCGCTCAACCGGACCAAATGCACAAAGTGGCGGGTTTGCCTCCAATATTGCCAGCGTGCAGTTCAGCTTCATTCCCGGCGATCAGCGCGAACTTGCATCGAGAGACTTCGAAAATGCCTGGCGGGAAACCGTCGGCCCGATCGTCGAAGCACGCTCGCTGGTCTTTGCCTCCGATCTCATTTCCATCGGAGCACCGGTTGATGTTCAAATTTCCGATCCCGATCCAGCCGTGGTGGAGGCCGCTTCAACGAAACTGATGCAGAGGCTGAACCGCTTTTCCGGTGTGTTCGATATCGAAAGCGATCAGGATCAGGGCCTGAAGGAGATCCAGCTGCGGCTGAAGCCCGAGGCCCGGTCGCTTGGGGTGACCCTGCAGGATGTCGCGCTCCAGGTCCGTGCCGCTTTCTTCGGTAGCGAGGCGCTGCGCGTACAGCGGGGCCAGGAAGATATGCGCGTCTATATTCGCCTGCCGGAAGAGGAACGCAACTCGATCATCGATGTCGAACGGTTCCGCGTGCGGGTGCCGGGCGGCGAAGTCCCGCTTGCCACATTGGCCGACGTATCTTTTGGCCAGGCACCTGCGGTCATCCGCCGGACCGATGGCAGACGGATCACTACGGTTACGGCCGATATCGACACAAATATCGTGACTGGTCAGGAAATTGCCAAGGCGCTGACCGACGAGATCATGCCCGAACTGCAGGCCGACTATCCGCAATTGCTCTACAGCTTCGGCGGCGAGCAGCAGGAGCAGGCCGATAGCTTTGGCGATCTCGGGATCGCTTTTATGGCTGCCCTGCTGATGATTTATGCGCTGCTCGCGATACCGTTCCGCTCCTATCTGCAACCGCTGATCATCATGGCGGTGATTCCCTTTGGCATCATTGGCGCCTTGATCGGCCATCTGATCCTCGGCCTGCCGCTTGGCGTGCTGAGCATGTTCGGGATGATCGCATTGTCAGGCGTGATCGTGAACGGATCACTGATCCTGATCGATTTTATCAACGAGAATCTGCGCGAAGGCATGTCGATCGAAGACGCTATCCTCACTGGCGCGAAATCGCGGTTCCGACCGATCATGCTGACGTCGCTGACAACTTTTCTGGGTGTCGCGCCGATCACTTTTGAAACCAGCCTGCAAGCGCAGTTCCTGATCCCGATGTCGGCCAGCCTGGGCTTTGGCGTGCTGTTCGGCGCGATCATCCTGCAATTGCTGATCCCCGCACTGACGATATTGGAATATGTCGGGAAGCGAAGGGCGAAGCAATATTGGAGCAGCCTGTTTGCAAAACCTTCCGAGGCTTGATGGCCGCTGGCGGATGCAAGGCATAGGCTGCAGCGAACCATCATTATCACGAGACCATGATCCCTCTAGCTATGGATCAAGATGGACGACGACAAGACGAAACAAACGGATGAAAACATGGCACGACCAGAACCACGGAATTTGAGAGTGATGGAAAGCGCTCGCGTCACCCCCAATATGCACCGGGTCACGCTGGGCGGTGACGGGCTAGACGGCTTTCCCGCTGGCCAGAGCGGCGGCTATGTCAAACTGATGCTGACCGGACCGGATGGCGGCCGGCCTTTGGTGCGGACCTATACGATCCGCAATCAGTCGGACGGCGGGATAGATGTCGATTTCGCTCTGCACGGGTCGGACCAAGACTCCGGTCCCGCGACAAACTGGGCGATCAACGCGCAGGTTGGTGATATGATCAAGCTTGGCGGTCCCGGCGATGCCAAGCCGTTGCCTTCCGGAAGCGGCCCGTTTCTGCTGGTCGGTGACATGACCGCGCTACCGGCGATTTCGGTTAATCTCGAAGCCCTGCCCGATGATGCGACCGGAGATGCGATCATTCTTGTCCGTGATGAGGCGGACAAGCAGGAACTGGGCAAGCCGGAAGGCGTGACCATCCATTGGCTGGTGGACGCGAACCTTGGCGCCAACCCTGCTCTTCTCGCCGACGCGGCACGTAAACTGCCCGCGGTCGGCGAATTAGCCTATGCCTGGGTCGCCTGTGAATTCGAGGCGATGAAGCTGCTGCGGGATTATCTGCGCGTCGAACAGGGTTTCGGACCGGATCGTCTCTATATTTCCAGCTACTGGAAGCGCGGCCTGATCGAAGACGATCACAAACAGATCAAGCGCGCCGACGCGCAAAACGGCGGCTGATCATTGCTTGGCGTTGCCTGCTTCCGCTAACGGGTGTTCCCGGTAAAATTCCACCTGCATCTTCATCGGGCCGGTTAGTTTGACATAATGCAGTGCCTGCGGCGGGATCGGGGCGGGATTATCCACGGTTACCAGTCGCTGTGACGGTGGATCGATGAAGACCAGCTCGACCTCGCCTTCCAATATGCGCAGCAGGCCCCAGGTGCCGTCCTTGGTACTATGCTCGTTGCGCAATTTGCCCGGCAGGCTGTTCTCGTCGAATATCGGCGAAGTACCATAAGGAGCGGCTGCTGTGGATGCGCCGGCCATCAGACCAGAGCCCGGATGACGGCAAAGCAGCAGGCAAAGACCGCCAGCAATATCGGCACCGTCAGGATCTGGGCATAAGCCGCGGTATAGTCCATCCAGCCAGTCTGCGTTTCGATTCCGCCCGTGGCGTGAGCCGGAGGCAGTGATTTCCGTTCGGCTGCGCTGACGTTGTTCAGAACCGCAGCGGTGCCGAAATACATGACGGTATAGGCGATGCTGATCACCAGCGCGAATATTGCAGCGGTGCCGTGACCGGTGGCGACAAACAAGGCCGTGAAAAACAGAGCATAAGAACCGAACATCGTCACCCAGACCGAAGCGGGCAACTCAAAATTGCGGCTCTCGTGAGACGGTGCGCGATAACGCTCGGACAGGTCCTGCATTTCGGCGGTGATTTCAGCGGTAATCGCCTGCCCGCCTTCCATCTGAAAATCCATCAACATGACTGTTTCTCCTTTGGCTTGGAAATCGCATCGAGACCGCCACGCTGGACCTTGATGCCGGTGAGTAGACTGGAAGCGATACGGTCCGCAGCCTCGCGAAAAACCTGAGCTGCAGCGTCATTGGGTGCGACATCGTCCAGCGTCTGGTTCCAAAGCACGAGCCAGCGTTCAAAATGCAGATTGTCGAGGCCACCGACGGCAATATGTTTGGCCATCGGATTGCCGCGAAACCGGCCGGACTCCAGCGTTACCGACGCCCAGAAATCTTTCATCCGGGCGAGATGCGGCGTCCAGTCTGCAACATGCGATTGAAATATCGGCCCGAGCAGAGCGTCACTGCGAATGGCGCCATAAAAAGTCTCGACCAGATTGGAAATCAGAGCGTCATCAATGCCCAGCGCATGGGCTTGGGCCATCTTCTTCGCTCTGGCGCGTTCGGCATAGCTTGGTTCGGTCATGGTCTCGACTCGCTTAAGATGTATTTAATATACACTGTTTAACTCGCTTGGATTTTAAATACAATATATGATATGCATCTTTTATGAGATTATCCCTGCAAACCGATTATGCCCTCCGCACGTTGATGTATCTGGCCGCCCATGAGGGTCAGCATTCGATCACCAAAATCGCCGGACAATATGCTATTTCGAAAAACCATTTGATGAAGGTAGCACAGCGGCTGGCCGCGGAAGGCTTTGTCGACAGCGTTCGCGGGCGCAGCGGTGGCCTGTTGCTCAACCAGCCGGCCGACACCATCAATGTCGGAAATGTCGTCCGCACTTTTGAAGAATATGGCGCCTTCGTGGAATGTTTCGATGCAACCAGTGGCGGATGCGTCGTCACGCCCGTCTGCGGCCTGCGTCATGTGCTCGCCGACGGCATCGAAGCCTTCCTGCGGCATCTCGACGGATTCACTATAGCCGACCTGGTCGGTGACAAGGCGCGGTTCCGTTCCGTCTGGGAATGATCCGGTCATTCTCGGGCGCGACGAGAAATATGCAATAATCTGGGCCATTGACGCCAAAAATCTGTATCAGGCTTGTCATGTCAAATTCAAACGCACTTTTGGTCGCCTTACGGCAGATTAACCGGGCGATCGATTTACAGTCCAAAAAACTGGAACGGGAGACCGGCCAGACAACGCCGCAACTTCTGCTTTTAAAGGCGCTGGAAAAGGACGGCCGGGCGAAACCTTCGGTTATCGCCAAATCGGTGCACCTGTCTCACGCCACGGTCACGTCAATTGTCGACCGGTTGGAAAAATCCGGAATGGTGCTGCGTGAGAAAAGCGCTGATGATCGCCGTTCGGTAGAGATAGTTTTGACCGACAAAGGGCGGCAGTGCATCGAAAATGCACCGGAGATGCTGCAGGAAGATTTTCTGGTGTCCCTGTCGAAACTGGAGCCCTGGGAACAGAATTTGCTGATCTCTTCAGTTCAGCGAATCGCCGTGATGATGGATGCGAGCCAGCTCGAATCCGCCCCCATTCTGGAGGTCGGCGAAATCTAGCTTTGCGGAATGACCTCGGTCATGACCTCGTCCGCCGGCAAGTCCCAGGTAAGATGCCGGTCATCCAGTACCACCATATTCTTGTCCGTGATCAGCGTGCCGAGCGTTTTATAGCCAAGCAGCTGCATTGCCGACAATGTCGGATTGCGAGCCAGAGCCATGGTTTCATCGGACGAAAAATTTGTCAGACCTCTGGCCAGTTCGTCGCCGGATTCGCCATATATGTGGATGACGTCGCCTTTGACATACGGGCCCTGAATCGAGAGCACGTCTTCCCGTCCGATATTCCGCCGGCCGGATTTGAAAGCTTCGGCAGTCTCCTCGGTAACGACAATGCTGCCCGCCATCTGTAGACGATCTGACAACCAGTTGGCCCAGGCAGATTCGGGCCGCTCATTGGCAAGGATTCTGGTATGCGGCCGTTCATCGTTCAACACTGACGTAACCGGATGCTCATATTCGCCGTGCGCGATCCGCGTATCGCAGCCGGCATTTTGCGCCATATGAGCCGCTTGTATCTTGGTCAGCATCCCGCCGCTTCCCAGAGTGCTCACGCCTTCGGTCACTGCGAGATAAGGCGACACATCGGTAACTTCCTCAACCAGCTTGGCGCCTGGCTCGGACGGGTCTTTGTCATATAGGCCATCAACCTGCGTCAGGATGATCAGCTCATCGGCTTGCAGCATTTGCGCAATTTTTGCAGACAGACGGTCATTATCGCCCACGCGGATTTCTTCCGTGGTGATCGTGTCATTTTCGTTGATGATTGGCATGATATTGGCATCGAGCAGCCGATCGACGGTGTTCTTGGTATTGAGGAATCGTTTGCGATCCTCAAGGTCGCGCAACGTCACCAGCACCTGCGCTATTTCAAAACTATATTCGTGGGCAACCTGCTTATAGGCATTGAGCAAAAGCGGCATGCCACAAGCGGCTGCGGCTTGCTTGTCGCGCAAACCAGCCGTCTCCGGCCGCTCGCCGATCATATTCATACCCAGCGCGACCGACCCGGACGAGCATAATATTACTTTCGCGCCACCTTCCCGCAACCGGGCGATGTCTTCGAGCAAATTATGCATGAAAGCCCAGCGCGGCGTGAGCCGTTCTTCGTTGGCCAGCAGGCTGGAGCCGACTTTCACAACGATAGTTTTACCTTGTACCATTTAACGTGATGCCCTTATTACTCGTTGATGGAGGTAGGGATTGAACCTATCCAGTGCAATAATTTAGTGATCAAAACATATAATTTTGCACCAAAGCTATATAAAACAAGCATTTGTTGACATATCTATTTTGAATACTAAGCACATTGCACAGTCCCTTATCATTAACAGCAAGAGATTAATTTGACAAAAATATTGCTCCTCGGATGCGGAAACATGGGCGGCGCGCTGCTGAAGGCTTGGGCTGCCAACACCGATCACGAATTTACCGTGGCAGATCCGGCCAAACCCGATCTGCCGGAAGGCGTCACCCAGGTCGGCTCGGTCGAGGAACTGGGCGAGCAGCTTTTTGACTATCTGATCGTCGCGCTCAAACCGCAGCTGATTGACGACGTGCTTCCCGGCTATTTGCCGCGCTTGAGCCCTTCCGGTGTGATCAGCTCGATAGCAGCTGGATATTCCGCTGAGAAGCTGGCAGCCCACGCGCCGGGCCGCTCGGTCATCCGGATCATGCCTAACCTGCCCGCAGTCATCGGCAAGGGCGTCAGCGGCCTCTATGCCCATGGCGCTGTTTCCGAAACAGCATCGGGCGATATAGAGCAACTCGCCTTGTGCTCCGGAGAAATCGTCTGGGTCGACAGCGAGGATATGCTGGATCGCCTGACAGCGGTGGCCGGAAGCGGCCCCGGCTATGTTTTCGAAATGCTTCGCGCCTATGTCCAAGCCGCCGAAGATCTCGGTTTCAGCGAGAAGGATGCCAAGAATCTGGTTCTGGGAACCGTGCGCGGGACATTGGAACTGGCGCTGGAATCGGATCTCTCGCTTGAGGATTTGCGCAAGAATGTCACCAGCAAGGGTGGCACCACCGCAGCCGGTCTCGATGCGCTGAACGGCAAGGAAGAATTTTCCGCGCTGATCCGCGATACCCTCCAGGCCGCCTACGAACGCGCCGTCGAACTGCGCTAATAGCAGCAATGTTTCACAGATGAATTACTCAGGCCGGCTGTACCGAGCTGGCCTGACTCACAGCTCGTCAGTCAGACGACAACAGACGGAAGCTGATACCCTACCCGGTAAATCCCGGCGCCCGGTAGATTTCCGTTCCCCGCCGGTAGACGACAAGCTTCTTCAACGTTACCGGATGAAAAAAGGCTTCGATCGCCTGCCCGCTTTCGGTCCGGGCGTAGACTTCGTAACAATCGCCTTCAACCTGTGTCTTGAGCAATTCCCAGCCTTCCATCCAAGCCTTTTTCTTCAGCTTCGAGATCGACTTCCAGTCCTTGGTCGGGCCCGCATCACATTTGATGTTGCCATCTGCATAAGCCGGTTGCGCCAGCATTAGCGTCGCCAAAGCAGCGGCTACGGCCGTATATTTGCGGGAAATTTTTCTCATGTCATACTCCGTTGCATAGGGCGTCGCCGTCTGCGGCCGATATAGCGTAAAATCCATGCCACTATGAGCGGCGCCAGATGAACTATTGCTGGCTGCCATGCCCAGTCGAGCAGAATCCAGTGCGCCAGCCCGATGAGGAAAGCCGGATAGACAAGCCGCTGGATCTTCTTCCAGTTCTGGCGGAGCTTTCGCATCGCATAGTTGAAGCTGATCGCAGCCGGCAAGGCCATAAGAGCCAGCGCGAGCCAGCCCGTCCAGATTCCCGGAATGCCGAATTCTTCGGCCATCGCAGCGAGGCTGTTCATATCGAATATGTAGAAAATCAGATGGAGCAGCGCGTAACCGAAAGCCCCGACGCCGAGATTGCGGCGGATTGCTATCCAGCCCCTGAAAAAGCGGTTGAGACCGAAAAATTCGGAAAGCGGCCCGGGCAGCATGGCGAGGATCATCAATCGCACTGACATCTCTCCGCTGGGATGCAGCATATCCATCGCCAGAGCATCGCCCTGGGTGAAAGACCACAGCATCAGGATACCGGGGACGGACAGCAGGAGCCACAACAGGCCTTTGGTGACGGAACTTTTCATACCGTTGCCCAGCGCCGCAGCATATTGTGATAGACGTGAATCAACCGGTCGATATCGGGATCGTCATGCGGCCTATCAGGGGTAAGCGACTGGATCGACTGATCGAGATCAAAAAGCAGCTCTCGTGCATACGGGTCGGCAACGGCGCTTTGCATCCAGGTGATCGCACAAATCCGCTTGCCGCGCGTAACCGGCGTGACCTGATGCAAGCTCGACGAGGGATATAAGACCATATCTCCGGCCGCCAGTTTGACCGGCTGTGCGCCATATTGCTGTTCTATTACCAGTTCTCCGCCATCATATTCATCCGGTTCGGACAGAAAAATCGTCGCCGACAGATCGCTGCGGATGGTCATATTGGCTTCGGGTAGGCGCATCAAGGCGGCATCGCTGTGGGTGCCGTAATGCCCGCCATTTTGATAAAGATTGAAAATGGGTGGCCAGATTTTTTCGGCCAGAGAGGCAGAGATGAACAGGGGATCATTGCCCAGTTTGCGCAAAATGATATTGCCCAGCTCGACCGACAGCCCATTCTGGCGATCAAGCTGCAAATTCTGCTTCACTTTCACCGACCGAGTGCCTGCCGAAGCCGCGCCATCGGCCCATTCGGCAGCTTCCAGCTTTTTTCTGAAATCCCGGATCTGTTCTTCGTCCAGAATGTTTTCGATGATTGTCAGCATGTGGTCAGCCGTTTGTTGGAATGAAAAGGGGAAACGACGACTCGCCGCCCCCCCTTCTCGTATCAGAAACGTCCGGTAAGCGTTAGCGTCGCCCGACGCTCATCGCCTTTGTACAGGAAGTGACCGCTGCGGTAACCGGCAAGATAATAATCCTTGTTGCCAACATTGGTCATATTGACCCGCGCAGACAGATTTTCATTCACCTTGTAGCTAGCGAAAGCATCAAAGGTCCAGTAATCCGGAATCCGGTATGTGTAGACTTCCAGATCACTATTATAGCCTGCGGCATCATCCGGCTGGCCGGTGAACATTTCCCCTTTATAGGTAGCGGTACCACCAAAGGCGAAAGCCGACGTCGCCTGATAGCGCAACTGAGCCGTTGCCTGGGTGTTGGAGAAGTTGCTCAAGCGACGACCTATATTGTCCGGATCGTTGGAATCGGTGATTTCCGAATCCATGAAGGTAACCGAAGCCTGACCCGACAGTTTTGGCGTGATATTGCCCACCAGTCCCAGTTCAATACCGCGAACGCGGTTTTCACCGGTGTTCAGGCTGCCGCCCGCTGCATAGTCATCGCCAGCAGATTCGAACACGTCGCTCTTGGTAATCTGAAAAGCAGCGGCCGTGAACATTAGATGATCGTCAAACAGATCAGCTTTCACGCCAAATTCATAGCTGGTCGAGCTTTCAGGCCGTCCGTCACCAATGTCGGTGCCATCATCAACACAGATCCCGCCATAGCCGCAATTGCCGCCCAGATCGGATTCTCCGCCGTTGATATTCTTGGCGGAGCCCCAGTTGAAATAGACATAGACTTCTTCCATCGGCTTGATGCCGATGCCGGCATGACCGTTCCACAATGTGTCCTTGTAGCGATAACCGGTCACCGTGCCGCGGCTGTCTACCGTATTGCTGTAGTCGAATGCATCGACACGAACACCGCCGTGGACCGAGAGCCATGGATTGATATCGACCGTGTCCATCAGATAAACGGACATTGTCTCCACCTTCCAGGCGCTGTCAGCCGAACCGGTAGCAATATCCCGCTGCAGAATATTGTGAATGTCAGAGACGTTTACATCGCGGTTTTCGTCAGTGATACAAAAGGATGCGCTTGGTCCATTGCGGCCTTCCGTGATGCAGTTGGTCGCACCATTTGTCGTCAGATCATAAGTACCATTTGTTACTTCGAGGTTCGAATATTCGGCACCAGCAACGATGTTGTGCCCAATTGATCCGGTGTCGAATTCACCGAAGACGTTGAACTGGTTGACGAAATATTCGACTTCCTGATTGCCTTGATGGGTGCTCAGCGTCACGGGGGCGAAGGTATCCGTGTCCGTATCATAAGCTCCGCCGCGCAGACCGGTCAGCACATAACCGTTTGACGTTTCGCCATAGCGGGTAGAATTGACGATCGAGAAACCGTCAAAGGGCGTAATGAAAACACGTCCGGTGAATGTATCGACGTTAGTGGTGAGAAAGTCCCCGGACTGGGTGTAATTCGGTACATCATCCCAAGGACCATAGACTGTCACGTCATCCGGTCCCGTGCCGGTAGGAGCTGGCACATAACCACCGAGATCCGGCGTGTCGTCGGCTTCCAGATGATAATAGTCGAGCAGGACGCGGATCGTGTCATTCAGCTTGAAGCTGCCGGAGATCGCCGCACCAATACGCTCGCGATCCGAGAAATTGCGGTTCGGTGCTTCGTCATAACCGTAAAGCAGGTTGGCACGGAGCGCGATATCGTCGCTCAGCGCCCAGTTGCTGTCGAGTGTGACACGGTAAAAATCGTCAGTGCCGATGCCCAGATCGATGCGGTTGAAATTATAATCGGTGCTGGCCTGTTTGGTGATCGAGTTCACCGCGCCGCCGGTCGAACCGCGGCCAGCGAAAGAAGAGCTTGGGCCCTTGGTGATTTCAATCTGTTCGACCGCAAAGGTTTCGCGCGTCGTCATGCCAGGATCGCGGAGACCATCGACAAACACATCGCTGCGCGCTTCATGGCCGCGAATGATGTAACGGTCGCCGAAAGCATTGCCGTTTTCACCGGTACCGACGGTTACGCCGGGCTGGTTGTCGAGAATATCACGCAAGTTGGTTGCGCCCTGCTCGTCGAGCTGGCTTTCGGTCAGCACGGTGATCGTTGCCGGCGTTTCCGACAATGGCTTCACGCGGCGAAGGTCACCGGAAATGCGCGCCTTATAGGGAGCGCCTTTCTGCGTATAGGGGTTCACATCAGCGGCGTTATCTTCGATCTGGAGCGTTTCCAGCTCTACCTCTTCAGGCTCTGCATCTTGTGCGAAGGCAGGGGCAGTGGAGAGCGCCGTGGTAAGGCCCAACGCTACGACTGCACTGCGTTTGCCGAAACTGGCACGGCGCAGACTGGCTGGTCTTTGCATTTGCGACATATTTTTGTTCATCGTGAAGTTTCCTTTTTTCAACGAGTTCTGAGTGAATAATCAATGGGCAGCGAGATCGTGACTTTGTCTCGCTCCATGGATGCTGGCATGGCCGGCAAAGGCGCGACGCGCTGCATCAGCGCCAGAGTGGCCTGGTCAAGAATGACGTGTCCGCTGGATCCGGTGATCGACACATTTGAAATATTGCCGCTGCGATCCACCGTGAACCGGACTTTGACCACGCCTTGCTCGCGCGCCTTGCGGGCTTCGGTGGGATATTTTTTGCGCTGGTTCAGATGTGCGCTGACCATCGCGTAATAATTGGCCCGTTCTTTCTTGGCTTTGGGGCTGTTACCGGAAGTGCTGCTTGGCGCAGATCTGGCGGCAGCGACGGGCGGCGCCTCGCTACGGGCAGGAGTCGCCACCGCGACGGGCGTAACCTCGGCCTGCTGGACCGGCATTGCCGGCGACGGAGGCTGTTTGAGCTCTGGCGGTAATATGACTGCATCATCCGGCAAGGGCGCACGAACGGTCGGAACCTTGAACGGCAGCGCCTGTTGTGGCGGAATATATTCCGGCTGCGATGCCGGCGTCGGCTCAGACATGGCCTCGCTCGCACTCGCAGGGGGAAGCTCTACAAGAACCACCGGCTCAGGGATGGGGCGATCGTGCGGAGCCTTCCATGCCATCGCAGCCAAGCCAACAAATCCATGTGCTGCCACGGCAATGGCTGCGGCGATAACCCAGCGACGTTTTTCGTCGGAACTGAGCATCGCTTCATTCATTTTGCCACACCGGATTCCGCGCCCACCAGAGCGACGTGCAGGTAGCCGGCAGAGCGCAGCGAATTCATCGCGCCCATGATCGTGTCATAAGTGATCGTCTTGTCGGCACGCAGAAAGATGCGTTGCTCCCTGTCGGATTGGGTCGCCGTTTCGATCGCGACTCCGAGACCGGCTTCGGATACCGGCGTCTCGTTCACGAGTAGATTGCCGTCGGCCTGGATAGACAGAAACACCGGCTTGTCGGGTTTCGGCGCAGCATTGGCCGTAGATACCGGCAGATCAACTTTCACGTCGACCGTAGCCAGCGGTGCCGCGACCATGAAAATGATCAGCAACACCAACATCACGTCGATGAAGGGAGTGACGTTGATGTCGTGATTTACCGGAAGGTCATCGCTATTGTCGTTGAGCCGGATCGACATCGATTCAATCCTTTTCGATCTTCACGGTGCCGCGGCTTAGGTCACGGGATACCAGTCGCAGGATTGCCGCAGCCGTGTCCGAAACTAGCGCGCGATAGGCCGAAATCTGGCGGGAGAAATGGTTGTACATAACGACTGCGGGAATGGCGGCGACCAGGCCCAGCGCCGTGGCAAGCAGGGCTTCTGCGATGCCGGGCGCGACAACGGCCAGGTTGGTGGTCTGCTTCTCGGCAATGCCGATGAAGCTGTTCATGATGCCCCAGACCGTGCCGAACAGCCCGACAAACGGAGCCGTCGCACCGATAGTCGCCAATATATTGACGCCGCGCGTCATTTTGCGCGACAGAGCGGCTTCATATCGTTCGAAGCGGGAAACAATCCGCTCCTTGATGCCGTCGCCGTCCTGCAGGGCATCGGCGGACAGCGCGAGTTCGGCAGAAGCCTCTTGCACCAGCGCGGTTTTCGACAGCACCGGATCGCGGTCAGCGTCATCAAGCGAGCGCAGCTTGGCGACCTCATCATGGACCAGCCGTTCAGCGGCCATCGCCTTGCGCAGCTCCGAAAGCTTGGCGATGAATATGGTCCAGCTCACCAGCGACGCGACGATCAGGCCGATGATGACGATCTTTACGATCCAGTCCGCCTGGGCGAACATGCCACCGACACTGAGTTCGACGGGAATGGTCGACACGGGTGAAGCAGCGGCCGCACCTGCAGTCACCAGCGACGCTGCAATCGCCACGGATTTTATAACACGCCCCATAGGTCTTTTGGCCACTCTTGCCCCCTGCTGTTACTCATGCGAATCATTCGCATCGACGACAGGCCAATTACAGCTTCTTATTGCTATTGCAAGTGATTCTCATTAATTTACTGATGATGAACCGGTTGCAGAATAGTCTGCCACTCGCCTGCCCGATACCGGAGCATATGGATTTGGCCTTCGCGCTCGCGAACTTATTATATGGCCGGGGCAAAGCCTCGCATTCGGGTGCGGCCGTTAGGAGGGGTTTAAAACATCTGTTCCGATAACACCGATCCTGTCTTAATAAAGACGTGCGGGCTTGATTGCTCGGGGTATATCTTTAGGGACCGTTAGTTGGAGACGGTATTTTTACACTAGATGGCATGAAGATATAGGTGTTGATGAACTATTTTTACAATTGCTATGATCTGGCCATCGAAAGTGAAATGGCATTGTCCGAAATGGTCGCCTCGCCCGACAGACCGAAAACGGTCGATGCGCGCATCACACAAAGCGCGGTGAACCCGGATGGCCTAGAAGGTGCGGAACAAATCGGTCCTTTTATGTGGGCAACGCCCACCGATTTGCAATTGCACGTACCCGATGTTGCCCGCTTCCTGGTAAGCAATGGCAACAGCATCGTTTTTGATCCGGCTCCAGGCATTGACGAAGATAGCGTACGGGTATTCATGCTCGGCTCGGCGCTGGGTGCATTGCTGTTCCAGCGCGGCTATCTGGTGCTGCACGGCAATGCCGTTCAGATCGGGGATGGCTGTATCATTTGTGTCGGCCAGTCGGGCGCAGGAAAATCAACGCTCGCCGCCGCATTCATGCAGCGAGGCTACAAGTTACTGGCCGATGATGTAGTGCCGATTGACGATAATTGCCTTGCCATCCCTGGCTTTCCACGCATCAAGCTATGGCAGGATGCGGCGGATAAATTGGAAATTGATACGAGTGCCCTCACCAAGATCCGCCCGGATATGGAAAAATTCAACCTGCCGATCACCGATAATTTCGTATCCAAGCCGTTGCCAGTCAAGCATATCTACATTTTGCGCAGCGATGATGATGAAAACGGTTTTTCCTCGACCCCCATCAAAGGCCTGCAAAAATTTCCTGCTCTCCATGCAAATACCTATCGCCAGAAGTTTCTCGACAGTATGGATTTGCGACCCGATCACCTCAATCTATGCGGAAAGCTGGCCGGACAAACCCCGATAACCCGTGTTGTACGTCCGCGATTGGGTTTTGAAGTCGATCAACTGGTCGACCATATCCTAGCTGACCTATCCGAAAGCATCTAGACGTGGGTGCGATTTACTGGCTTGCCTCCTATCCCAAATCCGGAAACACATGGTTCCGCACGTTCCTGCAGAACCTGAAGCAGGACGGCGATGCTCCGGTTGATATAAACGAGCTGCACACCGGATCGATTGCCAGTGGCCGAGGCTGGCTGGATGAAGTTCTGGGCTTTGATACTGCCGACATGCGGCATGATGATATTGATGCATTGCGGCCAGCGGTTTACGACTGGAGCCTGAAGACGCCCGATCTGGAATATCACAAAATCCATGATGCCTATACATTCCTGCCGTCCGGGGAGCCGCTGGTGAGCAGCAGGGCGACGCGGGGCGCGGTCTATTTTGTACGCAATCCTCTTGATGTAGCCTCTTCCTTTGCCAATCATCTGCAATGCAGCGTCGATCAGGCGATTGTGCGGATGGCGACGCCGGAAATGGCTTTTGTAAAGTCCGAAAAGAAACTCAACAATCAGGTGCGGCAAAAATTGCTAAGCTGGTCCGATCATGTGCTGAGTTGGGTTGACGCTCCGGACCTTCATCTGGAGATTCTTCGATATGAAGATATGCTGGGCGACAGTTTGGCCACATTTACCCGGGCAGCGCGTTTTCTGGAGCTTCCCGATGACCAGCCGCGGGTTGAGAAAGCGCTCCATTTCAGCCGCTTCGATCGCTTGCAGCAACAGGAAAAATCGGGCGGGTTCAAGGAAAAGCCGTCGAATACACCGAGCTTCTTCCGGCAAGGTAAGAGCGGCGGCTGGCGTGATGAATTGAACGAGGAGCAGGTCGCCAAAATCATCGCCGATCATGGGACCGTGATGCGACGCTTCAACTATCTCGATGAGCACAACAACCCTTATTAGAGCTTTGGCACCGTGATATAATGTCTTGGGTTTTTCGCTGACAGGGCAAAAAACCGGAAACGGAGAGCAGTCGACAAACAGTCCAATCGATCTCTTGCTCTAAAGCTCCTCCAGAAACCCGCCCGTCAAGATTTGCGGCAGGCTGGCACCAAAGCCGTTATTTCCCTCCAGCAAAATCGGCCCGCTTGGAGTCAGCACCCAATCCCATGCGATCGCCCAGAAATCTGAAAATTGCTCATGCGCGGAAAGGCTGTGCTGAATTAGGGCTTGCCAATCAGGCAGTGGCAGTTGGTCATCAAGGTCTGCGAACATTTCCTTTTGGCGCCGCCGAGTTTCTGCAAGCGGGAATGCACTGCCGGATATCGGCTGGATCGTTCCGCTTTCGGCGTCGACGGACAAGATAATATAGGCTTCGCGCTTGTCCGAAGGCTTGCGTTCGGCAGGAATTTCCAGTGTCGCACATAATATGGCGATGCCAGGCTCGCATCGACGCGTAATACATCTTACCGTGATCACACGCCCATCCGGCACCAAAGGCGCAAGCTGCGGATGGTTTTGCAACGCCGGCTGCACCAGAGCATGGTCGCGCTGCAACAATGCTTCCCACGCCCCTATCACCGCATCTTGATCGGGCAGCGCATCGCCCTCGAACATCCGTCCTTCTATGGCTTGCCCTCTTTGCCAGCATTCAAACGCCCCGAGTCCGCGATTACCCGACCTGCTTTTACAAAACAGGTGTTGATGTTTTCTCAGAGCATCAAGAAAAACAAAATCCCCGGCGGTGGAGGCCGTTGCCCATATTGGTGCCATCGGGATCCCGCGTGACAGCAATAAATCCGTGGTGGCAGCTTTGTTGGCTAGCCGGGAAGTTATTTCCGGCGATATGGCCTTGCGACTATTTCGCCATTTGTGAAATGCGGCGATATGGCTGTCACTGACATAGTTCCAGATGCGCTCGGGATGTTCCACAAGCCCGAAGAGATAGGCCTCACGGGGCGGCATGCACGTCCCAATACTGATGCGCACGAGCCGGTAAAACTGGCGTGATCTTGAAATGCCGCGTTTGTCGCGTAGCGTGTCACCATATAGGCGCAGCGTCCGGAACAGGGCCAGCCAGCCGTAGAGCCCGACCCATTTTAGCCACAATATCGTTTCAAGCGCCATGTAGAGCGGCTTTGGCACGCCGGACATTGCATTCCAGAACATCTGCCGGTGCGCCGCTGTCTGCGGGTTATTCGTCGATAGATAGCGCCAGCTGATCATCCCGTGCGGGATTTTGCGCCGCCAAAGCTCCCGATCGAGCGCTTTGAGCGATGTTGCCCCCTTGCTACGCAATCGCGAGACCGTGAAGCCAGACATTGAGCCATTTCACAGACCTCGCCTGCCGTCTTGCCTGCATATCAAGAACCGGATTAGAACCGCTGGCCTCAAGCCGCTCGATTTTCCCACGCCATTTATCGCGGTCAATCATGTCGGCCAACAGCGGATGAAGATCCGCGTCCAACTGTCTCATTTGATCCGCAAGATCATCGACATTGCCGGCCATGGGGGTTTGTCGCTCCCCCATATATTTTGATTCTTTCCATGCCACCCGATCGGGGACCGTGCCTGTGATTGCCCGGCGATGCAAATATCGGCCTATCTTGTTCGGGCCCGCGCGTTCGATGACCGGCGTCGACAAATATTGCTGTACCAGCCGTTTGTCCCATAGCGGCCAGCGATAGTCGATACCGTAGGATGCAGCCATCAACGTACAATTCTCGAGCCGTGTCGGCACATAGGCCATTTGCATCAATCCGGTGATGATCCAGTCATTATGCCTGCGATGAACGCCATCATAGCGGGCGGTTTCCATATATTCCTGCTCCAGATCATAGCGGATAACAATCTCTTCACGCAGCGGCTGTTCCCGCCATCTTTCTTTCCAGACAGCAAGGAAGTTGGCATTATATCCGGCATTTTTCCGTTCAGCATAGATCCGCCTGATCAAGCGCATTATCTGCATTGGCAGTTTGCCCGGCATCAAATCTATCGCAGCTTTATAGGCTCCCTTGTCGACCAGCTCCCGCTGAATATGGTTGGCATAATTGGTGACCACTTCATCGCCACCATATCCGGAGAACAACGTCCTGATGCCGTACGTTTGACATTGATCGTAGAAAGGCCGGTGCCCGGTAGCGTTACCATGCTCTTCCGGATAACCAAGTATTTCAAGATCCTCCTTCATCTGCTTGTCCGCATAATCCGGGTCACCATAATGCGAGGTATTGATATGATTATGGGTGATTGATGCGGCTTGGCTGGTTTCAAGAATATAGGCAGGTTCCTGTTCCGAAAGCGCAAAGCCGAAACTGTGCAACCGGTCGCCCGGCACGCCGAGGAATTTTCCGAGATATGCGGTGATGGTGGCAGAATCGATACCGCCGCTATTTTCTGTTCCAAGCGTATAGTCGCTGATCATCTGGGAGCGCATCACCTCTTCCAGAACCTCGCGATAAGCCTCGACACGTGCGGGGTCGCGGGTGAAGATATCTGGAGCATCATCGCTCCATTGATGATAGCGCCGCAATATATGCTTGCCATCGGCGATACTCAGCGAATGTCCGCCCGGCAATTTCATGATTTCCTGATAGGCGGTTCGGTCATGGCTCTTTGATTGACCGATTATATAGCGCGCGATCCAGCGAGCATCGGGCGTTGGCCGTGCATTTTTCAGCTTGAGCAGTGCCGCCGGAGTAGAAGCGAAGACAAGGCCTTGTGCGTGCGGCCAATAATAAAGTGGTTTTATCCCTATCGGATCGCGGGCCAGAAAGGCGCTCTGCTTCTCGCTATCGATAATTGCCAGTGCAAAATCACCGACCAGCTTTTCTGGCAGGCTCTCTCCCCACTCACGCCATCCCGCGAGGACGAGATCGGCATCGGGCGTTTCATCCAGTGGCCGGTCCGGGACAAGTCTTGCCGCGAGTTCTTCGCGATTGTCCAGCCGTCCCCAGAAAGCGACGCGGAGCCCGCCTGCAACCAATGGCACCGATGTTATATGACGGGATGACGGCGTATTGAAAATATCCGCTTCTACCAACAAGCCATGGTCATCGCGCTGGTAACCGCTCACATCCGGTTTATACCGGGGATAAAGTGAAGATATCCAGACTTCCGGTGTAACCCATGCTTCGACCGGCGGCGAATTTTCAAAACATAGCAGTCCGGCAAACATGTATCTGATCACACCTTTGTTGATAGGTTCATCGCAACAACTACGGCGATATCGGACTCCATGCCAGCGCTTTTAGCATAGCCATGCGCCTCATTTCCCTGCCCCGCTCGTATCATTTGCCAGCCAGACTTCCCTTTGATAATGCTGTGGCAGATCTAATAATGTGAGACTTTTTAATGAGCTCGTTAAACCTCGACAGCATCGTCCAGAGAAACCCTGAAATGGTATCCGCCGACATGGATGGCGAAATGGTCATGATGAGCATCGAAAACAGCGCCTATTACGGATTGAACGCAGTCGGTTCCGATCTGTGGGAAGCCATGGAAAATCCTGTCAGCATCACGACACTGTGTAATCATGTGACCGAAAATTTTGATATCGACCTTGTAGCTTGCCAGAGCGACGTCATGGAATTGCTGACGGATTTACGCGAACGCAATCTGGTGCAATTGGCAGGATAGCAAAATGGACGGAATCTCCACGCTCTTGCGTCCGTCATGATCAAGACCATGAAACGAAAATTTGTGACGGCAACACAGATGCCGCCGCTATTCTATCTCTGGCTTATCCCCGCGTGGTTCCTTCTGGGCCTAAGCCGCTTTGTCATTCTCACCGTGACGTTCAAGCGTTTTGCCCATTGGCTGGGCATGCACGACGGTCTTGCCCCCCGCACACCTCTGACCACAGCCGATCAGCAGATGCGTGCACGGGCCATCAGCAGCGCGATTGCGGTTGCGGCCAAATATTCGCCATGGAAAGCCAATTGCTTTCCGCAAGCCATCACCGCGCGGCTGATATTGGGCTTTTACGATATTCCTTATGCGCTATTCTTTGGTGTGACCCGCAGCAAGCAGCCAGAAGATCTGGGAGAGCTGAAGGCCCATGCATGGGTTGTGTCGGGGCGCGTAAACGTCACCGGAGGCCGCAGCTTCCGACAATTCACATCGGTGGGCTGCTTCGTTTCGAATTGAGCCTTTTGCGAAATTGATGCCCTGATCCCGTGCAATGATTGCGGCAAGCGGCGCCGGTGGTTTGGCATCGTTCATGAGCCTTACCACTTTCAGCGCACTTGGCCCTCTATCCAGAAATTCCGGCGCAGAGGATCGCCTGCGCTGTGGCTTTTGTCGGATCCGGACTGTTCTATCACAGCGAAATCATCAAAGAGAATATTGCCGCCGACAGATCCTGTCATTTGCAACATCGGGCGCATCGGCAGCGTTTTGCCCTTTTTGGAACGGAGCGGTTTGAAATCAAAGCGGAAATGCTGCCACCTTCCCGCCTGTATCGCTACGGATCCCAAAGACTTCCGGTCGGCTTCCTTCAAAGCCTGGAATCGGCCAACGCCTGACGGTCTCGATTGCAGAGATACCGAAAGTTGCACGGGATTCTCGGCTTTGATCCACCCGGCAACGGAATATCCAGAACCGTTCAACACCCTCAGGAAAGTTCGTGGCGCTATCGTGACGCTGCCTTTGGTCGACGTCTGTCGAACTGCCAAAGCATAACGCCCCGACCGGCTGTTTTCCGACACGGAGACGTTAGCATTTCCGACCTCCCAGCTCTGGTCGATTGCACCAACATATCGACCGGATTCAAAATCTCCGCGATGCCAGATATCCTGTCCCGAAATCCGGTTTTCGTTAGGCTGTTTGACGCACGCTTCCGGGCCGCGTTCAAGATTGAATGACAGGCGCCGCAAGCCGCCCACGCCCTTTTCCGGGACAGAACAGGTCACCGTCGAGATGGTCGGGACCGTATCCGGATTCTTTATAACAGCGTGACCGCCGGACATTGACATATTTGTTCCCAACGCCCGCGATTGACCGAACAGCCTGCGCAACACGCCTTCGCGCATATTGGCAACGGCCGGTACCGGCCGATAGTCAAGCAATTGCACCGGAATAGCTTCCGCCCGGTAAAATTGGTCTCCGTCCATCCATACCTTGAGCACATAGGCGAGCTGTGCCTCGAAAAAATATTGATCGAATATGAAATTCCCGAGCGAATAAGCAATCAATTTGCCGCGATAGAGTTCCAGCCCGTGGGTGACATGCGGATGATGGCCGACTACCAGATCGGCGCCGGTATCGACGGCAGTCTTCAAGCGGGATTGCGTTATTTCCGTCGGCGCATCGCTATATTCGCGGCTGCCGTGATATTGTACCACCGTGATCCGGTCATCAGCCGCTTCGCGCTTCACTGCCCGACCGATATTGCCAGCGCTTCCGTGCGCAGCCCCTCCCTTGTCGTGTCCAGCAACCTGATTGGGTGAGACATTCCCCGCCCACCCGACGAAACCGAGCATCGAATATTTTTGTCCACCAATGTCGACACGTGTTGCTTTCAGCGCATCTTTTGCCCGGTGCCCCGCACCAGAATAGAACAGCCCCGCTGCGTCGAGCGCGTCTGTTGTCGATTCCATGCCGGCATCAAGATAGTCATAAATATGATTATTCCCCAAGGTCACATAGTCGATCCCGGCACTTTTCAGGGCTACGGCAGCATCGGGATGGCTGTAGAATGTGATCGACTTCGGAGCTCTCTCCGGCGGCTTGTTTGCCGACAGGACCGTTTCCAGATTTACCGCAGCGAAATCCGATGCGCGCAAATAGGGAGCCATGGGTGCCAGCAACGCCTCCATATCACTGGCCCGGCTTGTCGGGCGTATCAGGGGCGATGACCGGAAGCGGGGCTTCTCGTATCGCCGGCCCATCATCACATCGCCGGCAAAGATAAGTTCCACGCGACCGGGCTTGCGCGCGACAAGTTCGGTCTGTGGCACGATATAGTGGCCGTCCTCCGACCGCTGCAGTTCGGTCTGGGCAAATGTATAGATGCCGGTGAACAGCGAACGGCTATCAAAACGAAGCTGGTAGATATCCGCCTGCGCAACGCGCGCTGCATAACGGCCGTCTATTTGTACCGTGAATTTTTGACCGTTTATCGAAACCGTCAAATCCTCGACTGGAAGCTCTCCCTCATCCGCGACCGCTATCCCTTCGATCATAACCATATCAGGCTGATTTGCGATCAGCGGCGTATAAGCGAGAAAGCAGGCCAGAAACCCGATCACCACAAAATAGCAGTCTTTAGTAATATGGCTGAACTTATGCAGACTCGCAGCCTGCACCGGCTTTCCAAAAATCATGATGACCCTCGCTTTCCCGATATGCGTGCCTTTCTAGCCAGGCGACGTCGGGAATCTGATAACCGAAACGGGAAAGACATCCAACATGCTCATCGTTCTAAGGCGCATAGCCAAAGGCTATGCCAGACCTGTCGAACGATATTGGATAATCGGCAGCAATATAGACAGAGTAGCTGCTCTAATCATTGGAAAAGTAATTGAGCAAACCCCGCACAGCCTTAATCATTGGAGCCGGCGTTGTCGGCATAGCGAGTGCCTATGCACTGGCGCGGCGCGGGATGGCCGTAACGATTCTCGACGCGATGCCCGGACCCGCCATGGGAGCATCCTTCGGCAACGGGCGGCAGTTGAGCTATGGCTATACCGATGCTTTGGCGAGCGGGGATTTGCTCGGCAAGATTCCGCGTCTGGCGCTGGGTGGTGACCCGGCATTCAAGATATACCCGACGCTCGATCTCGCATCAATACGATGGAAATTGCAATTTCTGAGCAATTGTACCGAACGGAAATTTCGCAAAAACAGCCTGAAAGGCCTGGAGCTCGCCCGCAGATCGCGCGACGCAATGGCAGACCTGCTGGCGGAGCATGAAATCGAATTCGGTCGCCGGACCGCTGGCAAGATGCTGCTTTTCGGCAACGAAAAATCCTTCGCCCGTGGCCGCGAGATCATGGAGATGAAAGTCAGGAATCAAGAGCGCCAGATGGCACTGAGTCCGGATGTAGCGAAAGAAATCGAACCCGCTCTGAATGCGGTTGCCAGTCCCCTTGTCGGCGTGATCTACGCTCCGACAGAGGAGACGGGAAACGCTCCCCAGTTCGCCGAGAAATTGGGCGATCTCATCAGTCGCGAATATGGCACGTCGTTCCGGTTTAATGCTTCGGTAAGCTCGCTTGGGTCGGATAGTGGTTCTGCTTCAGTGACATTGGATACCGGCGAGGAGCTGAGAGCCGATATAGCAATTGTCTGTTCGGGTGCCGCAGCAGGACATCTGTTGCGCAAAACAAACATATATATACCCATTTACCCGATGAAGGGATATTCCTTCATTGCTCCGGCAACCGCAGCCAGTCCCGAGGTCAGCATCACCGATGTGGCGAGAAAACTGGTCTTTACGCGCATCGGAGACGAAATGCTGATCGCCGGACTGGCCGATCTGGGCGATCACAGTCCCATCGTCAGACCCGAAAGAATGGCCAATTTGATCGAATCTGCTCAGGCGTCCCTGCCCGACGCCGCAGATTATAGTATGACACGGAACCATTGGGCGGGGCTTCGCCCGATGACCCCCAATTCGCTGCCGATCATCTCCCGGCCAAGCGACACATTAGCGATCAATGCCGGCCACGGGATGCTCGGCTGGACGCTGGCCATGGGATCGGGCGAACAACTGGCCGAACTGCTTTTTACAAACTGACGGGGGCGTTACACATCGTCTGCGGAAATATATTCCTCGACGTCAATCTCGCCCGCCATCCGGCCAACCGCAACAGCCACTGTCGCATCTCCGGTAACATTGGTCATTGTACGCATCATATCCATGATATGATTAATGCCGGCAACGAAAGCGATGGTTTCAAGCGGCACGCCTATCGAACTGAGCACGAGGCTCATCATCACCAGCCCGGAACCCGGTATGCCGGCAGCCCCGACCGATCCCAATGTCGCGGTCAGGCCGATGAGCAGATAGGATGTCCAGGTCAGGTCAATGCCATAGATCTGCGCGCCAAATAGCGCCACCAGACCCAGATACATGGCGGTACCATTCATGTTGATGGTCGCGCCCAAAGCCACGGTAAAACTGGCGACACTTTTGGATACGCCAAGATTGCGCTGCACACAGCGCAACGTGACCGGCAGAGCCGCGTTCGACGAAGCTGTTGAAAAGGCAACCGCCTGCGCATCGACAATACCGCGAAAGAAATCGATGACGGGAAGCTTGGCGATTGTCTTCAATATGACCGGATAGACGACAAGAATGATGATGAAACAGCCAGCATAGTTGAGTGCCACCATTTTCGCGAGTGGCAGCAAAGCCTCGAAACCGAATGTTCCGGCGACCCAGGCCATCAGCGCGAACACGCCAAAGGGCGTCAGTTCCATGACCAGCATGGTCATTTTCTGCATGACGACAGACCCGGCATCGACGCCACGAATGATAGGGGCGGCATCCTTGCCCGCCATCAGCAGGGCGATGCCGAAAAGCATGGCAAAAATGATGAGTGGCAATATTTGCCCCTCTGCCATCGACATTACCGGATTTTCCGGGATCAGCGCCAGGATCATGTCTGTTGGCGAGGTGGCAGCCGGCTGAGGAATATCAACGCCAACGGGCAGGCTTATGTCCAGCCCTATACCAGGCTGAAAAATCGTACCCATGGTAAGACCGAGCGTAACCGAAATTATCGCGGTTGTGACAAAGAGCAGCAGCGCCTTGCCACCGACATTACCGAGCTTTTTCAAATCCCCCAGTGCCGCAATACCGGACACCAGCGAGAAAAAAATCAGCGGCACGATCAGCATCTTGATCGCCCGGATGAACAGATCGCCGATCCATTTGATGCTCTCAGCCCCCGGCCCCCAGAACAACCCCACGGCTATGCCCAGCACAAGCGCCCCGACGACACGCTGCCACAGCGGGATTTTGAACCAGAATTTCAACATTGAGTTTCCTTAAGCAGGGGTCTTCCGGGCAAAGCACCGGTTGATTGTCCACCGGATATCACGGGTTGGCCGTTGACAAACAGATAGCGCACGCCGGTCGATAACAGCCGCGACTGTTCGTAAGTCGCCCTTGGTGCAAATGATTCCGAATCAAAAACTACAATGTCAGCCGCCATACCGGCCTTGAGATAGCCGCGATCTTTCAAACCGACAATGTCAGCCGTCTGTCCGCTGCTCCTCCGAATGAACCGGGAGAGGGACAATATTTTCCCGTCCACCACAAAATCCCGATAGGCCTTCGGAAAACTCGCATATTTGCGCGGGTGCCCGGTGCTGCCGTCCGAGCCTGTTACCACCCAATCCTGCCGGGCAAAGGCTGTTATATCATCCGCATTCATGTTGAACGAGGCGACACGCGCATCACCGGTTTTCAGTATATCGATAGCAACATCCAGAGGATCGCTTCTGCTTCGGGCGGCAAGGTCCGCCAGTGTTTGACCAATCTCGATTTCAGTATCGCCCAATCCACCGGTTATGAGCAATTTATCCGCTCCGCCCCGACGCTCCATATTGGCGGCCATTTCGCTTTTGATCCGGTCAAACGTGTCAGCATTTTCCAAACGTTCGCGCAGGCCCGCCAGACCTCCGTCCAGCGCCCATCTCGGGACCAGTGCGTTGCTTATTCGCGTGCCCGAAGCAGCCCAGGGATATTGATCGGCGGTAATTTCCTGGCCCTTTTCTCGCGCCGAGTTGATCAGCGCGATTATCTGGCTGCTCTGCCCCCAGACCGCAGGGCCCAGCGCCTTGATGTGGGAAATATGGACAGCAGTTCCGGACTGCGTGCCAATATCGATCGCCTCGTTCACCGCCCCGATCAGACCAATATTATAGCTGCTTTCATCGCGCAAATGGGTGTCGTAATAGCCGTCCTTTTCACCGGCAATCTTGGCCAGTTCGACAACTTCCGCGGTCCTGGCAAAATTTTGCGGTGTGTAATATAGCCCGGCGGAGAGGCCAACCGCGCCCTCGCACATCGCCTGAGTCATCATTTTTCCCATCCGCGATGACTCCGCTTTCGTCGGAGCACGATCATCATCGCCGATCACGCTTTTGCGAATATATCCGAAACCGGCCAGATAAGCGACATTGGTCCCGACAGCATCGTGCCGCGCTTGAGTTGCCATCCTCGATATTTCGGTGCTGCCAAAGCCGTCATTTCCAACCAAAACGGTCGTCACCCCCTGAAACGCGAACGCCTTGTTCTGGCGTTGCTCAGGATTGCCGGAGGTCAGCTGGTCATCCGCATGGGTATGCGGGTCGATAAATCCCGGAGCCACGACCAAGCCGGACGCGTCGATTCTTTTGGCCTCGGCGAACTGATCGTCGGTCGCGTCGCCGATGAAGACGATCCGGTCAAATCTTACCGCTATATCAGCGACCCGGGGTGCGGCTCCGCTGCCATCGTACACCACGCCATTTTCGATCAGATAATCTGCCGCGATGCGGTTCGGCTGTTCGGTGGACGTCTGGCAGGCGATCAGCGACAGAGGCGCAAATGAAGCGATCAAATACGCCAGACTTTTATGCGCTTTCATCGGGGCGCTTCGGTTCCGAGTAGTGTTTCCATCATCGTAGTCGCTGCCGCTATGGCAATTTTGCGAACCAGCCGACGGTCCGTTTCGTCGCCCATTTCATAGGTCATAGTTGGCACACCATATGTCTTGTGGACATAGTTTTTGGAATTCGGCTGCCCCAGATTGTGACCGGCATCCCGATCAATCTGATAATCCGGCAAACGCTGCTCCAGCAAACCCAGCCAGTTCTTCAAGAACAATGGAGGTGTTGTCTGGTAGCTATCCGGGATGGTGTAGAAAATATCATGTTTGGTGGAATGGAAATCGACAAACAGGCGCAGATTCTTATGCGGGGCCTTTTCAATACCATCCAGCAACTCTTTCATCAGCTTTGTTTCCGGCTGCGTAAACGGGCCCCAGTCGCGATTGAGGTCGATGTGCCCCGTGCTATGACGCCAATGGCCGCGAACGACTCCATCGGGGTTGAGCATAGGAACAACAATTGTTTCAAATCTCTCGCGATAGCGCTTTGCAAGCGGAGTATCTGCAAGCAGCGTTTCAACAAATGGCAGCATCGCCAGCGCGCCCGTCACTTCGGGAGGATGCTGGCGGCCAACCAACACGACTTGCTCCTGTGGTTTCGTCCCATTTTTACGGATGGTAAGCCCGGGAATATCCCGGCCTTCCGCAGATTTGCCGAGCAGCCAGCTTTCGGCAGCGGGAGATTTTGCCGTCTGGCCGAGCCAGGCATTATAGACCGATGGTGGCAAAATTTCCTGTGCGGAGACAAATAGCGGAACATTCTTGAGCTTGACGGTAATCCGCGCCCGTTTCAGGCCATCAACCTCTTCGACTTTGACAAATTTCTTCGGCAGATAGTCCCAGTTCACCCCGTCCGAACTGGTCTTTGGCCAATAGCGATGTCCGCAGGCTTCATAGTTCAAAATCAGCGTGACCTTGCCAGGCGTGCGAGGCGTCAGACGAAACGCATACCAGGCACTGCAGTTGATCGGCGGCTTGTCTTCAGGTGCCAGCGTGACATCGATCCGTTTCGATCCCGATGGCTTGCAGGACGCCACATTGCCGGACGGAAAAGCCGTATCCAGCATGACATTTTCCGTTTCACAACGGATGTTGTCACCGGCTCCCGCGGCATGCGCGGGAGCCGGCAGAAAAGCAGCTAAAGCAAGTACCAGCATGCCAATCGAAAATGCCTTCAGATCGGTACGGAAAATGCGATCCGGCATTGTTTCAGCTACCTTATACATTGATCAGAATTTCTTCTGAATCTCGAATCGGAACTGACGACCCCTTGCGCTGTGCAAAGCACCATCGAAACCGAACAGCTCATCCGAAAGCGGCGGTTCTGCATTGAAGATATTGTTGAACCCGAATTTTAGCCGCGTTCCATCCAGTCCGGTGTTGTTGTTGATGGTATAGCTGATTGAGGCATTCATGGTGAACCAGTCATCCACACGGTAAAATGCGCCGGTATCATTTTGTACTGCACCAACATCAAATATCTTGCCGACATACCGGCCGAACAGGTTGACCGCGACCGGACCGGAGCGCCAGTTCACCGATCCGCTAAGCCGCCATTTCGGTCGACCATCCAGTTCGAGTTGCTCGCCAAAGCCTTCCGGCCGCAACGTTGCAATACTGCCTGCAGAAACTTGCGGTATTGCAGCCAGCAGATCGGGCAGGTCCGTTAGCAGCGGAAGTCCGTCCGCACCGGGCGTTTGGTAAATACTCTTCAGGCGCGCGGCATTCAGGGTAAGCTTGAATCTCCCTATGCCAAAATCCGGCACGGTATAGAAAAGACCGAAATCGAAGCCTTTGCTGACCCGGGAATCCAGATTCCGATAGGGGTTCAAAATCTCGATGACATCACCAGCCGGCAGGATACCGGTTCCGGCGTAAAGATCGAGTTGATCTGCATCCGGATCGGCGCGGACAACATTCGGATTGCTCCGGCCTTGCAGACGCTCCACCAAGTCCAGATACAAGGCGTTTTGAGCGCCAAAAATACCGACAATGCCAGTCTGTTTCACGCGCCAATAGTCAGCCGTCAGTGTCAGCCCGGGAATGAATCCCGGTGCAACGACGACGCCGAAGTTGATGCTCTGACTCTTTTCCGGTTCGAGATCATTGCCCGTCCGATAATCGACAACCGATCTTGTACCACAATCTCCTGCATCCGTTTCAATGCCTTTAATCAGTTCCGCGACACATTCCACGGCTGGCCGTTCGGAGTTCGAACGGGTCGTGCCTGTATCATTGACCTGGATCAGATTTGGTGCCCGGAATCCTCGCGACCATGCACCGCGCAGGATGAGACCCGAAAACGGTGTCCAAGAAGCGGCCGCTCTGGGAACAAATGTGCTGCTGGTATCCGAGAAGCTTTCGAAGCGCCCGGCCAACTGCAGGTTCAACGAATGGACCAGCGGAATTTCCATGTCCTCCGAAATCAAGGGCACGAAAGTTTCAACAAACGCGGAATATACTTCACGATTACCGCTGGTATCCGGCGTCGGGCTGCTGCCTACCACATCACTGCCGTTAGTCGCACCGGTAACGGCGTTGGTGAAAGTGATGGTTCCATCCAGTCTGGAGTCACGATCATCCAGAAACGTCTCGCGACGAAACTCTATGCCGCCAGCGAGGCCGACATCACCGCCTGGCAGGGTGAAGATATCGGGCCTCGAGACCTTGAAATCGGCCAGAGCCAATGTCGTTTCGCCTTTGCGGAACACGTCAATCGCAATATCTTCCAGAACCTGGTCGTTGCTCGGCGTGCAATCGCCAATGTTCACATTGTCGAGGCACCCTCCATTGAACGGGTTATAAGCTGTTGCATCATTGCGGTTGATTGCATCCTGAAGCAGGCTGCTGGAAATCCGGTTACGGGCCAGATCGGTTGTGTTGGCTTGCGAATAGAGAAAACCGGTATCAAAATCCCAGCCCCACAAATCACCTTTCAAGCCTGCGACCACACGATAGGTGTTTTTTGTCACCGTGATATTGCGCGGTCCAGCATCGATTACGCGGTAATTTTCGAGCAAGAGGTCGCGGCCGGAATCGCTGACCCCGGAACCCAGGCCATCGAGCCGGTTGGGATTGGGAGACCCGTCGAGCAGCGTCGTTGCGCCCAGAGGGTTATAATAAGCCGATGACAGCACGCCCAGCGGCACGGCAGTCAGTGGTCCGCTCTGCTCCCGAACACGGGTTGACTTGGATCGATAAAAGGATCCTTCGGCATAAAATTCTACGGCATCGCTCAATTCATGGTTGAAGAGCGCAGACACATTGTAGCGATCCTTTTCGGAATACAGGCTCCGGTCGGTGTTTGAATCATATCGGAGATCCGCATCCACGCTGGACCCGTTATCCGCACAAAGGCCGCCGCCAAGATTAACAGAGCGCGTGTCTCCGTCCGACAAGAAACTGCACGGCTGGATGTGGAAATCGTCATCGCGCACAGCCCAGATATTGCTGGATGTTGCGCCCGATCCCTGGATATCAAACGTCGCCCATGGTGTGTCCGAGGTTCTGTTGTGAAAATTGGAATCGCCCTCGAAATCCGTTCCTTCGACAAATCGTCGAAGATCGCTGCTCGAGGAATAGTCGCGCATTGACGTCGGTGCGCCGTTTTCATGATAATAATAGCCATAAAGCGTGAGGTTGCTGCGGCCCTCGTTGAAATCAAAACCATAGCCGCCGCGAATGCTCGAATTGAACAGGCTGGTACCCATGGATGCAGCATAGTTCGCACGCAAGAATCCACCGTCCAGATTGTCCTTCAATATCGTGTTCACCACACCCGCAACGGCATCGGCGCCGTAAAGTGCAGATGCACCGTCCCGTAAAACTTCGAGACGGCGGACGGCGCCGGGTGCGATTTCATTCGTGTCCGACGATACGACCGGAACAAAAAGTTCGGTCTGGAAGCCGGGGTTCAGAACCATCCGGCGACCATTGATCAGAAGCAGTGTGTTACCCGTTCCCAATCCGCGCAAATTGATCGAAGCGATGTCTCCGCGCGCCGCATTGGGGCTATTCGACTGGCTGCTCTGGTCATTGAACTCAACCGTGCCGGCTTGCGGGATGGCCCTGAAAAGCTCGTCACCGGAATCCGCGCCCGTGGTTTCAATTGCCTCCTCGTCAAGCACCGTCACCGGGAGAATATCGTCAATTTTCGCGCCCTTGATCTGCGAACCGGTGACCACAATAACATTTTCACCGATTGCAACATCCTGTGCCGCCGCATCTTGCGCCGCTATATCCTGTGCGAATGCTGTACCAGTCCCCGTTGCAAACAATGCTGTTGTGCACATTAAAGCACAGATTCGTGTTCTCGATTTTGACATTTCTGCCTCCCTGTTTCGGCGACCCCGGCCGGTTTTAATTTTATGCGGAACACTGATTTTTCCAGTTGCCCCGGATTGTTGTCGCATAAACGCAACCGCATTGGCAACGGCGGGGACCCGACATTTTGGGGCCAAAGTTATAGACCAAGGCTATGCCTTCGCCGTCAGCAATATTCGGGATTCCGGCTAAATGTCAGTCAATTCTGGCTTGAGGACATCAGTTTGACGACTTTTGAAAGCGCAGCCAGGCAGCTTTCGATCAATTCAGGTTGCTGGCTGTCCCTGTGGCTTACCGCGCACACAGGAAGTATCAGGGGATCGACAAAATGATGCTTGGTCAGATCATTCTCTGATGAACTGGCCGCTGTATATTGGTCGACAACGGATATGCCAACGCCCTTGCTGACCAGGGACAACGCAATATGATAGGTATGCGCCGTAACCACTTCATGAGGGACAATTTGGCGATCGGCCATAGACTTGGATAATAACACGCCGGCAGGGCCGCTGTCCTGTAGACCAATGAAATCCGCTTGATGCAGGAAACCGAGATCGACCTTTCCTTCCGGAATCCCCCCATAACCGAAAGGCGCGACCAGCAATAATTCGGCATCGCCAAGCCGTTTACTGGAAAGGCGCTCATCGTCCTCATTGCCAAAGCCGATACAAATATCACATCTTTTTTCCAGCAACGACAAATTCATCTCGCTGGAATGCAGAGTTGTCACTTCAAAACTCATCTCCGGATCGGCCAAACGCATGGTCGCTATACACTCTGGCAATAGATCCAGACTGAGCGAGGGCAGCACACCAAAGCGAATATGCCCGCCTTTACGCTTTCTGATATTCTGCGTGGTCCGGTCAAAAGCGCTGATACGTTTATAAATATCCTCGATTTCCACGAACAGTTCATCGGCAGCGGGTGTAGCGAACAAACGGCCCTTTTCCCGCCTGAACAAGGCAAATCCCAGTTGGTCTTCCGCATAGCGGAGCACCTTGCTGACCGATGGCTGCGACACATGCAGTTCGCGGGCCGCGCTGCTGATCGATCCCTCTCGATAGACGTGATAAAATATTTCAATCTGTCGTAACCGCATAGCCTGTCATGGCATTTGCCATCGCGATTGGCAAACTCAGACGGCAAGATCGGAGCATCCGCGCATTTGCGAATGAACGGCTGCTTGCAGGAGCCGGTTTTCATCAGGCTGAACAGATGGTGTTGTCAGAGAATATTGACTTCTCGATATCGCCATTGGCCTGAACGGGCCCAACCACTGGAGATCAGCAGCCGGCTTGTTTCGAGGCGCTATTCATCACAGGAAGAGTCGAACCCTTCGCGGGGGACAGCGGCCCAACTGGTATCCTTACGGAGATGTCTGCCGATGCCTGCAAAGCGAAAAAATAGATTTGCCTGCCGATATCCGAAATTCTCAACAAATGCCGCCAGACCAACGCGGATCAGGTCACTTGCCGACGGTGTGCGCTTCAGCTGCAGTTCTTCCAGCGCCAACGTTCCGATGCTCAGGCCCGACCCGAAAAGAACTGTCAGACAAAGGAAAAGTATAACCATCGTCGGATCCATTACACCGAGCAAGAGCGCAGCGGGTATGACCAGATAGCCGATCAGTTCTGCCGGTGGCCCGATGACATCCTCGACGACGATTTGCGGCATGGAAAGCATGCCGATCCGGCCGTAGCGTGGGTTGAAAATCATCCGGCGATGCCGGATCAGGGTTTCCAGGGCACCCTGTTGCCACCGCGCACGCTGGTTGCGCAGACCGCCCCAGGTCGTTGGTGCCTCGGTCCAGCAAACGATTTCCGGAACGAAGCCGATTTTATAGTCCCGTTTATGCTCGCGCATATAGCGATGGATGCGGACAATGAGTTCCAGGTCTTCTGCGACCGTTTCATGTTCGTACCCACCCACTTCGATCAGAGCGGACCGCCGGAAGATGCCAAATGCTCCGGATATGAGCATTAGCGAATCCCCCTCGGCATTGGCAACTCGGGCGGTTAGAAAGGCGCGGAGATATTCGACAACCTGGAACCTGGGCAACCATGCTTTGGAGACACCGATCTTGCGGAGGGACCCTGCCCTGATCTCGCAGCCGTTGGCGATCCGGATGGCGCCCCCGACAGCGACCATTTTTCCGGTGTCATACATGAACGGTTCGGTCGCTCTTAGCAGACCGTCGGTTTCGATAATAGAATCGGCGTCGATCACGCAAACCAGCGGTGTCCTGGCGAAGCCGATGCCGGCATTGGACGCGTCTGCCTTACGGCCGTTCTCTTTATCGATGACAATCAGATTGGCATGTTTGCGCGACTGATAGACGCCGAGTATCTTAGTGTGCTGCAAAACCTCGATTTGCGATCGATCACTCGGCACGCAATCGAAGCCGTCGATCAGTTCCTGGATCGTGCGGTCGCTGGATCCGTCATTGACCACAATCACTTCATGTTCGGGATATTCCAGCGCGAGGATCGCCCGGACGCTTTGGACGATCGACAATTCTTCGTTGAACGCCGGTACGATTACCGAAACCGGCAACGCCAGATCGCCATAACGGTGCCACAGGTCCAGCGAGACCGCCGACGGCTTTACCCTGGTAGCGAATATGAACGCAGCCATGACGAGCTGCACCACGCTGATGAAATTGCGAAACACCACAACGATCAAGCAAATATAGGCAAGGTACATTACCAATTGAACGGCGATATGCTGCACTGGATCCCAGTTCATACGGCCACCTGCATGGCGGGTTTCGCCTGTCTTTCTGCAACGAGAGATTCGAGACGGGGGATAGCCTCCTCGGCCCGCAACCGGACCCAGAGTTCCGGATCATGTGAAAGAACTCGCAGCACCGGCAAAGCTATGGTCAAGCGCAAGGTGGCGCAGCAATTAACCGCCTGTATGCGCACGAAGGCGTTCGGATCTTCGAGCGCCTCCAATACCCATTTGGCAACAGATGGATGGCCAAGCTTGCCCACGGCCCTTAGCGCAGCACAGCGAATTTCGATATTGTCGAATGAGGCTGCCCGTTCCAGCGTGGGAATCACGGACTCAACGTTCGACCAACCTAGGGCATCAATGATTGCAGCGCGCCTCGGATGCGGCATCACGTCTCCAAGCATGCGGACCAGATGCGTGGGATATTCCGAAGCCAGCGCACGAAGCATGGCAACATCCAGCCTGGTTGGTGCTCGCGCGGGCATACCGATAAGTTCGATTGTTTCGCGGGGCGGTGGAAGCTGGTGAAAACCGGCTAAGGCAAAGGCCGCATTGAGCCGGACAATGCGATGGCGATCATGACGCAGCACTTCACGCAGCTTGGCAATCGCGGCTTCTCCGCCATATTGCTGCAATGTCCGGACGGCATCAATGCGGCGAGCGGCGCGCCACGCCTTGCACTGGCGCAGCGGCGCTTTCAGCAGACCGTCGAGTTCTGCCAGCTGGATTAACCTGTCCCGATCGCCACCGCGCAGCAGCATCAACAAATGAGTCAGGGCCTGAAGCCGTGCTTCGACAGACCATTTAACCCCGGTCTGCTCGACTTCCATTCCTTGGACCCGCCGCAAATAGCTGTGGGTAATTGCTTTTTGCCGCGCCTTATATACCGGTGCCCGGTGCTCGGTATACCAGCGGCGCAAGACAAGCAAGGCAAACGCCACCGTCAAAAAGACCGTTGCCCAGATGCAGAACTGGATCAGCCCTCCATAGATATTCATGGTTGCAAGAACCTGTAAGTCAGCCCCAGATTGACAGACTGGCTATGATAGGAATCCTCGCGTTTTTCATCCGAAGCTGAAAGCCGCAGGCGCCATTGTGAAGCAAGATTGATTGTACCGCCCACCGCAAATGAACGTAACTGCTTGGTAACATCGGCCTCGCGGTCGGGATAGCGAGCCGCGCTGGCAAACAGAATATGGCCGTTGGCGAATTCATAATTGGCCCGGGCTGCCGCACCAATGCGATAGTCGCCGTCTCCATCGACCAGATTTATCATCCGCGCAGACAAAGTTACGCCTTGCGCGGCCATGTAGGAAATTCCCGGTTCAATACTGGCGGACATTCCGCTGTTATATTTTGCCAGACGCAGATCAGCGGTTCCCCGCAAGTCGGGGGTCACGAGAATCTGGCCACCGGCGACCAGCCGCCATTGATCTCGGAAATTCGCGTTGGGAGTAACGCCGGCTCCCAAATAAAAGCTGCCATTGCGAATGCGGGTCGAGGCCCGGCCTGACAGCCTAACATCGGTAGCTGTTCTGCGCTCGGCATCTGCATCCAGCTCGAAAATCGTGCGCTCCGCATTTCCAAAGGCCACCGCAACAACCGCATTTTGCCAATTCTGGTGTCGACCATTTTCAAAGACAATATCGGACGTGCCCAGCACGGCGCTGAACGAAAGCGGCTCGAACTTGGAAACTTCGGCTTGGCGCCGCGCAAACGCGCTATCGAAACCAGCCAGACCCGGATAATCGGGATCAACGGCGCGCACCTTGTCGGCTTGCTCGCCAGCGAGAGAAAGCCGGTCCTGCCAAAGCAGAATATTGGCGCGGGCCAGCTGAATATCGCGATCATTGGGAACGAGCGATGTCGCCCGGCCGATCGCTGCATATGCCTTGTCGAGGCTGCCATTGGCGGCCTCCGCTGCCGCAAGCCGCCGCCATAGATCGGCATTTTCCGGCTCCGTTGCCAGTTTTTGACGGAGAATTTCGGCATCCCGAGCATGGCTCTCTGAACTAGAAGGCCCATCAACGGTCGTGATCGCCTGTGCATGCACAGGCGCAACTATGGCCATCCCCAACGCAGCTGCCGCTATTAAATAATTAAACAATTAGCGTAGCTCCGTTTTGCCTTTTTTGCAGTTGCATGCTGACTCTGGTCAACAATTCCTGAGGCATGAACGGCTTGGTGAGATAATCGCTTGCCCCGGCTTGCAGAGCAGCGACAACATCCGCCTCACCCTTTCGCGCGGTCAGCATGATAACGGGGATATCTTGCATTGCTGGCGTTCGTTTCAAGACCCGCAACACTTCCATCCCGGAAATGATCGGCATCATGGAATCAAGCAAGATAAGGTCGGGCACGCGTTCCGCCAAAACCGCAAGCACAGCTTCCCCGTCCGTTGCAGCCACAACAGTATGCCCCTCGCTTTCCAGACGGAAGCGAATGAGATCGATGATAATCTCATCGTCATCAGCAATTAAAATTTCAGCCATATAATAACCTTACTCAACTATGGAGACGGAAATATCAGACCATTATTAACCATTGATCGTGATTGGGGTCGGATTTACGTCCCCGCACCGACCTGGCTCCCGCCCATAATATCACCTGATTATCGCGCTTTTCCGGGGCTTTTCACCATTCAACTAACGGTGTTTTTTTTGCAAAGCTGAGGAAATTTTTGGCTATCGCAGCCTACCTAGGACCGCGCGCCGATTTCGAATGTTCGGACACGGGATTCACAGGCTCACGGCAGGGCTCAGGCTATCTGCTTTCGAGCGAGAAACGCAGGCCGAGGCGACCGACAAATCCGTCAAAATCGCGCACCGGAATATTTGATGCGTTGCTGACATAGCCGGCTTCGGTAAATATCGAGACCTGATCCCATGCCTGATAATCGAGACCCGCGGTTGCGCGTATATGTGTATCGGACCGGTTCACCGGATAAAGGGATGAAAAATTATCCTCGTAATCCCGCTGCACAACAGAAAAACGGGCGAAACCGGTCAGTTTTTCAGCCAGAGCTGTGCTGCCGACCAGTCGAAAGCCGTAGCCGGTATAGCTGAAGCGATTGTCTTCCGCGTCATGTTTCAATCCAAGCAACGAAATATTGAACGATGTCGGACCACCGTCCGGACGCCAGTTGTGGCGCAATTCGGCCAGCCACTCCGATTGATCAAAGCCGGTGAAACGATCCTCGGACTGATTGCGAAAGCCGTAACGCAACCGCCCAGTGGTCGTATGTTCTTTCGAGTGGCGGTGAATCAACTGCGCCTCCGCCCGCGGGCGGTCAAACACGCGTCCGTCTTCACCGAGAACATATTGATATTCGGCGCCCAGACGCAGTTTTGTTGCCTCATTGTTGCCCAGCGGAAAATCGGCGCGTAGCCCCGGTCCGAATGCATAGCGGTTGAACCGGCTATCTTCAGGATAGACCGCGATATCTGCACCAAAGTCGAGGAGCAATGGCCCCAAATCATAGCCAAGCCGGATTTCACTCTCGACAACGCTCGCAATGCGATCCTGATCGATCCCGTTTTCGATGATATCAGCCGGAACAACATCCCGTCCTGCCGACAATTCTGCTGTGGCAAAAAACTCGCCGTCTTTTGCAACAGCTGCACTGCTGGCATTTGCTCCGATGGCTAGCGTGATTATGAGAAATGGTGTTTTCATGGGCTTGCGTCGCTTTGTGTCAGGAGAGAAGGTTTGCGGAAGGATTTGGCCGTCCGGTTGATCGGGATGGTCAAAACGGATTCGAGGGTGAACCACGCGCGCATGGCCCGGAACAAAATATATTCCGGCAACCCCAACAGCGCATCGGGCCTGCCGTTGATCAAGATTGCGGCGATGGCTACCAGCATTGGAGCGCCGATCAGGACGGCAGCAATAGCCTGCCAGACCAGCGGGCTGGTCGGGTCCGTATCGGTGAAAAACTGAAATATACCGAACAACAGGATCGGCACCATCATCGCACGGCGGGCCGAATTCAGTAGCATATAGGGTAGCACGAGCTTCCCGCAAATAGTCATCGAGGAGGATGTGATGATGTCCTGACAGCGTGAAGAGACATGATAGACAGACCGGAACCAGCGCAGACGTTGCTCGCGCAAATGGGCGAAGCTGGTCGGCACTTCTGAAACATAGCGCACCCGATGGTCGACAATCGCCCGATAACCCATTTCGCCAATCCGCAACGACATATCGGTATCTTCACCGTTCATCCCCGATGCAAATTCGCCGACGCTTTTCAAAGGTCCGGTCCGATAGACAGCGAACATACCGGGTACTCCGACAAGACCCCACAGGGCGCTGAGCGCCGGCGAATAATAGCCATGTTTGACCAGCACCTCGACCAGTCGGGAGCGGTCAAAAATCGCCCCTCCCGGTGGCAGGGGTATGCCGCCGACCACACCTATTTCTGCGTCGGAGAAATTCTGCACGGCGAGGGTAATATTATCCGGTGCGATAAGCGTGTCGGCATCGATGCGAATTGTGATCGGGTGGGTGGCTTCCGCGATTCCGCGATTGAGAGCATGGGCCTTGCCGCTTTGCGCGACGTGAATGATCCGGCCCTGCAATGCGGTAGCCTCGGCGATCGCCTGTCGAGCAACCTCTTCGGTATCGTCGGTCGAGCCATTGTCCAGAATGATGAGTTCGACAATTTCACCATAATGTTGGGCGGCTTTGTCAATATGACGGATTGTTTCTGCTATAATATAGCGCTCGTTAAAAGCTGGCACGATGATACTGACGGGCGACCGAAAATCATCCTTAGCGTCCAGTCGCCGTTCAATCAGGCTGATCAGGTAGAGCTGGAGAAAAAGCATTGGCAGAAACAGAAGGACGCCCGGGCCAATGCCGCCCAGCAATGTGATATCCCGCAAACCTTCCACTACGGCAAAGTCGGAATAACCGACGAAGCCAGAGAGGGCCGCCGCAATCACTGCGGTCGATGCCAGACGCAACACCGGACGGAGATTTTTATGCTCGCCGATATCCATATCCACTTTTTCAGGCATCGAGCCACGTTCCAGTAGCATCAACGAGAATAAGGCGAAACCAATCAGCCCGGCAATGATCTGCACGACGACCAGGGCATAAGGATCGCCGACCAATGACAGAAAGATCGTGTTCAAAAGGTCGAGCAAGCAACAGATCAACAGAAACCGCAGCACTAGATCAAAGGCGAACAGCAGCCGCGCAATGGCTGAACCGCTGCCAAAACACGCAAAGGCGATGTAAAAGGAAACGATATAGGTACGGATAGCGATGGAATGCTGACCCGTATAAGGCACAAATATATAATCACGCTGGGGGAAAAGCCAATCGAGCTGGCCTGTTCCGAAGGCCCATAGCTGAAGCAACGCCAGCAGGCAAAAAGTCAGCAGCATTGCCGGGACGCGCAGAGGGGATACCGAAGCAGCCAATCCTAGTGGGCGACTGTCGACCGATCCATATTGCGCCTCTCGCCTGGAATCACTGGTTAGTGGAGTGGTCAACCATCATTCCCTGCCGGACCAGCAACTCGATCATTTCCTGATATGGAAACAAGCAACGCGACAGCTGCACTGGGCAGCGTCACAATTTCACCGACAGGTCGAGCAATGACCCCGCCATCGCGATCCAATGATCTGTAAACAATCCAGTCATTGGGTTGCACACCTTCTTTGGCGATCGCGGCAACAATATCGCCGCTGACGATACGGATTTTTGCAGCTGTCCGGCCTGTTACAAAGGATAATCCGCGAGGATCGAGCTGACCCAGCAATTGCGCAACGGCCTGAGCGTCGACCGCAGTATCTATCTCTCCGAGTAGCGCGACCGTATCAACAGCGGACAATTTCGTGCGCAACAAAGAGAGACTGTCGGACGCTCTCTGGCCTCCACCTTTCAGCACGGTTTCCGGCAGCAACTCGGCAATCGACTGCGTATCCGTGCCGCAGCGACTGTGATTACCATCGCCCGAGGCCAGAGATATTTCGACCTTGTTATCAGCTTGGTGAAGCGCAGCGGGAAGCGCAATCGACTGGCTGACTCGCTCTGTCTGGGGCGACAGGCGCCGTGAGAACAACATATGGTCATTAAGGGAGACGGTGACGTCATAGCGCGCGTCATTACCCGCTGGCCCCACCACCAAGCGCATATCCAACGCGGATGGCAATATCTGGTTCGGCAAATCCGTGACGCTATAATGATAGCGCCAGCTAGTCTGCCGATCGAATTTTCGCATACCCCGATTGATATTCTTGCCGGTAAACGGGATTGGATAGGCTGGCTGGATAAAAACGTCACTATAAGGCTTCGCTTCGCCGGAGAGTTTTGTCAGAGCGGCACTGTCGAGACCATTTGGACCGAAATGCAGCAGATAGCCTTTCTGCACCAGCCGGGCGCCATGCACCAATGTCACCAATGCGTCTTCATTGCCTTTGCGTTTATTCCATGAAACCGGAACCCGTCCCCCCCAAAGGGAGAGCCGGTCGCTTGTCGTTTCGACCGCTTTGGCAAGCTCAAGCCGCAATCCGCTTTCCGGCTTGATCTCGACAACAGCCGCTATGGAATCATTGGGTGAGCATTGGGCGATCTCCCCACGACCCTGCAAACTCAACCCGACATCAAGAGCACCCGTCGAGAGTTCGCTTGCAGTCAGCTCGATTTCAGCTTTTTGCTGCACCTTGCTCTGGTTCAACAGTATATCTGCGCGTTTGACCCCGTTGATCGAGACACGCAAAACGCCTTCGACGCCTTCAGTGATGCGGCTCGAATATACCAGTTCATATCGTCCGCTGATCGGACGAGAATCGGTCGGCAGGTGGAATACCAGCCCGGCGTATGATGGCAGTCCACTGAGAATAAGCGGCATGTCGGAGTCTTGCCCCGTCGTAAAAACGCTGGTCCCACTGGTGTCAGAACCCTGGCCTGCCGCACCTTCATAATCGGAAAACTGCTGCTGATCACCACCACTGAGCTTGGTCCAGCCGGATTTGAAAGCACCGCCCTGCCCCAACAGGATCAGAACTCCCGCCAGTACAAAAGCCAGTAATCCTACGCCGATTAATCTCATTTCATTCTTCTTTTCGTTCTATTGTTACGCGGCTTGCTGACTTTGCCTTTGTTCCTGTGGCTCGCGATCCTCGTCTTCGATATCAACGCGGTTTTGATTGTCCAACGCATTGGACCGGTCTGTATTCCAGGCCGTGCGGGCGGGGATTTTCGCAAGGTTGATCCGGTCTTTGTAACGCGATGATATCTCTATCGTATCGTCAAGCAGACCGGCGGCGAGTAATATCGGATCAAGTCCCAAAGCCCGCAAATGTCTGTTGCTGACGTTAAGGTCATTTTCTTCCGCTTCCTTGCGCGGGTTGGGTACGTAGGCGATTTCAGCGCCAGTGAGCGACGAAACCAGCTGCGCCAGTTCCTCGACCCGCAATGTTTCCGCAACCTGGTTGAGGATCTTCACCGGACTACCGGCTTCCGGCGGATTGTTGACCGCCAGCTCGACGCAGCGGACTGTGTCCTGAATATTGATAAACGCGCGCGTTTGGCCGCCAGTGCCGTGCACTGTCAGCGGATGTCCCACGGCGGATTCTACCAGAAAGCGGTTCAGCACCGTGCCATATTCACCATCATAATCAAACCGGTTGACCAGCGCGGGATGGCGCCGGGTCTGGTCGGTCTGCGTACCCCAGACGATGCCCTGATGGAGATCGGTAATACGCATCTTGTCGTTGTTCGCATAAAATTGGAACAAGAGCTGATCCAGAGATTTGGTCAGGTGATATACACTGCCGGGACTTGTCGGATAGAGGATATCGCGCTGATGCCTTTTTCCTTCATCATCAGCCACTTCTACTGGAAGATATCCCTCGGGTATTTCAAAACCTGCACCGGAATAGCCGTAAACACCCATGGTCCCCAGATGCACCATATGCGTGTCCAGTCCCAGATCGTTCAGGGCCACGAGAACATTATGTGTCGCTGAAATATTATTGTCGACGGTATAGCGTTTTTCTTTCGCGCCGCGCATCGAATAAGGTGCCGCGCGCTGTTCAGCAAAATGTACAATTGTGTCTGGCCGCAGATCTTCTAGAAAGTCAGAGAATTCCTGATATTCCTTGGCAATATCGATGACTGCATAGTTTATCCGGTTTCCGGAAACTTCTTCCCACGCCTCAACACGAACGTCGATTGGCTCAATCGGTGTTAAGCTACGGATGCCGAGTTCAAGGTCGATCCTCCGACGCGACAGATTGTCCAGGATTGTGACGTCATGACCTATGGATGAAAGATGTAAAGCAGTCGGCCAACCACAGAATCCGTCTCCGCCAAGCACAAGTATTTTTTTGCCGTTCATAATATAGGGCCCTATTCTTCAAATATTATTGTTCAATCGGGCTAGCATCCCGGCCAGTTACTACTGGAGCGCAATAACTCTTTGCGCATGATTGATCTGTAGATTTCTGCTCGCCACAACAAGGGCAAATTACATTCCGTTAGACTTGTTTACATTTGAGAATCGAGATGTGACGCTCGCTCACTTCATCAATTTTGAAGCTAAGTCGTTGTAAACTTCTTACAAATTCTTGAGAATCAATGGCCGTTGACTTTTTGGGGCCATATCAGCTTAACCATGGACATGCGACAAGATACCAACTTGATGGAGCAGGTCTTCAACCGCAGGCATATGTTGCGCCGCACGATCGGTACAGGATTCGCGCTTTGCTGCCCGCTTCCGGCTCTCGCGGCTGCCAGCCCCGAAAGCTCACTGGCCGCTATTGCCGCAACCCGCGGCATTTCATTCGGGAGCACGGTCTCGACGCGATGGCTCGACAATGAAAAATTTACTCGGCTTATCGTTCGCGAATGCGATACCATCACGACAGAAAATAGCCTGAAATGGAAATATCTGGAACCCGAGCGAAATAATCGGGAGAGCGCACCGGCTAAGGCTCTGACGAACTTCGCAAGGCACAACAGCCTCGATACGCGCGGGCATTGTTTCATATGGAATCATGATGAACGCATGCCTGCATGGCTTGTCGAAATGGCCGACGAATTGCACCACGGCCGACGATATCCGTTGACCAGACGCATGTGGCGGCATGCTGCTTATCTTGGCCGGACATTCCCTGCGATCACATCCTGGGATGTCGTGAATGAAGCCATCAACCCCCGTAATGGGCAGATCCGGCACTCGGCTTTGAACCGGATGATGGGTGAACGCTTTATCGATCTGGCTTTCAAAATGATGAAAGCAAAAGCGCCCAAGGCGCAGCTAGTTTACAATGACACGATGAACTGGGAGGCATCGCCATTGCATCGTAACGCGCTGTTGCGACTGCTCGAGCGGCTGCTGTCGCGTAATGTTCCGATTGATGCCTTGGGGATCCAGAGCCACCTCGGAAATACGCTGGGGAGGCCGCGGGATGAAATTGGCTGGCGGCTTTTCTTGCAGGAAATCAAAGCCATGGGTCTGGATATCATATTGACCGAGCTTGATTGCAGCGATCGCAATATAGACGATCCGGATCCCGTCCGCCGCGACGCAGAAACCGCCGCCTTTACCAAAGGCTATCTCGATCTGACGCTGGACTTTACAAATGTGAAACAGATAATCTTATGGTCTTTGACCGACGGGACCAGCTATATGAACCGCCCCGGCTATCCGGACTATAAACGCCGCGCCGACGGTCTGGCGTTGCGGGGACATCCCTATGATGATCGCTGGAAACCGAAAAAAATGCGCACGGCCATCGCCGATGCATTGCTGTCGGCTCCGCGACGTCAATAATTCTGCCGCTAAACCCGTCAGCGCAGCCGGAATAGGCTCGGGGCTGTTGCCGGTAAGGCATATTGTCGGTTCAGCCGATCGTTATGACCGGGGATCGGCTTTTCCGTGATCACTGGTTATCCCGTTGCCGCCATCCAGGCTTTTCCCGCCAAGTTCTCTCTGAACGCATTTCTCGAACAGTTGCTGCTCACGAGAGGAATTGTCATTGGCGACGCGGATGTTTTGGCTACCGTCCCCGGGTGCCTTTCTGCCAACAGACATATTGAGCTTGCTCAGCAACATCTGGCAGCTATCTTTGCACGCGGCCAGATCCATCGCCGGACATGAGCTTCTCTACCTCCGGAACCGTGACCCGGTTGAAATCGCCGAGAATCGAATGCTTCAGGCAGCTTGCTGCCACCGCGAACTCGAGCGACTGCTGTTTGTCCTCATAAGCATTGAGGCCATAGATCAATGCCGAAGCAAAGCTGTCGCCGCCGCCAACCCGGTCGACAATATCGGTCAGTTCATAATGCCGGGACAATTTGAACCCCTGTTCCCGGTCGCGCAAACAGGCGGACCAGCCGTTGCGGTCAGCGCTGTGACTTTCCCTTAGTGTGATCGCGATGGTCGACATGTCGGGATATAGTTCCAGCACCTTTTCCGACAGCGCTTCATATTTTTTTGTGTCGAGTTCACCGGTTTCAACGTCGACATCGACGCTGATACCGAGCGATTTCTGGCAATCCTCTTCATTGGCAATGCCGACATCGACATATTTAACCAGTTCGCTCATCACTTCAGGGGCGCTTTTGCCATATTTCCAGAGTTTGCCACGGAAATTGAAATCACAGGAAACGGTCAAACCTGCCTGTTTTGCCGCCTTCACGCATTCTATGCTGAGATCTGCGGAATCCTGAGTCAGCGCCGGCGTAATACCGGTAATGTGAAGCCATTTTGCGCCAGCGAAAATTCTGCCCCAATCGAAATCCCCGGGCTTGCACTCGCTGATAGACGAATGGGCGCGGTCGTAAATGACCTTCGACGGACGCTGATTGGCTCCGGATTCGAGAAAATAGATCCCGACCCGTTCACCCGAGCGGCGGACATGGGACGTATCGACACCGAAGCGTTTAAGCTCGCCAATCGCCGAAGCCCCGACATCATTGTCCGGTAGCGCCGAAACAAATGCCGAAGACAGGCCGTAATTGCTCAGTGCGACGGCAACATTAGCCTCGCCGCCGCCGAACGTGGCTTCGAACGAGGGTGACTGGAAAAACCTTTCGTGCCCCGGTGTTTTCAACCGCAGCATGATTTCGCCAAATGACAAATATTCTGCCATATCCAAATTCCTTATGGTCTAGAGGCACGTGCGAGAGCGACAGCTTCACGGGCCAGCTTGGTTATTGCATCGTAATCGCCCGCGTCGATCGCCGCTTTCGGCGTGAGCCAGCTACCGCCGCACGCAATTACGGAAGGCACGGCCAGAAATTCGCCCAGATTCTCTGCTGACACCCCGCCCGTCGGCATGAAACGCATATTGCGAAAGACCGAGTTCAATGCCTTGAGCATCGGCACGCCGCCAGCGAGCTTGGCGGGAAAGAATTTCACCGTTCCGAGACCGAGATTATGAGCCTGTTGCACTTCGCCCGGGGTCATTGTTCCCGGGAAGACCGGAAGGTCATTTGCCTTACAGAAATTGACCACCGCGTCGACCAGTCCCGGGCACACAATGAACTGCGCGCCGCGGGTGGCAGCTGCCTTTGCATCGTCAGCGGTCAAGATTGTTCCCGCGCCAACAATGATGTCCGAAGTCTCCGCGATAATGGCTTCCATGCAATCGAGCGCCGCGTCGGTCCGGAGGACGACTTCGATCACATCTAGACCGCCCGCCTGCAGCGCTTTTGCAGTCGCTACCGCAACCGTAGGGTCACTGGCTTCGATCAATGGCACCACCGGCGCAGCGGCAAATTTCGCCTCTAATATCTGGTTCGTTTCGCTGGTCATTTCATGCTCGCAAATTTGGGGTCAGGAGAAAAACGTGCCGCCGTTGATGTCGATATTCGCACCGGTGATAAAGCTGCTGTCATCCGACACCAGATTGGCCACCGTACGCGCGACCTCTTCCGAATTGCCTTGGCGGCGGAGTGGCGTGCCGGCCGCCACCGCGGTGCGCACCTCGTCCTTGGTAAACGTATCGTGGAAGGCGGTGGCAATCATGCCGGGGCAAAGCGAATTGACGCGGATGCCTTTGGGGCCGAGTTCTTTTGCCATTGCCCGGGTGAAGGTCATCACCGCGCCTTTTGATGTACCATAGGCCGCCGCACCGGGGCCGCCACCGTCACGCCCTGCTTGCGAAGCGAAGTTCAATATCGCGCTGCCCTCGGGCATATGAGGGGCAACAGCCTGGGTCATCATGAACGTCGATGTGACATTGAGCTGCATGACCTGGTTGAAAAAATCTTCATCCATTTCGGCAAGGCCCTTGCGCGCGACAAGGCCGCCCGTAACGTTCACCAATATGTCGATTGTGTCGCCAAATGCCGCAACCGTTTCAGCGACCAGACGGTCGACATCGACCTGTTTCGTAACATCGGCCTGGACCAGTATTGCACTGCCGCCAGCCGCCTTGATCGCGTCCAGCGTGGCCTGGCCATCCGCTTCATTGTTGCAGTAATTGACTACAACATTGGCGCCCTCGGCGGCCAGTTTTTCCGAAACGGCGCGGCCGATATCACGGCTGCCGCCAGTTACGATCGCGGTTTTGCCTTTAAATTTGGTCATATTATTTTCCCTGTTATTCAGATGAGGAGGAGGAGAGGGTGATCAAGAATTTTTCGGTTTCAAAGGTTTGATGTCGGTGCAGAGGATCAAAACCGACAAGACGGTCATGATCGCCAGTCCTGCGCCGACCGCAAAGGCCGGTGCATAGCTGTTGACCGTGATGACCGGGATCAGGAAGTTGAGCCCCACCACGGCAAGCTTGGCGGCGGTGCCGGCAAAGCCGGCAAGCGAAGCCACGGATTTTCCACTGTAGAAGTCGCTCGGCAAGGTCTGGATATTACCAACCGCCGTCTGGAAGCCGAACAGAATGGCCGCCATCAACAATACCGCGATCAAGGGCGATGCAGCGACAATTGTCAGCAACAACGACACCAGCATGATCAGTCCGCCCAGCGCGATCACCAATTTACGCGTCTTGTTGACGGTCCATCCCGATTTTATCAGCCGACCAGCAAGCAGCCCGCCAAACCATGCACCGAACATGGCGCCGACATAGGGAACCCAAGCATAGGTAGCGATTTCCTCCACGCCGAAACCATAAGTTTCAAACAAATATAGAGGCAACCAGCCGACAAACAGCCACCAGATAGGGTCGAGGAAAAAGGATGCCATTATAACGCCCCAGCTTTCCTTGCGCGAAAGAATTTCTCCCGAGTTCGGCGCATAGGTAGCCACCTCGTTGGTCTCGGCGTTTTTTTGTCCGGTCAGGATATATTGACGCTCGTCCTCTGTAAGCCAAGGATGGCTTTCGGGACCGGACTTGTAAATGATCAGCCATGGCACCAGCCACAGGAAGCCAAGCGCACCGACTGCGATAAAGGTCGCTTGCCAGCTGCCCAGGAAGACAAAAAGGATGCCGATGATCGGCGCCGAAATAATGCCACCGATCGCAGCACCGGAATTGAAAACGCCCTGGGCCAGCGCGCGCTCGTTGATCGGGAACCATTCGGCATTGGCCTTGGTGGCTCCCGGCCAGTTGCCGGCTTCGGACAGGCCAAGAAGACCGCGAAACACGGCAAAACTCATCAAGCCGGTCGCTGCAGCGTGCAACATCGTTGCCGCCGACCAGACGACAATCGACAATACAAATCCGAGACGCGTTCCGATCCAGTCAAATATCTTGCCAAACAGAGTCTGACCGAATGCATAAGCGAAGGTAAAGACGTTCAAAATGATGGCGTAGTCGGTTTTGGTGAGCCCTATGTCTTCCGAAATTTCCGGCCACAGGAAGCCCAGCGCACCGCGATCAATATAGTTGATAATGGTCGCCAACGCGACGAGACTGACAATGGCCCAGCGGAAATTGCCGACTTTTTTCACAGCGCTCACGATTTTTCTTCCCCCGTTGCCAAAAAGTCTTCCCGCACCGGATTGAATATATCGAGCAGAGAGCCCGCTTCGATGCAGCTGATTCCATGATCGGTATCGGGCGATATGATCACGCTGTCGCCGACGTCCAGCTCCTGTTCCTTGCCGTTCACCAGCGAGAGAAACCGGCCCGATTCAATGTAGCAGATCTGGCTATGGGGGTGCTGGTGCACATCACCGACGGAACCGGTATCAAACCACAGACGGCAGAGCATGAGGTCGGGGCCATAGCTCAATATCTGTCGCGTAATCCCCTGCCCGACGGTTTCTACGGGCACGTCTGAGGCGCGAACAAATGTCTCACTGCGATTTTTCGAAATTGCTGTCATCGCTTAGCCTTTCCTGCAGGCAGGTCGATGCGCGCTGCAAATCCGGTCCAGTTCACAATCTGCCCGCCAGCCTTCACCGAGTGTTTCTTGCTGGGGTCCGAATCATAGGAAATGGCGAGCGCGAATTTTGTCCCGTTCAATGTTTCCACAATGACGATATCCGCACCATTACTGCTTTCATGGCTCAGTGATTTTATCTGGCTGTCGCTGCCAACCGTCTGCTCGGCCGCTCCATCATATCGTCCGTGCGATTCCAGCATGCTGACAAAGGTCGCGTTTTGTGCGCCTTTGACCCGCTGGATTACAACCGGCTCCCGGCGCAGATTGAAATTGGGGTCATTGGCGCCGGTTTCCCCCAGGATCGTTTCAGCGTCCCGCTGTGGCAGAAAGCGATAGGTATAGAATCGCCCATCGAGCAGCGTTGTAACAAATCCATTCTGCCCCTGCGGCTTTCCGACCCCATCGACCCAGACATGCTGATAGCCGTTAGCCGTTCCCAGCACTGGTCGTGCCGCAACATGCGCCTCGGTTTCAAATCCGACCCGCATGATATGACCCTGATAATGTAGCGGCAAATCATATTGATGCGTGCCATCGGACTGAACCCGCATGATATCGAGTGCGAGAGGCGCAGACGCGCCATCGACCGACACCAGTGCCAGTGTCCGGGTGAAGCGGGTATCCGGATAGGCGCCCTCGATCATTGCAGAACTTATTTGCGCGCCTGCAGCATCCGAAAAATAAAGTTGTTGCGGTGCGATACTATCCGCGACCTTCACATCGCCGTCGAAATGGCTCTTTTCGTCCACGACCAATGTATTGTGGGCAACGCTCTGCTTCGCCCAGCTTTCATTCTCGGCCAGATAGCGGCCGCCATCCTTGGACTCGATATTCAGGAAACGCGCCGCACCATAGTCGCTGACAATCTCGTTGCCATTGTCATAATATTGCCAGCTGAGCTTGTCGAAATGGCCATGCCCCATGCCTTGCGAGCTGTTTTTGGCAACCAGCGCCTGACCGCTGACGCTATCCCCTTCACGAAGGATCGCAACCGCGCCCTGATTGCCTTCGGGTCCATCGCTTAGCAACAACGACTTGAAGGGAAAGGGCTTGGCCTTGCCCGCAGCCAGATCATCGGCGACCAGCTTGCCATCATCGGTGAGCACTGTCCGCCCTTGCCATTGCGCAATCGACAACAGCCCGGGATCGCGCGTCTTGCTATATGCGATGGCGACACCGTGATAGAGTTCATCGGTCTGCAGGCTTTTGTCCTTGATCGCGTCGTTGAACGGGAAAAAATAGCCATCATACGTTAACTGGATGGTGGTGCGCAGCGCCTTCAGCAATATGCCGTTGCGATGCTCAAAGATCCTGCGGGCCGGGTCGTTCTTTTCGATGACCCCGGCAAACACGACAAATGGCTTCAATGCGAAGCGTTGATAATAAGGCCCTTCGGTATAATAGCCGTCGGGAGAAAAGAGCAGTTCGCTCTGGCGCAAAAATCCGGTTTCACCACTCTTGTCCAGGCCGAGCAGAGCAATGTCGACCAGTTCCTTATCACCGAGAACATAGCCTGTCATGCCCACGCCAGCGGTAGCCCATGTGGCATGGTTATGGATCTTGCTGAACGTGACTGCCGACCCCGTGGAAAGGAAGGCCGCTGCCTTGCGGAACAGATTATCGTCAATATTCTTGCGGTCAGCCTCTGACAGATTGCCGCGGATGGCTTCATAGCCTTGGATTCCGTGTACCATCCACATCGCGTCGTTCAGGACCTGCCAGAAAATCCGGCCGGAACTCTGGCTATTTTTGCGCGCCGGGTGTTCATCCAGAGTAGGATATAGGTCGGCATAAGCCAGCAGAAGGTCACGGACGTAATCGGCATATTTCTGCTCGCCGGTTATCCGGTAAAGCTGGCCGCCTTCGTAGATTGCCTTATAATTGCGCTTGTGCTGTTCGTGGGTGTAACCGCCGCCGGGATCTTTCGGGACGGGAACGACAGCCCCTGCAACCATCATATGGTCGACAAAGGAACGGGCGCGATCCAGTTCGCTTTTGAATAAAGGCGCATATTGCTGTACCGCCGCGACAGATCCGGTCGGGGAGGATTCGACCGGCCCGGCCACGGCGGTAGAAGACGCAGCACCCCATAATGCGACCGCCAGGATGTTACCCCTCATGGTTTTGCTGCGCCTTCAAATTGATTGCCGACAAGTACGGCCCGATGCTTACCTTGGTAATCCAGCTCCTCAAGAATGGGTGCGGCCATGTTTTTCGACATATTGTCGGATATCCGGCTTTGCGGACGACCGACGGTGTGGACAATCTTGATCGGTGCCGCGTCAGAAAAGACATTGTTGCTGATATCGCTATGCTGGACCCCGTGCAGCACCATGGATGATCCCGTGACGTTGTTGCCGTCGCGTCCGACGTTCATGAAGCTGGAACCGGTCAGGGAAAAATGCGGACCAAATGTACTTTCGTCCCGACCGCCGCGGTAGATATTGAAAACCGCGCCGCCAATATCTTTAAAACTGGAACCCGATATCTCGGCATATTCGACATTATACTGGCCGTAATCCTCGGTCTCGGACGCTGCCTGCAAGACGGAACCGGAGATGTTGATGAACTTGCTGTTTTTGATACTGACGCGATCCGCAAACGAACTCTTGCCCAGCGCTATAAAATGAAAAGATTTGTTCACATCCAGATTCGCCACAGAGACGCTATCGAGCTCAATCAGGAAGTTCGACTGGATCGGATAGATCGTAGTACGGATGACCGCATTGCCAACGGAATCCGGGGCCAGTTCACCGTCAATGACAAGATTGCTCAGGCGCAGGCTTCCGCCTTGCTTCATTTCGAATAGCGAAGGACGGGCGAAACTGATTTTTGCCACAGCATCTTTCGCGCCTTCGATCGAAATGGCCTTGTCCAGCGAAAGAACCTTGTTCACCAGATAGTCTCCGGTGCTCAAAATCAGACGATCGCCGTCGGAAGTTGCGGCAAATGCTTCGGTCAGCGTGTCTTCGCCGGGCTGCACCGACATGGCCCTGCCCGTTCCAAAACGATCGCCTGTCAGCGGCTTGGGATACCAGCTAACACCGACCTGATCGCGCATAACGGGAACAAGATCACGAGACACGCCAACGGCGGAACCTTCGGGATAGAGCAGACCATTTTCAGCGCGGGCCAGTACCAATTGGCCTTCAGCAATCCCAGCCACCGGTTTATCAATCTTGCCGCTAACCAACATGTTCCCGGAAAACGCAATCCCGCTAATATCATCCTGAATTTTGAGAAACGGTCCGGAGGCAGTTCCGCCGAGCAGATTATTCCGAAAGCGGCTATTTACGGGTGCAGCGGAGCGTTCCGCATCGGCACCCGCAGCGAATGTAATGCGACTGCTGTCAACGACGCTGTTATTTTCGATTACTGCGTTGTCGACCTGAACATAGCGGTTCACCGGCGAATTGGGTACACCATTCATTACGGTCAGCGCGCTGGCAAATCCTGTTCCGCGCAAGCCTTCCAGATAATTATTGCGGATCGTCTGGTCGCGATTGATCACGCGGATACCGCCGGTGTGATCCTTGCCATTTCCCATGAACACGTTGTTCTCGACGAGATTGCCATCTCCGTGCCGCAGCGTCAGGGTTCCGCTTGATTCAAAGAACATATTGCCCCGATAAATATTTCTACCGGATTTCGAGGAAATAATCTCGACCTCGCCATCGCAGCGGTCGAAATAATTATTCTCAACCAGCGTGTGGGAATCGAACATTGAATATTTGCTGGTTCCGATCCGCAGCGTTTCACCGCCATTGGAGCCCAGCACGGGGCGCGGTCCGAAATAATTATGGTCGATACGGTGGCCATTTTCCTGACTGCCCTTGCTGTCCAGACGAACTGCCAGAGTCACGCCCTTGTTGGTCTTGCCAACGAGATGGTTGTGATCAAAACGATTGTTCTTGCCATACATGCCGACCCAATAATCGGAATCATATCGATCGGGCTTGCTGAACCCATCGATCACCACCTCCGTAACACGGCTGTTCCGGGCGAGATCGTCTTTTGATCGGCGAAAGGATATGACTTCACCGGTAGGACTATACCCATTTAGGAACACCAGCCCGGTAACCAGTATATATTCACCACCGATGCGCAAATTTGACTGGCCGGTCAGAACCACCTTGCCGGGATCCTCGGATATCAGCGTGATCGGCTTGGTTTTTGTGCCCTTGCCTGAAATCTTGATTTCAAAGTCATGCCACCTGCCGTTGGCCAGGATGATGACGTCACCAGCTACAAGCTTCTTTGCTGCCTGGTTATATTCATCAATATTTTTTACAAAATACTGTTCGGCATGCGCAGGAACCGCGAGCAGCCAAATAGCTAAAATTGCAAGGCAACGCCTTGTCCACATCTTTCGTCACCCTCTCATTTTCCTTGTTGAGTCGGATTACCAGACGAATTTCAGTGAGTCAACCAATTGGCATTACCAAAATGGAATTACTGTACATACCAATTGGTATTGAAGAATTTAAAGAGTGATGACCGTCACCCGATCTTGGCGGGCGACAAAAAGCGTTCCCGGCTTTCATTGGCGCGTTGCTGCACTTCTTCTAGCGCCCGCTTTTCGGTCTCGTTCAGCATCGCCTCGATCAGTCGGCGGAAATGGCGCCGCATTGCCTCCCTCGCCGCCAGTGGATTGCGTGCCGCGAGCGCATCATAAATTTCCTGATGTTCGGTTGTTCTTGTGCTGTTATCCACTTCACAAACGGAATCATAAGCCGCCTTCACATCGGGCAACTCTTCCCGCATCCGCCAAAGAGTCTTTATCGTATGGACAATGGCAGCATTGCCGGATGCTTCGGCAATAGTGATATGAAATTGCTGATCGGCTTCAGTGGAAACGGCATCATCAGTGGAACCCATTTCCTTTGTGAGGTTTTCCAGTTTGGCAATATCCTGATCAGAAATATTTTGCGCCGCCAGCGCAGCCGCTTCAGATTCGAACAAAGAGCGGGCTTCGGTCAGCTCAAACGCGCTGACATCGGGCAATTGATTGTCGTCCCCGGGTTGCTTTTCGCAAACATATACACCGGAACCGGTCTTGATCTCGATCCGGCCAATCGCCTGCAGCGCAATCTCAGCTTCGCGAATAGTAACCCGGCTGACGCCAAAACGCTCTGCCAGTTCCCGTTCACCGGGAAGTCGCGCACCAGCCGGAAATACACCCTCTTTGATGAGATCAGTAATCTGCTCGGCTACACTATGGAAAAGTCGCTTTTCGCCCATTTTCTGTGATTATCCCGTTGATAAATTGAAACTTCGACCCTGCCCTTTCTTCTAGCGTATCTGCATACCAATTGTCTACTCCAGCGGTAAAGCGGCTGCTCCAGCAAAGTGGCGCAGCGGATTCAAGCTCCCGCTGCGCCACCCCCCTGTTGGAGCCTAGAATTTGAACTGCACACCGGCAAAATAGCGAGGCCCATAAACCTGGATCGCTCCGAAATCATCCGGCGCTCCGCGATAGTTGGTCCGCGGTTCGTTGAACAGGTTGATCCCTTCGATCGTGAACTTGACATTATTGTTCAGCCGGAAAGAAGCGCGAGCTTCGAACACTTCAACATCGTCAACATAACGGACGCGACCCGGCGTCGCGACAAATTGCTGGAAGTAATTGCTGCGATATTTGTAAACGCCCTGGAAATCAAACGGGCCGATTTCATAATACACCTGCGCTGCCAGCACATGTTTCGAAAATCCGAAAAGGTTCGAAGGGACAATCAGGCCGTTGCTGACCGTCGTGCCACTCGCGGTAGGAGACGAAATTGCGCCCAAAGTGTCGTCTTCAAATTCAAAATTTGAGTCGGCATAATTATAGCTAATCTTGAAACCGAGACCATCCAGCGGTTTGGGAAGATAGCTGAGACGATGCGCAGCAGTCACTTCAACGCCATAAATTCGGCTGGTGTCATCACTTGTGGCAACCGATGTTGTGAAGAGATCGACATCTTGATTGTTGATATTGAAGGTTTCGGTAAACCCGATCGCGTCAAATCCGCCGTCAAAACTCTTGTAATAGGCATTGAACGCCAGGATCGTATCCTCGTTGGGATACCATTCGAGACCGATGTCGAAATTCCAAGAGAGCAACGGCTCAGTCAGCGGATTGCCGGTTGCGCTTACGTTGTTGAAACCTCCCGCAATGGCATCAGCCGGAGTAGCGAACTCGTCATCATCATTGAAGCTGAAGACCCGGCCATCTCCCAAAGCGGACGGATCAGGGCGCGACAGGGACCGATAGACAGCGAAACGACCCAATAGATTGGGCTGGAATTCCGCCACGACGTTCACACTGGGCAAAAACTCGGTGTAAGAATTTTTCGTCTGCCGCCGGATCAGGTTGGTAGTATCCTCGACGAGTACAAATCCGGCGGTACCGTCACCATCGGCATCGTCGAGGACGACATTGAAATCCGAACGAAAGCCGGTGGAATTCACCATTGTTTTCACCATCCGCACGCCGGCGTTTCCGCGGATTGGTGTATCGCCCAGTTCACCGTCGAAATTCGCCTGAATATATGCGGCCCAACTGCGCTCGGTTACATCGGTATTTTGCGCCGAATCAAAATTCCCCGATGGATAGATCGGCACGCCGTCTTCATCAAATTGCAGACCCGATGGATCTTCGCGCTCCAGAACCTGTGCTATGCAGAGGGCGTCGAAGGTTGCGAAGCTGTTATATGTACCAATAACATTTCCAGCAGAATCGACATTGGTAATAAGCGGGTTTCCACCGGAGATCGAAGACAGGAATCCGCTTTCCGGAAAGCTCGTCCGGCATTCCCGGTTTGCTACGGCCAGGGCACCGGTACCGTCAGTGTCGTCGTAGGAATTTTCAAAGCGGCTAGCTCCCAGCGCACCAGGTACGTCTCGATACCTGAGCTGCTGATAACGGGCTCCCGCCTGAAGCGTTTTCAGAAATCCGTCCATTTCATATTCGACATCACCGCGGAATGCCCAGACGCTATTGAAACGGTCCTGCTCCAGATCGGCGCGCAAACGCGGATCATTGGCGAACAAGTCGTGGTTGGTGACGTCGAAATTCTGGGTGATGAAATTCAGCCCCTGCGAACCGTTCTGCAGAATCTGGACAGCCGTTTCAACCCTGTCATTGGTCGAGCTGCCATCGCTTTCAAAGGCATCTGGCCAAGCGGCGGCGCCGGTTATATCTTCATTATCTTCGGTACGAAAGCGGATCTGGACCGCCTCTTCGACGCGCTGGGTCCTCGAATAGGATCCATCCAGCGAAATCTTCACACGATCGCTGACCTGCGCATCGAGCGACAGCCCGCCACCATAATATTCCTCATCGCGCTCGAGATATTCACTGACCGCTTCGATCCGCTGCTCATTGGTGAATTGCCGCAAGGCCCCGGATTCCGTGTAGATCAGCGGATAGCCCGGGATTGCATTGGCATCGCCGAGGCCGTCAATCCGGCGGCCTTCGGCAAAGTTGAGATCGCTACGCTGCTCTCGGTAAAGGCGCTTGGAATATTGGAAATCCGCGTTGATATCGACATCGGGGCTCGGCTTGAATTGCAGGGCACCAAAAAAGGAATCGCGGGTATCATCGGTAATATTGGACCGGAACGCATAGCTGTTCCGGGCGATTACAAAATCGTCGGTGACACTGCCATCACGCAAACCGTCGATTGTACCGCCACTGGTATCACAGTTGCCATCATCAAACACGCCATCGCTGGTGGTGGTTGGATCGACCACGCAGGCCCGAATGGTGTTGGAGACATTTGCCTCCTGCTCGGGATTGGTCGTTTTATTACGCGAATATCCGAGCGAGATACCAAGCTCGGCATCACCCAGCTGGAACTGGTCGACATAGCTGCCGGTGATACGATATCCGAATTTCTGGAACCGCTGGTCTGCATCGATATCGAGATTGTCCGGATTGGCATTCAGTTTGAAATTACCCTGAAACCTCCGCTTGCCGTAATCGAGCGGCTTGATGGACTCGAGGGCAATCTGGCCGGCCACGCCCCCTTCGATATAACTGGCAGCCTGGGTCTTGTAGATACCGATTTTGCTGAACAATTCTGAAGGAAACTGGCTGAAATTGACCGAACGGTCGCCGCTGCCATTGGAAGCGATGCGACCGTTGATCACGGTAGAACCCAGGAAGGGGCCAAGACCACGGATCGAAATTTCGGTAGCGCCGCCCTGCTCCCGGTGGGAAGCCGCGCCGGTCAGCGTTTCCAGCGCCTCGCCAATTGAAAGCGCCGGTATGTCGCCGATCTCCTCAGCCGAAAGCGCATCGAAGACTTCCGTCGATTCCCGCTTGGCGTCAATAGAATCCTGAATGGTTGCGCGAATACCGGTGACGACAATCGCACCTTCGTCCGTCTGGGTTGATTGCGCCCATGACGGTGTAGCGATCATTGTCATCGCCGTACCTGCTAAAAGTGCTGTTGAAAAACGCCGCCGCGATCCATTGTCGCGTGCAAAATCAGCCGCCTGTTTCATAAAATCCCCTCTGTTTTGTCTTTATATTTTTCTGGTAAGCTGCATTTTGCCTACCTGTATGTCAATCCCTAAGACATACCAATTTGATTCTTAGAGCTATACCAATGCCGTATTCGAAGGATCTTTTCGTTCAGATTGGCGCGGCAGGAACTGGTTCCCACCGCGCTCTGATCCCGTTGGGGCGGGAAACGCCTCGATCATAAGCTCGCACTAATCCAGCGTGCCGGTTACCGACAGCAAACCAAACTCCGTTGGTTCAGATCGCGCGCCGGAAATCTTGCCTCGATGCTTCAGGCGTAATCATTGGTGCGATCGCCCGCATCTAGAACTTGATGCTGGCACCAAAGGTCAGCCTCCGGTCTGGCAAGCCCTCGAAGCAAAGCAGCGCGCCATCATTCACACAATATTGCTTGATCTTGGACTTGGTCAGATTAACGCCTTCGATGCCGATGTTGATATTCTCGGTCAGGTCATAGGTGATACTGCCGTTCAATTGTCCGCGCGCTGCGGTGGTGACCGGGAAGCCAATCGTGCTACCCTGGGTCGCGCCGCCTGCAGTATCGAGCGTACGGAACGCATCACGCCAAGTGTAGCGCGCACGGGCTGACAATCCATATTTCTCATAGAAGAGCGTGACATTATACGCATGCGGTGAAAAATCGAGCAAGCCCTGGACCGCTGTAAAGGGACCGGTAAGACCGCTGCTCGATTCTAGAATTGCCGTCCCGCGACTATCCCCATCAGATGAGTCGGTAGCCTGCCCCCCGCTGAACTTCTGATAGGTATAGTTTGCAGCTAGGCCGAACCCGGATGCAAAACCGAGACTGTCTTCAAAGGCCGACAGATCATATTGAAATGCAACTTCAACGCCTGTCTGCTTCGTTACACCAGGGTCGTTTATCGTTGTCGAGACTGGAACACATAGCCCATCGCCAGGAACACTGGAAAACACGTTGCGATCTGCAATCGGATTAAATATCCCGCCACCTTCACAGGGAGCGGTGATATCCTTGAACCCGGTCACCGGATCTACAAATGGTGCCGTTTCGAGCGTTACGAAAAGGTTGGTACGTCGCTTGTGGAATAATGCGACGCTTATCACTGCTGCAGGAGCGAAATAGTAGCTAAGCGAAGCATCGTAAGATGTCACCTTTTCCGGAACCAAAGCCGGGTTACCAATTTCAACCGCGGTGTTCGGACCGGTTGTAAATCGAACTGATGTTTTCAATTTGTCAAAATCGGGCCGGTTGATATCCTGACCATAGCTTGCCCGGAGCACAATATCATCGGTCAGTTCAGCCGCCAGATTGACCCGGGGCAACAGGAAACGATATTTACCCGGCGTACTGGTCTGGTTAATTATATTGCCGTTCGCGTCAACATTGTTACCGATCGAATTAACCATTGAATCGACATAGCGCAGGCCAGCATTCCCGCTTAACCGGCCCAGTTCAAAATTAAGCTGGCCGTAAACGGCGTGGGTTTTCTCGGTGATCCTGTAAAATGACGCAGGATTAAAGCTGGGGTCAGCCAAAACTCGCGCACCCGGCTCGGCCAGCAACGCAGCCTGCAAGGTCGCCAGTGTTCCGGCTTGATCGGAATAGGCCAACTTTGGGTCGATAATCAGGAAATCGCCGAAAAACAGCGATCTTCCATCGGCTTTGCCAAAGCTCGAGGGCCCGGCAACCAGAAGCTGTGAAAATGCCGATCCATTTGGACTGTCGGCCAATGCAGACAGTCCTATACTGGACGTAACTTCGTTAAACTCCGTCGACCGGTCGTTATACCGATAACCCCAGTTGAAGGATGTCAGGAAACCCGTCAAATCCTCAAGATCGAGCTCAAAGTCCATTCGCCCCGTATATTCGACATTCCTGTTGGTGTTGTCACTGACAGACACGGCATCCAGAACGACATTATTTGGATCCAGGAGTTGCGCAATCGTAGGCGCAAATGGCGAACTGCTATCGATGCCAAACGCCAAAGATCCGCCCGATAGATCATAAGCGAACGGAGTGCCGTTATCATTCGCAGTGCCGGTAAGCGGTGCATTCGGGTTAATGAAGTTCAACGTTGTGCTAAGATCGGGGCTGCGCGAACTAGCGAGCGTGCGGGAACCTTCAATCCGCGCCTTGAATCTTCCGCTTTCCCATTCTCCACCAGCCCGCAACAGATTGCTCTCGGTCAGGCGCGCGCCGGTATCGCTTGAGAAACGCAAATTGGGTTCATTCGGGACATTCGGCTGAAGCGTACCGGTTTCTGCTGCCTGAATGCTGCCTAGATCGACGCCACCGAGAGAACCGAAATCGACCGTTTCAAACGTATCCGGGACATTGGTGTTGCGTACAGAGCTTACACCTGAGCCTTGAATTCTGGTGCTCTGCTGCTTGCGTGTTTGCTTGTTGTAAAAGCCATCAACATATAATTTCAGATTGTCCGACGGTGCCCATTCGAGCGAACCGGCGAAATTATATGTCTCATAATTAAAAATCTCCAGCTCCTGGTTCAAGAACTGAATACCAAGATAATCGAAGTCCGGTCCCGGTGCACCCGCTGCAGTAACGCTGCTGCCTTGGGGAATCAGAGTATCCCGATCAACTCGGGGCCGAGAGGAAGATGCGTCTTGCTTGGCATAGCTTCCGCTCAGCACAATGCCGATCTCGCCCGCGCCGGTTTGCCAGTTTTTACCGAAGCTTCCCGATATCCGGGGCTGAATGCTATCCGACTGCTCACTATATTCACCCTGAGCGCGAAATGCGATGAGCGTATCCCTCAGATCAAGAGGCCGGATCGTGCGCAGATTGATAGTGCCGCCGACCGATCCTTCGGTCGTCATTGCTGTTGGCGCTTTGATGACTTCGAGCGAAGAGATAATCGCCGCATTGATGTCTTCGAAGTTGATGCCGCTGCGGCCTGAACCGGAACCGACGGTACCAACGCCATTTATTTCAATGCGGTTATCGTTGGATCCACGGATTTGAACTCCGGTCCCGACACCAGCGTCTCTGGTGATCTGGACACCCGTGATATTTTCAAGGACCTCGGCAAGATTCTGATCGGGCAACTTGCCGATATCTTCTGCCTGGATGACTTCGACGAGACTATCCGCATTGCGTTTTTCGTCGAGAGCCTTTGCGAGAGAGCCCCTTATACCGGAAACTATGATCACGCCTTCAGTTGATTGCTCGTCTTCAGCTTCTTGAGCGAAAGCTGGCGCTGCCACGATAGTCATCGCCGTACCTGCTAATAGCGCTGTCGATAATTGCCGCCGGAGGCCTGTGGTGGACGCAGAAATACTTGCCTTTTTCATCGAATCTTCTCCCTGGTATTTTTATATTTGAAGGGAAAATGCCTTGGTCTACTCTATTTGTCAACCTATATAGTATACCTCTTTAAATTTTTTTGTCCTACCAATCTGGTATACCTACATTGACTAGGGTAACTGGCCGGAGAACAATCGCCATAGCGTGGATATCAGCCAAACATATCGCTCGATGCTTGTCGGCATTTCTCTTTTGGGAGAGCGATGCCGCGCGGATTGTGGAGAAGATACGATGAGCGTGTAGTGCGGGCGACACTGACCTGACCGACCATATATACGGCCTCGACTGCCTGCCATGGAGGGGCTCGTTGCAGGCAGCTACACAACAGGAAAGCTCGCTACTCAATTTATATCCACAATTAGTCCCTATCAATCCGGATTGGATGGATCGATAAGCAATCAATGACACTAAAATTATTTCACAAATTGTTTCTGTTGGTAGCAGTTACCGCGCTTGTTGCCTCTTTGGCGATGGCGACGGTGATGGCATGGAATCTCAACCGTGGCTTTGCCGACTATCTCGAGGCGCGGGATGCAGAAACGATTGATGCCTATGTCAGCCTGATCTCGCAAAAACTGGAAGAACAGGGCGGGGTTGCCGCACTGAAAACGGGCAAGGTCACCCTGGAAAGCCTGCATGGCGACCTGGTACGGGAAAGTTTCATTGCAGATTTTGGCGCCGGCAGACGCCGGCCGGACCGGCCGATCCGTCCGTTTCCACGCGATGTAATGGATCACCCCCCACCGCCACCTCGAAATGGTGGGCCGCCCGCTTTCATAGCGCCCCGATTGCTGCTTTTCGATGCAAGCGGTGAACAGATCGCCGGCCCGCCACCGCCTTTGGCAGATGGGCCAAAAATGACCGCACGTGTGATCAGTTTGAATGGCCAAACTATTGGCACAGCAAAGATCATTCCGCATGCCCCTACGCCCGGCGGCGTAGATGCGCGTTTCCTGCGCAGTCAATATATCAACGCAGCGCTGCTGGTGGTTGCGCTGATGATATTTGCGGCACTGGCGGCATGGGGTTTCGCCCGGGCCGGAACCAGACGGCTGGCCAATATGGAAGCTGCCACCAAAGAGATTGCCCATGGTAATTTTGCCGTTCGCACCGACGCTGCGGGCGCCGATGAAATTTCGACCATGAGTCAGAATATCAACCAGATGGCGGAAAGTCTTGCACGTGCGGACCAGGCGCGGCGCGGGTGGTTGGCCGAAATCGGGCACGAACTGAGAACTCCGCTGACCGTACTGTCGGGCGAACTGGAAGCGCTGAAAGACGGCATAAGGCCACTTGATCAGGACGCGATCAGTTCGTTGCAGGAAGAGACGGGCCGGCTCGGGGACCTTATCGAGGACCTGCACTTCATGGCTGTTTCCGACCTTACAGATGCGCCGCACAAGTTCACTCCGGTTGATGCGGTAAAGCTGGTTGGTGATGTGACCGAGCGGTTCCGGCCGCTGCTGACGAAAGCAGGGTTGAAGCTCGATGTCGATCTGGGCAGCAAAGCTACGCTTGCGGTTGTATGGGATGGCAAGAGGATCGAACAGCTATTGGGCAATTTGCTGACCAACGCCCTTCGCTATACCGATGCGCCGGGGATCGTGCGGGTAAGCCTTGAAAGCGCAAGGGATCGTATCATCATTTCAGTGGAGGACAGCGCTCCCGGAGTTCCGGTTGATGCCTTGCCCCGACTGTTCGAACCGCTGTTTCGAGTCGATGAAGCCCGGGACAGATCATCGGGCGGCAGTGGTCTTGGGCTGGCTGTCTGCAGGACAATTGTCGAAGCCCATGGCGGCCGGATTTCCGCGAAAGATTCAAATTTGGGGGGCCTATTGATTGAACTGAACCTGCCACAGGAGACCAGCCGAGCATGATCAAGAACCGCACTATCTTCATCGTCGAGGATGATCACAAGATCGCCGCGATATTGTCCGACTATTTTTGCAGTGCGGGCCACCATCCGCAAATATTTGCGGATGGTCGTTCGGTCGTCTCTTCGGTACGATCATCACCGCCGAGCGCGATCATATTAGATCTCATGCTGCCGGCCTCTGATGGCATGACGATTTGCCGGGAATTGCGAAAATTCAGCGCGGTGCCGATTCTGATGCTGACCGCGCGGACCGACGAAGTGGACAAGCTGCAGGGCTTGACTGACGGTGCAGACGATTATGTCACAAAACCGTTTAGCGCGCGAGAAGTGGTCACCCGGGCGAATGCTTTGATCCGTAGATATGAAGGCCGGGTCACCAGTGATCCGGCTGCCAGTAAATATCTGGTAGACGATGCAGGGCAGCGGATCGCTTGGCGCGGAACCTGGCTGAAGCTATCGGCATCCGAATATCATATATTATCGACGATGATACAGCACGCGGGCCGGGTGTTTTCGCGCGATCAGCTGCTCGACAAGATCGGCGAGCAGTCTCTGGAATCCGGCGACCGCGCGATTGACAGCCACATCAAGAATATCCGTCGGAAACTGGCAATCGTTGATCCTGAGTCGAGCTGCATTGCCGCCGTCTACGGCTCTGGCTATCGCTTCGACGCCGAGTAACGGCGAGAGTCGATCAGGTCATTCTCCACCCGGGTTTGGTGGGCGTCTGCCCCCACCCGGTGGCGGACCGCCCCCACCCGGCGGGCCTTGCCTGACAGTCGCATCGCAGCTGTCGCCACTACCCTCGAAAGAGCATCCCTGCTGACCGGTCAAACACCCCAGTATCTGGTTCGATCCCGCTGCGCCGGCGTGATAATGATAACCATATTCTGCTGTGCTGTGCCCCTGGCAACTATCGAGCTTCGCGGGCATTTCACCATTGCTGAGCTTATGCGTGAGAATCTTGTAACCATCCATCGCCAGCCCGATGACCGGCGCATCGCTCTTGTCCGTGGCCTTGGACGATTTGTCGACGAGGCAATCGGTCACTGCGTGATAATGATAGCCGACGTGCAAATTGACATGACCACCGCAATCATCAAACGGGGCTAGCGTATGCGCGCCCAAAATGGCGTCCACGGGAGCCGGTCCATCCAGCCGGATGCCATTAATGGCAACACCCGCGCCACCCTGAGCTCGTGAGCTTGATTTTGAGGCAAGCGGTATGACAGGAATGACATAAGTCATGCTGCTCTCGGCGGGCATGTAGTCCAGCTGGCACTCGACACAATGATTCTGATATTTTTCGTCCACGTCCGGTCTTGCGGCAGCCGCGCATTTTTCCTTGGTATCCGTGACGTTGATCTTGCCAGTAGCAGAATCGAATATCTGCCACTCGTCATCCTGATAAAAGTCGCTCAGATTCTGCAAAAATTTCCCGTCAGCGTCATATATTTTTCCTTCATCCAGCCAGATCCCCGACTTTTCCTTATCATCGCTGATATTGCGCGGGCACCAGGGTCCGGGCGTATAACCACCGGGGGTCGGCTTCACTGTGATGGAAAAACAGGTGGTTTTGGTCCCTTCGGACAAGGTACAATCGACGAGAGACGGAGTACCGATAATATTGGCCTGTTCGAAAAATGTTGCAGCCTCCTGCAAGTAATTTTCGCGCTCGGCGGGAGAAAGCGTCTCGAGATCGATCGCGGCCCTATCGGTCGGTGCTGCAGGACTGGCCCCGCACGATGCCAGCAATAACGACATCGACAATAGCAATGTTCTCTTGATCATTTTTTGCCCCTGACTTTTAACGGTCGCGTTTGAAGTACCCTGATTCCTCCAATCACGGTTTCATACCAGTTCCGTCTGCCGTAAAAACAGTATCATGCCAACAGCCAGTGCGACGATTGATGCCAGCTTCGGTATATAATGGGTCCAATCGCCCGCACCGGCCTTGCGGAAAACGAGGATGATCAACAACACCCCGGCGAGAAAAATAAACTGGCCAATCTCAATGCCTACGTTGAATCCCGCCAGCGTGGCAACAAGACTGCTCGTGCCCGAGAGCATCGAACCAATAGCAGAAGCGAAACCAAATCCGTGGATCAGTCCACAAGCGAATACGATGGATATTCTTCTCCAACCAATATTGGCCCGATCATTGGGGCCATATTTCAAATTCAGTGCGGCCATCAACACGATACTGGCAGCGATAGCCGGTTCAACAATGGTTGCGGGTATCGAGAATATCCCGAGTGCGGAAAGCGTCAGCGTAATACTATGCGCGATGGTAAAGCTCGTCACGACACCCAGCCAGTAACGCCAGCCGGCACCGGCGATGATGACCGTGAGAAGAAACAACAGATGGTCCAAGCCACCCAATATATGTTCAATGCCCAACCGGACAAAATCACCAAAAACCGCTAACGCCCCTCTGAAGAATTCATGTTGGCCGTTGCTTGCGGTGAGTATCACAACTTCCTGGTCCTCACCCAGAGTGGCACGCATCGTCATTTGATCTTCGCCATCGGCGGTCCCGAAAAGATCAGTTATAATTTTCGGATTCTGCGGAGGCTCGTCGAATTGAACCCGGTGTAATATGACCACATAGTCACTGTCCAACGTGTCGCCGTCGGTTTGCGGCGGGACAACCCAGACCATCAGCCCTTTGCCAGGCTTTCCATCATTTGTGACGGTAAATCGGGTGGTAAATTGACGCTCTATATCTCTGCTGTGGCTCTGGATTTCCCCGGCAGATAGCATCCCGTCCTTGTCATCATCGACATTCACCAACGCCGAGACCGGAACCGACACGACAAAATTGGCGCTATCCTCGACAATTTTCATTGTCGCATTTTGCTTGGGCAACAGATGCGCCTGCGCCGTGCCAGCCGCCAGTAACAGCCAGAATAAAACAATCAGCCGGAATTTCATCACTCTAGCTGTGCGGCGGCGGACGTCCGCCGCCACCCTTGGGCCGACTGCCGCCGCGCCTCTCACCACCCTGACCGGCACCGCCTCGCGGCATTGTCGGCTGGCTATCAATTGAGCCCTTCACACAACGCTGGATATAGGGATAAGCGTCGGTAGCGTAATAATGATAAATGCCCTGGGGGAATTCGGGCGTGGAACCAAAGCGGCCGTTGCATTGATCCAGATCGCCCAACCCTTCGACATATTCCCAATCCTGCATGAAAGTGCCCATCGACACCAACTCTATCGACGGCCGCCCGGTATCAGGGGACTGCTTCAACCGGTAGCTGGGTCGCATGAGTTTGAGTGCTCCCAGCATTATTCCGGGCTTGGGATAACCATAGCGCGCATAAACAGGAAAACCGTCGGCGGCCCAGCCGATCATGGCCATCTGCTTCCCGGCTTTCGCCTGCGCCGAAAGCATGCCGTCCGGTACACCGTGATAATGATAGGCGCCCGTCGGCTGTACATGGGCATGGTTGGCATCTTCACCGAAATCAAACAGGTCCTGACCCAGTGCCTCAATGTTCCACCGACCGCCTGAACCGGGACCAAGCGGGCATTGTGCGGAATCGGTAATATCGTCTTTGCAGCTGCCGCCGGTTCCCGGATCAAACTTGATGCCATTGAGCCCCATCACCGGTTCTTTGACGCGCCCGCCGGGTCCGGAATACACGACCGGCGAAGTGGTCACGGTAAAACGAACGGTTTGCTCCGAAATCATATTCGGGTTTGCTGGGTTGGGAAATTGTCCGATCGAGTGATCCGGGACACCATTGGCTGTCAGCGTCCGTTGTCCACGGTCGCAAGACCATTGGGCCTTGCTGGTCAAACCAGCCTGATTGTTCGGAGTATCGACGGCATAGCTGCACAAAATTCCCATCGTGTAGGCTTCCGTGGCGGATATCTTTGAGCCACTGTTGGACTCGCCCATGGGAGGGCCGCCGGCACCACCCCGGCCTCCTCCCGCCGGGACACAGGCAAGTTGACGCCCTTCGGGTGCGCGGCAAGTGCCGGATGTCGAGCCACCGTCTTTGTCGCTCACGCTGCAGCTCTCGTCCGCCTTTTTTGCCACACAGGCCTTTAGCATCGCCTCCGTTGGTTTTTGACCGTCGCCGGGCGGCCCCCGATCCGGCCCGCGCTGCGCATTTATCTGCGTCGCTCCAAAAATGGCAAGCGCCGTGGCTGCGCCTAAAACTGCTGTGCCGAGCGCTGCCTGCCTGTTCTTTGTCATTGACCGCCGCGCTCCGCTCCGCCCGCAGGCTTGCCTGCGGGGCGGCACGCCAGTGGCCGGCCAGCCGGTGCAAAACAGTTGCCGGCGACGGCCTTGCCATCCGGGCCTTCCGCAGAGCAGGCATCATCGGCCTTCTTGGCGGTACAGGCCTTTAACATCGCCTCAGTCGGTTTTTTGCCGCCACCGGGAGGTCCGCGATCCGCTCCTCCCTGCGCGTTAATTTGGGTCGCTCCAAAAAGGGCGAGCGCTGCCGCTGTGGCAATACATGCTGTGCCGAAGACTGTCTGTTTTACGTGTTTCATATTAGCTGATATTCCCTTTGAGACAGCGGCTCATGTACGGATAGCTGTCAGTTGCCATATAATAATAGATGCCGTCCGGAAACTCCGGTGTCACACCGGTGCGGCCATTGCAGTCATCAAGGTCACCGGAACCGGTTGAAAATGTCCAGTCAGACAGAAACGCGCCAAGCGGAACAAGACTCGTCGATGGACGCCCTGAATCCGCGACGGTGTCCTTGATATAACTTCCCGTACAGACCTTTAATGCACTCGTGGCATCCATAGCGCTGGAATAACAGTAGCGGCCATAAACCGGATATCCGTCACCGGCCCAGCCGATCAGCACCATTTTCTTGTTGCTGTCTGATGCTCCTGCATTGGTCAAAATACCTTCCGGCATTCCGTGATAGTGGTAGACACCGCCCGGTTGAACATGAGCGTTGTTTGAATCTTCGCCAAAATCGAAAGTGTCCTGACCGAGAGCTTCGACCCGCCATTGATCGGTACCATTTGCAAGATTGCAGTCGGAGGATGACGACATGCCGCTCGGACAAGTGCCCGCTGTGCCGGGATCAAATTTGACGCTATTGCGCGCATAGACTGCTGCGCCGCCAGGACCGCCGATCTGGATGTTCGTCGTCCCCATCGTCGGAGTCAATGTCATCGAACCGCTAACCGTCTGTGCAGAAATCGTGTTGGGGTTTCCAGCATTGGGGAATGTGCCCACTGCGTGGTCCGGCAAGCCATTTCCGGTAAGGCTGCGATTTGTGCCGTCGCATGCCCAGTTCCACGTCGCAGTCAACATTCCAGCGCTGCCGTAATCGCCCATATAGCTGCCGCTATAGGGGCAATCAACATCGACGGTGGTGACCCCGGTGGTAGTGGGGGTTGGCGTTGGTGTTGGTGTTGGGGTAGGCGTCGAGGTTCCGGGCAGCGTTATGGACGTGTCGGTGCCGGTCGAGTCATCTCCCCCACAGCCGGATAGCGCCAATATCAACAGGCTTGATGTCGCCCACAGGGGCAGATTGCTCTCAATGGCAGTCAGCATTCTAGGTTCTCCGCAACAACAAGATACGGATTGCGGATAGAATATCATTGTGGATGGAATATGGATGGCCAGCCTTTGTCGCGAAGCCGGAGAATAACGACCTGCTCGTCATATGATACGTCCGTGTTTAATTACCGTCGTTCCGCCGCTCGTCAAACCACTGCCGCATGATCGCTGCCTGACAGCCGCTAAACCCGTATGTTCCGACAACCGAACAGCTATTCGGACGACCAGGTCTGGCCGCATCTTCGTGGGAAGCCACCATCGAACTCCAGCTCTGCCCGCCAACTTCTTCTTTTTCTGTCTCGCGGAGCTCTTTCGGAATCCGGTACCGCTCCGATTCGGGTCTTTGGGCACAAACGACAATCTCGTCGCCTTCTGCTTCCGGACATTTATCGTCGCCGTAAGTAATCAGGATATTTATGCGTTCGGGCGTGTTGATCTGATCGGTAGTTTCTGCGCTCGCGGCGATACACCAGAAACAGCAGGCAAGTCCCGCGGCGATATTTTTCAGCACATCATAAAATTTCATGGGCTCGGCCTTTTTCCTTATCGCGCGTTCGGGCAGCAGCAGCAATGCGAACGACCATCCCGGCAATGCAGGTCCCCAATATCGACATTTCCTCCGCTCGAACTACAAAAAGCGGTGCCGCCGCATTGGCCTTTGGGGGAGGGACTGGTCGTGGCCATGGCAGCGGCACCTTCACCGCAAGCTGGGTAGGGAAAATCCAGCTCGTTCTGCGGCGTAACTCGGGAAATTAGAGACAAAATTCTATAATATATATTCCTTGAACTCGGGCGGCACCGACAAAGCCAAAAGCGACATTGTCTGCTGTTCCGCTGAAAGTTGGACTATAACAGGAATGTGGAGGCAATATGGATGAATTGCCCAAAAATATTTTTGTAAAGTTAGCGCAGGTCAACCCGAAGCCACCACTCACGCCATACCCAAGCGCCTACCCACGTTAGAGCACTCCCCGTAGGAAACAGATTTTTACCAAGCTGAAAAATGGTGCTGCTAGAGAGAATTGAACTCTCGACCTCGTCATTACCAAAGCAAGGGATGGATTTCCAAACGGCTCGGAATATCAAGGCTTACAGCCTCGAACCGGCCGGTGTTTTGCCATCGACCCACGCGATACCCAAGCTGTGGCGAGTTCCGGATTTGGGCTTTTCCTATTGAAAGAGCTTTGGCTCTGTAATTATGCGAAAAGTGACCTGCGCTATACCTGCGGAACGGCCCGTTTAAGGCAAGGACACCCTCCAGGCCACTGGAAATACATTCCCATCCAATGGGTCTCCGTCGTTCAAACTAGAATCAACAGGAAACTCCTCTGGAGCAGATGGCCGGTTTAAATAAGTCAAATCATCTCCTCCGAACCGGATGGCTGCTGAACGCCGCCCACGGTTGGCAGAGACATTGCCGCGCGCGCCATGAACAGTACGATAGTGATGGACGATCACATCGCCCGGTTCCACTTCATAATAGACTATGTCGTAATCATCTTCATTACCTTCAATGTCTGGCAATGTAGGCAGCCCGTGCGTGTCCATCGTCATCTGTGAAACAAAAGCATTGGGCGCATAAGTTTCCCAATTATGGCTGCCCTTTACATAACCCATCGCACCGTTCTTCATGTCCACTCGCTCGCAAGCGGTCCAGAAAGTCGCGCATTGCTGGCCGTCTACGCGGAAATAGCCTTGATCCTGATGAAAGGCCGTCCGTGTCGAGGCGCCTGCCTGCTTGATGAATATCTGATCGAACAAAAAATTGATCTTGCTGGTCTCAAACAATGCCCCCGCAGCCTCGGCAAGCGGGCTTTCTAAAGCAATACGGCGTAAGTCTTTATAGTCCCGCGTTCCATTGTTAACGAGTATAAAGGCCCCGTCGGCTTTCGATCCGGATTTTTCTTTCAAAACCATGCCACCTGCTTGTTCGATAAGGTCGCCCAGATTGTTCATTGCGTGAAGTTGCGAAGAATTCTGATCGGTTGACGCGGCAAGGGTAAACTCGCCATCTTTCTGCTTGGCAGCATGGTCGCTCTCGACCTTGTCCATGACCTTTTTTAGCTCGGCAACCCACTCCGCAGGCAGCAATCCGCGAAGACAAACGACGCCGTCGCGTTTGTAAGTTTCAATTTCTTCAGCCGTTATTATTCGAGTTGGTTCCTGCATTCCGACCTCTCCATCCATTATGTAACGCCCTGACGGGAAACACCATCGCCCGCATCAAACGCTCATTCCTAAAATCTCAAAAGCTGTTATAGTGTTATTTGAAGCTGATAGAATTATCAATAACTGAAGGAAATATTATGACAAAGCTGCTTTATATCGAAGCCAGTCCGCGGAAGGAGAACTCATACTCCTCACAAGTGGCGAATGAATTTCTGGAAAGTTACAAAGCAGCCAATCCCGATCATGAGATCGAGCATCTTCCGTTGTTCGAGACGGAGCTTGAGCCCTTTGCAATGGAGGGCGCCAACCAGAAGATGGATAACATCATCAATCTTATGGGCGGTGGCTCCGGCATCGAACCCACTGGTGAATGGGCCGGTGTCATGCGGGAAATCGAGAGGCTCAAGAGTGCGGACAAGGTTCTGCTTTCCGCTCCAATGTGGAACTATTCTATTCCCTACCGGTTAAAGCACTGGATCGACCTGGTGGTTCAGGTTGGTGCGTCGGTGATGGTGAACGAGAAATTCGAATATATCGGACAAATTACCGACCGCCCGTTGCAAATGGTGCTAGCCAGCGGCAGCCCGTACGAAGAACGTTTTCCGCTAGAAACGGATGGCATAAAAACCGATTTCCAACGCGCATATCTCGATCATATTTTCCGTTTCCTCGGTTTTACCGACATTCGCCTGATCAAGGTGCAGCCAACGGGCATGCCGGGGCCTGATCTGGATGCAGTGGTTGCCAATGCCAGGGTCGAAGCGGAAAAGGCGGCCAAGGCCTTTTGACAACAGCTGATCGACCAATTCTCCCAAATTCTATGAGGCCACAATGAAACTCTATGGTGTCTTTCTCTCTCCCTTCGCCACAGGGATCATGATGTTGCTGGAGGCAAAGTCGATAGATTACGAGCTTATCACTCCGCCCGGGGGGCTCGAGTCAGAGGAATTTGGACGGATCAATTATATGCATCGGATTCCGGTACTGGAAACAGGTGACGGTGATTATGTTTATGAATCTGCGGTGATCATTCAATATATTGACGAACTGCATCCGGAACCATCAATTGCAGCGGGGTCGCCTCTTGAAGCGGCCCAAAATAGAACTCTGGGACGACTAGCGGATCTCTATTTGCTGAACGGATTCCTTTCAATGGTCGATGAACTGGAAGCAAAGCAGTTCGACTCTGATATCGTCAAACATTGCGTCAAGACCGCGCAGCGAGGATTGAACGATATCGAAGAAACGATGAAACGGACTGGTTTCCAGATTGGAGAAACATTCACTTATGCGGATTGTTTTCTGATACCGGGCATGCATATCGTTGATCTCTTGCTGCCGATTTTAGGTCACAAGGACTATCTTGCTGAACGGCCAATGCTTTCGGCCTATTGGAAAGCCGCGCAATCCAGCGAGCGCCACGGGTTCTACATTGACAAGATGCGACAGGCGGTTGCGCTGAGGCAAGAGACCGGCGAGGCTATGTAAGGACGGTCGCTATTTCTGATACAGGAACAGATGCTTTCGGATTGCAGCACATAATTCGCTGCCGTCATTGCCGATGTCATAGATATAGCGGTCCGGCCTGATCAATATGGCATCGGCATCATGTTCGGCAAAAAAGGCTGTCAGCTTGCCATCTGCATCCTTGAAATCTTCCCCGACCACGAAAGATTTGCCTTCCAGAACATCTTCAAACCAAGAAATGTCTTCGCTTTTTGCTGCTTGCTTCTGAAGCAGGACAAACCCGCTGCCGATGACGTCGTCCATCAACGCGCGCGTGCCGTCATGGGTTTCCACAAATGGTTGAATCATCCGACCACCCGCTAAGCCGTGATCACCTATTAGGCCGCTGGCATAGGACGTCATGCTGCCCCTTTTCGCGGTCATTGCGCTTGTCAATTTGGGGAAATTTCGACCGATGAAGAAAGTAAGTGCTCGCTTGAAACGTCCCGAGAGGGTTCCGGTGCTGATCATCAGGCCGTTCGCTGTCGCACCCATGATGACGCGTTTGCAATTCTCCCAGCGTTCCTCCTGATATGTATCCAGGAAGCTATCATCAACAAGCCCGCGAAAAACCAGATCAAATTTGAACGCCAAATTGGCGGCATCGCGAATGCCCATATTCAAACCTTGCCCTAAAAAGGGAGAGGTCTGGTGCGCGGCATCTCCGGCAATGAATACCCGCCCCTTGCGCCATGTATCAGGCATGCCAGCGTAAAAGTGATAGGGGGTTCTGCGCTGAAACTCGATTGAGCTGGGGTCAAAATATTCCGATATCAATTCGCGCGCATCATCTTCGGTGAATCTTTCCGCGACTTCATCGGTAACCTCAAAATCAAATCGGACATGATTATGGAAACCCTTGACGAAAACGACAGCAGCATCCGGGCGGCATCGAAATTCCGAGCGAGGGGCGAGGGAGTTCCAAAGTTCATCGTCATGGACTAAGACATCCATGACAATCCAGCGGCGACTATACTCCAGATCGACCCTTTTCGCGCCGATATATTTCCTGCAGAAACTCGCCCCGCCGTCGGCCCCGACGATATATTCGCCCGTAAACTCTGTGATCTCATCGGTATCGATGTTTTTTGCCTTGAGCGAAGCCATGTCGCCCGAGCCATCTACTTCAACAACTTCATAGCCAAGATAGCTATCTACGCCGACACCCTTTTCGAAATCCTCTCTGAGCATTTTTTCCAGAGTGGGTTGATGAAACATGGTTCCCATGCCGGCATAGCCCAATCCACCAACGTCCTGATCGACCCTCAACTCCATCAGCAGTTCGCGATTGGCGCCAACAAAGCGGTGCCAAGCCTGTGGACGGGCATCATCGATGTCCAGCTTTTGCTGGATGCCCATCTCTTGAAAGATGCGGCAGCTTTCATGATCGAGCATCATCGCCCGCGGCGCTAAAAATATCTCCTTGTCGCGATCAAAAATCGCAACTGAATGTCCCTTCTTGCGCAACAGATTTGCCAATGTTGCACCAACCGGCCCGCAGCCGACAATCAATATTTCATAATGTCTTTTGGCCATGCCGTCTCCCATTTGCCGTCATCTACCTCTGATAGGCCAAGCCGCTTTGCCATAAGCTCACGAATTTCAACTTTGCGAATTTTACCGGTGACGGTCATCGGGAACTCGTCAACAATTTCGATATATTTTGGCACTTTGAAATGTGCGATTTGGCCGTTGCAATAATCACGCAAATCGTCGGGCATTACTGCGGCTCCGGAACGGATACGCACCCACAGGCATACTGCTTCGCCATAGGTACTATCGGGTACGCCCAGCACGGTCGCGTCCTCAATGTCTGGATGATCAAAGAAAAATTCTTCGATTTCACGCGGGTAGATATTCTCACCGCCGCGAATGATCATGTCCTTCAATCGGCCTACGATGTTGCCAAAGCCATCTTCGTCTATCGTGCCGAGATCACCGGTGTGCATCCAGCCATTGCTATCGAGAACCTCGTTCGTTTTCTCTTCATCGCCCCAATATCCCATCATTACCGAATAGCCTTTGGTGCAAAGCTCGCCGGGCACTCCAGGCGGCACGGTATTTCCAGCTTCATCGACAATCTTGCATTCCAAATGCGGGATCACCCGGCCAATCGTGGAAACCCGACGCTCGATCGGATCGGCGGGAGTTGACTGGAAACTGACCGGCGAAGTCTCAGTCATTCCGTAAGCGATGGTCACATCGACCATGTTCATGTCTTCGACGACCTGTTTCATCACTTCGACTGGACAAGGCGATCCCGCCATACAGCCTGTGCGCAAACTGCTGAGGTCGAAGTCGGTGAAGTTCGGCAAAGCAAGCTCGGCGATGAACATGGTCGGCACACCGTACAGGCCGGTGCACCGTTCTTTCTCGACCGCGGCCAGAGTTGCAACGGGATCAAATGTCTCTGCGGGATAGACCATGGTCGCCCCATGCGCGAGGCAAGCGAGATTGCCCATTACCATTCCGAAACAGTGATAGAGCGGCACCGGAATGCACAGCCTGTCGCCCGCCTTTAATCCGATGTTCAACCCCACATAATATCCGTTATTGATGATGTTGCGGTGGGAAAGCGTGGCGCCCTTGGGTAGACCCGTGGTGCCGGAGGTGAACTGAATGTTGATTGGTTCGTCGGGTCTTAGCCCAGCCTCGATATCGCACACCTGCCGCCGCAACTCAGCGCTATCATTATCCATCAGATCGCGGAGATTGGTCCAGCCAGCGCGAGTTTCATTATCGATCAGGATTGCATGTTTGAGGTCCGGCAATTTCTCCGAAGACCAACCGCTGTTCGCTCCTCCCATTTCAGGAACGAGCGTTTCAATCATCTCGGCATAGGTGCTGGTCTTATAGCTGGTCGGACAGACAATCGCCTTCATGCCGACCTTCTTCATCGCGAATTCCAACTCCGACAGACGATATGCAGGATTCACATTAACAAGGATGAGGCCGAGCTTTGCCGTTGAAAATTGGGTGAGCGTCCATTCGGCTATGTTCGGCGCCCAAATACCTATGCGGTCACCTTTGGTAAGCCCAAGCGATAGTAACCCCGCCGCAAATGCCTCAGCCTTTTGCGCAAGCTCAGCGAAGGTCCAGCGGATGCCCTGGTGAACCGAGACAACTGCTTCCAGATCACCCCATTGGCTCGCAGCGCGTTCCAGAGCCTGCGGAATGGTGATCTCGAGTAAAGCGGGAGAATTCGCTCCGATTGCATGGGACTGATCGGGTTCTTTCAACATGATGTTTCCAAACTGGCTTTTGCGGCCCTGAGAAGGTATTTCCAAAGCAGACTATAAAAGTCAACGGGAGCCCCCGGCGTGATGCTCGGTCGAGATCTCTCAATAAGCAGGGCCTTACGCTGTGCCGGGCATCCCGTATTCCGCAAGCAATGGTTCGAAAGTCACGCGTGCTTCTTCCAAGGTCACGAAGTCATCGTCACTGCATCTGACCAGGTTGGCCGTAGGCGCAGGGTAGACCCGTTCACCTATCATGCGGCCCTGTTCGTCATATGGCCAGATCATGCAAATCCAGCGTTGTTCAATATATTTGGCATCCATATCCGGCACATCATGGCCCGCTTCTTCGGCGGCCTCTGCGGTCAGGAAGGTGTTGTACAAAGCCTCTGACGCGAACCCGTTATCGTCTACGACGAGATTTTCATGCTCCAGCAGCATGACGGTCGTACCGGTATCAATCAAAGAACGATAAAAGTCCTGGACTTCTTCCGTGCCCGATAGCTCCGTGAGACCGTCAGCCGACGCTACACGGTAGAAAGGGTTAGCGACGGTCATCTCCGGCGCAAATATTTCCTCGTATCGACCGCTCACTTCGAGCATCGCGTGACGGCGATAATTTTCAAGAATTTTCCGGTGAAGAGGGTTCGTCACTGTTTTTAGAAGCGTGTCCGCCGCAAGCGTGAGTAGTCGAATATCATGTTTCATAATTTTTCCAGTTGGGTTTGTTCGTTTAAGTAAGTTCGCGAACAGGATCTTGCCCGTCCCAATCCTTGGCAGCGTCGCGTATGAGCGCAAATAGTTCCGCGGTAGCAGGGGTTAATTCGCTGACCTCCATGACAGGTTGTCCATCGGCACCACCTTCAAAATAGCCGAACCTCGTGCCGGTCCCTAAAAGCCCCTCGGCCATGAAATTACGACCCGCCTTCGAAAGCCGGCGTAAATCGTCGTCGTATGTTTCCGTCCAAACAGAATAATGCTGCAGTCCGGGGCCATGTGTTTTCAGAAAGTCCAGATAAGGCGACGATGCGTCATTATGCTGCTGAACCAATTCAATCTGCATGTCCCCCGAATTTCCGAGCGCAATGCTGACATCGACGTCGGACGATGAGCCGCGATAGGTAAACGACTTCATTTCCAAATGGTCCATTCTAAAAAACGGACCAATTCCCATCGTCTGCGTCCAGTACTCCAACGCGGTATCGAGTGACGACACCATAAAGCCGCTTTGTCTGACCGGACCGAAAATATGGCTCAAAACTGTTCCCCATCCTTGTCACCGAGAAAATCCCGGATACAGATGAGAAATTATCACAATCGTCAGGGCAAATCTTGATTAACCGCGCCAAATGATCGGCAAATGTCGCCAACACAACCTATCTGCCGTCTGCCCGAATCTCGCTTGGGCGATGGGACACAGGATGAGTCTTTCAAAACCCCACTCTTGATTGAGTCTGCATCTCCCTGAACGATCGGCCGAATCGCTGCTTCAGAAACCGGCTGGCCGTACTCGCCTCAGCGTAACCCAGGATATATGTCAGTTGTGCCTGGGTTGGATTGGGTGCGGATTTGAAATATTCATCTATTTTGCGAATTCGGACATCGTCGAGCACAGACGCAAAATCGTCTCCGCTGTCCGCTAGGCGACGCTGCAGGGTCCGTGAACTGACGCCTAATCTAACCGAAACATCGGATAGGTGGGCGCCGCCACCCGCAAGTGACGTTGAGATAGTTTGAGCCACTTGACCACGGAAGTCTTGTGGCTTGCCAACTGCAGCGGTTTCAAGTTGTTTTTTGAGAAATTCCAGCATACGCGGATTGCTATGGAGAGCGGGCTTTCGCAAGTCTTCGGCATTGACAATGACAGCGAAATGTTCGCACTCATATTCCACCGGTGCCCCAAACAACGCCCGACGAAGGTGCGCGCTTTCGGGAGCCCGACCTTGAAGTTGGATGCGCAGCGGTTTCCAGTCGTCTCCTAAAAGCATTTTTGCCATTCGGATGAAGCTGAGCATGGTGGCTTCCATAAATTGCCCACCACCGGATGCGCTGCTAACCATAAGAGAGTGCACCAGGCTGATCTCGTTTCCCTGTCTAACCAACTCAACACCCAAGGCCTGATTTTCCAAATGCATATATTTGGCATTCAACTGAACGGCTTCGTTCAGGTTGGAGCAGTGATCCCACAACAGGCACAGAGGCCCAAATCCCCGCATATTACACCATTCAGCGAACCTTATTCCGACATCCGAATGTCTTTTGTGCTGTGAAGAAATTTGCAACGTATCTACGATCAAATGCGATGGTAAGAAGTTTTCGGTATCGGCCTGTTTCACCATGCGATCGATTTCCGGCGGAAGCGCAATGGACAGGTCTAGGTCGCTCGCTGCAGCGAACTGCGAAAACTGGTTAAGCACAGACGTATCTGTAATGTGTGTGCCCATGTTCCCTCTCCCCACTACCGGCACATTTTGTGCTCTGACAATTGAGTCGCCAATAGAGAGCAAAAGCCCGAAAACTGCAAGCAACCAGTATTCCCGGCGAAACGCAGGATATCCTTCGCTCGGGACCGGGGCTTTGAACCGACTTCCCCACTGACCACAAGTCCGGACAAAGTGGGGTCACCGCTTTTGACGCAAATCCTCAAAACGTTGGCGTGATCGACCATTTCAGTTCAGGCCTCTCGAGAATAACATCGCCGAAATCCCGCGGGAATAGCGACGGGCAAACAACAATTGGGAGGGGAAATCCGATGGGACATCCAGCAAAACATTGGTTCAAACGAGTCTTATTTAGCGGATGCGCTACGTTCGCGATGACCGGAATGCTATCCGCAGCGCATGCGCAAGAGAGCCGTCCAGGCAGTGAACCCGCTCCTGAAGGGAAAGCCACTGTCGATAATTCCGTAATCGTGGTGACGGCCCAGCGGCGCGAGCAGGCCATCAGTGATGTCCCCATGTCGATAACCGCGATTGGCGGCGAGGAAGCGCAGCAATTGGGTATCACAAGCGCGGATGACCTTGGCAAGCTCGTACCAGGCTTTACTTTCGCGCAATCAGGTACTGGCGCCCAAATTTATACATTACGCGGCGTTGGACTCAACGAAAGTACCGTCGTGGCAAGTCCGGCAGTTAGCATTTACACAGATGAGGTGGCGATCCCGTTTTCCTCGATGGCCAGAGGCGGTGTGTTTGATCTGGAAAGAGTCGAAGTTTTAAAGGGACCGCAAGGGACCTTATATGGCCAGAACTCCACCGGCGGCGCGGTAAATTACATCACTAATAAGCCAACATCGACGCTGGAGGCGGGGGCCAATCTATCCTACGGACGCTTCGACAGGTTCGATGCAGGCGGCTATATAAGTGGACCGCTCAGCGACACGCTCGAAGGACGTATGGCTTTTCAGACGAGCCAAGGCGGCCCATGGCAGGTTAGTGAGACCAGAGGCGACAAATTAGGCAAACGGGATTTCTCCGAGGGCCGCATTCTGCTCAGCTGGGAGCCCTCGCCCGATCTTTCCGTTCTCGCATCGTTAAGTGGATGGCGCGATCGCTCCGAAGTACAGGCTCCGCAGTTGACTGCGCTCGCACCGAACCCGTCAGCGCCATTCACATTTTATCCAGTAGCGTTGGTCAATTCTACGCAGCCAGGTGGCGGTAATCGCATTGCTGACTGGAATCCTGACTTGGATTACGACAAAGACAATAGTTATTATAGAGCTACGTTACGCGCTGATTATGACATCAGTCCTGACATTACGCTGACGTCGATCTCGGCTTACCAGAAATTCGATCAAGACCAACTCAATGAATCCGATGGGTCCGCAGTCGATAATATTTCGATCCAGTCTATCGTCGACATCGAATCGATTTCTCAGGAAGTTCGATTTACCGGCGTTTTTGATCGGCTCCGCGTCGTCGTTGGCGGAAATTATCAAAAGGACAAGAGCACTGAGACGAGCAACTACACGTTTCTCGTCAATTCGCAGGATCCGTTCTTCCAGCTAGTGTTTGGCTCACCGCCTCACACCTCCGCCAACTTCACTGGTTTGCGCGACGGGGAAACATATGCGGTGTTCGGAAACGTGGAATACGAACTTACAGATGCCTGGTCTATCGAGGCTGGCGCGCGTTACACGAACAGTAAGCTCGATTATGCGGGCTGTACCTTGGATTCGGGAAACGGGAATCTGGCTACTCTCTTTACAATCATTCAAACTGCAGCATTAGGTGGTCCAGCCAGCATTCAGCCCCAACAAGGTGGTTGCGTCTCCTTCAATCCCGATACATTTATCCCGGAGTTGTTCGAAGATGATCTGGACGAGGATAACATTTCATGGAGGATCGGGACGAAATACAATGTAAACCCCGACCTTCTAATCTATGGCAACATCAGTCGCGGTTACAAGGTTGGCATCCATCCCACCCTAATCGCTTCAACGAATGCGCAGTTTGCCCCCGCGGTTCAGGAAGAACTCACGGCATTCGAGATCGGAATAAAGGGGTCGATCTCGAGTGGATGGCTCGACTATTCGGCGGCCGCATTTTATTATGACTACAAAGATAAACAGGTTCTGGGACGCATCATTGATCCCGTTTTCGCGTCTCTTGCAACCCTGATCAACGTACCAGCATCGGTCCGTGGGGTGGAGGCGCAGGTCAATATGCGACCGGTCGAAGGGCTGCAAGTCAGTCTCGCAGGAGCATATGTCGATTCCCATCTCGGAGATTTCGTCGGCTTCGATCAAGGCGGCACAGAGCGAGATTTTTCCGGTTCGCAAACAACATTCTCGCCAGAATGGCAATTCGTCCTGAATAGCGAATATCGCCGTCCGCTCAACGAAACGCTCGAGGGATTTGTGGGGTTATCAATCAGTTACACCAGCGAAGCCACCGCGTTTCTGGGATCACCCGATCTTACTTTCGTTGATCCGGATGGGGTAACGCAGACACTTCCCCTCGGAGAGATTGAAGCCCGCACGCTCACCGATATAAGGTTCGGTGTCAGCAATCCGGATCGTGGCTGGAGCGCCTATCTTTGGGGCCGCAATATCTTTGACGAAACATACAACACCTACGCCATCAAAGTCACCGATACGGCCAGCCGGTTTATGGGTGATCCGGCAACCTATGGGGCAACTTTCACCATCGACTTCTAAGAAAATCGCAAACACGGATCCAGTTAGCAGAGAAATATGATGAAAGCGGTTGTTCGAAGGGGCCCGAAGCTCGAAGTTGACAAGAACTTCGAGCTTCCCGAACCCGGTCCGGGTCAGGTGATAGTGAAAACACTGTGCTGCGGGATTTGTGGGTCGGACCTTCATGCTTTACATCATTTGGATCACTTTGCAGCGATAGGCCAACGGTCAGGCGCGCTCCGAAATCTCCAGGCATCGCATGACCTGGTGTTCGGTCATGAGTTTTGTGCGGAAATCGTCGACTACGGCCCGGGTTGCAGCAAAACGCTCAAACCTGGGCAAAACGTCGTTTCGATGCCATATGCTGCCGGGTCTGACGGCCTGGAAGTTGTAGGTTACTCCAACACGTTCCCGGGTGGATTTGCTGAATATATGGTTCTTCAAGAAGACCTTCTTTTGCCCGTTCCGGGCGGCGTTGATCCCGAAGCTGCCGGTCTGACGGAGCCGCTAGCTGTCGGTCGGCATGCGGTAAACATGGCTCGTCTCACCAAAAACGATGTGGCAATGGTGATTGGATGCGGACCCGTGGGACTGGCAGTGATTGCCGCTCTTAAGCAGGACGGGTTCGGGCCGGTCGTCGCCAGTGATTTTTCGGCCGAACGCCGCGCGGCAGCGGAAAGGCTTGGCGCCGATATTGTTATCGATCCGGCCCGGACCTCCCCTCACGCCCGCTGGCAATCGCTGGGAGTTGCCGCGACATTGGCGGAAGTCGAAGCAATGACCTTGCAGGGAAAAACCGGCAAGCACGCGGTCGTATTTGAATGCGTTGGCGTTCCGGGGCTCATCCAGTCCCTCATCATGGACGCTCCGCCCGCGACACGTGTGATCGTAGCGGGAGTGTGCATGTCAGAAGATACCTTCGAACCGGCCATCGCAATCAACAAGCAGATGAGCTTGCAATTCGTCTTAGGCTATAACGCAGCGGAGTTCGCCAGTTGCCTGACATCGATTGCCGAGGGACAGCTGGACACGGGACTTTTCCTAAGTGGCAGTGTCGGGATGGATGAGGTTTCGGCAACCTTTGGTCGCCTTCAAAATGAGCCATCTTCGATAAAGATCATGGTCAAACCGCACCAATAAACAGTTGCCACATGATCGAGGCACATGCGCGATCAAGGCGTTGATCCAAGATTTCCCGCTTACGCTTGAACTCGAATGATGTTGAACGATTACCCGAATTTCGTGAAATCAGTTCAGAGACCCTTTCAAGAAGCTTTCGGCTTTGAGGATCGTCTCGGTACAGATTGATTGTCTGAGATTAGGGCTCATAGCCGCCATTGGCTTCAATCGAACGAACGTCCGCTTTTGAAGAAATTTGTGGTCACTCGAACGACAAAATATAGGCGCAAAGCAGACGCGAGGTCACACAAAAATCAATGCCCCTATCCATCGAGAAAGTCAGCCGCACGCCTATTCCTCAATGTTCCATTGACTGGCATAATGGATGAAGTGATGTCGCTCAGAAAAACGAAGCCTCTGACCCCCGCCTCACATCTGCTCTCAGTCCTGTCCAAAGCACCACCCACGCCATACCCAAGCGCGTACCCACGTTAGGATACTCCCCGTAGGGAACTGATTTTTACTAAGCTGAACAAATGGTGCTGCTAGAGAGAATTGAACTCTCGACCTCGTCATTACCAAGGGTAGTATCCACTAATAACCTACGGTTATCATTGGATAATTCTCTTGAGCGGGATTTTGAACCTCAATCGCAGTTTTCTAAATTTTCTCTACTGAAATCAATGAGAAAGAGGGTCACAACCTTCTGAGGTTTGGTCACAAAAGCGTCCCAATCAACTTCTGTTGTCTCTTCGAACAATTCCAAAGACAGACATTAAATCATCAACAGGAGATCAAAATGTCAATCTTATCAACTTTGAATATCGTCAAATCAGATGCCTCAGATTTTCGGACGAGAGGAATTAACTCAATGAGACAAAAACTGATCGACCGGATCGGCGATCAGATCGCACTGGTTGAATCACTCGATCAGGAAAAGCCGTTTCAACGTGTTCGTTATCGTCGTGTTCGCGACCTTGAAACCGATGAAATTACTGAAACACCTGTCAAAACACGAGTTCGTCCTTGGTTCATAGAGGACAAGGACGGAACAATTCTGGTTTGGATCAAATACGGAAACCAAACTCTCCAGCTATCGAAGGACAAGTCAGCTATTCGAGTGAAAGATCATTCAGAATTGGCTTCAACCCTCGACAAAGTTCGAACCGCAGTTCGCGATGGTGAGTTTGATAGTTTGATCAAGGGAGCCGTAGAGGGATTTCGAAAACGGTTTGGGAAGGAGTGAGTTTTATCTGTCAAAACTCATTTTTACGACTTTTCCCTCGCTAGTGAAAACCGTATAGTGTTTGCGCCCGTTGGACCAACCATAGCTACATAATTCTTGCTCTGCTCCGCCACAGAAATCAGATTGAAGATACCTGTGGTCGCATTCAACGTTATCGGGATCGGCTTTACATATTTCATTACGATTAGTTAGTTTTGGACTGAACCCAACAAACATCAGTCGATCCCGAAAGTCCGTATAAAGCATCCCTACTTTTGCTCCACCAAACTCATGATCTTCGTTGCCGTCTTCATCTACTGACCAATAATCTTTTGACCGTCCATCAACATCTCCGTTCCTTCGAAGGTCTTCCTGATAAGATAGCGTAGGCTCCTCAAATTCAGGATCTAAAAGACGATCCTCTGGAAGGGAGTCACCATCAATGACATCGGCGTATTCGTTGTCAGCCAGCCTCTCACCCGATTCTACCGACTGATTTGAGACTGCATCATCATTTGCGAAAAATATGAGAAGACCAATGGAAACACAAACGGCGATAAAGACAATTCCTATCATCATCTGACGACCGGAATCGTTATTCATCCGATTTCTCAATCTTTGAGAATTCCAATCGTTCTAGTACGTCACCAATTCTCTCGATCTGTTCGACAAGCTCACTATGGCGATCGTGAATTGATATTATGACCGCGATCCCTCCAACACTCAGTATTACAAGCGACGCTACCATCAGCATCCCTGCAATCTGAATTGGCCCAAGGGGCTGATCTGCCAAACCACCGCTGAAACCGGAAGCTATTCCAAAAGTAAGACCGATTAAAATCAATCCGACAAATCCGAGAATTAGATATCGGTACATTTCTACTAGGAATTTCATTTTATCGCTCCGTCTTGGCGCTCAATATGCGAAAACTGCATATGCGATTTTCGAATGTAAGCAAACGGTCCACCCCAGTTCTGGACCAAAATGTCGAAATCACTTTTCTCAAAAGCAAACGAAAAGTTTGTTGAAACACTGATTTCAGCGAGACAAGAAGCTGGCTTGAAACAATCAGAATTGGCTAAAATTGTCGGGAAAGACCAAAGCTACATCAGCAATATTGAACGCGGACAAAGACGAGTTGATATGCTGGAATTCTATATATTGTCGAAGGCACTGAATGTTGATCCAGTCGAACTATATGCTGCTGCTATCGCGCATTTTCCTGAGAGTTTTGAAATTTAGTCCGTTGGCTCAGGAAGAATTTCCACAAACTTGTCGATCACATCATAATACCAAAACCACGAATTCCCCAGTTGTATAGCCACCCCCTTCCCAGGGTTTTTTAAGTCATGTTGCTTCCATAATTGGACAAAATAATGCATGTTGAAGTGCTTATATCCCTTTTCTTTCATCATCTTTATAATCTCTGTAGCAAGGTATTTTGGCCGCTCCACATTCTTGATTGCTATCTCTGCGGTAGAACCAGCCGGAGAAAACGTAACAGATTGATCGGCCTTATTGGGATTGTTCGATAAGTTTGGAATGACGTGCACTCGATAAGCATACGCTGGATCATTATAGTCCTCTGCTGACAAGTCAGCCTCAAAGGCTTTGTTAACAGCAGCGACTGCTTTGGTGACCGACGATACATTCTTCAGGGCATTGGACGATTGAAGCTGAATGGCTGTCAGCTGAATTGTAAAAGCGAGGTCTTCTGAAAAATTATACTCGTCACCAAAATGTTTCGTTACAAATCTGACGAAGTTCAACGCTGTAGCTTGCAGCTTCGATTGTACCTCTTCGTTGATGTCTTCACATGAACGGTGTTCAACATGATTTCTGATTGCGATAATATATTTCAGATTTCGAATTTCTCCTGCATCCAGCGGACATTCCGGCTTACCTATGCAAGTGGTTAGTTCCCATAGCTTTGGATGATCACCATTAATCTTGATTACGTTTCCATCGGGTTCAGTGTAAACAGGTTCAATGCCGCCTCGACGAAAGAACGTATGAAGGACATATGTCCAAGCAATTACCGAGAGCACGATAAAGTTTTCTGAGCGTGTTTTCAGGTTGTTATTGTTGTAGATCAAAACCGCTGACTTCATAATCTCGATGGCTTTCAAGATCATATCGATTTCATCGTTTTTGGGCAAAAACCCAGACTTTTTAGCTTGTATCGAGACTTTGGAGTATTGAACTAGGAGCGACTTAACTTCGCTTTCGCTTGAGGCATCGATTTCAGCATATCGTACCTTTGTGCTGTTCTTAATCGCACCAATATCTCGAGTATTGATGTTCCTCTCCAAATAACTAAAAATCGATTGAACCTGTTGAATATTGAAATCAGTATGCTGAAAGAAGCCCTTGATGAGCCCGACCTCTCTGTCTGTTATGATCAACTTCGACATTATTTCGACTCTGCGTGCTGCTAATTTCAAGCTGCTAGATTGCTCTCACTTCGTACTGACGGTCAAGTGCCGAACTTTACTTTAAATTATAATTGGTGATTTAAGCTTTAGTGGAATACACAATCGACCTAGGTGATAAGTTAGGCAAAGTATGGTAACTCAAAAGCTTGATGAACCTCGTTCTTACGGTTTAAAACTGCGCTTCAGCGGAAAAACGGTAGATGAGAAAGGGCTCGATCTGTATGATGGAGCGAGGTCGTTTGAAGGGTTCGCACAAGCGCTGCAAATTGTGGTTCATGCATATTTGAGCAACGAAGTCGTATCGCGTTCAACCGCATTGAGGGGCGCTAAACTCTATTTCGGCTCTCCAAAGCGCGGCAGCGTGCTGTTCGACATTGTCGCTCTTATTGAGCAGTATCCGGCAACAGCGGGTATCTCAGCAGTAGTCTTCTATGATTTTGTGAAATATTCGTTTGCCCGCGCTACTGGGCTGTTCGAAAAAAAGCCGGAAACCAAAGCAGTTCAAAAGCTGGCCGTTGACGAGGAGTTTTTTGATCGTTTATCGTTTGTGCTCGAGGGAAGTTTGCAGCGTGGTCATAGGGCGATTGACAACGGCGTAAAAAAAATCACTTTAGAGCGTCCTCGCTCAACACTTCTTACCTTTGATCTGGAAACGAGCCGTTGGGTTCATACTCGGGAAGAAGACCCCGATATTGTGGAGTTTCACGGTCATGTCACCCGCTACAATTCCATAACTGGAAATGGTAGAGCCTATATTAGGGAACTAGATAAGGTCGTTCCGTTCAGACCCAGTGAACATTTCTCACAAGCAAAATGCTCCCATCTTTCATGGTCGTTGCATGGAAGTACAACATACACAAAAAAGGAACTCATTTTTAAAGCCTCTACCATCATTTCTGCTGGGGATGCCATAAAACGCCTTATTTTAGAAGATTGTAGCATGGCGTGAAATTAAGGAGATGTATCAAGGGAGACTTCTTACTAGCTCTGAAATTTCTCTACGTTCATCTCAGCGGTCAAGTGCTTTGCGTAAAAACGGTCAATCATTTCAACACTGGTCCGCGCATTTCGAGCCAACGTTAGCAGGTCGACTTTATCACCTTCAATCAGCCGAAACATTATCGCAGTGTGGCGGAGGGAATAAAGACTTCTGACATCACCATTGGGTGACCGAGACAATCCAGCCGACTTACAAACAAGCGAGAATGGACGACGGATCATCTCATAAGCAAACTTCCGATTTTGATACTGCGGCAGGAATACATAATCATCCGGCTTACCGAACCCAGCCTGACGCTGGAGCCGAAGCTGTTTTAGATACACATCAACTGCCATAGGCATTGAAATTACCGGTGTAGGAACGGTCTTACTGAAATCTGTTGAGATGCGAAGGTAACGCGTACGATTGGTCGTAACGACCTCGATATGACGGTGCTGTATTTGCCTACTATCCGAAGGCCTCAGAAACGTGTTGACCATGAATGAGATATATCGGCGAAGCTCGGGCGTCACAGTCTGAGATCGCACTTTGCTTTTTAGCTTTTCGTGTTTCAGGCATTCCTCAAGCAGCAATTGATATTCGCTTTTAGAAAACCAACCACGCGTTTTCTGTTTCATATTAATTTCAGGAAACAGCGGCATAGCTTGGATGACTTCAACGCGAGCGGCCGTCTTCAATGCCTTGCTCACAAGCACCAGAATTCGTTTTATTGAAGAGGATGATAATCCGCGATCAGTCAGCTCTTCTACAAACTCTAAAAGCGTCTGATAATTGATATTACGAATGTCATTCTCGCCGAGGCTTAATTTACAATAGCGTTTATAGATGGACTGATCATTGATAATTAAAGATTCAGCTCGTTCTCCTCGACGGACCTTAATTTTGTCATTCTCAATCGACTGCAACACATAGCGATTAAAGCTGTGATCCTCGTTCATGTGTTTATGAGGCTTACCAGATGACAAGATAGACTTCGCAATTTCCCGCGCTTCTAAAAGATCAGACGTTTTTGCCGAACGGGTTATCTGTCGTCCGTTCCGCCGGAAACGAAAGTAGAGATTGGGAGAACCTTCAACCGCAGTAATCGAGACAGAGCCTATGCGTTCAACTAACATTGGCGCTCTCCAACTCGTTCAATCGAATAGCGATATTTTTAATTGTCTGGGGGAAGAACCTTCCGCCTTTAGCTGACGAGATGTCCGATGAGTTGAGTTGATTTGCGATTGCTGAAAATGACATTCCGCTATCGATCAGCGGCTTAATCCGAGGCGCAATTGATCTAACATAGGCACAAGCTTCCGCCTTGTTCTGTTTGCTTAGTATCTTTCCATGAGCACCAAGCTTCACCCCTCGCTTTTTAGCTTCAGCCAAAGCCGACTTGGTCCTTTCAGAAATTAGCCGGCGCTCTTCCTGAGCAAGAGCTGCAAATATATGAAGTTGGAAATCACTCGCATTAGGCATTTCCGCAACGACCAGACCGATGCCCTGATCCATGATACGAGCAATAAAACTGACCTTGCGAGAAAACCGATCCAGCTTCGCTATCAGGATTTTAGCTGAATTCTTTTTGGCGTAGTTGATTGCATTCCATAATTCGACACGACAATCAGTCTTGCCCGATTGCACTTCAACGAACTCCGATATGATTTCATCGTCAGGATTTACAAACTCAGCAATCCGTGTCCGTTGCGAAGCCAGTCCAAGACCGGACCTTCCCTGACTAGCAGTCGATACTCGAAAATATGCTACATAGCGTTCCATTCGCTGTCTCCGTCTAAAGTAAACGTTGGTTTATCTTTGACGAGGTCGTGACTTAAACGTCGAGTGACAACAAATTTCATTGAGAAATATAATCAATGCGTTAGCATTCTACTAAGGTGTTTGACCGAAAGATCGTTGAAATAAAAGGATTGTTGACATGCTGCTAGAAAATTTCAAAGCTCAAGGGTTCCGTCGGCTAGAGCTTGAAAACAATCTGCAACTATCGGGCAAACTGGTCGCTATAGTTGGACCGAATGAAGCAGGAAAAACGAGTGTATTGCAAGCAATCTCACATTTCTCGCATACGCAACCGATCAGCGAATTCGATAAAACTCACTTCTCCGCCTCAAAACCAAAATTAAAGCTTAGCTTCTTCTTAGAGGACGATGATCTTGCCGAGGCAGGTCTTGTGAAGCCGACTTGGTTCCATGTGGTAAAGAACGTAGATGGCGATTTGAGCTATGCTGTCAATCCAGTGCCAGTCAGGGATGTTAACAAACGAAAACCTGTTGCTGAAATATTCAGACGCCTCACTACAAATCCTAAGATAAAAAAGCATTTTGAATCCGAAGAATTAGCACTGAATACAGATGAGATAGCTGATATTATCGAGCGCTTACAAACGCTTGATAGTGAACTGGATGCAGGCACTCTTGAAGATTTAAATAATTTAAGTGAAGTGTACGACAACATAGATCAGACGCTTCTGCCAAAATATGCGGCCCCATTGCGCGAAGCTCTTACTGATCTAATTTCACATGAAACTAGCATCGAGCCATATCAACATGCAGTAAATGTGCTGGCAAACCGAATGCCTGAAATATTGATGTTTGGCCCACAAGATAGAGATCTTCAGATCCCATTTGATCTGAATAGATTTGAGCATACCGAACCTGCCAGAAGCTTGGAACCATCAAAGCCGTTGACAGAAATATTGAGACTGTCTGGCCTTAATTTGACGGATTTGAAAGCTGCGAATGCAGGGGCTAATAATGCAGTAGTTGCAGGCTTACTAGAGGCTGCCAACCTCAAATTAAAAGAAATATCAAAAGGCATTTGGAGTCAATCTGACGCGCACCTCTATTTCACGATAAAGGACCATCAGCTAGATTTGTTGGTGAAAAATGAGAAAGAGTTTGCACCACAAGATAGGTTTAATAACTTCGAACGGAGAAGCGATGGCTATAAGCAATTTATTGCATTGCAAGTTTTCTCATTTCTAAAAAGCACTCAAAATCCAATCTTGCTAATCGATGAAATAGAACAACATCTGCATTACGATGCGCAAGCAGATTTAATACAGCTCTTACAGCGCGACCCGAACATTAAGAAGGTGATTTATACCACTCATTCGGCAGGATGCTTACCAGAGGATTTGGGTGTTGGAGTACGGTTGGTTCAATGGGACAAAGACAACAAGAAGCGTAGCAAAATAATCAATCGCTTTTGGTTTCAGAACGATGAAGATGGCTTCCGACCCATGTTATTTGGTATGGGGGCAACAACTATGGCGTTTTTCCCAACGCGTAAAGCACTTATCGGAGAAGGCCCTACAGAACTATTGCTATTACCTCGATTACTTCGAGAAGCACTAGGACTTGAAAACTTAGAATTCCAAGTGGTTCATGGATTATCTTGTATCAGTCCGTCAGGCTTGCCTATGATGGACGGCCTCACCGATGGGATAGCTTATATTGTCGACGAGGACCAAGCAGGAAAAGACTTAGCGAACAACTTAGTCGGTGCAAAGGTACCTCAAGAAAGGATATTTTCTGTAGGCGACGGAAGCGATGCGACTACATTGGAGGATATGATTGACGAAAAGGTATGGCTGCTTGCAGTAAACCGTTATGTTGAGCAGTATGGCGAAAGGATTGGCATTACCGAGCGTTTGGTCTCTGCGCCTTCAACCGGTAGAATTAATGCGTTGCCCAAGCCGTTGCAAAAGCAAAAGGTCAATTTTGCTTACAACATAATAGAGCAAACCGAGTCCGATCCAAATCTCAAAATTATATCGTCAGGCAAACGTCAGGCTATGAAAGTTCTAGGCCAAAACATTCGAAAGGCACTTGATCTCAGTTGAAGTGGTTTAAGGTGTGTCTGATCTAGCAAGCAGACAAATTGACCAAATCAGCCAAACGCAGTTTATCAAGAATCCGGCACTGCAATCAGACTATCAATATCTCTGCATCCAAGGAATTCCAAACTAACTCCGAGATAGCTCTGATAGGATCGCTGGTTTTAGCTTCTCGTTCCAGAAAATCCTGTTTTGCATGCAGCTTTAGGGTAGTCATAAATTATTCACCAATCGCAGTAGAGTAATCTATTTCCAATTTTGTGGACCGAATAGTCATCCGACCTTTTTGCGTCACAGGTAATCACTGTAATCAAATCGCATTGTGTTTGTCTAATCCCATAGAGAACTTCCTTTGGGCGGTTTAGGTATCGACGATTCCACCGCGTCAAAAAACTGATATAAGGTTGCGTCGCTTACCAAGAGTGTTTCTTGAGACGGTTTTACCCCCCAATCTTCGATTTTTCGTTGATCAAACATATCGGGACGATTTCTGTACAATTGCGATGTATTACCATGTTTGGCACAGTTTGCAGCCAAACGAAGTTGTGTAAGTAGCTTTTTATCAGGCGTTCCATTGTGGTTGACAATCCATTTAAACGCTGCCGGTTGTGTATATCGAGAATCGGCTAGTCGGCTACCAACTTGTTTTTCCCAGAAATGATAAAGCGAAATCATAAATGTTTGCCGCAGTATCTCTAACGTGTCTTCAGCATCTGTGATCAGCTCGCCCGCATGTTCACCATAGTCATAGACCCACTCCCCATCTGGACCTTCTTCAACCTCGTTTGCTTCACCGAGTTCGACCTTTTCTCGATGTTTGTTGTAGTTTTCATGGATACGTTCAATTTCTGATTTGTAAATCTCGCAACTTTCACTGCAAGTTTTTTTGAGAGAACGTAAGCCATAATGAAATCTGTGGAACCAAAACCTGTCAGGTTTTTTGGGTTTCGTATTTTGAGCCACCATAATGTCCTCTATTATTTTTCTTTATTCAAAGGTTGATTGTCTCTGCACTTCATATTCGGTTGATTGAGAGCCTTTTTAATCAGCGTTCCGAGCTTGCTGCTGAGCTCGATGACCTGCCTTCAGTAGGTTAAGCACGGGGAAAAAAGATACTAATCGTCCGCGACAGGCTTAAACCACGGATTCTTCTTTGAAGGCCTAATCTCCCAAAGAAATTTCTTACCGCGATTATCAAGCGGAGAGTCACAATTCCCCGTAAAGGAATGATCAATCGTTCCTTCTCGTCCAGCAATCTTGTTTAGCAGTGGCTTTTCACCGAACTTCTGATGAAAGCTTTCGAGTAGCCAATGTTCAAAGTCTTTAAATGCATCAGGAGAACGACCGTCATCAAATTCTTCCATATAGAATTTGAAGGGCACATCCTTCAACGATCGGGACATGTCAAAAATCCAATTTTGGAGATGAGATCGCAGACGATTCCCAATATTGCCGCGACCGATATACATGACTTCTGAACAGCGGGACTGATAGTTAACTCCAAATCCGTGGCCAATTGAAATGACGTAAACGCCATTCCGAACATCCGAGAACCAATTTTTGTTATTTTTCTTTTCGGTGTCTCTGTCCCAAGTATCCTTGATGATCTTAATCACTCGCGAGACAACAGCTTTTTTCAGGCTCGATTGAACATCCTCATGCAGACCGTCAAATTTCGCCAGATCGAAACCAATGTTTTGTGCTTCATCAAAAACACTAATCAGCTTAGTTTGCTTCCAATCGACTTCGATTGTTGCCATACTACCCCCATTTGATTTCCGTAAGATCAACCGTCTTCGGAATATTTTTTAGTTATATTCTTGTCTATTACCTACTTGGCGTAATAACCCTAGATCAAAGTTAAAAGGGAATGTCCATGCAGACCAGATGTAAGAAGTGCCATACAGATAGATTTTTTTGGTATGAACAATCACCAGAAAGTAAAAACCAATTCAAAGTACAATGTACGCAGTGTGGAACATTCCTAAAATGGGAGAGCGAAAGACATTTGTCTGAAGCCAACAACGATTCGAATACCACCATTATTCCATACGTAGCACCGCCTACCTTAGATAAATTCCGGAGTTAGATGTATTCGCTGAGGAAATGGTCAAAAGCACTTTAATATCCATGTTGGTATCACAATGGGACCGATACAAAAGCATCTGAACGGACCATTTGAACTTACAAAGACGCCGTATCAATATTCGGTCTTTCAAAAATCCCAAAAATTGTCAAAACCCCTTTTCGAAAAGTGGTTAGCAATTCATATTTTGATTTTGGCTTATCAATCACCAAAAGAGCTTTTCAATCCCCCATGCCATTGAACAATGGATTGTTATCCGCTGTCATAATCGATTTTAAAGCGCCTTCTAACGATGATACATAAAATTCTGTTGGATCATTCGTTTGAGATTCCAGCAGCATCTTAGACGGGCTTTTTAGATGATCATCGATTTTTGCAATTGCATCCACTCGTAACGGAATTTTCAAACCAGCTTCCAACACGTAGTAGATGATAAGATCATTCAGAATGATGGACCTTGGCTTTCCGCTCAAGCGGCATAGCTGGTCAAACGCGGATAGCGTTGTTTTGGATATATTGAAATTAACAAGAGTTTTAGCATTTTTCATAGAACCTCCTTTCGAAATGCATTTGGCAATGAGCGTTGGAATATGTCTATTTAACAGGAATGGTAGCAATGTTATCAGTTGCTAGTTGTTTGTTTTGAATGTTGTTTTGTGTTTGTTTTAAGCAATACTATATTATCAAGGTCGAAATGAGTTTTCGAACAAGTGATTGATTTAATAAAGGAAAGTTGACTGAAAGGGGTATATACCCAGCGGTCAGTCTTGGTGGAAGTTTTCCCAGTCGACACATTCGTCGTAGCTGTATTTTCCACGGAACTTACTGATGTAGTCTATCCATCCGTGATCGGTATTCCGTTGAATATCGATTTGGTTGTATCCGTATGATGTCTTCGACCAACATTTCTGGATGAGGGATGGAAAGGTCATGTCGAGTGATCGTCGAGGACAATCAATGACACAGTGGTAATGAAGACGGGTTCCATTCAACCCACCTTCTAGAAACGGTATAACCTGAATCCGTTTCCCATGTCGTACAAATGAATTTCCGAAAACCTCGGTATTAAGAAGGTTCATAAAGTGACGGAAATTCTGAATCGCTTTTTCACGATCTATCCGGATATGAACCGGAAAAACTCCCTCAGTGACCAAAACGGATTGTTTGAGTGTGAGGGTTACAGAGAAAGGTTCGTAGAACTTGGTAAGGTTCACGAATTCCTTGACGGAATGTCTGTAATTGAGTTTTTCGGTGAGGTTCATGTATCTATTTATATGATAAAGATTAGTTCTTTACCGTCTCATCAAGATTATAATGTGGTGGGAGCTGTCCACCGATGACAGTCTCAGTTCCATCCCGATTTTCGTAGGAAAGATACAGATGGATTACATTGTCATCACAGATCGAAAGTTTGACGATCCGACCCATTAGCTCCGGAACTTTGATCTCATAGTCCTTGACGATAAATGGATCATACGGATTGCCATCCGGAACTCTATAATCGAATTTGACCGATGGTCCCTGAACGTTGTTATAGTGATGAATGGTATCCTCTCCTCCATCACTGTCCGACTTCGTAACGACAAGTTCCAGAAGTTCGTTTTCGAAAAACTCACCGTAAATCTTGTGTCCATTCGTTTCGAATTCTCGATAGACACAATGAGATAGCGGGATACGGTCCTCGAATGGTGTTTCGGTGGATGTTTGAGTGTTAATGTTCATTGATAAAAATTCTCCTTGGTTAGAACGTAATGTTCAAATGTTCAGTGGAATGTAGTTGGACTTATAAGACCCTCCCGTTCGTTGTTTTCGTATTCATAGAGATTGAAACCTTCTCCAAAACTTCTGGGAGGTATTTTCGAACAATTGTTCACGACTCATAGTTTTATGAGGGTCCTGATATTCCGATGACGGATAATCAAAATCCCACGTCGGAATTGGATCAGGTTCACAAGAAGGTATGTGAGGTGGTGGGGAAGATGGGATTATTGGTGGGGGTGATGATGGTATTGGGGGGATAATAGACATAGCTATAGTGGTCTCGTGGTTAGAGTTTATGTTTAAATATGTGGTGGAATTTATGTTATGTTTTTAACATCTTTAAACACAAGACCATAATATTGCTATTGTGTCAAGTATATTGTGTATTATCGATATATCTCTACATCTATACTGTGGATTCATGAGAACCTAGCGGTCAGACCTTCTGTAGGGGGTAAAACCATACACAAATTGGTCCCAGACAGCCTGTGAGGGCTATTTGGAGACATTGTGGGACTTTGAAGGGAAAATGGTGCTGCTAGAGAGAATTGAACTCTCGACCTCGTCATTACCAATGACGCGCTCTACCACTGAGCTACAGCAGCCGGACCATTTTGATACGCTGGCGATAGCCGCCACATCGGGCGGTTTCGACCGAACCGAGGCGCTAAGACCAAATGCTTCGCATCTTGTCAAGCGGAGTTGCGTTTTTCAGCGGATAATGCAATCACGCGCCATGCCAAAACCCCAGCCCAAATCAGAAAAATTACGCAAGGAAGCGGAGAAAGCCGAGCGATTAGCGGCTCAGCTCCGCGCCAATCTGCGCCTCCGCAAGGCTCAGGCGAAGGAAATGGTGCCCGGAGACGCCGAGGGCAAACAGCAACCCTAAGATCAGGTCCTAGGCGTTAACCACTGCCCGCTCCGGTTTGATAATCTCGAAATTGCTGACCGCCTCGATGAATTTCGCGGACACCGGCGCAACCTCTTCGGTCGCCGGATCAAACCAGACATAGGTCAGTTTGACCACATTGAGCAATTCTTCGCCGCGCAGCAGATGCACCAGCAGGGAATAGCTGGTTCGTCCGAAGCGCGTGATCCGCACCGCGATGTCGAGCAGATCATCCGCCTTTGCCGGAGCACGATAATCGACATCGGCATGGCGCACCCAATTGTCGCCGCCAAAATGCCGGGTAAAACTGCCGAGCATGTCTTTGTCGTCGCGCGGACGGTCTGCCGCCACCAAAGCACGCATATATTCGGTCATGCCGATATCGGCAAAGGCCAGATAATGGGCGTTGAAGACAATGCCCTGCAAATCGCATTCGGCATAGCGCACACGCATCGGGGCAATCAGGCGAAAGCCGTCGCGGGGATTTTTCTGTTCTGTCATGGCGCTGGCTCTTTCCCCAGCACCGTCCGACTGTCAACCGGCTTTGCCGTCAAAGCATTCAGAGCGGTGCGGTTTGCGCCTCCAGCCATTCCAGTGCATCGCCTTCGAGTTGCGGCGCAATCACTGCGCGGACCTTGGCGTGATAGGCGTCGACCCAATGGCGTTGGCTTCGGGAGAGCATGGAAACATCGATCAGCTTGCGCTCGAGCGGTGCGAATGTCAGCGTCTCGAATCCGAACATTGTCTGTTCGCCGCCTTCGATCTCCCGCTCTTCGACCAGGAACAGATTCTCGATGCGGATGCCGAATTCGCCGGCCTTGTAATAGCCCGGCTCGTTAGACAGGATCATTCCTGGCTGCAGCGCTTCGCTGAGACCACCGGCGCTGGAAATTCGCTGAGGGCCCTCGTGGACGGACAGATAGCTGCCAACGCCGTGGCCGGTGCCGTGACCATAGTCTACACCATCCGCCCAGAGATACTGACGCGCCAATATATCAAGCTGCCCACCGGTTGTGCCCTTGGTAAACACCGCTTGATCGAGAGCAATATGGCCCTGTAGCACCTGCGTGTAGCGCTTGCGCATTTCTTCGGTCGGTTCACCGACCGCCACCACGCGCGTGACATCGGTGGTGCCGTCGAGATATTGCCCGCCGCTGTCGACCAAATAGAGCGAATTCAGAGCGATAGGCTGATTGGTGTCTTCGTTCACGCTATAATGCGGCAGTGCGCCATGATCACCGGCGGCAGAAATCGTGTTAAAGGACAGATCCTTCAGTTCCGGATTTTCCTCACGAAACTGACGCAGCCGCGCCGCAGCCGACAATTCGTCCTGCCCGCCCCTGGGGGCTTCGACCGCCATCCAGTGCAGGAATTTGGTCAACGCCGCTCCGTCACGCTTCTGCGCGGCCTTGTGACCGTTGATTTCGGCTTCGTTCTTAATCGCCTTGGCGAGAATGGTGGGGTCACGATCCTTCACGATTGTGGCTCCCGCATTGTCGAGCGCCTCGAAAATGGCGGCAACAGAACGTTCCGGATCAACCGCGACAGTTTTGCCCGACATGTCCGACAAGGCATCGGCCAGCTGGTCATAATCGCGGATCTCGACATGATTGCCGAGATGTTCGCGCACCGTGTCGGTGAGCTTTTCCGGCGCGACAAACAGGGTCGCGGTCTCGTCGGCGCGGACAATCGCATAGGCCAAAGGCACCGGCGTGTTGGCGATATCCTTGCCACGAACATTGAAGAACCATGCAACGGAATCCAGCGCGGCGATGACGGTTGCATCATAGCCTTTGTCATTGAGCCATGCCGCGACATCTGCTCTTTTGTCCCGTGCCGATTTTCCGGCATATTGATTGGGATGCACCGCCAGCTTCTCAGGCGAGCGTTGCGGCTGGTCTTCCCAGACCGCATCGATCGGATTCTTTTGCACGGGAACCAGTTCCGCACCGGACTTTTTCAGCGCCTTGCTGGCCGTTTCCGCCCATTCGCGCGTGTGTAGCCAGCTGTCATAGCCGATTTTGGAACCTTGCGGCGCATTGGCAGCCAGCCATTCATGCGGCTTCTGGTCCGCTACATTGACATATTCGTAGAGATTGCCGTCGACCTGGTCGCGGACCTGCACGACATAGCGACCGTCGATAAACATCGCGGCCTTGTCTTTCAGCACGATCGCCGAACCGGCCGAGCCACCAAATCCGGTCAGCCAAGATAGTCGCTGCGCATATTCGCCGACATATTCGCTCATATGCTCGTCACAAATCGGCACGACAAAGCCGTCGAGACCATCTTTTTGCATCTGTTCCCGCAACGCCTTGAGGCGGGCTTCGTAAGTAGACATCAACATCGTCGAGCAAACTCCTTGAATAAGCTTATGGTGCAACACATAGGAGTTCGGAGACCCATTCGCCACCTAAATCCGGCCGGAGACATATAGAGAATATGACCAAAAAGCTTACTCGTCCGCCATTTGCAGAACAGCGTCCCCATAGCTACGAGCGACACGGATATGTCGTCAATGACCCGTGGCACTGGCTGAAAGAAGAGGGATATCCAGTGGTCGAGGACGAGGATGTGCTCGCCTATCTCAAGGCCGAGAATCAGTGGTTCGAACAGAATATGGCGGACCGCAAGCCGCTGACCCAGTCGCTGTTTCAGGAGATGAAGGCGCGAATCAAGGAAGATGACAGCTCGGTGCCGCAAAAGGATGGCGACTGGCTCTACTGGAGCAAGTTCGAGGAAGGCATGCAATATCGCCAGCATTGGCGCAAAGCGGTATCGGGCGGCGAAGACCGGTTGATGCTGGACGAGAATATACTGGCCGAAGGCAAGGAATATTTCCGTCTGGGCGCGGCGTCGGTCTCCCCGGATGGGCGCCTGCTGGCTTATGCTTATGATGACAACGGGTCGGAGCGGTTCGAAGCGCGGATCAAGGATCTGGTCAGCGGCGAACTGCTGCCCGATGTCATCCCCGGCACCCTGTCGAGCTTGGTCTGGTCCGCCGATTCAAAAATGTTGCTCTATGGCCTCGCCAATGAACAATGGCGCACCGACAATGCCCGGCTCCATGTTCTGGGCAGCGACATTGCCGATGATGTCGAACTCTATCACGAGGATGATGAAGGCTTCCGCGTCGGCATCGGCCTGACCCATTCGGAAAAATATATCGCCATTTCAACCGGCGATCATGAAACCAGCGAAGTGCGGCTGGTGCCGACTGACAATCCGCTGGCCGAACCGATATTGGTTTCGGCGCGCCAGACCGGCCGCGAATATGACGTCGAAGAGCATGACGACACGCTCTATATCCTGACCAACGACGATCATGTGAATTTCCGGCTGGCGACGGCGCCGGTCGCCGACCCTGACAACTGGACAACATTGATTGCCGGATCGAATGACTTCTATCTAACCGACGTCTGCACGTTCAAGAATTTCTACGTGACCGAAGGCCGTGAAAATGGCCTCGATCAGGTTGAAATCCGCTCTTACGACGATCCGACCGAGATCGAGCGCATCGCCTTTCCAGAGGCCAGCTATAGCGCCGGACTGGACGACAATCCGGAATATGATGTCGACAAGCTGCGGCTCAGCTATGATTCGATGGTCACGCCGGGCACGGTCTTTGACTATCATCTTGCGGATAAATCGCTCGAGACGCTCAAGGTGCAGGAAATCCCCTCCGGCTATGACGCCAGCCTATATGTCACTGAGCGGATGATGATCGAGGTGCGTGACGGAACGATGGTACCAGTGTCGCTGGTCTATCGCAAGAACACCAAGATCGACGGCAGCGCGCCGCTGCACCTCTATTCCTACGGCGCTTATGGCTATGCCGTGCCGCCGAGCTTCTCGACGACGCGGCTCAGTCTGGTCGATCGCGGCTTTGTCTATGCCATTGCCCATATCCGCGGCGGCGATGATCTGGGTCGCAACTGGTATTTGGACGGCAAGCTGACCAAGCGGACCAATACGTTCAACGATTTCGTCGATGTCGCCAAGGGCCTGATCGCTAAAAACTACACCAGCAAGGGCCGGATCACCGCCTCGGGCGGTTCGGCCGGCGGGGAGCTGATGGGCGCAATCGTCAACAGCGATCCCGAGCTTTGGGGCGCGATTGTCGCGCATGTCCCATTTGTCGATGTACTCAACACGATGCAGGATGAAAGCCTGCCGCTGACTCCCGGCGAATGGCCGGAATGGGGCAATCCGGTCACAGACAAGGCGGCGTTCGAATATATCCGCAGCTATTCGCCTTATGACAATGTGACAGCACAGGCTTATCCGCCGATGCTGATCACCGGCGGCCTCAACGATCCGCGTGTAACCTATTGGGAACCGGCCAAATGGACCGCCAAACTGCGCGCCACCAAGACCGATGACAATATATTGCTGCTCAAAACCAATATGGGCGCAGGCCATGGCGGCAAGTCGGGGCGATGGAATGCTCTGGAAGAAACTGCGGAAGAATTCGCCTTCATCCTCTGGCAAATGGGGTTGGCGGAGTGAACCCGCCGGAAACGGCCTTCGCTCTCTCAATCACCGCTCAACCCGAAGACATAGACGAACTCGGTCATGTCAATAACGCGGTCTGGGTGCGCTGGATTCAGGATATGGCGACAGCGCACTGGAATGCGATCGCGCCGAAAGAAGCCATCGAACAATATATCTGGGTAGTGACGCGCCACGAGATCGACTATCGCGGCAACGTCGGGGTCGGCGAGACAGTGACCGGACGAACCTGGATATCCGACCCGCCGAAAGGCGCGCGTTTCTGGCGCAATGTCAGTTTTACCGGGGCTGACGGCAAGATCAAGGTCGCCGCGAAAACCAACTGGGCAATTATCGACCGGACAAGCGGACGGCCCGTTCGGGTTCCCGCTGATCTCGTCGAGCTATTCCTTAGAAATTAGGGCGCCGGTATTGCCGTAGACGGAGCAAGCGGTGAAGGCTGGTCCACCCGTTCCCCTTCCGCTGTACGCAATTGCTGCGGCTCGAGTATCGCTGCGGTTTCAATCACGTCCAGCGCGCGCCGGGCCTCGTTATAGCGCCGGGCCTTTTCCATCCATTCCAAGGATTCCTCATCCTTCTCGACTCCGGACAGTTTCTCGATTTCCGCAATGGCGGCATCGACATTACCGGTTTCGACATAGCGTTTCGCACGGATCAGGCGCTGTTGCGGTGCCGGCGATGGTGTGCCTTCACGGCGGATCACGAATAGTTCGGACAGCTCCCGCTGAAAATCAGCCCAGAAACCTGCACCGCTAGAACCGGTCATAAGCGCCGGCCCCAGTTCGTCCAGACCTGATGACAGCTCTTCCAGCGTCACCGGCTGGCGGGAGGCGTTGATAATAGTCGTCACCGCCTTGGGCTGCGCATCGCCGAAACGAAGCCGCAATTGGGGATCGATATAGCCAAGCGGAGATCCGCGATCGAGCGCACGACGCGCGGCAAAGGCGATTAGCAGACCCTCTGCCCGGGCAGCATTGCCCGAAGCGGCCTGCGCCTGCACATTGATCCGCGACAAGCGATCTTCCAGGTCGGCAACGCGCACCGCAAGCGCGCGCTCCAGATCGGGTGTCAGGGTTGCTGCCGGACTGACTCCTGCTGACTGTGCAGGCGTCGGCAAGACGCTACCGTCAGCATCGATACGGTTGGCAAGCGCGGTTGCCGGATCAGGCTTTGCTATTGTGCCATCGCTATTGGCAACTGCAGCAGCTTCCGTGTCCGACGTGCTGTCGAACGGGTTATAGCGGGACAATATCCATCCGGTCAGGATCGCCCCGCCGATGAAGGCCACCACCATCAAAATCAGTACATTACGCGTCAAATTGCTCTTGCCAGTCGATGGCGACAGCCTTTCATAATCGCGGCTCATTCCGGTTTTCCTTCCCGGCCCGGCCTCATGGCGAACCAAATATTCTCATCCACGCTGGCATAGTCGGGTCGCCAGAGACAGTAAAGACTCGTCGTCCGGACGGTCCGCCACGTGTAGACTTTTCCATCCCTGCCCTGCCGCTGCCGCTACTTTCGCGGAAAAGGCCGCCACATGATATTGGCCTCGCATTATGTGCAAGCGACCAAGTTCGGTTACCAGATGCTTTGCCGCGCGGGCCGAGTGGAGCAGGATAACTGTTTCCGCTTCCAGACAGGCCGCGGCCTTTTGGCCTAACGCGATTGCTCGCGAGCGGTACACCGGAACGATATCGAGTTGCCGCTCGCCAGGATCGAGCAAACTATGCTGTTCGCCCGCCAGCCACAAAATGCTTCGATATCGATCCGTTTCCAACTGGTTGAGTAGCTGCTGGCCACTGGATTCTCCGGTTTCCTCTATATGGAAGCCGGCATTTTCTGCGGCCCGGGCGGTTGCTTGACCGACCGCGAGAACCGGCAGCAATTTATAGGCATCCAGCTGGTCTCCGCCATAGGTCACTGCATTGGCACTGGTCAGCAGCAAGGCATCAAAATCTCGCGCCGCCGGATCAGACCATATAACCGGCTCGACGATGAACAGTGGATCGACAACCGCCTGCAATCCCAGATCCTTCGCCCGCCGCTCGGTCTTCAGCGCGCCTTCGAGCGGCCGGAGGATCAGCAGCGGCAGCGTCATCGGCCAAATACGGCCTTCAGCTCCGCGCTTGCCTGACCCAGCAGCTTGTCGGCCAATACCTTGGGGGCGGAGACGTCGCCGGTATCGAAGCTGGATGTTCCTTCGACATGTTCTGATCCGTCGGGCAGCAATATCTCTGCCCGCAGATGAATGGTCGATCCTTCGATCGTTGCCAGCGCCGCAACCGGGCTATGACAGTCTGCGGTCAATTGTTTCAGGAACAGGCGCTCGGCAATGACCACACGAAATGTGTTGGTCGAAGATATTGCGTGCATCAGTTTACGGACATGCGGGTCGTCGGATCGCGCCTCGACACCGATCGCGCCCTGCGCTGGCGCGGGCAACATAATCTCGTCGGAGATATCAGCGCCGACATCCTCCATATCTAGGCGTTTCAGACCGGCTGCGGCGAGCAGGGTCGCATCATATTCACCATCTTCGATTTTCTGCAGCCGCGACTGCACATTGCCACGGATCAGCTGGATATCGAGATCGGGTCTCTGCCGCAAAAGCTGGGCCTTGCGGCGCGGCGAAGCGGTCCCGACCATGGCTCGATCGGCCAGCGCGTCGATCGAGTCCGCTCCGATCAACCGGTCGTGGACATCGGCCCGTTCCAACATCGCCGCGAGAATGAACTCTTCCGGCCGGATGGTTTCTACATCCTTCATGCTGTGAACCGAACAGTCGATTTCGCCGTTACCGAGCGCGTGATCCAGTTCTTTGGTCCACAATGCCTTGCCACCGACGTCAGCCAGCGCGCGATCCAATATCTTGTCGCCGCTGGCGACCATCGGCACCAGTTCGACCTGATCGGGTCGCCAGCCATGGATGGACAGTAACGCATTGGCGGTCATTTGTGCCTGCGCCATCGCCAGCGGGGATTGACGCGTACCTATACGCAATGGCCGGTCCAGACCGGCGAGAATCTCTTTTTTGGCGTTCTTGCTCATGATAGCGCTTGTCCTAATGGCTTGAGCGCCTAAGTAAAAGCGTCATGAGCCTGATCTTGGGAATTGAATCCAGCTGCGACGAAACGGCAGCCGCGCTAGTCACGTCTGATCGGGAGATTCTGGCGCACAAACTGGCTGGGCAGGAAGCGGCTCATGCCCCTTATGGCGGCGTTGTTCCCGAAATTGCCGCGCGTGCCCATGCTGAGATTCTAACACCGCTGATCGCAGCGGCGCTGGACGAAGCAGGAAAATCGCTGGATGATGTCGATGCGATCGCCGCCACCGCAGGCCCCGGGCTGATCGGCGGGGTGATGGTTGGGCTAGTCACCGGCAAGGCGCTGGCGATGGCCGCGGGCAAGCCGCTAATCGCCGTCAACCATCTGGAAGGCCATGCACTCTCCCCGCGATTGGTCAATCCGGATCTGGACTTCCCCTATCTGCTGATGCTGGTGTCCGGCGGGCATTGCCAGATATTGCGCGTCGAGGGCGTTGGTCAATATCGGCGGCTGGCAACCACGATTGATGATGCGGCGGGTGAAGCATTCGACAAGACCGCGAAAATATTGGGTCTCGGCTATCCGGGTGGCCCTAGAGTCGAGGCTTTTGCCCGGCAGGGTGATCCAGAGGTGGTTCCCCTGCCCCGTCCCCTGATCAAGTCGAAAGAACCGCATTTCTCTTTCGCCGGGCTCAAAAGCGCGGTGGTGCGCGCCCACCAAAATGGCGCGCATAGACCGGAAGACATAGCCGCCTCCTTCCAACAGGCTGTAGTCGATTGCCTTCGCGACCGGCTGGAAAAAGCGATTCGCGATCATGGCAGTTGCGCCCATCTGGTCGTTGCGGGGGGTGTCGCGGCCAACACGCCGATCCGCGCGATGCTCGAACAAGTCGCGGGGCAGCATGACATGGCGTTCACCGCTCCGCCGCAATGGTTGTGCACCGACAATGCCGCAATGATAGCCTGGGCCGGTGCCGAGCGATTCACAGCGGGTCTGACCGATTCACTCGATTTTGTAGCCCGGCCACGCTGGCCGCTGGACCCGACTGCTGAAAAAGCGCGCGGCGCGGGAGTTAAAGCATGACTGCCGCTGCAAAAATAGGCGTCATCGGCGCGGGAGCCTGGGGCACGGCACTGGCGCAGGTCCTGTCCGAAGGACAAGACGGACTGCTGCTTTGGGCCCGCGAGCCGGAGGTTATCGACCAGATCAACCGTACCCACGAGAATGTGTCCTTTCTCCCCGGCCATCGGCTCCGCGACAACATAAGCGCAACGCAGGATTTAGACGCAATAGCAGCCTGCGATGTGCTGTTGCTTGTCACACCGGCGCAACATCTGCGCTCCACCCTGCAGGCTCTGCCCGATTCCGACGCAGCGCTGATCCTGTGCTGCAAGGGGATCGAGGCGCGCAGCCGGCTACTGTTAAGCGAGGTTGCCAAAATCGTGCGACCGGAAAATGACCTCGCAGTCCTGTCCGGTCCGACCTTCGCCCATGAAGTGGCGCAAGGCCTGCCGACTGCCCTGACGCTGGCTTGCGAAAGCGAAGCCCTGTGGGGACGGCTCAATCCGCTGATCGCCAAACCAAGCTTCCGGCCTTATTATTCCGACGATGTCGTCGGCGCGGAAATCGGCGGTGCGGTCAAGAATGTGCTGGCGATCGGCTGCGGTGTGGTCGACGGGGCCGGCTTGGGTCAAAATGCCCGTGCATCCCTGATCAGCCGAGGCTTTGCAGAAATGCTCCGCTACGGCGCCGCCCGCGGTGCGCGAGCGGATACGCTCGCCGGACTGTGCGGCCTCGGCGATCTCGTGCTCACCTGTTCTTCAACCAGTTCGCGCAATTTTTCGCTCGGCAAGGGGTTGGGAAAAGGCCAGTCGGCCGAAACATTATTGTCCGACCGGACCACGGTCGCCGAAGGTGCCTCCACAGCTCCTGTCCTGCAGCAGGATGCCAAAGCCCGCCAGGTCGACATGCCCATTGTCGATGCTGTTTGCGCGTTGCTGGCTGGCGAGGCTGATGTTCAGTCTGTGGTCACCCAACTCATGAAAAGGCCGCTGGTTTCTGAACGCAGATAGACCAGCGAGCCATGATGATGACAAAATTCCAAAACTGCTATAGACAGCTATCCCTGAAGCGGGCCAGCCGGAGAGCGATTTGAACAGACCTGAACCATCAGGCACGGCTGGTGCAGCGCCACCGGATGGCGACAAGCCAGCTGACAAGAGCAAGGACGATATTGCCGCGCTGGCGAAAGGCGGACGGACCAATATATTCGGTTTTCTGCTGCGCCTCGCCGCGCGCCTGCCGTTTCTTTTTATCGCCGGACGTATCTATGGAGCCGATGCTCTGGGACGCTTTGCCTATGCGATATTGGTGGTGGAATTTGCCGCACAGCTCGCAACCCTCGGTCTCAAGCGGGGACTGGCCGCGCAATTGAGCAAGACCCAGAGACCGCATGTCCATGTGGTCTGGGACGGCCTGCTGGTCAGCTTTCTGGCCTCTGCTGTTGCGGCGGGCATATTGATTGCCTTCCCGTTCATCATGTTCCCCAATAGCGAAATCAATGGCCTCGACCGGTTTCTGCCGCTCGTCATCTTCACCGTCGTCGGTGCAGACATCTCACTGGCGGCGCTCGCTTATCGCTACGACATTGCCTCGACCGTGCGCGCACGATCGATTGTCGAGCCCTGGACGATCAGCATCGCCGCTTTTCTCTTCTCTTATTATTCGCTCCGCGACGGCCTGATCATTTCCTATGTCGTGTCGATGGTGGCAGCGTTACTGGCATCGCTCTGGCCCTTGTTCAAAAGCTATGGACTGCCGCACGGCTGGCGACCAGAACCGCTCAAAATTGCAAAAGTTGCCCGACGCAATATGCCCCTCGCCGCTGCCGATGCCGCCGAGTGGGGCTCGCGCCGGCTGGATCTGGCGATCCTCGGCCTGTTCGCTTCGCCAGCGATCGTCGGTGTCTATTATATCGCCCAGCAAGTGGCGAGCCTGCCCCAGAAGCTCAAAACCAGTTTCGACCCCATTCTTGGCCCAGTCATCACCCGCAATCTCGAGGCAGGCAATTTGAAAGCCATTGCCAGCCAGGTCAGTCAGGTCGGCTACTGGATCATTGCCGCGCAGATCGGCATTGCGCTCGCTCTGGCGATCCCGGGAGAAGCCGTGATGGGACTGGTTGGGCCGGGTTTCGTCGGCGGGACCGGCGCACTGGCCTTTCTGCTCGCCGCCGAAGCCGTGGCGGCAACCGCTGTGGTCAGCGAATCGGCGCTGGTCTATATCGCGCGTCATCGCAATCTGCTGATCTCGCTGTCGATGCTATTGCTGCAAGCGGCACTCAGCGTCGCCTTCATCCAGATCTGCATCTATCTTCAATGGGGACCATTGTTCCAGGCTGCGGCGGTCGCGGCAGCGCTGATGGTAGCACTCGCTTATGCGTCCGTGGTGAAGGCAATTTTCCTGTCGAAACTGCTCGACGCGCCGGTCAACGGTTGGCGCTGGACCTTGATGATCGCGGTCGGCGTCGCCAGCGCGGTCGGCTATCTCGCCACCCGTCTGCCCGAATGGGCGGAACTGATCGTCGGCATTCCGATGATCCTAGGCAGTTACGCCTGGGTCATCTGGAAATGGGGTTTTGGTCCGGAGGACCGGAAGCTTTTCAAAATGAAGGGCTGATCATCCCAGCCGTTTACTGACCAAGTCCTTCAGATCCGCTTCCGGGCGAGCACCAAAATGGGAAATCACTTCCGCTGCGGCGATCGCACCGATGGTCAGACATTCTTCCATGGGACGTTGCTCGATATAACCGCTCAGGAAGCCCGCTGCGAAAAGGTCGCCGGCGCCGGTGGTATCGACAATATGATCAACCGGTTCCGCAGCAACCGCAGTCGTCTTTCCATCACGAACCGCGATCGCACCCTGTTCACTGCGTGTCACGATCAGAGTTTCGACCTTGGCAGCCGTCTGGGCAACCGCAGCGTCAAAATCTTCGGTCTCGGCCAGCATCATGATTTCCGCTTCATTGGCGAACAATATATCAATCTTGCCATCATCGATCAGCCCGGCAAATTCTTCCCGATGCCGGTCGACGCAAAATGTGTCAGACAGGGTGAAAGCGACCTTGCGGCCATGTTCCTTGGCGATATCGATGCCCAGCGCCATGGCGGCCTTGGGTTCGTCGGCGTCCCACAAATAGCCTTCGAGATAGAGGATAGCCCCGCTGGCGATCAGATCGGCGTCGACCGCAGCCGGTGGCAGAAATTGCGATGCGCCGAGAAAGGTATTCATCGTACGCTGTGCGTCAGGCGTAACAAAAATCAGGCAACGCGCAGTCGGTGGCTCTTTGGCCAGCGGGGGCACGTCAAAATCGATGCCGGTCGCCCGAATATCATGGGCGAACACTTCGCCCAGCTGATCATCAGCCACTTGCGCGATGAGCGCGCACTGGCGACCCAGGGTCGACGCGCCAGCCAACGTGTTCGAACCCGAACCACCGCTAATTTCCCGCGCAGGCCCCATATCACGGTATAATTCTTCAGCGCGAGCGGCATCGATCAGCGCCATGCTGCCCTTGACCAGCTGCTCCTCGTCGAGAAAATCGTCGCTTGCTTGAGAAATTACGTCGACAATTGCATTGCCGATGGCGACGATATCATAACGGGCTTCGGTGGTCATAAAATTCCCTTTGAGCGGTTCGCGTTCTGTCGCGTGCGTTACGGGTTTGACCCGGTGCCTTCAAGCAGAATTGACGCTGGCCCGGCAATCGTGACATGAAGCGCAAATGTTTCAGGCCCTTGCACGTTCTTTTGCTCAACTCACCGACCGGACGATATTGGCAGTCCTGCTGAAGGTCATCCTGCTCACTATCCTGTTGTTCGGACTATTCGGCGTAGCAGCCTATTTCGGGCTAGTCTGGCTGTTCGCCTGGCTTGGCTGGACGGAAGGCGGATTTGCTGCTGCAGCTGGTGCAGCAATCATCGCCATATTAACCGGGCTTCTATTGTTCCGGATCGTCGCCATTTTCGTGCTCAACATCTTTTCAGACGATATAGTCGAAGCGGTCGAGCAACGATATTATCCGGAACAAGCGGAAACGGCCAAACCACCGGGCTATGTCGTCGGCATTAAAATGGGGCTCGCTTCCACTGGCCGCGCGCTCGGCTATAATATCCTTGCCGCGCCGGTTTATATCTTACTTCTGGTGACCGGCATCGGTGTTCCGATTGCGTTTTTCTCGGTCAACGCCATTTTGCTGGGACGGGATCTTCAGGACATGGTCGCTGCCCGGCATGCCAGCGATTTCCACAATCTCGCTGCGGGCTGGAAACTCCCGAAGGTCGAGCGGTTTTTCCTTGGATTGATTACCGCGCTTTTGCTGGCGATACCCTTCGTCAATTTCCTTGCGCCGGTTTTGGGAGCCGCTATGGCTACCCATCTGGTGCATGGGAAGAAGAAAGAACAATCCGCATGAAAGCCAAATTTCTTATACTGCTCAGCCTGCCTGCTCTCGCCGCCTGTGCCTCGACGGCCACTACGACCAGAAGCACCGGCCTGCCCGCCGTCTCGGGATCACCGCTCAGTTCCGTGGCAGGGTTAGATATCGTCATGGGCAAGACCGCCGATCAGCTGACTCGCCTATTTGGCACTCCCAAGCTCGACATTTCCGAACTGCCCGCCCGAAAACTGCAATTCGCCAGCGGCGCCTGCATCCTCGACGCCTATCTTTACCCTCAGGAATCCGGCGGGACCCAGCGGGTGACGCATATTGATACCCGCCGCAGCGACGGCGCAGCGGTCGACCGGGTCAGCTGCGTCAATGCGTTAAGGTTGCGCTGAGGCCAACTGATCCAGCGCCCAGCCGGCCGCTTCCCTGATCACTTCATCTTCATCTTTGAGGAGCGCCTGCACCGGCGCTACCAATGCTGCATCGCCGCTATTGCCGGCAGCGATAAGGGCGTTGCGCACCATTCTGTCGCGGCCGGTTCGCTTGATCGGTGATCCGGAAAATACCTGCCGGAAATCGGCATCATCCAACGCCAATATATCCACGAGTGCCGGAGCCGCCAGCTCCGCGCGCGGCAGGAATGCCTTGTTCGCCGCCCCCGCCTTCGCAAATTTATTCCACGGGCAGACTGCCAGACAATCATCACAGCCATAAATATGGTTGCCGATCGCCTTGCGATATTTATGCGGGATCGGTCCCTTATGCTCGATTGTCAGATAGGAAATACAGGCCCTCGCATCGAGCTGATAGGGCGCGGGAAAGGCGCCGGTCGGACAGACGTCCTGACAGGCCGAACAACTGCCGCAACTGTCTTTGCCCGGTTTTGAAGGCTCCAGATCGAGGGTCGTGTAAATCGCGCCCAGAAACAACCAGCTTCCGTGCTCGCGGCTGACAACATTGGTATGTTTACCCTGCCAGCCGAGGCCCGCGGCCGCAGCAAGCGGCTTTTCCATCACCGGCGCGGTGTCGACAAAAACCTTTACCTCGCAATCCGCCTGTTCGACCAGCCAGCGGGCTGTCCGCTTGAGCGCGCCTTTTACCACATCATGATAGTCCTTGCCCTGTGCATAGACCGAAATGCGACCGTGGTCGGAAACACCCTCCAGCGCGAAAGGATCGGTGGCAGGCGCATAGCTCATACCCAGCATGATCACCGTCTGCACCTCGGGCCACAGCGTTGCCGGATCGGACCGCTCGTCCGCCCGGTTCACCATCCAGAGCATATCGCCCTGACGACCGTCATCGAGCCATTGCTGAAGGCGCTGCTGCGTCCGGGGGCCGAGCGTTGCCGGAGCGATTCCGACAGCAGAGAAGCCCTCTTCCACCGCCTTTTTTTCCAGCGCTTTGGTCAATCTTAACTTGTCATCCGGCATAGGCTGTCCCTATCAAACACTCCCGTCATATATGAAAGCCGTAAATGCACGCGCCCCATTCCGAATTTGCCGTAGAAGCTCGCAATATCGTCAAAAGATTTGATGGCGAGACAGCAGTGGACGGGATTGATCTGACGATCAAAAAGGGAAGCATATTCGGCATATTGGGCCCGAATGGAGCGGGCAAGACCACGACTTTGCGGATGCTGCTCGGGATAATCGACCCGGATGAAGGCGAACGTTTTCTGCTCGGATCATCCGAACCGATCTCAAAAGCACATCAGGTTGGCTATCTTCCCGAAGAGCGTGGCCTCTATCAATCAATGAAAGCCTATGACGCGATTGCCTTCATGGGCGCGCTGCGCGGTCTACCGCTGGCCGAGGGCCGCAAGCGTGGGCGCAAAATGATGGAAGATCATGGCCTGGGCGATGCCGCCGACAAGCAGATCCGCCAGCTGTCCAAAGGCATGGCGCAGACGGTGCAACTGCTCGGCACGCTTGTACACGACCCCGATCTGATCATTCTCGACGAGCCATTTTCCGGTCTCGACGCACTCAATCAGGGCAAGCTGGAACGGTTGATCCGCGATCAGGCCGACAAAGGTGTCACAATTATTTTTTCGACCCATGTGATCGCGCATGCCGAAAGATTGTGCGAAGAAATCGCCATTATCGCCGACGGCAAAATCCCGTTTAAAGGCAAGGTTTCGGCAGCGCGCGACCGGCTGCGCCCGCAGGTCCATCTCGAAACCCGCAATCTCGATGGCCCCTGGCGCACTGCAATCCCTGCCGACTGCAAGCCGCTCGGGCACAATTGGCATTTCACTTTGCCGGAAAGCGGCGTCGAGCCCTTGCTGCACGCGCTGGTCGAAGGCGGTGCCGGGATCGAATCCCTGTCGATCGAAAGGCCAGGCCTGCACGATGCCTTTGTCCAGATCGCCGGCGAAGCGGTTGCCCGAAAAATGAACGCCGATGCCACAGCCAATGATATGGACGCCGCAGCATGATCGAAACCATCCGCGCCGCCTTCGTCATCGCCCGTCGCGATTTTACCGCGATCATATTTTCCAAATCCTTCTTTTTCTTCCTGCTCGGCCCGCTGTTTCCGATCGGAATCGCGGTTGCTGCGGGTGGCCTGGGAGCGCAGGTGTCTCAGGATATCGACAATCCTGTCATTGGTGTCGCCCTGAGCGCGGATGAAGCGGAAACCATGCTTGCAGCGCGATCGCGGCTAGCGGAGAATCTGGGCGCAAGAGCGCTGCCGGATCTTTTTGTCCTGAACGACTTTTCCGGACAGGAAACAGACATTATTGCAAAACTGCACAGCGAGAAATCGCTGACCGCTATCCTGTCCGGGACATTGGCCGAACCCGTGCTGACCGGATCGGAACGCGACGTCAAACGATGGCAGGGCAAAATCGCCTTGCTCGCGGAGACGGCGCTTTCGCAGCCCACTGCGATCGATATCAAAACGACCTATGTCGGACAGACCAGCAGTTCCAGCGAACGCAACCAGTTGCTGACGGCGCAGGCCGGTCAGGCGATCCTGATATTGCTGACGATGATTCTGGCAGGCATGGTTTTATCCAATCTGGTCGAGGAAAAGACCAACAAGATTATTGAAATTCTCGCCGCCGCCATCCCGATGGATGCGATATTTCTCGGTAAATTATTCGCGATGCTGGGAATGGCGCTGGTTGGAATCACGGTCTGGAGCACCATGGGATTGTCCGTAGCGCTTCTGGTTGGCGGAAACTGGGACGCCCTGCCTTCGCCCGCCGTCGGCTGGCCGTTATTCTGCCTGTTGCTGATACTCTATTTCTCGATGGCCTATCTGCTTCTGGGCTCGCTGTTTCTCGGCATCGGGGCGATGGCTACAACCGTACGAGAAGTGCAGACGCTGTCGATGCCGGTCACCATGGGGCAATTGCTGGTCTTCTTCCTCGCTTATTCCTCGATCACCAAACTGGGCGAACCGGTAGAATGGTTTGCCGTCCTGTTCCCGTTCAGCTCTCCTTTCGCGATGATCGCACGGGCCGCGCAGATGGATAATATCTGGCAGCATGGTCTGGCGCTGATCTGGCAAGCCATTTTCACGATAATCATCATCCGCTTTTCGGTGATGCTGTTCCGCCGCAACGTGATGAAGTCTGGCCAGGCCGCCCGCAAAAAAGGTCTGCTCGCCAGAGTCACCGGAAAATAGTCTCGAGATTCACGTAATTTGCCGAAAAGACATTGACATTACTGTCAATAGCGCCAGATTGGACTAGTTTTGAAACGCAACCGATTGCTGCAACCAGCAACGGCAGGAGAGACTTATGGCATCCGTTCCCCAAATTGACCTTGATAATCTGACCACCTCGCCCACCGCCGATGAGGCGCTGGAAGGCTGGTACAAACGCAATCCTCCCATCACAGATGGTGATCCCAACCCCTGGGATGTCAGCCGCGCCGAGCTGTACAGCAAGGATCTCTGGCGCAAGCCCTTTGCGGAAATGCGTGCGCAGGCACCGATCAACAAGGTCGAAGGCGGAGTGCACGGGGATTTCTGGAACATCACCACCTACAAACCGATCCAGCATGTCGAAGCGCTACCGGATATTTATTCCTCCGATGTTTCCCACGGCGGCATCACCATCGCCAATCCCGATTTCGATGATTCCGATTTTCAGCTGCCAATGTTCATCGCCATGGACCGGCCGAAGCACACTGGTCAGCGGCGCACCGTAGCGCCGGCCTTCACGCCAACCGAGATGAAGCGGATGGAAACAGAAATCCGCCAGCGCACCGAAGAAGTGCTCGATGGCCTGCCATGGGGCGAAAAATTCGACTGGGTCGACAAGGTCTCGATCGAGTTGACCACCGGCATGCTTGCAATCCTGTTCGGCTTTCCCTGGGAAGACCGCCGACTGCTAACCTTCTGGTCGGACTGGGCCGGTGATGTCGAACTGTCGGTTGCCGAGGATTTGACCGAACAGCGCCGGCATATTCTTTATGAAATGGGCGCCTATTTTACCAAGCTGTGGAATGAACGGGTGGATGCAGAACCGACCCCTGACCTGATTTCGATGATGATCCATTCCGAACATATGCGCGACATGGATCCGATGGAATTCATGGGCAATCTTGTGCTGCTGATTGTTGGCGGCAATGACACCACTCGCAACACCATGTCGGGCGTGGCTTATGGTCTGGGCCAGTTCCCCGAAGAACGGGCAAAACTTCAGCAAAACCCCGATCTTATTCCCAATGCGGTGCAGGAAATCATCCGCTGGCAGACCCCGCTCGCCCATATGCGGCGCACGGCTCTGGAAGATCATGACCTGTTCGGACATCAGATCAAAAAGGGCGACAAGGTCGTCATGTGGTATATTTCCGCCAACCGCGATGAAGAGGTTTTCCCGGAAGCAGACAAGATCATTGTCGACCGCGAAAACGCGCGGCGGCATCTCGCGTTCGGCTATGGCATCCACCGCTGCGTCGGTGCCCGTCTCGCCGAGTTGCAGATCCGGATATTACTGGAAGAAATGCACAAGCGCCGCATGCAGGTCAATCCGACCGGCAAAAATCGCCGCGTCCATGCCTGTTTCGTCCACGGCTTCCGCGAGCTGGAAGTCGAGCTTTCGAAATATTGATCAGTTCCCGTTCAGGCATAAATCTGTAACCAATCGCTGGCCTGCTTCGAATGATTCAGGAATAGCGGAAAGGATTGCAGATGAAATCGCTTGATCGGCGCACCGTCATATCCGGAACTCTGGGTGCCGCCGGAGCCATAGGGGCTGCCAGCCTCTCGGGCCTGTTCGACAATGCGGAAGCACGAGCCGGTGGCAAATTCGCAATCAATCGGTCAGCCGACGAATGGAAACGTCGGCTGGGCGCCGCCCGCTATCGGATATTGCGTCTGGAGGGCACCGAACGCGCCTATTCCAGTCCGCTGAACAAAGAGAAACGCGAGGGCGTTTACGCCTGTGCAGGCTGCAATCTCGGTCTCTATAAATCGGACAAGAAATATGACAGCGGCACCGGCTGGCCGAGCTTCTGGGGTCCGATCGCCAAGGACCGGATTGGCACAACCAGAGACTACAAGATCGGCTATCCGCGTACCGAAGCCCATTGCGCGCGCTGCGGCGGGCATCTGGGGCATATTTTCGATGATGGACCGAGACCCACCGGCAAGCGTCATTGCATCAACGGGCTGGCGCTGAAATTCATTCCCGCCTGAACCGCAGCGATCAGCTTTCCGGAGCGTCTACCTGTTGCCAGAATTCCAGCTTGATCCCGTCACAATCGAGAATCCAGGCAAATTTGCCATAGCCTTCGTCAATATGGCCCAGAATCTCGAGACCCTTTTCCTTGAGCTTCTCGACATAGGCGTCCAGATCATCAACCCGCAGGTTGATCATGAACTGCGCATCGCTGGGCTTCAGATATTCGGTGGTTTCAGGAAAATGGCTGATCAGGCTATACGGCTTGTCACCCTTCTCATCCGACCAGTTGAGCATCGGACCATATTCCCCGTCCAGTTCGAGATAGTCCTTATACCATTTGCGTGTTGCTGCCGGATCTTTCACTTTGTGAAAAATCCCACCGAGACCGGTGACCCTTGCCATTATAAACTCCGTGGTTCTTATTATCTGCGACCATCTCAATGTGCGACCATCGAGCAAAACCTATCATAGTTTACATTTGGTTAGGCAAGTCTTTTGCCGCCACACGCCAGATTCTCAAGCCATTGTCCCGAATATGGACAGATTGCAGCCAGTCCGGCTTCTTTTCTTTGGCCAGCCGGGCCCACAGGCCATCGGGATGTTTCTTCGCATAAATGGCCAGCTCCGCTTCATCGTCGCAGGCAACAATATAGCGTATATTGTGCGCTTCCAGAATACCGCGCGCGACATCCGGTGCCGAGGTGAATATCCTGATCTGGTCACCCATCGCCTGATCGTTGCGATGGTGGCTGGTGGCGAGCACACTATGCGGAGTTAGCAGCAATATGCGCGGACCAAAATCAAAGGGGGCCAGAATATTGGAACGGGGCAAGGCGTTAAGCCGGGCAAGCGACTCGTCGCCCCTGCACATGGCGTTTTCCGGATTGTTCTCGGCGTTTATTTCCTCTGCGCTGACACTGTTGAACAGCGCCACGGCCAGCGGTCCCGGCATGATCAGAATCACCACCGCTGCTGTCGCGATTATACGTGTCAGCACATTGCTGATGCCCCGCGCTTTGACAAAGGCCTGATGCACGGCCCAGGCCAGAAACGGCAGGGCAAAGGCCGCTGCAACCGCCGTGGCGCGCTGAACGAATAACGACAACACCAATGCCCAGAGAAAGGCATAGCCGAGGATGAATAAATTGCTGCGGTCGATCTGGCCGGGACGGACACGGGCGATATAGATCAGACTGCCCAGCCCGACGATGATCGATCCGCCGAGCAAGGTGACCATGGTCTTGCCATTCTGATACCAGATCGGCAGACCTTCGAGGACATTGACCAGCCAATATTCGCGGACAACCGGATCCATCGTGTTGAACGCCCCGCCGACACATTGCGGCGCCAGACTACAGAAGATGGCCAATGCCACCACACCGGCGACGGCCAGGCTGACGATGCGCAACAGGATATTCGCGGGCAGCCACTTGATCGCCGGCAATATGACAGCGGCCCCCGCCGTACAGGCCAGCAAATGTGCCGGGGAAAGCGCGTCACAATAGCTGATCGCAATGTCAAAATTGCCCTGACTGCCGAAATAGAAAAGGAAACTCGCAATCAAAAAGCTCAGCAGAGTCCAGAACAAACGAACGCCTTCTTCGGTCTGGAAAACCCAGCGCCAGACCAGGAGCACGATGAAAGCAGCCGATATTGGTAGCCCTTCGAGCGATATCGACAGCCAGAGCGCGAGCGCAAAGCCCAGCGCGATGCCGCCCTTGCGCTTGTCGGGCCAGAACATGGTCCACAGAGCAGCAAGCGCGAGCACGATCTGCCAGCCATGATGATCCACCCGCATCGGCCGAATCTGCGCAACAATCGGCACCGCGGTCGCGGTCAAGGTTGCTGCCAGAAGCGCGATCGGGCGATCGAACACCTGTTCGGTAATCCTGGCAACCAGCCACATGGCTACACCCAGCGTGATCAGCGGCACGATGACCATTGCCGCGGTTTCGGCGGTCGCCGCTCCCAGCAGCGGTTTGAGCAAAAGGAATATCAGAGCCAGCGGCAGTTCGATCCAGCGGGGCCAGTGCATCGGCTGGCTGTCCGGTTCGCCGATCCGATATTGTGTGGTGTCAAACCAGCTTTGTCCGCCGAGCCAGTCGCGCAACTGCACCATACGCAGCTGATCGTCCGGATCCCAGCCGATGCCGGTCATGATCTGGCCACGGGTCACCAGTATCAGCAAGGCGCAGACAGCTATCCAGACGAGTATGAAACGACTCCAGGGAAAGGACTTAACAGTGGTCATTCACCTGCCTCGTTCTTCCTGATGCGCCAGATGTTAAATGGTCCGATCATCGGTAGCGGTTCCAGCCACTCGAAATCTTCTCCGGCCTGCACTGTCGCCCAAAACCCTTTTGGTGCACGGAGTGTATAATAATTAAGTTCGGGGCTACCGTTACAGCCCACCAGATATTCTACTTCACGCCGGGCCATGATCGTTTTCGCTTGCTCTGGCGAACCAGTAAACGTTTGGATGACGTCCTTCATGGCATATTGATTACGATGATGGCCGGTTGCCACGACACTCAGTCCGGTATGCTGCAAAATCAAAGGGCTCACATCCAGCCCGGTCATGATTCGTGCCTCACCGAGGATGCCCAAGGCCTGAATGGAAGTTATGGTGTGACAGCTTAACGCTTCTTCAAGCTTGATTTGGTCGTCAATCGCGACAGCACCATGCTCCTCGGCCGAGCGGTTTTGCATGACCGAATAAACTGTCGGTGCAACCACCGTTGGTGCCAGCATCATCGCACCAACAATCTTCAGCCCCAAGCGCGATACAAGACCGGACTTTCGATCGCTCGCTTTGAAAATCTGCAAGACCGCCGGTGCGATAATGACGTTCGCAACGCAGAGCACATAGACCGACACACGGGACACATAGATACCCACTATCGCCGATCCCAAAAACAACAGGAGCAGCAGCACCTTGTCACGCGGCGCTACCTTTTCATCGAACCTGAAAAGATAGACAAATCCAGCCAACCCGACGGCGATTGCTGCAATTATCTGCAACTGCCTGATATCGCCGATCTGCCAAAGCGGTAGACCTTCTGGCGTCCGGTTGAACCAATATTCGCGGACGAGAGGATCCAGGTTGCTGAATGCGTCGCCCGCACATTGCGGTGCAATCAAGAGCACCATTGCGATTCCCGTCGCTCCGGCGACCGCACAGACAGTCAATCTATTAGCCAATTTTCCATGCAACCCGGCCCAAGACGCAGCGGATATTATGGCGGCAACCGACACCAGGGCGGCCAGATGAAAGGGAGAAAGAGCATCGCAATAGTTGGATTGAACCCCGAGCCCCTCTGTCACCATGTACAGCGAGCCCGCTGTCCCAGCTGTTGCCACTAGCGCCAGCGGAAATTGATTTGCAAACCTCTGATTCTGCTCGCCTTGCTCGGGAAACAGCCAGCGCAACGAGAACAATCCGAGGAACAGGATAACAAAGGGCAATCCCTCCACCGATATTTCCAGCCACGTCGCTGCCGCAATCCCCAGAAGGAGGGCCGCGCGTCTGGGTCGGGCGCGATCAATCAGTGCGAACATGCATGTCAGAAAGAGAACCAGCTGCCAGCCGTGATGGTCGATCCGCATGGGTAAAAGCTGGTTGATCACCGGAATGATGGCAAAGATCGACACTGCAGCGAGCAGCGCCGCATGATGGCCGAATAGCCTTTCCGTGATTTTCGCGGTCAGCCAAAGCAGGACCCCGAGAGTTAGCAGCGGAACAACCGTCGCCGCGATTTGGCCAGCCACCATCGGCCCCAAGATCGGCTGCAACATAAGAACCAGCGCGCCAACCGGCACGTCGACCAAACGCGACCAGTGCATCGGACCACCGTCCGGCGGGTTTATTCGATATTGGGTGACATCGAACCAGCTCTGCCCGGCGAGCCAATCCATGATTTGCACCATCCGCAGATTGTCATCGGCGTCCCCCATCTGGAACGCAATAATTTGCGACCATTGTGCGATGATCAGCAAGGCTGAGAGCACGACCCAGACGGCAAATATCTGCTGACGAAAATAGCGTGGAGAAAGAAGTGATGTCATTATTTTCCTTTCTCCGAGCGGTGCCTTCATATGCCTGCTGCCATTGACCCGATACGCAAATTAGCGAGCTCGATCGTCTTTTAGATACAGCCTTGGAGGAAATGTTCCAGCAAGGGTACTAATCACTGACAGTGGGAAAAAGTGACCTGCCGCAAAATTCACTGCCTTCCGCAACACGCATTTTCAAAATAATTTAGCGAAATGTTCCTGGTGCATCTTCAATCACCGGAAAACACCGAATTTTCGTGTCAGATAAACCACAAAAAAGCTCACAAAAACCGCCGATCCTTTGGCAACAACCGGCAGGAATCCGAGCTCAGTGAGCCAGCTGACGATCGCCACGGTTATCCCAAGACCTAAAATGGCGGTGCCAATGAAACCAAGGCGCTGAAGCTGCAATGCGCCGCCTAGCCTTTCCTTTCCGGGAAATACGAAACGCGATGATATTATCCAGTGTATCACGATACCGGCGGAATAGCCCAAAGCCGATGCCCAGCCGGGTTCGACCAGAAAGGCCACAAGCACCATGAACAATGATACATCGAAAGCCAGTGAAACGATACTCGCCAGCAAATAACGGGTGATCGAAAATCGCTGCATAATGGCTAGCGGCGCGGGCAGACTTCCTGCCCAAACGCCAACCATTGACCGTCTATCCTGTCCGCTGCGTTCCATCCTGGTTACGCCGCTTTGGATGGTTTGGCGTCAGGCACGGTTTCCTCGATCCGTTTCGGCACATCACGCATGCTTTCGAGCGCGGCGACACGGTCTTCGCTGATTTCTTCGGCAATGACCTGCTGTTCACCCTCGTCGCCGGATTCATGATATTCGGCGTCTTCGTTGACGTTCCAGACATTCCATTTACGGGTGCCGGCTTCGATATTCTCGACCGTCAGCATCGCGGTCATCATCGCGTGATCCTGATTATTATAGCGGTGCATGCCATTACGACCGACCATGTGCAACGTCGGGAAGCGGCTTTCCAGATCATCGCGCATGGTGGCGACATTCTGTTCATAGCTGTCGTCATAGACCGGATAGGCCTTTTCCTGACGCACAACCGCGCCGCCGACGACATCGTCGGGATTGCACAGGCCCAGAATTGCCATTTCCTGCTTGGCGAGTTCGATCAGTTCCTCGTCGGACGAAGACCAGAGACCGTCATTTTCAAAACAGAAATATTCGAGGCCGACACAGGCGATATTCTCGTCCGGTACCATTTCGGGAGACCAACTGCGGAAATTCTGCACACGGCCGACTTGCACGCGATCATCGTGGATATAGATCCAGTTGTCCGGGAACAGATCCTCGGACTTTACCTTAAGCGCCACGGTCAGAAAATCGCGATAGTTGAGATCCTGCGCTTCCGGCATGGATTTCGGCAGCGGATGGATACGGGTAGCAAGCTCGCGCATCGGCGCGCTTGAAATAACATGTTTCGCAGTGATGATGGTTTCGCCATCGGCATTCGTCGTACTCATCCGCCAGTTGCCGTCGGCATCCTGCGCCAGCTGTTTCAGGCTATGCCCCATCAGCACTTCATTGCCCTTGGCTTCGACATGGGCTTTTGCTGCATCCCACATCATGCCGGGGCCGAGGCGTGGATAGCGGAAGGTTTCGAGCAGAGTTTTGACTTCCTGTCCGTCATTGGGTTTCTTGTTGAGGCCAAGCGAACGTTTCAGACCGTCGGTCACCGCGTTCCACAGGCTCAGGCCCTTGATACGCTGTGCCGCCCAGTCCGCCGACATTTCGTCGCACGGCATGCCCCAGACCTTCTCGGTATAGGTCTTGAAGAAAATCGAATAGAGCTTGTAGCCAAACTGGTTAACGGTCCAGTCTTCAAAGCTTTTCACATTCTTGTTCGGAAAAACCTTGGCTTTGCCATAGCTCAGCATGCAAAGCGTCGAGCGCCAGATGCCGAGATTCCACAAGGCTTCAAAGGCACGCAACGGATAGCTGTAAAATTTTCCTTCATAGTAGATGCGGCTCATCCGTGGGCGCTGGATGAAGTCGTCTGGCAGGATTTCATTCCACAGATCGACCACTTCCTGGCTTTTGGAAAAGAAGCGATGCCCGCCAATATCAAAGCGGAAGCCTTCATGCTCCACCGTCCGGCTGATTCCGCCGACATATTTCGGATCCTTTTCGATCACCTTGACCGAATAGCCTTTCTTCGAAAGCAGGTAGGCGGCGGTCAGGCCAGCCGGCCCCGCGCCAATGATGGCGACATCTACCGGAGAATTTTCGGGCGTGCTCTGTCTGGTCATAAAGTTCGTTCCCTGTTCATGGCGCGCGCATATCCGCGCCGTTCATGTTTCAGAAACAGGAGTGAACGAAATTGGTTAGCAGATAGTTAACATCGCCCTGAAATTTACAGTCCGCAAAAGCAGCTTATTGGTCGCTGATCGGCGGAACCGGCTGCGGCGGTGCATCGACATCCGCCTCGTGCACCTCGATATGACCACGCCCGACGTGGCTCTTTCTGTAACCATAAGCGAAATAGAGCAGCAGTCCGATCCCGCCCCAGATCGGCAATACCAGCTTCGCATCCAGCGGCAGATTGTAGAAAAGCCCCAGACAGCCGACGATCGCCAGCGGTGCGACCAACCAGACCAGAGGCGTGCGGAACGGACGGTGCCGCCCGGGATCGGTACGGCGCAGGATCAGCACCGCCACCGCGACCATCAGAAAGGCGAACAAGGTCCCCGAATTGGAAATATCCGCAAGCCGCCCCACGGGCAGAAACGCCGCGAATATCGAAACCGCGACACCGGTGATAGCGGTCACGATATGCGGTGTTTTCCATTTCGGGTGAATAGTGGCGAGCTTTTCCGGCAACAGACCATCGCGCGCCATCACGAAGAATATCCGGGTCTGGCCGAACAGCATGATCAATATGACCGATGGCAGCGCCAAGAAGGCCGCAATGCCAATGATATTGCCAAAAGCCGGATAGCCAATGTTCCGCAGCACAAAAGCCAGCGCCTCGTGGCTGCACACGAGAGGTTCGTGGCCCGCGGTCACCAAGGCCTGACACTGCGCGGCAAAAGCGGTGCTTCCGGGTGCCAGCACATTACCGGCTGCGTCGACAATCGGCTGCGCGCCAACCGTGCCAATCGCGCCGGCCGCCACCAGCAGATAGAAAACCGTACAAATGGCTAGACTGCCGAGCAGACCAATCGGCACATTGCGCTGCGGGTTCTTGGTCTCCTCCGCCGCGGTCGACACCGCGTCAAAGCCGACATAGGCAAAAAATATCGAGGCCGCCGCACCGACCGCGCCAAAACCACGGCTTTCCCCGAACCATCCATTGGGCAGGAACGGATCGAAATTCTGCCCCTGCATCATCGGCAGGGTGAGGACGATGAACATGGTCAGCGCCGAAACCTTGATCGCCACCAGCACTGCATTGACCTTGGCGCTCTCGCTGGTGCCGATCATCAGGAGAAAAGTCACGAGCAACGCGATAATCAGCGCCGGTAAATTAATCAGCCCGCCAGGCGCATAACTGCCAATCGTCAGCGCCCTCGGCAACTCTATCCCCGCATTGGCCAGCAGGCCCACAAAATAGCCCGACCAGCCTACCGAAACCGCGCTAGCCGCGACCGCATATTCCAGGATCAACGCCCAGCCGACCATCCACGCCAGCAGTTCGCCCATTACCGCATAAGTATAGGTATAGGCGGAGCCCGATACCGGCACCATCGAGGCCAGTTCCGAATAGCAAAGCGCCGCCACCGCACAAACCAGCCCGGCGATGACAAAACTCCACATCATCCCCGGCCCGGCCTTCTGTGCCGCCTCCGATGTCAGCACGAAAATGCCGGTGCCGATTACCGCTCCGACTCCCAATAAGGTGAGCTGAACGGGACCGAGAGAGCGGGTTAGCGCCTTTTTCTCCGCCGTTGCCAATATCGCGTCTAATGGTTTGATACGTCCGAAAAGATTGAAGGCCATGCAGCGATCCTATCCCGAAAATCTGCGATTGAATTACGCCGATTTTTGCAATGCGCAAGTGGGATTCGGTGGGGCTGATGCGGTTTTGCAAAATCGCCGACGGACAGCGAAATCGCCTTCCCTGTCCGGGGTTTACATCAATGGTCGCGACCGTTAGCTCTTCGGATGAACCGGAAGGACAAACGCCATGTCTTTAGGAGCGAAATTGCTGATGTCGCTGGTTGCGGGGACAACCGTGATCTTGGGCTATATTCCGGCTTCAGCCCAGGACAGCACCGAAAACTCGGCGGCAAATCCAGCGGCTCCCCCGACACAGGCGCTATGGCTTGCCGATTTTGCTGCTATACAACGCCTTGATGAGCAGGCTGGTCTGGCGGCGAAAGACGGGAACTTCGCCGCAGCCGCCAGCTACTGGCAGCGCGCGGCAAGGCTCAGCGCAAATATCCGGGGCAAGTTGGGTGGCTGGATGGCCTTTCGGGCCGCAGGAGCCTTTGCCAGAAGCAACCAGCAGGGCCCGGCGTTGCGGGCGCTATCGATGGCTGCGTCACAGGGATTTCGCTATGTCGACAATATAGTGGAGAGCAGAGATTTCGCCGCACTGGACTCTCCGGCGCTGCAATCAATCATCGCAGATGCCCGGAAGAATGATGCAAAATATCGGGCCAAACGCTCGCTTCCAGAAGATGCCAATCTGGTCTCGGCTGATATTTCGAGATTTTGGGCGGCCTATGATATGATGGCAAAGACGAAGCGGCGTTCGGAGAAGGCGGCGCTTTTGCGAAAATATTATCTGGCACCGGGGAGCTCGGGACTGATTGACTATCACTGGCTCAAGACGCAGTCGATGGAGCTGCTTGTCGACCGGATCGAGAAGAGCCCCGAATATTATGACGGTATCCGCAGCACGACCCTGATGGTGGAATCCTACGAACCGCAAATCCGTAATGCATTCGCGAGGGTGAAGTCCCTTTATCCGGATGCCTATTTCCCCGACGTCACCTTCGTCATGGGCCGCTTGAATTCGGGCGGAACGGCGGGAGCCAGCGGCATGTTGATCGGCGTCGAAGTCTGGTCATGGTCCGAAGGCGTTTCGCTAACCGGAATATCGCCAGGCTTTCAGAAAATCGTCACCAACTATTCGCTGGATACCCTGCCCTATGTGGTGGTCCACGAACAGATGCACGCAATGCAGAATTATACCGGCAAAGAGACGCTGCTCAAGGCCGCGCTGCAGGAGGGGTCTGCGGATTTTATCACCATGCTGGCCCTGCCGGACAGCGCCCCGCCCGCGCATTATCGCTGGGGACTGGAGCATGAAGCCGCAATATGGAGCCGGTTCAGCGAACAAATGTCTGGCAAAGATCTTGGCGAATGGATCGGCAATAATGGGAATGCAACCGAGCAATGGCCGGCAGACCTAGGCTATTTCGTCGGCGCGAGGATCAGCCAGGCTTATTATGACCAGGCCGGGGACAAGACCCAGGCGATCCATGATTTGCTGAACGTCAGCGATCCGCAGAAAATTCTTGAGGCCAGCGAATATGCGATCGGTTTCCCGGGCTGACTATTCAGGCTTCAAGTCGTTCTTGCCTTTGTCCAGCGGCCGGAAAGGTACGGATTGCCGTGGCAGCGGCCTAATCAGCTTCGCGTCCATGCTCTTCCTCATAAGCAGCCCGACGATGACGGCCACAACGATCAGGACAAGGATCGACTCTTCCGGTCCGGCGGCTCCGCCGGTCATCAATCGCGACCCGACAAAGTCGCTCTGCATCGGCGCCGCAGCGCGCCAGTCTTCCTGACCGGTCAAGGGCAGGCCTGTCAGGAATATTGTGAAATTCCAGGCGGCATGGTGCAGACCGATCATCCAGATATTGCGGCGAACCATGTACATCAGGGTCCACATTCCGCCGATCAGCGCGGTCGACAATATGCTGAGCCAGCCCCCGAGATTATCGTTGAACATATGCAGGCCTGCAAACAGCAGTGTCTGCGACACAAGCGCGACGATAGTCCCGAAATATCGCTCGGAAATGGCGAACAGGGCGCCGCGAAACAGCAGCTCTTCCAATATGGCAGCAGCAAGAATGACCAAGCCGACGCCCAGCACGGCGTGGAAGCCGGAATAGGAAATATACTGATAATAGCCCATGAGATAGAGCAGGATCATCGGTATGCCGATGATCGCGACGCCCGACAGGACGCCCAGTCCGATCAGCGGGATATCGACGGCGAGATCACTTTTGCCGGCCCGCCGCTCGATATATTTCGTGTAGATCCAGTAGCCCAGCACAAAGGAGCAGAGCATGCCGATCCGCCGGACATATCCGCGCGTCTTTTCATCAACATCGAAAATCCCGGCAATCGCCGGCTCCACCCCGAACCGAAACGCACCGGCAATGGCGGCGATAACCGCAAGCGACAGGAGAAAGCTGCCCAAAGCGCGGAGAAGATTGTGGATCATCGGCATAAAAGAGGCTTTCAGACTTTTGGCAGCGATCGCTCCTTCGTCATCTTGAATTCGTTTCAGGACCCGGCGAGAATTTCGCGCTTAACCGCTCGGGATACTGAAGCAAGTTCAGCATGACGATATCATTCCTCAACCAGCAAATCCCCCGGCAACATCGGTTCGCTGAGCAACCGCTCCATCGCCTTCCAGCGCCACACCGGCGCGTCGCCCTGGACTTCGATCCAGTCGCGGACCATTTCCATGCCAAGACCATAGTTGATCACATAGCTGCGATATTGCTCGTTGAAATCGGTCATCTGCTCCGCTCGTTCCCGGGATACCAGCTGATATTTCTGGTTGAGCGCGACCGCTTCCGCGCGGCTGATGTCACCATCGAGATATTGCTGTGCGATCGTCATCCGCGCGCCGCTTAGCGCCTGCTTGGCAATCTGGAGGGCCCAGTAAGCCGCCGCCGTATCGGGATCGAGGCCAGCGAGCGGGTAGAGGACGTCGCGTTCGTAATCCAGCCTCTGCTGTCCGCTAAACGCCAGTTCAATGCCGTAATTGGCCGAGCCTTCAGCGATCAGGCTTTGCGGCGAATAGAGCGGATAGATGGAAAATTCCTGCCAGCCACGCTCCTTGGTCAGATTACGCTCGAGCAGCATATTATAGACATGATGGCCGGGATAGCCTTCGTGGCAGCCCAGATCAACGGCGCGGCCGATGAAGATCGGCAGGTCGGTATTGACCTGGATCAGGCTCTGATAATTGCCCTGATAATAATTATAGCCGCTCCAGCTTTTGCCGGTGACAAATTCCAGTTTGAAATTTTCGCCCTCGGGCAGATCGAAATATTGCACGGTCCGCGCCTTGCACTCGGCAATCGCGGTATCGAACACAGTCTGCAACCGGTCCTTCGGGATAATATATCCATTTTCAAACGCGGCGACCCGCTGACTGAGCGGCCCATCGCCGGGTACGATATTTTCAATCTCCTCGAGCACCGGATCAAATTCTGCCAGCGGCCTGAGTTCCGGCACGACGCCGAACAGTCCCTTGGCCTCGTCGGCAAAGGCGAACGTCTCGCCCTGTATCATCGCGTGGCGGGTCACCGCCGCTTCCAGTTGCGCCGACAGGAAGCGCTTGCGCGATTCGATCAGCGGATCGCCACTAGCCGGCAATGCGTCCAGTCGCTCCATAAGGACGACAATCGCATTACCAAGCTCGCGCATGTCGCGCGGATCGGATTTCGCCGCCTCGGCCCATTGCGGCGGACCATAATAGGCGTCGACATAGCCAGCTTCCTGCTCACCCAGGGCAAGCGTGAGCTTTACATAATCACCGGCAATGGAAGCGAGCTCGGTGGATGCTTTCAACGCGACCGTATCGACGATCACCGACGGCTCTGCGGGTTCGGCTGACGCTACAGGGACGGAAATCGCCAGACAGGCAGCAGCAGCGAGCCCGATTGCTTTCACAGGGCATCTTTCAGTTTTTCCACTTGCGCATCGGGCAACACATCAAGCAGTTCCTCGGCTTCGTCCTCGTCCAGCGATTCCAGATGGCGTCCCTGCGGTGCGAAGCGCAATATGCAAAAGCCGATAATCGCGGACAGAACAGATCCGCCGAGGACACCGATCTTCGCTTCCTCGATCAACAGCGCATTGCCCGGGAAGGCCAAAGCACCGATGAACAGGCTCATCGTGAAACCGATACCGCAGAGCATCGCCACGCCATAGACCTGCAGCCAGCTCGCCCCGCCTAATCGACCGGCAAAGCCGGTTTTGACCGCGAGCCATACGCTGGCGAAAATTCCGATCTGCTTGCCCAGCAAAAGTCCGGCAGCGATGCCGAGCGGCAATGGCGCAAAAATCTGCTCCAGGCCAAGGCCTTCCAATGAAACGCCAGCATTTGCGAAGCCGAAAATCGGCACTATCAGAAATGCGCTCCATGGCGAAATCGCGTGTTCCAGCCGGTGCAATGGCGAATGCTCAGCATCAGGAGATGTTGGAGTCACCACGATCGGGATGACCATAGCGGCAAGCACCCCGGCGATGGTCGCGTGAACGCCCGACATCAGCACGGTATACCAAAGCAAACCCGAACCAATCAGATAGGGCCAAAGCTTGAGCACACCATTGCGGTTCATCGTGTACATGACCGCCAGGATAGCCGCGCTGGCCAACAGCGCTGCGCCATTGATCTCGGCGGTATAGACCAGGGCGATAATCGCCACCGCGCCCATGTCATCGACAATCGCGACAGTGACCAGAAACAGCTTCAGCGAGGTCGGAGCGCGTGGCCCGAGCAGCGCCAGTACGCCGATCGCAAAGGCAATATCGGTAGCTGCCGGAATCGCCCAGCCATTGTAAAGCGCGGGCACATCCCTGACCACGAACAGATAGATGAGCGCCGGGACAACCATGCCCGCCGCCGCCGCGACCACAGGCAGTCGCCGCCGCTCCCATGTGTTGAGCCGTCCGTCGACAAATTCACGCTTGATTTCCAGCCCGACGAGCAGGAAGAAAATCGCCATCAACCCGTCATTGATCCACAAATGCGGCGTCATCGGCCCCAGTTTGCTCGACAGGGTCGGTCCCTTTAACTCGTGCAAAAAATGGTGATACATGTCGTATAACGGGCTGTTCGCCACTATCATCGCCAGCGCGGCAGCCGCCATCAGCAATATGCCGCCCGCCGCTTCGCTTTTCAGAAAGTCGCGAAGTGCTGAATTTCTACCTGTGCGTGGCACTTTTTCTTCTCCCATGGGGGGTCTGTCTCGGAATTTCGATTTTCCGGGTCATGCGCAGGCCGGATGGTAAAATCAAGACCTGTATGCAGCGAATTTGGCTCTAGACGGCAACCAGATCGCGAACTTCCGCGGCAATGCTATAGCTTTTCTCGCGCGCCGCCTGATCAAATATCGAACCGGAAATGATCAGTTCATCGGCGCCGGTCCGTTCAACAAAGCGATCGACGCCTTGTTTCACTGTCTCGGGCGAACCTACAGCGCTGCCTTGCATGATCTGCTCGAGCATTGACTGGGCCTGGGGTGGCAGACTTTCTCGATAGCCTTCGACCGGTGGCGGCATTTTGCCCGGATTACCGGTACGCAGCGCGACAAAGCTCTGCATCATCGAACTGGACAGATATTCCGCTTCCGCGTCGCTGTCGGCGGCAAATATGTTGAAACCGCACAGGACATAAGGTTCGGCAAGCTGTTCCGACGGCTTGAAATCACGGCGGTAGATCTTCAGCGCCTCGTCGAGCATCTGCGGTGCGAAATGCGACGCAAAGGCATAAGGCAGGCCCAGGGCTGCTGCCAGTTGTGCGCCAAACAGGCTGCTGCCGAGAATATATAGCGGGATGTTCGTCCCCTGCCCCGGTGTAGCCTGAATGCCAAGCCGGTCATCGCCTGCCAGAAATGCCTGTAACTCGAGTACATCGCGCGGAAATTCGTTCGCATCGCTGTTGAGATTGCGGCGCAAAGCCTGTGCCGTCCGCTGGTCCGATCCCGGTGCCCGCCCCAGCCCCAGATCAATTCGTCCCGGAAACAGCGCCTCCAGCGTCCCGAATTGCTCGGCAATCACCATCGGCGCGTGATTGGGAAGCATGATGCCACCGGCACCGATGCGGATGGTGTTGGTCCCCTGCCCTATATGCGCCAGTGCCACTGCGGTCGCGGCGCTGGCAATGCCCTCCATGCCGTGATGTTCGGCCATCCAGTATCGCTCATAACCAAGCGCTTCGCCGTGGCGGGCGAGCGCCAGCGACCGGTCGAGCGCGGTTCTGACATCGCTGCCTTGCGGCACGGGGGAAAGATCGAGAATCGAGAATTTCAACTTGCCTGCCATAGGTAAAGGTCACTCCTGAAATACCAAGTGAGGTCTATAGCTTCTAATATCAACTCCCGGAAAAAATATCGGTCGCTGGGGAAAAATGGCTTTATCTTCGGATTTCGACCATGTAAATCCGTGTAAATTTCTGTATTTGCGACCGATTCGAAACACTCTATGACCAGGAGAGCCGTGCGAACATAGTTAGAAGGGAACTATCTATGCCATCTCCGATCAGCCTTGAAACCTTGATTGGTCTCTATCTGGTTCTAGCCTTTTTCTTTTCGGCATTTCTTGTCCGTTTTTCTGGCCAGTCCGATCTGTCAAAATCTGTGCGCCGACATTTTTATGTTTTTCCTATCATCCCGCTGATAACCATTTTTGCACTGCTGCTGAAAGTGGTCTGGTATATGGTCTTATATCCGATCCGCCTGCTGCGATTTCTGTTCGAGAAACTGTCGGGTAAGAAGACCCTCCGCAAAAGAAAATATTACGCCTTCTTCTTCGGCAGTTGAGAGCGCCGGGCCTGCGCTCCCCCCTTGCGGATCAACGGGCCAGTTGCCCCGCCACCTTTATCGCATAGCCTTCCGGCACCGGGCGAAAGCCCAGAGTGGGGAGGAGTAAAGTCCACGCACGGTCACTGCCCGAGAGGAACAGTCGCGCAGTGTAGAACCCGTTTCCTTGCAGCTTGAGTGTCAACTGTTCCATGCCCGATCCGCTTTGCAGCGGTAGCACCAGCACCCCGTCCTGGCATTCGGCATTGCCGAGCAATCCCTGTTTGAGGTTCAGCCCCGGGATATTCGCGTCGAGTGACACGCGCACCTGTCCATCGGCCGACTGGCAACGACCGCCGGTAAAATTGACGCTCACCGCCTGCAGATCGATCGCGGAAGCCGGCAATGGTGCCAGCTGGCTACCGAGATTCAAGACAGTCGTCACGTCCCGGACCAGCAGGCTGTTGCCCGACTTGCCGACGGTTGCGACCAGTCCCGGATCACCGGCAGCCGCCAGCCGTTCGAGATCCATCAGTACACGACCGGTCAGCAGCGGCAGCACCTGCAGCTCCGCATCAAGATCGCCGAGCGGAAACGGCCCGAGCTGCGCGCCCTCGATCCGGCCGTTCCAGACAGATCCGCTGATCGTCTTGGCCGAGAAACGAGATCCTTCCAGCCCGGCCCATCCCACGGCAAGCCTGAGTGGCAGGAAGAACAGCGCCACAGCAATCACTGCCAGCAGGATTAGAACGTAGGTCAATGCGCGGGGCACCTGCTTTCCTTCGGCTCAGAGTTCGGGCGAAAATTGGTCGAAATAGGCAAAGATATCGTCTTCCTCGCGGCTCGCTGCATCGCGCCATTTGGGAGCCGACTTGCGGTTGAGCAACTCGCCCTGCGGGGATAGCACCAACACGGTCGGCGTGCCCTTGATTGACTTGATACCAAAACGCCGGGCGATATCGATATTGCGGTCCCGCTGGCCGACATCGATATAGACGATCTCATATTTGTCCTGCAGCATCGCGGCAAAGCGCGGCTGGGCAAACCAGCCGGCCAGTCCGCGACTGTCATGACACCAGTTTGCGCCCATGACGACAATGACGCGCTTTTCTGCCCGAATAGCCCGGCCAAGCGCCGCGTCGACCGCAGCCGTCGCATCGGTCGCTACGTCATAGGGTCGCGCTTCGGGATGCCCTGCTTCAGCCGGTTCTGCCAGCAGCGCAGACGCAGGAAACAGGGCCAGCCCGGCGAACAACAAAAATATATATCTCATCCACCGGCTATTACACTTCCAGCGGCGTGAGGGAACAGGCTTTTGTCAGACCAAGGCCGCGCTTCATCGCAGGAAAGCTGCGAACAATCGCTGCCGTCATTGCCAGTTCGAAACGGACGGCACGGCCATGTTGTGCCTCTATACGGTCGCCCAGTTCAAAGGCTTCGGGAGACTGGGTCGCAATCGCCTGGCCAAATGCGAAGGCCAGTGCTTCTTCCTCCGGCAGATTGTCCGGTCCCTTGAACCAGCTATTGACGGTTTCTCTGGGAACATCATCGGCAAGCGCCCAGTTGGCACAGCTGATCGCACAGGGCCCGCAATCCTCGACCATATTCGCGCCCATCCGTGCGGCGTGGAACAGCAACGCCGGCGCAGCGTGCCGGTGCATCGAGGCGGGCAGGAAATGAACAAATTTTTCAAAGGCATGACCAGGCGCAGCAGCGATCTCATCATGATATTGCCGCTCGCTTTCCTCTGCCTCCGCATTGGCGAATTTCAGAAAAACAGCTTTCGGGATACCGGCCGGCGCGATCCGCTGGCGCGCGAACAGAATGCCCAGCGCCAGGAACACCAGCAGCGGCGGCGCCAGCACGCCGGGCGCATCGGCGACAAAGGCATCGGGCGAGCATATCCCGACTGACACTTCGTAAATGTGCAGCACACCGTGCAGCGATAGCCATAATGCACCCGCAAAGGCGGCGAGCCAGCGCATGTGGATATTGACGCTCGCATAGAGCAGGATGACCCCGCAGGCGGCATAGGCGATCCCGATATCGCGGATGAAATGCTTGTTCGGCGGCCCGGTGGTGATGACGGTGGGGATCGCGACATACCAGTCGAGCGGGCGAATAATCATAAACAGTCCGAACAGCAGTGCGAACAGACCAACCCCCAGAACCAGCATCTGCGCCACGCGGTCCAGCAGATCGGGCTTTCCCATCAGCATGCAATTTCTCCTTCAAATCATCCCGAGTCCATGTTATTCGGATATATATTGTCCGAATTAAATAGAGAGTCAAATTTTGCAGATTTCCAAAGGCGTCGAATGGGCCGCCCATGCCGCGGTGATGATGATCGCGCTGCCGGACGGTCGCGGCCTGAAAGCCGAAGCGCTCGCCCGCTATCACGAGGTACCGACCGCCTATATGGCGAAACAGTTGCAGGCGCTCAGCAAGGCGGGGATCGTGCAATCCTCGCGCGGCGCCCATGGCGGTTACCGGCTGGCGAAACCCGCCACCGACATCTCGCTGTGGGATATCACGGCAGCGATCGAAGGCCATGCCCCCGCCTTCCGTTGCACCGAAATCCGGCAGAACGGTCCGTGTGGTTTGAAGCCAAAAGACTGTAAAAATCCCTGCCAGATCGCTTCGGCTTTTGCGCTGGCCGAGCGCGCGTTTCGGGATAGTTTGAAGACAGTGTCGCTCGCGGATTTGGGCGCACAGGTTTTACAGAACTCCAGGCCCGACCATCTATCGGAGGTCGGCAACTGGCTGGAGAACGAGACAATGCCGCTCAGCGACACCCGCTGATTACCCGCCTTCTCCGCTAGCCGCGCACATGCGTTTCGAAGAAGGCCAGCGTCCGCTTCCACGAAAGGCTTGCCGCCTCCTCGTCATAGCGCGGTGTCGTGTCGTTGTGAAAACCGTGGTTCACATCGGGATAGAAATGCACGCTATATTCTTTCTGATGCTCGGACAAAGCGGCCTCATAGGCCGGCCAGCCGGCGTTGATCCGCTCGTCATTGCCAGCATGATGGATCATCAACGGCGCTTCGATCGCCGGAACGTCTGCCGCTTCCGGCTGGCGACCGTAATAAGGCACCGACGCAGCGAGATCGGGATAGGCCACCGCCAGCGCATTGCACACGCCGCCGCCATAGCAGAAACCGACTGCGCCAACCTTGCCGGTCGAACCGTCATGATCGCGCAGAAATTCGAAAGCAGCGAAGAAATCTTCCATCAGCTTTGCGCCGTCCAGCGTGCGCTGCATCGTTCGCCCGTCATCGTCATTGCCGGGATAGCCACCCAAGGGTGACAGACCATCGGGAGCCAGCGCCAGATAGCCGGCCTTGGCCACTCGCCGCGCGACATCCTCGATATAGGGATTGAGGCCACGATTTTCGTGGATCACCAGCACCGCAGGCAGCTTGCCCGTCGCTCCGACCGGCTTCACCATCAATCCATTGATCTTGCCATGCCCTTCGGGGCTATCATAGCTGATCCGCTCCGACAGGATCGACGGATCATCGGGCTCGACCTGCGCCGCCCAGGCATAATTGGGTTGCAGCTGGTCCAATATCATCGCCCCGGTCACCCCGGCGGCGGCAAATTTCCCGGCCTGCCGGATAAAGTCCCGCTTCGAGATCGCGCCATGGACATAGCCGTCGAATATCTCAAGAATATGGGGGTGAAAGTCACTTGCGCGTTTGCGAATTGGGGTCATGATGAGTCATCCTTCAGCGAAAATTGGCAGGAACTTTTCGGAACATAGCATAAAATGGGTTTTTACAGGCCCCGTTCGTGCTGAGCTTGTCGAAGCATGTTACCCTCTGCCACATTAACGAAGCGCGAGCCGAGAGAGGCCCTTCGACGAGCTCAGGGCGAACGATATAAATCTCGACATGCGTTGCAAGACTTCAGCCGCCCAGCCATCTTGACCGCGTGGCACCTCAAGCCGCCTCGCTAATCCCCGCCTCAATCTCCGCAGCCTTCGCTTCAACCAGCTTCACAATATGATCGACCATATCCTCGTCCGCGACATGATGGTCGGTGACGCCGGAGAGATAGACCATATGCTTGCCCTTGCCGCCGCCGGTGATGCCGATATCGGTTTCGCGGGCCTCGCCCGGCCCGTTGACGACGCAGCCAAGCACGGACAGCGATAGAGGCGTGCGTATATGCTGCAGCCGTTCTTCCAGCTTCTGCACCGTGCGGATCACGTCAAAACCCTGCCGCGCGCAGCTCGGGCAGCTTACCACGCGAACACCGCGGGTTCTCAGACCAAGCGCCTTGAGCATTTCATAGCCGACGCGCACTTCTTCTTCCGGTTCTGCCGACAGGCTCACCCGGATCGTGTCGCCAATCCCGGCCCAGAGCAGATTGCCCATGCCGATCGAACTTTTCACGGTGCCGCCGATCAGGCCCCCCGCCTCGGTGATGCCGAGATGCAGCGGGCAATCCACCGCATCGGCAAGCTGCGAATAGGCGGCCACCGCCAGGAACACGTCGGAGGCTTTCACCGCGACCTTAAACTCGTGAAAATCATGATCCTGCAATATCTTGATATGATCGAGCGCGCTTTCCACCAAAGCCTCGGGACAGGGCTCGCCATATTTTTCCAGCAGATCCTTTTCCAGACTGCCCGCGTTCACCCCGATCCGGATCGCGCAGCCGTTGGATTTTGCCGCATCGATAACTTCGCGCACCCGCGCCGATGACCCGATATTGCCCGGATTAATCCGCAGACAGGCCGCACCCGCCTCTGCCGCTTCGATCCCGCGCTTGTAATGAAAATGAATATCCGCGACGATCGGCACGTTGCTGGCGCGGACAATTTCCTTCAGCGCAGCGGTACTCTCGACATCGGGACAGGACACCCGGATGATATCGACACCCGCCTCTTCGCAACGGCGGATCTGGTCGATCGTAGCCTTCGCGTCCGAGGTCAAAGTATTGGTCATCGTCTGCACGGTAATCGGCGCATCGCCGCCGACCGGCACATCACCGACCATGATCTGGCGGGATTTGCGCCGATCAATATCGCGCCAGGGTCGCAGCGACGGATTATTTGAGGTCATATCTTTGCTCTTGTCAGAAGGGCCTGTTTGCCGGACATATAGGCTGTTCGCGAAGAAATGATAAGAGCCAATCGGGAGAGACGTCTGATGATCCGGAAATTGCTGAGCCTGTTGGCGCCGACCCTGATGCTTTCGACCATGGCAACGGCGGCCCATGCGCAGGACGGGGTGGAAGCGGAAGCCTATTGGTCGATGGCCATTCACGGCGGCGCCGGGACAATCGACCGCGACAAGATCACACCGGAAAAGGATGCAGAAATCAGGGCAGCGCTGAACAAGGCCCTGGCCATTGGTTCCGCCATATTGAAAGACGGCGGCAGCGCAATGGATGCCGTCATCGCGACGATCATCTCGATGGAGAATGACCCGAAATTCAACGCTGGCAAGGGCGCGGTCTTTACCTGGGACAAGACCAACGAGCTCGACAGCAGCATCATGGACGGCAGCGACCTGTCGGCTGGCGCGGTGGCCGGGATCAACGGTACCAAAAACCCGATATTGCTGGCCCGCGCGGTCAAAGAGCATAGCCCGCATGTGATGCTGTCCGGCGAAGGCGCAAACCAGTTCAGCCGCGAACAGGGGCTGGAACAGGTCACACCGGATTATTATGCGACCCCGCAGCGGCTGCAACAGATTGAGGCCGTCCTCGCCAAGGAGATCAGCGCCGCCGATGTCGATTACAAGTTCGGCACGGTCGGAGTGGTGGCGCAGGACCGCGGCGGCGATATGGCCGCAGGCACTTCGACTGGTGGCATGACCGGCAAGCGCTGGGGCCGGATCGGCGACAGCCCGATCATCGGCGCGGGGACTTATGCCGACAACCGCAGCTGCGCGATTTCGGCAACCGGATCGGGCGAATATTTCATCCGCCTCGGCGTCGCCCACGAAATCTGTGCCCGCATCCGGCTTCGTTGGTTGACGGCCATCAAGGAAGCGCAACTGGATGTGCCGAAAGACGCCGAAGGCAATGACACCTATGTCGTCCACGGCAGTGAATTCCAGCTGTCCGACGAGGAAATCCAGCAGATCGCCGATGACGTGATCGCCGAACTCGGTGAACTGGGCGGCGACGGCGGCATCATCTACGCCACGCCATGGGGTCAGGCTGGATACAGTTTCAACACACCGGGCATGTATCGCGGACGGGCGACCAGCGAGCGCGAACCGAGCGTCGCGATTTACGGGGATGAAGAATGAACAGGCGACAGCATGGAAATACGAAAGCCAATATCCGCTGAAGAAGCAAAAAACGGGCGTTGCGGATCGCGTGTGAGCAAAATCGGCTTTCGCCCCGCTAGCGGTCGCCGGCGGTGGTGCGTTTTAATGGCTGTTAAGGGCGCAAAAGGGACGTCGGAAATACTCGGATAATATGCTCACTCATGACCGGGTTATCGGGTCTCCACTATTGGCTGCATTCCTCGATTGCCGGGATTCTCAGTCAGCCTTGCCTATTCCCAATGCGAGGGATCTAGCGCCAGCAGTTCCGACAGCTGCGCATAGAGCGCTGGCTCCTCGCGGTGCATCAACCGGGGTTTTTCAAAAAACGCGACAATCGCTTCGGCAAAGAACTCTTGATGGTTGTTTGCGCCATAGGGGTCGATCAAAGTGTTGTGTCCACGTTCAACACGTTCCACATGCTTGTGGAAGGCATCCAACATAGCTTTTTCCCAGCCCTTATACGCTTGCCCCTTTCGCAAGATCGGAATGCCATTGGTGTCGCCGGTCAGGCTGTCCAGTTGGTGCGCGAATTCGTGGATGACGACATTGTGTCCATCGTTTTCCTCGAGCCCCCCGTGAAGCGCGTGCTCCCATGACAAGATAACCGGTCCCCTGGCCCAGCTTTCGCCAAGCATCGAGTGCCTGCCCTCATGGACGACAAGTCCGTCATGAGAGTTGCGGTGTATGTGAAAGGCGGAAGGATGGACCAACACGTTTCTGATCGTGTTGTACCAAGCCGGACTGTTGGCGATTAACAAGCAGGCCTGAGCGGCGATCGAGAGCCTGATTTCCTCGGTTATCTCGAGACCTTGATTGCCTCGGAAGGTGACCTGGTCGAGAAATAGATTGATCTTCCCTTCCAACTTGGGCCGCAATGGTTCCGGTAGCCGGCGGACAATCGGCACTAGCCTAGCGATCACTTCGCGCTGTTCTGAAGTAAGCGGTGTCGCCAACAGTTGCTGGCGCCGACGCTTTCTCGCCCAGTGCCGATATAAAAACACGGAGACAATTGCCAATGCACCAAGGAGGAAGAACAACCAGCTCATGCTACTGAAGTAAAAACGAAAGGTGCAAAATACAATAGCAGCACAAGCAACGCCTGTGCAGCCGTTCACGTCACTGGATGTGCAACGTGGCGGTGGTATGCCAGTCAATGGAACATGCCACATTAAATCGGAACAATGGATAGCGTCTCATGATCCTTTCCTACATCGGCGGCGCGCGCTATGCTGGCAGGATGATGAATGCATCCCTTACCCTGCTCACTGAGGCGGCATTTCCCAAAGGTTACACTAGGCGGCACCCTGCTTCGGCGCACGCACCGGTTTTCTGCGCCTTTCTGCCAAAGGTCACAGAAAAAACAAGGCGCTCTATCTGTAAAGTTCACCCAGCCCGGCGATAATCATGCAATCGGAAGTTGCAACAGGCGCTCGGACTTGCAACGGGTACAGGATATAGGGCGCAATGCGAAAGGAGCAGAAATGAAAGCACTGGCTAAAGCGATGGCCCTAAGTCTCATTTTATTCATGGTCGCCCCGGCATATGCGGCGGAGCAGACACCGTCTGCGCAGGCTGAAAGCGCCGAAATTTTTGATGCCGGGCAAGCCTGGCGGGAGTTTGAAGACCAGTTCCGCCTTTTCTATGCCTATGCGCAGCGCAGCGACATTGATGTTGATGCACAGCTTGCGCGCTCCAAAGCCCTTGCGCTGCAAGTCGTTGACCGGGATGGATTTCGCAAGATCCTGCACCAGACGGCACTGACCTTTTCCGACCCGCATTTCATCGTCGGCCCTTTCGACGAAACTGATTATTCGATCATTCCTACCGGGTCGGATATCGCGACCCGATATCTCGGCGGCCGTTTCTATGTCGCGGATGTTCGCGCCGGTTCTGCCGCGGACGAGGCCGGAATTCGTACCGGCTGGCAGATTATCTCTGCGGACGGAACAGATATGAGCGCTGCGGCGCTCCGGCCTTATGGGCAGCTGCTGCCCGATCCGACGGACCGGCAGAGAAATTATGGTGCGATGCTGGCGGTCAGCGGATTGCGCAACAAGCCCCGCACTCTGGTCTTTAAAGTCGGCGGGGAACTCCGGACGATCGACCTGCCGGCAACCTACGCGCTGAGCAAAACCATAAACGCCGGTCCTTTGCTGGAGACCAGCAGGAATGGCGATATCGGCATCATCCGCATCAACAATGCTCTGGGCAATAATGACCTGATCTCCGCTTTCGATCAGGCGGTGCAAAGCCTGGCCGGCACCCGGGCCATGATCATCGACCTGCGCAACACGCCCAGCGGCGGCAATACCGAGGTTGCGCGCAGCATCATCGGCCATTTCGTGACGGAAACACGATCCTACCAGATCCATGAAATCCCCAGCATCGAGCGAGAATTTACGGTGCCTCGCCGCTTTATCGAACAAGTCAAACCGCGTGACCCGCAATATCAGGGGACGGTCGTCGTGCTTGGCGGACGCTGGACCGGTAGCATGGGTGAAGGGCTGGTGATCGGTCTGGATGCGGCTGCCGGTGCCTATACCATATCGTCCGGCATGGCGGACCTGCTGGGCGCGCTGTCCAATATTGATCTCGAAAAATCCGAAGCCCGCATGGATCTCGGCACGGAAACGCTGTTCCACGTCAACGGCACTCCGCGCGAGGATTATGTCGCGGATATGCCACTGGAATCGGCCGACCGGGACGCCGACGGCAGCGACCCCGCGATGCGCAGCGCGCTTGAATATCTCCGGCCCGGAATCAGCGCCGATTGATGCGTAGCCGATATTCCCGCTTCCCCTGCCTTAACCACTCGGTTAAACGCAGGATATGACATGGAAACCCGAACTTGAAGAACTGGCCGAGCGCCAACGGCTCGCCGAAAAAATGGGCGGCGAGGAAAAAGTCTCTCGCCAGCACGGCCGCGGCAAGCTGGATGCAAGAGCGCGGATTGCCGGAATTGTCGACGAAGACAGTTTTCGCGAGATCGGCAAGATTGCCGGCCGCGGCACCTATGCCGAAGACGGAACGTTCGAGGATTTTGCGCCGAGCAACCTGATCTTCGGTCGCGCCAATATCGAGGGCCGCCCTGTTGTCGCCTCTGCCGATGACTTTACCGTGCGCGGCGGCGCCGCCGATGCCGCGCTGCACCGGAAATTCACCCAGTGCGAGAAAATGGCGCATACGCTTGGCATACCGATGATCCGGATGATCGACGGCACCGGCGGCGGTGGCTCGGTCAAAAGCCTCGAGGATATGGGCTTTACCTATGTCCCGGCCGTTCCCGGCTGGGAAGATATTATCAAGAACCAGGACAGCGTGCCGGTGGTAGCTCTGGCATTGGGTCCGACAGCAGGCATGGGCGCAGCGCGTGCCGTTGCCAGCCACTATTCGATCATGGTGAAGGGCCTTTCGCAAATCTTTGCCGCTGGGCCGGCCGTGGCTGCTGCGATTGGCGATGATCTCAGCAAGGAACAACTCGGTGGCTCCGACATCCACACCACCAATGGCGTGATCGACGAAGAGGTCGCGAGCGAAGCTGCAGCCTTTATCACCGCCCGCAAATTCCTGTCCTATCTGCCGAGCAACGTGAACCAGCTATCCGCCCGCGCCGAGAACTGGGATCCCGTCGACCGCAAGGATGAAAGCCTGCTCTCCGCCGTTCCGCGCGCAGATAAGCAGGTCTATTCGATGCGCAAGATCATGATGTCGGTGTTCGACGAAGGATCGGTATTCGAAATGGGCAAGCGCTGGGGCCGCGCCGCGATCACCGCCTTTGCCCGTCTCGACGGCTGGCCGGTCGCCGTGCTCGCCAATGATCCGTCCTTTCTCGGCGGCTCGTGGGAGGCCAAATCGTCGGAGAAGGTCGAGCGCTTTGCCAAGCTGGCCGAGCAATTCCACCTGCCGGTCGTCCATCTGGTCGACAATCCCGGCTTCATGATCGGCGGCGAAGCGGAGCGCACCGGCACCATCCGCTATGGCGTCCAAGCGATGAACGCCGTCTATAAAGCAACCGTGCCATGGGCCAGCGTCATCGTCCGACGCGCTTATGGCATCGCGGGCAGCGCGATGAGCAATGCCGAGAATTTCCAGTACCGCTTCGCCTGGCCATCAGGCGACTGGGGCTCGCTGCCGATCGCCGGCGGTCTGGAGGTCGCCTACAAGAGCGATATCGAAAGCGCCGAAGATCCGGCAGCGCGGCTCGCGGAGATCAAGGCCAAGCTCGACAAGGTCACCTCACCGTTCCGCACCGCTGAACAGTTCAGTGTCGAGGACATCATCGATCCGCGCGAGACAAGACCGCTTTTGTGCGAATTTGCCGATCTGGCTTGGCGCAAGTTGGGGGCCGGCTAAGCCGACCAGCGCTCATCCGCAACCAAGCACGCCGAACAACTGATCGGGATAGTCTCTATCGCTTCACCCCCGATCAGTGAGCGTAGGCCATAATCAGCGGTGTAAAATCGTGAATTATTCCCTGTAGAAATCAACAATTTGATCCTCTCTATGCTATGGATCACCGAAAGATGGCGAATATCTCCTATCGGTTTTGCGAGAAGCAACTATCATTTCATCTACCAAAACAAACGGTTCATCGCTGGTACAGCAACCAAATGCCATTTGATGCGCAGTTAGCGAAGTAGGCTCGGCTCAAACGAGGAAGGAAGAAACGATGTACTTATCTCCCAGATCATTCATCAATCAGCCTGTTCAAGCATTGGCCGAGCAGGGACACGAGCGCGGTTATCAGCCGCTCTATCATCTCGATATCGTCAACCGCTGCCCCGGCTGCGGCAAATCACACTGGCATGTCGGACGGTTCAGCGCCGAATGCGCCCATTGCGAGACCGCATTGCCGCTGGCGATGGTCGCCAGCCAGCCGATGCAGCCGCGTTTCACCGAGCATTTCAGCAAAACCGCGTTCGCGGCCTGACCAGCACAAACCGCTTCAGCCCGCTTTCATCCGTGCAAGATAGGATGCCGCCGCATTTGACTTGATCCGCACCCACATCGGCTTGTGATCGGACAGCTGGAATGTGCGCCAGCTGCCCTTGAAATATTTCGTCAGCTCCGCGCCTTGCTTGTCCTTCCCGCCCGCTTTCTTGCGCAATTCTCCTTCATATTCCAGCACATCACCGTCGCGATAGATCGATTTGAATATCTCGAAAATCCCCGCATTGGCTTTCTTCGGGTCATCTGTCTGCCGGTCGATGAAGTTCAATGTGTCATCATCGGTCATGAACGCGATCTGATCATAATATTTGCTCAGGTCCAGATTGGACGGCCGGTTGAGCGCATTGGGAATCCGGAAACCATGCCGTTTCAGCGCGGTCATCGTTTCATGATCGGGGTGGACGATATTGAAATCCCCCAGCAAGATCAGCGACCGGCCTTCCTTTTGCGCCTGTTCGGCCCGGTCGGCGAAATAGTCGGCGACCCGGTCGATTTCCTGCACCCTTTGCTGCAGCTTCGATCCCGACGACGAGCCGTAGAAGAGGTGCACCGTACAGATATCGAACTTGAACCAGCCGGACTGGAAGGCGGTGATGAACGGCGACCGCCGGAACTGCTTGCCCTGATATAGCGCCCCACCCTCTCCCGCCGTGTCATCGGTGATCAGCATGTCGGTCGGCAGGACGATTTCGCCGGCGATATTCTGGAACCGCACCTTGCGCTTGTCATAGAGGTAGAGCAGCCGCTCGCCGCCGCTGCCCAGTTTGTGATGCGTCTTGTCCGAGGCGATGAAATCATAGTCCGGGCCCAGCCGGTCCATCACCGCGTGCCAGTCATCGAGATCGACCACTTCCTGCACCGCGACAAAGTCGAACCGCGACAATATCTCGGCAATATACATCAGGCTCTCCGGCAGCCGTCGGACCTTGCCGAAATTGCGGATATTCCAGGTTGCCAGCAGCAAGGTCTGCTCGCTGTCCTTGTCGGGCACTTCCCGGTCGAGCTGGCCGATCAGCCGCTCGAGATTGCCGACGACCCGCGGACGGTCGGCCTTGGGGATATATTTGAGATAATAATATTGCGGCATGCGGCTTCTCCCAGCTTCAGGAACCAAAACATGCGACCGTTTATCTTTTGCCGGAGCATAGCGGATTTTGGTGCTGTAGGACAGTGTCCAATGGGTCGGTATGATTTCCGCCGGTATTGCGCTTGTCGAACCGAAGGTCAGCTAAGCCAGCGGCACATCTCGACTGGAGGATCCTTCGACAGGCTCAGGACGAACGGATATTATTGCCGTTCGTCCTGAGCCTGTCGAAGGGCGTCTCTCGTCTAAAAGCATAGTTCGACAGGTTCACCACTAGGGGATTCGATCCGAACGTCATCGCCCGCCCGCCAC
>CAXBEI010000004.1:0-11251 GCA_963974765.1 uncultured Sphingorhabdus sp.
GACAAGGCTGCCCGTCTCGAGGATATTGTCGCGGCCCATGCTGGACGCGACGGGCCGCTGTTGCCGATCCTGCACGATATCCAGGTGGAATTTGGTTGCGTTGACGAAGAGGCAAAATGCTATCTGGCCGGTGCGCTCAACCTGAGCCGGGCAGAGGTTCACGGCGTTGTCAGTTTCTATCACGACTTCAAGACCGAGCCGGCCAAGCTGCCGGTGCTGAAACTGTGCCGCGCCGAAGCCTGTCAGGCGCGCGGCTGTGACGCTTTGGCATTAAATATTTCCGCAGCGGCGAAGGACAAATGCGAAATCGAGACCGTCTACTGTCTCGGCCTGTGCAGCGTCGGTCCCAATGCGATGATCGGACAGGATGTGCATGCAAGGCTCGATGTTCAAAAACTCACGCAACTGATTGAATCTCTATGACGTTGCGCATTGCCATATCCGACGATGCGCTCGCGCTGGCCTGCGGGGCGGATCAGGTCGCCGAGGCGATTGCCAGGGTCGCGCCCGATGCCGAAATCATCCGGGTTTCGAGCTGGGGCATGCAGTGGCTGGAGCCGCTTATTGAAGTCAATGGCATTGGCTATGGACCGGCAACTGTGGCCGATGTTGCAGCCATTCTCGATGGTTCATCCTGTCTCAATATTGGTAGAATCTCTGACCACCCTTTCATTACCAAACAGCAGCGCCTGACCTTCGCGCGGGCCGGTATCACGCAGCCGCTCGATCTGGAAGATTATCAGGCGACCGGCGGCTGGCTCGGTCTGGCAAAGGCGCGAGAGCTTGGCCCTGATGCGATCATCGAAACCGTTACCGAATCCGGCCTTCGCGGTCGGGGCGGAGCCGGTTTCCCGGCGGGGATCAAGTGGAAGACCGTCGCTGGCGCTGACGGACCCCAAAAATATATCGTCTGCAATGCCGACGAAGGCGATAGTGGCACCTTTGCCGACCGGATGCTGATGGAGGGCGATCCCTATTGCCTGATCGAGGGCATGGCGATTGCCGGTCTCGCGGTCGGTGCGGACAAGGGTTATATTTATGTCCGCAGCGAATATCCGCACGCGATTGCCAAGCTGAACGCCGCGATTTTGGCCAGCGCGCATATCGTCGCGCCTTTTGACATCGAAGTCCGCGTCGGTGCCGGCGCTTATGTCTGCGGCGAGGAAACATCCCTGCTCGAGAGTCTTGAAGGCAAGCGCGGCGAGGTAAGGGCGAAGCCGCCACTGCCTGCTCTCGAAGGCCTGTTCGGCAAGCCGACGGTCGTCAACAATGTTCTCACCCTCGCGGCCGTGCCCTATATTCTGGCCAATGGTGCCAAAGCCTATGCCGATTATGGCATGGGCCGTTCGCGCGGAACCATGCCGATCCAGCTGGCGGGGAACCTCAAACATGGCGGCCTGTTCGAAACCGCCTTTGGGATCACGCTCGGCGAACTGGTCAACGACATTGGCGGCGGCACGGAAAGTGGCAGGCCGGTCAAGGCGGTGCAGGTGGGTGGCCCGCTGGGTGCCTATCATCCGCCGGGCGATTTCCATCTGCCCTTTGACTATGAAGCTTTCACCGCAGCCGACGGACTGATTGGCCACGGCGGCATTGTCGTGTTCGACGAGAGTGCCGACATGCTCTCCCAGGCTCATTTCGCGATGGAATTTTGCGCCGCCGAAAGCTGCGGCAAATGCACGCCCTGCCGACTGGGCTCGGTGCGCGGCATGGAATTGCTGGACCGGATCAAGGCGGGCGGACGCGCGGCAGCGGACCCGGTCGAGAGCTTGCCGCAAATGCACAATGCCCCGAAACAGGGCCGCAGCCTGGACGAGGAACTGTCGCTCATCACCGATCTTTGCGAGACGATGAAATTCGGGTCGCTGTGCGCGCTCGGTGGTTTCACGCCTTATCCGGTGATGAGCGCCATAAAACATTGGCCTGAGGATTTCGAAGCGAGCGCCGATATGGTAAAGGACAAGGCATGACCTATCAGCCGCAAAAGGATTTTGGCACACCGGCCTCCAAGGCCAGCGATATCGTGACGCTGTCGATCGATGGCCGCGACGTCAGCGTTCCGGCGGGTACCAGCGTGATGCGCGCGGCGGCGGAAATCGACAATGAAATTCCCAAGCTCTGCGCCACCGACAATGTCAAAAGCTTCGGCTCCTGCCGTCTCTGCCTGATCGAGATCGATGGCCGCAGGGGCACTCCGGCCAGCTGCACCACGCCAGCCGAAGACGGCATGGTCGTCAGGACCCAGACGCCGCATCTGCAGAAATTGCGCAAGGGCGTGATGGAGCTCTATATCTCCGATCACCCGCTCGATTGCCTGACCTGCAGCGCCAACAATGATTGCGAACTGCAAGATCAGGCGGCCAATGTCGGCCTGCGCGACGTTCGCTATGGCTATGAAGGCGCTAACCATCTCGGCGAGGCCAAAGACACGTCCAATCCCTATTTCGATTTTGATCCGTCCAAATGCATCGCCTGTTCCCGCTGCGTTAGGGCTTGCGACGAAGTGCAGGGAACGTTCGCGCTGACCATGGACGGGCGCGGCTTTGCCTCGAAAATCTCCGCAGGCCTGCCGACCGACGATTTCCTGACCAGCGAATGCGTGTCTTGCGGCGCCTGCGTTGAGGCCTGTCCGACGGCCACGTTGCAGGAAAAGGCGATGACCGAAATCGGCAAGCCCGACCGTACCGAGATTACCACCTGCGCTTATTGTGGCGTCGGCTGCACCTTCCGCGCCGAGATGCGCGGCGAGCAGCTGGTCCGAATGGTGCCGTGGAAAGACGGCAAGGCCAATCGCGGCCATAGCTGCGTCAAGGGCCGCTTTGCCTGGGGCTATGCCAATCATCAGGACCGCATCACCAGTCCGATGATCCGGGAGAGCATTGATCAGCCGTGGCGGGAAGTCAGCTGGGAAGAAGCGCTTGGCTATGCGGCGAGCGAGATCAAACGCATCCAGGGGCAATATGGCCGGCTCAGCGTCGGCGGGATTACCTCGTCGCGCTGCACCAATGAAGAAACCTTTCTGGTGCAGAAGCTGATCCGTGCCGGTTTCGGCAATAACAATGTCGATACCTGCGCGCGGGTCTGTCACTCTCCGACTGGCTATGGATTGAACGCCACCTTCGGCACCAGCGCCGGCACCCAGGATTTCGACAGCGTCGAGGAAAGCGATGTCATCCTGGTGATCGGTGCCAATCCGACCGATGCGCATCCGGTCTTCGCCAGCCGGATGAAGAAACGCCTGCGCGGCATCGACGGCAAGCCGCCGGCAAAGCTGATTGTCATTGATCCGCGCCGGATCGATCTGGTCAAATCCCCGCATATCGAAGCGACCCATCATTTGCCGCTCCAGCCCGGCACCAATGTCGCCGTATTGACGGCCATGGCCCATGTCATCGTCACCGAAGGTCTGGCCGACGAAGCCTATATTCGCGAGCGTTGCGACTGGGATGAATATGCCGAATGGGCTGCGTTCGTATCGCATGAACGCCATGCACCGGAAACCTTGGAGCCGGTTACCCGCGTGCCGTCCGAAGAGCTTCGCGCTGCGGCACGATTGTTCGCAACCGGCGGCAATGGCGCGATCTATTACGGGCTCGGCGTGACCGAGCATAGCCAGGGCAGTTCAACCGTGATGGCAATTGCCAATCTGGCGATGGCGACCGGCAATATCGGCCGGCCCGGCGTCGGCGTAAATCCTTTACGCGGCCAGAATAATGTCCAGGGCGCCTGCGACATGGGCAGCTTCCCGCACGAACTCTCCGGCTATCGTCATGTGTCCGATGCAGCCACCCGCGCCTTGTTCGAGGAAGACTGGGGTGTGCCGATTGACTCCGAACCGGGCCTCCGCATTCCCAATATGCTCGATGCTGCGGTCGATGGCGAATTCAAGGCGCTCTATGTTCAGGGCGAGGATATTCTCCAGTCCGACCCCAATACCAAACATGTCTCGGCCGGGCTGGCGGCGATGGAATGCGTGATCGTCCATGACCTGTTCCTCAACGAAACCGCGCATTATGCGCATATCTTCCTGCCCGGCTCGACCTTCCTCGAGAAAAACGGCACCTTCACCAATGCCGAGCGCCGCATCCAGCTGGTCAACAAGGTGATGACGCCGGTCAACGGCCTGGAGGACTGGGAAGTCACTCAAGCGCTCGCCAATGCGATGGGACTGGAATGGGACTATTCTCATCCGTCCGAGATCATGGACGAGATCGCCCGCCTGACACCAACCTTCGCCGGGGTGAATTTCGCCCGCCTGAAGGAAGCAGGATCACTGCAATGGCCGGTCAATGACGCCGCGCCGGATGGCTCGCCGATCATGCATGTCGACGGCTTTGTTCGCGGCAAGGGGCAATTTGTGGTCACGGACTATGTGCCGACTGACGAGAAAACCGGCCCGCGCTTCCCGCTGCTGCTAACGACCGGGCGGATATTGTCGCACTATAATGTCGGCGCGCAGACAAGGCGCACCGACAATACAGCCTGGCATCCGGAGGACCTACTGGAAATGCACCCGACCGATGCGGAAAACCGCGGGCTGAAAAGCGGCGACTGGACCAAATTGGCGAGCCGCTCGGGAGAAACAACCTTGCGCCTGACCGTGACCGAGCGGGTCGCGCCGGGCGTCGTCTATACCACCTTCCACCATCCCGCGACCCAGGCCAATGTCGTGACCACCGAATATAGCGACTGGGCGACCAATTGCCCCGAATATAAAGTGACCGCCGTACAGATTGCCGCTTCCAATGGTCCGACCGAATGGCAGGCCGATTACGAGCAACTGTCGGATCAGGCACGGCGTATTGAAACGGTCGAAGCGGCGGAATGAAGACGCTCGATCATCTCGTCCATATGGTCAACCAGATCGCCCGCAATTTCGGCACGCTGGAACGCGATGCGGCTGCCGAAGCTGTGGCCGGGCATATATTGCTTTACTGGGACCCGAGGATGAAGCGCCGGATCACTGCTCATATGGTCGATGGGGCAGAGACAGGCCTTTCGGATGTCGCTGCTCTGGCTATCGACATAGTCATGCAGAAATCGCAGCCGTCTGCCACTGATAGCGTCGCCGCCGAATCCTAGATGGACAGCTACAGTGCCAAGGTCGTTCGCCCGGACGCTTCCGCCCAGGAAGAAGAGAACCGACAGGTTGCGATAGAAGCACCGGTCTCAATCGAGTTTAACGGTATCGGGTACGCCGTGATGATGGCGACACCGACCGACCTCGAGGATTTTGTCACCGGTTTTGCCATATCCGAGCGGCTTGTGGACCGAGCCGATCAGCTGGCCGCGATCAATGTGCACGCCCACGAACAAGGCTGGATCATCCGCGCCAATGTCGCTTCGGAAAAAGCGGATACGGTCTTCGAACGGGCGCGCACCCGCGTTGCCGAGAGCAGCTGTGGCCTGTGCGGTCTGGAAAATCTCGAACTGGTCGCTCGGCCGCTTCCAAAGGTCAGCGAGCATCGGCCGATCCATAGAGACCATATCTTCGCCGCCCTCGCCACTTTGCATGATCACCAGCCCCTCAACACGGCCACGGGCGGCGTCCACGCGGCCGCCTGGGTGGACGAGACCGGCACAATTATCTGTGTCCGCGAAGATGTTGGTCGCCACAATGCGCTCGACAAGTTGATCGGGGCGATGGCGCGCGACAACCGGTCGCTGTCGACCGGTTTCGTCCTCACCACATCGCGGTGCAGTTACGAGATCGTCGAGAAATCGGCGATCGCCGGAGCCACCACGCTGGTGACCATCTCTGTACCGACCAGTATCGCGATTGAACGGGCGCAATCCTGCGGTCTGACGCTGATATCGCTGGCCCGGTTGGATAGCTATCTGGAGTTTTAAAAGGCAAAAGGGGCAATTTTGACCAATCTGCAAATACCCATATACAAAGGATCTCGGAGAAGCCTGCATCCAGTATTATTGTGCCAGCGATAACGAAATATGTGATGCATTTGCGCTCTCATCTTTCTCTCGAGCCATGGCCTGAACACTGGCTATTGATGGATGTCTCGAACTGGTGCTCGCACCATCCAAGCGTATACCCTAAAAGACACAAGACTATTCTAGTAGCGATGATCAAACTCGTGCGCAGAATCTCAGGATCAAAATAGCGAGTTCGCCGCAGGCCGGGTATTTATCATTTGCGCGCCGATTTTATCCAGACCGAATTAGACTGGCGTTCAGATCACAAGCATTCGGTAGCTTCAAAACATCAGCATCACCATAAGGGTGATCAACAATCTGTTCCAAACGCCCGCATTGCGCCCAGCGCCAGCGGACGTTCTTGAACCGGGAGCCGCAACGTCCGCTTTGTCAGTGTTACGGGTTGAATGCAGATGACAGATTGCGCAGAAATTGTGCTCATAACTGTGTACCTAAACTGATCCAAACATCTTGATAGAATAGAAACCCAAGGAATTCTCCGACTTTGCGTTGATGGCAATGGATGGATTATCTTGGCCGGGAATCCTCTCGTCCCGACCAGTTTTTCAGGCTCAGCGCGCGCCTGGAAAACGAGCGACCGAAAAGCGCAAAGACGCACGCGCGAGATTGGCGGTATCGCGCAATAACCCCATATAGCCCGACCAATGGATCCCAAAGTTTGTGAAAATTGCGGCCAAGGAAGCGTTCTACCGGCGCTTGATTGTAAAGCCCGGATCCATTTAAAGTCCACAAACACACGGAGACACAGAACGATCATGCGCTCTTCCAGCATGGTGCAAGTCCAGCCACTGCGATATCTCGCCTCAAACTAGACATTGAAGCCCTGTTTTGTTTTCCGTAACCTTTGCCTCAAAGCCGCAGAATTCCTGTATCTAGGAGCGGTCACCCAAGCATCGAGTGTAACCTTCCAGATCGCCCTGTCCCAAACCGGCTCGGTAGAAACAGACCGACAGGAGCGAGCGGCGTTATCCTTATCCAAATTGTCAAAGAGCCTGTCCTGGGACCGGTAGTGACAATACGCTATTCGGGCGGTTGTAGGACAGAGATTTTCGGGCGCGGCGGCGCAAGTGGTGGTGATCAGGGTAAGGAATCGGCAGCGATATCGGCGGCTAGTCGCGCATTGCGGACCTGCTCCAACCTGTCAGGGACCATGGAAACAACAACATGACCGCTATATCAGGACGCGGCCCGCAGGCCCTTTTTGACCAGACCGGAATCTTCCGCCGTGGTCCGGCCAGCGGTGACTCGCGTTGGCAGGCCGTATACCGGTTCCCGCTTGTCCGCTCCGCTCTGTTGCGCGTGTTTCAGCAGCAATTCGGTCGCACTTTCGCGCGGGACAGCGGCCGAGTATAGATAGCCCTGCCCCAGTTTGCAGCCAATTTTCTCGAGCAAATAGCCCTGTTCCTCGGTCTCGATGCCCTCTGCGATCACCTTTATATCGAGCTTGCGCGCGATGCTGAGCAGGCCTTCGATAATCGCCATACCCCGGTCGCCATGCCGCAACTGGCTGACGAACGATCTGTCGATCTTTATGATATCCACCGGCACCGTCAGCAAATGGGTGAGCGAGGCGAAGCCGGTGCCAAAATCATCCAGTGCCACACACAGGCCATGACCGCGCAGCGCCTTGATCTCCTGCGCGACAACCGGGTTATTTTGCCCGAGATAGACCGATTCCGTCACCTCGAGAACGACATGTTTCAAGGGCACATTTTCACGGCCAAAGGCTGCCTTGATACGGTCATAGAGCGTGCCGCTGTGAAAATCGGCCGACGAGATGTTGATCCCGACATGCTGGAACGGGATCCCGCATTCCAGCCAGGACCGGACGTCGGCAGCGACCAGGGCCAACATGCCCTCGGTCAGCTTGGCGGCGACATCCACATCGGTGGTGGCCTGATGAAATGATCCTGCCGATACGATATTGCCCTCCGGCTTGCGCAGCCGGCACAGTGCTTCCATGCCGACGATCTCGCCCGTGTCGATCCGGACGAGCGGCTGGTAATAAGCCTCGATCCGCCCCTCATCCAGCGCGGCATCGACATCCTGGATCACTTCGATCCTGTGTTTTATCGCCGTGCCAATTCCGGGCCAGTAGCGGACAAAGCCGCCGCGACCGGTTTCCTTGGCATGGTAGAGCGCAAAATCGGCGTGGCGATGCACCGTTTCGGCATCATGGTCGCCTGGTGAAAGTGCCGCGCCGCCAATCGTCGCGCGCGGCTGGATCATATGCCCGCTGCAACTTGTGACAATGCCGACCGCTTCAAGAATCCGCGATGCCGTGCCGCTGAGATCGGCGACCGCCCCGGTTTCCTGGAGGATGATGGCAAATTCGTCGCCACCCAACCGGAACACATGATCTGGCAGGACGCTGGTCCTGATCCGCTGTGCAACGCTCTGCAGCAGCTCGTCACCGGCCTGATGCCCGAACGTGTCGTTGATCATCTTGAGATTGTCGAGATCGACCACCAGCAACGCCCAGGTGCCCGGCTCCTCGCAGGACAGGCGGCTCAATGCCGCGTCGAAACCCGATCTGTTCGGCAAGTCGGTCAGTGCATCGACCGAGGCCCGCCGCTCCTGCTCGAGCACCCGGTCATGCCGTTCCAGCGCAATCGCGCAGAGATGGATGCTGGCACTGACCAGTTGTTTTTCGCGGGCACGCGGCATCCGCTTTTGCTTAAAATATAGTGCAAAGGTACCAAAGACCACGCCTTCGGCATTGAAGATCGGCACCGACCAGCAGGCCTTGAACCCGAAGGGCAGGAGATGTTCCTTGAACGCAGTCCAGCGCGTATCCTGCTCGATATCGGTCACTATCACCGCTTCGCCAAGATAGGCTGCACTACCGCAAGAACCGACGTTGGGCCCGATCATAAGACCCTTGATCAGCCCCGAAAAATTTTCCGGCAGGCTGGGCGCGGCTAGCGGATCAATTGTTCCGTTATCCTTTACCCGCAAGACAGAACAGGCAATGCCGGGCAACAAAAGCTCAATCTCGTGACACAGTCGTTCCACCGTCACATCCAGCGAGACGCCGGTAGCGATCATCTCTAGAATCTTGTTTTGGAACAGCAGCAACCAACATTACCCTCATTACTCGGAACGAATTTCATCAAATCTACCGTATCGGAGTAAACAGAAGATGAAATATTGCCGAAGCGCACCTTTACAGAGAGATTTACGGCTGCGGGGCTGGTAAATTAAGACGGCCGCGGTGAAAAGCCAGAGTCATTGCGCGCGCTGTTTCAGCCTTTGTGGCCAGATGTCTTCGTGCGAGCCCGAACTTGACAGAAAAGCGCGGCTTTGTTTTTCGTGGCCTTTGTCCCGAAGCCGCAGATTTCCTGTCTTTTCGGGCTTTTGTCATGCCGCCGAGTGTGACCTTTCAAATTGTCAAAGAGCCTGTGCCACGCCTGTCGCGAAATCGGCGGCTATAATAAGCGATCGGGTCGGGTGTAGGACAGCAATATTTCGCCTGCTCCCCTAAGGGAGAGTGATGTGAAATCGCGCTGCAGAAGCGCCAGCACGGGCGACTAGATACTGTCGGACAAGGGTGGCCCGCTGGTGGATCGCTGCGCCATCTACGTCGCCATTCGTTTTTCATAAGCCAGCACGTCTGCGCGTAGCCGGAGCGCATCGTGATAGGCATTGTGCGGAATGGCACTGCCCTCGCCCGAACTAACGAGAGCGGCATCGACCAGATCAAACCGAATATTGCGCACCGGTTTCATAAGACCCGGACCAATGACCAGCAACCGCGCTGCATGCGCAATATCCTCCGGCCAGTCTGCGACCAGCACAGGCTCCGGATCGTCGCCGAGATAGTCCGCGAACAGGTCCACGAGACCGCTGCGCGTCACTTGCTCCACATCCAGCACCGGAATGATATGCTCGACGACCCATGGCGTGAGATTTTTGCATTCGACCGCTGCGTAGAAGGGAGCAAGACCGTCATTTTCGGGAACCAGGGCGATCGAAATCAATTCACCGCCAAAGCCGTTAAATTCAGTATCAAGAAAATAGCGCATCGTTGAGTATCCCCGTGTGTTTATGCATGTCACCGTAACATCCGCACTTCGGCAAACACAGCCAATGAGCACCCCACCCTACCCAAAGGGCCGGTAAAGATCCTCTTGCGGCCGGGTAAACCACTCCGGCCCCGCCGCCGTCATATAGAAATGATCTTCCAGCCGGATACCATATTGGCCGGGCACCACGATCATCGGTTCGTTGGAGAAACACATGCCCGCCGCCAGCGGCGTCGCATCGCCTTTGACCAGATAGGGGCCTTCGTGGATGTCGAGACCGATGCCGTGGCCGGTGCGGTGGGGGAGGCCTGGCAGGTCGTAGTCGGGGCCGAGGCCGTGGCTGATCAGCATATCGCGGGCGGCCTTGTCGACGGCTTCGCAGGGCGTGCCGATGGCGGCCGCATCAAAAGCGGCTTGCTGGGCTTGTTTTTCGATATGCCACAGCTTCTCAATCTCGCTGTCCAGTTTGGACAGGGCATAGGTGCGGGTGATGTCGGAATTGTAGCCGTCGATGGTGCAGCCGGTGTCGATCAGGATCAGTTCGCCCTCTTGCAGCGCCGGGTCGCCGGGCACGCCATGCGGATGGGAGGTCGCTTCGCCGAACTGGACGGCGCAGAAACTGTTGCCGCCATCCGCCCCGCCAGCGCGGTGCAGGCGGTCGATTTCGGCGATCACGGCGCTGGCTTTCATACCCGGCTTTATCCACTCGAAAATTGTTTCATGGACCGACAGCGTCAGCTGCATAGCTGCGATCATCAGATCGATCTCGGCCTGTGATTTTATCGCGCGCAGCGGGGCGATAATCGACGCGGCAGAGCTTTGGAGGACCGGTTTTTCCAGCTGTACCAGCGCATCGGACAGGCGCGCGGCATGGCCGTAGGAAGATTCAGGATCGAGCGCGCACCGCTGGCAGCCCGCTTCCGCCAATAGAGACGCGATTAGCGCGAAGGGGTTTTCATGCTCCTCCCAGAAGGCCATTTCCGAGGCCATCGGGAATTTGGCACGGATCGCGGATTCCTCGAATTTCGGGCAGATAAAGATGGTGCTCCCGGCCGTAACCAACACACCGACAAAGCGTTCGCTTTCATAGAATGCCTCGGCGAAGAAATAGCGCATATTGCTGCCCGGCGTGATGATGACGGCATCAAGATCGCTCGCCGGCATAGCGCGACGCAACTTGTCCAGCCGCTCTTCGCGTTCGGCGTTGCCAATGAATGGCGGTCGCGCTGCTGTAGTCATGCTAGAAAACTCCAGAAAGGGTGCGCCAATACCGC